>NZ_CP109277.1:5125000-8982372 GCF_045209715.1 Streptomyces sp. NBC_01635 | reverse complement strand
AAGAGCTCGCTGCGCAGGCTCACAGGGAACTTCCGTGCGGAGCACGGAAGTTGAGCGAAGCTCCGCGCTGCGCGCGGGTGATGGGAGTGGAACTCCTCGCGTTGCGAGGAGTTGGCTCTGCGCTGCGCTCCGAGCAGCGTTTCCTTCCGTCAGGACTTTTGCTGTATCCGGAGGTTGGGTTGGTGACCTTCCGGCTCCCCTCGTCGCTCCCCTCGTCGCCCCCCTCGTCGCCCCCCTCGTCGCTGCGCTCCTAGAGGGGATCTTGAGGGTCCGTCCGCTGCGCTCCCGGACCTGGCCCGCTTTCGCGGGCAGCTGGCTACAGGGCAGGGCGGCTGGGGGCTGTTTCCTTAGTTACGGAACTTTTGGTGAATCCGGGTTCGGGGTGTCTGCCCCCCTGAGTTGGAGATTGCGGTGGGCGGTGTGGTGTGTTCCGGGGCGAGTGAGGTGATGTCAGTTGGACTTGGTTGCAAAGATATTGAGTTCTTCGTGCTCGGGCGTGTGTCACCGGGCGGCGGACGTCAATCATGCTGCCACCAGGTCACTGCGAGGCCGGCCAGAAGGCCCCCGATGTGGCGGACGGCTCCGGTGAGGAGCGCTACGGAGACGAGGCGCCGCCACGAGGCGGGGGTGGGCGCCACGTGGTTCTGGTGCGGGGTGGTGGAGGGAGTGCGGTTCTTCTTCGACATGGTGATGTCCTTCGTTCGGGCAGGGCGCGGCGGTGCACCGTGCAAGGTTGGTGAGGTGGTGCAGCGGGGCGGTCCGCGGGAGACGGCCGACCGGGTCGTTGTGCTGCTGAATTGATCGTGGCAGCCGGGCGGTGGGCACTGCATCCTCAACAGGGCCCTGGGTGGGGAGAGAACGATGTAATTTCCACCCCGTGTACACCTGGGAGAGCATCACCAAGCCCGGCACCATCGACGATCTCGTCGCGGACGCCCACGCCGCCAGCTATCCGGACATGACCGTTCGGCGGATCCACGACTGGATTACCAAAGGGCTGCTGGACCAGCCGCGTCTGCGTACCCCGCGGCGTGGCTCGGACAAGGCCGAGCGCAGCATCAACCAGCGTCGACTGCTGCTGCTCCTGCTGGACAAACGGCAGCAGGTGGCGCACCTGAACGCGCTCGCGCAGGTGCCGCTGCCCATGTGGCTGTGGTGGGACGGTTACGTTCCCACGCGGCAGGCGCAGCGGGCATGGGTGACATGGGTGGGGCGCGGCCGGCGCAGCCAGGAGGTGGCGCACGAAGGCGCCGTGGGTCTGCTGGAGCAGGTAGGGCATCAGCTGGCCACGACGACCGCGCGGGCCCGGTTCGTGCGGGTGGTCACCGAGCTGGGCAACGGAAAAGCGCTGACGGTGCGCGGGCGGGCCGAGCTGCTGGACGCCGTGCGGGACGTGATGGAGCCGGAGTCGGTGTTCGCTGTCAGCGGTCTCGTCCGCGCACTCGGGCCCGCGCAGACACCGCTGACCGTCGAGGCGGTCGTGCTCCACGTCGAGGCCCTGTGCGCCGCGCTGGGCCGCACCCTGGGCAAGAAGGTGGACGCCGCGCTGCTGGAGCGGGCCCGAGCCGTCCACCGTGCTTCCATGGCCGACTACCTCGCCCAGCGCGGTGACCTCGCCACCGAGGCCGGACAGCTGGCCAGCCTCTTTGATGAGCCCTCCCTCCAGGAGCAGTTCGACCAGGCTGGGCGGCAACTGCTGCTCGTCCTCGGCATAGACCTGATCCAGCGCCGGGCCCTTTGACGTCAGCAGTGATCGTCCCGGCAGGGGCCCGTGTGCTCCTGGTGGTCGGGGACGGTGGGGTGCGGGCGCGGTTCGATCGCCGCGTGGGGTGAAGAGCGCGGGGCGATGCCGGGGCCGGCCAGCCGGGGCGCCTGCGGGCCGTCCGGTCGCCAACCATCGCGGCTTCCGTGCATGAGCCTTTGATCTGCAACCACTGCTGACCCGCTAGGTGCACTCGTCGATAGGCTCACCGGTCCGGTCCAGGCGCCACTTGGCCCGCACCTGCACATCGATGAGCTGATGGCGGAGCCGGTAGTGGGGCGGCGTGCCGTCGACCAGCAGTGTGTACGACACCGTCTCCCCGGCGCCCAAGCGCCCAGGTCCGATGCGCAGCACACGGTCTTGCAGCGTGCACGTGGGTCCCTGGGCGTGCGGCGGCTCAGTCTCCAAAGAGACGATCTCCACGATCGGCAGGCCCAACGCCACCTCGATCGGTGTGCCGTTGTCGAACTGGGCGGTGGCGATGTCTTTCGTCCCCCGGCTCTCCAGCCGCAGGGTAACGAGGCGCGGATCGGCCAAGTTGCGGCCTCCCACGCTGACCCGAATCACATTGGAGCTGAGGTCTCGCTGGTGGCGCTGGATCAGCGGCGCGGAAGTGAAGGCGTACACCAGCCGACGGCGCGGATGGGCGGCGCGATAGGTGACGTACACACCGATGGCCGCCACAAGGACGGCGAGCACCACCCAGAGCTTGTCCGATTCCCAGAGGGTGTCTAAGCGGTCGAGCAGGCTGGCAGCAGCGGACTCGTTCGCGTTCATATCGGTGATCTAAGCAGAGTGCACCATGCGCTTGTGCCCTTCCTTCGGACCCCGTTCCGCACGAGCTTCGCGGCCACCCGCTACTTGTGGCCCGGATGCGGTGGGCTGCTCCAGCGGCACGCGGACGTGCTGGGGCCGGTACAGCGGGCGAGTGATGCGGAGCTGGTGCGGGCAGGACGGTTCTGGTCGGCCTGCGCTGGTTCTACGGGTTGTACGCGATGCACGGGCTCTTGCTGCCGGACACGCCGGCGCTCGCCGTGCTGCGGGAGCGGATCGACGAATGGGGGGATGGTACCTGGATCACGTTATCGTCCTGGGCCCCTCCTGGACGGGTTGTACAAGACGCTCATGGAGCAGCTCACCCGGGACCCGGATGTCTTCCGTGCCCCAGGCGACGACACCGGCGCGGTCGGCTTCATGAACACGTGGATTCGCACCCTGCGCGAACAGGCTGATGGTGGGACGGAGTTGCGTACGGAGGGATGAGGCGTGGGCGGTGAGAACGGTGCGAGCAGAACCCTTCCGGTATGTGATCTTGTCGTTCTACGCGCGTCTTCTATGCGACTTGTCTGATTTACTGGGTAACTGGCACTCTGTCAGGGCACGTCAGTGGTCTCGACGACCTGTCAGCCTCGTGCCGCCGTCGGCGGTGGAGGCGTGAGCCGTGCGCTGCGGAAGCCCGCTGTTGCGAGGGGAGATTTCCGGTGGCGTGCACAGTCTCCGGTGGTGGACTCGAAGGGGCAGACGGTCTTTGCCGGTACGCGCTCTGAGGTGCGTGGCGGTGATGGCGGCCTTCGCCGGTGCTCCCTGGAAGGGAGTGCCTGCGGTTCGGGTGCGTGCCGCATCCGGCGCCGCTGGATGCGCCAGGTCGCACCCGGGGCCATGAGGGCTTCCGGAGTTATGGACCGTCTGCTGCTCATGTCTGCCCGTAAGGCCCCCGAGGGGCCCTACTCGTACCCGACCCACCCGACCTGGGTGGAGCACTTCTACGAGGCCATCACCAACACCTGCAAGGACAAGGGCTTCGCGCCCCTTCCTCGGCAGGCCGTGCTCGACGGGCTCGCACCGGCCCTCGGCCAGAGCGAGGCCAAGCGCGTCATCGAGCGCCGGCGTGCAGGCCGCTTCCTGCGTGAAGCGGCCTGTCACGTCGAGCAGCCCGACACCGACGCGGCGTTGCTGCTGCTGAGGGTGGACCTGCACGGGGCGGCGACGCTGCCCTGGGCCACCAATGACCGCACGCGCAGCGACTGGCTCCACCCGTCTGCCGACAACCTGGAGGGGCTGGAGGAGCTCGTCGACCAGCAGCAGATGGTGGCCGCCTGGACCGTCGGCGTGGAGCGTACGAAGACGGCGCTGCGGATGCTGGCCCCGACCGCGGCGGAGGCTGAGAAGGACGCGGCGGAGGCCGCGGTGAAGATCGCCGAGGACGAGCTGGCCCGTGCCCGGCAGGAGCTCAAGGCGTGCGAGCAGGCGCTGGGCGGCCGGCGTCCGCTGCCCGTGGTGCGGGCCGTCACCGAGGACGGGGTGGCGCTCGCGGCGCTCACGGCGGAGAAGGCCCGCACGGACGTGGCCGCCGAGGTGCAGCGGTACGCCGTGGACAAGCTGCGGCAGCGGGCGCGGCAGCGCCCCTACGATCTGGCCGAGTCCCTCGTGCAAGAGGGTCAGCGGGATTCCACCGTGGTTGTGCTGCAGCGCACCCCGGTGGTCGACCGGGACGGGTCGCGGCGGGACATCTGGCGGGGGCAGCAGGCCACGGGCGCCAATCGTGCCGATGCTCGGCTGGCCGTCTTCGGTCTGTCGGCGCAGCAGCTTCTGACCGGCGTGCCGCAGTCCCTGCTGCGCCTTCCCGGGGAGGAGGAGAACCGGCGGCTGGTCGTGCGGGGGCTGGGCGAGATCCTGCGGCGGATCAGTATCCTGCTGAACACCGAGTGCGCCGCCCCCGAGCGGGACTTGGAGGGACGTGCGGAGCGGGCGCGGCGGATCGCGCAGGTTCCGGCCCGTGTGGTCGTCGGCGCCAGGAGGCCGGAGCGGCTGGAGGAGTCGCTGCGCCAGCTGAACGTGCACGAACACCTGCGCGGCCAGCTGGACTACGACGACATGGACCGCGCCCTGGGGCTGTGGTCGACGCTGGTCAAGGCCTACCAGGCCAAGGGGCTCCTGGGCGAGCTCCTCGCCCAGGAGGTCGCTCAGGGCCGTGTCGCGGCTGGCAAGCTGGACGAGGACGCGATCGCCGACGCCCTGGTCGGGGCCCGGGCACTCGACGAGCTGAAGGTGCTGCTGCCGCCCGGTGACCAGGTAAGTCCCCTGACGTTGCGGGACGTGGCAATCCGCTGCGCCACCGTGATGGTGTTCCCGCCGGTCCCGCCCCGCCCGCAGGAACTGGCGCCGCGCGCCCCCATGCCCACCGGCCGGTACTGGCCGGTGGTACGTACCGTCCTGCAGGAGGCTGCCTGGGCGCAGAGAAACGCCGCCAAGGCCGAGCGGCGGTCGGAAATGTGGGCGGCCGTGGTCGCCCAGCACTTCGTCCACCGCGGCCCCCTTGCCGCCGCCGAGGGCCTGTTCGGCAAGCTCGACGTGCAGTTCGGGGTGCGCCCCGATGCACGCAGCCTGGCCTCGCTGCTGACCGCCTGCCGGCAGGGAGATGCCACGGCCTGGGAAACCCTGGTGCGGCGGCACCTGGTGCCCGGCATGATCAGCGCTGCCAAGCCGTTCATCACGCCCAACCAGGGCTCGCTGAAGGGCGAGGACCGCAAGGGTGTGCGGCGTGCGCCGTCCAACGCGGTCCAGGCGCTGGTGAACGCCTACACCGACCCGCCCGAAGGCGTCACGCGTGAGCTGCTGGTCGCGTTCGCCGAGGCGGTGCTGCACGCCCCGGAATCCCCGACCGCAGGCGATCTGCCGGCAGGTGCCTTCTGGGCGCCCGACGCACACGGCAAGCCGCGTGAGGGGGTCCTCGCCGACAAGCAGTGGTTCGACACCCTGTTTCCCCTGACCTCGTTCCGCAGGAACAAGGTCAAGCAACAGCCCTCGAACGACATCACCGGCACCGAGGCCGAGGACAGCAGCGGAGCCACCGTAGAACTCGAAGAAGAGATCCCGGAGCCACCGCACGTCCGCATGATGCGCCTTCGCGCGGAGCTGGCCTCCACGGTGGCCAGCAACACGGTGAGCGTCACCGCCGTCGCCCAGCAGATCGTCCAGCTCCTGATGACCGTCCAGGAGGCCGTGCGTGCCCGTGAAGAGGCCGGCGAGGAGAAGGAGTCCGCCGAGGTGCGCGCGCTGTACGTCGAGGACTTCAACAAGATCAAAAAGGAGGCGGGGAAGATCGCGACCAAGCTGGACGAGGCCACCTTGGCGGTGATGTCGCTGTGAGCGTGGACTGCTGCGCGGAGCCGGTGGCCGGGCCGGCGGTCGATGCACGGGTGCTGCGCCATGCCTGGACGGCACTGGGTCCGCTGGTGCGCGGCAACTGGCCTGTCCCGTACAGCCTGGAGCCAGGTCGGCGGGAGGAGACTCTCGCGGTGCTGGACGAGGTGCTCGCCGGGCTGTATCTCGTGGTCGACGCCGATGGGCGGCTGCGGTGGCTGGGCAAGGCCCACCGCGACGGCGGTGTCGGCGCCCGGCTGCGAAACCACCTCGGTCACCAAGAGCGGGCCCGCATCTTCGCGAGGGTGTTCGTCATGGCGGCCGACCCGTTCAGCCCGCCCAGGGCGATCGAGGCCGCCGAGGGCCGGGCCGCCGACCTGCTCGGGCTGCGCGGCCGCATGGGGACACGCCGCTGGCCCACGGTCACCGAGGCACAGTGGCTCGCTCTGGTCACGTCCCGCGCCGCGGGTCGGCCGTTCCCGGCCGGAGGGGGTAGCGCCGGGGAGCGGTCGGCGGTGCCGTCCTGACGGACACCCTCGGTGGGTGGTTCCCGGTTGTCGTTGTCGGCGTGCCGGGAAGCGCCCGCCCGGGGCGGGGCGGTGTCAGACCCGCCGCCACGGCCCGGACTGGGCTGGTGTGCGGGAGCCCCGGGCGCAAGGGGCGGGCCGTCGGAGTGCGGCGGCATCGAAGACGAGGAAAGCGGGGCAGCTTGGTGCTGCCCGGCGAGGTGAGGGAGGACGGCGCGATGGCGCTGAATTGGGACCTGATCGGCACGGGGGGCAGCGAGGCGCTGCTGCGGCCCCGGGACATCTACGCGGGGCTGGCGGACCGCCCGTGGCCATACCTGCGGCATGAGCAGGGCGAGGTGCTGGACGAGTGGTTCGACCATCGGCGCGATGACCGCGATGTGGTGATCAAGCAGAACACTGGCGGGGGAAAGACGGCAGTCGGCCTGCTGATCGCGCAGAGCACCCTGAACGAGGGCATCGGCAAGGCCGTGTACCTGACGCCGGACAATTACTTGGTCAAGCAGGTCCGCGAGGAGGCCGCCAAGCTGGACATGGTCACCACGGAGGATCCGCGGGACCAGGCGTTCCTCACGGCTCAGGCTGTGCTGGTGACGAACTACCCGAAGCTGATCAACGGCATGTCGGTCTTCGGTGTCGTCGGTGACGGCAAGGAACCGGTCGATCTGGGCGTCGTTGTCGTCGACGACGCGCACGCCGCGCTGGCCCGGACCGAGGACCAGTTCCGACTGCGGGTGCCGGCCGGCCACGAGGCGTACGGGAAGCTGCTGGAACTGTTCGCCGAGGATCTGCAGCACCAGTCGGCGAACGCCTGGAAGGAGCTCGAGGACAAGGACCCCACGGCTTTGGCACCGATCCCGTTCTGGGCGTGGGCGGACAAGCATGACGAGGTACTGAAAATCCTGCGCCCGTACCGGCAGGATCGGGACTTCATGTTCGTGTGGCCGCTGATCGCCGATGTGCTGCACCTGTGCACCGCGACAGCGACGTCGAAGGCGATCGAGATCAGGCCTTCGTGCCCGCCGATCGACCGCCTCCCGTCGTTCGTGCGGGCCCGTCGCAGGGTCTACCTGACCGCGACGCTCGCCGACGACAGTGCACTGGTAACCGACTTCGGTGCCGACCCGGCGCTCGTCGCCAAGCCCGTCACGCCGGGCAGCGCGGCCGACCTCGGCGAGCGCATGATCCTGGCCCCGGTGGCGCTCAACCCGACCCTGGATTCCGAGGCCGTGCGGGTGCTGGCCCGCCAGTTCGCCGACGGGGACCGCGACGGAGACGGCATTGCCGAGACCGATCCGGTCAACGTGGTGGTGCTGGTGCCCAGCGACCCGGCCGCTGCGGCCTGGGCGTCCCACGCCGACCGCACCTGGCGGGTCGGCGACCTCGAGGCAGGCGTGAAGGAGCTGCAGGGCGGCCATGTCGGTCTGGTGGTGCTTGTTAACAAGTACGACGGTGTCAACCTCCCGGACGGCGCCTGCCGTCTGCTGATCCTGGACGGGGTCCCCAGGCCGCTGGACGGGGTGGAGCGGCGGGAGTCCGTCGCGCTGGCCGACAGCACCGTCCGCCTGGCGAGGGAGGTCCAGCGGATCGAGCAGGGCATGGGCCGTGGCGTGCGGGACAGCGAGGACTACTGCGCGGTCCTGCTGCTCGGGGCGAACCTCGCGGTCGCGATCCACGACCGCCGCCACCTGGCCCTCTTCTCGCCGGCAACGCAGGCCCAGCTCAAGCTGAGCCGGGAGATCGCCAACCAGATCAAGGGCGAAGGATTGGATTCAGTGCGGCAGGCGCTGCGGGCCTGCCTCGGACGGCAGCCCCAGTGGACGCAGCGCAGTCGGCGGGCGCTGGCGGAGGTCCGCTACGCCGAGCACGGAACGGTGCGGGGCGAGGCCGTCGCGCTGCGCGAGGCGTTCGATCTCGCGGTCACCGGCCGAGCTCTGGCCGCGGCCGACCGCGTGCAGCGGGCGGTGAACGAACTCGACGCCAGCGACAAGGCGTTGCGGGGCTGGCTGCGCGAGCAGAAGGCCGTCTACCTGCACCTGACCAATCGCGCCGACGCGCAGCGGGCCTTGGCCGGGGCACTGGATGACAACCCGTTCGTCCTGCGCCCCGTGGACGCTGCCCCGGTCCAGATCCGGGCGGCCGTGGCACAAGCCCGTGCCGCTGCGGAGTTCCTGGCTGGCCAGTACCACGACGGCGTCAGCCTCCGGCTCGGCGTGCAGAAGCTGTTCGAGGACGTGGTGTGGGGCGACGAGGAGCGCTCCGACGACGCCGAGCAGGCGTGGCAGAAGCTGGGACTGCATCTCGGGTTCGTCAGCTCGCGCCCGGAAAAGCAGCACGGCACGGGCCCGGACAACCTGTGGGCGCTGTCCCCGGCGCGGCAGGCGGTGACCGAGCTGAAGACAGGGTGCGGCACCGACACGACCACCATCGCGAAGAAGGACATGGACCAGCTCGGCGGCAGCGTCCGCTGGATGAACGGGCACGACCGGGAGGTGAAGGCCCTGCCAGTCATGCTGCATCCCAGCCGGGTCAGCGACACCAAGGCCACCCCTCTGCCAGGCATGCGCGTGGTCACACCGGAGGCGTTCAAGAAGCTGAAGAAGGCGGTGATGCAGTACGCGGCCGCGCTCACCAGCAGCCCCGACCGCTGGAGCGACGAGCAGGCCGTCGGTGAGCAGCTCGCGCACCACAAGCTGACCGGCGACCGGTTCTTCGACGCTTATGCCGAACCGGTACGCGCCTCCTGACCCCTGCCCGGCACCGCGAACCGGTGGAGGTCTGCCGCTGCTTGTGGCTGGCCGCTACCGGTTCCCCGGAGCGCGCAAGGATCCGCGCGCCGCTCGGGGAACGGCTGGCGGACAGGAGGCTTGAAGTTGCCCCGGTTTGATGGACAACCTTTTGCTTTGGGACACTGGGTCCCGCAAGGAGGAGTTCATCGTGCCAAGGACGCGTCCGGCCTACCCGCCGGAGTTCCGTCGCCAGATAGTCGAGCTGGTCCGGGCCGGCCGGTCGCCGGAGGAGCTGGCGAAGGAGTTCGAGCCGTCCGCCCAGACCATCCGGACCTGGGCCAACCAGGACCGGATGGACACCGGGGAACGCCCCGGCTTGACCAGCGACGAGAAGGAGGAACTCGCCCAGCTGCGCCGCGAGGTGAAGCAGTTGCGCGAGGAGAAGGAGATCCTCCGCAAGGCCACGGTTTTCTTCGTCCGGGAGACCAGCCGGTGATCTGCTACCGGCTGATTGACGAGAACACGGCACACCACGACGTCTCCCTGATGGCCCGGCTGCTGGGTGTGTCACGGCAGGGCTACTACGCCTGGAGGGACCGCGTCCCCTCCCGCCGCCGGCGGGAGGACGCCGAGCTCACGGAGAAGATCCGCGGGCACCACGAGCGGTCCCACGGAACCTACGGAGCCCCGCGCATCCATGCGGACCTGCGCGAGATCGACGGCCTGTCCGTCGGGCGCAAGCGCGTCGCCCGCCTGATGCGCAAGGCCGGGCTGACCGGCGTGCACCGCCGCACCGGCCGGGCCTCGCTCACCCGCCAGGACCGGCAGGCCACGGCCGCCCCCGACCTGATCGGCCGCGACTTCACCGCGAGCGCGCCGAACCTGCGCTGGAGTGCGGACATCGCCTACGTCCCCACCGATCAAGGCTGGCTCTACCTCGCCGTCGTCCTAGACCTGTTCTCCCGCCGTATCGTCGGCTGGGCGATGGCCGACCACATGAGAACCGAGCTGGTCACCGACGCCCTCGCCATGGCGGTCACGGCCCGCAGACCCTGCCCCGGTCTCGTGCATCACAGCGACAAGGGCTCCCAGTACACCAGCCTGACGTTCGGTCAGCGATGCGATGAGGCGGGGATCCGGCCTTCTACCGGCCGCACCGGCTCGTGTTACGACAATGCCGTCACCGAGAGCTTCTTCGCCTCCTTGGAGACCGAACTCATCGACCGGACCGCCTTCCCCACCCGGCACCACGCCGAGCAGGCCCTCTTCGCCTACATCGAAGGCTTCTATAACCCCCGGCGCCGCCATTCGGCGAACGGCCAGCTCAGCCCAGCCGAGTACGAACGTCGTCACGCCGCGAAGACACCACATAGAGCGCTCTACGCAGCCGCATAGATCACAAGCCCATCGGTGTCTGTCAGACCGGGGTAACTCCAAGACAACCACACCATGGCAGCTGCAGCCCGCGCCAGCGACGGCCGGATCATCCACTGCGGTGAACGCCTACCACTTCACGGGAGGCCCCTGCGCCGAGCTGGTCCTCATCGGCGCGGCAGCCGCCCAGGGCGCCTATGAGCTGGACACGATCGTCGCCGTGGGCGACCGCGACCGAGGGGTTGTTCCCCCGTGCGGCCGGTGCCGTCAGGCCCTTCTCGACTACTTCCCCGCCCTCAAGGTCATCGTCGGCGAAGTAGACCGCATCCGAACCGTCCTTATCACCGACTTGCTGCCCGAAAGCTACGTCTGGGCGGACCACCAGCTCGAGGCCGAGTAAACCGCGCCACTCAGCATGGGCTGACACCGCCAGCCGACAACGGGGCGAACGTTGTCTGATGCGGCACTAGTCACCGGAGAAACCGCGCGCTCCGCCACAAAATCGGCATCCACGTGGCAAACACAACCACCACCCACAGCGACGCGTACGGCACTCGCTCGCAGGCCATCCCCGCAGGCGACAACCAGAACAAACGCCCCTCACCCCTGCCCCTCACCCAGATAATCTCCGTGCCTGAGGCCGAGGACCTCCAGAAGGGCCTGCGCTTGCCACTCCGCAAGAGCGTGCATCGCAACGGGAGGACGTCGTTGCCGATGCACGGCAGGAATGTCAGAAGGGGGCTGTGAAATGGGTATGCGCGGCAGCGAGCAGGAACAGACCGGCGGAGCTGGGGTCTCCCGGGTCATAGCCGACTTCACAGATCTTGGCTGGGGTCCTTCAGAGAACACCCGCCATGACCTCGGTATCGATCTGTTCCTGCAGGTACGCGACGAACGGCGATTCGACCGCATTATCCTGATGGCGGCTCAGGTCAAGTCAGGACCTTCGTATTTCGGCGCACCGACCATCGACGATCAGGGCACCTGCACTGGATGGTGGTACGCGGAAAGCGACGCCAGGCACTTCGAGGACTGGGTCCAGCACGCCCTGCCTCACCTGCTCGTGATGCACGACGACGCCACTCGCACCTCGTACTGGGCGCATGTGACGAAAGAAGCGGTTCAGAGCACGGGGGACGGTTTCAAGATCCACGTGCCGATCCACCAGAAGGTAGAGCCAAGTAATCGGGACACGCTGCTGAAGGTCGCCGCCTCAGCAAAACAGCAGCCCGTGCTCCAAGGCACCTCATTCGCGGCAGGAGCCAGGGCAGTCGCTCCCGGACGGGCGCTGCGCCACGCCTTGCTGACCCCCCGTCTCATCGCTCCCCACCGCAACACCGACTATGAACGCACCCTCGCCCCCGAAGAAGCCATCGCCCTGGTCACCCAGGGGCGTGTCCAGGACCTGGAGTGGTACAGCAAGAAGGGCTCCAATCCTCAGCTTGCCGGGGCCGACAGTCGCTCCCGTCTGTGGGAATGGCGGTTCTTCTCCGCCTACTACAGCGCTGCAGTGGATGTGGACATCCAGCCGCTCCTCGACCTCGCCACAGCCACCTGCCCCGCACCACTGGCCACCGGCAAGCGTCCGAAGAAACGGAAAACAGAACAGGCGCACCGGATCGCGGCCAGCGTCGTGACCGGTGCGGTCTTCCTCACCGCCGCCGAGCGGCTGGCAGAAGCAGAAGCCCTCCTGGAAGCGGCGGGCGAGGACCTCCTCCCCATTGACCAAGCCTGGGCATTCATACATCGAGCCATCGTGATGAGTGAGCGGGGAGACCTCGGCACATCCCGTCGCCTGGCCGCGGCAGCACAGCGGACCGTCGCACTGGACCTCGATGACGTCACCGCAGCTGCCATCGGTGCGTCGGCTGCCGACTTCCTCTTCCGCACCTCAGGACGGGAAGCAAAGAACCTGGGTGCCACCATGACAGCCGTCGATACTGCGGCCTCCTGGTGGCGCTCTCAAACCGTCGCCTGGGCTCTCGAAGAGCATGAGGAAAAGGCATTCCGCGCCTGGGGAGCGTGCGAAGACCTCGGCACCTGGCCATCGAACGAAGCGCAGGACCGTCTGCTCAGCGCGTGGCTGAGCGCCTCTCTGGCGGGAACGCGGGGCCCCGCAGCCGCCGCCCTCGCCCAGCATGCCCGGCATGAAGTCATCCAGCACGAAGCGGCATGGCGCAGTGATGCAGCGGCGGAACTCAGCGTGCAGGACAGCCAGCCTCGCCAGATTCCAGCCGGCACTCACGCCCGCGGCCTGGAGGACACACTCGACGAACTGAGACGCTTCGGCTGTACCAAGACACTGGAGACCGCTGTTCAACGTCTGTGGGCGGCAGGGCCTGCCAGCCCGGTACAAGCCGCGATACAGCGGTCGGTGACGGCACCATGGACTCACACCAATGCGCCTGCGAAACTGGCCCTTCTGCGGCACGCCGGAGACCTTCTCCCGCCTGAACTCGCCGATCAAGCCGGACGTCACTGCCTGACCCTGCTCGAAGACCCCACATCCTTCGCGCAACGCATGTGGCCGTTCTTTTCCATCAATCACTACGCGCACAGAGCCCTCTGGCGAGTGTTGTCCGCAGCCACCGACGCCGTCCACGCGGAAACAGCAGACGTGTTCCTGCGCATTCTGCCCGACCGGCCGGGCGAACCTGCGGAGACCGACCTGATAAAACTCGCTGCACACTTGAGGCCTTCTGCCGTCGCAGCCTCTTCCAGCCAGCTGCTCGCCGCCGCAACAGGTCACAGCAGCCCGAGCATGTCTGCCGCACTCCTGGGCGTACTGATCGCCTGCGGCGACTCTGCGGCCGAAGCCGAGTTGCTGCGCCGCACCGAAGCCGGCGACATCGACGCCATCGGCGAAGTGCGTTCACTGGCGGACCTCGCCCCCCTCACCGGCCGGCACGTGATCGACCTGGCCGCATCTCACTGCCAGCAGCAACTCGAGGAAGCTCACCGAAACAGCTGGGGACTCGGCGGCTGGGACTGGGCCCGCCTCCTGACACTGTGCAGTTTCTATTTCCCCGAGCATGCCCGCTGGGACCCCGTCATCGACACGGTGCTCGACCCTCAGGTCGCCCAAGAGCACAAGGCAGGGGCCGTCCGCGCCCTCACCACCCGCGCGGACCAACTCCCCGCCGCGGCTGCCGCTCGTTTGCGGGCTGCCTTCGAGACGGGACTACCCACGATCAGGGGCGTACCGGGCTTGATCGACGAAGCCGGGGACCTCACCGAGGCAGCCTTCACCCTCGGCCTCGCCCTCGGTGCAGTCGACAGCACCACGGCGCTCCACCGCATCCTCACCTGGCTGCGCGGCTCCGCTTCGCAACGCCAATCAGCCTCCCGCCTCGTGACCGCTCTCAGCCACCACACGGACGACCCCGTCATCCAGGGAACGCTGGTCGCTCTCACCGGCGATCCGCAGTACCAAGTCCGCGCCGCAGCAGCCTTCTCCCTCACCCGCGGACTCCAGGAGAACGCCACGCTGGCCGTCGAAGCAGCCATCACCACGGCAGCACACGAACCAGGGTGCCGCGTGCCACTCGCTATCGCCCACGCCCTCGACCACACATCAGCCCTAGAAACCCATCGCACTCTGCGAAATGAGCTCCGACAACACATGTCCGCTCTCGTGCGCTCAGCAGCCACCCCCACATCCAGCCCGCCATCCACAACAAACACACCACACCCTGCCACCACCCCTTGATAAAAGGCCTGCGCTCGCATGATGAACAACTCGTGGAGCAGTTCGCCTCGCGTGCCCTCACCAGCGGGCAGCGCAAGGTGCATGTCCGACGCGATGAGGACGAGCAGATCGTCGGGGTCGGCGGCGAGGGTGAGGGCGAGGACCAGGAGCAGGACGGCACCGACGCCGCTGCCGAGTCCGCCCTGCTCCATTCCTCCTCTCCCCGGGACGCGGCGACGATCGCCGCGTTCCTGCGCACGCGGGTCTACCGGCCGGAGTCCCTGGTGTGGCTCGAGGGCTACCAGGCCCTCATCCGCTGGCGAGCCGAGAACGAGATCACCGGCCTGCACGCCGTCCCCTACGACACCGAGGTCGAAGCGGGCGTGACGAAGGACTTTCCCCTTGGTCGATGGGTGCACCAGCAGCGCAAAGCGCTGCGGGCGGGGAACTGGAGCCACGGCGCAAGGAACTGCTCGACTCGCCCGAGGCCGGGATGGTCTGGGAGCCCGGCGAAGAGGCGTGGGAGACCAAACTCGCCACGCTCCGCTCCTACCGACGGGCCACCAGACACCTCGCATCCCGCCAGGACGCAGTCTGGGGCGAGGGCGAGGCGATGGTGCCCATCGGGCAACATCTGGCGAACCTGCGGCGCAAGGGCGGTCTCGGGAAGGACCCGGAGCGGGCCGCCGTACGCGCCAAGCAGCTGGCCGCGATCGACCCGGACTGGAACTGCCCCTGGCCACTCGACTGGCAACACCACTACCGCGTCCTCGCCGACCTCGCCGCCGACAAACCCCACGGCCACCTGCCCGACATCCAGCCCGGCGTGACGTTCGACCGTGACGACCTCGGACGGTGGCTCCAGCGGCAGGCCAATTCGTGGGCGGAGCTTTCGGAGGAGCAGCAAGAGCGGCTGTCGGCGCTGGGTGTGAAGCCCACCGAGCGCTCCGTCACGGCCCCGGCGGCGAAGAGGGTCGGGAAGGCGTCCGCGGCCTTCCAGCGCGGCGTTCAAGCCCTCGCACAGTGGGTCGAACGGGAAGGCGCCCATCGGCCCGTACCACGCGGGCACAGCGAAGAGATCGTAGTCGACGGCGAAACGGAACCGGTGACCGTGAAGTTGGGCGTATGGGTCTCCAACACCAAGCAGCGCCAGGCCAAGCTCACCGCGGAGCAATTGGACGCGTTGCGGGAACTGGGCATGCAGTGGACGTAGAAGCAAGCGAGCCGGGCGTGGTTGTCAGCGGCGGACTTTACAGTCGCCCTGTGACGCATACATGGCGACGGCTGACTGACCGTCTGGCGGGAAAAACGGAGCCGGAACCTCTGTGGGCAGACGGCGTGCCGGACCACCTTGACGTGCCCATCCGCGAATGGCTGTACGAGGTGCTGCGCACGTACGACATGGCTACCCCCGTGGCGGTGCGGTTGAAGCTGCCGTCGAGGATCCTCAAGGGTCGTGACCCGTACGCCGAACTGGCGGTTCTCGACGACCGGATGAACCCGATGCTGCGGTTGGAGGTCATCGACGCAACGCTGAGCTGCCTTCAGCAAGCGCTGCAGGGGGCGGACTGGCAGGACCGTCAAACCGTTGCCTCTTACGCTCTCCAGTTGGACGGCATCCTGCGCGAGGGCGACTCTGCTTTCACTGTTTCCGAAGACTGCAGCAGGCTTGAACGCCGGATGGACGAGACGGTCCATGCAACCTTCGACAAAGCCGTGGAGGCTGGAGTCTCGAAGGCGCAAACGGCGGCTGATCATCTTCGTGCGGCGTTCAGTGAGGCGTACGGGATCAAACCCGACCCGAGCGCCGCCTACTCCCGTGCCATCAAGGCTGTCGAGGCCGTCGCCAACCCGCTCTTCCTTCCCAACGAGGCCGAGCCCACCCTGGGCAAAGTGCGCTCTCATCTGGACCAGGGACGACACAAGTACGAGATGGCCATCGCCGACAGGAAAGGGGCGCCCGCCGGCATCGACGCGGTCGTTGCAATGATCAGCCTGCTATGGCACGGACAGCGAGACCGTCACGAGGGAGGACCCACCAGCGCACCCGTGCCCCAGGAGGCCGCAGAAACGGCCGTACACACGGCCGCGGTCCTGGTCCATTGGATCTCAAGCGGCAGCATCCGAAAGAAGTAGGCGTGTGACGCCTTGCCCGGCCGGTCGCCCCCTACCCGATGTGCAGAGAGACCCCGGCAGTCACGGCCCGGGCTCTCATACTGTCCGCGGCGGTAGGAAGTGTTCGCGGACCAAGGTCAGATGGTCGATCCAGTTGTCCAGTTCCTCTTCGTCGCGGGTGGTCACCCGGCAGGAACGGGAGGTGCCGTCGGCGAGGTGGACAGTCACCGTCAGTCCAAGGCCGCGGCCGGATTCCACGTGGACGATGTCCCGGACCGCGTACCAGGGGAAGTCGGTCGGGTGGCCGTTGATGCCGAGGGAGATGCCGTCGGCGTCGGCCACGATGGCGTTCTTGCGGTCCATGGCCAGGAACTGTGGGCTCTCCTCAGCCGAATCCACAGTGGGCGGCAAACTTGGCGGCCCGGGTGGGTGCGGAGGCAGGGGAGGGAGTACCGGGGAGGGCGCGACCAGCGTGGGCTCATATTCCACAGGTGGTTTCTGGGGAACGAGCAGGTCCAGCAGCTGCTCTGCGGTAGGGCGCTGCTGTGGATCTTTGGTCATGCAGGTGGCCACAGTGTCGCGCAATGCAGACGGCAAGGTGGTGAGGTCTGGTTGGTGATGGACGGAGCGGTACATCAGGCTCGCCGGGGTGCCGTCTCCGAAGGGGCTGCCGCCGGCTGCCGCCACGAGAACGGCGCCCAGGGCGAAGATGTCTGCGGCCGGCGATACCGGGAGTCCTTCGGCCTGTTCCGGCGCCAGGAAACCTGGTGTGCCGACGGCGATACCTGTCATCGTCAGGCGTGCGCCCTCGATGGCGCGTGCGATGCCGAAGTCGACCACGCGGGGGCCGTCATCGGCCATGATGATGTTGCCTGGCTTGAGGTCTCGGTGGACCAGGCCGCACCCGTGGATGGCCTGCAGGGCCTCGGCCAGCGCCAGGCCCAGCTGCCGCAGTCCTGCTTCCGGCATCGGTCCCTGAGAGGCGAGGAGCTGGGCAAGGCTGGGGCCGGGAATGTATGCGGTGGCCAGCCAGGGTGTCGGCGCGTCGGGGTCGGCGTCGACGACCGGTGCCGTGTGGAAGCCTCCCACCGCGCGGGCGGCGGTGATCTCTGCCCGGAACCGCTCCCGAAAGCCGGCGTCTCGGGCCAGTTCGGGTTTGGCCACCTTCACCGCTACAGGGCGCCCGCCTCGCGAGCGGGCGAGATAGACCGTGCCCATCCCGCCTTCACCAAGCACCCGCTCTATCGCATACGAGCCGATTCGCTCCAACGCCCCTCCCCCGCAAGTACTGCCGCGCGCCACCCTAAAGCAGTCCTCCCCACGCTCGCTGCCAGGCCCGGCGCCACCGCTGAACCGAGCGCACGCTCGCCCGTAAGTCCTTGGCGCCCTCCGCGTTGGAGGCGCCGGCGCCGAACCGTTCGGCGGCCTCTATCCGGAGCTGCTCGCGAAACGTCTGCCGTTCAGGCGTCAGCCCACCACCTGCGGATACCTCATACAAACGGCATACCGCGACGATCACACGTCGTAAGCCCTCAACGACAACACGCCAACAAGCTCAGCAACCACCACTCCGGCCCCTGACTGCATGCTGCAAGCCCGCCTGCGCTCTGTCGAAGGACTCAACCAGCTCAGCCACGAGTCATGGTGAAACGACTATTGATCCACTTCTATGCAAGGACGGCCGGGGTGGCATCGTCCGTGGCCCAGTCTCCGTCGAAGAGGGCGGCGACCAGTCGGGCGTACTCGTCGGGGAGTTGGCCTGTGCGGTGCTTGGTGCGGGTTTTAGCGAGCCAGGCGCCGATCTTGACGGTGTCGCCGTCGACCCGGATGGTCTCGCGCGCGGCGGGGGCACGCCCTTCGCGGTGGAGGAAGAGTTCCAAGAGCTGGACGGTCTGCTCGAAGGTCCGGCGGGCGCGGCGGGCGGGGGCGAGCGGGTTGCTGTCCAGGGTGAGGCCGAGGGCGGTCATCAGCTGCTGCTGGCCGGGGTGGAGGGTGGGCCAGGTGGTGAGCTGACGGTGCAGCCAGGAGCCGATCTTCACC
Source organism: Streptomyces sp. NBC_01635 (assembly GCF_045209715.1). Taxonomy (NCBI): domain Bacteria; kingdom Bacillati; phylum Actinomycetota; class Actinomycetes; order Kitasatosporales; family Streptomycetaceae; genus Streptomyces; species Streptomyces sp. NBC_01635. Next base: position 8,963,994 of record NZ_CP109277.1, on the reverse strand, counting down.
CCGGCGAGCATGGTGTCGCGGGTGAGCGCGGCCGGGTTGGCGCCGTCGGCGAGGTGGGTGCGCAGCAGGTGGTATTTACGGTGCCAGTCCGCGCCATGGGGCAGACGCCAGTCCGGATCGAGGGCGGCAAGGGTCTCGGCACGGGCCGCATCAAGGGTGTTCTTGGCTGCGAGGTGGCGTTGTTCGGCGAGCCACGCGCCGATGGGGGTGGTGGAGGGGACGGCGAGGTGACCGTGGGCGCGCAGGTAGTCGGCGGCCTCGGTCAGACGGGCGCGCCAGGCGGCATCGTGCTTGTCCCAGATCATGCCGAGGGCGTCGAGTTCGGCGATCCAGTCCGCTTCCAGGCGGCCGGCTTTGGCTGCGTCACGCATGGTGGTGATGAAGGTGCCCAGCGTGTAGCCGGTGGGGTCGGTGTAGTCGGCGGGGACGTCGAGGTGGCCGTGTTCGTCGCGGTAGGCCTGGGCGGCAGCCAGGCCGAGGCGGCGGGAGCGGGAGACGGTCTGGTCGCGGGGGTCGAAGGAGGCCAGGTCCATGGCTCGGGCGATGCGTTCGGGGTGGACGGTGAAGTCGAAGTGCCAGCGGCGTTCGATGACGTCGCTGGTCTCCTTGGGCAGGCGGTTGGCCTTGTCGGGCAGGCGTTCGAGGATGCGGTGGTCGTGGCTGGCCAGTGCGGTGGCGATGGCCCAGACGGGTTCGTAGGCGGTGCCGAGGATGTTCTCGCCGTCGGCGCCGGGCGGGACGTAGACGGGGACGATCAGTGAGGCGGTCTTGCCGCTCACGTCGAGGCGCAGGGCGCGGCCGAGGGCTTGGACGCAGCGGATGACGCTGCGGGTGGGGTCGGCGAAGACGACGGCGTCGACGCTGGGGATGTCGACGCCTTCGGCGATCAGGCGGGAGTTGGCCAGGATCGCGCAGTCGGCGGCGGCGAAGTCGGCGAAGGTGTCGGCGCGTTGGGCGGTGGTGTGCTCGCCGTGGGCGAAGAACAGCTCGGGGGTGATGTCCGGGCACAGGCCGGGGTCGGTCTTGGCGAGCTGGCGCAGGGTGTGGGGCAGTTCGCGGGTGAAGCGGCGGGCGTCGGAGACAAGGTTGAAGTAGACCAGGACCTTCTTCAGGTTGTGTTCGGTCATGGTGCGCAGGACGGCCAGGTGCAGGGCGGTGGTGCGCAGCGCGCTGTCCCCCTCCTCGTCGTTGCCATCGTTGGAGTGGGGGGTTCCAGGGGCGGGGAGGTTCAGGCGGCGGCGCAGGTCGGCATCGGTCAGGGTGGGCACCACGATGCGGTAGTCCGCCGCTCGGCCGTCCTCCACCGCTTGGGCGAGCGGGTACTCGAAGACCTTCTTCCCGTACACCTGCTCGTTGTCCATGGAGTTGGTAAGCACGTCCGCTTCGGGGGCGTGGTGGGAGCGGCGGCGTGGGCGGGCCGTGTCGGCGGAGTCGGCCAATTCGGGGGCTGCGAAGATGCGGGGGTGGCGGTCATGTAGAGGCGGCGGTCGGCCAGGATGCGCTTGGCGTCGTTGACGGCTGCCCACTTTTTGTCGGCCCGGCCGGCAATCCGGTGTGCCTCGTCCATCACCGCCAGGTCGAACGGCGGCACCGTGTACCCCGTGCTCTGGGTTTCCTCGATCTTGTTAAGGGAGTCGTAGGTGCAGATCACCGTCAGCGCCGGGATCTGGTCTGTCTCCTCCCCCACCACCGACATCAGCGCAGCCAGTCCGCGTGGGTCGCTGGTCGAGCCGATCCGTGCGGCCCTTAGGTCTTCTCGGGCCGAGCTGTCCAGGGAGGAGACGATCACCATGTGCTCGCTGTGTCCGTCGCTGCGCCAGGCCAGAGCGGTCTGTGCCGCCAGGTCGAGGGTGGGCACGACGAACAGCACCAGCCGGGCATCGAGTTGGTCCGCCACGCGGATGGACACCAGTGTCTTGCCGGTTCCCGTCGCCGATACATACAGCCCCCGGCTCCTTGGGCGCCGCAGATGGCGCACCAGCCGCTCGACCGCTTCTGCCTGGTCGGGGAAGAGCGTGCGCGTCGCGGGGTCCTGGGGCGTGGGGCGGGTGGCTTCCAGCATGCAGTGCTACCTCGACACGGTTGGCGCAAGCAGGGCGGGCCCGCGTTCCGGGACCGCTGGGGACATCCTGGCGCACTGGCATGGGGCGAAGACGGTCGGGCTGTTGCGGCCATGGCGCGAGATCGAGGGTGCCCGTTGCGCGGCGGGTTCTGCCGCATGGTGGCCGAGCGCGTGACAGCAGTCCAGTGCAGGGCACTGTGCTGTGGGCCGACCGGTGCTGTCGGCCCGGTTCGAGGTGGCGGCAGTGCCGTTCAGGGAGGGGCTGGATGTCATTCGGCTGCTTCGGTGACGTGGACGAGGGTGGAGCCGACGGGGCTTTTGCGGACGTGGAGGCGCTGGGTGATGCGGCGGCGCATCTCGGCGACGTGGCTGATGACACCCACGGTGCGGTCGTGGTCGCGCAGGGAATCGAGGACGTCGAGGACCTGGTGGAGGGTGTCGTCGTCGAGGGTGCCGAAGCCTTCGTCGATGAAGAGGGTGTCGAGTGCTTGCCCGCCGGCTTCGGCGGTGACGATGTCCGCGAGGCCCAGGGCCAGGGACAGGGAGACGTAGAAGGATTCTCCGCCGGAGAGGGTGTCGGTGTGGCGCTGGTGTCCGCTCCAGGCGTCCAGGACTTTTAGGCCTAGGCCGGATTTGGCGCCGCGGGCGGCTCGTTCGTCGGAGTGGACGAGCGTGAAGCGGTGGTTCGACATGTGGGTCAGGCGGGTGTTGGCTGCGTCGACGACGCCTTCGAGGCGGGCGGCCAGGACGTAGGACTCCAGTTGCATGCGGAGCTGGTTGCTGAGTGAGCCACCGCTGATCAGGCCGTGGAGGTGGTCGACGGTGCTGTAGGCGGCCTCCAGCGGCTCGAGGCTCTTGGTAAAAGCGTCGAGTTGGGTGCCGAGAGCGGCGAGGGCGGTGAGGCGGGTGGTGGCTTGGGTTTCGACGCTCGTGGCTTGGGAGTGGGCGGTGGTGGCTTTCTCCAGTTCCGCCACAGCGTGCTCCAGGCCTGCGGGAGGCTGGGCGGCGGCGTTCTTGAGGTCGGGCTGATCCAGGTGGGCGGCCAGGACAAGGCGCTGTTCGCGCCAGTTGGTGAGTTCTTCGCTGATGCGGGCTAGGTCGTCGTCGGGCAGCAGGGCGCTGGTGGCCTCGGCCGGTGACGCGAAGCCGACGGCCTGGGCTGCCTGTTCTGCGCGCTGGGTGGCGGTGCGCAGGTCCGTGGTGGTGCGGGCTGCGGCGGCGGTGCACTTGGCTGCGCTCTCGAGCTGCTCGGCGAGCTGGGTGAGGTGGGTGATGCGGTCGGCGAGCGTGGTGTGCTGATCCAGGGCGGCGGCCAGGCGCCGGCTGAGGGTCTCGCGCTGGGTGTGCAGGCTGTCGTAGGTGGCGTCGATGGCGCCCAGGCGCTGCTGTGCGGTGTTGCGGGTGTGTTCGTGGTCGGTCTGCTGCTGTTGCAGACGGGTGAGTTCTTCTTCGGCTGGACCTGCGTCCGCGGCTTTGGCCAAGGTCTGGTGAATGCGGTCGGTCAGCTCGGTGCGCTGGGCCGTGAGGTCGGCCAGAGGGGTGTCGCCGCCGGCCCGGCCGCGTGCCTCAGCGGCCTCCTGCTGGAGGCTGCCCAGCCTCTGGCTGGCCTCTTTCTCCTTTTGCTCCGCTGCGGTGTGGGCGGCTTCGGCGGCCTGTTCGTCGGCGGCCGTGGGCTGGCCCGACTGGGGTGTGGCGGGTGCCGGGTGGGTGGCGGAGCCGCAGACGGGACAGCTTTCACCGTCCTTGAGGCGGCCGGCGAGTTCGGCGACGATGCCGTCGGTACGGCGCCGGCGGATGGCGATGTAGGCCGTGGCAGCCTCGTTGAGGACGCCGGTGGTCCTGGTCAGGACTTCGTCGGCGGCGGCGGCCTGGACGAGCAGGTCGTCGCGGCGGGTGGCAGCCTCGCACTGGGTCGTCACCGCGCTGAGGGTGGCTTCGAGTTCCCTGCTGGCTTCCTGGGCGGTGCGCGATGCCTGCAGCCGTGCGGTCAGCGTCTCGCGCAGCTGGGGCAGGCCGTCCAGCCAGTCCTGGGCGTCGGTGACGGTGGCGGCCAGCTCGTCGCGTTCTTTTGAGAGTGCGGCAAGTTCGTCGGTGTGCTTCTGCAGTGCGGCTTCGTCCGGGAGCAGGGCCTGGGCGGCGCCGATGTTGCCGCGTACCTCTTGCACGGCCTCGGCGAGACCATTGGCGTCCTGGGCGGCGTGTTCAATCGGCAGGAGGGCGCGGGCGTTGGTGTCGGCGGCCAGGGCGAGGCTGTGGTCGCGGTCGGCGGTGTGTGCGTCGTCGAGGACGGTCTCAAGTTGCCTCGCCGTGCGGGCTCGGCTGTGTCGGTCGCTGAGCTGTGTGTAGTAGTCGGTGCGTTCGTCGAGCCGGGTCAGTTCCTGCGTCGTTGTGTGATGGGTCTGCTGGAGGCGGTGCAGGTCACGGGTTCGCTGCTCGGTGGTGCGGCAGTCATCCAGCAGATGGCGGGCGCTTTCGGTGCCGGCGGTGGCCGCCTGCTGGAGCGTGGCGGCCTGCTGGTGCAGGGCGGTGGCCCACAGGCGTGCCTGGTCGGTGAGGGTGGCCGGGTCGTCGGGGCGTGGGGCGCCGATGGCGGGGCCGAGTTCGTCGCCAGCGGCCTGCTGGATGCGTTCGGCCAGGCGCATGACGTCGGCGCGGGCCTCGTCGCGGCGTTTGGCGGTCGTGTTCTTGCGTTCGGCGAGGAACTCCTCGATGCGGCCGAAGCGGCGGGTGCCGAACAGGGTGCCCAGCAGGACGCGGCGTTCGGAGGCGTCCGCTCGCAGAAACTTGGTGAAGTCGTTCTGCGGGAGCAGGACGACCTGGCAGAACTGCTGCCGGTTGAGGCCCAGGAGGGCTTCGATCTCTTTGCCGGCCTCTTTGCGGGCGCTGCTGATGCCCTCCCACTGGCCCTGCCCGTGCTGGTCTTCGGTCCACTGCTTGAGGTCGGTTTCAGCTTTGTGGTCGACGAACTCGCCCGGGCGGCGTGAGCGGGGCTTTCGCTGTGCGGGCACGCGGCGGATCTGCAGGCGTTTGCCGGCGATGGTTGCTTCCAGGGTTACTTCGGTGAGCAGGTCGGCGGGTGCGTGGTCGCTGCGCAGCCGTGCGTTGCGTTCGCGGGGCGGATAGCCGTAGAGGGCGAAGCAGATCGCGGCGAACAGGGTGCTTTTGCCCGCTCCGGTGTCGCCGTGCAGGAGGAACAGGCCGTCGGCGGTCAGGGCGTCGAAGTCGATGCTGTGCCGGTCGGCGAAGGGACCGAAGGCCTGCAGGTGCAGGGAGTGCAGGCGCATGGTCAGACGGTTTCCTTCTGCTGGGCGTGCAGGTTCATGTGGTCGACGGCCTCCCGTAGCAGGGCCTGCTCGTCGTCGGTGGGGGCGGTGCCGCGGACGGTGGTGATGAAGTCGTGGGTGATGTCGAGGTCGCTGCGGCCGCGGACCCGGTCGCGGTAGGTGGGGGTGTCGGTCGCCTGGGCGGGGATGGTGGCGGGTTCGTGCTTCATGTCGAGGGTGCGGGCGAAGCGCTGGCGAAGGCGGCTCATCGCCTCGTACGGCCGGGCGGGGTCGGTGAGGGTGACGTGCAGCCACGCGTCGGCCAGCGGCGCGTGGGCGGGGTCTGCGAGCAGGTCCTCCAGACGCCCGATGAGCCGGGCCAGCGGCAGGTGCAGGCCGGCCGGGATGTCCTGATGGGTGACGGTGGGCGTGCCGTCGGCGGCCAGGTCGACCAGGGCCAGGGACTTGGTGTGGCCGGTTTCGGAGAAGGAGTAGGCCAGCGGGGATCCGCTGTAGTGGATGCGGTCGCTGACGGCCTGGGGTCGGTGGAGGTGGCCGAGTGCGGTGTAGTGGATGCCGTCGAACACGGCGGCGCCGGCATGGGCGACGCCGCCGACGCTGATGTCGCGTTCGCTGTCGCTGCTGTCGGCGCCGGTGATGAACGCGTGGGCCAGGACGACGGCGCGGGTGCCGTCGGGGCGGGTGGCGAGGTCGGTGCGGATGGCGTCCAGGGCCGCGGTGAGGACGGCCTGGTGGGAGGGGGTTTCCACCTGCAGCTGTTCGCTGACCAGGGTGGGGTGCAGGTAGGGCACGCCGTAGACGGCGACGGGTCCGTGGGCATCGGATAGCAGGACGGGGCGGAAGGCCTCGGCGGGGTCGGTCCGCAGGTGCACGCCGGCCTTGGCGTACAGGCCTGAGCCGATGCCGAGGCGGTGGGCGGAGTCGTGGTTCCCGCTGATCATGATCGTGGGAATGTTGAGGTCGGCGAGTTCGTGCAGGGCCCAGTTGAACAGGCGCGCCGCGTCCAGGCTCGGGATGGCGCGGTCGTAGATGTCGCCCGCGATGAGCAGGGCGTCAACTTGTTCGGTGCGGGCGGTGGCGCAAATGTGCTCCAGGATCTTTCGCTGACGGTCAGTCAAGTCTTCCCCGTGGAACCGGCGGCCCAGATGCCAGTCCGAGGTGTGCAGAAACCTCATGACGCCAGACCGTAACGGGTGAGGTGACAGCAGCGGATGGTTTTTCAGTTAAAAGCCCTACTTCAGGTGCAGGAAGTGACAGGCCAGGATGACAGTGCTGTCAGTGTATGAAAGGGGTCGCTGCGCACAGGAGTTCGGCTCACTCGGTCTCCGGCGACGGCCAGGTTGAAAGAGCCCCTGCCAGGCGATCTTGAACTTCTTCGGCCCACAGCTTCGTCATCCCCCTGTCGTCGACCGATGGTCCGAAACCGTGTGGTGGGGCTACCTCATGGTTTTCCTGCTGGTGACAGCGCATGTAATAGCGGTAGGTATCTGGGGGTGGAGTGACTGGTTGCTGGATCGAGTCCGAACAGCGCGTCTCCTTGTACGGCACCGTCGGCGGCGTCGTCTCGGCCATCGGCGGCCTGTGCTCTATCACGGTCTACCTGTCCAGCAATGGCGACCGGATCCGGGCCGCGCGCTCGCGCGGCCAGAGCAAATTACGCCACAGCTGGGAAGCCCTCCTCGTCGCCGCCGCTCTCATCTGCATGGGCTGTCTCGCAGTCCGTGGCCTCGTCGACAAGACCGACTGGCACCGATGCAACCGAAACGGATGACAGCACGGGGCACTGCCCGACGAACGCGGCTTGCGCCTTGGGGTGTGTCAGACAAGCCAGATCGGTGTGCTCAGCGAAGTCCGTTGGCATGTCTGACCTTGGTGACAGGCGTTGCACTGTCTGAGCCCTCTACTGGGCAGCGGTGGTTGCTCGTAACGAGCACGGTGAACCTGGAACTGTGCCGTTCAAGGAGGGAGCGCGGTTGTGGGGTGCGGAGCGGGATCCAGCTGCCGTGTGGACATGCGTTCGCTTCGAGAGCGTGCTGCTCAGGCGTTCATCGAGGTACAGCGGGCGGACACGAAGGCGACGGCGCTGTGCGGTGTGGCCGGTGGTTTGCTGGCGCTGTCGGTGGCAGTACTCGGGCAGACAGGCGGTGTCTCGCGGGCGGTCGGATGTGTGCTGGTCTCCGTTTGCCTTGTGCTTGCTGCCTCTGTCGGTGTGGCGCTGCTGGCATTGCGTCCCGTAATGCCGGCAGCGGGTTTGCAAGCAGAGCTGGCTGATGGGTGCGAGGGCTGCGCGCCGGGCGGGGCGCAGGCCGGTACGGAGGCGCAACGGCCGTGGGAGGAACGCCGGCTGCGGGTGCTGTCCCGGCTGGCTGACAGGAAGCTGCGGTTGATCCGTTTGGCCGGTGATCTGGTCATTGTGGCACTACTGTTGGCCGGAATGGGGCTGTTGAGTGGTTACGCATTCAATTGAGAAGATCCCCCGTATGTGACAGGCCGCGCGCCACATGGGGGGGATGGTGTATCAGCCGCATATCGAAGTGATGGGCGAGGCTTTGTGGGAGGGTCTGCGGGCGCTCGCCCCCCTGCGCGTGCGACCGGCACGCAGTGTGCTGTTGCGTCAGGGGGACGCTGCAACGCATGTGATCCTGCTGGATTCCGGATCCGTTCTGGTCACGCTGGCCGGGGCAAACGGGGAGCGCGCTCTTCTTGCTATACGGGGCGCTGGCGAGCTACTCGGGGAGCTGGCCGTCCTCGACGACAAGCCACGCTCGGCGACGGTCATCACCGCCGAGAAATGCCGCGTGCACATCGTCCCCGCCCCGGACTTCCTCGAGTTCGTGAACGCGCACGGCCTGCTGACTTCGTTGCTGCGCCATGCCATCACCCGGGTAAGAGAGTCGGAAGCGGTTCGTTTCGAGCTGGCGACCGCCTCCGTGCCGGTGCGTTTGGCCTCGGCTCTTTCTCGTCTGGTCGAGGCGGCTTCCTCCCCTGCTGTGGAGCGCGTCATCCGCCTGACGCAGGAGGAGCTGTCCCAGATGATCGGCGCGTCACGGAACGCTGTGGGAATGGCGCTCAAACCGTGGCGGGAGCAAGGTTGGGTGCGCACCGCGTCCAGCGGTGGGCTTCTCGTCTGCAACATCCGTGCCATTCAGTCACACGCGCGTATGCAGACGTGATCTGGGGCACGCCGGGCGTGCCCACTGGTGGGCATCGCCGGCACCGCCATCCGGCCAGCATGGGGCGCTCATCCGACCGCCCGTGCTGAAAGGCGTCCCTGATGCCGTCATTGCCGTCCTCGAAGAGCTTGGACATTCCTGCCGAGTACGCCCTGCTGGCCTTCGACATGGAAAAGTACAGCCGGATCCCAGAAGCAAAGATGGAGAGCGCGCGTTCCGAGGTTGACGACCTCTTGACGAACGTGCTCGCCGACTGCGCTCTTCCCGACCCTCAAGCCCTCCCCGAAACCTACAAGGACGCCGGCGACGGGGCCATCCTTCTGTTTCCGCCCTCGGTCCTCGCCAGGATCATCGACCCGTTCCTCGGCCGGCTCAGCGCGGCATTGCTGCGTCATGAGCAGCACCGGCTGGCCAGCAGTCCCGTCGTGCGGCTGCGTGTGAGCGTGCATGCCGGTCCTGTGCCCTCGTCCAGGCTGAGGGGCGGCAACGCGCTCATCGACGCCAACCGGCTACTCAACAGCCAGGCGGTACGCCAGGCGTTGAAGGCGGCGAAGGCCACCGACACGCTCGTCGCTGGTGTCCTGTCGGAGACCGCCTACCGGCGGTGTGTCCACGGGGGCTACACCCCTCAGCTGACACCGGTCCACTTCCTGCAGGCGACCGCGCGCGTCAGCGACAAGCCCGACTTCGAGGCCCCCTGCCACATCCATGTACCCGGCATGACGGGCGCGGCCGTCGCGCCATATCTCACTGATGAGCCGGATCCTGGCTCATCGGTCGCTGGTGTGCTGCCGGAATCCTCACCTCCCGGCGCTGGTCCGTCTTCCGCCGCTGCTGCCCCGGACAGCGGCGGCGCTATCCAGTTCCTCGCTCCGGTGTATGGGGCCACGGTGGGCGCTCACATCGGGCAGGTGCACAACACGTATCCGCTGCGCTGACACCGCTCGATTCCCGGCATAGCCCCCTTCACTCTCCTGGAGGTCCCTCATGTCCGAAGCTCCGCTCGATCCCTCCCGCCCGCCCCACCCCGCTGACGGCGGTGAGACGCCCGCGGCCGCTCACAGTGCGTCCCATGGCTGGAGGTCCCCTTGGCGCCGGGCCAAGGACGCCCCGGAGGGCAGCACCGGCGATGCCGGTGCGCCCGCCGGCCCACCAGATGCACCTCCCGCAAGCCGGGGGGACGGGCCCGTCCTGCTCACCGCAGACGGCCCGATCCACCTGCACAGCCGTGCCGATGTCGTCGCGCAACACATCGACGAGGTGATCCTGGAAACCCGCAAACAGGACGTCCTGGACGGTGAGATCCAGGATCGCACCGCGCTGCTGCAGCAGCCGTTCGTCCGCAGCAACCACTGGACCGAGGTATGGGGTCAGGTCCTCGCCCCCGCCACCGGCCGCCTTCGCCAGCCCGTGCTCATCGTCGTGGCACCGCGGTCGTCCGGCTCCACCACCTTCGCCCTGCGCCTGCTGGCGGAGCACACCGCCGGCCGCACACACCTGATGAAACTGGATGCGGACTGGCCAACCCCCAGCAAGGGGCGCCTGCCTCTGGAGAAGGACCACGCCTACCAGCTCGACTTGAAGCATCCCGTGCACGACGCCCTGTCGGCCGACTTCCTCGGCGCGCTGTCCAAACATGCCGAGAACCTCAACGCCGCCCGCTCCCATCTGGTCCTGACCGTGGCGGAGGGTCTGTGGACCGATCATCACCTGGGCGAGCGGGACGGCATCCAGGTGGTGCGGCTACGCCAGGCCCCTGACGCCCAGCAGCTGATCGAGGCACGCCTCGACGCCAGCGGCTACAGCCGTCTGGTCACCGTACTGCGGTCCTCCCCTACCGCCCAGGCCAGCGTGCGTGGGCTGAGTGCCGTGGCTGCGGCTCGCGCCGCACGTACCGTGGTAGAGGCATGGCAGGAACACAACCATCACGAGCAGCAGCCCGGACCGCCGGATGACGACGGCCTCGAGCCTTTGACACTGGCACAGCGCATCGAGGCAGCGCTGACCGACTGGCGCGAGGAACTCGACACCCGGTTCGGGGAGACCACCGTCCGGCACAGCAGTGACAACCCCTCCCTCACTCTGGAGGACCGCTGCCTGCTGCTGGCCCTCGCCGTATGGCAGTCCGCCCCTATGCCCCAGGTCACGCGCAGCGCGAGCAGGCTGCAGGCGTTCATCGAGGACTCCCCCGCCGGCACCGCGGCGCTCTCCCCGGCGCACAGCGTGTTCGCCAGCCGGGGACTGCGCCGCCGGATCAAGGACGTCGGAGCCGACGTCGACACGCGAGATGTCGTCGTCTTCGACAGGCCCACCTACGGCCGGGCCGTGCTGGAGTATGTCTGGGACAACTACGACGTCATGCGCGAGCCATTGATCAATTGGCTGGTCAGCACAGCAGTCGAAGCCTCACCAGAGGACCGAGCGGTGAACATGCTGACCGACCTGACAGTGCGGCACGGGACGGTGGAGCATCTCGACCGCCTCGGCAAGATCGCTGGCGGTGTCCGCCCGGACGTGCTGGGCACCGTCATGGACAGCGCGGTGCGCAACGAGCACATCGGCCGCCTGGCCTGGAGCATGTTGTACCGGTGGGCAGCCCAGCAAAACTACGCCCTCGTCGTGATCGCGGTGTGCCGGCGCATCCTCGCCGAGCCCGATGTCACCACCTCGGCAGCCAAGATGGCGATGGTACGGCTGCGCCGCGTCGCGCAGTCAAGCAGCGACAAGGACATCCGCAGGCACATGCTGGCCTCCTTCGAGGAGCTGTCCCGGCACCCCGCCGTCACTGCCCGACTGGTCGCCGAAGTCAGCAACTGGCAGCAGAACAAGGTCTCCGCCCACAGTGGCAGCCTCGCCTTCCTCGCCCTGATGACCGCCAGCGACGACAAAAAGCCCTGGCTGATCGCCACGCCCCCGCCGGATATCGACATCGTCCGTGCCGTGCACGACCTCCTCGGCAACCCGGACACCGCCAAGGAGCTCATCCCGCGCCTGACCGCATGGATCCGCAGCTGCGCCGATGATCCCGACGCCTACGCGCACCTGCGGGAGCAGCTCCTGCCGGCCCTGCGGGGACACAACATGTTCCAGGCCGGCATGTCCCTCATGCAGGAACTGCGGGGCATCTCCACCACCCACGGCACCAACGTGGCGGACGACTTCTACCAGCACCTCGTCGATCCCCGGCTGCGCACCGTCTTCCCCATCCCGGGAGACGCCGCATGAGGTGGCCGTGGCAGTACGCTGCGCGCACCAACACCTGCAGCCAGCCCCGCCTGCTGCCCAGCGCCACCGCCGGCATCAGTTTCGAAGCCGTCTACACCATCCGCTGGCGCCCGCACCGACGCAGCCCCTCCACCGTGGAAGAAACTGTCCGCGCCCATGTCCACAGCGCAGCGTTACGCACAGCCGCCCACCTGGAGGCTGCCGACCTTGCCGCCGCCCAGGACGCCGTCAACGCCGCCCTCCCCAACCGGCACCGCAACCCGCACTACCGGCTGATCGACGCCCGGGCAACCCTGTGTCTGCCCGCCGCAGCACAGGACATACTCCTCCAACGGCAGGCGGACGAACACCGCATCCGCCGGCTGCGCTTCCTCAAAACCCACCTCTACGACCACCCCGACCTCGTCGTCCTGGACCGGCTTGAACGCCACTCCCCCAGGAGCTCGGCGACGACTACGTCGCCGAACTCCAGCGTCTGGCCCGCCTGATCACGTCCTGCGACCGGTGGTGGACCCCCCTGATGCAGCAGTGGGAACAACTTGGCCAGGGATTTACCGACACCGAGAAGCAGCAGCAAGCCATGCTCGCCCTCCTCGACGCGCTCAAAACCCTCAACGGCGGAGGCCTGCTCACCGGCACGGACGCGCCCGATTCGGCGCTTCCTCTCACCATGGAGCGGAGGGCACACCCATGAGACTCATCCTCTGGCGAACCCTGCTCTCCCCTCTCACCAGCATCCGCGCCATCCTCGAGCTGCAGCGCAGCCCCACACCCCTGTCCTACGACACCGCCTGGCGCCGGACCCGCCTGCTCCGACACCCCGACGAAATGATCTACCAGCTCCACCACCGCGCCGGCCCCCTACACGCTCCGGACACCACACGCCTGTCCGCCACGCCTACGGCGACCGACCCCGCCTGACGGCGCCCCGCCTCTGTGTTCAACAACGGCATCCCGCAGACACCGCAAACAGACCGCAACCGTCATCAAGCCGCGGCGCCCAGTCACCCAAGAGACGGCAGCCTCATCCGGCCCGGAACACAGAGCCGGATGAGGCAGGACGACGACGGCGGACACATCAGCGGCACGGCCAACGGAGAGCACGCTGCCCGTAGTCCGGGACGGCCCTCCCTTCTTGTACGCGGCGACGGTGCACCGGGACGGCCTCCATCGCAGGATCAGGAACTCAAGGAGGCTCGCCGTTCCCCGCGACACACGATCAGCCGTTGCTCATCCGGTCGTGTCGCGGGACGGAACTTCAGCGCCTCCCGGATCTACTGGCGGTGGTGCTTAGCGGAACAGACTCATCAGGTCACACTGCGCGAACTCGGCCGCCGGCACCTTCACCAGCCCCGGACGTACTCCACGGCGCCCTGCGGAACCTGTGGGGCTCGGATAATCGTCACCGCTGGCCAAGAGGCTTATCGCTGCTCGCTGATCACACCGCCGAGGACGCAGGTGCGGAGCAAGGCTTCGGCGTAGTCGCGTGATGTCCGGTTCACGCTGATTTGCCGCGCCTCGCGGTGCGCCGAGAGTGGGGTGGGTTCATGCGTCCAGACCTTGACCCGCGACAATGATCTTTATGGACATTGTCGTTGAGATCCATGTGCCCCTGAGGGAAGCCGCGGGCACTCCGGAAGGCGCCGATCCCTTCCCGTGGATCGACCAGGTCGAGGACTTCCTCGCCGAGCAGGAAGCGGCGGAGGTGTACGACGATGCCGAGGAGTACGAGGAGGCGTACGTCTTCTCCATCGCCGGGGCCGCTGAGGAGGTTCTCCTGGCCGTGGCGTCTGACCTGGCCAGGCTTCCGGGCATTCCGAGCGGAGTGTTCGCGATGGTCACGAACGATGAGGCGGAGGAAATCGGCCTCGGACGTCGTGTCGAGCTGCCGCTCGGTTAGCCCTCTGCAGAACCGACGGTCGACCAGGATCTTTGCTCTGCCGGTTTGGACGGCTCCTGGCGAGCAGGGCAGGCACAGGCTTCCAAGATCATGGAGTTCTCTACGCCCCGTGACCTGCCTGGAAGACCGTGCCTGCCGACGCATCATCGCTGATCCCACCTGCCCTTGACCAGCTCCGCGAGCGGCCCCAGGTTGTGCCAGGGGAGGTGCCGGGCCTGCTGGAACGGCTGGCCGAGGTGCCGGATCCTCGCGACCCGCGCGGGGTTCGGCACGGCCTTGCCGCTGTGCTCGCGCTGGCCGCGTGTGCGGTGTTGGCCGGGGCGACCTCACTGCTCGCGGTCGGCGAGTGGATCGTGGACGCACCACCACAGGTACTCGAACGGCTCGGCGTGCAGCCTGATCCGGTACCGCCGCGGCGGCCGGTGCCGGCGGAGGCGACGGTCCGCCGGCTGCTGGCCCGCATCGACGGCGACGCGCTGGACCGGGCCGTGGGCGGCTGGCTCGCCGACCGCCGCCCCGAGAGATCCGGATTGCGCGGACTGTCAGTGGACGGCAAGAGCCTGCGCGGCGCGGCCAGGGCCCGCGGCCGCAAGGTGCACCTGCTCTCCGCCCTGGAGCACACGTCCGGCTTGGTCCTGGCCCAGCTCGACGTGGGCGAGAAGACCGGCGAGACCACCTGCTTCCAGCCACTGTTGGACACTGTCGCCGACCTGGCCGGAACCGTGGTCACCAGCGACGCGCTCCACACCCAGCGCGAGCATGCCGGATACCTCCTGGGCCGCCGGGCCCACTACATCGCGATCGTCAAGGGCAACCAGAAGAAGCTGCGCAAGCAGCTCAACTCCCTGCCCTGGAAGGAGATACCCCTCCAGGGCCGCACCCAGGGCAGCGGCCACGGCCGCTCCGATATCCGCCGGATCAAGGTCGCCACCGTCAGCAACCTGCTCTTCCCCGGCGCCCGCCAGGCGGTCCAGATCAAGCGCCGCCGCACCGACCGCAAGACCGGCAAGGTCACCATCGCCACCGTCCATGCGGTCACCAGCCTGACCGCCGAGCAGGCCACCCCGGCCCAGCTCGCGAAGCTGATCCGGGACCACTGGAAAATCGAGGTCCTGCACCACGTCCGCGACACCACTTTTGCCGAGGACGCCTCGCAGCTGCGGACCGGGAACGCTCCCCGGGCCATGGCTACCTGGCGCAACCTCGCCATAGGCGCCCTCCGGCTGGGCGGCGTCAGGAACATCGCCGCCGCCCTCCGCCACAACGCGCGTGACGCCCGCCGCCCTCTCACGGTCCTCGGCCTCGCATGATCACAAAACGGAAATCAGCCGACTACGACGAAGCCCTGAGGTGCGGAGGACTCTGCGGGCTGCCGACGCTGGCGTCGGAGGCGGTTGTTCCTGGTTTTCGAGCGGTAGTTGGTTTCGGCTGCGGTGGGGCGGTGCGCGTTGTAGTGCTTCTGGTATTCGGCCAGGACCTGACCCGCGTGGGCTTCGCCGAGGATGAGGAATGGTCGAGGACCTCTCGACGGAGGGTGTCGATGGCTCTCTCGCAGTGAGCGTTCGCCCGCGGCGCTCGAACCGGCGCCTTGATGATCTCCACGTCCTTGGCCTGGAACACCGCGTCGAAGGTATCGGTGTACTTGCTGTCGCGATCTCGGACAAGGAAGCGCAGCGAGCCCCCGCGCATGCCGAGGTCAGTGGCGACGTTGCGGGCTTGCTGGGCGGCCCTGGCAGTTGTTGGGTGCGGTGACACCAGCGACGTGCAGCGTGCGGGTGTCGTGTTCGAGGAAGACCAGGGCGTACAGGCGTTGCAGGCCGATGGTGTCGATGCTCAAGGAGTCGCAGGCGATTACGGCGGTGGCCTGCGCGGACAGGGACTCGCGCCAGGTCGGGCCGGCCCGGCGCGGGCCGGATCAATGCCCACGGCGCGGAGGATCTCCCAGACCGTTGAGGCGGCGCTCGGGTGTCTTAGCCGTGCCTGGCCGGTAACAAGCCTTTCTCATTTTCACCGAGCCCGAAATTTACAGCCTCAGGTTCACTCGATTGGGTAATTTTCAGAGGTTCAAATAACCATGTATTCCCGCCGCGCCGAGCTGTTCTGGACACTTCTTCACCTCTCTGCATGCAAGAGGTGCCAGTTTCAGACGTGACCTGATCGTTTTCTGCCTTTGATGGCGTTCCAAGGCGCCGAGCGACCGGGCATCGTTCCGTTTTCACGGCAGCCCGGTGACGTGCGCGCCCTGGGAGGCGGGCTATAGCGTTCCGCGCACATGAGTCAGGGCCCCTGTGAGAGAGGGGCCCTGACGAGTGAACCATTGTCCGACTCAAGCCAGTTGAGGAGACCGAACATGATTCAGGTGCGCCGATTGCTCGCGAAGGTGCTCCCGGCGTCGACAGAAACTAGCATTCCGCTGGTTTTCACGGCGCAAACCCAGTCGATGAGTTTTCTGGCCGTCAAGCTGCGCTGGGGCGCAGCACTGATGACGACTCTCAGCGTGGTGACGGCCATCCACGGTCCGGTCGTGCCCGAGAAGGTGTGGTGGGGACTGCTGCTGGGGGCCCTCACGGACGGCTCGGTGGTCAGCTACCAGCGCTTCCGTCGCCGTTGACGTAATCGGACTGGGGTGGGGCTGCCTGCTGGCTGTCTCACCCCGCTTCGGATGCACAGGTCAGCCCTGGGGCGGAGGCAGGCAAGGGTTTCCGCCCCAGGGCGCCATGGATTCAGCGGATGGGTCAAAAAGATGAAGCAGGATGGAAGTCGCGTCGGACACGGTGCTCGCTACGAGTACAGCACGTGCGCGTTCATGCAATGCGGACGGCGGTTCCGGCGCGTGAAGCAGCCTGGTCGTCCTCGCCGCTACTGCCAGGACGCCTGTCGCCGCCGTGCGCAGCGGGTGCGCAGCCGGCAAAGCGACGGGGAGTCAGCGGTGGTGTATTCGCCGCGATGGGGACCTGGGGTGGCGCAGCGGGTGCAGGCGCTGGCGACGGAGCTGGTAGAGGCGGAGGGCAGAAAGAGCGATCTCAAGGAACTTGTCGAACTCGCCGCGGCAGTGGGCGCTGAAGTCGCTCATTATGTCGGGGCGGCTGTGCACGACGCCCGTTCCCAGGGTGCCAGTTGGGGCCAGGTCGCCGAGTTGGCACAGGTCAGTGAAGCTACGGCGCGTGCGAGGTGGGGGCCCAACGCGCTGCGGCGGCAGATGAGGCGCCGCGCGCGGCGGACCATCGCACCGGCTGTCCTGCCTGCGGAGACAACTGCGGGTCCCGGTCCGCTGGAGCACCGCAGGCGTCTTGGGGCGGCGATCTCTTTTCTGCTGCGAACGCGAGGCTGCGCAGTTCAGGAAGTGGCACAGAAGGCTGGTGTGTCACCGTCGTGCGTGTCCCGGCTGCTGGCCGGGCAGCGGGTACCGGACTGGCCGGTGGTATTCACCGTCGTGACGGCGGCCGACGGGCGGCCGGAGGAGTTTCGGCTTTTGTGGGAGTGGGCGCGGGGGCACCGGCAGCCGTCCCGGCGCTCGGCGACTGCTGCGCTTGGCCGTTTCCACAGTGCTCTGTTGGGGTTGTTGTGGGCCACGGGGCAAGCCAACGGTCAAAGCACGAGCAGTGGCACGCTGTCCGCAGTGCTGAGCGGGGAGCTAGTGCCCGACTGGGCGACGACGCATCAGATCGTGCTGCAACTGGGTGGTGACCCTGAGCAGGTGCGGCCGCTGTGGGAGGACATTCAGTACTCGTTCCTGCTGGCGCACGACTTTTTTCCGGTGCAAGGGGTGCGCGGCGCTAAGGACCTGGTCTGACGTGGTCTCGGACGGCCGGGGCCGGCACGAGTCGCGTCCACTGCGGTGGCAGGCCCTGCCTGAGATTCGTTCGACACCGGGTGTTGCCGTGGTGGCATCCGGTGGCCGGCCGGAGGTAGAGAGCGGGATGCCTCTTGCTTTCGCCGCCTTCTGCCTTTCGCGTCTTGAGATCTGCAACCGATACATAGCTTTGCGGGTCGGGGATGAGATGGAGGCGCAGATGCTGGTTGGCGCTGCCTTTGGAGACTTGGCCGTGACCTGGACGGAGGCGCTGGAGAGCGCTTCCCCGTCCGCATTGGTCCGGAGGCTGCTCGCCGCCCGAACCAGCCGGGTGGCCACCTCTCGGTGCTTGGATCTCTACAGGGTCCTGTCCGTGTCCCAGGCGGACGCTGTGCTGCTGCGCTACCGGCTGGAGATCTCGGAGGTGAGGGCAGCCGGCATCGCGGGACGGCATCCGGAAGATTTCACCTGTCTGCTGAGATCCGCGGTGCGCAGCTTTGCAGCGTGAGGGCGTGCTGATGAGGTAGTGCGCCCGCGCACACCAGCGGTCCGGGTTCCCTCTTCAATGGTGATTTTGCTGGGTTTCACTCCTGCGGGGCATCCGAAAAGAGCAGGCGGGGTGGATAGTGTGGTGCATAACTCCTAGCATGGCCGTCTACTTGACGCGCAATTGCACGGGCTGTCCTGTGCGGGGGCGCAGCTGCGAGCTACGGTATGCGGGGGCACGCGTAGATGATCGATGTCAGACAAGCGAGCGACGCGCGCATCCACAACTTCTTGTTGGGCGGCAGTGACCACTATGAGGCCGACCGCGCAGCCGCTCGACGTCTGATCGACCTGGCCCCTAACGCCGGGATTCTTGCCCACATCAGCCGCCAGTTCCTGGTGCGTGCGGTGCGCTACCTCGCCAGCGAGCGCAGGATCAGCCAGTTCTTCGATCACGGGTGTGGTCTGCCTACGCGCGACAACGTGCACGAGATTGCCCGACGCGTCAACAAGGCCGCTCGAGTGGTGTATGTCGACAATGATCCGGTGGTGCTGGCGCATGCGCGGATGATGCTGGCGGGAGAGCACACGCTGATCCTCGACTCGGACATGCTGGACAGCGCGTTTGTCTGGTCACGCAGTGAAGGGGCTGGCTTCCTTAAGAGCGGAGCTCCGGCCGCTGTGCTGTTCGTGTCTGCTCTGCACTGCGTTTCCGACGATCAGGCCCCTTTGCAGCGTTTGAGGGCCTTGGTCGACGGGCTGCCGTCGGGCAGTTACCTCGTCTTAAGCGATCTGGCCAGCGACAGTGCCGCTTTGCGTGAGGAAGCCTCCCTTCTGATGCAGGAGTTGACCGGGCATGAGTGGGCCAGGGTGTGGTCACCTGTCGAGATGGACCGGTTCTTCGAGGGCTTGGAGCCGATAGGGGGACCCGTCGGTGATGTGTCCTGCTGGCGACCTGGAGCCAGCCTCAAGCTCAGTCCGGCCAATCAGATGCTGATGGCTTACGGCGGTGTGGCCCGCAAGCCATAGGTCAGTCGGAAAGCTGTTGGATGTAGTGCTGCAGGAGCTCGAGGGTCTCGTCGCGGGTGGCTGCCTTAGACCACAGTACGGTCAGGGCCAGCCGGTATCGGTCGACGTCCTCGGGGTTGGTGACGTAGCTGCCGCCGTTACGGACTTCCAGATACACCATGTCTTCCTCCCGGTCAGCTGGGAAGGAGAGGTGCGTGATGGAAGGAGCTGGCGCCATCGCTTCATCGCCGACGCTGAAGGGCAGGACGCGGATGTGGATCCGCTCCACGTTCTCTTCAAGGCTGTAAAGCTCGCGTAGTTGCTGCCGCATCACAGAGGCACCGCCCACTGGCCTCGCCAGGACTGCCTCGTCGACCAGCGCGTAGAAGTGCGGCGCGCTGGCCTCGTTCAGCAAGGCCCGGCGCCCTTGGCGTACCTTAACGGACCGTTCGATCCGCCTCTGCCTCTTGTCGGGGTCTGCCAAGGATGCGTCTGGGAAGGCTCGTTGCATGATCGCCCGCGAGTAGGCCGAGGTCTGCAGCAGGCCCGGGACATACTGCACCTCATAGGTGCGGATCTCCTCGGCGAAGCTCTCCACACTGATCAGACGCTCCAGCCAGCCGGGAATGGCGTCACGGAACTCTTCCCACCACTGGGCGTCGTGCGAGCGGGTGGCCAGCTTGACGAGTGCGTCCAGTTCACTGTCCGTGGTGACCCCGTAGAACCGGGCCAGGCTGAGGACCTTCTCGGCCTTCAGCGGGGTGGCACCGTTCTCAATGCGGCTGAGCGTGGGTGCGGAACCGACCAGACCCGCCTTCACGACGTCCACCAGCCGCAGGCCCTGCTCTTTGCGCAGCCGGCGCAGGTGGGCGCCCACCACCCTGCCCGCGCCGGCAGGAAGGCTGCTCGGACCCTCGCCGTCCCCGACAGCCGACAGGACTTGACCGCCCGACACCCAGACTCCTTGGTCACCCGTAGTTCAACATGAGGACCCCAGAGTGGGGACTGCGCACGGGCGATCGCAAGCCTGCAGTGTCGAAATTCAGTCGATCAAGCAGTCGAACTCACCCTGCTTCGCGCCGATGAGCATCGCCTCGATTTCCGAACATGTGAACACCAGTGCCGGACCCGCGGGGAATCGCGAGTTGCGCAGGGCTGTGTCGCCGTTCGGTAGGGCTGCAAATTCTACACAGTTGCCGCCCTCGGGGTTGCTTGCCGAGCTTTTCACCCACCGCGCGCCTGAGATCGCGTGGGCTGACACTCCGTTTTCGTAGCCTGTCAACTGTGGTCCTTCCGTTGTTTTTCTCAGTGCGCTCCCGCACGCCTGGCTCCGCACAGGCCGGTATCGATCACCCAGGTCGGGGCGTAGCAGGTGGTGAAATTTCACAAGCACATGGAAGCGAGTAGATCTTAGGAGGTTTTTTTCACGCACACCGTCCCTCGAAAGAGGGTTCTCTTTCGTGTGGTCATCAGACAATTGGAGGTGGGTGACAGTGACGCAGCCGGGTGGCATGCAGTTTGCGAGCTTGGCCGGATCAGCATGGGTAGCGAACTCTGGCGAACCACAGGCGTTGGACTGGGGCTTGGCCATGGGGATCTCCTTCAACAACTTCGCCGCTGCCAAGATCCACGCAAGCACGGAAGGGCTCGCCCGAACCCAGACGTTCACCCGGAGCTGTCTACAGCGGTGGAACCTGGAGGCGGTCAGCAGCGACGTGATCACCGTGACGGGTGAGCTCACAGCCAACGCTGTCCGTCACAGCCCCTCTGTGGAGGAAGACCCCTGGCTGGCACTGGCTACCTCGCCACGTTCTGTCATGTGCATCGCGTGGGATCCCAATCCAAAATTACCCGAACCACGAACAGCTGACCTCATGGAGCCGGATGGAAAAGGGCTGGCCGTTGTAGCCAGCCTGTCCGCTCTGTGGGGGTGGAGCCGGGAGGGCATCGGCAAAGCCGTTTGGGCTCACGTACCCATCTGATTGTTCTGGGTCTGCCGGATGCAGGTCGCTAACCAGCGGCCCGCACCAGAAGGGTGGCAAGCGCAGGCCCTGTGCCGTTCAGAAACGCGTCGCTGCTGGTCAGGCTGCGTATCCGTACTCGTTGATAACGCCGCCGAGCACTCGGGTGCGGAGGAGTCGGCGCGCGGCCAGGTCGGTCGGGGGCGCTGGGTGCTTGTGGGCGAGGGGTGGAAGCTGTCCCCGGGCCTGGTGCGGGCGATGACGGTTGTAGTGCCGGGCGTAGGCGTCCAGGGCCTGTCGGGCGTGGGCCTCGCTGCATATCAGCAGGTGGTCGAGGACCTCGCGCCGCAGGGTGCCGATGACCCGTTCGCAGTGCGCGTTCATCCGAGGAGCTCGCGGCGCGGTCCTCACGACCTCGATATCGTCGGCCGCGAAGACTGCATCGAAGGACTCCGTGTACTTCGCGTCCCGGTCGCGGAGCAGGAAACGCAGCGAGTCGGCCCGCACACCCAACTCGATGGCCAGGTTTCTTGCCTGCTGCACCGTCCAGGGCCCGGTGGGATGGGCGGTCACGCCGGCGATGTGCAGGCGGCGCGTGCCGTGCTCGAGGAAGACCAACGCGTACACCCGGCGCAGGTCGACGAGATCGATGTGCACGAAGTCGCAGGCGATGATGCCCTCGGCCTGCGCGGTCAGGAACTCACGCCATGTCGGCCCGCCGCGGCGCGGGGCGGGATCGATTCCGGCCGCCGTCAGGATCTCCCAGACCGTCGTGGCGCCGATCGAATGCCCCAGACGAACGAGTTCACCTTGGATCCGACGGCATCCCCACCGCGGATTCTCCCGGGCCAGCCGCAGCACCAACGCCTTCACCGCGCTCGCGGTCGGCGGCCTGCCCGGCCTGCTCCGGCGCTTGCTGTAGTCCCACTTGCGCACGATAAGTCTGCGGTGCCACGCCAGCACAGTTGCAGGCGTCACCGGGAAAACGCGCGCCCACCGACGCCGCGGGATCAGCGCAGACAACGCCGCGAACCACAGCCGGTCCGCCGGCGCATACCGCACCGGTCCCTTGAGCTGCCTGCGCAGCACCGCGTTCTCATGCCGCAGCACCAGCAACTCAGCATCCTTTGTCGCGCGTCGGCGTAGCAGCGCCGCCGGGACCGACAGCAGCTTCCGCGCCACGTGATACACCAGTGAGACGAGCATCCGGACAGGGTTCCAGGAGCTCATAGTGGCGCGCCAGACCCACTCCGAGCAACAGCGATGAGTTTCCGAACGGCACAGGCACGGCCACCTCGTCCACGACGGAAACTACGAGCCTCTCCTGCCCGCGATCGCAGGAGCAGATCTCCTCATCCGCCCAGACCTGTTCACACGCCTGTGCGACACGATCGGTCTCTCCCGCTGCCGAACGGGCATCAGCGTCCGCCACATGCCAGCAACCCACGACGACGCCCCCGACAGCGGAGATTGAGAACACCTCCCAGAGAGGCTCAGATAAACCCGGTCAGCCATCGCGAGCCACATCCGGCAGTACCCCGCCCCACCTCTCAAGATCAACTGCATCGCGGCCGCAACTTACGTCCAGCCATAAGATTGTGCGTCTAGTTACGACATCCTCTGTCTACTCACAACACCGCAGTTCACAGGCCTTCCAACTGCCCCTGCGCATGACGCTCTTGACGAGGCACAGCAAACCACTGCTGGCCAGATGCCATACCAGACAAGATCACAGAAACTCTCTCTATACCTCCAACACTGCAGTTCACTGCCATGTCCTTGTCGTAATTAGACGGAAGACCGACAGCCGGGCACGTCGCCAACTCGCTCGACACCCGGCAGCGCACCGTCGGCGAGCCCTTGCTGCAAGACCTCGGACGCCGGATCCGCCTCCTGGACCGGCTTGGCCTGGCCCACCTGCAGTTGTCCCGCAGCGCCGCCACACTGTCCGGCGGTGAGTTGCAGCGCACCCGGCTCGTCGCTCAGCTCGGCACCGAGCTGAGCGACGTCATCTTCGTCCTGGACGAACCCGGCGCTGGGCTGCACCCGGCGGACAAGAATCACCTCCTCGGCATCGCCCTGGAGTTGCGCGAAGCCGGCAACACCGTCCTCCTCGTCGAACACGACCCCGAACTGATCGCCCGCGCCGACTGGATCGTCGATATGGGCCCCGGCGCGGGCCGCCTCGGCGGCGAGGTCCTGGTCTCTGGCTCACCCGCCCTGGCCGCCGCCAACCCCACCTCGGCCACTGGCCGCTACCTGGCCGGCAACGGGCCGCGGCTGCGCCGTACCCCCCGCCCGGTCCGCGATGACGCCGACTGGGTGGAACTGCACGGCCTGCGCGCCCACAACACGGCCGCGGAGCTGCTGCGCCTCCCTGCCGGGCGGCTCACCTGCCTGACCGGGGTCAGCGGCAGCGGCAAGAGCAGCGTCCTGGGCGCACTCGCCGCGGGCGCGGCGGCCGCCCTCAAAGGCACGGCCGCCGACACCGTGCGCGAGGTGACCGGACTCGACGGATTCGGCTGGGTCGCCGTGGTCGACCAGGAACCCCTCGGGCGCACGCCGCGATCCAACCCGGCCACGTACAGCAAGGCGTTCGACATCGTCCGCAAACTGTTCGCCGCCACCGATACGGCACGCGCGCGCGGCGTCGACGCCTCCTGGTTCAGCTTCAACACCACCGGCGGCCGCTGCGAGACCTGCACCGGCTACGGCCGCAGGCTCGTCGACATGCACTTCCTCCCCGACATGTGGGTGGTGTGCGACACGTGCGACGGCCGGCGCTACGGACCCGAGGCCCTGGAGGTCACCTACCAGGGGCTGTCCGTCGACCAGGTGCTGGACCTGACCGTCGCCGAGGCCGGGGAGGTCTTCACCGAACCCCGGCAGCTCGCGGAGACCCTCACTGCGCTCGACCGGGTCGGGCTCGGCTACCTCCGACTCGGCCAGAGCGCCACCGAGCTGTCCGGCGGCGAGGCCCAGCGCCTCAAACTCGCGTCCGCGATCCAGCGCGGCGCGGCGAGCCGCAAGGCCGGCCTCGTCATCCTCGATGAACCCGTCTCGGGCCTGCACCCGTCCGATATCCAGCGGGTCGTCGACGCGCTCGACATGCTGCTCGACTCCGGCAACACCGTCGTCGTGGCCGAACACGACATCCCCGTCGCCGCGTCCGCGGATTGGGTGATCGACCTCGGACCGGGAGCCGGCCCCAACGGAGGCGCAGTGGTCGCGCAGGGCACCCCCGACACCGTCGCCGGCGCGGACACTCCCACCGCGGGATACCTGCGCCGGTACGCGGCCGGTCTGCCACTCCTGGACGCCTCGGAGGACGCACGGCGCTGACGTACGGCGTGCCGGCGCGACCGGCAGGGTCGCATGCGTGGTCCGCGGCGGCTGTCCGTTCGCCACGGGCCACGCATGGCTTGCACCGGGACCGGGGCAAGCCCGAGCCGCCGCGTATCTCCGTACACGACCACAACTCACAGTCGCCAGACCATGGCTCGCCGACTACCGATCAACGTCACACGTGTGACTTCGATCGATAGATGGCCCCGGGCCCTCGGGCGTCGACGAGGTCGGCGGGTTGCGAGGATCGATAGCTGGCCCTAGCGAGTCCCTGGTGCGGGTCGTTCAGCCCGACGTTCGGCGGCGCATGATCGGTTGCAGCGAAGTTTGAGTGATGGTCATCGAATTTCGAGTGGTCGATTTTGCTCCTGCGCGCCCTACTTGATTCCGCTCGGCTGCTGGCCGGCGGAGTGCGAGCGCCGATGGGCTGCGACTCGTTCTCGGGTTGCGCATCGGCGGGAGCAGTAGCGGCGTTCCGGGCCGCTGCCCTGGGTGATGAAAACGTTCTGGCAGCTGGGTGATGCGCAAATCCTGCCCGGCGGGCACTGACGGTCCCAGACGAGGACGGTCAGAGCCATGCACGACGAAGCGAGGAGCCACTCATCCCAGGGCGCGTTGTCGTCGTGGTCGAGGTGAGGATGCCAGGGGGTGCTGCCGCCGTGCGAGGTCAGGCGGAGCGGGCCGGTGTGTTCCTGCAGAAGGCGGTTGAGAGTGGCTGCGGCGTCATCGGCATGCTCGGCGGCAAAGACTTGCCGCAGCAGGGCGGCGGCTGCGCGCATCCCGGCGACATCGCGGGTGGTGAGGTCGAGGGGGTCTGTCTCGCCGTAGGTGCGGAGCACGTCAGCGACCTCAGCCAGGTCTGGGCGGTCGTCAGCAAGAGCATTGATCAGGGCGGCGGTCCGCCGCGCCGTGGTCAGCACGGAGTGCCGGCTGGACCAGTCGTCGCTGTTGGAGGACACCGAAGGAATGTAACGCATCTTGCTGAGTTTTGGGTTACCTCCGTAACGTCTTGCCAATGAAAAAGCGTTACTCACTCCCCTCATATCTAGCCGGAGCCGTGGCAGCCCGTGCCGGGGATGAGATGTCAGGACCGGCGCTGATGCTGGCAGGGTTCGCCCTGGCCGGATCGGCCACCGACGCGTCGACGCTGCTCGCGGGCATAACGATCTCCGCCGCGGTAGGCGGGCCGGTGCTCGGGGTGCTCCTCGACAGGGCAGCACGGCCGGGACGCTTGCTGGCTGGAGCCCTCGTCATCTATGCGGCGGGGCTGGGGACAATTCTCGTGGGCCTCAGCCGGTTGCCGTTCACTGTCACCGTCCTGATCGCCGTGGTGACGGGGCTGCTGGGGCCGGCCCTGTCGGGCGGATGGACCTCCCAACTGCCCCGAGTGGTGCATGACGACCGCCTGCTCCGGGCGAACGCGTTCGATTCCATGACGTTCAGCGTGGCGAGTCTGGCCGGTCCGGCTCTCGCTGGAGGTATGGCAGAGATGCTGGGAGCCCCAACAGCCGTGGTGGTCTCCGCGACGCTCATCACGCTGGCGCTGCCCGCCGCGTGGATGCTGCCCACCCGTCCCGATCGGGCTCGGGGCGGCGCTCAAACAACCCCGCTGATCAGCGACCTTGCTGCCGGAATGCGGATCATCGTCGGAAAGCCGGCCTTGGCTCGAGCGACCCTCACTTCGGTCATTGCCTGTATCGCTCAGGGCATGCTGACGGCGTGCGTCCCGCTCCTGGGCGAGCGTGCTCTAGGTGGAGCCGGTCGCGGCGCGATGCTGCTCTCCTGCACGGCGGTCTCCGCACTGGTGGCTAACGCTGTACTCGCCCGGTTCCCGCGTTCGGTGGCCCCCGACACGATCATCTGGGCCAGTGCCCTCGTCCAGGCTGTCGCGCTGGCGCTGGCAACATGGAGTCAACCCGTCGTGCTCATCGTGGCCGCAGCCATAGTGGGGATCGGGGACGGACCTCAACTGGCCGCCTTATTCGCCATCCGTCACCGGGAGGCCCCAGAACGCCTGCGCGGCCAGATCTTCACCACCGGCGCCAGCCTGAAGATCACCGGATTCGCTTTGGGGGCAGTAGTTGCCGGACCGATCGCGGTTTGGTCCCTTCCAGGCACCTTGGCGCTCGCAGCGAGTGTGGCGGCCCTCGCGGCACTGGCGTTCTTCACGATCCCGTCGACTACCGCGAACAGCCCTAAACGATCGCTCAACCTTCGATGACAACGCTCAACCTTCGCTGCGGCAGATCACGACAACCTGGTTGATGAGTTCGGCATGGCTCAGGCGCGGGTCAGTCGGGTGTCAGGGGGTGGTGTTGAGATCCTCGGGAGCGTTTCCGTGGTGCAGGGTTTTCGTGCTCCCGAGCAGAGAGGTCTGCGATGGCTGTTCCCTCACCGACCCGGTTCGGCGTCCTGCTGCCGACCCGTGAACAGGCGATTCTCGGCCGCTTCGCTGCTCTCCCCTGCTCGGATTCGCCCGGCAGGCCGAAAGGCCGGGCTTCGGCTCGCTGTGGACGGGCGATTCTCTGACGGCATGTCCCCGGCTCGACCCGCTGGTGGTGCTGCCCGCCGTCGGCGCGGTGACGAGCGCCGTCACCCTGGGGACCGCCGCGCTCACTCCGGCGCTGCGGCATCCGCTCGTCCAGCGGGTGTGTTCGGCGGTCTGCGACTGGTGGTGTTGAGTACTCCATCAGTCCGGCAGCAGGTGTGACACGAGGGTGCGTGCCCATTCGGGGGTGAGCGCCTGGTCGGTGAAGACAGCCCTGTAGTAGAGGGGGGCGAGCACGGCATCCATGACGCGTTCGACGGTCGGGATCTGATGGCCCCGGGCCTGTTCCCGTTCGAGTATGGCCTGGAGCTGTTGCCTGCGCTCTCTGGTGCATGCGCTGGCGCCTTGTCCGCCGGCTGTGCCGATGGTGGCGCGTACGAGGGGGAGGGTGTCCGGGTCGTTGAGGTCCTTGGCGAGGTCGGAGGCGTAGCGTTCCAGGTCCTCACGGAGGCTTCCGGTGTCTGGGACCACTATGTCGCCGGAGAAGCGGCTGGTCGCGACATCGGTGAGCAGTTCCCCCACTGAGCCCCAACGGCGGTAGACCGTGGTGGCGTGCACGCCCGCGCGGGCGGCCACGACCGGGATTGTCAGCAGTTCGCCGGTCTCGTCGGCGAGTAGTTCCTCGACCGCGCGGTGGACAGCCGCACGGATGCGGGCGGACCGGCCGCCGGGTCGGCTGCCGGTGCGGGGCAGAGGGGAAGTCGTAGCGGACATGTGATCAGTATCGCACTGATCATTGCCTTTTAAATGCAGTGATCGCTGCCTTTATGTTACCTTGAAGCCGCTAACGCAAAGATCACTGCGAGGCCCTCGTATGTCAGTTGAGTCTGTCGGCACCGCCGCACCGCTCGTCGGCGGTCCGCAACGCGCACGGTGGAAGGATCCCTCCCCCTGCGTGACCGCTGCCTTTGTCCTCTTCTTAGCCGCTTCCAGCGCACCTTCCCCGCTCTACGTGATCTATC
Organism: Streptomyces sp. NBC_01635; assembly: GCF_045209715.1. Taxonomy (NCBI): domain Bacteria; kingdom Bacillati; phylum Actinomycetota; class Actinomycetes; order Kitasatosporales; family Streptomycetaceae; genus Streptomyces; species Streptomyces sp. NBC_01635. The sequence goes on along the minus strand of NZ_CP109277.1, from coordinate 8,936,247 downwards.
AGCAGCAATGGAAGTTCACGGCGTGGGTACTGACCGTCGTCTTCGCCCTCTACGTGGTCGGCCTGTTGGGCTCGTTACTCGTCGTCGGCTCGCTGTCGGACCATCTCGGCCGCCGGCCGGTGCTCGCCTTGGCGATCGGACTAGAGATGGTCGCGCTCGTCCTGTTCTATGTGGCCGGGGACGTGTTCGTCTTGTCCGCCGCCCGGGTGCTGCAGGGCATCGCGACTGGGGTGGCGACGCCCGCCCTGAGTGCCGCCATTGTCGATCTTGAGCCGCCGCATGCCCTCGGGCGTGCAGGCGTCGTCACCTCGGTGGCTCCCCCGACCGGGCTCGCTCTTGGTGCTCTCGGCTCCGGTGTGCTGGTGGAGTTCGGTCCCGCCCCGACCCGGCTGGTCTACGCACTGCTGTTCGGCGGAATGGTACTGGCGGCGGTGGTCGTCGCCCTCATGCCGGAGACATCTCCCCGTCGGCCGGGAGCCGTCGCCTCCCTCCGCCCGCGGGTCGCCATGCCAGGGCACCTGCGCGCGGACATCGTCCCGGTGGTGCCGGCGATGATCGCCACCTGGGCACTGGCTGGGATGTACCTCTCGCTCGGCCCTTCCGTCGCGGCCGAGTTGTTGGGGCTGCACAGCCATCTGGTCGGCGGCGTCGTCGTGACACTCTTGGCGGGCACCGGAGCGCTCGCAATCTTCCTGCTCCGCTCCCGGTCCGCGTCCTCGCTGCTGGCCCCCTCGTCCGCACTGCTCGGGCTCGGCACCCTGATATCGCTTGCCGGGACGGTGGAGGGCCTCGGCTGGCTTTCCGCTGTCGGCACCGTCGTCGCGGGTCTCGGCTTCGGCGCATCGGTGCTGGCGACGTTCGGCACCTTCGCCCGGATCGCCAAGCCGCACGAGCGCAGTGCGGTCTTCGCCCTGGCGAACGTCATCAGCTATCTCGGGAACAGCGTGCCCGCCGTACTCGGAGGAATCGCCGTCACCGCCCTGGGGCTGAGAATCGCCGCCGTGATCTACGCGCTGGCGATCTCGGTGATCACTTTCTCCGCCCTCGTCCTGCGCCTGAACCAGATACGGGCGCAGCGCCGTGGAGCCGTGGCAACGTGCAGGTGAGGCGCCGGCCGGCGACAGAGGACCCAGCGACCTCCATTTCCATCACACCGACCATTACAGCGTTCCACGATGCGTGACAAGGGGACCCCGTGACCACTGCAAGCAGGAGGAAAAACCTTGAGGTTCAGCGATCGGACCACACGACGATCCGGTACACGGCCAGCGGTCCGGCCGGAGGACCGACTCTGGCTCTCATCCACGGGTGGGCGTGCGACCGCAGCGACTTCGACGCGGTGACCGACCATCTGCCCGAGGGCTACCACGTTCTCGCGATCGACCTCGCTGAGCATGGCGAGTCACGGTCGACGCGGAACGTCTGGACCATGGAGGAGTTCGCTCGCGACGTGGCGGCAGTGCTGGAAGCCGAGTCGGTGGACACGTGCACCGTGGCCGGGCACTCCCTCGGCGGGGCGGTCGCCGTCGAAGTCGGCCGACTGCTCCCTGACACGGTCTCGCACGTCGTCGCACTCGACGCGCTGCACTACCTGTCCCTGTTCCCGGCGCTGAGCGAAGAACAGACCGACGGGATGCTGCATATGTTCCGTGAGGACTTCGCCGGAGGCGTGCGGGCCCTCGTCGAGGCAGGTTCGCCGGCAGGAACCGACACAGGCCTCAAGGAGTCGTACTTCGAGAAGATGGCCGCGGTGCGGCAGCCCGCGGGTCTGCGTTCCATCGAAGGGCTGGTCCACTGGGACATGGACGCGACGCTACGCGAGACACAACAGCCGATCACCGTGTTCGCGATACGTGACCTGGTGACGCAAGAAGCGGTCGACCGCTACGGGGACCGCTACGACCTCGTGCTCGTCGATCTGGGCAGCCACCACTTCCCTGTGGAGGCACCCGAAGGCACGGCGAAGCTTCTGGCCGGCGTGGTGACCAAGTAGTCACGAGCGTGTCGGTCATGGCTTTCTTGACGTAAGGGAAGAGCCCCTTAGTAGTCCTTCGATGGGTACGGCAAGGTGACGCCACGAAACATGATCACCTTTGGCGTGTGGAGAGAGCCATTTACCAGCGGTGCAGGTCTTTGCGTAGCTCGTTGTGCCAGTTGCGGCGGTGCCGGTTGGTGTCTGACGGCTCGGGGCCGAGGGCGACGACCGGGTCGGTGATGTCGTAGGTGAGGCGATACAGCAAGACGCGGGTAGCGGTCTCCAGCCACTGTTCCGTAGCCCGGGCGGGCGGGGCTGCTCCGAGGACGGTGACGAACCAGGCGGGCAGGAGCGAGCGGCTGCTGATGGCGTCGGCCAAGCGGCTGCGCAGGGCCATTGTGAGGCGTGTGTCAGCCCGGTCGCCGGCCGCTATCACCGGCTGCTTGTCGGCGCGGGTCGCAGCATCGTTGGTCAGGACGTTCGCAGACTCCTCGGCCCCGGGTGCCTGCCGGGTGAGGTCCTGGCGCAGTCTCTTTTCCTCGGCGATGGCCGTTCGGAGCCGATCCGCGGCCTGGGAGTGGTCGGTGGTGCCGTAACGGCTGGCGGTGAAACCACCGACGGTCTTGACGACCGCGGCGAGCGCCGTCCGGTGCTTGGCCGCGGTGTCCCGGTGATGCCGCACCCGCACCTGGTGGGTGACGCGGTCGTGGTCGCCAAGGAGCAAGCTCCGGGCGGTCCAGCCCCGTTCCATGGTGTGGGCGAGGGCACGCTGGTCCGCGGTGAAGGTGTCCAGGTCCGTCGCAGGCACGCCGTGGGCCACCTTGATCTGGCCGTCGAGCAGCCGCACGTGCTGCGTGAGGCGCTTGATGGCCTGCTCTGTGTCTGCGATGCGGTCGCCGAGTTCCTCTTCGGCCTTGTCAATCCTGTCGTCGCACTCGGAGACGTCGCCGCGGATGTCGCGCAGTTCGTAGTCAAGGTCTTCGGTGTAGCCGAACTTCCGGCTCAGGCTCTGATGGTCGGTCTCGAGATCGTCGAGACGGCTGTCCATGTCATGTAGGCGGTGGTCGGTGTCCCGAAGCCGGCGATCCAGGTCCTCCATCACTTTTTAACCCCCTGGCCTGCGGGCCCGTCTTGCGAGAACGCCCCGATGCCGAGCCAGCCGAGAACAACGGCGATGACCCACCAGGGGGAGAGCATCCCGAGAACCACGAGGACGACCAGGACACCCTGGGCCTGGAGCACGAGTGCGATGGCGCGCTGCTGCCGGTGACGCTGGGCGGTCACCGTGATCGACCAGCCCATCAGCGTCGCCAGCAGGTGAGGTATGAGAAGCACGAGCCACCACCCGGTGTGGCCAAGGGCGAGCGCGGCGATGATGAGCGCCGCGGCCAAGGCGGTCTGGGCTCGCCACGCCCAACGCACGATGCTTGCACTCCGCAGCCGCTGCGGCTCCGCCAGCCTGGCCGGCAACTGCTGCTCGAACGCCAGCAGTTCCTCCGCGCGTTCCACCAGCGCGGTGTACTGGCCGTCGAACTCCGCGTTATCGGGGTCGAATGCCTTGACGCGGCCGTGCTGGGCGGCCAGGTCCGTGGTCATGGTCCGGTGCTGCTCGTGCAGTTCGCGTTCCGTCGCGGACACTGGCTCCCCCTCGTTCTCCAGCGTGGCCGCTTCCCGCCCGTGCCGTGATCGCGTGCGGGCATGCGGCAGATCGAGTATCACTTCCGCTGATCCATGACGCTGAAACTTAGGCGAGGCTGGCGCGATCTTTGTGCTGCAAGACTGGTGACGTGCCAGCTCGAGGTGTACGCATGCGCGTGCTGGCCCAGCCGCTGGCAGACACCGCGCGAACAGTGAGCTTCTTCAGCGTTGCCGCTCCAGGGTGAGGACGGCTTTGGCGATTGACATCATGCGGTTGGGGCTGCACCGGGATCTGCGGAAGATCCGCCAGGACTTCAGGCGGGCGACGCCGCGTTCGACCGGCGCCCGCGCTGCGGCCAGGGCCCGGTTGACGGTCCTCTCGGTGGGGGTGAGTTCCTGCAGGGGCCTGCGTTTGATGCCCGTGGTCAGCCAGGGACCGCCGCCCCGGTAGGCGAGACCGGCCAGGATGGGAACGCCTTGGCGTTCGCAGATCCGGATGATCCGGCGGGTGCGGGCGGCGGTCAGGTCGTGCGCCCGGCCCGACAGCGCGGGTGAGAGCCACAGCAGCCGGCCGTCCGGATCGGTGACCACCTGCACGTTCACCCCGTGCCGGCGGTGCTTGTGGAAGTAGTCCGCGCGTGCGTCGCCGACCCGGTCGCACTCGGCAAGGGTGCCGTCCAGCAGGACGAAGTCCGGGTCGGCCTCGCGCAGAACCTTCAGCAGGCCCGGTGCACGTTCGGCGAGCAGGTCGACGACCGCGCTGGTGTAGGCGTGGGCGGTGGACTCGCTGATCCCGAACCCGGCGGCGATCTTCGCAAGTGTGGTGTGCTCGCGCAGGTACACCAGTGCCACCATCGCGCGCTGGGACGGACGGAGCTTGCAGCGTCGGTCGCCCTCACGGGTGACGATCAGCATGGTGACCCACTCCACGAGTGCGTGGGGCAGGTCGAGTGCGGCAGGATGGATGACCAACGAGGCCCCCGAGCAATGTGATTGAGACGTCAGACATCTCGATCAACAGCCCGAGGGCCTCGCTCGTTGCGCTTCACGGCCCATCACCCGATCGGTGGCCAACTCGAAGAAGCTCAAGGTGCCGTCAACGATGACGTGGTCGCCCTCACCGAGGCCGGTGAGGGCTTCATGAAGGCCTGGGGCCCAGGAAGCCAGCACCTCCAGGGCCTCGTCGACGTAGCGCCAGGCGGTGGCCTGCGATATCCCGAACCCGACGCCGAGCTGGGCGAACGTCTCGTTCTTGCGCAGGTGGACCAGCGTGAGCAGCGCCTGGTCGAAGCAGCCGAGCTTGCGCCAGCGGGTGTTGCGGGTCCGGCGGTGCTCGTACAGCAGCCAGGCAACATGCTCGACGAGCTCGCGCGGGACGTCGAGCGTGGCAGGATACGGAACCAACAGGGCCCCTTCGGTCGCCGGTGTGCTGAGTGGAATCACCACGCCAACGACGAGGGGCCCTGCCTCGTCACCACACCCGCTGACCAGCCCATTTCACCCGCCAGCACAGGATGAAAGAGGCTCAGTGACGTTTTCTCAGCGAAATGATCTACGCGAAGCGGCATGAACCGCTCCATGCGTGAGCAGGCCGGACGGACTGGGCCCGGCCGTGGACAGACGTAAAGCCCCTGGTAGGACAGGTCTCACCACAAGATCATGTCCGTAACCACCAGAGGCTTCACGTTGGTCACCTATGTTGCCACGCTCGATGTCCCGCGCCACGTCGTGGACCACCTCTCGCGTCTGCTCGCCGCCCACCGCCGCCGAATCGGCACTCCGCGAGGCAGCCGGGCGCTCGGCCCGTTCCGCCAGGCCGTGCTGGTGCTGCGTTGGTTCCGCGAACGCGGCTGCGTGCACTGCCTGGCCCGCGACGCGGGCGTCTCTCAGGCCACCGGCTACCGCTACCTGCACGAGGGCATCGACGTCCTCGCCGCCCAGGCCCCGGACCTGCACGCGGTCCTGGACCACTGCCGACGCGCGGGGATGACCCACGTGATCCTCGACGGCACACTGATCGAATCGGACCGCCTCGCCGGCGTCCGCGACAACGGCAACGACTGGTGGTTCAGCCAGAAACACAAGGCGTTCGGCGGCAACGTGCAGTTCCTGGCCGCTCCGGACGGCACCCCGCTGTGGGTCTCCGACGTCGAACCCGGCTCCACCCCCGACGTCACCGCCGCCCGCATCCACGCCCTGCCCGCCCTCTACAAGGCGGCGGCCGACGGGCTGCCGACCCTGGCCGACAAGGGCTACATCGGCGCCGGCATCGGCATCCTCATTCCCGTCCGCCGCCCCAACAACCAGTCCGAGCAGGCACTTTGCGCGGACACCCGTGCCTTCAACACCCTCGTGCGGAGCGTTCGGGCCCTGGGCGAGCGCACCGCTGCCGAGCTCAAGCAGCGCTGGCGCACGCTGCAGCACGTCACCCTCAGCCCCAGCCGGATCGGCGACATCGCCCGCGCCGCCCTCGTCCTCAACGGAATCTGGAAGTGACCATCGTTGAGAAAACCTCAGTGACACTCAGATAAGAATTGCCGGTGCCATCGAGATGAGAAGTCGCAGCAGTCACCGACGACAGGGGGGTGAGGAACGTCGGAGCGAAAACCGGCGCCGAGCCCTTGGCGGGCTTGAGAGCGTTGACCTGCGGTGCGGTCCCCGGGTTGTTCCTGGACGATCCGACGGACGGGCGGGCGGAGGTGGTCGGCGGCCTCGCCGAGCGGTTGGGCGTCGCGGACGACGAGTGGACGCCGGGAGCCGGCAGGCCACGGGACTCAGCCTCTGCACACTCGGAGGCCGAGTCCCGTTGACCAGAACGCATGACCGCCGTGCCCCGACCGGTGTGAGCCCGGGGGCGGCCCAGCAGCACACGCACGCCGCCTGTTTGTTGCGCTAGACGGGCTGGGCCGTGGGCAGGACGGTCAGCTCGCTGATGTTGACGTGTCGGGGAAGGGCGGCGATGAAGGCAACGGTTTCGGCGATGTCGGTGCTGCGCAGGCACTCGATGTCGCGGAGCAGGCCGGCCATCAGGGCGCTGGCGTCGGGGTCCGTGACGTGGTCGGGTAGTTCGGTGTCGACCATGCCCGGCTCGATGGCGCTTACGCGCACGTTCTTCCGGCCCAGTTCGACCCGGATGAGACGGGTGAGGTGGCTGATGTACGCCTTGGTACCCGAGTAGATCGAGAACTTCTCCAGGATGCGGGTCGCCGCGATGGAGGAGGTGTTGATCAGGTCGGCGGGCTTTCCACGCTCGGCTGTGGCGGTCAGGTGCGGGAGGAAGGCAGCGATCACATTCATCACTCCCGTGACGTTGAGATCGATCTGCCGCTGCCAGTCGTCGACCTTGAGCTCGTCGATGGCGGAGATCAGCTGGACGCCCGCGTTGTTGAACACGAGGTCCGCCGGTCCCAGTGCGTCCCGCACTTGGTCGGCGGCCGTACGGACGGCTGCTCGATCAGTGACGTCGACGGGCAGGCATACGGCCTTTCCGCCGGCCGAGGCGATATCCGCGGTGAGGGCTGAGAGCTTCTCCTGTCGACGTGCGACGACGGCGACAGCGGCGCCGAGTTCGGCGAGGCGGCGTGCGGTAGCCGCACCCATTCCGCTGGAGGCGCCGGTGACGACAGCCACGCGGCCGTCCAGCGGTCGCCCGGTGAGCAGGGATGTCATGGCTAGGGGTCCTTCCTGTTCTTCTCTGGGATCGGCCGGGGTGGTCACAAGGCGTCGTCGCAGGCTGTGGCGGCGGACTTGTCCTGCCAGGCCGCAAGGTCGTCCTGAAGGCTGCGGATCTTGACCAGCTGGCGTTCGATCGCGTCGCGGCCCAGGGCCAGATGCCCTGGGAGCTTGTCCTCGCTGGTGACCTCGTAGATCAGGGCGGCGCCCTTGACGGGGTCCCCGAGCTGCGTGTGGTTGGCGGTTTCCCTCCAGTCCAGGGTGGCGTGGGCGGGTGTGCCGTAGTAGGCGGGCATGCGCTGGGCCGCGGTCGACAGGGAACGGGTGTCGAGGAAGTCGGTGCGGAAGACGCCGGGTTCCACGACCATGCTCTGGATCCCGAACGGCGCCATCTCGCCCGCGAGCGCCTCGCTGATGCCGGCCACCGCGAACTTCGAGGCGTTGTACATGCTCACTCCGGGCTCCCCCTCGAATCCGCCGCGGGAGCCGATGTGCACGATCTTGCCCGCTCCGGCTGCTCGCATGACGGGCAGGACGGCGCGGGTCATGTTGATCAGCCCGAAGACGTTGAGGTCGAACAGGGAGCGTGTTTCGGAGTCGGTGATCTCCTCCAGTGCTCCGAGCAGGCCACGGCCCGCGTTGTTGACGAGGACGTCGATGCCGCCGAAGTGGCGCACGGCCATCTCGACGGCGCCCGTGATGTCTTCGGTACGGGTGACGTCGAGGGTGACGCCGAGGACCCGGTCGGACTGGCGCAGGTCGTCCGGCAGGTTCCGCGGGTTCCGAGCGGCGGCCACGACCGTGTCGCCGTTGCGGAGCGCGGCCCGCGCGATTTCCAGTCCCAGTCCGCGGGATGCGCCGGTGATGAACCACGTCGACATGAGATGCCTCCACCTTGTGTGTTCACGAAGTGCCCCGGACCGCCGCTTCCGGCGGCGAGGCCCGGCTTCCACTGAACCAGCTCCGAGAAGGCAAGAGAGGCCGCAGAATGGCCCGCCGTATCGGGGGACAAAGTGGGCCACCCTCTTGCTGTCGGATCGTCGGCGGCTGCGCGATCCTGGACAGATGGACCCTGAGCACCCCGACAGCACACCGATGGCGGAGTTCCTCCGCTCTGCCCGCTCCCGCCTCACCCCGCAGGAAGCCGGGCTCGACGACCCCAGCCTGGGCCGGCGCCGGGTATCCGGCCTGCGCCGGGAGGAACTCGCCCGGCTGGCCGGGGTGAGCGTGGACTACTACACGCGCCTCGAACAAGGCCGCAGCCGCAGCGCCTCCGCAGAGGTCCTCGACGCACTCGCCACCGCCCTGCACCTGGACGACGCGGAGCGCAGCCATCTGCACGTCCTCGCCCGGCGCCGGCCCGGGCCCGCCCGCCGACGTCCCCGCCCCCAGCGGGTCCACGCCGCCACCTGGGACCTGCTGGAGACCCTCCAGCAGACCTGCCGCCCGGGCTTCGTCCTCGGGCGGCGCCTCGACGTGCTGGCCCACAATCAGTTGGCCGGACGGCTGATCACCGATTTCCGGGCGCTCCCCGCGGCCGAGCGGAACCAGGCCCGCTTCGTCTTCCTCGACCCGCACGCGCGCGAGCTGTACCGGGACTGGAACCGCGTCGCCGCGGACACCGCCGCTATGCTCCGCCTCGAAGCGGGCCGCCACCCGGACGACCCGGCTCTGAGCGCCCTGGTCGGTGACCTGTCCATACGCAGCGAGGAATTCCGTCGCTTCTGGTCGGACAACAAGGTCCACAGGCGCACGACCGGCACCAAGGACTACCGCCACCCGCTCGTCGGCGACCTCACCGTTACCTACCAGGCCCTCACCCCCGGAGACGACCCGGACCAGATCCTCTTCGTCTACGGCACCGAACCCGGTAGCCCGTCCGAGACCTCCTTGCGCCTGCTGTCCCAGTGGAGCAGTGCGGAAGCCGATACCCGTAGCGTCACAGCGCAACGCCCAGGGGCCCCCGACTGATACGAGCCCGGCGGCGAAGTTCTTCCAGGAGCTGGGCTACGAGCGGGAGTTTGCGACGGACCACAACTCCGGCCAGCTCCGCAACGGCAACGGTCCCTACGTGTTCATCGCCGAGGTTGCCGAGGACCAAGAGCCCCGGACGCAGATCGTGCTGAAGGTGCCGGACGCAGACGCGTGCGTCCTGATCCCGTCTCGAGGTGGTCACGCCGTTCGAGGACACCCATTACGGGACCAAGGAGATGACCGTCCGCGACCCCGACGGGCGCCTGTGGAGCCTCCAGGCTCCCACCAAGAACTGACCGTGACGAAGGGGGAACACCATGGCCCACGAGCAGATAGAGACACCGGACAACACCGCAGTGTGAACTCGGCTACGGCATCCCCGACTGGCTGCACCTGGTGCCGGTCGACTTCGAGGGCGGCGCGTCCTGGCCCGAGCAGCTGTCCACTGCCGGCTTCGATCCCGGCCGACCAGCGGACATCGTCTCCACCGGCGTCACCATGTACCTCACCAAGGACGCCACCGCTGCAGATGACCAGCACGCGCTTGTGCCCGAACAACCGCACGGCGACCTCGCCGCTGGCGTGGGAGTAGGCTCCCATGCCTCCTTCGACATCGCAGTCGAGTTCGTACGGCTTCTCGCCCTCGACCTTGAACCCGGCCGCCCGTACCACGTCGGCCACGTACCAGCTCTGTAGGCCTTCGGCCGCACCCAACCGGCCAGCGGGCAGGCAGGCGGCCGACGGCTCACGTGAGTGGACGAGGACCTCGACGTCCTGGCCAAGCTCATCAGGGGCGCTCGTCGCGGAGCTGCAGCCGGGAGTCTCCCGCCCATCCTGCTCGCGCTGACCTGGGCCATCAACATAGCGGACGCCCAACCGGCCCAATCCCCTGCTCGAAGGTCACTCTCCCGCTCATGAAGAAGCTCGCGGACCCGGCCAACTCCACTGCCTACTGCCGCCCGGGCGGCCCGCTCCTTCTCCTCGCGGGCCGTCCGACGCTTCTCCGCGGCCGCCACACTCCGCCGCGTCTTCTTCACGGCCGCGGCCTTCTCCGCGGCGCGCTGCTCCTGTTCGGCGGCCCGCCTCTGCGCCGCCCGCTCCTCGTACTCCTCGAACGACAGGTGCTCCTCGCACCGGCCCGTGTGTTGGGCCTCGCGGCGGCCCACGCCCTCCCGGACAACGACCAGGCGGGCGGACCCGGGCGCGACCGACCCGCCGCACCGGACGCAGTACGTACCGGGCTGAGCGGGCACGGACGGGCACTTGCGGCGGTGCTCGACCTGGGCGTCCTCGCTGCGGCCGACGAGGACGCCCTGGCCCTTCTGCAACACGGCCGCGCACCACCGGCACGGGCCGGCCCGAAAGTTCGGACGGCCGGGGCCCGGGTCGATGATGTCCAACAACAGCTCCTCGACCGGGGGTGCACGGCCAGGTGCTTGCGGAGCTGCGCCAGGCCAGCGGAGCCGAACGCGCCCTTCGCTCTCTTGAAGTGCCGGGCCCACAGCCTCCTGAGCAACCCGTCCTCCTGGACCAGGTGCAGCATCACCGCGGCGTCTGTCAGCGGGTACGGCTCGCCCGTGCGATACGCCTCGCCCCAGCCGGTGACGTGCTGGTCCACGACCAGGAGCAGCACCCCGGGCACCGTCTCGACGACAGCCCCGTGCCCCACCTCGGGCCCGAGCACCGCGGCATTGCCCTCGGCTTGCTCGCTCAGGCCGGTCAGGACGCGCCTCCAAGACCGGTGCACGTCCGCACCGTCTGGCACTGCGGGCACCGTGGTTCCGCTGTCGGCCACGTCAGCCCTCCCGGTTCCACGCCGCCGTCGCCTCGGCCTCATCGGTGTAGAGATCATCCCGCACAACGTCGAAGTCCCGCCGGCCGCCGAGCCGGTGAATGTAGCCACGGACCACAGCACACAGGAACGATCGTCGGGGAAGTCGTACGTCACCTTGCGGACCGCCATGTCGCCGTCGTCGTCGAGGATCTCCTCGCTCACACATCCCTCTGTCGCGCGGCGTACGTCCTCCTCGCTCAGGTCGGGTAACTGCTGCAGGAGGAGCCCCTGCGCCCGGCTGTCGACCCGCTTCGCCCCCAAACCCGAGGAGCGAGGCCAAGGAACGTGGCCCATCGGCGGGGACCGTGTCCCCTTTGGCCCGCGGGCCTGGGAGATCGTCTTCGACGCCACCACCCCGCCGAATAAGGTCTTTGCGTGGAGTGATCTTGACCGGGTTCATCCGGTGAGGCCGTGGACGGTCACGGGCTGGCTGGTTCGTGGAAGGGTGTACCAGACGTTCGTTGCGGTCGCTGTTGCGGCACGTTCCACGCGTTCTGGTGAAGGACGTTATGGCTGCTTGCAACTCCGCAAGTGTGTGAGGTAGTTGTGTGAACTGACGAAGTGCCGGGGGTGGGCAACGGGGGAGCAGTTCACATGGTCGAGGTCGCGTCCGTGCACTTGGTGGTGCTGGAGGCGTGGAACATCACACGTTTTCTCTCCGTGACTAACAAGCGCCGGGAGATCGCGGGCGCCTCCGAGTTGATCACGTATCTCGACCGGCGGTGGGTGGGTGAGGCGTTGGAGCGTCTTCACCCGGGTTTCACCAAGGAGTGGCGGATCGAGACGCACCCGGTCGAGGTGCTGGAGACCGGCGCCGGCACCGCCAAGATCCTGGTGCGGAGTGCGGAGCAGGCGCGTGTTCTGGTGGCCGATGTGACGCTGGCGGCGCTGCGGCAGGCCCCGGGGCTGGAGGTGACCGGGGTAGTCGGGGAGCCTTTCGACTGGGACGTGCCCGGTGCGCTGCACGAGGCGTTGCGTGAGGCCCAGAGTGAGCTGGAGCCGGTCCGTACTTCTCTGCCGGGTCCGGACGCCCGGTTCCTGCGGCTGCCGATGGTCGACGAGTGTGCCTCCACCGGACTGCCCGCCGCCTCTCTCAGTCGTCTGCATCCTGGTGAGCGGGAGCCGCGTTCGGCGGAGAGCCTCGCCAAGTTGCGGGCGTACGGCAAGGTGGACGAGGGTGATGGGCTGGGCCGGCTCGCGGCGTTGGCGGGTATCGAGCCGCAGGCGCTCAAGAGTGTCGTACGGCATCTGGCGGAGAAGGCGGAGTGGGTGGGTGTCGTCTACGCGGACGGCAACGGCCTCGGGGATGTTTTCGGCTGTCTGGACGCCTGCGTCACCGATCCCGGCAACCGCTGCTATGCCGACACTCTCCGTTCGTTCTCCGCGGCCGTGCAGGACGCCGCACGGGCGGCGTTCACGGAGGCGGTGAACGGCCTGCGCGGGCAAGGGGCGGGCCTAGGGCAGGAGGCCGAGGGGCCGGTACCGGTGCTGCCGCTGATCCTGGGGGGCGACGACCTGGTGGCGATCTGCGAAGGCGCGTGGGCGCTGCCGTTCACCGCCGCGTATCTCCGTGCGTTCGAACGCTACACGGCCCGTTCCCCGCAGATCGCCGACGCGCTGGCACGTAGAAGGAAGGGGCCGGGGCTGTCGGCCTGCGCGGGGGTGGCGATCGTCAAGGCGCACTTCCCGTTCGCCGTCGCCCACACTCTCGCCTACGACCTGATGACCAAGGAGGCCAAGCAGGTCAAGGAGCGGGTGCCTGGGGTATCGTGCTCGGCGCTCTCCTTCCATGTGCTGTACGACAGTTCGAGCGCCGACCTGGCCCGTATCCGTCTGCGACAGACCGTTCCCGGTCCCGAGGAGGTGCGTCTGACCGCTCAGCCGTACGTGGTCAGCGACCTTGGGCCAGAGCAGGCGTGGGTGGAGGGCCGGCACTGGCGCGATCTGCTGCGCCGGGTGGGCGCGGTGGCGGCCCGGAACGAGGAAGGGGAGCGGTTGCTACCGGGGTCCCAGCTCCATGACCTGCGGGAGGCGCTCTTCCAGGGGCGCGAGGTGGCGGACGGCCGCCTGGGCAATCTGCGTGCCCGCTACGGCCGGCGGGGAGTCGACGGCCTTCTGAGTGGCCGGGGCAGCCTGTTCTGGCGTCCTTCGGAGGAGGACCCCTGGACGACAGGGCTGCTGGACGCGACGGACGCTGAGCAGTTCCTTCCCGCCGAAGCGTACGAAGCGTCTGGGGTGTCCGAGGCATCCGGAGTGAGTAGATGACCGGGCTGACCGTTACCGTGACCATGCTCGGTGACTGGCACGTCGGGACCGGGGCCGGACGCCACGGACTGGTGGACCGGAGCGTGCAGCGCGACGCCGACGGCCTGCCGTACATCCCGGCCAAGACTCTCGCCGGTGTCTGGCGCGACGGCTGTGAGGCCGCAGCCCACGCGCTGGATGGCGGTACACCGGGACCGTGGCACGCCTGGGTGGAATATCTCTTCGGCAGCCAACCGGCGTTGGAGGCACGAGGAGTGCTCCCTCCGTCCGGGGACGGCGCCCCGCGGTCGGCGGCCTTGCAGGTCGACAGCCTGCACTATTCACCCGCCGTCGTTGCCGCCCTCCGTGGGCCGGTACGGCACGGGCTGCGCGCGGCGGCGGTCTTCCTCAAGCCCGGCGTGGCTCTCGACCCGCACACCGGGCACGTGAGGGAGGGGATGCTGCGTTTCGAGGAGATGGCGCGTGGCGGCGTGCGCCTTGTGGGCCGAGCCGAGCTCACCGGCTTCGAGGATCTGGACGCACACCGGCGTGGCTGCGCCGCCGCCCTGCTGGCGGCCGGCGCCCGGCTGGTGGAGGGCCTGGGCGGCAAGCGGCGGCGCGGCGCGGGCCGCTGTCGGATCGACTTCACCGGAGTCGACGTCGACCTGGACCTGCTCGGCGAACCCGACCCGCCGTCGCCGTCCGGCCCCGCTGCGTCGCCCGCTCCTGCGCCCCTCGGGCAGCAGGGTGCCGCCGAGGCCGTCACCGAGTGGGAGGTGGCCGGCCTGCGGTTCGTCCTGCGCCGCCCGCTGATCGCTCACGCACGGACCGTGGGCAACACCGTACGCAGCTCCGGCCAGGTCCCCGGCGGCACCCTGCTGCCCGAGGTACTGCGTCGGCTCGGCGGCCCGCGCACTGCCCGGGCGGCCCGCGACGGAGACTTGATCGTCACGGACGCCACCGTGGAAGTGGCCGGACAGCGCGGACTGCCGGTGCCCCTGGTCCTCACCCACACCAAAGCGGACCGCACCCGTGCCACCAACCGCCTCCTCGACCCGGAAGCCTCCGGCGGCCTCCCTTACGAAGAACAGTGGGCCGCCCCGTACACGCCCGGGGCCGCGCTGGCGGTCGCCGGCTGCCCTCGCAGCGAGCACACTCACAACACGATCCTGGACGAGCACCAGCGCCCCACCGAAGAGGTCGGCGGCCTGTACGTGTACGAGGCGATCGCCGCCGGCGCCGTGCTGCGCGCCGAGGTCCGTGTGCCGCGCGGACTGCTGCCGCAGGGCTGGGAACGCCGCCTGGAGGGGGAGTGGCGGCTTGGACGCGCCCGCAAGGACGGCTACGGCCTCACGGACGTGACCGCCCACCGCACCATCGTGCCCCCGGCACCCGCGACCCGACCCGCTCCGGAGGGTCGGCTGCGGGTGTGGCTGCTCTCCCCGGTCCTGGTCCCCGACAGCAGGCTGCGCCCCAGCACCGACCCGGCGGACCTCGCCGCAGTGCTCGGGCGAACGCTGGGGGCCGAGCTGCGCCCCGTACCGGATGAGCGGGCGACCGAACCACAGCGGTCCGACCCCTGGCACAGCCGCTGGGGACTGCCGCGTGCCAGCCTGCTCGGGCTGCGGGCCGGAAGCTGCCTGACCTTCACCGTGACGGCCGGCACCGTCACCGCCGAGGCCGTACGCCGGGTCGAGCTCTCCGGCATCGGACTGCGTCGAGCAGAGGGCTTCGGCCAGCTCCGTATCGACGACCCCCTCCTGCACACACCGGAACTGGAGACCGTGGATCACGGAACCTCCCCGGATACAGGCTTGGCATCCGAGGACGCCTCGGGCGTGGACCTGGCGTCCGGCACGGCCTCGGCCTCCCCGGACATCGCGCTCACGGCCGAGGACGACACGGTCCTGGCGGTTGTCGAGGAGGGCGCCTGGCGCGCTGCGATCCGCCGCCACTGCGAGACCCTGGCCGCCGACCCGAGGAGCCGCACGGCAGTCCTGGGCGCAGGCCACGCGTCCGTACCCGCCACCCAGCTCGGCGCGTTGCTCACCCTCGTCACCGACCTCGACGAACCCGGCGGCGTACGGGTGGGGCACTGGCTCGCACGGCTGAAGCGGATGCGCGGAATCGAACGCAGGAAGCCCTGGCCGACCGCCGTGACCGAAGCGGTCGAAAAGCTCCTGACCACGCCCGACCGCGTCTGGGACCTTCTCGCCCTTCCCGAAGGGGAGCTGACCGCGCACACGGGCCAGACGGCGCACAGGAAGCGGAGGGCCGCACTGCGCGAACGGCTGTGGGGCGAGGCCGTCCGCACCCTGGTGGAGGACTGCCTCACCGCCCACCGCCGTGCCGCCGAGGACAAGGAGGGGCCCGCGTGACCCGGCCCACGACCCACCGGCTGCGGGTACGCGGCTGGCTCCAGGCCCTCGCCCCGCTCCGCGTGGGCGGCGCCGGAGGCGACCCAAACGGCGCTCTCACGGTCGCCGTCGACGGACAGGGCCGCCCCTACGTCCCCGGGACGAGCCTCGCCGGCGCCCTGCGGACCCTCCTCCACCCCGTGTCCGGACCGGATGGCGGACCTGGCGGCGAGCGGGCCAACAGCCTGTGGGGCTACGCCGAAACCGGCACCCAGGAAGGAACGGTCAGCCGCTTCGTCGTCCACGACGGTCTCCTCGCCACCACCACCGACCTCACCGACGACGCACAGGCCGCCGCGCCCCTGCCGACCGGCCGCCTGGAAAAGCGCCACTCTGTGGGCATCGACCGCCACACCGGCATCGCAGCCCCCGGCATCCTCCACAGCCGCACCGTCGTCCCCCAGGGAACCTTCCTGAGACTGGAGCTGGACCTCGGGTCCACCACGACGCAACTGGCCGACGACCGGGCGGTCGTTCGGCGCCTCCTGGCGCTCCTGCGCGACGGACAGCTGCGCATCGGGGCCGCCAGGACCCGTGGCCTGGGTCGGCTGACCCTGGTCGAGGACCACACCGACGTCCACGAACAGGACCACTCCACCCCGGACGGTCTCCTCCGGGCCCTGACCGCGCCGGGAGGCGGCACCCTTTGGCCCCGCGGCGACTGGGCGAGGGAGGAAGCACCGGCCGACGGGCTGCTGCACATCCGTGTCGACTGGAGCCCGTCCGCCCCCGTCATGGTGCGCTCTGGCATCGACGGGTTCACCGTGGACGCCGTCCCCCTCGCCACGGCCACCACACCCGACCGGGTCGCGCTCGCCCTGCCGGGCTCCGCCCTCAAGGGAGCCCTGCGCTCCCACGCCGAACGGATCGAACGCACCGCCCGCGCCCTGGACGCCCCCACCGCCGGACCGGAAGGCGGCATCCCCGACCAGACAGCAGCCTTCCGTCGGCAGCTCGACCAACTCCCCGCGATCCGCCTGCTGTTCGGTACTGCACCCGCCACCGGACCGGGCGGCATCGGCGCGCTGACCGTCGACGACTGCACCACCGAGCAGACCGTTCCCGCCGCCGACTGGCAGCGGGTCTACGACCCACCCGGCGAGGACGGCTCCGCCGAACACCTGACGGCCCTGCGGCCGTACGGGCTGGAACGCGCCGACCACGTGGCCGTCGACCGCTGGGCCGGAGGTGCCGCCGACGGACGCCTCTACAGTGTCCTGGAACCCCACGGCCTGACCTGGCAGCCCCTCACCCTCACCGTCGACCTCGGCCGCCTCACCCTACGCGACGCCGAGCGCGAGGACGCCGCCCAGGCCCTGCTCCTGCTCCTGCTGCGCGACCTGGAAGCCGGCCGTATCCCGCTCGGCTACGCCACCAACCGCGGACTCGGCGACATCACCGTCCACCGCATCACCCTCACGTTCCCCACCGAACCCGGCCCCGTGGAACTCGCCGACTTCCTCACCGGCCCCCGCGCCAAGGAGCTCACCCGCGCATGGCGCGCCTACCTCGACGGGACGCTGTGATGACCACGCTCCACGCCCGCGCCGCACAGGGCGTCACCCTGCCCGAGGCCCTCGCCGCCACCGCCTTCCCCACGGGAATCGCCCTGCTCTCCGCCCCACACGCACACACCGTCGCCCGCGTCACCGACGGCCACTGCCGGACCCGGGAGGCCGACCCGTACGACCTGTCCGCCGTCTTCGAGGCGCGCGTCTTCGACGGCGAACGGGAACTGCGCTGGCTGTGCGACACCGGCGATCGTGGACGCGCGGTCCTCCTCACCGAGGACGAGACCCTTCTCCCTGCCACCTTCCCCGAACCCGTCACCCCTCTGTCGGCCACAGCCGCCCTCACGGCCCACTACCTGCTGTGGGGCCGCCCCGCAGGCGGCGACGAGGAGTGGACCGTGCTGCACACCCCCCGAATCGGCACCCTCACCGTCCCCCACCCCCGGCCCGGCCCCGAACTCCGGCTGCGTCTCGTCGCCCGCGAATACATCTCCACCGACCCACGCCACGGCAACTCCCACGTCAGCGAGGAACGCCTCCTGCGCATCGAAACCGTGCCGGCGGATCCGCAGGAGGACACCCATGTCTGAGGGACAGAACCGCACCGGAACCCTGACCTGGAACGCCGACACGGGCAGGCTGACCGTGGCCGTCGAGGAGGAGAAGGGCCGTCGCCGCCGGGTGAGACTCCCCCACGACCTGGCCGACGAGCTCCGCGATCGCGAGCCCGCTCAACTCGACGGCATGCGCGTGGAATTCCTCTGGCACAAGAGCAATATCCGCGACCTGCGCCCGTACGGTGCACCCCCGGCACCGCCCCCACCGAAGAAGGTCGCCAAGCGCCAGTTCATCAACCCCTACACCTTCCTCCCCGCCACCCCCCGCAACACGGCCGATCCCCACCTGGGCGACCGCACACCGACGGGCCACGACCGCCTCCGCCCCGGACACTGGACGGGCACCCTGCGGGTACGCCTCACCACCGTCACCCCGCTGCTCCTGCTCGACCCCTCCCGCGCCGAACCGGTCCCGGGAACGAACGACCACTTCAGCCACCCCGTCCTGCTGCGCTCCGGTACCGTCCACCTCCCCGCCACCTCGGTCAAAGGCATGCTCCGCGCCGCCTACGAGGCCGTCACCAACTCCCGCATGGGAGTCTTCACCGGTCACCGCGACCGCCTCGGCCACCGCATGCCGGCCAGCGCGAGCCAGAAGATGGTGCCCGCCCGGATCTCCGACGACGGCACCCACGTGATCCTCCTGCCGGGCGACACACCCCCCGGCAGCGGGGCAAAACCCGCCAGGGGGCCGCTCCACGCGGCCTGGCTGCCCCGCTACCTCACACAGGCCGTCTCCTACCCCGACGGAACAGCACCGTCCCACGGAGACGAGGTCACCGCCCTGGTCGAACGCGTGGAGCATTACACCGGAGGCGGAAGCCACACCTTCGACTTCTGGCAGGTCCGCACGATCACCCGCGCCGGCACCCCGCTCCCACAGTTGCCGCCCTCGTCCTGCCCCCAGCCAGAAACGGCTCGGCACAAGCCCACCGGCGAGACGAAGACGATCCGCGGCTGGGTGTGCATCACCAACCAGAACATCAACAACAAACACGACGAACGCGTCTTCTTTGCCGACCGCGAGGCCCCCCGCCCTCACCCCCTCAGACCCGAACTCGCCGACCAATGGCACCAGGTCATCGCCGACTACCGTGCCGCCCACCGGCACACCGACATCCACGAGCGACGCAACAAGCAAGGCGACAAGGCAGCGCCGCACGACTACCTCGGCCCGAAGATCGGCGACACGGCCTGGAGCCCCCACCAGTACGACGACTCCTACCTCGAACTGGGACCGAACGCCCTGTGCTACGCCTGGGTGGAGAACGGGACGAGGATCAAGGGCCTCTACCCGGTACAGATCGCCCGCGACCTCTTCGCCGCCGGCCCCGAACAGCTCCTCCACCCCACCCTGCGCCCCGCCCCCGCACGGGACACCCTCTCCCCGGCCGACCGCGTCTTCGGCTGGGTCGCCCCCGCCGGCCCCGGAGCCCACCGAGGACAGCTGCGCATCGGCCCGGTCACCCCCGAAGGCGAGGTGACACCCGAGGACTTCGGAAACCCCGGCCTTCCCCTGCCGATCCTCGGCCGGCCCAACCCCCAGCAGGGCCGCTTCTACCTCGGCACCCACGAGAAGGACGGACCCGCCGAGCTGCAGGAGGGCCTGGAACGCGCCCGCTGGTACACCCCCGGCCAGACGCTGCGCGGACGCAAGGCGTACTGGCATCACCGCGGCCTTCCGGACACCTACTGGGACGACCCCCTCAAGGACAACACCCAGAAACCGGACCCGACCGGCCGCTTCCAGGAATACCGTCGCCCCGACAAGGACGGCAAACCGCAGCGCGACAACCAGAACCGCAGCGTCCGCGGCTGGATCCCGCCCGGCTCCGCCTTCACCTTCACCATCGGCGTCACCAACCTCACCGACACCGAACTCGGCGCCCTCCTCTGGCTCCTCCGCCTCCCCGAGGGCCACCACCGCCTCGGCTACGGCAAGCCCCTCGGTTTCGGCAGCGTCCGCCTGGAACTCGCCGGACCCGACGCCACCGACCTGCGTGACGGCGCCCGATGGAGCGAGACCTACCGCGACCTCGACCCCGCCGCCGACGCCGCTCCAACCGGCCAGGACGAGACGCTGGAACGCGCCATCCGCGCCTTCGAGGACGCCGTGGCACAGACCGGCACCGGCGAACACCTCACGGCATTCCATGAAGTCGCCCAGGGGAACGAGGAAGCAGCCGTGCACTACCCGCGGGTGTACGACGAGGACCATCACGATGCCGGCACACCCGTTCCCCCCGACCCCGAGGGAAAGTCCTACGCCTGGTTCGTCTCCAACGAACAGGAGGAAGACCGGAAGATCAGGCCCGGCCGGGGACGCAGCCTCCCCTGTGGAACAGCCCCCTGCTCCCCCTCCACCCCGACAAGAAGAGCGACAGGGGCCGCCCCACGCAGCAGCCCCCGTACCGAAAGGGCACCCGCCGATGACGGCCGCCGCCGAACCGTCTCCCACCCCCTCGCCCATTCCCCGGCGACAGGACGAGGAGGACCTTGTCGAACTGCGCGCGGCAGCCCGCATCGCCCACAACCAGGCCGACGCCATCCGCCTGAACCGGACCATCGGGACGATCGGACTCGCCGTCCTGGCCCCCGTGTTCACCCTCATCCTCCCCGGCGCGAGCGTGCCCCTCGCCGTCGTTGCCGCACTCTGGCTCATCGTCGCGCGCATCTATCTCAAGGGCCGGGAAAAGACCCAGCGTGCGAAGGCGACCGCCTACCAGGAGCTGTACGACACCCAGCTCTTCGACCTTCCCTGGGACACGGTCCTGGTCGGAGACCGGCAAGCGGTCCAGCAGGAGATCGACGACGCCGCCCCACGCCCCCGCGTCGACCGCGACTACAAGTGGTACGAGAACGTCCCCGCCGTCCCCTGGCCGGTCGACGCCCTCGCCTGCCAGGCCCAGAACCTCCTCTGGGGACGCAAAAACCACCAGGGCTACGCGCGCTTCCTCACCGGTCTGCTCGTCGCCCTGATCGCCCTGGCGCTCCTGGAGGGCTACCTGATGGACCTCTCGCTCGCCGACTTCGCCCTCCAACTGTTCGCCCCCCTGGTCCCCGCACTCCTGGACCTGGCCGAACTGCCCCAGGCACACCGCGCCGCACAGAAGAACAAGAACGAGCTGGAACACACCATCCAGACACTCATCCGGAACCACGTGACCGGCCGCCCAGCTGGCCGAGAAGACTGCCGAAGCGTCCAGGACAAGATCTTCGAACTCCGCAACAACGATCCGACCGTCCCCACCTGGTTCCACACGATCCGCCGCACCACGACCTCCCGGCACAACGCGGAGGCGATGGAGGACCTGAAGACCACCGTCAACGCCCTTCCCCGACCCCGCTCCCCGCAGGACCAGGACTCATAACCCCCGATGCCCACGCTCTGGCACCTCACCCTCCGCGCCGCACACCCCGTACGCCGCCAGGTCACCCCCGCCCAACTCCACGGCCTGGCCTCCACCCTCCTGGAGGAACCAGGGCACAACCACCACACGGCGGACAAACCCTGGTCGGTCTCCCCGCTCTTCGCGGCCCCCGAACCGCAGACCGCCGTCCTGCGCATCGGCTGGCTCGACGACACACACCACCTGCAGGACGTCTTCAAGGAAGGCCGGGAACTCCGCCTCGGCACCCAGCACTTCGTCCTCACCGAAGCCACAGCCGAACACGCTCCCTACGAAGCCCTCCTCGCCGCAGGCCCCGCCACCCACGCCGAACTCCACGCCGTCACCCCCACCTACTTCTCCCGCAACGGCACCCAATACCCCCTCCCCGACCCCCACCTCCTCTACGGCAGCCTCGCCCGCCGCTGGAACACCCACGCCCCCCAGCACCTGAACATTCCCGACACCGCCCTACGCGAGATGCGCACCCACCTCGCCCTCAGCTCCCACGACATCGCCACCCAACCCGTCCACCTGACCACCACCGCCCTCCGCACCGGCTACACGGGCCACTGCACCTTCACTCTCACCGGCACCCCACCCCCCGCCGTCTTCGCCACCTTCACCGCCCTCAGCCTCTACGCCCACACCGCCGGCATCGGCGCCCAGACCACCCACGGCTGCGGCCACACCCAAGTCGCCGTCACTGCCCAGCCACGCCGACCACCCCGGCTCCCGATTCCCGCGCGACGCGTTTCCCCAGGTCAACGACAGGAGGAAGATGCTGAGTGACCCGCGCCACACCTCTTTCGAACCGCTGGCGCCCGATCCTGCGCAACGTGCATCATCACGGCAGGTCAGGAACGCCAGCCTGAGAGAAGAGTTCCGAGGGAAAGCCCGACACGAGGGCATGGAAACGCTCAATCCGAGCCACTAGGTTTTTTTTTAAGTTTCGAGGTAAAGCCCGACATGAGGGCATGGAAACGCGACCGCCTCACCTCAGTGCCACAACTCGCGCTCCAGCAGAAAGCCCGACATGAGGGCATGGAAACATCGCACGACCGAAGCAGTATCCCTTGCACGTTCCGAGGAAAAGCCCGACACGAGGGCATGGAAACGTCCTACCCTTGGGGGCATTCCAGATGATGCTTCGTTCCGAGGTAAGGCCCGACACGAGGGCATGGAAACTCAGAGCCTTGACGTCGTTCTGGATGAACGCGTCCACGTTTCGAGGAAAAGCCCGACGCGAGGGCATGGGCTCAGGCGGGGAGGAGGAACTCAGCCCAGTAGTGGACGACGTACGGCTCGTTGACGACCCGGATCGACAGTTGATCTTCCTCGGGTCGGACGTGGACGATGCCCAGGGAGTGCTCGGAGAGGCCGCCGATCTTGCAGCATGCAAGGAAGACCGCGGTCCCCAGCTGCGCCTGCTCAGGGTGACGGGCTGCGGGGATAGGGGGCGCTTGGCCGCTTTCCCCGAGGAGTGTGCAGAGGGCCTGGTGGGATTCGCCGGTGCTGCGGCGGCGGTCTTCGGTGAAGGCCAGGGCGGCCAGAGGGGGCATGATCGCTTTTCCGCGCCGGACCGGCCCTCGGCGGCGAGCGCTTTGTACGGTGGTCCTGTCGGTGTGGTGCGAGCGGTGAGACTTCTGGCCGGTCCTCGGCGAAGGAGCTGTGGGGGCTTCTTCCATCGCGCGGCCGGGCGTTCACGTTGCCCAAGCTGATGACATCGGGAGCCCGGCGTCCAGTCAAGGAGGCGCAACGGCCGGTGCCTGTACCGCTCGGAAAGTCATCGCTGCAGGTGCGTACCCATGTCCTGGAGCGTCGGTAGCAGCTGGGATGCTGTCGTGGTGATCGTCTCGCTGCTGTACAGGGTGACCCGGAAGCTGCTGGCCGTCCCCGGCATACTGCTGCGCCGCGACACCACGAAGGAAGCTGAACTGTTCGTGCTGCGGCACGAGAACACGGTCCTGCGCCGCCAACTCGCAGGACCGGTGCGCTACGAGTTGGCCGACCGGTTCTGGTTTGCTGCCCTGTCCTCGCTGATACCGCGCCGTCGCTGGGCGCAGGTCTTCCAGGTCCAGCCCGGCACCGTACTGGCCTGGCACCGCAGGCTGATCGCGAAGAAGTGGGACTATTCCAAGCGCCGCGGCCGCACCGGCCGACCCCCGACCCCGGCCGCGCTGAAGAAGCTCGTCCTGCGCCTGGCCGAGGAGAATCCGAGGTGGGGCCATCGCCGGATTCAGGGCGAGCTGGCCCGGCTGGGGCACCCGATCTCACCGGCCACCGTCTGGCAGATCCTCAATGCTGCGGGCATCGACCCGGCCCCACGCCGCTCCGGCCCCGGCTGGCGCGCGTTCCTCACTGCCCAGGCCGAGGGGATCATTGCCGCGGACTTCTTCCACCTCGACACCGTCCTGGGCAAGCGCCTGTATGTGCCGGCGTTCCTCGAGCACGGCACCCGGCGCCTGCACCTGACCGGCGTTACCGCCCACCCGACCGGCCAGTGGGCGGTGCAGCAGGCGCGCAACCTCGCCGCTGACTTCGGCACACGGATGGAGTCCCTGCGTTTCATGCTGCGTGACCGCGACACCAAGTACACCGAGACCTTCGACGCCGTCTTCCAGTCAGAGGACGTGGACGTGCTGCTCAGCGCGCCCCGGGCGCCGCGAATGAACGCCCACTGCGAGCGCGTGATCGGCACGATCCGCCGGGAAGCCCTGGACCACGTGCTGATCGTGAACGAGGCCCATGCGCGTCGCGTCCTCGGCCGGTACCAAGATCACTACAACGGGCACCGGCCTCACCAGGCCCGGGACCAACTCCCGCCCGACGTGAGCGAGGAACCCGCCGCCGAACGCCAGCACGGCCATCCCGGCAAACTCCTACGCACCCGCATCCTCGGCGGAGCGATCAACGAGTACCGATATGCGGCTTGACCAGCAGCGATGACTTTCCAAGCGGCACAGGCACGATGAGAACCCGCCCGGGCGACAGGACCGGGCGGAGGCGGTCACGCGCGGCCGGACTCCGGCCCTTCGGCCGTGTCCGGCCGCGCGGTGTCTCCTCGTATCACCGCGTACCGCACCGCGTCCCGCCACTGCCCGTCGCGGAACCCCACGGCGCGCATCACGCCTTCGCGGGTGAACCCGGCCTTCTCCAGGGATCGTTGCTCGGCGACGTTGCCAGTCTCGGTGTCCGCTTCGAGCCGTACGACGGGAGAGTGCGCGAATAGGTAGTCGACCAGGAGGCGCTGCGCGGCGGTGCCGATGCCCCGGCCGCGCGACGGCCGCAGTTGCGCGCCGACGTTCCAGTACGGGGTGCGCCCCGCGCTGGTCCGGCGCCAGGCGACGACGCCGAGCGCGCCGCCGCTGAACATGCCGGCACCTCAGAAGATCTGAATAGATGTGATGTTCGGTGGCCGGTTGGGGTAGGTCACGATGTTCCAGCGACTGATCCTGATGGGAGTGCCGTTGGCGTCGTTCATCTGGATGTCGTTGTTCCCAGTGGAGATCTTGTCCACCCAGGCGCCAGCTCCGAGTCCCATGGTTCCCGCGTTGGCGGCGCAGAATTCGAAGGGCCCGGAAGGGCCGACAATGAGCGGACGACTGTAATGGCCCCACATGTGCAACAAGTCGCCAGTAGTGCAAGGTGTCTGATTCATGGCGAGCGCGGTATTCGCCGGAGTTGCAAGGTTGAGGCCTGCGGTCAGTAACGCTACAGCGAACAGGCGCTGGGCGGTTTTCCTGATGGTGGGCACGATGTGATATCTCCTTGAGGGTTGGGGCCACACTGCGTGAGCCAGGGTTGCTTCCGAACGATGAGGCAACTGCCCGGTCGGGCCTGGCAGTCGGCCCTTCTGCGTTTCAATCCTGGCGCAGCGCTGTGTCGGCCAGGAACGACGCGCGGGGTTTGTTGTCTTCCCGTTACACGGACCCTGTGCCGCTCGAAAAGTCATCGTCGCCGGTCAAGCGATATAGCGGTACTCGCTGGTCACGCCGCCGAGGATCCTGGTCCGCAGCACTCGGCGGGCGTTGAGGTCGTGCACTGTGGCATCGGGCCGTTCCTTGGCATCAGGCGGTAGTTGCTGTCGGGCTTGGTGAGGTCGGTGGGTGTTGTAGTGCCGCCGGTAGGCGGCCAGGACCTGGCGGGCGTGGGCCTCGTTCACGATCAGGACGTGGTCGAGCATCTCGCGCCGGATGCTGCCAATGATCCTCTCGCAGTGGGCGTTCATCCGAGGAACCCGCGGGGCACTCAAGATCACCTCCAGCTCCTCGGCCTCGAAGACCGCGTCGAACGCCGCACCGTACTTGCCGTCGCGGTCACGCAGCAGGAACCGCAGAGACTCCATGCGCATGCCCAGGTCGGCGGCGAGATTCCGCGCCTGCTGCACGGCCCACTCCCGGGTGGGCTGGGCGGTGACCTGCGGTGATGTGCAGGCGCCTCGTGCCGTGCTCGAGGAACACCAGTGCGGACAGCCTCGTGCCGAGCGCGGTGCCGGTGGTGGAAGAAGTCCGCCGCGATGATCCCCTCGGCCTGGGCGGCCAGGAATTCGCGCCAAGTCGGACCGGCACGACGCGGCGCCGGGCCGGTGCCCGCGGCGTTGAGGATCTCCCAGACCGTCGAGGCAGCGATCCGATGCCCGAGTCGAGCCAACTCCCCTTGGATCCGCCTGTGCCCCCATCGCGGGTTCTCCTGGGCCAGCCGCAGAACGAGCGTCTTGATCGCCGCTCGGGTGGGCGGGCGTCCGGTGCGTCGGCGTGCGGTGTAATCCCACCTGACAGCGACGAACCTGCGGTGCCAGGCGAGCAAGGTGCCTGGGGTGACCGGGAAGACCTCGTGCCAGCGTCGCCGGGGTATCAGCCCGGAGAGGGCAGCGAACCAGAACCAGTCGGCCGGCTCGTAGCGAACCGGGCCGGCAATCTGCCGGCGCAGGACTGCGTTCTCATGCCGCAGCACGAGCAGCTCGGCGTCCTTCGCGGTGTCACGGCGCAGCAGCACCGACGGGACGGACAGCAGCCTCCGGGCCACCCTGTACAGCAGAGACACGATCACGCGGACATGATCCCAGGGCCGAACCGCATCACTCCCACCTGCGCCGATGACTTTTCGAGCGGCACAGGACCAGGACGGCACCGTGCTGGACATCCTGGTGCGGTCCCGGCGCAACGCGACGGCCGCGAAGCGGCTCCTGGCCAAGCCGATGAAGAAGCAATGCCGGGTGCTCCGGGTGCTGGTCACCTACAGGCTCCGCACTTACGGCCTCGCCCACCGGGAGCTGATGCCCTTGGTCGGACACCGGCAGTCGAAGTACCTCAACAACCGGGCGGAGAACTCCCGCCAGCCCACCCGGCAGCGCGAACGCCCGATGAAGGGCTTTCTGCTCCGCCACCGGGACACGGCGGTTCCTGTCCGTGTTCGGCGTGATCTCACCGCACTTCAGGCCCCGACGCCACCGCCTCACCGCCCCTCAGTACCGCGCCGAGATGCACCGCCGCTTCGAGACCTGGAACCAGATCACCGGTAGCACCGGCCTGCCCACCGAGACCTGACCCGGCCCCGGCACCCGGCTCACCACACCCTGACATCCCATCAGCCAGACACGTCATGGACAACTTGACAACGCCGCTCAGCTGTCTGGGCCTACTGCCGTGCGGGCTGCCTGCTGCGGCTCCACCGCCCTCCTCGGCACCAAGACGGCAAGGGTGCTGCGTGCTTCACGCCGCAGCGTGCGGCGCCGAGCAAAGGTCGCAGTCAGAGCGAGGATCGAGACCGTACCCCCGTAGAACACAGCAGCAATCGTGGAGAGGAGCCCGACCGTCATCGGGCACGCACCTTTCTTCCCCCGTTCGGCCCGCCCGGCTCACAGCCCGGGGTGGGCGTTGATGCGTTTCCTCCCCACCATACGTGAGCCGTCAACTCTCCCTGCGTCCAAACTCATCACTGTCCGGGAGCCGTCTATGGCTACGGCCGCGTGCCGATTCCCGCCGAGGGGCGCGTCGGGCGGACGCCTCTCGGCGGCGCTGGCGGCGAATCGTCAGAGCTGGCCGGACTCGGCGATAGTGATCTTCGCGGAGGTACGGCCGCTGGAGGAGCCAAGGGCCTCGATCTTCTTGACGAGGTCCATGCTCTCGGTGTCGGCGACCTCGCCGAACACCACGTGCTTGCCGTCCAGCCAGCCCGTCACGATGGTCGTGATGAAGAACTGCGAGCCGTTGCTGTTCGGGCCCGCGTTGGCCATGGACAGCAGGCCCGGCCGGTCGTGCTTGAGGGTGAGGTTCTCGTCGGCGAACTTCTCGCCGTAGATGCTCCTGCCTCCGGTGCCGTTGCCCCGGGTGAAGTCGCCGCCCTGGAGCATGAAATCGGGGATGACACGGTGGAACGACGAGCCCGCGTAGCCGAAGCCCTTCTCGCCGGTCGCGAGGGCGCGGAAGTTCTCCGCCGTCTTGGGAACCACGTCGTCGAACAGGTTGAAGACGATCCGCCCGGCGGGCTCGTCGTTGATGGTGATATCGAAGTAAACCTTGGTCGTCATGCCCCCATCCTGACATTCCGCCGGGTACCGCTCGCCTACTACCCTGCCGTCGCCCGGGCCCGGCGGTAAGACCGCTGTGCAGACCTGTGCAGTGGCCCTGACCCGGTGTACAGCATGAGCGCATCAGTCACCGAACGAGCGCGGACACGCCCGCTGGCCCGTCGCCGACCCGCGCTGCCCGGTCTGCTCCCAGGCCGTCCTGCCCGGCAGGGCGTGCGGGAACAGGCTGTGCACCGTGCCGGTCGAGCAAAGGGGCTTCTCCCGCGTCGACACCGTAGCCGTGTACTCCGGAGCCCTCCGCGACAAGATCCACCGACTCAAGTACGCCGGGGCATACGGCTGGGCGATCATCTTCGGCCGGCTCCTCGTCGGCTGGATGGAGACCCCCGAGCAGATGGAGGGTGTCGACCACGTCGTCGGCAACCCGACCCAAGCCGGCCGCCAACCCTTCCAGCACACCGAGGTGATCATGGACGCGGCCTACACCAAGAACGTCCCCCGAGCATTTCCGCTCAGCCCGCCGGGCGCGCATCGCCTGGTCAAGCAGACCGAGACGCTGCCCCTGCCGAAAACCTCATCCACCCTGGTGGGAGACGGTGCGCGGGGTCTCGCGCGCGGGCGCTGGAGGGGGTGCTCTCGCGTACCTGGTGGTTGTCCCGACATGATGGTCGGTCGTGCTGCTGCGACTGGCTTACCCGACCGGACCCAAGCGTTCGCCATGGTCCGCCTGTTACCGATGAGCGACCGGGACAAGGACGCGGAGCTCCTCGCCCTGCGCCATCAGATCACGGTGCTTCAGCGTCAACTCGGCAAAGACAGGGTGCGGTTCGCCCCGGGCGACCGGGCGTTCCTGGCGGCGTTGCTGCACCGGCTGCCGCCGGAGGTGCTGCGCCGGATACGGCTGGTGGTGCGGCCGGATACGGTGTTGTGCCGGCACCGCGATCTGGGCGCACGCCGCCACGCTGCCGCTTCCCGGCCGAAGCGCTCGGGAAGGCCGCGGACCGTGCGCTCCATCCGGCTCTTGGTGTTGCGGCTTGCGCGGGAGAATCCTGGTTGGGGGTATCGCCGCATCCACGGCGAACTCCTCGTTCTCGGGATCAAGGTGGCCGCCTCCACCGTCTGGGAGATCCTCCAGGAAGCTGGGATCGACCCGGCACCAAAACGTGCTTCCCGCACGTGGGCGGACTTCCTGCGCTCCCAGGCCGACGCCCTGCCGGCGTGCGACTTCCTGGAGACGGTCACGCTGTCCGGGGCGCGCCTGTACGTGTTCGCGGTGATCGAGCATGCCGGCCGACGGATCCGGATCCTCGGCGCCACCGCGCACCCGAGCGCCTCCTGGGTGACGCAGACCGCGAAGAATCTCGTCATGGACCTCGAAGACGCCCGCTGCCGGGCACGGTTCCTGATCCGGGACCGCGACGGGAAGCTCCCCTCGCTGTTCGACGCGGTCCTCGCTGAGGTGGGGATTGAGGTGGTGCCCAGCGGGGTGCGGATGCCGCGCATGAACTCGATCATGGAACGGGGGGATGCAGACCTGTCGGCGCGAGCTGCTGGACCGCATGTTGAGCTGGAACCAGCGGCATCTGCTGCACGCGCTACGCGAGCTCGAGGACTTCTCCAACTCCCATCGGCTCCATCAGGACATCGACAACGCCCGCCCTCTGCACCCGTTGCCGGTCCCGGACAGCGATCCGGAGCAGATCGCTCGCCTCGGCATACGGAGACGTGAACGGCTCGGCGGCATCCTCCACGCGTACCAATATGCCGCATGACCTGCGCGGATGAGGTTTTCGGCAGGCGCACGGCCGGCTCGTAGCGGATCGGGCCGGTCGGCTGCCGGCGCAGCACGGCGTGCTCGTGCCGCAGCACGAGCGGCTCGGCGTCCTTGGTGGTGTCGCGGCGCGGCAGCACCGACGGGACAAAGAGCGGCTTCCGGACCATCGTGTCCGTCGGTGAGACGATCACGCGGACATGCTCCCAGCGGCCGACCCACACCACTCCCACCTGGGGCAATGACTTTTCGAGCGGCACAGGCTGGACGTGGCAAGAGGCCCGGCTGACGCCGGGCCCCTCGTTCTCGTAGCGGGGACAGGATTTGAACCTGCGACCTCTGGGTTATGAGCCCAGCGAGCTACCGAGCTGCTCCACCCCGCGTCGGTGATGCCACTCTACACAGTCACTCTCGCGGGGCAGTGCGCAGTTGCCTTCGTCAGCCGCGCACGATGTTCTCGGCCTGGGGACCCTTCTGGCCCTGGGCCACGTCGAAGGTGACCGGCTCACCCTCGACCAGCTCCCGGTAGCCGTTGCCGGTGATGTTGGAGTAGTGGGCGAAGACGTCCGGGCCGCCGCCGTCCTGGGCGATGAACCCGAAGCCCTTTTCGGCGTTGAACCACTTCACGGTGCCGCTGGCCATGCTGCTTGTCCTTCGATATCGCCGAGAGGTCCCGGCTGGTCTGTGGGCAGGGCCGTCCGTAGCCGAAAGGCACCCGGCGTCCGTTCTACCCCGTCGGCGCGCGGTTATCCGACCTCTCCGCCGGTCACAGCGTGCCGGGTGCCAGCGCCCGGGACGGTGCAGCGCGCCACGACGGGCGGCACGACCCTCACCAGGCCTGCGCCGGCACCTTCTCGGTCTCCTCGGCGCCGGCCGTCTCGGTCGTCGGGGACGCTTCTGCGGCTGCGTCGTCCGCGGCGGGCGCGGACTCGGTCACGGCGGTGTACAGCACGGTGTTCTTCTGCTTCATCCGCTCGACGCGGCTCTTGGCGACCAGCCGCTCCAGGGTGTTGCGCACGGTGTTGATGTCCCGGGCCCGCTCGGGGTACTCCCGCTCCAGGTCGCCGGCGACCTCGCCCGCGGTGCGCGGCTGCCCCGCCTGCTTGCCGAGAACGGTCAACAGCAGCTCACCCAGGGCCGGTTCACCGGCCTTGGACGCCGTCGTCTTCTTCGCCGCAGGCGCCTGCTTCGCTGCTGTCTTCTTCGCCCCCGGCTTTTTCGCCGTGGCCTTCTTGGCCGTCGTCTTCTTCGCGGCCGTCTTCTTGGCCGTGGTCTTCTTCGCGGGTGCCTCGGCCGGCTTGTCCTGCCGCTGCTTCGGCACAGCCGCGGAAGCCTCAACATCGGTCGCTTCGGACGGCTCGGCCAACTCGGCCGCTTCCGCCGGCTCGGTGGGCCCGGACGTGTTGTCCTGCGGCGGTGCCGGCTCGCCCTCGGGCGCCTGGGCGCCGGCACCGGCCTCGGCCGGGGCGGACACCGTCTCCAGCGCCTTGATCAGCCAGGCTTCGTCCGCCTCGAGCTGCTCAAGACGCTTGCGCAGACGGGCCTGTTCCTCCCGATTGTCCGCGAGGTGGTCGGCGAACTGGGCCGCGTACTGGCTCTGCAGGCTCTGGGTGGTGGGCTCTTCCGGCTCGGCGGCCACGCGGCACGCTCCTTCATACGGGGGTTGTTGCTGCCGGATGCTACTCACCCAAACGGGACCGTCGCCGCTGTCCCGGGCAAACATCACCCTTGCGGACAGCCGCCCATGGCCTGCCGCACCTCCCGGCACCGGTCCGCAGGAAGGGACACCGGACGCGAAACCACCTCACCGGCTCCCGCCCCACGGTCCGCCCGGATCCGGCCCGCACAGACGCCCTGCCCACGCAGGCGACACTGCCGTGACCGCCGGTACGCGCCGTTTCGTGCCGCCGCGACGCACAGGCTGAGGTGGGAAAGAGCTTGAGATCGGAGTGGTCGTGATGCGTGAGGCGTACGACGGGTACCAAGCAGCGGGTCGGCTGAAGGCGCCGGTTGCGGCCTGGCGGTGGGCGGTGGCCTCGAACCTGGTCCCGGCCACCGAAGCCGGAGTGGGTCTGTGGGCGCGCGCAGTCGTCGAAGCCACAAATGCCGAGGCGATGCGGGCGGCGCTGCGGAGACCGGCCGTTAGCCTGTCGGTATGTCAGAGCGTGTCATCCCGGGCCGCACGGGCGGCCTGATCACTCTGGGCGCCGCGGACGCTTTGTGGGCCGGCTTGACGGCCAGCAGCGCTGTGCCGACGGCTTCTGCGGCGTTCACCTGCTCTCTTGCCAATGCCCAGGCGGGCTACGTCCTGCTCGGCGGCTATGTGGTGGCGACGGTGAAGGTAGGCGGCGGCCAGTGGAGTGTTCCGGAGACTGGGGTGCGCCAGGCGGCAGCGGAACTGAACGCGGTTGAGATGGACCGCCAGGACCTGGTCCGCATCGGTCCGTTCCGTGACGGGTCGAAGCAGGAGCACAACGAGAACACGCCGCTGCGATGGCGCCAGCGCATCGCCCGGGAACTGCAGGAACTGGACGAGCCCGAGCGGGCAGCACGATGTGATGGCGGCCGGCCGTACCATCTGGCGGGGATCGACTGGCGGCGGATCCTCGTGGAGAACACCCGCGACCGGACGGCGCGGACCTGGTGGCTGCCGCGCGCCGTGGTCAGGCTGCTGGATGTGGCCGAGCACACCGAAACGCGGTGGCTGAAAGCCGCGCGGACCTGCCAGGCAAGCGCAACCGTCACCGAGCCGCCCTCCCACCACCGGCAGGCCCGAGCCGCCGACGGCCCGCAGACGACGAGCCCCGACTGCCCAACCGCCCCACTGCGCCCGTACAACGAGGAACTGAAAGGCCACTTGTACTCGGTACTCAGCAGGAAACCCGGCACCTCCCGCAAGGTGGCCGGGTGGACGTGCGCCATCTGCCGCACCGCACCCGCCGCCGTACTCGACCATTGCCACGAACATGGCTACGTCCGCGCCCCCGTCTGCCACTCCTGCAACACACAAGAACGACCCGACCACCTCTACAGCAACGACATCCGCGTGGCCAACCACTACACACGTCTCTTCCACACCCACACCGCCGACTGGCTCCGCCACTGGCACCGCTGCCCCGGCTGCCGCACCCGCACCACCCTGCCACTACCCCACCTCGCCGCATGGACCGCCCACATAGCCTGCCGATCACTGCGCCCGACCCACCGCGACCCCAGCGGCTCCCGCGGGCGCACACCCTGCGGTGCGCTGCGCGTGTCCTGGACCGGCAGCCACCATGCGCCCGGTTCCTGCCTGCTCACTGTCGCCGTCGACCTGTGCCCCTCCGGCGAGCACCGTGTCCTGGCGCAAGTCCCCTACCGCGAAGCCGCCGAGCGGTTCCGTACCTGGCTGGCCGAGACCGCCCCCGCCGTGGCCGCCGCGGCCGGACCCGACCGCCTGGACGGCCTCCCAGCCCGGTCCCGGCCAGTCATCGCGGACACCAGCGGTGAGGGCCTGGCGCTTTTCTGAGCGAACAGCGAGAGACCCGACACCAACGCCGACCGGATGATGACGAGATGACGAGTGCCATGATGACAAAGCCGAAGGGCAGGGCTGTCAGGCGCCGACGCAGAGCGGCGCTGTCGGCGGCTGGTAGAAAATCCCCACGCACGGCCGGCTCGATTCCCCCTCTGGCAGTCACACTCAGTAGCCTCGGTGCCGGCTCGCGGACCTGGCGTATGAAGGGGTTGTGATCGTGGCACGTACCTGGCTGTCCATCCGGGTGGAGTTGGTCTCCGGGCACGGTGCGGACCTGTGGCCGCGCCCCGGCCGGATCTTCGCCGCCGCGCGATCGCACTCCTTCGCCCAGTTCGCCACGGCCATCGATCTCGCCTTCGGCCGTTGGGACCTGGCCCACCTGCACCTGTTCACGTTGTCCGACGGCACCCGGGTCAGCCCCCTGGACTGGTGGGACGACGAGGCCCCGGACGGCACCGTGGACGGCCATGCCACCAAGCTGAGCAGGCTGCAGGCCGGCGAGCAGTTCGCCTATGTCTTCGACATGGGCGACGACTGGGCCCACCTGTGCACGGTGGCGGACAAGCGCATCGACCCCCTCGACGAACTCGGCGAGGCACCCGGCCGCCCGGTTCCCTACTGGGGCTGGGGCAGCCTCCCGGACCAGTACGCACGCCGCTGGGACGGGGACGACGGGGAGTCGTCGATGCCCAAGCGGCCGGCGCGCGGGCTCAGCGACCTGCCTCCGCTCCTGCCGTGGTGGGGCGAGCACCGCCGAGGATGATCTCACGCTGCGTACACGAAGTGGCCGCCAGCGGGGAATCGAGGTGGCCACAGTGGGGAGCGGAAGTGGCCACGAGCGGGGAAATCTAACATGCCGCTGACAGTCGGCCTTCGCTTCGGCCATGGTGCTATCCACCCCGACCGTTCGGGAGCCCTAAGGGCCTGTGCGAGGGCACGTCCCCCGTCGTGGCGGACAGCCGGGTGCCGGTTCTTCGAACTCAGCGGCCGACCGGGGCCGGGTCGGGACGGCTTCGGTGTACTGGCTGGAGGGGCCTTCCCTCAAGGCCGGGTAGTTAGCGTTTCTGCAGGTCACGCAAGGGGCGTTGAGGGGTTCTTGACGTGGAGCAACGGAGCTCGTTGGTACAGGCAGTCGTCCAAGACAGTTTGTCCCGCAAGAAGCTCCGTTGCCCGTTCATTGTGTCTCGCCGTCGGCGCTGACGGCCATCACCCGTACGGTGACTGTGGCCGCGGGCCGGTTTG
This sequence comes from Streptomyces sp. NBC_01635, assembly GCF_045209715.1. NCBI lineage: Bacteria > Bacillati > Actinomycetota > Actinomycetes > Kitasatosporales > Streptomycetaceae > Streptomyces > Streptomyces sp. NBC_01635. The sequence continues at coordinate 8,901,914 of NZ_CP109277.1, read as the reverse complement.
CTCCCGGACATCTGGGAGAACTGACGCCGTTCGAGCTGGTCGACGCGGTCTTGTCCGAGACCAGGACCGTGCAGCGACGGTTGCGTGATCTGCCCTCGCGGGTCGGCGTCTACTTCCTGGTGGCGATGTGCCTGTTTCCCGAGATCGGCTACCGACTGGTCTGGGACAAGCTGACCGCCGGCCTGTCGGGGATGCCGATCGTCTGCCCGAGCACGAAAGCGCTCCGTGATCTGCGCCGCAGAATCGGCAGCGCGCCGGTGCGGGCGTTGTTCGAGGTGCTGGCCGGGCCGTTGGCCCAACCGACCACGCCGGGGGTGCGCTTCGGCCCGTATCGGACGGTGTCGTTCGACGGCTGCAGCTCGATCAAGGTGCCCGACAGCGAGCGCAACCGGGGCCGGCTGGGGCGGTGCCCGCACAGCGGCTATCCCCAGGTCGAGCTGATGACACTGGTCGAGACCGGAACCCGGGCCGTGATCTGAGCGGTCTTCGGCCCCACCCGGGAGGGCGAAACCTCCTACGCCACCAGGCGGCACTGTCACGTTGGCTGATCGGGTGGGATGGTCTTCGGGTTGATCACGGTGTAGGGGGTTGTCCGTGAGCAGTACGCCGTCGTACCAGGGGCACCGGTACCCGGCCGAGGTGATCTCCCACTGCGTGTGGCGGTACTTCCACTTCCCGTTGTCATTCCGTGAGGTCGAGGAGCTGATGCTCGAGCGCGGCGTCATCGTGTCCTACGAGACGATCCGCCGCTGGTGCGCGAAGTTCGGGCAGGTCTACGCCAACGCGCTGCGTCGCCGTCGGCCCCGGCCCGGTGATAAGTGGTACCTGGACGAGGTCTTCATCAAGATCAACGGCGAGCTGAAGTATCTGTGGCGGGCCGTGGACGCCGACGGCACCGTGCTGGACATCCTCGTGCAGAACCGGCGGGACACCACTGCGGCCCGGCGGTTCTTCCGCACACTGCTCAAGAAGACCTGCTCGGTGCCGAGGGCGGTGGTCACCGACAAACTGCGCTCCTACGGCGCGGCCCACCGCGAGGTCATGCCCTCGGTCGAGCACCGCTCCCACAAGGGCCTGAACAACCGGGCCGAGAACAGCCACCAGCCCACCCGGCAACGCGAACGCGCCATGAAAGGCTTCCGTTCCGTCGGCGGAGCCCAGCGGTTCCTGTCCGCGTTCAGCGGCATCTCGCCCCACTTCCGGCCTCACCGCCACCAGATGACCGCCTCCGACCACCGCGCCGAGATGACCATCCGCTTCGCGATCTGGGAGCAGATCACCGGCGTCGCCGGCCTGTCTGCCGCGGCCTGAGCACGGAGCGGAAGCTGGCCCCACCACACCCGACACACCGTCAGGCACTCACACCCTCAACAACGTGACAACGCCGTCCGTTCGCATAGGCCTGGCCGAACTTCATACACCAGCGGCGGACCGTCTCGTGGGAGACGATGACGCCGCGCTGCAGCATCAGCTCCTCCACCTCACGGAACGACAACGGGAAGCGGAAGTACAGCCACACGCAGTGGGAGATCACCTCGACCGGGTACCGGTGCCCCTTGTACGACGGCAACGCGGACGACACGAGCGACCCCCTCCCCGGCACGACCAACTCCAAGATCATCCCAGGCTAGTCAGCCAACGTGACAATGTCTCTCCGACAACGACGCCGGCAAGCAGCTCCTCACCCGCATCGCCGCCGACCACCCCACGATCAGCAAGGCCTGGGTCGACACCGGCTACAAGAAACAGGCGATCGAGCACGGTGCCGTCCTGGGCATAGACGTTGACGTTGTCCCTCGGAATTCGCAGGTCAAGGGCTTCTCGGTGATCCCGCGCCGCTGGGTGGTCGAGCGTAGCTTCGGCTGGATCATGATGCACCGTCGCCTTGCTCGCGACTACGAGACCAAACCCGCCCACTCCGAAAGCATGATCCGCCTCGCGATGATCTCCAACCTCGCGAAACGAGCCACCGGAGAAACAGTCATAACCTGGCACAAACCATGAACTACCACTTCTTCAATCCGAACGTCCTCTGAGAGCACGACGAAGCCCCCTACGGTCACCTGGGATTCCTGGGCGGTCGTAGGGGGCTTCCTGGCGTTTGGCGGAGCCGCGCCTACGGCTTCATGTCGCGCACGGCCGTGCCGATATCCCGCCCGGCTTCGGCGTACCGGGCAACCGTGCCGTCAGCGTTCACGGCTCGCATGGCAATGGGCAGCACTTCGCCCAGCGCTTCCACCACGCGCGCCAACACGAAGTTGGCTTCGTCTGCGCTGAGTTGGGGACCGTCGGTCATGGCTCCGGCAAGCGTGTGCCACACGGTGGCAGTCTCCAGCGCTGCGACGTCGGCCATGGCGTCGAGGAAGCCGCCTGGCTCCGTGCGCGCGTATGCCGTCTTGCCGGTTGCAGCGTCGTACCCCAGTCGGCGAAATCCAGCGTTCATGCCGCACGCCCCTGGGGACCGTACGGGTAGTCAATGCCGAACGTTGCGAGTGCTGCCGCTGTGCGCCGTTCCCGCTGCCGTTCCCGTTCCCGCTGCCGTTCGTGCGCGATGACGAAGGGGCGTACGAGGGGAAGCCGGTCAGCGTCGATCACGTCGGCCGGTCGGGGCGCCCTGGGCGTCGGCAGTGGGCGGGGAACACGGCGGACGACAGGGGTCGGCGTAGCGCGGCGCTTTCCACGGGCGGGCAGGAACCACGCAATGAGCGCAGCGATAAGGTTCCGCATTAGGTCGACTCCTAGTCAGTCGGCTCAGCCCCAGGTGTCGACCCTTGCCCGGTCGCCCTGGGGCGCTTTCGTCCCGGCAGGATTGCCGGGCCACCCAGGTTACGCGACCTTGCTATAGCTCGCTATCCCTAGCAGTACTTTGCCGCAGCGCGGAGCATTGATCTTGTGGAGCTAGACCCGACCCGCGCGAAGTGGGTACAGATCAGCGCTGAGATTGAGCGGCGCATTGACGCTGGCGTGTACCCGACGGGGTCGAAGCTGCCCGGCATCCTGGCGTTGTGCGCTGAGTTCGGCGTAGCCCAGGTGACCGCGCGAAAGGCGCTAGCTGATCTACGTGAGCGCGGACTGATCCGCATTGAGAACGGCATCGGGTCGTTCGTTGCCGACGGCGCCAACTGACGCTTACTGTACGGGAGTTGAGGAATTGGGCGAAGCTGCCGCGCACCCGCTGACCTGGGAGTATCCTCAGAACTGCTAGTCTTCTGAGTCAGGAATTCTGTTCAGATAGCCGGCGAGGCGTTCGAGGATCTCGTCCGCGGTCTTGGTCCACACGTAGGGCTTGGGATCGGTGTTCCAGGCGGCGATCCAGGTACGGATGTCCTTCTCCAGCGCCTGGACGCTCTTGTGGAGGCCTCGCCGTATCTGCTTGTTGGTCAGCTCGGCGAACCACCGCTCGACCAGGTTCAGCCAGGACGAGCCGGTGGGGGTGAAGTGCAGGTGGAAGCGGGGATGGGCGACCAGCCAGGTCTTGATGGCCGGCGTCTTGTGGGTGGCGTAGTTGTCCAGCACCAGATGCACGTCCAGGCCCGCCGGCACCTCCCGGTCGAGTTTGATCAGGAACTTCTTGAACTCCTCGGCCCGGTGCCGGCGGTGCAGCGAGCCGATCACCTTGCCGGTGGCCACCTCCAGGGCGGCGAACAAGGTGGTGGTGCCCGCCCGCACGTAGTCGTGGGTGATCCGCTGCGGGACGCCGGGCATCATCGGCAGCACCGGCTGGGAGCGGTCCAGGGCCTGGATCTGGCTCTTCTCGTCCATGCAGAACACCAGGGCCCGCTCGGGCGGGTCCAGGTAGAGGCCGACCACGTCGTGGACCTTGTCGACGAAGTACAGGTCCGTCGACAGCTTGAACGTCTCGGTGCGGTGCGGTTGCAGGCCGAACGCCCGCCAGATCCGCGACACGGTCGACTGCGACAGGCCCATCTCCTGGGCCATCGCCCGCGTCGACCAGTGCGTGGCGTTCTTCGGCGTCGACTCCAGCGTCTTGGTGACCACCGCGGCCACCTGCTCGTCGGTGACCGTCCGGGGGCCACCCGGGCGCGGCATGTCGCCCAGCCCGGCGATCCGGTGCTCGACGAGCCGCTTCCGCCACCGGCCCACCGCATGCGGTGTGGAGCCCAACTGCGCCGCCACGTCCTTGTTCGACGCGCCGGTGGCGCAGGCCAGGATGATCCGGCAGCGCAGCGCCCAGGCCTGCGGCGTGGAACGGCGTCGCACCCATCCCTCCAGCGCAGCCCGTTCCTCGTCCGACAGGATCAACTCGGCCTTCGGCCGCCCAGTACGTGCCACCAGGCAACCCTACACATCTGAACGGAATTCCTGACTCAGAAGACTAGGGTCCGTCTTCAAACGGATCTTGCCCAGAGCAGGAACGATGCGAGTGTGACCGCCGCTTCGTAGGAGGTGGCGGTCTTCTCGTATCTCGTGGCGATGCCGCGGAAGCCCTTGAGCTGGTTGAAGCAGCGTTCGACGGTGTTGCGCCGACGGTAGGTCTGCCGGTCGAACCCGGGTGGCCTGCCGCCCCGGCGGCCGCGGTTCAGCCGGTGGCGCTGCTAGTCGACCTTCTCCGGGATGGTGTGTGCGATGCCGCGTTTGCGCAGGTAGGCGCGGAGGCCGCGGGATCTGTAGGCCTTGTCGGCGATGACCTGGTCGGGTCTGCAGCGCGGCCGGCCGAGGCCGGCGCGGGGGACGCGGATACGTTCGAGCAGGGTCTGTGCGCAGATGCTGTCATGGCGTTGGCCTGGGGTCAGCAGGATCGCGAGGGGGCGGCCGCGGCCGTCGCAGGCGAGGTGGATCTTGGTGGTCAGTCCGCCTCGGGATCGGCCGAGGGCGTGATCGTCCGGTTCGTCCGACCGGTGCCGCCCCCTTTTCGCCCGGTCGCGGCGGCGTGCTGGTGGGCGCGGACGACGGTGGAGTCGATCTGCACCAGCCAGTCGATGTCCCCGGCCGCGTCCGCCCGAGCCTGAATCTGCTGCAGGGCCCGGGTGAACACGCCGTCCAGGGCGTAGCGGCGGAAACGGGTGTAGACCGTCTGCCACGGCCCGTAGCGTTCCGGCAGGTCGCGCCACGAGATCCCGGTCCGGATCTTGTAGACCATGCTGTTGACGACCTGCCGGTCGTCCACGCGTGGCCGGCCCGTGGCGGCTCTCGGTATCAGCGGAGCGAGCAATTCCCACTCCTGATCGGTGAGTTCATGACGACGTACCACCCTGCCATGATCCACCACCTGCTGATCTTTGAAGACGGACCCTAGCGCCGGGTCAGGCGTCAGCCAGCCGTCATGCCCGCGTCGACCGGCAGGGCGTGCCCGGTGACGTGCTTCGACACGTCGGAGGCCAGGTACAGGAACGTCTGGGCGACGTCCTCGGGATTGATCAGCACACCGGTCGGGTGCAGCGCGGCCGCCTCCGGTTCGGTGAACATGCCGGCGTTGATTGCCTGGTCGAGCAGCGCGGTGCGGACGACACCCGGGCACACGGCGTTGATGCGGATGCCCTGCTTGACGTACTCGATGGCCGCCGTGCGCGTCAGCGCGACCACGCCACCCTTGGCCGCCGAGTAGTCAGCGATGCCCAGCGGCAGGCCGACCATCCCGGCGATGGAAGCCATGTTTACGATCGTGCCCCCGCCCTGGGCCAGCATCTGGGTGATCTCGGCCTTCATGGACAGCCAGACGCCCTTGAGGTTCACCGAAACCGACTTGTCCCACGCCTCTTCGGTGAGCTCGTGCAGCGGCGCGCCGCCCTGTTCCTCGATGCCCGCGTTGTTGATCGCGATGTCCAGCCTGCCGTAGGCGGCAACGGTGGCCCGGACCGCCGCCTCGAGGTCGGCCGCCGAGGTGACGTCGGCCCGAACGAACTGCGCTTCCCCGCTGTCCTTGGTGATCGTGGCGGCCGTTTCCTTCCCGCCGTCCTCGTTGATGTCGGCGATCACGACCTTGGCGCCCTGCGCGGCGAACAACTGTGCGATCGCGGCGCCGATGCCCTGCGCCGCACCGGTGATGAGCGCGCTCTTGCCCGCCAGCAATGAATCCACCATGTGCCCTTCGCCTCCTTGTCGGGGATGAGGGGCACCTCGCATACCCCTCTGGAAGAGAGAAATTCCGGTCAGCGAACCGGACGCGCCACCGGCCGGGGGCGCGCGTATCCACGAAGGTAACCTCGCCACTGACCATCCTGCGCCTCCAAGCCCGTGACGTGGCAACAGAGTTGGGACTTTCACGCAAGCCACCGCAGGTCAGGCCAGGGGGTAACAGTCACGCCGGGTAGAGCATGAACGCCTCCCCGCGCCGAGTACGCACCACAGTGAAGTGGCGCTGGTCGAGCGTGGCGACGCGCAGCGTCTTGACCGGCGCTGTCACGTTGGTTGACCGGGTGGGATGCTCTTCGGGTTGATCATGCTGGGAGGGGTCGTCCGTGGAGGGCACGTCGCCGTCGTACAGGGGGCACCGGTACCCGGTCGAGGTGATCTCCCACTGCGTGTGGCTGTACCACCGATCCCGCTCAGCTTCCGTGAGGTCGAGGAGCTCATGCTCCAGCGCGGCGTCATCGTCTCCTGCGAGACCATCCGTCGCTGGTGCGCCAAGTTCGGCCAAGCCTACGCGAACGGACTACGTCGTCACCGGCCCCGGACCGGCGACAAATGGCACCTGGACGAAGTCTTCATCAAGATCAACAGTGGGCTGAAGTACCTGTGGCGGGCCGTCGACCAGGACGGCAACGTCCTGGACATCCTCGTCCAGTCCCGGCGCGATGCCAGGGTCGCGAAGCGGTTCCTGGCCAGGCTGATGAAGAAACAGCGCCGGGTCCCGCGAGTGATGGTCACCGACAAGCTGAAGAGCTACGGCACCGCCCATCGCACACTGATGCCCTCGGTCGAGCACCGCTCCCCCAAGGGCCTCAACAACCGGGCGGAGAACTCCCACCGGCCCACACGACAGCGCGAACGCGCCAGGAAGGGCTTCCGGTCGCCTCGGGCAGCCCAGCGGTTCCTGGCCGCGTTCAGCGGCATCTCACCGCACTTCCGGCCCGTCGGCACCTGATGACCGCCCCCGAGTACCGCACGGAAATGCACCACCGCTTCGCCACCTGGAACGAGACCACCGGCACGACCGCCATGCCCACCACGGCCTGACCCGGGGCCGGCAACCGCCCCCACCACACCCCGCCACCCGCTCAGCCAGCCATCCTCAGACAACTTGACAACGCCGCCCCACTCCCCCACCCACTCCGTGAGCTTGTCGCGCGCCGTCGCCTCCGACGCCCACCATCCGTGCATCGCCGCACGGCCAGCCGTAGTGAGGGTGAGGTGGTAGCGGTCGGGGTTCATACGGCCAGCCGGCCGGGCGCTCGGGGTTCGGCGATCGCGTCAGACCATCGCCACTGGGCACCCGGAGGCGCGTCAGGTGGGGCCGTCCGGAGTCTTACCGCCTCGCGATGGTCTGCCTACTGGACGCCCGCCAGTCGCTGCGACAGAGCAGCGAACAGCCCCGCACCCCCAGGATGCCAGACCAGACCTACGGTGCGGGTTCATATTCGACGGTCTGCCCGTCGCAGTCGGCGGCCAACTCCTCGAGGGCGATCCGTTCCGTGTCGTCGACGGTGAGCTGCCAGCGAAGCTTCGTCGCGACCCAGTCGACGGCGTAAGTGCAGTGGGCTCCGGCAGCCGGCGGCAACCACTCGGCCGGGTCCTGGTCTGACTTGGACCGGTTGGTGCGGGCGGTGACCGCGACCAGGCTGCGCTCGGCGGTGAGGTCGTTGGCATAAGCCTCCCTGCGCTCGGGCGTCCAGGCGGAGGCGCCGGAGTCCCACGATTCAGCGAGCGGGACCATGTGGTCGATGTCCAAGCCGCCCGGCTCGATAACGGTCACCTCGTCGTAGTACGACCACCACTCCCCCGCCGTCACCCGACATCCAGCTTCGACGGTCGGCTCGACCAGGGACTCGGCGATCAGTACCTCCATGCGGGTGTTGCAGGAGTCGCGGTCGGCGTCCACCCAGTGCCGGAACGCGACGCGGGTGTAGCCGTCGCGGGACTCCACTCCGGCCGGCAGGGCAGCGACCGCGTCGGCGAGCGGCAGCACCTCTGCGGGGGCGGCGGCGGCCGGCGTAGTGAGGGGCAGGGCGAAGAGGGCAGCGGCGAGTAGACCGCGCAGAGTTGGTTTGATCACGCCCTGGTGATACCGGAGCCCGGCATGTCTGCGGGCTCGAACTGCGGGTGGGTCACTCGGCTGCCGGAATCCTCACACCGGGGCCGCGATCAGACGTTCCGTCACGGTTTCACATTTCCTTTACATGCGGCTATGGTCGGCGCTTCCGCGATCATCCACAGGGGGGCACCATGACCAACCCGTACATCCCGCCCGCAGCCAACCCCGCGCCGAAGTGGGCGCGCAAGAGGTTCGTCCTGCCAGCGATCGGCCTGGCGTTCATCATCGGCCTCGGGTCCGGATCCGGCGACAGTCAGCCCCCGAAGGACGACGCCAAGCCCGCCGCTGCCAGCGCGCTGCCGTCCGCCACGGTCACCGAAACCGTGACCGCCACCCCCGAGCCGGCGCCCACCGTCACCAAGACCAAGGAAGTCGAAGTCGAGGTAACCAAGACCAAGGAAGTCGAGGTGGAGGTGACGAAGACCGTCACCGCGCAGCCCGCTGGCGGTAGCGGCGGCGGTGGGGGCAGCGTCTACTACCAGAACTGTGCCGCCGCCCGAGCCGCAGGAGCCGCGCCCGTCCACCGCGGCGAACCCGGTTACGGCAGCCACCTCGACCGCGACAACGACGGCACCGGCTGCGACTGGGGATAGAAGCCCACCGCCGCTGCCTTGGACACGCGAGCGTCCGGCCGACAGGAACTCGGCCGGGCGCTCGCCGCGGTCAGGCACCCCGCAGGCAGGGTGCCTGACCTACAACCTCAGCGGAGCCCTTAGCGGTGCGCTTCCCGGCGGATCCACGCCGCATGCTGGCCGGCGCGCTCCGCCCGTTCCCGAGCCTTGCCCATCAGGTGGTCCGGGACGGGCTTCGGTTCGCCATTCGGCTTCAGCAGCAGATCGGCTTTGAGGGTGAGCGGCAGGATGTTCGCGCCGTCGTAGCAGTCCGTCCAACCGATGCTGTGACCCGACGGCGGGCACTGCGGGTGCCGATAAATCATCCGCTCAGGCCACGGCCTTGATCGGCCTTCTCTGATGCGACGTCGGCCGCCCCGCTGTCTTCACCTGGGCAGGGGAAGACGGCATCATGACCGGTCGTGCTGCTGCGCCTGGCCTACCTCGCCACGACCAACACCCTGGCACTCCTGCGCCTGCTGCCGATGAGCGACCGCGACAAGGACATCGAAATCCTTGCGCTCCGACACCAACTGCTGGTCCTGCAACGCCAGGTTGGCAAGCCCGCCTTCACCGACACCGATCGCGCCATCCTCGCCGGCCTGCTCCACCACCTCCCAAGGGAGAAGCTGCGCCACCTCCTGCTGCTGGTACGCCCGGACACGATCCTGCGGTGGCACCGCAACCTGCTCAAGCGACGCCACGCCGCGACCTGTGCGCCGAAGCGGCGTGGGCGCCCGCCCACCGTCCGCTCGATCCGCGTCCTGGTCCTGCGTCTGGCCAGGGAGAACGCGTCGTGGGGGTATCGCCGGATCCACGGCGAGCTCGCGGCTCTCGGTATCGAGGTCGCCGCCTCGACCGTCTGGGAGATCCTCCGCGAGCACGGCATCCCACCCTCACCCGAACGGCAGAGCACCATCTGGGCCGAGTTCCTGCGCAGCCAGGCGGCCGCACTGCTCGCCTGCGACCTCTTCGAGACCCGCACCCTGACCGGGGCGCGCCTGTACGTCTTCGCCGTCATCGAGCACTCCAGCCGGCGCGTCCGGATCCTGGGCGCCACCGCGCACCCGACCGCGGAGTGGATCGTGCAGCTCGGCCGCAACCTCGCCATGGACCTGGAGGACGCGGGCAGCAGGGCCAGGTTCCTGATCCGGGACCGAGGGACCTGTCCCCGAGTGGTGGACACCTCTGATACCGGCCCCGGCAGGGGCCGGGCAGGAGGTATCTTTTATGGTGATGAAGGTCTACTCGCCCGAGTTCAAGGCGGACGCGGTCGCGCTGTACCTGTCGGACCCGAGCCACACCCTCGAGGGCATCGGCAAGGATCTGGGGATCAGCCGGGAGACGCTGCGCAACTGGGTGCGGGCCGAGCGGGCCCGCCGCGGTGAAAGCGGCACGACGAACGGCAACACGAAGGACATCCCGGTGAGCGAGGCCACCAAGCAGGAGCTGGAGGGCGAGATCGCGGCTCTGCGCGCGGAGCTGAAGGCGGTGCGCAAGGAGAACCAGAAGCTCGCGGTCGAGCGGGACATCCTGCGCAAGGCGACGAAGTTTTTCGCCGCCGAGATGAACTAGGGCGTGTTGCGAAAGTGCTGGTCACAGCCACTCATTGATGGCTGCGACCAGCACGGTCGCTTCGTAGCGGACGGCGAGTTTCTCGTACCGGGTGGCCACGGCTCGGTGGCGCTTGAGGCGATTGATCCCGCACTCCACCGCGTGGCGCTCCTTGTAATCGGCCTTGTCGAACTTCGGCGGACGGCCGCCGCGAGAGCCGAGCTTCTTGCGGTTGCGGACCTGGTCAGCCTTCTCCGGGATGGTGCAGCCGATGCCACGTCTGCGCAGATAGGCGCGGTTCCCGCGGGAGCCGTACGCCTTGTCGGCGCGGACCTTGTCCGGCCGGGTTCGCGGCCGGCCCCGACCGATGCGGGGCACCCGGATGCCCTCCAGGACCGGCTGGAACTGCGGACTGTCGTGTCGCTGGCCGGCGGTGACAAGCAGCGACAGCGGCTTTTGCCCCTGCTCGACCGCCAGGTGCAGTTTGGTGGTCAACCCGCCGCGCGAGCGTCCGAGGCCATGGTCGTCGGGTTCGGTGTCGACGCCGCCGGGAGGCTCCTTCTGCAGTGCCCCTTTTTACGCGCCCCGGCGGCATGCTGGTGGGCCCGGGCGGTTGTGGAGTCCACGCTGACGTCCCACGTGATCAGGCCCTTCGCGTCGGCCTCGGCCTGCAGCTGCTCGAAGATCCGCTTCCAGGTGCCGTCGCGCTGCCAGCGCCGGAACAGGTCGTAGGCCCGGTCCCACGGTCCGTACCGCTCCGGCACGTCGCGCCACGGGGCACCGGTCCTGGTCCGCCACCGTATGCCGTCTATCAACTGCCGCCGGGTCCACACCGGCGGACGGCCCGGCTTTTTGCCCAGTGGCAGCAACGGTTCAAGCCGGGCCCACTGGTCGTTTGTCAGATCACCACGCCCCACGGCAGGTGATCATTCACGATCAAGATCGACTTTCGCAACACGCCCTAATACTCCAGCCGGACTTCTGTATTTACCCTGGTCAACGGCCTGGCAGCGGGGAGTGTAGCGGGTGCGCTGTGGTCGTGGGACGGTCTTGCCGGGGCCGTCCCACCAACGTGTGCCCGCGCCGCATGTAATGACAGCGCGACGAGCAGTCCGTTGTCGTGATCCACGACGTACCGACGAACGCCTGGGACCTGGAACTCGAAGAACTCTTCCTGCGGATCGGTGGACGCTTCTCCCGTGTGGAACCACGCCGGCGGATGCGGGACTACGTCCGCGGGCTGCTCGGCCCGGTCGGCCGCAAGAACAGCTGGCAGCTCGCCGAGTACGCCGGCCACGCCACCCCACACGGCCTGCAGCACCTGCTCTCCCACAGCCGGTGGGACGCCGACGGCCTGCGCGACGACCTGCAAACCTACGTCGCCGAACAACTCGGCATGCCAGGCGGTGTGTTGATTGTCGACGACACCGGATTCGTGAAGAAGGGCACCACCTCTGCCGGAGTGCAGCGCCAATATTCCGGCACAGCCGGCCGCACCGAAAACTGCCAGATCGGGGTGTTTGCCGCCTATGCCACCACCCGCGGCCACGCCCTGGTCGACCGCGAGCTCTACCTGCCCAAGTCCTGGACCGGTGACCGCGAGCGCTGCCGAGCGGCCCGCGTCCCCGACGACCGCACCTTCGCCACCAAGGGCGACCTCGCCCGCGACATGATCGAGCGCGCCCTGGCCTCTCCGCTCCCTTTCACCTGGGTCACCGCCGATTCCGCCTACGGCCAGGACTCCCACTTCCGTCGTTTCCTGGAAGACCGCGGCCTCTTCTACGTCGTGGCCGTGCCCAAGTCCCAGCAGGTGAACGGCCCGCGCATCGACCATCTCATCGAGCAGGCCCCGCTCGAGGCGTGGCAGCGTCTGTCGGCGGGGCAGGGAGCCAAGGGCGAGCGCTCCTACGACTGGGCCGCCGCCCGTCTGCCCGCCGTGGCCGAGCCCGACGGCGGCGAGCCGACCCGGCAGCGATGGATGCTGGCCCGCCGCAGCATCAGCAAACCCGACGAGATCGCCTACTACCTCGCCTGCGCCCCGCTCGAGGCCACCGCCGCCGACCTGGTCCGCGTCGCCGGTTGCCGCTGGAAGATAGAGGAGTGTTTCCAGAGCGCGAAGAACGAGTGCGGCCTGGACCAGTACGAGGTCCGCCGCTACGTGGGCTGGTACCGGCACATCACGCTCGCCATGCTCGCCCACGCGTTCCTCGCGGCGATGGCCGCCCAGGAACGCGAAAAGGGTGACACGGCCGACACGCCCGACCTCGTGGACCTCACACCGGCTGAAATCCGCCGTCTGCTGGCAACTGAACCCCGCCGCTATCCTGCAGGCCGCGACCACGCGGTGAACTGGTCCCGCTGGAGACGCCGCCACCAAGCACGAGCCCGACGCTGTCATTACATGCGGCGCGGGCACCCGTTGGTGGGACGGCCCCGGCAAGACCGTCCCACGACCACAGCGCACCCGCTACACTCCCCGCTGCCAGGCCGTTGACCAGGGTAAATACAGAAGTCCGGCTGGAGTACTAATACTCCAGTCAGAATTCGTGTCCTGAGCTGGTTCTTCTTCGATAGTGACATCGTCGGGCGGTGGCTTGGTGGCGTCGTCGCCAGCGGGACCAGGTCAGGGCATGCCGGTGACGGTCGAGTTCGGGGCGGGGGTGGGGCAGGAGAGTGTCCAACAGTCGCCGGATCTCCGCCACGGTGAGAGGAACGATGCTGGTCGGTTCGTTTCTGCGGTTTCCCGGTGGGAGGCTTGGACGGCCAGAACGGTGAGGAAGGCATGGGCGAGCATGGCCAGGGTGATGTGCCGGTACCAGCCGATGTAGCGGCGGACCTCGTACTCGTCCAGGCCGCATTCGTTCTTCGCGGCCTGGAAGCATTCCTCGATCGCCCACCGGCTGCCCGCGATCCGGGCCAGTTCGTCGATCTCGACGCCGACGGGTGCGTGGGCGAGGTAGTAGGCGATCTCGGAAGGGTCGGACAGGCTGCGGCGGGCCATCACCCAGCGGTGATGGGTCGGCGGATCCGGGTCGAAGACGAGGTTGGCGGGCAGTTTGGCCGCGGCCCAGTCGTAGACGCGCGGTCCCTTGGCGCCGTCGCCGCAGGACAGTCGCTGCCAGGCGTCGGCGGGGGCTTCGTCGATGAGCTGGTCGATGCGCCAGGCGCCGGCCAGGGACTTGATCTGCTGGGACTTGGGCACCGCCACCACGTAACCGAGGCCGAGTTGCTCGAGCAGGCGGCGGAAGTTCCAGTCCTGCCCGTAGGCCTCGTCCGCGGTGACCCAGGCGGCCGGCAGGCCGGCGGCCAGGCAGCGGCGCACGATCTCCCGGGCCGGCTCGCCCTTGGTCGCAAAGCCGCGTTCGTCAGGGATTTTCGCCGTCCGGCACCGCTCGCGGTCGGACGTCCAGGCTTTCGGCAGGTAGAGCTCCCGGTCGACCAGGGCCCGGCCCGAACTGGTGGCGTAGGCGGCGAACACACCGATCTGACAATTGTCGATCTTCCCCGAGGTGCCGGTGTACTGCCGGCCCACCCCGGCCGAGGCGGTGCCTTTCTTGACGAACCCGGTGTCGTCGATGATCAGCACACCGCCCGGGCCGAGCCGTTCGGCGGCGTAGTCCCGCACGTCGTCGCGGACCGCGTCGGCGTCCCAGCGGGCGCCGTTCAGCAGGTGCTGCAGGCCCGCCGGGTCACGGTGGCCGGCCCATTCGGCCAGCTGCCAGCCGTTCTTCCGCCCGACCGGCGCCAGCAGGCCGCGGACGTAGTCACGCATCCGCCACCGCAGATCCGCCCGAGCGAACCGGCCCGCCACCCGAGCGAACACCGACTCCAACTCGGCCTTCCAGTAATCGACTTCAGGTATCGCGTCCATACCCGGACAACGACAACCAGCAGCTCAGGACACGAATTCTGACTGGAGTATTAGTACTCCAGCCGGACTTCTGTATTTACCCTGGTCAACGGCCTGGCAGCGGGGAGTGTAGCGGGTGCGCTGTGGTCGTGGGACGGTCTTGCCGGGGCCGTCCCACCAACGGGTGCCCGCGCCGCATGTAATGACAGCGTCGGGCTCGTGCTTGGTGGCGGCGTCTCCAGCGGGACCAGTTCACCGCGTGGTCGCGGCCTGCAGGATAGCGGCGGGGTTCAGTTGCCAGCAGACGGCGGATTTCAGCCGGTGTGAGGTCCACGAGGTCGGGCGTGTCGGCCGTGTCACCCTTTTCGCGTTCCTGGGCGGCCATCGCCGCGAGGAACGCGTGGGCGAGCATGGCGAGCGTGATGTGCCGGTACCAGCCCACGTAGCGGCGGACCTCGTACTGGTCCAGGCCGCACTCGTTCTTCGCGCTCTGGAAACACTCCTCTATCTTCCAGCGGCAACCGGCGACGCGGACCAGGTCGGCGGCGGTGGCCTCGAGCGGGGCGCAGGCGAGGTAGTAGGCGATCTCGTCGGGTTTGCTGATGCTGCGGCGGGCCAGCATCCATCGCTGCCGGGTCGGCTCGCCGCCGTCGGGCTCGGCCACGGCGGGCAGACGGGCGGCGGCCCAGTCGTAGGAGCGCTCGCCCTTGGCTCCCTGCCCCGCCGACAGACGCTGCCACGCCTCGAGCGGGGCCTGCTCGATGAGATGGTCGATGCGCGGGCCGTTCACCTGCTGGGACTTGGGCACGGCCACGACGTAGAAGAGGCCGCGGTCTTCCAGGAAACGACGGAAGTGGGAGTCCTGGCCGTAGGCGGAATCGGCGGTGACCCAGGTGAAAGGGAGCGGAGAGGCCAGGGCGCGCTCGATCATGTCGCGGGCGAGGTCGCCCTTGGTGGCGAAGGTGCGGTCGTCGGGGACGCGGGCCGCTCGGCAGCGCTCGCGGTCACCGGTCCAGGACTTGGGCAGGTAGAGCTCGCGGTCGACCAGGGCGTGGCCGCGGGTGGTGGCATAGGCGGCAAACACCCCGATCTGGCAGTTTTCGGTGCGGCCGGCTGTGCCGGAATATTGGCGCTGCACTCCGGCAGAGGTGGTGCCCTTCTTCACGAATCCGGTGTCGTCGACAATCAACACACCGCCTGGCATGCCGAGTTGTTCGGCGACGTAGGTTTGCAGGTCGTCGCGCAGGCCGTCGGCGTCCCACCGGCTGTGGGAGAGCAGGTGCTGCAGGCCGTGTGGGGTGGCGTGGCCGGCGTACTCGGCGAGCTGCCAGCTGTTCTTGCGGCCGACCGGGCCGAGCAGCCCGCGGACGTAGTCCCGCATCCGCCGGCGTGGTTCCACACGGGAGAAGCGTCCACCGATCCGCAGGAAGAGTTCTTCGAGTTCCAGGTCCCAGGCGTTCGTCGGTACGTCGTGGATCACGACAACGGACTGCTCGTCGCGCTGTCATTACATGCGGCGCGGGCACACGTTGGTGGGACGGCCCCGGCAAGACCGTCCCACGACCACAGCGCACCCGCTACACTCCCCGCTGCCAGGCCGTTGACCAGGGTAAATACAGAAGTCCGGCTGGAGTACTAATACTCCAGCTGTAGATCGTGATCTTCATGTCTGATTCACGGCTTGTCGGCGGTAATGGCCGGCCCGGGCTCGGGCCTGATGGCGGCGCCGCCAGTCGGACCAGCGAAGCCGGTGGGCCACGTCGCGCATGGGCCGGACGAATGCTGTGAACAGTCGCTGGATCTCGTTGCAGGTGAGCGGGATCAGACTGTCCGGGGCGGGCCGGCGAGTGTGTTCGTCGGCGCGGACAACGGCGAGAAAGGCGTGAGCGAGCATGGCCAGGGTGACCCAGCGAGACCACGAGGTGAAGCGGCGGACCTGGTGCTCGTCCAGTCCGGCCAGGCCCTTTCCGGACTGGAAGGTCTCCTCCACCCGCCACCGCGATCCGGCGACGCGGACCAGCGTGGCCAGCGGCACCGAGGCGGGCGACCAACAGCGGTAGTAGGCGAGTTCACCGGTGGTGCGGTTCCGGCGGATCAGCAGCCGGTGGCTGCCGGACCTGGGTTCGGCCAGGTCAATGACGGCCCAGTCGTAGAAGCGATGCCCCCTGGCGCCGGCCCCCGCCGACAGCTTCTGCCAGGCCCGCTTCGGCACCTTCGCAGCCAGGATATCCGCGCGGAACTTCCCGGCACTGGTGCTGACTTCGGCCGAGCAGGCGATGGCGAGCACGTAGCCGATCCCGCGCTCTTCCAGCGCGGACCGCAGCTTCGGATTGCCGCCGTAGACCTCGTCGCCGGCGACCCAGCCCACGCGGTGCCCGGCGTCCAGGTACCGGCCGATCATGCGGGCGGCCAGCTCCGGCTTGGTCGCGAAAGCGGTGTCCTCGCCCAGGCCCGCGGCCCGGCAGCGGTCCGGGTCGCACGTCCAGGAGCGCGGGACGTACAGCTCACGGTCGACCGCCGCATGCCCGCGCAGTCCCGCGTAGACCAGGTAGACGGCGACCTAGGCACTGTTTCTCGGATCATGTGCGGAGCCAGATGGCGAGGGCTGCGAGTGTGACGGTGCCGAGGTAGATGTAGGCGCGTTTCTCGTAGCGGGTGGCGACGGCGCGGAAGCCTTTGAGGCGGTTGATGGTGCGCTCGACGGTGTTGCGTTTCTTGTAGCGCTCGCTGTCGAAGCCGGTGGGACGACCACCTCGGGAACCTCGGTTCTTGCGATGTCTCTGCTGGTCGAGACGTTCGGGGATGGTGTGCCGGATTCCGCGCCGTCGCAGGTAGCGGCGGTTCGTCCGGGACGTGTAGGCCTTGTCCGCCAGGACACGGTCGGGCCGCGTGCGAGGCCGGCCGACCCCGGTGCGAGGCACAGAAATCAGCTCCAGCACCCGCTCGAGCTGGGGCCCGTCACCGTAGTGTCCGGGTGTCAGGGTGAGGGCGAGGGGCCGGCATCGCCCCTCGGCTGCGAGATGGATCTTGGTGGTGAAGCCGCCGCGGGACCGTCCCAGGCATTCGCCGATCTGACCACCTCCTCCAGCCGGACGACCAGTTTCCGCAGTACCGGATCGACCTGGTTCGTCCCCCGCCCGGCCCCCCTTTGAGGAACGGCGGCCGGGGGCGCCTTCCTCGCGCCGGCGGCGTGCTGGTGGGCCCGCACGGCTGTCGAGTCCACCGATACCTCCCAGTCGATCCGGCCCGCGGCATCCTCGGCTGCCTGGATGCGAGACAGCAGCATCTTCCAGGTTCCATCTGCTGACCAGCGACGATGCCGTTTATAGACCGTCTCCCACGGCCCGAACCGCTCCGGCAGGTCCCGCCACTGCACACCGGTCCGCACCCGGTAGAGGACCCCGTTGATCACCCGACGGTGATCGCTCCACCGACCTCCACGCGCACCACCGGGAGGTAAGAACGACTCCAGCCGATCCCACTCCGCATTCGTCAGATCCCCACGTCCCATGACGCCAGCCTGCCCCCAACACCCCGCTCAGGTCAGGAGATCCGAGAAACAGTGCCTAGTGGCGGACTTCGGAACGTGCGGCGCGGATCGCCGTCAGCGCCTTCCCGTCCGAGGCGGCGAGGGTGCCGATCAGGCGGGAGACCGTCGGGTCGGAGGCGACCGGCCCGAACACGGCCGGCTCCGACCGCAGCAGGGCGATGTCGGCGAGGCAGTCCCCGCCGAGCGCGACCGCCTGTGCGAGGTCCACGAGGATCTTGCCGGGATCGTGGACGGCCCGCGACTTCCGCCACGGGGCCAGGGCCGCGGATATGGCCCGGTCAAGACCGGTCTTGCGGACGGTCTCGATCAGCAGGACCGAACCGGCCTGTGAGACCACGGCCCGGCCGTCCCCCTGGACGCGGACATGGGGGTAGGAGCCGGTAGGCTGCTTCACCTGGAAAGTGCCTCTGGATTCAGTGGGAACAAGGACCTAGACAATCCTCATTCTTGCTGGTCAGAGCAATGCCGGTGATTTAGGGCGTTTCCGCAGGTGAGGGCAGGTATCCCGGGTTCCGCGTGACTATGAGTGAGTAGCTGACGCGGCTGGGCGGGCGGGGCTCGTCCCGGCGTTTGGCTTCGAACGTGTTCCGCGGTGGTTTCTTCAGTCGCTGGCAGCGGCGGTCGCGGCGCGGGGGCAGGCGGTCGTTGAGGAGTTCCTGGACGACTTCGAGGCGGACGGCGTGCAGGGCCTGCGGGTTCGCTGCGGTCTGTCCAGCGGTGGTGAGCCGGGCGAGCCGCACGGTCGTGGTGAAGGAGATCCGGTCAGGATCGATCTTGCCCTGTTCGGCTGCGTGGACTTTGAGCGCGCACAGTGCCTGGCAGACGGTGAGCAGTGCGTAGATTTCCTGGCAGATGAGCTCGGGGGTCTTGGAACGCAGGATGAAGCCGGCGCCGCGCAGGCGGTTTTTGAGTTCGGCGAAGCCGTTCTCGATCTCCCAGCGCTGGTGGTAGAGCTGGGCCAACTGCCGTGCGGGTGCTTGCCGGTGGTCGAGCAGGCTGGTCGCGAGGCGGAACTTCTCCACCTGCACCGGCCCGTGCTGGGGCCGGACCGTGACGGTGTAGTCGATGATGCGCACGAGGTGTCCGTCGGGCAGCCCTGTCGGGGTGCGGCCCTGGAAGCGGGCGTTGCCCAGGCGCTGGCCCTCGGCGGGGGTGGGCATGACGGACACGTACGAGCCGTCGGGCAGGACCCACAGCGGCGGCAGGACGAGGTTCTTCTTGATCCGCCAGGCGAGGTGGCAGCCGGTCGCCTCGACCAGGCCCCACAGCTCGTGGCCGGCGAAGTTGCGGTCGGCCAGCAGCAGTATGCCGGGCCGCAGGGAGGCGAGCAGGCGGCGGGCAAGCTTGTGCTCGCTGAACCTGGCGATCGAGTCGAAGGCCGCGTCGATGACGGCGTGGGTGCCGCACTCGATCAGAGCCATCAGTCTGACCTGCGGATTTCCGCTCTTGTTGGTGCCGTCGCGGCCGGTGAATCCGAACGTGGCGGCGTTCTCGGGGCTGTCCGGAACGTCCAGCGCGGTGCCGTCCCAGGCGACCAGCCGCAAACCGAAGGCGAATGCTCCCGGGGTCGTGGGTGTCGCCTGTGCGCCGCACCGGCGTTCGAAGAGGGCCTGCAACGGCTTGTCTCCCAGGCGCTGGCGGGCTCGGGTGAGGGCCGAACTGGTGGGCAGGCGCTGCACGAGCCCGCCCGGCAGGTGCCGCAGTTTCTCGGTCAGGGTCCGCAGGACCGCCCGGTATCCCGGCGGCCCGGCGCTGTCGGAGCTGCTGAACAGGCACAGGGCCAGGACGAAGTAGACCACCGCGCGGGCCGGAAGAAGCCTGCGGCGGCGCTCGATCCTTCCGGTCAACTCCAGTACTTCGTCGACTACTTCGGGTGTGATCTCCTCGGTGAGTACACCGAGCCGGATCCGGTCGCCGAACTGCGGCTGCGACCGCCTTCGGGGACTTCGGGATGGCACCGGACGGATTGCCGTGGTGACGGCTGGGGCAACAGCGATGGCAGACTGAGCGCCCAACGGGGCTCCCTCGCAGGCAGTCGGATCTTGGTCGATCTCCTGTCCTACCGGGAGCCCCGTTGCCCTGTCCCGAGATCACCTGGCGCATCATCAGTCCGTGGCGGACCGCCTGTGCATCCCAGGGTTCTACTCACCCAGAACACTCGTCATCGCGCGCTCTACCTGCACTGATGCCCTAAATCACCGGCATTGCTGGTCAGAGGCACTTTCTGCTTACCTGACCGCCTGTCGGACAGCCCGCTTCATGAAAGCGCGAGGCTAGAAGAACAACGCCCCGGGCAAAGGCTCCGGGGCGTTGTGACGACAGGTTCTGACTGAGGCGCGCAAGCCAGTTTTAGGGCCCGGACCGCGCCCGCGGGGGACGCGGGCCGGAACCCTCAATGGCCGTCGGTCACCTGTCGATGATCCTCCAGAGCTGGTTGTCCGAGTCGTCGCAAGTGAATTGGGCAGCCTGCGCGCCATTCGCGGTACTGGCTCCCGAGATTCCCAGGCACAGCTTGCTCTTGCTATTCTTCAGCGCATACCACCCGCTGGGGTAAGAAGACTTCGTAATGAACTGCCAGTCCTGATTGGCGTCGCCGGCCGGATTCGCTTGGATGGCTGCTGCGCCGACGGCGGTGCTGGCGCCGTCGATACCGAGATTCTTGTGTGAGAGAGAGTTCTCAAAGCTGGTGAGGTCGCCGCCCGAATTGAAAGCGTTCCAGTTCTGGACGGCTGAATAGTCACTACCTGACAGGGATTCGGACTGCTGGACAATTTTGGCACCGTTGGCGGTGCTGGCACCTGCGGGCTGCAGGAACTTCTTGGACTTGTAGTTCTGAACCCCGTACTTGCCGTCGCCCACGGCCAGTATGCTCGCCACCGGCAAGGGCACGTCATCGCTCTTCGGCGACTGAGCGTGAGCGATCGCCGGACTGGCCACCGCTATCAGCGCTCCGGTCAGAACTGCCGCGACGGTGTTCCTGGTGCGTGCGCGCATGGTGTATCTCCTGACGTTTGATGTGACGTTTGGTGCGGTTGGTGTCGCTGGGAATACCCAAGCAGGTCGCTGGGGGGATCAGCTAGATCATGCAAGCACTTTGACCTGAGGAGCGTTCTTGACAGGGCCATGGTGGTCTGCTGTCAGAACGCAGGTGTACCTGGATCGCCGTAAATACCGAACGAAGTCGGTCTGGACCACCAGCAAGTACTCCAGCACTTGGCCCGATATCGGCAGATCGCCCTGGCCATGCCGTAACTCACCCGACCGCCGTCCGGACGTCACCAGCGAAAGGGCCGCAGAACCTATGCGGTCACGGAGCGTTTTCCAACCTGCCGGTCGAGTTGGATGGTTGGGCCGACAGATAGGTGAAGCCCCTGGTTGAAGCTTCCCCTTGATCGTGGACACCTGGAGACTGGGATCTTGAGGTTCCAGAGGAAGTAGCACCAGGTGGGAAGCAAGTACACGAAGCGGTACACCTGGGCATACCCGCCATCCGCTCGAGGCGCGGTCCCCGCAGACGCCGCCCCGGCAGGCTCCGCGCCGACAAGGCGTACCACTCCGCCGAGAGGCTGAAGTGGCTGCGCGAGCGGGGCGTCGTCCCGCGCATCGCCAGGCCCGGCATCGAGTCCAGCAAGCGTCTCGGCCGGCACCGCTGGAAGATCGAACGGTCGATCTCCTGGCTCTTCGGCTACCGCCGCCTGACCGTCCGATACGAGCGAAAGGGCAGCCACTTCCTGGCCTTTCTCGGACTCGCGGCGGCCCTGACCTGCTACAAGAAGCTCGCAAAACTCACCACGTGAGACATCCTCTTCATCTCCTGGGTTCCTGAAGGCAGTTCCAGGCGAAAGAACTTCCGCCTGCGACCTCGGCCCACACCGGACAACAGCTGCGACGCGTGGAGCTGGAGTTGCGGGTGTCGGGCGATCTGCAAGACGACCTCGAAACCGCGCTCAAGGCCGCCGCGGTCCCCGCCAGATCACCCCTTGAGGGTGAAGGCACAAGCTGGCTGGTGTCGAGCCACAGTTACTCGTACACCGACAACGAGCGGCCGCTCGTATACACCCACCGACTAGCCTCGCGCTTTCACGAGGTGGGGTGTCCGATACTTGATCAAATATGCGGAAAGTGCTCCTGACCTGCAACGATGGGACTTGTCTAAGAACGCCTAACACAATGAGGTGGATCAGTCCTGGTGGTCGTGTCCGGTCGGTGGGTTAGGCGTTGTCCGTGCCATGGGGGCTTCGCCATGGATCGTGTCGGATGACCTGTGGGAGCGGATCGAGCCGCTCCTGCCGAAGAGGGAGAGGCGGTTCAGGTACCCGGGCCGCAAGCCGGTCCCGGACCGGCAGGTGCTGTGCGGAATCTTGTTCGTACTGCATACCGGGATCCAGTGGGAGCACCTGCCACAGAACCTCGGGTTCGGGTCCGGTATGACGTGCTGGCGTCGGCTGCGGGACTGGAACGAGGCCGGAGTCTGGCAACAGCTGCACGAGGTGCTGCTGGCCGAGCTGAACGCCGCTGCCCGCCTCGACTGGTCGAGAGCGGTTGTCGACTCCAGCCACGTCAGGGCGCTAAAAGGGGGCTCCAGACAGGCCCGTCGCCGGTCGACCGGGGACGGGCCGGCTCCAAGCATCACCTGATCACCGACGGTCACGGCACCCCGCTCGCGGTCATTCTCACCGGCGGCAACCGCAACGATGTCACCCAGCTCATGCCCCTGCTCGACGCCGTCCCACCAGTCCGAGGCAGGCCGGGACGGCCTCGCCGCAAGCCCGATTCGGTATTCGCCGACCGCGGCTACGACCACGACGTCTACCGCGCCCAGGTCCGGGCCCGCCGGATCCTCCCCGTCATCGCCCGACGCGGCACCCCCCACGGCAGCGGTCTGGGCGTCTACAGGTGGGTGGTCGAGCGCACCTTCGCTTGGCTCCACGGCTTCAAACGCCTCCGCGTCCGCTGGGAACGACGGGCTGACATCCACGAAGCCTTCCTCAGTCTCGCTTGCTGCCTGATCACGCATCGACAGGTGCTGTCCTTGACCTGACCGGCACTCACCCCACGTCTATAGACCGACCCGGCAGACTGATCGCATGAACCGAGACGCCCTGCAATCCGCTCTGTCCCAGGATGGCTGCGTCTCTGCACGCGCAGCTCTGGCCGAGCTGGAGGCAGGCGCGGACTTCGAGGTCCACATAAACCAAACGGCTTCTGCGCAACAGCTCTGGGACATCTGGTCCTGGCGGCACGAAGTCATGCTCGACACGGGCGTGACACCTCGGCCCGGACTTGCCGAAGCCATCGCCGGACTCCAAGCTGCAGGAACAGCTCGGGTCTACATGGCGACAGTCACCGGATCGCAGAGACGTTTCACGATCTTCCTGTCGGAAGACCTCACCCAGTGTGTCGCCTGCTGGTGACACCACCTCATTGTGTTAGGACCTCTAATACTCCAGCCGGACTTCTGTATTTACCCTGGTCAACGGCCTGGCAGCGGGGAGTGTAGCGGGTGCGCTGTGGTCGTGGGACGGTCTTGCCGGGGCCGTCCCACCAACGGGTGCCCGCGCCGCATGTAATGACAGCGTCGGGCTCGTGCTTGGTGGCGGCGTCTCCAGCGGGACCAGTTCACCGCGTGGTCGCGGCCTGCAGGATAGCGGCGGGGTTCAGTTGCCAGCAGACGGCGGATTTCAGCCGGTGTGAGGTCCACGAGGTCGGGCGTGTCGGCCGTGTCACCCCTTTTTCGCGTTCCTGGGCGGCCATCGCCGCGAGGAACGCGTGGGCGAGCATGGCGAGCGTGATGTGCCGGTACCAGCCCACGTAGCGGCGGACCTCGTACTGGTCCAGGCCGCACTCGTTCTTCGCGCTCTGGAAACACTCCTCTATCTTCCAGCGGCAACCGGCGACGCGGACCAGGTCGGCGGCGGTGGCCTCGAGCGGGGCGCAGGCGAGGTAGTAGGCGATCTCGTCGGGTTTGCTGATGCTGCGGCGGGCCAGCATCCATCGCTGCCGGGTCGGCTCGCCGCCGTCGGGCTCGGCCACGGCGGGCAGACGGGCGGCGGCCCAGTCGTAGGAGCGCTCGCCCTTGGCTCCCTGCCCCGCCGACAGACGCTGCCACGCCTCGAGCGGGGCCTGCTCGATGAGATGGTCGATGCGCGGGCCGTTCACCTGCTGGGACTTGGGCACGGCCACGACGTAGAAGAGGCCGCGGTCTTCCAGGAAACGACGGAAGTGGGAGTCCTGGCCGTAGGCGGAATCGGCGGTGACCCAGGTGAAAGGGAGCGGAGAGGCCAGGGCGCGCTCGATCATGTCGCGGGCGAGGTCGCCCTTGGTGGCGAAGGTGCGGTCGTCGGGGACGCGGGCCGCTCGGCAGCGCTCGCGGTCACCGGTCCAGGACTTGGGCAGGTAGAGCTCGCGGTCGACCAGGGCGTGGCCGCGGGTGGTGGCATAGGCGGCAAACACCCCGATCTGGCAGTTTTCGGTGCGGCCGGCTGTGCCGGAATATTGGCGCTGCACTCCGGCAGAGGTGGTGCCCTTCTTCACGAATCCGGTGTCGTCGACAATCAACACACCGCCTGGCATGCCGAGTTGTTCGGCGACGTAGGTTTGCAGGTCGTCGCGCAGGCCGTCGGCGTCCCACCGGCTGTGGGAGAGCAGGTGCTGCAGGCCGTGTGGGGTGGCGTGGCCGGCGTACTCGGCGAGCTGCCAGCTGTTCTTGCGGCCGACCGGGCCGAGCAGCCCGCGGACGTAGTCCCGCATCCGCCGGCGTGGTTCCACACGGGAGAAGCGTCCACCGATCCGCAGGAAGAGTTCTTCGAGTTCCAGGTCCCAGGCGTTCGTCGGTACGTCGTGGATCACGACAACGGACTGCTCGTCGCGCTGTCATTACATGCGGCGCGGGCACACGTTGGTGGGACGGCCCCGGCAAGACCGTCCCACGACCACAGCGCACCCGCTACACTCCCCGCTGCCAGGCCGTTGACCAGGGTAAATACAGAAGTCCGGCTGGAGTACTAAGCCTCATCGGTCTGGGGCGTCGTGTGCTGCGGTATGGGTCCTCGTCACGGTGGCTGAACGCGGCGTGCCAGCTTCCGTCCCCATGCCTGGCCCGGCGCTTCGATGTAACGGTAGGTCAGTACACACAGGGGAAGCAGCACGGCATAAAAAGCGACTTCCAGCATGGGGTTGTCCTGCCGCCACCGGCCGATGGTGCCGTCGGTCACCGCCAGCAGCACCGGATGCACCAGATAAACCGAGTAGCTGATCGTTCCGAGCCCGGTCAGCCACCGCGGAATGCGTCGCCGACGCAACACCAGTCCGATACCGAAGGTGAGCACGGCCAGCAGAAATGCCAAGATCCAGCCACGCCGAGTGAAGTGGGACCCGTCGCCGTACCGGTACGCACTCCCCACAGCGCAGGCCACCACGACGGCGGCAGTGCAGGCCGCATACCGCCAGGTGCTCTGACCGCTTTCGGCCCGGTAGACGGCAGTGCCGAGGAACATCACGGCAAGGATCACCAGGCCCTCCCACATGGGGACCGTGCCGTTGAAAGCGACCAGTGCGAGCGCCAGCGCCCCGCCCAGCATCGCCCCGAACACGCGGCGCACAGGTGACCTGGCACTCGCACAGTAGATGGCGACCACCATGGTGATCGCGGCGACGGCTACCAGCGGGCCGGTCCCGATCGCGCCGGAAAGGGCGGAAACGGGCAGCACGGTCCCTACCGCTACGCTCCCAGCGGCGAGCGCTGCCAGGGTGATGGCGACCGTCGCTGACCGCTGATGGAGCCGGACCGAGAACAGAGCGACGACCAGCAGGTAGAAGGCCATCTCATAGGAGAGTGTCCACAGGACAAGAAGGAGATTGGGCGTTCCCAGCAGCTCTTGGAGCGAGGTGACGTGGGCGACGGCTACCGTCGCAACGCTCTGTCCACCGAAGTCGCGAATCTCAGCAAATCCCAGCAGGCCGGCCGCAAGGACCGCGGTGACAACAGCCCCCCACAGCGGGTAGATGCGGAAGAGACGCCCGACCCAGAAGGTCCGGACGCATCCTCGCCGCTCGAGCGAGGCGGGGATGATGTAGCCGCTCACGAGGAAGAACACCATGATGCCGTACCGACTGGTGTTGAATTCCGGCATCAGCTCCCGCCGGAACTCCGCCATAAAAGCGTACGACGAGTGGTCGAAGACCACGACGAGTGCCGCGATGCCACGCAACGCGTCCAGCCATCCCAGCCGCGATGGACGGGCCGACGCCCCGGATGCGGGTAGTCGTGTCGGCGCAGAAGGTAATTGCCGCAGCGCAGGCTCGGCGCGGTGGGGGGCTTCCATACTCATCTTCACGTTCAGTGCCTCGCCGATGTTCAACCGCACACCGATCATCCATTGATGCGCACGATTCGATGAAGCGGGCCGACAGAGCGTTGGGAGGCTGACGGTGCCGTGGTTGGCGTGTGCCGCTTGGAAAGTCATCGCTGCTGGTCAAGCCGCATATCGATACTCGTTGATCGCTCCGCCGAGGATGCGGGTGCGTAGGAGTTTGCCGGGATGGCCGTGCTGGCGTTCGGCGGCGGGTTCCTCGCTCACGTCGGGCGGGAGTTGGTCCCGGGCCTGGTGAGGCCGGTACCCGTTGTAGTGATCTTGGTACCGGCCGAGAACGCGACGCGCATGGGCCCCGTTCACGATCAGCACGCGGTCCAGGGCTTCCCGGCGGATCGTGCCGATCACGCGCTCGCAGTGGGCGTTCATTCGCGGCGCCCGGGGCGCGCTGAGCAGCACGTCCACGTCCTCTGACTGGAAGACGGCATCGAAGGCCTCGGTGTACTTGGTGTCGCGGTCACGCAGCATGAAACGCAGGGACTCCATCCGTGTGCCGAAGTCAGCGGCGAGGTTGCGCGCCTGCTGCACCGCCCACTGGCCGGTCGGGTGGGCGGTAACGCCGGTCAGGTGCAGGCGCCGGGTGCCGTGCTCGAGGAACGCCGGCACATACAGGCGCTTGCCCAGGACGGTGTCGAGGTGGAAGAAGTCCGCGGCAATGATCCCCTCGGCCTGGGCAGTGAGGAACGCGCGCCAGCCGGGGCCGGAGCGGCGTGGGGCCGGGTCGATGCCCGCAGCATTGAGGATCTGCCAGACGGTGGCCGGTGAGATCGGGTGCCCCAGCCGGGCCAGCTCGCCCTGAATCCGGCGATGGCCCCACCTCGGATTCTCCTCGGCCAGGCGCAGGACGAGCTTCTTCAGCGCGGCCGGGGTCGGGGGTCGGCCGGTGCGGCCGCGGCGCTTGGAATAGTCCCACTTCTTCGCGATCAGCCTGCGGTGCCAGGCCAGTACGGTGCCGGGCTGGACCTGGAAGACCTGCGCCCAGCGACGGCGCGGTATCAGCGAGGACAGGGCAGCAAACCAGAACCGGTCGGCCGGCTCGTAGCGCACCGGTCCTGCGAGTTGGCGGCGCAGGACCGTGTTCTCGTGCCGCAGCACGAACAGTTCAGCTTCCTTCGTGGTGTCGCGGCGCAGCAGTATGCCGGGGACGGCCAGCAGCTTCCGGGTCACCCTGTACAGCAGCGAGACGATCACCACGACAGCATCCCAGCTGCTACCGACGCTCCAGGACATGGGTACGCACCTGCAGCGATGACTTTCCGAGCGGTACAGGATACGACAGGGCGTCTTCGCCCGGCTCAACCAGATCGCGCTGGAGTCCTACGACCGGATCGTCGGCCTCGTCCTCGACCAGATCGCCGTCGACGGCTCCATCACCAAGGCGCCCGGAGGCGGCGAGGTGGCCGGTCGCTCCCCGGTCGACCGCGGCAAACAGGGCCTGAAACGCTCGGGCATGACCGACGGATACGGCATTCCACTGGGCCGCGTCCTGGCCGGCGCCAACCGCCACGACTCCCCGCTGCTCGCCCCGACCCTGGACCGCCTGAATGACCTGGGCCCGCTGCCCGACGACATCACCGTGCACCTGGACGCCGGCTACGACTCGGACACCAACCGCACTCTGCTCAACGAACGCGGTCTGCGCGGCCGCATCGCGCACAAGGGCGAGAAGGCACCCATCCAGGCCAGCCAGCGCTGGCACGTGGAGCGCACCCACGCCTGGCAGAACTCCTTCCACCGGCTCGCCCGCTGCTACGAGCGGCGTGCCACCGTCGTCAACGCCTTCTTCGACCTCGCCGACACGATCATCACCGTGCGCAGCCTGATCCGGCGGGCATGGACGACTCACCGCTGGGACGAACGCCCGAACCGCCGGCCATGACCGCACCATCATCCGCGCCACATCTAAACGTCGCGCACCGCGAGCAGTTCGACCGCCGCCCCAGACGACTCCAGCAGTGGTGCAGCGGCAGAACGCCGGGGATCCGCCCGGTAGGCAGCGAGATCCTCGTTGGTGGGAAAGGTTATGAGGTGGGCCTCGACCTGATCGTCCAGAGTGCGCAGTCGGCGCTCAAGCCGCCCTCCATACTCGGCAAGGAGGGGCAGGACAGCGCCTTCATAAGCGTCGAAGGCGCCCAAGCCCCCTTCAGGTAGCCGCGCGAGCATCAAGTAGGTGACGGCCATGGCCCCCCTCATAGCGGTCTGTAACCGGTGATCTTCTGAGCCTAGCTGGAGTACACGCCCTCAACGCCGCCTATCTGCGCGACCTCTAAGATGCACATCCTGTCGGATTGGAATGGACCACGCTGGCTGGGCGGGTATCTGTAGAGCATGGTCGTGCTGCTGGTGCGACGACCGGTGTAGGCCCTTGCGTAAACCACTCACAGCGGGTGACGAAGGCTTGCCAACCAGCCTGCTGCACCTTTGCCAACTACGCAGCTACACATCCTTCGGACCAGCGACTGACGTGCACTGGTTCAGTTCGAGTGAGCATCCACGGAAAGCCTGCCTATATGCCGCCCACCCCGGGTCGGGGCTGGGAATCACCACCCGGAGGGCTTCACGGTTCCCATGACGCGGCTGACGGTGATCTCGATGACGACCCGGTTCGGGTTGACCCGCGGGGTCTTGTACCGCTCGGCGTACCGGCGCTCGGCATCGGCGACGGAGGCGGGATCGTCCTTGATCACGGCTGTGCCTTCGAGAGTGCACCAGCGCCGGCCTTCGACCTGCCCCACGGACACGCGTGCCTCGGTGCCGACGGCCAGGGCGGCGCGGACGTTGCGCGCCTTCTTGCTGCCGCCGTCGGTGATGACGCGGGCAATCCGTGCCTCGGGGTCGTACGTGACGCCGACTGGGGTGAGGTGCGGCGTGCCGTCAGGCCTGAGCGTGGTCAGGAAGCACGTGCGGCGCTCCCGCCAGAACACGTCGTCCCCCTCAGCAGGCTGCGGTGCCCTGATGTCCAACGTCGGTCTCCTCGGTGCAAACGGCTCAGCGCGACGTCCACGAGCCCGAAGAGGCGGGGAGGCCGACGGTTCAACCGTAACGGGCCGCCCCGGCCGGGCCCCGCTTCCCCCGGCCCGCCCGGACACAGGCCAGCAGATGGCCAAGGCCGAGGGAGATTCCCGCCCGCTGCACCCACCGAGCCACACCCAGCCCCACCACCACAACCCTGACCAGCAACAACACACTCCATGCTGTACCGACCGGCAACAAACCGACCAGGCAAGATACCAAAAACGTCTGCGCTAAATCGGCATCCGTGTCACCACCCGAAACCCCCACCACAGCACACCGAACAGCAGAAACCCGATACCAACCGCACTGACATCACCATGCCAAACCACCACCGACAAAAACATACAGATCATCAGAGGCGGTGGACTGAAACTACCGCCTCGCGGGGCCGCCGGATCCGGTACTGGTGGCCAATGCGCGGTGGCTGGCCGGTTACCGGCACTGCGGGTGCCGATAAATCATCCGCTCAGGCCACGGCCTTGATCGGCCTTCTCTGATGCGACGTCGGCCGCCCCGCTGTCTTCACCTGGGCAGGGGAAGACGGCATCATGACCGGTCGTGCTGCTGCGCCTGGCCTACCTCGCCACGACCAACACCCTGGCACTCCTGCGCCTGCTGCCGATGAGCGACCGCGACAAGGACATCGAAATCCTTGCGCTCCGACACCAACTGCTGGTCCTGCAACGCCAGGTTGGCAAGCCCGCCTTCACCGACACCGATCGCGCCATCCTCGCCGGCCTGCTCCACCACCTCCCAAGGGAGAAGCTGCGCCACCTCCTGCTGCTGGTACGCCCGGACACGATCCTGCGGTGGCACCGCAACCTGCTCAAGCGACGCCACGCCGCGACCTGTGCGCCGAAGCGGCGTGGGCGCCCGCCCACCGTCCGCTCGATCCGCGTCCTGGTCCTGCGTCTGGCCAGGGAGAACGCGTCGTGGGGGTATCGCCGGATCCACGGCGAGCTCGCGGCTCTCGGTATCGAGGTCGCCGCCTCGACCGTCTGGGAGATCCTCCGCGAGCACGGCATCCCACCCTCACCCGAACGGCAGAGCACCATCTGGGCCGAGTTCCTGCGCAGCCAGGCGGCCGCACTGCTCGCCTGCGATCTCTTCGAGACCCGCACCTTGACCGGGGCGCGCCTGTACGTCTTCGCCGTCATCGAGCACTCCAGCCGGCGCGTCCGGATCCTGGGCGCCACCGCGCACCCGACCGCGGAGTGGATCGTGCAGCTCGGCCGCAACCTCGCCATGGACCTGGAGGACGCGGGCAGCAGGGCCAGGTTCCTGATCCGGGACCGAGACGCGAAGTTCACAGCCGCCTTCGACGCCCTGCTGGCCGACGCCGGCCTGAAGGTCGTCACCACCGGCATCCGGATACCCCGGATGAACTCCCTCATGGAGCGCTGGATACAGACCTGCCGGCGCGAGCTCCTCGACCGCACGTTGATCTGGAACCAGAGCCACCTCCTGCACGCGCTCCGCGAGTTCGAAACCTTCTACAACGAGCACCGCCCGCACCGAGCCCTGGGGCAAGCGGCTCCGCTCCGCCAACTCCCCGAACCGATCGCCGATCCCAGACAGATCAACCCCCTGGAAGTCCATCGACGAGATCGACTCGGCGGACCCCTTCACGAGTACCAACATGCTGCGTGACCAGGATGGATGAATAATCGGCACCCGCAGTGTTCGGGGTGGGGTGCTGCAAGGGGACCCCGGCCCGATTCCAGCGGGCCGGGGGCTTCATGGTGTGCCGGGGTGGCGGTTCGGTCAGCGTCCGCCGTGTTCGTTGTTTCCGCCGTGTCCGCGGAAGTGGTGGATGACTCGGAAGCTGCCGACCACTCCGTTCTTGACGAAGACGCCGCCCTCGACGTGGCGGGGGTGCACGCCGTCACTTGAGCTGTGCGGTCCGACGGTGGCGATGGGGGCGCCGTTGTCGCAGGTGGCTCCGCGGAAGACCTCGACGCTCCTGCGGCTGTCGTTGCGGATGTTGAGACTTCGGGAGCCCAGGCCGCTCACGACGGTGACGCAGCCGCCCGGGTCGTCCGAGTAGGAACGCTCGTTGATGTGGATCCGGCCTTCGTGGTCCTTGCCTTCGCTGTCCTTGCCGAAGTCGCCGCCCTCGTTGTCCTTGCCTTCGCTGTCCTTGCCGGAATCGCCGCCCTCGTTGTCCTTGCCTTCGCTGTCCTTGCCGGAATCGCCGCCCTCGTTGTCCTTGCCTTCGCTGTCCTTGCCGGAATCGCCGCCCTCGTTGTCCTTGCCTTCGCTGTCCTTGCCGGAATCGCCGCCCTCGTTGTCCTTGCCTTCGCTGTCCTTGCCGGAATCGCCGCCTGTGGGGGCCGAGACGGGGGCGGCTGCCTGCTGGACCGCGGGAGCGGCCTGGGCCGGCTCGTAGGCGGACGCCGAGGCGTAGGTGATACCGGTGGCGGCCAGGGCCGCGACGGCCGCGACGGCCGCGGTAACGACGTTGGGACGGGTCTTCATCACGCGCTTCTCCTGTCTCGGGAAATCGGCCGGCCAGCCGACTCGTGATGAACGTACTGACAGATTCCTATATCCGCCATCTCGGGACATAAGGGAAAGTCTGCAAATTGACTCCAATCGAGTTATAGGGGGGCACCTATGTGCCGTGTCACGGCGCGCTGACGGGTAACCAGATGATTTTTCCTGTAGTGGCCTTTATTTCCCGATACGCTGTCCGGGGGACTTTTTTGGCGCCTGCTCACCCGCAGTCGCGGCGTGCCGTTCGTTGACACATCAGGTGAAACCTGTATTCCCGTTGTGCTGCCGGGCGGTGGGTGGGGCGCGCGGGCGGGCCTGTGACGTGACGTGGTGTCGTCCGCAGGGTTCGGCAGTCCCGACTTGCCGATGGGGTGAGCTGGCGAGCCGAAGTGATGGGCAGGATTTGGCTCTGTCCGTTGTCCGCCGTCGGGGCCGCACCGCGTGCCCTGGTTGGTCACCGGTTGGTCGGGGCAGCCGGTGAAGGCTTCGATGAGGGTCCAGATGGCCAGTGCGGCCATGCAGGCGCCGCCGATGCGCTGCACGGTCTTCAGGGGTACGCGTTTGGCGATGAACTTGCCGACGAGGAGGACGAGGGCAGAAACGGACATCAGGGCGGCGGGGCCGATGGCGGTGGGGAGCCAGCCGTTGGTGGCGGCGAGGTTGGCGGTGGTGATCTGGGTGAGGTCGCCCCATTCGCTGATGAAGACGGCCATGAAGGCGGTGGTGTAGACGGGCCAGAAGCCGGTGACGGTCTTGGTGCCGGCTTCGTCGTCCTCGTCGTCGCTTCCGCTGCGCAGGAGAACGAAGGCGCCGAAGGCGAACAGGGCGGCCGAGACGAGTTTGACGGCCAGGTCAGGCAGGAGGCCGAGGAGGCTGCCGGCGCCGACGGCGATGGCGACGTGGACGATGAATGCGGTGGCGGCTTCCCAGGCGGGCTGACGGCCTGCAGGAAAGCGGCCCGGGAGCAGGGGCGGTTTGCCCAGGGCGGCGAGGAGGTCGTGGGCGAGGCCGGTTTCGCTGGTGGTGCCCGCGCCGGGGCGCAGGGTGATCCGGCCGGACGGCGGATGGTGGGCGGCCAGGGCGGGGTGGGTGTGGATCGCGTCGTCGCCTGGGTCGAGGACCACAGTGACGGACGGCGGTAGCACGGTAAGCGGCATGGCGGTGGGGCGGTGGGGCGGTCAGCCAAGGCGTGTCCCGCTCGGAAATACGATTCGGGTTTGGCCTGCAGCTTCTCCGTGTGGGGCAAGGGCCTCCGCGGCGCCTGGGATGATCCTTCGATGCCACCGTCGATCGTCACCGCGCTGGTCCGGAATCTGATCAAGGTGCCCGCTGCCGTGCTGCGCAGTCAGGTGGCCAAAGATGCGGAGGTGCTGGCGCTGCGACACGAGAACGCGGTGCTGCGCCGCCAGATCGCCCGGGTCTGCTATGAGTCCGCCGACCGGATCTGGCTGGCCGTCCTTCCCCGGCTGGTCCCGCGGGAACGCTGGCGTCAGGTCTTCGCAGTCACGCCGACCACGCTGCT
This sequence comes from Streptomyces sp. NBC_01635, assembly GCF_045209715.1. Classification (NCBI taxonomy): domain Bacteria; kingdom Bacillati; phylum Actinomycetota; class Actinomycetes; order Kitasatosporales; family Streptomycetaceae; genus Streptomyces; species Streptomyces sp. NBC_01635. The sequence continues at coordinate 8,868,732 of NZ_CP109277.1, read as the reverse complement.
GGCCTGTCACCGACGCCTGGTCTCCCGGAAGTGAACATTCACCGAGCGCCGCCACCCGGGACGGCCCCCGACTGCGCCCACCGTCAAGCAGCTCATCCTGCGTCTGGCGCGCGAGAACAGCACCTGGGGCCACCGCCGCATACAGGGCGAGCTCGCCCGCCTCGGCTACTCCATCGCCCCGTCCACCGTATGGGAGGTCCTGCAGTCCTCGGGAGTTGACCCCGCCCCGCATCGCTCCGGCCCTACCTGGCGCCAGTTCCTCACCACCCAGGCCCACGGCATCATCGCCGCCGACTTCCTGCACCTCGACACCGTGGCGCTGGGGCGCCTGTACGCCCTGATCTTCATCAAGCACGGCACTCGCCGATTACACCTCGCCGGCGTCACCGTCCACCCCACCGCGCAGTGGACCATCCAGCAGGCGAGGAATCTCGCCATGACGTTGGGGTGCCGGATGGACTTGCTGCGCTTTCTGCTGCGGGACCGGGATGCGAAGTACACCGACGCCTTCGACGCCGTCTTCCAGGCCGACGACGTACAGATCCTGCTCGGCCCGCCGCAGGCACCGAGAGCGAACGCGATCGGCGAGAGAGCCGTGGGCACCCTCCGGCGCGAACTCCTCGACCGGATCCTGATCTACAACGAGGCCCACGCTCAAGCGGTCCTGGCCGAGTACATCCGGCACTACAACCAGCACCGCCCCCACCAGTCCCGACGGCAACTGCCCCCGGACAGCACCAAACCGCCCGCTCCAGCCACCGTCACCGACCTCCAGGCCCAGCGAATCCGGCGACACCCCCTCCTCGGCGGCCTGATCAACCAGTACCGGAGAACCGCCTGACCGAACGGCCTCTCCGCAGCTCACAGCACCGAATCGCATTTTCGAGCGACACAGGGTGTGCCGACTTAACGGCTGATCTTGGTTTTTGACCTCGATCTTGCATGAGGGTCTCGATCTCGCATGAGGGTCTCGATCTCGCATGAGGGTCCGGCAGCTTGCTGACGGACCCCTTCTGCTCGCTCAGGGCGGAGATTTCTGCGTGTGGGCAGGGTGATGGTCCGGCTGTCGCGTCGGGTGGGCGCCAGGTTCCACGGCTCGGGTTCTGGTGGTGCTGCTCGTAGGGACCACATGCTGCCGGCCAGCCGGGGCTCGGGAGAGTGTCGAGCCGGTCGAGGGCGTCTGTGATGATGCCGGTCCAAGGCCATTGGGCCGCGAGGCGGAGGATGCGGCACCGTCCGGTGATCACGATCTGGGCGGCGGCGGAGAACAGCCGCAGACGGCGGGGCTCCCACAGCCGGGAGCCGCCGGTGAGAGCGAGCATCGGCATCCAGGCCAGCAGGTCCATGCCGATCTGGACGATCTCCAGCCAGACCTGGTTCTGCGCGGTGTCGTGCAGGGGGAGGTTGCGCAGTCCGGTGGCGCGGGCGGCACGGATGCGTCCTCGGCGCGGGCCCGCTGGCGGTGTCGCAGTTCCAGCTCGGCGATCGGGGTGTTCTTGCTGTTCGTGGCGAAGCAGGTCGAGCGCATTCCGTCGGCGTCGGTGAAGCACAGTTGGGCGCCGAGGTGCGGGCATTCCTTGCGGACGATCAGCCGTATCCCCTTCGACCGGCCGGTCAGGCAGTCGCTGTCGACGTCGAGCTCGGCGACCTAAGCGCCGTCACGGACCACCTGCCGCCACCCGAGTTCCGAATTCATCTTGCGCGCTGCACTGCCAACTGGACCGCCTGGCCTGCGCAGCACAAGCGGCGAGTTCAGCCCGTGCATCGCTCGCGCCATCCCACTCAGCGCCGAGCAAGCCCTCCCCCGCCACGGGCCGAACGCGCCGCCCAGTGCAGCGGAGCAACGGCAGGCCGCGATCAAGATCAATGAGTCGGTACCTCATGGGGACCGGCTGGTGTCGATGTATCAAAGAGCCTGCGTAGCCGCAGGTGCAGTCGCTGTTCGCACTGGTACGCATACGTGGTCAGGTCCAGCTCAGTCGCGACGGTGGGAGCTCCGGGGAGGGGTTGAGCCTCCGACCGCCCCTGCTTCAGCACAGCCCGACGCAGAAGCCTGGGCTGCTTCCGGCCTTGGCCGCAGCGAACAGCTTTGGTGCCCAGCCAGGGCTGGAACGGTGCGCGGCGGCCGGGTCGGTGCACGAGAGGAGTGGGTCCACCGGCGAGATCGCAGCGAGCACGATGATCGCCTCACGCCCATGCACCGTGTCCGGGAGACGGGCCGGGCGGGCGAGCGCTACCGCGGGCACTCCCGCAGACGGGGTCCGCTCCGGCCGAGGGCTGGTGGGGTCAGCTGCGTTGTGGGGTGTGGCGGGTGGTGGGGTCGATGCGGCTGAGTACCCAGCGGATGAGGTCCTTGCTGAGGGTGAGGTCGGGGTTCTCCTCGAGTGCGTCGTGGAGGAGGAGGGTGATCCTTGCCCAGTTCCGGAACGATCCGTGGCCGGCCATGTCGTCGGTGTAGAGGATCAGTTCGGGCTGCGCCCCGGCCCAGGTCCGCTGGTAGGCGGGGATGATGGCCTGGACTTCGGTCGGTGTGAGAGGGCTGAACTGGTACCAGTCGAGGATCCTGGAGTGCAGGGCCGGGTTGTTGAGGATCTTCTGCCGGGCGTTGCCGCTGCCGACGAAGATGATGGCCGCTCGGCGGGCGTCGTCGCCCCACAGCGTGCGGAAGTACTCCAGTGCCTTCGTCCCGAGTCCTTGCACTTCGTCGACGAGCAGGACGCGTGGCTCTGCTTCGAGTGCGTCTTGGATTTGCTGGTCGCAGGGGCCGACGGACTGCGGCGGTTCTCCCGGCAGGTCGAGGCGGCGCCAGAGCTGAGTTCGGATTTCGTTCATGTTGGCGCCGTTGTTGTAGCGCAGCCGCACGGTGATTTCGGGGGCGCGGCGGCGTAGGACGGTGTGGACGGCGAAGGTTTTGCCGAGGCCGACGTGGCCGTGGATGCAGACCATGGCGTTGTGTTTGATGGCCTTGAGGATGCGGGCTTCGGTTTCGGCTACGGCTTTGGTGGCCATGGCGTTGGCTCCGGTGAGACCTAGGTAGTGGTCCTGGCTGGGTGGCGGGAGCTGGCTGGGGCGGGGCGAGGGGGTGGGGGTGCTCACGGCTGGTCCTTGGGGTGTGTCGGAGGCTGGGGTGAGGGTGCGGTGTTGGGGTTGAGGGGCAGGGTCCATTCGGCGTCGGGTTCGGGCAGTTGGATGAGGTCGGGCAGTGCTTCTGCGGCCGGGTCGAAGCCGTCGAGGGCGCGCAGGTGCTCGAGGGCTTCTTCCTCGGGCATCACGTCCAGGGGTTCGGGCGGGGCGGGGCGGGTTGCGGCCGCGTAGCGGGTGTTGCGGTTTTTCTCGGCCTTCTTCAGCTGGGCGCGCAGGCGGTCGGCTTCGCGGCGCCGGGCTCGTTTGAGGCTGAGGGCCTGTTCCCGGGTGGCTTGTTGGGCCATGACTGCGGCGCCGAGGTGGCGGCCGGTGTGCGGGTCGTAGAGCTCGACGCGGTGATCGTGGTGCGGGAGGTAGCGCAGGTTCACCTTTTCGCCGACGCGGCCGTGCATCCAGTCGGCGATGTAGTTGCGCTTGCGCCAGCGGACACCGCCGTTGTTGATGGTCAGGGGCTTTCCGTGGCGTTCGAGGGTGTAGGTGTGGAGGTCTTCGGCGGTGACGGTGTCGATGAGCGCGGGGTCGGCGTCCCAGGCTTCGCAGGGAGTCCGGCCTTTCAGGCTCTTGGGGGTGTTCTCGTGGTTCCAGTGGTGGACCCATTCGAGGACCCGGTCGACGAACGCTTCGAAGTGGAGCAGTGGTTGGTCGGGGTCGACGGGTTTGCCGCCGTGGAGGGTGGGGGCGTGGGTGTAGCCGGGCATGCCGGGGAACAGGGTCTTTTTGATGGCTCCGTTGACTGCTTCGACGTTGCCTTTACCTTCGGGGTCGAAGGGGGGCAGTTCGATGATTTCGGATCCCAGGGCGCCGAGTGCTTCCTTGACCGTGGGGCACAGGAATTCTCTGCCGCCGTCGACGCGCACGTACGTGGGGATGCCGCCGAACGGTCCGTGGTGTTCGTCGATCAGGATGGCGTCGCGGATGGCGACGAGGACGCCTTCGCGGCTGGGGCGTTGCGGGCTGATGGCGAGGCCGCAGATGGCTGAGGTGGCGCAGTCGATGAAGAAGGTGATCCATGGTTTGCGGATGTGGCCTTCGATGCGGACTTTGACGCTGGCTTCGACGTGGTCGGTTTCCCAGGCGTAGTTGCGGTGGTGGCGTTCGCGTTCACCGGCCACGTCGAAGCGTCGGCGGGCCTTCTCGCCGCCGCGGAGGCCGGCCCGTATCCCGGGTGTGAGGGCTCTGTTGGCGGCGCGGTGGAAGGTGGGGAGGGACGGGACGGGGTGGCCTTCGGCGCGTAGTTCCCTCCACGCGGCGGTGGCGTTGCCGCGCCAGCGGGCCACCGCGTCGAGCATGTGGGGGGTGAGGACGAAGCAGGGGCGGCCCTGGGGTTGGTAGGTGCCGTTGTTGGCTCGGGCGTTGGCGAGCCAGCGGTCGACGGTGCGGGGGTCGACGCCGAAGGCGTCGGCAACGCCGATGATCCGGGAGCGGGTGAGCCGTTCTGACTGTTCGAGGGTGTAGAGGCGGTGGATGGCGGCGGCGCGCAGGGCGTTCTGGTCAGGGCTTTGTGTCGTCACGGTTGTGTTTTCTGGTTGGGGTCAGGCGGGGGCGAGTGAGAGAAGGCCGGCTCCGTAGGTTTTTGCTTTGCCGATGCCGGTCTTCAGTGCGTGGGTGAGGAGGCCGGTGTCGGTGATACGGGCGAGGCCGTCGAACTGGGTCAGCGTGAAGTAGGGGGCCGAGCGTGCGAGGCGGGTGCGGGGGAAGGGACGGGGGAGGCCGGAGACGGTGACGGGTTCGAGTCCGACGGCCGCGGCGCGGCGTTGCCACCAGGCGATGGCGTCGTCGCCGGTGAGGTGGGTGATCTTGCCGCGGCGTTTTCCGGTGACGGGGTGGCGGGTGGGATTGCCTGCGGAGCGTGCGACGGTGGGGGCGGCGGTGATGCGGTAGCGCATGGTGCGCCCGGGGGTGAGGGAGTTGAGCAGGGGGGTGAGGTCGAGGGTCCGGGCTGTGCCGTAGTGGGTGGGCAGGGCGGTGAGGTCGGGCGTGGGGGCCGTCTGCACGAGCAGGGTGGGGTCGGGTCCGGGTTCGGTGCGGAACAGCAGGCCGGCGGTGGCCCGGGGGGTGGGGCCGATGTGGTCGGGGACCAGGCGCATGAGGGTCTTGTGGAGACTGTCGACGTCGGCGAGGTCGGCTCTGGCCGCTGCGTTGTGGGGGTTGAGAACGATGCGGGTGAGGCTAGTCATGCGGGTTCTCCGTGCACGTACGCGGTGAGGGCGTCGATCGGTCGGGGTCCCGCATGGAGGTGGGCGGGCAGGTGTTCGGTGGTCATCCACAGAGGGCGTGGCAGGTGACGTCGGGCGTGACGGGTGAGGTTGACAGGTTCGCTGGTGCTTTCCCGGTCGGGCGGAGTGCTGGGGTCGGTGTCGGGGGGTGGGTGTTCCCAGACGAATGTGGTGGGCAGGTGCGTGTCGGTGGGGGCGGGGGGCCGGTTGCGGGTGAGGGGGGTGCGGGTGAGGAGTTCGTCGACGGGGTCGGGGCTGCCCGCGGTGAGGACGAGGGGTTCGTCGGGCAGGCAGACGCGGCGGCCGAGGAACAGTCCGAAGCGGGGGCGTTCCAGGGTTTCGGCTATGTGGTTGATGAGGGAGGCGGGGCCTTGGACGGCGATGGTGAAGACGGCGCCGGTCAGGTAGTCGCGGTGGGAGACGAGCGTGGCCTTTGCGCGTTCTCGTCGGGTGCCCTTGCCGGTGAGGAGGCCTTGTTCGCGGGGGTAGCCGCCGCCGACGGTGTGGAAGTCGCGGTAGAGGGTGCCGGGCTGGTCGATGCGGATGGTGAAGGTCAGATCGCGGTGGCTGGGGGCGGTGGTGTCATCGGGTGACTGCAGGTGGGGGTAGGGGTCGAGGGCGTGTTCGCGGGGACGGCCCTGGGCCGCGGCGAACATGCCGATGAGTGAGGAGCGGGTGGGGAAGGCGCACGTGTCGCGGTAGTGGAAGACGCCGCGTTCGCCGGAGGACTGGAGAAGGCCTGCCAGGCGCAGGACAAGCCCGGTCACGGCCGGCCCGCGGGGGTGAGGGCGTTGGTTGCTGCGGTGGCGCAGGCGGCGGCGAGGTCGTCGAAGGACGTGTGGTGGGTGCCGAGGGCCTTGATGGGCTTGGTGGTGGTGGTGTGTCCGTGGGCGACGAGGTGGCGGGTACCGAGCAGGCGGCTGATGGTGGCGGCATAGTCGGTGAGCGCCTGGCGGGCAGGGTCGGTGTAACCGCCCTGGGGGGCTGCTTTGACGGGCTGTTCGAAGGCGGCGCCGTAGGAGACGGAGCGGCGGTCGCGGACGGCGTAGTGGACGAGGTCGGGGACGGTGTGCGGTGCGGTGGACGTCTTCTTGCCGCCCGGCATGCTCAGGATGAAGTGCCGAACGAAGAGCTCGACGAGATCGTTGACCGTGCCGGCGGGGGCGCCGGATCCGAGGTTGTGGTGGAGGTCGGTGATGTTGATGGTCGCGAAACGGTAGAAGACGCTGGTGGTCAGAAACGCGGTCTGGAGATGGGCGCTGCCAGGGTCTCCGTCCTGGGGCAGGTCTTCCACCGCGGTGAAGAAATCGGGCTGCGGATCACTTTGGTGTACGGAGAAGGCGGGGGCCATCTGCACGGCTGCTTCGACGTGGCCGGCGGGAAGTTCGGCGAACATCCGCCCGAACAGGTTGATGCTCGCGGTGCGGCGGGTCAGGTGCGCGGCGAGGTCTTTGGCGGGCAGAACGGAGTCGATCTTCTTCTTGGGGGTGTGGGCGGCGAGTGCTTCTTCGAGTTCGGTGCGGTGCTTTTCGCACAGGGCGACGAGGTCGTCGATGACGTCCGTCGGGAGGTAGAGCATGGCTTGGGTGCGGTAGCCCTCCTTGGCGTTGTGCTGCAGGCCGCCCTTCTTGGCCGAGTGGACGATCTGTGCCGAGGCGAACGCGGCGAGGGCCGCGGGCCACTGGGCTTCTTGCAGTTTCCGGGCGACGAGGGGCGGCACCATGCGGGTGCGGGCGGCGTGCTCGCCCAGGTCCTGTTCGACGTTGAGGCGGATGGGGCGCTTCCATGCCTGGGGCGAGACGAGGGCCCGGATCGCGTTCCCGAAGGAGATGGTCTTGGGGTCGTTGTCCGCGTCGCGGTTGAGGTTCGCGGCAGTGACGGGGTGGAGGATGTGCAGGTCGAGGAAGCGTGCCGGGGTGTGCATGAGTGTGCTTCTTTCACTGGGGCGGCGGGCATGCCGGTGATACGGCCCGCGGGGTACGGGGTGCCGTGGGCTGCGGGAAGGGTCGGGATCGGTCTGTACCGCCGGCCGGTCTGGGCGGTCGGGCGGGGGCCCAGGTGCGCCGGACGGTTCCGGGACGTGAGCTGCCGGGCGACCTGCCCCGAGGTGGTGTCCCGGTGGGGAGCGCCGGCAGGGAGGGGCGGAGCCGGTTGGGGCGGGGGTGTCAGGGGCGCCGGGGCTCGGGGGTGGCGAGGTAGAAGGCGTCGCGCCAGCGCAAGCCGACCTGGTCACGCTGGTGGGGGCGTTGCACCAGGTCGTGGAGGAGGACACCCCAGTCGGGGGTGATGCCGTCCTTCAGGAGCCGTGTGACAGGTGCGGGCAGGCGGCGGTGCAACTGGTCATCGCTGAGGCGGGTCAGGACGCTCAGGAGGTCCTCGGTGCGCTCCGCTCCGTGGCCGGCTTTGCGTACGGCGGTGGCGAGGGTGGCGCCGAGGTTCGGCCGGGCGAACCAGGCCGCCGGATCCGGCGGTGATGGGGCGGGGTCGGCGGGGGCGACGAGGAGGAGGCCGGGATCGTCTTCCAGGCTGAGGAGGCTGGTGTGGTCGTTCGGGTCGGGGCGCACGCCCGGGGTGTGGGCCTGGGGCCCGGCCGCCGCGATGAGGCTCGCGACGGTGTAGTAGGCGCGGCGCCCGGTGCGGTGCGCGGTGCGCCGGGACAGGTAGCGGTCCATGGGGGCGCATTCCTCGACGGGCCGGCCCCGTCCTCGGCTGAGGCGGGCGCGGACGCCCGGCTCGGCGCACAGGAGGTGGATGTGGGCGACGAACGCGTCGCAGGAGGCGCGGTGTTCGGCTGCGGTGGGCATCAGGCGGCCTTCCGGGGTGCTGAGGGCCGGCGGTAGAGGTCTTTGACGGCATGGGCGACGGCGCGGGCTGCGGAGGTGTGGCGGATCCGGGCGGCTTCGGTGACCTCGCGCAGGGCGGATGCGGCCGCGTCCGCGAACGCGGTGGGTGCACCGGTGTCGGGTTCGTCCAGGAGCCGCCAGAACACCGTTTCGGCCTTCGGCCAGTACCGGGTCAGGGCCTTGCCGGTCCAGGGGGGCCGCTGACTCTTGGCGGGGCTACTGCCGGTGGCGGCCTTCCAGGCCGCCTTGGCGACGGTCGCCAGCCGGCGCGCGGCCCCTTCGGCCTCGCGGCAGCACTCGGCGATGCGCTGGGCTTTGACCGGGTCGTGTTCCTGGGTCCAGTTCAGCAGCGGCGGGGTGAGGGCGGTGTACCACTGCCGGTCGATGACCTTGCCGTCCTGGTCGAATCCGTGAACGCGGATCCGCAGGCTGCGCCGCACGGATTCGGGAAGGTCGTTGAGGGTGTCGAAGATGGCCGGCCGGCGGTGCGTGCCGTGTTCGTCCGGGGCCAGGAGCAGCGTCTCCAGGTCGCGCCACCAGGCGCGGGACGCATCGGCACGGTGGGTAGTGCGGCGCCGAGCGACGTTCTTGCGTTCGGGGATGAAGCGGTAGGCGAGGTAGGGGTCGGTGGTGAGCGGCTTGGGCTGCTGGGCGGCCCAGGTGATGTAGGCGTCGGTGACGGTGGCGCCGCCCTGGCCGGGCACGAGGAGGATCGCGTGCCGGCTCAGCCCGGTCAGCTGTCGGCCGGGCCAGGTCAGCGGGCGGGGCGGGGCCTGCGGGTCGGGTGGTGCGGGTTCTTCCCAGGGGCAGGCGTCGGTGCCGGGGGGCTGTTCGTCGCCGGTGAAGGCAGGCACACCGGTGAGGAGCGTTTCGTGCAGGGTGCGGCCCAGGGGGTGGAAGGAGACGCTGGAGCGCAGGGGCCCGCTGGTCTGCTTCATGCTGGTGGCGCCGTCGATGGTGCGGGGGGTGCCTCTGCCGGAGCGCCCGTAGTAGTGGTGGATGAGCAGGATCTGCAGAGCCTCGGCGGTGGGCACGGGTTCGGTGGTGTGGTGGCTGTGCGGGCTGAACCAGGCCAGGTTGTTGCCGGCGGGGCGGCCGGTCACGAAGGCGTTGATGCCGGTGCTGTGGGGGCACTGGGTGCTCAGCGAGGGTGCCTGCAGCCAGGGTCTGATCGGGTCGAAGACGGCCCATGCGTGCTGGTCGAAGTAGGCGTGGACGGCGTCCGGGGCGAAGCGGCCCTGGTTGAGGCAGGCGCGGCGCAGGGTGTTCCACTGGGAGGCGGTGAGCTCGGGGTCGTCGAGGCCGGTGATCCGGGCGGTGATGGCGACCGCGATCCGCAGGAGTGCCGAGGCTGCCGGCGGGTGGGGCAGGGCGAGGTCGTCGATGCGGTGAGCGTCCAGGAACAGGGTTCGCAGGCCCACGTGGTCGTAGTGGGGGCCGGTGCGGATGTCGATCCAGGGGCTGTCGGCTGCGCTGAACGTGGCGGGCGGGGATAACGAAGGCAAGGGGATGGTTCTTTCGGGACTGGGGAGGGGCGTGCGGAGGTGCCCGGGGTGCGGGCAAGGCGTGGCCGGGGCGGTGTTCTCGGGCGGTTTGTTGCTGTGGGGCAAGGCGGCGGCCGGGGCCGGCAGAGTGCGGCCAGTGCTGCGCAGGGGACATCGCCGCGCCCTTGTGGGGCGGAGCGGTGTGCGATGTGCGGCCAGGCGTTCGGTGGTGTGCGGGCACAGCGAATCATGTCGCCGCGGCGCTTCACGACCGGTGAGAAAGTCTGACTATCGAAGGGTGGCGTGATGCTTTCGGCCCTGAGCTTTACGTGCAGTGATCGCTAGTGGTCTTTGCGGTGCAGGAGGCCGAGTTCTTCGTCCATGCGGAGCCAGTGATGGCCAAAACACTGTTCACTCTTCCGTGTTGAAGAATCAGTGGGCAGCAGCACGGTGTCGGCGAGAAGGGGGTGCTGTTTCCAGCTTGCGGGCGGATGATGCCGGGCGGAAGCGCGGGCGACCCAGGCGGCCGGGACGGGCAGCGTGTGTTCCAGGATGTTGCGCAGGTGGCGCGGGCTGAGGTGTTCCTGGTCCGGGAGCGGGAGAAGGCCGGCTTCGTCGAGGGTCAGGGTGCCGTCGGGGCTGCGGTAGCAGGGCAGCAGGCGGCGGGGCAGGACACCGGGCCGGGTGGCCGCCTGGGCGGTGGTGAGGTGCTGGCGGTGCAGGTCGGCCAGGGAGGAGACCCGTTTCGCCGGGGGTATCAGGTGGATCGCGCTGAGCTGCTGCTGACGGCCGGTGCGGGCCTGGTGGGTGGCAGCCATCTGCTGCAGGCGCGTCGTTTCTGCCGCGAAACCGGAGGTGACGCCGTGGACCCGTTCGACGAGGGCCTGGACATCATCGGGTACAACAAGGGGTTCTTCCTCCAGGGCCGGGAGGAGCCGGGCGGTTTCGTGGAGGGTGACGGCGGGCTCGACCGTCCCCCACCCGGGCGGTAGGGCGGTCGCGCCGCGGGAGTTGACCGGGTGCAGCACCGTCAGCGTCGGGCTATTGTCACGCTCCCACCAGGCGGGGCGGCGGTCCTGCCCGGCCCACAGGCGGGTGAAGCGGCCCAGGCGCCCCAGGCGCTGCAGCAGCCGGGGCAGAGAAGCGAGATCGCTGACCATCAGGTCGACGTCGATGTCCAGGCTCGTATCGAGGAGGCTGGTGGTGACGAAGACGAGGCGGGCCGGACGCGGGCCGGTGGGCCCCAGCCGGTGGCGAAGGTCGCCCAGCGTGTTCTGCCGTCGCCGCCCCCGGACCCGGGCGTGGACGAGGACCAGGTCGTGGGGTGGGCCGGTCCACGTGCGGCGCAGGTACTGGTAGGTGTCCTGTGCCTCAGCGACGGTCGCGCACACCACGGCCGCGCATCCGCCGTGGCGGGCCACCGGCTGGAGCGTGTCGGCGATCACGGCCAGGCGCTCCCCCGCCTCGACGCTGCGGCCGGCCTGTCCCAGGCGCCGGTAGGTAACCGGGCGGATGCGGATGCGAGCGGTCCTGCGCTGGGCGGCCCGTTGCCGGTCCTGGGCCGGTTCGGACATGCGGTGGGCGGTGGCGGTTGCCGCGTCCGCGAACAGCCACCCCGGGTAGCCGGGGGCGAACGAGGCATCGTGGAGACCGGTGCGTCCGGCTCCGGACAGGTAGGCCCGCACCAGCTCGGTGGCGGTGGACGCGGGCATCGTCGCCGACAGCAGGACGACCGGACAGTTCAGGGCACCCAGCCAGTGCAGCAGGCGCAGCAACTGGATCTGGCTGAACGGGTCCAGTGCGTGGGCCTCGTCGACCACGACGGTCTTGCCCGACAGGGCCAGCATGCGCTGCGCGCTGTTACGGACGGGAAGGACGGCCATCTGCGCCTGATCGGTGGTGGAGACGGTGTACTGGGCCAGGAGCGCCTTGTCCCCTCCGTGCAGCCACCGGTCAGGGCCGGCGGTGCCCGGGCCGCACTCCGTCTCGTCGTCCGAGAGGTCGTACGGGTCGTCAGTGAACGGGGCGTCGGATGGTCCGTCCCGGACGGACGTGTCCGCCGGGGACAGGCGCCGGCCGGTGTAGGCCTCGTTGAGTTCGCTGTGGTGGTGCACCAGCGCCACGAGGGCGTACTCGGGCTGGTGGGCGCGCACGTACCGGTCCAGGACCTCGTAGGCCTGGTCGGCGGCGGCCGTGGCCGGCAGCAGCCACATCACCCCCTGAGTACCGCAGTGCTCGTTGAAGATCCGCGCCATCTCCAGGGCGGCCACGCTCTTGCCCGCCCCCATGGCATCCGTGACCACCGCGATGCCACTCCCCCGCTCGGCGACCAGGTGCGGCAACTCCTCCATCACGGAAGCTTGAAGAGCGTTGGGTTCCTTAAGTCCCGGGTGAGCGATGGTGAACGGGACCTGGTTCAGTGCGAAGCGGGCCAGTCCGAGCCGCTCGACTTCCTCCTCGGCCTGCCAGCGGGCGTGACTGTGGTGCTCTGCGGCGCCGAAGGACGGAGTGTCCGCGTTGGGCACCCAGTACCGGCGCTGGCTGGCGACCCGGTCGGCGACCATCGTCAGCCCCGTGATCAGCACCGCAGCCTCGGCCGACACCCGCTTGGGAGCCTCGTCGACGCCGAACAGGTGCCACAGCAGCCGGGTGTAGCGGCGGCGCAGGTCCTGCCACGCGGGTCCGCCCAGGGTGGCCTGCACCCGCTGGGCGGATGCCGCCCCGTCCACGTCGAGTTGCAGGAACCGGCCATGGTGCCCGCCCAGAGACTGAGCGGCGCGTACGGCGGGGCTGTCGTTCCCGCCGACGGCGAATCCCAGCTCGCCCAACAGATGCAGCCCCGCATGCATCGACGCACGCGCGTGCGGCACGTGCACCACCGGGCCCGCATCCGCCAGCAGGTCCTCCCCCAGCCGTATGTACGCTGAGGGCTCAAAGGACTGCCAGTACGGGATCAGCTTCCCGATGTCATGCATGGCAGCCAGGAAACACACCAGCGAACGCGCCTGCTCCTGCGAGACGTCGAGCCCGGCGCTAATGACCTTGCGTTGACTCGGGGTCAGGAACCGGTCCCACAGCACCCCGGCCACCGCACCCACGTCGATCAAGTGGAACAGCAGCGAATACACCCTCAGCGGCGTACGATCGAACTTCCCGTACGGACGAAGGTCAACACCGCCGTTCCGGGCATCCTCAACAGCTCCCATCCCCCCCACACTGCCACCCGCGAAACTTGCGAGAGCTTGATTGCCCAGAAGGCAGCGCAACCAGCCTTGCACGCACTAAAATCCACGCTCTGTACATCGATCCCCTACAGACTCAACCGCTGATGTGACATCATTTCCCTAGCCGGTCGCGAGCAAATGACAGGCAAAGCCAATCAGAATGACCAGGTCAGAGAGGGTAGAGCCCGCGCGAGCGGGAGTGACTCGTTCTCGTACATCCGGCGTGCCTTGATCCTGTCGTAGAGCCCGCGCGAGCGGGAGTGACTCGGCCTCCTCCAGTTGCGCGCACCAGCGGTGCACGTAGAGCCCGCGCGAGCGGGAGTGACTCGGTCTTCAGGATGACCTCACCGGCCTCGCTGTCGTAAGAGCCCGCGCGAGCGGGAGTGACTCGTCGTCGATCGGTTTAGGGTGCAGCACACGCGAGCGACGGTCGCCAGTGCTATACGCATCGGCCATCGGACAGCCTGTTGATAGGCCTGCGAGTTCGGGCGGTACACGCGGTCAGCATGGAGCCGTGTGGAGGTCACCTCACTGAACACCTTCAGGGTGAAACAGCAGGTCACAGCCATCTTCGTATTGTGATTCTCAGTGGAATGAACAGGCAATTCTCAGATGCCTGCATCAACAGTTCTCATTTCATGTCTGAAGCAATCCCGTGTCTCTCCTGCATCTAGCGGGCCATGGAGCCATCTCATATGACATCGGAATGATGATCGCCTATGGCAGGGAGGTGAGAGTCAGCACACAGCCGGGTTCCGCGAACCGTGGACCACGGAGGGCGGAGTACCCGGAGTTGAACTGGGTGCTGACCGAGTGCTGCCCTGGGGCAGCGGATGTAACGCAAACGAACCCGGTTGGCTGATGACCGGACCGAACCCCGACCAATGGCCTGTGATCGTCTGGAGAGGGCACGGCAATCCCCGCTGGGCCCTGTTCAACTGTGGTAGGGCCGAGTTCCTGCGGCGCCTCGTGACTGCTGAATTCGACGCGTGCCCCCTGAGCGACCTCTCGCTGTGGGGACGAGTGGGCGCCTTCGTCCATCACGAGGAGCAGGAACGCCGGTTCCACGCGGGCCTGGATCCGATGACTGGCGAACCGGACCCCTACGCGGGCATGTTCGACTGACAGACAGCCAGTATCTTCACTCAAGAAGACAGGTCCTAGACGTCTGCGGTCGACCCAGGCGGACCGGTCCCTTGCCGGGCCCTGGAGGGGCGGCGGAGTCCGGGCCAGCTGCTCGTCGCTGCGAGTCACCGTGAGGGTGAGGGCGGTGCCGTCGATGAGTGCGGCGGCGAGAACCCCGTGGCCACGACGCGCCAGGCAAAAGGACACAAGGCGACGGACAAACCGTCTGTCCGGGCCACCGAGTTACGCCGGGACACGAGAGCACGGGGACGCCCACCGGGAGCAGCAGCACCGTCGACCACGACCTGTTCTGGCAACGCTTGACCACCCGCTGACACACACCGCCGCCGTTCGCGGCCCCAGCACACCGGCCGACAACCTCCGCGTGCCTACACGCGCATCACCCACACTGTGCAAAAGCCGCCGCCTCGCTCAGCTCATTGCGCAGCACGAACGGCCAGCTCAGCCCACATGGCACCGCTCGCCCACGCCTCCGCGCCGCGTGACCCTCCCCCGGGGAACAGAAATACCGCCCAGTACAGCTGAGTAACAGCAGGTCACAACCAAGATCAATACGCAAGTGCAACAGCCACATCACAGCCGGGGGCAAGCTCGCGGGTGATCTCGCCCATCGCGGCGGAGAGCACATGACCGATCGCCGTGAACGTCTTCGCTCCGGTGACGACAGCGGAGAACGCGATCAGCAGTACTGCCACGAACGGGTGACGCTTCCCGCGTCGGCGCCGCAGATCGGCCGTGTCAGCGGCCGCTCGGCCAGCGGACCGGTCGCGCGGTGCCGATGAGTGGGCGACTTGACCAGGCAGATGGTGGAAGACTGACGGCACATCGAAGCTCCTTTGAGCGAAGGGGACTCGGGAAGGTCACCTCCGCAACGGAGCTTCATTGCGTACGGTTGCGCACCCACCCGGCATCGTCACACCGCCATGACCTGCACACCTACATGATCGCTCCGGCTTTGAAATCGCCCTGAGTGCGCCGGCGTGGTGGGGCTGGGCCGGCAGGGCTTCGTTGTCCGGATTTGTGATGAGGTGCCCGGGCGGGTGCGTGAAAGCGGGGTGTCCGGGGTGGGATGTTACGGGGGACCCCGGCCCGATTCCAGCGGGCCGGGGTCTTCATGTTGTGCTGGGGTGGCGGCTTGGTCAGCGTCCGTTGTTTCCGCCGTGTCCGTTGTTTCCGCCGTGTCCGTTGTTTCCGCCGTGTCCGCCGAAGTAGTGGTCGATGACCCGGAAGCTGCCTACCACTCCGTTCTTGACGAAGACGCCGCCCTGGACGTGGCCGGGGTGCACGCCGGTGCTGGAGCTGTGCGGTCCGACGGTGGCGATGGGGGCGCCGTTGTCGCAGGTGGCTCCGCGGAAGACCTCGACGCTCCTGCGGCTGTCGTTGCGGATGTTGAGGCTTCGGGAGCCCAGGCCGCTCACGATGGTGATGCAGCCGCCCGGGTCGTCCGAGTAGGAACGCTCGTTGATGTGGATCCGGCCTTCGAAGCCTCGGTCTTCGTGGTCCCTGCCTTCGTTGCCCCTGCCTTCGTTGCCCCTGCCTTCGTTGCCCTTGCCGGAGTCGCCGCCCATGAGGGCCGAGGCGGGGGCGGCCGCCTGCTGGAATGCGGGGGCAGCCGCCTGCTGGACTGCCGGGGCGGCCGCCTGCTGGACTGCGGGGGCAGCCTGGGCCGACCCGTAGACAGACGCCGAGGCATAGGTGATACCGGCAACGGCCAGGCCCGCGGCGGCCGCGACGGCCACGGTAACGACGGTGGGACGGGCATTCATCACGCGCTTCTCCTGTCTCGGGAGGTCGGCTGGCCAGCCGACTCGTGATGAACGTACTGACCGATTCCCATGTCTGCCATATCGAGAGATAAAGGGAAGTCGGCAGATTGACCCCAATCGGGTACAGAGGCGACTTGCATGCTGTTTCATGGCGCACTGATGGACAATCAGATTGCTTTTCCTGTAATGGGCTTGATACCCCGATACGCTGTCCGGGGGACTTTGCCGGTGCCTGTTCACCCGCGGCCGCAGCGTGTCGTTCGTTGACACGGCAGGTGAAACCGGTATTCCCGTTGCGCTGCTGGGCGGCGGGTGGGGCCTTCGAGCACGTGGGCGGGCCGGTGACGTGGCGTCTTGCCGTCCGCGGGGTGCAGTTTCTGCAGAGCGTCTCGATGAGGGCGAGGACCTGACGTTGGCCCAGGTCCTCATCACTGTGCACCTGCGGCCGGCGGGTCCACGTGAGCGTCCTGGACGCGTGCCCGCCGCCCGCGACGGGCTGTGGTTCATGGTGACGGGGGCGGCTCGTCGGGCGAACCGGAACCCGGGTCGTCGGGCCGGAGGCCGGGTGTCACCGACTTCGCCTCCTGGACGAGGTGGCCCGGCCGTAGCGGGGCGGGCCCGCTCAGCGCCACGGCGGCCATGACGACGACGATGCCCTGGATGACCAACGAGCAGACGCCCAGGGGTTCCAGCCAGTTGCCGTAGTCGTCCTCGTCGGTGGGAACGGGCGTGGCACGGGTGATGATGTAGCCGATGGTGGTCAGCAACGCGGTGAGCCCTCCCACGACCCAGCCCAGCCGCGGTCCGCGGGTCAGAAGAAGAAGGGCGCCCGTAGCGGTGCCGACCGCGGTGGCGATGAAACCGCCGATGAGGAAGGGCACGTCCGCGTCGATGGCCTCGTAGGCGTGGATCCCGGCATCGGCCAGGAGAAGGACTGCGGCCACAACGCGCGCCCCGCCGTGCTCCGCACGGCCTCGCGGGGTGGAGGCGGGACTGTCCAGCATGATCCATCCCGTGTTCGAGTCCTGGGTCAACAGGTCCCACGCGCCACCGCGCGAGCAGGCCAAGGACATGATGCCTGTCGCCGCGGGCGAATCGCGGACACACGGGGTCGGCGTGTCCGGTGCCGGGCCCCTTCACGCTTGCCTGCTCACCCGTCCGCCCCCCTTCGCCGGCCTCTGCACCGGCCGGCGAGTGGACGGCGTGGACATGCCGCCCTCCACGCCGTCGACTGCAGGCGGCACGCTGTCGTAGGTCTTGGTGAGCGGCCGCAGAAGCCGCCCACCGACCTCCTCACCGAAGCCTGGAGCACCAGACCCGCCGTACCCACGCCCAGGCCGGAGCCGACCCCGACCGCCGATCCGGCCGGCACCACCACCGCGGCGACGTCGCCGGCGAACGCGGCCCCGGCCGGCGACGACCAGGCGGTAGGGCTGCGCGAGGCCCACGAACACCACCTGCGAAGTGCCGTCACCTTTCGTCGAGATTCACGAGGCGAGTGATCACCAATTGCCTCCAAAACCTACCGACCACCGCGCCGAGACGACCATCCGCTTCGCCCTCTGGGACCAGGCCACCGGAGCCGCCGGCCGGCCCGCCGAGGCCTGAGCACCGGCCCGGAACCCGGCCCCGCCGCACCTCGATGCGCCGGCAGGGACCCACGCCCTCAACCACGTGAGAGCGCCGCCTCTGCTCGAGGGTCCGGGTGGGTGGCGCAGGCGAAGTTCACCGCCTGGTGCAGGATCCGCTGGTGGCAGGAGAGGAGCCAAAACGCCCGCTTTCCGAGCTCGTCGAAGCCGTCGTCGATGAACAGTCGGCTCAGGCGCGCGTTGAGCCTGTGGTAGACGGAGATCTGTTCCCCGCCGGTCTGCGTCACCGCGCCGGACACCGGCCCCGGCCGGCCGCGTGCGGCCACCACGCGGTCGGCGACGGGCTGGGCTGGAACGGCCTCGTCCACGATCGCCAGCAGCGCATCCTCGGCCACCCGTAGGACAGGGCGATCGCGGCCCGTCGCGGCAGCCCCGGAGGGGCGGCGGTGCGCGGTGAGAAATGCCCGGCAGCGGGCACGCGCACGGTTCCTCCTGGTCGTGTGCACGACCAGGGGCCGCCGGCGGCGTCCGCCGCGGTGCGCGCCGAGCCCCATCACCGGCGCGCTCGGCGCGCACTTCCCGGGTGCCGCCCGGGCCGATCGGCACGATCCGCCCGGACGGATCAGCACGCCGCCACCTCGCTCACCTGACGTAGGCAAGCCGGCTCACCCATTGGGACAGCGTCAGCGAGGCGGCCAGGGCCCCCCGGGCCGCACCGTGCCGACGGCCCCGGTGCCGCGAACCATGGCGGCACCCGAAGCCGGGCAGGTAGGACGGCTGCCGCCGGCCGGGGTCGTGCGCCAGGGCCGTGCGCAGAGCGGACAGGTGGGCGGCCACGACCGCGAGGCAGTGATGCTCGTCCCGGCAGTCGGGGCAGGTCACCAGGTGGGCGCGGACCGCGCTCGCCTCGCCGGGGTCCAGGACGTTGAGGGCGTGTCCTTCGAGCAGGTCGCCGATGGTGCGGCAATCCTGGGAGGCAGTGAACATGGCGGGTCCCTTCGTGCGGGGTGAGAATCGCGCCGTCGACGGGGCCGGTGTACGGCTGGTGCACCGGTACACGGCTCCGTTTCCTGACCCCACCATCGCCCGGGAACGGCCCCTTGCGCGTCGTCCCCGCGCAGCAATTCCCGGATACCACGGCCGCGGTATCCGGCAGGCCGGCCTACGACAGGGCCACGACGCGCCCCGCGGCCACGCCGGCCTTCACCCGGCCCCCGGGGGACGAGTCGCCGGCGTCGCCGGGCTGACCACGCCGCACTGGTAGGCGATGACCACCAGCTGGGCCCGGTCGCGGGCGGCCAGCTTGCTCATCGCCCGGTTGACGTGGGTCTTGGCCGTCAGCGGGCTGACGAACAGACGCTCGGCGATCTCGTCGTTCGACAGCCCCAGCGCGACAAGCCCCAGGACATCGCGTTCCCGCCGCGTCAGGCATTCCAGCCGCTCGTGCACGGCTGCCGTGCACGGTTTTGGCTGCGCCAGGAAGCGCCTGATCAGCCCCCGGGTCGCCGAGGGGGACAGCAGCGCGTCTCCTGCGGCGACCGTGCGGACGGCGTCGAGCAGCTCCTCGGGCCGGGCGCCCTTGCCGAGAAAGCCGCTCGCACCTGCCCGCAGGGCCTCCGCGACGTACTCGTCGTTCTCGAAGGTGGTCAGGATCAGGACCTTCACCGCCGAGAGGTCCTCGGCCTCGCCGATCAGCCGCGTGGCGACGAGGCCGTCCATCTCAGGCATGCGGATGTCCATCAGGATCACATCGGGCTGCTGCGTCCTCGCCAGCTCCACCGCCTCGCGGCCGTTGGACGCCTCGCCCACGGTTTCCATGTCGTCGGCGGAATCGAACAGCATCCTGAAGGTGCCCCGCAGCAGGGCCTGGTCATCGGCGAGCAGTACGCGGATCGTCATGCCCATCTCTCCTCGGCGTCCCGCCCGATCGGTGCCACGATTGCCGCGCCCGGCCGCAGCGGCAGTTCGGCGGTCACGGTGAAGCCCCCGTCGGGGCGCGCCGCGGCCTCCAGCTTTCCCCCGACGCTGGCCGCACGCTCGCGCATCCCGATCAGCCCGTGGCCGGTCCCGGGGCGGGGCTTGTGCGGTCGGGCGCGCCCGTCGTCCTCGACCGTGATCGTCAGCCATTGGGGCCGGTAGTGCAGGTAGAGGCGGGCGTGATCGGCCCCGGCGTGCTTGCGTACATTCGTCAGGGCCTCCTGCACGATGCGGTATGCGGCCAGGTCCACCGCCGGCGCCAGCGGCTCGGCCATGCCGTGCCGCATGTGCCTGACGGACAGGCCGACACGCTCGAAGGACACCAGAAGCTCCGGGACCTGCGCCAGGCCCGGCATCGGATCCCGCGGCGCTTTTGGATCATCGGACTGCCGCAGGAGGCCCACGGTCACCCGGAGTTCCTCCAGCGCGGACCGACTGGTGTCCCGGATGCCCTCCAGAGCGGTGACCAACTGCTCCGGCCGCCGCTCCACCAGGTGAACAGCGACACCGGCCTGCGCGTTGATCAAGGCGATGTGGTGCGCGACCACATCGTGCAACTCGCGCGCGATCCGGATCCGCTCGGCCGCCACCCGCTGCCGTGCCTCCTGCTCACGGGTCCGCTCCGCGTACTCCGCCCGTTCCTCCACGGCCGCCACATACGCGCGGCGTGAGCGCACCCCGTCCCCCACGGCGGCGGGCAGGGCCGTCCAGGCCAGCATCGCCACGTTGTCCCGGATGAGCCATGAGCCGGAGCCGGAGCCGAACACCACGGTTGCCCCGACCAGCAGGGCGGCCGAGGCCAACGCCACCATCCATGCAGTGCGCCGGTCGGTCCGGACGGCCACGGTGTAGATGGACACGATGACCGGACTCGTCACCAACGGACTCTCCCGAACCCCGAGCATCTGGAAGACCACCCCGCAGGCGAGGGCGGTGACCAGGACGCCGAACGGGTGGCGATGACGCCACAGCAACGCGAAACAGCAGACCCCCGCCAGCATCACGACAGGCGGGCGGACCCAGATCCGGTGCTCGTGCGGGATGACGGAGGCGGCCACGACCGACAGCACGAACAGCACAACCGGCCCCAGCACGTCCAGCATGCCGGCCCGGGCGCCCACCCCCCGCCGCCAACCGTTGATCACTGCCATGCCACCACCGTAGGGCCGACACCCGAGTACCGCTGGCCTGCCCTCGCTGGCCACCACCGCGGAGGCGTCCGATCGGGCGATGGCCCACCGCCGCCCGCTGGGCACCGGACTTGTCCTTGCCGAGCCGCCTCACGCAAAAGGCAGCCCGCCCCCGGCACCACGCGCCCGGCTCGCCGCAGAGCGCCTTTCCGTCGCCGTCCCGGCCACCACGGAGCCGGCGCCCACGCCCCCGCGTCCGGCCGGACGCCGCACCCTGGGCGCCGGCCCTCCCCCCCCCTTCCCTCCCCGTGTTCCCTCCCCGCGTTCCGGGCGCCTCAGCGGCCGGGTGAGCGCGGCGGCCCCGCCGACGCGCAGCACCCGAGCCCAAGCGCAACGTGCCGCAGCCAGCGGCGTCGGTCCCGGGGCGGCCGAGCACGGCACCGCCGGCCCAAGGCGGTGCCGTGCTCGGCCGCCCCGGCCTTCCGTCGGCGCCGGGGCCGGTCAGGGACGACGCAGGGTTGGAACGGCGGTGCGGGCTGGGGAATGGCCGCGCGGTCCGGGGCCGGGGTCAGGGCCGCCAGGACGCGCTGCAGATCCTCGATGTGGACGGTGCGTTCGTCCAGGCGCACCTTGAGGCGCCAGGCCTGTGCCTCGGCGAGTTGACGGGCGTTGCGTTCCCCGGCGAGCGCCGGGGCGTACTGGTGGCGCAGCCGCTCCAACTCGGTCCGCAGGCGGTGGACCAGCAGATTCCGCCCGCACTTACACCATCGGGCGACCACAGAACCACTCAACGATTCGCGAACCGCTCTCTGGAATCCCTCTTGGCCTGAACTGGGAATGCTGGTGGTGACAAGGCAAGTGAGCCCCGCACTCAAGATGCCCGGCGGAGTCGCTCATTGCCCACTGCACGCGCAGGTGAGTAGCGGCCGTGCCACGGAGCGGTCCTGGCGGGCGGGGAACGGCGCGCCCCGTGTGCCGCCGCGAGGGCGGGCAGCGGAACTGCAACCGTGCGGCGTGGGGGTCGACGGCCATTGCACGTGGCCGTCGGCCCCTTGACCCGCGTCGGTAATTCTTCTGCCGTGTTGTCAGTTCTCGTCGACCAGGTCGTGTGCCGGTACGGTCACCGTCCGTTTACCCGGCTTGCCACCGAGCACGATCTTCCGCAGAGCGCTGTTGTTGTCGACGCTGGTCTCCTTCAGCCGCTTCTCCGGGTTGGCCAGCACCTGGATGTAGTACGTGCCGTTGGGCACGTCTGTGATGTCGAAGGACTGGCCCGGCAGGTCCTGTGAGTACGTGTCACCGGAGCCGACGTCCAACACCTCCCGGACGGAGATCGAGTTCTCCGCACCGCAGGCGGTGGACAGATCGGTGTTGAACGGATGCCAGTTGGCGTTCTTTACCGTGTAGTCGATCGCGTCGGTGTTCGCGAGGCAGAAGGCCTCCTTGCCGCTGCGCACGGCCTCCTTCTTGTTCGCCTTCAGCAGCCGGTAGCTGGCGAAGTCCGTGAAGTGCCAGTGCATATGGCCCGGACGCGGGTCCCATTCCATGGTGCCGGTCGGGGTGTAGCCGACCTGCTTGCCCTTGGCGTCGTAGAAGTACTGGTAGGCGTCCATCTTGGCCTTGCCGGGCGACCGGAAGCCGTCCACCACCAGCTGCGCCGGGCCGGCGTTCCACACGTTGGCGCTGAAGGCCAGATAGTCCTTGCCGGGGATGTCCTTCTCACCGTCGCTGACGACGATGCCGTAGGCCGGCAGCGAGCGCAGGTCGGGCTTGGGGACGTTGGGGACGGTGGGCTTGCCGGCGGGCCGCTTCGACAGCGGCTGAAGCGCCGGCGCCTTGCGCGAGCCGTCGGTCTGGCCGCCCGTGTCGCCGACCCGCATCGAGCGCGCGGCCTGCTGCTTCTTCAGCGCCCACGGCAGGGCGGGGGGCGCCGCCTTCAGCGGCCCGTGGCCCACGTTGTAGGAGGGGCCCGCGCCGCTCGTGACCGGCGCGGGCCCCTGGGCGGGCGTCGGGGCGTGTCCCGGCCCGTGGCCCGTATGCGCGGTCGGCGCCTGGTGGGCGGCTTTGTGGCCTGTGTGCTCGCCTGAGGCGGAGGACCGGGACGCCGGCCCGGTGGCGCTCTGCTCGTCCTCGTAGCTCCGCTCCTGCACCGTCACCTTGACGGTGGCCGGCTTGTTGGCGATGCCGAACAGGTCACGGTACTTCTTGGCGACCCCGACCTTGGCGGTGTAGGTGCCGGCTGCCAGCATGACCGGTTCGGTGTAGGAACCCGCGTAGGTGTTGGCCGCCCAGCCCTTCTCGACGCCCCATACCGAACCGAGGGTGAACGGGTTGGTGGGGCAGCTCTCCGGATACTTCGAGGTGGCGGGCGCGTCGGGTCGCACCCGGCCGCTGGCGTTGTTCGGGCAGAAGTCCTCGCTACGGCTGAGGACCTTCTTGCCCGCCTTGTCCGTGACCGTGATCTCCGCGAAGTCCCGCAGTCCGGAGAAGTCCTTCACTGTGCCTTTGGGCAGCACCTTGGCCTTGGCCTTGCCGCCCTCGTACACGGTCTGGGTGATGGTCACCGGGTCCTTGTAGGACTTCCGGGTCACCTTCAGCTCCAGCGGCGTCCCCTCGGCGGTGAGGTAGGTGCCGAGGTCGAGGTAGACGCCCGGCTCCTCCTTCCAGGAGGTGAGCGTGATCGAAGTGGTCGCGGCGACAAGGCTCAGTTTGGGCCCTGCCGCTGCTTTCGCCGGCTCCGCAGTGGCGGCCACGAGCCCCGCCGTCACGGCCATGGCGGCGACCGCCGTGGTGCCGGCGAGCAGGGGACGCCGCGGCCGGGTGTTGTGCGTTCTGGTCATCGATCCCTCGTCCTTCGGATGCTGTGGAAAGGAAGCAGGCGGTCGGCGGCTCGGCTTGTCGGCCAGGCCGGGAAAGCCGCCGCGCAGGCAGAGTGACGGGCGCTTGTCGTGCCCGCGTTGTGAGAGGAACGGACCGGACGCCCGGTTGTCCGGAGGGTGGAAAACCATGGGGGGTTGGCCGGATCGTTGCATTGCAGACGAAATCAGGCCGAAGTTTCGGGTGCGGTTCACCCGGTGGTGAGCCCTTTGACCGGAACTGCCCGATGGTCCAGGTCGAGGCGGGCAGGTGCATGGCCGGCACTGTCACGTTGGCCGACCGGTGGGACGGTCCTCTGGTTGATCGGGCTGGGAGGGGTCGTTCGTGGGGGGGCTTGTCTCTGTCGTACAACGCGACGGTCTCCTATGGGACGGTGCGGCGGTGGTGCGGGAAGTTCGGGCAGCAGTACGCCGACGCGCTGCGCCGCCGGCAGCCCCGGCCTGGGGACACGTGGCATCCGGACGAGGTCTTCATCAAGACCAGCAGCGAGCAGCGGTACCGGTGGCGGGCCGTCGACCAGGACGGCAACGTGCTGGACATCCTGGTGCAGAACCGTCGGGACAGGGCCGCGGCCCGGCGCTTCTTCCGCCGCGTGCTGAGGACGACCCGCACGATGCCGAGGGTGAGCGTCACGGACAAGCTGCGCTCCCGCGGGGCGGCCCACCGCGAGGTGATGCCCTCGGTCGAGCATCGCTGTCACAAGGGCCTGAACAGCCGGGCCGAGAACTCCCAGCAGCCGACGAGGCGGCGTGAACGCGCGATGAAGGGCTTTCGCGGTGTCGGAGGAGCCCGGCGGTTCCTGTCCGCGTTCGGCGGCATCTCACCCCGCTTCCGGCCACGCAGCCACCGGATGACCGCCGCCCACTGCCGCACGGAGACGACCGTCCGCTTCGTGATCCGGGATCAGGTCACCGGCGCTGCCGCCGTGCCCACCACGGCCTGACTCGGACCTGCCACCCGGCCCCACCACACCCTGACATGCCATCAGCTGGTCACAGCCCCGCCCCCGTGACGACGCCGGTCGTGCGGCCGGCTCATACGTCACGGTCCGGTCCGGGCGGCCGGCCGCCGCCTCGCGCAGGTCTGCCGCCTCGGCTTCATCGGCCGTCAGGCTCCGGCGGAGCTGCGTGGCGATCCACTCGGCAGCGTATCGGCTCGGCAACGTATCGGCTCGGCAACGTATCGGCCATCACGCGACACGACACCGCCCCTCCCCCGTGTGCCCGCGGACGGATACCGTCCTCCCTCTGGCAGACGCGCGTAGATATCCGCCATGATCTGCGTGCACCACCTGCACAGCCGAAGGAAACCCGGCCCCCGGCAGGAAGGGTTCGCACATGAAGGCCGTGAAGGCTCTGAGATTCCCGAGGATCCGCTCGGTCCTGATCGCTCTCGCTCTGGTCATCGCCCCCGGCGCCGCCGTCATCGGCACGGCGGGCGAGGCGTCCGCCGCCACGAAGATCAGCCACGCCACCGCGACCTCGATGTTCCGCGAGGCGGGCATCACCTGGTCGTCCTCCGGCAACTGCTCGAACCGCAACACCCCGACATGCACGTCGTTCGAACAGCTCAACCTCGCCGGCGCCCAGGGCGCCCAGACCCTCAAGCGGGCCAGCGGCTGCGCGCTGAACATCACCGGCGGCACCGAGACGGGCCACGCCTTTGGGACGTACTCGCACTGGAACGGCTACAAGCTCGACTACAGCAAGTACACGTGCCTCGGGAACTACATCAAGAACAACTTCGCCTCCATCGGAGTGCGCGGCGACGGCGCCGGGCAGTGGCGTTCCGGTTCCGGCAACATCTACGCCGAAGAGGGCAACCACTGGGACGTCACGTACTACAACTGCGGCGGCTGCTGAGCCCTACCCCGCACACCCCGCGGCCACCGTTCGGCCCGTCGAGGGCGGGCCGAACGGTGGGCCCGGGCCACACCGGCCGTATGGCTCGTCCCCCGGCCGCCCGCGGCCCCTGCCGGTCGAGGCCGGGTCCCGGGACGGCTGCACCCGCAGCAGCTTCCGCCGCTGAAACGCCGGCGACGACCCCGCCGACGGCCGCAGCACCCGCGCCGAGGCCCTTCTCCTCGAAGCCGTCGGGGCTGCGCTTGCCGAAAACCTCCTTTGTGCAGATCACGCGGCATGTCCGTACTCGTGGATCGAGTTCACCGAGAAGCAGAAGCCGGCCCGCAAGCCGCTCGACAAGGCGATGAATCAGGTGAGCGAGGCCGTCGCCCGGCAGGAGGGGCGGGCCGTCCGGACGGCCCGCTCCGCGGCCCGGGGCGAGGTGAACAGGCTCATGGACGAGCCGACCCGGCAAGAGCAAAGGAAGCGGTGAAAGGACGAGCCGCGCCTCCTTTCAGGCGAAGCGCAGAAGCGGCTTCAGCCGAAGTAGCTGCCCCGTCCGGGGCCGTGCCGCACTGGCGTTGGCCCGCTGCGCATCTCCCCGTCGCTCGCCCGGTGCGCCGGCGCAAGCGGTGCCGGCAGCTGGTGGACCGCCAGGGCCCCGCGGCACGACTGCCGTTCTCCCGCGTCGGGGCCGGCAACGCTGCTGCGCCCCGCCCGGGACGGGGTCGGGATCGCGTTCGACGGTCGGGTCGCCCAGGGCGACAATGCCCGCAGCCTGCCCGTTGCCGACGGCCGGCGGGCGGCGCAGTGCCTTGCCACGCGTCAGCTGCACCGCACGGTCGACGTCGTCCTCAAAAGGGAGTACATGGCCTGGTCGTTGCGGGCGGTGGACGAGAAGGCCGGACGGTTTCGCCCGATGCCGTCCTGGGTCTGCTCAAAGGCGCGCGGCGGCCGAAGTGCCCGGCCCGCAGGGTCACGCCCGTCGGCGCGGGCGGCGTCCGCCGAACTTCTCCAGGTGCCGGGCCGCCACAACAGCGCCGGCGCCGCTGACCACAGCTGTCGCCTCGGGCGGCGGGCCGTCCCCGAAATCGGTCACGACAACGGCCCCTACAGCGCCGGAGTCGATGGTCACCAGCAGGGTGCGCGCTCCGCCGGGGTCGGGCAGGGTGATCTCCAGTGAGGTGTCCGGCTGGGACCTGGCCACGGCGGCGAACCAGACCGCGGCCGTGGCCAGGTCCCAGCCGCCGGGTGCCTCGACGGACACGGTGGTCTCCGCACCCCGCAGTGGCCGCCAGTCCTTGGGGCGGGCACCGCGCTCCCCGGCCGCACGCCACAGCGTGTCCAGGTCCGCCGCGTGCGTGGTGCGGCCGACCCGGTCGCTGAGCAGGTATCCCGCGGACAGCCAGGAGCGGACCCGCAGTCCGCACCCGCCGTCCAGGAGCCGGTCGGTGCTCGCCGCCCGGGCGGCGAGCACCGACCGGGTGGGCGGGGCCAGGATGTCCTCCCAGCGGGGTACGGAACGTCCCGCGCCGCAGGCTCCGCACATCGTGGCTCCCTCTCCTCTCAGTGCCTCACGGCATGACGTCGCCGCTGTTGGGGCCGAGAGTCTGCCCCACGTACAGGTTGCCGCCCGGATCACTGGCCAGCAGTACGGCGGTGGGGGCGACCTCCGCCGGGACGCCGAACCGGCCCAGGGGCAGTTCGGCCTGCTTGGCCTTCTTCCAGTCCGCGCTGATGCCGTCCACCAGCGGGGTGAACACCGGGCCGGGCGCGATCGCGTTGACCAGCACGCCGCTCGGGCCGACCTCCCTGGCCAGCGCCTTGGTCAGGCCGATGACGCCGGCCTTGGCGGCCGAGTAGTGGACCAGTCCCTCGCCGCCCTTGATGCCCAGCTGGCTGGCGATGTTGATGACCCGCCCGCTGCCGCGGGCGACCATGTGGGGAACCGTCCACCGGCAGCACAGGAAGACGCTGCGGAGGTCGATCGCGATCATCTGGTCCCAGGTCTCGACGTCCATGTCGATCAGGGGCACCTCGGTCAGGATCCCCGCGGAGTTGACCAGGATGTCGGGCACGCCCAGCGTGGACACGCAACTCTCCACCATCTGGCGGGTCTGCTGCGCGTCGGCCACATCGACGACGGCGGTGGCCACCTCCGTGCCCTGTGCCGTGTAGCGCTCGGCCAGGGCGGTGAGCCGGTCGGCGTCGCGGTCGGCCAGGAAGAGCCGCGCGCCCTGGGCCGCGTACGCGTCGGCGATCGCCGACCCGATGCCGCTCGCCGCGCCCGTCACCAGTGCGACCTGTTGTTGGAGAACTCCCATGCCGTTCGCCTTTCTCGCCGCGGCGCTGTCCGCTGCCGCCGCGTTCACTGCTCTCTGGTGTGCTGCCGGTCGGTCTTTCGCCGCTCAGGTTGCCTCCGCTGGGTCACTTTGGCCATCGGACCGTGAGGCCACCGTCCACGATCAGCTCCTGGCCGGTGATGTACGCGGCGTCGTCGCTGGTGAGGAAGCGGATCGCACGGGCCACCTCGTCGGCGTGGCCCACCCGGCCCGCCGGGATGCTCCGGCCGGCCCGCTCCAGCCCCGCCGGGCCCAGGGAGTTGGTTTCATCGAGCGACTGCGGGGTCTCGATGAGTCCGGGGATGACGGTGTTGACCCGGATGCCGCGCGGGGCGAGTTCGGTCGCGAGCGACCGGCACAGTCCCAGTACCCCGCTCTTGGCGGCGGCGTAGTGGGCGTGGTCGTCCCAGCCGTACACCCCGCCGGCGATGGAGGAGACCGCCACCATGGAGCCGGGGCCGGACATCACGGCGGCGGCGGAGCGGAAGGTGCGCAGCACGCCGGTCAGGTCGACCGAGAGCATGTCGTTCCAGGCGTCGTCGTCGAGCTGCGCCAGGGCGGCCCGGCGCAGTACACCGGCTCCGGCGACGGCGATGTCCAGCCGTCCGTACGCCTCGACGGCCGCCCGGGCGAGGGCGTCGACCTGCCCGCTGTCGCGGACGTCGACCGCGACCGGGGTGCAGCGGCCGCCGGCGGCCTCGACCAGCCGGACCGTCTCGTCGGCGCTGTGCGGGTCCTTGGGGTAGAAGCCGACGACGCTGTCGGCCCCGGCACGGGCGTACGCCACGGCCAGGGCGCGGCCGATGCCGCTCGCGCCGCCGGTGATGACGGCGACCTTGCCGGCCAGCCCGTCGTCGCGGGCCGGTGCGGTGGGTTCGTTGGAAGACATGTCCTGCCTTTCATGGGCTTCCCGGCGCGTGGCGGGGCACGGGGCACGGGGCATGCCACGCGCCGGGAGCAAGGGGGGAGGGACGGCTCAGTGCGCCGCGGCCGGGGGGACGAGCTCGTCGTCGGTGTCCTGGCCGACCTTGTGGGCGCCGAGCATCAGCACGCCGGAGATGAACATCCCCAGGGCGCCCGCGACGAACGCGGCGGTGGTGGCGTTCGCCCCGAGGCCGATGACGGCGCTGAGCAGTGCCGAGCCGACGATCGCGCCCATGGGGCCCATCACGTGGGCGGTGTTGGAGCCGATGCCCCGCACCCGGGCCGGGAACGACTCGCCCATGTAGAACACCATGGCGGAGTACGGGCCGAGGAGGAAGAAGAGCCCCAGCGCGTACATCGGGATGACGTACGCGGCGTTGTCCGGGCCGAAGAGCATCGCCGTCATCACGATGCCGCCGATGGTCCAGCCGACGATGATGGTCGTCCGCCGGCCGATCCGGTCACCGAGGTACCCGTGGAAGAGGTAGCCGAGGAAGCCGGCCATGTTGGCCAGGATCAGCACGACCAGTGCGCTGGAGAACGAGACGCCCTTGCCGTCGGTGAGGATGGTGGTGCCCAGCACCGAGAAGACCTGGATGCCCATCCAGTTGAACAGCCACGCTCCGGACAGGCACAGGGTGTGCCGGCGCAGGTCCGGGGCGAAGAGCTGGCGCAGGCCGGACTCGTTGTCCCGGCTGATGTCGAGGTCGTAGAGCTTTGCCAGCCGGGCCGCCTCGGCGTCGCGTCCGTCCTTGCGCAGTTCCCGTGTCCGCTTGAGGGCGACGAAGGAGGGCGACTCACGGAGCTTGGAGCCGGCGATGAGGATGACGATGACCGGGAAGGTGGCGAGGAGGAAGATCCAGCGCCAGCTCATGATCGGCAGCAGCACGGCGGCGAACGCCGCGGCCAGCAGGGCGCCGACCGGCCAGCCGCTCTGCACGAGGCTGAACATGAAGCCGCGGCGCCGGCTCTTGCCGTACATCTCGTTGAGGTAGACGCCGTTGACGACCTCCTCGGAGTAGCCGAGGCCGGAGATGGCCCGGGCTCCGATCAGCGAGCCGGCGCCGCCGACCAGCGCGGTGAGGCCGGAGGAGAGCGCCGCGCCCGCCGTGGTGACGATCAGGCTCGGCTTGCGGCCCCATCGGTCCAGCATCGGACCGACCAGCAGGGAGACGACGAAGGTGCCGACGGTCACGCCGGTGGCGATCGCCGTGGCCTGCCCGGTGCTCCAGCCGAACGTCTCGGAGATCTTCGGCAGCAGGGTGCCGAAGAGCACGAAGTCGTAGACGGAGAAGACCCAGGCCAGGAAACAGACCATGGTGGTGGTCGTGATGGTGCGCCGGCTGAGCGTCGGGGGGCCCTTGAGGAGGACCTCGTCCGAGGGTGCTCCGCTGCGCGGCCATTCGTTCTCGTGGGCTATGTCCCCTTGCTGGACGGTGGTCATCTGCTGTCACCCTTCTGGCGCGGGTTGCGGGCGGCGAAGTCGTCCGCGATCTGGTCGAAGGTCACCCAGCGGACGCCTTCGTGGGAGTTGATGTGATCGATCAGCCGCTCCAGCATCAGCAGCACCTGGGGGCGGCCGGCCACGTCGGGGTGGATGGTCATGGTGAAGGCCGCCTGGTCCATCTCCCGGTAGACCCAGTCGAACTGGTCGCGCCACATCTGCTCGATGTCACGGGGGCTGACGAAGCCGTGGCTGTTCGGGCTGGCCTTGATGAACATCATCGGAGGCAGGTCGTCGAGGTACCAGTTGGCCGGGATCTCGATCAGGTCCGTCTCCTGGCCGCGCACCAGGGGCTTCATCCAGGTCTCGGCGGGCGCGCTGTAGTCGATCTTCGTCCAGGTGTCGCCGACCCGGACGTAGTACGGCTCGAAGTCCCGGTGCATCAGCGAGTGGTCGTACTTGATGCCCCGCTCCAGCAGGAGTTCGTTGGTGACGGGGCTGAACTCCCACCAGGGCGCCACGTAGCCGGTCGGACGGCGGCCGGAGCGGGTCTCGATCAGCTCGATGCAGTGGTCCAGGACCGCGGCCTCCTGCTCACGGTTCATGGCGATCGGGTTCTCGTGGCTGTAGCCGTGCACGCCGATCTCGTGGCCGGCGGCGACGCAGGCGTCGAACTCCTTCGGGAAGGTCTCGACGGAGTGGCCGGGCCAGAAGAACGTCTGGGTCAGGCCGCGGCGTCGGAACAGCTCCAGCAGGCGGGGCACGCCGACTTCGCCCGCGAACAGGCCGCGGGAGATGTCGTCGGGCGAGTCCTCGCCTCCGTAGGAGCCGAGCCAGCCGCCGACTGCGTCGACGTCCACTCCGAAGCCGACGAGAATTTCCTTGGGCATCGACATCTCCTTTGATGACTGTGGTGAGGGCGGTGCAGGTGGTGAGGGCGGTGAGGGTGGGTCAGTAAGCCGGTGGGGGCGCGGGCGGGGGGCGGTCGGTGGTGATCAGGCTCCGGAGCCGGACAGCGGGTCGTCTCCGGCGAGCCAGGCGCGGACGAGTGCCTCCGGCGACCGGCCGGGGACAGCGCTCGCGACGGCCAGCAGCAGCCGGGCCTGCCAGGGGCTGAGGTCGCCGGCGAACACGGCGCCGACCCGTTGCAGTTCGGCGCCGCCGCCCGCGTAGAGGGGGGCGACGGGACCGGAGTGCACCCGTGAGCAGATGAGCACCGGGTGGCCCGCGGCCACCGCTTCGGCGACCGCCTCGACCAGCTCCGGCCCCGCGTTGCCCGCGCCGACCGCCTCCACCACGACTCCCGCGGCGCCGGCCGCCAGGCTGGAGCGGATGAACAGCCCGTCCGCACCGGGGTAGACCGGCACCACGTCCACCCGGGGCAGCCGGGGAAGGTCGAGATCGAGGGGGAACCGGGGACTGGGGCTCGGCCGCCACAGCGGTGTGACGAGCCGGTCCGTCACGCGCAGCGCCGGTCCGCGCCCGGGCACGGTGAAGGCATGCGCCGACATGGTGTCGCTCTTGCGGACCCCGCGGGCGGGGAACGCGAAGCCGTCGAAGACGAGCAGGGGGCCGTGCCCGCGGGCCGCGTCGGCGGCGGCCACGGCCAGGGCGTCGCCCAGGTTGGCCGGGCCGTCGGCGGCACGGTCGTCGAACGGGCGCTGCGCACCGGTCAGCACGATCGGCCGCGGGTCGCCGAACGCCAGATCGAACAGGAAGGCGGTCTCCTCCATCGTGTCGGTGCCGTGCGTCATCACCACCGCGTCGGCCCCCTCACGCAGGGCGCCACGCACCTCGCGGGCCAGCGCCAGCAGGTCCGCGGTGTCGAAGGCGTAGCTGCCCCGGGTGAGAACGTCCCGCGCGCTCACCTCGGCGTCTGCCGGCAGCGGACCGACCGACGCGAGCAGTTCCTTCGCGAGCACGGTCGCCCGGCGGCCCTCCGCCCCGGCCCGGCTTGCGATGGTGCCGCCGGTGGCCACGACCTGGATTCGGCGCATGAACCCTCTCTCCGCCTCTTCGCAAACGATTGCGGTGAGGCTACGCAAACGATTGCGCTTTGGTCAATGGTTGTGGGACACCCGCCTGGCCCAGGGCTCGGGAGTATGCGAGGCTCGGCAACGCAACGACGGTAAACAGCTGTCGAATTCGAGCAGAACCGGCCAGGACCCAACAGGACCCGAAGAGCCGAGCGGATTCGAGAAGAGGGGTAGCGGGAGTGGATCGCCAGGGAGCACGGGCGGGCGCCGGTGCACAGACCGGTCGCGCCCCGGTCACGCTCGCCCAGATAGCCCGGCAGGCGGGCGTCCACGTCTCCACGGTGTCACGGGCGCTGAGCCCGGACGACGACGTGCGGGACGGAGTGGCCGCCGAGACCGCCGCACTCATCCAGGGACTGGCCGAGGAACTCGGCTACCAGCGGGACCCGGCCGGAGCGGCGCTGCGCACCGGCCGCTCCCGGATGCTCGGCGTGCTCGTCCCGCGGCTGACCGACATCGTGCTGGCCACCATCTACGAAGGCATCGACGCCGCCGCGTCGGCCGCCGGCTACCACACCGTGGTCGCCAACACCGGCGACGACCCCGAGATGCAACAGCGCCGGGCGCACGCACTGCTCGCCCGGCGCGTCGACGGCCTGGTGCTCGGCGACGCCCGCTCCGACTGCGGCCTCGTGGCCGAACTGGCCCGCCGGCGCATCCCCCTGGTGCTGGTGTCACGCAGACTGCCCGGCCGGGTGTCGGTGACCACCGACGACGCCCTCGGCGGACGGCTGGCCGGGGAGCATCTGCTGGGCCTGGGCCACCGGCGGGTCGCGGTGGTGGCCGGCGAACCCTACGCCAGCACCGGCGTGGAACGCACCCAGGGCTTCCTGGACGCCTTCGCCCAGGCAGGCCTCCCCGTACCGAAGAGCCATGTCATCGGCTCCGCCTTCGACGTGCCGGGCGGCCGTGCGGCGACCGACCACCTGCTGGGCCTGCGTCCGCGTCCCACGGCCGTCTTCGCGGTCAACGACTTCGCGGCGATCGGCGCGATGGCAGCCGTCCGGGACGCCGGCCTCACCGTCGGCCAGGACGTGGCGGTCGTCGGCTACAACGACGTCCCGCTCGCGGCAGCCCTCCCGGTACCACTGACCTCGATACGCTCCCCGATGTACCGGATGGGCGAAACCGCCGCCACGACCCTGGTGAACATGCTGAACGGCAAACCGGGCCGCTCCCGCCGCCTGCGCCCCGCCCTGATGGCCCGCGCCTCGACCCTCGGCGACCCACCACCCCACCCAAACCACTGAACCGACCCGACCCGCCGAAACCACCCGACCGACCCGCCCGCCGAAACCACCGGACGACCCCACACCCACCACACCACCAAAACGAACCGGACACCCACCCCCCACACAAACGACCCCCCACCCTGGGGCACCAGGAGTTACGGGTGTCTCGTGAGACATGCTGACGCGGGGAGGGGGCCTCGGGGTGTCAGCCGGGTCTGTCGGTGGCTGTGGCTCGTTCCCGGGCGAGTTGGTCTCGTTCGTCGGCGGTGAGGCCGCCCCAGATGCCGTCTCGGTAGTCGTTGCGGATGGCGCAGGCGGCACAGGCTCCACGGACTGGGCACTGGGCGTAAAGGGCTTTGGCCTTGGCGGCGTCTTCCTCGTGCGGGGTGGCGCGGCTGCTGCCGACGAACAGGTGTGGTCTCTCGCGGCACGGGATCTCGGGCCACAGGCCGGGAACGGCGTCGTCACGTTGTTGAGTTTGCAGATTCCTGACGGTGTGTCGGGGCATGGTGGGCGTGCGGTTGGGGTCTGTGTTCAAGCCGTGGCGGGCTGGCCGGCGGCGTCAGTGATCTGGTCCCAGATGGCGAACCGGATGGTCATCTCGGCTCGGTAGCCGTGGGCGGTCATCAGGTGCCGCCGGGGCCGGAAGTGGGGGGGGGAGATGCCGCTGAACGCGGACAGGAACCGCTGCGCGGCGCCGACCGAGCGGAAGCCCTTCATCGCGCGTTCCCGCTGCCGCGTGGGCTGGTGACTGTTCTCCGCCCGGTTGTTCAGGCCCTGGTGCGAGCGGTGCTCGACCGAGGGCATCACCTCGCGGTGGACCGCACCGTAGGAGCGCAGCTTGTCCGTGACGACCACCCGCGGCACCGTACGGGTCTTCTTCAGCAGCCGGCGGAAGAAACGCCGGGCCGCGGCGGTGTCCCGCCTGTCCTGCACGAGAATGTCCAGCACCATCCCATCCTGGTCGACGGCTCGCCACAGGTACTTCCGCCCGCCGTTGATCTTGATGAAGACCTCGTCCAGGTGCCACGTGTCCCCCGGCCGGGGCCGCCTCCGGCGCAGCGCGCCAGCGTAAGCCTGCCCGAGCTTGGCGCACCAGCGGCGGACCGTCTCATGGGAGACGATCACTCCGCGCTCGAGCATGAGTTCCTCGACTTCGCGGAAGCTCAGCGGGAAGCGGAAGTACAGCTACACGCAGTGGGAGATCACCTCGACCGGGTACCGGTGCCTTTTGTAAGAGGCGGCGCGCTGTCCACGGACGACTCCTCCCGGCCTGATCCACCCGAAGATCATCCCACCCGATCAGCCAACGTGACAGCGCCGGTCAACCGCCTCACTCGAATCCTTTCCGTCCTGGACATCGTCTGGCTCGGTTAGCCATACCCTGGTGACGACGGCCCGCCCCCGGCAGTGCAGTTGGGGGGAACCGGGCCCAGGCTCCCGGCACACCCGGACGGAAGCTTCGTTGTGGCATCGGTGAGGGCCGAGTCGAGCTGGTTGTACTCGAGTTTGGCGTCTCGCAGATCTGCGCCGCGGAAGTTTGCGCCCCGCACACCTGCACGAGCTAGGTTCGCACCGCGCAGGTCCGCGTCGCCCAGGTGCGCGCCGCGCAGGTCCGCGCCGCGCAGGTCCGCGCCGCGCAGGTCCGCTTGACGCAAGTCCGCGCCCACCAGGTAAGCGTTACTCAAGCCCGCACCAGCCAGGTGAGCACCGTTCAAGTTCACGCTGCCCAGGCGCGCTCCCCCTCCTATGCGAAGCATCCTTTCTTCCCCATTCTCAGACTGTCGCACTACCTGTGTGGGGCCGAGTTCGACGCGGGGGAGCCATACGAAGCGGAGGACGGGGCGAAGGTGTCGTCGTAAGCAGTGTCGCGGGTGGCCAGAACAGCGAGAGCGGCATGGACATCGGCCGACACGTCCTGACCTTTCTCGGAGGGCTTGTCCGCGTGGGTACGGATGTAGGCGGCGAGGACGTTAGCGATAGTGGGCTGGTCGCGGTGGGAGTCTTTCATGATCCGCTGCAAGGCGTAGATACCACCCAGCCGCACATCTATCTTGTCCTCACCAAGGTTCCCGACAGCCGCGGTGTACCGGTCGGTGATCTGCCCCTCCTTGGCCAGCGTACGGTCATCGCGCGCCTGTTGGTTGGCCTGCCTCATCTGCTCGTTCGCCTGCTGTGTCTGGACGTTGGAGTACCAGAGGCCGGCGAGTCCCACGACAGCAGCGACCACAACGGTGCCCAGCTCGATCCGGCGCGCCCAGTCCAGACCTCTCTGACGTGCCTGACGCGCGGGATCGTCCTCTGGCAGCCGAACGGAGCTTACTTGCGCACCGGCATTCTCAGGGCTGGCAGTGGTCTCTGGTGGTGGATTCGGGTTCGGTTCCGTGTTCGGTTGCTGATAATCGGCGACGTCCGGCGGCCGGACGGAGGTCGGCCCCGGTCGGGAGCGACGCTGGCGACGCACGGGGCGGGTTGTGCGGCGTAGCCGCGGGCGACGCGACGGTGAAGGCATGCAGCTATTCGAACCTGAACGGCCTCGTCACCGCAGAGCTTTCCCGCCCCTGGCATTACAACGCAGCTGCCGGGGTCGTGGCGTTTAGCATCGCAGCCACGGCCGTATCCACTGGTGGGCTTTTCCCCTTGATCGTGGACACCTTGATCATTGGATCGTGATGATCCATAGGACAGGAGTTCCCGTTGGGAACGTCGAAGGGCGCTGTCACGTTGGCTGATCAAGGGGAAGCTTCACTGCGCTTCCTGATCCGCGACCGGGACGCGAAGTACACCGAGTCCTTCGACACCGTCTTCGAGGCCGAAGACATGGACATGCCGCTCAACGCGCCACAGACGCCGCGCATGAACGCCCCCTGCGAACGAGTGATCGGCACGATCCGGCGCGAGGTCCTCGACCACATCCTGATCTTGAACGAAGCCCACGCCCACCAGGTCCTCACCGAGTACCAGGAGCACTACACCACGCATCGGCCACACCGAGCACGAGACCAACGACCACCCGAAGCCCGGGAACAGCCAGCGGTATTGCACGATCGCGTGCCCCGCAGGCTCCTGCGCACCCGCGTCCTCGGCGGGTTCATCAACGAGTACCGATACACGGCTTGAGCTGCAGCGATGACTTTACGAGCCCCACAGGGTGAGCGCGTCGGGCGGGAAGCCCGCGCGATCCCGCCCCCTCGCAGGCGCGCCTACCGTAGAGGTATGACCAGCGGCGTGGTGACGCTGTTCGTATGCGGCGATGTGATGCTCGGACGCGGCGTCGACCAGATCCTGGCCCGGCCCGGTGACCGGCACTGCGGGAGCTACGCCGAGGACGCCCGGTCCTACGTCCGCCTGGCCGAGTCGATCAACGGTCCGATCCCGGCCCCCGTGCCACCCTCCTGGCCATGGGGCGAGGCACTCCGGTTGCTGGACTCCGCTGCCCCGGACGTGCGGATCGTTAATCTGGAGACCTCCGTCACCCGCAGTGACGCGTTCGCGCCCGGCAAGGCGGTGCACTACCGCATGCATCCGGCCAACGTGTCCGCCCTCACGGTCGCCCACCCCGACGTCTGCGTCCTGGCCAACAACCACATACTGGACTTCGGCCGGGATGGCCTGGAGGAGACGCTGGACACGCTCGACCGCGCCGGCCTGCAGGTGGCGGGCGCCGGACGGAGCGTTGACGAGGCGTACCGGCCCGCCGCCGTCCCCAACCCGGCCGGCGGCCGTGTCCTGGTCCTCGCCCTCGGAGCAACCTCCAGCGGCATCCCTCCCGGCTGGGCGGCGACCGCCGCCCTCTCCGGCGTCGCCCACCTCCCCGACCTTTCGGCCGCCACGGCCGCCGCGGTGGTGCGGCGCATACGGCGGTTGAAGCGTGCGGGCGACATCGTGGTCGTGTCCATGCACTGGGGCTCCAACTGGGGGTACCACGTCCCCCGCGAGCAGACCCGTTTCGCGCACGCCCTGGTGGACGGCGGTGCCGACCTCGTCCACGGACACTCCTCGCACCACCCCCGCCCCATCGAGGTGTACCGCCGGCGGCTGGTGCTGCACGGCTGCGGCGACTTCATCGACGACTACGAGGGCATCGGCGGTTACGAGGAGTACCGCGACGACCTCCGGCTCGCCTACTTTGTCATGGTGACGGCGGACAGCGGGCGGTTTCTCGGTCTGCGCATGGTGCCGCTGCGGGCAAGGCGCATGCGGCTGGAAGGCGCCCCGCACCAGGATGCCGTCTGGGTACGGGCGACCCTGAACCGCGTCAGCACTGGAGTCCACCTGGACCTGGAGAGCGATGGCACGCTCTCGCTGGATCCACGCCGGCAACACCCCCGCCCCGGAGCCTCACGAGGTCCACGATGACCACCGACGGCACTGTCACGTTGGCTGACCGGGTGGGATGATCTTCGAGTTGATCATGGTGGAGGGGGACCGTCCGTGGGGAGTACGTCGCCGTCGTACAAGGGCCACCGCTACCCGGCTGAGGTCATCGCGCACTGCGTGTGGCTGTACTTCCGCTTCCCGCTCTCCTACCGAGAGGTCGAGGAGTTGATGCTGCAGCGCGGTGTGACCGTCTCCCACGAGACGGTGCGCCGCTGGTGCGCGAAGTTCGGGCAGGACTACGCCAACGCCCTGCGCCGCAGGCGCCCCCGCCCTGGCGACACGTGGCACCTCGACGAGGTCTTCATCACCGTCAACGGAGAGCGGAAGTACCTGTGGCGGGCCGTCGACCAGGACGGCAACGTGCTCGACACCCTCGTGCAGAACCGACGCGACAAGGCCGCCGCCAGACGCTTCTTCCGCAAGCTCCTCAAGCGGACCGGCGCCGTGCCGCGGGTGATCGTCACCGACAAGCTCCGCTCCTATCGCGCCGCCCACCGCGAGGTCATGCCCTCAGTCGAGCACCGCTCGCACCAGGGACTGAACAACCGGGCCGAGAACTCCCACCAGCCCACGAGGCAGCGCGAGCGTGCCATGAAGGGCTTCCGCTCCCCGGGAGCGGCTCAGCAGTTCCTGTCCGCCTTCAGCGGCATCTCCCCCCACTTCCGGCCGCGACGGCACCTGATGACCGCCGGCGAACACCGCCTTGAGATGATCATCCGCTTCACCATCCGGGACCAGGTCACCGGCAGCACCGGCCTGGCCGCGGTGGCCTGACCCAGCACACCGGCCAGGCCACAACACGCCCCGGCACGCCGCCGACCGCTCACACCCCCGCCAACGTGACAACGCCTCTCACGGCCTTTGGCCAGGACAGGGGGCGATTCCCCGGCGACGCACACGACGACGTCCTGCTGTTTCTGGCGCAGCTCATTCAGCTCATGTTCGGTGACAGCGAGAGGGTACAGCCATTGCCGGTGACCGGGCGCTGTCACGTTGTTGGGTGCCTGGGTCTCTGACGGCGCGTCGGAGCGTGGCGGGGGTCGGTTTTCGGGCCAGTGCTCAGGCCTCGGCTGGCCGGCCGGCGGCGCCGGTGACCTGGTCCCGGATGGCGAAGCGGGTGGTCATCTCGGTGCGGTGGCCGGGGGCGGCCATCGGGTGGCGGCGGGGCCGGAAGTGGGGT
The DNA here is from genome assembly GCF_045209715.1 of Streptomyces sp. NBC_01635. Classification (NCBI taxonomy): domain Bacteria; kingdom Bacillati; phylum Actinomycetota; class Actinomycetes; order Kitasatosporales; family Streptomycetaceae; genus Streptomyces; species Streptomyces sp. NBC_01635. Next base: position 8,829,957 of record NZ_CP109277.1, on the reverse strand, counting down.
GAGATGCCGCTGAACGCGGCCAGGAACCGCTGGGCTCCGCCGGCGGAGCGGAAGCCCTTCATGGCGCGTTCGCGCTGCCGGGTGGGCTGGTGGCTGTTCTCGGCCCGGTTGTTCAGGCCCATGTGCGAGCGGTGCTCGACGGAGGGCACGACCTCGCGGCGGGCCGCACGGTAGGAGCGCAGCCTGTCGGTGACGACCACCCGTGGCACGTACTCCAGGCCCTTCAAGAGCCGACGGAGGAACCGTATGGCGGCGTGGGTGTCGCGCTTGGGCTGGACGAGGATGTCCAGCACATTCCCGTGCTGGTCCACCGCCCGCCACAGGTAGTGCCGCTCGCCGTTGACCGTGATGAAAACCTCGTCGAGATGCCGCGTGTCCCCCGGCCCGGGGCGGCGGCGCAGCTCATTCGCATAGATCTGGCCGAACTTCGCGCACCAGCGGCGGACGGTCTCGTGGGAGACGATCACGCCGCGCTCGAGCATCAGCTCCTCGACTTCCCGGAATGACAGCGGGAAGCGGTGATACAGCCACACGCAGTGAGCGTTGTTCAGCCTGAATTCGCTGGTCATGGGGCTGGCGTGGGCGGGTGCTGAGATACTCGTGCCGGTCGGGGGCGTGATCGGTAGCAGGTGATCATACGGCGCATTGCCGGTTCGCCGGAACCACGATGCCGGGCCCGGAGTGCCTCGTAGGCTCCGAGGAGGGCCGGGTGGAAAGGGGCTGCTGGTGGCGGGGTTCGGTCAGCCGCTTTCCCGGTAGCTCATGAACCAGTGGGTGTCGAAATAGCGGGCCATCGTGAACGGGTGGTGCGGGTCGACGAGGATGCGGCAGACGAACTCCGCCGCCTGACAGCCAAAGGGGACGTCCTCGCCGTCGAAGGACCGGACCACGACGGGCCAACGGTCGGGGTCGTCGCCATCGGACCTCCAGCAGTACAGGTTTTCGTGTTCAGTGCCCGCCCAGATGAGCAGACCGTCCTCCCTGAGATCCGTCCACGGCTCCTGGATCAAGTTCAGGAATCCGTCGAAGGCACCCGCGCCGAACGTCTCGACCATGCGCTTGTAGTTGCTCGGCAGCGCGGGGCCCAGGCGCGACTCCACCTCCGCCCAGTCCACGTCCGGCCGCTGGGCGGGCTGTGTCCAGCCGGTGATCCGTCTGAGCTGCTCCATCCAGTCGACGTCCTCGTCCTCATCCGGAGTGACCGCCAAGGGTTCTGACACCTCCCTGTGAGCGACCACCAGCACCGGCCGCTCGGCCCCCTCGGCGTCCCGCGCCGACCCACTGATCCCCGTACGCCCACGCCCGTATCGTCACGGCCCGGTCTCCGAAGGGGACGAGGAGAGCCGCGCCCCTGGACTCGTCGACCATCGGATCGGTGAAGCCGTCGAGGACGAGGGTGCGCGGGGCACCGTACCTGCCGTCGAGTAGGTCGGTCAGTTCCTGCGGGTCCAGGTCGCTGGGCAGGTACGGGTAGCTGTCCCCCGGGCCGAGTTGGGCCAGCAGGTCGTTGACGGTCGCTTGTGTGAGCTCCATGGCGGACAGTGAAGCGCACCGCACTGACGAGGGGCGACTCTGTCGGGGATCTTGAGGTTCCAAGGTCATTTGCCTTGGCGCCACCACAGGGGGCGGGGTAGCCCGCGGGCGTCGAGGTACTGCTGGAAGGCTGTGGGCTGTCGCGGGCGGTAGGTGGAGTCCTCGGTTTCTTGTTCGCTGAGACGTTCGATGTTGATGGCGATCGCGGTCAAGACGTGCTGCACATGCGTCTTGACCGTGCCGTGATAGCGGCAACGGCGGGCTCGGTGGCCGCTGACGAGTTCGTTCACCGTGCCCTCGACACCAGAACGGGAGGCATACGTCCGCTTCCACTGCAGGTCCTGCTGGTCGGTGCGGTTGCGGGCCTGGATCTCGTGCAGGTGCCGGGGCAGGAAGTTCACCGTCCGGGCCGCACCGCGGGTGCACGAGGACCGCTCGGGACACGGACCGCACTGCCGCTTGTCGAACCGGACCACGACATAAGGGGCCATGACCGGAAGCTCGTTCCAGTTACCGCTGACCTTGCCGTTGGGGCAGGTGACCTCGTGGCGGTCGAAGTCGATGATGAAGTTCTCGCGGGCGAAGCCGTTGTCCGTCTCACGCTGCCGGGAGTTGTTCGCGGGCAACGGCCCGATGAGAGTGATCTTGTGGGAGCGGGCGGCCGCGTCGAATCCGGCGGCGGAGGTATAGCCGCCGTCGACCAGATGCTCGGCGGGCAGCAGTCGATGCCGCTTGAGCCGGGTGTGGATGGCGGGCAGGGCCCGGCTGTCGCCACTGGAGACCAGGGTGGCCACATCGGTGATCACGTTCACGCTGTGGTCGTCGCAGGTCTCGGTGACGTGTGCGAGGTAACCGGTCCAGCGGGTGTTGCCGCGCAGCACGAAGCGTGCCTGGAGGTCATAGGGGCTGCAGACCTGCAGTCCGGCTGGTGGCTGTCCGTCCTTCTCTCGGCGTGGCCGCAGCCGGCCGCGGGCATCGACGACGAACTGCTGCACCATGATCTGGCGCAGGGCCTCCAACTGCGGCCCCAGGGCGAGGGCGAGGTGGCGGATGCGGGCGTCGTCGATGGTGCCGGGCGCGGCGGTGAAGCCGAACCGGGCCCGGGTGTCGGCGACCAGGCCGGTGCTGGTGGCGGCGGGCACGCTCGCGGACGCGTGGCTGCCAGCGGGCCCGGACGGCGTCCTGAAGGCGCTGGGCGAGGTCCGCGCGGGGCCGGTCAGCCCACGTGACACCGCCCATCAGGGGACACGCAGAAGTCCGGCTGATCGCCGGAAGCTTCGCCCGGCCGTGGTGCCCCGGTCGCCGTGGCCGGGGATGCGGCAGAGACTGAAGGCCGGATTCTGTCCAGGAACACCCCGGAGCGCAGGAGAATGGGCCCCACCCGCGCGTCACCGCCCCTTCAGATGCGGTGGTTTCGTTGGCTGCCCGCCGCGCTGATCCTCGGCGTGTTCCTCCTCGACCTCCTCACCCCGGCACATGTGAGGGTGTTCCTCCTGCTGGCGGCTGTTCCCGTGCTGGTCGCGCCCTGGCTCTCCCTGGCCGGGACGATCGCCACCGGCGCGGCGGCGCTCCTCGCCGCGGTAGCCCTGCCGCTGGTGAGAGGCAGGACGCCGTTCGGCATCGATAACATCTTCCCGTTCTCCACCTTCGTCACCCTGACCCTCCTGGCCGCGGGCGTCAACCGGCTGCTGGCCCGCGAGCGGCGGCAGCTGAAGAACGCCCGCGAGGTCGCCGAGGCCGTCCAGCGCGCCGTGCTCCCCTCCCCGCCCCACCGGATCGGACCGCTGACCGTGGCCACCCGCTACGAGGCCGCCACGCGGGAGGCCGCCATCGGGGGCGACCTGTACGCGATCCACTCCACCCCCTACGGCACCCGGCTGATGATCGCCGACGTCCTGGGCAAGGGCCTGGGCGCGGTCCAGACCGTCAACGCGCTGCTCGGCACCTTCCACGAGGCCGCCCTCCACATCCCGGACCTGCCCGGCCTGGTCCGCCGCCTGGAGGAACGGATCCAGGAGGTCAACGCCGCCGAGAACGGGATGGAAGCCGAGAGGTTCGCCACCGCCGTCATCGCCGAACTCTCCGCCGACGGCTCGACCCTGCACGTGGCCAACCGGGCCCACCCGGCACCGCTGCTGCTCCACCGCGGCCGGGCCCACCCGCTGGAGCCGGGCACGCCCTCGCTGCCGCTGGGCCTGGCCGACCTCGGCAGCCCGGACATCCCGGTCGACCGGTACGTCCTGCCCAAGGGCGCGGTGCTGGTGCTGTTCACCGACGGCGTCGTCGAGGCCCGCGACCACCGCGGGATCTTCTACGACCCCATCCCACGGCTGTCCCGCCCCCTCCCACCGGACCCAGACCACGTGCTGGGCGCCCTGCTCGCCGACCTGCACCGGCACGCCGCAGGACACCTCGACGACGATGTCGCGCTCCTCGCCATCGGCCTGCCCCACGACGCGAACGACGGCCCCGGCAAGGCCCCGGCCGTCCACCGGAGAAAGGCAGACGACGGCCGGCGCGTTTGAGGAAACCCACGAATCTGCTGCGCAATCCCCCGGGACCGCGGGACCACACTCCGCGACCCACGGCGACGCTCGGTGCTCCGAGCGGCTGTTCCCACGGGACTGGCGAATTGCGCAGCAGCGTCACCCACGGAGCACCGGCCAGGCGGGACAGGCGAACCACGGAGCGGAGGCACGGTATCTCGGCCTCATGTCAGTGAACACCATGGGATATACCGCGCCGTGACAGTGAGCCCTGGCGCCCGTATCACCCTCATGTCAGCAGCAGACAGTCACTCGCCCCTACCGTGACCCGCGGAAAGGCGGCGGGAAGTAGCCGCCAGCCCCGTTGACCACTCCACTGACACGAACTCGACACATCGCACCCGGCGGCCGTCAGCCCGCCCCGACGCCGGAGAATGCCACGCATACGATGCTCCGTGTGGATCATTCCGCACAGCAGGTCACATCCGTACCACAGGGAGTACACGCATGCGCAGGGCAACGACCATAACGGCGCTCATCGCGGCAGCCGGGCTGATGACCGCGTGCGGCAGCAGCGGCGGCGACAAGAAGGAGCGCGCCGACAAGGGCACGTCCACGTCGTCGAAGCCTGCCGCCGATGGCCAGGACAAGACGTACGAGGTCACCTTCAAAGTCGGCGGCGAGGGCAAGTCCAGCGTCTACTACAACCTCGACACGAACCGCTCCGAGCAGGTCACGCTGCCGTGGAAGAAGTCGGACAAACTCACCTTGAACAGCACCGAACGCAAGGTCGGGATCACCGTGTCCATCGTGCCGGGACCGGTGAAGCTGTCCACCGGCCAGTACGCCGCAGCCCCTTGCTCGATCACCGTCGACGGGAAGAAGGTCGCCGAGAACCCGGGCGGCGTCGACGGCAAGCACATGTGCGAGTACACCCTCCGGTAACAGCACACCGACCGGCGGCGCATATGGCCGGTGGCCGCCCCGAGCTGTCGACTTCCGCGTGCGCTCAGGCGAGGCGTTGTCAGTCAGTGGCTGGGGGCACACTGACGGGATGAACGTCTCCTCGGGCACTGTCACGTTGACTGACCGGGTGGGATGATCTTCTGGTTGGTCATGCTGGGAGGGGCCGTTCGTGGACAGCGCGCCGCCGTCGTGCAAGGGGCACCGGTACCCGGTCGAGGTCATCGCCCACGGCGTGCGGCTGTACTTCCACTTCCCGCTCGGCTTCCGGGAGGTCGAGGAGTTGATACCTGGGCGCGGTGTGCTCGTCTCCCACGAGACGATCCGGCGCCGGTGCGCGAAGTCCGGGCAGGCCTACGCCGACGGCCTACGCCGACCGCTCGTCGAACGCTGCGCCAAATGGCCTCTCCTGCGGCTCACTTCGGTTGCCCGATCGGGCAGCACAACCTTGTGAGCTGGTGGTGAGTCTTCTGATCGATCACTTTCGTGATCGGACCCACGAGGAGACCATCATCAGCGCCATCCGCAAGACTCTCACCGCTACCGCCGTCGTCGGTGCCGTACTCGCGGGCTCCGCCGCCTGCGGAACGGTGGAGCAGCTTTCCGCCGGCCAGAAGCTCGACCAGGCCTTCGAGCAGCTCGGCAAGAAGAAGACGCTCTCCTTCGAGCTCGACCTGGACACCGACGTCACGTCCCTGAAGGCGCTGGACGCCAAGTCCGACCCCGCGCCCGGCGACGAGATCCCGGATGAGGCCGCCGAGTTGATGAGCGACGCAACGATCACGGTTACCGTGCAGTCGAAGAAGCCGCTCGACGAGTCCGGCGAGAAGGATCTCGTCGGCATGGCCATGAAGATCAGCAATCCGGAGGGCGATCTCGCCGAGTACCGGATGATCGGCGACTACATCTACGTCCGTGCCGACGTCGACACCATCGGCAAGATGATGGGCAGCCCTGCACCGGCCGCTGAAGACCTGCCTCCGCAGGCTCAGTCCTTCAAGAACGTCCTTGAGGGCAAGTGGGTGAAGTTCAACGCCAAGAAGATGGAGGAGGTCGCCGCCGAGGGCCAGGGCGGTCCCGGGCCCGCCCCGTCCCTCGACGCCAAGACGCAGAAGAAGCTCGTGGAAGCCCTCCGGACGGTCGTCGCCCGTGAGGTGAGCTTCAAGACGGCCGACGGAGAGAACGGCACCGAACACGTCACCGCCACGGCTCCCTTCCGCACGCTGATCACCAAGCTTCTCGACGAGATCCGCCCGCTGACGAAGGACCTGCCGCCGGGCATGGAGCTGCCGACGGACAAGGACCTCAAGGACGCGCCCGACACCAAGGTAACGGCGGACTTCACGCTGAAAAACGACGAACTGACCGAGGTGAATGTGGACCTCGCCGCGTTGGCCGAGGACGCCAAGGTCAAGAAACTCGGCCTGACTGTGCGGATGAGCGACGGCACCAAGCCCACCGCTCCGGCCGGTGCCACCGAGCTGGATCTGCAGGAACTCATGGAGGGCTTCTTCTCCGGCCCGGCGATGGACGACGCCGAGTGGGACGAAAGCGACTACGCCGACCCGGTCTTCCCAGAGGACGAGTTCTGATCGCACCGAGCGCTGACGGGGCCGGACGCCGCACTCGCGCGGTGAGTGACCGCACGGGTGCTTTCTGTCCGCCCTTGGCCCCCGGGTTCCGTACCCTGGCGGTATGCGCACGCGCCCCACTCCGAACTGGCTCCCCGCCGAGGATGCGCTGCCGGGCACCACGGATCTGGAGCCGGTCGCCGAGGCGCTGAGCACCGGCGGTGTGCTGGTGCTCAGCGGGGCGGGCATCTCCACGGAGTCGGGCATCCCCGACTACCGGAGCAAGGACGGGAGCCTGAGCCGGCACACCCCGATGACCTACCAGGACTTCACCGCCGGCCCCCACGCCCGGCGCCGGTACTGGGCGCGCAGCCACCTCGGCCGGCGCACCCTCGGGCGTGCTCGCCCCAACGCCGGGCACCGGGCCGTGGCCGGGTTCGCGCGGCACGGCCTGCTCACGGGCGTGATCACCCAGAACGTCGACGGCCTGCACCAGGCCGCCGGCAGCGAGGGCGTCGTGGAACTCCACGGCAGCCTGGCCCGGGTCGTCTGCCTCTCCTGCGGCATCCTCAGCCCACGCGGCGAACTCGCCCGACGGCTGGAGGAGGCCAACGCGGGCTTCGAGCCGGCGGCCGCCGCACTCAACCCGGACGGTGACGCCGACCTCACCGACGACCAGGTCCAGGACTTCTGCGTGCTGCCCTGCACGGTCTGCGGCGGCGTCCTCAAACCGGACGTGGTGTTCTTCGGCGAAGCCGTTCCGCCCCGGCGGGTCGAGCACTGCCGCACGCTGGTCCGCGAGGCGACCTCCCTGCTGGTCCTGGGCTCCTCACTGACGGTGATGTCCGGGCTCCGGTTCGTCCGCCAGGCGGCCCGGGCCGGCAAGCCGGTGCTGATCGTCAACCGGGACCCCACCCGCGGCGACCGGCACGCCGCCACCCGGGTCACGCTCCCCCTGGGGACGGCCCTCACCACCCTGGCCGGCCGGCTGAACATTCCCGTCGACGACGAGTTGACGGCCTGAGTGAGACGGTGACGGCGGAGGGAACGCCACGGACTCCTCGAGCCGGCTCCTCCTGTCGCCTCAGAGCCGCAACGCCGAGCGTGCTCACTGGTCCTGGGCGGGGCCGGACCGACTGTGGCGTTGCTGCTCCGGTTCGGGGTTCGAACCCGTGAGGGTCCAGCTCGCGAGGAGATCCAGAGCCCGTTTCGACGATGACCCGACTTCGGTGGTGTAGAGGAACAGGGTGGTGTCGGGGTCTCCGGGCAGGGTGAGGGTTTCGTAGGCGACGGTGAGGTCGCCGACGAGGGGGTGACGGAGGCGTTTGGAGCCGTGGGTGCGCTGGTGGACGCGGTGCTGCTGCCACCCGTGGTCGAACTCCGGGCTGCGTTCGCGCAGTTCCTCGACGAGGGCCGTCGTGGCCCGGTCGTGGGGGTCGCGGCCCACCTCGAGTCGCAGACTCTCGACCGCGGCGCGTGCCTGTTCCTCCCAGTCCAGGAACAGGGTGCGGGTGTGGCCGTCGAGGAACATCCAGCGTGCGTAGTTGCGCTGCCCGGGCGGCAGTTGTTCGAAGTCGGCGAAGAGCGCGCGTGCCATCCGGTTGGCGGCGAGGATGTCGGTACGACGGCCCAGGATCAGGGCGGGTTCACCGTCGAGGGCATCGATGAGCTGGTAGAGGCCCGGTCGGACGCGCTGGACCCCGACGGGGCGCCGGCGGGCCGACGCGGGCACCCCGATCAGGTCCCGGAGGTGGGCCTTCCCCGCGGCGTCGAGGTTGAGGGCACGGCCCACGGCCTCGAGCACGGCGGGTGAGGGTGTGATGCGCCTGCCCTGTTCGAGGCGGGCGTAGTAGTCGGTCGATACTCCGGCCAGGAGGGCGACCTCCTCTCGGCGCAGGCCCGGCACGCGGCGGACGCGGCTGTCCGGGGGGAGCCCGGCTCGGGAGGGATCGACCTGTCCTCGGGCTCGTCTCAGGAAGTCGGCCAGTTCACGATTGGTCTCAGCCACGCCTCCCAGTCTCGCCCATGCCGGGCGTTCCTGACTGGCCCTGGGAGTCCTGGGTCGCTCCGTCCGCGCCCTCCCCGGACGTGATATGCGCATCCACGGGGGGATGCGGTGGACCACGCTGAATGTGCCGGTCCCGAGAAACCGCTCGGGGCGGACCCCGGCACCCGTTACGAAGTATGGACGATCATGGTTTTTCCCACTGACCGCTCTGTGATCCGGTGCGTGACCGGTACGTCCCGTGGCCTGGGACCGGACCTGGTCAGGCAGCCGCTGGAGCGTGGGGACAGTTCGCGACGACGACGCGTTCGTCCGCGAGACGGTAGACAACCACCTCGAGCTCCACGGCAGCCGGCACGGCAACCCGGCCAAGGGCCCCGAAACGATCATCAACCGGGCCGTGAGCGGCCGGGGCCCGATGCGCCAGATCCTCGGCTCGGACTCCCACGCCTGCGCCACCGCCAAGGTCCAGGCCCTCCAGGCCAACCTGGACGCCACCGCGGAGACCGCACCCACCACCGGCTTCCCCGCCACCACCTGACCCTCACCACCTGCCCTCCCACCGCACCACCACGGAGAGGAACTGCCCCATGAGCAAGATCCTGATCATCATGTCGGCTGCCGACGTCTGGGAACGCACGGACGGCTCGGCGTACCCGACCGGCTATTGGGCCGAGGAACTGGCCGCTCCGCACGAGAAGTTCGTCCAGGGCGGCTACACGGTCGACTTCGCCTCGCCGGGCGGAGTGCTGCAGCCGCTCGACAAGCACAGCGCCGACCCGGAGATCGCCGGGGTGGACTGCGCCCGTTACGTGGAGTACGCGGAGAAGGCCCTGCGGGAGTTCGGCCCTCTGGTGAAGCTCGACGAGGTCGACGTCGACGACTACGTCGCGGTCGTCCTGCCCGGCGGCCACGGCCCGGTCGTCGACCTCCACCAGGACGCCGACCTCGGCCGTCTGCTGACCGCCGCGGACGCGTCCGGGAAGATCATCGGAGCCGTCTGCCACGGACCGGCCGCCCTGCTCAGCGCCGTGGACACGGAGGGCGAGTGGCTGTTCGCCGGCCGGAGGATGACTGCTTTCACCGACGAGGAGGAACAACTTTTCGGAACGGCCGAAGGTGCTCCGTGGCTGCTCGCCGCCCGACTGCGGGAGAGGGGCGCCGACCACATCGGCGGGCCAGCCTACCAGCGGCACACCGTACGGGACGGCAACCTGTTCACCGGGCAGAACCCGGCGTCCAGCGCCCGCATGGCCGAAGACATGATCGCGGCCCTCGGCTGAACGCACACGCCCGGGGCACCATGCCTCGAGCAGTGCATCGGCGTGCTGCCGTTCCCGGTCTCGCGCGAGCGTTCCGAGGACGGCAGCTCCTGCTTTTCGCCCTTTCCACGGCCTTCATGATCCCGCGGAGGAACGAAGAGTTCTGGTGGGCCTCCCTGCACAAGCAGGCTGTCGGCAGGTAAGGAGAAGGCGAGTGCCGGTGCGGGTCCACCGGCCGTCCGGGTGGGTGCGAGGGCCGTTTTTCCTGGCCGGTCGGCTGCCGTCGGCTCCCCCGCCGCTACGAACGCGAGGCCGGACACTTCCTGGCCTTCGCCGGCATGGCCTCGCCCCTCATCCGCCACCGCACCCTCAGCAGAAATCAGCACGCGTCGTGCGGAACACCGTATGAAGATGAGCCGCTTGAAGAAAATCGCTGAACCTGATCCGTGGCCCGTCTGTGTCAGGAACACCTGAACACGCCTTTCCCCGCCGGACCACGCGGTGCGAAGCGGGCAGGTGTTGACCCGGTGATGCTCGACGCCGACGTTGCCGGCCACGTGTCCGTCCGGCGGAACAACGGCGGCTCCCTCGACGCAGAACATCAGAGGGTCCCGCGCCCCGCATCTCAGAGCTGGACCAGATCCTGCCGCTGATCAACGAAGCAGAGAACCTCCGATACCGGCAGCGCCTGCGCCGGCCGGCTCGGCTCGCCTCGGATGCCGGGCCGCAAACCACCAGATGAAACGACGGCCAAGCACGGGAACATGATGTTCCACCCGGAACTCGGCGAGGAGCACCGGGAAAGCCGCGTGCGGTATTGACGACCGGTGCCGCCCGACCGATTCGCGGCGACCGTACGGCACGATTCCTGAAGACCGGTGGTACACAAGCGGGCGGTGGTCTCTCGCAGCACGCACTCCCCCACTGCGCCGTGACAGCCGAGAGGCTACGCACGGCCGAGGCGGCAACCCCCTGCTCCGGCCCGTGCGTTCTCCCGTCCTGACGCGTCATGCCGTGTCCGGTTCGGGATGTCCCACTCCGTGAAGGAGCGGCTCACGCAAGGACGAGCAGCAAGCGTCCAACTCACATAAGGAATTGCTCACGAAGCAGAGAGATGTCTACTCGCCAGTATCATCACTGCACAGGACTCCCGCAGCCGGAGCATCCGTCCCGGCCCTGCTCTGCCACTGACCAGGGCTTGCCCCGGCAACGAAACAAGGAGGAGCGCATGTCCCACAGCACAACTTCACTCACCGGATTGACGTCGCAGTACGCCAAGCAGGTAGCCGGCGACCTCGAACACAATGCCAAGGAGCAAGAACGCATCACCACGGAAATCACCGCGTTGCAGCAGCAGTTGGCTTCCCTGCAGCAGGACCACACCATTCTGGTGAGCATGCAGCAGGCCCTCGGCATCGCAGCGACGACGCCAAAGCCCGCGGACAACGACAACACTACGGTGCCCTCCCCCCGGAAGAAGACCCCTGCTGAGCCTCGAAAGCAGACGAGGAAGGCCACGGCCGAACAGCCGACGGACAAAAAGCCGGCCGCCGGCAAGCGCACCGCCGGGAATACTGCCCGGAAGACGGTTCAGCCCACGCTGGTCGAACTCGTCGGCCGCCACCTGACCGAACAGAGCGAACCGCGCTCAGCAGCGGAAATCTCCACGGCACTCAGCCAGTCCCACCCCGACCGCGGCATCAAGACCACCGTCGTGCGCACCACCCTCGAGAATCTCGTCGCCAGGAGCCAGGCTCAGCGCACCAAGCAAGGAAACTCCGTCTTCTACACCGACACCAACTCCCCCGAGCCCACGCCGACGCCCGCACCCGCGACCGGATCCGAACCAGCTGAATGACAGGGCGTCCGATGACGGATCGAGCGCCCAGTGGGCCTGCGCTTCTCGCAGCGCCAAAGGTCCGGGCCACGCGGGCCACGCGGTACTCGTCACGGTCGGCAAGCGGCAGACAAGTGCGCTTCCCCGCCCTCACCGAACGGCTCGGGCTCTCACGCGGTGCGGACATCGTCCAGCAGCAAACTCCCTGTGAATGCAGAGCCCTGAGGGAGTGTCAGCACTGGATCGGTTCCCACTCCCACGAGGCGGCGTTCCGGCTGTGCGTTCCGGCTACGCACACCAGCCGCGCACAGCAGCCGCAGCCGCAGCTGTTCGCACAGGTGGATCCCAGATCACCGTGAAGGCCTCGCGGGGGCAGGGCGCCGGCACACGCCCGGCAGGCCCCGCCGGGCATGAGAGGAATCCTCTCGACGTCGCCAGAATCCTCTGACTGACATCAGAGAATGGATGCAGCGCAAATCGACCAGGTGCGGCAGTTCAACCGCACCGTCACCGAACGTGTGGGTGTGCTTCACGGTCAGTACCTGGGCCGCGACCGGCCCATCGGTGAGGCCCGGCTGCTCTGGGAGATCGGCGAGCAGGGCCAGGACGTACGGCGGCTGCGCGAGCGCCTGGGACTCGACTCCGGATACGTCAGCCGGCTGCTGCGCTCCCTCGAGGCCGACGGCCTGGTGGGCGTCGAGCCGCACCCCCGGGACAGGCGGGTGCGCACCGTCCGGCTCACCGACGCGGGCCGCGCCGAGCGTGCCGAACTCGGCCGTCGGAGCGACGACCTGGCCGGCTGCCTCCTGGAACCGCTCAACAGCACCCAGCGCGCCCGGCTGGTCGCCGCCATGGCCGAGGTCGACCGGTTGCTGAGCGCCGCGACGGTCACCCTGGACGTCGTGGCCCCGGACCACCCCGACGCCGAGCACTGTCTGCTGTCCTACTTCGCCGAACTGCGGGAACGCTTCGAGACCGGCTTCGACCCCGCACGGAGCCTGCTGCCCGACGCCACGGAACTTTCCCCGCCGCAGGGCCTGTTCCTCATCGCCCGCCTGCACGGCAAGCCCGTCGGCTGCGCCGGCCTGAAGCTGCCGCCCGGGGCACCGGCGGAGGTCAAGCGCATGTGGGTCGCACCCCACGCCCGGGGTCTCGGTCTCGGCCGCCGGCTGCTGGCCGAGTTGGAGGCGACAGCCTCCCGGCACGGCCGCGAGGTCATGCGCCTGGACACCAACACAGTCCTCGACGCCGCGATCGGACTGTACCGCTCCTGCGGTTTCCAGGAGGTTGCCGCCTTCAACGACGAGTCGTACGCCCAGCGCTGGTTCGAGAAGCGGCTCATCGCACCCTCGGCAGGATGACGGCGCGGGTCACGGGCAAGAGGTGCGCGTCCTGTACTCCGACACCGGGCCGCGCCCCGTGGTGGTAGTGGTGTACGTCTACGTCCCGAACCTCTCCAGGGATCTCGTGCCTGCCCCGGGCTGGTCCTCCGTGTCCTTCTACACACTTGATCGATCGGTCTCGGGGGCTACCAGCCAGGCGACGAGAGTGCGCCAATGCTCGGGGACGTCCGTGTCGCGCGGCCCGATGAGATGTACGTCTTCGACGTAGTCCTGGGAGCGAAAGCCGCTCCGGCCCGCGTAGGAGCCCGCCGCGGCGTAGGCGAGGTCGAGGTCGTCGTGCGGGCCGGTGTGGGTGGTGACGGCGGCCGTCCGCTCGGGCAGCCGGAGTTCCCGCACGGTGGCCGGCGCTCCGGGGGCAGCGGCATTTCGGCGGGGAGGTAGACGGTGGCACGGCCATGGCCCTCTGTGAAGAGCGTGTGCTGGTAGCGGCCGCCCGGTGGGAGCACGGGGCGTTGACCGACCACCGCGTCCAGTTCTTCCATCGCGGTGTCGTACCAGCCCAGGCCGGCTCCGGGCGGAACGTCGCGGGACACGGCGAGCACGCGCTGAGCCGGCAGGACTTCGATGCTCACCGTTCGCGCAGTCACCGGGTCGAGGAGTTCACGGAGCGCCTCGACCGCCCGCTGGGTGCGGCCGAGCCGGTCCTCGAGCCGACGGAGATGAGCTGCGACGATCTCCTGCGCCGCGCTGCGGCTTTCCGCCCCCTCGCCGGCGGATTCGGCGGGCTCCTTCTGCCCCAGGTGCGCCTCCGGACCGAACTCCTGGGCCGATGTCCCATTCCGGTACATGAGTTTCTCGACGCCGGGCAACTTGAAGTCGAAATCTCGGAAGACGGCCGTGGTGGGCAGGTCCATCACGCCGGCGTGGCGACGGGCCCGGGTGTCATCTGCCCGGTTCCGGCAGACGGGCCCGCCCCGCCGCGCTAGGGCGAGGCCGTCACCGGTGGTGCGCTGGGCGCGGCGGTGGGTCGGGGCGTCGGGGCGTCGGGGCCGTCGGTCCGGGCCTCTTCGCTGGGACTAGGGCTGGCGGGCCGGGGTGTTGCCGACGGATCGGGCGTGGGCGAGGGGCTGCTCGCGGGAGGCGGGGCGAGGGGGACGGCGGGGGGCACGGGCTTGTCGGACGTCGCCGGCTGGAGCGGCTGGGCGACGAGGGCGATGAGGACGGCGACGGCGCACGACACACCGACTCCGACCGCGGCGTGGACCCGCCGACGGCGCGCCGCGGCGCGGCGGATCTCCTCGTACCGGCCGGGGGGCGGGCCTAGGTAGTCGGAGGCCGGCCGCAGGATGACGGCGAGGGGATCGTCGGGTTCGAAGTCCGGACCATCGTCAGAGTGTGTGATCAAGGCTTCTCCCCAGGTGGGCGCGGAGCAGTTCGCGGGCCGCGTGGAGGTCTGCCTTGACGGTTCCTTCCTTGCGCCCGGTCACCACGGAGACCTCCCGGATCGGCATGTCGGCGTAATAGTGCAGCAGGATCGGGACGCGCAGTCGTTCCGGCAGCGACTGCACGAGCAAGCGTACGGACGGGTCGGCGGGTTCGCTGTGCGGACGGACGGCGGCTTCCGCGGTGACACGGTGTACCGCTCTGCGTTCGCGCTCCAGTTTGCGCCAGTGGTCCCGGACGAGGTTGGCCGCGGTGACGTAGAGGAAGCCCCGCGGTTCCGTCACGGAGGTCCAGCGGGCCCACAGCCGGGTGAACGCCTCCGAGGCGATCTCGTGGGCCGTCTCGTCGTCGTCGACCAGCCGGCGGCACCAGCCGGCGAGACGCGGGTAGAGGGCGGCGAACAGCTCGGACGCTGCCTTCTCGCGGGACCGTTTCAATGCTCTCCATGGTCGTGGTGGTACCGATGACGGGGTGCCACTCGCGGAAAGGGGCCCGGGCCGCCGGCACACAGTCCGCCGGCCCGGGACCCTTGTGGCGGATCAGGGACTCGCCGAGCTCAGCGCGGCGAAGACGATCACGTTGTCGCGGTACTCCTCACCGGTGCGCGGGCCGCCGCACGTGATGAGCCGCAGCTCCGGACGGTCCACGTTTCCGTAGACCGCGTCCGTCGGGAAGTCCGCCTTGGCGACCGTCCGGATCGAGTCGACGGCGAACACCGCCGCCGTGCCGTTCTCCAGGCGTGCCACGATCCGGTCGCTGCGGCGCAGCCGCGTGAGGTGGCGGAAGACACCCGCCCCGTGGACGCCGACCGTGACGTGTCCGAGGAGCACCGACGGGCCGAGCTGGCCGGGCGTCGGTGAGTGCCGGTACCAGCCCGCCACGTCGTCGGCCGTGAGCGGGGGAACCTGCACGGTGCGGTCCCGGGCCAGCCCCAGCTGCATGACCGGGGTGTCGACTCCGATGGCCGGGATCTCCAAGCCGACGGGGACCGAACGCCCAAGGGCGCGCGTCGCCTTGGCGGGAGGCCGCGAAGACGGTGACGTGCTCTCCCGGCGTTCGGCCGTGGCCCGGCCGGTCCGGTCGCCGCCACCGCAGCCGACGAGCAACGAGGCCGTCGCCGCGGTGACGAACGCGCGCCTGGAGGGCGACGTCATGCCCCGGTCGCCCGCCGGCGGCGTACGAGGAACACCGCCGCGCCCCCGGCGGCGAGCACCGCGGTGGCACCCCCGCCGATCAGCCCGGCCTCGGCTCCGGACTGCGCCGACTCCGGTGCCGCACCGGTGTCGGGCGCTCCGCTCGGAACGACGGAGACCCCGCCCGTGCTCCCCTCCTCGGCCGGTGCCGGAGCCGGCTCCGGGTACTCGGTCGGCGCCGGTGACGCGCTCGGGGTCGCTGTGGCCTCGGCGACGGGAGTCGGGTCGTCGGCGAACGCGGGTACCGCGCTCGCCAACACGGCGGTGCACGCGAGTGCCGCGGCGCTGAAAACGGTTCGGCGCATGGAACGCTCTCTTTCATCGGTTCGCCCGCACGGTGACCCGGCGGGCTCAGTCATGAATCGTGCGGAGAGACGAGGCAGCGGCAGCGCGGGTTGCAAAGAGAAGGCAAAGTCCTGTGGTGCGATGCGACCGTGCGGTGTAAGTCGATGGTGCAGGAGGGCCCCTCCGGGGCCGCTTCCCGGGCGTCGACGAGTTCCGCCGACCCTGCGGGCCCGGGTCCTGCCCCCGTGCGAGCCGCACGCAGGTGTCCACTGCGAGGGGCTGGCAACGAAGTCGCGGACCGCTGGGGCGCAGTGGCGAAGGAGAAGCGGGGAAGCCACTGCCTTCCCCGCGCGAAGTCTCCCCATCGGGAGGGCCGGGACCACCCGGCCCGGCCAGGATTGCCTCCGAAGCGGTAGCCATTCTTCTTCAGTCCCGGGGCGTCAGCACACAGAACTCATGGCCGTCGGGATCGGCCATCACCACCCGGCCGACGTCGTCCCGGCCGACGTCGATGCGCGTCGCCCCGAGGGAGACGAGACGGTCGACCTCTGCCTGCTGATCACCGTGGGCGAGTGGGGCAAGGTCGAAGTGCAGCCGGTTCTTCCCGGTCTTCGGCATCAGCGGTGGCCCACCCCACGTGACCTTCGGGCCGCCTCGCGGTGAGCGGATCGCGGTCTCCTGGTCCTGGTCCCAGACCAATGGCCAGCCCAGGGCCCGGCTCCAGAAGTACCCGACCTCCTGTGAACCGTCGCATGCGAGTGCTCCGATGAATCCGCAGTCGGCGAGGAAGCTGTTGCCCGGTTCGATGACACAGAACTCGTTGCCTTCGGGGTCGGCGAGCACCACATGCCCCTCCTCGGGGCGTTGACCGATGTCGATGTGGCGGGCGCCGAGCCCGAGTGCCCTTTCCACCACCTGCTGCTGGTCGTCGGGGGACGTGCTCGTCAGGTCGAAGTGCATCTGGTTCTGGCCCGACTTCTGTTCCCGGGTCGGGAGGAACCGGATCCGGAACCCGGTGTCGTCGTTCGGCAGGAGAGTGGGCCCGCCGTCGGATTCGTCGGCCGTCTTCCGGCCCAGGACGCCGGCCCAGAAGTGCGAGAGGCCGAGGGGATCGTTCGCATCGAAGCAGAGGGCATGGAGCCGAGACGTCATTTCCCGCATCTCCGATCCGCCGCGTCACTGCCCCCACCTGCCGCTCGGGGAGTGGGGCAGTCCGCCGGCAACAGGGCCTCGTCCAGGTCGTGAAGGGAGCCTGCCTGTGCGGCGTCACCCGGTCAACTCGTTTTCTCCCGCTCGCCGCCGTCGCCACAGCCCTCCGTGGACAGGAGCCGTGCGAGCCGGTCGGTACGAGGTCGGCGGACCGTGGCCGGGAGGTGCGTCTGCTGGTACAGGGCGTCGCATCCGCGGAAGCCGCCCGAGCGACCGCCGACCGGATGGCGGACCTGCAGGGGCCGGCCGGCCCCGTCCTCGACAACGCGGGTGTTCGACCATCCGCCGCGCGGCAGGGGTGGACGGCCGACGGCCGGTCGGGAGCGGTAGTGAGACGGCCGATGGGGGGTATAGGGGGTGCCGTCAGGACAAGAACTTCTCCCGTAAGGAACCGAGGATGACCGATGACGCCTACCTCGTCCTGCTGAACGGCACGGCCGTGACGCTCGGCGTGCCCCCCGCGGCCGTCGGGGAACTGGCCTGTATGGAGACCCCTGCGGTCCGGGCGTGGCTGCAAGCGCAGGGTGTCACCGTGACGTCCCCCGGCCTCCGGCTGCTGCCGCCCGAGGAGACGGCAGCCCTTCCCGACGACGTCGAGCGGCTGCCCGTCCCCCTCGGGGAGGAGGAGTTGAGCCGCGTACGCCGCCGTACCGCGCCGCACAACGTCGCCCGGCTGGAGGAGGAACTGCTGGCCTACCGTTCCTCCGCGGACGGCAGGGACGCGCTGCTCGTCCGTGCCCTGGCAGCCGGGATGTCGGCGCACCGCATCGCGGAACTGACCGGTGAAGACCTGGCCGCTGTCAAGGCGTTGGCGCACTGACGCCTCCCCCGCCGGGCCGTGGCCGTGACTGGGCCCCCGCCGACGGTGACGCGCCGCGAGCCCCGGTGGCCCACCCTCCGGCCGCCGCGGCCGTGCCCGGGTTCCCTCGGATCGACGGAGACGGTGACGCAACGTCAAATTCCAGCCTCCGCAAGTGTTTTCGCTGCAAACAGGGGCAGTCGGGACACCATGCCGGTACCGCGGTGGGCCGGCGCACCGCACCTGAGAGGAGACACATCACATGGTCGGGCCAGGCGGCAGCATCCGGGTGGGTACGGCGACCGTGGCCGGTGTTCTGGTCGGCACCGTGCTGGTCGGTTGCGGCAATGACGGCGACTCCGCGGAAGAGAAGGGCCCGTCGGCGGGAAAGGAGACGTCCAGCGCTCGGGAGCAGGGCACGGAGGCCGTCCGTTCCGCCTACGACAAGACGGCCGAGCAGGAGACCGCGCGGGTGAAGCTGCGCGTGCGGACTTCGGCCGACGGCACCTCGGTGACGGTGAACGGCCGGGGAACCGTCGACCTGGAGGGCGGTGACAGCGTCATGACCCTCAGCGCCCAGGGCGAGCGCATCGAACAGCGGCTCGTCGATCAGGTGCTCTACCAGAGGCTTCCCCGAAGCGAGGCCCCGGGCGGCAAGCCGTGGATCAAGATCGATGTGCAGAAGGTGGCCGAGCGCCGGGGAGTCGGGGACCAGTCCGTGAACGATCCCGCCCAAGCAGCCGCGTTCGCCAAAGCGATCGACGACAAGGATGTCACCCGCGAGGGCACCGCCAAGGTCGGCGGGGTGAACACCACCCACTACCGGGTCGCCGTCGATGTCGCCGAACTCCCCAACGGCGCCACTCTGCGGCGACAGCTCGGTCCGACGCTGCCGATGGGCGTGTGGCTCGACGACGACGGCCGCATCCGGCGGCAGCAGATCGACATGACGCTCAAGGCCCCCGCGGAGGACGGCGCCACGGACCGGACCTCGTCGTCTCCCCAGTCGGCGAAGGTGCGCACCGTCATGGAGTTCAGTGACTTCGGTACGGACGTGAAGGCGGAGGCACCGCCGTCCCGGCAGGTCACCGACCTGACCCAGAAGGCCCTCGAACGTGGGCAGACACAGAACTGATCCGTCTCGTACCGGAGGTAGCGACCATGACATCGACGCAAGGACCCCACGGGGGATGGCAGAGCGGGCCCGCCGGTCCGGGTGAACGCCGCAACGGGTTCGGTATCGCGGCTCTCGTTCTGGGACTGGTCGGCGCCGTATTGTTCTGGACCGTGTTCGGCGGGATCGTGCTCGGTCTGCTGGCGCTGGTCTTCGGAGTGCTCGGCTACCGGCGCAAGAAACGCGGCGTGGCCACCAACGGAACGATGTCCGTGATCGGCGCGGTGATCGGCGCGCTCGTACTCATCACCTCCTCGGTGCTCCTGGCGGTGGGCGCGGCCGTGTTCAACAGCGACGAATTCAAGAACTACACCGACTGTGTCGAGCACGCCGACACCGAAGCCGACCGGCAGCAGTGCGCGAAGGACTTCGACCGGGACGTCGACAACCGGTGAGCACCGGCGACCGGGGCCGGGACGGGATCCTCCGGGAAGTGCGGGCCTGCTTCGACGACGCCGCGTGAGCACCGGTCGACCACTGGCCGGCCTCTCGCCCCACTCCCCCGCCGGCCCACCGGACGGCCCGGCACCGCGAGCGCGGCGCCGGGCCGTCCGGTGGGCGAAGCGGCTCGTCAGCCCTGGCGGGCCTTGAAACGCGGATCCTTCTTGTTGATCACGAACGTCACGCCGCGCCGGCGCACCACCTGGGCGCCCGGCTTGGCCTTCAACGCGCGCAAGGACTTGCGTACCTTCATCACGGTCTCCTTCCGCGGGGTCGAACAAGGGGGGCCACCGTCGGTTTCCCCCTCGGGGGCCTCCGCCGCGGGGCGACGGAGGCAGGTGTCATCGTTCTTCGCGGAAGAGGACGTGCTCACCGGCGACCGGGTCGTACTTCCGCAGGACCAGCCGGTCGGGGTCGTTCAGACGGTTCTTGCGGGTCACGTAGGTGACTCCCGTGCCCACCGTCGACTTCAGCTTGACGACCGGCCGCGCAGTGCTGCGTGCCATGAGGTGCTCCTTTCGCCCTCACCCGAGCCATTGAATCAGGCATGTCAGACGTAAGGGACAACGGCATCGGTGGGCGCCGTATTCCGCATCCCGCTCTCAGTGGGTCGGGACCGCCGCCCGCTCCGCGCCCGGCGCCTCGCCGGGCGGGCCGAAGCCATGCGCAAGAGATCATGGAGAGCGGTCGCCTGCGCGGCGAAAGGCTCTGCGGGGCTTCAGCCGGACGATCACCCCTGCAGGCCGTCCGCGGGGCCCGGGGGCACCGTGCCGAGCAGGGTCAGGTGGCGGGGCGGGCAGTGTGGTCGGGGTGGTGCCGGGTACGGCGGGCCTCCTTCATCTCCGCCTCGTACAGGTGGTCGCGCCCCTCGGCCAGCTCCTGCCGGATCTCCTGCTCGATCTGTTGAAAGGGCCGGTAGTACGTGGCGTTGTACGCCTCGACGATCTGGAAGGTCCAGTGACCCGGAATCACGTTGCGGCCGAGGATCTCGCGCTCCACCCGGTCGGCCTGCTCTTCGTGGCCGGCCTCACGGAGCAGACGCACCGCGTCGTCGAGAGTGAGGTCGGCACTGCCGGTCAGCTGATGGAACGTGTAGAGCGCGCCACGGGCCCGCTCGGCGGTTTCCAGGGCTTTCGACAACCTGCCCAGGGCTTCGACCGTCGTGTCGGACACGCCGTCCGGGCGGCGGTGCTCAGGGTCCGGGTGCTGTGCGTCGGTGTTCATACGAAGACGGATTCCCCAAGGAGAGCCGGGAAGGCTACGCCGACCGGACCGCAGCCTGTCTCCGGGAGCACGAACGCCGCGGTGAAGAGGACGACACCCTGCTCGGCGCCCGGCCGGTCACCGGGGCAGGACCGGCCCTCGGCGGCGTCGCATCGCACCGGGCCGCCAGGCGCTTCTGGTGCCGGTCCACCACCGCACCGGCCAGGGTCGAGAGGCATTGCAAGGAGGCTCACGGCCCCGTCAGCAGTTCGGACGACAAGCCCGCGTCCTCGTCTCGAGACCTGGGGCGATTCTGCCTTCAGGGAAACGGAACGTGATGACTTGCGAGAACCTCGTGACACGCCTGAACCCGCTGGGCCGCGCATGCGTAGGAAGGACGGGAGAACACGCACGCCCGCATACCGCGGAACCCGAAGCACCCGACACGCAGCGACCTCTTCAAGGAGTGCCCGATGAGCACCACACGCATCAGCGACCGGCTGACGAGCCGCCAGCCCCTCGTACTGGGCCTGTTCCGTATGGTCCTGGGTCTGCTGTTCACCAGTGAGGGCGCCGCTACGGTCTTCGGGGTGCTGGACCGAACGGCCAGCCCGGTGGGCGACTGGCCGTTCTGGTACGCCGGGGTGATCGAGCTGACGTGTGGCGTCCTGATCCTCCTGGGAGTCACGACGCGCAGCGCCGCCTTCGTCAGCTCGGGCATCATGGCCTTCGCCTACTTCACCGAGCACCAGAAGGACGGCCTGTTCCCGCTGCAGAACGGCGGCCTCGCCCCTGCGCTCTTCTGCTGGGGATTCCTGCTCATCGTGTTCTTCGGACCGGGCGCCCTGTCCCTGTCGGGCCTCGTAGACCGGGGGGAGACCGGCGTCCGGCCGTCCGCTCGTCCAAAGCCCGAGCAGCGGGTGGGCGAGTAGGCGGCGCCGGGACGAAAACGTCCGGCACCGGATCTCCGCGCCGCAACCGATCCCGCTGCTCCGCCAACGCGGCGACGACCGGATCGAGGCCGCTCTGCGGCGCCCACGCGTGGTGGGTGCCGCCCGCCGGCCGGTCCGGCGGAACCGTCTCACCGAGCATCCTGCCGAGCCCTCTGCGGCGAGTTCCACTCCGCCGGTCACGCCGGCTCGGCTTCCACCTGGACGATGTCGGCCCGGCGCTGCGACGCCTCCTCGAACTCACCGGCACCTCCACGTACCTGACCACCCCCGGGCAGGCCGGCCCGACTGCCGAGAGCCGTCACCACCTGACCTGACCCGGGGGGACTGCCGATCGCCCGCCCGGCACCGGTGTGCCGTGGCGACGCACCACGCCCAGCCCCCGAGCCCGCACCGCGCCGCTCCGCGGACCAGCGGTGGACCGGACGGCATCCGGACATCGCGGATCCGAGGCACGCTCCGCGTCGGCCGGGAGCAGGTCACCGCGGTCCGCCGGGTCGGGTCCGTGCCTTGGCCACGACCGTGTTCCGGCCGGCCTCAGCGATGCGGAACCGGTCCCGGATGGCGATGTGACAGGCCCTGTGGCAGTGTTCGCGCCGGTGCGCGGAGAGCGCCACGACAGAGGGCGCGTCCGCGCCGGAGAACGACGAGGGAGACAGGATGATCTTCATCACCGCCAAGTTTCGGGTGCGCCCCGAGTATGCCGACGAGTGGCCGAAGATCGCCGCGGACTTCACCTCGGCCACCCGGGCCGAACCCGGCTGTCTGTGGTTCGACTGGTCCCGCAGCGTCGAGGACCCGACGGAGTACGTCCTGGTCGAGGCCTTCCGCGACGACGAGGCGGGGGCGGCCCATGTGCACTCCGAGCATTTCAGGACCGCGCAGCGGACCCTGCCGCCCCACCTGGCCGAGACGCCCCGCATCGTGAACGCGACGGTTCCGCAGGACGACTGGTCGCTTCTGGGTGAGATGAGCGTCTCCGAGCAAAAGTGACGTACCCCCTCGGGGCAGACGTCCGTCGGCAGTCCGCCGTCACCCGGGCGTGCCACCGGGGTGTCTCCGGTGCGGTGCCGTCCCCGGTTTCGGGCGGTTCAGCGACCGCGTCGGCGGATCCTCAGATCCGTGACCACGGGACGGTGGTCCGACGCCTCCGTCGCCACGGCTTCGGCACCCGCCACGGTGATGTCGGGAGAGACGGCCACCAGGTCGATGCGCTTGACCGGGTCGACCGCCGGATACGTCCCCCCGCCGCCCGGGGCGGCGTCCCGCAACCGCTGCCACAGTGAAGCCAGCTCCGGAGCCGTTGCCTCGGCGTTGAAGTCGCCGACCAGGATCTTCGGTCCGCGGTCGGCGGCCAGCACGTCGAGCATGTCCGCCACCTGGGCCTCACGGACCGACGGGTCGGCCCGGTGGTCCAGGTGCGTGCTGTAGACGTGCACCTGTGCGCCCCTGACGTTGACCGTCACCTCGGCGAATCCGGGCATCGGGGCCGGCACCGGGTCGGGTGTCTGGGTGGAGAGCCGGGTGATCTCGTGGTTCTCGGCCTCGGTGACCGGGTAGCGGCTCAGGACGGCGACACCGTACTGCCGACGCTCTCCGCCCTCGGCTGCCGGGTCCAGATCGTAGATCGGTGCGAAGAACACCCGCATGCCCAGTTTCCCGGCCAGCGCACGGGCCTCGTCGACGAAGTCGCTGCGGTCGCCCCAGTGCACGTCGACCTCCTGGAGGCCGACCACGTCGGCGTCCAGATCGCGGAGGGCCCGCGCGGTGCGGTCGAGGTCGAAGACCCCGTCCTCACCGGCACCGGCGTGGATGTTGTAGGTCGCCACCCTCAGCGGCACCGACGGGGCGTCTGCCCCGGGGACGCCGGCACCCGCGGCGGTCGCCGGCGCCGCCGCGGCGAACAGGACGGCGGCCAGCGCGGCGGTGGCGGCAACGCCGCGGACAGGGCGGGGCAAGCTCTGCTTCATGCCTTCTCCGGATCCGGTGGAGGTGGGGACGCGCAGGAGGGAATCGGGGTCGTACCGAACGGGAACCGTAGCGTGACGGGGCGGAAGACATCCGGGAACGCTCGGGCAGGACGCGGGCCCCGGGAGGGACGAGGCCCGGCCGGCACGACGGATCGTCCGGCAGTACGTCGACACCTGTACCAGGTGGGCAGGTTTCCCTATCGGGTCACCCGGCGCCTCTCCCCCGTCGCGATGTCGAGGTCCCCGTCGTGTCGCCTTCCGGGTGCCGTCGGCCGACGCTCCTCGCGGTGTGCCGATCTCCCGCCCCGCATGGGGTGCTCGCCCTCGCGCCACCCAACTTCTTTGGATAGGTTGCCACTTGGGAACCAACCGTTTCACAGGGGAGCGTCGCATGCCCGAGACCCCCACCACCAGTGAGCCGGACGAAGAGATCAGGACCGATCTGCCGCACACCGCCCGGATCTGGAACTACTGGCTGGGCGGCAAGGACAACTACGTCGTCGATCAGGAGGTGGGAGAGGAGATCCGCAGGCTCCACCCCGGCATCGGCGAGTACGCCCGCGCGGACCGGCGGTTCCTCCACCGTGCGGTGCGGCATCTGGTGACCGAGTGCGGCATACGGCAGTTCCTCGACATCGGCACCGGGCTGCCCACCGCCGACAACACGCACGAGGTCGCCCAGCGGCTCGCCCCCGAGTCCCGTGTCGTCTACGTCGACAACGATCCGATCGTCCTGGCCCATGCGGCGGCCCTGCTGACCAGTTCGCCCGAGGGCCGTACGTCCTACCTCGACGAGGACCTGCGCAACACCGACACGATCCTGGCGCAGGCCGGGAAACTGCTCGACCTCAGCCGTCCCGTGGCACTGGTCCTGCTGGGAGTCGTCATGTTCGTCGAGGACGACGAGGAGGCCCGCGGGATCGTGCGGCGTCTGATGGACGCCCTGCCGACGGGCAGTCACCTCGTGCTGTCGCACACCATCACCCGGCCGGACATGCCCGACGTCGACGCGGCGGTGGCCTTCTGGAACGAGCACGGCACCCCGCGGCTGACCCAACGGCCCCCCGGCGCCGTCGCCGGTTTCTTCGAAGGGCTCCGGCTCCTCGAACCCGGGGTGGTCTCCTGCAACCGCTGGCGCCCCGACCCGGCCCCCGGCGGCGAACCCGCCGGGGAGGTCGCCATGTTCGGCGGCGTGGCGCGCAAGCCGTGATCCCGCACGCCCGGATCCGGGGGCCGCTGCCGGATCCGCCGGTCAGACTGTCGGTGGCGCCGGAGGCGACAGAGGGGGCGGAGGGGCCGTGAGGGCGGCGAGCAGGGCGTCCGCCGGAAGGACCGGCACCGTACGGCCACCCGGGCCGGTGACCGTCGTCGCGGCGAGCAACGAGTTGAGCACCGCTTCCTCGACGCCGTCGAGAACCGCTTCGAACAGCGGCCCCAGATCGGCATCCGCCACGGGAGCGTCCCCGCCCGGCCGCGTGCCGAAAGCCACGGCGTAGTCACCGCTGCCATGGCTGTAGGCCGCGCCCGTGCGGGCCAGGGCGAAGACCGCACGCCGTGCGACGCGGGTGAGCTGACGTGCGTCCAGAGGGGCGTCGGTGGCCACCACGATCATGCAGGAGCCGGTCTCCGCGACCGGGGCCCCACCATCGGTGTCACGGCCCGCGGTGTGACGGTGTGACGGTGTGACGGTGCGGCCGAGCACCCGCAGGGTGCCGCCGAAGTTCGCCTGCACCAGGATGCCCGCGGTGAAGCGCCAGCCGGCCAGATCCAGCGTGCGGGAAGCGGTCCCGATACCGGCCTTGAATCCCAGGGCGACCGTGCCGGTGCCCGCGCCGACACAGCCCTCGGCCACAGGCCCGCCGGATGCCCCGTCGAGGGCCGCCCTCACATGGTCCTCGTGGACGGGCCGGGCTCGGATGTCGGACAGGAAACCGTCGTTGCACTCCCCCACGACGGGGTTGAGGCTTTGCACCTCGTCGCAGCCGGGCCGTTCGAGCATCCAGCCGACGAGGGCGTCGGCGACGCGGAAGGCGGACAGGGTGGAGGTGAGCAGCACCGGTGTCTCCAGCGTGCCGAGTTCGGTGAGCTGCGTCGTGCCGATGAGCTTGCCGTAGCCGTTGCCGGTGAAGACGCCCGCGGGCAGCGGTGTGCGGGGGCCGACGGCGTCGGGCACGACGGCGGTGACTCCACTGTGCACGCCCGGGGGCCGGCGGACGGTGGTGTGGCCGACACGGACGCCCGGCACATCGGTGATCGCGTTGAAGGGGCCGGGAGCGCCCCGTCCGATGACGATGCCGAGGTCACGGGCGCGGCGCCGGGTGCCGTCGGCGGACTGCGGGCGAGCCGGTGGTTCCATACGGCTGCACGGTACCGGTCCCGCCCCGTCCGGCGTCCGTCAGCTCCGTGAGCCGTCCGCATGAACGGCTCACGGAGCCTCGGCGCTGACGGTGGAGCGGTCCTCGCCGGTCAGGGAACGGGCGAGCGGCAGCCTCGAGAGCATCAGCACACCTGCCACGATCAGGGCGACGCCCAGCAGCTGGGGCAGGAGCCACCAGCCCGTTCGCACGGACTCGGAGTAGACCGTGAGCCCGAGGGCCAGGCTCACGCTCGCGTCGCCGAGGGTGATGGCGGGCTGGGACGCGACCAGGGGGCCCGCCTGCATCGCGTTCTCCAGGAGGAACAGCGCCGACGCGCCGAACAGGGCGAAGCCGTAGGTCTGCCAGGTCGTGAGGAACGCGGTGACGCCGCTGTCGTCGAGTGTGTGCACCGATGTCTTCATCAGCGCCGCCGTCATCGCGTACGCGACAGCGGTGGCCAGTCCGAAGCAGGCTGCGCGGGCGCGGCCCTCTGGTCGGCGGAGCGCGGCGAGCACGAGGCAGACGATCACGCCGGCGCAGACGGCGAGTGCGGGGATCCAGCGATCCATGGGCACCTGCGTACGATTTCCCTCGGGTGAGGCGGCGGTCAGGGCGACAGCGAGCCCTGCCACCACGGCGAAGGCGGCCGCCCAGCCGGTGCGGGACAGCCGCGCCCGCAGCACCACCGTGGCGATGGCCAGAGTGAGCGGGAGCTCCAGCACGAACAGTGGCTGAACGATCGTCAACGGCCCTGTGGCAAGCGCCACGGCCTGGCAGACCGCCGCGGTGATCATGGCGACGATGCCGGCGAGCCAGACGGGGCGCCGCAGCAGGTCGAGCATCAACCCGGCCCTCAGCTTGTCGGACCGGGGCACACCAAGGGCCCCCTTGCGCTGGAGGACGGTGGCGAGCGCGTTGCTGGATGCGGCGCCCAGGGCGAACAGGACCGGCAGCAGCATGTCCACGGTGGGGTCCTCCGGGATGACGAGACGGCCCACCCCCAGGCCCTGCCATGGTGCCCCTCGTGCCCCTTCCGCGCGAACACGCAGGGGGCGTGTCGCAGCCCGTACGGCGGCGGCCGTGTGCCCGCCGACCGGCCCGGGGCACGGCGGGTACCGGGGCACGGCGGGCCCGGATGCCACCGCGGTCCCCGCGCTCACGTCCTCGACGGTACCGGTCGCCGGAGAAGGTAGACGGCCGCGGTCACGACCAGGACGGCCATGCACGCGATGAACACCAGCCCCGCGTCCTGCAGGCCGAGGGGACCCGTCAGTACGCCCACGCCGATCACCGGCACCGAAATGCCCGCGTAGGCCACCACGAACAGCATGGAGATGACCCCCGCCCGCTCGTCCGCCGGAGACACCTCCGCCAGCGCGGACAGCGCGCCGCGGAACGACAGTCCCTGGCCGGCGCCGCCGACGATCGCGCTCAGCACCACCAGCGCGAGCAGGTCCCAGTGCAGCGCGCCGGCGAGCAGCACCAGCCCGGAGAGGAGGCCGGCGCAGCCCCACGGCAGTGACCGTGTCGCCCCGACCCGACCGACGGCCAGTTGCCCGGCGGTCGAGGCGAAGAAGGCCAGCGCGACGACCAGACCGCTCAGGGCGCGGTTCTGCACGTTCAGGAACTGCTCGAGGAACGCCGGGCTGACCGACGTGAACACCCCGAACAGCGCGAAACCCACGAACGAGGCGATCGCCGCCGGCCCGAACACCGCCCGCACCTGCGGGGGCAGGCCGGGCCGTCGCGGCCGTGCGGTGCTCAGCGGGCGTCGCTCCCGTACGGTCTCCGGAAGTCTCAGCAGGACAATGGCCGAGCCGGCCACCAGGGCCAGGTGCACGGCGAACGGCAGGTACAGCGGTTCGGCCGCGTACTGGGACAGGACTCCGGCGAGCAGCGGTCCGCATCCCAGCCCGCCCATGTTGGCGGCGGTCGCGACGAATGTGGCGCGAGCGGCGCCGCCGGGCGGTGCCAGCTCCATCACGAACGCCGTGGCGGCCCCGGTGAACAGCCCGGCGGACAGTCCCGACAGCAGTCGCCCCGCGTACAGCCACCCCAGGTCGGCGGCGCTGAGGAAGCAGACGGCGCTCAGGGCGGCGAATCCCAGACCGCACAGCAGCACCGGGCGCCTGCCCACCACGTCCGAGACGTTCCCCGCCAGCAGCAGGACGCCGATGACACCGAAGGCGTACACGGCGTACACGACGGTGACGGTCAGCTCGGAGAACCCGAACTTCTCCTGGTAGAGACCGTAGAGAGGGGTCGGCAGCGTGGTACCGACCATGCACACGGCGAACACCGCACCGCTGAGCACACACGCGCGCCACCCCGGGCGATCACCGGCCATGCCGCCGACGGTAACCCCGTGAGTGCCGCGGTTCCGTACGGCACGCCACCGACTGCCGGGAGAACCGGGAAGGTCTCACCCCGTCTCGGTACCCGTCGCACTGACCGGTAGGTCTCCCGGTCCCGTAGGGCGAGCCACGAGCATTTCACCTTTCACACCTGACAGCGTTCGTTTTCCTGAGGGAGGACATCGGTCCGCCGACGGAACGTCACTCGGCAGCGCCGCGACAGGAGGTGGACCCCGCCCAAGGCGCCTGAACCACCTTCCGATGCCGTGAACCCGCTGGTGGAGAACGTCACTCCCGGGTCGTTGGGGCTTCGAGGGCTCCGCCGCACAGCGCATCACTGCCACCTCCCGACACCCCTCAGCCCGACCCCGGGGACGCACGAGCCTCGCCCCGGGCAGTGATCGATCCGTTTTCGACAGGAGTCTTGACACAATCAACCCAACACTGTGTGATAACCGCCACTGTAGGGCGTGAGAGGGGTCACACCGTGAAATCAAAGGCAGCCATCCTCTGGGAGACCGGCCGGCCGTGGAGCGTCGAGGAGATCGAGCTCGACCCGCCCCAGCAGAACGAGGTCCTCGTACGGATCGAGGCCGCCGGCATGTGCCACTCCGACGATCATGTCCGGGCCGGCGACGGATACGCCGCCCTCCCCACCATCGGCGGGCACGAGGGCGCCGGCGTGATCGAACAGGTCGGCCCCGGCATCGAGCACCTGGCCGTGGGCGACCACGTGGTGTTCTCGTTCCTGCCCGCCTGCGGACGGTGCCGCTGGTGCGCGAGCGGACGGTCGAACCTGTGCGACTACGGGCAGTTCCTGATGGAAGGCTCGATGATCAGCGGCGGGTATCGCGCGCACGCCCGGGGCAAGGACGTCGGCACGCTCTCCCTCGTGGGCACGTTCAGCGAGCGCACCGTCGTGCACGAGACGTCGATCGTGAAGATCGACCAGGACATCCCCTTCGAGGTCGCCTGCCTGCTCGGCTGCGGAGTGCCGACCGGTTGGGGGTCCTCGGTCAACATCGGCAAGGTCCAACCCGGCGAGACCGTCGTGGTGGTGGGGATCGGCGGCATCGGCGCGAACGCGGTCCAGGGCGCTCGGTTGGCCGGCGCGCAGAACATCGTCGCCGTCGACCCCGTGGCCTTCAAGACCGACCAGGCGAAGATCCTCGGCGCCACGCACACCGCCGCCTCCATGGAGGAGGCGATGGGCCTCGTGCAGGACATCACCCGGGGCGTGATGGCCGATGTCGGGGTGAACACCATCGGCGTGGTCGAGGGGTGGATGATCCAGCCGTTCCTCGACCTCGTCTCCAAGGGCGGTCGCGCGGTCCTCACCGGCATGGCCCGCAACGTCGACGACAAGGCGACACTGGGCCTGCAGATGTTCTCGCTGTTCGAGAAGTCCCTGCTCGGCACCGTGTACGGCGGCTGCAACCCGCGCGCCGACATCCCCCGCCTCGCCGACATGTACCGGACCGGAAAGCTCCAGCTCGACGAGCTGGTCACCCGCACCTACTCCCTCGACCAGATCAACGAGGGCTACGCCGACATGCTCGCAGGCAAGAACATCCGCGGCGTGATCGTCAACCAGTTCTGACCCGATCCCGCTGCCCAGGAGGCTCCGTGACGACGACGCACCAAGGCGACAACCAGCAGGACCTCGCCGACGAGAAACACCTCGCCGAACGGCTCAGCCACTTCGACCTCTTCAGCTGGGAGGACCAGCGGGTGAAGTGGGAGCTGTTCGACTACGCCCGGGGACGATGCCCGGTGGCACACACCGATGGAAACGGCGGCTTCTACATCGTCAGCCGCTACGAGGACGTCCGGCGGGTGATGGAGGACTGGGAGACGTTCTCCTCGACCGAGTCACCGCTGGTGCCGACCGGCGTGCCCTCGCTCTGCCCCATCGACGACGACCCGCCCATCCAGTCCGCGGCCCGGCAGTTGCTCAACCCGCTCTTCTCCCGCAAGGCGCTCGCGCCGTACGAGGAGGCGATGCATCAGACCGCGGAGGACCTGATCGACGCGTTCGTCGACCGCGGCTCCGCCGAGATCCTGAACGAGTACGCCGGTCCCTACGTCGGCCGGATGCTGACGAAGGTGATCTTCAACGACCTGACAGACGAGGAGCTGAACGCGGCCCAGGAACTCGCGCTCGCCGTCGCCGAAGGGGCGACGCCGGAACTGTTCGGACAGTTGTTCGTCATGTGCACCGAGTACTTGGAGCGTGCCAAGAAACGCGGGATCACCGGCGACGGTGTGCTCGCCCGCCTCGTGGGCGGCCGCTTCGGCGACCGGCCCATCACCCAGGAGGAGCAAGTCGGCTGCCTGGGCATCCTGGTCCTCGGGGGCCTGGACACCACACGGGCCGCGATCGGCAACATCGCCTACCGGCTCACGCAGCACCCAGGGCTCGAGGACCGGCTGCGGAACCCCGCCTGGGTACGCCGGGACATGGACGAGTTCCTGCGCCTCGACTCCCCCGTCGCCGCGATGGCTCGCGTGGCGACCCGGGACGTCGAGCTCAACGGGGTGCTGATCAAGAAGGGCGAGCGGGTACAGGTCCGGTTCGACTCCGCCAACCGGGACACCGCCAAGTTCCGTGACGCCGACCAGCTGGTCTTCGACGAGGCGCGCAGCGGCCACGCCGCCTTCGGTATGGGTGTCCACCGCTGCGTCGGCTCCAACATGGCCCGCATGCAGATCGAGATCGCCTTCGAGGAGTTGCTGAAGCGGGTCAAGAACATCAGGCTCGCCCCGGCCGCCGATATCAAGTGGGTTCCGGGCCAGAGCAACGCACTCCACACCGTCGACATCGAGTTCGACCGGGTGGGGTGATCGGCCATGAAGGTCAATTCCGATGTGACGCGATGCCAGGGACACGGCCGGTGCGCCCTGTTGGCCCCGGACGTCTTCGACGTGGACGACGACGGCAAGGTCGTCGTACTGCTCGCGGAGGTCGATGACGAACACGTCGCCGGTGTCCGCGAGGCCGTGACGAGCTGCCCGGAGACCGCGCTCGAGCTCGCTTGACAGTGTCCCGGCCCGACCTGGTTCGGGCCGGGACACCGCGTGCCCCCATGACATGCACCACCGTCGACTCCCCAGCCGTCGATGGCATCACCGCATCGCTCGGCTCCAGAACCAGGCTGCAGACCTTGGCTTTCGAACCGGTTCTCGAAGAAGACCGATGACGATGACGAGCGCCGTCCAGGCCCTGGCCGCCGTCGCGCGCGCCCCACAAACTCCGCTCCACGGCACCGGTGATCCGACCTCGCGGTGGTACCGGACGTCGCGTACCGCATGGGTCGCCGCTCGGGTAGCGCGCGAGCGCGCGCTGCCCCGACGTCCGCGCAGCCGCACGCCCCTCCCGGCGGCGCCCGCCCCACCCAGTCGGTCGACGGTGGGGCGGGCGCCGCCGCAGTCGTTGTCGCAGGAGCATCCGGGGTGAGGGCGATGACTTAATCCATCAGCGCTTGGTAAAGTATGAGTGTCACGCCTTCCCGCCCTCTCCTCGAGGTGGGCCGCAGACGTCGGCGTGCCGTGTGGTCGTCGCATCCGCTTGTCGCGGAACCCGAAGGGAGAGATGTGAGCTCGAAGGACGTTCTGACCGAACGGGCAGGTGCCGTACTGGTGGTCACGATCAACCGGCCGGACGCCAGGAACGCACTGAACCGGAATGTGGCCGAGGGCATCGCGGCGGCAGCCGACGAACTCGACGCGTCCGAGGACCTGAGGGCCGGCGTGCTGACCGGAGCCGGTGGGAACTTCTCCGCCGGCATGGATCTCAAGGCCTTCCTACGGGGTGAGTCCCCCAGCCTGGAGGGCCGGGGGCTGTGCGGCATCACGATGACGCCGCCCCGCAAGCCGTTGGTGGCCGCCGTGGAGGGCTGGGCGCTGGCGGGGGGACTCGAGCTCGTGCTGGCCTGCGACATGGTGGTCGCGGGCGAGACGGCGCGGTTCGGCGTCCCCGAGGTGAAGCGCGGCCTCGTCCCGGCCGCCGGCGCCGCACTGCGCCTGCCGGGCCGGGTGCCGCAGGCACTGGCACTGGAGATGCTGCTCACCGGTGAACCGATCGAAGCGCCGCGAGCCGCGAAGATCGGCCTGGTCAACCGTGTGACACGGGCCGGCGGGGCACGGGAGGGCGCCCTGGCCCTGGCGCAGAAGATCGCCGAGAACGGCCCCTTGGCGGTCCTGCGGACCAAGCAGATCGCGAGCGCCGCCGCGGACTGGGGAGCGGAGGAGGGCTGGAAGTGCCAGCAGCCGTTCATCGACGAGGTCTTCGCCTCCGAGGACGCCGCCGAGGGGGCGCGTGCCTTCGCGGAGAAACGCCTCCCTGTCTGGCGTGGCCGGTGAAGGCCAACGTCCTTGCTCGCAGGCGGCCCGACGTCCGTCCCCATGATCCCCGTCATCGGCAGGAAGAGAGAGAAACGTGAACATCACGGGAGCCAGCGCTCTGGTCACGGGAGCGGCGTCCGGAATCGGCGCCGCGGTCGCACGCCGTCTCGCGGCGGAAGGGGCCCATGTCGTCGTCGCCGACGTGCAGGAGGACAAGGGTCGGAAACTCGCCGCGGAGATCGGAGGCGTATTCGCCCCGGTGGACGTGACCGAGACGAGTCAGATCCGCGACGCGGTCGCGGCGGCGACTTCGATGGCGCCGCTGCGGGCCGTGGTCAACTCCGCCGGAGTCGGCGGCGCGCAGCGGACCATCGGCCGCGACGGCAGCCTCGAATCGGCGCACGACCTCGGGACATTCGCCCGGATCATCGCGATCAACCTGATCGGCACGTTCGACGTCGTGCGCCAGGCTGCCACCGCCATGAGCACCAACGAGCCGGACGCCCATGGGCAGCGCGGGGCGATCGTCAACATGGCCAGTGTCGCGGCCTTCGACGGCCAGATCGGCCAGGCCGCCTATGCCGCCTCGAAGGGAGGCGTGGTCGGCATGACGCTCCCGGTGGCGCGCGACCTGTCGGCCGCGGGAATCCGCCTGAACACCGTCGCTCCTGGTCTGATCGACACGCCCATCTACGGCGAAGGCCCGGACGCGGAGGCCTTCAAGGAGCAACTGGGATCGCACGTGCTCTTCCCCAAGCGCCTCGGCCTGCCGGAGGAACTCGCCTCCGTGGTGCTGGAGTTCCTCAGAAACGACTATCTCAACGCCGAGACCGT
This sequence comes from Streptomyces sp. NBC_01635, assembly GCF_045209715.1. NCBI lineage: Bacteria > Bacillati > Actinomycetota > Actinomycetes > Kitasatosporales > Streptomycetaceae > Streptomyces > Streptomyces sp. NBC_01635. The sequence goes on along the minus strand of NZ_CP109277.1, from coordinate 8,796,401 downwards.
CCGGGTGGACGGTGGCATCCGGATGCCACCTCGCTGACGACCCGGCCCGAGGCGCAAACGCCGCCGGCTCCGGCTGTCCGACGGGGGACAGCCGGAGCCGGCGGCGTTTGCGCCCGCAGCACCTTGCGGGGGGGTGCTATATCCGGAGAGATCCCACGGCGAGGCCGGCCGCCATCAGGCGGGGTACCGCACGTCCGGCGGTGGCGAAACCCGGCCCCGATCCGACGCCGGCCCTGCGCCGGTGTTCGATGCCGGCCGCGATCGTACCGATCTTGTAGTAGGCGAGGGCCAGGTGGAAGTCCCAGTGGTCGAGCGGTACGCCGCCCGCCGCCTCGTAGGACGCCGCCAGCGAGGATGCGTCGGGCAGCCGGTCACTCGTCCAGGCGCTTGGTGCGCCGAGGATGAGGTCGAGGGCCTCGTCCCGGTAGGCGCACATCGTGGCGACGTCCGCGACCGGGTCGCCGATCGTCGACAGCTCCCAGTCGACGACGGCTGCCACCTCGGGGAGGTGACCGTGCCCCAGGATGGTGTTGTCGATGCGGAAGTCGCCGTGGACGATCCCGGTGAACCGCTGCTCCGGGATCGCTGTCTCCAGTCGCCGCCCGAGTTCCGCCGCCGCGGCACGGACGTCGTCGTCCTCGGGAGCGACCAGCTCCCACTGACCTCGCCACCGACGCAGTTGCCGCTGCGCGTACGCGTCGGGCCGGCCGAAGCGTTCGAGTCCGACGGCCACATGGTCCACACGGTGCAGCGCCGCCAGGTTCTGAGTCAACGAGTTCATGACATGGGCCAGTTGGGAGTCGTCGAGGGCGGCCAGGTCGTCGCGTGACTGCACGCTGCGGCCGTCCACGTAGTCCACGACCGTGAAGGCGCCGCCGAGGACCGACTCGTCCTCGCAGAGGACGACCGGCCGCGCGACGGGTACACCGCTCTCCCGTAGACCGGACGTCACCCGGAACTCGCGTGCCACGTCGTGTGCGGAGGGCGTACGACCCGCGCGCGGCGGCATGCGCAGGACCCAGCGTGACGCCCCGTCGCTCAGCACATAGGTCAGATTGGACCGCCCGCCGGTGATCAGGGTCGCCTCGAGCGGGCCTGTGGGAGTCGTGTCCGCTTCCGCCATGTGGCGGGCGACCGCGTCCAGTTCGTCACGGCTCAGATCGGTCGTCGTTCGACTCGCCTGCGCAGGTGGCTCGGTCTTCACGAATGCTCCTCCTGACGGTCGCAGCCGGCCTCCGGCCACCCGGAACGTGCGGCGGCCGGCGCGGGCCGGGCCGGGTGTGACGTGATCGGCTCTTCCACGAACGGCCGATTATATCTATTGACGTTTGGTTTAGCGTAGCATGAGGCGGGCCGGACCGTCCGGTCGTGCATCCCAGGCGGGGAGGCCAGTACGTGACGGACACCCGACGCGGACGCCGACGCATGTCGTTCCTGGTCCTCATCCTCTCGGCCATGGCGTTCTCGTCGCTGCAGTCGCTCCTCGTCCCCGTGCTCGCCCACATCGAGCACACCTTCCACACCGATCAGCGGACGGTCGTCTGGGTTCTGACCGCCTACCTGCTCTCCGCCTCGATCCTCACTCCGGTGCTCGGACGCGTGGGTGACATGGTGGGCAAGCGCCGCATGCTGGTGGTGACCCTGGCCGCGCTGACCCTCGGGTCCGCGCTCGCCGCGCTCGCGCCGTCCGTCGGATGGCTCATCGCGGCCCGGGTGGTCCAGGGTGCGGGCGGCGGAGTCATGCCCCTGTCCTTCGGGATCATCCGCGACCTGTACGGCGAGGCGCGGGTCTCACGGGCGGTGAGCGTGCTGGCCGCCATCGGCGCGCTCGGTTACGGCGCGGGCATCATCGCGGCCGGACCCGTCGTCGACGTGCTCGGATATCCCTGGCTGTTCTGGCTGCCGACGATCACGACGGCGATCGCGGCAATCGCGGCTCTCGTCGTGATCCCCGACTCCCCGGTGCGCGGCTCCCGCGGACTGCCTCTGCTCCCGGCGCTCCTGCTGTCGGTGGGCCTCGTGGCCCTCCTGGTCGCCCTGAGCGAGGGCAACGTCCGGGGCTGGGTCTCGCCCGGCATCCTCGGGCTGGTGGCGCTCTCGGTGCTGGCGGGGGCCGGCTGGGTATGGACCGAGACGCGCGTTCCGGTGCCGATGATCGACATGGCGATGATGCGGCGACGCGGTGTGTGGTCGTCCAACTGCGTGTCGGCCCTGCTCGGATTCGGGATGTTCGCGGGTTTCGCGTTCCTGCCCCAGCTCATGCAGACCCCGCCCGAGGCGGGCTACGGGTTCGGGAGCACGATCTCGGAGTCGGGGCGCCTCATGCTTCCTTCCGCCCTGGCCATGTTCGTCGTGGGCTTCGCGACCTCCCCGCTCGTCCGGCGCTTCGGGTCCCGGGCGGTGACCGTCTCCGGGTCCGCCCTGGGCTCCCTGTCGTTTCTCGGTCTGGCCGGCTTCCATGCCACTCCGTGGCAGACGTGCGTCGCGGCCACGTTCCTCGGGGTCGGCCTCGGGCTCGTGTTCGCCACCGTCGCGGGCGTGGTGGTCGGTGCCGTCCCTCCCGAACAGACCGGCGCGGCAAGCGGGATGAACGCCAACATCCGCACGATCGGCGGTTCGCTCGGGGCGGCGGTCATGGGCGCCATCGTGACGACCCGGGTCTCGGCGACGGGGCATCCACCGGAGTCGGCCTACACCCTGGGCTTCGCGACGCTGGGCGTGGCGCTCGCGCTCGGCAGTGTCACGGCCCTCTTCATCCCCGACCCCCGCGGGCGGCTGATCGAGAGCTCCGCGCGCGACACGGCACTGGCCGGGTCGGACATGGCCCCGTCCCGCCGCATCCCCTGATCCGGCGCGTGCACGAGGCCCCCGCAGGCCACCCTCCAGGTCGGGCTGCGGGGGCCTCGTGCGCCCGCTACGGCGTCACCGGGACGCCTTGGTGAGTGGGTGACAGGTCACGGCACCTCCCAGGTGTCGGGGCCCTCGATGAGGGCCTGGAGGTCGCCGTCGCCTCTTTGCTCACGGTCGGCCCTCCCCTGGGCACGGGCCTGGTCGTCGTACGTCGGGCGCTGCACCTGACGGAAGACGCCGATCGGGGCGCGGGTCATCTCACCCGTGGCGGTCAGTCGCGAGAGCGCGAACGCCACGGTCGGGTCCTCGGCGTGCGCGTCGTGGACCACGACCTGTCCCGCGTTCGCGGGCGTGACGTGGTCGACGTGCACCTCGCCGGTGGGCCGGCGGAAGACACCGAGCCGTCCCTGCCCGTCCTCGGCGGGTACGCCGAAGCGGACCGGTTCACCGTGGACGAGCGGAATGATCGCGTCGGCGGCGGAGTCGCGGTCCTTCAGAACGTCGTAGGCACCGTCGTTGAAGATCGGGCAGTTCTGGTAGATCTCCACGAGCGAGGTGCCGCGGTGGGCGGCCGCGGCCGACAGCACCGAGGTGAGGTGTTTGCGGTCGGAGTCGACGGTGCGCGCCACGAAGGTGCCCTCGGCCCCCAGGGCGAGGGAGACCGGGTTGAAGGGATGGTCGACCGAACCCACCGGAGTGGACTTGGTGATCTTGCCGGTTTCGCTGGTGGGCGAGTACTGACCCTTGGTGAGCCCGTAGATGCGGTTGTTGAACAGCAGGATCGTCATGTTGACGTTGCGGCGCAGGGCGTGGATGAGGTGGTTGCCGCCGATGGACAGCGCGTCGCCGTCGCCGGTGACGACCCACACCGAGAGGTCCTCGCGGGCGGTGGCGATGCCGGTGGCGATGGCGGGAGCGCGGCCGTGGATGGAGTGCATCCCGTAGGTGTCGAGGTAGTAGGGAAACCTCGAGGAGCAGCCGATGCCGGAGACGAAGACGATGTTCTCGCGGCGCAGGCCCAGACCGGGCAGGAAGCCCTGGACGGCCTTGAGCACCACGTAGTCGCCGCAGCCGGGGCACCAGCGGACCTCCTGGTCGCTGGTGAAGTCCTTGCCGGTCTGGGGGCCGTCGGCAGCGGGCACCAGTGCCGTGCCGCTGTGCCCGTCCCCGACCACGGGGACGGGGAGGTCGGTGACCGTCATGAGGCCTCCTGCGAGATCTCGGTGAGATGGGACAGCAGCTCGTGCTCGAGCTGCTCTGCGCCGAACGGCATGCCGCGCACGGTGGTGAGGCGGCGTACGTCGACCAGATAGCGGTCACGCAGCAGGGTGGCGAGCTGACCCAGGTTCATCTCCGGGCACACCACGCGGTCGTAGGCCGCCAGGACGTCACCCAGGTCTGCCGGGAACGGGTTGAGGTGGCGAAGGTGCACCTGGGCGATGTCGAGTCCGCGGCGGCGCACCCGGCGTACGGCGGCACCGATCGGGCCGTACGTCGAACCCCAGCCGATGACCAGCACGCGGGCCCGGCAGCCCGGGTCGTCCACGGCGAGGGCGGGGATCGACCGGGCCACCGCGTCGACCTTGGCCTGCCGGGTACGGACCATGAGGTCGTGGTTGTCTGGGTCGTAGGAGATGTCCCCGGTGCCGTCCTTCTTCTCGATGCCGCCGATACGGTGCTCCAGGCCGGCGATGCCGGGCGGCGCCCAGGGCCGGGCCAGGGTCTCGGGGTCGCGGGTATAGGGCAGGAAGCGCTGCCCCTCGGCCGGCGGGGTTGCGAAGCCCGGCTCGATGCGGGGCATCGACGCCACGTCGGGGAGTCGCCACGGCTCGGAGCCGTTGGCGAGGTAGCCGTCGGAGAGCAGCATCACGGGGGTGCGGTGGGTGACGGCGATGCGTGCCGCTTCGACGGCGGCGTCGAAACAGTCCGCGGGGGACTGGGCCGCGACCACCGGCAGCGGCGCCTCGCCGTTGCGTCCGTACATCGCCTGCAGCAGGTCCGCCTGCTCGGTCTTGGTCGGCAGGCCGGTCGACGGTCCGCCGCGCTGGACGTCGACGATCACCAGCGGCACCTCGAGCATCACCGCGAGGCCGATGGTCTCGGCCTTGAGCGCCACGCCCGGCCCGGACGTCGTGGTGACGCCGAGATGGCCGGCGTAGGACGCTCCCAGGGCCGCGCCGATGGCGGCGATCTCGTCCTCTGCCTGGAAGGCGGTGACGTCGAAGTTCTTGTGCCTGCTCAGTTCGTGGAGGATGTCGGAGGCCGGCGTGATCGGGTAGGCACCGAGGAACACCGGGAGTCCCGAGAGGCGTCCGGCGGCCACGATGCCGTAGGACAGGGCGGTGTTGCCGGTGATGTTGCGGTAGCGGCCGGGGGCCACGGTGGCGGGCTTGACCCGGTAGGAGACGGCGAACGTCTCGGTGGTCTCACCGAAGTTCCAGCCCGCGCGCAGCGCGGTGACGTTGGCGTCGCGGATCGCGGGTTTCTTGGCGAACTTGCTGCCGAGATAGGCGACCGTACCGTCCACCTCGCGGCCGTACAGCCAGGACAGCAGGCCCAGCGCGAACATGTTCTTGGCACGGGCCGCGTCCTTGCGGGAGAGACCGAACTCCTTGACCGCCGCCACGGTCATACCGGTCAGGTCGAGTGCGTGGACGGCGAAGTCGGCCAGCGAGTCGTCCTCCAACGGACTGGCGGAGTACCCGGCCTTGGTCAGGTTCCGTGCCGTGAAGTCGTGCGTGTCAACGATCACCGTCGCTCCCGGCCGCAGGTCCCCGACGTTGGCCCGGAGCGCCGCCGGGTTCATCGCCACCAGGACGTCGGGCCGGTCGCCGGGAGTCAGGATGTCGTGGTCGGCGAAGTGCAGCTGGAAGCTGCTCACGCCCGGGATGGTGCCCTGCGGTGCGCGGATCTCGGCCGGGAAGTTCGGCAGGGTGGACAGGTCGTTGCCGAAGACGGCCGTGTCCTGGGTGAACCGGTCCCCCACCAGCTGCATGCCGTCGCCGGAGTCGCCGGCGAACCGGATCACCACCCGGTCCAGTTCGGTCACTCGTGCGCTCATCGGGGTGCCTCCAGGTGGGCTCGGACCATCGAGCGGGTGTCGTCGGCCCAGCCCTTGCCCGCGGCGTACGCGATCATCTCGTCGTAGCGGGTGCGCCACTGGTCGTCGCCGGACGGGTGGGCGCGGCACCCGAGTTCGGCGACGTCGAGCCACACGTGTGCGGGGCCCCGTTCGTCGGTGGCGCGGGCCAGGCCGTCGGCCGCCAGCGCCCGTGCCGCGGTACGGGCATCGAGTTCGGTGACGACCGACAGCGCGGTCAGCAGGGCGGGGTCGAGGATGTCGATCCCCTCGGCGGTGACGCGCACCTGCATGGCGGCTCCTCTTCTCGAGGGGTGGGCGTGTGCGTGGCGCCTCACCGTATCAAACGTCGTTGGATTATTGTGGGGTGGAATCACCCGTCGCCGGGGGACGGGTGATCAGCCGGCATCAGGGGGCCAGTGCGGCCGTCGCGGTCTTCCAGAGCCGCTCGGCGGCGGCCGGGTCCAGGGCATAAGGGGCCACGCCCCCCGAGTAGTCCGGGCGGCGTTCCGCGACGACGGCGGCCGGCCGGCAGTCCTGGTAGTACCCGGCTCCCGCATGCGCGAGTTCGGGTGCGGTGGCGAGCAGGACCGACGTCGCGGCGCCCTGCTCGACGGACTTCATGGGCAGCCCCTCCGTGTCCCACCGGATGTGCCGCTGCAGTTCGGTGTGGACGATGCCGGGGTGAGCGGCGTTGGCCCGCACCCCCCGGTCGCCCCAGCGACGTGTGATCCCGAGGGCGAGCAGCACGTCGGCGGTCTTCGACTGCGCGTACGCCAGCCACGGGTCGTAGGGGCGGAAGCGGAAGTGCAGGTCGTCGAAGACGACCGGCGAGCGCAGGTGCGCGGCGGAGCTGAGACACACCACACGGGCGCCCGACGCCTCGGCCAGCGGCCTTTCCAGGCCGTGCACCAGCGCGAAGTGACCGAGGAAGTTGGTGGCGAGCTGCCGCTCCCAGCCGTACGGCGTGCGCTCCAGCTCGGGCAGCGCCATGATCCCGGCGTTGTTGACGAGCACGTGCACCGGTCCGGTCCACGCGTCGGTGAACCGGCGCACCGAGCGCGGGTCGGCGAGGTCCAGCTCACGGGCCTCGATCAGGCCGTTGCCGGTGCGCTCCGTCAGCTCCGCGGCGATCCGGGCCGCGGCGCCGGTGCGGCGGGCGGCGAGGACGACCCGGGCCCCCGTCACGGCGAGGGCGCGCGCGGTCTCGACACCGAGGCCCGAGGTGGCACCGGTCACGATCGCCGTGCGGCCGGTGAGGTCGACGCCGTCGACGACCTCGTCGGTGGTGGTCGCGAAACCGAAACCCGTCAGCCGCTCCCCCGTCTCAGACATCGCCGCCCTCCTGTATCCGTACGGTCGCGGGCTCGCCGCCGGCCGCGAAGCGCACCGGAAGGCTGCGCAGCCCGTGGGAGTTGGTGTGGCCGCCCCAGACCACGGGGCCGTCGAGTTCGAGGGCCGGAAGCTCGTCCAGGAGGTACTCCAGGACCGTCCGCAGCTCCAGCCTGGCCAGGCCTTCCCCCAGGCACCGGTGCCGGCCGCTGCCGAAGGTGAGGTGCTGGGTCAGGCCGGGGCGGTCGAGGTCGAAGGCGAAGGGGTCGTCGAACTTGTCGGGGTCGTGGTTCGCCGCCCCGAAGGCCAGCATCACCTTCTCGCCGGGGCACAGTTCGGCGTCGCGCAGGGTGGTTTCGCGCCGTACGGTCCGGGCCATGTTCCACACCGGCGGGTGCAGCCGCAGGCACTCCTCGATCATCTTCGGCACCAGGGAGCGGTCGGTGAGCAGCCGGTCGCGGACGTCCGGTTCGGTGAGGAGGCGGTAGACCATCGTCCCGATGCCGTCGACCGTGGTGCCGTGGCCGGCGACGACCAGGAGTTGCACCAGCCCGAGCGCCTCGACGTCCGAGAGGGTCTCGCCCTCGATCTCGGCGTTGACCAGTTGCCCGAGCAGGTCCTCGGCCGGCCGGCCGCGCCGGGCGGCGATCTCCTCCGCCAGGAACGCCTCCAGCCGCTGGGCCGCGGCCCTGCCCCGTTCGGGGTGGTCGGTGTCGGCGAACGCCTGCATGAACTCCTCACCCAGGGAGTGGATGCGCTCCCAGTCCGACCGGATGCCGAGGATCCGGCAGATCACCAGGACCGGCACGGGGCGGGCGAACTCGGTGACCAGGTCGGCGCGGCCCCGCTCGGCGAGCGGGGCGAAGCCGTCCGCGACGATCCGGCGGATGTCGGCCTCCCAGGGGCCGAGCGCCTTGGGCGTGAAGTGCGGAAGGACCAGTTTGCGGAAGGCGCCGTGGCGGGGCGGGTCCAGTTCCGCCGGGATCACCGGCATGGACTTGCCGGTCGGCGGGATCATGATGCCCTCGGTGACGGTGAACGTCCGCCAGTCCACCGAGGCGGTCACGATGTCGGCGTGCTTGAGCAGGGCCCAGAAGCCGCCGGACGCCTCGCTCCAGGCCACGGGGCACCGTGCCTGCATGTCCGCGAGTGTCCCGAACAGTTCGTCGGCCAGTTCCGGCCTGCGGTTGTCGAGGTCCACGAGGTGTCGCTGCCTGCGGTCGTCGGTCACGGATCCTCCTCGATGATCGGACCGCGCTAATCTAACAGTGATTGGCTCTGGTGTGACCGCGTGACGCCTGTCACTCTGAGGGCCAGAAAACGCATCACCGTTAGGAGCCCGGTGTGTCCTCCATGAACCCCTCTGACTGTGTCCTGGTCGAGCACGACGGGGCGGTCGCCACGGTCACGCTCAACCGCCCGCTGCGGCGCAACGCGCTGACCTCCCGGCTGATCCGGGAGCTGAGCGCCACCATGGCCCGGCTCACCGACGACGCGCGGGTGCGCGCGGTGGTGCTGACCGGCGCGGGGCAGGCCTTCTGCGCCGGACTCGATCTGCGCGAACTGGGCGGGACCGGGGACAACATGCGCTCGGCGGGCCCCTCGGCCGGCGACAACGCGCCCTGGCACCGTCCGGCCAAACCGGTCGTCGCCGCGGTGAACGGCCCGGCGGTCACCGGCGGTCTGGAGATCGTGCTGCACTGCGACTTCGTCATCGCCTCGGAGGCGGCCCGCTTCGGTGACACCCACGCCCGGGTCGGCGTGCTGCCCGGCTGGGGCCTGTCCTACCTGCTCCCGCAGGCCGTCGGCGTGCGCCGGGCCCGGGAGATGAGCCTCACCGGGCGTCTGATCGGCGCTGAGGAGGCGCTCACCTGGGGGCTGGTCAACCGGGTGGTGGAGGGCGAGGACCTGCTCACCACCGCCCGGGAGGCGGCACGGCAGATCGCCGAGCTCGACCCGGAGATCGCCGCCGAGTATCTGGCGCTCTACCGCGACAACGCCGCCTCCACGCTCGCGAAGGCGGCGCAGCGCGAGAGTTCCCGCTCACTGGCCTGGGCGGAGCGCATGTTCCGTCCGGAGAGCGTCGCCGCCCGGGCGGACGCGCTCATCGAGCGGGGGCGGGCCCAGAACTGAGGGCCGTCCGGCGGACCGTTCCGAAGGCGCGGCGGCACACACGGTGCCGTCGCCGTCCTCGGAACGGGCCGCCGGTGAGCCCCTACTCCTGTGGTGCCGGCGGCAGGCCGAGGTGGTCGCGGAGGTTCCCCAGGAACGCCGAGTACCGGCTCGCGAAGGCCTCGTGCATCTCGGTCTCGACGCCGGCGTCGCAGTCGAAGTCGCCGTACCACTCGACGAACGTCCCGTTCGTGCGCGTCACCGGGCGGACCCGGATGGTCGCCCGGTAGCTGCGCACCGGGAACGGGTTCTCCCCCGGAGGGAAGCCGTAGGAGTACGACCGGTCGTCGGCGTCCATGGCCACCAGCCGCTCGCGGACCACCCGGCCCCCGTCGCGCAGCACGAGACGCCGTACGGAACCGACGGCCGGTCCCCCCTCGCCTTCCATCCCGCCCTCGGACAGTTTCTCGACGAAGTCCGCGATGTCCTCGAAGCGGCCCAGTACCGCCCAGACGGTGTCGACCGGGGCGGGCAGGACGTCGCTGACGTAGGCACGGCTCATGGCTCCTCCGGTACGGACCGTGTCGGGGCGGGCGGGGGTGTCACTGCTGTTCCGCGGTCGGAAGGGGCCGCATGAACGCCTCCGTCTCGCGTTTGAACGCCACGACGACGCGGCGCTCGCGGAACAGCCACCGGCCGTCGACGCGTACGAACTCGTCCTCGTAGTCGCCGGCGATGGCCGGACGGGTGTCGACCGCGAGGCCGTCGGGGCCCTGGTCGTCCCGGAGTTCGACGGCGACGGACACGCCGCGGGCGTGGTCGGCGTCCAGCACGTCGACGGCGATGTTGGTGACGACGTGGCGGGTCGTCCGGTCGGTCAGGGCGTCCCGGCGGGCGAAGAAGGCACGCAGCTCCTCCCGCCCGACGGCGTCGATCGTCGGGGAGCGCCAGGCGCCGTCCTCGGTGAAGAGGTCGGCGGCCGACGCGCCGCGGCCGTGGTCGAGCCGGCGGCCGTACTCCACCATCAGCCGTCTGCACTCCTCGATCGCCAGAAGCCTTTCCAGCGGCGGCAGTTCATGGTTCGTCATGCACGTGTTCCTCCCGTCAGTGGGGGCGGTCGAGCAGGTCGAGTGCCGCGCGGACGATGTGGTCCTCGTCGATGCCGTGTGCTGCGTACAGGTCCGGCAGGTCTCCGGACTGGCCGAAGCTCGTCACCCCGAGTGCGCGGATGCCGAGCCCGCCGGTGTGGGCGGCCAGGAAGGCCAGGGTGTGCGGATGGCCGTCGAGCACGGTCACCAGGGCTTGCGGTCGCCGCTGCCCGAACAGCTGGTCCAGGATCCAGCTGTCGCCCGGCTCCAGTCCGTCGCGGGCCCGCTGGGCCCGCATCAGCCGGTCCGGGCTGGTGGCCACCACGACGTCCACGGGGTGGCCGGCGGCCGCGAGGCGGTCGGCCGCCTTGACCGCCTCGGTCACCATCGCGCCCATGGCGACGATCGCGACCCGGGCTCCGGGCTCGGTGCGCAGCCGGTAACCGCCGGCCACCACCTGGCGGCGGCGCCGCTCCCTGGCGGCGGCCTCCTGCGGTATCCGCGCCAGCGCTTGGTCGACGGGGCGCGTGGACAGCCGCAGGTACGTCGAGCTGCCGTCCTCGCGGCCCAGCCGGGACAGGCCGTCGAGCAGGCACCATTCGGCCTCCAGGGCGAACGCCGGCTCGAAGGCGACGCAGCCGGGTTGCTCGAGCCCGATGGAGGGTGTGGTGATCGACTGGTGGGCGCCGCCCTCGGGTCCCAGGGTGATGCCCGACGGGGTACCGACCAGGATCGACTGCCCGCCGGCGTACATCCCGAAGGACCAGGGCTCCAGTGCCCGCCCGACGAAGGGGTCGTAGACCACGCCGATCGGGAAGAGCGGGTGTCCCCAGCGGCTCCATGTCGCGCCGAGCTCGCCCAGGAGCCCGACCAGGTTGACCTCGGCGATGCCGAGTTCGATGTGCTGGCCGGTGGGTCGTTCGGACCAGCGCAGCAGGGTTTCGGCGTCGTCGGCGAACCAGTCGCGCTTCTCCGTGCTGGACCAGGTGCCGGCCTTGTTGAGCCACCCGCCGAGGTTGGTGCTGGAGGCGACGTCGGGTGCGACCGTGACCACCCGGGCCGCCACGTCCGGCGCGGACCGGGTCAGGTCGAGCAGGGTGCGTCCGAGCGCCGCTTGCGTCGACGCGCGTCCGTTCGGGGTCCGTCCGAGGTCCGCCGGTACGGGCGGAGGTGCCGAGGGCGCCGGCGGGGTCCGGGAGAGCCGGGCGGCGACCTTCGCGCACAGGCGCGCTTCGGCGCTGTCCTCGGGGAAGGCGGCCCAGGGATCGGCCGGGTCGGCTCCGGTGCGGGCGGCCAGCTCGAGGAGTTGCCCGGGGGCCAGCAGGTTCGCGTGGTTCTGCGGGTGTCCCGCGCTGGCCAGCCCGTATCCCTTGACGGTGTAGGCGAAGACGACGGTGGGGCGGGTGTCGTCGATCCTGTCGAAGGCGTCGAGCAGGGCGGGCAGGTCGTGCCCGCCGAGGTCGCGGACGGCCTCGACGAGGGTGGTGTCGTCGATGTCCGCGATCACGGCCGCCACCGCCTCGGCGTCCGGCCCCGTGCCGGGCAGGCGGCGGCGCAGTTCTCCGGCGTCGCAGCGGAGCAGGCGCTGGTACTCCGGGTTGGACATGTCGTCGATCCGGCGCCCCAGTGCGTCGCCGCCCGGCAGATCGATGAGGGCCTGCAGTCTCCGCCCGTACTTGACGGTCAGTACCTGCCACCCGGCCGCGTCGAACATCTGCTGCAGCCGGCCGACCGCGATGTCGGGCACCACGCGGTCCAGGGACTGGCGGTTGAGGTCCACGATCCACACGACTTCGCCGAGTTCGGCCGTGGCGGGGTCGAGGACGGCCTCCCAGACCGCTCCCTCGTCCAGTTCGGCGTCGCCGACGAGGGAGTACTGCCGTCCACGCCGGGTGGTCCCGGTGCGGTCGTCGACGTAGCGGGAGGCCACCGCGCCCCAGACCGGCGCGGTCGCCCCGATGCCGACCGAGCCGGTCGAGTAGTCGACCGGGTCGGGATCCTTGGTGCGGCTCGGGTAGCTCTGCAGTCCGCCGTACTCGCGCAGCCGGGTGAGGTACGAGGCGTCCAGCCACCCCAGCAGGTAGTTGACGGCGTGCAGGACCGGTGAGGCGTGCGGCTTGACCGACACCCGGTCCTCGGCGGTCAGCCGCCCGAACCAGAGCGCCGTCATGATGCTGACCATCGAAGCGCTGGAGGCCTGGTGGCCGCCGACCTTGAGCCCGGAGCGGCTGGGACGTCCGCGGTTGGCGTGGTCGATCATCGCCGTCGCGAGCCACAGGGTGCGGCGCTCGAGGGATTCCAGGACCGTCAGTTCGTCCGCCGGGCCGTGCTCGGCCGCGGCGTCCGTCGGCTGGGAGGGGTGGGTGCTGGTGTGGTTCATCGGTGTCTCCCGGTCACTCGTCGGCTCAGCCGACGAAGGGTCGCTCCCGGCGCAGTTCCTCACGGGCGACGGTGCGGCGGTGCACGGCATCGGGGCCGTCGACGATCCGCAGCACCCGTGCCCATGCGTAGAAGTAGGCCAGCGGCAGGTCGTCGCTCACGCCGGCGCCCCCGAAGACCTCGATCGCCCGGTCGATCACCCGGGTGGCGGCGGCCGGTGCGACCACCTTGATCTGGGAGATCTCGCCGCGTGCCGCCTTGGCTCCGCGTTCGTCGATCAGCCGGGCCGTGTGCTGCACCAGCAGCCGGGCCTGGTCGATGTCCATCCGGGAGTCGGCGATCAGCTGCTGGACCACCGGGTTGTCGGCCAGCCGCTGGCCGAACGCCACGCGTTCCCCGGCGCGTCGGACCATCAGGGCGAGGGCCCGCTCGGCCATGCCCAGCGCGCGCATCGCGTGGTGGATCCGGCCGGGGCCGAGTCTGGCCTGGGCGATGGTGAATCCGTCGCCCTCGCCGGCGAGGAGGTTCCCGGCGGGCACCCGCACGCCGTCGAACAGCAGCTCGGAATGGCCGTGCTGGTCCTGGTAGCCGAAGATCGGCAGGTGCCGCTCGATGGTGAGGCCGGGCGCGTCGCGCGGCACCAGCACCATCGACTGCTGCCGGTGGGTGGGGGCGGTGGGGTCGGTCTTGCCCATCACGATGAAGACCTGGCAGCGTTCGTCCGCCGAGCCGGTGATCCACCACTTCCGTCCGGTGATGACGTAGGAGTCGCCGTCCCGCTCGATCGTGGTGGAGATGTTGGTGGCGTCGGAGGACGCGACGTCGGGTTCGGTCATCGCGAAGGCGGAGCGGATCTCCCCGGCGAGGAGGGGTTCGAGCCACCGCTTCTTCTGCTCGTCGGTGGCGAAGAGCGCCAGTGTCTCCATGTTGCCGGTGTCCGGTGCCTGGCAGTTGATCGCCTCGGGCGCGATCACCGGGGACCATCCGGTGATCTCGGCGATGGGGGCGTACTCGGCGTTCGTCAGGCCGGAGACCGCGGGCAGGAAGAGGTTCCACAGTCCGCGCTCGCGGGCGGACGCCTTCAGTTGCTCCATCACCGGCGGGTAGCTGTGCTCGCCGTGCTCGCGCAGGTGGGCCGCCCAGACCGGTTCGGCCGGGAAGACCTCCTCGCGCATGAAGTCCCACATGCGGTCCTGCAGGGAAGTACTCATGAACAGCGCTCCTAATGGCCGGACATGCCGCCGTCGACGGGCAGCGTGATGCCGGTGACGTATGTCGAGGCGTCGCCGGCGAGGAAAACGACGGCGCCGTCGAGTTCGTGCGGCTTACCCATCCGCTTCAGCGGTGTGCTGTGCTCCAGGAACTCGGTGAGCGCCGCGCGTGGGGCCGCCTCGGTCATGTCCGTGGCGAAGTAGCCCGGGGCGATCGCGTTGACCCGGATGCCCTTGCGGCCCGACCACTGCTGGGCGAGGTCGCGGGTGAGGCCGACCAGGCCGGCCTTGCTCGCGACGTACGCCGCCTGCGGGGCGAAGGGCTTCACCAGTGCGAGTGCGCTCGCGACGTTGATGATGCTCGACCCGGGTCGCATCACCCGGGCGCACGACTGGGCCATCCAGTACGCGCCCATGAGGTTCACGTCGACGACGCTCCGGAACTCCTCCGGTGTCTCGCGCAGGGCGGGGACGGCCGTGCCGACGCCGGCGTTGTTCACGAGCACGTCGACCGCGCCGAGTTCGGCGACGGCCCGGTCGACGACCGCGGCGCAGTCGTCCGGGGAGACGACGTCGCAGCGCACCGGCAGCGCCCGCACCCCGTACTTCTCGACCTCTCGGGCGATGTCGTGCAGGCGGTCCACCCGGCGGGCGGCGAGGACCACGTCCGCACCGGCGGCGGCCAGCGCGCGGGCGAAACCCGCACCGAGGCCGGAGCTCGCGCCGGTGACGACGGCGACCCTGCCGGTCAGGGAGAACTGTTCGACGCCGGTCCTGGGCGTCTCGTCCTGGGCCGCCATCAGACCAGCTCGACCAGGGTCGCGTTGGCCATGCCCCCGCCTTCGCACATGGTGATCACACCACGCCGTCCGCCGGTGGCCTCCAAGTGGCTGATCAGGGTGGCGAGGATGCGGATGCCGGAGGCGCCCATCGGGTGGCCGAGGGCGATGGCTCCGCCCCGCGGGTTGACCTTCGCCAGGTCGACGCCGAGTTCGCGGGCCCAGACCAGGGGTACGGGTGCAAACGCCTCGTTGACCTCGAAGACGTCGATGTCGTCGACCGTCAGGCCGGTCCGGTCCAGAAGGCGCTGGGTGGCGGGGATGACGCCGGTGAGCATCAGCAGCGGGTCGCTGCCGGTCACCGCGAAGCCGGTGAGCCGGGCCCGCGGTGCGAGACCCAGTTCGGCGGCCTTCGCCTCGCTCGTCACCAGGGCCGCGGAGGCCCCGTCGGTAAGGGGTGAGGAGTTGCCGGGCGTGATGTGCCATCCGATCTCCGGGAAGCGCTCCCCCAACGCGTCGTCCTGGAACGACGGGCGCAGTCCCGCCAGTTGGTCGGCGGTGGTGCCGGGGCGCACGGTCTCGTCGGCGGCGACCTCCCCCACGGGCACGATCTCCCGGGCGAAGTCGCCGGCGCGGGCACGGGCCGCGGCCAGTTCGTGGGACCGTGCGGCGAACTCGTCCAGCTCCCGCCGGCCGAGCTTCCAGCGTCCCGCGATGATCTCGGCCGAGACGCCCTGTCCGACCAGCCCTTCGGGGTAACGGCCCGCCAGGGGCGCGAACGGCTTGCCGTCGCGCCCCGGGAACCCGAGCGGCACCCTGCTCATGGACTCCACACCGCCGGCGACCACTACGTCGTAGGCACCGCTCATCACGCCCTGGGCGGCGAAGTGCAGTGCCTGCTGGGCGGATCCGCACTGGCGGTCGACGGTGGTGGCCGGCACGGACTCCGGGTAGCCGGCGGTGAGCAAAGCGGTCCGGGCCACGTTGGTGGCCTGGTCCCCGGCCTGACCGACACAGCCGGCGATCACGTCGTCGATCCGCGCCGGGTCGATCCCGGTGCGTTCGAGCAGGGCCGTCAGCGTCGTGGCCAGCAAGTCGGCCGGGTGCACACCGGACAGGGCGCCGCCGGGCTTGCCCCGGCCGGAGGGAGTGCGCACCGCGTCGACGACTACGGCAGGAGACAGCACGGGCATGGGTTTCTCCTGAGTGGGACGGTCAGGTCGGGGCCTGGGCGTCGGGGCCGGGTCAGGCGTCCGCGAGCTGCGGGATCACCTTGCTGCCGAAGAGCTCGATGGCGTCGAACAGCTCCGGCTCCGGCATGCCGCCCATGTCCATGTAGGCGAGATGCGTGGTGACCTTGAGCTGCTCGCTCAGCCGGGAGATCCGGTCGACGACCTCGTCCGGGCTGCCGACGATGGCCGGGCCCTTGGTGGTGAGCCAGTCGAAGTTGAAGGGACGCTGGTTCTGCTTCGGGACGGAGGGGTTGATCTGCGCGAGCAGCTCGTTCATCCAGGCGTGGTAGGCGGCGTACCGCGGTTTCCACTGGTCGCGCGCCGACTTGCTGTCGGGGCCGACCCAGACGTGCCAGCCCGCACCGATCTCCGGCTCCCAGCCGTGGCCGCACTCCTCCCACTTGGCGAGGTAGTGGTCCACGACCTTGGTGAAGAACGACGGGTCGCCGAAGGCGCTGGGAAGCATCAGCTTCCATCCGAGGCGGGCGGCGAGTTCCACGGACTCCAGGGAGCTGCCGCCGCCGATCCACATGCAGTCGCGGGCGGGCTGGATCGGAGCCGGCTGCAAGGACTCGCCGTTGATCGAGGGCCGGAACCGGCCGGACCAGTGCAGGGGTTCGCCGGTCCAGAGCTTGTCGACGAGCTCCGCGTTCTCCTTGAAGCGGGCGGCGGACTCGTCCAGGCTCTGGCCGAACAGGGTGTAGGTCGAGGCGAAGAAGTTGCCCCGGCCGTGCACGACGTCGACCCGGCCGTCCGACAGCACGTCGACCGTGGCGTAGTCCTCGGCGATGCGCAGACCGTCCAGGTTGGCGAGCAGGGTGACGGCGGTGCCGAGGCGCAGGGTGGTGGTGCGCTCCGCGATGGCGGCGAGGACGACGGGCGGTGCCGAGTAGATGTACTCGATCCCGTGGTGCTCGCCCATGTTGATGCCGTTGAAGCCGGCCGACTCGGCGAGGACGGCCATCTCCGGAAACATCTTGTAGCGGCGCGCGTTGGTGCTCCGCTCACCGGTCACGGGGTCGGTGACGAGGTCACCCAGCGACATCAGGTTGAACTTCATGGAGCCTCTTTCGCGTCAGGCCGGCAGGGCACTCACAAGGAGCCTTACGGAGCATTAATCTAACACCCTTGGGTTAAGGGGTCAATCGTCGAGGAAGGTACGGATGGCGTCGACGAAAGCGTCGTTGCGGTCGCCGACGACCATGTGTCCCGCACCGTCGAGCGTGACCGCGCGGGCCGTGGGCATCACCGTCAGGAACTCGCCCACCTCGTCCTCCCGGACGACATCGCTGGCACCGCCCGCGACCAGCAGGGTGGGCACGGTGACCGACTTCGCGGCGGCGACCGCGTCGTCCGGCCGGACCAGCGGGTTCGGGCCGTCGTTGCTTTTCAGAATCGCCGGGTCCCAGTGCCACCGCCACCGTCCGTCCGCGCCGCGGCGCACGGTGCGGTGCAGCCCTTCGGGACTCGAACGCCGTCTGCCCGGGTTGTAGGCCGCGACGGCCTCGGCGACCTCCGCGAGGGTCTCGAACCCGTCCAGGTGCGCCGTCATGAACTGCCTGATGCGTGCGACGCCGGCCGGGTGGGGCCGCGGTGTGATGTCGACCAGCACCAGGCGGTCGGTCAGGCGGGGGCGCCGGGCCAGTGCCATGAGCGCGGTCATGCCGCCGAGGGACGCGCCGGCCAGGCAGGCGGGGCGGCCCCCGCCCACCTGGTCCAGGACGCACTGCAGGTCGTCGACGTAGCGGGCGATGGAGTAGTCCCCGTCCCCGGCCCAGTCGCTGTCGCCGTGCCCGCGCGCGTCGTAGGTCACGGTCGTCCAGCCGTCGCCCGCCAGGGTCTCGGCGGCGCGGCTCCAGGAGTGCCGGGTCTGGCCGCCTCCGTGGAGCAGCACCACCAGGCCGCGCCCGGTGCCGGGCGCGGCCGGTTCACGCACGTCGGCCACGATTTTCCCGGCCGTGCCGCGCAGGACCAGGGGAGCCCGATCCACGGTCACCTCCGGCCCGCGGACGTCGTCCGCAGCGCGCCCAGGATCTCGTCGTTGTGCTCACCGAGCAGCGGCGCACCGCGCCGGATGGTGCCCGGTGTCCGGCTCAGCTTGGGCACCACACCGGGCATCGGGACGCTCTCGCCGTCCAACGACGGATCGGGCACCTCCACGACCATGCCCCGCGCGCGGTAGTGCGGGTCGCCGAGGATGTCGGGCGCGGTGTAGATCCGGCCGGCCGGCACCCCCGCCTTGTCCAGCACGCCGAGGAGTTCGTCGACCGTCTGCCCGCGCGTCCACCGCGCGATCTCGGCGTCCAGTTCGAGCTGGTGCTCGCCGCGCAGCAGATGGGTGGCGTAACGGCCGTCCGGCGCGGCCCACTCGGGGCGCTCCATCACGGCGGCGAGCCGGCTGAACACGGTGTCCTTGTTGGCCCCCATGACGATCCACCGTCCGTCGGACGTGGGGTAGACACTGGAGGGCGCGATGCCCGGCAGCAGGGGTCCGGAGGGTCCGCGCACCTTCCCCAGTTTCACGAACTCGGGAAGGATCGACTCCATGTACATCCACGTCGCCTCGTAGAGCGCCACGTCGATCACCTGGCCCCGGGGCCCCGTGCGCAGATGGCCCGACAGCAGGGCGAGCAGCGCGCCGATGAAGCCCTGGGTGCCCGCGAGGGCGTCCCCGATGGAGATGCCGACCCGCACGGGAGGCCGGTCCGGCTCGCCGGACAGATGCCGGAAGCCGCTCATCGCCTCGGCGATGGAGCCGAATCCGGCGCGGTCGCGCAGGGGGCCCGTCTGCCCGTAGCCGGTGATGCGGACCATGACCAGGTCCGGGTTGTCGGCGTGCAGGTCCTCGGGGCCGAGGCCCCAGCGCTCCATGGTGCCGGGACGGAAGTTCTCGATGACCACGTCGGCCGTA
This sequence comes from Streptomyces sp. NBC_01635, assembly GCF_045209715.1. Lineage (NCBI taxonomy): Bacteria > Bacillati > Actinomycetota > Actinomycetes > Kitasatosporales > Streptomycetaceae > Streptomyces > Streptomyces sp. NBC_01635. The sequence continues at coordinate 8,777,428 of NZ_CP109277.1, read as the reverse complement.
CGGGCCAGTTCGCGGAAGGCGGCCTGCCCCTCGGCGTCGCGGAGGTCGAGGGTGACCGACTTCTTGCCTCGGCCGATGATCGGCCAGTACAGCCCCACGCCCTTGTAGAGCCCGCCCCAGCGGCGCATGTCGTCACCGGCCGGGGGTTCGACCTTGATGACCTCGGCGCCGTGATCGGCGAACAGGTGCGCGCAGAAAGGCCCGCTGATGATGTGTCCGACCTCGAGGACGCGGAGGCCGGCGAGCGCGCCGCCGTCGGCCGACGCCGCCCGGGCGGTCATCGGTCGAACCCGTTCTGCGTCAGCCAGCCGTCGATGTGGTCGACCGCGGACTGGAGGTGTTCCTTCTGACCGCTGTAGTAGTGGTTCGCGCCCTCGATCACGCTGAGTTGCTTGTTCTCGTGGGCGATGCCCTCGTAGATGGCCCGGGGGTGGGCCGGCGGGCACGCGTCGTCGCGGGAGTTCTCCAGCAGAAGCACCGGGACGGTGACCCGGGACGCCGCGTCGGCGGCGTCGACCTGGGCGGTGTCGTAGGACCACTGGGAGAGCCAGCTGCGGGTGGTGGTGAAGCGGCCCAGCGCCGAGGGGCCGTCGTTGACCAGGCGGGGATCGCCGAGGTAGGAGCCGGGGGCCCGGTCGTTGGGGTCGACGGCGAGGTCCAGCCAGCGGGGGTCGGCCATGGTGCCCTGCACCACGAAGCAGTGCTCCTCCTGGTGGCGTCCGGCCGCCTTGAGGCCGGCCAGCCGTTCCTGGGCGTACGCGGTGATACGGCGGCTGCGGGCCACCTGGGCCGCGCGGTACTCGGCCAGGAACTCCGCTGTGTACGGGGGCTGGTCGGGGTTCTCGGGGGAGTAAAGGTTCAGGTGGGGGTCGCGCTCGTCGGGGCGCGACTCGTCCAGGATCGAGGCGTCCAGGAAGTCGGTCAGCAGGTGGTGGCGGCTGCGGTGCGCCGCGAGGATCATCACCCCGTCGGCCGGGGTGAGCCGGGTGTCGGCGAGCGGGGTGTGCTCCCCCGCGCCGGTGAGCTTGATGACCGGCTTCTCGGCCTCGGCCTGATAGCCCATCATCAGCGAGCCGCCGCCGCTCCAGCCGGCCAGGACGACCCGCTCGTAGCCGAGGCGCTCCTTGGCGTCCTTCACCACGGCGCCGAGGTCGAGGAGGACGTTCTCCATGATCAGCGCGGCGTCGCCGTTGCTGTAGCGGGTGCCGGCGGCGAGCACGTGGAATCCGGCGCGGGCCAGCGCCGAGAACATCGGCAGGTAGCCGGGTGAGCCGATGGGGTGCATGGCGACCACGCAGGTGGTGGACGGGTTCTCACCACGGAGCAACTGGGCCTGCAGCACCACCGAGTCACCGATCGTGCCGTAGACGTCCTTGCGGGTGGAGTTGTCCCGTTGCACCACGAGGTAGGGGGTGCGGGTGTACTTCACGGACGTGTCCGCGGGCATGGGCGTTCCTCCAGTGCTCGACGTCGTGCGGGCCGGCCGTCAGATGCCGTCCACAAAACCATACAGTGTTTGGATCCTGATGTGCAGCTCCGTCCCGGGGCCGGGGTTCTTCCACGCGGTCCCGGGCCGGAGCAGGGTGGGGCGGGGCCCGTCGGAGACCGACTGCCCGCGCGAAGCCGAGAGCTCGCGGGGAACCGCCGGCACCGCGGCGGACCGCGGTGCCGGCCCCCACGAGCCCGGCGGGAACCGTACGAGCGGTCCCCTACGAAGGGGTGTCCCGCGACAGGTAGCCCCGGCGCTCGCCGGACACGAAGGTCTCGCGGGCCTCGCGCGCGTCACCGCGCATGTTGAGTTCGAGGGTCAACGCGGTCTCCTGGCGGTACAGCGGGCCGATGTCCCGCCGGGCGCTGCCGTTGATGGCCTTCTTGGCCGCCCTGACCACCGAGGGCCTCTTGGCCGCGATGACTCCGGCCAGCCGCCGGGCCTCCACCGGCACCGACTCCTCGTCGGGCACCGCGACCACGGTCCCGTACGAGGCCAGCTCCCGCCCCAGGACCGGCTCGCAGGTGAGCATGGCCTGGCGCAGCCGCTTGTCCGGCATCAGGCCCATCGCCTGGACCGCGCCGCCGGTGGCACCGTTGTCGACCTCGGCGAGCACGAAGCGGCACTCCTCGTCGGCGACCACGATGTCGCAGGCCCCGGCGACCAGGACGCCCAGTCCGATGCAGTAGCGGTGCACGGCGGCGATGACGGGGGCGGCGCACTCGTGCAGGGCCACGGTCAGGTCGGTGGAGCCGGTGACCTGCCCGAGGATGCCCTCGAAGCCGGGCAGCCGCTGGACCTCCTTGACGTCACCGCCCCCGATGAAGCCCCGGCCCTCGCCGCGCAGGACCACCGCACGCACCTCGGGGCGCGCGGCGACGCCCTCCACGACGGCTGCCAGCGCGGCGAGGTCCTCGATCCCCACGGCGTTGACCGGCGGGGCGTCGACGACCAGCTCGAGGACGCCGTCCTCGGACAGCTTCTGCTGGATGGGCACGGTGTCGTCCTTCGCTCAGCGTCCGCGTTCGTCGCCGGTCAGCGACGGGACCTTCGGGTGCGGCATGGGGTGGGCCAGGGGCGGGGCCTCATCGGGCGCCTCGGCCCGGCACATCTCGACCGCCTTGGCGTAGGCGGCGACCTGCCGGTCCTCCAGCTCGTAGTCGAACTTGCCGGTGTACATCGGGTACGCCTCGGGGGTGGGCGGGTTCTCCCGCAGCCACTCGACGGTCTCCACCAGCGCGTCGTACGCCGTGATGACGTCCTTGTGCCCGAGCTGGGTACGGATCTTGGAGGCGTCGACCGTCATGTGCGGCCGGGAGGCCGGGGCCAGGAACTCGTTGACGGCGGACGGCGCGATGAGGGAGGGGATGCCGATGAACTCCAGGTCCGCACCGCAGATACCGGCGACCGTCTCGGCCCACTGCCGCATGCTGAACTGGTCGTCGTCGGCGACGTTGTAGGACTCGCCGTCGGCCAGCTCGGGCTGGTCGACGATCGCCATGATGCCCGCGGCCGCGTTGCGGGCGGCGCAGCGGAAGATCAGCCAGAGGCCGTCGTCGGGCAGGATCATGTACTTCCGGCCGTCCTGGATCCGCTTCAGCACCGCCCACTCCCACGGCACGATGTTGCGCGGGCCGTAGATCTGCGGATACCGGACGTAGGACGCCTTGTAGGCGCCGTTCGCGGCCCGCTCCATCACCGAGCGCTCGGCGTTGAGGATCTGCATCGCGAACTTCGCGGGCGCCTCGGCCGTGTCGGCGAGCGGGCTGTTCTCACGGGCGTTGATCTCCATGCCCCACGGCTTGGAGCCCTGCGGCTCGATGAAGCCCCGGTAGACCGGCACGCCGCCGACGCAGACGAGCTGGTCGGTCTTGCCGGCGAAGAACTCCCCGGTCACCCGCATCCGGCCGTAGGTCGCGACCACGAGGTCCCACTCCTGGCCGCCGACGACCTCTTCCAGCGTCTCGGCGAAGTGCGGGTCGGCGTGCAGGTGCCGGACGTCAGGCAGACCGGGCGGCTCGTGGGCGCCGCGGTGCAGCATGGTGACGTCGTGGCCCCGGTCGAGCAGCCCCTGCAGGATGTGCGGGCCGGTCGGACCGGTGCCGCCGATGACCAGTGTCCTCTTACTCATGGCTCAGTCCTCGATTCCGCGGCTGACCGCGGGGGCCAGCCCTTCGCTGAAGGCGGTCTGTCCGCCGTCGACCGGGATGACCGCGCCGGTGATGAAGCTGGAGAGGTCGGAGGCGAGGAACACCACCGCCTGCGCCATCTCCTCGGGCCGGCCGACCCGGTTCAGCAGATGGGAGCGCTCGACCTCGCGCAGCCGCTCCGCGGGCAGGCCGCTGCGCAGCGCGGGGGTGTCGAAGACGCCGGGCACGATCGCGTTGCAGCGGACGCCCTGCGCCCCGTAGTGCACCGCCACCGTGCGGGTCAGCCCGATGATGCCGGCCTTGGCGGTGTTGTAACTCATCCGCCAGGTGGCGCCTGTGACGCCGCGGGTGGAGGACATGTTGACGATGCTGCCGTTCCCGGCTTCGAGCATCCCGGGCAGCACGTGCTTGCAGCCGAGTGCCGCGCCGGTCAGGGTGATCGACAGGCTGGTGTTCCACGCGTCCAGGTCGAGATGGAGCGGATCGCGGTCGAGGTCCATCACGGGCCCGCCGGTGAGGGCGGCGTTGTTGTGCAGCACGGTGACCGGCGCGGAGAACACGCGGCGGGCCGCTGCCACCGCCTCCTCCCAGGACGCCTCGTCGGCGATGTCCAGGACCGCCGCGGTGGCCGAGCCGCCCGCCGCGGCGATCGCGGCGGCGGTGGCGGTGGCGGTGTCGCCGTTCACGTCGGTCACCAGCACCTTCGCGCCCGCCGCGGCGAGGGCCTCCGCGGAGGCCCGGCCCATTCCGGAGCCGGCGCCGGTGACCAGCGCGACCCTCTCATCCAGGGAACCCATCGTCGTGTTCTCCGTTCACCTCGGCGCAAAACCAAACAGTGTTCTATCAGGGTCGGCGGCGCGGGGGAAGGAGGGTCAGTCCCCGGCGCGCATGTGGTCGTCCAGGAGGGGCGGCCGGTCGGTCGCGAAGTCCTCGGGCAGATACCGCTCGGCGAACTCGCGGGTGTCGTAGAAGTAGTCGCGCACCCAACGGATGCGGCCGTCCTCGACCTTGAGCGTGCCCATCACCTTGAACGAGTGGAGCAGCCTGCCGTCGGCGTCGACGGAGTCGTCGTACCGCTCGGTGAGGACGTAGGGGCCCTCGGCGGCGGCGTGCACCAGCTCGAACCGGAAGCCCGCCACCCCCTTACTGGCCTTCGCCTTCTCCAGGTCCGCCACCAGCTGCTCCAGGCTGGTCACCCGGGGCGGGTCGAAGCCGGCGGAGGCCCACCACAGGTCGTCGTGGCACAGCCGCCGGGCGGTCGCCACCATGTCGTCGTGGGTCGGCCCGAAGTGTGCGAAGAAGTCGCGCACCACGGTCAGCGGATCGGTGCTCACGTCCCCTCCTCCCTCTCTCCGGCCGGTGGGCCGGTCGCGGACCGTTCGTTCTCGTGGTCGTAGCGGTAGGCCGTGAGCACGGACTCGTCCTCGCCCGCGTGGAAGCGGCGGACCAGGTCGTCGAAGTCCACGCTGTGGCCCACCGGGTGCCTGGCGAAGGCGGGCGAGCGCAGGAACGCGGTCGCCTCCTCGTTGTCGACGAAGCGGTCGATCTGCAGCTCGGCCCGGTTCCCGTCCGGGTCCTGGTAGTAGAGCGACAGCGTCGGGCCGTGGTTGACCGCCCAGGTGGGGACGGTGCCACCGGCCTTGAGGCGCTCGTAGGTGGCGACCAGGTCGGCCAGGCTCGCGTAGGTGAACGCGATGTGGTCCAGGCCCGCCGCCCGCTCGGCGGGGCCGCCGAGGCCGGGCGGCGCGACGACCGCGATCCGGTGGTGCTCGTCGTCGAAGGTCAGGAATCCGATGAACTCGTTCTCGAACACCACCTCCGCCTGGAGCAGGCCGGCCCACCAGTCGAGCACCGGCCGGAAGCGCCGGGTGCGGAGCACCACGTGGGCGAGGCGGGCGGGCACGACCCGGCGGGCCGTGCCCCCGTCCCCGCTCATCAGCTGTGCTCCCCGACCAGATCGCCGTCGCGCCGGCCGGCGGGCTCCGCGGTGTCCTGCGGGCCGTCGGACTCGCCGGACGCAGCGGGCTCGTCGGGCTCGTCGGATTCGTCGCCTCCGCCGAGGTAGGCGCTGAGCACCCGCGGGTCGTTGCGGACCTCGTCGGGGCTGCCGTTGACGAGGACGGCGCCGGCGGTCAGCACGGTCACCTCGTCGCAGGCGGCGAGCACCATGTCGATGTTGTGCTCGACCAGCAGGATGCCCATGCCCCAGTCCTTGGCCAGGCGGCGCAGCAGCGCGGCCAGGTATTGGGCCTCGGGGTCGCTGAGGCCGGCGGCGGGCTCGTCGAGGCAGAGCACCGAGGGGGTGCTGGCGACGGCCCGGGCGATCGCCGCGAGGCGGCGGTGGCCCATGGAGAGCTCGCCGGGCTTCAGGTCGAGCTCGTCCAGCAGGTTGAACTCGCGGGCCGCCGCGAGGGCGACGCCGTTGAGCTGGATGCGGCCCGGCCGCACGAAGTCGGCACCGTACTTCAACGGGCTCCACTGCTCGCTCGCGATGGCGAGGTTCTCGCGCAGGGTGAGGTCCTCGAACAGCTCCAGGGACTGGAAGGAGCGTCCCAGGCCGGCCTTCAGCCGCTTCTGGGGCGTCAGGCGGGTGAGGTCGGTGCCGTCGAGGTCGACCGTGCCCGTCTCGGTCCGGACGAAGCCGGTGACGGCGTCGATGACGGTGGTCTTGCCCGCGCCGTTGGGGCCGATCAGGCCGTGCACGGTGCCGGGTTCGACGGTGAACGTGGCGTCGGCGACGGCGATCACGTTGCCGAAGCGCACCCGCACCCCGGAGACGGTGAGCCGCTTGGCCGGCACCGGCTCGGCCTTGACGGCCTCGGCCGCCTCGACGTCCGCGGCGTCGGCGACCGGCTCGGCCTTCTTGCGGCGCAGCCTGCGTCCGACGCCCTTGACCAGTTCGACGTTGACCTGCCACAGCCCGGAGGGGTTCTGCACCAGGATGACCAGCAGCATCAGGCCGCTGATCAGCGGCAGCCAGGACTCGATCGAGTGGATGCCGGAGAACAGTTCCGAGCCGACGCCGGACGGCATCAGGGTGCCGCCCATGACACCGCCGCCGACGTATCCGGCGCCGCCCACCACGGTCATGGCGACGACCACGATGGAGTTGAAGGTGTCGAAGTTGACGGTCACCACGCTGAAGCTGCGGAAGGTGAGGACCACACCGGCGATGGCCGCGATGCCGGCCGCCGCGCCGAACGCGAACAGCTTGGCTCCGAAGACGCTGACGCCCAGCGAGGCCGCCGCGCGCTCGTTGCTCCGCACGGCCAGCAGCCGCCGGCCGACGGCGCCACGGCGCAGGTTGAGGACGCCGACCGCCACGAGCACCAGCAGGACGAGCGCCATCACGGCGTAGTTGCCGGGTGCCAGCAGGCCGCTGACGTTCAGCCCGAAGATCTCGATGGGCGGGACGACGATGCCGCTGGTGCCGCCGCTGTAGTCGCTGTTGTTGAGGACGATGTTGTAGATGACGACGGCGAGGCCGAGGGTGACGATGGCCAGGTTGATGCCGCGGGTGCGCAGGGCGGGCAGCGCCACCAGCACGCCGAGCAGCGCGGTGATGGCCACGGCGCCCACGAGGGCGGCGAGGAAGGGCCACTTCAGGTCGGCCACCAGGCGGGCGGCGACCAGGGCTCCGAAGCCGGCCAGCACGTACTGGGCGAGCGAGAGCTGCCCGGCGTAGCCGGTGACGAGCACGATGGACACGCACAGGATCGCGAAGCCCATGGTGACGGTGACGGCGTTGGTCCAGGCGAGGTCGAACACCGAGGAGACCAGCCAGGCCATGACCGCGGTGACGACGACGGTCGGGACGACCCGCACCTTGCCGGAGCCGACGTCGATCATGCGGTCCAGCACGTGGCTGCGCAGCGGGATGCCGCGGCCGCGCAGCACCATGACGACGACCACGATGATGAAGGGCACGCTGGCCGACCAGCCGGGCGCGCTGACGTAGCGGGCCAGGAGGGACTCGATGACGCCGAGGCCGACGGCTCCGGCAAAGACGATCGGGAACGAGTTGAAGTTGGCGATGAGGCCGACGGCCAGGGCGGGGATCACCAGCATGGCGAGGACCTGCGGCTGCAGGTAGGTGATCGGCGCGATCAGCGCGCCCGCGAGGGCGCTGAGGCCGGCGCCCAGGGCCCAGTTGACGGTCGCGATGCGCTCCGGGGAGTGCCCGAGGCTCGCGGCGACGCGGACGTTCTCGGCGACCGCACCGGTGGCGCGGCCGAACGTGGTCCGGCGGTAGACGAACCAGAGCGCGACGGTGGAGGCGGCGCCGAGGAGGAAGAGGATCATACGGTCGGCGCCGACGTAGACGTCCGGGGCGACCTGGATGCCGTTGGTCGGCAGCAGCGAGGGCGCCGCCTTGAGGTCGCTGCCGTAGATGAGGACGGCGGCGGATGTCAGCACCATCAGCACGGCCAGGGTCGAGATGACCTTCAGCAGGGCCGAGGCGTCCTTCATCGGTCTGAGGATCAACAGCTGCACCAGGGTTCCGAGGACCGCGCCCACCACGACGGCGAAGACCAGGCCGAGCCAGCGCGGGAGCGAGAAGCCCACCACCGCCTGGTAGTAGGCGTAGCCGCCGACCATGACGAAGCCGCCCTGGGCGAAGTTCAGGATGCCGGATCCCCGGTAGACCAGTACCAGCCCCTGGGCGATCAGCGCGTAGAGCGCACCGGCTCCCAGGCCGATGAGCACATACCGGAGGATGTCCATGGAGGTGTCTCCTGTGAGTGGTGAGGCCGGGAGCGCGTCAGGCGGCGCTGTCGTGGTCGGAGAGGTAACGGCGCCGGATCTCCTCGTCGCCGTCCGCGGAGTCGCCGCTCGCGACGAGTTCGCCGCGGCGCATCAGGTACCAGCGGTCGGAGGCGCCGAGGGCACGGCGCGCCTGCTGCTCCACGAGCAGCACCCCGATGTCCAGCGTGGTAGCGGCGTCGCGGAGCGCCGCGAGGAGCCGGTCGACCACGATCGGTCCCAGGCCCAGGGAGAGCTCGTCGGCGAGCAGGACCTTCGGCCGCCGGGCGAGCGCGCGGCCGAGGGTGAGCATCTGCTGTTCGCCGCCGGAGAGGAGTCCGGCCCGGCGGTCGAGCAGTTTGCCCAGTTCGGGGAAGACCTCGACGGCGGGCTCGAGGCCGCCGCTGCCCAGGAGCAGGTTGTCCCGTACCGACATCGACATGATGACGGAGCGTTCCTCGGGAACGAAGCCGAGGCCGGCCGCCGCGCGCTTGTGCAGGCCGCCGGTGAGCGGTGCGCCGAACCAGCTGATCTCCCCGCCCAGCGGGCGCAGCTCGCCGGCGAGCGTCAGCAGGGTGGTCGACTTGCCGGCGCCGTTGGGCCCAAGCAGCGCGACGATCTCACCGGCGTGGACCTCGAGGTCCAGCCCGCGTACGACGGCGAGTTCGCCGTAGCCGGCGACGAGCGACGTCGCCCGCAGGGCGGCGGCTCGCGCCGTGCCGGGCTCGGTGTGGGCGACTTCAGTCACGTCATCTCCCTCAGCGGTGGTGGAGCCGGGCGTGCCGTCACCGGGTGGCGGTGACGGCACACACAGCGTAGTAAACGCTGTTTGGTTTTACGCCCGTCTCAAGTGGAGCGCAAGGGTTGCGCGCGGCTGGATTGTCGCGAGACATGGCGTGAACGCATCCCTTGAAATGCCGAGCTGTGCGTGATTAACCTAACTGCGTTTCGTTATACGTGGCAAGGACTCCGTCTCCCAGAGCAAGGAAGCTCATGAAGCGAAGACTGTTCTCCACCCTCGTCGTATCCACCCTCGCCCTCGGTTCCGTGGCCGCGTGCGGCGGCTCCGACGCGGATTCCGCCGCCGCCGAGGGCCCCATCAAGCTCATGTCGATCGGCTCCTTCGAGACACCGGTCTTCTCGACCCCTCAGGTCGAGACGGCACTGCGGGCGAAGATCGCCGACATCAACGAGAACGGCGGTATCGACGGGCGCAAGATCGAGCTCAAGATCTGCAACGACAAGTTCGACCCCAACGAGGCCACCTCCTGCGCCCAGCGCGCGGTGACGGACGGCATGCACGCCGTGATCGGCGGCGCCTCTCCCTTCTCACCCCAGTTCCTCCCGGTCCTCGAGGCCGCGAAGATCCCGCTGGTGGCCGGCAGCGCCAGCTCGGGCGGGGCCGAGCTGCAGAGCGAGATCTCCTTCCCTGTGAACGCGGGCGCCCCCGGCATGTCGCTCGGCACCGGGCGCCTCGCCGCCCAGGCCGGTTCCTCCACCGTCGTCATCGCCTCCGACAACGAGGGCTCGCAGACCGGCGCCGACCTGAGCATCAAGGGCGCCGAGTCGGCCGGCGCCAAGATGACCAAGGTCACCATGAAGCTGGGCGCCCCGGACGTCTCCGCGACCGTCGCCCGTGCCCTGCAGCTGAAGCCGGACGCCATCGCCCTGCAAGTCGTCACCGAGGACGCGCTGAAGGTGGTCAAGAGCCTGCGCCAGTCCGGGTACGAGGGCGCGGTCACCGCTCCCGGCTCTCTCTTCCCGCCGGCCAGCCTGGAGGCGCTCGGCGACTTCGCCGAGGGCGTCCGCATGACCAGCCGGGTGGTACCGCCCACGTCCACCGACATCCCCCAGGTCAAGGAGTTCCTGGCGCAGATGAAGAAGGAGGACCCCAAGGCCCAGACCGACGACCTCGCCCTCAACGCCTGGACCGGCATGTACCTGCTGGCCGAGGTGCTCAAGGGCCGGGACGTCACCGACGGCGCCTCGGTGATCGCCGCCTTCGAAGCCGTCGAGAAGCCGATCGTGCTCGGCACCGCCCCGGACTACCCGGGCGTGCCCGCGACCCCGGACGCCGAGGAGTACCCGCGTGTCCCGCAGTTCGACACGGTCGGCAGCACCGTCAAGGACGGCAAGGTGGTCCGCGAGGGCGACTTCTTCAACCCGCTCGAGGCGTGAGCGTGCACACCGTCGTCGTCACCGGGGGAGCCAGCGGCATCGGCGCGGCCACCTGCCGGTATCTCGCCGAGCAGGGCTACCGGGTGGTCGTCGCCGATCTGCAGCGCACGGAGGGTGAACGGCTGGCAGCCGAGCTGGACGGCCTCTTCGTGCACCACGACGTCGGCGATCCGGTCTCGTGGGAGACGCTCATGACCGCGGCGGTGGACCGCTTCGGTCCGCTGCACGGCCTGGTGGCCGCCGCCGGGGTCAAGAGCGAGTACCTCCTCCAGGGCCCGCCCGACCCGGTCCTGTTCCACCGCGCCGCCACGGTCAACCAGCTTGGAGTGATCCTCGGGGTCCAGATCGTCGGGGAGCACCTGCGGGAGCAGGGCCGGGGCTCCATCGTCAACATCGCCTCCGGCGCGGCGATGCCTCCGGCGCAGAGCCCGGACGTCGCCTACGTCAGCACCAAGTGGGGGGTGCGCGGGATCAGCCGGGTCGCCGCGCGGCGGCTCGCACCGCACGGCGTACGCGTCAACACGGTGCTGCCCGGGCTGGTCCGCACCCCGATGATCGCCGGCATCACGGAACGGGACCCCGAACGGGTCGCGTCCGTGGAGGCGGCGATCCCGATGGGCCGGATGGGCCGCCCGGAGGAGATCGCCCGGGCCGTCTACTTCTTCGTCTCCGAACTCGGCTCGTACGCCACCGGCGCCGAACTGGTCGTCGACGGGGGGTCACTGGCCTGAGAGGCCCGGCACGGCCGAGGGGCCCGGGGAGATCCCCGGGCCCCTCGGCCGTGCGCCGCCGACCGTGTTCCTCCGCCCCGGGCCCGGTGGCGGCGCGGAGCAGGGCTCTCCCGCTCCCCGGCAGGCCTACCGCGTCCCGGGGGAGCCATGCGCCCGCGGCCTCCTCCCGGACCCTGCCGGGAGGAGGCCGTACCGCCCCGGGCCGCCCCTTCGCCCCCGCCGGTACGCCCGGCGCACCCGGTACGCCCGGCGCACCCGGTCCACCCGGCGCGTCGAGGAGCACCGCGTGGCGCACCGTCCGGCCCGGCACAGCGCATGCGGACGGCCGGTGGCCATCTGGTCCACTGGCCGTCCGCCGTCGTGTACCGCCCTGGTGGGTCAGCCCGCCAGCGGGTCGAAGAACTCGCCGTCCGGGACGATCTTGCCGTCGTTGACGGTGCTCGGCATCACCTCGAAGACCGCGACGCGCGGGTACTCCTTGTGCGGCGCGTCGCCGCCGAGGCCCGGGTAGTCGGGGTAGATGCCGAACAGGTCCACCGACTTGTCGATCTTCGAGAGGGCGTCGATGACCGACTGTCCGTCGGTGACCTTCTTGCCGCTCAGGATGCCGGGCAGGGCGCGCACGGAGAGCCAGCCGTTGAGGCTGATGTCGTCGATGGGCGCGTCGGCGTCGAGGGCGCGCACCTCCTTGTTGAACCGCGCGATCATCTTGTTCTCGGTGTACGCCGCGGGAAGGCCGCGCCCGGCGAGCACGATGCCCTCCGCCTTGTCGCCGAGCGCCTTGATCGAGGCCGGGTTGACGATCGACGCCGGGCCGGTGATCGGACCCTTGAACCCGTTCTCGCGCAGGGCCGACACGATGCGCGTCGCGGTGTCGCCGGAGGCGGTGATGACGACCCCGTCGGGCTTCTGGTCGAGCACCTTGAGCGCGGTCGGGTTGTAGTCGGCGGCCGTGAGCGGGGCGACCACCTCCTTCACGGTTCCGCCGGCCTTCTTGACGCCCAGCTCGGCCTGCTTGACGGAGGCGCGGCTGGAGGCGTTGTCCCCGGGGACGACGACGACCTTGTCGCCGCCGCGCTCCGCGGCCAGTCGGCCGGCGGCGATGACGAAGGCGCTGGACCCGGCGTTGATCGGGTAGAACACCGCCTCCTCGCTCTCCGCGGTGCCGTCACCGCCGCCGGGGCCGATGAACGGGATCTTCGCCGCCTCCAGGACGGGGGCGAGCGCGGCCGTGTGCGGCGTCATGCCGCCGACGACGGCGGCGACGCCCTCGCTGATCGCGCGCTGGGCGCAGGCGGTGGCCTCGTTGGGGTCGAACTTGTCGTTGCAGAAGGAGACTTTGAGCTTGCGGCCGTCGATCCCGCCCTCCTTGTTCACCGCGTCGGCCGAGGCCTGGATGGCGGTCTGGAGCTGGGGGATCGAGTAGACCGAGCTCTCGAAGGAGGCGATCGACATGATCTTGATGGGGCCTTCGGCGCCCGCCGAGGAGCTGGAGTCGCCCCCGCCGCACGCGGTGAGCGGCAGGGCCAGGGCGAGTGTCGCGGCGGCGATTTTCGCAGAGCGGTGCACGGATGTCTCCTAGGTGATCAGGACTTGAGAGAGTGAGGAACGGGCCGCTCCACTGACGCCGTTCGCGCGGCAGGAGTCTCGAGCGGGCTCCGCGGTCGCCGGACCGGTCCGATCCATGCGGGGTGGGCGGGGCCGGGCCGCGGGGTCGCGGCACGGCCCGGCGTACTCAGAAGGTCTGTGCGAGCAGGGTCGCTTCACGGGTGGCGGTGGTGACGCCGCGGGGTGCGATCGCGTCGCCGCAGGTGTGCGCGGTGACGCCGAGCGCCTGAAGTTCGTGGACCAGCCCGTCGCGCGGCACGGGGTGCACCGCGGCGACGACGACGTCGATGCCCGGCAGGACGCTCTCGACGCCGTCGGGGTCGATGAGCGTGGCCCGGCCGTCCTCGTACGACCTGAGGTCCCGGAAGGTCGTCGCCGTGATGTGCGACGACCGGCGGAAGAGGTCCTGGTAGTCGAGGCGGTGGTTGTAGCCGCTGTTGGTGACCAGCCGGTCGAACGGCGTCACGTAGACGACGTCGTGGCCCTCCAGCGCCAGCTTCTCCACCGCCACGCCGGCCGGGTTGTGGCCGGTGCGGTCCACGACCAGCACGGTCGCCCCCTCGGGCACGCCGTGCGCGATCGCGTCGTCGACGGTGACGATGCCGGGCCGGTCGAGCCCGTGGGCGGCCAGGTCGTGCGCGGCGCCGGTGGCCACGACGACCTCGTCCACTCCCGCGTCCCGGATCCCGGCCGCGGTGAGCCGGCGTCCGTACTCCACCTCGACTCCCTCGTGGCGCAGTTCGCCCACCAGGTGGTCGACGGTGCCGAACAGTTCGGCGGCGCGGGTGCCGAGCAGGGTGCGCAGCCGGCCGCCCGGCCGGTCGGACGCCTCGACGATCCGTACGTCGTGGCCCCGCTTGACCGCCGTCTCGGCGGCCTGGAGACCGGCGACCCCGGCGCCCACGACGAGGACCCGCTTGCGCCGCACCGGTGCGGGCAGGGCCGCGAACTGGGCCTCGCGGCCGAACTCCGGGTTGTGCCAGCACTGCACGGCCTTGCCGTCCACGCGCCGGCTGTTGCACTCGGCGATCCGCACGCAGGTGCGGATGCGGCCCTCGTCGCCGCGCAGGATCTTGACGCCCAGGTCCGGGTCGGAGAGGAAGCCGCGGGTCATGCCGATCAGGTCGCACATGCCGTGTTCGAGGGCCCGTTCCGCCATGTCCGGGTCGACGATGCCGCCGACGCCGACCACCGGCACCCGCGCGCCGATGGCGTCCCGCAGGCCCTTGGCCAGTTCGAGGTCGTAGCCCTTGGGGTAGCGGAAGGAGGCCACCGACGGCTGGGAGTAGGCCGGTGCCTTGGTGCCGATGGAGAGGTTCATGAAGTCGATGTGGCCGGTGTCCACCAGGCGCCTGGCGACGTCGTTGAGTTCCTCCACGGTGAGGCCCTGCTCGTCCTCGCGCAGATGGTCGTCGGCCGTCATGCGCCAGCCGAGGATCCCGTCCTCGCCCAGCCCGGAGCGCACCGCTTCGAGCACCGCGGTGGAGAAGGCCAGCTGCTCGCCCCACTCGTCGTCGCGGCCGTTGCCCCAGGGGCTGTAGGACTGCTGGAGGAGGTAGCCGTGGGCGCCGTGCAGTTCGAGCCCGTCCAGTCCGGCCTCGCGGAACACCTCGGCCGTGCGGCCGTAGGCGTCGACCATCAGCTGGATCTCGGCACCGGTCATCCGGTGGGCGGCCTCGCCGAACTCGTCCTGGCCGCCGTTGAAGGACCATTCGGCGCGCTCGTCGAGCAGCACGTGGGAGCCGATCTGGCGGCCGAAGTTGACGACCTGCGGGGTGACCAGCGCGCCTTCCTCGTGGACGGCGTCGGCCAGCCGCTTGAGCCGGTCGATCACCGGCCGCGGCCAGTCGTGGAACGGTTCGACGTTGACCGGCTGCGCGATGAGCAGCGCGGCCCCGCCCCTGGCCCGGCGGCGGCAGTAGTCGACGTACGTGGTCTCGTCGCCGGCCGGGTGCCAGGGCGCCATGATGCTGTGCGCCGTGGTGATCATGCGGTTGCGGAGCACGTGGCCGCGGATGGTCGTCGGGCTGAGCAGACGGGCGTACTTCCCGTCCGTGCGGGGTGACGTCGGCTCGGTGGCCGGGCTGGTCGTCATACGTCTCTCCTGTCGGAAAGCCCGCCGTGCCGGAGGGCCCGAACGGCCCGGCCGGCCTAGACGGCGAGGATTCTGCGGATCGCGGCTTCGATGTCGCGCTGCCCGACCACCCACTGCTTCTCCAGGGCGGGGGCGTAGGGCGCGGGGGTGAAGGGAGTCCCCACCCGCACCACGGGGGCGTCGAGCGTCCAGAACCCCTCGTCGACGGCGCGGGCGGCGATCTCGGCGCCGATGCCGAAGTCGAGGACGGCCTCGTGCGCGATCACCAGCCGGTTGGTCTTCCCGAGGGAGCCCAGGACGGTCTCCCAGTCGATGGGGGCCACGGTGCGCAGGTCGACGACCTCGACCGAGATGCCTTCGGCGGCCAGCGACTCGGCGACGGCGAGGCTCTCGCGCACCATGCGCGAGACGCTGACGACGGTCACGTCGGTGCCCTCGCGGAGCACCTTCGCCTTGCCGATCGGGACGACGTGGTCGGGCGAGAACCCCGGGCCGGACTTCTCGTAGAGGAGCCGGTGCTCGATGACGACGACCGGGCTGTCCTCGTGGATGGCGCTGCGCAGCAGTCCGTAGGCGTCGGCCGGGGTCGAGGGCATCACGACCTGGAGTCCGGGGATGTGCGCGAGGAGCGCCTCGATCGCCTGGGAGTGCTGGGCGCCCGAGGAGCGGCCGGCGCCGAACTGGGTGCGGATGGTGAGCGGCACACTCACCTTGCCGCCGGTCATGTATCGCAGTTTGGCGGCCTGGTTCATGATCTGGTCCAGGCAGACGGCGATGAAGTCGGAGTACATGATCTCTACCACCGGCCGCATGCCGGCCATGGCGGCGCCCACGCCCGCCCCGATGATGGCGCTCTCGGCGATCGGGGTGTCGCGCACCCGGCCCGGGAAGTCGGCGGCCAGGCCGCGGGTCAGGCCGAAGACGTTGCCGCCCTCGCCCACGTCGATGCCGGCCACGAAGACCGACGGGTCATGCTCCAGTTCGTGACGCAGGGCGGCCTTGACCGCGCGGCTGTAGCGGACCGGTTCGGCGTCGGCGGGCAGCTCGGGCTCGGTGACGGTCCTGGTGGGCGTGCGGATGTACTCGAAGAGGTCGTCGGCCGACGGTTCCCGACCGGCTTTCGCGGCCTGAACGGCCCGCTCGATCTCCTCGGTCACCGACGCGTGCACGGCCGCGATGTCGGCCTCGCTCGCGCCGCCCGCCCGCAGCCGTTCCTCGGCGAGCAGGATCGGGTCGCGCTGGGCCCAGGCTGCGGCGAGTTCCTTGTCGCGGTACTTCAGCGGGTCGCCCTCGTAGTGGCCGCGGGCGCGGAACGTCACGGCCTCGACGAACGCCGGGCCATCGCCGCTGCGTACCGCCGCCACGATGTCCTCCATGGCGTCCGCCATCTCCGTCACGTCGTTGCCGTCGAGACGGTGGAAGGACATGCCGTAGGCGGCGGCACGGGCCTCCATGAGGCCGGGCGCCTTCAGATGGGTGCTGGAGAACTCGGAGAACTGGTTGTTCTCGCAGAGCAGGATCAGCGGCAGCCGCCAGTCGCCGGCGAGGGTGGCACCCTCGTGGAAGGCGCCGGTGCTGGTGGCCCCGTCGCCGAAGTAGCTGACGGCGACCTTGCCGTCGCGCCGCAGCAGCGCGGCGGTGGCGGCTCCGGCAGCGATCGGCACCCCGGCGCCGACGATGCCGTTGGCACCGAAGATGCCCAGCGCCGGGTCGGCGATGTGCATGGAACCGCCGCGGCCGTGGTTGGTCCCGGTCTCCCGGCCGAAGAGTTCGGCGAAGGCGCCGGAGAGGTCGAGTCCCTTGGCCAGTACGTGCCCGTGCCCCCGGTGGGTGGAGGTGATCACGTCGTCGGGCCGCAGGGCTGCCGCGGTCCCGACGGGCACGGCCTCCTGACCGACCGAGAGGTGCACGAACCCGCGGATCATGCCGTCGCGGTAGAACGCGGCGGCCCGCTCCTCGAACATCCGGATGCGCAGCATCTCGCGGTGGAGGTGGGCCAGGTCCGTCCGGTGTCCGGGGCTCGGGTGCGAACGGAGCTTCTCCTGGACGTGTGTCATCGTGCTCCCTGTCCTCGCGGGAATCGAATCGCGGCGTCCGTCCGTTGCGGACCGCAGTCGCGATCGGGCTCACTGTGACACAGGACGAGGGGCTTAAACAAGCATTGATTGGTTACTGGTGTGCGTAGGTTTCGGCGGGCTTTTCCGGCGCACGCGCGACGGTCGGTCGTACCGGTTCGCGTGAGCGGGCCGGCATGACGGCGTGACCGCGTGGACGGGCCCTGCGTCCGTCACAGTGCGAACCGACCCCGCCTCACGCCGTGGACCGGCTCCGCGTCACGGCGTGGGCTGGTCGGCCAGGCGCATCAGGAGGTGGCCGAGCTGCCGCTGCTCCTCGGGGGAGAGCACGGCGAACCAGGCCCTGTCCCGCTCGGCCTGGGCGCGCAGGCCCTCCAGGAGCCGGGAGGCACCCTCGTCGGTGAGCGAGACGAGCACCTGGCGGCGGTCGGTCTCGCTGCGGTCGCGGCGGATCAGGCCGTCGCGCTCCAGGGTGTTCAGGACGGCCGAGGTGGCGGCCCGCGAGGCCCCGGAGAGCCGGGTGAGCTGCCGGGCCTCGAGGGGTCCGGCAGCCCACAGCAGGTTCATGAAGCGGAACCCCGCCCAGCTCCAGCCCAGCCGACGGTGCACCGACTCGGCGTCCTGTCCGAGCCGGTTGAAGAACTTGGTCAGGTTGAAGACCAGGTCGGTGCGGTCGGCGGCGTCGGGCGGGACGGTGTCCTGCTCGACGAGCCGGGCCCGGAGGACGTCGCGGAAGGTGGGCTGCGCCTGGCCGTCGGGGGAGTTCACGCCGAGAAGGATAGAACCCACTCAGTCCTCGAGACGGATGGCCTGCTCGGGACAGGCCATGGCCGCGGTCTCGGCGTCCCGGCGCTGGTCGCCGGTGAGCTCGTCGACGAGGGTCTCGGCGTAGCCGCCGGCGTCGAGGTCGAAGACGTCGGGCGCCATCATCGCGCACTGGCCGTGGCCCACGCACTTGCTCGTGTCGATCACTGCTCTGGTCATCGGTGCTCCTTCGTCGGGTCCTGCGGTGCGGGGCCTGCACTCACCACACCCGTCTCGACGAGCCGGCCGGCGTCGAGCCCGAGGGAGGTGAGGATGTCGTGGCTGTGCTGTCCCGGCAGCGGCGGCGGCGTCGGGTCGTGCGGCTCGGAGCCCGAGAATCGGGGTGCCGTACCGGCCTGGAGGACGCCGTCGTGCCTGCGCAGCGACCGCCGGGACCGGATGTGCGGGTGGTCGGCGGCCTCGGTGAGGCCGAGTACCGGGGTCACGCAGCAGTCGGTCTGCTCGAACTCCGCCGCCCACGCGTCGCGGGTGCGGGTGGCGAAGACCGCGGCCATCCGGCGGCGCAGGTCCGGCCAGCGGGACTCGTCGAGCTGGTGACGCGGGTCGTCGTCGAGGCCGAGCCGGCGCAGCAGTTCGGCGTAGAACTTCCCCTCGCCCGCGCCGACGGCGACGTACCCGCCGTCAGCGCACTCGTAGACGGAGTAGAAGGGCGCGCCGCCGTCGAGGACGTTCACCCCGCGGCGGTCCTGCCACATGCCTCCGGCGTACATCGCGTGGGTGCTGGACAGCAGGTGGGAGACGCCGTCGACGATCGCGGCGTCGACGACCTGTCCGGTACCGCTGACCGCGGCCTCCCGCAGCGCGGCGAGGAGTCCGATGACGAGGTAGGTGGCGCCGCCGCCGAAGTCGCCCACGTAGTTGACCGGAATCTGCGGCGGCCCGCCGGCGCTGCCGATGCCGTGCAGGGCTCCGGTGAGGGCGAGGTAGTTGATGTCGTGGCCGGCGGTCGCGGAGAGCGGTCCCTCCTGGCCCCAGCCAGTCATCCGGGCGTAGACCAGCTTGGGGTTGCGGGCCAGGCACTCGTCCGGGCCGAGTCCGAGCCGTTCGGCAACGCCGGGCCGGAAGGGCTCGGTCAGCGCGTCGGCCCGTTCGACGAGCCGGAGGACGATCTCCACCGCCTCGGACTTCTTCAGGTCCAGGGCGAGGGACCGCTTGCCACGGTTGAGCAGGTCGAACCTGGGCTCGGCAGCGGCCTCGACCCCGCCGTGCGCGGCCCGCGCCCGGTCGACGCGGATCACGTCCGCGCCGAGGTCGGCCATCAGCATGGTGGCGAAGGCGCTCGGGCCGAGACCGCCGAGTTCGACGATCGACAACCCGCTCAGCGGTCCTGGCATGGCTCCTCCTGCGGTCTGCACCGATGCGGGGGATCAGTGGCGCCCACAGCGTAAACCAATTAGCGTATGGTTATGAAGTCCTCCCCTACCGCACTCGTCATCGGCGGCACCGGTCCGACCGGGCCGCACCTGATCTCGGGCTTGCTGGAGCGCGGGTACGACGTCGAGATCCTCCACCGCGGGGTCCACGAACCGCCGGGGCTGCCCGACGTCCGCCACATCCACGCCGACCCGCACTTCCGCGAGACCCTCGACGCGGCGATCGGCACCCGCACCTGGGACGTCGTCCTGGCCACGTACGGACGGCTCAGGACGGTCGCGCAGGCGTTCGCCGGGAAGTGCGGGCAGTTCATCGGGGTCGGCGGCGTCCCCGTCTACCGCGGCTTCTTCGAACCGGACGCCACCCGGCCCTACGGGATGCGGCTGCTCGCCCGCGAGGACGGCACCCTCGCCGACGCCTACGAGCCGGTGGCGCCCTTCGCGGCGAAGATGGTGGCCGCCGAGCGGGAGGTGTTCCGGCTCGGCGCCAAGGGCGCCTACGCCGCCACCATGGTCCGCTACTCCCAGATCTACGGGCCCCGCAACATCGTGCCGTGGGAGTGGGCCGTCATGAAGCGGATCGCGGACGGCCGGCGCCGGATGATCCTCCCCGACGCCGGACTGTGGATCGTGACCCGGTGCGCCGCCCGCAATGCCGCCGAGGTGCTGCTGTGCGCGGTCGGCGACCCGGCCGCCGCGGGCGAGGCGTTCAACGTCGCCGACGACGACCAGCAGACCACCCGCCAGTGGGCCGAGAGCATCGCCATGCTGCTCGGCGCGGAGATGGAGTTCGTCGGCATCCCGTCCGAACTCGCCCCCTCCGCCATGGGTGAGCTGCTCTCCCCCACCGCCCGGCCGCACGTCCTCGTCGACGCCTCGCGCGCCAAGCGGCTGCTCGGCTACCGCGAGGTCGTCACGGCCGCCGACGCCCTCGCCGAGACCGTCGCCTGGCTGACCGAGAACCCCGTCACCGCCGAGGACTACCCGACGTACAACGCCCGGTTCGACTACGCCATGGAGGACCGGCTGCTGGCCGCGTGGGACCAGGCCCGGGACCTCGTCCGCCGGCAGGCGCCGGACACCCCCGTCGACATGGCGCACCCGATGCCGCACCCCAGGATGCCGTCGCTTCAGGCGGACGCCCGCGGTCGCTGACCGGGGCCGTTCCGGTGCCCCGGGGAGTCGCCAGTGACGCGCAGGACGCCGGCGACTTCCCGGGGCGGCTGCGGGCAGGGCTCCGCGCCCGGTCGGCGACAGGCTGAACTCCGTAGCCGGTCCGGCGACAGGCAGGACCGCACGCCCTGGGCGGGCGACGCACGAAGGGAACCGGGCCCCGGGGTGACCGCGGGCTGGACTCCGCGTCACCCCGGGGCCCGGCAGACGCCGGCCGGGCCGGTCTCAGCCCGGCGTCAGATCCGTCGCGACGATCCGCCGCGGGCGGAAGGTGACCTTGCTGCGGGTCTCGCCCGGCGCATCCAGGTCGTGGAAGTCATGGCCGTACTTCGCCCCCGCCTCGGCCGCGAACGAGAAGTCGGCGTCGGGTTCGAGCTCGACGTCCGCACGGACCTCCAGCGTCCGGAACCTGTTCTCCGGGTCGATGACGAACAGCGTGGCCAGCGGGGTCCGCCGCAGGTTGCGGGCCTTCTGCCGGGCGTCGTTGAGCGAGATGCGGAAGAGTCCGTCACTCTCGTCGTAGTGGAACGCGATGGCCGTGACCTGCGGGACCCCACCCGGGCCGATCGTGGACAGGGTGGCGGTCATCGCCTTCGTCAGGTCGAGGTGACTGGCCGGGACCCGGGGCCGCTCGGACGTCATGACGCCTCCTTCTGCGGGAAACCGCCCGCCTTCGACACCATCGAGGGGACCTCCTTGCCGAGCTTCCCGCCGATGAACCCGGCGGCGTCGACCAGCGCCGGGACGGACAGGCCGGTGGTGACCCCCGAGCGGTCGAGGAGGTAGACGAGGTCCTCGGTGGCGATGTTGCCCGTCGCCCGCGGCGCGAAGGGGCAGCCGCCGATGCCGCCGATGCTCGAGTCGAGGATGTTCACACCGAGGTCCAGGGCGGTCACGGCGTTGGCGTAGCCCGTGTTGCGAGTGTTGTGGAAGTGCGCGCGCAGGGGCACGTCGGTCAATGTGCGGGCGGTGCCGAAGAGTTCGCGCACCTGATGCGGCACGCCCACCCCGATGGTGTCGGCCAGCGCGATCTCGCGGGCGCCGGCGGCCGACGCCCGCGCGACGAGAGCCGCGACCGTGTCGGGCGCCACCTCGCCCTCGAAGGGGCAGCCGAACGCGGTCGCGATCGTCA
Source organism: Streptomyces sp. NBC_01635 (assembly GCF_045209715.1). Lineage (NCBI taxonomy): Bacteria > Bacillati > Actinomycetota > Actinomycetes > Kitasatosporales > Streptomycetaceae > Streptomyces > Streptomyces sp. NBC_01635. The sequence goes on along the minus strand of NZ_CP109277.1, from coordinate 8,755,856 downwards.
CCGACGCCGGCATCCCGGCCGAGCCGGCGAGCCCGAGCACCTCCTCCACCATCGCGGCGAGGGCGTCGGTGGTGGCGTTCTGGTTGCGCAGGTTGAAGGAGTTGCTGGCGGCGACGACCAGGTTGATCTCGTCGACGCCGGAGTCCAGGGCGCGCAGGAAGCCGCGCCGGTTGAGCACCAGCCCGATGTACGACACGTCGTCACGCCGGGGCACCTGGTCCATCACCTTCTCGGCGTCGGCCATCTGCGGCACGGCGTCCGGGCGGACGAAGGAGACCGCCTCCATCCGGCGCACCCCGGCCGCGATCGCCAGTTCGATGAAGCGGACCTTGTCCTCGGTGGCGAGGATCGTCGCCTCGTTCTGCAGGCCGTCGCGGGGGCCGACCTCGACCACCTGGACCGGCCCGGCCGCCTCCTCCGGCGCACTCATCGTGCCCGACGGCTTCGTCATGCCCTTACCTCCGCTGTCGCGCCCCGCGCCGGACGTGCCGTGCCGCAGAGCTCCTCGATCCGCGTCGCCGCCAGGTACCCCTCCCGCACGGCGGTCCGGTAGGACCGCGGGAGGACCGCGTCGCCGGCGTACTCCACCGGGACCCCCAGATCCTCCGCCCAGGAGGGCCGGGACGGCGTCGCGCGGGTCACCATCACCACCAGGCCCGCATCGTGCGTGGACACGGTGTGCCCGAGGAGGTCCTCGATGTCGACGGAGGCCGTGGTGATCGCGACGACCATCGACAGCGGCAGCGCCGTGAACCGGCCGTGGGCGCGCAGCCGGCCGAGCGCCGTCGACGCGCGTCCGGTGGCGTCCACCGGCAGTCCGACCGAGGCGAACGGCGTGACGAAGGTGACGTGCGCACCCGCCTCGACGAGCAGCTCGGCCACGCCGAGCGCCTCGTACTCACCGATCTCGTCGACCACGACCGCCGTCTCGGGGACGGTGGTCAGCGCGAGGACGTCCCGCGAGGACACCACGTGCGGCAGGTCCGCGCCCGCCACGGTCGCACCGGGCCGCGCCGTCTGGCGGGCCCCCTGCCGCGGCACCGATCCGGTGGCCGCGACGACCACGTCGGGCACGGTGGCGAGCACCGTCTCCGCACTCGCGCGCGTGCCGAGCCGTACGTCGACGCCCGCGCCGCGCACCTCCCGTTCGGACCAGGCGATCGCGTCGAGCATGCCCGGCGCGTTCGGCATCGCACGCGCCGCGCGGCGGGCGATGCCGCCCAGCTCCTCGGTCTCCTCGAACAGGGTCACGGTGTGCCCGGCCAGGGCCGCAGCGCGGGCGGCCTCCAGACCGGCCGGGCCGCCGCCGACGACGGTGACCCGGCGGGCCCGCCGGGTGGGATGCGGCAGGTCGGTCGTGGTGCCGGCGCCGGGCAGGGACGGGTTGACGGCGCACCGGACCGAGCCCTCGGTGATGATCGAGCGCTGGCACTCGTTGCAGCCGATACAGGGCCGTACCCGGGCGGCCCGGCCGGACATCGTCTTGCGGACCAGCTCGGGGTCGGCGATGTGGGCCCGGGTCATGCCGATCAGGTCGGCAGTGCCCGAGGCGACGGCCTCGTCGGCCTCCTCCAGAGTGCGGTAGCGCCCGGTGACCAGGGTGGGCAGCGTCAGACCGCGCGACGGCAGCTCGTTCCAGGGCAGCTCGTAACCGGCGGGCCGTTCCATGCCGCCGGTCATCAGCGGGAAGGCCTCGGGGGTCCGGCCGCCGAGCGAGAACCCGACGAAGTCGACCAGGCCCCGGTCCTGCAGAGCCCGGCCGATCGCGAGCATCGCCTCGGAGTCGATGCCGCCCGGACCGATGTCCGCGCTCAGCCGCACGCCCAGCACGAATCCCGGCCGTGTCGCGGCCCGCATCCCCTCCAGGATCTCGGCGAGGAACCGCAGGCGGTTGCCGAAGCTCCCGCCGTACCGGTCCTCGCGCCGGTTGTAGAGCGGCGAGAGGAAATGGTTGACCAGGTAGTGGTGGGCGCCGTGCACCTCGCAGCCGTCGAGCCCGGCGTCCGACATCACCCGCGTGGCACGCACGAAAGCGTCCTGGATCTCCTCGATCTCGGCGTGCGTCATGGCCCGGGCCGGGGCCCCGTTGAGACCGTCGTTGTCGGAGGCGGAGAACGCCGGACGGCCGTCGGGCAGCGGCGGTGAGGCCGCCCCGCCGTGGTTGGCCTGCCCGATCAGCACGGCCCCCTCCGCGTGCACGGCCGCGGCAAGCCGGGCCAGACCGGGCCCGACGTCGTCCCGGTAGAGCCGGTACGACGCGGGCCGGTACGTCGGGTGCACGGCGCCGGCCTCGGTGATCAGCAGGCCGACGCCGCCGCGCGCCCGGGCGGTCAGGTACTCGACAAGGGTGTCGGAGACCAGCCCGTTCTCGGCGTACCCGGTCATGTGGGCGGTCGTCGCGACCCGGTTGCGGACCGTCAGCGGCCCCAGGCGGAGCGGCGAGAGCACGTGCTCGAGTGCCATGATGCCCTTTCGTCAGACGGAGCTTCCGCCGGAGTAGCGCACCCACGTCGCGCGCTGCCAGCCCTCCTCGAACCGGGCCGCCGCCAGGGAGCCCTCGGTGATCGCCGGTTCCAGGGTGCGCGGACCGAGCGCGTCGCCGATGACGTACAGCTCGGGGATGTCCTCGAGTTCGGCCGTCAGGGCGTGGGCGGGCACCGCGCCGGACATGAACACGAAGGTGTTCACCTGCAGTTCCTGGATCCGGTTCGGGGCGGCGATCGGTGCGACGGTGGCCCTGCCCGGTTCGACGGCATGCACGAGGGTGCGCGTGTGCAGCTCGTAGTCGCCCTTGTACAGCTCCTCGGCGTGCGGGCCGGCGGCGTAGTCGTAGGCCACCGGGATGTTGGCGGCGAGGTTCGAGAAGCGGGTGACGTGGTGCACCTGGTGGCCGGCCAGGACGAGGGTGTCGGCGACGTCGATGCCCTCGTAGTGCCCGAGTTCGTCGACGAGGAGTACCGGACCGGTGATCTCGGCGCCGTTCAGGACGTCCCAGCCGGTCAGCACGTCGACGCCGGCCTGACTCGCCGGGGCGTCCGCGGGCCGCCATGCCTGGAAACCGTCCCGGCGTGGGGTGGCTCCGGTCGCGACAACCACGCGGTCGGCGCCGATGGCGTCCACCGCCTCGCGGGAGTCGAGCGCGGAGTTCAGGACGACCTCGACGCCGAGGCGGGCCAGCTCCGACTCGTAGTAGGGCAACAGCGAGGCCACGTCGGAACGGGACGGGGACTTCTCGATCAGCCTGAGCTGGCCGCCCAGCCGGTCGGCGCGCTCGTGCAGGACGACCCGGTGACCGGCCAGCGCGCAGGAGCGGGCGGCCTCCAGGCCGGCCGGGCCGCCGCCGATAACCAGGACGGTGCGGCGGCGCGGGCTGATGGTGAGCACGTGGTCGCCGCGCTTGCTCTCGTGACCGCAGGCGGGGTTGACGACACAGCCCATCAGGCCGCGGCTGGTGAGACCGCCGGCGCACGCCTGGTTGCAGGAGATGCAGGGGCGGATCTCCTCGGCGCGTCCCTCCTGCGTCTTCTTGACCAGGTGCGGGTCGGCGATGAGCGCGCGCACCATGGAGACCATGTCGGCCTCCCCGTTGCGCAGGATCTCCTCGGCGTCGTGCAGGGACAGGACGCGGCCGGTGACCATGGTGGGGAGCGTGGCCTGCTTGGTGATCTCCCCGGTGGCCTGCCTGACCATGTAGTTCCGCGGTTCGCGGGTGACGCCGATCAGCTTTGACCGGCGGTAGTGGCTGCCGTAGGAGACGTTGAGGTAGTCGACCAGGCCCTCGGCCTCCAGCCGCCCGATCACCTGCCGGATGTCGTCGCCCGTGGTCATGTGGTCGGCGCCGTCGGGCGAGAGCCGTACCCCGACGACGAAGTCGGGGCCGACCCGGTCCCGGACCGCGCGCAGTGCCTCGACGAGGATCCGCGAACGGTTCTCCAGGGATCCGCCGTACTCGTCGGTGCGGTGGTTCGTGGCCGGGGAGAGGAAGGAGCTGAAGAGGTAGCTGTGCCCGCCGTGCAGTTCGACGCCGTCGAGGCTGGCCTGCCGGACCCGGCCCGCCGCGGCGGCGAAGCCCTCGACGACCTCGTCGATCATGTTCTTGGTCATCGGGTGCGGCACCAGGCCCAGAACCGGGTCCGGCACTGCGGAGGCCGCCCAGGGGGCCGAGCCGTCGTGCGCGTAGAGCGTGGGGCCGCCGTGCATGAGCTGCTGGAACAGCTTCATGCCCTCGGCCCGCACGGACGACGCCAGGTCGGCGAGGCCCTCGATGATGTCATCGGTGGTCAGGTCCAGGAAGCCCGGTGAGCTCCAGTGGACCTGACCGCCTTCGCCGAAGCTGAGGGCGACGCCGCCCCGGGCGCGCTCCATGTGGTAGGCCTTCAGGGTCTCCGTCACCGGGCCGCGGGCGAAACCGGTGCCGTGCGCGGACCGGACGATGCGGTTGCGCAGCGTGACGTTCTTGATCGTGAGCGGCTGCCAGACCAGGTCCAGCTCCCGCTCGGCCTGCTCGGCCTGTTCATGAAGATGCTTGGCGCTCACGTACGTCCCTCTCGTGCCGGGTCCTGCTGTGGTGTGGTGCGTGTGGTTTCTGGGTTCCTGTGGTTTCTGAATTCCTGCGGCTTCTGAGTTCCTGCGGTTCCGCGGTCCAGGTCGCGCCTCGGAGGGGCGGGTGCGGTGGTGCCGCGGTGCGTGGTGTCAGCCGAGCATGTCGCGCAGCACGTTCTTCTGGATCTTGCCGGTGACGTTGCGCGGGAAGTCGTCGACGACGACGACCTTCGTCGGCACCTTGTACTTGGCCAGGCGCGAGGCCACGTGTGCGATCAGGTCGGACTCGTCGACCGTGCGGCCCGCTTCGGGGACCACCACGGCGTATCCGACCTCGCCCCACTTCTCGTGCGGCATCCCGACGACCGCCGCGTCCTGCACACTGCCGTGGCTGGTGATGACCCGCTCGACCTCGGCGCAGAAGACGTTCTCGCCGCCGGACTTGTACATGTCCTTGAAGCGGCCCCGCAGGGCGACGAAGCCGTCCTCGTCGACCGAGACGGCGTCGCCGCTCTTGAACCAGCCCGCCGCGGTGGCCTCGTCGGCCTCGGGGTCACGGCGCCAGTAGCCGGGCGAGACGGAGGGGCCCCGGACCCATGCCTCGCCGACCTCTCCCGGGGTGACGTCCTCGTTGGTGGCGGGGTCGACGACGCGGATCTGGACGTGCTGGACGGGCATCCCGACCGTGTGCGCCTTCTCCACCCGCGACGTCTTCGGCATCAGGGTCATACTGGGCCCCATCTCGGTGGCGCCCCAGCCGGCCTGCAGTTCGAGGCCGTGCTCGCTGAAGTAGGCGCCGACGTCGGCCGGGATCGCGCCACCACCGACCATGCCGGCCCGGATGTGGGAGAAGTCGGCCGAGTCGGAGGCGTGCTCCATCACCATCCGGTACATCACCGGGGCGGCGTTGAAGTTGGTGAATCCGTGGCTGCTGTCGCCGAGCAGTTCGGCGACCCGGGCCGGGTCGAAGCGGCGCAGGACGCTGATCCGGCCGCCGGCCATGAGCGTCGGGTTGACGATCGCGTTGAGGCCGGCCGCGTGGAAGAGCGGCAGCGCGCTGAGGTAGCGGGCGGGCGGGCTGCCGATGCACATGTCGTGCTGGACGTTCAGCGCGTGCCAGGCCAGTCCGCCGAGCGTGATGAGGGCACCCTTGGGCAGGCCGGTGGTGCCGGAGGTGTAGAGAATCTGGGCGGTCTGCTCGCCCGAATACGGGCCGGTGCCGCGGATCGGAGCCGCCCGGTCCATCAGGGCGTCGATGTCGTTGCGGACATCGGTGCACGACCAGCCCGCCAGCGGCACGCCCAGTTGCTCACCGAGTTTGGTGGCGGTGTCCTGCCAGGTCACGTCGTGGATGAGCAGTCCGAGCTCGGCGTCCTCGCAGAGCACGGCGATCTCGTTGACCGTCAGCCGCCAGTTGAACGGCACGAAGACCGCGCCGGTCCGGATGCAGGCGAACTGCAGGGCCAGGACGCGCCAGTCGTCGTCCGCGATCAGTCCTACCCGGTCACCACGCCGAATGCCGAGGTCGACCAGGACCGAACTGAGCCGGGCGACCCGGTCCTCGAATTGGCTCCAGGTGAGCTGCCGGCCGGAGTCGAGGCTTTCTACCGCGATCTCGGGCCCGTGGCGGCGTGCGTTGTAAGTGACCCAGTCCGTCAGATGAGTGACCACTCGTGCTCCCTCGCTGGTGATCGAAGTGGGGGTGCGGCATCTCGAGCCGTCGTACGCCCTCGGTCACGTGGCCGAACGGGCGAAAACCTAACAGCATCTGGTTATGGGGTCAACGACTGTGACAGCACTTCCACCGTCCGCAGGATCCGCAGGTCAGACGACCCGGTTCTCCCGCACCACCAGACAGAACACCTCGACCGGCAGGAGCGCCGGATCTGCCGCCACCGCCTGCGCGGTCCGGGTGGCCGGGGCGGCGGAAGGGAACCAGACCTCCAGCAGGCCGTCGTACGGCCGGTCGGCCGCACCCCGCGGCGAGAGCCCGGGGTCGGCGTCCAGCGCCGTGCTCCAGCGGCGCCCGAGGGCCGAGCCCGCCCCCGGTACGGCACTCAGGGCCCCGGCCAACGCCCGGCCGGCCCGTTCGTCGGCACCGCCCGTGCGCGCGAACACCATCAGCGTGCGCCCTTCGGGCGCCGGGGCCGGCGCCTCGCCGAAGCAGTGCGCCAGCAGGACCGCCGCCATGCTGGACCGGTCGGTGAACCGCGCCTCGTCCGGCACGGCGCGGCCGTGGTAGTCCGGGTGCGCCCTGAGCGCCCCGATGGCCGCGAGGTCCGGGAAGGAGGCCAGCGGAACGCCGTCGTACCCCCAGGCCGGCGGGCGATCGACGGGCTGCTCCCCGGGAATCGCGTGGCCCTGCGTGTAGCCCACCATGCCGGGCAGCCCGCGGGCGATCGCTGCGTGCTCCTCGCGCCAGTGGCGGGAGAACTCCGCCCAGTCGAGGGTTTTACTCCGACGCACGAGAGCCACGGATCTGATCACGGAAGCGGTGGTACCGGCCGGATCGGCCGTCATCTGGTCAGACATGGGCAGATGCTGACGTGACTCGCGACACACGTCAAGGCTTCAACAAGCAGCGTTCACACGTCAAGCCTTTGACAATCACCGTTGGGTGAGCCACCGTGGAAGCGCACCCCCCGGTTTCGGGAACGTCTTCCACCACGAGGAGGGGCCGTGATTCACCACCTGGCCATCACCCCGAAGAACTTCGACGTGTCGCACAGGTTCTACACCGAGGTCATGGGCTTTGAGCTCGTGAAGATCGTCAAGCGCCAGGCCATGGGCGGATCCAAGGCCGGCTGGACCAAGCACGTGTTCTACGAGACCGCCAAGGGTTCCGGCTCGTACTTCGTGCTCTGGGACCTCCACCTGAACGGTGTCGAGCTGCCCGAGGGCTGGGACCCCTCGATCTCCGTCGGACTCGGCCTGCCCTGGTGGATCAACCACATCGCCTTCGAGGTCAAGGACCTCACCGAGCTGGAGGAGAAGAAGCAGCACTGGCTGTCCCACGGCCAGAAGGTGAGCGAGGTCGTCCACGAGTTCATCACATCGATCTACACCCGCGACCCGGACGGCAACATGGTCGAGTTCACGACCAACACCCGTCCGCTGAACGACGACGACAAGGCAGAGGCGCTGGAACTGCTCGCCGACGACGAGCCCGCTTCCATGCCCGACTACCCGGGGGTCATCTACCTCCCGGACGGACGCATCATCGAGGCGGCGTCCTCGGAGTGACCCTCCCCGGCCGCGTCCGGCGTCCGTCGTCCGGGTCGGGCCCGATTCCGTTCGGATCGGGCCCGACCCGGACGACGGACCCCAGCACGGATGCGGCCGGCCGCATCCGCCGCCCTGCGGCGGCGCGGCCCCCTCAGCACGTTGCCGGTTCTTCCCCCGCCCGCTGCCGCGGGGCACCACACACGAGAGGTCAGGCTCATGGGCTGGTCGATGTACACCGCCAGGTTCGGAGCGACGAAGCCGGCCTTCCTGCCGGCCGTGGCGGATCCCGAGGCCGTCACCGAGTTCGTGCGCGCGGGCCTGGACTGGATGTTTCCCGAAGTCGTCATCACCGCCGACACCGCCACGGTGCGCCTGTCCATGAACGCGCCCTCCGCCGAGGCGGCGCTCGCGCATCTGCGCGGCAGCTACAAGTCGGCCCTCCACACCGCCGGCGTGTGGCAGGTCGGCAACTGGCCGCTGCACCTGCTCACCGTCGAGGCCGGTCTGCCCCTCGGGGTCGGGGCCTCACCCGACTCCGCCACGGAGCCCGCTGGAACGGTCCCCGGCCGGGACGGTCTCCATCTCGTCGGCTGACGTCCGCCGGATGTACGGCGCACCCCTGGAGGAGGGCGCGGACGCCGCCCCGCGCACAGCGGGGACGGGATGTCCTCGTGCCCACACCCATCGTCCCCGCCGGCGGCTTTCCGGGCGCTCAGGCCTCGGAGAGCCGCTCGGCCGCGAGCCGCGTCTCCTTCAGCTGGATCGTGCTCTCGATGATCGAGAGCATCGAGGAGGCCGCCACCTGGAAGAGCTCCTCGGAGCTCATACCGCGCGCCTCGTGGGCCGCGTGCAGCGACGGGGTGGCGACGTCGCCGTCCTCGTCCTCCATGGACCCGGTCATGCCGGTCTCCTGCAACGCGCTGGTGATCGCCAGCAGTTCCAGACTCTCCATCAGCGGGGCGATCATCGGCAGCGGCACGCCCTCGGCCTGCAGCCGCTGCACACTCGCCTCGACCTCCGTCAGACCGATGCCCAGCGGCGCGCGGCGCAGCATCACGGGGATCAGCTCCGGGTGCGAGATCAGCGCCTGGCGGGTGCGGTAGGCGTTGAGCGGCAGCCAGACCCGCCAGTTCTCGTTCTCGGTGCGCGGGGCGGCCACGTCGGCCAGCGCGAGCTGGGTGACGCCGACCAGGATCTCGTCCTTGTTGCGGAAGTGGTGGTACAGCGAGGCGCCGTTGACCTTGAGGGCCTCACCCAGGCGCCGGATGCTCAGAGCGTCGAGACCCTCGCCGTCAACGATCTCGAGCGCCGCTTCGAGTGCCTTGCGGCGCGAGATCAGCGGGATCTTCGGTCGGGCCATGGGGGGCTCTCCTCGTCTCCGGGCTCCACGTCCTCAATGCACCTTAATCCATCGACGTTCGGCTGTTTGCCACCAGGCGCGGGGGGCCCTCTTTGTCCGTTTCTGATTCTACGTCAGTTCCGGCGACCCCCTCGGCCCCGTTCGTTCCCGACCATCATCCCATCGTACGGAGAGGACCGTGCCCAGTGACCGACGACAACACCACCCCCTCAGCGGGGGCTCCTCCCGGCCCGGGCCCGGCGCCGGTCGCGTCGGCCCTCTCGGAGGCGGGCGCGACCCGTGTGGTGGTGGTCATCGCGCTCCTGATGTCGGTGTCGCCCTTCACGATGGACATGTACCTCCCGGCCATGCCCGAGATGGCCCGCGACCTGGACGCGGCGCCGTCGCAGATCCAGCTCTCCCTCACCGGTGTGCTGGTGGGACTGGCCCTGGGCCAGCTGGTCGCCGGGCCGCTGGCCGACGTCTTCGGCCGCCGCCGCCCGGTGCTGGTGGGGCTCACCGGCCACATCGTCGCCTCGCTGCTGTGCTTCGCCGCCCACGACCCGTATCTGCTCGCCGGTACCCGGCTGCTTCAGGGGCTGTCGTGCGCGGCGGTCGCGGTCGTGTCCATGGCCACCGTGCGCGATCTGTTCGCGGGTTCGGCCTACGCGCGGGTGATGTCGCGGATGTTCCTCGTGATCGGTGTGGCCCCGGTGCTCGCGCCCACCATCGGCGGCGGTGTGCTCGCGGTCGCCGAGTGGCCGTTCATCTTCCTGGCGCTCGCCGGTCTCGGCACGGTCCTGCTCGTGGTGGCCGCGACCTCGCTGCCCGAGACACTGCCGCCCGAGCGGCGCGGCCGGCCCACCTTCACGGCCGTCCGCGCGTCGTACCGGGCGCTGCTGGGCGACCGGACGTACCTCGCGCTGATCCTGGTCGGAGGGCTGATGTTCTCGACCCTTTTCAGCTACGTGTCGGGGGCGTCGTTCGTCCTGCAGGGCCGGTTCGGGCTGAGCGAGCAGCAGTTCGCCCTGCTCTTCGCCGCCAACGCGGTCGGGCTGACGCTGCTCGCCCAGGTGAACCCGTTGCTCATCCGGCGCTTCGGACCGGCGAACGTACTCACCTTCGCCACCGTGCTGGGGCTGTTCAGTTCGGCGCTGCTGCTGCCGCTGCTGGCCTTCGGCGAGGCGCCGCTCGGCGCCGTCGTCGCGGTGCTCGCGCTGTCGGTCGCCGGGTACGGGCTGAGCATGCCGAACAGTCAGGCGCTTGCGCTGAACGGGCAGGGCCACCGGGCGGGCACCGCGGCCGCGCTGATGGGGTTCACGCAGTTCTCCGTCGCCAGCCTCGTGGCGCCCGTCGTGGGTCTTGGCGGGGCCGACGGCACCGCGATGGCCGGCGCCATGCTGACGGCCACCGCCTGTGCCTCGGGCGTGATGTGGCGCGCCGTCCGGCGGAACCCGGAGGCGATGGCCGTGCGCTGATTCTTGCCAGCTCGAACCAACCGCTGTTAGTTTATTGAGTATGCCTGAACATGCGCTCGACGAACGACCGCTGGTCGTCGGCATCGGTGGCACGGTGCGGGGCGAGTCCAGCTCCGAGGCGGGGCTGCGCTCCGCACTCGCGGCTGCCTCGGCCGCCGGTGCCCGCACGCTCTGCCTGACCGCCCACGACATCGCGCTGCCCTTCTACGAGCAGCGCGTCCCGCGCTCGCCCCAGGCGGCGAGACTGGTGGAGGCGCTGCGCTCGGCCGACGGCCTGATCGTCTCGAGCCCCGGCTACCACGGAGCGGTCTCGGGCCTGGTCAAGAACGCCCTCGACTACGCCGAGGACCTCGCCGGCGACCCGCGCCCCTACCTCGACGGGATTCCGGTCGGCTGCATCGGTGTCGCCTACGGCAAGCAGGCCGCCGTGGCGGTCATCGACCAGCTGCGCACCGTCGCACACGCGCTGCGCGGCTTCCCGACGCCGTACGGCGCGGCGGTCGTCGCCCAGCGCGGCGCCTTCCGCGACGGCCGGTGCGTCGACCCCGCGCTGGACGAGCAGTTCGCCCGGGTCGGGGCCCAGGTGGCGGCGTTCGCCGGCGCCGTCCGGACCGCCGCCGCCGCGTTCGAGCCCGTCGCATGAGTGCCCGTCCACTGCGCGCCCCGGGGCGGACCGTCGGCATCTGGGCCGGAGCGTTCCGCCTCGACGACCGCGCTCTCGTCGCCGACGCGGCCGCCGCCCTGGAGGACATGGGCTACACGGCGCTGTGGTACCCGGGCGGCCTGCGCCGTACGTTCGAGACGGCCGCCGTGCTCCTCGAGGCGACCTCGCGGGCCGTCGTCGCGACCGGCATCGCCAACATCTGGGTCAACCCGCCCGCGGAGTCCGCGGAGGCGTTCGCCCGCCTCGACGCGGCGCATCCCGGACGGTTCCTGCTCGGCCTCGGGGCGAGCCACGGGCCGATGGTCGAACGGTCCGGTCTCGGCCGGTACGAACGGCCGCTGGCCAAGATGCGGGGCTACCTCGACGAGCTGGACGCCTCGGCCACCCCGGTGCCACCGGAGGACCGGATCATCGGCGCCCTGGGCCCGAAGATGCTCGCCCTCTCCGCAGAGCGCTCCCTCGGCACGCATCCCTACCTCGTCACGCCCGAGCACACGGCGCGGATCCGCTCGGCCGTCGGCGCCGGCGCCCGGGTGATGCCGGAGCAGGGGGTCGTCCTCGACTCCGATCCGGTCTCGGCCCGCGCCACCGCACGGGAGGCGCTCGCCATGTACCTCGAGCTGCCCAACTACGTGAACAACTGGCTGCGTCTGGGCTTCACCGAGGACGACGTCGCGAACGGCGGCAGCGACCGCCTGGTCGACGCCCTGATCGCCTGGGGAACCCCCGAACAGATCGCCGCCCGGGTCCGCGCCCATCATGACGCGGGTGCGGACCATGTGTGCCTGCAGATCCTCGGCGCCCCGGGCGAGCTGCCCCTGGGCACGGCGCGCAGCCTGGCCGCCGCCCTGCTCGACTGATACGCAGGCCCTGGCCCTTCGTCACGGAAGGGCCAGGGCCTGTCTGCCCCGTCCGGGGCCGTGGTCGCGGAAGGACCGGGCCCTCCGGTTCGGAAACTTCGTCACCGAGGGCCCCGCGCCTGTCTGTGGTGGAACACGCCTACCTGTTGTGGAACACCGGGGCGCGTTTACCGAGGAAGGCCGCGACCGCTTCCCGGTGGTCCTCGGTGAGCGCGGCGGAGACCTGGGTGCGGTTCTCCAGGTCGAGGCCGGCGGCCTGGCTGGAGATCTCCAGCTGCGACCACATCACCTGCTTGGTCATCCGGACGCCGTACGGCGCGTGCGCGGCAATAGCGCGGGCCACCTCCAGGGCGGTGTCCATCAGCTCCGCCCGGGGTACCAGCCGGGAGACCAGCCCGATCCGTTCGGCCTCCTCCGCCTCCACGAAGCGGCCGGTGAGCAGCAGTTCGAAGGCGCGCGAGGCGCCGATCAGCCGGGGCAGCAGCCAGCTCACCCCGATGTCGCAGGCCGAGAGGCCCACCTTGACGAACGCCGCGTTGAACCGGGCGTCGTCGGCGCAGACCCGGACATCGGAGGCGAGCGCCAGGGCGAACCCGCCGCCCGACGCGGCGCCCTGCACCGCCGCCACGACCGGCATCCTCAGCGAGCGCAGCCGGGTCACCAGCGTCGCGATGTGCTCCTGCACCGACATCCAGTCCGGGACCGCCCGCGACCCGTCGCCGCCGGGCGCGGTGCCGTGCCCCTGGAGGTGGGCACCGGCGCAGAAATGCTTGCCCGCCCCGGTCAGCACCACCACGCGGACGTCGGTGCGGGGCGCCAGGGCGCCGAGCGCGTCGTGCAGCTCCTGGACGATCACCGATTCCAGGGTGTTGAACCGCTCGGGCTCGTCGAGCCGGACCTCGAGGACGCCGCCGCCGTGGTCGACGGTGCTCACCGAGGGCATCAGGCACTCTCCAGCGCGGAGAACTCGTCGCCGCCGAGCAGCGCACCTCCGTCGACGGTCAGCACCTGCCCGGTGACCCACGACGCGGCCTCGCCGGCGAGGAACTCCGCGGCGTCCGCGACGTCCTCGGGCTCGCCGAAGCGCGGCAGCGGCCAGCGGCCGTAGACCTTCTCGCCCCCGGCGATGAGCGGCCCGGAGAACCGGGTGTTCACGACGCCGGGTGCGATGCCGTTCACCCGTACCCGCGGGCCGAGTTCGACCGCGAGCTGGGCGGTCAGGTAGTTGAGGGCCGCCTTGCTCATGCCGTAGACGCCGGACGGACTGCCCGGGGTCTCGGCGACGTTGGAGGAGACCATCAGGACGGAGCCGGGCCGGTTCTCCCCCAGGCCCGCTTCCAGCGCCAGCTGCGTCCAACGCAGCGGGGCCCAGAGGTTGACCTCCATGATCTTCTGCCACCGGCCGTGGTCCACGGTGTGGGTCGGCCCGAAGTGCGGGTTGGCGGCGGCGTTGTTGACCAGCACGTCGAGTGCGCCCCAGCGCTCGCGCACGTCCGCCAGCAGGGTCCGGGCGGCGTCCTCGTCACTGACGTGCACGCCCGCGCCGAGCGCGGTCCCACCCGTGGGGTCCAGGGTCTGTGCCGCGGCCGTCGCGTCGTCGGCGTTGCGGGCGCACAGCACGACCCGTGCGCCCCGTTCGTGGAAACGGCGCGCGATGCCGAGGCCGATCCCTCGCGAGCCTCCGGTGATCACGGCGACCCGGCCCTTCATGGGCCCGTCCTGCGCCGTCGCTTCTCGTTGACACCCTTTGTGTGGCATGCCAGCATCCTAAATCCAATACTGATTGATTAATAGGGGTGCACACATGACGCCCGATCAGTTCGACCACACCACCGAGGACCACGCCGCGCACTGGCGGGACATCTACGCAAAGGCCCGCCGCGGCTGCCCGGTCATCTCCTCCGACCGCCACGGCGGCTACCACGTACTGACCCGGCACGCCGACATCACCGAGGCGCTCCGCAACCACCAGGCATTCTCCTCGGAACGGTCCTGGCACGCCGACGGCACCGACAAGGGCCTCGGCGTCGCCATCCCGCACCAGCCCGTACGGGTCGGCATCCTGGAGATGGACCCGCCCGAGCACACGAAGTACCGCAGGCTGCTCACCCCGTGGTTCACCCGTCAGGCCATCGCCCGGGGCCGCGAGCGGATCCGGCACACGGCGACCTGGGCCATCGACCGGATCGTCGAGAAGGGTGAGTGTGACATCGTCACCGATCTCGCCGGGCCGTTCCAGGCCATCGTCATCCTCGACATCCTGGGCATCCCGCTGGAGCGGTGGTCGGCCTACGCCGACGTCGCCGAACGGATGGTCCGGCAGACCGAGGACCGCGCCGAGGGTGCCCTCTGGATGCGGGAGGACGTCCGCAGGGAGGTGGAGCGCCAGCGCGCCGAACCCCGGCCGGGGATGATCAGCGGCCTCAACAACGCGGTGGTCGACGGCGAGCCGCTCAGCGTCGAGTGGGCCACCGAACTCGTCAACATGATGCTGCTCGGCGGCGAGGGCACCACGATCGCGACCATCGCCCACATGCTCAAGCATCTGCACGACCGGCCTGAGGACCGGGCACGGATCGCGGCCGACCCGTCGCTGCTACCGACCGCGGTCGACGAGATGATGCGCTACCACGCGCCGTCGCCCGGCCTGGCCCGTACCGTCACCCGGACGGTCGAGGTCGGCGGCCACACGTTCCGCACCGGCGACCGGGTGCTCCTGTCCTACGCGTCGGGCAACTTCGACGAGGACGTCTTCCCGGACGCCGCGACCCCTGACATCACCCGCTCGCCCAACCCGCACCTCGCCTTCGGCGGCGGCGTCCACCGCTGCCCCGGGGCGCTGCTGGCCTCCGCCAACGCCGAGGTGTTCCTCGGCGAACTGCTGCGTCGCATCCCGGAGTACGGGATCACCGCCGTCGAGGCCTACGAGCGGATCCCGCTGACCAACGGCTTCTACTCGATGACGATGACCTACCGCCCCGGTCCGCGCGAGGGCACCGACACCGGCGAACTGCCCCTGCTGACCGGCGAGCGGGTCCGCCCGGCCGAAGGAACGGAACGATGAGCGACTCCTCGGCCCCGGCCGGTACCCCCGAGCCGTTCGACCACCACTCCCCCGCCTTCGCCGAGCACTGGCCGGAGATCTACGCGGACCTGCGCGCGGGCTGTCCGGTCGCGCACTCCCCGCGGCACGGCGGGTTCTACGCCGTCACCCGCTACGAGGACATCCGCCGCATACTGCGCGAACCGAAGACGTTCGCGTCCGGGCGCGAGCTGGAGTTCGACGGCAGGACCGTGGGCGGGGCGACCGTGCCGGTCACGGCGTCACGGCTAGGGATGATGGAGATGGACCCGCCGGCCTCCCTCGCCTACCGACGGCTGATCGCGCCGTTCTTCTCCGCCCGCACGGTCCGCGAGTACACCCCGCGCCTCACCACGATCGTCGACTGGGTCCTCGACCGCACCATCGAGTCGGGCCGGATGGACGTCGTCGGCGACCTCGGCGCCATGCTTCCGCCGCTGGTCATCGTCGATCTGCTGGGCCTGCCCATCGACCGCTGGCAGCACTACGCGCACGCCCTGCACCAGGGAGTCGGCCACCGGAAGGGCTCGGCGCGGGCGATCATCGGCGTGATGCGGGAGATGCGGGAGCTGGTCACCGAGTGGCGGGAGCGCGGGGCCGGTCCGCCGGGCGTCTGCACCGCCCTCCTGGAGGCCGAGGTCGACGGGCGGCCCATCGACGACGACCTGATCGCCGAGCTGGTGTTCATGCTGCTCACCGGGGGCGTCGACACCACGACGGCACAGATATCCAACGTCGTCGGACATCTCGACGCCCATCCGGAGCTGCGCCGCCGGCTGATCGAGGACCCCGACGCCGTCCCGGGTGCCACGGACGAACTTCTGCGGCTCTACAGTCCGGGCACCGGCGCGGCCCGCACCGTCGTCGCTCCGGCCACGCTCGGCGGCGTCGCGCTGCGGCCGGGCGACCGGCTCTTCCTCGGCATCGGCTCCGCCAATCGCGACGAGGCGGTGTTCCCCGATCCGGAGACCGTCGATCCCGACCGTGCGAACGCGCACCAGCACGTGGCCTTCGGGCTCGGTGTGCACCGCTGCGTCGGCGCATACCTCGCCAAGGCCGAACTGGTCGAGGTGGTCCGCGCCCTGCTCCGCCGGATGCCGGACTTCGCCGTCGACCGCGAGGGTCTCGTCCACCGGCCGGTGATCCCCCTGGTCAACGGCTGGACCTCGATGCCCGTCCGGTTCACCCCCGGCCCGCGGGTGGTCCCGGAGCGCGCCGCCCCGCTGCCGGAGACGGCGGCGGCCGGTACAGGGGACCGGCACGGCTGATCCGGCTGCGCTGTCCGGATCCCACCCGATTCCACCCGACCCTGCGCGGCCGGCCCGGCTGCACCGCTCCGAGCCCGCCGACCCGGTTCCGCTGCCCCCTGGCCGCCACGGGCGGCGGGACCGCCCGCGGCGGCGACGCCGATGGCCCGGTCCCCCCGTCGGGGCCGGGCCATCGGCGTACCGCTCGCAGGCTCAGGCGCGGGTGGCCTTGAGGGCCGGCAGCGAGGCGGCGGTGGTCTCCAGCAGACCGAGGGCCTGGTCCATCATCCGGTCCAGGAGCACCTTGACCGGCACGATGTCCTGGACGGCGGCCGAGACCTGGCCGGCGACGACGATGCCGGTCTCCGTGTCGCCCTCCATCTGGGCCAGGTACCCCCGGTCCTCCTTCCACTGGTTGAGCTCGTCGACGGAGATGCCCGTGGCCTTGAGGGCCGGCAGGTCCTCCAGCAGGGCCTTGTTCCTGAGACCGCGGCTGGGCGCGTAGTAGCCCTGGTAGGTCATGTCGTCCCACTCGCGTGAGTCGACGATGTACTGCTTGTAGTTCTGGTGCCACTCGTGCTCTTCGGTCGCGATGAACCGGGTGCCCATGGCGACGCCGGCGGCGCCCATGGCGAGCATCGCGGCGAGCCCGTACCCGTCGTGGATGCCGCCGGAGACGATGACCGGGATGTCGACCTCGGCGATCACCTGCGGGGCGAGCACCATGGTGGAGACGGGCTTGAGGTGGGTGTGACCGCCCATCTCGTAACCCGAGGCGATGACGACGTCCACACCGGCCTCGGCCGCCTTCACCGCGTGGCGCACGGAGCCGACCTTGTGGAAGTGGAGCAGGCCGGCCTCCTTGATGCGCTCGGTGAAGCCGCCGGGGAAGCCCGCCGAGGTGGTGATGGCGGCGAAGTGCTCGCCGACCGGACCGCCGGCGAGCTTGATGCGGATCGCCTCGTCGATGCAGGTCTCGGAGGCCGGCAGCAGCTCGCCCGAGGCGAGGGTTCCCACCGGGATGTTGACCGCGAAGGCGCCCCGCGCGCCGACCGCCACCTGCTCCATCCGGTCACGCAGCTTCTTGCGCAGTTCCGCCTCAGGGGTGAGCAGGCCCGGGGTGGAGACCGAGCCGAGCCCTCCTGCCGCGGACACGGCGGTCGCCAGCGCGGTGGTGGGTGACGGACCCATGCCGTCCTGCATGATCGGGTACTTCGTTCCGAGTCGGCCGCACAGGGCCTGCCATACCGCTCCCACGTCGATCCCTTCGCTGAGTGCGCAAACGGCCCGGTCCGGCCGGATCAACTCAGCCTAACGCCATTTGGTTATTACGCCAAGGGCCCTCCTCCCGCCCTGCGGGCCGGCGCCGTTCCAACCCCGCACCCCCCTCACTCTTGGCCCCAGAACCAAATGCTGTTAGTTTAATGCTCATTGCCGTCCCAGTGAGGTGCGATGTGAGCAGCAACGGCCAGGCGACCATCCCGGTACAGGACTCGCGCTACTTCCGTGACGTCCTCGGACAATTTCCCACCGGCGTCGCGGTCATCACGGCGCTCGACGCGGAGGGCCGGCCCCACGGCATGGCGGTGGGGTCCTTCAGTTCGGTCTCGCTCGATCCGCCCTTGGTGGGCTTCATGCCGGCGCGCACGTCAAGCACCTACCCCAGGATCGAGGCCACCGGGCGGTTCTGCGTCAGCATCCTCGGCGCGGACCAGGAGGACGTGTGCCGTGCCATGGCAACCAGGGGCGCCGACAAGTTCAACGGGATCCCGTGGTTCCCGGCGCCCTCCGGCGCACCCGTCATCGACGGAGCCCTCGCCTGGATCGACTGCACGCTCGCCCAGCGCTACGAGGCGGGCGACCACTACATCGTCGTCGGCGAGGTCGACCGGCTCTCCGAGCTCCGGCCGGGTCCGCCGCTGGTGTTCTTCCGCGGCGGGTACGGGGGGTTCACGACCCCGTCGCTGATGGCCGCGCCCGAGCGCGATCTGGTCGAGCTCATCGAGCTGGCCGGGCGCGCCCGGCCGCACATGGAGCGGCTCGCCGGGGAACTCGACCTCGAATGCCTCGCCGTCGGGACGGCCGGCCGGCAGTCGGTCTGCCTCGCCATCGCCGACTCCCCGAACCCCGACTACACCTCCTCGCGGGTCGGCTACCGCACCCCGTTCGTGTTCCCGGTCGGCTCGGCCTTCGTCGCCTGGGACCCGGCCGGCACCGGCGCCTGGCTCCCCGAGGACCCGGTCCGGGCCGCGGCGGGTGAGGCCGCGCTGCGCCGCACCCGGCGGCGGCGCTGGTCGGTGGCGATCGGCGACGACCACTACGACCAGCTCGAACGCGCGGTCGGCCTGCAACTGCGCCATCCCTCGGTGGACGAACTCGACGGCGTGATGCGGGGACTGCGCGGGGAGCAGTTCGACCCCGAGCTCGACCCGCACACGTCGTACGACGTCCGGATGCTCGTGGCGCCCGTCTTCGGCCCCCGGAAGGTCGAACTCGGCCTCGCCGTGCGGGGCTTCCGCCGCCATCTGAACGGCGCCGAGGTCGAGCAGGTCGCGGCCCGGCTGGTCGAGGTCGCCGACGAAGTGAGCAGCAGGATCGGCGGGGCGGACGCCCTGGCCGCGGCGATCAGCAGGGAGGCAGGAGCATGAGCGTGCCCGTGGACACCGCCCTTCCCATCAAAGGGGGCGCCGATCCGGCTGCGGCGGCGCGCACGGCCGAGGAGGCCGGCTACGACGCCGTCTGGGCCAGCGAGCTCGACCGCGACCCGTTCCTCCAGCTGGCCGTCGCGAGCGCCGCGACCGAGCGGATCGGCCTGGGCACCGGCATCGCGGTGGCCTTCGCCCGCAGCCCGATGAACGTCGCCTCGATGGCGCACGACCTGCAACGCCTTTCGCAGGGCCGCTTCATGCTGGGACTCGGCACTCAGGTGCGCGCGCACATCACCCGGCGCTTCTCGATGCCCTGGTCCGAACCGGCTGCCCGGATGCGCGAGTACGTTCTCGCCCTGCGGGCCATCTGGTCCGCTTGGGAGACCGGCGAACGCCTCGCCTTCGAGGGCCGGTTCTACACGCACACGCTGATGACGCCGATGTTCACACCGACCCCGCACGGCCACGGCACACCGCCGGTCGTCGTCGCGGCCGTCGGGGACCTGATGACCGAGGTGGCCGGGGAGGTCGGGGACGGCGTCCTGTTCCACAGCTTCCTCACCGAGCGCTATCTGCGCGAGCACACCCTCGCGGCGCTGCGGCGGGGCCGCGAGAAGTCCTCGCGTCCCGGCTTCCAGCGGGTCGGCGGACCGTTCGTGGCCACCGGCACGACACCGGAGCAGATCTCCGCCGCGGCGGAAGCCACCCGGAGCCAGATCGCGTTCTACGCCTCGACCCCGTCCTACCGGCCGGTGCTGGAGGCGCACGGCTGGGGCGGGCTCGGCGAACGGCTGCACGCGCTGTCCCGTGCGGGCGACTGGAAGGCGATGACCGCCGCGGTGGACGACGAGGTGCTGCACGAGTTCGCCGCCGTCGGCACCCCGGAGGAAGCGGCGGACATCCTCGCCGCGCGCTACACCGACGTGTTCGACCGGTTCACCCTCGTCACGCCGTACGACCTCGACGAGACCGCCCGCGCCCGGGTCGCGGCCCGCCTGCGGGAACTCACCTGACCTGCGGCCGACGCCGTACCGGGTGCCTTCCGCTCTTGTCGGAAGGCACCCGCCACTTTACGCTAACAGCGTTTGGTTAAAGCGCGCACGACAAGGATCCGCCATGACCGAGAGCCGTAAGTCCGAGCACGCGTACCACCTGGACAACACCGATCCGTCCCTCGCCCCGCACCTGTTCGAGACGTTGAAGGACGTGCAGAGGAAGTGTCCCGTCGCGTGGAGCGACGCGGGCGACGGGTTCTGGATGCTGACGAAGTACGCCGACATCACCGCCGCGGCCAACGATTGGGAGACCTACACCGTCGAAGAGGGCCACACCATCCCGTCGACCGGGAAGTCGGTGATGCTGCCGCTCGCAGAGGTCGACCCGCCGCTGCACACCCCGTGGCGGCGGTTCCTCGTGCCGTACTTCACCCCGAAGACCGTCGAGAGCTACCGGCCGGTGATCGAGCGGATCGTCGAGGACGCCTTCTCGGATCTGGCCGCGAGGGGGCGCGGCGACCTCGTCTTCGACGTCGCCCGCAAGGTGCCCACCTCCACGATCTCCGCGATCCTGGGCTTCGACCAGGACGGGAACCACATCTCCGACATCGTCGACGAGTGGATGGCCTCCACGGGCGACCCGGAGCGCGCACGCAGCGCCGCGGCCGCCGTCGAGACCGTCGTCAAGGAGGAGATCGGCAAGCGCCGCGGGAAGCCCGCCGAGGACGTGCTCGGCAGGATCATGGAGGGCGAGATCGAGGGCGCGCCGCTGACCGACGACGAACTGCTCGGCCTGTGCATCGTCTTCATCGTGGCCGGTCACGGCACCACCGTCGACGGCATCACCAACACCGTGCACCGGGTGCTCGCCGAGCCGGGTCTGATGGCCGCGCTGCAGGCCGACCGCTCCCGGCTGGGCAAGGTCATCGACGAGTCGCTGCGCATCAACCCGCCCGTGTGGAACATGGGGCGCACCGCCCGCAAGGACGCCGAGGTGCGCGGCGTGGGCATTTGTCCCGGCGAGAAGGTGATGCTGACCTTCGGCGCCGGCAACTACGACCCGGAGAAGTTCGAGGAGCCGGACCGCTTCGACCCCGACCGGCCGGGCGTGCACGGTCACCTGACCTTCGGCTTCGGGCGTCACCGCTGCATCGGTGAGGCGCTGGCGAAGCTGGAGATCACCATCGTGCTGGAGTACATCCTCGACGGGCTGCCCGACCTGGCCCTGGACGGCAAGGTCACCGCCCGGACCTACTTCACGACCTACGGCTTCACCGCGCTCCCCGTCCGCCACGGCGCCGCCGCCGCAACGGCCTGACGGCCCGTCTCCCCCGCACACGACCACCGGCCCACACCCCGCGCGGGGTGTGGGCCGGTGGTCGTGGTGCCTGTACCTGATTCCAGGGGGCCGGGGTCAGCCCTGGGGCAGGGTGGTGCCTGAGTTGAACGCGGCAAGGTCCCTGCGCTCGGCGAACCGCCACTGTCCGTCCGTGTCGCGGACGACGACGTCCTCGTAGCGGCCGAACTGGTGGACGCGGCCGTCGGGCGCGAGCACGACGAAGTATGCCGAGCCGGTCGCCCGGTCGCCCTCGTAGGAGGTGACGACGGCGTTGACGGTGAGGTGGTGGTAGAGCGGCGCGCCCGGGGTCTTCGTGGCAATGGCCCGCAGACGGGCCCGGCCGCGCACCTTGCCGGTCTCGTCGAGGAGGTCCAGTCCCCTCGTCCGGAAGGACTCGGCGGTGTGGCCGAAGGAGGAGATGTCGGTCCAGCCGTCTTCGGTGAAGCAGTCGGCGTAGGCGGCGCCGTCCGCGAGGTCGGCCGCCTGGGCGTAACGGGCGTAGAGCTCGTAGATCGCCAGGCGGTCGGCGACCTCCCGCAGGGCGCGGTCGCCGGACGGGACCGCCGGCGGCGTCACTGCACGGCCCCGGCGGTGGCGCTGCGGGCGGCGGTGCGGCCGAAGACGAGGGCGTTGCCGATGGAGGTGCCGCCGCCGGCGTACACGTCGGCGTCGAGACCGCCGGCCACCTCGCCGCCGGCGAACAGGCCCGGTATCGGGCGGCCCGCGGTGTCCAGCACCCGGGCCTCGTCGTCGATGCGCAGACCGGCGAAGGTGATGCCGATGATGGCCGGCCGCAGTTCCACCGCGTAGAACGGCGCGGTCGAGACCGGCGCCAGCGTCCCCTTCTTCTCGAAGGCCGTGTCGTGGCCCCTGGCTACGTCGGCGTTCCAGTGCTCGGCGGTCGCCTCGAGACCGGCGGCGGTGATGCCGGTCCGCTCGCCCAGCTCCGCCAGCGTGGCGCCGGACTTCACGACGCCGGCCTCGATCTGCTTGCGCAGCATGGCGGCGGTCCAGTTCGACTCCAGGTCGACGCCGAGGCAGTAGGGGTCGACGTGGCCGCTGTCGGCGACCTGCCGCAGTGCGGCCTCGTCGAAGACGGCCCAGCACGTGCCCCCGGGCTGCTTGGCGATGACGTGCGGCATCACGCAGTAGGTGTCGGTCTCGTCGACGAAGCGGTGACCGTTCTTGTTGACGTAGATCACCCAGGGCGGGGTGAAGGCGTCGTTCAGCCGGCCGAAGTTCGGCGTCTCGAGCAGGGTGCCGCCGTATCCGCGCAGTTCGCCGCCGACGGCCAGCCCCATGCGGACGCCGTCGCCGATGTTGGTGTCGGGGCCGAGGTACCAGTGCCAGTCGCCGTGCTCGACGGCCTCGGGCCAGTGCTCGCCGAGCAGGTCGGGGGCGGCGCCGAAGCCGCCGGTGGTGAGGATGACGGCGTCCGCGGCAATCTCCTCGCCGGACTCGGTGCGTACGCCGGTGACGGCACCGTCGTCCCCGGTGAGCAGCCCGGTGCACCGGGTGCCGGTGCGGATCTCGACGTTGTCCCTTCCCTCGACCGCGGTGAGCAGCGCGGCGACGATCATCGCGCCGCCCGCCGGGCCGAGCCCGCGCGTGTCGCCGGTGGGCAGGTGGCCGCGCGGCTTGTACTCGAGACCGGCGATGTACAGGCGGTCAGGCTCCCAGGTGATGCCCAGCTCTTCCAGCCAACCGATCACTTCGCGGGTGCCTTCGGCCGAGGCGCGCAGGAGTCGCGGCTCCAGTTCGTGCCGGCTGACCGTCATGTAGTAGTTGATGAGCTCGTCGACCGAGTCCTCGACGCCGCGGGCCTTCTGGACCGGGGTGTCGGCGGCGTAGACGACGCCGCCGGCCCGGGCGGTGGCGCCACCGACCTGCTCGGCCGTTTCGAGGAGGATCACCTCGGCTCCGGCCCGGCCGGCCTCGAGGGCGGCGGCGAGGCCGGCACCCCCGGCCCCGACCACGACGATCCTGCGGGTTGCTGCCATGAATGAACCTTTCTGCACAGGGTGCCGGCGAGAGCCGCCCCGTCGTCGGCCCTCGCCGGCACGCGGCTACTTGGCGAACGGGTCGAAGAAGCCGCCGTCCGGCACGATCCGGCCGTCCTTCACGGCGCTGGTGCCGACCTCGAACGAGGCGACCCGCGGGTACTCCGGCAGCGGAGGGGGATCCTGAACACCCCGGTAGTCCGGGTAGGCGTCACCCAGGCCGACCGGCTCCTCGATGGCGTCGAGGGCCTTGATGACGGAGGCGCCGTCGGTGTTCTCGTGTCCCTTCGCGACCGCGGCGAACAGCTTGACCGCCAGCCAGCCGTTCAGGCCGATGTCGTCGATGTTGACCTTGGGATCGGCGGCCTTCATCGCCTTGTTGAACGCCGCGATCTCCGCGTTGGAGGTGTCGGACGCGGCGTGGCCGCGGGAGGTGAGCACGATGTTCCCGGCGTCCGGGCCGAGGATCTTCAGCACGCCCGGAGTGACCATCGAGGAGATGCCGGTGATCAGGCCCTCGTAGCCGGCGGACCGCAGCGCGGTCGCGATCCGGCCGGCGTCGGCGCCTGAACCCTGCAGGGACACCCCGTCGGGGTCGTGGCCGATCGCCTTGGCCGCCACCGTCGAGTAGTCGGCCGAGCCGATCGGGGCGTAGATCATGGTCGCCTTGCCGCCGGCCTCCTCGACGCCCTGCCTGGCCCATTCGGCGCCGGCGCGGGCGGTCTCGTTGTCCCCGCCGATCACGACGACGTTCGAGCCGCCGCGCTCGACCGCGAGCTTTCCGGCGCCGACGCCCATGCCGACCGGGGTCGCGTTGATGGGGTAGGACACCGGGCTGGTCGCCTCGTTCTGGCCGTCGGCCCCGCCCGGGCCGATGATCGGGATCTTCGCCTGCTCCATCACGGCCGCGATGGCGCCGATGTTGGGCGAGAGCGGGCCGACGACCGCGACGACCTTCTCGGAGACGGCGCGCTGGGCGCAGGCCGTCGCCTCGTTGGGGTCGAACTTGTCGTTGCAGGTCAGCAGCTCGATCTTGCGGCCGTCGATGCCGCCGTCGTCGTTGACCCGTGCCACCGCGGCGGTCACGGCCGTCTTGAGCCACGGGACGGAGTAGACCTGGCTCTCGAACGACGCGATCGTCATGATCTTGACGGGACCGTCGGAGGTTCCTTCGGTGCCGCCGTCGCCGCACGCGGTGAGCAGCAGCGGGAGCACCGCGAGTCCGGCGAGCGTTCTCTTGCGCATGTCGTGTTCAGCCCTTCGCGGTGTGGATGACCTGCTGCTCGGTGAAGGACCGCAGTCCGTCCTCGCCGTTGGCGACCCCGAGGCCGCTGTGCTTGGCGCCGGAGAAGGGCGCGTGGGAGGGCAGCATGGCGTGGCAGTTGACCCAGGCGGTGCCGCACTCGAGCTGTTCGGCGACGGCCCGGGCCTTCTCCTCGTCGGCGGACCAGACCGAGCCGGACAGGCCGTAGTCGGTGGCGTTGGCACGTGTCACCGCTTCGTCGACGGTGTCGTACTTCAGCAGCGGGATCACCGGGCCGAACTGCTCCTCGTCGACGATCCGCACGCCTTCCGCCACGTCGGCGAAGACCGTCGGCTCGAAGAAGTAGCCGCCGCCCTCGATGGGCTTCCCGCCGGACACGACCCGGGCGCCGCGTGCGACGGCGTCGGACACCAGCTCCGAGACCCGGTCGAACTGCGGTCGGGTGGTCAGCGGGCCCATCGCGGTGGCGGGGTCGGTCGGATCGCCGACGGCCGTCGCCCGCGCGGCCGCGCCGAACGCGTCGACGAACTCCTCGTAGCGGTTCGCCGGAACGAAGATGCGCTTGGGGATGCAGCAGATCTGGCCGCAGTTGAACATTGAGAACGCGAACAGGGTGCCGGCGGTCTTCTCCAGGTCCGTGTCGTCGAGAACGATCGCCGCGTCGTTGCCCCCGAGTTCGAGGGTGACCCGCTTGAGGTCGTGGGCGGCATTGACGGCCACGGACCGTCCGGCGGGGATCGAGCCGGTGAAACTGATCTTGCGTGGCGTCGGGTGCGAGGTCATGGCCTTGCCGAGTTCGTCGCCGCCGGTGACGATGTTGATGACACCGGGCGGCAGCACCTCGGCGCCGATCCGGCCCAGCAGCAGGGTCGAAAGCGGAGTGAACGGCGAGGGCTTGAGCACGACGGTGTTGCCGCCGCGCAGGGCCGGGGCGATCTTCCAGGTCCACATGCCGACCGGGCCGTTCCACGGCGTGATCGCGGCGACCACGCCCATCGGCCGGTGGGCCACCTCGATCCTGGCGGTGGAGTCGTCCTGGATGACCCGCTTCGGCCAGTCCAGGTCGGCGTAGTAGCGGATCCAGGGTGCGGAGGAGGCGACTTCGGCCGCGGCGACGGCCCGCGGCTTGCCGGTCTCCTGGACCAGGAGACCGGTCAGTTCCTCCTGGTGGGCGTCGACGGCGTCGGCCAGGTCACGCAAGGTCTGCCGGCGCGCTTCGTCGTCCCGCTTCCAGCTCGTCTGGGCGCGGGCGGCCGACGTCATCGCCTGGTCGAGCTGCTCCGGCGTGCACTCGGGTGCCTGCGCTTCGACGGCACCGGTCGCCGGATTCACGACATCGAAGGTGTCGCGCGTGTCGACGGGTTTGCCGTCGATCGTCATGCTCAGCATGGGTGTCCTCCACGTCCGGGCCACGAGGGATGAGCCACGTCGGGCATGCGGCAGGCAGCTCACGTGCCAGGAGTTGCGCCGACCGTGATCATTGACACAGTATTCTGACAGTGCTTGGTTTCTTAGGCAATGACTTCACACCTGGTTCCGTTCTTTCCCGACCGTGCCGTCCAAGGAGATCGATGACCATGAGCGACGGAATCGTCGTCGTCGGCGCTTCACTCGCCGGGCTGCGGGTCGCCGAAGCGCTGCGCGCAGGCGGGTACACGGGCCGGCTGCGGCTGGTGGGCGACGAGCACCACCTCCCCTACGACCGCCCGCCGTTGTCCAAGCAGGTGCTGACCGGCGAGTGGGAGACCGCGCGCACCGCGCTGACCACTCCCGCGAAGCTCTCCGAGGCCGGCATCGAGACCGTGCTCGGAGCACGGGCCGTCGCGGTGGACACCGAAGCCGTCACCCTGGCCGACGGCGAGCGGCTCGACTACGACCAACTCGTCGTGGCCACCGGCGCCGCCGCCCGGACCTGGCCGGGAGCCGCTCCCGACGGGCGGGTCCACCGGCTGCGCACGCTCGCCGACAGCGTCCGGCTGCGCACCGCGCTGGCGGACGGCGGCCCGCTGGTCGTCGTGGGCGGCGGTTTCATCGGGCTCGAGGTGGCGGCCGCCGCGTGCGGGGCAGGCCTGGACGTCACCGTCGTCGAGGCCGCGGGCACGCCTCTCGAACCCGTTCTCGGTCCAGAGATCGGCGCCTGCTTCACCCGGCTGCACCGGGCCCGGGGCGTACGGGTGCTGACCGGCGTCCCCATCACTTCGGTCCAGGAGGCGGCCGACACGGTGGCCGTCCGGCTCGCCGACGGCACCGAACTCGCCGCCGCCCACGTCGTCGTCGGTATCGGCGCCGAACCCAACAACGACTGGCTGACCGGCCTCGGCCTCGATGACGCCGCGGGCGTGCCGTGCGACGCCCGCGGCCGGGCCGGCGACCGGGTGTGGGCGCTCGGCGACGTCGCGCGGTGGGAGCAGCCGGCGTACGGCGACTCCGCACGCCACGAGCACTGGACGACGGCGGTCGACCAGGCGGCCGTGGTGGCGGCGGCGGTCCTCGGCCGGGAGTCGGCCCGCCCGCCGGCGCCACCCTACTTCTGGAGCATGCAGTACGACGTGAACTTCCAGCTGGTGGGCCGCCCCGACCTCGCGTCCTCGGTCGAGGTGCTCGAAGCGGGGGAGGGCGGGGCCGACCGCGGCACCGTGTTCGCCTTCACCGACACCGCGGGCCGTCGCGTCGCGGTCGCCGCCTTCCACAACCCGCGCCGCTTCCTGCGGCTGCGCCGCGAACTCCAGGAGGAGTTCACCACCGCGCCGTCCCGGCCGTGACCGGTCACGGGGGTCGGTGACACACGCTCATGCGTGGGCGGCCACTCCTGCGGCCGCCCACGTCCACCCGTGCAGGGCTCCTCACTCGTCGTCCCACCACGGGTAGAACGGTGGCATCCCCGTGTGCGCGCTGCCGGTGAAGCGGGGTTCCCGCTTCTCGCGGAACGCCTCGACGCCTTCCTTGCCGTCTGCCGTGCTGGTGTAGAACATCGCCAGGGAGTCGACCCGGTGTGCCTCCCTGGGGTGCGGCAGGGCGCTGTTGCGGTACATCATCTGCCGCGTGAGCGCGACGGCGACCGGCGACCGGTTCCGCGAGATGCGGCGTGCCAGGTCCTGTGCCTCCTCGAGCAGCGATGCGGCGGGGACGACACGGCTCACCAGTCCGCCCTCCCCGGCCTCCTCCGCCGAGAGGACCTCGGCCGAGTACACCCATTCCAGTGCGCGGGCCATGCCGACGATCCGCGGCAGGAACCACGTCGACGCCGCTTCGGGGACGATGCCGAGTTTGCCGAAGACGAAGCCGATGCGCGCCTTCTCCGAGGCCAGCCGGATGTCCATGGCCAGGGTCATCGTCGCCCCGATGCCCACGGCCGGGCCGTTGATCGCCGCGATCACGGGCTTGCGGCAGTCGAAGATCGCCAGGACCACCCGGCCGCCGGTGTCGCGCACGCCTCGCAGGATCCGCGGATCGTCGAGGTCGTCCATGTCGGACAGGGTCGGCCGCTGGGACTCGTCCAGCCCGAACACGTTGCCCTCCGAGGCGAGTTCCATGCCGGCACAGAAGGCCCGGCCGGCTCCCGTCACCACCACGGCACGGACCTCGTCCCGCGTGTTCACCCCGGTGAACAGCGTCACGAGTTCGTCCGCCATCTCGACGGTGAAGGCGTTCAGCCGGTCCGGGCGGTCGAGGGTGACGGTGAGAACCCCGTCGTCCAGGTCGGTCGACAGGGTCCGGAACCCCTCGACGTCCGCTCCCGCGCTCATGCCCCGCATATGATTCCTCGATCCGCGTGTTCTACCGAGCGTCAGAAATTAATCTACCGCCGGGATTATGATGGTGAACGCGTGCACCGTGCAAGGGTTCGCCAGGCCCCCAGAGACTCCCAGGGACGAGGAAGAGTCACATGAGCGAGACGAGCAGGGAATGGCCTCGCCCCAAGATCCGGCCCCGTAAGGCCGAGTTGAAGAACGATCAGATCTTCGAGACGGCCGCCCGGCTGTTCTACGAGAAGGGGTACGCGGCCACGTCCCTGCAGGACCTGGCCAACGCGGTGGGCCTGCAGAAGGGCAGCCTCTATTACTACATCGACTCCAAGAAGGACCTGCTCTTCGCCATCACCGACTACGCGCACACGTTCTTCGTCGAGCTCACCGAGAACGCCAAGGCCGAAGGCGGCACGCCCCTGCAGACGCTGGAACGCATGCTGCTCCAGCACGCCAGGTTCGCCGCGGAGCACTTCCATGTGACGGCCGCCTTCTACAACGAACGGTCGGCCCTGTCCGACGAGTACCAGGAGCGCATCGTCGCCACCCGCGACGCCTACGAGGCGTCCCTGCGCGGGCTCGTGAGGAGCGGCCAGGAGTCCGGCGAGATCGCCGCGGACCTGGATCCCCGGCTCGCGGTGTTCGGTGTGCTGGGGATGATCAACTGGATCCACCAGTGGTACCGCCCGGGAGGGTCGCTGTCGCCGGCCGAGATCGCGGCGACGCTGAGCCGGCAGGCCGTCCGGTCCCTGCTGCCGCGCACCCATACGGATTGAGCGTGGTGGGGCGGCCGGCCGCGCGACTCCCGCATGCTGGGGCCTGTCCGGCGGATCAGGCCGCGGGACATCGGCGGCACCTCATCAGTACGGGTGAGCGGGGGCGACGGGGGTGCCCCCGCGCATGGGGGTCCCCCTGCTCGAAGAGCTTGGGGGAGGGCGCACCAGCCCCCGCGTCTGCGGCATGGTCCGCCGGACAAGCCCTACAGCGGGGCGGACACCAGGCGCCGTCCGACCTCGGTCGCGGCCTCCCGCTCGTCCCCGTACCAGGTGCGCAGGGACAGCGCGCGCTTGTAGTACCAGTGCAGTTCGTGTTCGTGGGTGAATCCGATGCCGCCGTGGATCTGCAGGGCGTCCTCGCACGTCGAGCGGCCGACCTCGGCGGCGGCGGCCTTGAGTGACAGGGCCGCGAGCTCGAAGGCCCCCGGGGAGAGCGTCGTCGAGTCGGCGGCCACGGCCTCGACGAGGCTCTCGAGCATGATCACGCGCTGGGCGGCCGAAGCCGCGATGTGCTTGACCGCCTGGAAGCCGCCGATGGGACGGCCGAACTGCTCGCGCCGTTTGGCGAATTCGACGCTCAGGTCGAGTACGTGGCGAGCGATGCCGGCGAGTTCAGCGGCGACCAGGACCCGCTGCCAGCTCCGCAGTGCGGCCACGAGTCCCGCCGCCGCCTCGCCCCGCGCGATGACGTCGCCCGGCCCGGCCGTGACCCCGTCGAGGGCCACGCGGGCGTAGCTCGCCCCGGGGTCCGTACTCCGGTGCCCGGTGACGGTGATGCCGGGCCGCTCGCGGTCGAGGACCAGGACCGCCGCCGTGCCGTCCGGTCCGCCGTCGACGATCGCGACGAACAGGTCCGAGACCGCGCCGAAGCGCACCAGGTCCACCGATCCGGCCAGCAGGCCGGAGTCCAGGGCCGGCGAGCCGTTGGCCGCGCGCCAGTCGAGGGTGACACCGGGGTCCAGGACAGCCACCCGTCGTCCACCGGTCAGCGTGGCCGCCAGCCGGGTTCGCGCGTCGTCGGCGCAGGCCGTGCGGAGCAGCAGTCCCGGCAGCAGCATCTGCTCCAGCAGGGGGCCGGTCACCAGACGCCGCCCGAACAGCCGGAACAGCGGCACGAGAGCGGCGGGGTGCAGTCCGAGGCCGTCGTCCGCCTCGGGCGCGACCAGCCCGAACCAGCCCTGTGCCGCCGCTTCTTCGAGCAGGAGCCGGTCCTCGCCCTGGGTCAGCAGTGCGGCGAGCCTGCGCTCGTCGGCGTAGTCACGGTCCAGGAACGTCCTGACCGCCTGCAGGATCTCGTCGTCAGCCACGGGGCAGTCCCAACAGTCTCTCGCCGATGATGTTCTTCTGGATCTGGGACGTCCCTCCGTAGATGGACGCCGCCCGGGAGTAGTAGTGCTCCTTGACCCACCGCGGGCCGTCGAGACCGAACGGTGCCCGGTCGGCCGCCAGACGGAACGGTCCGAGCAGGTCGGTGATGGACGTGTAGAGCAGTTGCTCCACCTCATTGAGGCTGAGCTTGTCCACCGAGTCGTAAGGGCTGGGGATGTCACCGGTGAGCTGCCGGTCGATGGTCCGGCGGGTCAGCGCCTCCAGTGCCCGTACCGCCGCGTAGGACCGGCCGAGCTGCTCCAGGACCCGGTCCGGGGGCTCGGTCCCGGTCGCGCCGACGTGGCCGCGGAGGTTTTGCACGGCCTCCTCTACCGCCACCTCGTACTCCACGCGCCGGCGGAGCGTGTACGAACCGCGCTCATGGCTCAGGGTGTCCTGGGCGATGGCCCACCCCTCATTGAGCTGTCCGACCAGATTGCGCACCGGCACGCGGACGTCCTCGAGGAAAACCTCGCAGAACTCGTCGTCTCCGGTCATCTGCACCAGCGGTCGTGCGGTGACGCCGGGGGTACTCATGTCGACGAGGATGTAGCTGATGCCCCGGTGCTTCGGAGCACCCGCGTCCGTGCGCGCCAGCAGCGCGCACCATTGCGCCTTGTGAGCCCAACTGGTCCACACTTTCTGACCGTTGATGACGAACTCGTCACCCTCGATCCGGGCGCGGGTACGCAGCGAGGCCAGGTCGGATCCGGACTCCGGCTCGGAGAATCCCTGGCACCAGATGTCCTCGCCGGACAGCAGGCGGGGCAGCAGCTGCTGCCGTTGCCAGTCGAGTCCGTACGTCTCGATCGACTTGCCGACGACGTCCACGCCGATCAGGCCGATGGGCTGCGGGGCGCCGGCCCGGGCGAGTTCCTCCGAGAAGACCAGTTGGTGCGAGGGACTCAGGCCCTGCCCTCCGGCCGCCCTGGTCCAGGAGATTCCGACGAACCCGGCCTCGTAGAGGGTCTTCTGCCATTCCCGCAGGACGGCGAAGCGGCCCTCCAGGTCGAGAGGGACCTCGGGGACAGCCGCCTGCGCGAGCCAGGCTCGGACCTGCCCGCGGTAGGCCTCCAGGTCTGCGGTGTCCTGTGCCGTGTGGGTCATCCTCCGGATCACTTCCCCGTGTACTGCGGCTCGCGCCGCTCGAAGAAGGCGGCGACGGCCTCCTTGGCGTCGTCGTATCCGGAGAGTTCGCCGGTGAGGCTCTGCTCGAACGCGTAGCCGTCCTTGAGCTCCATGTACTCGATGCGGTTCAGGCTGCGCTTGGCCATCCTGATGGCGACGGGGCTGTGCCGGGCGATCCGTCGGGCCAGTTCGGTGGCGGCGGCGAGCAGTTGATCGCCGGGCACCACGCGGTCGATGCCGCCGTACTGGGCCAGCTCCTCCACCGGGACCATGTCACCGGTGAAGTGCATGCGGCGCACCAGCGCCTGCGGGACCAGGCGCGAGGCGTGCTTGGCGCCGCCCATCGCGCCGACCTGGATCTCGGGGAGGCTGAATCTGGCGCCCTCGGCGGCCACGACCATGTCGCACGAGCCGGCCAGCGCCAGTCCCGTCCCCACCGCGACGCCGTGGACGGCCGCGATCACGGGCACGGGGCATTCGTAGATCGACCAGAAGGCCTCACGCACGTGTTTCATGCGCCCGTCGGCGTTCTCCGGGTTCATGGTCAGGAATTCGTCGAGGTCGTTGCCGCCGCAGAAGTGCTTGCCGGCCCCGGTCAGGATGACGACCCGCGCGTCCGGGGCATGCCGTTCGATCTCGCTGAACAAGGCCTTGATCTCGGCGTACATCGGCAGGCCGACGGCGTTGACGGGCGGCCGGTCCATCGTGACGGTCGCGACGTGGTCCGTCGTCCGCACGTCCAGGAACTGGAACTCCGACATGTGTGCACTCACCTTCTGCCGACTTCTGCCCGCCGGTCCGGGTCGACTGCTCGGTCGAGAAAAATCGACCGAGCGGTAGAATGGTGACAGCACCTCACCCCGGGCGCAAGCATTCAGGGGTGCTCCAGTGCCCGGCCGACGGGACGGGGCCGGGTCCGGCTACGCCTCTCCGAGGCCGCGTTCGAGCTGCCGGATCGCCGCGTCGAGCAGGTCGCCCAGCTCGGTCTCGCCCTCCGCCAGCCAGTGCTCGTACGCGGCGATCGCCGCGGCGAGGAGGGCGTACCCGAACATGCGGGGCACCATGTCGGAGGGCGACAGGCCCTTGCGCAGCGCCACGTACTCGGTGACGATCGCGCGCCACGCCGCGTAGCGCAGGGTGGCATCGGCCTGGAGAGTGGGAACGGTCAGGATGAGTTCCATGCGCTGCCGGTGCCACGGCACCGACACGTCGTCGTGCCGGTTGAACTCGACGACCGCGTGACGCAGGGCGTCCATGATCGGGGTGCTCGGATCGGTCGCGTTCAACAGGTCGCGAAGCCCGGTGAGTTGCTGCGCGAAGTCGCCCCAGACGAGGTCGTTCTTCGACGAGAAGTAGCGGAAGAACGTCCGCCGGCCGATGCCCGCCGCCCCGGCGATGTCGTCCACCGTGGTGGCGTCGAAGCCCTGCCGGGCGAACAGTTCGAAGCCCAACCGCTCCAGGTCGGCCCGCGAGGTGGCGCGCGGGCGCCCGCTCCTGGCCGGCGTGCCGGCGATCACGCCTTTCGTAGGCGACTCCACAGACGTGACCCTTCCCCGTCGGCCGGCTCCGATTCCCGTGCCGCACCGCGCATACGGCTCTGCCCTGACAACATACGCCGCCAGGGGTGCGGTGCGCCGTCCGAAGCCGAAGCCTCGGCCTCACCCCCCGGGCCGCCCCCTACTGCCTGGCTTTCGCCGCGCGGACGCCCGGGCCGGGACGATGCGGGGACGGAGGGCGGCCGTGGAACGGCCCTTGAGGGCGGAGATCCACACCCCGGTGCCGTACGCGAGGTCGTCGAGGCGGCGGGCGATGCCGTACCGGACGGGGTCCAGCCCGGCTCTGTCGCGCCGGTATTCGAGGGCGATGTCCGCCACGGCCGCGACGGCCGTGGCGCGGCGTATGCGAGAGGAGACCAGACAGCCGAGGACGGTGAGGGGCCACCAGTGGCGGGTGAGCAGTGCCGAACCCTGTGCCACGGCGGACACGGCGCCACCGCCCGTGAGCCGGACCGCGTGCCGGACGGGCTGCCCGGTGCTGCGCAGGGTGCGGGCGATCCGTGCCGTGGCGACGGCGCACAGGCCTGCGGCGACCGGCAGGGACCAGCGGCGCTGCGCGACCAGGGCGAGGACCAGGGCGGCGTTCCAGGGGGCGAGTACGGCGGGGGCGATGTTGTGGGGATGGCGCTCGGCGAGGGGGTGGGCGCCGGTGCCGTACTCCGCCTTGCGCCGGAACCAGTCGCGCAGGGTGACCCGGTGTTCGTGGGCGGCCTCGACGGACGGTTCATAGCGCACGCGCAAACCGCTCCGTGCCAGGCGCCAGCACAGATCGACGTCCTCACCCACCCTCAGACGGGGGTCGAACCCGTCCGCGAGCGCGTCGACGCGTGCGACGACGCAGGCGCTGGGCACCCAGGACACCGGTGTTCCGGGGCGGACCGAGGCCGGGTCCGTCCCCAGGTCGAGGGAGGACCGGATCCGTTCGTAGCGGCCGAGCCAGCCGGCGGAAGCCGGGGTGACCAGGCCGGTGATCCTGGGCACGGCCATGGCGACACGAGGGTCGGCGAAGTGCCGCAGCAGGGTGGGCACGGCGTCGGGCGGCAGGACGACGTCGGAGTCGACGAAGGCGACGTAGGGCGTGGTGACGAGGCGCAGACCGGCGTTGCGCGCCCCCGCCGGTCCCCCGTTGACGGTGAGCGTCAGCAGACGCGCGCCGTGTTCGGCGGCGACCGCCGCGACGGGGCCTGGGCGGTGGGAGGCGTCGTCCACGACGACGACCGGGCTGCCGACGGGCAGGCCGGCCAGGAGGCGGGCGAGTTCCCGGGGGCGGTCGCGCACCGGGATCACGTACGTGCAGTCCGGGCCCGCCCCGCCGTCGGCCCCGGGGGGTGGGGGCAGGGCGTGGACGGCGGGGTGGGCCAGTCCGGTCTCCAGGAGGCGGTCGGCCAGGACGGCACCGGCCGCGTCGCGCACGCGTACCGTACGCCCGGAGAGCAACGGCCGGGCCCGGGCGCCGAGTCGGACGAGGCGGACCGGGTTTCCGCCGAGGAGGGCCCGGCCGCCGTCGAGGACGCGGGTGGACCGGTCGAGGGTGACCTCGAAGCCACGGGGAAGCGTCATGGGGCGGCTGCCTTCGTGCGGGCGACGACGGAGGGGGTGGTGGACGCGGCCGTGGGGTGCGCCGGTCCGGACGGCACGGCCGTGGGGTGCTTCGGTGCGGGGTGCGCTGCCGGGTCGAGGAGGCGGCCCCGGGGGTCCGGACGGTCCGCGGCGATGCGGCGTGCGGCGACCGGCACCATCGATTCCAGTGCCGCCCGGCCCTCCTCGGCCGTCGCCCCGGTCGGGTCGCCGAGTACTCCTGTGGGAGACACCGCGCGCACACCGCGGGCGATCAGTTCCGGCATGAGGCAAGCCAGTGGCCGCGTATCGCCGGCGACCGCCTCGGACAGGCGGACGTCGGCGGGTGCCAGGTGCAGCATCAGGGACGTCTCGGCACGGCCGGCGTGCGCGTCACCGCCGGGAGTGTCGCAGCCGAGCCATGCCACATCGTGGCCTTCGCCGCGGAGTCGGCCGACCGCCGCGTCGAGCGTGGGCACATTGCCCCCGTGGCCGTTGACGAAGACGATGCGACCGGCCCACAGCGACAGCGACCGTACGGTCTCCACCAGAACGACGCGCAGCGCGTCGTGGCCGAGGGAGACCGTCCCGGGGAAGCCCGCGTGCTCGCCGCTCGCGCCGTAGGCGATGGTGGGCGCCAGCAGTACGGGGCGGTCCGCGCCCTGTGCCGTGAGGTGTTCCCCGGCCGCGCGTGCCACCGACTCGGCGATGACGCTGTCCGTGTTCAACGGCAGGTGCGGCCCGTGTTGTTCGGTCGAGCCGACGGGTACGAGCACCAGGGCGCCGGCCGGTATGGTCGGCCAGACGGAGCGCTCCAGGTCCCGGGCTCCGGACGGACGCCGGGGGTGGGGTGACATCACCGGCCGGCCGTGCCGGCGGCGCGCGGGGCACCGGCGACGCGGGTGAAGCCGTCCGGGACGACCAGGTCGTCCGGTGACAGGTCACGGGACGAGGAGTGCCCGAGGCCCAGCACCGCCGAGTCGAGTCCTCCCCGCAGGATGTCCAGGACGTTCTCCACGCCCACCTGCCCGTTGGCGGCCAGGCCCCACAGGTAGGCGCGGCCCACCAGGACCGCGCGCGCCCCGAGCGCGAGGGCCTTCGCGACGTCGCCGCCGCGGCGGATGCCACCGTCGAGGAGGACCTCGATGTCGTCGCCGACGGCGTCGGCGATCGCGGGCAGCAGCCGGACGGTGGCGGGCGTGGTGTCCAGGTTGTTGCCGCCGTGGTTGGAGACCGAGATCGCCGACACTCCGGCGTCGACGGCCCGCAGCGCGTCGTCGACCCGCGTCACGCCCTTGAGCAGAAAGGGGCCGCCCCATTCCGTGCGCATCCACTCGATGTCGTCCCAGGTCGGCGGTGCGGTCTGCATCCATTCGCCGTAGGCGCCGAAGAACGTGGGGGCCTTCCCGCCCGGAGGCTGGAGGTTGGGGGTGGTCAGGTCGGGAATCCGGCCGGATCTGATGAAGGCCCACAGCCAGCGCGGGTGCGGCAGCACGTTCGGTGCGAACCTGACCGCCGTCCTGAGGTCGATCGTCTCGGGAATGGTCGGGCTGCCCCAGTCCCGGCCGTGGGAGAAGGACCAGTCCAGCGTGGCGATGAGCGCCTTGGCTCCCGCGGTGCGGGCACGCTCCATGCGCTGCGCCATGGCCTCGCGCGTGCCGGACCAGTACATCTGGTAGAAAACGTTCGGGTTGGCCCCGGTGACCTCTTCCACCGGCTTGGCGGCGAACGAGCTCAGCCCCATGATCACGCCTCGGTTCGCCGCCGCTCGGGCGACCGCCACCTCGCCGTCGGGGTGAACGGCCTGCACGCCCGTCGGTGAGATCACCACCGGGAGGGCGGAGGGGACGCCGAGCACGGTCGTGGAGAGGTCACGTTCCGCGTGGTGACCCACGACCCTCGGGGCGAAGCCCAGTTCGGCGAACGCACCGGTGTTGTCGTCGAGCGTGCGGCCCCGCTCGGAACCGGCCACGAGAGCACCGTAGACAGTGCTCGGCAGGTACTTCTTGGCGCGGCGCTGGGCCTCCGCGACCGTTTCGAACCAGGGATTGCTGCGCATGTACGGCTCTCTCCTGCGGTAGGGGCGGTGACCGGAACCGGGACTCGGGGATCAGGGGTGCGGCGACGGCGTCGTCAGCCGCCGCGGGGGAGGCTCATGCCGGCCAGTGGGTGTTCGTCGCAGTCGCCGACGGGTGGCCGGTCCCTGTCCGGACGGCGGGTGAGGACGAGGTCCACGGGTCCCGGCCCCCGTGCGGGCGAGGTGCGGTGGGAGTGGTCGCCGGACGGCTTCGGGATGAGGTCGCGGTCCTTGGACCGTCCGGCCAGCAACTGCTCTCCGTACCCCTGTACGCATTCGGGGTCGGGGCCGTCGAGCGGAAGCCCGGTGAAGAACTTCGCGGCCATGCAGCCGCCCTTGCAGGTGTCGTAGAAGGCGCAGGAAGCGCACGCCCCGCCGTTCTGCGGCTCGCGCAGGTTCTGGAACAGCTCGGACTCCCGCCACACCTCGGCGAAGCCGCCCGGCCTGCGAATGTTCCCGGCGAGGAACTCGTCGTGGATCGCGAACGGACACGCGTACACGTCACCGACCGGGTCGATGAGGCACACCACACGTCCGGCGCCGCACAGGTTCAGGCCCGGCAGTGCCTGCCCGTAGGCGGACAGGTGGAAGAAGGAGTCGCCGGTGAGCACGCTGTCCCCGTGGGCGACCAGCCAGTCGTACAGGAGGCGTTGTTGTTCGGGCAGCGGATGCAGTTCGTCCCACACGTCCGCGCCGCGCCCGGAGGGACGCAGCCGGGTCAGCCGCAGCTGCGCGCCGTAGCGGTCGGCGAGGGCCTTGAACTCGTCCATCTGCGGGATGTTGTGGCGGGTGCAGACCACCGACAGTTTGAAGTCGGTCATCCCGGCGTCGGACAGGTTGCGCATCGCGCGAAACGCCGTGTCGTAGGAACCGGGCCCGCGCACGGCGTCGTTGACCTCGGCGGTCGCGCCGTCGAGTGAGATCTGCACGTCCACGTAGTCGTTGCCGGCCAGCCGCCGGGCGATCTCGGGGGTGATGCGCACACCGTTCGTGGAGAACTTCACGCCCACGTGGTGTGCGGTGGCGTAGTCGAGCAGCTCCCAGAAGTCCGCGCGGACCGTGGGTTCTCCCCCGCCGATGTTGACGTAGAAGACCTGCATGGCCTCCAGTTCGTCGATGACGGCCTTTGCCTCCTGCGTGGTCAGCTCTCGCGGGTCGCGCCGACCCGAGCTGGACAGGCAGTGCGCGCAGGACAGATTGCAGGCGTACGTGAGTTCCCAGGTGAGGCAGATCGGGGCGTCGAGACCGTATTCGAAGAGGTCCACCAGGCGTGCGGCGCCGGGCGCGGGCCTCGACGTCTGCGGCGTGCTTGCGGTCATGGGAGCCGGTTCCTTTCGACGACCATCGACGAGCGGTGGAGTGCGGCCAGGGCCTTCTCGTACCGGGGCATGTCCTTGTCGTCCACACCGGCCGCCGCGCAGGCGGCCCGTGCCGTGGGGGCCGCCGCCAGCGCTTGGACGACGGCGAGCAGCACGCGGTCCTTGAGGAAGGTGAGCTTGCGCGTGCCGAAGTGGTACAGCAGCGCACCGAAGGGTTCCGGCCGCACCGAGACCTGCGGGTGCAGGTCCCAGGCACGGTCCAGATGCGGGGCGGTCATCCGCGAGGCCTAGTAGACGCCGCACATGCCGTCGATCGAGATTTCCTCGATCAGGTCGTCGGCCTCGATGAGCTCATCGGGCGACGGGATCCCGTCGGGGTGAATGTGCTGGGCCTGGCTGGAGTCGAGGTCGTTCATGCGGCTCTCCCTCATCGGATCGGGTGCGGTCGCACGGCTGCGGCCGTCAAGGGGGGTGACAAGGACGGGAATTGCGCCGGCACGCGGCGCCGTGTGCGGGCCTGATCGCGTGCGCGGGCGAACGACGTACTGGACGGCGGAACACTTCGGGGATCATCACAACCGCCGGCCGTACCTTGAGCACCAGAGAGTATTGACATGCGGTGCCAAAAGGAAGGTACTGGTGACGGGTATTTCCGCCGGACCCGCTCTGCGTCCGCCCCGCGGAAGCCCGCCCGGCGCCCGGCCTGCGTGAACGTGAGCCGTCCCGGTCTGCGGCCGACCGCGGAATCGATGTCTCGCAGCCGTCGGCGTGCCTGCCGTCGCGAGGAACAGGGAGGAGAGCAGAGGGACATGAGACCCGGTGTCCATGGAACAGTTCCGTCCCCCGTGCCCCCTCGCCACGGCACTGCCCCGGTACGGCGTCGCTACGACGTCGTCGTGGTGGGCGCCGGAACGGCGGGTTCGGTTCTCGCGGCCCGGCTGTCCGAGGACCCCGACCGCGACGTGCTCGTGGTGGACGCCGGCCCCCTGCCGCGCGGTCCGGCCGGTTTCGGCCCGGCGCTGCTGGACGGGCTTCTGGTCCCGGGCGCGCAGCCCAACCACCCCGCCACGAGCGCACACCCCGTGCGCCTCACGCCGACGCGGCCGTGGCTGGTGCCCCGCGGACGCGTCCTCGGCGGCTCGTCCACCGTCAACGGCGGCTACTTCGTCCGTGCCCGCCGCGAGGACTTCGACCGCTGGGCCGCCGCGGGCAATCCTGCCTGGTCCTACGAGAGAGTGCTGCCGTTCCTGCGCGCGCTGGAGAACGACCTCGACCACGGTGACGGCCCTCTGCACGGCGACCGGGGCCCGATGCGTATCCGGCGAGGCCGCCCGGACCATCCGGCCGCCGCGGCGTTCCGCGACGCGGCCCACGCCCTCGGATTCCCGGACGACCCCGACAAGAACGATCAGGCACCACCGGGGTTCGGGCCGGTGCCCTCCAACGTGATCGACGGAGTCCGCCGCAACGCCGGGCTCAGCTATCTGCCACCCGAGGTGCTCGACCGCCCCAACCTCACCGCCCTCGGCGGCCGTACGGCCCGCCGGGTCGTGGTCGAGAACGGCCGTGCCACCGGCGTCGTCGTCGAGCACGGCGGCCGTCGCTTCGCCCTCGATGCCGGCACCGTGGTGCTCAGCGCCGGCGCCCTCGTCACCCCGCATCTGCTGCAGCTGTCCGGGATCGGACCGCG
The DNA here is from genome assembly GCF_045209715.1 of Streptomyces sp. NBC_01635. Lineage (NCBI taxonomy): Bacteria > Bacillati > Actinomycetota > Actinomycetes > Kitasatosporales > Streptomycetaceae > Streptomyces > Streptomyces sp. NBC_01635. Next base: position 8,715,956 of record NZ_CP109277.1, on the reverse strand, counting down.
CGCCGACCTCGAACGCGTCGGCATCCCCGTGGTCCGGGACGCCCCGGCCGTGGGCTCCGGCTTCAGCGACCACCCTCAGGTGGTCCTGGAGTGGGCCCCTCGCGACGTCTGGCGCGAACCGTCCGGCTCGTGGCTCGGTGGCTGTCTGCACCTCACCTCCACGGGCGGCACGCTCGCGGGGACCGGCAGCGGAGGCGGCCCGGGTGATCTGGAGATCCTCCAGTCCCTGGTTCCCCTGTCCCACCTCGTGACCGGTGGCGCGGTTACCGCCGGTGGCCCCCTGCCGTTCCTCGTGTCCGCCGTGGCTCCCCGCCGCACCGGCCGGCTGCGTATCCGCTCGGCCGACCCCACCACCCCGTTGAGCATCGACTACGGCTACCTGGGCAGCCGTGAGGACCAAGGCCGCCTCCGGGACGGTGTCCGCGTCACCGCGGCTCTCCTCGAAAGCCCACCCTTCGCCGGCGTCGCCCACGGCCCGCTCGGTCCGGGCCCCGAGGTCCTGGACCATGACGACGCCCTCGATCAGTGGATCCGCGAGCACCTCGGCACGGCCCAGCACACCTGCGGGACGGTGCCGATGGGACCCGCCGACGAGCCCCGGCACGCCGCCGTGGACCAGTTCGGACGCGTCCACGGCGTACGGGGACTGCGTGTGGCCGACACCTCGATCCTTCCGGACGCGCCGCACCGAGGGCCCGCCGCCACCGCCGTCCTCATCGGTGAGGTCATCGCCCGGGCGATCCGGAACGACCCGAGCGAGCCATGCCCCCGTGATCCGCGGTGACGGCATCGATATCCGGCATCCCCGGCCGGCGGGCACCCGTACTGGCATCCGGTCTTCGCCGACTGCGACGCCGCGGTCGCCGCGGCCACCGGCAACGGAGGCAGCGTGCAGATGGGGCCCGAGGACGCGGAAGGAGTCGGCCGGCTCGCCGTCTGTCTCGACCCGTGGAACGCGGACTTCGTGGTACTCACTCCGCCCGCGTCCTGAGACCGGCGCTCGGCGGGTTCGATCCGGTCGTCCCGTCGGCCGCCGTGAACCCTCCCTCCGGACACACCATCGACCCTCCCTCCTCTCCCCTTCCCTGCATGCTCCCCGTGTCCGCGACCACCCCGCACGATCACGGGGCCGCTCCGAGCAGGCCCTCCACGTCGACACCCGCATGCGAAACACACTGCTCAGACACGTCCGAGCGCTCGGCGAGCGCACCGCGGCGAAGCTGAAAGAGCGTTGGCGCTCGACGCGCTCGTCTGTCCGGACGAGCGGCTTCGGTCGGGTGACGGACGGAAGCTCGACGAAGCGAGCCCCGTTCTTGACGAACGGGGCTCGCCAACACGGCCTTGAACCGTTCACCGCGAAGGGCGTGTTGCGGTGTATCAGAAGCTGCGGGCGTCCCGCACGTTCGGGCGTAGCCCGGCCGAGTGACCTGGCTGGTTGAGACAGGGACGCGTGGCGCGCCGGTCCGCCCGCCCGCGACATCGGGTGCTTTCGTCTGGGTGCGGGCATGCGACGGCTCCTGGGCCCGTCCCGGGGCCGACCGACTCCCGGCTTCATGCGCGTCGCCCTTCCCCGGCGGGCGTGCCGTCCGAAACGCCGAAGGAGAGATCGTGGTGGCAAGGAGTGTCGACGAGAACCGCGGGGCGAAGACCGCGCAGCTTCTCAGGGGCCAGAAGGCGCTGGTAACGGGCGCCAACTCGGGTATCGGCCTGGCGACGGCCGTTGCCTTGGGCCGGGCGGGAGCGGACGTCGTGGTGAACTACGTCGTTGGCGCGGGCGAGGCCGAGGAGGTCGTCAAGAAGATCGAGGGCTTCGGTGTCCGCGCTTACGCCCACGAGGCCGACGTGTCCGACGAGGACCAGGTGGTCGCCATGGTCGCGCGGATGGTCGAGGAGTTCGGCACGATCGACATCATGGTGGCCAACGCGGGCCTTCAGCGGGACGCGGCCGTGACGGAGATGACGCTCGCCCATTGGCAGAAGGTCATCGACGTCAACCTGACCGGCCAGTTCCTCTGCGCTCGGGAGGCCGCCAAGGAGTTCGTGCGGCGCGGTGTGGTGCCGGAGGTGTCCCGGTCGGCCGGGAAGATCATCTGTATGAGCTCGGTCCACCAGATCATCCCGTGGTCGGGGCACGTGAACTACGCCTCCTCCAAGGGGGGTGTGGGCATGCTGATGCAGACGCTGGCCCAGGAACTGGCCCCTCAGCGGATCAGGGTCAACGCGGTCGCACCCGGCGCCATCCGCACACCGATCAACCGCGACGCCTGGTCCACCCCCGAGGCCGAGGCCGACCTGCTGCGCCTCATTCCGTACCGCCGCGTGGGCGACCCGGACGACATCGCCAACGCTGTCGTCGCCCTGTCGTCCGATCTGCTCGACTACGTCGTCGGCACCACGCTCTACGTCGACGGCGGAATGACGCTCTTCCCCGGCTTCGCCACCGGAGGCTGATCTCCGATGCAGGATCATGTCACGCCCCGCCGGGTGGTGATCCTGGGTGGGGGGTTCGCCGGGCTGTTCGCAGCCCGTGCCCTGCGGCACTCACCGGTCGCGGTGACCGTGGTCGACCGCCGTGCCCACCACCTCTTCCAACCGTTGCTCTACCAGTGCGCCTCCGGAATTCTGTCCGAGGGCCAGATCGCACAACCGCTCCGCGCGGTCCTGCGGCGGCATCACAACGTGAGCTGCGTGCTCGCCGAAGCCACGGACGTGGATGTCAAAGCCAGGATGGTCCACGCCCAAGGACCCGAGGGCGGAGTCCTTCGGCTGCCCTACGACGATCTGATCGTCGCGGTCGGCCTGCGTCAGTCCTATTTCGGGCACGACGACTTCGCCGCGCACGCTCCCGGAATGAAGACCCTGGATGACGCGCTGGACATCCGCCGGCGGATCTACCGGGCGTTCGAGATGGCCGAAACGGCCGCAGACGACCGGGAACGGCAGCAGTGGCTCACCTTCGCGCTCGTCGGCGGTGGGCCGACCGGTGTCGAACTCGCGGGACAGATCCGGGAGATCGCCGGCCACACACTCGACCGGGAGTTCCAGAAGATCGATCCGGCCCGGGCCCGGGTGCTGCTCTTCGAGGGGTCCGACGCGGTACTGGGCGCGTTCGGCCCCCGACTGGCCCGCCGTGCGGCCCGCACCCTGCAGAGCCTCGGTGTGGAGCTCCATCTGGGCACGCTGGTCACCGACATCGACGCGCACGGCCTGACGGTACAAGACCATGACGGCACGACGACCCGGTTCGAGGCACGCACCGTGCTGTGGACAGCGGGCGTCGACGCCCCGCCCATCGCCGCCGCGCTGGCCCGGGCAACCGGCGCCACCCAGGACCGGGCCGGACGCATCGCCGTCGAACCCGACCTCACCATCCCCGGCCATCCGGAGATCCACGTCACGGGCGACGTCATGAGCCTGAACCGGCTGCCGGGCCTGGCCGAGGTCGCCATGCAGTCGGGCGCCTACGCGGGCCGGGTCGTGCGCCACGCGGTGGAGGGCAGGGCGAAAAAGCCGAATCCCTTCAAGTACTGGGACCTCGGCAGCGCCGCCTACATCTCGCGCGGCCGGGCCGTCGTCAAGGTGGGTCCGCTGCACCTTTCGGGCACGATCGGCTGGCTGGCCTGGCTCTTCGTCCACCTGGCCTTCCTCACCGGATTCCGCAGCAGGCTGGGAGCGGTGCTCAGCTGGTCGGTCGCTTTCGCCACCAGCTCGCGACGCGAGCGCGCATTCACGATGTCCGACGTCGACGCGCCGGCCGGCCCGGGGTTCGGACAGAAGACACCCCCGCCGCCTCCCTGACCACGGCACCCCCTTCGCACCCTGTCGTTTCTCAGCCCCCGCGCCCCGCGGGGCAGAACCATCGAGGCGCACATGCTCAGCACAGTGGCCCTTCTGGCGGACGCCCCGCCCCAACTCCTGCCGGCTCGCCAGCTGATGGCCTTCACCCTGGCCTCCCACATCCTGCTGGTCCCCTTCGGAGTGGCGCTGCCGTTCATCACGTTGTTGATGCATCACCGGGGGCTGCGCCGCAACGACCCCGTCGCCCTCAAACTCGCCCGGCGCTGGTCTGCGGTGATGGCCGTTCAATTCGCCATCGGCGTCGTCACCGGCACGGTGTTGTCGTTCGAACTCGGACTGCTGTGGCCCGGCATGATGGGGCGCTGGGGTGACGTCTTCGGACTCGGTTTCGGCATTGAGGCATGGGCCTTCTTCCTCGAAGCCGTCCTGATCGCGATCTACCTCTACGGATGGCGCCGCCTGAAGCCCTGGACCCACTTCTGGCTCGCCGTACCGCTGCCGCTGACCGCCCTGATGGGGGCGTTCGGCATCATCGCGGCCAACTCCTGGATGAACACACCGCAGGGGTTCAGGCTCGACGCCCAGGGCAATCCCGTCGACGTCGACGTACGCCAGGCGATCTTCACGCCGATGTTCGGCCCGGAGTACTGGCACTTCGTGGTCGCGATGTTCCTGACCGCCGGGTACCTGGTCGCCGGGGTGTACGCCGTCGGCTGGCTACGTGGACGCCGCGACCGATACCACCGGCTCGGCTTCACGCTGCCGTTCACCGTTGCCGCGATCCTCACCCCGGTCCAGTTCATGATCGGTGACTCCGCCGCTCGCGCCGTCTTCCACAAGCAACCGATCAAGTTCGCCGCCATGGAGATCGTCTGGGAGACCGACACCCATGTGCCGGAGTACCTGTTCGGACGACTGCACCCCGACGGGACGATCTCCGGCGGGATCAAGATCCCCCAGCTGGACTCGATCCTCGCCGGATTCAGGCCCGACACCAAGGTGACGGGCCTGTTGTCGGTCGCCGCGAGCGACCGCCCGACGGCGACTCAGGCCACCATCGCCCACTGGGCCTTCGACATCATGGTCACCATCGGCAGCCTGCTGATCCTGCTCGCGCTCTGGTACGCCTGGTCCTGGTGGCGCCATCGGGACAACCCCCGCAGCCGCTGGTTCTACCGCTGCGCCGCGCTCGCGGGGGCCGCCTGCCTGGTCACCGTCGAGTGCGGGTGGATCACCACCGAGGTCGGCCGCCAGCCCTGGATCGTCTACAACCACATGAGGGTCTCCGAGGCGGTGACCGATACCCGGGCCAGTTCGCTGTGGACGATGCTGGGCCTCGTCATCGTCGTGTACGTGATGGTGTTCGGCGCGTTTCTCGCGGTCATCCTGAAGATGCGCACCCGCTGGCGCATCGCCGACGAGGGCTCGGCCGCCGCGCGCACCGCACTGCCCCCTGAGACCGACACCCCCTACGGGCCCAGAAGCGCTCCCGAGCCCACAGCCGCCGGCGCGCCTGGTGGCGTCTCCGACCGCGCCCCCGGGGGTGAGTGAAGATGGCCGAGGTCATCGCCTGGGTCCTGGTGCTCGCGATCGCCGCCTACGCCTGTGCCGGGGGCACGGACTACGGCGCGGGCTTCTGGGACCTCCTGGCCGGCGACGCGGAGCGGGGCAAGCGGGCCCGCTGGCTGATCGACCACGCCATGGCACCGGTCTGGGAGGCCAACAACGTCTGGTTGATCTTTGTCTTCATCATCATGTGGACCGGCTTCCCGACGATGTTCCAGGCCGTCTTCGAGGCGATGTGGCTGCCGCTCGCTCTGGCCGCCGTCGGCCTGGTGCTCCGCGGCGCCGGATTCGCCCTGCGCAAGCCGACCCGGCGACTTGCCCAACGGCGTGTCTACGGGGCAGCGTTCGCCATCTCATCGCTGCTCACGCCCTTCTTCCTCGGGGCGGTGCTCGGCGGCATTGCCGCCGGTCGGGTTGCGGTCGGGACGACCGCCTCCGCGGACGCCTGGGCCAACCCGACCTCCGTCCTCACGGGCCTGCTGGCGATTGCCGCCACCGCGTTCCTCGGGGCGGTGTTCCTCTGCTCCGACGCCCGACGGTTCGACGCCGACGACCTCGTCGACTACTTCCGCCTGAGGGCGCTGTCCGCTTTCGCCGCGGTCGTCGTCCTCGCGCTCATCGCCCTGCCCGTCACCCACGACGACGCCCGGCACGTCTGGGAGGGGCTCACCGGTGGCCTGGGCCTGCTGCTGATCGTCCTGGCCGCATTCTGCGGTCTGGCCACGGTGCTGCTTCTGGTACGCCGGTCCTACGGCTGGACCCGCTACACCTCGGTGGCAAGCGTCGCCCTGACCGTCGGCGCCTGGGGCTTCGCACAGCGGCCCTACATGCTGCCCACCTCACTGACGGTGGCCGAGGCGGCCGGCGCCACTCACACCATGCGCTGGCTGGCGATCGTCACGGTCATCGCGATCGTCCTCGTCGGCCCCGCGCTGGTGCTCCTCTACCGACTCGACACACTCGGAGAGCTGGAGCCGCTCACCGACGCCGACACCCGGGCCGCCGGAACACCCGGGGACAACCTGTAGCGGAGCTCCGGTTCGGGAGAGGACGGAGCCGGCGGCGGGTGGACTCGCCACCCGCTACCGGCTTCTTCGTGGCGTTCCCCGCCCTTCAGCACTCTTCAGCGCAGCCGCGCGGCGATGTGGTCGCCGACCCGCAGGGCGTTGGCGATCGCGGTCAGGGACGGGTTCACCGCGCCGATGCTGGGGAAGAAGCTCGTGTCCACGACGTAGAGGTTGTCGAGGTCGTGGGCTTTGCAGTCGACGTCCAGGGCCGAGCTGCCGGGGTCGGTGCCGAACCGGACCGTGCCGGCCTGGTGGGCGGTGGCCCCGATGGGCATGCCCTTGTGGAGGTAGATGCTGTGCGGCAGCAGGTGGTGTTCGTGCATGCCCAGGTGCCCGAGCATCCCTTTGAGCTTGTGCCGGAGGCGCTCGAGCCCGGCGATGTTGTTCTTCTCGTCGAGGGCCAGGTGGATGTCGCCGTTCCTGTCGAGGGTGACGCGGCTGTCGGCCAGCGGCAGGTCCTCCCCACAGAGCCAGAAGTCGACGGCGTGGTGCGCGAGCATCTCGAACGGCATGTCCGGGGCGACCGCGCCGGCCCAGCGCGGTGCCTCGCCATGGATCTGATCGGCGTCCGACTTGCCCAGCATCTGGATGCCGCCGAGCGGGAAGTCCCAGTCGTCCGCCCCGAGGTACCAGTCGTTCAGCGCCAGTGTCTTCTGGAACTTGGTGGGGTTCGGTTCCTTCGACACGGCCATCAGCGCCAGGTTGTTGTGCCGCATGTAGTGGCGCCCCACCACGTCCGAGCTGTTGGCCAGGCCGCCGGGGTGCTTGTCGTTCGCTGAACGCAGCAGCAGCGCGGCGGAGTTGACCGCCCCGCAGGCGACGACGACGATGTCGGCGCTGAACCCCTCCGTCGACCCGTCGCCGAGTTCGGCGACGACACTCGTGACGGTGCGCCCGGTCGGATCGGTCTCCAGACGCCGGACGTTGGCGCCCGTCACCATCGTGACGTTGTCGTACCTCAGCGCCGGGTCGACGCAGATCACCTGGGCGTCGGACTTCGCGCCGATCAGACACGGGAAGCCGTCCACCCGGTCGCAGCGGATGCACACGCTGTCATGGGTGGCCCGGCCGTTCTCGTCCTGGGTCAGGTTCACCCCGATGGGAAGGTGGAAGGGGTTCAGCCCCTTCCTCTCCAGGTCGTCGCTGAGCTGCTGGATGCGCGGCTCGTGCTCCACCGGGGGGTACGGATACTGGCCGCCGGCCGGGCCTTCCGTCGGGTCCTCGCCGTGTCGTCCGTGGACGAGATAGAGCTGTTCCGCCTGGGTGTAGTACGGCTCCAGGTCCTCGTAGCGGATCGGCCAGGCCGGCGAGATGCCGTCGTGGTGGCGGAGCTCGCCGAAGTCCTCCGGACGGAGGCGGAAGAGCGCGGCGCCGTAGAACTTGGTGTTGCCCCCGACGTAGTAGTTCACTTCCGGGGGGAACGCGTTGCCGTGCTTGTCGTACCAGAACTCGGGGGCGCGGTACTTGCCCTTGACGAAGACGGCTGTGGACTCCCAGTTGTCCCGCTCCCGCGGCAGGTAGTCGCCGCGCTCCAGGATCAGGATCCGTTTGCCGGTGGGGGCCAGTCGGTGGGCGAGCGTGCCGCCGCCTGCTCCCGTACCGATGACGATGACGTCGTAGTGCTGATCGTCGGCCATGTCGAGGTCCCGTTCTCAGGAGTCGTTTGCTGCGCTGGCTGCAGCGACGCCCAGCAGGCCCCCGTGCTGCACCGTGCCGGACACGCAGCCTCGCCGTGGAGACATGCGTGCCCCTTCGAAGCTAGGGGGCGGTCCCGTGAGCGGCGACCCGCCGGGAGCCGAACGGGTGGGCGTTCACCTGAGGGCCCGCACGGCGTCCGCCGCCCGGTCGACGATGGACTGCGGGTCGGCTGCCGCGTCGACGGTCAGCCCCGGCTCGTCCGGCCGCAGCGGTTCGAGGGCGGCGTACTGGGAGGCCTCCATCCGGGCCGGCATGAAATGGCCCACGCGTCCGGCGACCCGTCGTTCGGCGGACGCCCGGTCGATCGCGAGGTGCAGGAACCACACGCCGGCGCCTGCCTGGCGGAGCAGGTCCCGGTAGTCCGACTTGAGGGCCGAACAGGCCATCACGCCGCCTTGGGCCGCGGTCGCCTGCCGGATCCAGTCGGCGAGGGACAGCAGCCACGGCCGGCGATCCTCGTCGTCGAGCGGATGGCCCGCGGCCATCTTCGCGCGGTTCGCGGCCGGATGGAGGTCGTCCGCCTCCAGGAAGGGCACCATGAGCCGCTGCGCGAGCAGTCCGCCCACGGTGGACTTCCCCGAGCCGGAGACACCCATGACCACGACGACCGTGGCCGCCTGTGGGGTTGTTCGCACGACGTTCCTCCGAGGTGGACCCCGTCCGGCCGATACCTGTGTGCGGCGGCGGATCCGAACACCGTCTTGACCGCACATTACGTGAGGTGCGGCGACGCGACCGGGGGGGACCTGCTGGTCGAACGCGTGATTCCGGGAACGGGCCGCGCGCCGGCGGCGGCCGGGATCTGCCGCGCCACCCATGTCTGCCAGGCGCCTCCGACAGCCACGACGGTGCGCTGCCTGGCCGGGGAGCCACTGGAGGACATCGCGCTGCCCCGCAAGCCCTGAACCCGCCCCGGATCCGTGGACCTCAGAGGACGGCGATCGGATTGACCGGTGAACCGGTGGCGTCCGGCAGCCTCAGTGGGGCGATCACGCAGAGGAACGACCAGCGCCCCTCCGCCTCGCAGACCGGTGCCAGGCCCTCGAACTGCAGGTAGTCCAGCAGATGAAGGCCCATGGCGTGGACGGCCAGCACATGCACGGGGAAGTCGATGCCCTCTGCGGAACTCGGGGCGGTGTCATTGTTCCCGTCACCGCCGAGCACGGCGACCCGCCGCTCCGCCAGGAACTCCAGCGCGGACGGATGGAGCCCCGCGCGCGCCTCCGCCGCGTGCCAGGCGCCCAGCTCGGCGCGGCGTCGGCGGTGACCGACCCGGACGAACAGGAGGTCGCCCTCGGTCACACGCACCTGCTGGGCGGTCTCGGCGAAGCCGAGGTCGTCGGCGGTGACGTCATCACCCGGTTCGAGCCACGGCACGCCGCGCAGCCGCGGGATGTCGAGCAGCACGCCGCGTCCGACGATCCCGTCGCGAGCCACCTCGACGGAGAGCGCCGTGGCGCCGTCCGGCCCGACGCTGTCCGTGGCCACACCGCCGTGCAGCGTGCCGTCGTAGATCACGTGGCACAGCGCGTCGATGTGGCTGTCGGCGTCACCGTGCACGTTCATCGCGAAGCTGTCCTTCGCGAAGTGCAGCCCGCTCGAGAAGTCCTCCTCCGGCTGACGGCGCATCCGGTGCCTCGCCGGCTCCGGGTTGTCGGGACCCGGCGACGTCTCCACCGGCGCGGCGAGCGTGATCGTCCGGCCGGCACGCACCTCGCGGGTGGCGGCCAGCACCCGGTCAGGAGTCAGTGCGTCCAGAGCACCCCGGTCGCCCCCGGCCCACGCCGTGCGCGAGGCCAGGCGCCGGTACAGCGCGTCGAACTCGGCCTTCGTCATCCGTGACGCCCCCGGCGGACGGGCATGCGTGACCATGGGTCAGCGCCCGTGCTCCGCGTCGAGTGCCTCGTCGAGGGTGATGGCGGCCATGATGAGAGACAGGTGGGTGAACGCCTGTGGGAAGTTGCCCAGTTGCTCTCCGCCCGGACCGACCTCCTCGGCGAACAGCCCGACGTGGTTGGCGTAGGTCTGCATCTTTTCGAAGGTGTAACGGGCCTGGGACAGCCGCCCCGCCCGCACCAGCGCGTCGACGTAGAGGAAGGTGCACAGACTGAAGGTGCCCTCCGAGCCGCGCAGCCCGTCCGGCGATGCCGCCGGGTCGTAGCGGTAGACGAGGCTGTCGGAGACGAGCTTGCGGTCCATGGCGTCGAGCGTGGAGAACCACGCCTCGGCCCGGGGAGCGATGAAACCGACCACAGGCATGAGCAGCAGCGAGGCGTCCAGGACGTCGCCGTCGTAGTGCTGGACGAAGGCGCGCTCTTTCTCGCTCCAGCCGCGTTCCATGACCTGCTCGAACACGGCGTCCCTCGCCTTGCGCCACCGCTCCAGATCGGCGGGCCTACGGAAGTACTCGGCCAGGCGCAGCCCGTGGTCGAAGGCGACCCACGACATCATCCGGCTGTAGGTGAAGTCCTTGCGGCCCCCGCGGGTCTCCCAGATGCCCTCGTCCGGCCGGTCCCAGGCGTCGGCGAACCAGTCCAGCACCTTGGCCAGGGCCCGCCACCCCTCGTAACTGGCCTGCTGCGCGATCTCACGCCCCTGGGACACCGCGTAGATGGCCTCGCCGTAGATGTCCAGCTGGAGCTGGTCGGCGGCGCCGTTGCCGATGCGGACGGGGTAGGAGCCGCGGTAGCCCTCGAAGTGCTCGAGCGTCTCCTCCGGCAGATCCGGACTTCCGTCGACCCGGTACATCGTCTGGAGCGGCTCGTCCTCCTTGCCCTCGCGCTCACGCAGCCTGTCCACCAGCCAGTGGACGAAGGCGGTGGCCTCCTCGACGAAGCCGAGGTCCAGCATGGCCCGCACGGAGAGCGAGCCGTCACGCACCCAGGTGAACCGGTAGTCCCAATTCCGCTCTCCGCCGACCTGTTCGGGCAGGCCCATCGTGGCCGCCGCGACCAGCGCACCGGTCGGGGCATAGGTGAGAAGCTTGAGGGTGATGGCCGAGCGGTGCACCAGCTCGGGCCACCGTCCCCGGTAGCGGGACTGGCGCAGCCAGTGCCGCCAGAACCGGCTGACTTCCTCGAACTGCCCGGTGAGCCCTTCGACCGTGGGCGGTGCGGGCGCCTCGCCGCCGGACGCACAGACGGTGAACACGACGCCGCCGGACTCGCCGGCGCTCAGCGTCACCTTTCCGCGCACGTCCCGGCCGTCCCGTTCCAGAGGGAAGGTGGACTGCAGGTGTCCGTCGATGCCTGAGGCCTGGAACAGAGCGCCGTTCTCACCGAGTTCGAGTTCGTGTTCGGCCCGGCCGTAGTCGAAGCGCGGCCGGCACTCGAGTGTGAAGTCGACGGTCCCCCGCACGGCACGGGCGACACGGACCAGGGTGTGCCGGTCAGTGGCATTTCGGGTCTGATCCGGGGGCATGAAGTCGACCACCTCGCCCACCCCGTCCGGCGACATGAAGCGGGTGATCAGGATGGCGGTGTCGGGGTAGTAGAGCTGCTTGCAGGACCCGTCGGGGTGCTCGGGGGCCAGCCGCAGATATCCGCCGCCGTCGTGGTCGAGCAGGGCTGCGAAGATGCTGGGCGAATCGAACCGGGGAGCGGCGAACCAGTCGACGACTCCTTGCGACGAGACGAGCGCGGCGGTCTGCAGGTCGCCCACCAGGCCGTGTTCGGCGATGGGAGGGTAGCGGTCCATTGCTGCTCCGAAGTCTCGGAAATACCCCTCAGTCCACTATCCGGCATCCCTGTCGCCCCTGCCATGTCGACATGGTCGAAGGCCACCTGCCCCAAGGGGCCACTGACGACGACAGCCCGCGGGCCGCCACTCGTACGGCGCAACGGCGACCGGCCGCACGTGGTGCCGTGGCCGGCCCCGCGTCGGGGCCGAAGCCGCCTCGGCCGCCAAAGCCGAGCACCGCCCTTCGGCTTGCCGTTCACCCTCCTGGGAGTGTTACTGACTGTGGTCGGCCGGGCGCAGGACGGTCCGACCCCGGCGTACGGGCACTGCGGCACTCCCGTTCGGCCGTCGGCCGAGCGACGGAGGCTGTGGATGGAGCTGATTCATGTCCGACTGGTGAGTCCAGTCGATCTCACCCCTCGGGTGATCGGTCTGCTCACCGGTGACCGCTATGTGTTCAACCTGGTTGTCCTTCCCGGACTGGCGCAGAACCCCGACGGCCATGCGATCGAGTGCGACATCCTGGCGGGTGCGGCCAACGCCGTGCTGCGCGGTCTGCGCGAGCTGGAACTCGACCGCCGCGGGTCCATCGTCATCGAGCCGGTCGAGATGGCCTTCTCCGGCGCCGCGGCCGAGGCGGAGCAGCAGCAGCTCGGAGCGCTCGCGCACGCGCCCGTCTGGGAGGAGGTCGAAGCGCGCATCCGCGCCGAGGGCACCTATCTGCCGAGCTTCTACGTCTACCTGGTCATCGCGGGCGTCATCGGGGCGGTGGGCATCATCACCAACTCCCAGATCCTGATCGTCGCGGCGATGGTCGTCGGACCGGAGTACGGCGCCATCACCAGCGTCGCGCTGGGCATCAGCCATGGGAACCGCGCCAGGATCCGGCAGGGCCTCTTCGCCCTGACCGTGGGATTCCTGCTGGCCATCCTCGTGACCTTCCTGTTCTCGTGGGTGATCCGGGGCCTCGGCCTTCAGCCCAGGGCATTCGAGCTGGGCATCAGACCGGTCTCCACACTGATCGACGCCCCCAACGCCTTCTCGGTCATCGTCGCGGTCCTGGCCGGCATCGTCGGGATCATGTCGCTGACGCAGGCCAGGACGAGCGCGCTGCTGGGCGTCTTCATCTCGGTCACCACCATCCCCGCCGCCGCCGACATCGGCGTCTCCTGCGCGTTCTCCAGCTGGAGCCAGGCGCGCGGATCCCTGATCCAACTCCTGCTCAACATCGTGCTGCTGATCGTGGTGGGTGTGCTGATGCTCAGATTCCAGCGCGCTGTCTGGCAGTACATCGGCCGACGCGGCAGGCACTCCGGCGGCGGATGAAGCCGCCACCCCGTCCGGGAGCGGCACCTCACCGATGCGCCGACCGTTCTGCTGCCGGGCAAAGCGGCGGCTCCGCTGCCTGTGGCTCCAGTGAGCGAACATGCGGGGCGATTCCGCCCGCGGGAACGTGTCGCGCTTGACCGGGCCGGTGACGGGCCGCACGCTCCCGACGAGGAGGCCGGGACCACAGGCCACCATGACGCCCACGACCGAGAACGCCGGCCGGGCGGACCGAGGAGGCCACACGTGCAGGAGAGCCGCACCGGACGGCAGCTGACCCTGCGCCATGGCGCACACAGTGCAGTCGTCGTCGAGCTCGGCGCGGCGCTCCGGTCGTACGCGATGGGTGAACGCGTCGTGGTCGACGGTTTCGCCGCACAGGGCCGGATCACCGGCGGGCGCGGCCAGATCCTGGTGCCGTGGCCCAACCGGATCCGAGACGGCCGGTACCGCTGGGACGGGCAGGACCTCCGACTGCCGCTCACCGAGCCGGAGGGCGGCAACGCCATCCACGGACTGCTCCGGTGGACCTCGTGGCAGGTCGTGGAGGCGAGCGACGACCGGGCCGTCCTGGACGTTTCGCTCTGGCCGCAGCCGGGCTACCCGTTCCATCTCCACGTCCGCGCCGAGTACGCCCTGAGCGAGAGCGGACTTGAAGTCGCCGTCACCGCGCGCAACCTCGACACGAGCGCCGCGCCCTACGGCTTCGGCCAGCATCCCTATGTCATGGCGGGCACCGCTGACGTCGACCAGTCGGTGCTGACCGTGCCCGCCCGGACGTGGCTGCGCACCGATGAGCGCGGCCTGCCCGTGGCCGCCGAGCCGGTTGCCGGGACGCCGTACGACCTGCGTACGCCACAGACTGTCGGAGCGCGCCGGCTGGACACCCCGTTCGGCGACCTCGACCGGGACGCGGACGGGCGGGCCGTGGTCCGCCTGGCCCACCCGTCGGGCGCTGTCGGTACGGATGTGTGGCTCGGTGAGGGAGCCGACTACCTGCAGCTCTACACCGGCGACACCCTCCCACCGGGGGAGCGCCGCCGCGCGATCGCCGTCGAACCGATGAGCTGCCCGCCGGACGCCTTCCGCAGCGGCACGGGGCTCGTCGGCCTCGGCCCGGGCGAGCAGCACACCGTCCGGTGCGGAATCACGCCATGGGGGAAATGACGGCACCGTCATGGCAGGACCTGACCCTCATGAGGTCGAGGAGCGCCCTTCGGCGTGGGCCCCCGAGGGATTCACCGCACACGTACAGCCCTGGGGCCGGTCGCCGCAGCCGCCGCAGCCGCCGTAGCCGCCGCCGTGGTCATACAGGCCAAGATCGCCACCGCCGTCTCGTGGCGCCGGGCTGTCCCCGCTCCCCGCCTCCGGCTGCCGGCAAGAGCACCGAGCCGACTCATCACCACGCACCGTAGGGGCCACCCGTGACGACGGATCAGGTACTCACCGGAGTGGGCCTGATCCTGGTCCTCGCCGTCGGATCGCAGATCCTGGCCGGCCGCCTGCGCATCCCCTCCCTCATCGTCCTGCTGCCCGTCGGCTTCGCCGCCGGAGCACTGATCGACGACGTCGACCCCGAGCGGCTCCTGGGGCCGGCGTTCTCACCGCTGGTGTCGCTGGCCGTCGCCGTGATCCTCTACGACGCGGGGCTCGGGCTGAACCTGGAAAGGCTGAAGGGACACACCCGCCGCGTCGTCGTCAGGCTGATCTGGATCGGAGTACTGGTCACCTGGATCCTCGCCGCACTCCTCGCCGCACCGTTGCTGGGCATGTCCCAGCAGGCGGCCATCATGATCGGCGCGATCCTCGTGGTCTCGGGGCCGACGGTCGTCGGACCGCTCCTCGGCTTCGTGCGGCCCAAGGACCGGCTCCAGCACCTCCTCGTCTGGGAAGGCTCCCTCATCGACCCGGTCGGAGGCATTCTGGGAGCTCTGGTCTTCCATGCGGTCACGGCCGGCATCCACCACCGACCCGGCACCGTAGCGGCGGACTTCCTCGCCAGCGTGGGCATCGGAGTGGCCGGCGGAGTGGCCGGGGCGGCTCTGCTGTGGGGGCTGTTCCGGATGATGCGTCTCGGCGAGGTGCTCGGCACCACGGCTCAGCTCGCCGCGGTGATCGGGGTAGCGGCGCTCTGCGATGTGCTGCGCGACGACACCGGACTCATCGCCGCCGTGATGATGGGCCTGGCCGTCGCCAACCTCCCCGGCATCGACGTCCCGGCGCGCCGCCCGTTCTTCGAGACCCTGATCAGCCTGGTCCTCGGCCTGCTCTTCATCTCCATCTCGGCCACCGTCACACCACAGTCGCTGCGCCATGTGGCCCTGCCCGCGCTCGGGCTCGCCGCGTTTCTGGTGCTGGTCGTCAGACCTCTGGTCGCGGCCGTGTCCACCCTCGGCACGGATCTGACGCGCGGCGAAAGGTCGTTCATCGGCTGGATGGCGCCCCGCGGCATCGTCGCGGCCGCCACCGCGTCGACGTTCTCGGCCGGCCTCGCCGCCGACGGGATCGGCGGCGCGTCGAAGATCCTCCCCGCCACGTTCGTGGTCATCGTCGCGACCGTGACGCTCTACGGCCTGACCGCATCCCCCGTGGCCCGGCTCCTGGGTGTCGTGCGCCCCTCCCGATCGCGTCCGCTGCTGGTCGGCGGCGACCCGTGGGTGGTCGACCTCGGTGTGGCCCTGAAGTCAGCGGGTCTGGAGGTCTTGATGTGGGCAGGGCAGGAGCAGCAGCGCGAACGCATCAGCCGGGCCGGGATCGAGCTTGCGCCCGGTGAACTACTGGCCGCCGTCACGGGCCGGGGCCCGGAACTCGAGGGCATCACCGCGGTGTTCTTCCTCACCGCCGAGGACGACTTCAACGCACTGGCGGCAACGATTCTGCGGGGCAGCGTGGAAGGGGCGGTCCACCGCCTCGGCGCACCGCCCGAGAGCCACGGCGTGATGGCGCCGTTCATCGGTGGCGAGGTCCTGTTCGGCGCGGATCTGACCTGGCAGAGCCTCTCCCGCAGATACGAGCACGGGGCGATCCTGCTGGCGCAGCCCGCCGGCAGTGCGCGGCCGTCCGGCAGCGATCTGCTGTTCCTCGTACGGCCGGACGGCCGCCTCGATCCGGTCACGGAAGCCGGCACACCGCTGCCGGATCCGGGGGACACGGTCGTCCTGCTGGCCCCGGGCGGGCGGGGTGCCGCGCGTCCGCCGGAGTAGGCAGGCCGCTGCTCAGGCAGTTGCCGGACGAACGCGCCTTGCCCGGATGAGGTGGCGCACCGTCAGTGGGTGCGTCCTCCGTCGGCGTCGGCCCGGCGGGCTCCGTGCTTCCCGCATGGACGGCCTCGGCATGCCGACGTCAGGACCGTGTGCCAGCGTGAAAACGCGCCCGGAGCGGGTGACGGGGCGGTAGCGGTTCGCTGAGGGCAGCCGGTGAGACCTCTTATCGGGTCCGCGTCACAAGGAGGCAAGGCGCATGCCGGACGCCAGGGCAGGACTCGCGAACGCGTCACCGCCGGATCCGTTCACGATCCTCCGGAGCCGCAGTTACCTGGTGCTTCTGCTGATGGCCGCGCTGGTCGGCGTACCGGTGTCCACGATGGCGTTCTGCTTCCTCGCGCTGGTCAACAAACTCCAGCCGATCCTCTACACCGATCTGCCCGAGGCGCTGGGCTTCCAGGGCACGCCGCCGTGGTGGCCGCTCCCCCTGCTCGCCGTCGGGGGACTGCTCGTGGGGCTTACTGTGCAGTATCTGCCGGGGCGCGGAGGCCACGAACCGTCGGGCGGGCTCAAGGCCTCCGGCACGCCCACGCCTGTCGAGCTTCCCGGCATCCTGTTCGCCGCCCTGGCGACTCTGGCCTTCGGCGCGGTCCTCGGACCGGAAGCGCCTCTCATCGCTCTCGGCGGCGGACTGGCCGCGGGCGCCGTGCGCCTCGTCAAACGTGACGTCCCGGAACGGGTGAGCGCGATGATGGGCGCGGCGGGCAGTTTCGCGGCGATCAGCTCTCTGCTGGGGTCCCCCCTGCTCGGCGCGTTCCTCCTGATGGAGGCTTCGGGGCTCGGTGGGGCGATGCTGGCCCTGGTGCTGGTGCCCGGCCTGCTCGCCGCGGGCATCGGCGCACTCATCTTCATCGGCCTGGGATCCTGGACCGGGCTGGGCACCTACTCGCTGGCACTGACCGACTTGCCCCAGGCCGCGACACCGACCGTCGCGGAGTTCGGCTGGGCGCTGGTCATCGGACTGTCGGCCGCCTTCGTGGGCGTGGGACTCCGAGGGCTCGCCGTTCGCCTGAAGACGCGGGTCGAACGTCGACGTGTGCCGGCCACGGTGGTCCTGGGCCTGGTCGTGGCGGGATTGGCGATCAGCTATGCGGAGGGCACCGGCAAGCCCGCGACCGACGTGTTGTATTCGGGCCAGTCGGCGCTGGGCCCACTCCTCTCGCAGAGCACCGCGTATTCGATCGGGGCACTGTCGCTGCTGGTGTTGTGCAAGAGCCTGGCCTACTGCGCTTCGCTCAGCAGTTTCCGGGGAGGCCCCGTCTTCCCCGCGATGTTCGTGGGCGCTGCGGGAGGCATCCTGCTCTCCCACGCCCCGGGGCTGTCCCTCGTCGCGGGGTTCGCCATGGGCGTCGGCGCGATGAGTACCGCGATGCTCAGACTTCCGTTGGTCTCAGTCCTGCTTGCCACCCTGCTGCTCGGGTCACAGGGGCTCACGGTCATGCCGTTGGTGATCGTCTCGGTCGTGGTCGCGCATGTCGCGTCCGCCAGGCTCACACCTCCTCCTCCCCCGGAGCCAAAAGGCGCACCGAGGCCAAGCTGACAGCAGTCCTGGGCAGTTTTGTGCCGGGCAGGCCGGCGACGCGCCCGCCTTCACGGACGGTATGGCCCGCCTGCGTGTTCTCCGTCCACGTGGGCGGCCCCGCCTCCGGTGCGGCACCCGCGAGGGTGCCGCACCGGGTCGGCCCCGGGTCAGGCTCCGGGGAGGACGCCGCTGCGGGCCACCTCGGCGTACCAGCGGGCACTGGCCTTCGGGATGCGGGTACCGGTCGGGTAGTCCACGTAGACGGCGCCGAAGCGCTTGCTGTAGCCGTGCGCCCACTCGAAGTTGTCCAGCAGGGACCACAGGAAGTAGCCGCGTACGTCCGCGCCGTCCACGATGGCCCGGTGGACGGCGGCCAGGTGGCCGCGTACGTAGGCGATCCGCGCGGGGTCGTTGACCTGGCCGGAAGGGTCGGCGTAGTCGTCGAACGCCGCGCCGTTCTCGGTGATGTACAGCGGCAGCCGCGGGAAGTCGGCGGCCAGGCGGCGCAGCAGGTCGTACAGGCCGGTGGGGTCGACGGCCCAGCCCATGGCGGTGGTCTCGCCGGGCGGCTGGTGGAAGGCGACCTTGTCCGCGCCCGGCCAGGGGCTGTGGGCGCTCCTGCCGTGTCCGTCGGAGGTGTGGGTGCCGCTGCCGTCGGTCGCGGAGACGACGGTGGGGGTGTAGTAGTTCACGCCGAGGAAGTCCAGCGGCTGCTGGATCTGCCGCAGGTCGCCGTCGCGCACGAAGGACCAGTCGGTCAGTTCCGCTGTGTCCTTGAACAGGTCCTCCGGGTAGGCGCCCCGGAGCATCGGACCGGTGAAGACCCGGTTGGCGAGCGCGTCGATGCGCCGGACCGCGTCGGTGTCGGCGTCGCCGGCGGTGAGCGGGCGGACCTGGTGGATGTTGAGGGTGACCGAGCACCGGGCGTCGGCGGGAAGGCGGTCGCGCAGTGCCTGGACGGCCAGACCGTGGGCCAGGTTGAGGTGGTGGGCGGCGCGCAGGGCGGCGACCGGGTCGGTGCGGCCGGGGGCGTGCACGCCGGAGCCGTAGCCGAGGAAGGCGCTGCACCAGGGCTCGTTCAGGGTGGTCCAGGTCTTCACCCGGTCACCCAGGGCGTCCGCGGCGAGGGCCGCGTACGCGGCGAACCGCTCGGCCGTGGCGCGCTCGGGCCAGCCTCCGGCGTCCTCCAACTCCTGTGGCAGGTCCCAGTGGTAGAGGGTGGCGACGGGCTGGATGCCCTTGTCCAGCAGGTCGTCGACGAGGCGCCGGTAGAAGTCCAGGCCCTTCTGGACGGCGGGGCCTCGGCCGGTGGGCTGGATCCGGGGCCAGGCGAGGGAGAAGCGGTAGGCGCCCAGGCCGAGTTCGGCCATGAGGGCGACGTCCTCGCGCCAGCGGTGGTAGTGGTCGGTGGCGGTGTCACCGGTGTCGCCGTTGCGGACCCGGCCGGGGGTGCGGGCGTAGGTGTCCCAGATGGACGGTGTCCGGCCGTCCTCGGCGGCGGCCCCCTCGATCTGGTAGGAGGCGGTCGCGGAGCCCCAGAGGAAGCCCTTGGGGAAGGTGAGGGCGGCGTCCGGGGCGGACGCGGTCTGCTGTGCTGCGGTGACCACGTAAGTCCTTTCGGGGTGGTGGGGGTGGTTCGCGGGCGCGCGTACCGGACCGGGCGGCGAGGCGGCCGGGCCGGGTGCGGCGGGTCAGCCCTTGACGGCGCCCGCCATGATGCCGCTGACGATCTGACGGCCGAAGACGATGAACATCACCAGCAGCGGCAGGGTGCCGAGCAGCGCGCCGGCCATGATCAGCGACTGGTCGCGGACATAACCCGCGCTGAGCTGGGTGAGGGCGACGGGGACCGTCGGATTGGTCATGTCGAGCACCACGAACGGCCAGAAGAAGTCGTTCCACGCGTGCACGAACGTGATCATGAACAGGACCGCCATCGCGGGCCGTGCGACGGGCAGCACGATGCTCCAGAAGATCCGCAGCGAGTGCGCCCCGTCCACGCGTCCGGCCTCGACGAGTTCGTCCGGCAGCGCCTCCGAGAGGTACTGCCGCATGAAGAAGACGCCGACCGCGCTCACCAGGGTGGGGAAGATGACGGCGGGCAGCTGCTGGGACCAGCCCAGCTCGGACATCATCATGAACAGGGGCACGACGCCGAGCTGCGGCGGCACCAGCATGGTGCCGATCACCAGCATGAGCAGGGCGTTGCGCCCCTTGAACCGCAGCTTGGCGAAGGCGAAGCCCGCCAGGGTCGCGAACATCACCGTGGACAGGGCGATCACTCCGGCCACGATCAGGCTGTTGATCATGGCCTTGCCCATGGCCGCCTCGTCCCAGGCGCGGGCGAGGTTGCCGAACAGGTTCGGGCCGGGCAGGAACGGCGGCGGTGTCTGGCTGACGCGGGTGTTGTCGGTGGAGGCCGCCACCATCGTCCAGTACAGCGGGAAGATCGACAGCACCGCCATGACGGCGAGCAGGACGTAGGCGAGCGGGCCCGCGTGGTGCTGGCGGCCGGCGCGCGGGCGCATCAGCCGGCGTCCGCCGCCGCGGCCCGGCTTCTCGGCGGGGGTCCCGGCCGGGGTGTCCGTCCGGGCCGGGAGACTGTGGGTGGTCATGGCGACTCCAGGTCAGGACGTACGGGAGCGCAGGCGCTTGATCAGGCGCTGCGCCACGAAGACGAGGACGAGCAGCAGGAACATCGCCCACGCGACGGTGGCCGAGCGGCCCATCTGGTAGTTCTTCCAGCCCTCCTCGTACAGCAGCAGGCCCAACGTCTGGTACTGGTTGTCCGCGCCGCCGGTGACGCCGTTGGGTCCCTGGCCGAAGATCAGCGGTTCGCCGAACAGCTGGGTGGCGCCGATCGTGGAGAGCACGATGGTGAAGACGATGGTGGAGCGGATGCCGGGCACGGTGACGTGGGTGAACTGCTTCCACCGGGAGGCGCCGTCGATGGCCGCGGCCTCGTACCGTTCGGCGGGGATCGCCTGCATGGCGGCCAGGTAGAGCAGCGCGTTGTAACCGGTCCAGCGCCAGATGACGATGGTGGAGATCGCGACCTGGGCGGGCCACTTGTCGGCCTCCCAGTTCACCGGGTCGACGCCGACCGCGCCGAGCGCCCAGTTGATCATGCCGAAGTCGCGTTCGAAGATCATGGTGAAGACGAGGGCGGCGGCGGCGACCGAGGTGGCGTACGGGACCAGCGAGGCGACGCGGAAGAACAACGAGGCGCGCATCCGGTAGTTGAGCAGGTGCGCCAGCCCGAGCGCCATCAGCAGCTGCGGCACCGTGGAGATGACGCCGATGGTGAGGGTGTTCGCCAGCGCGTTCCAGAACCGTGAGTCGTTCCAGAGGTCGACGTAGTTGTCGAACGCCACCCATTCCATGACGTCGAGGGTGGCCAGTTCCACCCGGTGCAGGGAGATCCACGACGTGTAGACGAGGGGATAGAAACTGAAGGCGGCGAAGACGACGAAGAACGGGGCGACGAACGCGTACGGGGCGCCTCTGACGTCCAGCCGGTGCAGCAGCGCGCCGCGCTGCCGGGCGGCGCCCCCGCCGTCCGTCTTCGGCGGCGGGCCCGAGGGCTCCCCGCCGGCCAGGGCCTTGGTGGTGGAGGTGGCCACCCGACTTTTCCTTCCTGGGAGCGGATGTGTGAGCCGCCCCGGGCCCGCCGGCAGGTCGCGGACGGGCCCGGGGGGCCGATGGGGGCGACGGATCAGCCGACGGCCTTCTCGATGCGCTCCGCGGTGGTCTTCCACGCCTCGTCACGCGGGGTGTCCTGCTGCTCTATCAGGGTCAGGCCCTGGGAGAAGGTGTCCTTGATCGTGCCGTCCTTGCGGCCCAGGACCTGCTTGTCGGGGATCTCCTGGGCCGCGGCGCCGAAGATCTGGCCGATCGGCGCGTCGCTGAAGTACTCCGACTTGGCGTCCTTCACCTGGTCGCTCTTCAGCGCCTCTTCCGAGGACGGAATGTTGCCGATCTCCTTGAAGATGTGGGCCTGCTGCTCCGGCGCGGTCAGCCAGGCGACGAGCTTCTTGGCCTCCTCCTTCACCGGGCTCTGCTCGACCACGCCGAGGAAGGACCCGCCCCAGTTGGCGCCCTTGGGGGCCTTGGCGACGTCCCACTTGCCCTTGTTCGCCTCACCAGCCTTCTCGCTGATGTGGCTGAGCATCCACGCGGGGCACACGGCGGTGGCGAACGTGCCGTTGGCCAGGCCCGGGTCCCAGCCCGGCTGGAACTGGCGGAGCTTGGCCGTCAGGCCGTCGTCCGCGGCGTCGGCGGCCAGGTTCCACGCTTCCTTGACGACCGGGTTCTTGTCGTAGATCAGCTCGCCCTTGTCGTCGTAGTACTGCTCGGGGTAGCCGTAGACCATGGCGTTGAACAGGCCGCTGGCCGCGTCCATGTAGGACACGTCGCCGCCCTTGAAGCCCTTCTTGAAGGTGCGGCCGGCCTCGACGTACTTCTGCCAGTCGCCCTCCCACAGCTTGGCGACCTCCTCGCGGTCGGTGGGCAGACCGGCCTGCTCGAAGTAGTCCTTGCGGTAACAGACGGCCATCGGGCCGATGTCGGTGCCCAGGCCCAGCACCTTGCCGTCCTCGGTGCTGATCTGGGAGTCCTTCCACGGCAGGAAGTGGTCGGTGCCGGGCACGCCGGAGAAGTCCACGAACTTGTCCGACTGGGTCTCGGTGATCTCCTTGGCCCGCCCGATCTCGATGCCCTGGATGTCCTTCAGGCCCTTGCCGGCCGCGAGCCTGGTCTGCAGCGCGGTGTAGTAGGTCTGCTCGTCGCCTGCGATCTCGGCCTTGATCTCGACGTCCGGGTTCTCCTTCTCGTACTGCTCGAGAAGCCCGGTCTCCTTGATGCCCATCACCCCGTACATGCCCATGGTGATGACGACCTTGCCGTCCTTTTTGCCACCACCTGTGGCCGAATCGTCACCGCTGCTGCAGCCGACGACGAGCGTCAGCGCGCCGGCGACCGCGACCGCTGCCGCCACCCTCGTACGCAACGAACCGGGACTGCCCATGGAACTCCTCCTAGCGACGGCGCTGACGCACCGGAGCGACGTGTTCTGCGATGACCACAGCGGCTCTGGCAATGGGGGGTGGGAACGTGCCCAATTCAAGGTGGGCACGTTCCCATCGATGAACCGAAGACTCCTGGCAGCGCAGCCGGTCTGTCAATGACTTGAACACAACTCGTAGTCCGGGACCGATTTCCGCCGTTCGGTCCTCGGGCTCGACGCACTTCCGCTCTTGCGCCGTCTGCAAGAATTGCCGCAGGTCAACTCCGCGGCCGGTGTCGCCGCGACCGCCGAAGAGGGGGAGCACATGGCCGGGGACCGCCGTCCCACGATCAAAACCGTCGCCGCCCGGGCCGGCGTGGGCCGGACCACGGTGTCCCGCGTCGTCAACGGCTCGGATCTGGTCAGCACCGACGCGCGGTCCAGGGTCCTGGCAGCGATCAAGGAGCTGAACTACGTCCCCAACTCGGTCGCCCGCGGCCTGGTCACCAACCGGACCGACGCCGTGGCGCTGGTGATCCCGGAATCGGAGAGCCGGCTCGGTTCGGAACCGTTCTTCGCCGCACTGATCAGGGGCGTCAGCGGCGCCCTCGCCGAAAGCCGGACCCAGCTGCAGCTCATGCTGGTCCGTGACCAGGCCGAGCGGGACCAGCTGACCGAATCGGTGGCGACGCGCCGCGTGGACGGCGTCCTGCTGGTCTCGGTCCACTCCGAAGACCGGCTGCCGGGCATGCTGGAGGAGATGGGTCTGCCCACCGTGCTGGCCGGCCGCCGCGACGCGGGCGAGCGGCTGAGCTACGTCAACTCCGACAACGCCGGTGGCGCCTCCGAGGCGGTCCGGCACCTGCTGCGCGGGGGCAGGACCAGGATCGCCACGATCACCGGGCCGCTGGACATGGACGTCGGCCGCAGCCGGCTCGCCGGCTGGCGTGACGCCCACCGGGAGGCGGGAGTGCCCGCGAGTGAACTCCTGGCCGAGACGGGTGACTTCACCGAGGAGGGCGGCACCCGCGCGATGCGTTCACTTCTTGAACGCGCCCCGGACCTGGACGCCGTGTTCGCCGCCTCCGACCTGATGGCGGTCGGCGCGCTGGCCGAACTGCGCCGCCAGAAGCGGCAGGTGCCCGGCGATGTCGCCGTCGTCGGGTTCGAGGACTCCGTCCTCGCCCGCCACACCGACCCGCCCCTGACGACGGTGCGTCAGCCGGTGGAGGAGTTGGGCCGCACGATGGCCCGCATCCTCACCGACATCACCCGGCACGGCGCGCCCCGCCAGCAGGTGACACTGCCGACGGAGCTGGTGGTGCGCGAGTCGACCTGAACCGGCGTTCTCAGCTCGTCGGCCCGCTGTCCTCCGGACAGCGGGCGCGGAGGCGGGTGAAGGCGGTCGGCGTCGGCCGGACCGGGAGGAAATCCTTGATCAGTTCGGCGCACTCGCGCGGGCTCGCCGTACTGGTGTCGCATTCGATGTCGTAGTCACCGTGCTGATGGACCAGCTCGTACTGGAGCGCGGCGAGGCCCGGGGGGCGGTCGCCCCGGGCCTTCTCGCGGCGAACCAGTTCGTCCGGTGAGCAGTGGACGCCGACGAACAGCACGTCCTCGGGGCGCAGTACGGCCAGGCAGTCGGCCAGCCGCCAGGGCTCACTGAGGACATGGTCGACGACGACATCGTTGCCCACCTCGGCCATGGCCGCGATCGAGCGGTGGAAGCCCCTCCTCGTCCGGCGCAGAGCGGTGTCGAGGTCCTCCGGTGCGAGGGGCCGATTCGTACGCATCGCGTTGAAGCCGTCCACCGCCAGGTGGGAGAAGACACCGTCGTCCAGGATGCCCAGCAGTTCACGGGCGATGCTCGACTTCCCCGAACTGGACGTGCCGTTGAGGAAGATGATCCGACCGGTTGCCATACGGGCATGATCACATGACTGCCCCCGGTACCGGCCGTCCCTCTGGATGCCGGGCCCGGGTGGGGCCGGACCCGGGAGGACGGCCGGGTGGAGTCAGGTGGTGTTCAGGGTCCATTTCTGGTTCGCGGCGCCGGTGCAGGTCCAGATCTGGGCGGGGGTGCCGTTCGCGGAGTTGTTGCCGGTGATGTCGAGGCACTTGTCTGCGCCGGTGTTGACCACATCACGGGTCGTGGCGTTGTACGACCATCGCTGTGCCGTACTGCCGTTGCACGCGTAGAGCTGCACGCGTGCGCCGTCGGCCGTCGAGGCGCCGCTCACGTCCAGGCACTTGCCGAGCGCCCGCACGCTGCCGTCGGCGCTCACGGTCCAGCGCTGGGCCGCCGTCCCGTTGCAGGTGTGCAGCTGCACCGCGGTGCCGTCGGCCGTGGCCCCGCCCGCGACGTCGAGGCACTTGCCCGCGAGCCCGGTGAGGGTGCCGGCGCCGCCGCCCGGGTTGCCCGACGGGGCGCCGGACCAGGTGAAGGTGGCGGTGGTGCGGGCGGGGAGGCTGTAGGTGAAGGACTGGCCGCCCCAGTCGACGCGGACCGAACGGGCGGAGGTGCCCCCATTGTGGGCGATCAGGGCCTTGGAGCCGTCGGGGTTGCGCCAGGCCACGTTGGACACCGTGCTGCCGGCGGTGGAGGCGATCCGGAAGGCGCCGGGCCTGACGAACTTGGTCAGGTGACCGGTGGTGTAGTACTCGACCGTGTAGTCGACCTGTCCTGCCCGCGGGCCGCCCTCCTGCACGGTGATCAGTCCGGTGCAGGTACCGCAGCCGCCGTTGTGCGGCCCCATGTTCTGGTTGAGCGCCAGGCTCCATTTGACCAGGCTGCTGCTCCAGTTGCGGGTGTAGCCCACGATGTCGGCCAGGTCCTCGTTGTGCTGGTTGCCGATCCAGGTGCCGCCGGAGTGCTCGGTGCTGAACTGACGGACGTTCGGGTACTGGCCGTGCACCTGGCTGCCCACCGCGGGGTCACCGGCGTAGCCGTGCCAGGCGATGCCGCCGAAGAGCGGGTCGTTGCGCACCCCGGCGTCCGCCAGGATGGGAGCGCCGAAGCCCGCGTAGTCGCCGTAGTTCCAGTCGTGGACGAGGACCTTGGTGTCGATACCGGCGGCGCGGAAGGCCGGGTAGAGGTGGTTCTTGGTGAACTCGACCAGCCCGGAGGGATTCCAGCTCATGCCGGGGTAGTTCATGGCGGTGGGGTTGCCGGCCTGGCAGCAGTTCGGTTCGTTCTGGACGGACAGGTAGTCGATGTCCACGCCGGCGGCCCGGTAGCTCTGGACGTACTTGACCAGGTACTGGGCGTACAGGGGGTAGTACTCCCACTTCAACCAGCCCATCTGGTCCATGCGGCCGTTGTCCTTCATCCAGCCCGGCGCGCTCCAGGGCACGCCCTTGACCCGCAGCGCCGGGTTGAGCTGCCGGGCCTGTGCGGTGAGGAGCCGGACGTTCGTGTCGTAGCCGTTGGCGCCGAAGTCGGACAGGTCGCAGCAGGTGTCGTCGAGCGAGACATGGCCCGGCCGGGACAGGTCGGAGGCGCCGATCGGGTTGCGGACGAAGGACAGCCCGATGCCGTCCGTCGGTGAGAACAGTTTGCGCATCACCGCGTCGCGGGTCGAGGCACTGACGGCGCCGCCGCGCAGTAGATGGGCGGTGGTGTCGGTGATCGAGGCGCCGCCTCCCTCGAACTGCTGGTAGGTCGTCGTCTCGTCGACGGTGATCGTCTGGTCGGCGCCGCCTCCGGCGGGGCCGAAGTGCACCGGTGTCTGTGGGGCCAAGCCGCGGGTGACGTTGCGGCCGCCCGTGTCGGAGGTCGTGGTGAGCCATACGTCGACGCGCTCACCCGCGGCCACGGCCTGCTGCGTGGCGCCGGGGGCGAGTGTCAGGGCGAGGGCGAGGACAAGGGCGAGGGCGAGCATCGCGGGGAGGCGGCGGAAGGGAGGTGTGCGGCGGAGCGTGACGCCTCTGCGCAGGGGAGTCATGGGGGTGACCTCTCGGTGGGGGCCTCACCTTCAAGAGGTGAACGCACGGCGGAGCGGAACCATGGGCGAACGTGCGCGCCCACCGTGAGGGTGAGGTGAGAGACAGGGCGAAAACGGTGGGGTGTCTCTGTGGGGGTGTGCCATGCCGGCGGACCGGCCGTCTTATCTCAAGGCATGATTGAACTCTTAAGGCATGTCCTCGTCAATACAAAGGTCTATGGAATCTGGTGGACCCGGAAGGGCCGCCGTCTTCGTGCCGTCACTTCTTGGCTACGGCCATTTCTCCGTTCGGACACCGGAGTTCAGGGGCAGCAGGACGCGGAAGGTCGCGCCCTGGTCAGGAGCCGTACGGACCTCGACGCGGCCACCGTGCGCACGGACGAGCGAGTCGACGATGGCCAGGACTTCTCCGTAGCGCTTGGTGAGACCACGCACCTCGATCATCGGCTCTCCAGAAGCAGGTCGCCGGGATACGCGCACCGTCCGGTGCGCCGGGACCAAGGCTGGCCGGAGCGGCTGGGAGCGGGATGGGCGATTCTGTGCGCCGGATGGGAGCGATGGTCGGTGCGGGGACGGAAATGTCCTGATCAGGGTGTGTGGTTCCGCGCATCCCCGGCTTCCGGCGGGCGGAGTCCTGCCGGACTCCCACAGAACTCTCAGGAACGGGGAGGCTCCTCCCCCACGCGCGGCCCCGGACTTTGAACTCTCCGATGACAAAGTATGGACATGCCAAGCGGAAGTCCTCTAGCTTGACGGCTCAAGTACAGCGCCACCGCAGCAGACCGGAGCGAAATCCGGCACGGTCCGGTCCCCAAATCGTGGAGGGCCCTTGCGCAACCGTCTGTTTCCGCGCGCTCGAAGACACCTCATTCCCCTGTTGTTCACGGGGGCCCTGGCCGCGGGGCTGTGCTCCGCGCCGCCGGCCGCCGCGGCTCCCGCGGACATTCCGCCCCAGGAACCCGGCATCACGCTGCGCGTGTTCGACGTGCAGACGCCGCTGAGCAAGCTGTGCACCCTGAAACCGGGTCAGACCCCCAACCACGACAAGCTGATGCCGACGGTCGACTGGTCCACGGAGGCCGACTTCGGCGGGCTGGCCGACCGCTTCGTCACCGAGGCGTCGGGCTACCTGAACGTGCCGAGCGACGGCTCGTACGTGTTCCGCCTGACCAGTGACGACGGCTCGCGGCTGGCGATCGACGGCGACACGGTGATCGACCACGACGGGCTGCACGGTGCCGAGCCGAAGGACGGCACGGTCCATCTCACCGCCGGGGCGCATCCGTTGCGCATCGACCACTTCGAGCGCGACGGCGGGCAGCAGCTCCAGCTGGCCTGGAGGCCGCCGGGAGCAAGCGACTTCACGATCGTGCCCCGGGAAGTGCTGAGCACCGACGCCGGGGTCGTCCGGGTCACGGCGCCGGGCCGCAAGGAGTGCGAGGCGAGCGGCGACTCCCCCGGTGACGGCCTGCCGCTCACCGACGTACGCCCCGACCTGACCCTCACCGATCTGCGCCCGAAGGGCTTCGAGCCGCAGGTCAGCGGCATGGACTGGCTGCCCGACGGGCGTCTGGCGATCAGCACCTGGGGCGGCACCGACAACGTTGCCGGAGAGGTGTACCTGCTCGACAACGTCACCGGCGCCACCAGCCGCGACAAGGTCACCGTCACGAAGGTGGCGAGCGGGCTGCGCGAGCCCATGGGGATCAAGTACGTCGACGGAGCCCTGTACGTCTCGCAGAAGCACGAGCTGACACGGCTCGTCGACCGCGACGGCGACGGGGTGACCGACGAGTACCGGACGGTCGCGACCTGGCCCTACGGAGGCAACTTCCACGAGTTCGCCTTCGGCCTGCTCTACCGGGACGGCCACTTCTACGTGAACCTCTCCGTCGCCATCAACCTCGGCGGCGCGACCACCGTGCCGCAGCCGGCACCGGGCCGCGGGGCCACATACAAGGTCAGCAAGAAGACGGGGAAGATCAGCCCGGTGGCGGGAGGGCTGCGGACGCCCAACGGCATCGGCTGGGGACCCGACGGCAGCATCTTCGCCACCGACAACCAGGGCGGATGGCTTCCCTCGTCGAAGCTCGTGCAGATCAAGCAGGACCGCTTCTTCAACCACTACACCGAGCCCGCCGGCCCCTTCGACGACTCCCCCGTCACCGAGCCGGTGCTGTGGCTGCCGCAGAACGAGATCGCCAACTCGCCCTCCACTCCGCTGTATCTGAAGAAGGGCGCGTTCGCCGGCCAGATGCTGCTGGGCGACGTCACCTACGGCGGTCTGCAGCGCGCCTACCTGGAGAAGGTGAAGGGCCAGTACCAGGGGGCCGTCTTCCGCTACACCCAGGGCCTGGAGGCCGGCGTCAACCGGGTTACCCAGGGGCCCGACGGCGCGATCTACGTCGGCGGGCTGGGGGCCGACGGCAACTGGGGCCAGGAGGGCAAGCTCAAGTTCGGTCTGCAGAAGCTGACGCCGAACGGCAAGAACACGTTCGACGTCCGCACCATGCGTGCCGTGCCCGGTGGCTTCGACCTGACGTACACCCAGCCGGTGTCCGACGCCACCGCCGAGCAGTTGGCGACCCATTACCGTGCGGAGCAGTGGCGCTACACGCCGACCGCGGACTACGGCGGCCCGAAGATCGCCGAGGAGCGGCTGGCGGTGCGCTCGGCGACGCTCTCGAAGGACCGGCGTACCGTCAAGCTCCGGCTGGACGACCTCAAGCCGGGCCGTGTCGTCCACATCCGTTCCCCGCGTCCCTTCACGTCGGACTCCGGTGAGCCGTTGTGGAGCACCGAGGCCTGGTACACCCTCAACCGGATTCCCGGCGAGCAGCCGCCTCCCGCGACCCGGTACGAGGCCGAGGAGGCGCGCCTGACGGGCACGGCCGGGGTGAACACGGACCACGTCGGCTACTCCGGCAGCGGCTTCGTGGACCGTTACGCCACCGAGGGCAAGGCCGGCACGACGTTCGACGTGACGGTCCCGAAGTCGGGCACCTACGACGTGGGGCTGCGCTATTCCAACGGGCCGAACCCGTTCCGGGGCACCAAGTCCCTGTCCCTGTACGTCAACGGGAAGAAGCTGCGGCAGACGCAGTTGCCTCCCACCGACGACTGGGACTCGTGGTCGACGCGGACCGAACGGCTGGCGCTGCGTGCCGGGAGCAACACGGTCTCCTACCGGTTCGACGCGGGCGACACCGGTCATGTCAATCTCGACCTGCTCAGCGTCCATCCGAGCGGAGCCCGCGTCCCGCTCTTCGACGGCACGGCCGCCTCACAAGCGCAGTGGCAGCACACGGACGGCCGGAATCCGCGCTGGCCGCTCAGTGACGAGAAGTCGATGGAGGTGTGCTGCGGCGACATCCGCACCAAGGACGCGTACCAGGACTTCAGGCTGCACGTGGAGTTCCGGGTACCGCTGCTTCCGCCCGATGTCACCGGGCAGGACCGCGGGAACAGCGGCATCTTCCTCCAGGACCGCTACGAGCTCCAGATCCTCGACTCCTACGGTGACACCACGCTCGACACCAACGAAGCGGGAGCGTTCTATCTGAAGCGGGCACCGGACGTCAACGCGGCCACGGCGCCCGAGACCTGGCAGAGCTACGACATCGACTTCCGCGCGGCGCGCTTCGACGACGGCGGCCGCAAGACCGCCGACGCCCGGGTCACGGTGGTGTGGAACGGGAAGAAGGTCCACGACGACATCGTCCTCGACGGACCGACCGCGTCGGGCCGGTCCGAGACTCCCGCCGCCGGGGCGATCCGGCTGCAGGACCACGGGAACAAGGTGAGGTTCCGCAACATCAGGATCACTCCGCTGACGTGATCCCCCCGTCGTGCCGGGCGGTCCTCGCGGCCGCCCGGCACGGCTGTCACGTGTCCGCCTTCTCCACCGTCCCGGCCGGGTCCGGCCCACCGGTCGCGGCCGTGTGGGCGGCGCGGCGGCGGAGGGCGTCCTCGTCGGTCAGCGCGTCGTAGCTGAGCAGCTTCGGCAGCACGGCGGCGAGCAGACCCACCGAGGCCACGCAGGCGAGGCCGCCGGTCCAGAAGGCGGGACGGGTTCCGGTCCAGCCGGCCATGGCGCCCGCGCGGACCTGTCCGAGCTGCGGGCCGACGCTGTACGACAGCACCTCGATGCCCGCGAGCCGACCGCGCAGTTCGTCGGGGATGGTCTGGTTCCAGATGGTGGACCGGCCCAGCCCGCTGAGCATGTCCCCGGCCCCGGCCAGGGCCAGGCAGACCAGCACCAGCCAGATGTCCGACAGCCATCCGGCCGCCGCGATGGCCACTCCCCAGCCGGCCGCGCCGCACACCACCAGCAGTCCGTGCCGCCGTACCCGGGACACCCAGCCACTGGTCAGGCTCACCGCCACCGAGCCGATCGAGCCCGCCGCGTACATCAGCCCCAGCGACCAGTCGGCGTCCAGTTCGTCGGCGAGGAACGGGAAGATCGTGTTCGGGAAGGCGAAGAACATCGCCGCCAGGTCCACCGCGTACGTGCCCAGGAGCACCGGCCGTGACCAGGCGTACCGTGCCCCCTCGGCGATGCCGCGCAGCGACGGCTTCCCGGCGTTCTCGGCCGCGGGCATGGGGGACAGCCGCAGGCACAGCAGCAGCGAGACGGCGAAGCCGGCCGCCGTCGTGGCGTAGGCCGGGGCGTTGCCCGCGTACGCCACGACCAGGCCGGCCAGGGCGGGTCCGGCGATCGCCCCGATCTGCCAGCGCAGCGCGTTCAGGGCGGCCGCCGCCGGGAGCTGGTCGTGCGGCACGATCCGGGCCATCAGCGAATCCAGCGCGGGCCGTTGGAGCCCTGCCAGGGCCGCCACCCCGGCCGCGACCACGTACAGCGGCCACAGCATCGGTTCCGGCAGCATCGCGTTGACCAGGAGCACGACCGCGAGCACACCCAGCCCGGCCTCGGTGAGCAGGATGACCCTGCGTCGGTCCGCGGCGTCGGCGAGGGCGCCGCCGTACAGTCCGAAGACCACGAGGGGCACGAGTTCGACCGCGCCCATGGCGCCCACGGCGAGGGGTGATCCGGTCAGTTCCTTGATCTGGAGCGGCAGGGCGACCAGGGCCATGAAGCTGCCGAAGGTCGTGACCAGTCCCTGCACCCACAGGAGCCGGAAGTCGCGGGAGGACCGCCAGGGCGAGAGATCGGGCAGGATCGCGGAGAGTCCGGAGGTCACGTTCCGCTCCACGCCACTGGCTCGGAGGCGGACGCGACAGCC
Organism: Streptomyces sp. NBC_01635; assembly: GCF_045209715.1. Taxonomy (NCBI): domain Bacteria; kingdom Bacillati; phylum Actinomycetota; class Actinomycetes; order Kitasatosporales; family Streptomycetaceae; genus Streptomyces; species Streptomyces sp. NBC_01635. The sequence continues at coordinate 8,683,846 of NZ_CP109277.1, read as the reverse complement.
TCGATGAGCAGTCGCAGGCGGGTTGAGCACATGGTCGAACTCCACGGTTCCGGATGAGGGAGGCGCCGGCCCACCCACGCCCGGAGCCCGGGATGCCGTCATGGAGTTTGTGCACCGCACCAGAAGCAAGAACTTAGGCAAGCCTTGCCTTTGCTTTCGGTACGGTAAGCGTACGGCCCGATTACCGCAAATGATCGTTCCGGTGGTTCAGACGCGCACGTCGGACGCCAGCGCCGTGAACGCCGACCAGGCGCGGCGGGAAACGGCCAGCGCCGGACGCCGGGTGTCCTTCGAGTCCCGGACGTGGACGGCCTCAGCACGCACGGCGACCTCGACGCAGTTACCGCCTCCACCGCCGCTGTAGCTGCTCTTGAACCAAGCAAGTTCGGTGGTGCTCATAGCGCTCCTCGCATCTGCTCCAGCAGGCTCGCGGTGGCTTGATGACTCAGAGCCTGCGAGCGCATCTTGCCATAGCGCTGAAGCATGGCGCTTGCGGCTTTTGTGTCGGTGACAAGCATGCTGCAGTCGTGCGCTTCGACGTAGCCCACCCACCGATTCTCTACCGTCTCGGCGAGGTAGAGAGGGCCCTCGAAACCAGAGTGGTCCTCCTGGATCCGAGGCATGATCTGAATCTCTACGTTCCGGAGACGGCCCACATCGAGCAGGCTGCTGAGCAGCGCGTGCGTGACGCCCTCACCGGCCAAGCGGCGATCCAGCAGGGCCTGCTCGATGATGAAGCTGAACGTGCTGTTCGGCCGCTCGGTCAGGAGGCGCTGGCGTTCGAGGCGAGCCGTAACCTGCTGCTCGAACTGGTCCTCCGACAGAGGCGGAAGTCGCCGGTCGAAGAGGGCGCGAATATACGGTTCGGGCTGGAGCAGTCCCGGAATCACCGCGCACTCGTACGCGTAAAGCGAGACCGCCTCCTCCTCGATCCCCGCCCACTGCCGGAACCACGACGCCAGCCCCGCCTTCCGCGTCAGACTCTTCGCCGCCGCCCGCAGTACCCGCCCCGCAACCGCCCCCAGCACCTCCTCCGACCGCTCCAGCAAGTCCCGTGGCGGGAACCGCTTACCTTGTTCGATCTTGGCGACGTACGCGACCGAGTACCGCACCCGCGGCGCGAACTGCTCCTGCGTCAGGCGGGCTTCCTCCCGCAGGGCCTTGAGGACCGCGCCGAAGGTCTTCAAGCTGTCGGAGAGTTCCGGCTCGCAGTTGCCGCCACCGCTTCCGCCTCCACCCTGCCCGGCGTTCCCGCCCGTCCCGCCGCCGTTGCCCGTCGTCATCGCAGCCACCTTCCCCTGTGCCGCCGAGCCGTAGCAGTGCCGTGCCCGGACGCTTGCCGTACCGTCTGCCGCACGCGCTGCGCCACGCTCGGCACAGTCATCGTCACTTACAGCGACCGACCCGATCCAGCGGGTCGACCAGTACAACGCGATCTGTATCGGTGCCGGACCTGCCGAGGGGCCGTCACTTCCCGGCAGGGTGGCCGCCATGTCAGTCCCCCGCACCCAGAGCCCAACCCCGGCCCGTACGTTCACCCAGCGCTTCTCCGCCACCCGCCGTGGCGCCCGCCTCGCCCGGCTGCTCGCCGCGCACCAGCTCACCGAGTGGGGCCACCCGCACGGCACCGAGGCGCACGACACCGTCGTTCTCGTCGTCGCCGAACTCGCGGCGAACGCCGTCCTCCACGGCCGTGTCCCCGGACGGGACTTCGCCCTGTCCTTGTCCCACGACGAGAGCCGGGGCGTCATCCGTGTCGAGGCGTCCGACACGCACCCCGACCGTCCGGCCCTCACGGTGGCCGCGGCGGACGAGGAACACGGCCGCGGTCTGACCCTCGTCGACGCGCTCGCCGCACGCTGGGGCGTGACGGGCCGTACCGGCCCCGGCAAGACCGTCTGGGCCGAGTGCGCGACCGTCACGGACGAGCCCCGGTCCACGAGGATGCCGCCGGGGAAGGAAGCGGTTTCGGCGCCACCGCGAGGATGCCCGCGGCCCACCCCTGCTCATAGCCTTGTCAGTGTCCCGGATACGGATGTATAACGTTGTAAAACTCGAGCCCGGCGGCTCGGCGCCCGGCTCACGGTGACGGCACCCGCATCTGCACCGGTTCCCGGTTCGGGCCGCTCACGAAGGGATTGCCGTGCGGGTCAGCCTCAAGGACGTCGCCGCGCACGCGGGGGTCTCCATCAAGACCGTCTCCAACGTGGTGAACAACTACCAGCACGTCACCCCCGCCATGCGCGAGCGCGTCCAGAGGTCCATCGACGCTCTGGGCTACCGGCCCAACCTGGCCGCCCGCCACCTGCGCAAGGGGCGTACGGGCATCATCGCGCTCGCCCTGCCAGAGCTGGGCAACCCCTACTTCGCCGAACTCGCCGCCGCCGTCATCGACACCGCGGCCGAGCACGACTACATCGTGCTGCTCGACCACACCGGGGGTCGGCGCGAGCAGGAGATCCTGGTCAGCCAGGGGTTCCGGGCCAGGGTCATCGACGGACTCATCCTCAGCCCGATCGAGCTGGAGGCCAAGGACTTCCGGGACCGCGAGGAGCCCGTGCCGCTGGTCCTGCTCGGCGAACGGGAGTACGACCTGCCGTACGACCACATCGCCATCGACAACGTCGCCGCCGCGCGCGCCGCCGTCCGGCACCTGGTCTCGCTGGGCCGCCGGAGGGTGGCGTTCATCGGAGCGCGCCGGGGACGCAGCCAGCCCGCCCAACTGCGCGTGCAGGGCTGGCGCGAGGAGCTCACCGCCGCCGGGCTCCCGGCCGACGGGAGCCTGGTCGCCGCCACCGACGGCTGGGGACACGCGGACGGAGCCGCGGCGATGGCCCACATCCTGGACGCCGGGGAGCGCCCCGACGCGGTGTTCGCCTACAACGACCCGATGGCCATCGGGGCGATGCGGGTCCTCCACGAGCGTGGTCTGCGGGTTCCCGAGGACATCGCGGTCGTCGGATTCGACGACGTGCTCGAAGGGCGCTTCAGCGCGGTGACGCTGACCTCCGTGTCACCGGACAAGGCCGCCATCGGCCGGCTCGCCGTCGAGTCGGTGCTCGCCCGGCTCCACGACGCGGCTCCGGAGCCGCGCCGCATCCGGGCGGACTACCGGCTGGTCGAACGGGAGAGCACGCTGGGCCGGCCCTCGGGCGTCGACGGCACGGGCACCTGATTCCCGCTCACCCGCCCCCTCCCTCCGCCGCATTCCTCCCGTCCCGCCTTGTGCGCAAGGGGTTTACAGCATCCTTCCAACGATGTAAAAACCTGATGGCGGCGAACCGGACGCCGCCTCGCACACCGGGAGCACCACCAGTTCCGCGCGCCCTACAGCTCCCCAGTTCCCTTTCAGCGTCACCCGGATCGGGGTCACCATGCAGCGCACCACCCACCGCTCTCCTCTCCTCGCCCGTCCCGTGATCGTGGCCATGGCCGCCGCGGTGGCCCTCACCGCCACCTCCTGCGCGAAGTCGGAGGACGACGCGTCGGCCGGCAAGAAGTCCCCGTCCGCCGCGGCCGACGCGGACCAGAAGGTCGCCTCGCCGAAGCCGGGCGGCAAGACCTGCACCATCGACGCGTACGGCGGCGAGAAGCTCGACCTCGAGGGTGCGACCGTCGGCTTCTCCCAGTCGGAGAAGGAGGCCAACCCGTTCCGCATCGCCGAGACGCAGTCCATCAAGGACGAGGCGGCCAAGCGGGGCGTCAAGCTGCTGACGGCCAACGCCCAGTCGCAGTTCTCCAAGCAGATCAGCGACGTCCAGGACCTGCTCGCCAAGGGCGCCGACCTGCTGGTCATCGCGCCGCTCAACTCCGACGGCTGGGACCCGGTGCTGCAGGCCGCCGCCGCCAAGAAGGTCCCGATCGTCACGATCGACCGCAAGATCAACGCGACGGCCTGCAAGGACTACGTCTCCTTCATCGCCTCGGACTTCGTCGAGCAGGGCCGGCGGGCCGCCGATCAGATGATCGAGGCCACGGGAGGCAAGGGTGAGGTCGCGATCCTGCTGGGCGCGGCCGGGAACAACGTCACCACCGAACGCACCAAGGGCTTCAAGGACCGCGTGGCCGAGAAGGCCCCCGGCCTGAAGGTCGTCTTCGAGCAGACCGGCGACTTCGCCCGGGAGAAGGGCCAGCAGGTCACCGAGCAGCTCATCCAGTCCAAGCCCGGCATCAAGGGCATCTACGCGGAGAACGACGAGATGGGCCTGGGCGCGGTGGCCGCGCTCAAGGGCGCGGGCAAGAAGGCCGGCGACGTCGAGATCGTCACGGTCGACGGCACCCGCAACGCCGTGCAGGGCATCGTCGACGGCTGGATCACCGGTGTGGTCGAGTCCAACCCGCGGTTCGGCCCGCTGGCGTTCGAGACGCTGGACACCTTCACGCAGGGCAAGGAAGTGGCCCAGGACATCATCATCGAGGACGGCGCCTACGACCCCTCGAACGCCGAGAAGGACCTCGGCAGGGCCTACTGAGCCCCGCGGGGCCCGGCCTGCCCGGCGGGCCCCGCCACCACGTCACCCCTCACTTCCTGACCCACTTCCTGGAGGCACAGGTGGCTCCCCCCGCCGAAGTCCTCGCCGTCCGCGGACTGAGCAAGACCTTCCCCGGCGTCCGGGCCCTGGACGACGTGGACCTGACCCTGCACCCGGGCGAGGTCCACGCCCTGATCGGCGAGAACGGCGCCGGCAAGTCGACCCTCATCAAGCTGCTCACCGGGGTCCACCGGCCCGACGCCGGTGACATCGTTTTCCAGGGCCGTGACGTCTCGTTCGCCACTCCGCTGGAGGCGCAGAAGGCCGGGATCTCGACCATCTACCAAGAGGTCAACCTCATCCCGCTGCTGAGCGTGGCCCGCAACCTCTTCCTCGGCCGCGAGCCGCGCACCCGCCTCGGCCTGCTGGACTTCGCCCGCATGCACCAGGAGGCGGAGGAGACGCTGCGCGCCTACGGCGTCCGGGTGGACGTCCGTCTGCCGCTGCGCGCCCTCGGCGTCGGCGCCCAGCAGATGGTCGCCCTGGCCCGTGCGGTGGCCACCGAGGCACGCGTGGTCATCATGGACGAACCGACCTCCTCCCTCGAACCGCGCGAGGTCGAGACGCTGTTCTCGGTGATCCGGCGGCTGCGCGACGACGGCATCGCGGTCGTCTACGTCAGTCACCGGCTGGACGAGCTGTACGCCGTGTGCGACACGGTCACCGTGCTGCGCGACGGGCGCCGGGTCCATCACGGCCGGCTCGCCGACCTCGGCCGTCTCTCCCTGGTGTCGACCATGCTGGGCCGGGAGCTGGGCGAGGTCCGCGAGGAGGGCCTGACCAAGTTCACCGGCGACCACCACGCCGCCGGCGCCCAACCTGTGCTGGAGGCAAGGGATCTGACGGTCCCGCACCGCCTGCGGGGCGTGTCCGTGACGATCCGGCCCGGCGAGGTCGTGGGGCTCGGCGGGCTGCTCGGGTCCGGGCGGACCGAGACGGCCAAGGCCATCTCGGGTGCGCTGGCGACGAGTTCGGGCCGGGTCGTGGTGGCCGGTGTGCCGCTGCGCGGCGGGTCCACGCCCGCCGCCATTCGGGCCGGTGTCAGTCTGCTGCCCGAGGACCGCAAGAGCGAGGGCATCGTGCCCGGTCTCTCGGTCCGCGAGAACATCGCGCTGGCCGTGCTGCCCCGGCTGTCCCGCTTCGGTCTGGTCTCCGAGGCACGCGTCGACCGTGTCGTCGACACGTTCATCGAGCGGCTGCGCATCAAGGCGTCCTCGCCGCACCAGAAGGTCGGTGAACTGTCCGGCGGCAACCAGCAGAAGGTGCTGCTCGCCCGCTGGCTGGCGATGAACCCCAAGGTGCTGCTGCTGGACGAGCCCACCCGGGGCATCGACGTCGGGGCCAAGGCCGAGGTGCAGAAGCTCGTGGACGAACTGGCCGAGGACGGCCTGGCCGTCCTGCTCATCTCCTCCGATCTGGAGGAACTGATCGAAGGGTCCGACCGCGTGGTCGTACTGAAGGACGGTGCGGTCGTCGGCGAGCTGGCCGGCGACGAGGTCACCGAGGACACACTCATGCGGACCATCGCCGGGCACGCCCCGGCCGGACACACGGCCGGGGCCACGGCCGCGGAGGAGGCCGGCGATGACTGAAGCAGTCCTCCGCACCGCGCCGCTGGACCGGACCCGCGTCCTGCAGTGGCTGCAGACCTACGGCGTCTACGCCGGCGTGGCGCTGCTCCTGATCGTCAACATCGCCATCACGCCGTACTTCCTGTCCGCGGAGAACTTCCGCACCCAGGCCGTGCAGGTCGCCCCCGTCATCATCGTCGCGATCGGGATGGCCCTGGTCATCGGCACCGAGGGCATCGACCTGTCGGTCGGCGCGGTGATGGCCCTCGCGGCGTCCGTGACGGCCCTCTACCTCGGCTACGGCCTCCTGCCCGCGCTGCTGGTGGTGGCGGTGTTCGCCGCCGCGATCGGGCTGGCCAACGGAGCGCTGGTCGCCCTCGTCGGGGTGCAGCCGATCGTGGCCACGCTGGCGCTCATGGTCGGCGGCCGGGGTCTCGCGCTGGTGCTGCTGCCGCAGCTGGAGGACCTGCGCAATCCGGGTCTCGCCTCCCTGGGGTCCGGTGCCGTGCTGGGCGTCCCGTACCTGATCCTCGTCGCCGCCGCCCTGGCACTGCTGGCGGCGTTCGTGGTGCGCCGCACCACGTTCGGACGCCAGCTCCTGGCCATCGGCGACAGCCGGCCCGCCGCGCAGCTGGCCGGCCTGCCGGTGCGGCGCGTGCTGATCATCGTGTACGTGCTGTGCGCGCTGCTCGCGGCCGTGGCGGGCGTCCTGGCCACCGCGCGGCTCCAGGCCAGCGACCCGACCTCGCTGGGCAATCTGATGGAGCTGTCCGCCATCACCGCCGTCGTGGTCGGCGGGACCCCGCTGACCGGCGGCCGGGTCAACATCGCCGGCACCGTGGCGGGAGCCGTCCTCATCCAGCTGCTCACCGCCACCCTCATCAAGCACGATCTGCCGCCGTCGTGGACCCAGATCGCGCAGGCCATAGTGATCGTGTGCGCGGTCTACGCGGCACGGGGACGGGGGAAGCGATGACCGCCACGAAGACGGACGCACCCGTGACCGCCGCGGGCGGCGGACCGCCGAAGGACACCGGGCCCGAGGGCGCCGCGCGCAAGGAGCGGCTGAGCGGCCTGGTCCAGCAGCACGGGGCGCTGGCCGTGCTGGTGATCGTCTCCCTGGTGGCGTCGTTCAGCTTCGACTCCTTCGCCACCGGGGACAACGTCGGCAACATGGCGACGAGTTCGGCGTTCCTGGCGATCGTCGCGCTCGGGATGACCTTCGTCATCATCACCGGGGGCATCGACCTGTCGGTCGGTTCCCTGTTCGCCCTGGGCGGTGTCCTGGCGGCCTGGGGATCGCGGCACGGAACACTGGTGGCGCTGCTGCTGCCCCTGGTGGTGTGCGGCGGGATCGGCGTCGTCAACGGGCTGCTGGTGGCACGTTCCCGGCTGGCGCCGTTCATCGTCACGCTGGCGGCGATGCTCGGGGCGCGCGGCCTGATGCTGGCCCTCACCGACGAGGGCGCCGAGACGTATCTGATCGGCAAGGGCTCCTTCCTCGCCGAACTCGGCCAGGGCACCACCCTCGGCATCGGCAACCCGGTGTGGATCACTCTGGCGCTGTTCGCCGCGGGTGCCGTCGTGCTGCGCCGCACCCGCTTCGGGCAGCATGTGTACGCGGTCGGCGGCAACGAGGACGCGGCGGCCCTGATGGGTGCTCCGGTGGCCCGTACGAAGATCCTCGTCTACACGCTGTCCGGACTGCTGGCGGGCCTTGCGGGCGCGCTCAACGCGGCGTGGCTCGCCTCCGGGGTGACCATCCTCGGCAACGGGATGGAGCTCGAGGCCATCTCCGCCGTCGTGATCGGCGGCACCCTGCTCACCGGCGGCCTCGGTTTCGTCAGCGGCTCCCTGGTCGGTGTGCTGCTGCTCAAGGTGATCCAGAACATCATCAACCAGATCGGCTCCCTGGACTCCTCCTACCAGCAGGTCGTCAGCGGCGCCTTCCTGGCCGTCGTGGTCGTCGCCCAGACCTGGCTGGGCCGCAGACGCCGGCTGCTGTGAAGCTCCGGACGCGGCAGCCCTCGCCCAGTGGGAGGCCGAGTACGACCGTGTCGTCGACCAGCACCACAGCTCGCCCTCGGTGGTGATGTGGATCAACCAGAACGAGGGCCGGGGTCAGTACGACCAGGCCCGCACCGCGAACGAAGTCAAGGCGTACGACCCGTCCCGCCTGGTGAACAACTTGGCTTCCTCCCCCGCCTAAAGGCGGGGGAGTCCAGCGGTCGCCCGCTGGGTTTCCTGCTTCACCGACGACCGCCCCGTCCGGGAGAACTCCCGTTGAGGTCTTACACCGTCTCCACAGGCAGACGCCGCCAGCCCGGCGGCCAGGATGTTGCGTGCCGCGTTCACGTCGCGGTCATGCACCTTGCCGCAGTCGCACGTCCACTCCCGGACGTTCAGCGGCAGCTCCTCGCGGACCGTGCCGCAGGCCCCGCACAGCTTCGAGCTGGGGAAGAAGCGGTCGATCACGACGAGTTCACGCCCGTACCAGGCGCACTTGTACTCCAGCATCGTCCGCAGCTCGGTCCACGACGCATCCGAGATGGCGCGCGCCAGCTTGTGGTTCTTGACCAGGTTACGGACGGTGAGATCCTCGATCACGACCGTTTGGTTCTCACGGACGAGTCGAGTCGACAGCTTGTGCAGGAAGTCCCGGCGCCGGTCGGCGATCCGCGCATGGACGCGGGCCACCTTCCGGCGGGCCTTTTCCCGGTTCGCCGAACCCTTCGCCTTGCGGGACAGCTCCCGCTGTGCGCGAGCGAGCCGGGCCCGGTCACGGCGCTCATGGCGGGGGTTGGTGACCTTCTCCCCGGTGGACAGCGTCACCAGCGACGTTACGCCCGCGTCCACGCCGACTGCATGATCGGTGGCTGGAGCCGGGGTGACGGTGTCCTCGCACAACAGGGACACGAACCAGCGGCCCGCGGCGTCGCGGGAAACGGTCACCGTGGACGGCTCCGCATCCTCGGGAAGGGGACGGGACCAGCGGATATCCAACGGGGCGGACATCTTTGCCAACGTCAGCATGCCGTCACGCCACTTGAAACCGGAACGCGTGTACTCAGCCGACTGCCGGGACTTCTTCTTCGACTTGAAGCGCGGGTACTTCGCTCGCTTGGCAAAGAAGTTCGCGAACGCCGCCTGAAGATGGCGCAGAGCCTGCTGAAGCGGTACCGAGGACACCTCCGTCAGGAAGGCGAGTTCCTCGGTCTTCTTCCACTCCGTCAGGGCGGCCGACGACTGAACGTAGGAAATACGACGCTGCTCGCCGTACCAGGCGGCGGTGCGCTCTTCCAGCGCCTTGTTGTACACGAGACGGGCGCAGCCGAACGTGCGGGACAGCTCTTCCGCCTGCTCACCCGTGGGGTAGAAGCGGTACTTGAAAGTCCGCTTGACCTGCTGCGTCACACCTCACATTCTATCAGTTTCCGTGTTAGCAAGGTGTATCGGGCAGCGGCGGAGTGCGCTCCGCCTCTGCCCGGTTCCGAAGCAGGGATGCTTTTCCTCGCACGGCTGGAATCGGGGGTTTCCAGGCAGGGAGGATTTGATGAGCGGTGTCAACTGCTGCGGCTCCGTCGACGGCGGCAACGGGGACGTCGTCGACCACCATGTCTACGTGGGTCCCGGCACCACGGTGCCCGACGCCGGCCGTGCGGCCGTCCTCGGCGAGTATGGCGGCCTGGGTCTGAAGGTGTCCGGTCACGAGTGGTACCCCGGCGGCGGCTTCAGCTACGAGGACCAGCCGGACGCGGCCCACCTCGACAACCGGTTCGTCGGCCTGCTGGACGCGATCCGCGAGGTGCGGCTCCCGCGAGGCCTGTCCGGCGCGGTCTACACCGAGATCACCGACGTGGAGAACGAGGCCAACGGCCTGCTCACCTACGACCGTCAGGTCGTGAAGGTCGACGAGGCACGGGTGAGGGCCGCCAACCGTGCCCTGATCGACGCGTCCCGCTCACCGGCGGCCCCCGTCACCCTGCCGGCCGGTCAGTACCGGTCCCTCGGCGTGACGACACCGGGGCTGACGAACCGGTACGTGCGGCACCGGGACGGTGCGGTGTTCACCGAGGTCGTGGACGGCGGCAGCAGCGCGCTCCTGAAGAACGACGCCACCTGGAGGGTCGTCCCCGGCCTCGCCGACGGCTCCTGCTACTCGTTCGAGTCGCGGAACTATCCCGGCGAGTCCCTGCGTCACCGCGATTACCGCGTGTACAAGGAGTCCGGCAGCGGCGACCTGTTCCGGGCGGACGCCACCTTCTGCCCGGTGCGCGGCGCGAACGGGGCGGTGCGGCTGTCCGCCCACAACTTCCCCGAGCAGTATCTGCGCCACTACGACGCCCAGTTGTGGCTGGCCACCCCGGGCGGTACGCACGCCTGGGACAGTCCCGTTCTGTTCGCGGAGGACACCACCTGGACCGTGGCGGCGCCCTGGGCGCCGTGAGCGGTGTGCGGCGCCCAGGGTGAGGGGTGGCGGCGGTCCTCGGCTCGTCGCCGCCCACGCGTTCCCGGGCCGGTGCTCCTCCGGTGGACGGAAGGTGCGGGTGCCGTCCGGCACCCGCACCTTTCCCCTATCCCCGGGGGGGCGCAGGCAGGCACGGTCATCCGTGCCCGCCGGCGCCCCGACTACGGCTTCTCCCGGTCGTGCAGGGCGCTCACCTCCTCGGCGGTGAGTGCCCTGTCGTACGCGTGGACCTCGTCCACCGCGCCGTCCCAGAAGTCGGTGTCGCCGCCGTTCCACTGGGCGCGGCCCACGGCGAGCGGTCCGGTGCCGACGTAGGCGGGGCCGGCGGTGGAGGTCGCCGCCAGTTCGCCGTCGACGTAGAGGTCGATCTCGCCCCGCGCGTCGTCACGGACACCGACGAGGTGGTACCAGCGGCCCGTGTCCGGCTTCGTCTCCAGCCGGGCGCGCTTCCCGTCGGGGGTGCTGAAGGCGAAGGCGCCCTGCCCGTACTGCAGGTAGAACGGGCTGGCCTGGCGCCGCCCGTCCTGACTGATCGCGGTGGCGTAGTTGCCGGGGAGCGAGTCGAGCCTGACCCAGCCGGCGACGGAGTAGCTGCCGGTGGTGTCGAGCACGGGGCCGTCGGTCTCGGCGTGCTGCCCCCGCCCGTCGAACTCGAGCGCGCTGCCGTTGACGCCGGGGGTCCAGCCGGTGCCCTCGGTGAGCGTCAGGGGCTTGCCGTTGGGGCCGCCGTCCTTCGCGGTCGTGCCGGTGCCCTCGTCGAGGGTCCAGTGGCCGCCGCCCTTCAGCTGCTCCCGCTCGCCCGCGGCGGCGCCGGCCGCGATCACCTTGCGGTTGGCCTCGCGCACCCGGACCGGGTCGACCTTGATCTCCCGGCGGTCGTAGGTGTAGAGGCCGTTCAGCTCGTTCTCCAGGTCGGTGATCTGTGTGTACACCGAACCGGAGAGTTCGGCGGCGGCCTGGTCGAGGTAGAACCGCTCGGTGTTCTCCACGTACTTGCGGGTCAGCGCCTCCTTGTCGGCGACCCCGCTGTAGATCACCGTCGGCGTACCGGGCCACATGTGGCCGGGGGTGCGCAGGGTGAAGCCGCCGTGCTCGCCGTCCATGGCCGCCCGGTGGTCGGGGAACGGCGGGTCGTCGTTGTTGTAGTCGTGGTGGTCGATGATGTCGCCCTTGCCCGAGTCGCCCTTGGAGTTGCAGCAGTTGACACCGCTGTGGGCGTTGACGACGCGGGAGGGGTCGGCGGCCTTCACCGACTCGGCGATGCGGCCGCTCTCCTCGCGGTTCCACTCGCCCCAGCCCTCGTTGAAGACGATCCAGCCGATGACCGAGGGCGAGTTGTGGTGCTGGCGCATCATCTCGCGGCCCTGGTCGACGAAGGCCTTCTGTCCGGTCCCGTTGGTGATGTTCCCGGAGACGAAGTCCTGCCAGACCAGCAGGCCGAGCTTGTCGGCGTGGTAGAACCAGCGGGCCGGCTCCACCTTGATGTGCTTGCGGACGGCGTTGAAGCCGAGCTTCTTGTGCGCCTCGAGGTCGAAGGCCAGCGCCTTGTCACTGGGAGCGGTGTAGAGGCCGTCGGGCCAGAAGCCCTGGTCGAGGGTGGCGAGGGAGAAGACGGGCTTTCCGTTGAGCACCAGTTTCCGGTAGCCGCCGACCTCCTCGATCCCGATCTCGCGCATGCCGAAGTAGCTGCCGACCTTGTCGGTGGACCGGCCGTCGGTCAGCTGGACGTCGAGGTCGTAGAGGTAGGGGTCGTCGGGGCTCCACAGGTGCTGCTTCGTCACGGGGAGCCGGAGTTCGCGTCCCGCCGGACCGCTGACCTTGCCGACGACCTTCCCGCGGGCGTCGCGGGCGACGGCCTCCACGCGTGCCTTCGAGGAGGCGCCCTCGGACTCGACGGTCACCGCCAGGCTGCTGGTGTCGATGTCGGGCGTGGTGACGACGTTGTCAATGGCGGTGTCGGCGACGGGCTCCATCCAGACCGTCTGCCAGATCCCGGACGACTGGGTGTAGAAGATGCCGCTGGGGCTGGTGTGCTGCTTGCCCGTCGGCTGGTCGGCGCCGCCGGTGTCGGTGACCGCGACCACGACCTCCTGCGCGCCCCTGCCCTTGAGCGCGTCGGTGATGTCGGCGCTGAACGCGGTGTACCCACCGGTGTGTTCGGCGACCTTCCTGCCGTTGACCCAGACGCGGGCCTGGTAGTCCACGGCGCCGAAGTGGAGCTTCAGCCGCTTGCCCTGGCCGACCTTCCAGTTCTTCGGCACCTCGACGAGCTTGCGGTAGAACATGTGGTCCTCGTGCCGTTCGAGCCCGGACAGCTGGGACTCGACGGGGAACGGCACGGTTATCCTCTCGTCCAGGTTCCTGCCGAAGACCGGTTGCTCGCCCGCCTTCGCACCGCTGAACTGCCAGGTCCCGTTGAGGTTCTTCCACTGGGAGCGCACCTGCTGCGGGCGGGGGTGCTCCGGCAGCGGGTTCTTCCTGTCCAGCTTGTCGCCCCACGGTGTGGTGAGCCGGTGACCGGAGGCGTTCGCGGCGTAGCGGACGATCCGGGGCACGGTCTTGCCCCCTGCCGTCAGCCCGCCTTCGCCGTCGTAGGTGAACCGGACCTGCTGGTTCTTCTGGACGGGCTTCGCGAGCGTGACGAGGAGGGAGGCGCGGTCGCCGGGGGCGGCCTTCACCGACGTGACCGGCATGGCGGTCGTGTCGGCCTCGATCTTCAGGTGCTCCGCGACCTCGTCGAGGTCCCCGACCCGTTCCTCGAAGCGGGCGCGCAGCCGCTTCCCGTCCTCGGTGACCGACAGGTCCACCGGGAAGACCTCGAAGCCGGCGGGCGGGGTGAACGCCGACTCGGGGACGAGTTGCCTGGGCGTCGTCGGGCTCGACCAGCGCAGGAACATGTTCGACCCGCCGAGGTCCTGGAACATCTCCAGCCGGAAGGTGTGCTTCTCACCGGCGGCCAGCCTGATCGGCTCGCTGGTCTGCTCCCTGTCCCAGTCCGGCTCCCAGTGGTCGATGACCGGCTTGTCGTCGATGAAGAGGCGGAACCCGTTGTCGCCGATGGCGTGGAACGTGTAGTCGCCGGTCTCCGGCGCTTCGATCTGGCCCGTCCAGCGGGCGGTCGTGTGCTCCGTCCTCCCGGTCAGTTCCTCGAACGTGCTCGTCAGACCGGAGAAGTTGATCTGCGGCTCCAGGAGGGTGCCGCCGAGTTCGGCGAAGTCCCTTGCTCCCGGCGCGGACATGCTGAAGTACTCGCCCTTCAGGCCGTGCTGCTCGACGGCGGCATCGGCTGCCGCACCGGCGGTACGCGCGGACGTGCTGCTGCTCGCGGGTTCCGCGGCCGCCGCGGCGGGAACCGCGGCGCTCGTGGGCAGGACCAGGGCCGCAGCGGTCAGCAGGGCCCACCACCGGGCTCTCGGGCGGGTGTGTTGTCTTGTCATCGAACCTTTCCTCGCGCAGGGGGCTTGGAGACAGGACGAAACGGACTGCGTCAGGTGAACGGCCTTTTTGGCCGGGGGTGTTCACCGGTGGCCGACGCGGGCCCGCCGGTGCGGAACGGCACCGGCGCTGCGATGGCCAGAGACTCTTTCAACGTTGGAAATTCACTGTGCAGCGGAATGACAACACGTTGTCGAACGACTGTCCAGACCTCGCGCACAGCCGGCCGGCCGTCGGGAACCCGCGCGGCCGGGGCGCGAGGGAGGCGGGGCCGCCGCGGCGGGCCACGGAGGACCGGAGCGGGTCGCGGGGGCGCAGACCTCAGGGAATGCGGGCGACTCCGACGTACAACGGGATCTGCTCACTCCGGCCGTACTGCCCCCCGGGCTCCGGGTGCCAGCGCTCCGCGAGTTCTATGCCGGGGTCGATCAGCTCGAGTCCCGCGAAGAACCCGGCGAACTCGTCGCGTGACCGGACCTGGGCGGAGGTCCCTCCCTTGCGGTAGACCTCGACGACACGCTCCCAGGTCTCGGCGTCGAAGTCTCCTGTCGCGTGGGAGAGAGCCAGGTAGCTGCCGGGAGCAAGGGACTTGAGCAGTTCGGACACGATCCGGTAGGGGTCGTCCTCCTCTGCCACCAGGTGCAGCAGGGCCACCAGGGACAGGCTGACCGGCTGGTCGAAGTCGAGGGTCTCCCTCGCCGCCGCGAGAATCTTCTCCGGCTCCCTCGCGTCGGCCTGGATGTAGGCGGTGCTGCCCTCCGGCGTGCTGTGCAGGAGCGCCTCGGCATGCCTGAGGACGATCGGGTCGTTGTCCGCGTACACCACGCGGGCCTCGGGAGTGACTCTCTGGACGATCTGATGGAGATTGGGCTCGGTGGGTATTCCCGTGCCGATGTCGAGGAACTGACGGACGCCCCGCTCCGCGAGCAGCCGGGCGGCCCGGTGCATGAAGTCGCGGTTGACCCGCGCCATCTCCTTCACCGCGGGGAAGAAGGAGATCACCTTCTCGGCGGCTTCCCAGTCGACGGGATAGTTGTCCTTTCCGTCGAGGAAGTAGTCGTACATTCGAGCCGACTGGGGTTTGCTGGTGTCGATGTCGTCCGCGTTGAATCCCGCGTCTGTCACTTCAGTCCTCCGCTGCGGCATCGGCATGGTGATTCATTTCGTTCGATCGATACTGATCAGTACGCTTCAGTGTGCTCGTGAAGGGACGCGCCCCGGCATGTTCCAGGCAGGTCTCGGGCAACGAGGAAGTCGGCCGCTCCCGACTTGGCCGCCCTGACCAGTTCGGCGATCGCGGCGGTGGTGCAGATGAGGGCAGGGCCGTCGGGGTCCGCCGACTGCCTCAGCGCCACCCGCCCCTCGCCGAGTTTCTTCACCTCGACACAGTTTCCGTTATTGCTGCCGCTCCACGGTTTGTGCCACCCCTCGGTTCCCAGATCACCTGTGGCGTTCATCGTGTGCTTCATCGTTCCCACTCCTTGCGGACGTCCGAAAGGAATTCCCTGGTGCGCCCCTGGGACATCGCCTGGGCGCTCATCCGGTCGAGCACCTCGCGGTACAGCGCGACTTCCCTCCGATCCTCGCTGTACTGGGCGCCGCTGAGATGGTCCGTGCCGACGATGTCCGGGAAATCCGGCATCGGAAGACGGAAGAGAGTGAAGGGCCCGAATGCGCCCGGGTGCAGTCCGGCGGTGAAGGGCAGCACCTGAAGGGTGACGTTCGACAGGTCCGCCACCTCGATCAGACGGTCGATCTGGGCCTTCATGACCTCGGGCCCGCCGGCCGGTCGCCGCAGGACGGTCTCGTCCATGACGATCCACAGCCGGGGCGCAGCCGGGTCCCGACGGGTGAGCAGCGCCTGACGCTCCATCCGCAGCGCCACGCGCCGGGTCAGTTCCTCCGGTGTCGGGTGGGGGCGGTTCAGCCCCAGGACGTCGCGGGCGTAGTCCTCGGTCTGGAGGAGTCCCGGGACGACGTGGGGTTCGTAGCCCCTTATGCGGGTGGCCGAGTTCTCCAGACTGACGTGCACCGCGAACCAGTCCGGCAGGGCGTCACGGTAACTCTTCCACCAGCCGGGCTGGTTGGCCTGGTCGGTGAGGGCGAGGAACTCCCGGGCCTCGCCCTCCGGTACGCCGTAGATCTCCAACAGCGCCTTGACCGTGGCCCACTTCAGGGTGACCTTGGCCTGTTCCATTCTGGTGACCGTGGTGTGGGCCTGCCGCAGCCTGGCACCGACGTCCTGCGCCGAGAGGCCCTTGACCCGCCGCAGTTCATGGAGCCGTCTGCCCAGCACCATCTGAAGAACGGTCGGGGCCGACCGCGGTGCGCTCACGTCGCATGCCTCCTCGAGCGGCCGGTCGCCGAGCAGTCTGCCACGGGCCTCACCTCACGGACAGGCGCACAGCGAAGTTGTGCACTGTGCAAAGTGATGGGTTGCCAGGGAACTGGCGGGGCAACCATAGTGACGGGGTGACCAGGTTTCCCCGGGCTGCATGCCGGGCGCCGGCTACACGTGGCCACGTGGACGCCTGTCATGACCGCTCCTCCAGCGCACGGCATCCGGTTGCTCCCCCCACGTTAGGAATGGTTCGTGGCCTTAGCCGACGCCACCCCCACGGCCGGTGGCACCCCTCCCCCCGACCTCGGCGGTGCCGCCTGCCGGGCCGCCTACTTCCTGCCCGCCGACCGCAGAACCGTCGGAAGGGCCCGTCACCTCGTGACGGAGCAGCTCGGCGTCTGGGGCGTCGTCCCGGACGACTGCGCCACAGCGGCCCTCGTGGTGAGCGAGCTCCTCACCAACGCCGTCCTCCACACGAGCAGCCGGAGAATCGGCTGCACCCTGGGAGCCACGCCGGACCTGGTGCTGATCCAGGTCACGGACGACGGCAGCGGTCCGTCCGTGCCCCGGACGCGACGGGCCGGCCCCCGGGACGAGGTCGGACGCGGACTGCTGCTGGTCAAGGCCGTGGCGGAGCACTGGGGGGTGAGGGCCGCCGAGTACGGGGACGGCCGGACCGTATGGGCGATGCTGCGCACGGACCGGTCCTGAGCCCGCAGCCGGTCCGCCCGGCCGGTCAGCGGCCGCCGGCCTCCCTCGCCGCCTGCTCCAGCCGGCTGCGGTGGGCCTCCCACCAGGCCGCGTCACCGGGCGGCAGGTCGCTCGCTCCCTTCCCCCAGCCGACGGCCCCGTCGATGAGTTCCCGCAGGATGTCCGCGTGGCCGGCGTGCCGGTGGGTGTCGGCGATCACGCGCACCAGGAGGTGGTGCAGCGTGGTCCCGCTCCGCTCCTTCGGCCACCACGGGACGTGGCCGAAGGTGTCGAGCGCGAGTGCCGCGAACGTGCTGTCCGCGTGCTCCCAGGCCCGGTGGTAGAGCGCGACGATCTCCTCGCGCGACTCGTCCGCGGTGGCCCACATGTCCGCGTTGGGTTCGGTGTCCTGCGTGTACCACCAGGACGGCGGATCCTGCCGGAAGAACGGCCGGCCGAACACGTCGCCGAAGTAGCCCAGTTCCACTCCGGCGGCGTGCTTGACCAGCCCCAGCAGGTTGGTGCCGGTGGGCGTCAGCGGGCGGCGGACGTCGTACTCCGAGAGCCCTTCGAGTTTCCACACCAGGGCTTCCCTGGCGTCCTGCAGATATCGGATCAGGTCCTTCTTCGGGTTCGGCTCCGTCATGTCCCGCAGTCTCGCACCGGCCACTGACAGCCGGTCGGGCGCCGCCCGGCGGCCGCCGCCCGACCGGGCATGCCGACGCCCGGCGTCAAGGGCCGGGGGTCACCGTCCGAGCACGGAGGAGAACGCGTTGCGGATGTCGGACTTCGAGGGCGTGACGTACTTGTTCGAGGGGATGACGCCGTAGGTGAAGAAGAGCGACGGGCAGGTGGAACCGCTGATCTGCACCGTGCGGTCGGCGACGCGCTTGCCGGTGCGCAGCGCGTACACCTTCACCGGGAGCGAGACCCTGCGGAACGTGACGTCGGTGATCTGCCCGCTGGTCTCGCTCCGGTAGGGGCAGGTGCGGACGGCACTCCCGAAGCCCTGCTGTCCCACGCACACCACCAGTGCGGCCTTTGCCGCGTCGGTGGTCCGCCAGGCGCCGGGAAGCTTGCCCGAGTGCTCGCCGTCTCCCAGGAACAGGGACCGGCCGGAGCCCGCGCGGCGGGCGGGGGCCCCCTCGTACTTCGCCGGCGCCTCGCAGTAGCGGTTCTCGCGCACCAACTGCTGGACCTCCTCCAGTTGCAGGGCCAGCACGGCCTTCCTGATCGCCTTGCGGGCCTGGCCCTCACGGCTGTCGCCGGGGTACTCGTCCAGCAGCCGCTGGTAGCGGGACTCCGCCTGCGACCACTCCTGTGTGCTCATCAGGGCGTCGCCACAGCCCATCAGTGCGGCCGGAGCGAGCCGGTCGGCGGTCTCGGAGGAGCGGTCCAGGACCTGCTGACCCGGCTCGGTCTCCAGGTCGTTGAGCCAGTCCGTGATCCGGACCGTCTCGCAGGCGTCGTCGGTGGGCAGCCCGTCCAGGAAACGGTCCAGGGAGGTCCCGACCGTGGCGTCGTTGCGGGAGTCCTCCTCCAGGATCGAGGCCAGCAGGCGGAAACCCGAGGTCAGGTCGTCCTGGTCGCCGTTCAGTCCGGCGGCCAGCCGGGCTTCCGCCGTCTCCAGTCGCTCACAGGTGTCGACCGCCCTGTCGCCGCGTGCGGCCACCGGGGCCGCGGCGACCCTGTGCCCCGCCCACACCTGTTCCTGAGCCTCCGTCACGGCCCCGCAGTCGCCGTCCGCGCGTGCCCGGGCGATGTCGTCCTCGATGCCGTGGGCGTCGAACCGCAGCAGCCCCACGCCCAGCAGCACCGCGACGGAGAGGCCGAGCGCGACCAGGCGCTGCGTCGTGCGCGGGCTGCCCTGCCGGCGCCGGGCGAGCAGCCATCCGTGTGCCACGACCGCCGCCCACCACAGCAGCAGGAGCACCTCGCTCCAGGTCTCGGCGGTCGCGACCGTCGTCCAGACCAGCGCGAAGGTGACCACCGCTGCGGTCCAGAACAGTCCGTGGCGGCGCATCAGCAGATAGCCCACCCCCAGGAGGGACGCGTTGCCGAGGGCGGCCGCGAGCGGATCGTGCTGCGCCGGATCCTGGAACGACGCTCTCTGCAACGGCGGGTCGTGGGCGGGCGGGCCCGGCAGATCCTGCGGGGCCCGGGGGCCGTACGGGCTGTACGGGCCGGGCGGGGGTGCGGGCGGCGGGGTCGGAATCGACGACGCGGGCGGTTCGGTCGGCTTCGGTGGCGCGGACGGTTCGTCGTCCGGTCCGGTGGGCGGCGGCGGAAAGGTCATCGGTCCCCCAGGTGATGATCGTCGTACGGGGCGGACGGGACGCGTCACGGCTCGTCCGGCGGGCGGGAGTGCCGCGCGCGGCTCCCGCTTCCTCCACAGGCCGGCTCTCCAAGGCGTCCCCGCCCTCCCGGCACCTCCATTCCACCGCGTTCCCGCGTTGATCAGCACCCCTGCGGCAGCACTGAACCGTACCCAACCTGCTGGTGCAGCAAGCCCGTTGCCCTTGTCACCGCTTCGCCGACCGGCTGGTGCCCCCGTCGCCGGCCGCTGCGGCCAGGTGTCAGCCGGTGCGACGGTGGATCGACTTGAAGGCGACGTACTGGGACAGGCCCTCGATCCCGTACTCGACGCCGAGACCCGAGTCGTGCCGGCCGCCGAAGGGCGCGTTGTGGTTGGAGCCGAAGAAGTTCACGCCGACGGATCCGGTGTCCATGCGTTCGGCGACCGCCTGCGCGGCGGCGCGGTCGGCGGAGAACACGACGCCGCCGAGTCCGAACGAGGTGTCGTTGGCGAGGGCGACGGCCTCGTCGAGGTCGTCGTAGCGCAGGACGCTCAGCACCGGTCCGAAGACCTCCTCGCGGGCGATCCGCATGTCCGGGGTGACGTCGGCGAAGACGGTCGGCTCGATGAACCAGCCCCGGTCCGTTTCCGCGGGACGTCCTCCGGTGGTGGCGCGGGCCCCTTCCGCGTGGGCGGATTCGAGGTGGCCGCGCACCACGTCGTACTGCGTCTCCGAGGCCATCGGTCCGAACACGGTGCCCTCGTCGAAGGGGTCGCCCTGCGGAGCGGCCGCCACGGTGCGGGTGACCATGTCGACCACCTCCTCGTAGCGTGCGGACGGGGCCAGGATGCGGGTGGAGATGTAGCAGGTCTGCCCGGTGTTGCGCAGGCAGGTGCGGATCAGTGCCGAGGACATCTGTCCGAGGTCGGCGTCGGGGAGCACGATCGCAGAGGACTTGCCGCCGAGTTCGAGGGTGACCGGCCGGAGCAGGTCGCCGCACGCGGCCGCGATCCGGCGGCCGACCGGGGTCGATCCGGTGAAGGCGACCTTGGCCGTGCGCGGATGCCGTACCAGCCGGTCCCCCGTGCCGCCGCCGCCGGTGACCAGGTTGACCACCCCGGGCGGGAGGCCGGCGGCCTCGCACGCCTCGACCACGAACCGGATCGACAGCGAGGTGCCGGGCGCGGGTTTCATGACGACGGTGCAGCCGGCGAGCAGGGCCGGGGCCAGTTTGACCACCATGAGGTTGATCGGGAAGTTCCAGGGGGCGATCAGCACGCACGGTCCCACCGGGTCCTTGCGCACGACGGTCTCGGCGCCGCCCGCCGGGAACGGCCGGACGTCCTCGGTCTCCAGCCAGGAAGCCAGCCCGGCGACGTGCCGCAGGATGCCGGCGGCGTTCGCGGCGGCGCCGCGGGTCTCACTGATCGGGGAGCCGTTCTCGAGCGTGTTGACCGAGGCGGTCTCCGCGGCACGGGCCTCGACCTCGTCGGCGATGCGCAGCAGCAGCGCGGCCCGCTGCGACGGCGTGGTGCGGGGCCACGGGCCGGTGCGGAAGGCCCGGTCGGCGGCGTCGAGCGCGGCGTCGACGTCGTCGGCCGAACCGTCCGGGACCGATCCCCAGGTGCGGCCGGTGGCCGGGTCGACCAGCGGGAGCCGGGCGGTGGCCGTCGAGCGGGTCCAGGCGCCGTCGACGTAGTGGTCGTCGACATGGGTCCACCGGGGCTCGGTCCGTACGGCCGCCGGGCGGGCGTGGAGGGCGCTCATCGGATCACGGCCGTCTTGAGCAGGGCACGCGAGCGGTCGAGGGTGGCGGTGGCCATGGCGACGGCGGGGGCGGTGAGCAGTTCGGGGATGATCTCCGCCTCGAGGCGGTCGCTGTAGACCGCGGGGTCCATGCGGAACCAGCCGGACGCCAGCGCGATGCCGGCGTGGTCGAAGCGCCACAGCCGGTCGGCGTCCCGGACCAGCGCGTCCTCCAGCGAGTACGCCTCCTTGCGGGTGTCGTGCCCGTCGATGATCGCGCAGACCTCGTGCACGAACGCGCCGTCGTAGCCGAGCGGGGGCAGTACCTCACGGGCGATCACGCAGCCCTGCCGCTCGTGCTCGAACCGGATCTCGGCCTTGCGCCAGTCGCCGGAGAAGCCCTCGGCGAGGATGCGCTCCTCGTCGACCCTCCCCCACCCGGTGTCGTGCAGCTGGATCGCCACCCGCACCAGCTGCCGGTCGGCACCGGGGAAGGCGTCGCACAGCCGTTCGGCGTAGGCCAGCGAGATCGGCAGGTGGATGTCGTTGCCGCGCGTGCGCGTCTCGGGGACGACCGCCTTCCAGATCGGGTCGAGGTCGTCACCGGTGGCCGGGGTCAGGGAGATCGGTGAGGTGTCGACCGGTCCGGGCGCCGGGATCGGGCGCTCGATGGGCAGCGCGGTGGGCATGGTGTTCCCTTCTCAGTCGGCCGCGACCAGGGCGGCCGGGTCGACGGTCACTGACTTGAGCTGGACGGACGGGTCGCCGGCGGCTTCGTACGGGATGGACTGCCCCTTGGACAGCGCGCTGCGGACGGCCATGAAGTCCAGCGGGCTGTTGACGCAGTCGGCGGCCAGGATGCGGTCGCCGCGGTAGTAGAGGACCGAGTGCTTGCCCCGCTCGGGGTCGGCGCGGACCAGGGTGCGGTCGTGGCCGGTGGACAGCCCGGCGATCTGGAGTTTGATCGTTCCCTGGTTGGACCAGAACCAGGGAATGCCGGCGTACTCCTCGCGGCGGCCGGTGATCGCGTAGGCGGCCACCTTGGCCTGCTCGATGGCGTTGTTGACGCTCTCGAAGCGGACACGGTCGCCTTCGGGGGCGCCGGGGACGGGGTTGGGCAGGTTGGCGCAGTCGCCGACGGCGACGGTGACTCCGTCGGAGGCGAGGGCGGACTCGTCGACCCGGATGCCGTTGTCGCACACCAGGCCGATGGACTCGGCGAGTTCGGTGTTGGGGATGACGCCGACGCCGACCAGCACCAGATCGGCGGAGATCACCCGGCCGTCGGCGAGTTCGACGCCGCCGACCCGGTCGCCGCGCGGGACGATCCGGCGGACCGAGGCGCCGAGCAGGATGTCCAGGCCCGCGGCCCGGTGGTGGGCGAGGAGGTGGGCCGAGGTCTGTTCGCCGACGGCTCGCGGGACCAGCCTGGGCGCCGCCTCGATCAGGGTGACCGAGCGGCCCATCCTGGCCAGGGACGCGGCGGCCTCGAGGCCGATGAAGCCGCCGCCGATCACGACCGCCTCGCGTACGCCGGGCACCCGGGCCTTGAGTTCGAGGGCGTCGTCGGCATTGCGGAGGTAGAGCACGCCGGGCAGGTCGACGCCGTCGAGCAGGAGCCGGCGGGCCCGTGCGCCGACGGCCAGGGCCAGCCGGTCGAAGGGGAAGTCGGCGCCCGACATGGAGTGGGCGACGCCCGAGCCGTCGTCGTTCTTGTCGATGCGGATGATGCGCTCGTTCTTCACCACGTCGATGCGGTGTTCGGCCCAGTACTCCTGGGTGCGGAACATCAGCTTCTCGTTGGTGATCCCGCCCTGCAGCCATTCCTTCGACAGGGCGGGCCGCTGGTAGGGGCGGTGGTTCTCGTCACCGAGCAGGGTGATCGGATCGTCGTGTCCGAGGGCCCGCAGGGAGGTGGCGAGCGAGACGCCGGCCTGTGAGGAGCCGATGATCAGCAGTCCGTCAGTCATGATCGCTCACACCTGGGTGGTCGGGGTGGTCACCTGCAGGTCGCAGCCCTCGGTGACCTTGAGCTGGCAGGAGAGGCGGGAGGTGTCCCGCCGTTCGTCGGCGGCGCCCCAGAGCATTTCGTCCTCCATCTCCTCCGGCGGGGGGAGCCGGTCGAGGGCTGTCGGGTCGACGTAGACGTGGCAGGTGGCGCAGGACAGGGAGCCGCCGCATTCGGCGACGATTCCGGGCACGCCGTTGCGGACCGCGGTCTCCATGACCGAGTCTCCGACGTTGGCCGCCACCGTGCGGGACGCGCCGGTGTGATCGGTGTAGGTGACCTGGGGCATGACGTTCCTCCTGGATCGAGGTCAGATGAACTGGCGGCCGCCGTCGACGACCAGGGTCTGTCCGGTGACGAAGTCGCTGTCGGGGCCGGCGAGGTAGAGGGCGGCGCCGACGATGTCCCCGGGCCTGCTGGCCCGCCGCAGGGCACCGCGGTCCACGCCGTAGGACTCGGCGTCCTCCAGCAGGCCCCGGCTCGCCTCGGTGAGCGTGAAGCCGGGGGCGATCGCGTTGACGGTGATGGAACGACGGCCGAGTTCCTTGGCCATCACGCGGGTGAGCGCGATGACTCCGCCCTTGGAGGCGACGTAGTGCGCCCAGTTCTCGGAGCCGCTGTAGACGGTGGCCGAGGAGAGGTTGACGACCCGGCCGCCTTCGGGCAGGTGGGGGCTGGCGGCGCGGGTCATCAGCCACGGGCCCTTGAGGTTGACCGCCATCACGAGGTCCCATTCCGCGGGGTCGATGTCCTCGAGCGGTGAGCGGGTGACAGTGCCGTAGACGGCCGCGTTGTTGACCAGGACGTCGATCCGGCCGTCTCCGAACTCGGCCACCCGGGCGGCCAGTTCCTCGGTGGAGCGGGTGTCGGTGACGTCGACGCGTCCGTGCCAGGCGTCGGCGCCGGCGTTCTGCGCCAGGCGGGCGGTCTCCTTGGCGCCGTCGGTGTCGAGGTCGGCGACGGCGACGCGGTAGCCGCGGTCCGCGAAGCCGAGCGCGAAGGCCCGGCCCAGGCCGCCCGCGGCGCCGGTCACGAGGACGGTGCGGGTGCGGGCGGGCGCCGGGGGGTCGGGGAGCGACATGAGGGCTCAGTCCTCCAGGATCTCGACGCGGCCGGTGGTGCCGTCGACGCGGATGCGCTGACCGGTGCGGATGGTGGTCGAGGCCGAGCCGGTGCCGGTCACGGCGGGCAGGCCGTACTCGCGGCAGACGATGGCGGCGTGGCTCATCATGCCGCCGATGTCGGTGACGGTCGCCTTGATCCTGCCGAAGATCGGGCCCCACGACGGCGCGGTGATCGTGGCGACGAGGATCTCGCCTTCCTGGATCTCGCCGAGCTGGTCGGCGGAGGTGATCAGGCGGGCCACGCCCTCGACGACGCCGGGTGAGGCGGCCATGCCGGTGATGGCGCCGTCCTCGCCGCCCTCGTCGCCGGCCAGCCACTGCTGGACCTGGTCGGTGGTGATGCCGTAGAGCATCATCGTGAAGGGTTCGGTGATCTGGGCGGGCGGGGTGTTGAGCGCGGGCTGCGGGCGGCGGGTGGAGAGCGCGTCGATGATGCCGCGGCGCCGTTCGATCTCGGCCGGCCAGTAGTGCGGGCCGGTCGGTTCGGCGCCGACGGCCCAGCCGGTGACGAGGTCGAAGATCGCGTCGCGTACCTCGTTGCGGTTGAGGTAGAGCATGTCGGCGGGGTCGGCCCAGAAGCCGGCGTCGGTGAACACGCGGGCGAGCTCGCGGACCTTGCGCCAGAAGACGCCCATCGTCCAGTGCTCGATGTAGAAGTTGTGGTTCTCTACGTAGGGGTAGGCGGTGGCGGCGAGGCTGCGCTTGGCGTCGAACTGTTCCCGCGCCTCGCCCTGGAGCAGCTCGCGGTACTCCCCGACGATCCGCTCCTTCTCGGCGATCAGCTCGTCGACGGGCCGCATGATCTGCCGGCCCTCGTCGACGCGGCGGATGTAGTCCTTGATGTAGCCGAGCGGGATCTCCTGGTGCTCCATCCAGTACTTGTCGTGGCCGTAGAAGCCGTTGCCGACGGTGAAGTTGAACCAGGGGTCCTGGGCGGCCTCGTACGCCGCGAGCCACGTCTCGCCGCCGGCGTCACGGACCGCGCGCAGGGTGCCCTCGACGTCGTCGGGGTCGGCGAAGGCTGCCTGGAGATTCATCTCCACTGCTTTGAGGGCGAGTTGCTTCAGCTCGTCGTCGGGCCGGAACAGTTCCATGTCGACGCCCTGCACCATCTTGGCGATGGCCTGGTCGGGGATGCCCGGGAACACTTCCTTGCAGAAGCCGAAGAAGTCGAGGTAGGCGAGGTAGCCCAGGTTGAGGAACTCGAAGTGGTACTGCCAGTTGCGGTAGAGCAGCGCGATCAGGCGGTCGTAGTTCTCCATCAGCACCTGGGAGCCGTCCATGGCCTTGCCGGAGACGATGTCGTCGAAGGGCACGGCGTCGGGCAGCGCGGAGAACCGGATCTCCTCCATCTCGTCGATCGTGGCGCGGACCTTGGAGTGCCATGCCTCGAGCAGGCTGTCCCAGTTCTGGAAGTAGTGGCCGGCGCGGCGCTCGAACTCCGGGACGCGGGCAGCGATCTCGCCCTCGGGCACCGGCACCGGGCTCATGTACAGATAGCCGAGGTGGATCTTGAACTCGATGCCGTTCGCCGGCGGGATGAGCAGGTGGCGGGTGTTGTACTGGCCGAGGCACTTGACCGCGAACTCGCCTCCGATGGTCTCGAAGGGCTTGAACACCGTGGGCCAGTGCTGGCTGTCGCAGAACCAGAACTTCTCGTCGCCGCCGGGGGCGTTCTCGAAGACGAGGTTGTACGGGTAGAGCTTCTCCCAGCCCTCCGCACCGGCGGGCACCTCGATCTGCGAGGGCTTCGGGAAGGACTTCATGGTCTGTTCGATGGTCATGCGGGTTCCTCTGCGGTTCGGGCTCAGCGGCCGGTGAGGGAGAAGGTGAGACCTGTCATGGAGAAGCCGGCCGGGCCCGGGGACTTGGGGGTGGCCGCAGCGGCCGGGGCGGACTGGGCGACGGAGTGCACCGTTTCCGGGCGGGACTGCAGGAGCAGGAGGTTCTCCCCCGCGGGCAGGTCGGTGTCGAGCGCCCACTCGATGTCCTGCGGGCAGCCGTAGTGCTTCTCGGCCCGCTTGGCCAGGGTGGCGACGGCGAGCAGTTCGTCGTCGGTCAGACAGCGGACCGCGCGGCGGCCCGGCTCGACCTCGCGTTCGACGAGCGAGCCGGTGCTCGCGTCCGGGACGAGTTCGGCGTGCTTGTCGCCGATGTGCTCGGCGACCACGGTGAGCATGACCTTGTCGAGCAGGATGTTGTCGGGGGTGACCTGTCCGGAGACGACCATCTCGCCGACTCCCCACGAGGCGTCGATCACGATCTTGGAGCGGTCGCCGTTGGCGGGGTCGAGGGTCATCGCCACGCCCGAGGCGCGGGCGTCGACCATCTTCTGCACCGCGACGGACATCGACAGGTCCTCTTCGGGGATGTTGTTGCGCAGCCGGTAGATGATCGCCCTGCTGGTGTAGAGCGAGGCCCAGCAGCGTCGTACGTGCTCGCGCACGGCGGGGTAGCCGGTGAGCCAGAGGTAGGTGTCCTGCTGGCCGGCGAAGCTGGCGTCGGGGAGGTCCTCGGCGGTCGCGGACGAGCGGACCGCGACGGGTACCTCCGCGGGGAAGCGCGCCATCAGGGTGTCGTAGGCCTCCTTCAGCAGGCCGTGCATGTCGTCGGGGACCTCCCGGGCCTCGATCGCGGCCCGGATCCTGGCGGACACCCGGTCGACGCACTCGACGTCGTCGGGGTCGATCTCGGCGAGTGCGGTCCGGATCTCCTCGCGCAGGCCGCTGCCGTCGACGAACCGGTCGAAGGCCGCCGTGGTCACGGCGAATCCGGGGGGCACGGGCATGCCGGCGGTGGTCATGGAGACCAGCGAGCTGCACTTGCCGCCGAGCAGTTCGAGTGTCGGCGCGTGGCCGCTGTCGAAGAAGACGATGGAGTCGTTCACGGTTCAGTCCTCCCAAGTCACCCTGACCGCGGCGGGCGCGCGGAAGGAGAGATTGTCACCGAAGTGGATGCCGGACGGGTCGGCGAGGCGGAGGCCGGGCGCGAGCCGGGCGGTCTCCTCGAGCGTGATCTTCGCCTGGAGCTTGGCCAGCATGTTGCCGAGGCAGTAATGGATGCCGAACCCGAAGGACAGGTGTTCCCGGGCGTTGGCACGGCCGATGTCGAAGGACTCGCCGTCCTCGAAACGGGCGGCGTCGCGGTTGGCGGAACCCATCAGCAGCAGGATG
Source organism: Streptomyces sp. NBC_01635 (assembly GCF_045209715.1). Taxonomy (NCBI): domain Bacteria; kingdom Bacillati; phylum Actinomycetota; class Actinomycetes; order Kitasatosporales; family Streptomycetaceae; genus Streptomyces; species Streptomyces sp. NBC_01635. Next base: position 8,656,461 of record NZ_CP109277.1, on the reverse strand, counting down.
TCGGCGCCCTCGGGGACCTTCACTCCGCCGATCTCGGCGTCCCGCAGGGCCCGGCGGCGCCAGCCGACGATGGAGGGGCTGTAGCGGAGCACCTCGTCGACCGCGCCGGGGATGCGCCGGGGGTCCTCGACGACCTGCCGCCACTGGTCGGGGTGGGACAGCAGCACCCGCAGGGCGTTGGAGACCAGTGTGGTGGTGGTCTCGTGCCCGGCGAAGAGCAGGGAGTAGCAGACCGAGGCGATCTCGTGGTCGCTGATCGGGTCGCCCCCGGCCTGCATCCGGACCATGTCGCCGACCAGGCTGTCCGGCTCGGTCTCGTGGGCCTCGGCGACCAGCCGGCGGCATTCGGCCCAGTACTCGACGAGGTTGTGGGCGTGCGGCACCTGTTCCTCGTCGGAGAGGTCGCCCCAGGTCATGGCCGAGCGGGAGTCCGACCAGCGCTTGAAGGTGTCGATCTGCGAGACGTCGGCGCCGATCAGGGTGAGGATCGTGATGGTCGGGACGTCGTAGGCCAGGTCGCGGACCAGGTCGCCGCGGCGCTCCGGGCGGGCCAGCATCGTCTCGAGGAGCCGTACGACGTTGGCGCGGATGTCGGGCTCCAGCACCTTGAACCGGCGCGGGGTGAACGCCTTCGCGGCGACCTTGCGGATCCGGGTGTGCTCCGGGGGGACGCGGGCGGAGAGGCCGGAGTAGGCGGTGAAGCCGCCCTCCTCCATGATCTGCTTCGCCTGCGGGCCGCGTTCGCGCACCGGTGCCTGGGCGTTCTCGGAGGAGAAGGTCTCCCAGTCCTCGAACACGGCCTTGATGTCGTCGTACCGGCTCACCACCCAGCAGCCGGTCCGCTCGTCGTACATGACCGGCTCCTCCGCGCGGAGGGCAGCGTACGAGGGGAACGGGTCGTCCTGGGCAAAGGGCTCGTAGCCGTGACGGATCGGACAGCCCGGGGCCGTGCCGGCCGGGGTCTGGGTCGACGTCATCGTCGCGCCTCCTGTTCGTCTCGTCGCCGTACGACGACCGCCTCATCGTGACCCCGACCACATCAGGAGGTCCATGCGTCACTTCCGTTGAACGGAAGCGGGTCCGCCGGGAGGAAGCGGCCGGCGCAGGGTCGGACGGGTTGGCGGGGGATGCGTCGGGGCAGTGGGGTCCGGGAGAGTGCCGTCCGGGGGCGGGTCGGATGACGGCTCCCGGCCGGCAGGGGGAGGCGGGTCCGGTGTCCGACAGGGGCGGGAGGCGGTCCGGGACCGGGGGTGGTTCGGGTGCCGGGGGTGGTTCGGGTCTCGGGACGGATCAGGAGGAGGGGCCGGTGTCCCGGCCCGGGCGGGGGCTTTGGCGGCCGGGCCGTCGCGGGATGCGGGCGAGACTGGGCTGAGGGCGGGTCGCGGCCGCCTCGATACGGCGGGCGACGCCCCGCAGGGTCGGCAGGTGGCGGGTCATGGCGGACGCGTTGCTGGACAGCATGACCAGGCCGATGGCGGCCGGATGGGGTTCGATGCGGACCGGGACGGCGATCGAGCACGAGCCCTCACGGACCTCCTCCTGAGTGGTCGCGAAGCCCTCGTTGCGGACCTTGCGCAGCTCGGCGGCCAGCCGCCCGGGGTTGACGTGGGTGTACCGGGTGGCCGCCTGGAGCCCGTGGGCGAGGTAGGCCTCGCGCACCCACTCCTCCTCATGGGCCAGCAGCACCTTGCCGACTGCCGTGGCGTGCAGCGGCAGGCGCCCGCCGACGCGGGAGGCACGGGGGACCCGGGTGGAGCCGTAGATCCGGTCGATGTAGAGCGCCTCGTCACCGTCCCGGATGGCGATGTGCGCGGTCTCGTGGGTGAGCGAGAACAGGTCCTGGAGGTGGGGCCGCGCGGTGTCGCGCAGGTGGCGTCCCGCGTTCTGGGCGACCTCCCACAGGCGCAGGCCCACGCTGTAGCGGCCCTGCTCGTCGCGCTCCAGCGCACCCCACTCGACGAGCTCCCCGACCAGGCGGTGCGCGGTGGGCAGGGGCAGGTCCGCGTGCTCGGCGAGGTCGCTGAGGGACAGCGCGGTGGGGCCGCTCTCGAAGGCGCCGAGGAGGGCGAGCGCCTTCGAGGTCACCGTGCGGCCGTCACCGCGCATGGCACCTCCAGAGATCGTCGGGGTGACATCGTCGCGCACGGTGGGTGGCCCGTCGAGCGCGGGGCGGCCGGGCCGGGTGCGGGACGCCGGCGGGGTGCGGGACGCCGGCCGGCGGTGACACGGGCGGGCCTCAGCCGAGTGCGGTGCGTTGGGGTGTGCTGTCGATCGTCGCGACCGCGGCGAGGGCGCGGGCCATGGCGCGGGCGGTGTCGGTGAACAGGTGGTCGTGGACCCGGCTGCCGATCAGTGTGTGCGCCTGCTCGCGGGTCAGCCCGAACCAGTCCATGACGGTCTCCACGCCGTGCGGGGTGAGCCGCCAGAGTTTGTCGGCGTCCTTGACCAGCGAGTCGTTGAGCGAGAGCGCGGTGCGCCGGGAGTCGTGGCCGTCGACGATCTCGACGATCTCCGCTGCCCGTACGGGATCGTGGCCGAGCCGGTGGAGGATCTCCGCGGCGATCGCGGCGCCCTCCTTCTCGTGGCGGAGGACCAGGTCGGGACGGCCGGCGCCGGGGCGGATCGCGTCGAGCACCTCGTCCTCGGGCACCCTCGACCAGCCGGTGTCGTGGAGGATGATCGCGGGCAGCACGACGTCGCGGTCGGCCTCGGGGTGCAGGTCGCACAGCGCGGCGGCGAGGCCGTAGGAGTAGGCGGTGTGGCCGTCGTTGCTGCGGACGTGGAGGTGGTCGACGGCCAGTCGCCATACGGCGTCGTCCTCGGGCCGGAAGCCCGCGGTGCCGGGCACGCCCGCCGGGTCGGGGAGGAAGCCGGTGACGTCCTCGCCGAGCTGGTTGGCGGTCGGTTCCTGGCGGGGCGGTGCCATGGTCATCGCCCTTCCGCCCAGCCGGTGTAGGCCTCGGCGAGGTAGGTCGATCCCGCGGTCGAACCGGTCACCGAGGCCAGCTCGCCCTCCTGGCGCCGTATGTCGAAGGGGGTGGCCCCCGGCAGGGTGTGCAGCATGGTGGTCATCCAGTACGAGAAGTGCTGGGCCTTCCAGACCCGGCCGAGCGCCCGTTCGCTGTAGGTCTCCAGTGGGGCGGTGTCACCGCTCGCGACCGCTCGCTCGAGTTCCTCGGCCAGGACCCGCACATCGGCGAGCGCCAGGTTGAGGCCCTTGGCGCCGGTCGGCGGCACCGTGTGCGCGGCGTCACCGGCAAGCACCAGCCGCCCGTGGTGCATCGGCTCCTGGACGAAGCTGCGGAACGGAAGCACCGTCCTGGAGGTGATCGGCCCCTCCTTGAGGGTGTGCCCGTTGGCTCCCACACGGGACTGCAGCTCGTCCCAGATCCGGTCGTCGGACCAGGCGGCGGCGTCCTCCGCGGGGTCGCACTGGAAGTACATCCGCTGGAGGGTTTCGGTGCGCTGGCTGATCAGCGCGAAGCCTCGCGGCGAGTGGTTGTAGATCAGCTCCGGAGCACTGGGCGGCGCTTCGGCGAGGATGCCGAACCAGGCGAACGGATACTCACGGAAGTACTGCGTGCGCCGGGCCTGTGGCACCTCGCGGCGGCACAGACTGCGTGACCCGTCGGCGCCTACCAGGAAGTCCGCGCGTATCTCGTGGGCGGTGCCGTCGGCATCGGTGAACCGCATGGCCGGGGCGTCGGAGGTGAGGCCGTCCACCGACACGTCGGTGACCCCGAACCGGACGTCGCCGCCGTCGCGCTCGCGGGCGTCGGCGAGGTCGATGAAGACGTCCGTCTGGGGGTAGAGCTGGGTCGAGGCGCCGACCAGGCCCTGGAAGTCGATCCGGTGGGCGCCCCCTCCGAAGGCCAGCTCGATGCCGTCGTGGCGGTAGCCGTCGCGGTGCACCCGGTCGGACACGCCGGTGCCGGCCAGCAGGTCGACCGAGTCCTGCTCGAGGATCCCGGCGCGGTGGGTCTCCTCGATCTCCCGGCGGCTGCGCAGATCGACCGCGACGGAGTCGATTCCGGCACGGGCGAGCAGATGGGAGAGCATGAGCCCGGCCGGACCGGCCCCGACGATGCCGATCTGCGTACGGCTGTGGACGCGCGAGGATGACATGGCCGACATTCTGCGTCCGTCCGGGCCTCCGGGCCAGGGCCTTCTTCCGTCCAGCGGAAACGGATCGGCCGTCGCGGGCCCGGCCCATAAGGGCCGGCCGAAGAGCGATCCGTGTTGCACACGGCTGACGGAGCAGGGCGGTAAGGAACATGTGGCCACGGGTCGGCGGTATGCGCGCACTGGAACTCGGCACCCCGGGCGGGTTGCGCGAGGAGTTGAACTCTCTCGTCCTGGCCGGACGGAAGACCGCCACGACCGGCCTGCTGGCCGAGTACGTCGAGGAGACCGAGGGGCTGGAGTTCGTCGGTGAGCGGCTGGCCCTGCTGGACGACGACGGCCGTGCCGTCGCCACGGTCGAGATCACCGGTGTGGATCTGACGTCCTTCGCGGAGGTCACGTGGGAGCACGCCGCCGCCGAGGGCGAGGGCGACGCCTCCCTCGAGGACTGGCGGGCCGGCCATCGTCGCTTCTGGGAGCGCGAGGGCACACCGGTGAAGGACGGCACCGCCCTCGTGTGCCTGACCTTCCGGGTGGTGCAAGCCGCCTGACCCTCCCGGCGATCCCCCGTCCTCTCCTCCCGACGACACCGCCGCCCCCGCTCGCAGCGGGGGTGGCGGTGTCCTGCTGCGGGTCGGCTTTCGCGCCCCGGCACGGCAGCCCCCGCTTCGGACCGGTGAAGATCCGGCACCCGTCGGTCCCGGAAACCAAACCTAGACAGGTGTCAAATTCTTGGTTAGGTTGGCCGGACTTCACCCGCTGGAAGGCAGAACTTGCCGTGACGCGGCAGGTCCACACCTCAACGACGAGGGGATCGACTATGGAACTCGACGGCAGGATCGCGGTCGTGACCGGTGCGGCATCGGGCATGGGCCTGGCCGCCGTGAAGGCCCTGGCGGGAGCCGGCGCCACGGTCTACGGAATGGATCTCCGGCAGGAGGATCTCGACCGCGCCTTCGACGGCCTGGAGCGGGTTCGGGGCCATGCCGCGGACGTGTCCGACTCCGCCGCGGTGAACCGGGTCTTCGACCGGGTCCGGGAGGACCACGGCCGGCTGCACATCCTCGTGAACGCCGCCGGTGTCGCCACGCCGAACAAGGAGAAGCAGGCGTGGGTGGACGGGATCAACCACCGGATGACCGAGTCCTTCAAGACCGGTGAGACCTACCACCCGGAGTTCCTGGGCGGCATCTCCGACGAGGACTTCGACCGGGTCGTCGCGATCAACCTCAACGGCACCTTCTACGCGATCCGTGCCGCCGTGCCGCTGCTGAAGGAGAGCGGCAGCGGTTCGATCATCAACTTCGCCTCCGTGGCAGGGCTCATCGGTCTGCCGATGCCCGCCTACTACCCGGCGTCCAAGGCCGCGGTCGTGGGCCTCACCAAGGCGGTCGCGGCCGAACTCGCCCCGTTCGACATCCGGGTCAACGCCCTGGCCCCGGCCGGCATCAGGACCCCCATGCTCACGGCGTCCGGCGACGACCACGTCCAGGCGCTGCTCGCCCTCCAGCCGCTGAAGCGGCTGGCGGAGCCCGACGAGATCGGCCGCACGGTCCTCTTCCTCGCCTCGGACGCGGCAGGGCACTACACCGGCCAGACGCTGGCGCCCTCCGGCGGCGCCCTCATGCTCTGACGCCCCCTCAACACACCGGACGGAGAAGAACCAGTGCAGCACACCGACGCCCCGGAACCCACTGTCGCCCTCACCGAGACGCCCGGCGTCGAACGCCGTTTCCTCGAGGTCCTGGACGACACCATCCGCGCGGACATCGAGAACGGCGCCTACCACGGGGCGAACATCATCGTGGCCCGCCACGGCGAGATCGCCCTGCGCGGCACCTACGGACTGGCCGACGTCCAGGCCGGCCGCCCGACCCGGCGCGACGACGTCTACCGCATCCTGTCCATGTCCAAGGGCTTCACCAACGCCCTGGTCTTCCGGGCCCTCAGTGAGGGCAGGCTGATGCTCTCCACGCGCGTCGTCGACCTCATTCCCGAATTCTTCGGCACCGAGCCGTTCCGTGCGGCGCGCAAGGACCGGATCAACCTCGCCCACCTGCTCACGCACCGGGCCGGCATGCCCGCCACGCCCAACCCGGGCCTGGGCCCGGAGGGCTTCGCCGTGCTTGCCGATGTCATCGAGGCACTGGCCGGCGTCGACGTCGTGCACGAGCCGGGCACGAACCTGAACTACTCGGCGGCCATCAACCACGCGCTCATGGGCGAGATGGCCCGGCGCGCCTACGGTGCCGACTCGTTCCGGGAGCTCATGCGGGAGAAGGTCTTCGACCCCGTCGGCATGGCGCACACCCGGTTCGGGATGCCCGAGAAGTGGCGTGACCAGGGCGTCCCGCTGAAGGTCATCGTCGCCAACGACTCCTGGCTCAAGCCCGGGGACATCGAGTGCCTCAACGACGTCATCGACCGCGAGGACGCCGAGATGCCGTGGGTCGGCGCGGTGTCCACCGTCGACGACGTCTTCGCCTTCACCGAGATGCTGCGCAACAAGGGGCGCACCGCTTCCGGGGAGCAGCTCATCGGGGAGTCGGTGCTCGAGTTCGCCGTGACCAACCAGACCGGCGACCAGATCAACGACCTGTACGGCATGGTCGCCGCCGCCCGCAAGTGGGACCTCCCGCCGGGGAACATGGGTCTGGGCATGGCCCTGGCCGGTTCGGGGACGCACGCGCGTTTCTTCGGGCCCTTCGTCTCACCGGGCACCTTCGGCTCGTACGGGGCCGGTTCGTCCCTGCTGTGGGTGGACCCCGTCTCGGGCATGTCCTTCTGTTTCCTCTCCTCCGGGGTGATGGACGAGGGGGACAACGTCGCCCGGTTCCAGAAGCTCTCGTCGATCGCCGCCTCCGCGGCAACCAGCGTCTGACCAGCGAAAGGAGCAGGCCATGACGTCACTGCAGGAAGAGGCCCGTCCGGTGGGCCGCTGCCCCGTCGCCCACGGTTTCGACGCGATGGGCGACGACTACTACCGGGACCCGGCCGGCCACCTGGCCACGGTCCGGGACGCCTCGCCGGTGTTCTGGTACCCGCACCTCAACGCGTGGATCGTGACGCGGCGGGACGACTGCCTCACCGTTCTCTCGGACTGGCGGACCTACTCGTCGGCGGCGAACTCGGCCGCGGACGTGCCGGAGAAGCACCGCGGGCTCTACCCGCCTGATCTCGTGTCGAAGATGATCGTGGGGCAGGATCCGCCCGGTCACACGGATGCTCGTTCCGTGGCCCAGCGGGGCTTCGTCAAGGAGCGGATGGACCGGCTGCAGCCGGAGATCGAGGCCAGGGCCCACCGCATCATCGACCGGTTCGAGAACAAGGGCTCGGCGAATCTGCTCGAGGAGTACTCGCTGGAGCTGACGACTCAGACCATCATGGCGCTGCTGGGTCTCGGCTACGAGCACGAGGCGATGATGCGGCAGTTGCGCGACGATCTGTTCGCCGTGCTGTCGTCCGCGCACGAGCCGCTGCCCGAGCCGGGACGGACCGAGGTGTGGGACCGCTTCGTCGAGGCCAACCTGACGCTGCGTGCCCTCGTGGACGAGCGGCGCGACTCCGACGCGGACGACATCATCTCCGTGATGGCGTCGGCCAGGGCGAAGGACGGCTCGTACGCGCTGCCCACGCCGCAGATCGCCCTGCACGTCTCCGAGTTCGCCGCGGCCGGCACGGACACCACCGCCCAGGCGATGACCAACGCGGTGATCTTCCTGTCCCAGAACCCCGGGGCGCTGCAGGACGCGCTCGCCGAACCGGAGCTGTGGCCCCGGGTCTTCGAGGAGACGGTGCGGCGGCGCCCGTCCTCGACGTTCACCTCTCGCCGGGTGACGCGCGACGTGGAACTGTCGGGCGTGAAGATCTCGGCCGGTGACATGGTGTGGGTCGCGCTGGCCTCGGCCAACACCGATCCCCTGCACGTCGACCGTCCCTTCGAGTTCGACATCCACCGCCCCGACCCCGAGGATCACCTGGCCTTCACCGCCGGACGGCACACCTGCCTGGGCAATCCGCTCGCCCGGGTCCAGGGGGCGACGGGGCTGCGTGTGCTCTTCGAGCGGCTGCCGTCGCTGCGTCCCGACGACACCGACGAGCTGGACTTCCTGCGCATGGCCCTGCTCCCGGTGCGCCGTTCGCTGCACGTGCACTGGGACGTCGCGGACGTCGAGCGGTCGAGGACGCGCACTGTGCGCACGCTCGACCTGGAGGTGACGGAGCGCACCGAGGCGTCGGACGGCGTCGTCGCCCTGGCCCTGAGCCACCCGGACGGCGGGGACCTGCCGCCGTGGAAGGCCGGCGCCCACATCGACGTCCATGTGCCCCGGGAGGACGGCGGGGACGACGGGGAGAACGAGCCGTGGGTGCGCCAGTACTCGCTGGCCTCCGACCCCGAGGACCGCACCGCGTACCGCATCGGTGTGCTGCGGGAGGAGGCCGGCCGGGGCGGGTCGGCGGCGGTGCACGACGCGCTGACCGCCGGGTCCCGGGTGACCGTGTCCTGGCCGCGCAACAACTTCCGGCTCCTGCCCTCGCCCCGCTACCTCTTCATCGCCGGGGGCATCGGCGTCACCCCGATCCTGCCCATGATCAGGGAGGCCGAGCGTGCCGGGGCCGAGTGGGACCTCGTCTACGGCGGGCGCACCCGCACGTCGATGGCCTTCTGCGACGAGCTGGCCGCTCACGGCGGCCGGGTCACGCTGGTCCCGCAGGACCGGGACGGGCTGATCGACCTGGCCGGTCTGCTCGGTGAGGCGCGTGACGACACGCTCGTCTACGCGTGCGGGCCCGAGCCCCTGCTGCGTGCCGTCGAGGAGAACACCTCCCACTGGCCGAAGAACTCCCTGCGCATGGAGCGGTTCGCTCCCAAGCCCGTGGAGCGCACCGTTCCCGACACGCCGTTCCAGGTGGAGTTCGCGGAGTCGGGGACGGTCGTCGAGGTCGGCGCGGACGAGACGATCCTTCAGGCCGCGGAGAAGGCCGGGCTGCCGGTGGTGTCCTCGTGCAAGACCGGGACGTGCGGCACCTGCGAGACGCGCATCGTCTCCGGCCGCGCCGACCACCGGGACTCGATCCTCACCGCGTCCGAACAGGAGACCAACGAGACCATGCTGATCTGCGTGTCCCGGGCCGAGGCCGGGTGCCCGCGGCTGGTGCTCGGCGGCTGACGCCGGCGGCGCCGCCCGCTTCCTCGCACCGCTCCGTCGGGAAACCCGTGACCCGGGTTTCCCGGCGGAGCCGTGTCGGCAGCCCCGGCTCCCCCGGCCCGGCCGGTCGTCTCAGCCGTCGAACAGCTGGGCCCACTGCCGGGCCAGGGAAGCGAGGATCAGTTCCTCCCGCTCCTTGTGGCCGCGGACGTACAGGAAGTAGAAGTTGCGCTCCAGGCTCATCATGAGCGTGGCCATGTGCACTTCGCGTTCCGTCCGCTCGTCCTCCGTCGCGCCGTCGAGGTGGAGCGCGGCGTGGGCCGACGAGACGCGCCGGATCAGTCCCAGCCACTCCTCGAGCACGTCCGGGTCGATGGCCATGGCCTGGTTGACGGCCTCGAACTCCGTGGCGTAGCGCAGCCACATCCCGCGGGCGGCCCCCAGCCACTCCCGCAGGGCCTCGGGGGTGTGCGCCGGCATCCCGTCCAGCACTTCGTAGAGCTCGGCGACCTCGGCCTCGATCTCGGTCATGCGGGCCCTGATGATCTGGGACTTGCTGTTGAAGTACAGGTACAGGTTGGCACGGCTGCTGCCGGCCGCGGCCGCGATCTGGGCCATGGACGTGCTCTCGTAGCCCCGTTCCTTGAAGAGACGCAGAGCCTCGTCGACGAAACGCTGACGCGTGGCGATGCTCTTGGCCGTGCGGTTGGCTGCCATGCAAAGTACCTGGCTCACAGGGAGAGGCTGACGGATCGAGACACCCGGGGCGCGGCCGGGAACAGTGTCCGTCCCACCCGCCGACGGGGGCGGTACGGCACTCCGGAGAAGTGTAGCCATTCGGGTGAACCGCGAGGTGGGGGCACGCCACGGTGCCGCGCCGGTGGGGTTCGGCGGGCGCCTGATCGCGGCGGCCCCGACCGGTCCCACCGTACGGAACACCCGGGACCGGCGTGCCCCCGCCGGCAGGCGAGAACGTCCCAACTCTTTTCCCGGCAGGGGCGTTTGAAGCTGCCCAGTTCCCCGCCGACCGGGGTGGCGTCCGACGGGCCCGCGTCCCTGCCACGGTCTCCCCTTCACCCGAACGGCACAACGAATCACTACTCAGAGCGCTGAAACGTAAGCGGAGCGCAATGCTTCGAATGCGGGGGGAACTTCACCGGAAGGAACCACATGCACCACATACTGCGCGGGTCTGTGACGACTGCGCTCGCCCTGGCCCTCGGCGTGTCGCTGACCGGCGCCGCTGTCACAGGCGGAGATCCCCCCGCGAACGGGAACACAGACGCCGCGACTCCTCCGGCCACCACCACACCGCCCGCCTCGGGCACGTTCACCAAGCGGGTCGTGGCCACCGGGCTGAACAACCCGTACGAGATCGTCCGGGCCCCCGACGGAGCCCTGTGGGTCACCGAGAAGACCGGCAAGAAGGTCACCCGCGTCGACCCGAAGACCGGTGCCAAGACCACCCTGCTCAGCCTGCCGAAGGCCGTCCACAGCGAGGGCGGACAGGACGGCGTACTCGGCCTCGCCCTGGAAAAGCACAAGTCCGGCGCGCTGTACGCGTACGTCGCCTACAGCTACGACATCGACCCGACCCCGGTCGTCCAGGCCCGCACGAAGATCGAACGCTACACCTACGACGCCGACCGGCAGCGGCTGCACAGCCCGAAGGCCGTCATCGCCGGCATGCCGTCCGGCAACGACCACCAGTCGGCGCGGCTGCGCCTGGGGCCGGACGACAAGCTGTACTACACCATCGGTGACCAGGGCGTGAACCAGTTCGGCAACACCTGCAGGCCCAGCTACGCCATGCGGCTGCCCACCGCCCACGAGGTCGAGGGTCTGGACTGGATCGCCTACCAGGGCAAGACCCTGCGGCTGAACACCGACGGCTCCATCCCCTCGGACAACCCGGTCCTCGACGGCGTGCGCAGCCACGTCTACACCTACGGGCACCGCAACGCCCAGGGCCTGGCCTTCGGTCCCGACGGCACGCTCTACTCGAACGAGCAGGGCCCGAAGACCGACGACGAGATCAACATCCTGCAGAAGGGGGCCGACTACGGCTGGCCGAACGTCTCGGGCTACCGCGACGACAAGGCGTACGTCTACGCCAATTGGTCCGCCTCCCGGCCGACGCCGTGCGACGAACTGACGTTCAGCAACTTCGAGATCCCCGCGACGGTCCCCGTGCAGAAGGAGAGCGACTTCACCCGGCCCTTCATGGACCCGATCCACACCTTCGGCACCGTGGGCTCGGACTTCCGGTTCCAGAACCCCGCGTGCGCCCAGGGCGAGATGTGGTCGGTGTGCTGGCCCACCATCGCACCCTCGAGCTTCGAGCACTACGGGACGTCCAGGAAGTCCGCCGGGTCCACCGGTAAGGGCCTCCCCGGCTGGAACGACTCCCTGGTGATGACCACCCTCAAGGACGGCACCGTCTACCGCGTCGACCTCACGCCGGACGGCCGGGACGTCAGCAAGGTCACCAAGCTCATCACGGAGGACAACCGCTTCCGTGACACGGAGTTCAGCGCCGACGGCAAGTCCCTCTTCGCCGCGACCGACTCCGCGGGCCCCGTCCGTGACATCCGGGGCGCCCCGTCCACCGACCCCTTGGAGAACCCCGGCGCGATCATCGAATACCGCTGGGAGCGCTGACCCGCCACCTCGTTCGATCCGCCCGCCCCGACCCCCGGCCGGCCGGCCGCGCGAAACCGGCCGGCCGGCCGACTGCTCCCGGGAACCGGGAGCGCTTCGTCACGGTACGGTGAGAAACGGCGGGAACACCGCTTTCGCGATACCGCCCTTCCTCACCCTCACCACGGTCGCCGGAGCTCCGATCACACCCTCCGGCAGGGACAGGGTGAGCACATACACACCCGGTTCCACATGGGCGAAGCCGAACCAACCCGAGCCGTCGCTGAGCCGGACGGTCTTCTCACCGCCGCCGGTGAGCGGGGCGAGCGTCACCGGCACCTGGTCCAGCGGGCCGCCGCCCCGGAGGGCGAGCCTGCCCGTGACATGCCCGTCCCGGGGCGCCGCCTTCCATGGCATGCCGGGCACCGCCGCCTCGTCCTTGAACGGCGCGTCCTCACCCTGCGTCAACGCCTGCACCAGCTTGGCCCGCTCAACCGCCAAGCCGTTGGCCGCCACATCCTTGCTGGGACCGGCGTACGAGTAGCCGCTCCAGCCGGCCGCGGTATTGCCCGCCTCGCTGGGCCGCAGCGCCTCCCTGACCTGGCTGAGCGAGTCCGCGACGCCGTTCAAGTACAGCGCGGGTCCGTTGACCGCCTGCCGCTCGCCCTGGTGGTCGGCCAGGAACGCGGACCACTCGGAGAACATGAGTGCCTGGTCCGGGTTCCAGTCGCGCTTGTAGTTCATGGTCACGGCGGTGTCCATGATCCCCTCGTCCAGCCATCCCGCCCAGTCCTGCAGGACCTCGGCGTACGTACGCGTGGCCTGCCAGCCGCCCACCGCCTGCGGCCCGTGCCCGTAGGTGATGGCGTCCATCGACAAGCGGATCTGCGGGTCGATCTCCCAGACACGGAGATAGATCTTGCGCACCAGATGGGTGACCTGGCTGCGCCTCCAGTCACTCCAGGCCGTGTCGGACGGGAGGGGGATGTCCGTACGGCCCGTAGCCCGTTGGAAGCGGGCGACGGACACGTCGTTGTAGCCCCAGTCGCTGTGGGTGGTGGTGGAGCTGCCGTCCGGGTAGCGGACATAGTCGAGGTTGATGCCGTCCACGTCGTAGTTGCGGACCATGCTCTGGATGCCGCGGACGATGTAGTCGACGGCCGCCGGATGGCCGGGGTCGACATAGGCGTTGGCGCCCACCAGTTCCTGGCCGTCGGCCTTCTTGTTGAGCCAGCGGTCGGCGCCGGTGGCGCCCGGACCGTGCTGGTTGAAGACGTGATCCGGGGAGCGGGGCGGGGTGGTGCTGTTCCACATGGTGTTGACGTTGACCCAGGCGTGCACCTGCAGTCCGGCCGCGTGCCCCTGCCGGACCATTTCCTCCAGCGGATCGTAGGGCTCCGGGGCGATCGCGGCGTCGGTGCGCGGGTACAGGGCGTTGTTGCAGAAGCAGTCGTAACGCCGGGCCGTCTGAACGATCAGAGCGTTGGCGTTGACGTCCAACGCGTCTTCGACCAGGGCCGCGACCTGTGCGGGTGTGTAGATGCCCGGGTTGAACGCGTCCACCCAGTAGCTGCGCCACTGGGTCGGCGCCGCCGCGCCGTCGTGGGCGTGGGCGGGCGGCGCGGTGACCGCGCCGAAGAGCAGACCGAGGCCCGCCGCCAGGGTGGTGAGTACACGAGGCAAGCGCATGTGAGGGGTCCCCTGTGGAGTTCATCGGCTACGGGCGTACGTCGTGGGAGGGCGGTGGGCCCCCGGCCGGCTCTAGGCGAACGTGGCACCCCAGGTGGCCGGCCCGACGATGCCGTCCACGCTCAGGCCCTTGCTCGACTGGAAGCTGCGGCAGGCGGAGTCGGATCCCGGTCCGTACTGGCCGTCCACGGCGAGGGAGTAGCCGTGCGCGCTGTTCATCCGGTACTGCCAGGTCGCCACGCTGGCGTGCTCGAAGGTCGGCGGCCGGCGGAAACTGACTCCGGGGTAGGGCAAGGGTCCGCCACCGGGGTTGACCTCGCCGCTGAGCACCCGGGAGTACAGGTTGCCCGGGCAGGCGGTCGCGTGGTGGTCTCGGTGGCCGGTGATGGCCTGCGCGGCGCCGCCCGACACCCGCAGGCGGTTGATCCCGTGGCGGACGGCGTCGATGAGCCCGGCGGTGATGGTGTCGTAGTTGCTGCTGGAGCCGCCGGTCAGCGCACAGACCGCGTACCAGTCGTCGTTGCCCTGCGTGGTGCCCTGGGCGGCGGTGCGGACGTGCTCACCGCGGCCCTGGAAGAGGTAGCCGTGAACGCAGGCGAGGTGGCTGTAGGCAATGTCCGACCAGCCGTTGGAGTCCATGTGGAAGTTCTGGATGCCCCGCACCTGGGCGGCGCAGTCGGCGTGGTCGGTCTTGGCCACTTTCACCGCGTCGACGTGATGGACGACCACGCCGCCCTGTGCCGGGGTGATGTTGCCGCTGACGCTCTCGGGCGCCCTGGCGCCCCATTGGGAGCGGGTGACGAACGTGGCCATCAGCTCCGCCCTCCTCGGCCCAGGGCACAGTTGACGGTGGCGTTCAATGGCTCGGCATGGGCGCTGCGCGCTGCTTCGGGGCCGTGGACGGCGCCGGGATGGCGGGAGTGCGTGACGAGGGGAAGTTCACGGCTTCCCGGCGGGAGGGGGGTGTCGGCACGCGCGGGTCCGGAACATATGGCGGGCAGCGCGAGCGCACCGGCGGCTGCCGCCAGCAGCGTCGCGCGGCGAGATGGGCCGTGAGTCAACGGTCCTCCTGGTCGTGGTGAAGTGGGAGCGATTGTCGAAGCATTGACAGGTTCCCGTCAAGAGAGCCGCGGTCGTCCGATCGCACCTGATGCACATGGACACGTGCGGCCGTCACTTGACGCCATCGACGCGGGAGGAGGCGCGCACATCGATGGCCTCCGGTGATCGCCTGGTCGATACCGAGTTCACCGATCCGCACGCCGTGCGGGCGTTGGCGCATCCGGTGCGGCCGGCGATCCTTGACCGCCTCCAGGGGCACGCGCCTGCGACCTGCGGGGCTCGGAAAGTCGTCGTCGCAGGTCCGGCCGCGTAGCGGTACTCGTTGACGACGCCGCCGAGGACGCGGGTCCGCAGGAGTCGGCGGCCGAGGACGGCGTCGAGGTGGAGGAAGCCGACGGCGGTGACGCCTCCGGCCCGGCCGGCGAGGAACTCCCTCCAGGCGCGCCGGTGGTGTGTGCGGACGTCGTGCACGATGTGCGCCGATACCGCGAGTGACGCATGAACATCGCGCTACGCCCCACACTGCTTGCCGGAGCGTTACCGCAAAGCACTGCCCCCTCAAACCAGATCATCACCTCATATATCAGGGCCCCTTCGGTGGCTCGTGCGGCACGGTCCGGCGCTCGCGCGGGCATCCGGAGCAGCGGAGCAGCCCTTTCACCGGCTTTAGGATCGTCACCGGCCTCCCCCCGTACCGACGTCCCGTTCTGCGGGCCTCTTGGCAGTCGCGAACGCGGCGCGCCGTGCGGGTCGCATGGCAGCGACACGTGTGAAGAAAGGTGAACACCATGGTCCTCGGACTGCTGCGACACAGGCGCTCCCACAGCGCCCAGGGCGCCGCGCCGGCCCTCTCCGTCCCTCTGCCGCCCGGCGCGGGGGCGTTCGGCTGCGAGGTCCTCGACGCGCTGGGGCAGCCGCTGGGCGGAGCCGAGGTCACGGTGACCGGGCAGAACAGCCACCGTGTCGCGACGCGCGGCACCACCGACCCGTACGGCTACTTCGTGGCAGCCCTGCCGCCCGGCGCCTACAGCGTGATGACCATGGCGGAGAGCCTGTCACCGGTCCGCGAGACCGTCGAGATAACCGCCGGCGTGGTGCTCCCTCCACAGCGCATCGTGCTGGAGCCCGGACGTCAGCTGGAGCTGCCGCCGTCCGGCACCTGGCTGTTCGACCCGCCGCACACCGCGATCCGGTTCATCGCCAAGCACGTGGGCATGGCCCATGTGCACGGCCGCTTCACGCGGTTCGAGGGCGGCATCCGCGTCGCGCAGAACATGGCCGACTCCCAGGTCCAGGTGCGCATCGACGCGTCCAGCCTCACCACGGGCAACCAGACGCGTGACAACCACCTGCGGTCCGGGGACTTCCTCGACGTCGAGCACTACCCGTACATCGACTTCACCAGCACCAGGTTCGCCTACCGCGGCGGCTCCAAGTGGACCCTGCACGGCACCCTCACCCTGCACGGCACCAGCCGCTCCGTGGGCCTCGACACCGAGTACCTCGGCACCGTGAACGGCGGCTACGAGCAGGAACTGCGCTGCGCCGCGCTCGCGAAGGCCGAACTGCACCGCGAGGACTTCACCCTCGACTACCGTTCGATGCTCGCCCGCGGCATCGCCGTGGTCGGCCCCACGGTCCAACTGGAGCTCGACGTACAGGCCATGTACCGGACCCCCGACACGCCGACCCCGCCCAACTAGCGGACTCACCGGCCGTCGACGGCGGGACCGGGATGCCGGACCCGCCGTCGACGTCCGGTCAGCGCAGCGGGTCGAACGGCGCGAGCTGCGCGGGGCGTTCGCCGGTGACGACCGTCTCGGCGAGCAGCAGTCCGGTGGCCGGGCCGAGGGTGATGCCCCACATGCCGTGTCCGCCCGCGGCGAAGACCCGGGGTGAGCGGGTGCGGCCGATCAGAGGGAGTCCGTCGGTCGTGCACGGGCGTGAGCCGACCCACTCGTCCTTACGGGCGTCCAGGTCGGCCCCGCGCAGCAGCGGGCGGGCCGCCTCGGCGATGGCGTTGATCCGGCGGGCGTCCAGGGGCGCTTCCGGCTTGCGGAACTCCATCATTCCGGCGACGCGCAGCCGGTCGCCGAGCGGCGTGCAGGCGACGCGCTGTCCGGGGAAGTAGACCGGGCCGGAGGGCACGTGCTCGACCGGGACGCTGAAGCTGTATCCCCGGCCGGCCTGCACGAGGGAGCGGACGCCGAACTTCCTGGCATGCCGGCCGAGCCAGGCTCCGGTGGCCAGGACCACCGCGTCGAAGCGTCGGTTCTGGCCGTCACCGGTCAGGACGGTGACGCCGGTGGCCGCGTCCCGCACATCGGTGACCTCCGTCTTCTCCCGGATCTCCCCGCCCCGGGCACGGACCGCGTCGGCCAGGGAGTGCGTGAAGTGTCCCGGGTCGATGTAGCGCTGACCGTGCAGCCGGATCGCCGCGCCGATCTCGTCCGAGAGGGACGGCTCGACCCCCCGGGCCTCGTCTCCGTCGAGGACGTCGAACTCCATGCTCTGGCCCGCGGCGTGGATCTGTTCGAGTTCCTCCAGCAGGACCCGGCGCTCCCCTGCTGTGCGGTAGGCCGCGAGGAAGGACTTGGCGTCGAGGGTGCGCGCCTCGACGCCTCCTTCGGCCAGCAGGTCGAAGGAGGACAGCGACAGGCCGTTGATGGGGACGAGCGCGCGCATCGCGCGCAGCCACCGTGTCGCGGTGCTGTTCCGGGCGAATCCTGCCAGGAACCTGAGCAGGCCGGGGTTCGCGCTGGGCGGGACGTAGACCGGGGAGGACGGGCTGAGGACCGCCCGCAGGCCGTAGCTGAGCACCGCGGGCTCGGGCAGCGGTGTCGCCAGTCCGGGGGTGAGCCATCCGGCGTTGCCCCAGGACGACCCGGCGGCCACCCCAGCCCGGTCGTACACGGTGACGTCGACTCCTCGTTCCTGCAGGAACCAGGCGGTGGACAGTCCGACCATGCCGGCGCCGACGATGGCGACGGAGCGGGGGCCTGAGTGCGCGGGCGAAGACGGGCGGACCATGCGAAACCTCTTTTCCAAGGCGGTGATGTCTTTGATGGTGAGCCCGGTCCGCCCGGTTGTCTTTGTGCTGTGCGGCCAATGGCAGCCGGATCGATGATGTGCCGAGCACTGTGCACCGGAGCCACAATGGGGGCATGACCCTGCGCATGAGCCGTTCCTCTCCCCCCGCGGGGTGCCCGTGATGATCACGGTCACCGATCTCGTGGACTCCCTGGGCGCCGGGTTCCTCCGCACGGTCGTGGCGGCCGGGAACGCCGAGGTGCACGACATCGCCCTGGCCGAGCCCGGCGACGCCGGAGGACAGCCGGGGGAACTCGTCCTGGGGGTGGGCGTGACCGACCGGGCGGAGGCCCTCGCCCTGCTGGAGCGGGCCGCACGGGCGGCGGCCGGGGGCGTCGTCCTCAGGAGCCCCTTCGCCGGCGATCCCCAGGTGGCCCGCGCCACCCGCGAACTGGCGGGCCCCGCGCTGGTCGAACTGCAGCCGCACACTTCATGGGCGCATGTCGTCTGGTTGCTGCGAGGTGTCATCGACCGGGCTGCCGCGCCCGGCACCAGTCGCCTCGGTACGCCCGGACCGCACGTCGACCTGTTCGCGCTGGCCGACGCGGCGGCCGAGATCATCGACGCGCCCGTGACGGTGGAGGACGCGCAGTCCAGGGTGCTCGCGTACTCCGCGCGGCAGGACACGACCGATCCGGCGAGGGTCTCCACCATCGTGGGACGGCGTGTCCCGCCGGAGACCCTCACCCATTTCCGGGCCGGCGGTGTCTTCCGCAGGCTCGCCCGCTCCAGCGACCCCATCTGGACCCCGGCGGGCCCCGACGGCACGCTGCCCCGGCTGATCATCCCGGTGCGGGCCGGCGGCGAGTGGCTCGGCTCGATCTGGGCGGTGGTCAGCCCTCCGGTCCCGGAGGAGCGCATCCGGGAGCTCGGCGACGTGGCCTCGGTCCTCGCCCTGCATCTGCTGCGGCTGCGCGCCGAGGCGGGTATCGCCCGGCGGGTGTCGGCCGGCCGGCTGCGGGCGACCCTGCGCGAGGGAGCCGCACCGGGTCCGGGCGCGCTTCCCGGACCGGACGCGGCGCCTGCGCTGCCGGCGGGTCCCTGGCGGGTGGTCGCCTTCGGGGCGCCCTACGGAACCGACGACGTACGCAGGCAGCTGGATCTGTGGGAATCCGTGGCGCGTCGCTTCGGCTGGCACGAGCCCTTGCTGACCGACCTCGACGGGCTGCTGTTCGGCCTGGTCACCGAGCGGCCCCGTGGCAGACGGCCGGTCACGGCCGTCGGTATGGCCGACGCCGGTGCGGGCACCCTCGACTGGCTCCGCCATGTGCTCGGTGAGGTCCACGCGCGCGATGCGGGCCTGTACGCCGTCGCGGGGGGCCCTGCCCACTCCCCCGACCGGTTGCCCCGTTCCACCGCGGAGGCCGGGGAGCTCCACCGGCTGGTCACCGCGGGCCGGCTCCCGCTCCACGGTACGAAGGGGATCCTCCTGATGGAGGACGCCTGGGACGCCGTCGTCGTGGAGCGTGCCACGGCGGCCGTCGGGATCGACACGGGCCTGCTCGGCGGCCCGCTCGCCGTGCTGCGCGCGCACGACGAGGAGCACGGCACGCCGTACCGCGCGACGCTCGCGGCCTGGCTGGACCACTTCGGTGATCCGCAGAGCGCCGCGCGGCTGCTGCGGATCCATCCCAACACGCTGCGGTACCGGCTGCGCAAGCTCGACGAGGTGGCTCCGGTGGACCTGTCCTCTCCCCGCGTGCGGCTGGCTCTGCGGCTGCAGCTCACGGCGATGGGTACGTCGGAGGCCAAGGGCCCGGGCCTCTCGTCGCCGTCCCGTCCGTGACCGCTCGCGGCCTCGTCCTGCCGGCCGTTGAAAGTGCAATCATCAGAAATAAATCATGGATGATAGGACGAGAAGTCAGAGATCGCGCGTTGAGGGAGTTCACGTGACCGAACCGGCAGCGGAGACCACCGACAGACGGGTGTTCGTCGACCGGCAGAGCCCGGACGCCTATCGCGCTCTGTCGGCCACGGCCGAGGCGGTGCGCAAGGTCGCGGCCGACGCCGGGCTGGACCGTATCCTCGTCGAGCTGATCAACATCCGGGTCTCCCAGCTCAACGCGTGCGCGTTCTGCCTCGGTCTGCACACCACGAGGGCGCTGCGCGCCGGTGAGACCACACAGCGTCTGGGTGTGCTGCCCGCCTGGCGGGACACCGAACTGTTCGACCCTCGCGAGCGTGCCGCGCTGGCGCTGGCCGAGGCGACCACGCTTCCCACGGACGCGGAGGCGCAGACCACCGCCTACGACATCGCCCGCTCCGTCCTGTCGGAGGACGAGATCTCCGCCGTGATCTGGGTGGCGATCACCATGAACGCCTTCAACCGGGTCTCGGTCCTGAGCAAGCACCCGGTGCGCAGCCGGGCCGCGGCACCGGCCGACTGAACGCCCCCGCGGGCCTGCCGTGGCCTCACGTTCTGCCCCGGCCCCATCGACCACGCGCAGGGGCGGGACTGGTACCAGGGACGCAGTCGTCCGGTTCCGGACCCAGGTCTTCGGCCTGTTACGTCGCCGTGGCGCCGCGCCTACCGTCCTGACCACGGACACGACGGGCACGCTCGACGAAGCACTTCAGCGACTGCGCCGTTCCGGGCCGCAGCGGCGGCGGAGCAGTTCCACGCCGGGGCCCGTGAGGTCGTCGCAGTACACCGCGCGTCCCGTCATGGCCATCACCAGGGCCACGGTCGGGCCGGACACCAGGGGTCCGGAACCGGTGGTGAAGGGACCGTCGTCGGCGACGAGCCGCAGGCCGCCGATCCGGCCCTTGGCCACGACGACCTGGTCCGTGCTCCGGTAGTACTCGGCGACCCGTGTGACGACGTCGGCCGGATGGTCGCGACGGATGCCCAGCGGGCGCCGGATGTCCTCTCCGTGCACGATCGTCTCGCCCAGCATGGCGATGACGGGCAGAGGGGGCTTGGTCGTGCTCGGGACGGCACGCCGGAACCGGTCGAGGGTCTCGGCCGGGGTCGCGCCCATCTGCTCGGCCAGCCGCATGGCCACCTGCTGGTCGAAGTCGAACCGGCAGCGGATCACCCCGGCCAGCCAGCGCGGCCCGTTCAGGCTCGCGCCCGCGGTGAGGTGCGCCAGCACCTCGCGCACGGTCAGGCCGGTGCACAGTGACGGCGTCACCCACCGCTCGTCGGTCAGTCCGGTGAGATCGGCCGCCAGCGCAGCGCGTTCCGCGTGGACCGAGGACCAGAGGGACGTCCCGCGGACACGGCGGCCCGTCGTGGGTTCGGGATGGTTCATGCGGGCAGGTCTCCTGTCACGGGGCGTACGACTCGGGTGTGGCCGGCGTGCTCTCGGTTCGTGAGGGAGACTCCCGGTCCGGGACGAAGTCATCGGTCGCCGATGAGTTCCGGAGGCCGGGCCGGTCTCCCTGGTGTACGACGACGACGTTCCCGGGACGGAGGTGACGACCGTGCGAAGCGGTTCCGCCTACGCCAAGGTCAACGGTCTCGAGATGTACTACGAGGTCCACGGCGTCGACCGCGCGCCCCGGCGCCCGCTGGTGCTGCTGCACGGCGGGGTCCTCACGGTCGGGCTGTCCTTCGGTGCCGTGCTGCCCGCCCTGACCGCCGACCGGTTGGTGGTCGCTCCCGAACTGCAGGGACACGGGCACACCGCCGACATCGACCGCGCCATGAGGGTGCCGGATCTGGCTTCCGACGTGGTGGCACTGCTCGACGCGATCGGTGTCGAAGAGGCCGATTTCCTCGGGTACAGCCTGGGCGGGCTGATCGCCCTCGAGATCGGGGTCAGGCATCCCGGGCGGGTGGGGCGGCTCGTGCTCGCCGCCGCCCCGTACACGCAGGACGGTGTCCATGAGGAGGTCCGCACCCCCGACCACAGCTCACCGCGGCTGCCCGGCGAGGCGGACTTCCGGGAGATGGCCGACGCGTACGCGGCGAGCGCGCCGCATCCCGAGCGCTTCGAGGATCTGCTCGCCAAGTGCTCCGCGGCGGCGCACGCCCCGCTGCCCTGGACCTCCGACGATCTGCGCGGGCTGACCGCTCCCACGCTGCTGGTCATCGGCGACACCGACTTCGTACGGGTCGAGCACGCCGCCGAGATGCAGCGGCTGATTCCGCGGTCGCGGCTGGCCGTGCTGCCCGCCACCACGCACATGGCCCTGATGCGGCGGACGTCCCTGCTCCTGCCGCTGCTGAGCGAGTTCCTCGGCTGAGCGGGGACGTCCGCGAACCGCGGTCGGGTCAGGCGAGTTCCACGAGGAGGTCGCCGCCCTCCACCTGCTGGATGCGGTTGATGGCCAGCCGGCTCACCGTGCCGGACTTCGGAGCGGTGATCGCGGCCTCCATCTTCATCGCCTCGATGGTGGCCACCGTGGCACCGGCCGCCACCTCGTCGCCCTCGGCGACCGCGAGGGTCACCACTCCGGCGAACGGCGCCGCGACATGCCCGGGATCGTTCCGGTCGGCCTTCTCGGTGACCGGGACGTCGGAGGCGGCGGCCCGGTCGCGGACCTGGATCGGCCGCATCTGGCCGTTCAGGGTGGACATCACGGTGCGCATGCCGCGCTCGTCGGCGTCGCCCACGGCCTGGAGTTCGATGAGCAGCCGCACCCCGGGGTCGAGGTCGACGGTGTACTCCTTGTCGGGGCGCAGTCCGTAGAAGAAGGCCTTGCTGTCCAGGACGCTGGTGTCGCCGAAGGTCTGCCGGTGCGTCTCGAACTCGCGGGCCGGGCCGGGGAACAGCAGGCGGTTGAGGGTGGCCCGGCGGTCCTTCGCCAGCCCGGCGCGGTCGTCCGCGGTCAGTTCCCGCACCGGCTTGGCCTCGGCGCGGCCGCGCAGTGCCTTGGTCCGGAACGGCTCGGGCCAGCCGCCGGGCGGGGTGCCGAGTTCGCCGCGCAGGAAGCCGATGACGGAGTCGGGGATGTCGAACCGGTCCGGGTCCTGCTCGAAGTCCTGCGGGGACACTCCGGCGCCCACCAGGTGCAGGGCCAGGTCGCCGACCACCTTCGACGAGGGGGTCACCTTGACGAGGCGGCCGAGGATCCGGTCGGCGGCGGCGTACATCGCCTCGATGTCCTCGAAGCGGTCTCCCAGGCCGAGGGCGATGGCCTGGGTGCGCAGGTTGGAGAGCTGCCCGCCGGGGATCTCGTGGTGGTAGACGCGGCCGGTGGGTGAGGCCAGGCCCGCTTCGAAGGGGGCGTAGACCTTGCGGACGCTCTCCCAGTACGGCTCCAGGTCGCCGACGGCCTGGAGGTCGAGGCCGGTGGGCCGGTCCGAGTGGTCGGTCGCCGCGACGATCGCCGACAGGCTGGGCTGCGAGGTGGTGCCCGCCATGGACGCCACCGCGCCGTCGACGGCGTCCGCTCCGGCCCGGATGGCGGCGAGGTAGGTGGCGAGCTGCCCGCCGGAGGTGTCGTGGGTGTGCAGGTGGACCGGCAGGTCGAACTCCCGGCGCAGGGCGGACACCAGGGTCGCCGCCGCGGGTGCCCTCAGCAGGCCTGCCATGTCCTTGACGGCCAGGACGTGCGCGCCCGCGGCCACGATCTGCTCGGCCAGGCGCAGGTAGTAGTCCAGGGTGTAGAGCCGCTCGGACGGGTCGGACAGGTCGGAGGTGTAGCACAGGGCGACCTCCGCGACGGCCGTCCCGGTCTCCCGTACGGCGTCGATGGCGGGCCGCATCTGGGCGACGTCGTTCAGCGCGTCGAAGATGCGGAAGATGTCGATGCCGGTGGCCGCCGCCTCCTGGACGAAGGCGTCGGTCACCTCGGTCGGGTACGGCGTGTAGCCCACGGTGTTGCGGCCGCGCAGCAGCATCTGAAGGCAGATGTTCGGTACGGCTTCACGCAGGGCTGCCAGGCGTTCCCAGGGGTCCTCGGCGAGGAAGCGCAGGGCGACATCGTAGGTGGCGCCGCCCCAGCACTCCAGGGAGAGCAGTTCGGGCAGGGTGCGCGCCACCACGGGGGCGACGGCGAGCAGGTCCTTGGTGCGGACCCGGGTGGCGAGCAGCGACTGGTGGGCGTCGCGGAAGGTGGTGTCGGTGACGCCGACGGTGGGTGAGGCGCGCAGCCGGCTCGCGAATCCCTCGGGGCCGAGTTCCGCGAGCAGTTGCCGGGATCCGGGCGCCGGCTCGGGCGCGGCCGGCCGGGGCAGCTTGGTCGTGGGGTCGATCAGTTCGGGCCGCTCGCCGTGCGGCTTGTTGACCGTGACGTCGGCGAGGTAGGTCAGCAGCTTCGTGCCGCGGTCGGCGGAGTGGCGTGCGGTGAGCAGGTGCGGGCGCTGCTCGATGAACGACGTGGTGACCCGGCCGGCCCGGAACTCCGGATCGTCGAGCACGGCCTGGAGGAAGGGGATGTTGGTGGAGACGCCGCGGATGCGGAACTCGGCCACGGCGCGCCGGGCCCGGCCCACGGCGGTGGTGAAGTCCCGGCCCCGGCAGGTCAGTTTCACCAGCATGGAGTCGAAGTGGGCGCTGATCTCCGTACCGGCGTGGGTGGTGCCGCCGTCCAGGCGGATGCCGGAGCCGCCGGGCGAGCGGTAGGCGCTGATCCGCCCGGTGTCGGGGCGGAAGCCGTTGGCCGGGTCCTCGGTGGTGATGCGGCACTGCAGCGCGGCGCCGCGCAGGGTGATGTTCTCCTGGGCGAGTCCGAGGTCGGCGAGTGTCTCACCGGCGGCGATGCGCAGCTGCGCCTGTACGAGGTCGACGTCGGTGACCTCCTCGGTCACCGTGTGCTCCACCTGGATGCGGGGGTTCATCTCGATGAAGACGTGGTTCCCGTCGCGGTCGACGAGGAATTCCACGGTGCCGGCGTTGCGGTAGCCGATCTGGCGGGCGAAGCGCACGGCATCGGCGCAGATCCTGTCCCGCAGCTCCGGGTCGAGGTTCGGCGCGGGCGCGAGTTCGATCACCTTCTGGTGGCGGCGCTGCACCGAGCAGTCGCGCTCGAACAGGTGGATGACGTTGCCCTCGCCGTCGGCGAGGATCTGCACCTCGATGTGGCGGGGATCGACGACGGCCCGCTCCAGGAAGACCGTGGGGTCACCGAACGCGGACGCGGCCTCCCGCGAGGCCGCCTCGATGGACTCCCGCAGTTGGGCGGGGTCCTCGACCCGGCGCATCCCGCGTCCGCCACCGCCGGCGACCGCCTTGACGAACACGGGGAAGCCGATGCCGTCGGCGGCGCGGACGAGTTCCTCCACGTCGGTGGAGGGCTCCGAGGAGCCCAGTACCGGCACGTCCGCCGCGCGGGCCGCGGCGACGGCGCGCGCCTTGTTGCCGGTCAGCTCCAGGATCCGGGCGCTCGGTCCGACGAAGGTGATGCCCGCCTCCTCGCACGCCAGGGCCAGCTCGGGGTTCTCGGACAGGAATCCGTAGCCCGGGTAGACGGCGTCGGCGCCCGCCCGGCGTGCCGCGCCGACGATCTCCTCGACCGAGAGATAGGCGCGCACCGGATGCCCGACCTCGCCGATCTGGTACGCCTCGTCCGCCTTGAGCCGGTGGAGCGAGTTGCGGTCCTCGTGGGGGAAGACCGCGACCGTTCGAGCGCCCAGCTCGTAGCCCGCGCGGAACGCCCTGATCGCGATCTCACCACGGTTGGCTACCAGCACCTTGCGGAACATGTTGATCCCTTCAGCCTGCCCGGTGACGAAGACCATCGTGTCGGTGGCGGCCCCGGTGCGCCATGTGAGCCGGGCCACTCGTCCCGCGCCGGGCGGGGTCTCCGCTTCGGCGCCGTGGGGCACCTCAGCGCGCGGGGGCGGCGTCCCGACGGCCGGGGTGGCCGAGCCAGTAGCCGAAGCCCCGGCGGGTGCGGATCAGTACGGGGTGTTCCTTGTCCACCTTGTGTCTCAGTCGGGAGACGAGCTTCTCGATGGCCGAGTCGGCGCGGTACTCGCCCCACACGTGCCGGCTGATCTGCTCCTTCGACAGCACGCGTTCGGCGTTGGCCAGCAGGTGGCTCAGGAGCCGGTACTCGGCGGGGGTGAGGTCGAGCTGTCTGGACCCGCGCCATGCCTGGCAGGTGGCGTCGTCCAGGACCAGGTCGCCGTAGCAGTGCATCCCCTGCTGCTCGGGAGCGCGGCCGCGCAGCAGGACCTGGACCCTGGCCAGGACTTCGGCGATCCGCACCGGCTTGGTGACGTAGTCCTCGCCGCCCGGGCCGAGTTCGGGCAGGAGGCTGTGGAGGAGGTCGCAGGTGGTCAGGAACAGCAGCGGCGGCCGGTCCGCGGGCGCCACGCGCCGCCCCCGGGTGAAGCCGATCAGGTCGGGCAGGGTGGCGTCCAGGACCACCAGGTCGAAGCGGTGCTCCGTGAACCGCACCATCCCGTCGGCCGCGGTTGCCGCGGTGCAGACCCGATGGCCCACCAACTCGAGGGCGGTGGTGATCAGTTCGGCCACCGAGGGGTCCTGCTCGACCACCAGGACGTGCCGCCCGTCGCCGCGGGGCGACGACGGCCCCTCTCCGAGGACGCGGCCCGCCGGACGGCCGGTGCTCCGGTGCGCGGGGAGGCCGTCCGGGTGGGACGTGGGCGTCATGGCTCGATGCCGGCCTCGGCCCGGGCGACGAAGTCGCCCACCACGCGAGGGAAGAGCTCGGCGAGCAGACGGAGATCCTCGGGCGGCCGGTCCGCCGGCGCCACCCGCATGCCCCGGAGGTTCACCTCCCGTATCCGGTCGGCGGCGGTCGGTCCGGCCTCGGTGAGCCGGACACGCCGGGCCCGCCGGTCCTCCGGATCGGGGACCCGCTGCACGTAGCCGTCCTTCTCCAACCGCCCCGGCTGCCGGGCGGCAGGGGAGGTCTCCACGGACAGGCGGGCCGCCGGCGCCCCGGGGCGCAGCGGATCACTCCCGGCGGCGTGCCGCAGGATCGCCGCGGCGGCCCGGTCCAGCGACAGCCCGGCCACGGCCATCGGGCGCTCGTGCTGCCGGACCCGGCCCACCAGGTGGGTGACACGGGCGAGAGCCCGCTCGATCCCGACCGGATCCGGCGAGGCGGGCAGGGGCACCCCTGTGGGCGCGGGTACCGCTGTGGGCTGCGGGGTGGGCATGCGGTCACCGTAGAGTTACTTGACTAAGTTAAGCAAGGTGGGACGCAGGCCTTCTCGCTCCCGCGCCACCTCCACTCCGCCGCCGAACCCCTCATGTGACTTGAATCACGTCAGGCTGAGGTCAGGAAACTGACCGGAAGGTGTCAGCCTGCTCCGCTTCCATGCCCGGTGGCCGAGCTTTCCGATCCCACAACTCCTGCTTCCTCTACGGCCGTTCCAGCCGGAAGCGCTCCCCCACGTCCTGTAGGAGATGCCATGTCCGAGGCCCTGTCCCGCCCTGCCGGCGGCGCCGCCGAGGAATTACCCGAGTATCCGCTGCCGCGGGCGGCACAGTGTCCCCTGGCCCCGGCCCCGGCCGCGCAGGAACTGCGGGCGGAGCGCCCGATCACCAAGGTCCGCATCTGGAACGGCAGTACGCCCTGGCTGGTCACCCGGCACGCCGGCCAGCGCGCCCTGCTGCCCGACCCCCGGGTGAGCGACGACGACCTCGACCCGGGTTTCCCCCATGTCAACGCCCACCGGGCGATGATCGCCCCGGTCACCCCCCGGCTGATCACGAACACGGACGCGCCGGAGCACACCCGGCTGCGCCGGACCGTCAACGGCCCGTTCCTGGTCAAGCGGATCGAGAAGATGCGGGCCCCGGTCCAGCAGATCGTCGACGACCTGATCGACACGATGCTGGCGGGCCCCCGCCCGGTCGACCTGCTCACGGCGTTCGCGCTGCCGGTGCCGTCCCTGGTCATCGCCGAACTGCTCGGGGTGCCCTATGAGGACCACGGCTTCTTCCAGCGCAGCAGCAGCCTGATCCTGGACGGCGCCTCGGCGCCCGAGGAGGCCCGGAGGGTCAGCGGTGAGCTGGCCGCCTATCTGGACGACCTGATCAAGCGGAAGACGGACGACCCGGGCGAGGACGTGCTCTCCGAGATGGCCTGCCGGGTCCGCGACGGGGAGATGTCGCACACCGAGGCCGTCCACATGGGCGTGGCGATGCTGATCGCCGGCCACGAGACGACCGCGACGATGATCAGCCTCGGCACCCTGGCGCTGTTCGAACACCCCGGCCAGCTCGCCCTGTTGCGGGAGACCGACGACCCGAAGCTGATCGCGAACGCGGTGGACGAGCTGCTGCGGTACCTGAGCATCGTCCAGACCGGTGTGCGCCGGGTCGCCAAGGAGGACATCGGGATCGGCTCGGTGGTCATCCGCAAGGGCGAGGGCATCGTCTTCGACCTGCACGCGGCGAACTGGGACCCGGAGGCGTTCCCCGAGGCCGAGCGGCTGGACCTCACCCGCCCCGCCCGGATCCACCAGGCGTTCGGCTACGGACCCCACCAGTGCCTGGGCCAGAACCTGGCCCGGCTGGAACTCCAGGTCGCCTACGGCACCCTCTACCGCCGCATCCCCACCCTGCGCGCGGCCGCCCCGATCGAGGACCTCTCCTTCGACCGCACCGGGACGACGTACGGCGTCCACAGCCTGCCCGTCACCTGGTGACCGGCTCCGCCCCCGCCGCCCCGCACACAGCACGACCGGCAGAACCGGAAGGACCGACCGAGTGACGACGACGCGTGTGGAACTGGACGAACCGAAGTGCGTGGCGTCGGGACAGTGCGCCCTGGCCGCCCCCGACGTCTTCGACCAGCGGGACGAGGACGGCGTGGCGGTCCTGCTGGAGGAGTACCCCGGTGAGGAACTGCTCCACGACGCGCGCCAGGCCGAGGCGGTCTGCCCGGCCGCGGCGATCCGCCTGGTGGAACGGTGAGACGCATCGTGGTCGTCGGTGCCTCGGCCGCCGGACTCGCGGCGGCCGAGACCCTGCGCCGGGCGGGCCACGACGGCCCGCTCACCCTCGTCGGTGACGAGCCGCACGCCCCGTACGACCGTCCTCCCCTGTCCAAGCAGATCCTCTCCGGCACGTGGCCGGCCGGGCGGCTGCCGTTGCGCCGGGACGAGGACCTCGACGCCCTGGACCTGGACCTGCGGCGGGGGACGGCGGCGACCGGGCTGGACCTGGCGGACCGTGCGGTCCGCCTGGCCGACGGGTCGCGGGTGCCGTACGACGGGCTCATCGTGGCCACGGGCGTGCGGCCCCGGCGGCTGCCCGGCGAGGGCGCGCACGTCCTGCGCACGCTGGACGACGCCCTCGCGCTGCGTGACGTGCTGACGCCGGGTACCAGGCTCGTCGTGGTGGGCGCCGGATTCCTCGGTGCCGAGGCCGCCGCCGTCGCCCGGGGCCTGGGCGTCCACGTCACCCTGCTCGAGCCGTCTCCCGTCCCGCTGGCCCACGCCGTCGGCACCGAGGTCGGCGGGATGCTCTCCCGGGTCCATCTCGAGCACGGCGTGGAGCTGCGCACCTCGGTCACCGTGACGGAGGTGGTCGAGGACGGCGTGCGGCTGGCCGACGGCGAGGTGGTCGAGGCCGACGAGATCCTGGTCGCCGTCGGCTCGCTGCCGAACACCGGCTGGCTCGCGGACAGCGGGCTGACGCTCGGCGACGGCGTCGTCTGCGACGAGTACTGCGAGGCGGCGCCGGGGGTGTACGCGGCCGGTGACGTCGCTCGCTGGTACAACCCGCTGTTCGGGACGTCGATGCGGATCGAGCACCGTACGAACGCCGCCGAGCAGGGCATGGCCGCCGCGCGCAACCTGCTCGCCCCGCCGGAGGCGCGCACGCCGTTCGCGCCGGTTCCGTACTTCTGGTCCGACCAGTACGGCCTGCGGATCCAGGCCTACGGCTGCCTGCGCGGCCACGACGAAGTCGCCGTCGTGGACGGGGACATGGCCGAGCGGCGGTTCGTCGCCGCCTACCGCAGGGGCGGAAGGCTCACCGGCGCCCTGGCAGTGGGCATGCCGCCCGGGGTCGTCCGCGCCTGGCGGAAGGCCGTCGCGGACGGTACGGCCTGGCACGAGGCCGTACGGGACGAGGCCGCCGCCCCCGACGACCCCATCGGCATCGGCACCGGTGACCACCACGGCAGGGAGACCGCCCGTGCACGGCAGTAGGGACGACCAGCCGCGTGACGTGGTCGTCGTCACCGGAGCGGGCGGGATGGGGTCGGCGGTCGCCCGGCGGCTGGGCAGCGGGCGGACGTTGATCCTCGCCGACGCATCCCGGACACAGCTCGACCGGACGGTGGACGCCCTGCGCGCCGAGGGGTACGCGGTACGGGGCGTGCCGACCGACGTCCGTGACCGCGCGGCGGTGGAGCGGCTGGCCCGGACCGCGGCCGGGGCGGGGCGGATCACAGCCGTCGTGCACACGGCCGGGGTGGCCGCCGCGACCGCTTCGGTGTCCAGGATCCTCGAGGTCGACCTGCTCGGCACGGTGTATGTCATCGAGGGCTTCGAGCAGGTGGCCGTTCGTGGCACGTCGCTGGTCTGCGTCGCCAGCGTCGCCGGGCACATGGCCTCGATCGGCGCCGAGGACGAGGCCGCCCTGGCGACGGCACCCGCGGACCGGCTGCTGGGCCTGGACGCGGTCACCGGCCTCGGCGACGATCCGACGGCCGCCTACATCCTGGCCAAACGGGCGAATCTCCTGCGGGTGCAGGCCGCCGCCCTCGCGTGGAGCCGGCTCGGCGCCCGCGTCAACACGGTCAGTCCGGGCGTCGTCGCCACCGCGATGGCGAAGGCGGAGGCCGACGCGGACTCCGACGGGCACATGATGAGGATGCTCGACGCGTGCGGCGCGGGCCGCCCCGGTACGCCCGCCGAGATCGCCGACGCGGTGGCCTTCCTCACGGATCCGCGCTCCTCGTATATCACCGGCGCCGACCTGCTCGTCGACGGCGGCCAGACGGCATGGATCCGACACCACATGCCCCGCGGGTGACGGCACCACGGGACCGGGAAGGGGCAGAGCGCGAGCCCGGCTGCTCCCTGCGGACGAGGGGGGCCAAGAGGGCGGCCGGGGAGCCGGGGCGCAGCCGGCCTTACCCGGGTTCGCCGTGGCGGCGATGCCTGGGCGCTGCGCATCCGGTCCGGAGGACGCGTGGGTGAAGCGGACTCGCCGGGGCGGGGTGTCCGGTGGCGGGCGGGCGGTCGGCGGCAGCCCCTGCCGTCCCGCCCGTGCGACGCGCGTACCGCCGTACGAACGACCGCGGGCCCCGGACGCGGCCGGGTACCCCGGACGGGTAAGGAGTATCCGGTCCCTCGGTGGATCCCGTCCCGCGTGGTCGGAGGCGGCCGGTGATGCGACGCTGGGGTGGAGAAGCGTCCGCGGACGGAAGCCGGGAGGGAATGCGATGGGACGCGATGTCCCGGCGCTGGTGTTCACCCGTGAGGACCGTCGCCGGTACCGGATCAAGATGCAGGAGTGCCTCGACACGTTCGCGCAGATGCTGCGGGAGGCACGTTTCGAGTCCGAGCGGCCCCAGGTGGGGCTGGAGATCGAGCTGAACCTGGTCGACGACCGGGCCGAGCCGGCCATGCGCAACAGCGACGCGCTCGAAGTGATCGCGGACCCCGCCTGGTCCACGGAGCTGGGCCGGTTCAACCTCGAGATCAACGTTCCGCCGCGGCGGCTGACGGCGGGCGGACCCGACTCCTGGGAGTCCGAGATCCGTACCGCGCTGAACCACGCCGAGAAGCGCGCGAAGTCGGTCGGCACGCATCTGATCATGACCGGGATCCTGCCGACGCTGCGGCAGGAGGACGCGGGTGAGTCGGCGCTGTCGGAGAACCCGCGCTACCGGCTGCTCAACGACCAGATCTTCGCGGCCCGGGGCGAGGACCTGCACATCGAGGTCGACGGCGTCGACCGGCTGCGCACCTACGCGGACACGATCACTCCCGAGGCCGCCTGCACCAGCACCCAGTTCCACCTGCAGGTGTACCCGGAGCAGTTCTCCGACTACTGGAACGCGGCGCAGTCGATCGCCGGGGTCCAGGTCGCCCTGGCCGCCAACTCGCCGTTCCTGTTCGGCAAGGAACTGTGGCACGAGACCCGCATCCCGCTGTTCGAACAGGCCACCGACACCCGTTCCCAGGAGATCAAGGTGCAGGGGGTACGGCCCCGGGTGTGGTTCGGGGAGCGGTGGATCAACAGCGTCTTCGACCTCTTCGAGGAGAACCTGCGGTACTTCCCGGCGCTGCTCCCGCTGTGCGACGAACAGGATCCCGCCGAGACGCTGGACCGGGGCGACATCCCCGAGCTGGGCGAGCTGACCCTGCACAACGGCACCATCTACCGCTGGAACCGCCCGGTCTACGCCATCTCGCACGACAAACCGCATGTGCGGGTGGAGAACCGGGTGCTGCCGGCCGGCCCCACCGTCGCCGACACCCTGGCCAACGGCGCCTTCTACTACGGGCTCACCCGCGCCCTGGCGGAGGAGGAACGGCCCGTATGGTCCCGGATGTCCTTCTCGGCCGCCGAGGAGAACCTGCACACGGCGGCACGGCACGGCATCGAGGCCCGGCTGTACTGGCCCGGGATGGGCGAGGTGCCGGTGGCCGAGCTGGTGCTGCGGCGGCTGCTGCCACTGGCGCACCGCGGGCTGGAACTCTCCGGGATGGACGAGGCCTGGCGGGAGCCCCTGCTCGGCATCATCGAGCAGCGCTGCGTCACCGGGCGCAACGGGGCGGTGTGGCAGAAGGAGATGTTCCACCACATCGACGCCACCGCCCACTGCGGCCGCCATGAGGCCCTGCGCCGGATGACGCAGCAGTACATCGACTACATGCACCTCAACGCCCCGGTGCACACCTGGCCCGTCGACTGACCCGGGCCGGGTGGCAAGGAGGTCCTGCGCGTCGACGGGTACGCCCGCATCCTGACGGACGCACCGTTCTTCGACGACATGGCGGCCGACGGCCGCCGCCCGGCGCTCGCCGTCCTCCTGGAGATCGACGAGATCTACCTGCACTGCCCGCAATCGCTGCGCCGGTCCGGCGTCCGGGACCCCACGACCCGGCCCGTCCCCGCGGCCGGCTGAGCCGTACCGGGGCCGGTGCTGCCTCCGGCGGCCGGAGCCGTCAGCCGTCGGTGGCCCGGACGAGGACCCCGGACACCTCCCTGCGCATCACGTCGCCGATCTCCGGGGGAAGCGAACCGAGGTCCGTGCTTTCCAGGGCCCGCAGCGTCTCGTCCGTCCCGGCCGTGCACTCCGCGCTCCCACCGATCACCTCGTAGCCGTCACGGACCGCGACGCGGACCCTGCGCCGTCCGTCCTCCTCGGCGTGCACGGCGGTGGCGACGACGAGGGGCGGCGGTCCGCCCGCCTCGGCCGGCGCCTTGTGGTATCCGCTGGCCCTCGGGGTGCGCCAGTGCAGGCTGAGCAGCAGATGGCGCTTGGCCACCACCTCGGCCAGATCGGTCTCGAAGACTCCGTCCCGGTCCAGCGCCGTGGCGCGGGCGTCCAGGACGAGCGCCGCCGGCAGCAGACATCGCAGGGTGCTGCCCACGATGTTGCCGCCGACCGTGGCCGTCCGGCGCACTGCTCCGGTGCCCACGGTGGAGGCCGCACCGCGCAGGACCTCCGGTACCCGGTCGTCGATGCGGTGCAGCAGGACGGCCGCGCCCAGCGCCTCGTGCTCGAGCACGGTGGCCTCCGGGAGGCTGCGCAGGGACATCGCCTGCTCGGGGAAGCCGTCCCGCTGCCAGAGCGCCCACACGAGAGTGGCTCCACCGATGGGCACCGCTCCCTCGGCCATGCAGTTCTGCGCTTCGGTCAGGGATGTGGGCAGACGCAAGAGCATGGCGGTCGACCTGCTTTCCTGGGCTTCGGCCGACGGAACCGGCCACTCCGCTGCATGATCATGGACACTGCATTCTCCGCACGGACGTGGGGGCGCGTACAGAGCTCACACAAACCCCGTGTGCGCCCGTCGTACGCCCTGGGGACCGGCGTCCGGCCCCCGGGAATTCCTCCGCCTCTCCCGCCCCTCGCCCGTGAGCGGCCGTGGGGCGGTCAGAGCAGCCGCCGGATGTCACCGCGGACCCGGTAGAAGCCGCCGGCCGCCGGGTGCAGCGCGTCCACGACATAGCGGGCTCCGGGCTCCCGTATCGCGCGCGGGAACTGCACGTTCCACGACGAGTCGTACCCCTCGGACACCACGTGCACGCGCAGGCGGCCGGAGTCCTGAACACATTGGACGACGATCGACCCGGTCGGGGCCTGGGCCACCGCGGTCACCGCGCTCGCCGTCGTGGCCGGTGCGTAGGTCGGCAGCGCCTCGGCGAGCTTGACGTCCCGCGCGACCGGCACCGTGCCCTGCTGGGCTGCGGAGATGGCCGCCTCGCTCGCGTCGACGCACACCAGCGAACCGTCGGTGGTGACCAGGTACAGCCGCTCGTCCCGGTACTGCATCGACAGGGCCGAGCCGCCGCCCGTGCCGAGCTTCCACAGCCGGGTGCCGTCCTGGTCGAAGCAGTAGACGGACGACGCCGCGTCACCGGCGAACACGAACCGGCCGCCGGGCGAGGTGGCGCACGCGTACACGGCGCTGTCGCAGGCGTAGGTGGCCTCGATGGCCCCGCTCGCCTTCGACAGCCGCTGCACCACGCGGTGGGCCGTGCCCGCGTACACGGTGTCGTCCTCCTGCCAGCCGAACAGCACACCGCCGCGGGTGGGGGTGTGCCACAACTCGCCGCCGCCGTCGGGCGCGTAGGCGGTGACGCCACGCTGATGACCGTGGTAGACGGCCCGGTCGTCGGCGCGCACCATCCAGGCGTGCTCGCCCTGGCTGCGGCGGGACCACTGGTGCTCGTCCTCGTGGTCGATGACGGTGAGCTTGCCGTCGCGGTCCGAGACGTCCAGCACGCCCTCGTGGATGTCCAGCCAGAAGATGTCGACGTCCGCGGCGATGTCGTACGCCGCGAACGGCAGCTTGGAGGAGAGGTCGTAGA
Organism: Streptomyces sp. NBC_01635; assembly: GCF_045209715.1. Lineage (NCBI taxonomy): Bacteria > Bacillati > Actinomycetota > Actinomycetes > Kitasatosporales > Streptomycetaceae > Streptomyces > Streptomyces sp. NBC_01635. The sequence continues at coordinate 8,621,834 of NZ_CP109277.1, read as the reverse complement.
CCTTGCCGTCGTCGCAGCCCGCGTAGATCCAGAAGTCGTCGGCGACCAGGCACTTCACGCCGTCCGGCAGGTTGAAGCGGGCCAGCACCTGGCCGTCGTGGCCCAGGGTGTACACGTCGCCCGCCTGGTTGCCGACCCAGCAGTGCTCGTCGTCGACATGGATGCCGAACGCCGCGGAGCCGGTGCCGAACCGCCACAGCACGGGGGCCACGGCACGCGCGGTGGACGGGGCGGACGTCACCTGACGCCGGGTCACCGCGCGCGGCGCGCGCTGCCCGGGGACGGCGGGAGCGTAGCCCTTGCGGACCTTCTCACCGACCTTCTTGGCGGCTGCGGCCCGCGCCTTGTCGGCCGAGGGGAAGGCGGTGACCTGGGTCTGCCCCGAGGCCCCTATCCGTCCGTAACGGACGGTCACCACCAGGGCGTCGACGGTCACCTCGTAGAACTTGTGCGCGGTGCCGTCATCCTGCGACAGCTCCAGATACGTCGTCGACACCGACCCGCCAGACATGACAGAACCCTCCCCGGAGCGGGCCGCCGGCCGTTCCGGCAGGTCCCACTGTCCGAACCGTAGGCGGCACCACTGACAATGGACCGCCGGTGATCCCCGCGCGGAAGCAACCTGTCCCGGTTCCTGCGAGTCCCACCTATCGCTTGCCTCTGCCTTCCCGCGTCCCCGCCTCCCCGCCTCGTCCCCTCATCGCCCCGGCGCCACCGCGCGTCCACGGCTTCGGACTCACCACGAACGAACGGACCCATGAGCACCGCGACCCTGCTGGATGTCCTGCTGGACGCCGCCCACCAGTCCCCCGACCAGCTGATCGTCCATGTCCGGGGCGACGGCGGCGAGACGGCCGTCACCTTCCGGGAGCTCGTGGCCGAGTCGCTGCGCGTCGCGGGCGGTCTCCGTGCCGCGGGCGTCGCGCCGGGCACCTGTGTTCCGGTGCTCGCGGAGCACAGTGCGGACTTCCAGCCCATGTTCTGGGGCGCGCTCGCGGCCGGTCTGGTGCCGGTGCCGCTCGCGCCCGACGTGCGGCGGGTCCGTCCGGTGTGGGAGCACCTCGGCCGGCCCCCGGTCGTGGTGGACACGGCCTGCGCGCCGGTGGCCGCCGAACTCCCGGACGGGGCCCGGGTCCTGCGGCTGGACGCGCTGCGGGAGGGCCCGCCGCCGGCCTCCCCCGTCGCACCGGATCCGGACGGACTGGCCTTCCTGCAGTTCTCGTCCGGCAGCACGGGGGCGCCCAAGGGCGTGGAACTGACCCACAGGGCCGTGCTGGCGAACCTGCGGCAGCTGACCGAGGCCTCCGCCCTCACGGAGCAGGACGTGGTGGTCAGCTGGATGCCGTACTTCCACGACATGGGGCTCATCGGCACGCATCTGGCGCCGCTGGCCGCGCGGGCCAGGCAGGTGAAGATCGGTCCCCTGTCGTTCGCGAAGAACCCCCGCCTGTGGTTCGACGTGGCCGCCGCGCATCGGGGCACCGTCCTCTCGGCCGCCAACTTCGCGCTGGCGCTGACCCTCCGCCGGGTCCCCGCGGAGGTGTTCGCCGCGCTGGACCTGAGCTCGGTCCGGCTGATCACGGTGGGGGCCGAACCGATATCGGCGACGGTGTGGCGGGACTTCGCCGCCAGGACCCGGGCGTCGGGGCTGGATCCGCGGGCCGCGATGCCCGTGTACGGGCTGGCCGAGGCGACGCTGGCCGTGGCGTTCCCGCCGCTGGGCGAGGTGGCCGTGCCGGTGGCCGTGGAACGTGCCGCCCTCGGCCGGGGCCGCGTGGTGGAGCGGGAACCCGGTGGCGACGCGGCGGAGTCGGTGGAGCTGATGGACGTCGGGGTGCCGGTGCCGGGCTGCTCGGTGCGGATCACCGACGAGGCGGGCCGGCCGCTGGGCGACCGGCGGGTGGGGCACATCGAGGTGAGCGGTCCGCAGATCGCACGCGGCTACCACGGCCTGCCCGAGGCGACGGCACGGTCCTTCACCGACGGATGGCTGCGCACCGGCGACCTGGGTTTCCTCCGGGACGGCCGGTTGTGTGTCAGTGGCCGGTCCAAGGATGTCCTGTTCGTCAACGGCCGTACGTTCCATGCCCCGGACCTGGAGGAGGTGGCGTCCGGCACACCGGGGGTGCCGACCGGGACGACGGTGGTGGTCGGGTCGACCGATCCGGTGACCGGTGGGGAGCGGGTGGTGGTGTTCGTCGCCTGGGCGCGGCCGCCACGTACCGCGTCCGAGGTGCTGGACCGGGTCGCGCGGCGGGTCCGCGCGGCGCTGGGCCACGACGACGTGCGGGTGTTCGCGCTGCCGCCGTCCGCGTTCCCCCGGACGACGAGCGGCAAGGTGCAGCGGCAGCGGATGCGGTCCCGGTTCGAGGCGGACGGGTACCGGCCGTCGGTTCGTTCCGGCGCGGTGGCCGACTCGGGTGCGGTGGCGAACTCGGGTGCGGTGGGCGACTCGGGTGCGGTGGAACGGCCTCGGCGGCCGTCGTCGTCCGGGGGCCGGGGTGCGGTGCCCCGGTCGCGCGGGGACGTGCGGCGGGTGGTGCGCGAGGCGTGGGCTGCGGTGCTGGGACTGCCCGAGGCGTCGTTCGAGGACCGGGACCGGTTCGCCGAACTGGGCGGTACCTCGCTCCGGGCCATGGAGGCGCTCGCCGCGCTGGAACGTTCCCTCGGTGTCTCGCTGGGTCCGGCGGTGATGCGCAACGACACGGTCGCCACGCTCACCGACCATCTCATGGACGTCGTCGAGGCGGACGGCGCACGGACGCACGGCACGTCGACGCACGGCACGTCGACGCACGGCACGTCGACGGACAGCACGTCGACGGACGGAGCGGAAACGGGCGGACAGAAGGTCGCGTCCGCTGCGGGCGGGGCGTCCGCGACCGCCGTGGTGGGGCTGGCCTGCCGGTTCCCGGGGGCCGACACCCCGGAGGAGTTCTGGGACCTGCTCACCGCCGGCCGCGACACCGTGTCCGCGGTGCCCCCGGACCGCTGGGGCACGGACCGCCGGCGACCGGACGGCTCCAGGGGACTCGAGGCGACCGGACGCTGGGGGGCGTTCCTGGACGACCCCGCCGCCTTCGACGCCGCCCACTTCGGCATCGGCGACGAGGAGGCGCGCGCGCTGGACCCGCAGGCGCGTGTCTTCCTCGAGCTCGCCCACGAGGCGCTGGAACGCGCCGGATACGCCGGGACCCGCCGCCGAGCCCTGCGGACCGGGGTCTTCGCCGTCGTCGGCGACAGCGGTTACCGGCAGCTCCTGGCGGACGCGGACACCGCCGGCACGCCGCCGACCGCCACGGCCCTGACGGGCAATCTCCCCAACCTGGTCGCCGCACGGCTGGCACACTGCCTCGACCTGGACGGTCCGGCGCTCGCCGTGGACACCGCGTGTTCCTCGGGCCTGGTGGCGCTGCATCTGGCCCGGCGCAGTCTCGCGGACGGCGAGTGCGACGTCGCGGTCGTGGGCGGAGTCAACCTGCACCTCACCGCGTCGGCGCACCAGGCCCTGGAGGCAGCCAAGGCCCTGTCGCCGACCGGGCGCAGCCGTGCCTTCAGCACGTCGGCCGACGGGTTCGTGCCCGGCGAGGGCGGCGCGGTCCTCGTCCTGCGGCGGCTCGACGAGGCCCAGCGGGACGACGACGAGGTCCTGGCCGTCGTACGCGGCACCGCCGTCAACAACGACGGTACGTCGCTGAGTCTGATGGCACCCAACCCGCTGCGCCAGCGCGAGGTGATCGGCCGTGCCTACGAGCAGTGCGGGGTCGACCCGGCGTCGGTCTCGTACGTCGAGGCCCACGGCACGGGGACGGCCGTCGGCGATCCGATCGAACTGCGGTCCCTCGCCCATGCCTTCCCGGCCCGCCCGGACGGCCGTCCCCGGCTGCTCGGCTCGGTGAAGACCAACATCGGGCACCTGCTGAACGCGGCGGCACTTCCCTCGCTCGTGAAGGTGGTCCTGGCCCTCGGGCACGGACGTCTCCCGGCCTCGCTGCATCACACACCGGCCTCGCCCGCCGTCGGGCAGTCGGGGTTCGCCCTCGTGAGGGAGGTGACGGCCTGGGAGTCGCCCGGGCCGCGCAGGGCGGGAATCAACGCCTTCGGCTTCGGCGGCACCAACGCGCACGCCGTCCTGGAGCAGGCCCCACCGCGAACGGCGCACGCGCCGCGCGGGGTCCGTCGGGAAGAGGACCGGGACCGTCGCGGTCCGGGCCTGCTCACCCTCTCGGCGGGCAGCGCGGCCGGGCTCGACGCGTGGACGGCGCGCGTCTCGGAGCATCTGGGCGACCATCCGGAGTCCGAGGAGGGCGACGTCTGCCTGGCGGCGGGCGCCGCACGCGACGAACGGCCGCACCGTCTCGCCGTCGTGGCCGCCGGCGACCTGCGCGAACGGCTCGCCTCGGTACGCGCCGCCGACGGCTCGCCCGTGCCGGGCTCGGCCGCCGGGACGGTGACGCACCGGCCCCGGACCGTTTACGTGTTCCCCGGTCAGGGCGGTCTGCGGCCGGGGCAGGGGCGAAAGTTGTACGCCACGGCACCCGTGTACCGCGCGACGCTGGACGAGGCGTCGGGGCTGGTGGGGGCCGTGCACGGGCGGGAGTTGACGGCCTGGTGCGTGGACGGCGACGCCGACGGCGACGCGCTCGCCGCGACCGAGGTGGCGCAGCCGCTGCTGGTGGCACACGGGGTCGCGCTGGCCCGGCAGTTGACCGCCTGGGGGGTGCGGCCCGACGCCCTGGTCGGGCACAGCGTCGGTGAACTGGCGGCCGCCTGTGCCGGCGGCATGCTGTCGCTGTCCGACGCGGTGCTGTTCGCGGCGGAACGGGGACGGCTCATGGGCGGGTCGACCACGCCGGGTGCCATGGCGGCGGTGCGGGGCGCCGAGGAACGCGAGGTGGAGTCGCTGGTGGCCGCGTCCCCGGGCGACCTCGCGGTGGCGGCGTACAACGGTCCCGGCCGGCTGGTGCTGTCCGGCTCTCCGGACGCGGTCCAGCGGGCGTCGGAGCGGCTCACCGCGCACGGCGCGACGGTCCGTCCGCTGCGGGTGTCGCGCGCCTTCCACTCGCCCCTGATGGAGCCGGTGGCGCATGCGGTGAGCGGTGCGGCGCACAGGCTGACGGTGGCGGATCCCGAACTCGCGGTGATGAGTACGCTCACCGCCGAGTGGCAGCCCCGGATGGATCCGGACCATCTGCGGGAACACGCCTTGCGACCGGTACTGTTCGGCCGGGCCGTGGAGCGCCTGCTGGACGAGGGCTACGACACGTTCGTGGAAATCGGGGCGGATGAGAACCTCGCGGGTCCGATCCGTGCGGTGGCCGCCGGACGCCGGGCCGACGGCGCAGCGCCCGGCGCCCTTGTGGTGTCCGCCCCCGCAGCACCGTTCGACGGCGGAGAAGCACCGGGCGGAGCCCGGGAGTTGATGGAGACGGTGGCACGGCTGTGGGTGCGCGGGGTGCCCCTCGACCGTACGGCGCTCGACACGGGCAACCGCAGGGTGCCGCTGCCGCCGTACCCGTACCAGCGGCGCAGGTACTGGCCCGAGCCCGATGCGCGCGGGCTGCTGCACCGCATCGAGTGGCGGCCCGCTCCCCTGTCCGGCGACGATCTCCCCCCTACCGGTCCTCCCGGTGCCGGCCTTCCCGGCCCGGTGCTGGTGACCGGAGCGGACGCCTCGGCGGTACGCCGGACCGCGGACGGGTTCGCGGCCCTCGGCGTACGGGCGGTCACTGCCGACCACGGTGACGTCCGTCCGCAGGCCGTGGTCCTCCTCGGCCGCGGGGTCCGGCAGGACGCGCCGGACCCGGCGAACCCGGCGGGCGGCCTCGACGCGGAGCTGCGGCAGGCGGTCGCGGCGTTCCAGGACGCCCTCGCGTTGCTGGACCGGACCGGGGCCCGCCGCCTGCTGGTCGTGACCGAGGACGCGCACGTCACCGGGCGCGGCGTGGAGCAGCCTGTGCCGGCGCAGGCGGTCCTGGGCGGTCTGGCCCTGGCCGTACCGGAGGAGTCGGCCGGCGCGGTCGCGAACTGGGTGGACCTCTCGTCCCACGACCTCCCCGGCGCTCCCGGCGCTCCCGGCGCTCCCGGCGCTCCCGGCGCTCCCGGCGAAGGGTGGCTGCGGTGCCTGGCCGCCGAGTTGACGGCGCCGCAGGCGACGGGAGCGATCGCCTGGCGGGCCGGAGAGCGCCTCGTGCGTTCCGTCGTGCCGGCAGCGGGGGAAGATCCGGGAACACGGGGAGAACCGGGCGGGCCGGACCACCCGGAGCGCCTGCCGGCCGACGGTACGTTTCTCATCACGGGCGGCGCCGGAGGCATCGGATCCGCACTGGCCCGGGACCTGGCGGGCCGGGGCCGGCCGGTCCTGGTGCTGGCGGGACGTTCCCCGCAGCCGCCCGCGGCCCTGTTGAAGGAGCTCGCCGGTCTCGGTGCCGAGGCACGCTACGTCCCGGCCGACCTCACGGTGCCCGGTGACGTGGAGCGGCTCGTGGGCGAACTGCCGCCGCTGGATGCCGTGTTCCACGCGGCCGGTGTCGTACGGCCCGGCAGCCTGCGCGGGGCGGACGTGCCGGAGACCGTGGAGGCGCTGGGCGCGAAGACCCTCGGCACGGTGCTGCTGTCCGGGACACTGCACCGGCACGGTCAGCAGCCGGGGGTGCGCGTCGCGTTCTCCTCGGTGTCGTCGGTGCTGCACGGCCTGGCGGGTGCGCTGGGCGCCTACGCCGCGGCGAACGCCTTCCTCGACTCCTTCGCCGGAGCCGAGCGCCTGGCGGGCCGGCCCTGGCTCTCGGTGAACCTGGGGCCGTTCGCCGAGACGGGCCTCGCGGTCGCCGCGGGCGCCGGGGCACTCGCCTCCGGCGCGGGGGGCGGGGGCCGCCCTCTGGCGACCGCGCCCGCGCTGGCCGCGCTGCGAGCGGCGTGCGCCACCGGCGCGACACAGCTGGTCGTCGCCGACCTGACGCCCGGGGCCCGACCGGCCGCCGCCCCACCGCGTCCGGCGCGGCCCACGGGCGTCGAGAGCGTCAAGAGCGCCACCGGGCCGACCGGCACCGACCGGCACCGGCCCCCGATGTCCTCCGGCACCGCTGTCGTCCTGCGGGAACTGCTGGCCCAGTCGCTCGGCATCCCGGCGTCGGGCGTCGACGACGACACGCCGTTCCTGCGGCTCGGGCTGGACTCGCTGGGCGCCGTCGACCTCGTCAAGAGGCTGGAGCGGAAACTTGGGCGGCAGCTGCCCACCACGCTCTTCTTCGAACACCGGACGGTGCGCGAACTCTCCGCCCACCTGGACCTGGAGGGTCGCACCGGTGTGCCGTCCCGGACAGCGGCGGCGGACCAGGGGACGGGTGCGGGGAGCGGACTCGGAGACGGACCGGGTCACGCGTCCGGGGACGGGAGCGACGACGGACGGGCGTTCGCGCTGACCCCCGTACAACTGGCGTTGTACACCAGCAGTCGGCTGCGTCCGGACCTCCCCGCCCGGGGTCATCTGCGGCTGACCGTGCGGGGCCCGCTCGACACGGGTCTGCTGGGCCGGGCGCTGGCGGCGCTGGCCGAACGGCACGGCATGCTCAGGCTGCGGGTGGAGGCCCCGGACGGGCTGCCCGTGCAGCGTGTGGCGCCTCCGGTACCGCTGCGGGACTGGTTCGAGGTGCGCGACTGCGCCGCCGAGGAGGTGGCCGATGCCGAGACGGCCGTGTGCAACCGGCCGTTCGACCTGGCGGCGCTGCCGCCCGTCCGGGCCGTGCTGCTCCGCCAGGATCCGGGGCTCGCCCATCTGGTGCTGGTGGTGCACCACGCGGCGGCGGACGGCTACAGCTTGAACGTCCTCGCCGAGGAGCTGTGCCACACGTACACCGATCTGTACCACGGGCGGCGTCCGCGACAGGCTCTTCCCGCACCGGACTTCGCACGGTATGCGTCGAGCCTGCCGCTCTCCGGATCCGCCGGGGGGCAGGCCGACCGGCAGTACTGGGCCGAGCGGCTCGCCACGCGCGGCGAACCCCTCCGGCTGCCCTACGACCACGTTCCCGGCGCGTCGGCCTCCGACCCGTCCGGCCCGATCGTGCAGTACTACGGCGAGCTCGGCGCGGATCTCACCACCGGCCTGGAACGACTGGCCGCCGCGCGGGGTGTCTCCCTGTTCCACCTGCTGCTCGCCGCGTATGTGCGCTGTCTGGCGCGGTGGTCGGGGCGCCGGGACGTGGCCGTGAACGTGGCCAGGGCACGTCGCGAGGACCGTTTCGAGGGCGTGGAACGGCTGGTCGGTCCGCTCGCCGACACCCTTCCCCTGCTCTGTGGGACGGAGGACGACGAGACCGTCGTCGCCCTGGCGGAGCGGTTGCGCGGGATATGGCTGCAGAGCGAGCGGCACGCCGGGCTCAGCAGCCTGGACCTGGCCGCGCTGCTGCCCGGCGTGCGGCCCGGTACCGGTTTCGGCGACCACACGGTGAGTCCGGCGGGCTTCAGCTTCGCCCGCTTCCCGGCGGAGCCGGCCGCCGACTGTCCGGTGGAAGTACGGGCGACCGCGGCCGGCACCGGATCGGCGGCGACCCGGCTGAGTCTGCTGTGCTGGGCGGACGGCCCGCAGCTGCGGCTGTCGTGGAACTATCCGGAGCCACTGTTCCGGCAGGCCACCGTGGCACGTCTGGACCGGGAGTTCCGCGCCGAACTGGCCGCGCTGTGCACACCGCGGCCGTCGCAGCCGTCGCCGGACACCGGCCCCGCCCCCGCGTCGGTGGTGCCGTCCTCGTCCGTGCGGGGCGACGGGAGTGTCCCGCTGGTCGCGCGGCTGCTCGCCCGGTTCCGGGCGACACCCGGCGCGGTCGCCGTGGACACCGTCGATGCCACGGGCACCGTGGACACCGCGGACGCGTCGCTCACGTACGGGGCGCTCGACCATGCCTCCGCTCGACTCGCCGCACGCCTGCACGCCCGCGGCGTACGCCCCGGTGATCTGGTCGGGCTGCTCACCGAGCCGGGCGCCGACACCGTCGTCGGTGTCGTGGGCATCCTGCGCGCCGGGGCCGGCTGGGTCCCGCTCGACCCGGAGCACCCCACCGCACGACTGGCAGGCCAACTGGCCCGCACCGGCGCGACCACCGTGGTGTGCCACGCCGCCACCCGGCGCACCGCCGCCGCTCTGACGGCCGTACGGGCGGTGCCCGTCGCCGACGACAGCCTGCCGGACGCGGACACCGAGGCCGGCGTGACCGCGCCTGCGGCCACGGCCGCTCCTGCCGCGTCGTCCGACGCCGAGGCGATCGCGTACGTCATCTTCACCTCCGGTTCCACGGGACGCCCGAAGGCGGTGCCGATCACTCACCGGGCGATGGAGAACTACCTCGACTGGGCGGTCGCCACCTTCGGCTACGGTCCCGGCGACCGCCTCGCGCAGACCGCGTCGCCCTGCTTCGACGCCTCGGTGCGCCAGGTGCTCGCACCGCTCCTGGTCGGCGGCACCGTCGTGACCGTGCCGCGTGACCTGCTGCGGGATCCCGAGCTGCTGCTCACGCGGGTCGAGCGCGCGCGGGTCACCGTGTGGAGTTCGGTGCCCACGCTGTGGGAGCAGTTGCTGTCGGCCGCCGAGGGGAGGGCACGCGGTGGGGCGGGGCTGCCCGATCTGACGGCGCTGCGGTGGGTGCACGTCGGCGGGGAGGCACTGCCCGTGGACCATGTGCGCCGCTGGTTCGACCTGTTCGGGAACGGCGCGCGGATCGCCAACCTGTACGGGCCCACCGAGACGACCGTCAACGCCACCTGCCAGATCCTCGACGCCCGTCCCGGCGACGAGGTGCGGCAAGTGCCGATCGGACGCCCCGTGGCCGGTACGGACCTGGAAGTGGTCCGCGCCGACGGGACCGCCTGCGAGCCGGACGAGCCGGGGGAACTGCTCATCGCCGGCGTCGGTCTGACCCCCGGCTACCTGGGTGAACCGGAGCTGACCGCACGGGCGTTCACCGTGCGGACGGGCCGGCGATGGTACCGCAGCGGGGACTGGGTCCGCCGATCGGCCGACGGCACCGTGGAGTTCCTCGGCCGGGTCGACGACCAGGTGAAGATCCGCGGGAACCGGGTGGAGCCGGGAGAGGTCGAGGCGGCGCTCCAGGAATGCCCCGGGATCGCGCGGGCGGTGGTGACGGCGCACGAGGGGCAGTTGCTCGCCTTCGTCACCCTCCGGTCCTCGGCCGGCCGGCCCGACACCCGGGAGATGCGCCGCCGTCTGGCCGGCGTTCTGCCGTCGTACATGATCCCGGCCCGGATCACATGCGTCGACGCGCTGCCCCTCACGGGCACCGGCAAGGTCGACCGCCTGGCGCTGGTGGGCCCGTCCTCCCGGTCCGGTCCGGCGGCACCGGACGACGACGGGGCTTCCCCGCCGGTCACGGCGACCGAACGACGCGTGGCAGCGGTCTGGTCGGACCTGCTCCGGGTGGAATCGATCCACCGGGAGGACGACTTCTTCGACCTGGGCGGGGACTCGCTGCTCGTCCTGCGCGTGTTCGCCCGGCTCGCGGAGCACGGAGCGCCGCTGCCCCGGCCGACGGTGGTCTACCGTCATCGCACGCTCGCGGCACTGTCCGCGGCCCTCGACGCCGCCGCGGCAGAAGCGGAGCCTCGCTCCGCCGCCACGGCCTCGGCCTCCTCCGTCACCACGCCCCCGGCCGTCCGGTCCCTTCCGGCCGGTGACGACCGGACGTCCCCGTTCCCCGTCACACCCGGCCAGCGCGGGTTCCTGCTCGCGGAGGCTCTCGCGCCGGGCGGCGGGACCTGGCTGGCGCGGATCCGGCTGTCCGGGCCGCTGGACCCCGAGGTGTTCCAGGCGGCGGTCGACCTGCTGGTGGAGCGGCACGGCATGCTCCGCACCGTCTTTCCCGCCGGTGCCCGTCCGCCCGTCCAGCAGGAACTGCCCCCGTCGCTGCGTCTGCCGGTCGTCTTCGAGACGGTCACGTCCGACGCGGAGGTGGACGAACGGGCCACGGCCGAGGCGCAACGGCGCCTGGAGACCTGGGCCTGGCCGCTGGTGCGCCTTCAGGTGCTCAGTCTCGCCGCACGGGAGCACACCCTGCTGGTGCACGCCCATCACGTCATCGGCGACGGCTACAGCGCGGCGCTGCTCCTGCGGGAACTGACCGAGGTGTACGACCGGTTGGCGGGCGGCAGCGGCACCGCACCCCGCCTCGCGCCGCTGCGCAGCGACTTCCGTGACCATGTCCGGTGGTCGGCCGGGACCGGCCACGGGACCGGCCACGGGACCGGCGTCACCGGGGCGGCCGCGGCAGAACGCCGGGCGCGGGTGTGCGCCCCGTACCGGTCGCCCGTGCTGCGCCCCGCGGCGGTGGCCGGTGACGCGACGGACCGTGCCGGGGCCGCCACCGGCGGGGTCCGGTTCGACTCCTCGGAGTTCACGCTCGGGGCCTCCCCGACAGCGGCGTTGCGCGCGCTCGCGTCCCACGCGCGAACCACTCTGTACGCGCCCCTGCTGACCGCCTACCACCAGGAGCTCACGGCACTGACCGGCCGGCCCGATCTGATCGTGGGACTGGCGGTGAGCGGCCGGGACGGCGCATTGCCCGACGCGCACCGGATCTTCGGCCCGTTCGCCTCGGCCGTCCCGGTGCGGCCCGCCCCCGTCGGCCCGACCGGCGCCGACCCGGCCGACGCAGGGGACTTCGCCTGCGCCCTGCGGCGCGTGGCGGCCGAAGCCGAGGAGGCACGCGCCCACGAGGACGTGGTCCCACGGCGGGCCGACGGGCTTCCCCTGACCTCCCAGTTCTTCTTCACCTTCCTCGACTTCTCCGCTCTGGCGCCCGCGGCCGGCGGCACTCCGCGGTTGTCGTGGGAGGCGGGAGACAGTACGTTCCTGCCGCCGTCGTCCATGACGGACGTGTTCATGGCGGTGCGGCCCGACGGGGACGGGCTGCGGGTGACGGTCCGGGGCGCGAGCCCGGCGTTCGCACCCGGCGCGCTCGACCGTTTCGCCGGCTCACTGCGCCGACGTCTCGAACGGGCCGCGGCGGGTGACAGCGGCGTGCCGAGCCGGCCGGGGACGGGCCGTCCCGAAACGGGCGGTCCCGAAACAGGCGGTCTCCTGGCACAAAGGCCTGCCGCCCAGCGGTCCGGGACGAGGGGGCCCGGGACGCGGGACACGATGGACGCGGCCCTGGTCGGCTACCTGCCCGCGCCGGAGCATCTGGCGCACCTGGCGGGCCTGCCCGCGTCGGCGCTGCCCCGGGAAGAAGTGCGCGCCATGCTGTTCCCCGACGGCGCCCCACGCCTGGTGGAGACGGTGGGTACGCCGCTGGGCCGGTCCGGCTTCGTCTCCGTCCCGCTGTTCGCCGACGAACTCGCGGCGGACACCGGGCTGGTGGAGCACACCGCCCGTGCGGTGGCGCTCGCCGCCGCCAGGGGTGCGCGATGTGTGTCCCTGGCGGGGATGATTCCGTCGCTGACCGGCTACGGCTTCGACGTGCTGCGGTCCGGACGCCATCCGGCGGCCGTGACGACGGGGCACGCGGCAACGGTCGTGTCCGTGGTGAAAACGGTGCACGCGGCGCTGGAGGCCACCGGTCGGGACCTCTCGGACCTCGATGTGGCGTTCGCCGGTCTGGGCTCGATCGGTGCCTCCTCACTGGAGTTGCTGCTGTCCCTGGCCGCCCGGCCTCCCCGGCGGCTGCTCCTGTGCGATGTGCGGGGCAGCGGGCCGCGGCTGACCGCCCTGGGAGGGCGGTTGCGGGAGCGGGGACTGGTCGATGCGGCCGGGTTCGAGGTCGTGGAGTCGGAGCGGGTGCTGCCGGACGCGGTCCACGGCGCGGACCTTCTGGTGACGGCGGTGAGCGGTGCCACCGCGGTGCTCGATGTCGACCGGCTCCGGCCCGGGGCCATCGTGGTCGACGACTCCTTCCCGCACTGCTTCGACACCGGGCGGGCCCTCTCCCGCATGCGGGAGCGGAAGGACGTCCTGGTGCTGGGCGGCGGGCTGCTGCACGTCGGCAGCACCGATCGGGAGGTCGCCGGGGACCTGCCGGACGCGGCGGCGGCCGGCTATCTCGCCCAGCCCTGGCTCGAGGGCACCCTGGCCTCCTGCCGGTTCGAGTCCCTGCTCCACGCCTCCGGTCACGAACTGCCGCCGGTGCACGGCCTGGTGGACGCCGGGGTGGCCCTGGCCCACTGGGACGCGGTGGAACGGGCCGGGGTGTCGGCCGCGCCGCTGCACCTGCTCGGCCACACCGTGGACACCGCGGCGACGGGCGGGGCGACGACGGGGAACTGACCACCGGCCGAGGCGGCTCCCCACCGCTCCCGCCGTCCGCCCCGCTCCGGGACGGACGGCGGGAGCGGTCCGAGGGGTCCTCAGACTCCGAACTCCGTGGGCGAGATGCCCAGGGCCGCGCAGGCCTCGCGGACGGCCTGCTGCTCGGACGCCTCGAAGGTGCCGTCGGCCCCGGCGACGACCATGCCGGTCTGGACGACCGCGCGTGCCTCGACCGGCTTCTTCGACGCCTTGGCGATCTCCTGCAGCGCTCGTGCCCTGCCCGTCTCGAAGTTCGCCATGAGCTGGTCCACGTGCTCGTTGAACCGCTTGCGGAGCTGGTCCGGCGGGAAGTTCTGCAGGACCTCGTTGGAGACGATCAGCTCCTCCACGCGCTGCCGCTCCGCCGGCTCGACGTACCCGTCGGCGGCCGCGACCAGCGCGCACATCGCCATGCTCGCGTCCCTGTAGGCGCCGCTCTTGAGCTCTGTCTTCGCAGAGGCCAGCTGCGACTTCAGCAGCCCCAGCAGCTGGGCCTTGGAGCCGCCGGAGGACGAGCCGCGGGCGCGGCCGCCGGACTGTCCCGGTCCGGGGTTCCCGTGCTGTCCTCCTCCCGACCTCGCGGCCTGGGACTGCTGGAGCGCCTTGGCCTGGTCCTTGACCCGGTCCCACATCGCCACTGGTGCCACCTCGGCTTCTGTTGCTGTCTTTCCGGTACCGGTCGTCAGTCCCGGATGGTGCGGTCCGCCTGCTCAACGGACGCCGTCGCGGCCGTGTTCCCCGAAGGCAAAAGAAAGGCAAAAAAGCTGTCGTCGTATCGTCATGACGACGGCTCACACGGGTCACGCGCGGTGGAGGCCGCGGATCAGGGTGATCCCGGGCCCGTGGCACAGCACTTCCAGGCCGGCCCACCGCACGAGGTCGACGAACGGCTCTTCCGCGTCACCGCCGGGGCCGGCGCGGAGGCCGATGGTGTGCTCGGCGCGCAGTTACAGCGTTTCACCCGGACGGCTCAGCCGTCGGGCGACCGCGGTGAAGGGCGGCGGCCGGGGACGCGGGACGGGCGCGGCGTCGCGCCCCTGCCGGCGTCGCGCCCCTGCCGGCGTCAGGCTCCGGCGCCGTCCGGGGTCCCCGGTGCCCCCGGGGCATCGCCGGCGGGGCCGGCCGCCGCGGCGGCGGCGCGCCGTTCGTACCGGAGCGCCGCACCGGTCGCGACCGCGCCGAGCCCCTCCCACACGGCGACGCCGATGAAGGCATCGGGTGCCCGGCCGCCGATCACGGCAACCGTGAACACCGTGCACGTCAGCAGCCTGAACGGCACCGTCCACCGGAAGAAGGCCCGCCAGTCGGCGAGCGCCGCGAGGACGTAGTACACGCCCATGTTGAGCGCCGCCATCGAGGACGCCGTCACGAAGGCCGGTGTGAGGTCGCCGCTCCCCCGCACGTCCGGGGCCTCGATGCCGAGCAGGGACAACTGCGCCCCCGGTGCGATCAGACCCACCGCCCCCAGAGCCGCGGCGAGCGCTCCGAAGGCGGCCATGGTCCAGCCCGAGGCCGAGCGGGGAGTACGCATCCGGCGAGCGTAGCGGTCGGCGGGACCGCCACCGGGGTCGCGGTCCCGCCGGAGCCGGTCGGGAATCAGCCCACCGTCCACTTCTGGTTCGCGGCGCCCGTGCAGGTCCAGATCTGGAGCCGGGTGGCGTTGGCCGCGTTGTTGCCGGTCACGTCGAGGCACTTGTCGGCCTGGGGATTGACGATGTCGCGTGCCCCGGTGACCGTCCACTTCTGGTTGGGTCCGCCGGTACAGTCCCACAGCTGGACGGGCGTACCGTTCGCGGTGCCGTTGCCGGTGGCGTCCAGGCACTTGCCGAGCGCGCGGAGCGTGCCGTCGGAGCCCACGGTCCATCGCTGGGCGGCGCTGCCGTTGCAGTCGTAGAGCTGGACGGGGGTCCCGTTGGCGGGGTTCGCCCCGGCGACGTCGACGCATTTTCCGGCCAGGCCCCTGACGGCGGCGCCCGGGGCCGAGTCCCCGGTGGTCACCGAGACGTGGTCCACGACGAGCTGCTGCGGGAGGACGGTGGAGCCGTCGGGGTCGCCGGGCCAGTAGCCGCCCACCGCCAGGTTCAGGATGAGGAAGAACGGCTTGTTGAACACCCAGGACCGTCCGCCGAGGTCGGCGGGGGTGCGTGTCTGGTAGACGTTGCCGTCCACGGACCAGGTGATCGAGTTCGGCGCCCAGTCGACGGCGAAGGTGTGGAAGCCGTCCGCGAAGGCCTGCCCCCCGGGGAGGGTGTAGCCGGCGCCGATGCCGCCCGAACCGGAGTAGCCGGGCCCGTGGAGGGTGCCGTGGACGGTGGAGGGCTCGAAGCCGACGTTCTCCATGACGTCGATCTCGCCCGAGTCCGGCCAGTTGACCGGTGTGCCCAGCATCCAGAAGGCGGGCCACATGCCCTGGCCGCGCGGGACCTTCATCCGTGCCTCGATGTGCCCGTACTGCGCGGTGAACTTCCCCGCGGTGTTCAGCCGGGCCGAGGTGTACTGGCAGGTGCCGTACCAGCACTGGTAGTTGGCCGGGTTCTCCTTGCGGGCCGTGATCACCAGGCGGCCCTGGCCGTCCAGGGCGGCGTTCTTGTTTCCGGACGTGTAGTACTGCCGTTCGTGGTTGTTGACGTTGTCACCGGTCTCGAGCTGCCACTTCGAGGAGTCGACCGCCGCCCCGGCGGGGCCGTCGAAGGTGTCCGAGAACGTCACGGCGGCGGCCGCGGCACCGTCCGCGGGTACGGCGGCGGTCGTGGTGGTGTCCGCCGGTTCCGCCCGGGCGGTCCCGACGGCGGCGGAGGCGACCAGAGCCGCGGACAGAGCGGCGGTCAGCCATCTGCGCAGCGTGCGTGGAGAGGACATGACTCTCCCTTCCGTACGGCGGCCCGCGGGGACGGGCACGCCGACCGAGGTTGTGGGGGGACAAGTGGGGGTGAGCGCGTAGCTCCTTGATTCAAGACGTGAGATAAGAGGGCGTCAATACCCTGGTACGGACCAGGGATCCACAGCCGTTCACTCGTCACCCGAGGAGACCCACCGACGACCTCCATGAACATCAAGAGCCTTTATTTCAGGCTGAGTTGCTACCCGATGCGTTCATCATGCGCCACACTGCCTACAGCAACGGAACCGACCGTTCGAAGCAGGGGCGGGGGCGGGGCAGGGTCGCGTACAGACCAGTCGTGGCCGCGGTGGCGGGGGCGCTGCTGCTGGCCGCGTGTACCGAGGGGGCCGACGGAGGTTCCGCCTCCCCGACGGCATCCGGGGAGCGGGCGGGCGAAGGCGGCGGGACGACCGCGAGCCGGTCGCCCTCCCCCTCCCCGAGCGCCTCGCCGGCGGACGAGGCGTACACCGTGACGGAGGACCGGGCGCCGGGAACACGGAGCGCGGCGGTCGCCTTCCTGCGCGAACTCGCCGTGCGGCCCGACTTCTTCGGCGCCGGCTTCCGTAAACGTGTCCCGTACGAGAGCGATCCCGCCGAGTGGGCCGTGCTCGGCGAGGACTGCGTGTGGCGCCGCGAGCCGCTGCCGGGCAGCGTACTGGCCAGCCTCACACGGGCGTTCGTCCTGCCGGAGGCCGAGGGCAGGAAGGCCGTGTACGTGTCGCTGACCGTCACCGTGCACGAGAACGTCCTGGGCGGGCGCCGGGACATGGCCACCTCCCTGGAGGAGTCCCTGCGCTGCCGGGAGCAGCGGCTGAACGCCACGGAGCGGGTGCGCGAGCTGTACTCGCAGGCGAATCCGTTCGCCGAGGAACGCAACGCCATCGCCGACGACGACCTCCTGGAGTCCGGGATGTTCCTCGTGGACGGGGAGAAGGGGGCGAACCGTTCCTAGTCAGTGAGCAGGAGGGAGTCTGGGACCCATTCCCGCTCACCGCGGACACCCCGAACGGTGGTGGGTGTCCTGGTCGCCCGCGTTCGCTCCGCGTCCGGCGGCACGGATCGGGTCCGTGGTCCGGGAAGACGGCGGCGGGGTCCCTCACGCCCGGGGGCATCCGGTGCGGCCTGGACGATCCGATGCCCGCATCCATCACTCTGGTGGGTGCGGGGCGGTGTCGTCCGACGCCGGAGCGGATGCCCCTGGGCGCGTCGTCCGATCGCGATGCTCGCCGCATCGTGTCGGGTGGTCTTGCGGGTGGTGCTGGTCAGGGGTTTCTGCCAGTGCTGGGCGCCCCACTTCGAGGTGTAAGCCGGATCCACGGCGATGACGGTGAGGCCCATCGCGTCGGCCATCGAGACGAGGCGGGCGCGGAGCCGGCCGGTGGGCAGGCCGGAGATCAGCCGCCGGAACCGCCTGTTGCGGCCGTGTTTCTCGCGGGTCCTCTCCGTCGTAAAGTCCAGGTCCTCCACCGCGATCGCCCGCACCCCGCAGGTGCGGGCCCAGTGCAGCAGGCGGGTCAGGGCGTGGCGGAGCTGGGCGTCGCGGTGGTCGGCGGTGCCGGTCAGGTCGTAGGAGAAGCGGCGCGGGGTGCCGGTCGGGTTGCCGTGCACGTCCAGGCGCCAGGCGCCAGGCGGCCAGGTGGTCGGCGTTCATGTCCACTCCGATCACCCCGCCGGCCAGCGCCGCCGCCAGGGGGACCGGCTGCGACACGGGTTTCTGCCAGGACGCGGTCACATACCAGCGGCCGCGCTGGACGTCGTGGTGGATGCGGTAGGCGACGGCCCGGTTGGCTGCCACGCGGTCGGCCCACTCCGTCCCCCGGTGCGCGAACCGGATCCGGCCGGTGAGGACGTACCGGCCGTGCGGGGCGTTCGCCAGATTCGACAGTGGGGCGGGCAGCTTGAGGCTCACCTCACCGTCCGGGCTGATGCGGATGGTCTCGTTGCCGTGCCGCTTGCCGGACTCCCCGTCCGCCCGCAGGAACCAGCGTGCCGCCTCCCAGCGTGCACGCCACTGCGCCTGGGTGAGCCGTGCGGCGGG
Source organism: Streptomyces sp. NBC_01635 (assembly GCF_045209715.1). NCBI lineage: Bacteria > Bacillati > Actinomycetota > Actinomycetes > Kitasatosporales > Streptomycetaceae > Streptomyces > Streptomyces sp. NBC_01635. Next base: position 8,603,624 of record NZ_CP109277.1, on the reverse strand, counting down.
CAGCTGGTGCCGCATCCGGGCCAGGCGCTTGCCGCCGCGCACCACGTGCACCCTTCCGGCCTCCCAGGCGGCGCGTTCCCGCGCCAGCCGGTCCTCCAGCACCTGCAGGCGGCGGGCCTTGGCATGCCACTCCCGCCGACTGCGGTAACCGCCCGGCGCCTTCTTCGACCCCTTCTGGCCAAGCGGCAGCGCCAGCCGGTACCGCAGCATCCGCACCCCCGCCTGCAGGGACTGGAGGTGGGCGAGCGCACCGCGGCGGGCCAGCGCCCACTGCTCATGCGTCGCCTTCGTGATCGCGCCCGCCCACCGGGCCGACGAGAGCGGGGTCAGGTCCCGCTTGCGCGCGGCCCACGCCTGCGCGTCGTGCCCGAGGCCGTCATGGCAGCGCGCCTTCAGGTCACGACAGGCCAGCGCGCCCAGATGCGCGCCCACCCGCCGCAGCACCTCCTCATCGGCGGCGGTGAGCCGCCTGAGCCGGGTGCGGATCGCCACCCCCGACGGGCCGGGCACCACAAACGGCGCCGCGAGCTTTCGCAGTCCTTCGTCCACCCCACACCCCCCGCCCCTCGGCCCAGCCCCGTCCTGAAAAATTGCTCACCCCGCCCAACGAGCAGCACCCGCCAAGGTCACGCATTCGGCAGACGAACCCCCATTCCCCCTTTCGGCAGGACAGCAGCCGCTCCCGGCCATGGCCGTGCCCCTCTGCGCTCACTCATCCACACCAGAACGCACTCGTGCTCAGCCAAACCCCAACAGCTCCCAACCCCTTCCACTGGTACAAGCACCGACTGGGCCCGGTCACCGTGGCCGCGACCGCACGGGGCGGCGCCGGCCGCACCGAGGAGGAGCAGGACGCCGTTTCGTCCCAGGTGCTCAAGGGGGTCGGTCTGGTGGTCGCCGAGGCCGCCCGGCGTGCCGCGGCCGGCGACGAGGACGGTTCCGGCACGAAGGACCGGACCGGTGACACGAAGGACGGGGCCGATGCGACCTCGGGCGCCCGCACCACCGGCGGTCCGGAGGGGGCACGATGAGTGAACCGCTGCGGCCCTCCGATCCTTCGCGCATCGCGGACTTCCGGCTGCTGCGGCGGCTGGGCACGGGCGGCATGGGCGTGGTGTACCTGGGGCGCACCGACTCCGGTCGGCTGGCCGCGGTCAAGGTGATCCGGACCGAGGGCACCACTGACGACGGCTTCCGGACCCGATTCGCGCGGGAGACGGAGCTGGCCCGGCGGGTGGAGAGCCCCTGGGTGGTGCCGATGCTCGGCGCGGACGCCGAGGCGGCCACCCCGTGACTGGCCACCCCGTTCGTTCCGGGACCGTCGCTCGCCGAGTCCGTCGCCGCTCACGGTCCCCTGCCCGTACGGAGCGCGCGGGCCCTGGGCGTCACGGCCGCGGCAGCCGGCACCTGGTGGCTGTGGCCCCGTGACACCCCGGCCCGGCCCGGGGCCTCCGCCCGGCCCCGGTACGCCGTCGGCCTGATCGGTCACCGTACCGACAGCGTCTTCACGTCGCACGAGCGCGGCGCGCGTCTCGCCGTCGACGCGCACAACCGGGACCCCCGGCGGGCCTTCGACCTCGCCCTGCGCACCGCCGACGACGGCGGAAGCGCCGAGGGCTCGGCCCGTGCCGCCGCCCGGCTGGCCGCCGGGCGGGACATGGCGGTGCTCATCGCCGCCGGGACGAACTCGCCGGTGCCCGAGACCGTGCCGGCCTGCACCCGCGCCCGGATCACCCTGCTGATCACCCGGGCCGACACCCATCGGCTCAGCAGTCTCAACACCACGACCTCGCTTCTGCTGCGCTCGACCGGCACCGTGGGTCCGGCCGCGGTCCTGCGGTACCTCAACCGGGTCGTGAAGCCCGCCAGAACGGTGATCGTGCACGATCTCACCGACGCCGAGGAGTCCGCCGAGACCGTGCGGATCGCCACCGTGTACGGGAAGGTCGACGGCGAGACCGCGGTGGAAGAGGTCGCGGCGGACGAGGGGTTCACCGACGTCTCCCGGCGCATCGCCGAACGCCCCGAGGACGCGGTCCTGTTCGCGGGTCTGCGTCCCGGGCGCGCCGCCTCGCTGGCCCGCGCCCTGCGGTCCACCCGTCATCGCGGCGCGCGCGTCACCGGAGAACACGTCCTGGGCGACCGGTTCCTCGCCGAGGCGGAGGGCTGGATGGTCAGCGCGGCCTGGACCGACGCCGACGCCGACCCCCTCACCAAGGCGTTCGCCGCCTCGTACCGCCGCCGTCACCGCCGCGCGCCCACCCCCTGGGCGGCCGAGGCGTACGACGCCGTCCGGTTCGCCGCCCACGGCCTGGCCTCCGCCGACGGCGAGGGCGAGGGCCGTCCCGCTCTGCGGGCCGAACTGCTGCGCCGTCCCTGGCAGGGCATCACCCGCAGAGTCGCCTTCGACCCCGGCGGCCACTTCTTCGAGGCGAACGACGACGCCGGCGCGTTCCTCTACCGCGTCACCGGCAGAACCGCCCGCTTCGTCGCCCGCTGGGACGACATCGGCAGGGAGGCCGGCGGGGAGGCCTGACGGTCCCCGCCGCCGTCGTCCTCCCCGCCGACCGCCCTCACCGGAGCCTCGAACGGGTGCGCTACATTTTGCTCGCCTTCGACCGCGATCACTCGATCCCTCACGCTACGGAGCCGGCAATCCCATGAGCGACATCGTCAACGGACTCGGCCGGGCCACCGCCTACGGCGCCCTCGGTCTGGTCCTGCTGGTGCTCGGCATCGTCCTGGTGGACCTGCTGACGCCAGGAAAGCTCGGCCGGCAGATCTGGGAGGAGCGCAACCGCAACGCCGCCCTGGTGCTCAGCTCCGCACTGCTCGGCATCGGCGGAATCGTCTTCACGTCCATCTGGACGACGTACGAGGACTTCGGCAAGGGGCTGGTGTCGACCGCCGCGTTCGGGCTGCTGGGGCTGGTCATGATGGCCGTGGCGTTCCTGGTGGTGGACCTCATCACGCCGGGCCGTCTGGGCAGCACCCTGGTCGACCCGCAGCCGCATCCCGCGGTCTGGGTGACGGCGTCCTGCAACCTCGCGGTGTCCGCGGTCGTTTCGGCGTCCATCGCCTGACACCGGGCACCTGACGGCTTCCCGTCCGAGCCCTGAGCGGGTGTCGGCGGCAAAAGCCCGCCGAGCACCGGCGAGGTCCGACGAGCCGTCAGCCCGACACGACGCGGAGGAGGGCCGTGCCGTCCTCCCCCGGCGCCATCTGGACGATTACGGTGCCCGGCCGGGCGCTGGGCGGACCGTCGTCGCCGATGCCGCCGCACGAGGTGCTGGAGCCGCCTGCGCGAAGCACGATGCGGCAGCTCTGGCCGCGGCCTTCGACACCGCCCGCGGACCGGCCGTTGCCGGACTTCACCTCGTACTCGATCCTGTCCGGGCCGACCTCGGACACGGACAGGGTCGTGCTGCCGGCCGGACCGTCGAACCGGATCGTCACCGGTCCGGCCACCGCGATCTCCCAGTCTCCGTCCGCGCAGGCGGACGGATCACGGCCGTCCGCGGCCGGCACCGACGGCTTCGCCGGGGCGGTGCCACCGGCGGGCCCGGACGACGGAGTCGACGAGGGCGCCGGGGGCGCGTCCGCTCCGGAGCGCGACGCGGAGGGGCGTACGTCGCCCGGGGCCCCCGTGCCCCCTTCGTCGGGGCCGCCGCAGCCGGCCAGGGCGACCGCGGCGAGCACCGTGATCACCCGGCCCGCGACCACACGTCGCCCGCGCGCCGTTCCTGCCCGGTGTGCCGTCGCCCTGCCGCTCATGGTGCTCCCGCGCTTCCCCACGACTCCGCGCACCCTGTGCCCGGTCTTCGACGGCTACTCTTCCCCCGCGCCGCGCCCTCCACTCCCCGCGGGCCCGCGGCGAGGTGCACGTCGTGCCCGGCTCAGGCGACGCGGACGGCCCGGACCGGGCGGGCGCGCTCCCGCACCGGGCGGAGCGGGGCGGCGAGGGCGCGGGCGGGCGGGGTGGCCCGGGTGGAGGAGGCACTGACCCGGTAGGTCGTCCGGTTCGCGTCCACGACGGGGTTCCCGAGCTCGATCTTCCCCGCTTCGTGCAGCGCGTCGCAGTCGCCGGTGGGCAGGGCCGCGTAGCAGCCGCCCTGGCCCGTGGTGGAATCGAGCGGCCGCCAGTAGCTGTACCGGCGCCGGCCGTTCGCGTACACCGTGACGAAGGTGGGGGTGCGCGGGTCGGAGATGATGCGCAGCGCGTCGGTGCCGGCGGTGCCGAGCGAGGCGCTCGACAGCGCGGGGGCCGCTCGGAGACCGGTGTTCATCCGCCCTGCGCGCGGACGGTCCTGTGTCTGGTTGACGGTGAACAGCATCGCTGGGGCCTTTCCGGAGCCGGGTCTCGAGACCGTGTACCCAGCGCGGCGCCGGTGTTGATCTCTTTCAGTGATCATTGTGCTCCTTGACGCTGACATTAACCCGTCAGCCACGATCGGATCGTCGAATTTCCTGTTCATACTTGGCTGTTCTTCGCCCTTCGTGGCCGCACTCCGCCTCTCCTGAACCTCTCCTGACGGCGCCTCACCCCTTGTAGGGCCCGGCGCCGGGTCCATAGGATCGCTGAAGAACGGATGTGAATCGTTTCAATCACCGGACACGGCGAACGGAGGACGCACATCATGGTCGAGGGATGGAAGCGCAGGGGGTTCCTGCAGGGAACGGTGGCCGCGGGAGCGGGTCTGGGCGCGTTCGGCGCCACCGCGCCGGCAACCGCCGCACCGGCGGCCGCGGCGCCGGGAGCCGCCCCGCGCTCCGGCGGACTGCGCGTCGTGCGCACCACCGTGGAGTACGCCGAGACGCTCATCGGAACCGACGTGGAACGGCCGCGCCTGTCGTGGGAGCTGGCGGCCCCGGGGCGGCACGCCCGCCAGAGCGCCTACCGGATCCAGGTGGTTCGCGACCGGGCCCGCTGGGACGGCCGAATGGTGTGGGACTCCGGCAGGGTCGTCTCGGACCGCAGCATCGGGGTCCCCTACGACGGCCCCGCGCTGCGGCCCCGCACCCGTTACTTCTGGCGGGTGCGGGTGTGGGACGCGCAGGGGCGCGCGGCACGCTGGAGCGAACCGCGCTGGTGGGAGACAACGTTGTCGCCGGACGAGTGGCGAGCCCGTTGGATCGGGGCCGGCACACCGCCGCAGCCGCCCTCGTTCGAGGGCGCCGACTGGATCTGGTCGCCGGGTGCCACCCCCTCCGGCGCGCCCGAGGGCCCGCGGTGGTTCAGGGGCCGGCTGACACTGCCCGCGGGGACGGAGGTGGAGCGCGCCACGGTGGTCGCCACCGCCGACGACGACTTCACCCTGTACCTCGGCGGTGAGCAGATCCTGCACGCCCCGCAGCAGACGGACGGCTGGCGCACCGGGAGAACCGCGGACGTCACCGGGCTCGTCCGTGCGGCAGCGACCGCCACGCCGGGCACGGGCGCCCGGGCCGGGGACGTCGTCCTGGCCGCGCTCGCCACCAACCGCGGCGGGGCTTCCGTCAATCCGGGCGGACTGCTGGTCCGGCTGCTCGTCGACACGGCGGACGGGCAGCGCCACGAACTGGCCACCGACGGCGGCTGGCGCACTTCCGAGGCCCTGCAACGGGGCTGGGAACAAACGGACTTCGACGACGGCGGCTGGGCGCCCGCGGTCGTCCTCGCACCCTACGGCCAAGGTCCCTGGGGCACGGGGCCGGCCGTGGCGGCGCCCGAATCGCCCGCGCCGCTGCTCCGCCGCCCCTTCACCGTCCGCAAGAAGATCTCCCGGGCGCGGCTGTACATCGTCGGACTCGCCTACTACGAGGCGGAGATCAACGGCCGCAAGGTCGGGCACCAGGTCCTCGACCCGGGGTTCACCGACTACGACCGGACCGTCCTGTACGCCGTGCACGACGTGACCGAGCTGCTGGAACGCGGTGAGAACGCCCTGGGGGTCGCCCTCGGGCGCGGCTTCTTCGGCATGACCACCCCCAATGTCTGGAACTGGCACCGGCCGCCCTGGCACGGGGAGCCCCGGCTCCTCGCACAATTGGAGGTCGACCATCCGGACGGCTCCCGCACGACCGTCGTCTCCGGTGACGACTGGCGGCTGACCGAGGGCCCGACGCGCTCCAACTCCCTCTACGCCGGTGAGACCTTCGACGCCCGGCTGGTCCCCGGCGGGTGGACCCGGCCGGGCTTCGACGACAGCGGCTGGCGCGCCGCCCGGATCCAGGAGGCACCGGCCGGACGGCTGCGCGCCCAGCCGCACGACCCGATCGAGATCGTCGACACCGTGCGTCCCGCCGGGATCGGCGAACTGCGCCCCGGGGTGTACGTGGCCGACATGGGCCGCACCATGGCGGGCTGGACCCGCCTGACCGTGCGGGGGGCAGCCGAGGGCGACGTGGTGAGCCTGACGTACGGCGAGAAGCTGAAGGAGGACGGCAGTGTGCACGCCGAGACGGGCCACGTCCCGGGCCGGTTCCAGACGGACGAGTACATCTGCGCGGGTGACGACGAGGAGGTCTGGGAGCCCTCGTTCTCCTACAAGGGCTTCCGCTATGTGCAGATCACCGGACTGCCCGCGCGGCCCTCGGCCGGCCAGGTGCTCGGACGGCTGGTGCACACCCCCGTCGAGGAGGTGAGCTCCTTCGCCTGCTCCGAGCCGTTCTACGAATGGCTGGACGGGGCCATGCGCCGGACCGTGCTCAACAATCTGCACGGCATCCCGACCGACACGCCCATGTACGAGAAGAACGGCTGGACCGGCGACGCACAGCTCGGGGCGCCCGTCATGGCCTACGCCTTCGGGGTGCACCGGTTCCTGTCCAAGTGGCTCGGCGACCTGGCGGACAGTCAGACCGGGGAGGGACAGCTGCCGGTGATCGTGCCGAGCGGCGGCTGGGGTTACGGCGATCTGGGACCCTCCCCCGAGTGGACCACCGTCTACCCGTTCGTGGTGCGCGAGATGTACCGCGTGTACGGCGACGAACGGGCCGCTCGCGAACACTGGGACACGCTGGTGCGCTATCTGGACTGGGAGCTGTCCCGACTGCGGGACGGTCTGGCCGTCACCGCGCTGGGCGATTATCTGCCGCCCGGATACGGTGGGAATCCGCCCGAGGACACCCGGCTCACCGCGACCGCCTATCTGTACCGCGCCCTGCTGCACACCGCGGAAGTGGGCGAGACGCTGGGCGAGGGAGGTACCGCGGCCCGCTACCGCGAGAGCGCCGGGAAGCTGCGGGACGCCTTCAACGCCGCCTTCCTCGGGCCCGAGGGGCATTACCGCACGGCGAAGGACCCCGGATACCGGCAGACGTCCAACGCCGTGCCCCTGGCCTTCGGAATGGTGCCGGCCGGGGCCCGCGCCACCGTCGTCGACAGCCTGGTGCGGGACGTCGAGGAGCGCGGCAACCACCTCAACACCGGGGCGCTCGGCACCAGCGTGCTGCTGCGCGTACTGTCCGCGCACGGCCGCCCGGACGTGGCCCACGCCGTCGCCACCCGACGCACGTATCCGAGCTGGGGATACTGGCACGCGCAGGGTGCCGACACCATGTGGGAGATGTGGCCGGCCGATTCCCGCTCCCGCGACCACTACTTCCAGGGCACGGTCGCCCAGTGGCTCTACGAGAACGTGGCGGGTCTGCGGCCGGGCGACGCGGGCTACGCCACCTTCGTGGTGCGGCCCGACGCGCGTACGGGGGTGGACTGGGCGCGCACCACGATACGGACGGTGCGCGGGCCGGCGGGGGTGTCCTGGTCCCGGATCGACGGCCGGCTGCGGCTGGTGGTGCGGGTCCCCGTGGGGGCGGCCGCCGAGGTGCACGTACCGGCGGACGAACGGTCCCGGGTCACGGTGCCGACGGGGGCCCGGTACCTCCGTACGGAGCCGGAGTTCGTGATCTTCCAGGTGCCGCACGGGAAGTGGGAGTTCACCGGCCGGGCGTAGCCTGAGACGGCTGCGCCCGGCCGTACAACCCCGGGCCCGTTCGGGACGTCTTCCTCAGTGAACCTCCCTGATCCTCCACGAACAGGAGGTATTCGGACGGTTCGACCTTCCGGGCCCTGCCGACTCGCACTCGTTCCAACGGGGGAACAGTCTTGACTTCCTCCCTCGCCTAAAGGCGGGGGATTCCGGCGGTCGCCCGCCGGGGTTCCTGCTTCATCGACGACTGCCCGCCCGGAGTGCTCCGTTGAGGTCTTACACCGTCTCCACAGGCTGCTGCCGCCAGTCCGGCGGCCAAAAGGTTCTTCGCGGCGTTCACGTCGCGGTCGTGGGTGATGCCGCACCGGCATGTCCAGGTGCGGACATGGAGCGGCATCTTGCTCTGCAGGGCTCCGCAGGCCGAGCACAGCCTGGAGGAGGGGAAGAAGCGGTCGACCGCGATCACCTCCCGGCCGTACCACTGCGCCTTGTACTCCAGCATCGAGCGGAACTGGGTCCATGCGGCATCGGAGACGGCGCGGGCCAGCCTCCGGTTTTTGACCATGTTGCGCACGGTCAGGTCCTCGATCACGAGCGTTTGGTTCTCACGCACGAGACGAGTCGACAGTTTGTGCAGGTGGTCCCGCCTGCGGTCGGTGATCCGGGCATGGATGCGGGCGACCTTGAGGCGGGCCTTGGCCCGGTTGCCGGAGCCCTTCTCCTTGCGGGCGAGTGCCTTCTGGGCCTTGGCCAGACGGGCACGGTCCTTGCGTTCATGCCTCGGGTTGGTGATCTTCTCGCCGGTCGACAGGGTCAGCAAAGAAGTAAGGCCCACGTCGATCCCGACCGCCGTGTCCACAGGGGGCAGGGTTTTCACCGTCGGGTCCTCGACGAGCATCGACACGAACCAGCGCCCGGCCGCGTCCTGCGAGACCGTCACCGTGGACGGCTTCACCCCCTCGGGAAGCGGGCGCGACCACACGATGTCCAGCGGCTCGGTCATCTTGGCCAGGGTGAGCCGGCCGTCGCAAAACCGGAAGCCGGAGGTGGTGTATTCGGCGGACGCCCGGGACTTCTTCCGGCTCTTGAAGTGGGGGTACCTGGCCCGCTTGGCGAAGAAGTTCGCGAACGCCGTCTGCAAGTGCCGCAGGCACTGCTGGAGCGGGACCGAGGACACCTCGTTGAGGAAGGCCAGTTCCTCGGTCTTCTTCCAGGCCGTCAGCATCGCCGAGGTGGCGTTGTAGTTGACCCGCTCCTGCCGTGTCCACGCCTCGGTGCGGGCCTGGAGGGCGAGGTTGTAGACCTTTCGCACGCAGCCGAACGTGCGCGACAGCTCCGCTGCCTGCGCATCGGTCGGATGGAAGCGGTACTTGTACGCCCGCTTCACGTGAGTGGCCACAGTTCACAAACTAGTGGGTTTGTTTGTGAGGATCAAACCCGCCGGTCAGGGCACGGTCTTTCGCCCTGGCGGCGAAACCCCGCCTCCCGCCGGCCCTCGGGGAGTATCCGAACGGAAATTAGCGGTAGCCGCTGACCCGGATCATGGTCCGGTCGGGATGAGGGCGCTGACCCGGTTCTCGTACTCGCGGCGGGCCTTACGCAGGGCCGGAACCGCGGGGGCGCCCTGGACGCCGTCGAGCGGCTGGCAGCGGGCGAGGAGCTGGCGGTGCACGGCGGGGACGGCGCTGACACGCAGGGTGTAGCCCTGGCCGCGGCGTACGGTCACCCCTTGGTCGAGCGCGGCCCGCTCGGCGGGCTCCAGGTCGCCGGCGCGGAGGAAGTCGGCGACCTTGCCCGGCATGTCGAGGACGACCGGCAACTCTGGGGCCGGGGTGCCGGGGTCGGCGGCCGTGTAGTCGGGCAGGAGGTCCGCGACGGCCGTGCGGATCGCGCCGCGGCTGACGCCATATTCGCGGGCGAGGGCGGCGATGGAGCGACGCTCCAGGTACGCGGCGCGCACGTCTGCGGTCTTGTCGGCCGCCACGGCGGGGCGGCGTCCGCCCTTGCTGCCCTTGGCCTCGGCGGCGCGCAGTCCGTCGTAGGTCAGCTCGCGCTGGAGGTCGCGTTGGAGTTCGCCGGCGGCGGCGAGGGTCTGCACCATGAACTTCACGGTGGACAGCAGCTCGCCGGTGCGTGGGTGGCGGGCGGTGAGGTCCATCGCGGAGAACGCGCCGTCGTGGATGCGCAGCGCCACCTGGTCGCGGTGGAGGACGTCGAGCACGTCGAGGATGTGGCCGGTGCCGCGGACGAGGCGGAACATCTCGGAGATGTGCACGGTGTCGCCCGGCCGCGCGTAGGTGAGCAGTTCGCGGAACTTCGGCCGCTGGAGCGGGTGGAGGCGGCTGGAGGTTCCCGGGGCCTCCTCGAAGACGACCGGGTCCTCGATCCCGGCCTCGTGAAGGACGAGGTTCTGCCGGGCGGTGGACTGCTGGTCGGTCGAGACCCGCTTGTAGACCAGGTTCGCCACTCGGGGGCCCCTTCCGCACGGAGGAATGGACCCTATCTGTCATCAAACCCTGTCAGCAATCACCATCGGATCTGATTGGATTCGCGCCGCCTCGAACCCCCGGATTGCACGGGTTCATTGGACGCGTCGGCCTCCTGTCGTCAAACGATGGCGAGCTCAAGCGGTCAGCGCATCACCGCTGTTCAGGAGGTCAGCGTAGACCTCTGCCGGAGTGCGATAGTCATGGGTCTTGCGCGGACGATGGTTGAGTTCATGGGCGATGGCGTCCAGCTCGGCCTGGCTGAACGTGCGGAGGTCCGCGCCCTTGGGAAGGTACTGCCGAAGCAGTCGGTTGGTGTTCTCGTTGGTGCCGCGCTGCCACGGGCTCCGCGGCTTGCAGAGGTATACCGGCATCCCGGTCTTGACGGTGATGGCCTGGTGCTCGGCCATTTCCCGGCCCCGGTCCCAGGTGAGCGTCCGCCGCAGTTGGGGCGGGATTCCGAGCAGACTCCTGGTGAGGTGCGGAGTGACCTGCTCAGCCTTGATGCCGTCCGGCAGCGCGACGATGGCCGTGTAGCGGCTGGTGCGCTCGACGAGTGTGGCGACCGCCGAGGGCCGGGTGCCCATCACGAGATCGCCCTCCCAATGGCCGGGCACCTTGCGGTCCTCGAGCTCGGCGGGGCGGGCAGTGATGGACACCATGCCGCGGATGACGGCCCGCCCGGTGGGCCGACGGGCGATCTTCGGGCGGCGCATGGGCCTGGCTGACCGCAGTCGCTGGGTGAGGCTGCGGTCGATCGCCTGGCGCCGACGAGGGTCGTAGAGCGAGAGGTAGATCGCTTCGTGCGAGATCTGCATGGAGGCGTCACCGGGGAACTGGCGTCGCAGCCATCCTGCGATCTGCTCGGGGGACCAGCACAAGGCCAGCTTGGCCTCCACCAGCGCCCTTAGAGCGGGCCGTTGGGCGAGCTTGGCCTGCTTGGGCCGGCGCCCACGCGCGTAGGCGGACGCATCGGCGGCCGCAGCGCGGTAGCGGTGCCGGCCGCCGTTGCGGGCGATCTCGCGGGAGACGGTCGAAGGCGATCTGCCCAGCCGCTGGGCCAACTGCCGGGCTGACTCACCGGCAGCGATGCCGCGGGATATCTCTTCGCGCTCGCCGCCGGCCAGGTGCCGCTCTGATCGCTGTTGCGGGGTGAGCCGGACGCCGCCGTTTTGGTACAGGAACTGGCGGACGTGGTGCATTGGCGCCCCGAGGGCCCGCCCGATCAAGCTGAACGACTGCCCCTCGCGCCAGCGTCTCCAGATCTCATCCTGCTGAGCTGGCGAAAACCCGTAGTCACGCACCTGTGCCTCCACGATCACATGATCATTCGTGGGCGGTGCGTTGATCACTTGAGGGTGCCATCCTTTGCCGACAGGGGCGGCGACTGATCGGGAGCAGTCAGTCACGTGGCTGAAAGATGTTGAGCAAGCAGTCCCAGGGTGGAGGTCGTCCGGGATCATGAAGCATGCTTCCGGATGACTGGCACCTCACCCAAGACGTTGACGACTTTCTCGCCCGAGCCGGCGACTTCCTGCGCTCGCTCCCTGCCCTGCACAACACGCCGCTGACGGACATCGAGAAACTGCGGATACGCAGGCCGGACGCACACGGCCCCGTCACCGCCGTCTTCGGCCGACTGGAGTCCGGAGGCGAGATCCACGCGGTCTTCTATCTCACTTCGCGCGGCCGCCTGGGCCTCACCCCCCTCTCTGTCGAGCAGACCGATGCCCTCGCCGCCCACCTGGCCGTCCTTGGCCACTCGCCCGCCAACGTCATCGCGGACCACGACACCGCCACCGCATACGCCGACTCCTGGCAGCGGCACACGGGCGCGGTGCCAGCACTCTTCTGGCGGACCCATCTCTACCGTCTCGGCACACTCACCCCGCCGCAGCCGCGCCCCAAGGGCCGGGGCCGTCTCACGGGCGGGACAGACCGCGAACACGTCGCGCGCTGGTGCCGTGAGTTCTGCGTCGACGTCGGGGAGCAGTCCTCCATCGACTTGATCGACGCCGGTTCCTGGGACCACTCGCGTTTCGGCGACCGGCACTTCACCTTCTGGGAGACCCCGGACGGCACCCCCGTCTCGATGGCGGCCGCGACATCGGTCATCGGCGGCATGGTCCGGATCGACCCCGTCTACACCCCCGCCCACCTCCGCGGCCGCGGCTACGCCGGGGCCGTCACGGTCGAGGCGAGCCGTGCCGCGCTGGCCGCGGGGGCGACGGACGTCGTCCTGTTCACGGACCCGGGCAACCCCACCAGCAATGCCCTCTACCAGCGCATTGGGTATGTCCACGTCGCCGACTTCGCCGGGTACAAGTTCTCCTAAAGCGCATCACACGCCGGGTAATGGCGTGATCGACGCAAACGCACCTGCCACGTACCAGCTGTGACCGCCGCGAAGCAGCTGACCAAAGCAGTGGCGGGCACTCTGATCAGCCTTCTGGGCAGTGGCGCTCAGTCCTGCTCGCCGTCGTCCTCAGCATCGGTGTGTGGGTTACGCAGCTGCCGCAGGCCCGGCGCGGCCGGCCGGGTGAAGGCGTAGCGGCCGAGGAAGTTGATGTGGTCGTACTGGAGTGGGGAGAGCCGGGCGAGCAGTTCGTCGGTGACGGGGAAGCCGTCGGCGGCCAGCTGTTTGACGGCGGCGTCGATGTAGAGGCTGTTGAACAGGACTACGCAGTTGAGGGCCAGTCCGAGGGCGCCGAGCTGGTCCTCCATGCCCTCGCGGTAATGCTGGCGTAGTTCGCCGCGCTGCCCGAAGAAGATCTTCCGGGCGAGGCGGTGGCGGGCCTCGGTGACGTTGAGCTGGGCGCCGATCATGCGCCGGTATCCCTCGTCGGAGACGAACTGGAGAAGGTGCAGGGTCTTGAAAATCCGTCCGTAGTGGGTGAACGCGTCACCCAATCCGGTCGGTTTGCCGTCGCGGGAGAGCATGCGGATCAGGTCGTGTCCGCGGACCTCGCCCAGGGTTAGAGAGCCTGCCACGCGGAGCATGTCGCCCCAGTGTGCGCGTATCCGGTCCAGGCGGATGGTGTGGTTCGAGACCGGCTGGAGCGGCCCGTAGTCGGCCGTGGTGTTCGTCCGCCACAGCCGGGCGTCGGAGATGTCGGCGATCCTCGGTGAGAATTGGTAGCCGCAGATCGCGAACAGGCCGAAGACGATGTCGGAGTACGACGCGGTGTCGGTGATGACGGTCTCCGGTTTCGGGCCGCCGTCGCGGGCGTGGATGGCGTCCAGGATGAACAGCGAGTCGCGCAGCGTGCCCGGCACGACCACCCCGCCCAGCCCCATCACCTGGTCGTTTACCACGTTCAGCCAGGTGGCGCCCTTGTGCCGCAGCCCGAAATACCGGGGGTTCGAACTCGCGTACAGGGTCTGCACGGGCACGGTGAAGCGGACCCCGTCGGCGGAGGCGACCAGGCCGCCGCCCCACGCCCTCACGATGTCGATCTTTGCCTGGGCCTCGATGAACAGGCCGTTCGCCACCGAGATGTTCTCCGCCCGGAAGTAGCCCTGAGCGACTTGGACCAGACGGCCCCGGCTGAGCGCCGGGACGTCCGGCTTGATGACCGAGGTGAACCCGACGTTGCACGCTTCCGTCAGCAGGACGGCGCACAAACTGGTGGTGAAGCCTTCCATGTGTGAGTCGGCGCCGGAGATGTGCGTGAAGGCGTCCGCCATCCCGGTCAGCTCGGCGACCTCCAGCAGCAGCTCGGGGAAGTCGACCTTCGGCAGCATGCCGTTGACCAGCTGCCTGAACGGCGGCATGAGCTTGGGATCCTCCGCCTTGCCGAGCTTGCCCAGCTTCAGCTTCCCGCCCACTACCTCCAGCGCCGTGTTTCCGGGCAGTCCGGCGGCGACCTGGACGTACGCGGCGTGCAGAGCGGAGGCGAGTTCGGCGAGGTGTCCGGCCGGTTCGCTCTCCAGACCGAGCGCGGTGAGCACCTTCGGCTCGGCGGCCGTCCACTTCTCCCCGGCCAGCAGCTTGGCGCGGGGGTCGCCCCAGCGGTCGCCGTCCTTGGCGAACACGTCCCGTCGGCGCAGGGAGCGGTGCAGGTGCTCCAGGACGCAGAACGAGTACGCGGCCTTGTCGACCAGGCCGTGCGGCACGTTGGGGTTGGCGAACACCAGCCGCCGCCACGAGCCCGTCACCAGATCGGAGGCGACCTCTTCGGCGCCGACCTTCTTGCGGCCGATCAGATTCGGGAGCCGCTTGAGGGCCTGAACGACGGGGGTGCCGGCTTCGACGGCGCCGAAGTCGATGACCTCGACCAGAAGGCGGATGAAGCCACGCACGGTGCCGTAGCGGGCGACCAGCTCGGCCCGCCATTCCGCGTCGTCGTCGCCGTCGATGTCCGGGACCACCGAGGCGATGGTGGCGAGCGCCTCGGCCAGTTGCTCGCGCGGCACGACCTGCTCGATTGCGGACCACGCGTCGACCACGGAGACGAGTTCGCCGGTGTCGGTCGCGGGCGGCGTCGTCATCAGCACGTCGACCGCTGCGGCGACCTTCTTCGCGGCCTTGCGCAACTGGGGCAGGGCCTTGAGCTTGGCGTCGTTGCCCATCCGCTCGGCCTTCGCCAGCAGCTTGGTGGCCATCAGTGCATGCAGCAGATCGAGCGCGTCATCCACCGTCGCGGTCTCCAGGTGCCGCACGGTCGCCAGCAGCGTCGCGGTCTGCCGCGTGACCTCCAGCCGCTTCAGCGTCGGCGCCTTCGAGGTCAGCCCGTACCGGGCCAGCCCGGTCATCCGCGCGGCCGGCACCCGTCCGGCATCCACCACGCCGGCCCCCAGGCCCCACACCTCGCGGGCGCGGTCCAGGGCCAGTTCCATGGCCCTGCCAGACACCCGCATCGGGCCCAGCCGCAGCCGCTCCAGCTCCGACACCCGCTTCTTCTCCGGCACCTCCAGCAGCCGGACCATCTCGGTCCGCAGTTCGTGCGGCACTACCTCGTACAGCGCGGCGTGCAGCCGGTCGTTCTCCTCCTGACGGAGCGCGGCCACCATCCGGGCCAGCGACGTCACACCCGGCAGCAGCACCCGGTTGTTCACCAGCCACACCACCGCCCGGTCGAACAGCGCCCGCGGCCCCTCCAGCGACGACCACACCCGCGCCGCCAGAAACTCCCGCAGCTCCGCCTCCCCAGCCGCGAAGTCCCGGTAGCCATAGGTGTCACGGATCTCCCACGCGTGTTCGTACACCGTCTGCGCGCGCGTCCCGTACTCGGCGAAATGCTTGTCGTCGAGACCGAGCTGCTCGGCGACGAACCGCACCACGGAGGCCGGCACCGCCGTGGGGTCCTCGGTCAGGAAAGTGCCGAGCATCCGCACCGTGCCCCACTGCACCGCCCACCCCAGCCTCGTAGCCGAACGGCGCTTCGCCCGAGCGAGCTCCAGGGCCCTGGTGTCCAGGCGGAAGAACTGTTCCAGCTCCCCGGGTGAGGGTTCCGTGGCGAACCGGCCGTAGCGGGCCTCTTGCTCAGCAGATAGGTATTCAACAGGCATGACCAGGAACGTAGAGCCCGCTGACCAGGCAAAACGGGCACGTCACCGAACCGGAATCAAGATCGCTCCGCTACCGCTAATTTCCGTTCGGATACTCCCCGAGGGCCCCGCCCTGCTCCGCAGGGGTTCCGCTTCCTCCCCCGCCTGAAGGCGGGGGTATCCACGAAAGGAATCAGATGAATCACAAGAGCCCGATGCGTTCTCGCACCCGTCGCGGCGCCGCCGCGGCGCTCACCGTCCTGACGGCGGCGACGGCCCTCGGCGCAGTCGGCGCCGGGGCGTCGAACGCGGGCGCCGCCGCGCCGCAACAGCGACAGATCGCGTCGTCCGTCCTCGGCACCGACCACCGGATCACGCTGACCGCGCTCCGCTCGGCCGAGGACGGGTACGCCGCGTCCGTGCGCCTGCAGGTGTACACGCGGTCCGACGGCGCCTGGAAGGAGTCGGACCGCGTGACCGTCGGCGACGTGGACGGCTGGTTCTGGTATCCGCTCACCGGTACGGGCGCCGTCTGCCGGTTCTCGACAGCGAGCACGGAGCCCGCACCCCTCACGGTCAGCCTGCTGGTCACTCCGTCCATCGGCTGCTCCGACCCGGTCCACTACGTGGTGAAGGAGGGCAGGGTGTACGCCGGCTGAGCTCCAAGAACGCCGCTCCCGCCCGCCCGTCGCCGGCCTCGCAGGGGCGGGCGGACGGGCGGACGGGCGGACGGGCGGTTCGCACGGGACACATGGTGCACGACACGTGCTGTGTCCGGTTAGCCACCCCTCGTAGGAGGGAAGTGATCAACGCGCCGGACATCACCGTGAAGGGAGCACCCCCACTTGACGCTCTCCGCCCCTCCCGCCCCCATACCCAGGGCCTCCGGATCGCTTCCGGTCCTCGGCCACGCGGTCCACCTCATGCGTGACAACCTGGGATTCATCGCCTCGCTCCGCGCCGCCTACGGCCCGCTCGTCGAGATCACCCTGCAGCCCGGGACACGGACGGTCGTCGTCCAGGACCCGGCTCTGATCCGCACCATGCTCATCGCACTCGGCCCGAGCCTCGACAAGGGCAGATTCTTCGAGAAGATGGGCCAGTTGCTGGGTGACTCCGTGGTCACCGCGGCGGGACAGACCCATGTCCGCAAACGGCGCCAGCTGCAACCGGCGTTCACCCACCACGAGATCGCCGGGTACGTCGACGTCATGCGCGAGGAGGCGTCCGGCGCCGCCGACGGCTGGAGCTCCGGCCAAGCCCTCGACGTACGCGAGGCGATGGTCAAACTGTCGCTGGACATGCTGGCCAAGACCGTCTTCTCCGGCAGTCTGGACGAGCGGACCTTCCGCCGGCTCCGCCGTGATCTGTCGGTCGTGATGAACGGGGTCGGGTCCCGCGTCATGCTGCCCGACTGGGCCGAGCGGCTGCCGCTGCCCGTCAACCGTCGCTTCGACCGGGCACGGGACGCCGTGCGCGCCACCATCGACACGGCGGTCGGTGAACTGCAGGCATCCGGACGCGACACCGGGGACATGCTGTCCCTGCTGCTGCGAGCCCGGGACGAGGAGACCGGACAGCCTTTGACGAGCCATCAGATCTCTTCGGAGATCCTGACGCTGGCCGTGGCCGGTACGGAGACGACGGCATCGGTGCTTTCCTGGGCGCTGTACGAACTCGCCCGCCATCCCGATGTCGAGGAACGGGTGCTGGGCGAACTCGACGAGGTTCTCGGCGGGAGAGCGGTGGCCTTCGAGGATCTGCCCCGGCTGCCCTTCCTCAACCGGGTCGTCACCGAGACGCTGCGGCTGCACCACACCGGCTGGCTCGTCACCCGGCGTACGGTCACCGAGACCCGCCTCGGCCGGTGGACCCTGCCTCCCGGCACCGAACTCGCCTACTGCCAGCATGCCCTCCACCGCGATCCCGAGCTGTTCCCCGATCCCTCGGCCTTCCTCCCGGACCGGTGGCTGGACAGCAGTCCGCCACCGGGCTTCCTGCCGTTCGGCGCGGGCAAGCACAAGTGCATCGGTGACCGTTTCGCCCTCACCGAACTGGTCACCGCCCTCGCCACGATCCTGCGCAGGGTCCGGCTGACCCTGTCCCCCGGCCAGGTCGTCGAGCCGGTGGCCCGCGCCACCGTCCGCCCTCGCAGGCTGGTCATGACCGTGCGGCCCCGCACCGGCTGACCTCGTCGGGGCTGCCACCGGACCGGCGGGCCGGCGGCAGCCCCGTCCAGAGGGCGTGGGGGCGTGACCCGGCGGTCACGCCCCCTTCGTCGGCACGTGACCGGATGCGGGCTCGCGCAGGTCGCGCGAACCTGGAGGGGTCGCCCGGTTGCGCCGCCCCGGCGGGGCCGCGGGGCCGGGCCGCCCGACACCGAGCCGAGGAGAGACTGAAGCCCATGCCTCACATCACCGTGGGACGCGAGAACTCCGCCGACATCGAGCTCTACTACGAGGACCACGGGGCCGGACAGCCCGTGGTCCTCATCCATGGATACCCGCTCGACGGCGACTCCTGGGAGAAGCAGTCCGCCGCGCTGCTCGACGCCGGATACCGCGTGATCACCTACGACCGGCGCGGGTTCGGACGGTCGAGCCGGCCGACGACGGGCTACGACTACGACACCTTCGCCGCCGACCTGAACACGGTCCTGGAGACCCTCGACGTCTCGGACGCCGTACTCGTCGGGTTCTCCATGGGCACCGGTGAAGTCGCCCGCTACGTCAGCCGGTTCGGCTCGGGCCGGATCGCCAAGGTGGCCTTCCTGGCCTCGCTGGAACCCTGTCTGCTGAAGACCGACGACAACCCGGCCGGCGCGGCGCCCCACGAGTTCTTCGAGGGCCTCTCGTCGGCGGTGAAGGCGGACCGGTACGCGTACTACACGTCGTTCTTCAAGGACTTCTACAACCTCGACGAGAACCTCGGCAGCCGGATCAGCCCGGAAGCCGTTCGCAACAGCTGGCACACGGCTTCCTCGGGCGGGTTCTTCGCCGCGGCGGCCGCGCCGATGACGTGGTTCACCGACTTCCGGGGCGACATCTCCGCCATCGACGTACCCGCCCTGATCCTGCACGGCACGGCGGACAACATCCTGCCGATCGACTCGACCGGGCGCCCGTTCCACCAGGCACTGCCGAGCGCCGAGTACGTGGAGATCGAGGGCGCCCCGCACGGCCTGCTGTGGACGCATGCCGAGGAGGTCAACCAGGCGCTGCTGTCCTTCCTCGGCAAGTCGGCCTGACAGCCTGCCGCAAGGTGCTGCCGCGGGGCCGGCGGCCCACGTCGCCGGACACGCAGCGCCGAAAACGCCCGAGGGGTCGGGACGTCCGGCGCATGGGACGGATCGCACGTTTCCGGGTCCGCACGGAGGCCGCCGGGGCCGGTCAGCGGAGCACGCGGAGCGCTCCGGGGAGGACCCTGAGGGTCACCGGGAGAACCGCCTCGACCTCGCCGTCCGCCCCGTAGGGGACGTCCCGGTCGGCGAGGATGCGGATCTCCTTGCCGCGCAGGATCCGCACCTGGGGCCGGTGGACGTGGGCGCCGGTCCTGAGGTCGTTCATCAGGCCGAAGAACAGCCGCCGCGGGGCATCCGCGATCATCACGATCTCCAGGACGCCGTCGTCGACGCGGGCGTCCGGGGCGATGACGCGGCCCGATCCGTAGTAGCCGGAGTTGGCGGCGACCACGGTGTATCCGGTGTGGGTGTGTTCCTCGCCGTCCACCGTGACCCGGTAGCGCGCCGCCCGCCAGCCGGTGACCGCGCGCAGGCCGCCGGCGTAGTAGGAGGCTGAGCCCCGCAGCAGCCGGGACCGGTTGGCGTGACGGTTGGCGAGCGCGTCCACTCCGGCGTAGACGCTGCCGAGGACGACGGTGCGGTCGTGGACGGCCGACTCGACCTCGATGGTGTCGACCGGCCGCGGTTCGTTGTGCAGCAGTATCCGGGCCAGGGCCGCGGGATCGGCGGGCAGGTCCAGGGCACGGGCGAAGTCGTTGCCGCGGCCCGCCGGTACGAGACCGAGGGTCGCGCCGGTTCCGCTGAGCGCGCCGCCGATGCCTCCGGCGATGCCGTCCCCGCCGACCGCCAGCACCACCCGGCCCCGCCGGCCCGCGTCGCGGGCCAGTTCCCGTGCGTGGGCCAGGCTGCGGCTGTACTCCGTGTGCAGTTCGGCGCCGGCCTCCCGGAGCAGGCGCGCGAGGGCGAGCAGCGCGGCCGCTCCGGTGGATCCGCCCGCGGTGGGATTGACGACGGCGGTGAACTGTCGCATCGGGTGCCTCCGGGCGGGCCGACGGGATGGGGAGGGGACATGGTCTGGCGGGACGGTCGGAGGCCGGGCGGTCGCCCGGTGGGGCGGCCGCCGGTGGGCCGCGCGTCAGTCCGCGGGCAGGAGGACGCCGGGGCTGAGGATTCCGGCCGGGTCCAGGCGCTGCTTCACGGCGCGCAGTGCGTCGGTGCCCAGCGGGCCGATCTCTCGGACGTACCAGTCCCGGTGGTCGGTGCCGACGGCGTGGTGGTGGGTGATCGTGCCGCCGGCGGCGAGGATCGCCTCGTTGGCGGCGTGCTTGGCGCGTGTCCAGTGCGCCACGGGGTCGCCGTCGCCCTGGGCCGAGACCACGGTGAAGTACAGCGAGGCGCCGTTCTCGTAGATGTGGGAGATGTGGCACATCACCAGGGGCGGGGTGCCGGCCCGGGTGAGTGTGGCGGTGAGGGCGTCGCGGACGGCGGTGTACAGCTCGGGCACGCGGGACCAGAACGTTGCGGTCTCCAGCGTCTCGGCCAGCGCCCCGGCGTCGAGGAGGGAGTCGCGCAGGTACGGGGCCGAGAAGCGGCCGTGAGCCCAGTTCCGGCCGGGTTCCTCGCCCAGCGGGGTCCCGCCGCACGCGCGCAGGACGGCCGCGGCGCCCTGCCTGCGGTACGCGGTGTCCTCCTCCGTGCCCTCGTAGCCGGCGACGGCCGTGCATCCGGCGGGCTGCGCGGTGCCGGAGCCGATCGCCTCGGGCTGGGCGAGGCCGATCAGCGTCTCGGTCTCGTCGGACAGGCGCAGCACGGTGGGGCGCGGTCCGTCCTGGGCGAGGCGGCGCAGTGCGGCGACCCCCTGTTCGAAGGAGTCGAAGCGCCAGCCCTCGTGGACGCGGGTCCGGGGGACGGGCCGGATCCGGACGGTCACCGAGGTGATGACGCCGAAGGCGCCCTCGGATCCCAGGACGAGCTGGCGCAGGTCGGGTCCGGCCGCCGAGCGCGGGGCGCGGCCGGTGTCGAGGGTGCCTTCGGGGGTGGCGAGGGTGAGGGCGAGCACCATCTCGTCGAAGCGGCCGTAGCCGGCGGACGCCTGGCCGCTGGAGCGGGTGGCGGCGAAGCCGCCGATGGTGGCCCACTCGTAGGACTGGGGGAAGTGTCCGAGGGTGAAGCCGTGTGCGCCGAGCAGCGCCTCGGCCTGCGGGGCGCGCAGGCCGGGCTGCAGGGTGGCGGTGCGGGAGACCGGGTCCAGGGCGAGCAGGCGGTCCATGCGCCGCAGGTCCAGGGCGACGAAGGGGCGCGGCCGGCCGGGGGCGAGTCCGCCGACGACGGAGGTGCCGCCGCCGAACGGCACCACGGCCAGGCCGTGTTCGGCGCAGGCGCGCAGGACGGCGAGCACCTGGTCGTGGCTCGCGGGGTACAGGACGGCCTCGGGGACGTCGGTGACGTCGCCGTCCCGGATGCGCAGCAGGTCGGGGGTGGACTTGCCGCGGGTGTGCCGGATCCGGGTCTCCGGGTCGGTGCGCACGTGGCCCTCGCCGCCGTCCGCGCCACTGCCCGTGCCCTCGTCCGAACCGTCCAGGGCGGCGGCCAGCGCACGGCGTGCCGCAGGCTCCAACCGGGTTTCGGGGACGGTCACTTCACCGAGGGCGACCGGTGCGTTCGGGCGCGGCTTGACGCCGAGCGTGTCGCGCAGGAGTCCGATCACGGTGTCGGGCAGCGGCTTGGCCCTGGCGGGGTCGCCCCAGCCGCTCCACAGCATGTCCATGAGTGTCGTCCTCACCGGTCGAGGGGAGCGAGGCCGTCGCCGACGGCCTCACGTGGCGTTACACTGTGACACATGACGCCTATTCGTCACAACCAAGCGGACAACGACGCCGTGCTCGACGCGGTGCGCGACTGTGTCCTGGCCGTCGGGGTCCGCCGCACCACGCTGACCGACGTGGCCCGCCGCGCCGGGGTCTCCCGCATGACGCTGTACCGGCGGTGGCCCGATGTGCGCACGCTGGTCGGCGACCTCATGACACGGGAGTGGATCGGTGTGGCCACGGGGGCCGTCCCGGAGTCCCGGCCGGGTCTGGCCACTCGGGCGAGGATGGTCGACGGGCTCGTGGCGGGGGTGCGGGCGTTCGGTGAGCACCCGCTCTTCCGGAAGATCGTCGGCGTGGATCCCGAACTGCTGCTGCCCTACGTGCTGGACCGTCGCGGAGCGAGCCAGGAAGCCATGCTGAAACTGCTGGCCGACGCCCTGCGCGAGGGGCACGCCGACGGCTCGGTGCGCGCCGGGCATCCCGAACGGCAGGCGCGGTCCGTCCTGCTGGTCGTCCAGTCCTTCACCCTGTCCCTGCGGACCATGACCGACGAGGACGATCCGGACCTCACCCACGAGGCCCTCCTCATGGAACTGCGCGACATCCTGGAGAGGACCCTCGCCCCATGACCTCCCGCACCGGACCGGCCGCCTCCGCCCCCTCCGCCCCCTCCTCGTCGGCTCTGTCCGCCGGCCGCCGCACCCGTGACCTGACCGCGGCCGTGGGCGGCGACGTCGTCGACGTCCTCGTCGTCGGGCTCGGTGCCACCGGCGCCGGGGCCGCCCTGGACGCGGCGTCCCGCGGGCTGAGCGTGGTCGCCGTCGACGCCCACGACCTGGCCTTCGGCACCTCCCGTTTCAGCAGCAAGCTGGTCCACGGCGGGCTGCGCTATCTCGCCTCCGGCCAGCTCGACGTCGCCCACGAGAGCGCGGTCGAGCGCGGGGTGCTGATGGAGCGCACCGCCCCCCATCTGGTGCGCGCACAGCCGTTCGTACTGCCCCTCACCCCTCTGGTCTCCCCCGGTCGGGCCGCCCTGGCGCGGGCCGGCTTCCGGGCCGGTGACGCCCTGCGGCTGGCGGCCCGGACCGCGCGTGCGACCCTGCCCGCGCCGCGCCGGCTCTCGGCGACGGAGACCCGCCATCTGGCCCCCGCCGTACGGGCCGACGGGCTGCGCGGCGGCCTGCTGTCCTGGGATGGCCGGCTCACCGACGACGCCCGGCTGGTGACCGCCCTCGCCCGCACCGCCGCCGCGCACGGGGCGCGGATCCTCACCCGGGTCCGGGCCCTGGACCTGACCGCCTCCGGCGCCCGGGTCCGCGACGAACTCACCGGCGAGGAGGGCGGGATACGCGCCCGCGCGGTGATCAACGCGTCCGGCGTCTGGGCGGGGGGCCTCGTCGACGGCATCCGGATCCGCCCCTCACGCGGAACCCATCTCGTGCTGCGCCCGGACAGCCTCGGCCCGCTTCCGGCCGGCCTGCACATCCCCATCCCCGGGGAGACCAACCGCTTCGTCCTCGTCCTGCCCCAGGACGACGGCCGGGTCTACGTCGGGCTCACCGACGAACCCGTGGACGGCCCCGTGCCCGACGTCGCCGAGGCGCCGGAGACGGACATCGGCTTCCTCCTGGACGTCCTGTGCTCGGTCCTGGACGTCCCGCTGCGCCGCGCCGACGTCGTGGGGGCCTTCGCGGGCCTGCGCCCCCTGCTGGACACCTCGGCGGACGGGTCCGGTACGGCGCCGAGGACCGCCGACGTCTCGAGGCGGCACGCGGTGCTGACCTCGTCCGGGGGCGTCGTCACCGTCGTCGGCGGCAAGCTCACCACGTACCGGCGCATGGCCGAGGACGCCGTCGACACCGCCGTGCGCGTCCGCCGGCTGCCGGCCGGCCCGTCGCGCACCGCGTCCCTGCTCCTCGTGGGCGCCGCGTCGCCGCACGTCCTCGCCGCCCTGCCCGCGCCCCGCCGCCTCGTGCGGCACTACGGAACGGAGGCGCCCGCCGTGCACGCCCTCGGCGTGCGCGACGCCCGGCTGGGCGATCCCGTCCTGCCCGGCCATCCGGTGACCGGGGCCGAACTGCTGTGGGCGGTGCGCCACGAGGGGGCACTCGACGAGAGCGACCTGCTCGACCGCCGCACCCGGATCGGCCTCGTTCCCGCGGACCGCGCCGCCGCCCTGGACACGGTCCGGGTCCTGTTGAACAAGGCCTTGCCCCAGTGCAGTTGACACCGCCCGGCCGAAACGGTCCGGCGCCGGCGAATCGGTCGGACCGGCGCGGTCGACCCGCGCCGGTCCGTCACCTGCCGTGCACGCCGACCTCGTACAGGGAGTAGCCCCACTCCGTCCCCCGGTCCAGGAACACGATGCGGACGTGGCGGGCCTGCTGCGGGGTGAAGCGGACCGTGTCGAGGCCGCCGTCGCCGGCCGTGACGGACCCGACGGCCCGCCAGCCGGTGCCGTCGGCGGACAGTTCGACGCGGTACGACGTCCCGTACGCGCGCTCCCAGTCGAGGGTGACGCGCCCGACCTCGCGCACGGCGCCGAGATCGATGCGCAGCCACTGGTCGTCGCTCCAGTCGCTGGCCCAGCGGGTGCCCCGGTCACCGTCCACCGCCCGGCCGGGCGCATAGCTCGTGAACGGGTTCCACTCGGCCGAACTCGCCGTCGCCGAAGCTCCCCTGGCGAGGTTGTCCGCAGGCCGGTGCCGCTCGGAGGCGCCCCAGGTGCCGAGGTAGGTCTCGGCGCCCCGGAAGAGGTCGTCCACCACGTCCTGGCCGCCGACGCGCCGGATGTCCTCGATCCAGTCGGGGACGAGTCCGTGGTGCGCGGCTCCGTCGGTGTTCAGGTCCCAGGTGCGCTCGCCGGTCGTCTGCCGGTCGATGACGGACCCGCCGTCCGCGCTGCGGAAGGGATACGTGACGGGGGCGGGCGCGTCCGCGCCGCGCGGGGCGGGCCAGCCGCCGACACCGTTCATGTCGGTGCCGTAGCCGTAGCCCGCGCCGTACTCGTCCCGCACCGCCTCGGTGCGCCTCGCCTCCTCCACGAAGTGTTCCGAGCCGTGCATGTACTGGGCGACGAAGCCGCCGAGACCGTAGACCCGCTCGGTCCAGTCGATGTCCATCCAGCTGTGCGAGGAGATGACGCCGGGGTAGGACTCGGCCTCGAAAATGTCGAGCGCCCTGCCCGTGGCCTTGACGCTCATGTGGTCGATCTCGAGCATCATGTTGCGCTTCATCATGCCGCGCACCGCGTACTCGCCGAGGCCGGTGAGCCCCCGCACATTGCACTGGGCGTCCTCGTCGTAGGCGGGGACGCCGACGCCCTCGGGCAGTTCCGCCTCTGCGCCGGGCGCGGCGGCCAGCCCGACGGGGTTGTCGTGCTGAGGGCCGGTGCACCGTTCCGTCCGCCAGAAGGTGCCGGTCGACAGGAACTGGCCGACGTTGATGGCGGTGCCGAGCGCTCCCTCGTCGAAGCGGACTCCGCACAGCGCGTTGTCGAACTTGTGGCACAGGAACATGCTGCGTACGCCGAGGTCGTACAGCTCGTCCAGCCCGGCGTCGATGTCGGCCCGGTCGCACTGGGCGACGTCCAGGACCTGCTTGCAGCCGAAGGGTTCGGAGGTCTCGACGCCCAGGACGACCGCGAGTTTGCCCTGTTCGACGACCCGCCGGGCCTGTGCGCTGTCGGTGACGACGCGGAACCAGCCCTTGCCCGTGCCGCCGTACATCCGGTCGATGTAGGCCTGCATGTCGTACGTCAGCTTCGCCTGCAGCCGGATCGACGTCATCTCGTCGCAGCCGCGGTCCTTGAAGAAGTACACGGAGCAGATCACGCCGTTGGTCACGAGGTCGTTCACCAGGACCCGCTGCCCGCCGCGCCAGGCCCGTTCGACCCAGGCGTAGTAGTTCTGCTGGTGGGTCAGGGAGTCGTGGGCGGGCCAGTCCACGAAGGTGGGCCAGCCGTCCGGATCGTGCCTGCCGTCACCGCCGTTGGTGATGAAGTCGAAGATCGCGAGTGAGCCGTCGGGGTAGTGCTCGGGGCAGTCCTTGAGCGCGTCGGCGATCCCCTTCTCGGAGAAGGGCCTGCCGCAGATGAGCCGGCCGCCGAAGGCCTCGTTGGACATGAGGTGGTTGTGCGCGTCGACGAAGCCGCGGACCTCGCCGCGCGCGTCGGTGCCCGTGAAGGGTTCGCCGGTGACGCCGATGCCGGAGTCCGGAGTCGGCCGCGCGGTCGGCTCCCACCAGTTGCCGTCGGCCGCCGAACTGGGCGTGGGGCCGAGGGACATGGCGAGCAGGAGCAGGAGCAGGGAGACGAGGGCGACATGA
The DNA here is from genome assembly GCF_045209715.1 of Streptomyces sp. NBC_01635. Taxonomy (NCBI): domain Bacteria; kingdom Bacillati; phylum Actinomycetota; class Actinomycetes; order Kitasatosporales; family Streptomycetaceae; genus Streptomyces; species Streptomyces sp. NBC_01635. The sequence goes on along the minus strand of NZ_CP109277.1, from coordinate 8,577,361 downwards.
CGGCGTCCGCCGTACCTGCGTCGAGCGATGGTCACGGCCCACGTCCCTCCGTCGGCGGAACAGCACGGTCGGCCCTTGGCGCGGTCCGGGCCGGTGCCCCGGGCCCGCTCGGCGGGTTGTCATGACCGGAGCAAGCTATGGGCCGAGGATGACTACTGGCGCGTAAGGAGTCAAGGGTCCGGAACGACCTGCGGCGCGGCCCCTGGACGGGCCCGGGCCTGTCACGGAGGGCCCCGGCAGGAACGGGCTTGCCGGGGCCCTGCCGGCCGCAAGGCGGTGCACCGCGGTCCCGGCGGGAACGGGATCGGCTTCGGCGGCGTCCCGGTCCGAGCGCGCCGTGCCCGTCGCCGAGGGGACGGGCACGGCGCGTACCGTCGGTCGCCGATGCGCGGCGAACGCCTACGTCAGCAGCCGGGCGCCGGCCCAGTCGGCATGGTCGGAATCGACGCCGTCACCTCCGTCGGTGACACGCAGGGTCAGCCGCTCCGCTCCGGTGACGTCGACGTCGATCCGCCGGGCCGGGTCGGTGCCGGTGAGCACTCCGGTGGTGGCCAGGACCCGGCCGTCCGCGAGCACCTCGAAGGCGACGCTGCCCTTGCCGCCGACCTCGTCGTCGACCCCCACCTCTGCGGTGAACCGCCGGTAGGAGCCGTCGAGTTCGACGACGACCTCGCTCGCGGCATGGACGCCGAGCCCTTTGTCGTACCCGGTGCCCCGGATGTTCAGGGTGCCGCCGTCGGCCGCGTCGCGCTCGCCGTTGGACCGGTCCCGCTCCACCGGCCCCCAGCCGTTGCTCTCGGCGGCGAACGGCAGGTCGCTCACATGGTCGACGCCGGGCGGCGAGACGAACACCCGGACGGTGCGCTCGACTTGGAGTTTGCGGGCGCTCTTCCCGTCCGGGGAGCGGTACTTCGCGGTCACCACCAGGTCCCGGCCGCCGTACTCCGCGTCCTGCGGCACGCTCACGGTCCAGTCGCCCTTCAGGTCGCGCCCCGCGGGCAGCCGCCCGGCGTGCGGATCGTCGCCCGTCACCGCCCAACCCTCGGGGGCCCGCACGGTCAGCGAGACGTCTTCGGCCGGGCCGAACTCCTCCACCGCGAACCGGCCGACGACGTCGACCGACGTGCCCGCGTCCACGTCGGTCCTGGCCGGCTCCACGGTCAGCGAGGTCAGCGGCAGCCGCGACACCGGCCGGTCGCAGCCGTCCCGGCCGGGCGCCGCACGGCAGACGATCCCGGCGAAGCCGCCGTGCTCGGCCGTCGGCACGTTCAGGGTGTCGCGGGCGGTGACGGTCCGCCGTTCCCGGACCAGGCCGTCGTCACCGTCCCGGACCACCTCCACCAGCCAGCGCCCGCCGCCGAGGAAGTCCAGCGGAACGCCCTGGGTGCCGGCCGCGCCGGAACTCACACTGCCGAGGAACCATCGGTCCCCCTGCCGCCGGGCGAACGCCGCCCCCTGGCCCGGTTGCCCGGACAGCAGCCGGGTCTCGTCCCAGACGGTGGGCACCTGCTCCAGGAACCGCTCGAGTTCGGGGCGGTCCCGGTAGGCCCGGACCGATCCGGCGTAGTTCTGGAAGCCGGACTCGTAGACCACGGACAGGGCGAGTTCGGCGGCGTCGGAGACGGTACGGGTACCGAACTGGAAGGCCATCGGGGTGTAGTCCATGGACCCGACGACATTGCGGGTGAACGGCAGGGTGGTGATTCCGGCGGCGGGGACGTTGCCCTGTTCGGCGCCGTAGACCGCCTCCAGCGTCATCACATGGGGCCAGGTCCGCTGGATCCCCTTGGGCAGGGTCGCGCCGTGGAAGTTGACGAGCAGTTCGTGCCGGGCGGTGTCCCGCAGGACGTCGTCGTACCAGCGGAAGCGCTCCTGGGAGTCGGAGTCCATGAAGTCGATCTTCAGTCCGGCCGCGCCCCATTTCTTCACCCGGGGAAGGAACTCGGCACGTTCCGCGGCCGTGTCCAGGTCGGTGTAGTGCGCCCACAGCAGGACCCGTACGCCCCGCTTCCGGGCGTAGTCGATCAGCTCGGGCATCCAGTCGGTGGTCTTCCAGCCGTCGTCGACCAGGGTGTACGGCCAGCCGTGCGCGGCGCTGTAGTCGACGTAGCGCTGCTGGGCGGCGAGGCTGCGCTGGGCCGAGGCGAATCCGTCCAGCCACGACCACGCGACCGGGCCGGGCCTGATCCACGAGGTGTCGGCGATGCGGGAGGCCGGTGCGAGGTCGTCGACCAGGGTGGATTCGGTGACGCCGGCCAGGCTGCCGATGACGGCCGTGCGCCAGGGCGTGGCGAGCGGGCCGGCGGAGGTGACGGTGTCGTCGGCCAGTTCCACCGCGTAGCGTCCGCCGCCCTGTTCGTGGACCAGACGGCCGGCCGCGTAGCGTCCGTCGACGTCGGCCTCGGTGAGCAGGGCGTAGGTGTCGCCCACGCGGAAGAGGGACGGGTAGCCGTACGTGCCGTCGGCGGCGCCCGCCGCGGTGGCCGGGGCGTACACACGCTCGTAGTTGGGGGTGTAGGGAGCGAGCCAGGCACGCGCGGAGGCGGGGAGCTGGAAGGCCGATGCCTCGCGCTCCACGGTGACGTCACCGCTCTTGTCGCTGCCGCCGCCCGGCAGGACGTAACGGTAGGCGATGCCGTCGTCCGCGACCCGGACCAGCAGGTCGAGTCGGGCGCCGTCGGTGCCGCTGAAGGAGAACCGGGTCTCGGTCATCCGGACGGTGCGGCGCAGCTGCTTGCCGGTGGTCATCGTGTACCGCTCGCTCACCTGGCGTGAAGCACGGGATCCCAGCCGCAGGTTCGAGGTGAGGTCGGCGGTGTCGGTGACGATGCCGACGGGTGCGGGTTCGAGCACGGTGACGCCACCCCTGCGGGCGGCCAGGGTCACCGTGCCGTCCACGGCGTCGACGCGCACCTCGGCGCTCACGCCGTCGCGCGCCGCGCCGGGCTGCCGCACGGTCCAGCTCCCCCCGCCCGGTTCCGCGGCGTGGACGGGCGCGGCGAGGGCGCCGAGGGGCAGCAGGGCGGCGAGCAGGAGGGCGAGGAGGGTGCGGGGGGCGCGAGGGACGGACTGACGCGGTCTGAGCGGGGATCCGAACACCAAAACCTCCGGGAGGTCTGACATCGTTGTCAACCGTAGCTCCGTGGGATCCCTTCCCCTCCGGGGGTCGTTCAACCGTCCGGCGGGCGCCGCCTACCGCTCCGGCCGGGGCTCGTAGCGCAGCGAGATGGAGCGCAGGACGTCGGCGGAGGACACGTCGGTGCGGCCGGCGTCGTGCACTTCGGCGAGCTGCACGAAGGCGAAGGTGAGGGCGGAGGTGATGTGCACGATGGCGGGCCCCAGCTTCTCGGTGACGATCTCCGCCACCTCGCGGGGGCTGGCGTCGGCCGGCAACTGGATGTGCGGCAGCATCTCTTCGAGGAGCGCGGAGACCGCTCCGCTTCTGGTCACCTCGGCGTCCGGGTTCTCCCGGAGTTGCCGCCGCATCTCGAGGGCCTCGGTGAGGATGCCGACGCCCCGTTGCATGATCTCGCGCTGCTCCATGGGCACAGCCTAGACGGGTTCGACGGTGGCCGAGATCGCCTGCGGGCATGCCACGACTTGGCCGGAAAACGGCGGCAGAACCTGTTTCCTCCACTCCATGCCGAGGACCGTCACGGGAGCGCCACCGTACGGAACAGGAAGAGCTCCAACGGTACTTCGCACCACCGCCTCATTGCTGGAACGGGTCCCCTTGCGGGTGCTGCCGTGCCGCCGTCGCCCAGCACCTTTGTACAGGCCAGCTCCGTGCAGGCCGCACCGCCGCCGCAGCCACCGTCCGGCGGCGCCGCCGTCGAACCTGGGGCGCACGTCCCGGTCCTGACGGATCCCGGCGACGTGCGCGACGGCGGCGCGGGGCCCGCCGCAGATCGGGCCCCGCACCTCGGAGCGGACGGAGCTCCAACTCCTCCCGGGGCCGTCGAGTCCGGCGGCCGGAAGTCCATCGACCGCCCGCCGGCGTGGCCGTCGCCGCTCTGCTGGTCTTCGGGATGCGCTACTGGCCAAGAATCGCTCTCGGCACCCTGGGCGTCGTCCTGTCGCTCACCTCACCGCGGTCGGGGCGATCACCAAGTAGTGCCGGGGCTCCGGTTCCCGACCGGTTCCGATGTCCAGGCCGATGGCGGTCAGCGCCGCGTCGACCAGGAGGGCCGCGGCGACGGAGGCCGAGGTCAGGAGCCACCGCCGGTGCCGTTCGACGGCCAGGGCCGCGCCCGGGCGGCTGCCGACGACCACGCCCGTGACGGAGACGGCCAGGGCAGTGGCCGGCCCGAGGAGTTCCAGCCCTTCACCTCCGGCGAGGACGAAACCGAGGAAGGGCAGATTGCCGGTCATGAAAGGGGTGAGGACCTGTCCGAGGCCGAGGAAGGCCATGGCGTCGACGATCCCGGTGACGGCGGTCACCACGACCAGCGCCCTCCGAAGGCGATCCGGGTGAACGGGTGAGGACATGGGCCCGACTTCGGTGACGGCGCGGCCACGTCGGCACGCGGACCCGCCCGCGGACCGGCACGCGTCCGCCACCGCCACCCGGACGGGCTACGGATCACGGGGCCGAACAGTGTGAACGCGACCGGCTGCCTCATCGCCTTGCCCGCCCGGTGTTACCGGAATCCTGGGCCCCTGCGCAGGTCCCGAGGGCGCGGCCGCTCGCCGCGTCCTGCGCCTCCTTCGACCGCGCGTACGACACCGGGAGCCGGGCGGACGGGTCCGGGATCGCGCCCTGACCGTCGGTCCGAGCACCCGCCCGCCCCGCTGCGAAGCCCCGGCATCGGCCACGGAGGTCCCGTTCACCTGCTCAGTGACCCGGCGTCCCCCATGACGATCACCGGGTGCTGCTCGGGGTCGAGGGCCAGCAGGAGTTGCCTCATGTGCTGTTCCTCAAGGCTCACGCAGCCCTGGGTGGGCCCGTCGTGGTCCACGTGCAGCCAGATGCCGCCGCCCAGGTCGGCGCCGAGCGGGCGGGTCCGGTCGAGCGGGGAGGTGCCCGGGACACGGTTGTAGTCGATCGCCACGACGTAGTCGAAGGACCCGGCGAGCGGCTCCCCCATGAAGCCCGTCCCGTTGATGGAGAACTCGGGCGACTCGTCGTACGGCAGCCGGGTTCCCGGGTCCGGCAGCAGCCCCCCCGCGTCGCTGAGGGCGAACACACCGATGGGCGAGCGGAGGTCGCCCGCCAGGTGGTCGTCGGTCCAGCCGTTGAGGGCGTTGTGGGCGGGCCAGGCCGTGCCCGCCTTCCAGCCCGATGCGGTACGCCGGTACAGCACGGCCTCGGAGCGGTTCGCGTCCCGGCCCCTGCCGGTGACGACGACGGCCTGGCGGGCGTTCCCGGGGATCAGGGCCAGCGTGCGGGGACCGAGGTTGCCGAGCGGGGCGGGGGTGTCGGGGTGCGCTCCGGCGTCGGTCCGGCCCTGGGCGGTGCTCTCCGTGCCGGGCGCTCCGGTACCGGGCGCCGCGTTTCCCGCCGCCGTCTTCCCCGGTGCCGTGTTGTCCGGTGCTCCGGCTGCCGGTGGGGCGGCGGACATGGGGGGGATCGTCGCGGGGACGGCAGCCGTGGGGGACGACTCCCCCGCCGTGCTGCCGGTGGTCGTCGCACAGCCGGTGAGGAGCGCCGCCGTCAGGAGGGCGAGCACCGGCATCGGCAGCCGGCCGCGGCACCGGGCGAGGGCGGCGGACCGCCGGTCGCCCGGGGCCGGAGCTCGTGGACGCCCGCGGTGCGGGCCTTCGATCGATGAAGCCATGGGGTCAGCCTGACTTCGGCTCAACCAAATCGCCGCGCTCCCCGCGCGAGTCCGGGCAACGTCCCCCATCTGCCCGCCGGGGCACCGGCCTCCGGTGGCCCCGGCGGGGCGGTGGGCCGTCATTCCCCGACAAGGAACGCGAGGACGACGGCGCCCGCACCACTCGCCATGCCCACGACCGCGGCGGCCACGCACCGCACCCGGAGTTGGTGATAGCGCTGGGCGTACATGTCGCGGAGCTCGGCCGCCCGGTCGCAGATCCGGACCAGTGTCCTGCGGGAGGCCTCGATGCGGTCGGCGGTGTAGACGCGTTCCACGTCCTCGCGCTGCGCGGTCGTCAGCCACGGCAGCTGCTCGGTGAACCGCTCGGCCTGGCGCCGGGCGTCCTCGACTTCGGCCGCCCACAGCAGGTACCCCTCGAACTGGTCGAGGCCGCGGGCGCTGTCCTGGCTCGGATTCACATGCTCCTCCACACTGGGCTGCGGAATCACTCCGGTCAGGCCTGGTCCCCGGGGGGCTGGACCACGGAGCGCTCGGGGCGGTTCTCCTCCCGGTCGTACGCCGCGACCGCCGGGTGGTGGAGGTCGAAGGCCGGGGACTCGGAACGGACCCGCGGCAGGGTGAGGAAGTTGTGCCGCGGCGGCGGGCAGGAGGTGGCCCACTCCAGCGAACGGCCGTAGCCCCAGGGGTCGTCGACCTCGATCTTCTTGCCGTACTTGGCCGTCTTCCAGACGTTGTAGAGGAACGGCAGCATCGACATGCCGAGCAGGAACGAGGCGATGGTCGAGACGGTGTTCAGCCCGGTGAAGCCGTCGGCCGCCAGGTAGTCCACATACCGGCGCGGCATGCCCTCGGCGCCCAGCCAGTGCTGGACCAGGAAGGTGCCGTGGAAGCCGGCGAACAGCGTCCAGAAGGTGATCTTCCCGAGCCGTTCGTCGAGCATCTTGCCGGTGAACTTCGGCCACCAGAAGTGGAAGCCGGCGAACATCGCGAAGACCACCGTGCCGAACACCACGTAGTGGAAGTGCGCCACCACGAAGTAGGAGTCGGTGACGTGGAAGTCCAGCGGCGGCGAGGCCAGGATGACGCCGGTCAGACCGCCGAAGAGGAAGGTCACCAGGAAGCCCGCCGACCAGAGCATCGGGGTCTCGAAGCTCAGCGCCCCCTTCCACATGGTGCCGATCCAGTTGAAGAACTTCACCCCGGTGGGGATCGCGATCAGGAAGGTCATGAACGAGAAGAACGGCAGCAGCACCGCCCCGGTGGCGAACATGTGGTGCGCCCACACCGTCACCGACAGACCCGCGATCGCGATGGTCGCGCCGATCAGGCCCAGATAGCCGAAGATCGGCTTGCGGGAGAAGACCGGGATGATCTCGGAGACGATGCCGAAGAACGGCAGCGCGATGATGTACACCTCGGGGTGGCCGAAGAACCAGAACAGGTGCTGCCACAGCAGCGCCCCGCCGTTGGCGGCCTCGAAGATGAGGCCCCCGAACTTCCGGTCGTACTCGAGGGCCAGCAGTGCCGCCGCGAGCACCGGGAAGGCGAGCAGGACCAGCACACCGGTCAGCAGCACGTTCCAGGTGAAGATCGGCATGCGGAACATCGTCATGCCGGGAGCACGCATGCAGATGATCGTGGTGATGAAGTTGACCGCGCCGAGAATGGTGCCGAACCCCTGGAAGGCCAAACCCATGATCCACATGTCCCCGCCGAGCCCGGGCGAGCGGACCGAGTCCGTCAGCGGGGAGTAGGCGGTCCAGCCGAAGCTGGCCGCGCCGTCCGGGGTGAGGAAACCGCCCAGCGCGATCAGCGAGCCGAACAGGAACAGCCAGTAGGAGAACAAGTTCAGCCGCGGGAAGGCGACGTCGGGCGCGCCGATCTGCAGCGGCATGATCCAGTTCGCGAAACCGACGAACAACGGGGTCGCGAACATCAGCAGCATGACCGTGCCGTGCATCGTGAACGCCTGGTTGTACTGCACGTTCGACACGATTTGCAGGCCCGGTCGGGCCAGCTCGGCGCGGATGACCAGTGCGAGGATGCCGCCGAAGATGAAGAACGCGAACGACGTCGTGAGATACAGCGTGCCGATGGTCTTGTGGTCGGTGGTGGTGAGCCACTTGACGACCACGTTGCCGGGCTGCTTGCGCCGGACCGGCAGCTCGTCCTCGTAGGAGTCCGACTCGACCGAGTCCGGCGCACTGTGAACCGCCACTGTTCCGCTCTCTTTCTATGGGGCCGGTATCTCTACCCTCGGGAAGGATGTCGCACATGCGCCCGCTCGTGTGAGACCCGGACCCCGCCCGGCGTGTCACGACACGTATCCGCTCGCTTGCACATTGTGACGTATGTGGTGGGGATGTCGCGCCCTGCGGGGAGGCCGTCCGGACGCACTGGGGCCCGTACCCGGGTGGGGTACGGGCCTGTCGCCCGGCGCGGGGCGCGGGGCGGTGCGGTGGGGCTACCGGTTGATCACGAACTGCGAGCCGGGTTCGATCAGCACGTCGCCCTCGGCCGAACCGGTGATGGTGACGTCCGTCAGAGTGGCGCTGCCCCGGGCGCCGCCCATGGCGAGGATGCCGGACCCGTTGTTGGACCTGTCGATCGTGACGTTGTCGATCCGGACGTCCGGCATGGCGCCGCCGCCCGTCTTGAACTGGATGCCGTCGTACGTCGAGTCATGGATGTCGGTGTCGCGGATCACCACTCCCGGGATGTCCGGCCCCTGCGCGAACAGGGTGATGGCACCGAACTCCTGGTCCTCGTTCCAGAAGGCTCCGCCGGTGCGGTGCAGCGCGTTGTTGGCGATGAGGGTCCGTCCGGAGAAGGGCAGCGGGTCGTGGTCGGTCGCCAGCATGATGCCCGGGTAGTTCATCGTGTCGTGGATCAGGTTGTTCTCGATGGTGTTGCCGTAACCGCCGTAGACCGCGATGCCGTTGGCGCGCCAGGGCAGTTGGACGGTGTTGTTGCGGAAGTGGTTGTCGTGGCCGATGTCGGCGGACGGGTCCTTGACGTACTTGCTCGCCCAGACGGCCAGGGCGTCGTCGCCGGTGTTGCGCAGCGACGAGTTGTCCACGAGTGAGTTGCGGGTTCCGTTGGCGAAGTTGACGCCGTCCGCGTAGGTGTTGCGGATTCTCATCCCGGTGAACTCCAGCCCGTCGGCGGGGCCCCACAGCTCGGGGATGTTGCTGTAGTCGCGGCCCACCCAGGCGCCCACGTTGGCGTGCTCGATCCACACGTTGCTGATTTTCGTGTTCTTGCCGAACCGGCCGTTCAGGCCGACGCCGCCCTCGGCTCCGCCGTCGCCGCCGCGGATGGTTCCCGAGCCGAAGATGGCGATGTCCGAGATCCGGGTGTTGTCGTCGATGTCGAAGCCGAAGTTTCCCTCGTGCGGGTGGTTGATGCCGCCCGACTGGTGCGGCGGGGTGAGGGTGTGGAACTGGGAGTGCCACATGCCGGCGCCCCGGACGGTGACGTCGCGGATGCCGACCTGGTTGTGCTGACCGCGGTCGAGCGGGTCGTCGGTGAGGATCTTCTGCTCCTGCCGCCACTGGCCCGGCGGAATCCACACACAGTCGATCTGCCCGTTCTGGTCGGCGGTCACGGCCCGCTGAAGGGCGTCCGTGTCGTCGATCCCGTCGCCCGGGATCGCGCCGTACTCGGTGATGGAGACGCAGCCCGCGGGCCGGTCGGTGGGCGGTGCGACCTGCTCCAGGTCGATCAGGTCGACGATGTGGAACGCGGCGGTGTCGTCGTTGTCGCGCTGGAGCCGGAAGGTGGTGCCCTTCGGGAAGCTCCGGCCGAGCAGGGCGTGGGACTCGTCGAACAGCCTGCGGGCGTCGGCCTGCGGGGTGTTGGTGAGCCCTTCGGGCTGGTCGGTGTTGCCGTACAGCCAGCTGTGCTTGGAACTGAGGCGGATCTTCTGCACGAACTCGCCGTCCGCGTACAGGCTCAGGGTGGCTTCGGTGCCGCCGCCGCCCGGGGCGTCCGGGATCGAGTTGCGCACGACGATCGAGTTGGTCGGGCCCGAGGAGGTGAACTGCACGTACTGGCCGGTGGAGTCGAGGCGGACGGACTTGCGGCCGGAGGACTCGGTGGCGAAGTTGGTGTGGCCGAACGTCCGCTTGGGGTCGGCTGTCAGAAGCGTTCCCCGGTAGGTGCCGTCCTCCGCCTCGTACTCGGTGTACGGCACGGCGGCGCCGCGGCCGACGACGAGGGAGCGGGTGAGGATGTTGTTGTTCTCGTTGGTCTCGGCGACCCGGCCGGTGGCGTCCGCGGTCGCGGTGAGGATGCTCGACCCGCTGGTGGCGGTCCAGGTGCCGTCGACGGTGACCGGGACGCTCGCGCCGGCGGCGACCGCCCCGGTCGTGCCGTCGAGGGTACGGTCGCCCACCTCCAGCCGGGTGACGGAGCCGGCGGGCACGGCCGAGGTGCCCCGGTTGTGCACGGTGACCGTGAAGGAGACGGCGGCGCCGGGGGCAGGGCTCGCCGGGTCGCTCGCGATCGCGCGGACCTCCAGGTCGGGGCCGGGGCTCCGGGCCACGGTCAGTCTGTCCGTCGCGGTGCGGCTGTTGTTGGTGTCGTCCTGCTCGACAACGGTGTTCGTGGGGTCCACCACGGCGGACACCGTGTAGGCGCCCTGGGCACGCCTGCCCACGTCCACGGAGACGGTGGCGGAGGCTCCGGCGGCGAGCGCGCCGACCGGGGCGCTGCCGGCGAGGGTGCCCTCGAGGCTGACGTCCAGCGTGGAGGCGGGGGACGCGGCGGTGCCGGCGTTGCGCACGGTCGCACGGACGGTGACGGCGTCGGACTCGGTGGGGGACGCGGGCGTCCAGGTGAGGTCGGTGACGACGAGATCGGGGTGGGGGGCGGCGGTTCCCATGACCTCCAGTTCGGCGATCTGGGCGCCGTACCCGGCGGAGTTGTGGGTGAATCTCAGCTGCACGTCGGCATGGCGTCCGGTGACCGGGATGGTGACCGTGTTGCCGCCCGAGGCGGGGTTGAACGTGTAGTCGGCGCGGGCCTTGATCGAGGTGAAGCCGCTCGCCGCCTGCTCGCGTGCGAGGACTTCGATGCTCTGTGTCCGGGGCTCCCAGGCCGCGGCGGGATTGAGCTTCACGACGACGCCGGAGAGATCGGCGTTCGCACCCAACTGGACCGTGAGCGTGGCGGGATGGCCCGACGACTCCCAGTAGGTGTCCGTCCGCCCGTCGTTGGCGTTCCTCGCCACGAACTGGTGCACGGTGGAGGAGGCCTGGACGGGCTTGTTCAGCGCCAGGTTGGTCCCGTCCACCGGTGGCTGCCCTGGGTCGGTGCCGGTATCGCTGTCGTAGACCTCGATCTCGGACAACTGGGCGGCGTTCCAGCCGGTGTTGGCGCTCACCCGCACACGGATGTGGCGCAGGTCGCGGGAGGCGAAATCCACGGTGACCGTGTTGCCGTCGTCGGGGTCGAAGCCGCGGGCGGCGGAGGCGGACAGGGTGGTGAAGGAGGTGCCGTCGGTGCTGCCCTCGACGGTGAGGGTCTGGGTGCGGGCCTCCCAGCCGGTGGGCAGTTTCAACACCACCCGGTCGGCCTCGACGGTGCCGCCGAGGTCGACGCGTACCGGTTGCGGGAAGGACCCCGCGGGGCCCTCCCAGTAGGTCTGCTGGCTGCCGTCGGTCACGTTGGTGACGGGATGGCCGGGGTGGGAGCCACCGGCTGTGACGCTTTTGCCGAGCGCCAGGTTGGGCCCGCGGACGGCCGGTTCCGCGGCGACGGCCGGTGCGGGGTGGAGACCGGCGACGACCAGGCCGGCCAGGAGCAGGCCGGTGATCGTCCGGGGGCCGAATCGCTTCCGTCTCATGAAGTCCTCGTTCCACGGCGGGTGCTGGGGCGTGGTCGGGCGAGTGCGGGACGTACGGCGGAGCGGGGCGTGCGCAGGAGCGGGGCGGAGACGGCCGGGTGCGGACGGGAGGCGCGGGCATCGGGCATCGGGCATCGGGCATCGGGCATCGGGCAGACAAGGGGCACCTGCCACGGAATGCCGACTGGCCGTACGTGTTTTGCGGCCATCAGTTCATTTCTTGCGGCTCCTGGAGTGAGAGTTTCGGTCTCCTGCCCCACTTGTCAATGGCATGAACACAACGACCTTCGATGGGCCGGGGTCCGGACACGGCAGGAGCGCCGCCCTCCCGGACGACGCCCCTGCCCCTGCACCGGTTCGACACGGGCCCGCAGCCCGCCCGGAGTCACTGATCCGTGTGGCTGACCTCCACCGGGTCGAACGCGATCCGGGTGCGGGTTCCGCCCCCGGCCCACACGACCTCGACCGTGCTCCCTCCGTCCACCCGGACCTCCCGGACCGCCTCCGCCAGGGGCAGCGGGTCAAGTTCGGCGGTCAGACTCGCCAGGCTGACGTGCACGGTCGTACCGTGGCAGCGGCCGCTGAGCCGGGGTACCCGGGCCCAGCGGGTGAAGGCCGTGCCCCAGGGGGCGCGGATCGGGTCCGCGGCGGGGGCGTCCCAGCCGTGCAGGCCGTGCAGGGACGAGACCAGCGGTTCGTCGGGGCCGGTGGCCCAGCCGGTGTGCGTGACGAGGGAGTCCGCCGGTGCCCCCACCACCCGGTGCACCCGCAGTTCGTGACGGCCGTGGGCCACCGTGACGCTCTCCACCCGCAGGCCCGGCACCATCGGCGGGCCGTCGGCGAACACCGGCCGGTGCCAGGAGGCCGCCCAGCCCCATCCGTCGCCGTGTCCGGCACCCAGCGGATGGACGCGGCGGCGGACGCTGGGCCGGCCGCCGACCGCCACGGACAGGTGGTTGTCGGCGATGTTCCCGGTCGCGGTCGGACCGGTGCGGGTGGAATAGGCCTGGCGCCCGTAGTGCGGGTCGTCCTCGGCGGCCGACTCCGCCTGGTGGGGGCTCACATGGTGGCTGCCGTGGTTGTGCAGACGGACGACTCCGTCGGCCCGGGTCGCCTGGAGGAGCAGTCCGGGCGCGGGCAGGGCGAGCACCCGGTCTGCCTCCTCCACCGGCGCGGGCTCCTCGCGGTCCGTCCAGAGGGCGTGACCGGCCGGGGCGAGCAGGGCGACGAAGGCCTTCGACGCCCAGTAGGGGGACGCGGGGCCCGAGTAGGTCTGCAGTACGGCGTCGTGCGGGCCGTGCCAGCCCAGGCTCAGCAGTCCGTCGTCGGTCAACGCGCCCCGGTCGAGGAAGTGTCGCAGGCTGCCGTCGGCGATGCGGCGCGAGGCCCCGGGGGTCAGCGGGCTGTGACCGGTCACCGCGCCCAGCGCGACGGCCGACGCGGCGGCGAAGCGGTAGGTGAGCGACCGCCCGTAGTGCATCGGCGCCCCGTCCGCGCCGAACATCAGGGCGAAGCCCTCCAGATGGGCGCGCAGCCGGGCGCCGTAGTGGGCCAGTGCGTCGGCGTCACCGGAGAGGTGGGCGTCGAGGACCGGGTAGAGGTGCAGGGCCCAGCCGTTGTAGTGGTCGAAGGCCGGCATCTCCCCGTCGGTGTACCAGCCGTCGCCCCGGTACCAGTTCTCGAGATGTTCCACCGCGCGCTGCCGGGCCGCGGCCGTCTCGCGGTCGCCCCGGCCGACGGACTCGAGGAACCCGGCGACGGTGTACGGGAAGAGGTACCAGTTGTTCGGCGCGGGGGTGTGCCGCAGCGCGCCCCGCAGCCATTGCTCGGCGCGGTCCTGCACGCCCGGGTCGAGGTTCTTCCACAGCCAGGGGGCGGTCAGGCGCAGGCCGAGGGCGATCGACGCCGACTCGACCATGGGCTGGCCCTGCACCGTGAAGTCGAGGATCAGCGGCCAGGACTCGGTGTCGTCGCGGCCCGGGGTGCGGGTGCCGGCGGCGAGTCCGCCCGCATAGCGCTCGAGCAGGTCGTGCGGGTCGTCCCCGTCCGCGCCGGCCACCCGGAAGGCGGCGGCGAGGAACGTCCTCGCGTACCCCTCGAGGCCGTCGGAGCGCACGCCCGAGCGGGAGGGGCGTCCCGGCAGGTCCAGCAGGGCGTGGCCGGGGGTGCTCCAGCGCCAGGCCGCGGTGAGGAGCCCGTCCGCGGCGGCCTCCCAGTGGGCGCGGGTGTAGCCGGTGTGCGGGCTCAGGTCACGGTTCTCCGGGGGCAGTTCGAAGGGGATGCTCATGCGAGGAAGGCCAGCCTTTCGCGTCGTACGGGGTGGAGGAAGCCGTCGCCGGCGGCCCAGCGCCGGATCTCGGCGAGCGCGAGATCGGCCAGGCGGCGCAGCTCGTTGCCCTGGGAACCGGCGAGGTGGGGGGTGAGCAGGACGTTCTCGCAACTCCACAACGGGTGGTCGGACGGCAGGACTTCGGGCTCGGTGACGTCGAGCACGGCACGGATGCGGCCGGCCAGCGCCGCGTCGGTGAGCGCGTCCTGGTCGACGACGGCGCCGCGGGCGGTGTTGACGAGTACGGCGTCGGGCCGCATGGAGTCGATCAGTTCGCGGCCGACCAGGCCACGGGTCTCGGGCAGCAGCGGGGTGTGCACGCTGACCGTGTCGGACTGCCGGAACAGCTCCGCCAGTTCCACCCGGCGCACACCGAGTCCGGCCGCTTCCTTGTCGTCGACGTACGGGTCGTGGAGCAGGACGTCGATGTCGTGCGGGCGCAGCAGGTCGATGACGCGACGGCCGATGAGGGAGGCGGACAGGATGCCCACGGTGCGGCGGTGGTTGCCGGTGGAGCGGTCGGGGCGCGGCCAGTCGGTCCGGGCGCGGGCGCTGCGGTAGTCGTGCGCGCTCTCCAGGACCCGTTTTCCGGTGAGAAGGATCATGGCGAGGGTGTACTCGGCGACCGGTACGGCGTTGGCCGCGGCGGCGGAGGAGACCTCGATGCCGCGTTCCCAGCAGGCGTCGGTGACATGGCCGCGTACGCTGCCCGCGGCGTGCACGACGGCGCGCAGGCGGGGTGCGGCCCGCAGGACCTCGGCGTCCAGGGGCGGGCAGCCCCAGCCGGTGACCAGCAGGTCGACGTCGGCCAGCACGGCGCGCGCCCGGGGCGTGGTGAAGTCGTCCAGTAAGGGGAGGGGTACCGGATCGCACAGCGCGGCGAGAGCCGCGTGCGCCTCGGCGTCGAGGACGGCCGGGGCGACGTCCGGGTGCATGGCCAGTGCGGCACGGGGTCGGAAGGCGGATCCGGGCGGGTGCTCGGTCATGGTGGGGGCGGGACTCCTTCTGTGAGCGGGTCGCTTCACGACGCCGGCGGTCGGACCGCCGCGCCGGAAGCGCTGAGGCAGGGCGAAGGCGAGAACGAGGGGCACGACCGTCAGGAGCAAGCCCATGGTGACCACGGGGTGGCACTCGGGCGCAACGGGCTCCGGACCGTTCCTTGTGCGGAGGCCGGGACCGGCGGGGGCCCGGGTCCGGGTCGGACAGCGTCATCATGGGCGGGAAGAAGACGTGCCGGATCGCGGTGGGCCGGAAGAGGAACAGGGCGGCCAGGCGGGGGCCCGGTGTCCGCAGCGCCCCCGGAAGCAGGTGGTCGGGACGAGGGCGGCGGGGCGGGGCGGGACACGCGAGACCCGCCCCGGCCGTGTGCGGCTCGGCCGCACGGCCGGGGCGGGCGGCGGACGGTTCAGTGCGCGGCGGTCACCTCGACGGCGAGGTCGTTGTCGACGGTGTAGTACGGGCGCACGGCGGCTTCGCCGACGGTGAGCGCCGGGTACACGCACACCGTCCTGCGGTCGGCCACGTCGTCGAGGAGCCGGCCGATCCGGACCGGCGGGACACCGGCGGCGGGCCGGAGGAAGGCGTCCCAGACCTGGTCGCCGGGCGCTCTGCCGGTCAGTTCCCCGAAGGGAGCCGTGAAGGAGAAGGCGCTGCCGTCGGTCCGCAGCGGGAAGGAGCGCGTGGTGTCCTTGTCGCCGCGCAGCCGGAGCAACGCGGTGGCGCCGTCGGACAGTTCGGCGCCGTGCAGGCGTGCGTGGACCGTCATCGCACCGTCCGCGAGGTCGAGGCGGCCGGCCTCGGCGTGAGCGGGGCGCAGCCAGGTCCGGACCGCCAGGAACCCGTCCTTCGTGGCGTAGGGGACCCGGACGGCCACCGGGGACGGCCGCTCCCGCAGGTTTCCGTCGACGAGGGCGCGCAGGTCCCGCAGCCCCGGGCGCAGCCGTTCCCGTACGGCGTCCGGTTCCCTCATCAGGTATGCGTCCCAGCGGCCCTCGGCGAGGGCCGGCAGCGGTTCGAGCACCGCGCGGAGGTCTCCGTCGTCGCCGTGGGGTTCGAGGTCGAGGAGGCGCGTGGGCTGCTGCGGCACGTTCTTCTTCGGTCTCGGCACCAGGGCCAGCCGGGGGCGCCCGGCCGAGCGGAGGGCGACGCGGAAGAGGGTCCGGCCGTCGGCGTCGACCGTGCAGTGGGCGCGTGGTGCTCCCGTGTCCTGTGCGGCGGTGCTCATCGGCGTCCCTTCCGTAGGGTGCGCAGCGCCTCGGAGGCGGCGGCGAGGGCGAGGTCGGCGGCGGCGTGGCCCTGGCCGGACAGGTTCCGGTGGGCCCGGCCGCCGTCCGGCGCGGGGCGCCGACCGGTGCTCCGGGCCGCCACGGCCTCCTCGGCGAGGCGTTCGGCCTGTGCCACGACGGGTCCGGGGGCGTACCGGCGGGCGTTGTCGAGGGCGGCCCTGCCCATGCGGCGGCGCCGTTCGTCGTCGCCGACGAGGTCCAGCAGGGCCTCGCCGAGGGCGTCGGCGTCATCGACGGGCACGAGCCGGCCGTCGACCCCGTCCTTGATGATCTCGCCGGGTCCGTAGGGGCAGTCGGTGCTCACGACGGGCAGTCCGCAGCGCATCGCCTCGACGATGGTCATGCCGAACGGCTCGAAGTTGGACGCGGCCACACCGATGGAGCCCTTGACCCACTCGGCCTCCATGGGAGTCGCCGCGCCCATGAGGAAGGCGTTGTTCCACAGGCCGAGCGACTCGATCAGGCGGCGCAGCGCGGGCTGTTCCTCACCTTTGCCGTAAATGCGCAGCTGCCAGTCCGGATGGGCCGCCGCGACCCGGGCGAACTCCTTGATGATCAGGTCGTAGCGCTTGACCGGGACCAGCCGGCCGGCCGCGACGATCACCTTGGCGGTGCCGTCCGCGGCGGGCAGCACGGGGTCGGGGACGCTGTTCGGGAGGGCCTCCACACGCACACCGGGCAGCCTCATCTTGCGCCGGTAGGAGTCGGCGTCCGCCTCCGTGACGGTGGTGAGCACGTCGAGGCGGCGGTAGGCACGGCGCAGCGCGGTACGCAGCCGGGGCGGATGGTTGTCCAGGGTGAGGTGCTCCTGGCCGACGCGTGCGACGTGCTCAGGGGCCTGGAGCGCGAGGTGCACGTTGAGTCCCGGCCGGGTCCCGATGACCACGTCGGCGTCGATGGACTCCAGGCATTCGGCGATCCGCTGATCCGTCAACTCGCTGTACTGGTGGTAGCGGTACTCGGCCGCCGGGAACACCTTGGCCGGTCTTCGGTGCCGGGGGTCGTCCTTCTCCGTCCTGAGATCCACCAGGGGCCGCAGCCGCACGTCGGGGTGCGGGGTGAGGTTGGGGTGCTCCCGGTGCCGCAGCACGGAGACGATCTCCACGTCGTGCCGTTCGGCCAGCGCGGCGGCGAGGTTGAACGTGGTGGTGATCGTGCCTCCGATGCCATAGGCGTTGTGGATCAGGAAAGAAATCTTCATGGCGGACTAGACCGCCCAAAGCGTTCAGAAGTTGTCTGCTGTTATCACTTCGTTGGCTCGGGTTACGCCTTCTGGACGAAAGTTTCGCCTGGTCACCTCTACTGGGGCCGGTCGGCCGAAGGTGCCGTCACGTCCGGCGACTTGATCTGCATGCCGGGGCGGCGGCGGTGCACGGTCAGGTAGGTCAGTCCTTGCCCGCCGGCGGCGAGAGCGCGTGTGGAGCCGTGCGGAAGCCACATCAGGGCGCCCGCGCGCAGGACCCGCGTTCCGTCGGGCGCGGTCAGCGAGCCCTCTCCGGCCAGGACGAGGAGCAGGACGTCGAGGTCGGGCTCGCGGTGGGTGTCGACCTGTCGGCCGGGCGGAATGCGTACGACGTTGGCGTCGAGTTGCCGGCCGGACTCCGCGAGCCGCCACAGGGCGCCGGCCGGCGCGTCCGCGAGCGCCGCCAGCGCGTCCGTGTCGCACAGCATCCGGGGCAGCGGGACGTCGTCCCCGCGCCCGGTGGTGACGTCTCCGTCGTCTGCCGTCATCGGATGTCACCGTCCTGTGCGTCCTGTGATTCCTGTACACAGGATCTCTCAAATAGGAATTTAGCATGCATATTTGAAGCCCGGTCGCCCGCTCCGGTGCGCCGCGGCGCACCCCGCTCCCGGACGGCGGGCAGTGCCGCGAGCCAGTCCGTGAGGATCGCGTTGGTCTCCTCGGGCCGTTCCTGCTGGACCCAGTGGCCGCAGCCGTCGAGGATGCGGGAGCACCACAGCCCGGGAAGTGTGCCGGGTAAGGCCTTGATGGCGTCGCCCCTCCAGGCCGTGGACGCGTCCAGGGCACCGCCGATGAACAGGGACGGCTGCGTGAGGGGCGCGCCGGTGTGGCCGGCGAGGTCCTCCCAGTCCCGGTCCATGGTCCGGTAGCGAGCCAGGGCTCCGCTCATCCCGGTGCGTTCGAACTCCGCGGCGTGGACGTCGAGGTCGGTCTCACCCAGCCGGGCGGGCCGCCGGCCGGTGGGGAACCGGTCGCGCAGGGTGCCGTCCGGACTCACGAAGTACGGTCCCGGGGCGTCCGGAGCGGGCATGGTGTCGGCGGACAGCGCCGCGTAGAAGCCGGCCGGCCGGCCGCGTACGTCCGGTTCGATCTCGGCCTCGGCCCGGCCGGGCTGCTGGAAGTAGGAGACGTAGAACTCCTCGTCGCCGCCCGTCGAGGCGAAGACGGTGCTCGGTTTCGGGCCGCCGGGTGGGGCGTAGGGCACGCCGAGCATGCCCGCCGCGCGGAAGACGTCCGGCCTGAGCAGGGCGCAGTGGGCGGCGATCGTCGATCCCCAGTCGTGCCCGACGATCACGGCGGACCGCTCCCCCAGGGCGTGCGCGACCGCGACGTTGTCCGCCACCAGTTCCGTCATGCGGTAGGCGTCCGTGGCGGTGGGCCGGGAGGAACGGCCGTAGCCGCGGACGTCGACGGCCACCGCGCGGTACCCGGCCGCCGCCAGGACGGGCAGTTGGTGGCGCCAGGAGTACCAGAACTCGGGAAACCCGTGCACGAGCAGGACCAGCGGGCCGGTGCCCTGCTCCACCAGATGGATGCGGCCCGCGAGCGAGGGGACCAGCCGGCGGGTGGCGTCGTGCTGGGGCTGCCGCGGTGGCATACGTGCTCCCGTGACGCGTGATCCGTCCCGCACCTGGACCGTGCTCCGAGCATGGAGGCAGGAGCGGGTGGGGGTGGAGCCTTGTTGCCGCTTCGGCAGATCGGCGCTTCGGCCGGATCACTTCCGCGGAGCGCTTCCGTCCTCGGCGGGCAGGTCGGGCGGGCGGAGCCGCGGGGCGTCCGGGGGCTGCGGGCCCTCCGGGGCGTCCGGAGCCGGTGGCTCGCCGCCTGCCTCGTTGAACGCGGTGAGTGCTTCGACGAGCGCCACCCGTTCCCCGGGAGTGAGCCGTTCGACGATGGCGGCGATCTCGGCGCGACGCCGCGCGGTGACGTCCTCGACGGTCCGCCGGCCCTCGTCGGTCAGCCGCAGCAGTGTCTCGCGGCGGTTGGCCCGATTGGTGTGCCGTACGGCGAGTCCGGCCGCGATCAGCCGGTCCACCATGCGCATCGCGGTGGACGGGGCGACGTGGAGCAGTCCGGCGAGGGCGACCAGCTTGGTGTCACCGCGGGTGGACAGGGCCGTCAGCATGCGGAACTGCGGCAGGGTCACGCGGTCCCCGACCGCGCCCAGGGACCGCGCGGAGACCGCCACCAGCAACCGTGAGGCGGTCAGGACCGCACGGGTGACGGCGTCGACGTCGTCACCCGCCCCGGCGGGAATCTCACGCTCCGGCATGGATCCTTTGTACCTCGTCCTCGTCCTCGTCAGCACTCTCGTCATCGCCCGGCCCGTGCGCCGGAGTCACGGTTCAGCCGCCGGGCGGGGGCGGGTTCCCGTCGCCGTGCCGTTGGTGGCGCAGCAGCATCATCGCGGCGTCGTCACCGGGCGGCCCGCCGGCATGCCGGACCAGGTCCTCGCGCAGGGCCTCGAGGGCACGGTGCATGTCGGGCTCCTTCAGCAGGTGGGTGCGCTCGCCCAGCAGATAGAAGCGGCCCTCCTCGTCACGCGCCTCGGTGACTCCGTCGGTGTACAGCAGCAGTTGTTCGCTGGGCTCGAACCCCACCGTGAAGGGCTCCGGCCCTTCGGTGCCGTGCGCGGTCAGGCCCAGCGGCAGGGCGTACGAGGGCGGCTCCGGGAAGTCGACGCCGCCGTCGCGCCGTACGAGCAGGGGAGGCGGGTGCCCGTAGTTCAGAAGGACGAGGTCCCGGCCCACGTCGATCTCGGCGAGGACGGCGGTGACGAACCGCTCGCCCTCCAGTTCCCGGGCCACGCTGCGTTCCACCCGCTCGCCGACTCCGGCCAGGTCCTGCTCGTCGTAGGCGGCCTCCCGGAAGGCACCGAGCACCACGGCGGCCGTCTCCACCGCGGCCAGCCCTTTGCCCTGGACATCACCGACGATCACCCGGACCCCGTGCGGTGAGGCCACCACCTCGTACAGGTCGCCGCCGATACGGGCCTCGGCGACGGCGGACGTGTAGGAGACCGCCACCTGGAACGCCCCGGCGTTCAGCGGCACCGGCCGCAGCAGCACGCGCTGCGCGACCTCCGCGATCGACCGCATGCTCGCCAGTTCCGCCTCCCGGCGGGAGCGCATGACCGCGGCCGCGATGCCGACGCCGGTGACCCCCGCCACGGACACCATGGCGGTGTACCCGCGGCGCTCCGCGAACAGCCCGTTGTACAGGCCCAGCCCCACGCACAGCAGCAGGGCCAGCACGCCGATCACCGCGGTACGGCGCCAGCCGCCGACGAGTCCGGCGAAGGCGGGGCCGACCGCCACCAGGGGCAGCAGGCCCACCCCCGGTCCGACCAGGACGTCCATGATCGCGATCACTGCCATCACCACGAACGGCATCCAGGACAGCGCCGTCTGGCTCCATGGCGGTTTCTCGTCGGTCATGACCTGCTCCAGCGGTGTCGAGGCGCTCGAGAGCCGTCCGATTCCTCCGCAGACGCCCCTCCCCCACCGTTAGACTATGCAATGGTCGTGGGCGCGTTCCGGCCCCTACCTCGGACCTTTATGCAATCGAGTCCCCGGCCCGGACGACGACATCCGGGGCTCCGGGCCCCTGGTCCGACGATTTCGTGCTGTGGGATGATCCTGCCCGGGGTCCTGGTGCGAGTGAGCTGAGGTGTGTTCGACGGGCTCCCTCACCGGAGAGGAGCGAACGGACGTGACCGCGCAGCGACCTGACGGCGAGACGCCGGAGGACAGGGACGGGACGCCGTCGGTGCCGGACGAGGTCTGGCAGCGGTTCCTCACGGACAACGAACGTGCCATCCGCGCCACCGCCCCCGTCGAACCCTCCGCCCTGCAACGGGCGTCGGGGTGGCAGCCGCAGCCGGCCGGCACGGACGCACGCGACCGCACGGAGGGGCAGGTCACCGACACCACGGGCGCCGTCGGTGACCTGTGGCACCCCGACGATCCGTGGGAGGGCCCGTCGTGGCGGAACCTGGACGGGCGGGCCAGGGCGCGCCGGGTCTGCCGGGTCATCGGCACGGCCGCCGCGATCGCGCTGGTCCTGGGTGCCTGGTCCCAGCTGTCCACCGGCGCGGGCAGTGCGGACCAGGGGCCCGCCGACACGGTGCTGCAGCAGTCGGAGGACGTCCCCGCGGAGCTGCCCACGGCGACGTCCGCCCCGTCCGGCCTCGCCTCCCCGTCCCCGGCCACGTCTGCGGTACAGGCAGGCTGACGCGCCGCCGGCCGCGATACGCGGCCCGGGTGCGACCCCCGGTCGGCGTCGCACCCGCGCCGGGCAGACGGCGGCGGCTGGCGGACGGTACGGGACCGGTCAGCCGCCCAGTGCCGACAGCACCACCGTCCTGGCCTCCTCCTGCACCCGGCGGAGGTGGCCGGGGCCCTGGAAGGACTCGGCGTAGATCTTGTACACGTCCTCGGTGCCCGAAGGGCGGGCCGCGAACCAGGCGTTGGCCGTGGTCACCTTGATGCCGCCGATGGACGCGCCGTTGCCGGGGGCCTCGGTGAGCACCCCGGTGACCGCCTCCCCGGCGAGGGTGTCGGCGGTGACCTGCTCGGGAGAGAGTTTCGCCAGGCGGGCCTTCTCCTCCCGGGTCGCCGGGGCGTCGATCCGCTCGTAGGCGGGCTCGCCGAAGCGGGCGGTGAGCGCGGCGTAGTGCTCGGAGGGCGTCCTCCCGGTGACCGCGGTGATCTCGGAGGCGAGCAGCGCGAGGAGGATGCCGTCCTTGTCGGTGGTCCACACCGAACCGTCACGGCGCAGGAAGGAGGCGCCGGCGGACTCCTCACCGCCGAAGCCGAGGGTGCCGTCCGCCAGTCCGTCGACGAACCACTTGAAGCCGACGGGCACCTCTACCAGTTCGCGCTTCAGCTCGGCGGCGACCCGGTCGATCATCGCGGAGGACACCAGCGTCTTGCCGACACCGGCCCCGGCAGGCCACTGCTCGCGGTGCGCGTAGAGGTACTGGATGGCCGTGGCGAGGTAGTGGTTCGGGTTCATCAGGCCGGCGTCCGGGGTGACGATGCCGTGCCGGTCGGCGTCCGCGTCATTGCCGGTGGCGATGTCGAAGCGGTCGCGCCGCTCGATGAGGGACGCCATGGCGTGCGGAGACGAGCAGTCCATGCGGATTTTGCCGTCCCAGTCCAGGGTCATGAACCGCCAGGTGGGATCGGTGAGGGGGTTGACCACCGTGAGGTCGATGCCGTGCTGTTCGGCGATCCGGCCCCAGTAGTCGACGGACGCCCCGCCCAGCGGGTCGGCCCCGATACGGACGCCTGCCGTACGGATCGCCTCCAGGTCCAGCACGCTCGGCAGGTCGGCGACGTAGGTGCCGAGGAAGTCGTAGCGGCCGGTACCGGGGGCGGTGAGGGCGCGGGCGTAGGGAATGCGCCGGACGTCCTCGAGGCCGCCCCGGATGATCTCGTTGGCCCGGTCCTGGATCCAGCCGGTCGCCTCCGAGCCCGCGGGGCCGCCGCTGGGCGGGTTGTACTTGAAGCCGCCGTCGGCGGGCGGGTTGTGGGACGGGGTGACGACGACGCCGTCCGCGAGGCCGGTGGTGCGGCCCCGGTTGTGGGTGAGGATCGCGTGCGAGACCGCGGGGGTCGGCGTGTAGCCGTCGGCGCTGTCGATGAGCACCGTGACTCCGTTGGCCGCGAACACCTCCAGGGCGGTGACCCGCGCGGGCTCGGACAGCGCGTGGGTGTCGGCGCCCAGGAAGAGCGGGCCGTCGGTGCCCCGGCCGGCGCGGTACTCGCAGATGGCCTGGCTGGTCGCGGCGATGTGGTCCTCGTTGAACGCGCCCGCCAGGGACGATCCCCGGTGCCCCGACGTCCCGAACGCGACACGTTGTCCCGCGTCCTGGGGGTCCGGGTGCACCGCGTAATACGCCGTGACCAGCCGAGCGACGTCGACGAGATCCTCGGGGCGGGCCGGGCCGCCCGCTCGCTCGTGCTGCATGTGCCCACTCCTTGGCAGGGGTTGATTCTGCGCTTGTGGACACATCCTTCCTCTTCGAGGCCGCACTGCGCGAGTGGAACCGCCCGGCCCCGCACCGCCCCCGGGTCAGATGCGTCCGCCGGTCATCCGCGTGAAAGGACCGTGGCTGTGGCGTTCCGCGCGGCGCCCCACCGCGTAGGACGCGGCGCTCAGCACGGTCAGGCCCGCCCCGACGCCGGCGGCGACGAGCTTGCGGTGGGTGAGGACCGTCCAGGCGGTCACGGCGGTGGCGGCGACCTGTCCCGAGGTGGCGACGACCGCCCGGCGGCCCGCCTCGACGCCCTTGGCCGCGCTCTGCACGGCACCGTTCGCCACTCCGGCCGCGCGCTCGGCGCCCGACTTGGCCGCTGACGCCGCGTCACCCGCCTTGGTGGCAACGCCACCGGCGGCCCGCTCCGCGGGAGCGGTCGCCTTCTCCGTGGCGTTCCGGGCCTTGGACGCGGCGGTCCGGGTGGAGGTGGTCTTCTGATTCGCGCTCTTGTTCTGTTCACTCATGGACACCGACTTGCCGCTGAACCCCTCGGCAAACCCGCCCGGTCCCGGAAGTCCCGCCCCGCGGGCGACGCCGGGATGCGTTCCAGGACACCGCCCGCGAACACGTCGTACAGCGGCAGCGTCTCCAGGTGGACATAGCCGATGTGGCAGTCGCACCTGGTGAGGGGGCAGGCCCGCGGCCGCAGGGCCGCCCGGTAGCTGCCGTCGTAGAGGTTGCCCAGCTCGTCGGGGACGAAGTGGCAGCGGCGGACCGTGCCCTCGCCGTCGACGGAGATCACGGACTCCCCGGTGCGGCAGGGCGCGCCCGCGCTGGCGTGGGGACGGCGGCTGTAGGGGAAGAGCGGGTCCAGCGCGGTCCACACCTCGGCCTCCGCGTCGTCGTAGGTGTGGCCCTCGGCGGCGTTGACCCACAGGTACACCTGGTCCGGCAGTTCCGCACGCAGCCGCCGGGCCGCTTCCAGGTGCTCGGGCAGGCCGACGATGCCGACGCTGAACCGGACACCGAGGCGGGCCAGTTCGTGGCACTTGGCCGAAAAGCGGTCGTACGGGGTCTGCCCCGGATGGTAGGTGCACCACAGGGCGAGGGTGTCGAGGTCGGCGTCGGCGAGCCAGTCGGTGCGGCAGCTGAGGTTGGTCTGGATGGCGACCCGCCGGATGTGCGGCCGGTGGGAGAGTTCCGTCAGGGCGCGCCGGTACCAGGAGCGGACCAGGCCCTCGCCCCAGGGGGTGAAGAGGAGCGAGAGGCGGTCGCCGGTCTGCGCGGTGGCCCAGTGGGTGAACCGCTCCAGGGCGGCCCGGTCGGCGCGCAGCTGCTCCCGGCTGTCGCGGCGCTTGGCGAAGGGGCAGTACGGGCAGTCGTAGTCGCACGAGGCGAGCGGGCCCCGGTAGAGCACGGTCAGGTCCATGGGGCTGGTCGGGGAGCCGGTCATGGGGCGGGTCTCACTTCCGCTCGTAGGCGGCCATGGCGGCCCGGACGGCCGACGAGAACAGCTCCGGACCGATGGCGTCGGAGTGGGCGAGCCCTTCCGGGGTCAGTAGCGTCGACGGGGCGTGCGGGCCGTCGTCCGCCAGCCAGCCGCGCTCGGCGAACCGGGACAGTTCGGTGCCGAAGTCGTCCTGGGGCGTGCTGCCGAACCGGGTCCGGTAGTCGGCGGTGTCGAGGCCGTCCGCCTGGAGCAGTGACTGGATGAGGTGCCGGCGGCGGGCCTCGTCGGCGTCGATGGTCCGGCCGTACTCGGCGTGGGCGAAGTCGGCGGCCGGGCGGGAGACGTAGTCGTCGATGATGCCGCGGATCTCGTGCATGCCGACGGCGTAGTCGAAGGAGTAGTGCAGACCGGCGGTGTACGAACGGGCGCCGCAGCCGAGGCCGATCATGCCGTCGGTCTGGCAGGCGTAGTCGTCGGCCTCCTGAGGCGGAGCGTCGGCACGGCGGAACATGCGCATGGACTGCTGGCCGTAGCCGCGGGCGAGGAGATGGTCGCGACCCAGCCGGTACAGGCGCAGCCGCTGCTCGTCCCAGGCCGGGTCGGTGGCCGGTGCGCGGCGGCCGAGGCCGGTCAGGGGGCGTATGTAGAGCGGGTAGAGGTAGAGCTCCTCGGGCTGCCAGGCCAGGGCGGCGTCCAGGGAGCGCAGCCAGGTCCGCTCGGTCTGGCCGTCGATGCCGTAGATCAGGTCGATGTTGAGGACGGGGATCCGGGCCTCGCGAATGCGGCCGAGGGCCGCCTCGACGTCGGCGCGGCGCTGTGGCCGTACGGCGGCGCGGGCCTCGGTGTCGTCGAAGCTCTGGACGCCGAGGCTCAGCCGGGTGGTGCCGCGCGCGGCGAGGACCTCCAGCCGGTCGGCGGTGGCCGTGGCCGGCGAGGCCTCCACGGACAGGGGGACGGCGCGCAGATCGGCGCCCATGCGGTGTTCGGCGATGTCGCACAGCCGCTCGAGTTCGGCGGCGGTGAGGAAGGTGGGGGTGCCGCCGCCGAAGGCCGCCGTGGCGAAGCGCAGGCCGTCCTGCTCGCCCAGGGCCTCCCGCACGGCACCCGCCTGCCGGTCCAGGGCGTCCAGGTAGGCGCCGGTGAGGCCGTCCGGGGCGCCGATGCGGGTGAAGAGGTTGCAGAAGCCGCAGCGGACCTCGCAGAACGGGATGTGGAGATAGAGGGAGAGGGCGTCCTTGGGTTCGGCGGCCCACAGGTCGCGCAGGCGCGGGCGGTCGGGGAGCTGCCGGTAGGCGGTCTTGTGCGGGTAGGCGTAGACGTAGCTCTGGTAGGGGCTCGCCGGGTGTGCGCCGGCGATGTGGGGGTGAGGGCTGGTGGCGGTGGTCATCGGGCGGCCTCGGCGGGGGTGTGGTCCAGGAGGAAGTGGGCGTAGGGCACGGTCCACACGGACGGGTGGCCGATGCGATGACCGGTGTAGCCGTCGTCACCGTACGCGGTGCCGTGGTCGGAGCAGACGACGGCGAAGCAGCGGCGTCTGCTGCTCGCGGCGGCGAAGAGGCGGCCGATGTGCCGGTCGACGTACTCCAGGGCGGCGGCGTGCGTCGCGCGGCTGTCGCCGTCGGCCGGGGTGGCGCCGGGCAGGTGGAACCAGTTGGGCTGGTGCAGGGCGGCCACGTTGACGAAGAGGAACAGGCGCTGCTCGTCGGGCAGTTCCCGGACGACTTCCTCCGCGCGGGTCACCTGGGCCTCGAAGGAGGTGGGCGAGGCGACGCCGAACTCCGGTTCCCAGTGGGACTCCTGGAACATGCCGGGGAGTACCGAGCCGAGAGGTCCCTGCCGGTTGAAGAAGCCGACTCCGCCGATGCACACCGTGCGGTAGCCCTCCTTCGCCAGGCCCGACACCAGGTCCGGGGTGTCGTACACGAAGGTGCCGTCGGCCGTGGTCTCGCTGCCGGCGAAGCGGGCCGCGAACAGGCGGGGGTGCGGGCCGGGGGTGGCGGGCGTCGGCAGGAAGCCGGCGAAGATCGCCTGGTGCGAGGCGTAGGTGAAGCTGCCCGGGGCGTGCCGCTCCTCCCAGCGGCCGCCGGGCAGCAGGCGGGCGAGGTTCGGGGTGCGGCCGGTGGCGGCGAGTTCGGCGGCGACGTCGTGGCGGAGGGTGTCGAGCGTGACGAGCAGGATGTCGTGGCTGCCGACGATCTCGTTCATGTCGGGTCTGCTCGTGCCGAGCCCGTGCCGGTCCGGTCGCCGGGGCGCCGGGGACGCGGTGGGTACGCCGGGTCCGGCGGCCTGCGGGTCGCGCGGGGCGGACGCGTGGGGCGTCGGGTCAGGCGCTGGCATGGGTGGTTCCTGTTCTGTGCGGGTCGTGCGCGTGCTGCTGGAGGTGGTGCGCGTGCCGGTGGCCCGGTTGCCGTGGGCCGCCCTCGGTGCCGGTGCGGCGCAGGACGGCGGTGATCTGGGCCGCGTAGGTGTCGAGGCCCTCCGCTCCGCTGCCCGGCAGACCCGTGAGGCGGGGCAGCAGGTCGCCGAAGGCGTTGACCTCGCCGACCGCGAACCGGCGCCACCCTGTGGCCGGGAGCAGGTCGACGCCCACGCACAGGGTGCGGGGGAAGCAGGCCGCCGCCCGCTCGCACACGGCGAGGACGTCCGACCACCGCCCGCCCCCCGCCTGTACGGCGCCCCGGACCGCGTCCAGGTCGCCGCGCCTTCCGCCGAGGTGGAGGTTGGTCAGCGGCGAGGTGCTGGTGCGCACCACAACGTGGGTCGCGCGGCCGTCCACCACCACGATCCGCAGGTCGGCGGCGCGGCCCCCCAGCGAGGCCTTGGGCAGCCAGCGTTCGAGGTGCAGACCGTCGGGTGCCAGCGTGTCGACGATCGCGGCGATGTCCCGCTCGCGTTCGTAACGGCGCAGCTTGAGGGAGTTGAACAGAGCTCCGTCCGGAGCCAGTTCGACGGAGGTGGTGGCCCGGATACGGCCGGCGGCCGACGACTCGACGGCGAGTACACCGGAGGCCGAGGAACCGTGCGCGAGCTTGACGAAGAGCCTCGGCATCCGGTGCTCGCGCATGACCGCACGGACGTCGTCCCAGCCCCGGACCGGTGCCGCGTCCTCTCCGGAGGTGGGCGACCGGGGCACGGGGACGTCCGCCGCGGCGAGGATCGCGTGGCAGCGCCGCTTGTCGAACAGGACGGCCAGGTCGCCGGCGTCGTCGAGCCGGACTCCGCCCCGCAGTTCCCGGACCGCCCGGGTGAACCGCGTGTACCAGCGTGCCGAACCCTCGACCCTCATGGGGTCCGGGGTGTCCCGCAGCAGTCGGTCGACCTCCGGGTTCTCGCCGGGTGAATCGAGCCGGACGATCTCTTCCGGCGCGAAGTCTGCTCCGCCCGCACGCAGGACCTCGGCCCAGGGCACGACGCGCGGTGCGGGCAGCCCGGCCGCGCGTACGCCGTCGGCGAAGAGGGTGACCCTGCGGTTCTCCGGGTTGCCCACGACGGCGAAGCGCACGGGCGGGCCGGCCGTCGGGGCGGCCGGCCCGGTCCGGGCGGGCACCGGAAGGGGCGGCTGAGGCTGCATCACGCGGTCGTCACTCCCCGACCGACACGTAACGCTCGACGATGCCCTCGTCCTCGTACTCCTCGGCGCCGTCCGGGTCCAGATCGATCTCGACGCCCGCGGTCACGAGGGTCTCGGTCAGGCGCTGCCGGACGGGTTCGCTGAGGTAGTTGTGGTGCAGGTCGAGCTTCTTCAGGTGGGTCAGCGGCTGACCGCCGAGGAGGGCGGCGGCGCCCTCGTCGCCGAGGGTACCCATGGACAGGTCGAGCACGTCGAGACGGGCGACCACCGGGGCGGAGGCGACGGCGGCGGCGACCTCGTCCTGGATCTCGCTGTTGCGCAGGGCGAGGTGGCGCAGGTTCGGGAAGCGGTCACCGGACAGGATCGGTGCCAGGTCCGCGGTCTCGCTGTCGGCGCCGTACCACGAGGTGCCGAGCCACAGGTCGAGGTGTTCCAGCGCGGGCAGTTCACTGGCCCCGACACCCCGGACGACGTCCACCGGGAGCCCGCCGGACTCCAGGGCCAGCGCGCGCAGTGCGTCATGACGCAGGGCGGGGAACTTCAGCCCCTGGCTGCCCCGCACCCCGAACTCCTCCAGGGCGGGGAAGCCCGCCAACAGGGGGGAGACGTCGGCTTGGGTGATCCAGGAGATCTCGGCCTCCTCGGAGGTCATGTCCCCGAGGAACAGTGCTCGCAGGGCGGGCAGACGGTCGCGCGCGGCCAGCAGCACCTCTATGACCCTGGACGAGGACGCCTCGTACGCGTCTTCCCAGGGGCCCACGACCAGGGCCCGCACCTTCGTCGTGTCGACCGTGGCGCAGAACCGGGCGAAGGCCTCCTCCCACGTCTCCTCGGCGTCGTACGTCTCGGTGGCGATCCGCCAGGCCACGGTCTCGGGCCGGGGCAGGTCGGCCGCCGTGTCGGACGCTCCGGGCGAGTGGAAGACGCGCAGGCCGTACAGCTCCTCGAGGTGAGCGACGTGGGTCATGCGGACTGCTCCTGACATGTGATGAGCGAACGGATGGCGTTCCAGGTCCGACGCCGCCACGGAACCCGGGATGCGAGCCGCCCGACGGTGCGTGCAGCAGTTCTACCAACAGCGACTGACAACATCCCGCGGCGGGTCTGGCCAGGGACTGTTGTCAGTGGTGGCCCGTACGGTCCTCCCACTGACCCCGGAGCACCGTGCGCCGGGGTGGAGGGGAGAGCCATGTACCGGCAGGGAGACGTGCTGATCGTGCCCGTCGCGGAGGAGGCGGTGCCCGCGCACGTCCCGGACGCGCCCAAGGAACCGCGTGACGCCCGGGGCCGGCTGGTGCTGGCCCTGGGAGAGGTCACCGGGCATGCGCACGCGGTCGTCGGAAAGGGCGAACTGGTGAGCGAGCCGGGTCCCTTCGGGCCGCTGCTGCTGCATCTGCCCGAGGACGGCCGGGTGGTGCACGAGGAGCACGCGACGATCCCGCTGCCCAAGGGGTGGTACCGCGTGATCCGGCAGCGCGAGTACGTCCCCGGTTCCGTACGGATCGTCGCCGACTGAGCGGCACGGCCGGCAAGCACCACGACGGGTACCAGGGCGTGAGGAACGCGAAGTGCACGCAGAGCACGAACAGCACCAAGAGCACGGATCGAACGAGCGGCGCGGGCAGGGGACGTTGACGATGACGACGACGGAGCAGACGAACGGTACGGCGGCCGGGACCGGCGTCTTCCCGTCGAGGGCGGGCGAGGACGGCGCACAGGACCCGGGGCGCTGGCGTGCGTGGGCCGCGAGCGCGGAACCCGCCGACCGGGACGCGGCCGAGGAGGGCGTCCGGCTGGCGTACCGGCGCGCCGGGCTGCCGGAGCCGGAGCGGCTGGTCTGGGCCCGATCGCCGCGCGAGGGCGTGACCTTGGTGCGGCAGGGCACCGGCTTCGGGGCGAGCGTGCGCGAGGCGGTACGCACGGCCCCCTGGGCGGCCGAACGCGCGCGTCTGCACGAGCGGTTGGGCGCGGCGGGCTGGGCGCGGCACTGGTCGGCGACCGGCGGTGCGCTCTGGGATTCCACGCAGGCGCTGACGGATCGGATCGGCACCGGGGTGCTCGACGAACTCGCCGCCGACGACACGGACGCCCGTACCGGGATACGGCTGGTCCTCCTGGACGCGCTGCTCGGACAGCACGACGCGCCGTGGCTGGCCGCACTGGAGGCCGACGGGGCCTCCCCACTCGACGGACTGGCGCAGGTGTGCCGCAGCGCCGGCTGGTGGTGGCCCTTCGAGAAGGTGGCGGTGGTGTGCGAGCGCCCGGTCGCCCTGCACCGTGACGAGGCGGGCCGGCTGGACCACGGGGACGGCCCGGCGCTGGAGTACCCCGACGGGTTCGCCCTGTGCGCCTGGCGCGGCATGCCGGTGGAACGCGCCTTCCTGGAGGACCTGCGCACCCTCACGCCGGAGCGGATCCGTGCCGAGGAGAACGCCGAGCTGCGCCGGGTGATGCTGGAGTACTACGGCTACGACCGCTACCTGGCCGATTCCGGGGCACAGCCCATGCACCGGGACGAGACGGGCATCCTCTGGCGGATCGAACTCGACGACGACGAGCCGGTCGTGATGGTGGAGGTCGTCAACTCCACGCCGGAGCCCGACGGTACCCACCGCACGTACTGGCTGCGGGTGCCGCCGACGACGCGGACCGCCCGGGAGGGAGTGGCCTGGACGTTCGGGCTCGAGGCCGGGGTCTACGAGCCGTTGCGGCAGACGTGAGGCGGCCGTCCCGCCGGCCGCAGGGCTGAGTCGGCCTGGAGGGGGTAAGCGGAGGACGTACCGGCAAGGACGACATTCGGTGACCGACGAGTGACCACCGGCCGACCGGGCCACCGGGAACGAGGTCCCGTGGAAAGGAGCCCCTCATGGCCGGAATCGTGGAGCGCATCAAGCGGTTCGCCGGCAGCCCTCAGGGACGGCGCGCGACGGAACAGGTGCGGCGTGCCGCGGCCGACCCCCGGCGCCGGGCGCAGGCCCAGCGGATGCTGGGCAGGCTCCGCGGCGGCCGCCGCCGCTGACCGTTCGTACCGCTCGTCGGAGCGGTCCGGGGCCCGTGAAGTCCCGGGCCGCGCGGCTGTGACCAGGAAGACCAGGAAGGAGCCTCATGGATGAGCCGTCGGTCCGCGCTGTGGGCTGGGCACGTTCCCTGCCGATGGGCGGGGAGGTGAAGGCCGCCCGGGACTGGGCGCGGGAGCACCTCAACGCCCTGGGATGGACCAGCACGGCGCCCGAGACGGCGGACGCCGTGCTGCTGACCGTGTCGGAGCTGGTCACCAACGCCCACAAACACGCCCACAGCAACGCCCAGTTGACCCTGTCCCGCGACGACAACTGCCTGCACATCTCCGTCCACGACACGTCCGCCGAGCTGCCGGCCCGCCGCAGCCCGGGGCTCGAGGGCACCGGGGGGCGCGGCATGCTCCTCGTGGACGCCCTGGCCGACGAGTGGGAGAGCCGCCCCTGTCCCCACGGCAAGTCGGTCACCGCCTGCTTCCGCGGGCCGCGGACGGAAAGGGCGCCGGGGGCGGAAGCGGAGCACTGATCGGGCCGCTGCCCGCAGGACGGCCACACCGGAATACGATCGGTCCGCCCCGATCCCCGAGGAGTTCCGTCCGGTGACCGCCGTCCTCCCCCCGCCCCGCGTCTCCGGCGGGCTGCTGCGCCCGCGCCGCCTGACCCGTGTCGAGGACGGTGGGGACCTGCACGCCCTGCTGTGGGCCCCCGGACCGGGCATGCGGATGATCAGCAGCGCGGTGCTGGGCGGCGGCATCGGCGAACGGTGCTGGGTCCTCAACGCCCAGGTATCCCACGGCTACCGGCGCACCGACCCGGACCGGCACCTCGCCGAACTCGCCGCCGGAGCGGGCGCGCGCGGTCCGGGGGTCGGTCTGATGACGGCCGCCGACGTCTCGGCGTACGCCCACGCGCACGACAACGGTGTGGAGGCGATCGTCACCTCGGGCATCGACGTACGCGGCTGGGCGGCGGTCCCCGAAGCCGAGGAGGCGGCTGCGGGAAGCGGCGCGCAGGCGCCGGGCACGATCAACATCGTGGTGGCGCTGCCGGTGCCGCTCACCGACGCCGCCCTGGTCAACGCGGTGGCCACCGCGACGGAGGCGAAGACACAGGCCCTTCTGGAGGCCGGTCACCACTGTTCCGGAACCCCCACCGACGCGGTGTGCGTCGCCGCCCGCACCCCCTCCCCCGGCGAGACGCCGCACGCCTTCGCCGGGCCCCGCTCTGCCTGGGGAGCACGGTTGGCACGCGCCGTTCACCGCGCTGTGCACGACGCGACGCCGCCCTCGTTCTGAGCGGTGGCGGCCCGGCAGCTCGGGCCCCTGCTCCTCGGCCCGGTCGGCCGAGGCGTCGAAGTGTCGAGACGCGTCTCGGAGTCAAACGCGGGTGCCGTTCGGACCGGGTTCCCGCGCGACGACCTGGCCGAGCGGGCGACGGCGTTCGCACTCGGCGGCCTCGGTCTCGCAGAGTTCCGCCGGCCTGGCGGGCACGGCACGGTGGCGGACCGGGACCAGCGCCTGCACGGCCGGATTGCGCACTCGGCCGCCGACGCCCCGCAGGGGGTGTTCGTCCACGGTCACCAGGCACTCCTCATCCCGGGACCGCAACTCGACGGCGATCCGCGCCGTGCCGAACGCGCCCGCCCGGGCCTCGAGTTCCAGGGCCTCGCCCCACTCACAGCGCCGGACGACCATCTCGTTGGCCAGGCGAACGGGCCCCAGCCGCACTTCGTACCGGATCGCCGCTCCGAGCCGGGGCCACTGCCCGCACACCGGCTCCGACGACGAGGCCCCCACCACCCGGTCCGCAGAGCGGCTGCCGTCCGCGAGGACGTCCCAGACCGTCTGCGGACTCGTTCTGATCAGACGAGGCCGAACCGCCACCACGACCTCCCGCGTACGGACCTGTACGAGCGCATCAACCGGTCCCGTCCGCCCGTACCCGGGCCGGGCGCCGACACGCGGTCAGCCATCGGTGCCCGGCCCGGGTGCGGGCGGGCGCGGGCGCTGCCCGTGCCGTGCGGGCGCGCCCGGCGCCAGGGCCCAGCGGATGCCGGCGGTGACGGCGATGCCCAGCGGGCGGACGACCACACCCTCGGCGGGCGGCACCCGGGGCAGCCGCAGCGCGCGCGAGGCCCAGAGGGGCAGCAGCGACACCGCTCCGGCCGCGAGGGCGCCGTACGGCAGCCGGGCGAGAACCGGCACGGGCGGGTGGAGCAGCAGGAAGCGCGCCACGCCGCGTGCCTCGGGTGTGGAGCGCAGCTCGCTCCGGTAGGCGGCGAGCCGGTCGGTGAGCTCGGCACGGTTCGTCGGCGGGTCGGGCACGCCGAGCGCGGTGGCGATGCGCGCCATGTCCTCGACGTACGCGTCGCAGCCGGCGGCATCCAGCGGCCGGGCGCCGAAGCGCTGGTGGGCACGGAGGAAGCAGTCGACCTCCGCGATGTGCACCCAGCACAGCAGATGGGGGTCGGCGGCGCGGTACTCCTGTCCGTCGGGGGTGGTGCCGTACACCGTCGCGTGCACGGCCCGTACCCGGTCGACCGCCCGCTGGGCGCTGTCGGCCGGGCCGTAGGTGGTCATGGCGAGGAAGGTGCTGGTCCGCTGGAGGCGTCCCCAGGGGTCGCCGCGGAACCCCGAGTGCCCCGCGACGGCGGCCATGGCCAGCGGATGGAGCGACTGGAGCAGCAGCGCCGACAGCCCGCCGATGAACATCGAGGCGTCCCCGTGCACCTGCCGGACGGGGCGCTCGGGACCGAACCAGCGCGGGCCGGGCGCGCCGTGGATACGGGCGCGGTTGTCGGGACCGTCCGGTCCCGCCACCCGGGAGAAGATCGCCTCGCCGATCCGGTCGCGCAGTACCCGGCCGTTGTCCGAGAGGAGTTCCATCGCTCGCACCGCCTCCTTGCACCCGCGACGCCCGGTCGGCGCGCGACCGGCCGGCGCCCCTGCACCGTGCCTGCTCCCACGCCTGCCCGCTCCCCGTCCAGTACCCGTGATCCGCCAGGTCACCACGCCCGCCTCACTCCCCGGCACGCCTCACGGAACGTCCCCCCTCCAGTCGAACACCCTCCCGTCCCCGGCGCGGGGCACGTACACGGCGCGGCCGCCCGCGCCGTAGCGCCCTATCTCGGTGGGCAGCCCGACACCGCCACGCAGTTCCGTCCCGCACAGGTCGGTGATGTCCAGCAACAGACCGTCCAGCGGCCCGCCGGCCAGTTCCACGTAGGACCGCCCGTCGCGCGGTCCCGGATCGTCGTGGTCCGCCCCGTAGACCCGGCCACGCATGAACTCCAGCTCGTCCATACCCGCAGGGTGGCATCCCCCACTGACAATCGCCGCCCCGCGCCGGAGCGGAGCCGGGGCTTCTGTCCTCCCCCGCGTCCGCTCCGGCCGGGCGGTGCGGGAGGTCAGCGGGCGCCCGTCCAGCTGTGGGCGACGTCGATGACGAGGCGGTCCTGGAGCTGCAGCACCCGGAACGGCAGCCGGGCGCGCACGCCGAGCCCGATCTGGGTGTCGCCCTCGAAGCTGGCGGCGAAGCGGGTGTCCCTGAAGGTGCGGTACCCGGCCGGGTTCACACCCGGCAGTGGCTGCCCGGCGCGGGCGGGGTAGGCGGGCTCGCCGGTCTCGGGGTCGTAGGACGGTGCGGCCACCCGTACTTCGAGGACGGCGCCGCCGGTGACGGGGATGCGGGTGCCGGAGCCGTCCTGGTACAGCCGGTCGACGTACCGGACCGTGTATCCGACCGCTCCGGCACTGCCGCCGCCCGTGCCCGGCAGGTCGACGACCATCCGGTCGTAGCAGTCGTGGCGGCCGGTCCTGACGTCGCGGACCGGCGTGGTCGTGGCGGTGCCGGCCGTGGCGCTCTTGGCCAGGCTGCCCCAGCCGGTGGGGCAGGCCGTGGACGGGGCCGTCGCCGCCGGAGCGGCGGACGGGGCGGCGAGGGCGGGCGTCGCCGCCGTACTCAGCGCGGCACCTACGAGTGCCAGGGTCACGTAGATGGTTCTGGTTTGCATGATTTCCTGCCCCCAGGGGTTGCATCCTGCTGATATCGGGTGAGACGACCTGGTTGACCCAAAGGTTGCGTTCTTCTGGGCAGATCCCGTTTCGCGCTCGGAGCACGTCCACAGCATGTCCGGTTCACGCCCGGGGCGCCCCCGGAGCGGGCCCGGGGCCGTCCCCCGCCACGCCGGAGCACCGGGCATGGCACATCCTGCGGGGGAGCGAACGATGTCCTGTGCGTCCGCACCGGGAGGACGCGAGAGGGAAGAGGCAGCTTCCGGGCCGACCGGGGAGCGGCCGGGAGACCGGCACGGCCCCGGCCCGGCCGCGGGCGGGGCCGGGGACGCGGGGCGGATCGAGGATGTCCTCGCGCAGCCCTTGGTGGCGGCGGTCGAGGCCCTCGGAGGGTATGGCGGCCTGGTGTACCTGAGGTCGCGCGACCGGCGTTCGCTGGTGCTGTGCGTGGTGGCCGGGGTGCCCCGGTCGCTGCTGAGACCCTGGTGGCGGGTGCCGATGGGCGGCGCGCTGCCGATGGCCGAGGCCTACCGCTCGGGCGGGCGGCTGTGGCTGCCGGACGAGCGGGCGACGATGCTGCGCTTCCCCCCGTTCACCGCCGCGCTGCCGCACTCGTTCGCCTCCGCCCACCAGCCGGTGTCGGTGGGCGGGGAGACCGTCGGAGTCCTGGTCGTGTTCCGCGGGCTGCTCGTCGCAGTCAAGGCCGCCGTCCTCAACGTCCTGTCCATCACCGCGTCCTACGGCGTCGTCGTCGCCGTCTTCCAGTGGGGCTGGGGCGGGCCCGCGCTCGGCGTGTCCGGCACGGTGCCGATCGAGAGCTATGTGCCGATGATGATGTTCGCGATCGTCTTCGGCCTCAGCATGGACTACGAGATCTTCCTGCTCTCCCGCGTCCACGAGGCCTGGCTGCGCACCGGCGACGCCAAGGCCTCGGTCGCCCACGCCCTGGAGATCACCGCGCGGGTCATCACCTGCGCCGCGCTGATCATGGTGA
This sequence comes from Streptomyces sp. NBC_01635, assembly GCF_045209715.1. Lineage (NCBI taxonomy): Bacteria > Bacillati > Actinomycetota > Actinomycetes > Kitasatosporales > Streptomycetaceae > Streptomyces > Streptomyces sp. NBC_01635. The sequence goes on along the minus strand of NZ_CP109277.1, from coordinate 8,540,848 downwards.
GCGTGTTCGCGGCATTCGTCGTGAGCGACAACGTCGTGGTCAAGATGCTCGGTCTGGGGCTTGCCGTCAGCGTGCTCATCGACGCCACCGTCGTACGACTGCTGCTGGTCCCGGCCGTCATGACGCTGCTCGGCCGGCACGCCTGGTGGACACCCTGGTGGCTGGACCGGATCCTGCCGCACATCGACACGGAGGGTGAGGCCGTGCCGGCGCCCTCCCGGACGCCCGGGTAGCGCTCAGGGCCGGAGACACGGACGCCTCGGGTGCCGGGCATGCGACGGCGGCAGGTCCCGGGGGTACCTGCCGCCGTCGTACCGCGCCCGCACCTCACCAGGCGGGACGTTTTGGGTCAGGCGCGTCGCACGCGACGCAGGAGCACGACTCCCGCGACGAGCAGGACGGCGCCCACCGCCGCCGGCCAGAGCTGGGCTCCGGTGTCGGCCAGACCTCCGTTCACTGCCTGCGGCTCGGTGGAGTCCGCGGCAGCGGCCTGCTGTCCGCCGTCGTTGGTCGCCGTGCCCACGTCCGGCGTCGCCTGGCCGGCTCCGTCGTCGTCCTGACCGGCGCCTGCCACGTTGTCGCCCTTGGCCGAGGCCCGGACCTCGGGCTGCTCGTCGCCGGGCGGGGTGGTGGCGTCGTCACCCGCGGGCTCCTCGGTGGCCGGGGCGTCGGCCGGGGGCTCCGAGGGGTTCTCCTGCTGGTCGTCGCCGCCGTTGCCGTTGTCCTTGCCGCCGTTGTCGCCCGGCTGCGCGCCGCCGTCGTCCTTGCCGCCGTTGTCCTTGCCGCCGTTGTCGCCCGGCTGCGCGCCACCGTTGTCGTTGCCGCCCTCCTCGGGGGCGGAGGGCGCCTCGGTGGGCTCCTCCTCCGGGTCCTCACCCGGCTGCTCGCCGCCGCCGGCACCCGCACCGCAGGTGCGACCGCCGTTGATGCAGTCGACCATCTCCTGCATCAGGTCCTCTTCGAAGACGTTGACGAAGTCGCCGTGGTCGGTGCCCGGCTTGTGCAGCTGCTCCGGGAAGGAGTCCACGGCGAACAGCGGGGTCGTCGCGCCGCCGTCGTTCAGGCTGGGCGCGTCGACGTCGTAGACGATGCGCTGGACCAGCTGCGGCACGGGCGTGAAGCCGGACGGGCAGTTGCCCTGGGCGTCCACGAACGCCATGTGCGTACGGTGGTTGGCGCTGTCGATGTTGCGTCCGTCCCAGCAGCTCTGGAAGTCGAAGGTACGGACCACGTCACTGCCCTGCGGGCACAGCGGGTACTTGTCCGCCAGCTGCCGGTCCTCGAAACCGGTGCAGCTCCAGGACGCGTTGGCGTTGGCGGGGCCGTTGACGAAGGACTTGGCGTCACCCGTGATGATGCGCAGCAGCCTCGGCATGGCCGTGACCTCGCCCTGCGGATTGCCCACGAAGGTCAGCGTGACCTCCTTGGGCGTCACGATCTCACCGACGTTGCCCTCGATGCCGCCGCCGGGTGAATTGGCGTCCTGCTCCTCGGTGCCGTTCTGCAGCCGCAGCACGGGCCAGTAGTACGACGACTTGTCGCTCTGGTTCTCACAGGTGGTGTCGGCCGCCGCCAGCTCGTCGTCGCTGGAGAAGGCGTTGGTGGCCTGGTTGCCGATGTAGTCGTGGAAGTGGTGCGCGCCGTTGGCGACGCCCGGGGCGGCGATCACGTTGTCCGAGTTGAACAGGCCGTTCTCGTTGACGCCGCACCTGCTGACGAAGGTGCCCTTCGAGGCGTCGCCCGACTCGGCGGGCTTGGCCGCGTTGGGCTGGATGCTCTTGATGTCCACGAAGTCCGCGGCGACGGGCCCGTTGCCCGCCTGGCCGCCGTTTCCGCCGCCCTGTTCGCCTTCTTCTCCCTGTCCGCCCTCCTGACCGTTCCCGTCCTGGCCGTCGCCGGGCTGGGCGGACGCGTTACCGGAGTCGACCACGGAGCAGTCGGCGAGTTCGCCGAGGCCCTCGGGGCGGTCGCCCTCCTGCTCCATGGCACCCGAGATGCGGTCGAGGGTCGCGGAGCGCTCCTCCTCGAGCGGGCCCACGACCTTCTCGTCGGCGACGCCGGGGTCCTGCTGAATGGCCGGGGCGGACTCCGCCAGGCGCTGGTAGGCCTGGGCGATCTGCTCGTCCAGCGCCGCGAGTTCCTTGTCGACGGCCGGCCGCGCCTTCTCGGGGACCGTGGTCAGGTTGGTCCCCACGTCGGGGCAGTCGATGGTGGCGCCACCGAGAACCCGCGTCTGACCGGCCCCGTCGGCGTCGTCCTCCGTCGCGGAAGCATAGACATTGGCCGCCATCAACCCCCCTCCGCCCAGGATCAGCGCGACCGCTGCGAAGGTCGCGCGCTGTGGCCCTCGGGGGCGTCTGCGTGTGTTGCGTGCCAAGGCAGTACTCCTACGCTTCTGTCGCGGGGGGCATGAAATTCCCACGCCTCATACGTAGGTGCTCCGCGATGCGTTCAAGCGCCTCACGATTTCTTCGAAGAATCTCAGGACCCCCGGCGCACCCGAGCCCCCGGGTCCCGCCCGACTCGGCCTGCGCGGAGGGGACTTCGGGGGCCGGGCAGTGCAAGGAACGGCTGGTCAGCCGAAGTTCACGTCACTGCACAGGAAATACGTCTGGTCCATGTGCGAGGCCTGCCAGACCGTGTAGACGACATGGCGGCCGCTGTAGCCGGACGTACTCACCGGGATCGAGTAGTTCTGGCTCGGGCCGTACGAGCCGGTGGTGGCCACCAGTTCGAGGTCGTCCCAGGTCAGCGGCTGGGTGGTGGGGTCGAAGCCCTGCCGGGTGACGTAGACGAGGAAGTAGTCCGCGCCATGGCTCGCCTGGTCGTACAACTGGACGGTGAAGTCGTTGTCCACGTCGGTGGTCCGCCAGGCGCCCACCGTGTCCATGGAGTTGTAGCGACCGCCCTCGGTCCGTCCGCCGCTGCACAACTGACCGTCGGGGATCACTGCCTCGAAATCACCGGCGGAGCCGTCGCGGTAGAGACCGTTCCAGTTCCACATGGCGTTGGGGTTGTCCTGCCACGCCTGCCAGCACATGGGGTCCTCGTCCGCCATGGCCGGATTCTGGAAGTCACTCCCCCAGCGCAGCCAGCAGCCGTAGTTGCGGGACGCCGGGTCGACCACCGAGCCGTGCGCGACCGCGGTGCCGCTCCAGGGGATCAGACACAGCAGCGCGGCGACGAGGACGCTCAGGACGATCGGGGGACACGATGCGACACGAACCCGTAAGTCACGTACATGCCAGTTCATGATCTCCTTCTTCCGGGTGGGGGGACGTGCGGACGCCGGCGCGCGACGTGCGGAGGTGCCAGTGCACGTGGGGGTGCATACAGGGGTGCACGCCGGAGCGCACACGAAGGATCCATGGGAGCGCTCCCAGAAACACAGGCTGCGCCCCGAGAAGCGGAGGGGCAACACCCGTTTGCGCCACTTCCTCGCCGGTCATGGCGTGTTCGACACCGTTCGACGTGCGGGGCGGTCCCGGCCGTCCGAAGCCGGCCGCGATCCGTCCGTCACAGCCGGTCGCGGTCCCGGGTGGAGCGGCCGAGGCAGACGACGGAATCGTCGATGCGCGCCTCGATCTCGTGGAAGCCCATCCGGTCGTAGAACGCCCTGGCGGGCTCGTTGGCCTTCGCCATCACGAGGTGGACCGCCGGCGCCCCGCGGTCGCCCAGCGCCTCGAGGAGTGCCCGCATCAGCTCCCGGCCGCGACCGAGCCCCTGCCGGTCGGGCAGCAGATCGATGTGCAGATGGGCCGGGTAGGCGGCGACTTCGGGGACGGACATCCGCTCGGGACGGTGCAGGAGCCGGGCCGTCTCCTCGCCCCTCGCCCCCGGCGGCCCGGACGGCTCGGGGTGGCGGTCGGCGACCAGGGGCGGCCACGCGGTCCGGAAGTCCCGGGCGAAGCGCTCCGTGTCGGCGACCCCGAGGATGCAGCCGACCGCACGCCCCGCCCGTCGTCCAGGACGAAGGCCGGTCCGGGCTCCAGATGCACGTAGGGGGCGGCGGAGATCGCCGGGAGGATGCTCGGATCGCGGTGCAGGGGGCGGCTGTCCTGGCCGTTGCGCGCGTTGCGGATACAGATGTCGTCGAGGGCCGGCCGGTCCTCGCGCCGGTACGGGCGAATCGAGGGAGACGGGATCACGCCCGGCACCCTGCACCACATGGGAGCGCTCTTACAACTCTGTCGCCCCCTTCTGCCACTTCGTACCGGGACGACGGGCCGATGCGACCGGGACATCAGTCCATCAGGCCGGCGGCGAGGGTGGCGCCCAGTTCCCAGCACCGCTCGACGGCGGCCTTGTCGGGTTCGCCCGTGACGGTCACGGCGTCGGCGGCGCGCCGCCAGCCGAGGCCCTTCGTGACGGACTCGATACCCCGCACCGCCCCGGTGACGTCGCTGCCGCCGTGCACGTAGTAGCCGAAGGGCCGGCCCCGGGTGGTGTCCAGGCACGGGTAGTAGACCTGGTCGAAGAAGTGCTTGAGCGCCCCCGACATGTAGCCGAGGTTCGCCGGGGTGCCGAGGAGATAGCCGTCGGCTTCCAGGACGTCGCCCGCGGTGGCGGACAGGGCCGCCCGCCGCACCACGCGGACATCCTCGATCTCCGGGGCCGTGGCACCGGAGAGGACCGCTTCGAACATCGTCTGGCAGTTGGGCGAGGGCGTGTGATGAATGATCAGCAGAGTCGGCACCCTCCGACCCTGCCGTGCCGGCCGGCACCCCCGCAAGCCGGTCCGGCGCGCCGGGAGGAGCGGCGAACGGTTGTGGGGGCCCTGCGGGAATGGCACGATGCGCGACATCGGTACACGGAGACGGGGTACGTCTTGGTCGACGAGAATCGCAGGTCACCGGCGGCAGCGGTGTTCGACGCGCTGGGCAGCGACTACGAGGAGGCGTTCGCCGCTTCCGGGACGCACCGGGCCTCCCTGGCATGGCTGCTGGAACGGCTCCCGCCCGCCGCCCGGGTACTGGACGTGGGCAGCGGGACGGGCCGGCCCACGGCCGCGACACTGGCCGCGGCGGGGCACCGGGTGCTGGGGGTCGACGTGTCACCGGTGATGGTGGAGATCGCGTCCCGGCAGGTGCCCGATGCCGAGTTCCGCTGCGGCGACATCCGCGAAACACCGGTCGAGGACGGCTCGTTCGACGCCGTCTGTCTGTACTTCACGCTGCTCCAGATGTCCCGTGCGGAGCAGTCCGACCTGCTGCGCCGACTGACCCGGGTGCTGCGGCCGGGGGGCCTGTTCGTCCTGGCGACCGTGCCCCTGGACGTGGAGGGCTTCGACGGTGTCTTCATGGGGCAGAAGGTGCGGGTCACCAGCTTCGCCGCCCAGGGCGTGATCGGCCTGGTGCGGGACGCGGGGCTGACGGTGCTGTCCGAGGAAAGCGTGATGTTCACCCCGGCCCATCCCGACGCCACGCCGGAACCCCAGCTCTTCCTGCACTGCCGGCGCGAGGACATGGCCCCGGCGGACTGACACGGGACGGTTGCGCGGAACGCGGCCCTCACCGGGGCAGCGGGCTCGTCTCGTCCCTGAGGTCGGCGAGCAGTTCGGCCTGGCCGGCGAGGACACCGGACAGGATGGTGCGCGCCACGCGGAGCAGTTCCGCCACGTGGGGGCTGGTCAGCGAGTAGTGGACGGTCGAGCCCTCCTTACGGCTGACCACGAGGTTCGCCCGCCGCAACACCGCCAGCTGCTGGGAGAGATGTGCCGGTTCGATGCCCACCTGGGGCAGCATCTCCGCGACCGAGTGCTCACGCTCACTGAGGAGTTCCAGGACCCGGATACGGGCGGGATGCCCCAGGGTCTTGAAGAACTCGGCCTTCAGCTGGTGCAGCGGCGTGGTCATCGTGCCGTCCCCTTCCCGGCGCCGGTCCGGCCCGGGCCCCGGTCCCTCGCCTCACCTGTACGTCGTCGGCACCCGGCCTCGACGCTTGCCGACATTAGCAACTCCGCACATCACTGGTGCCCGGCGGTCCTGCCCTCGGGGATCACGGGAGGGCCCGGACGCTCCTTCCACGGCCGTCACCGCTGTCGCGGACCACCGCCGTGTCACCGGTCCGACGACGGTGGCCCGGCGCCCGACGAGTGACGCGGGGCCGGTCGCGGGGTGGCGTTCGCCGCTCCTCTGCTCGGCCGGGCCTGCTCGGCGGTCTCGCGGGCGGGGGAGGCGGACGGCTCGGCGGGGAGGGTGAGCACCTGACGGCAAGGCAGCACACCGGCGTCACCGTCGCTCCCCGCGCGGATGGGCTCCGCCTGTGCCGCGGAGGGGGCGGAGCGGGCTGCGCGCGGGTCACAGCGCCTCCCCCACGGGCAGCGGTGCCGGTCCCGGGGCCCGGGCCGCGGGCAGGACGCCGGTGAGTCGCAGGTGCTCGCGGGCCGCACCGATCGCCTCGGGGGTCGTGGCGTACTCCCGGCCCTCGTGCCGCAGCAGGTCGAGGGCCCCGACGGAGTCGAGGACCTGACGATGGCCGGGACGGATACCGGAGACCATGACGGCGATGCCGCGCCGCCTCAGCTTCGCCACCGCGTCCTTGAGCACGAGAGCGCCGGTGGCGTCGACGACGCTCAGGTGCGACAGGCGCAGGACGACGACGCGTACACCGGCGAGTTCGTTCAGTGCCGGCAGGAAGCGGTGGGCGGCGGCGAAGAACAGCGGACCGTCGATGCGGTAGGCGACGATGTGCTCGGCGAGCAGCCGGTGCTCCTCCTCCGTGTGGTCGCCCCGGTCGAGCGCCAGCGGTGCGAGCCGCGCCTGCCGGGCGACGGCGCGCAGCGCGAGGAGACCCGCGACGGCCAGACCGATGATCACGGCGAGGACGAGATCGAGGACAAGGGTGGCGACGGCCGTCAGGACGAGGATCAGCGCGTCGGAGCGGGTGGCACGGGCCATGGCGCGCAGCGAGCCGACCTCGACCATCCGGACCGCGGTGGCCAGCAGGACGCCCGCCAGAGCGGCGAGCGGGATCTTCGACACCAGCGGGGCCGCCGTGAGGACGATCCCGGCGAGGACCGCGGCGTGAGCGAGCGAGGCCAGCCGTGAAGTGGCTCCGGCGCGGACGTTGACCGCGGTGCGGGCGATCGCGCCGGTCGCGGGGACACCACCGAACAGCGGCGCGGCCAGGTTCGCCACGCCCTGTCCGAACAGCTCGCGATCCGCGTCGTGCCGCTGCCCGACGGTCATGCCGTCGGCGACGGAGGCGGACAGCAGCGACTCCAGTGCGGCCAGGGCCGCCACGGCCAGGGCGGGCGCGACCAGGTCGGGGAGGGCGCCGACGTCGACGAAGGCGAGCGAGGGGGCGGGCAGACCGGAGGGCAGTTCGCCGATGAGCCGCACCCCGTCCGGTCCGCCGATCTGCACCACGAGCGTGGCCGCGATCACGGCGAGGACGGAGAAGGGCACGGCGGGTCTCCAGCGCGCCCCGAGCAGCATCACGGCGGCCACCGAGAGCGCCAGTGCGACGGCGGTCCAGTCGGGGGTGCGGGCGAACTCCTCGAACGCCCGCCGGGCCACCACCAGGACCCGGTCCCCCTCGGGGGCGGGCACGCCGAGGGCGTTCGGGATCTGCTGCAGTCCGATCACGCACGCGATGCCGAGTGTGAAGCCCTCCACCACGGGCGCGGGCACGTACCGCATGCCGCCGCCGGCCCGCAGCAGTGCCAACGCCACCAGGATCGCGCCTGCCATCAGCCCGACGGTGAGCACGCCCGACGGGCCGTGGTCGGCGACGATGGGCACCAGGACCACCGTCATCGCGCCGGTCGGTCCGGAGACCTGGAGGTTGGAGCCGCCGAACACGGCCGCCAGCGCGCCGGCGACCACAGCGGTGGCCAGCCCGGCCTGCGCGCCGAGTCCGGAGGAGACTCCGAAGCCGAGCGCGAGGGGCAGGGCGACGACGGCGACGGTCAGACCGGCGAGCAGGTCCCGGCGCGGGTTGCGGCGCATCCGGCCGAGGTCGTCCCGGCCGGGCAGCAGCGACGTGATGCGGGACCGGGCTCCGGTGAGCCACGGCGGTACTGACACGACCCCTCGACTTCCCGGCGGCCACGGCACGCCGTCGCGCGATGACGTCGCGAGCCTCGGTGGCCCGCGACGACGGACATGCGTTCAAGCATGTATGCAATTGCTAAATTTAGCAATTGCGCAGATCGCTCGAGTAGTGCGCGGTGGGAAAGGCAGTACCCGGCCGGCTCGCACGGTCCGGCCGGTCGTCAGCACGCCGGTGACCGGCCCGTCAGCCGGTCACCCCCTCATCCGCCTTCGCCACAACGGTTCGACCTGCCGCCACTCGGCCTCCCACTCCTCCGAGCGCCGTTGCCCCATCCGGGACCGGACGAGCCATCCGCCGATCACGGCCATTCCCCCGGTGGCGGCGGCGACCGTGAGGCCGGCCATGACCGCCTGGAACCGTGCGTCCGCTCCGCCGGGCGGCTCGGGGACGAGACGTCCCGCGTCATCCGTCCACACGGTGACCACGTCGCCCGCCTTGTCCCCGGGGCCGGCTTCGGCCCGGCCCGTGCGGCTGGTGCCGTCGGGGGCCTTCCACCGCACCTTCACCCACGCGCGGCCGTCCCCGCTGCCGTCCTCGGTCACCGGCGAGGGCAGCGCGTCGGCCGTGTCCTCGGCCAGCACGGCGGAGACGATGTGGGACTCCGCGCGGCGCTCCGCGAGGGACCGGTCCACCGCCCCCGCCGCCGCCAGGCCGGTGACCGCCCCGGCGAACAGGGTGAGGACAAGGGTGGCGAGCAGCAGCCAGGCTTCGATCACGTCACTGCGGCGGCGCAGCGGGCTGCTCCGCCAGCGCCACAGCCACACCCTGCGGGGCCGCGCACCACGGGCCCTTCCCATCGGTTGTCACCTCCTCGCGCGCCCCCTCTTCAGGGTCCGTCACCGGGCTGCCCGACGCATGGGGCCCAACGGTCCTGTCCGGGGTCCGAAAGCTTCGGAGCCACGGCCGCCGTCGGGCCGCACCGGGAGGCCGGGCCGTCAGGCCGCGTACGCCGGGACGACCTCACGCCGCTCTCCGCCCAGGACGACCTCGAGCACACCGGTCTCGGCGGCGTCGCCGAAGACGTCGTACGCCTCCTGCATGCGGTCGAGCGGGAAGGTGGGGGTGATCAGCTGCCCGCCGGAGAACCGGCCGGCCGCCGCCGTCCGCAGCAGGGTCGGGGTGGAGCGGGTGTCGACCGACCCGGTGGTGAGGGTGATGTTCTTGCTCCACAGGTCCTCGATGCGCAGGGTGGCGGGGCCGTGGAAGCCGTAGCCCTTCATGCCGGTCCTCACCCCTTCTCGGTTCCGGCGGGCTTCGGCCTCGGGCGAACCCGCGCCCGCCTGCGGCGGCCGGGACTCCGGGAGGTGGCCCGCGGTCCGGCCCTGCTCTTCCAGTCTGAGCGCACCGGAGGGGATCCGCGCGGGCCGTCCGACAGCCGCGGCGGCTCGGTGACCCGGTTCCCGGCCGCGCCGGTCGCACGGACTGCCCCGGCATGTCGGCGGTCCCCGGCCCTCGGAGGAGCACCCGGTCGAGCGCGCTGCCGGACCCGGGCCGTCACCCCCTCGCGACCCGCTGTGCACCGTGGCCGGTGGTCCGGGCACAGCGCGGACGGCGACGGAGCCCCGCAGGAGCGTGGCCTCGGTCGGCGGGCGTCGGGCGCGGCCACACGCAGGTGGCACGCGCGCAAAACGTACGCGGAGCAGGTCCTCACCCCAGGCGCCGTACGCAGTACTGCACTTGGCGCCCGTTCGCGTCACCAAAGCGCGAAAGCGGGTCGCCGCTGACATCGCAACGGGCGCCACGGGAAAAACCTGAGGCTCTGCGGCAGCTTCACCCCACGACGAAGGAGATCACCGCATGGTCCACAGACATGGCCGGTCCGCACGACGGGCGGCCCTGGCCACGCTCGGCGCGCTCGTCCTCGCAGCCCTCCCCTCCACCGTGTCGGCGGAGCCGGACCCGACGGTGGAAACCGCGTCCGGCGCGGCCCGAACCCTCGGCGCCGACCGCCCGTCGGCGGCGATGCTCGAAGCACTCCGGCGCGACCTGGGCCTGACCTCGGCGCAGGCGTCCGCGCGGCCGGCCAACGAGGCGGAGGCGGGCGCCCGCGCGGGTGTCCTGCGCAACGCCCTGGGCGACCGGTTCGCCGGCGCCTGGGTGCGTGGGGCGGCCTCCGAGGAACTCAACGTCGCGACCACCGACTCCAAGGACGTGGCGGCCATCGAGGCCCAGGGCGCCAAGGCCGTCGTCGTCGCCCGCTCGCTGGCCGACCTCCGGGCCGCCAAGGAGGAACTGGACGCGGCGGCCGCCGCCCGCGACACCGCCGATACCCCGCTGTGGTACGTGGACGTGCCGGCGAACCGGCTCGTGGTGCAGGCGCGGGCGGTGTCGGCCGGTGCCGCCTTCGTCAAGGCCGCCGGGGTCGACGACCAGGATGTGACCATCCTCGTCTCCACGGTCCGGCCGCGGCTGCTGCAGGACATCACCGGCGGCGACGCCTACTACATCAACGACACCGCCCGCTGCTCGGTCGGCTTCTCCGCGACCGAGGACGCGCAGCAGGGCTTCGTCACCGCCGGTCACTGCGGCGACCGGGGTGACACGACCACCGGTTTCGACCAGACCGCCCAGGGCACTTTCCAGGACTCCGTCTTCCCCGGCAGGGACATGGCGTGGGTGGGCGCCAACGACACGTGGACGGCCACGCCGGGCGTCAGGGCGCAGGACGGCCAGGAGGTGCAGGTCACCGGCTCGGTGGAGGCGCTCGTCGGGGCGTCGGTGTGCCGGTCCGGCTCGACCACCGGATGGCACTGCGGGACCATCCAGCAGCACGACACCAGCGTCAGCTACGCCGAGGGAACGGTCGACGGAGTGACCCGGACGACGGTCTGCGCCGAGCCCGGCGACTCCGGCGGACCCTACGTCGCGGGCGCCCAGGCGCAGGGGGTCACCTCCGGCGGTTCCGGTGACTGCACGCGCGGCGGGACCACGTTCTACCAGCCGGTCAACCCGATCCTCGCCGACTTCGGTCTGACCCTGACCACCGAGCTCGCGCGGACCGCGACACCGGCCCCGCAGGACGACGCCGAGGACGCCTGGGCCCCCGGCCGCGTCTACCCGGCCGGGACCACGGTGACCCGCGACGGGGTTCGCTACCAGTGCCTGCAGACGCACCAGGCCCAGAGCGCGTGGGCGCCCGCCGGCACGCCGGCCCTGTGGCAGCGCTTCTGACACCTGCTCCGTGGAGCCCGACGGGCCTCACCAGAACCGGGTGGTGAGCGCGGGCCGGCGCACCGCCTGGGCGGCGTCGCGCAGGTTCAGGGCGACGCTGATGGTGGCGCGCAGCGCCGACGGCCGTACCGTCTGGGCCGTTTCGGTGGCCAGGACGAGCAGGCAGGCGGCGGCCTGTTCCACCACGGCGACGGGGAAGGTGTAGTCGCTGTCGGCCGCCGCGCGGAACGCCTTCAACGGGATCCCCGCCCCGTCGACGGTCCGCTCGGCGGCCTGCTCCAGGTGCTGTGCGGCCTGGTCGCACACGGAGGCGGGCAGAGTGAGGGTGCTGGAGAACGATGCAGTCATGAACGGAGTCGTCCCCCGGCACCGGCCCGTTCGATCGGGGGGCGGGGCGTTTTCACCGTCCCGCGTGACGGGTCGGTGGCGAATGTCGGGGCGTGGAGGGGGCGCACCGGGGACGGCCCACGAGAGGTCGCGTCCTCGGCGACGGCGGGCGGGAACGCGTCGGCGAGCAGCACGGTGTGCACCGGCGTCTTCCGCCGCCGGTGCACACCGTGCTGCTCGCCGGGAGAACCGCTCAGCGGCTCACCACATGCCGTTCGTCGGGGACGCAGTGGGTCATGGTGAGTCCCTCCACGTCGCGCGGCGGGTTGTCGCCGAGGCTGGCCAGTCGCTTGCGGTCCTCGTCCGTCAGGTCCTGGCCTTCCAGGGGCTTCAGATGGGCGATGTCCTGCGGACCGATGCCGAGGCCGTCGCCGACCCTGCGGCCGAGGTCGTTCTCGGCGAGGAGGCAGTGCCACACCATGCGCTCCTGCACCTCCCGGTCGCACTGGGAGAACAGGTCGACGAAGTTCTTGACCAGGTCGTCGCGCTCCCAGTCCTCCATCAGGCAGTAGCGCTGTCCCGCCTGGAGGTAGTCGTTGGTGCGGAGGATGCGCTTGCGGGTGAGCCGGCCCCGGATCTCCGGGCCCTGGTCGTCGTGCGTCGGGTACTGGGCTTCCCGCAGGCCGCCGGTGATCGACGGCTCGTAGTTCACGTGCGGGTTCTCGCCTGCGCCGTCCTGGTGGTACGTCATCTGGCCGTCGCGCTGGTTGGTGCGCACCTCGGCGTTCTTGGCCTGGTTGACCGGCAGCTGAATGTAGTTCGGGCCGACGCGGTGGCGCTGGGTGTCGCTGTAGGAGAAGGTCCGGCCGACGAGCATCTTGTCGTCGGAGAAGTCCAGGCCGTCGACGAGGACACCGGTGCCGAAGGAGATCTGCTCGTTCTCGGCGAAGAAGTTGTCCGGCATCCGGTTCAGCACCATCCTTCCCACCGGCTTCGGCGGGAAGTCCTGCTCGGGCCAGGTCTTCGTGTCGTCCAGCGGGTCGAAGTCCAGCTCCGGGTGGTCGTGGTCGTCCATCATCTGGACGAGCAGTTCCCACTCCGGGTAGTCGCCGCGCTCCACCGCCTCGTAGAGGTCCTTGGTGGCGTGGCCGAGGGAGTCGGCCTGCACGTTGGCGGCGTCCTCCTCGGTCATGGAGCGCACGCCCTGCTTGGGCATCCAGTGGTACTTGACGAGCTTGGTCCCGCCCTCGGCGTCGACCCACTTGTAGGTGTTCACGCCGAAGCCCTGCATGTGCCGGTAGTCCGCCGGGATGCCCCGCGGGCTGAACAGGTTGACCAGCATGTGCATGGACTCGGGCGTCTGCGACATGAAGTCGAAGATGCGCCGGGGCTGCTGCTCGAAGGTGACCGGGTCGGGCTTGAGGGCGTGGATGACGTCCGGGAACTTGATCGCGTCCCGGATGAAGAAGACACCCAGGTTGTTGCCGACGAGGTCCCAGTTGCCGTCCTCGGTGTAGAACTTCACCGCGAAGCCGCGCGGGTCGCGGGCCGCCTCGGAGGAGTCGCGTCCGCCGATGACGGTGGAGAAGCGGATGGCCAGGTCGGTGCGCTTGCCCTGCTCCTGGAAGAGCTTGGCCCGGGTGTAGCGGGAGATCGGTTCGTCCCCCCACTTCCCGTACGCCTCGAAGTAGCCGAAGGCGGTGACACCGCGCGCGTGGACGACGCGTTCGGGGATGCGTTCCCGGTCGAAGTGGCTGATCTTCTCCAGGAACTGGTAGTTCTCCAGCGTGGCGGGCCCCCGGGCGCCGACCGTGCGCTGGTTCTGGTTGTCGTAGACCGGATGGCCCTGACGGTTGGTGAGTACCTTGCGGTCGTCGCCCGGAACAGGACCCCGGCTCGAAACGTCCGTCATGTCTGTGGACTCCTTCGGCTGCTCATGGCTGGTGGCGGGCCGGAGCACGGTGGCACGGCCGCGGGCCGGTCGCCTTCGACTGCGCGGGAGCTCCGGTGTCCCGGCAGCCCCGTGTCCCTTTCCCGGCGTCCCCGGTCTCCCAGGAACCGCGTGGTCACTCACGCGTCGGTGGCCCGCTCACTGAACGTCCGCCGCCCGACGGCCGGGCCCGCGCGCCTCGCGCATGTCCCGCCGGGGGCTTGCGTACGAGGGCCATGCTGCCGTGCATCACGGAGACCGGCGACTCGAAGCGGTGGCGGCCCGCTGCGCCCGCCGTACGGCAGGGACCGCCGGAACCGCCGGGACCGCCGAGGCGGCCGAGGCGGTGACGGGTGGGACAGTCGGTGTGTCCGGGGGCCGGCGGTGTACATCGCGGCCTCCCTGCGGACGGCGTTGACCGGAGCACCGGTGTACAGGCGCTCGACGAGGTCGGGGTCGGTGAGGAAGGACCGGTTGAGGTGATGAGGCCGGCGGCGGTGGACCGGGGGCAACGGAGCCAGGAGCTGTACGCGGCGGGCTGTGCGGCTCGCAGATCGCCGAGCTGCCGCCCTGCGTGCGGGACGCGTCCGAAACGGCGGAGGCCCTCCTGGTGAGCGAGCCGACGGTGGAGCGGGACCGTGCCGATCGCGTGATCGAGGACCTGTGACGCTCCCGCACGCTCCTGGACGCCGTCATCGCGGCGGCGTCGTCGTCGCGGACGGCGGAGCCGATCCGGCGGACACCGTAGAGGTACACGGCGCACGGGAGCGCGACCGGTCCCCCGTTCCGGTCGTGCTCCCGCGGCACGACGAACCTATGTGAATGGCGGCGCGGCTGTGTATAGCACCGGTGCCCGCTGGGACGGCCGCGGGACTCAGCCGTGCACAACTGAGTCCGTTACGACCCGTTTCACCCCGCGCGAGCCGGCCGGGACGGGGTCGGCGGACCGTCGTTCACCCTGGTGGGGACGTGGGCACCGGGCCCGCGAACACCGGTGTCTCCAGGTCTCCCAGGGCCAGATGGGCGAGCACGACCTCGTACAGGTCGGTGCCGGCGGCCAGCAGTTGGCGCTCCAGGACCGGCTCGGCACTGCGTACGTGCTCGCGCACGGTCTGCGCGTGGACGCCCAGGAGCTGCGCGGCCCGCTCGGCGTTGCCGCCGGCCGCGATCCAGGTGCGCAGCGTGCGGCGCAGGGGGCGGGCGTCCCGGTCCAGGCGTTCCAGCAGTTCTCCCGCCCAGGCGCGTACGGCGGGCCCGGACACCAGGTGGGCGAGTCCGGGGACGGGCGCCTCGAAGGCGCTGCCCGCCTGGCCGTCCTGGAGGTTGAACTGGGTGTGCAGCGCCAGGTGCACGACGGCACGGGCGGTGAGGTCGTCGAAGTCGGCGTCCAGCATGTTCTCGACGCGTTCCATCCGGGCACGCACCGTGTTGCGGCTCACGCCGAGGATCTTGGCCGTGTTGACGGCGGTGAACTCCAGGCCGAGACGGGTGGTCGCGAGGAGCTCGGCACGTGTGTGGTGCGGCACCGTGTCCAGGGGGCGCAGCAGCCGGGCGGTCCAGCCGCGCAGCGCCGTCGGGTCCATCAGCCGCTCGGGATGGGTGCGTTCCGCGTACACCGCCGTCTTGTCCGGGCGGAAGCGCGCCACGGCGAGGGCGCTGACGGCCTGCCCGTACGCGGTGGCGGTCCGGGCGAGGCTCTGCCAGACGCTGCCGCCGAGGAAGGTGTCCGGATGCCGTTCGACCAGGGACTTCAGATCGCCGGCGGTCGCCTCGCGGGGGCTGACGACGATCACGTGCCCGTCCATCGCCGGGCACCGCACGACCAGTGCCTCCTCCTCCGTGCTGTCCAGGGCCTCCTCGGCGAGGCGGTCACGGCGGGCGGGCTCGGACTCGACGACGTAGACGCACGCGGTGTCGGCCTCGAGCAGGCCCGGCCAGAGCCCCGCGGCCACCCGGCGGGCCGCGACGGTGTCCTCGACCATGAGCAGTTGGAGGATCGCCAGCCGCAGGTCGGCGCTGGCCCGACGCAGCCGCTGCCCGGCCGCGGTGGTCTCACCGGCGGTCAGCAGCAGTTCGATCACCTGGGCGGTGTGCGTGATGACGTCGGCACTGTGCCGGTCGAAGGGGGTGTCCCGGGAGACTGCCAGCGCCCAGGTCCGGGAGGGGTGCCCGATCTGCACCAGACGCAGGTGCCGCTCGCCGTCCTCCCAGGCCGCGGAGGCGATCCGGCCGGAAGTGACATCGGCGACGAGGTTCTCGTCCAGCGCCAGCCCGGTTCCGGCGACGAGCGTGCCGGTGCCGTCCCGGAGTGCCACCGACCCGTGCACGGTGCGGGCGAGCCAGTCGACGACCCTGCGGACATCGCGGCCCGCCGGCCGCAGGTGCTCCAGCAGTTCCTGCGCCCACCCCGGCTGTTCACCGGCCGCCGCCGGCTGCGGGATTCCGTCCTTACGGGCTGCCACCTCGGTCTTCCCCTCGTACGCCGGGTCTCTTCGGCCCGGCACCGGACGTTACCCCACGCATGCGGCCGGTTCATGCCGGGCGGAGGGGGTGAAGGGGAAGCCCTGCACGACGTCGGCACACCATCGACACGCCGTCGGCACACGGACGGTCCACGGCCGGGAAACGGACGGGTACGGGACCGGGGCACGGACGGCCCCGGCCGGGGATGTGCGGTCCCGCCGTGCGGTCGGCATAAGCTCGGTGAATGGCGAAGTACTTCGACGTGCACCCCGACAACCCCCAGCCGCGCACCATCTCCCAGGTCGCCGCGAGCATCCGCGACAACGCCCTGATCGCGTACCCCACCGACTCCTGTTACGCGCTCGGCTGCCGGCTCGGCAGCCGGGAGGGCATCGACCGGATCCGTACCATCCGCAAGCTGGACGACCGGCACCACTTCACTCTGGTGTGCCGGGACTTCGCTCAGCTCGGCCAGTTCGTACGGATCGACAACGACGTGTTCCGCGCGGTCAAGGCGTCCACGCCGGGCAGTTACACGTTCATCCTGCCCGCGACGAAGGAGGTGCCGCGCATGCTCCAGCATCCCAAGAAGAAGACCGTCGGCGTGCGCATCCCCGAGCACGTCGTCACCCAGGCACTGCTCGCGGAGCTGGGCGAGCCCCTGCTGTCCAGCACCCTGCTGCTGCCCGGCGAGGACGAGCCGATGACCCAGGGCTGGGAGATCAAGGACCGGCTCGACCACGTGGTGGACGCGGTGCTCGACTCCGGGGACTGCGGCACCGAGCCGACCACGGTGATCGACTTCTCGGGCGGCGAGGCCGAAATCGTACGGCGGGGCGCGGGGGACGTCTCACGGTTCGAGTGAGGGCGACGCGGTGAACTGCCCCGATACGGGCCGCCGGATCCGCGGGAGCGGTGACGAACGTACCGGGGCGCGCGCAGGTTGTCCCAAAGAAGCGCACCTTGAACCGTGTTGGACCGGGCAGAGCCGAAGTGCCGGGCCCGGGACATGTCACGATGGGGCATGATCCGTCCCGCCCGTCGCGGGGGCGGCCCCGTCCGACATCCCGCAGAGAGGCGCCAGCCGGCCATGACCGCCGTACAGGGAAGCACCGTTGACATCACCACCGAGGACGGCACCGCCGACGCGTATCTGACGCATCCCGCCGACGGGGGTTCCCGGCCGGCGGTCCTGTTCTACATGGACGCCTTCGGGCTGCGGCCGCGGCTGCGGGCGATGGCCGACCGGCTGGCGGAGGCCGGGTACACGGTCCTGGTACCGAACGTGTTCTACCGCCATGGGCGCAGTCCGGTGGTCGAACTGCCCGAGTTCATCGACCCGGTGGCGCGGCCGGAGATCTTCCAACGTATCGGGCCGATCCTGCGGGAGCTGACGCCGGAGCTCGCCATGCGCGATGCCGGCGCCTACCTGCGGTGGCTGGCCGGCCATCCCGCGGCGGCCGACGGCCCGGTGGCGGTGACCGGCTACTGCATGGGTGCGGTGCTCTCCCTGCACACGGCGGGCACCTACCCGGACCGGGTGGCGGCCGCCGCGGGATTCCACGGGGCCCGGCTGGCGCCGGACGCGCCGGACAGCCCGCATCTGCTGGCCGACAGGATCACCGCGGAGCTGTACTTCGGTCACGCCGACCAGGATCCGTCGATGCCCGAGGAGCAGATCGAGCGGCTGGAGCAGGCGCTGACCGCGGCCGGGGTCCGGCACCGCTGCGAGGTGTACACCGGGGCCCGCCACGGTTACACGCAGGCGGACACCGCGGCCTACGACAAGGAGGCGGACGAGCGCCACTGGACCGCACTGCTGGACCTGTTGAACCGAACCCTCTGACGAACCTGCCGAACCTCGCTCTCCGAGAGCCCTGTCGGGGGGCACCGACCGAGCAAAGCGGTCAACGTCTCATCGGAACGGACCAGGTTCGTGCATACCGCTGTCCACACCCGTTCTCCGGCCGTCCGCGGCAGCGTTGTTACGGTGCTCCGATGTCAGACTCTTCACGCGACACGGCCGAGGGCGCCGGCTGGGGCACCGGGCAACGGGGCGAGTACCGGCGGCTGTTGCCGCCCGGGGCCGAGAAGATCTCCTGGTTCGACCCGCAGATGCTGTGGGCCGCCCGCAACGGGGTCCTGGCCTCCTGGCTCGGGGACCCGACGGGCCGCATCCGCAGCCGGTGGGTGGCCCAGCGGACGGCGGCCGGCGCGCCCGCCGACAAGGTGATCCGGCACGACGGTCCGGACCGGTTCTCCTTCCTCGTCATCGGCGACACCGGTGAGGGCGGTGAGCCCCAGTACGCCGTCGTACCGGGGCTGTTGAAGGAGGGCCGGGACACCGCCTTCACCGTGCTTGCCAGCGATGTGATCTATCCGGTGGGCAGCGCCGACGACTACGGCGACAAGTTCTTCCGCCCGTACCAGGACTACAGGGCGCCCATCTACGCGATCCCCGGCAACCACGACTGGTACGAGGACCTCGACGGGTTCATGCGGGTCTTCTGCGACGACGCCCCTCCCCTGCCGCCCGAGCCCGCCCCGCGTCCCCTCACCCGGGCGTGGCTGCGTTCCCTGCTGTGGCACCGGCCGCGCCCGGGCGACGGGCAATGCCTGGCCGAGGCGCGGAAGCTGCGGTCCGGTCCGGAACAGCGGGCGGTGCAGCCGGGCCCGTACTGGGCGATCGACGCGGGGCCGGTGCGGATCATAGGCATCGACACCGGCCTGCTGGGAACCGTCGACGCCGAGCAGGGAGCCTGGCTGCGGGAGGTGTCCCGGGGGCCGCGCCCGAAGATCCTCGTGACCGGCTCGCCGCTGTACGTGGACGGCGCGCACCGTCCCTGTCCCGTCGAGGGCGGGGGAACCGTCGACGACATCGTCCGCGACCCGGACCACCACTATGTGGCGGCGATCGGCGGTGACATCCACAACTACCAGCGCTATCCGGTCCGTCTGGACGACGGCCGTACCCTCCAGTACGTGGTGGCGGGCGGTGGCGGCGCCTTCACGCACGCCACCCACACCATCCCCCGTGTCGACGTCGCCGGCGTCACCGAGCGGGACTTCCGCTGCTATCCGCTGCGCGGCGACTCCCTCGCCTTCTACAGCGCGCTCTACGCGCGCCGGACGCGGCTGCGCCGCTTCTTCACCCTCACCGATGCCGAGGCGGCGGCCGTGATCGCCGAACGCCTCGGCATCGGTCCCACCCGCGTGCCGCACCCGCCGGCCCGGGTCACCCGGCGGATGCGGCTGGTCGCCGGACTGCTCGGGACCGGCCGCCGGCCCGACCGGGGCAAACGGTTCAGGCTGCCCGTGCGCAAGGTCCACACGCAGGTGTTCTCACCCGGTTCGGCCACCTACACGCCGCCGTTCTTCAAGTGCTTCCTGCGGCTGGACGTGGGCCCGGACGCGATCCGGCTGCGCTGCCACGCCGCCACCGGCAACCTCGCGCAGGAGGTCGCCCCGCCGGTCGAGGACGAGGTGACCATCCCGCTGACGTGACCGGTCCCCGGCACGGGGCTGTCGGGCGGAGCACGTCGGGCGGGCGGTCACCAGTGTCCGGGTGCGGTCCCGGTGATCGGCTCCGAGGCGCGGCCGTCGGTGCCGACCGGCACCTCCCCCGCGAGCATCACCCGGTGCATGATCCGTGGGTGGTCGAGGTGGGCGGTGTCGCCCGGGGCGAGGTGGATGGTGGCACGGTTGTCCCAGAACGCCACGCTCCCCGGCTCCCACCGGAAACGCACCGTGTACTCGGGCCGGGTCGCCTGCTCCAGCAGCATCTCCAGGATCGCCCGGCTCTCCGGCCGGGACAGCCCGGTGATCTGCTCGACGTAGTAGCCGTTGACGAACAGCACCCGCTCCCCCGTCTCCGGGTGGACCCGCACCAGGGGATACTCGGAGGCGGTCTGGTGGTCCAGCAGGTGCCGTACATAGGCGTCGTCGCCGGACCGGGGCAGGTAGCCGACCCCCAGCCGGTGCTCGGCGCGCAGCCGGTCGGCGAACTCCCGTACCGGGGCGGACAGTCCGGCGTAGGCGGCGGCCAGGTTCGACCAGGTGGTGTCACCGCCGTAGGACGGGACGGTCTGGGCGCGCAGGATCGTCGCGGCGGGCGGGTCGATCCGGGCGCCGTGGTCGCAGTGCCAGCCGCGCAGCAGGGTGTGGCGGCGGCGCCGCAGCCATTCGTCGTGCTCCATGCCGAACCGTCCGCCGAGCTCCAGCCGGTCGGCGGTCGTCTCGACCTCCGGGAAGCCGGGCGGCGAGGCCTTGCCCCGCCGGGGCAGGACGACCGGCTCGCCGAACCGCCGGGCCAGCGCCACATGCCCTGCGTGGTCCAGTCGCTGCCCGCGGAAGAACACCACCTTCCAGCGCAGCACCGCCGCCCGGATGGCGGCGATCACGGCGTCACCGGGCTCGTCGGCGAGGTCGACACCGGTGATCTCGGCACCGATGTGCCCGGCGACCGGACGCACCTCGACGCCCGGACCCGTGCCCGGCCCCGTCCCCGCGTGCCGCTCCCCTCCCGTGTGCCGCCCGATGCTCCTCGTGCCGTCCATGTCGCTCCCGCCCGTGGTCATGCGTGCCCCCTCCATCGTTCGTCCCCGGCCGGTGCCGGTTCGGATGCGTCCGTGTCGTCCGTCCGGCCCGCCCGTCAGGTTGATCGTCGGCCGCCCGGTCGGTGAGGCTGGAGAGACGACACTGTCAACGGGAAGGTCCCCTCGTGATCAGCATCCCGAACCACACGCTCAACGACGGCACAACGATCCCCGCCATCGGCCTCGGCACCTGGCCGATGGACAACGCGCAGGCCGAGCAGTCCGTGGCCGCGGCCCTGGAGGCGGGGTACCGCCTCGTCGACACGGCGACGAACTACCGCAACGAGACCGGGGTGGGCCGTGCCGTGGCCCGTGCCGGTGTCCCGCGCGAGGAGGTCGTCGTGACGACGAAGCTCCCCGGCCGCCACCACGGCTACGAGGAGACCCTCGCCTCCTTCGAGGAGTCCCGCGCGCGTCTCGGCCTGGAGTACGTCGACCTGTATCTGATCCACTGGCCGCTCCCCCGGGTCGGCAAGTACGTCGACTCCTGGAAGGCCATGATCAAGCTGCGCGAGGACGGTCTCGTACGGTCGATCGGCGTCTCCAACTTCACGCCCGCCCACATCGAGCGGCTGGAGAAGGAGACCGGGGTGCTGCCCTCGGTCAACCAGGTCGAGCTGCACCCGTTCTTCCCCCAGGAGGAGCTGCGCTCCCACCACGCGGACAAGGGCGTGCTCGTCGAGAGCTGGAGCCCGCTGGGCCGGGGTTCGCAGCTCCTGGGCGACCTTGCCGTGGCCGCCGTCGCCGAGGCCCACGGGGTCACCCCGGCCCAGGCGGTGCTGCGCTGGCACATCCAGCTCGGGGCGCTGCCCGTGCCCAAGTCGGCCGACCCCGAGCGGCAGCGCGCCAACCTCGATGTCTTCGGCTTCACGCTGGACGACGCCCAGATGCGCACCCTCACGGACCGGGCCCACCGGCGGATCGGCGGGGACCCGGAGGTGCACGAGGAGTTCTGACCGCCGCCCCCTGACGGGCGCGCGGCCCGCAGTCGGACCACGTGTGCCGCTGCGGGCCGTGCGCCCGTCGGGCGCGGGTCACGCCCGGTGGTCGCGGAGTGCGGCGAGCGCGCGGTCGGCGTGCACGTTCATCCGCAGTTCGCTGCGCACGACCTCGAGAACGGTGCGGTCCTGCCCGATGACGAAGGTGACGCGCTTGGTCGGCGCCAGGGAGATGCCCCGCTTCACCCCGAACCGCTCGCGGACGGCGCCGTCGGCGTCGGACAGCAGGGGCATGCCGAGGGAGTGCCGTCCGGCGAACTCCGCCTGCCGTTCGACGGCGTCACCGCTGATGCCCACCGGCCGCGCGCCGGCCGCGGCGAACTCGGCGGCCAGGTCGCGGAAGTGACAGGCCTGCGCGGTGCAGCCGGCGGTCAGCGCGGCCGGATAGAAGAACAGCACCACGGGCCCCTCGGCGAGCAGTTCCGACAGCCCGCGGACGGTGCCCGTCTCGTCCGGGAGCGCGAAGTCCTCGACCGTGTCGCCCTTCTCCGGCCTCCCGCTCACGCCGCACGCTCCGCGCTCTTGGCGACCCCTCGCGCCCACAGCACCAGCGGCAGTTGCAGGGGCAGTCGGCCCCAGGCGGCTGCCTGCTGCGGCGCGGGGCGGCGGCGGCGCCAGTCCACAGCCATCTTCACGTTGGCGGGGAAGACCCCGACGAAGAAGGCGGCCGTGGCCAGTGCGGCGACCCTACGGGTCTGCGGCAGCGCCACTCCGGCGGCCAGCGCGAGCTCGGCGGCACCGCTGGCGTAGGTCCAGGCCCGGGGCGAGCCCGGCAGGGAGCGCGGCACGATGTGGTCGAACCGGCGCGGGGCGGTGAAGTGGGTGGTGCCCGCGGCGGCCAGCAGGCCGGCGAGCAGCAGGGGTGAGCGATCGGACCGTGACACGGTTCCTCCTCCGGTGGCCTGCCCCGCGACATTACCGGACGGTAAGTACAGGGGGTCACCGGGTCGGGAGCGTGTCAGGCGGCTCCGGCCGGGGTGGCGCCGCGCGGTTCCGCTTCTCCTTCGGCGGCGTGGGCGAGGAAGTCGTCGACCATGCGGTGGAAGAGCGTGGCGAGCTGCCGCAGTTCCGCCGGGGACCAGTCGGAGAGAGCCACCTGCATGGCCCGCGCCCCGACCTCACGGATGCGGGTGATGGCCTCCCGGCCCGTCTCGGTGAGTTCGACGCGGTGGGCGCGGCGGTCGTCGGGGTCCGGGACCCGGGTGACGTGGCCGGACTTCTGCAGTTGCTGCACGGTGCGGGTGACGTGCGACGCCTCGACGCCCAGGCGGGCGGCCAGTTCGCCCGGCCGCATCGGTTCGGCGTCGGCCGCCTGCCGCAGCAGCGCGACGGCCGCACGGTCCAGGGGGACGCCCGCCATGGCCATCAGCCGTTCGTGCTGGCGGGCGCGGGAGCCCAGATAGGTGATGCGCATGAGCGCGCGCTCGATCTCGGCCACTTCCGGCGAGGCGGGAATGTCGGGGACCGAGGATGCGTGCATGCGCCCACTTTACCATCTCATTGCGTAACTCAATCAATCCATGGGGGCACGGAGCGTACCGCTCCGCCCGCCAGGGGGCACCGTTCGGGCAAGACCGGGGGCGACAGCGCGCGACGGGGCGCCCGGACGCCCGCACCCCGCCACATCCCTGCCGCCGATCGCACGGGCGCGCACCGGGGGTGCCGCTGCCGGTCGGCGAAGCGCACCGCGACGCCCGCACCCGGCACGGCATGCCGGCCGGCCGTCCCGGGGCTCCGGATCCGGCTCCGGCCCGCCCTCTCCCCGAGGAGGAGGCCGCCGGCGTTCCGGACGCCGGGGAGTGATCCGGCAGCGGCTCCACGAGTGTTGGGCAGCGCTTCACCCTTGGTACGCCCACGACCCTTGGCATGGACGCGTCTAACCGCGATGCTGAACGCCCTTGCCCCCCACAGCCGTTGGGCTGCGCCCGGATTCCGAGGAGGACGCAGTGTCGTCGAGTACCTTCCGAACGCACCGCAGGAGATGGCTGACCGGTCTCGCCGGCGCCTTCGCCTTCGTCATCGCCTTCCCCGCCACCGCCTTCGCCGCACCACCACCGGCCCTGCCGGCCGACGCCGGCACTCTCGACCGGACGTACCAGCCCGCCTACGACTACGACACCGACGGGTGCTACCCCACACCCGCGATCGGCCCGGACGGCGCGATCAACCCCGGACTCAACCCGACGGGCGCCCTCAACGGCAACTGCCGCGACGCCCCGGACCTGGACAGCACCAACGGCTACTCGCGTTCGAAGTGCAACAACGGCTGGTGCGCCATCGTCTACGCCCTGTACTTCGAGAAGGACCAGGCGCTTCCGGGCGTCAGCCTCGGCGGCCACCGCCACGACTGGGAGCACGTCGTGGTGTGGGTGCAGAACGACACGGCCCAGTACGTCTCGACCTCCAACCACGGTTCGTTCTCGATCCACGCGAGGTCGGCGGTCCGCTTCGACGGGACGCACCCGAAGATCGTGTACCACAAGGACGGCATCAGCACGCACTGCTTCCGGCTCGCGAGCACCGGCGACGAACCGCCGGAGAACCACAAGGGCACCTGGCAGTACCCGGCGCTGGTCGGCTGGGACGGGTATCCGGCCGGGCTGCGCGACAAGCTCGTCCAGCACAACTTCGGCAGTGCGAACTTCGGTCTCAAGGACGGGAGTTTCGCCTCCCATCTCGCCGCGGCGAAACCGTCGGGCATCCCGTTCGACCCGAACGCCTGACCCGGTAACCCCTCCGGGACCGAACACCTGACCACCCGTCACCGGGAGTCCGGACGAATCCGCCGTCCGGGCTCCCGAACCGGCCCGCTCTGCACGGGCGCTCGAGCCGAAGGGTCTATCGTGTCGCCATGTCCGTCCCCGAACTGATCCGTATCGTCTCCCGCGACTCGCCCATGGCGCTCGCCCAAGTGGAGCGCGTCCGGGCCGACTTGGCCGACATCCTGCCCGGTGTGCGCACTGCGGTCGTCCCCGTGCGGACCACCGGCGACACATGGCTGGGCGACCTGGCACAGGTAGAGGGCAAGGGCGCGTTCACCAAGGAGGTCGACGCCGCGCTGCTGACCGGCGAGGCGGATCTCGCGGTGCACTGCGTCAAGGACGTGCCCGCCGACCGCCCGCTCCCCGCGGGGACCGTGTTCGCCGCGTTCATGAAGCGGGACGACGTCCGGGACGCCCTCGTGCACCTGGACGGACTCACCCTGGACGAGTTGCCGGCCGGGAGCCGGATCGGCACCTCCTCGGTGCGCCGTGTCGCGCAGCTGGCCGTCTCCCATCCGCACCTCGAGTGCGTACCGTTCCGCGGCAACGCCAACCGGCGGCTGGCGAAGCTCGCGGCGGGTGAGGCCGACGCGCTGCTGCTCGCGGTCTCCGGCCTGGAGCGCATCGGCCGCCGCGACGTGATCAGCGAGCTCCTCTCCCCCGAGGCGATGATGCCGCCCATCGGCGCGGGCATCCTCGCACTCCAGTGCCGTGAGGGCGACACGGATCTCATCGACGCGGTCAGCACCCTCGGCCATCCGGAAACACATCGGGAGGCCACCGCCGAGCGGATGTTCCTGCATGTGCTGCAGGGACACTGCAACAGCCCGATCGCCGGATACGCGCGGGTCGACCGGAGCGGCGAACTGTCGCTGCGGGCCTGTGTCTTCACCCCGGACGGCAAGGTGCGGCTGAACGCCCACGAGTGGGCCGGCCGGCTGGATCCGGCGACGCTCGGCACCTCGGTCGCGGTCGCCCTGCTCCGTCAGGGTGCCCGCGAGCTCATCGACGGGATCCCGCACTGACGCCGGTTCAGGCGGTGCCCTCCTCGGCCTGCTCCTGGAGGAACACGCCGATCTGATGCGCGAGGCCCTCCCGGACACCGCCCGACGGAGTCACGGCGGGCCCCTCGTGCACGTCGATGCCGCCCGACCACAGACGACGGCCGGTCCACTCCTCGTCGACCCGCAACTGCACCTGGACGTCGACATGGCTCAGGGACGCCTCGGGGCCGGCCGCGTAGAGCACGGCGGTGGCCCGGCGCAGCGGATAGACGTCGAATCCCTCGATGAACTGCGAGTTGCGCCAGTCCAGGAGCGCGCTCTCCCCGTCGGGGCCGATCCGTACGTCGACCTGACCGTCCTCGAGATGAATTCCGACGTTCCGCTCGCCGCGGTTCTCGACGGTCACGCGGACCCTGAAGTACGTCAGCCCTTGGGCGGCGTCGTCCCGTCCCCGGGGCGGCTCGCCCGATTCCAGACGGTGGACGCGGACCCGCAGACCGGCATGTTCGTCGTACTCCTGCCAGTCCCCGACCACGTTCGGCTCGTACACGGTGCACCTCTCGACTTCTGTCGCTGTTTCCTATCTGTGGGCTCGGGGCACTGTCAAATGAGCGGAATGCTCCGTGGTCGGGCGCTTCGTCCCCGACGACCACCGATCAAGCGCTGCGCTGGCACGATCCGCCGGACCCTCCGCCCGGCCCGCGCGACGGCGTGCCGTACATCACGTCGCCCCCGCCGCTCTCCTCACCCCGGCCGGACGATCACCGGGCCGGGGCGGGCGCGCTCCGCGCCGCCGGCCCTCGGAGCCTCATCACCGGCACCACCGGTACCACCGGCACCACCGGCCTCCGGAATTTCACGCACTGAATTCCCCCGATTTCAGAGCGTGCGACTCCCTCAATTCCCCGCGCATTCCCCGCCCCGAATTCGGAGAATCGTTTCACCACAGCAATACGGGGAATGAGTGGTTCAGTGCTTCGGACCGGAGGCACGACCGTGGGAACCGGCTCGCCGCCCCGGGTCTTCTCCGTGTGGTCCGAGTCCGCGCTCCCACGGTGCCCGTCCACCCGGTACCTGCTCAGGGAGGTGCGCGTCATGCGTATCGCCGGCAGCACCACGAAGCCGCATCCTCACCACGACGCCCCGGACACCGCCCAGGACTTCGTCCGCCTCGCCCGGCTGCCGGAAGGCCCCGAGCGCAAGGCGCTGCGGGACGGGCTCGTCCGTTCCTGGCTGCCCATGGCCGAGCGGATCGCCGTGCGCTTCCGCGGGCGCGGCGAGGCGCTGGAGGACCTGTACCAGGTGGCGGCCCTGGGCCTGGTCAAGGCCGTCGACCACTACGACCCGGCGCGCGGCACCGCCTTCGAGGCCTACGCCGTGCCGACCGTCACCGGGGAGATCAAACGCCACTTCCGTGACCACATGTGGACCCTGCACGTGCCCCGCCGGGTCCAGGACCTGCGCAACCGGGTGCGGCACGCCGCCAAGGAGCTGGCGCAGACCACTCCCGGCCGGGCTCCGACGACCGCCGAGATCGCCGCGTACGCGCAGCTGACCGAGGACGAGGTACGCACCGGCATGGAGGCCCTGGAGTGCTTCTCCGCGCTGTCGCTGGAGGCGGAGATGCCGGGCACGGACGGCTACGCGCTCGGGGACTCGCTCGGTGGCCCGGACCCCGCGTACGACACGGTCGTCGACCGGGTGGCGGTCCGGCCCTGCCTCGAGGCGCTTCCGGAGCGCGAGCGGCTCATCCTCTATCTGCGGTTCTTCCGGGGCATGACACAGAGCAGCATTGCCGAGCTGCTCGGCATCTCGCAGATGCATGTGTCCCGCCTGCTCAGCAATTGCTTCGCGCAGGTACGCGAGGAACTGCGGGCGGAGGCCGGCTGAACCGGTCCGGCCGAATCCGTCACGGTCCGGCCACCGCGTCCCGGGCGCAGGGTGGACCGGCGGGACGGACCGGGACGCCCGAGCCGGTGGCGTCCGGGCAGCCCGGGGCACCGACCCGGTCCAGGGCCTTCCTCAGCTCCGCACGGAGCCCCGGCGGCAGCACACCGGTGCGTCCCGAGGCCACGATCGTCGCGGCGATGTCGCGCAGCTTGACGTTGGTGTGCTGGGAGACCTCCTTCAGCACCGTCCACCCCTGATCGGGCGACACCCGCCCGAGGGCGACGACCACTCCGATCGCCTGGTCCACCACCGCGTGCGAGACGACCGCCTCCTTCAGCTGTTGCACCTCTTCCTCCAGCTGAAGGATCCGGTCCGCTTCCCCCTCCGTGGGCATGGTCACCTCCGGGTCCGGTGTGCCGCTTCCGTGCCGCACGCACCCGTGTTCGGGCGCCTTCAGCGAGTGTCCGGCTCCTCCATCGTCGTCACTCGTCCCGTCCTGTGCCACCGGACGTCTCCATGGCCCCTGCCGCACGGGACCGGGTACCGCCGTCGGGGTACTCGGCAGGCGCCCGGAGCCGTACAGGCCGGACACTGGAGTCGGCGGGTCACTGCCGGCCGACGAGATCAGCGATCAGGACGCGAGTGTGATGAACCACGACATGCCCTCCCCCTCCGGCACGACGGACGTCTTCTCGACGCACTCCGTGTACGGAACACCCTGCTGGGTGAGTCTGACCAGCCGCGATCTGGGGACGACCGAGGAGTTCTACGGGGCCGTGCTGGGCTGGCGATGGCGCCCCGTCAGGATGGACGAGCGGTTCCGGGTCGCCCTGGCGGACGGCGTCCCGGTGGCGGGCGTCGCCGCGGTCGCCGACATGTGGCGGATGGCCGTGGCCTGGACCCCGTACTTCGCGGCGCGCAGCGCGGACGAGGCGGTGGCGCGGGTGCAGGAACGCGGCGGCACTCTGGCGGTCGGCCCGATCTCACTGCCCCCGGGGCGCACGGCGCTGCTGGCCGACCGGGACGGCGCGACCTTCGGGGTGTGGGAGGGCGAGCTGTCCACCGACTGGCTCAGCTGGCAGCGGTCCCAGCCCTCCTTCATCAGGCTGCACACACGGGACGCCTTCGACGCCGCCATCTTCTACGGCGAGGTCTTCGACTGGGGTGTGACGGGGACGGGCCACACGGAGGTCGTCTACGAGGGCGACGAGGTGGTGCTGCGCGGGGACGGGCAGGTGCTCGCCTGCATCGAGTCGGGGGCACTGGGATCGGCGCCCGATCCGACGATCCGGCCCCACTGGCAGGTGCACTTCAGCGTGCCGGACGTGGACGCCTGCGTCCGCGCGGCCGAGCGGCACGGCGGCAGCGTGGTGACCCTGCGCGACGAGGAGGCCGTGCTGCGCGACAACGAGGGTGCCGTGTTCACGGTGACCGCGCGCCGGGGCGGCTGACTCCGGCCGGGCGCCCGCGGTCCTCCCGGACCCGTCTCCCGGGAGGACCGCGGTCCCGGTCCCTCACTCCGCGGTGTGCGAGGGCCGGGACAGCAGCACCAGGCTGCGCGAGCCCACGGTCAGCCCGGTGCCGGCCTTGCACTCCGACTCGTCGGGGACGCCGTCCGGGTCGGCGGTGTCGATCAGCGCCGTCCAGCGCTCACCGTAGGCGGCGGCCGGAAGACGGAAGTCCACCGGATCCCAGTGGCTGTTGAGCAGCAGCAGGAAGGAGTCGTCGACCAGGCGCCGGCCGCGCGGGTCCGGTTCGGCAATGGCGTCGCCGTTGAGGAAGACACCGACGCTGTGCGCGTCCGAGCGCCGCCAGTCGACGTCGGACATCTCCTCGGCGCTCGGCAGCAGCCACACCAGGTCGGGCAGGCCCCGGCCCGCGCGGGACGCCGGCCCGCCGTGGAAGAAGCGGCGGCGCCGCAGTACGGGGTGGGCGATCCGCAGCGAGATGACACGCTGGGTGAAGTCCAGCAGGGAACGCTGCTCCTCGGTCAGCTTCCAGTCTATCCAGGAGGTCTCGTTGTCCTGGCAGTAGGCGTTGTTGTTGCCGCGCTGGCTGCGGCCCACTTCGTCCCCGTGCGAGAGCATCGGAATTCCCTGCGAAAGAAGCAGCGTGGCAAGGAAGTTGCGCTGACGGCGAGCCCGTAGTTCGAGCACGGACGGGTCGTCGGTGTCGCCCTCCGCACCGCTGTTCCAGGACCGGTTGTGGCTCTCGCCGTCCCGGTTGCCCTCACCGTTGGCCGTGTTGTGCTTGTCGTTGTACGAGACGAGGTCGCGCAGGGTGAAGCCGTCGTGCGCGGTGACGAAGTTGACGCTGGCGCGGGGCCGTCGCCTGCTGTGCGCGTACAGGTCGGAGGAGCCGGTGAGGCGGGAGGCGAACTCGCCGAGCGTGTGCGGCTCGGTGCGCCAGAAGTCCCGTACGGCGTCCCGGTACTTGCCGTTCCACTCCGACCACAGCTGGGGGAAGTTGCCCACCTGGTAGCCGCCCTCGCCGACGTCCCACGGTTCGGCGATGAGCTTGACGCGGCTGATCACGGGATCCTGCTGGATGAGGTCGAAGAACGCGGAGAGCCGGTCCACCTCGTGGAACTGCCGGGCCAGGGTGGCCGCGAGGTCGAAGCGGAAGCCGTCGACATGCATCTCGGTGACCCAGTACCGCAGCGAGTCCATGATCAGCTGGAGTACGTAGGGGTGGCGCATCAGGAGACTGTTGCCGGTGCCGGTGGTGTCGTAGTAGTGCGACCAGTCGCCGTCCACCAGCCGGTAGTACGCGGAGTTGTCGATGCCGCGGAAGGAGAGGGTGGGGCCCTTCTCGTTGCCCTCGGCGGTGTGGTTGTAGACGACGTCCAGGATCACCTCGAGCCCCGCCGCGTGCAGGGTCCGGACCATCGTCTTGAACTCGGTGACCTGCTGTCCGCGGGTGCCGTGGGCGGAGTAGGCGTTGTGCGGGGCGAAGTAGCCGATGGTGTTGTAGCCCCAGTAGTTGGCCAGGCCGCGGCTCTGCAGCACACCGTCCTGGACGAACTGGTGCACCGGCATCAGCTCCACCGCGGTGACGCCCAGCGAGGTCAGGTGGTCGACCACCGCCGGGTGCGCCAGTCCGGCGTAGGTGCCGCGCAGTTCGGCGGGGACCTCGGGGTGGGTGCGGGTCATGCCCTTGACATGGGCCTCGTAGATCACCGTGTCGGCGTACGGCCGGCCGGGCCGGGTGTCGTCGCCCCAGTCGAACGCCGGGTCGGTCACCACGCCCAGCACGGTGTGTCCGGCGCTGTCCGCCGGGTCCGGGCCGTCGGGACGGCGTTCGTAGAGCGAGGGGTGGTTGTCGATCTGCCCGTCCACGGCCGTGGCGTACGGGTCGAGGAGCAGCTTCGCCGGGTTGCAGCGATGCCCGGCGGCCGGGGCCCACGGCCCGCGCACCCGGTAGCCGTAGCGCTGGCCGGGTCCGACGCCGGGCAGGTAGCCGTGCCACACGAAGCCGTCGGCCTCGGTCAGCGGGACGGTGGTGTGGCGGCCGGAGTCGTCCACCAGGACGAGTTCGACGCCGTCGGCGACCTCGCTGAACAGTGCGAAGTTGGTGCCCTCGCCGTCATGGACCGCGCCCAGCGGATAGGGGCGCCCGCTCCACGCGGGCGCCCCTCTGCCGGTTTTCCTCCGGGTCACCGGGCTGCCTCCAGAAGGCCGGCGGGAGTACGCACCAGGCCGGCCAGCTGGGCGACGGTGACCACGCGGGGCAGGCTCAGGCCCTCGCTCACCCTCGGATCCGGCCCGGTCGGCACCAGCGGGACACGCTCGTCGGCGCGGGCCCGCTGCGAGAACCAGATGACCTTGCTGCCGGTCGCGGTGGCGCAGCAGCCCCAGCCGTCGCTGCTGGCCGCGATGTGCTCCAGGCAGCCGCGCAGCTCCTGGTCGGGGCGCAGAGCGCGGTCGTGGCCCCCGATGGCGGTGATGAGGTGCTGGCCGTTCCACCACATCTCGATCGACGTGTTCTTGTCGGTGGCGTGCTCGTCGATGGCGCGCAGCAGCATCTCGGTGCCGCGGCAGACGGGCTCCACCAGGTTCTCCAGGTCCCAGTGCCGGAGGTGGGCGGCCAGAATGCGGCCGACCTGCTCCAGGCGCTCCGGGCTGACTTCCACGTCGAGGTGGTAGCAGCAGGGCACTGCGGTCTTCATCTTCGTTGGCTCCTCACCGCGAAGCTCCCATTTCCCCTCGCCCCTGCGGGACGAGCCCCGAACACGAAAAGTGAGCGGCTGGCGCTTCTGAGTCATCATCAGCGTGACCGGGTTGGTCCATTCGTGCAACACGAGCGCACGGCCGGGGTGACCGTTGCGCCGGATGGGCGCAGTTCGCGCCGACCCCGGACGGTCCTCGGCCCGCCGCACCGAACCAAGGCTCAACAGGACGCACAGTTACTGATCATGCACCATGTGTGAAGACCGTCGAACGCCGTCACGGGCCGTGTCCTTCGCGCGCACGGCCGCCGCCCGGCCGTCGGAAGAAACGTCCCCCCACGAGCCCCGGAAAGGTGAACGGCGCCATGCTGCTACCCGCCAGAGCCGAAGTCGCCCGGCAGTTGCGTCGCTACCGGGCCTGGGAACGTGTGATGCTCGCCGCCCCCACCGACCTCACGGTACGGACGACGTTCGAGGACTCGGGCTACACCCTCTCTGTGCTGATGGGCAAGCGCTGCGCGCGGGAGGCGGCCGACGCGGCCGAACGGTACCTGCGCACCGGTCTCGTCACCTACCTGCAGGAACAGAACGACCGGCCTCGTCCGGCCACCGCGGCCAGGCGGAGTCCGCCGGCGGTCGAGCGGCGGTCCCCGGCGGGAAGGTAAAGGACCTTCCCGCCTCAGTTTCGTCCCACGACCGGGCGCGGGCCCGGCGTCGAGCACGGCGGAGGTACAGACCCATGAAGGCGACCCGGGCCATCGGGCGCATCCCGGTACGGGATGTCCGGCCGACCGTCGAATGCGGCAGACGGCCGGTGAAGGCGGTCGTCGGGGAGACGTTCGAGGTGACGGCGACCGTGTTCCGTGAGGGGCACGACGCGGTGGCCGCCAATGTCGTCCTGAAGGATCCGGAGGGCCGGCCGGGGCCGTTCACGCCGATGCGGGAACTGGCGCCGGGCACCGACCGGTGGGGCGCGGAGATCACCCCGGATGCCGTGGGCCGGTGGACCTACCGCGTGGAGGCCTGGGGGGACCCGGTCGCCACGTGGCGGCGCCACGCACGGATCAAGGTGCCCGCGGGGATCGACACGGGTCTGGTGCTGGAGGAGGGCGGCGACCTGTTCGAGCGGGCCGCGGCCGGAGTACCGAAGGGCAACGGCCGCTCCCTCGTCCTCACCGCGGCGAAGACGCTCCGGGACGACTCACTGCCCCCCGCCACCCGGCTGGCGGGGGCGTTGACGCCGGAGGTGGACGCGGTACTGGCCCGATACCCCCTGCGGGACCCGGTCACCGCCGGTGACCCGATGCCCCTGCTCGTGGAACGCGAACGCGCCCTCTACGGCTCCTGGTACGAGTTCTTCCCCCGCTCCGAGGGCACCCCCACCGTGCCGCACGGCACCCTGCGCACCGCCGCCCGCCGGCTGCCCGCCATCGCCGCGATGGGCTTCGACGTCGTCTACCTGCCCCCCGTCCACCCCATCGGCACCACCCACCGCAAGGGACGCAACAACACCCTCACCCCCGCCCCCGACGACGTCGGCGTGCCCTGGGCCATCGGCTCCCCCGAGGGCGGCCACGACACCGTCCACCCCCAACTGGGCACCCCGGAGGACTTCACCTGGTTCGTCCGCCGGGCCGCCCGCCACGGACTCGAGATCGCCCTGGACTTCGCCCTGCAGTGCTCCCCCGACCACCCCTGGGTCCACAAACACCCCCAGTGGTTCCACCACCGCCCCGACAACACCATCGCCCACGCCGAGAACCCGCCCAAGAAGTACCAGGACATCTACCCGATCGCCTTCGACGCCGACCCCGAGGGCCTGCACACCGAGACCTGCCGCGTCCTGCGCCACTGGATGAACACCGGCGTGCGCATCTTCCGGGTCGACAACCCCCACACCAAACCCGTCGCGTTCTGGGAACGCGTCATCGCCGACATCAACCGCACCGACCCCGACGTCATCTTCCTGGCCGAGGCCTTCACCCGCCCCGCGATGATGCACACCCTGGCCCAGATCGGCTTCCAGCAGTCCTACACCTACTTCACCTGGCGCACCACCAAACAGGAACTGACCGACCACCTCACCGAACTGTCGGGGGACGCCGCCTGCTACATGCGGCCCAACCTGTTCACCAACACCCCCGACATCCTGCACGCCTACCTCCAGCACGGCGGACGTCCCGCCTTCGAGGTCCGCGCCGTCCTGGCCGCCACCCTCTCCCCCGCCTGGGGCGTCTACAGCGGCTACGAACTCTGCGAGAACACCCCCCTGCGGGAGGGCTCCGAGGAGTACCTGAACTCCGAGAAGTACCAGCTCACCCCCCGCGACTGGGACACCGCCGAGCGACACGGCCGCACCATCGCCCCCCTCATCACCCGCCTCAACACCATCCGCCGGGAGCACCCCGCGCTCCAGGCGCTCAGAAACCTCCGTTTCCACCACACCGACAACGACGCGGTCATCGCGTACAGCAAGCGCAGCGGAGCGGATGCCGTGCTGGTGGTCGCCAACCTCGATCCCCACCGCACCCAGGAGGCCACGGTCTCGTTGGACATGCCGCAACTCGGCCTGGACTGGCACGAGTCGGTGCCGGTACGCGACGAACTCACCGGCGAGACCTACCACTGGGGCAGGACCAACTACGTGCGTCTGGAGCCGGGGCGGACTCCTGCGCACGTCCTGCACGTCCAGCGACCGCCCGCCGCACAGCGAACCGGAGGGTCAGGAGCGTCATGACTGTCAACGAACCAGTGCTGGACACCTTCGAGGACACTCCGGTCAGGGACCGGGACCCCGATTGGTTCAAGCGTGCCGTCTTCTACGAGGTCCTCGTCCGCTCCTTCCAGGACAGCAACGGCGACGGCATCGGCGACCTGAAGGGACTGACCGCCAAACTCGACTATCTGCAGTGGCTCGGCGTCGACTGTCTCTGGCTGCCCCCGTTCTTCAAGTCACCGCTGCGCGACGGCGGTTACGACGTCGCCGACTACACCGCCGTGCTGCCCGAGTTCGGCGACCTCGCCGACTTCGTGGAGTTCGTGGACGCCGCCCACCAACGGGGCATGCGCGTGATCATCGACTTCGTCATGAACCACACCAGCGACCAGCACCCGTGGTTCCAGGAGTCCCGCTTGGACCCGGACGGCCCCTACGGCGACTTCTACATGTGGGCGGACGACGACAAGCAGTACCAGGACGCGCGGATCATCTTCGTCGACACCGAGGCCTCCAACTGGACGTACGACCCGGTCCGCGGGCAGTACTACTTCCATCGCTTCTTCTCGCACCAGCCGGACCTCAACTACGAGAACCCTCGGGTCCAGGAGGAGATCCTGGCGGCCCTGCGCTTCTGGCTGGACCTCGGCATCGACGGTTTCCGGCTGGACGCCGTGCCGTACCTCTACGCGGCCGAGGGCACCAACTGCGAGAACCTGCCCGCCTCGCACGCCTTCCTGAAGCGGGTGCGCAAGGAGATCGACGCGCAGTACCCGGACACCGTGGTCCTCGCCGAGGCGAACCAGTGGCCGGAGGACGTCGTCGACTACTTCGGCGACTACGCCGCCGGCGGCGACGAGTGCCACATGGCCTTCCACTTCCCGGTCATGCCCCGCATCTTCATGGCCGTGCGGCGCGAGTCGCGCTACCCCGTCTCCGAGATCCTCGCCAAGACCCCGGCCATCCCCTCGGGCTGCCAGTGGGGCATCTTCCTGCGCAACCACGACGAGCTGACCCTGGAGATGGTCACCGACGAGGAACGCGACTACATGTGGGCCGAGTACGCCAAGGACCCCCGCATGCGCGCCAACATCGGCATCCGCCGCCGCCTGGCCCCGCTGCTGGACAACGACCGCAACCAGATCGAGCTCTTCAACGCCCTGCTGCTGTCGCTGCCCGGCTCGCCGATCCTCTACTACGGCGACGAGATCGGCATGGGCGACAACATCTGGCTCGGCGACCGCGACGCGGTGCGCACCCCGATGCAGTGGACCCCCGACCGCAACGCCGGCTTCTCGTCGTCCGATCCCGGACAGCTCTATCTCCCGGTGATCATGGATCCGGTCCACGGCTACCAGGTCACCAACGTCGAGGCGTCCATGGCGTCGCCGTCGTCGCTGCTGCACTGGACCCGCCGGATGATCGAGATCCGCAAGCAGAACCACGCCTTCGGCCTGGGCACCTACACCGAACTGCCCTCCTCCAACCCCGCCGTCCTCGCCTTCCTGCGCGAGCACGAGGACGACCTGGTGCTCTGCGTCAACAACTTCTCCCGGTTCGCGCAGCCCACCGAGCTCGATCTGAGCGCCTTCGAGGGACGCCACCCGGTCGAGCTGTTCGGCGGGGTGCGCTTCCCGGCCGTCGGCGAACTGCCGTATCTGCTGACCCTGGGGGGCCACGGCTTCTACTGGTTCCGGCTCGCCCGAGCCGCGGCCCGCACCCGCATCGGCCGGCGACTGTGACCGTGCGCCGACGAGAGGAGGCGTCACCATGACGAGGACCGCATTCCTGCGTCCGCGAAGCGCGGCCGCCGAACCCATGGAGTCGTTCGCCGGGCTGCTGCGCGAGTGGCTGCCGGAGCAGCGCTGGTTCGCCGGCAAGGACCGGCCCGTCACCGACCTCCATGTGCTGTCGATGACGGAGCTGTTCCCCGGCTGTCTGCATCTGCTGGTCCACGCCGGCCACGGCGGCGTGCCCTCTCCCGGCAACACGCCCTGGGCCGGGGACTGCTACCAGCTCCTCCTCGGCGTACGGGAGCACCCGTCGCCGCGTCTGGGCCGGGCGGTCATCGGCAGGGTGCAGGACGGGCCACTGGCCGGGCGCACGGTCTACGACGCGCTCCACGACCCGCGGTCGGCGCAGCTGCTGCTGGAACGGCTGCGGCACCCCGGAGCGGTGGGCCCGCTGCGGTTCGAGGGCGACGCGGCCCGGCAGGTGCCCACCGGGCTGGTGCCGCGGCTGCTGGACGCCGAGCAGTCCAACTCCTCGCTGGTGTACGGCGACGAGTTCATCCTGAAGGTCTTCCGGCGGATCCAGCCCGGGGTCAACCCGGATCTGGAGGTGCCGGGCGCCCTGGCACGGCAGGGCTGCCACCGGGTACCCGCTCCGGTGGCCTGGCTGCGCACCACACATCCGTTCAAGGCGACGCTCGGCGTCCTCCAGCCGTTCCTGCGCGATGCCTCCGACGGCTGGACGCTGGCCCTGGCGGCGCTGGCCGCCGGTGACGACTTCACCGCGCAGTCGCACGCCCTCGGCCGGGTCACCGCGGACGTGCATCTGGCGCTCGGCGCGGCCTTCCCCGTCGGCGGCCCCGGGGGGAACGGGCTGACGGCGGAGGGGATGACCGAACATCTGACGGCCGCCGCGCACTCCGTGCCCGTGCTCCAGCCGTTCGTCCCCGGTCTGAAGGCGGCGTTCTCCGCGCTCGCCACCTGCGATCCCGGGCCGCCCGCCCAGCGCATCCACGGCGACCTGCACCTCGGGCAGGTACTGCGGGCCGGACGCGACTGGTTCGTCATCGACTTCGAGGGCGAGCCGTCCCGGCCGCTCTCCGAACGGCGCAGCGCCCACTCCCCCCTGCGGGACATCGCCGGGATGCTGCGCTCGTTCGACTACGCCGCCCGCCAGCGCCGCCCCTGGCGTCCGGAGTGGGCGCGCCGCTGTCGCGAGGCCTACTGCGCGGGCTACGCGGCCCGCGCCGGCTGGGACCCGCGCAAGAAGCACGGCCTGCTCCGCGCCTATGAGACGGACCGGGCCGTGTACGAGGTGCTGTACGAGGCCCGGCACCGACCCGACTGGCTGCCCGTACCCATGGCGGCGATCGAGCGCCTCGCCGTGAGAGGAGACTGAGCCGTGGCCCTGCACGACACACCGCTTCCCGAGTCGGCCGGGTCCGCCCCGTCCGCCCCGGAGACATACCGGACCGCACCTGCCCTCGATCCCGTCGACCGGGGGCGCCTGCTGGCGGGCGCCCACCACGATCCGCACGCGCTGCTCGGCGCCCACCCGGTGCCGGGCGGCATCGCCTTCCGGGCCCTGCGGCCGTTCGCGCGCACGGTGAGTGTGGTCACCGGCGGCGAGCGCGCCCCGCTCGCCTCGGAGGGCGACGGCCTCTTCTCCGGGGTGCTGCCGCTGGACGCGGTCCCCGCGTACACGCTGGCGGTGGCGTACGGCGACGAGGACGCCGCCGAGGTGCACGATCCGTACCGGATGCTGCCCTCGCTCGGTGAACTGGATCTGCATCTGATCGGCGAGGGGCGCCACGAGGAGCTGTGGACGGCGCTCGGCGCGCACCCCATGACCCACCAGGGGGTGACCGGCACCCGCTTCACCGTGTGGGCGCCCAACGCGCAGGGCGTCCGGGTCGCGGGCGATTTCACCTGCTGGGACGGCACGGCGTTCCCGATGCGCTCGCTCGGCTCGTCCGGCGTATGGGAGTTGTTCCTGCCGGGGATCGGCGAGGGCGCCCGCTACAAGTTCGAGGTGCACTCCCGGTACGGCGGTCGGGCCCTCAAGGCCGACCCGATGGCGCGCCTCGCGGAGGAACCGCCGAACACCGCGTCGATCGTGACGGCCTCGCACCACACGTGGGACGACGCCGCGTGGATGAAGCGCCGCGCCCGGGTGTCCGTGCACGAGGCGCCGTTCTCGGTGTACGAGGTCCATCTGCCTTCCTGGCGTCCGGGGCTGACGTATCGCGAGCTTGCCGAGGTGCTGCCGGCCTACGTCAAGGACCTCGGCTTCACCCATGTCGAGCTGATGCCGGTCGCCGAGCATCCCTACGGCCCGTCCTGGGGCTACCAGGTCACCGGTTTCTACGCGCCCACGGCCCGCCTCGGCACCCCGGACGACTTCAAGTACCTGGTCGACGCCCTGCACCGGGCCGGGATCGGGGTGATCATGGACTGGGTGCCGGCCCACTTCCCGAAGGACGACTGGGCGCTGGCCCGGTTCGACGGGGACCCGTTGTACGAACCGGGGGACGCCCGGCGGGCGGAGCACCCGGACTGGGGGACGTACACGTTCGACTTCGCCCGGACCGAGGTGCGCAACTTCCTGGTCGCCAACGCCGTGTACTGGTGCCAGGAGTTCCACATCGACGGGCTGCGCGTCGACGCCGTCGCCTCGATGCTCTACCTGGACTACTCGCGCGACTCCGGGCAGTGGGAGCCCAACGCGTACGGCGGCCGGGAGGACCTGGCGGCGATGGCGTTCCTCCAGGAGATGAACGCGACCGTGTACCGGCGGTGCCCGGGAGTGGTGACGATCGCGGAGGAGTCGACCGCGTGGGGCGGGGTGACCCGGCCCACCGACACCGGCGGCCTGGGGTTCGGGCTGAAGTGGAACATGGGCTGGATGCACGACTCGCTGCAGTACATGAGCCACGAGCCGGTCCACCGCAAGTACCACCACCACGAGATGACGTTCTCGATGGTGTACGCCTACAGCGAGAACTACGTCCTGCCGATCTCCCACGACGAGGTCGTGCACGGCAAGCAGGCCCTCGTGTCGAAGATGCCCGGCGACTGGTGGCAGCGGCGGGCGAACACACGGGCCTACCTCGGCTTCATGTGGGCCCACCCCGGCAAGCAACTGCTGTTCATGGGGCAGGAGTTCGCGCAGGGCGCCGAGTGGTCCGAGGAGCATGGACCGGAGTGGTGGCTGCTGGACGACGCGTACCACTCCGCGGGCGACCACCGCGGCGTACAGGACCTGGTGCGCGACCTCAACGCCCGCTACCGGGCGACGGACGCGCTGTGGCAGCGGGACACCGATCCGGCCGGGTTCCGCTGGGTTTCGGTGGACGCGGCCGAGGACAACGTGCTCGCGTTCCTGCGGTACGACGCCGGGGGCCGGCCGCTGCTCTCGGTGTCGAACTTCTCCCCCGTCGTCCGGCACGGCCACCGGCTCGTGGTGCCCGAGGACGTGGTCGCCTGGCGGGAGGTCCTCAACACGGACGCGGCCCGCTACGGCGGCGGTGACGTCACCAACCCGGATCCGGTCAAGCCCGAGGACGGCGGTCTCCGGATCACCCTCCCGCCCCTCGCGACGGTGTGGCTGGTGCCGCACGACCTGTGAGGCCCGGCGGCCTTCCCTCCCCCGCACCGTACCCGCGCCCGGACGGCGACCGGCGCGGGTGCGGTGCGCCCCGGCAGAACGCCGGGACGCAAGGCCTGGGAGGGAAAGCGGAAGAGGGATACGGGCGGAATGTACGGGCAGGCCCGGGCCGTCGGGGCGGCGTGATCATCAGTGTGGCCACAGTTCCGGCGATCCGGCCCCGGAACGCTCCGGCTCGGCTACATTCAGGCACCGCCGATGACTCCGCTCGTCGGCCGAGTCACAGCCCGTACATGTCAGGAGCAGTGCATGCGTGACCTCGCTCTCGCTCCCCAGGCCGCCTCACCCCTGACGGGCGGCCTCGCGGACAGCCTCTTCGAGACGGCGGCCGAGAGCCCGAATCTGCCGATGCTCGCCCGCCGCGCCGATCCGGCCTCCGCATCCTGGGAGGAGGTCACCGCGCTGGAGTTCCGCGACCAGGTCGTCGACCTGGCCAAGGGACTGGTCGCCTCCGGGCTGTCCCCGGGCAACCGTGTGGCGATCATGGCGCGGACCCGTTACGAGTGGACGGTCCTGTGCTACGCGCTGTGGACCGTGGGTGCCGAGGTCGTCCCCATCTATCCGACCTCGTCGCGGGAGCAGGTGGAGTGGATCCTCAGGGACTCCGGATGCGTCGCCGTGGTGGTCGAGGACGAGCAGGGCGTGATGACCGTCGGGTCCGTGTGCGCCGCGCTGCCGCGGCTGCGACACGTCTGGCAGCTGGACTCGGGTGCGCTGGACCAGCTGGTGGCGCGAGGCGAGTACATACCGCCGGCCACGGTCGACTCACTGCGCCGGATCGTGCTGCCGGACTCCACGGCCGTGATCGCCTACACGTCCGGCACCTCGGGGCAGGCGATGGGATGCGCGCTGAGCCACCGCAACCTGGCCGCCCCCTGCGACACCCTGCTGAAGGGCTGGGCCCACACGGCCGCGGAGCCGGGTGAGCAGGCGGTCGTCCTCGCCTTCCTCCCGTTCTCCCACGTGTACGGGCTGATGATCCAGGGTCTGTGCGTGCGGGGCGGCCTGCTGATGGGGCACGAGCCCGATCTCGGCGCGGAGGCCCTGTCCTCGGCCCTGCGGACCCTGAGGCCCACCTATCTGTACGCGGTCCCCTCACTGCTGGAGAAGATCTACAAGAACTTCCTGCGCGCCTCGCAGGAAGCGGGCCGCGGGGCCCTGTTCGAGCGGGCCGCCGACACGGCCCGTGACTTCGCCGCCGCCGTGGAGCGGCAGCGGCTGGGACGAGGGTCGGGGCCCGGCCTCGACCTGCGGCTGCAGCACGCCCTGTACGAGCGGACGGTGTACCGCAGGCTGCGGGCCGCGCTGGGCGGCCGGGTGCGCAGGGCCACCTCGGGCGGCTCGACGCTCAGCCGCGATCTGTCCCTCTTCTACGAGGGCATCGGCATCTACGTCCACGACGGCTACGGGCTCACCGAGACCGGCGGCGGGGTGACGATGCAGCCGCTCGGCCGGGAGAAGTCCGGCACCGTCGGGCAGGCGCTGCCGGGCAGCGAGATCCGGGTCGCCGAGGACGGGGAGATCCTGGTGCGCGGACCGTCGGTGTTCCAGGGCTACCCGGGCGACGAGGCCGCCACCCTGGCCTCACTGGCCGGTGGCTGGCTGGCCACGGGGGACATCGGCCGGCTGGACTCGGAGGGCTATCTGACGATCACCGGCCGCAAGAAGGACATCATCATCACCAGCAGCGGCAAAAGCGTCGCTCCTGCGGCCCTGGAGCAGCGGCTGCGGATGCACCCGCTCGTCCACCAGGCCGTCGTGGTGGGCGACGACCGGCCCTGTGTGGGGGCTCTGATCACGCTGGACCCGGATTTCCTCACGCACTGGCGCGGGGCTCTCTCACTGCCCGGCGACGCGCCCATGCGCGAGGCCCGGGAGGAGAACGCGTTGCGTGAGGAGATCGCGAGGGCGGTCACCGCGGCGAACAGCAGCGTGTCACGTCCGGAGTCGATCCGGGTGTTCCGGGTGCTGCCCGAGCCGTTCGACGTGACCAACGGGCTGCTGACGCCGTCGATGAAACTGCGCCGGGACGAGATCGTGCGGCACTACGCCCTGGAGATCGACGCGATGTACCACTCCCGTTCCCGTCCGGAGCGGGAGCCGTTGCCGGAGGAGCCGTCGGTCTGGGACGACTCGGACAACGTCTTCCGCTGACCGCCGGGGGTGACGTGCCCGTCACCCCCGGCTCCCATGGATACGGGCGCGTAGGGTCCGGCGGCCCGGGAACCCACAGACCAGGAGAACGAAGGAACACACACGGCACATGAATGACTGGCCCGTGGTAGCCGGGGCAGGGAAGGCGACATGGCATCCGAGCCGCACAGGGACAGGTCACTGGCCGCAGAGGAGATCACGGAACGCGTCGTCGGTTTCCCCGGGGAGCTGCACGACGTCACCGACGCACGCCTGGTGGCGGAGGAGTTCCTCCTCGACCTGGCCCGCGTCTCCCCTCCGACGGCCCCGGAACACTGGGACGACATCCTCCTGGTGGTCACGGAACTCGCCGCCAACGCGGTCCAGTACGCGCCGGGACCGTTCCGGCTGCGGCTGCGCAGGACGTTCGACGGAGTGCACGTGGTGATGCACGACACGAGCACCACCGAGCCCGCGCCCCGACCCTTCAGGCCGAGCCGCGGCGGGGGCGGGATCGGCTGGCATCTGATCCACACGCTCTGCGATCAGGTCAGCGTGGTCGTCACCGCCGACGGCAAGGACATCCATGTGTTCCTGCCCTGGTGACGGCCCCCTGTCCCGGTGACGCCCGCGCCGGGCTCCGTACGGACCCCGGCCGGCGTCCGGTGCGGGAATCACCGGGCGACGGTCATCCGGCCTGGGTGCCGGGAGCCTGCTCGGGCGGGGGCCCGGGCCGTGTCAGCGCCCAGTAGTAGTCGCCGACCGTCGTGAGGTAGCCCGGGTCCATCGTCTCGCTGTCGGTCCTGAACCGGGGCGCGGCCTTCACCTCGGACCTGGTGCAGGACACGGTGATCTTCCGGTCGCCGGCGGCGACGGCGGCGACGACGCCGACCGGTACGAGGAGACTCCGGCCGAACACCCAGACGCCCGTGTCGACGACCAGGTGCCGCATGGCGTGATGGTCGGCCTGCCGGTCCACATGGCCGATGGTGCTGCCGTCGCTCGCGACGACGGTGTATCCCGTGAGGTCCGGATCCTGCCCCTGGGCGGGACCCAGCTCCGGCGCGTACGACCAGATACTGTCCGTGGGCACGCTGCTCCTTTCCTCCCCTGTGATGACGATCCCGGAGCGGGCGGGACCCGCTCTCCGGCTCCGTCCGTCTCCACAGCAGCCAACTACCCGCCTGGAGCGGGCGCATTCGGCCTGCGAAGACACAAAACCCGCACAGGTCCAGTCCTGTTCCGAAGATCCCACCTACCGGACCTGCACGCACGGACCGGCATGACCTGGTGATCCAGGGGTAGGCGGCCGCACGTGCGGCCGGACCCGGCCGTCGGCTCGACGTGGGAGGTATGTGTGTCCATGGCCCTGAACCCGCTGTCCGTGGAGGTGACCGTGGTCCGGGAGGATGTCGCCCTGTTCACGGTGCAGGGCGACCTGGACGCCGACACCGGGACCGAATTCCAGCACCACCTGGCCAACCAGCTCCATCACGGGCGCCGGCACTTCCTGCTGGACCTGACGGGGGTCCCCTTCATGGACTCGTCCGGGATGAACATCATCCTGCGCGTCTACCAGGAAGCCCGGGAACTGCCGGGCAGCGTGCACATCATCTCCCCCACGCCCGCGGTGCGCCGCATCCTGGACCTGACCGGCGTGAGCATCACCGTCCCGGTGTCCCAGAGCGCCGAGGAGGCGCTGGAGCGGGTCGACGGCACGCCCGGTGCGTCACAGCAGCCGGAAACAGGACGACCGGAGTCCTGAGCCGAACCCGGGGAGGTCCGGTGCACCGTCACGTCGGACCTCCGCGGCTCTCGCGCGGGCGCAGGTGGCGGGCGCACGGCGCCCGCCACCTGCGCAAGGACCCGACTCCCGCACGGGATGCCGCACAGGTCCGGAGCCTCGTTAGAGTGGTCGTCCGGCCAGGTCTCGGCACCCTTTCGTGGCCCGGCGCGGTATCGGTGCGGAAACGACGACGAGGAAACGACGAGGAGACACAGGTGCCTGAGCACGAAGCGGGCGGACCGCTGGGAACGCCGACGC
Organism: Streptomyces sp. NBC_01635; assembly: GCF_045209715.1. Taxonomy (NCBI): domain Bacteria; kingdom Bacillati; phylum Actinomycetota; class Actinomycetes; order Kitasatosporales; family Streptomycetaceae; genus Streptomyces; species Streptomyces sp. NBC_01635. The sequence goes on along the minus strand of NZ_CP109277.1, from coordinate 8,497,192 downwards.
TCGAGGTCAGGGACTTCCTGCGGCGCAGTCGCGAGCAGATAGCGCAGCGATGGGCGGACGAACCCCTGTTCCGTACGGTGTTCACCCTTTCACGCGACGAAGCGGTCGAGGCAGGCAAGGCAGTGGTCGACGCCCTGGCCCAAGTCGCCGACGCGCAGCGGGTGGAGGACTCGGACGCCGCCGGATTCACCGGTGTGCGGGAGCAGTTGGCGCGGATGAGCGCGTCCCGTTCCCGGGCGGGGCTGTCCGCCACACAGGTGTCGAACGAACTGGCCTCACTGTGGCCGCCGGTCGACAAGCTCCTCGCCTCCGAACTGGAGGAGAGGCCGACCGAGGAGCTGCGGGCCTGCACGACCACGCTGAGCACGCTCATGGGTACCCTGCGGGTGGTGGCCATGCAGACGGCGCTGAGCGAGGGACAGGCGCTCATCGACCGGCAGCGGCTGCAACTGCTGGAGGTGGCGACGCCGGTCATCAGGCTGTGGGACGGGATCGTCGCGGTCCCGCTGATCGGGACGCTCGACAGCGCCCGCAGCCAGGTGGTGATGGAGACACTGCTGAACGCGGTGGTCGACCAGCACGCGCGGTTCGCGATCCTCGACATCACCGGGGTGCCGACGGTCGACTCACTGGTGGCGCAGCACCTGATGAAGACGGTCGCGGCGGCCCGGCTGATGGGCGCGGAGTGCGTCGTCTCCGGTATCCGCCCGGCGATCGCGCAGACCATGGTCCACCTGGGCCTCGATCTCGGTTCCGTACTCACCCGGGCGAGCCTCGCCGACGCCTTGGGCTACTGTCTGAACGAGCTGGGAGTCGCTGTCTCGAGTCCCGCGGCCGGCAGTGCGGTCCGCCGGTGAACGAGGCGTACTCCCGCCCCGAAGCGGGACAAGTTCCGGTGCTGAGACTTGGCGACATTCTGTTGGTGACCCTCCAGGGCGACCTGCACGACAGTACGGCTCAGCAGCTGCAGCAGGACCTGTCGGAGACCATCGTGAGCGCCGGGGTCACGGGGGTGGTGATCGACATCTCCGGCGTGGAGATCGTCGATTCCTTTCTCGGGCGGGTGCTCGCCGAGATCGCGGCGCAGGCGTCGCTGCTGGCCGCGCGGACCGTGGTGGCCGGAATGCGGCCCGCGGTCGCCATCACCCTGGTGGAACTGGGCCTGACACTGCCGGGGCTGCGTACCGCGCTCGACGCCCAGGCCGCGATGGCACTGCTCGAGCAGCCCGTCGTGCGGTCGCACGCGGGCGGTATGCGCCGGGAGCGTGCGTGATGTACACCGCCTCGGAGATCGAGGCCTGCCTGCCCATCCGTTCGGACATGGACCTGATGTGGGTGCGCCAGCATGTGCGGCAGGCGGCCGCCCTGCTCGGCTTCGGTCTGGTGGACCAGACGAAGCTGGTCACCGCGGCCAGTGAGCTGGCACGCAACACCCTGGTGCACGGCGGGGGCGGACAGCTGGACGTCACCCCGGTGACCGCCGGATTCGGCCATGGGCTGCGGCTGACGTTCAGTGACACCGGGCCGGGCATCGCCGACCTCGAGCGGGCGCTCAGTGACGGCTTCACGTCCGGCAACGGGCTGGGCATGGGCCTGGGCGGTGCCCGGCGCCTTGTGCACGAGTTCGAGGTCGAGAGTGCGGAGGGGGCGGGAACCACGGTGCGGGTGACCTCGTGGGTGAGCCGGCCTCCCCGGGCACGGGAGGAGGGCTGATGCCCCGCGTCTGGGACGTGCCGGTGCGGGACTCCACCCGCGTACGGGACGTCCGCGTCGCCGCCGAGGAGGCGGCGGCCCTGGCCGGTCTCGACGAGCGGGGCACCTCGGCCGTGTCCCTGGTGGCCACGGAGCTCGCCACCAATCTCCTCAAGCACGCGCGGGACGGTGAGGTACTCGTCGACGTGGTGGAGCCGCCGGTGCTGCGCGAGGGCGGGCAGGCACGGGTCGTACAGATCGCGGCGATCGACCACGGGCCCGGGATCTCCGATGTGGCCGGGGTACTGCGGGACGGTTTCAGCACGACCCGCTCGCTGGGCGCGGGCCTCGGCACCTGCCGGCGGCTCTCGGACGACTTCGGCCTGCACAGCGTCCTCGGCCGGGGCACGGTGGCGGTGGCCCGCGTGGGGCACGGCACGCCTCCGATGCACGGCGGGGACGGCCGGGACGACGGTCCGCGGGTGCCGGTGATCCGTGCCGGCGGAGTCAACGTCCCCTACGCCGGAGCCGAGCACTCGGGGGACGCCTGGACCTGGGTCAGGTCCGGGGACCGGCACACACTGATGCTGGCCGACGGGCTGGGCCACGGCCCCGAGGCGGCCCGCGCCTCCACCGCCGCGGTGGACGCGGTGCGCGGCCGGCCCCATCTCGGTCCTGCCGAGATGCTGCGCCTGCTGCACGCGGAGCTGGGCGCCACCCGGGGCGCGGCCGTCGCGGTGGCCCAGCTGGACGCCCGGTCCGGACGGCTGTGGTTCGCCGGGATCGGCAACATCGGGGCCCGGGTGCGTGAGGGCGACCGGTGGCGGGCCCTGCTCTCCAGGCCCGGCATCGTCGGGGTCCACCGGCCCGGCACCGTCCGCGAGGACGAGTTCGCGTGGTCCACCGACAGCGTGCTGTTCCTGCACTCCGACGGCCTGCCCAGCCGTTGGACCCCGCCATCGGATCCGGGTACGGCGACGGCCGACCCGGCCGTGACGGCCGCCCTGGTGATCCGTGACGCGGGCAGCGCCGCCCGTCCGGTGCGGGACGACACCGCGGTGGCCGTCATGACCTCCTCCCCACCGGACCGTCCATGACCGACACACGGCAGATCGACAGCGTGACCGATGCGGCAGCCGCGCGTGCGGCAGCCGCGCGGCTCGCCGCACGCCACGGGGTCCCGGCCCTCGAACGGGCCCGCCTGGCCGCAACGCTCGGCGCCCGGTTGCGGCAGTGCCTCGCCGAGGGCGGCACCTGGCGGCTCACCCTGGGCGTACGGAGCGCGGACAGCGGCGGGGGCGCGCTGCACGCCGTACTGGAGCCCTCTCCGGACGCGTCCTCCGCCGGAGAGGGAACACGCTGGGAGACGACGGTCCCGTTGCCCGCGGCGGACCGGCCGGGCGGCACCGGCGACAGCGACAGCGACAGCGACAGCGACATGGTGCCCGGCGACGATCCGGCGGCCCTGTCCCAGGCGCTGATGAGCGCCGACGCGGACACCGCCCTGGTGCTCGACCGTCTCGCCGAGCAGGAGGCACTGGTCGCCTTCCACCGGGACGAGCTGCACCAGACCAACCAGGGCGTCCTGGCCCTGCACGCCGAGCTCGACGCGGCGGGCCGCGCCCAGCGGGAAGCCTTCGCCGCCGAGCGCCGGGCGCGCAACGAGGCGGAGAACGCCCGCCGCCGGCTGACCTTCCTGGCGGACGCCAGCGCCGTGCTGAACACCTCGCTGAACCACGGCGAGATCGTGCGCCGGCTGCCCGAGCTGCTGGTGCCGCGGTACGCGGCCGAGGTCGGCATCTGGCTGTTCGACGAGGAGGACGATCCGCACCACCCCATGACCCGTCCGGCCGCGACGGTGCGCGCGGCCCGCACCGGCCGGCCGCAGTACGCCGCCGACCATCCAGGAGGGCTGCGCGGCGTGGACGACCTGCCGCCCTCCGTCCTCCACCCCGACCGGCCCCTGCTGTGCGTCCCGCTGCTGACGCATCGGGCGCCGCTCGGCGTGCTCACGCTGTCGCCGCCCGGCGAACGCTGGGATCCGGACGACGCGGTGATGCTGATCGAGCTCACCCGCAGGGCCGGTATCGCCATCGACAACGCCCGCCGCTTCGAACACAACCGGGACATCGCGGAGACGTTGCAGCGCGCCCTGCTCACCGAACTGCCCACGACGCCGGGGCTGAGCCTGGCCGCACGGTATCTGCCGGCCACTCACGGCATGAACATCGGCGGCGACTGGTACGACGCCTTCCACCGGCCGGACGGGAGTCTGATCACGGTCATCGGCGACGTGACCGGGCACGGGCTGCACGCGGCGGTCATGATGAGCCAGTTGCGCACCGCGCTGCGCGCCTACGCCGTCGACGACGGCAGTCCCGGCCGGCTGCTGACCCGGCTGCACAAGTTCCTGCACCGGCTCCAGCCGAATCTGTACGCCACGGCGGTCATCGCCCGGTTCCATCCGGACGAGCCCACGCTGACGTGGGCCGCCGCGGGGCATCCGCCGCCGGTGCTGCGGCTGCCCGACGGGCGGGTGCGGGCCCTGGACGCCAAGCCGGGCGCGATGCTCGGCATCCCGCTGGAGCAGGAGATCGCCGACCACACCGAGCAGGTGGCGCCCGGCTCGACGCTGACGCTCTACACGGACGGGCTGGTCGAGCGCCGTGCCGAGGGCATCGATCCGGGCATCGAGCGGCTCTCGGCCGCGCTCGGCTCGTTCGGCCCCGCGGAGCTCGACACGGACCTGGAGGGCGCGGCGGACCGGATCCTGAAACCTCTCCTCAGCGACTCCGAGCGCGACGACGACGTCTGTCTGTTGCTCTGCCATCTGCAGAGCTGATCACCGCTCGCCGGTCTCCTCTCCCGGGTCACCGGCGGCGTCCGGGTGTGTCCGTCCGGTGGCCGGGCACCCACCGTACGGGGCGCGGAAACCCGCCGCCCCGCCCGCACCACGGTTCTCCCGGTGCGTGCCGGCGCCGGTGCGGGCATCGTGGTGCTGAACGTGTGCGCGTGCCGGATCTGCGTCCGGACCCGGCCCGGAGCGCCGCCGCGATCGGGATGCGCCGCGATCGAGGAGGTGCGGGGCGGCGGTCCACGGGCAGGCGAAGGGTCGTCGGCGTTCGAGGCAGACCGTGTGGAGCCGCAGAAAGGGATGGACACCGTGACACGACCCAGGATCCTGGTGGTGGGCGCAGGCTTCGCCGGAGTGGAGTGCGTTCGCCGACTGGAGCGGAAGCTCTCCCCCGACGATGCCCGGATCACCCTGGTGACGCCGAACTCCTACCAGCTCTACCTGCCGCTCCTCCCCCAGGTCGCCTCCGGTGTGCTGACCCCGCAGTCGGTCGCCCTGTCGTTGCGCCGCAGCACGAAGTACCGCACCCGGATCATCCCGGGCGGTGCCATCGGCGTGGATCTGAAAGCCAAGGTCTGCGTCATCCGCGGCATCACCGGCCGGATCGTCGACGAGCCGTACGACTACATCGTGCTGACCCCCGGCAGCGTCACCCGTACCTTCGACATCCCCGGGCTCACGGAGCACGCGTTCGGCATGAAGACGCTGGCCGAGGCCGCCTACATCCGCGACCACGTCATCGCCCAGCTCGATCTCGCCGACGCGATCGAGGATCCGGCCGAGCGGGCCTCGCGGCTGCAGTTCGTGGTGGTCGGCGGCGGCTACGCGGGCACCGAGACCGCCGCCTGTCTGCAGCGGCTGACCCATGCCGCCGTCGAGCGCTACCCACGGCTGGACCCGGGCCTGATCAAGTGGCATCTGATCGACATCGCACCGAAGCTCATGCCCGAACTGGGGGAGAAGCTCGGGCGCAGCGCACAGGAGATCCTCACCCGGCGCGGTATCGAGATCTCGCTGGGCGTCTCCATCGCGAAGGCGGGACCGACGGAGGTCACCTTCACCGACGGCCGGGTGGTGCCCACCCGCACCCTCATCTGGACGGCCGGCGTGGTCGCCAGCCCGCTGATCGCCACGCTCGGCGCGGAAACCGTACGCGGGCGGCTCGCGGTCACCGCGGACATGTGCCTGCCGGGCGCGGACGGGGTGTTCGCCCTCGGTGACGCCGCGGCGGTGCCCGACCACGCCAAGGGTGTGGAGGGCGCGGTGTGCCCGCCGACCGCGCAGCACGCCCTACGGCAGGGCAGGCAGGTGGCCGACAACGTCATCGCGACGCTGACCGGCCGCCTGCTTCGGCCGTACCACCACAAGGACCTCGGGCTGGTCGTGGACCTCGGCGGCACCGACGCCGTCTCCAGGCCGCTCGGCGTGGAGCTGCGGGGCCTGCCCGCTCAGGTGGCGGCCCGCGGGTACCACTGGTCGGCACTGCGCACCAATGTCGCCAAGACGAGGGTCATGACCAACTGGCTGCTGAACTCGATCGCCGGCGACGATTTCGTACGGACCGGCTTCCAGGCCCGCCAGCCCGCCAAGCTGCGGGACTTCGAGTACACGGACGTCTATCTGACCCCGGAGCAGGTGCGGGCGCACGTCGAGGAGGCGGGCCTGCCGGCACGATGACCCGGTCCCCGCGGCCGCTCCGCCTTTCCGCGGGCCGTGCCCGGCCGGTCTTCCGGCCGATGGAGCCACCCGGCAGGTCAGTGGCGGCACATGCCATGCTTGCATCCTGATCAACGCGAGCGACGGGGAGTGTACGGCGGAGTGAAGGCGGCGGGGCGCTCGGTACGGACACGGCTGGGGGACCGCCTGGCGGCGTCCGATCCCGGGATGCTGCGGATGACGGCCGGGCTGCGGATGGTGGGCTCCCTCGCGCTGACGCTGGCCGTGCTCGCTGTGACGGGGGCCGGTGTCACCCAACTGGTGGCGGGGGCGATGACCGCGGCGGTCGCCAACTTCGCCATCCGGGAGAAGCGGCGCGGGGCCCAGGCCGTCACGCTCGCCCTCGGTCTGCCGGTGGCGATGGTGTCCGTGTCGCTGGCCGCGGTGCTGAGCGAGCGGACCACTGCCGATGACCTCTTCTTCGTCGTCCTCATCTTCTGCGCGGTGTACGCCCGCCGGTTCGGCGACCGCGGGACCGGGCTCGGGCTGATCGGCTTCCAGGTCTATTTCGTGTCCCTGTTCATCGGCGCGTCCGTCGACGGACTGCCGGAGATCTGGGCCGCCCTGGCCGTCGCGTTCGGATGCAGTGCCGTCCTTCGGTTCGCCGTCGTTCCGGTGACCCCGGCCGGGCTCCTCCTGCGGTTGCGGGAAGCCTTCCGCGCCCGGCTGGCGCAGCTCGTGACGGCCCAGCTGGCGCTGCTCGACGCCGACGGCGACGGGGTGGACGAGGCTCTGGCGGACGTCCGCGCGGGTACGGCCCGGCTGCACGAGACGGCCCTGATGATCCAGAGCCGGCTGGAGCGGGGCACCCCGGACGCGTCGTCGGCACGGCTGGTGCAGCGCCGGATCGCGGAGGCCGAGGTCTCCGCCGAGCGGCTCGGCCTGCTGCTGCTCACCGCCCGCAGCGCCGAGCGCGCGGACACACTGACCCTGCATCTTCCGGGGGCGCCCGCCCCGGAGGCCGGCCGTATGCCCGCGCCCGACGAGGCCACCGCGGCGCTGCGCCGCGATCTGCTCTCCCTGCGCACCCAGGTTCTGCACGCCGGACCCGGGGTGGGGGGAACGTCGATCGCGCATGTACGCAACCGGCTGCTCTCCTACCGGGACGAGGAGAACCTGCCGGCCTGCTCCCCGGCCCTCCAGGACGTGTTCCGGGCCATCGGCGAGATGTCCCGCGCGGTGATGGGCCTGCGGATCGCCCTGGACGGCCCGCAGGACGAGTCGGACGACACCCCCGCGACGGCCCGCTCCCGGGAGGAGCTGGACGCCGAGGACGCCGCGATCGAAGCCGTCGAGGAGAACGAGCCCGCCGAGGAGGCCAAGGGGCTGCGACGGCCCACCACCCGGGCCGCCGTCCAGGTCGCCGTGGGTTCGTCGCTGGCCATCGCCGGCGGTGAACTGCTGTCCTCCCAGGGCTGGCACTGGGCGGTCCTGACCTGCTGGCTCGTCTTCATCAACACCGAGTCGACGGGCGAGATCCTGGTCAAGAGCTACCGGCGGCTGCTGGGGACGGTGCTCGGCGTCGTCGCCGGCATCGTGCTGGCGGGACTGGTGGGCGGGCACGCCTGGACCGCGTTCGCCCTGATGCTGGTGCTGATCTTCGCGATGGCGTACACGGCCCCGCTCTCGTACACGCTGATGTCGTTCTTCGTGACCGCGATGGTGGGGCTGCTGTACACGCTGCTGCACACCTACAGCTGGGAGGTGCTGGTCCTGCGCGTGGCCGAGACCGCGCTGGGCGCCGCCTGCGGGGTGTTCGCCGCGTTCCTGGTGCTGCCGGTGCGTACGGACCGGCGGACGAACGAGTTGCTGGGCACCGTGCTGGAACGGCTCACCGAGGTCACCGAGGCCGCGGTCGACCAGCTCAGCGGCGGGCCCGCCGTCGATCTGCTGGACCGGGCGCGGGAGCTGGACGAGGCACTGGGCGAACTGCGCGCCGCGACCAAGCCGCTCACCCATCCGGTCACTCCGCTGCGGGGCCGGCGCGACACCGCGCGGTACGTCGTCGCGCTCCTGGAGACCTGTGCGTACCAGGCGCGCTCGCTGGCGGCGACGGCCGAGCTGTTGCCGGCCCATCCCTCGATCGCGGCGGATCCCCGGCTGCGCGGGGCGGCGGCGCGTACCGTGCGCAACATCGCGACGATCGCTGCCCGGGTCGCGGGCGAGGACGCCACGGCCGGGATCGAGACGGGGCCGAGCTTCGCCTCGCTGCTGGGCGGTTCCGGCGGCGACGGCGCGTCGCGCTACGGCCGGATCACCGGCCGGGTGCTGCGGCATCTGGAGCGGCTGGACGAGGCGGTGGTGGGCCTCGCCCGCCCGCTGGACGTCCCGCTGGCGAGCGACGGCCGAAAGGCGACGGCCGAGCGCTGAAGGCCGCGTGCTCGGAGGACGGAAGCGGCAGATCCGGTCGTCGCGGGCAGCGGGTGGCGGGGTCGGGAGGCGGTGACCGCCCGGCTCAGAAGTCGGTGGGAAGACCGCTGGCCTCGGCGATGCCGCGCAGTTCGTCGTTCTGCCGGTGGCGCTGCCTGATGTAGTCGGCGATCTCGTCGAGGCGGGACGGATCGGCCGCGGTCGTCGCGTCGGTGACCACCCTGACCGGTCCGCTCTCGTCGACCTCCAGCTCGACCACCTCGTTGTCCATGCGGCCGGTGACGGCCGTGGCGATGACGAGGGCGGCCTCGTCGCGGACCTCTTGAGGCAGTTCCTCGTCGCCGCCGTCCAGGGCGAGGTCGAGACCGGACAGCCGGTGCTCCTCGATCGCCCGGAGGACCGGCTCCACCACACGGAGGAGCAGGCGGTAGTCCTCGGTGTCCATCCGGATGCTCAGGAGGTCGAGGTAGACGTCCACGGGCCGGCCGTCCTCCGGCGGAATCTCGGATTCACTCATCGGCTCCGCGCTCCCCTCATGCGGCCGCCCAGGGCGTCGGCGCGTACCCGGGCGCAGCTCCGGCTGATCAGCCGGGAGACGTGCATCTGGGAGATTCCCAGCTGGGCGGCTATGCGACTCTGTGTCATGTCCTCGAAGAAGCGCATGTACAGGATGGTGCGCTCGCGTTCCGGCAGACGGCGCAGGCCCTCCTTGGCGGACTCACGGTCGACCACGATGTCGTAGGACGCGTCCGAGGCGCCCAGGGTGTCGGCCAGGCTGTAGCCGTCGTCGTCGGGCGACATCTCCGCGTCCAGCGACAGGGTGCTGAAGCTCTCCAGCGCCTCCAGCCCGGCCGTGACCTCCTCCTCGGTCAGTCCCGTGTGCCGGGCGATGTCCGCCGGGGCGGGTTCGGGACTGCCGGGCGTCTGGGTGAGGTCCCGCCGGGCGATCCGTACCTTGTTCCGCAGTTCCTGCACGCGGCGGGGCACCCGCAGGGCCCACATCCGGTCCCGGAAGTGCCGCTTGACCTCGCCGGTGATGGTCGGGACGGCGTAGCTCTCGAAGGCTCCGCGGTCCGGGTCGAAGCGGTCCACCGCCTTCACCAGGCCCAGTGCGGCCACCTGGCGCAGGTCCTCGACGGATTCGCCGCGGTCGCGGAAGCGGCCGGCGATGCGGTGGGCCATGGGCAGCCACGCGGTGACCAGCTCGTCGCGTACGGCGTCCCGCTCGGGGCCGTCCTCCAGGGAGGTCAGCCGGGTGAACAGGGCGGCGGTGTCGGGGGCGTCGTCGTGCCTCCGGCGGGTTCCTGCGGTCGTGGGGGCGAGGGTGTCGGGGCGGTCGGTGGACGTTTCTATGAGCATGCGGTTTCGCTCCCGAACAGTTGTTGTCATGGGCGATCTACCGTGGGGCGGCCGCTGTGAGGACGTCCGGAGTGGGTACCACAGCAGCCATGCCTCTTCCGGCGGCGCGCCGTCGGTCCGAGGCACGACCCTCCGACTGCCCGGTGCCCGGTGGCGCAAACTCCGCTTCCCCGCACAAATCCGGAAAAGGCTCCGGCGGCAGGTCAGGGCAGGGGGACCAGCGCGCTGATGCACTTGCCGCCCGTGGGCAGGTCCCGGACGCGGATGTCGCGGGACAGCCGGCAGACGATGGGCCAGCCGTGACCGCCGGGCGTGAGGCGTCCCTGCGGGCCGGCCGCCGGCCGGGCGACGGGCAGTTCCGTACTGCGGTCGCTCACCGACACCCGTACGCCGGGGCCGGCGACGTCGACCCTGACGTCGGTGACGCCGCCGCCGTGCAGGATCGCGTTCGTGGTGAGTTCGGAGGCGACGAGCAGGGCGTCCGCGAGGGCGGCGGTGTCGCACGGGGTGTGCGTGGCACGGCAGCGTTCGCACACCGCCCGCTGCACGGCCTCACGCACCTGGGCCGGCCGATAGGGGCGCTGGAGTGCGGCCCGGACGGTGCCGGGAGGTTCCGCGGACGGCCCTTCCGCGGTGAGCGGTTCCATGGCGGGTGGCTCCGTGTCGGCTGAAAACATGTGCTCCTGGCACATTGGTCGGCTCCCTGCTCTATGAGAAAGGTCACCCCCTTCCGGCTGACCTCTCATGGCACCGGCAAACCTTTCGGCCCGCTCCGGAACGGATGCCGTCTCCACGGTGCGCCGGGGCGGCCGGCCGGCTCGACGGATGCGGCGACCGCCGCCCGGAGTGAAACGGGTCACGCGACCCGATTCCGGCGGCACGAGCCCCGAAAAATGGTTTATCGTTCACGCATACGTGGTGACGGAGTAGACGACCGTCCTCCCTGACCACCTTTTGCGGCCCTGGCTGGTTTCCCCCGTCCAGCCAGGGCTTTCAACTTCCCGGACCACGGCCTCCGCAGTCGCCGAGGTGCCCCGGGCGGCGGCAGCGGCTCCAATGGACAGAGAACCGTCCGATGGCCCGGCGAGGAGTCCCGCCCATGACCAAAGCGATCAAACTCCTGACCGCCCTGCCTCCGCCGCAGCGGGAGCGCATGATGGCGCTCGCGCGGGAGGTGTCCTTTCCCGAGGACACCAGGATCTTCGAGTCGGGAACCACCGCCGATCGCTTCTGGGTCATCCGCTCCGGGGCGGTGTCGCTCGATCAGCGGGTGAACCAGCTCCAGCGGGTCACGGTCGCCACGCTCGGCGCGGGCGACCTGCTGGGCTGGTCCTGGCTCTTCCCGCCCCACGAGTGGGACTTCGGCGCCGAAGCCTTCAGCCGGGTCCGCGCCTACGAGTTCGACGCGGCGGCCGTCCTGCGGCTGTGCGAGGAGGATCCGGCGCTCGGGCTGACGCTGGTGCGCTGCGTCGCCGAGATCCTCGCGCACCGGCTGGAGGCGACGCGGGTACGGCTGATGGAACAGCCGGCGCCGCGTACCCGAAAAGTCCTCTGAAGCCCGCTCCTGCGGGTCCTGTGAAGCCTGTTCCTGCGGGTCCTGCCGGATCCTGTTCCGGCGGGTCCTGCCGAAGCAGGGCGCGCTCGTCTCACACCCGGTAACGGCGCAGCGCCGGTATCGCGGCGGCCAGGGCGAGCATCACCACGACGACCAGGAGCCCACCGCCCGCCACGGCCGTACGGGGGCCGAGGGAGGAACCGGCGGTGCCGTGCAGGACGTCGGCGAGCCGGGGACCGCCCGCGACGACGACCGTGAAGACGCCCTGCATCCGGCCGCGCATCTCGTCGGTCGCGGCGGAGAGCAGGATCGCCCCGCGGAAGACCATCGAAACCATGTCCGCGACGCCGGCGACGGCGAGGAAGGCCACGGCGATCCACAGGCTGTCGCTGAGCCCGAACCCCGTGATGGCGACGCCCCACACCACCACGGACCCGATGACCATCCAGCCGTGCCGGCGGGCCCGGGAGAACGTGCCGGAGAGAAGTCCGCCCAGCACCGCGCCGATCGGGATCGCGGCGAACAGCATCCCCAGCGCGACCCCTTCACCGTAGGGGGCGTACGTCTCGGCGGCGAGCTGCGGGAACAGGGCACGGGGCATGCCGAGGACCATGGCGACGATGTCGGCGAGGAAGGACAGCAGCAGCACCGCGTGCCCGGCGATGTAGCGGAACCCGGCCACGATCTCCCGGATGCCCGCGCGCCGCGCCACCGTGGCCCCGAGCGGTGGCAGGGCGGGCAGCCGGTACACCGCCCAGACGGTGACGCACAGCGCCAGCGCGTCGATCAGATACAGCTCCGCCAGCCCGACGACCGGGATGAGCGCGCCCGCGAGCAGCGGTCCCGCGATCTGGCCGGTCTGCATGACGGTGGAGCCCAGGGCGTTGGCGGCGGGCAGTTCGTCCTCGGGGACCAGGCGGGCGATGGAGGCGCTGCGGGCCGGGGCATTCAGCCCCCAGAACGCCTGCTGCACCGCGAGCAGGATCATGAGCACGGCCACGGAGTCCAGCCCGGCGGCAGCCTGCGCCCAGAAGAACACCGAGGTGACGGCGATTCCGGTGTTGGTGATCAGCAGGAGGGTGCGGCGGTCCATGGCGTCGGCGATCGCGCCGCCCCACAGCGCGAAGACGATCAGCGGCAGCAGTCCCGCCAGGCTCGCGGCGCCGACCCAGGCGGAGGAGCCGGTGATGTCGTAAATCTGCTGGGGCACGGCGACGGCGGTGAGCTGGCTGCCGACCGCGGTGACGATGGTGGACGTCCACAGCCGGCGGTAGGCCGGGCGGCGCAGGGGCCGGGTGTCCATGGCCCAGCGGCGCAGGCCGCGTGGCCGGGGCGGTGCGGACGGTTCCGCCGTCACCGCCCCGGCCACGGCCGGCTCGGGTGGCGCGGACGCGGCCGGTCCGGACACGGCCCGCTCGAGGGCGGGCCCCTCGGCCCGGGGTTCGGTGCTGTTCTCGCTGAGGTCCACGACCGTCCCGGTTGGTGACTACATCTTGTTTCCGGGGATCACTATGGCAGCACCCGCGGCGGCACTCGCCCGCCGCCTCAGCTTCCGGCGATGAGCGTGCAGCCGAGGACGATCATGGTGGCGGCGACCAGGCCGTCCAGGACCCGCCAGGCGGTGGGCCGGGCGAGGAAGCGGCTCAGCAGCCGGGCGCCGAAGCCGAGGACGGCGAACCAGCAGAGGCTGGCCAGCACCGCGCCGAGCCCGAACGTCCAGCGCAGCGGCCCGTGGTCGGCGGCCACGGAGCCCAGCAGGAACACGGTGTCGAGGTAGACGTGCGGGTTGAGCCAGGTCATCGCCAGGCAGGTGAGTACGGCCCGGCGGCGCGAGGTCACGGCCTCGCCCTCCGTCTCGAGCCCGGCCCCGGCCGGCCGGATCGCCCGCCGCGCGGCCAGGACGCCATAGCCGAGCAGGAACACTCCGCCGATCCAGCCGACCGCGGTCAGCGCGCCGGGCCAGGCCACGACCAGCGCGCCGACTCCGCCGACGCCCAGGGCGATGAGCAGCGCGTCGGACACCGCGCAGATGCCCACAACGGCGAGCACCGCCTCGCGGCGGACGCCCTGGCGCAGGACGAAGGCGTTCTGGGCGCCGATGGCGACGATCAGGGAGAGGCCGGTGCCGAATCCGGCGGCGGCGGTGGTCAAGGCGGCGGTCATGCACAGGACGCTAGAGGCCTCGCCCTGCCGCAGTACAGCTAATGATTCTTACGTACCCTTAGCCGATGTGATGGACGACCTTCCGCTGGACCAGGTACGGACCCTGCTCGCCGTGGTGGACGAGGGCACCTTCGACGCGGCGGCCGCGGCCCTGCATGTGACGCCCTCCGCGGTGAGCCAGCGAGTGAAGGCGCTGGAGCAGCGCACCGGGCGGGTGCTGCTGCTGCGGACCCGCCCGGTGCGGCCGACCGAGTCGGGCGAGGTGCTGGTGCGGCTGGCCCGCCAGGTGGCGCGGCTGGAGCGGGACGCGTACGCGGAGCTGGGGCTGAGCTCGGCCGGGGAGCCGACCCGGGTGTCGGTGGCGGTGAACGCCGACTCGCTGGCGACCTGGTTCCTCGGGGCTCTCACCCGCGTCCCGGCCGAGCTGCGCCTCCGCTTCGAACTGCGCCGCGAGGACGAGTCCCACACCGCCGCGCTGCTGCGGGAGGGAGCGGTGATGGCCGCGGTGACCTCCTCGCCGGACGCGGTGCCCGGCTGCTCCGTACGACTGCTGGGGCGGATGCGCTATCTTCCCGCGGCCAGCCCGGAGTTCGCCGCGCGGTACCTCGCCGGGCCGCTGGAGGAGACGCTGCCGCGGGCGCCCGTGGTGACCTTCGACCGGCGGGACGACTTCCAGGACGCCTTCGTCCGCCGGCTCACCCGCGGCCGCACCGGGGCGAGTACGGGCCGGCACCTCATTCCGACCTCGGAAGGGTTCGCCGAGGCGGTCGCCGCGGGTCTGGGCTGGGGCATGGTCCCCGAAACGCAGGCCGACCCCCTGCTGCGGGCCGGCCGGCTCACCGTCTTCGCCCCGGACCGCGCGGCCGACGCGCCCCTGTACTGGCAGCAGTGGAAGCTGGACTCCCCGGCCCTGGCTGCGGTGGCCGAGGCGGTGGCGGCAACTGCGGTGACGGCACTGCGGAGTTGAGAAGTCGGTACCGTGCGCCCCTCGTCGGCCGGCCGACGGATCCCAGGGAGACGCGCCTCACCGAAGCCGCTGTTTCATCCCGTGCCGGCAGGTGACCCGTAACGGAGTACGGCACCCCAAGGGTGCGTATCCACTGCGAATCAGGTGATTTCCCATGGACGACTGGCGGACCCGCGCGGCCTGCCGGGACGAGGATCCCGACCTCTTCTTCCCGATCGGGACCTCCGGCCCGGCCCTTTTTCAGACGGAGCAGGCGAAGGGGGTGTGCCGACGCTGCCCTGTCCAGCAGCAGTGCCTCGACTGGGCGTTGGACACAGGGCAGTCCCTCGGGGTGTGGGGCGGCACGAGCGAGACGGAGCGGCGCGCGCTGAAGCGGCGCCTGAAGGCGCGCCGCGCCTGAGGCAGGCCCGCGTTCCGCCCTGCCCGTCCGGCCTGCCCGTCCGCCCTGCCCGTCCGGCCTGCCCGCCGTGCCCGGCCCGGTGGGCGGCGTTAGGCTCGCCGGGAGAGCGCGGGAAGGGACCGATCATGAGCGTGCGTGTGCGCCGTGTCTACGAACCACCCGAGCCGGACGACGGGATCCGTGTCCTGGTCGACCGGCTGTGGCCGCGTGGCCTGGCCAAGGACCTGGCCCGCGTGGACGAGTGGCCCAAGGGCCTGACGCCGTCGACGGACCTGCGGCGCTGGTACCACACAGGCGAGCGGCCGTACGAGGAGTTCCGCGGGCGCTACGAGAAGGAGCTCGCCACTCCCGAGGCTGCCGAACTCCTCGATCACGTACGGGATCTGGCCACGCAGGGCCGGGTGACTCTGGTGACCGCGGCCCGGGAGCCGGAGACCAGCCACGCCGAGGTGCTGGCCCGCCTCCTCGACGACCGGAACGGCTGAATCCTCCGACCGTTCCGGCGTGTCCGAGGCGCCGGAGCGGTCGGGCGGCAGCCGTGTCCCCCGGCCCGCTCCGAACCGGCTACGCCGTCTGCCGTGCGGCCGCCCGGCCCGCCGCTCGGCCCGAGAAGAGGCAGCCGCCGAGGAAGGTGCCCTCCAGGGCGTTGTAGCCGTGGACGCCTCCGCCGCCGAAGCCCGCGACCTCGCCCGCCGCGTACAGTCCCCCGATCGGCCTGCCCCCGCCGTCCAGCGCGCGGGAGTCGAGGTCGGTCTGGATGCCGCCGAGGGTCTTGCGGGTGAGGATGTGCAGCTTGACGCCGATCAGCGGGCCGGCCGCGGGGTCGAGGATGCGGTGCGGGGTGGCCACGCGGCCGAGGCGGTCGCCTATGTAGCGGCGGGCGTTGCGGATGCCCTGCACCTGGGCGTCCTTGCTGAAGGAGTGGTCGAGCTGCCGGTCGCGGGCCTCGATCTGGCGCCGGACGGCGGCCGCGTCGAGGAGCGGCTCGTCGGTGAGGGCGTTCATCCGCTCGACGAGCTGCTCCAGGGCCGGGGCGGTCACGAAGTCCGCGCCCTCGCGCAGGAAGGCGTCGACCGGGCCGGGGGCGCCCTTGCCCAGGACGCGCTCGCGCAGGAACCCGGTCCGGTCCTTGGCGGTGATGTCGGGGTTCTGCTCGGACCCCGACAGCGCGAACTCCTTCTCGATGATCTTCTGGGTGAGGATGAACCAGGAGTGGTCGTAGCCGGCGATGTCCTCGGTGGTGCGCAGGTGCTCGAGCGTGCCCAGGGTGTCGTAACCGGGGAGGCAGGGCTCGGGCAGCCGGCGGCCGAGGGCGTCGAACCACATCGAGGACGGTCCGGGGAGGATGCGGATGCCGTGACCGTGCCAGACCGGGTCCCAGTTCCGTACGCCCTCGGTGTAGTGCCACATCCGGTCCCGGTTGACCAGGCGCGCGCCCGCGCGCTCGCTGATGCCGAGCATCCGCCCGTCCACGTGGGCGGGGACCCCGGTGACCATCTTCCGGGGCGGGGTGCCGAGCCGCTCGGGCCAGTGGCGGCGGACGATGTCGTGGTCGGCGCCGATGCCGCCACTGGTGACGATCACGGCCTGGGCGGTGAGTTCGAAGTCACCGATCGCCTCGCGGCTGGAGGCGACACCGCGCGGGGCGTCGTCCGAGGCCAGGACGACGCCCCGCACTCCGCTCACGGCGCCGTCCTGGACGACCAGTTCGTCGACCCGGTGCCGGTGGTGGAAGGTGAGCAGACCGTCGCGCGAGGCCTGTCGGGCATGGCCGACGAAGGGTTCGACGACGCCGGTACCGGTGCCCCAGGCGATGTGGAAGCGGGGCACGCTGTTGCCGTGCCCGTCCGCGCGGAGGTCACCGCGTTCGGCCCAGCCGACGGTGGGCAGGAAGGAGATGCCGTGCCCGGTCAGCCAGGACCGCTTCTCCCCCGCCGCCCACTCGACGTAGGCGCGCGCCCAGCGCACCGCCCAGGTGTCCTCGTCCTCGAGCCGGTCGAACCCGGCGCTGCCCTGCCAGTCGCTCCAGGCCAGGTCGAAGGAGTCCTTGACGCCGAGGCGCCGCTGCTCCGGGGAGCCGACGAGGAACAGCCCGCCGAAGGACCAGAACGCCTGGCCGCCGAGGTTGGCGGCGTTCTCCTGGTCGACGAGGGCGACCCTGCGGCCCCGGCTGGTCAGTTCGTGGGCCGCGACCAGGCCCGCGAGACCCGCTCCGACGACGATGACGTCGGCATCCATGGCGAGAAGTCCCTTCCTCATCCGCGTCGGTGCGCGGCCGGTCCGGCGCTGCCGTCGGTCAGCAGCGCGGTCAGTAGTTGCTTCAGCCAGGCGCGGGCGTGCTCGACGTCCCCGTCCAGCAGCAGTTGGGTGGTGACTCCGTCGTACGCGGCGACCACGGCGTGCGCGGCACCCTCGACGGTGCCGAGAACGGCGGGCAGTTCGGTGTGGCCTCGGGCCCGGTCCAGGTGGTCCGCGATGGCGCGACGCAGCCTGGCGCGGTGTTCCAGCAGGGTGCGGGAGACGTCGGGGTCGCGGGCGGCGCGCACCAGGAAGTCGGTCTTCACCAACAGCCAGTCCCGGTCGAGCAGCAGCACCTCGGTGACGCGGTCCACGGTGGCGGGCACGTCGAGGTCGGGGCCGCCACCGGCGAGGGCTGCGGAGACCTGCGCGGCGATGAGTTCGGCGCGCTCCGTGTACAGGGCGAAGAACAACTCGTCCAGGGTGGCGAAGTTCGAGTAGAAGGCGCCCCTGCTGTATCCGGCGGCCTCGCAGACCTCCTCGATCGAGACGTGTCCGAAGCCCTTGGCCGCGAACACGGCGAACGCCGCCCGGAGAAGGTCGGCGCGCGTGCGGACGCGGCGTCTGGTCACCCGCCCGGCCCCGCGCCCCGTGCTGCCGTCCCCGGTCACCCCGCCACCTCCGTTCGATACGCGAACGTATCCGATACACCGATGTATCCATAGCCCTCGGCGGCGGGAACTTCCCGATCCCGGCCGAGCACGCGATGCGCAGGCCCCGCCTGCCCCTGCCCCTGCCCCTGCCAGAAGCCTGTCGTCCCCCCGCTCCGCTCCCCCGCACCGGGCCGCACACCTGCGGGGAGGGACGATGCGCGCAGACTCCGGGCTGCCGTCCGGCGGCGGTCAAGTACACCGTGATCGTGGTCTCCTCACCGGCGGTCATTTTCACCGTCCATGAGTACGGGGTGCGCAGAACCCGGGCGACGCGCTTCCTGTTCGGGATGCGCACCGCGTCCCCGGCCCGTCCCGTACCGGCTGCGACACGAACGGAACCGCCCCCTGGGACGGCGTCCTGATCTGCTTTCCTGGTGGCTTCCGGCAGGGACGACGGACTCGGGGCGATCATGCGCGCAGAGGTACGGCAGGTGGCCGACGGCACCCATCTGGTGCACGGCTCCCACACCAACTGGGTGATCCTCCGGGAGGGGGACGCCGTCACACTGATCGACACCGGGTACCCCGGTGACCGCGAGCAGCTCCTCGCCTCCCTTGCGGAGGTGGGCGGTTCACCGGAATCGGTCGCGGCCGTCCTCATCACCCACGCCCACACGGACCACCTGGGCTCCGCCGAGTACCTGCGGGCCACGTACGGCACGCCCGTGTACACGCACGAGGCCGAAGTCCCCCACGCCCGCCGGGACTTCCTCCAGCAGGTGACCGTCGGACAGGTCCTGCGCAACGGCTGGCGGCCGGGTGTGCTGCCCTGGGCCCTGCACGTGCTGCGCTCCGGCGGCACGGCGCACGTGCCGGTGGCCGCACCCGAGCCGTTCCCGCGGTCCGGCCCGCTGGACCTGCCCGGCCGGCCGGTGCCCGTGCACACGCCCGGCCACACCGCCGGGCACTGCGTCTTCCATCTCCCGCACCTCGGGGTGGTGGTGTCCGGCGACGCCCTGGTGAGCGCCCATCCGACGTCCCGGATCGACGGACCGCAGCTGCTGCCCCGCATGTTCCACCACGAGCGGGCCACCGCCGTCGGCTCGCTGGACATCCTGGCCGAGCTGGAGGGCGACCTGACGCTGCCCGGACACGGCCCCGCGTACCGGGGGTCCCTGGAAGGTGCGGCGAAGCTGGCCCGCGAACGCGCGCAATAGGGTGAGCGGACGACCGCCGGTGTGATCATCACTCTGGAGACGGCCGCCCGCGAGACGAGGACACCCGAGCCATGGCCCTGCAGATCAGCGCGACCAACCCGGAGCATCCCGCGCTCCTGCTGGAACTGCCCTGGCACCTGCCGCTCCAGGAGTGGCCCGAGGAGTACCTGGTGCCGCTGCCGCGCGGCATCTCCCGGCACGTGGTGCGCTACGCCCGCGCCGGTGACGAGGTGATCGCCGTCAAGGAACTCGCCCGGCGGCCCGCACTGCGCGAGTACGAGCTGCTGCGCGACTTGGACCGGATCGGCATCCCCGCGGTGGACCCGCTCGCCGTGGTCACCGGCCGCGCGGGCGCCGACGGGGAGCCGTTGGAGAGCGTGCTGATCACCCGGCATCTCGGCGGGTCGATGCCGTACCGGTCGATGTTCGAGACGACGCTGCGCCCGGCGACCATGCACCGGCTGATGGACGCGCTCGCCGTGCTCCTGGTGCGGCTGCATCTCGCCGGGTTCGCGTGGGGCGACTGCTCGCTGTCCAACACGCTGTTCAGACGGGACGCGGGTGCCTACGCCGCCTATCTGGTGGACGCCGAGACCGGTGAACTGCACCCGGAGCTGAGCCCCGGCCAGCGCGCGTACG
Organism: Streptomyces sp. NBC_01635; assembly: GCF_045209715.1. Classification (NCBI taxonomy): domain Bacteria; kingdom Bacillati; phylum Actinomycetota; class Actinomycetes; order Kitasatosporales; family Streptomycetaceae; genus Streptomyces; species Streptomyces sp. NBC_01635. The sequence goes on along the minus strand of NZ_CP109277.1, from coordinate 8,477,369 downwards.
ACCTGGACCTCGCCCGCGTGAACATCAGCGGCGAGCTGCTCGACCTGGAGGCCTCCGGGGCGCTGCACCCGTCCGTGGACCCCATCGAGTTCGGCACCCGGATCTGCGCCCGCTACGAGGGCCTCTGGCGGGAGCTGACCCGTACCTCCGTCTACCCCGCGGGCAAGTACCACTACATCGAGCGCCGGATACGCCGGCTGAACGATCTGGGTTTCGACGTGGCCGAGATGCAGATCGAGCACGCCTCCAACGGCGACACGGTCACCTTCGTGCCGAAGGTCGTCGACGCCGGGCACCACCAGCGCCAACTGCTGCGCCTGACCGGACTGGACGCCGAGGAGAACCAGGCCAGGCGGCTGCTGAACGACCTGGAGAGCTGGATGGCCACCCAGGACGACCACACCCCCGACGGCGCTCTGCCCGGCGCCCGCCCGGAGGTCCTCGCCCACCGCTGGGTGCGGGAGGTGTTCCGCCCGACCGTGCGTGCCGTGCCACCCGGACTGCGCGGCGCGATGGACCAGGCGGAGATCTACCACGAACTCCTCGAGCACCGCTGGTACCTGTCCGAGCGGGCCCAGCACGACATCGGTCTCGACACGGCCGTCGAGGACTACATCAGGAACATCCTGCCCAAGACCCGGGAGACGCTGCGGCCCACGACCGAGTGAGCCGGGCGGGGCAGCGGCCGGACGCCGCCCGGCGGTGGCGGGCGCGTCGGGCCCCGGCGGCCGGGCGGGTCAGTCGTGCGGCACCACCGCCACCGGGCAGTCCGCGTGGTGCAGGACGCCGTGGGCGACCGAGCCGATCCGGGCCCCGACGGCGCTGCGGCGCGCGCGGCGGCCGACGACCATCAGCTGGGCCGTGCCGGACACCGACAGCAGCACCTGCCCGGCGCTGCCCATCTCCACGTGCTCGACGACGCGCACCTGCGGATAGCGCTCGCGCAGCGGCGCGAGGACGTCCGACAGGGACTTCTGCTCGTACGGCTCCAGGCCCCCGGCCTCGTCCATGAGACGCAGTGTGTCGGGGCTGTAGGCGAACATCGGCGGCAGGGCCCAGGCACGTACGGCGCGCAGGGTGGCACCCCGCGCGGCGGCGGCCTCGAAGGCGAATTCCAGCGCGGCGGCGCTGTCCTCCGGATCGCCCTGCTGGCCGACGACGATCTCCCGCCCGGCGGCCTCGCCGGACGGCGTGTCCTCGGCCCGTACGAACACCACCGGCCGCCGGGCCTCGACGATCACCTGCTGGCCGACCGAGCCGACCAGGAAGCCCATGATCCGCCCGTGCCCGCGGGAGCCGAGCACCAGCATCTCGGCGTCCGCGGCGGCGCCGGTCAGGACCCCGACGGCGTCCCCCTCCAGGACATCGGTGGTCACCGTGAGAGCGGGGTGCCGTTCGGTGACCTGGCGGACCGACTCGGCCACCGCGTCGCGCACCCACCGCTCCTGGGTGGCGGCGTCGCCGGCGTCGACCGCCTCGTGCGTCTGGAAGCGCCAGGCGTGCACCACCCGCAACGGCCGCCCCCGGCGGACCGCTTCCCTCGCCGCCCAGGCCAGTCCGGCAAGACTCTCCTCGGTTCCGTCGACCCCTGCCGTGATCGGGCGCGTCATGCGGTTCCTCCTGTGTCGTGTCCACTACGCACGGTCCAGTCTTCCCTAACCTTCCCGCACGACCTCGACCCGGGAGCAGGCAGTGGTGGACGCGGCCGATCCGGTGACACCGGGACGCCGTTGGGCAGAGGCCCTCGGCCGGGTGGTGCTCGACGACCCGCCCGACGAGTACGGGATCCGGCCGGAGCGGAACCGTCTGCCGGGGCTCGTCCGCGTGCCGGTGCCGGACGAACGGACCGTGCAGAAACGCCTCCCCCTGGATTTCCGGCCCGACGACCAGGCGGCGGAGGCCGTCCGGCTCCTCGCCCTCGGTGCCCGCCCGGCGGACGTCGGCCAGGGCGAGCAGCCGTGGCGGGCCCTCGCCGCCCCGGGAGAGACGAGTTCCGCGTGCTCTCCTCGCACCCTGCCCGAGCCTCGCCCCCGCCGCGCGCGACGCCTGGTTCGAACCTCCGATGGACCGGCTGCCGGTGGTGTTTCCGTGGCGCCGGGTACCGGACGGCGACACCCGTTCTCCGGTTCCGCCCGCGCTCATCGCCGGAGCCCCGACGACCTCACGAGGAGCCGGCATGACCAGCGACCAGGCCATCGATCCCGGTGCCGTGCCGAGTGGCGCGGGATGCTCCGACTGCGACGCCGTGGGCGGCTGGTGGTTCCCTCTGCGGCGCTGCGCGCGGTGCGGCCACGCCGGCTGCTGCGACAGCTCGCCACGGCGCACTTCGAAGCCACCGGGCATCCCGTGGTCCGCAGCTACGAACCCGGCGAGGCCTGGTTCTGGAACTACGCCACGGAAGAGCTGTACGAGTCGGGCCCGGACCTGACCCCGCGCGCCGTCCGGCCGACCAGCCGGCTCCGGGCCCGGCGGGGCGGGTCCCGGAGGACTGGAAGCAGAATCTGCGGCGTTGAGGGGCCCACGGGACCGGGGCCGGGCCGGCCCCTCCGCGGGGATCACCGGCGGAGAAGGCGGGGCTGGTGGCGCGTGCCAGGATGGACGCGTGTCACAGACCTCATTCGCCGGTCCGCTCGTCGGCCGCGACGACGAACTCGCCCGGCTCGCCGGGGTGCTGGAGCGCGCCCGCGGGGGCGAGCCGCGCGCCGCGCTGATCGCCGGGGACGCCGGGGTGGGCAAGACGAGGCTGCTGGACGAGGTGTCCGCGCGGGCCGCCGGGACCGGCATGACGGTGGTGACCGGCCACTGCGTGGACCTCGGGGACGTGGGCCTGCCGTATCTGCCCTTCACCGAGGTGCTGGGGCGGCTCACCGCCGACGAGCGGTTCGCCCCCGCCGTCGACGCCCGTCCGGTGGTCGGCCGGCTGCTCGGCGCCGGAACCGACGCCGCGCGGGACGTGGACGCGCGGCTCAGGCTGTTCGAGGGCATGGCCGGGCTGCTGGCCGACGTCTCGGACATCGCACCGCTGCTGCTCGTCCTGGAGGATCTGCACTGGGCCGACCAGTCCTCCCGGGACCTGCTGCGGTTCCTGCTCAGCCGGGGCGTCCTCCAGCGGCCGGCGGGCGGCGCCCCCACGCACCGGCTGGCGGTGTGCGGCTCGTACCGCGCGGACGACCTGCACCGCCGGCATCCGCTCCGGCCCCTGCTCGCCGAGCTGGTACGACTGCCCTCGGTGGAGCGGCTGGAGCTGCGGCCGTTGCCCGATCCCGACGTGGCCCGGCTGGTGCGCGCCCTCGAACAGCGGCCGCTGCCGGACGCCACGGTCCGCCGGATCGTCGAGCGTGCCGAGGGCAACGCCTTCTACGCCGAGGAACTGCTCGCGGCCACGGACTCCCCGGCGGGCGGGATGCCCAGCCAGCTGGCCGACGTGCTCCTCATCCGGATCGAACAGCTCTCCGAGACCGCCCAGCAGGTACTGCGGACCGCCGCCGTCGCCGGCCGCCGGGTGGAGCACGAGGTGCTGCGCGAGGCGGTCGGGCTCCCCGAGGAGGAGCTGGAGTCCGCGCTCCGTGAGGCTGCCGGACGGCAGCTCCTGGTGGCCGCGCACGACGGCACGTACTCCTTCCGGCACGCACTCGCGCGCGAGGCGGTCTACGCGGATCTGCTCCCCGGTGAGCGGGCCCGGCTGCACGGCGCGTTCGCCCGGCTGCTCACCGGCCGCGGGCTCCGCGGCGCGAGTGCCGCGGAGCGCGCCCACCACTACCGGGAGAGCCACGACCCGGCCCGGGCGCTCGCCGCGTCGCTGGAGGCCGCCGATCACGCCCAGCGGGTGGGAGCGCCCGCCGAGGAGCTGCGCCACCTGGAGACCGCCCTCGATCTGTGGCCGGCGGTGGGACCCGCCGGGCTGCCCGAGGGCGTCGGGTTCGACCCGGTGGCCCTCACCCTGCGCGCCTCGGCCGCGGCGGCGCACGCGGGCGAGCTGCACCGCGCGGTCTCCCTCACCCGGTCCGCGCTCGCGGACCTCGGCCAGGACGCCGACCTGGAGCTGGCGGCCCGGGTCCGCTACACCCTGGCCGGGAACCTGTTGCGGGTCGACAGTCTGTCCGCGGCGTTCGCGCACAGCAGTGAGGCGCTCGCCATGATCCCCGAGGAACCCCCGTCGCCCACCTGGGTGTGGGCGGCGGCCACCCATGCCATGACGGCGCGGCAGATGGGCGCCGCCGGCACAGCGCTGCAGGTGGCGCGCCAGGCCTTGGGGAGGGCCGAGCAGTTGGGGATGACCGACGCCCAGGCGGATCTGCTGATCTCCACGGCCGGCCTGGAGGGGAACGGCCGGAGCACCGAAGCCGGCCGCGAACGGCTGGTCCGGGCGCTGGAGCTGGCGCGCGGGGCGGGCAACGCCCCGGTGGAACTGCGCGCGCTGTTCAACCTCGCCATGGGCTGCTACGAGTCCGGTGACCCCGAGGCGTGTCTGCCCTGGCTGACCGAGGGCCTGGAGCGGGCGCGCCGCGCAGGCCTGTCGTCGTCGGCGTATCCGCTGGAGATGCGGTATCTGCGGCTGCTGGTGCTGTACGCGCTGGGCCGCTGGGACGAGTGCGTCCGCACGGCGGCGGCCGATGCCGAGGTGCTGCCCCCGGCCGGCGGGTTCACGGTCACGCCGGCGCTGTTCGTGGCGCTGGCCCGCGGCGACTTCACGGCCGCCGACCGTGCGCGGGCGCTCCTCGAGGGTCCGTTCGACTGGATGGCGACGCTGGTGGCGGGCACCGTGCTCACCGACGCCGCCGCGCTGCGGGGCGATCCGGAGGAGGCCGTGCGGTGCGTGCGGTCCACTCTGGCGTCCCTGACCGACGAAACGGGGACCCGCCCCGACGTCACGGTCCGGCTGACGGCGCTCGCGCTCGCCGCGGTCGCCGACGCGGCCGTCGCGCTGCGGCTGTCCGGTGACGACGCCGGGGCACGGCGTTGGGCCGAGGCCGCGACGGAGCTGGTGGGGCCCGCCCGTGCCTCTGCCGCGCACGGTGAGGACGGCACGCCTCAGGGTCCCGAGGGCCGGGCCTGGCTGGCCCGCGCGGAGGCGGAGTGGACACGGGCCGTGTCGGGTCCCGACGTGGCGGCGTGGGCGGAGGCGGTGGCCGGGTTCGCGTACGGCGACGCGTACGAGCGGGCGCGCTGCCGGCTGCGCCACGCGGAGGCGCTGCTGGCCGCCGGGCTGCGTGAGGAGGCCGCGGCCGAGGCCCGCGCGGTGCGCGAGGCCGCCGACCGGCTGGGCGCCGCCCTGCTGCGGGAGCGACTGGACGCCCTGGTGAACCGCGCCTGGCCGGCGGAGACACCGGCGAGGGGCGAGCGCGCCGTCACCCTGCTCACCGCGCGGGAGCAGGAGGTGCTGCGGCTGCTCGCGCGGGGCCGCAGCAACCGTCAGATCGGCGAGGAGCTGTTCATCAGCGGCAAGACGGCGAGCGTCCATGTCTCCAACATCCTCGCCAAGCTGGGCGCCGCGAGCCGCACCGAGGCGGTGGCGGTCGCCTACCGGAAGGGCCTGATCTCCCCGGAGTCCGCGGTCTCGGGCTGAGCGGCGTCCGGTTTCCCCTGCCCGTCGCGCCGGTGCGTGTCGCCCTCGCCGCTCCCGCTGCCCCGCCCTTCCCGACACTCCCAACACTCCCGACAGTCACCCCAAATAACCGTCTTGACCGCATATCACAGTAATACTGTGCCGATCGGTCGCGCCCGGTACGTCCGGCACGGTGTGCAACTGTGCGCTGCCGAAAGTCAGGTGACGGATGGTCGGCGGACACGGGAGAGAGCAGCCGAATGGTCTCAGCGACGACGATGCGCAGAGGGACGGCCGCCGTGGTGGCCGCCCTGATCCTCCCGGCGGCTGCGGCGCATGCCGCTCCCCCGGTTCCGGACACGGCCCGGCCCTCGGCGGCTACGACGCTGCCCGCCCCCGACCTGGCCGGCCTCGGGAGCGTGCTGCGCACGGCACGGTCGCAGGGCGCGCCCGGCGCCCTGGCCCGGATCGACGACCACGGCACGGTGCACCGGACGTCCTTCGGCCTCGCCGATCGCGGAACCGGGCGGGCCATCGCGACCACCGACCGCTTCCGCATCGGCAGCGTCACCAAGATCATGTCCGCCGTGGTGGTCCTGCAACTGGTCGACGAGGGCAAGGTGAAGCTCGACGACCCGGTCAACCTCCACCTGCCGGGACTGCTGCCCGACGACCGGATCACCGTCCGCCATGTACTGAGCCACCGCAGCGGTCTGTACGACTACACCAACGACCTGTTCGCACGGACGGTCCCCGGTTTCGAGGCGGTCCGTACCAGGACCTTCACCCTGAGCCGGCTGGTGGAACTGTCGCTGGAGCATCCCCCGACCACCGCCCCCGGCGGCGCCTACAGCTACTCCAACACCAACTTCGTCGTCGCGGGCCTGCTCATCAGGAAGCTGACCGGCCACTCCCTCGCGACCGAGTACCGCGACCGGATCACCACCCCCCTCGGGCTGAGCGACACGTCCTACCCGCATCCCCGCACCACGATCCCCGGCCCTCACACGCGCGGTTACCTCACCCCGGACGCACCGGCGACGGAGCTCGTCGACGCCACTGAGCAGACGGTGTCCTGGGCGCAGAGCGCAGGCGCCGTCGTCTCGAGTGCCCGGGACCTCAACACCTTCCTGTCGGCGCTGCTCGCCGGCCGGCTCACCTCGGCGGCCGGTCTGGCGCAGATGCAGCGCTGGATCCCCGCGGGCACGGGTCAGGCGTACGGGCTGGGGCTGCGGCGCCGCGATCTGTCGTGCGGGGTGTCCGTGTACGGGCACACCGGCGCCGTCCAGGGCTACTACACCTACGCGTTCACCTCGAAGGACGGCGGGCGCAGCCTCACCGCGCTCGCCACCACCTCGAACAACGCTCCGGTGATGAGCACGATGCTCGGCACACTGGAATCCGCCTTCTGCGGCGAGGGGCCGGCGGTCCGACAGGACTCCGCTCCGGAACGGTGGCACGAGGACACCACGGCGGGGACGCGACCGGGGGGAACGGAACCCGCGGGGACGGGGATCTCGCCCGGCTGACCTCTCCGGGAACCCGCGCCCGCCGCCGACCGTTGTCCGAACACCCCCCACCGGTCCGTGACGACGGATCCTTGACGGCTGACGACAGCAGGGCGGTGCGATGAGCGAGTTGGTCCCCGGCGGCAATCTGGCCCTTCCGGACGGCACGGTGACCGTCCGGGTGCCGGGCCCCTACGACGTCTCCGCGCTGATCACGGGCGACGACGGAAAGGTCGGGGACGACGCCGACTTCGTGTTCTTCAACCAACCGTCCGCCCCCGGCGCCCGCCTGCACGGCGACACGCTCACCGTCGACCCGAGCGCCCTGCGACCCGGCGCCGTCCGGGTCACGGTGACCCTCAGCGCCGCCGACCCCGCCGTCCCGCTGGGCGACCTGCCCCCGCCCGTCCTTTGGGTCACCGACGCCGGCGGGCGCTCCCTCGCCCGGTTCTCGCCGGCGCGCCCCGGGCAGGAGTCGGTGCTGCTCCTCGCGGAGATCTACCGGCGCGGCGAGGGCTGGAAGCTGCGCGCCCTCGGCCAGGGGTACGCCGACGGACTGGCCGGTCTGGCCCGGGACTTCGGCGTCGACGTGCTCGACGGGACGGAGCCCGGGGCGGCCGGGGTTCCGGCTGCGGCGGCGCCTTCGGCCGTCCCCGATCCGACGGACTACCTCGGTCCGGTCAACTCCGCTCGGGCCGAGGCGGGTTCGCCTCCGGTCGCGCTCGACGCGCGGTTGGCGGTGGCGGCCCGTGCCCACGCCGAGGCCATGGCGGCACAGCGGCACCTCGCCGTCGAGAGCCGGGACGGGGTCTCCGTCCACCAGCGGGTCGTCGCCGCCGGGTACGCGTATCTCACCGTCGGCGAGCATCTGGTGTCCGGCCCGCGCACCCCCGCCGAGTTCGTCGCCCACTGCCTGGGCAACGAGCCGTCCCGGCGCACCCTGCACGGTCCCGCCTTCACCCACGCCGGTCTGGCGCACGTGGGCGGCGGCTCCGCCGGTGACGTCTACTGGACGGCGCTGTGGGCCGTCCCGCTCACCCCGGCCGGCCTGGCCCGGACGGTGACGGACGTGGTCGACCGCACCAACCGGGAGCGCGCCCGGGCCGGGCTGCCGCCCCTGGCCGTCGATTCGCTCCTCGTCACGGCCGCGCAGGCGCACAGCGCCGACATGGTGGCCCGCGACTTCTACTCCCACACCGCTCCCGACGGGAGCCGGCCCTGGGACCGGGCCGCCACGGCGGGTTCGGCACGCCGGACCATCGGCGAGAACATAGCCTGCGGCCAGCGCTCGGCCGCCGAGGTGGTGGAGGGGTGGATGAACAGTCCCGGCCACCGCGCCAACATCCTCAAGCCCGACTTCACCCACATCGGCGTCGGCTTCGCGGGCGGCGGCCGCGCCGGCACGTACTGGACCCAGCTCTTCGGCGCTTAGGGCCTCTTCGGCGGGTCGTGCCGAAGACGCGGGGGCCGGCGCTCCCTCCTCCGCCTTGCGCCTGAACGCACCGCCCCCGCTCGACCTCCTCTGGACGAATACCGCCCCTTGCCTCCGACTTGATCCGCCGGACAGATTCCGGGCGTGCAGCCGGCCCTTGGCGGAGGCGGCTCCTCCGGGTGAGGATGCCTGCATGAAGGGTGATCTGTTTTCCAGCCGGCACATGGTGCGGCCCGCCTCGGCTCCGGGCATGACGGTCGAGAACGCCAAATGCATCCGCTACGTGGTCGACGGCGAGATGCACGCCCGGCAGGGTGCGATGATCGCCTACCGTGGCGGGCTCCAGTTCGAGCGCAAGGGCCAGGGCGTGGGCGGCATGCTCAAGCGCGCGGTGACCGGCGAGGGGCTGCCGTTGATGGCGGTGCGGGGGCAGGGCGAGGCCTGGTTCGCGCACGAGGCGCAGAACTGCTTCATCGTCCAGGTCGAGGCCGGCGACGAGTTCACCGTCAACGGCCGCAACGTCCTGTGCTTCGACTCCACGTTGTCGTACCGCATCGCGACCGTGAAGGGCGCCGGAATCACCGGTGGCGGCCTGTTCAACAGTGTCTTCACGGGGCACGGCCTCCTGGGCCTGGTGTGCGAGGGCGACCCGCTGGTCCTCCCGGTGTCTCCGCAGTACCCGGTCCACGTCGACACGGACGCGATCGTCGGCTGGACGGCAGGTCTGTCGACCTCCCTGCACCGCTCGCAGTCGCTCGGTTCGATGCTGCGCGGCGGCTCGGGCGAGGCGGTGCAACTGGTGCTGCAGGGCGAGGGGTACGTCATCGTGCGGCCCAGCGAGGCCACGCCGGCGAAGGCACAGCAGCACTGAGGTCCGCCCCCGCTCGCCCGCTCCGGTTTCCGGTGCGGGCGCGCCTTTGGGCACACCGTGTTGACCTCGGTGGTCCGGACAGGCCAGGGTTCGTCCCGGTGCGGATCATGTCCCCGTGCCAGGGAGGGTGGTTGTGGTGATCGGGACGGCGGAGATCGAAGCCGCGGCCGGGCGGATCGCCGGGCACGTGGTGCGGACGCCGACGGTGCCGAGCCCCGGGCTGTCGGCGCTGCTGGGCGCCCCGGTCACGGCGAAGCTGGAACTGTTGCAGCGCACCGGCTCGTTCAAGGCACGCGGCGCGGTGGCGAAGCTGCTGTCGCTGAGCGAGGCGGAGCGGGCGGCCGGGGTCGTGGCGGTGAGCGGCGGCAACCACGGGATCGCCGTCGCGGTCATGGCCGCCGCCCTCGACGTCAAGTCCACGGTGGTGATGCCGAGGTCGGCGCCCGCGCGGGCGGTGGAGGTCGCGGAGACCGCCGGCGCGTCGGTGCGGCTGGCCGACGACATGGACGGCGCGTTCGCGCTGACGACGCGGCTCCGGCAGGAGGGGCTGACTCTCGTCCACCCCTTCGACGACCCGGTGGTGATCGCCGGACAGGGCACGGTGGGGCTGGAGTTCGCCGACGACGCCGGTGACCTGACCGACGTCCTGGTGAGCATCGGGGGCGGCGGGCTGATCTCCGGTGTGGCGGCGGCGCTGCGGGCCCGGCGGCCCGGGATCCGGATCTGGGGGGTGGAGACGGAAGGCGCCCAGGCGATGTCCGAGGCCCTCGCGGCGGGCGGACCGGTGCCGGTCGGGCTGTCCTCGATCGTCTCCACGCTCAGTGCCCCGGCCGTTTCGCAGTTGACGTACGAGCATGTGTCGGCGCTGGTCACCGAGGTGCTGGTGGTGTCCGACCGGGAGGCCGTGCGGGGTTCGCTCGACCTGGCGGACCACGCCAAGGTGTGGACCGAGCCGGCCGCGGGCTGTCTGCTGCCCGCCGCGCGACGGGTGCTGGAGCGGGTCGGCGAGGGGGCCAGGATCGGGCTGGTGGTGTGCGGGGGCAATGCGACCACCGGTGACATGATCGCCTGGGCCTCCCGCTTCGGGCTGCGCTGAGCCTCCCGGCCCGGCCGCCGCCCGTGACGCCCTGTCCGTGACGCCCTGCCCGTCGCCCTCCCCCGACGCGGGACCGGGCTCGAAGTCCGCCTCGGAGTTTGACCGAAGGACAAGAATGCGTCGGAGCCGGGATTCGGGCTCCGCCTCTTGAACGAAGGCCGTGCGGTCCCGCGTACCACTGGGAAAGGCGGACAGCAGCGGCTTCGACGAGGGATGGCCATGGGCAGGGCGCACGTCTCCACACACCAGCCGGTCGCCGGGCGGTACCGGCTGGTCGAGATCATCCACCGCGAGACCAACCACCTCTGCTGGTACGCCGACGACCTCGGGACGGGCCGCCCCTGCCTCGTCACGCAGGTCGCGCTGCCCGGGGACCCGGGCGAGGCCGTGCGTCACGCCCCCTCCCACGTCCTGCGGGCGACCGGGATGATGGCGCGGCTGTGCCCCGGCCGGATCGCCGCGGTCGTCGACTCCGTCCACGAGAACGGCTTCCTGTGGACCGCCGCCGCCTGGGTCGATGGCACCCCTCTCGGTGAACTCCTCGCCGAACAGGGCTCGTTCACCTTCGCCCGGGCCGCGCGCATCGGGCTGGAGCTGCTCGACGTACTGGACGCCGCGCACAGCGCGGGCGTGACCCACGGCGAACTCGGCCCCGGCCAGGTGTTCGTGCGGGAGACCGGTCCGGTCGTGGTCACCGGTTTCGGCCTGGCGGGCACCGTCCCGGCCCTCCGGCTCACGGCACCGTCGTACGCGGCGCCGGAGCAGGCCCGCGGCGAGGGCGCCGGGCCCGAGGCGGACCTGTGGGCCCTGGGCGCGCTCCTGCACACGATGGTCGAGGGGCGCCCGCCCTTCCGTGACCGGGGGCGGGCGGAGGCCACGCTGAAGGGAGTGGACCGGCTGCCGTTGCGCGCGCCCCTGCGAGCGGGACCGCTCACCCCGGTGGTCCAGGGGCTGCTGCGCAAGGACGCCGCGGAACGGCCGACCGGGCGGGTGGTCCGCGAGGCGCTCGGCCGTGTGCTCGCGGAGGAGAACCCCGGCACGGCCCCCGAGGCCGTGCCGGGCCGCCTTCGGCTGCGCGGCGCGTACCCCGCCGTCCTCAGAGACCTCGGCCGCGCCGGGAGAAGACGGACGGCGGTCCTTGGCACCGCCCTGGCCGTGGTCACCGTCGCGGTCGTCGTGCTCACCGCGGCCACTCGGGGGCTGCCCGGCACCGACTCCGGATCCGCCGCCGACACGCCGAGCGCGCCGCCCGCCTCCGCCGCCGCTCCGGCCGCGCCCCAGGCTCCCGGGGCGTCCGGCGACCCGGGCGACCGGGACGACCGGGACGAGCCGACGCCGGCCCCGACCACCCCCGCTCCTTCGGGAACGGGGGATCTCCCGCCCGGCTACGGCCTGCTGAGCGCGCCGGAGGGCTTCTCCGTCGCGCTCCCCGAGAACTTCGAGCGCCTCGACACCTCCCGCGTCTCCGACCTGGCCTACCGCATCACCTTCGGCCCGGAGGACGGCACCCGCACCCTCGCGATCACCTACAGCGAGCGGGTGGGGACCGACCCGGTGGCCGTGTGGCGGGACGACGTGGAGCCGCCCCTGGAACGGACGGCCGGCTACGAGCGGATCGGCGCGATCCGCGCGACCACTTACCAGGGGAGTGAGGCCGCCGACATGGAGTGGCTCTCGGCGGACGACGGCGCCCGGACACGCACCTTCGGCCGCGGGTTCCTGCTGGGCGGTGGACGCGGCTTCTCGCTGCGCTGGACGGCCCCGGCCGCCGACTGGGCGAAGTCCGCGAACCAGGAGGCGCTACGGACGTTCCTGCGGACGTTCCGGCCGTCCTCCGGCCGAGGCTGAGCCGCGCGGTGCGCACAGCCGGTGCAGGGGCGTCAGGCGCAGCGGGCGGGTACGCCAGTGTGCCGTGAAGGTCCGGTCCGTGAGGGCGCACGTGACCCGGAGACGGTGCGGGGTCTCCAGGAAGACCACGTCCGCGGCGAAGGTGCCGTCGTCGGTCCAGCCGCCGCTCACCGCGGTCGGGCAGGGCTGCTCCGAGACCGCCCATCCCTCGCCGCCGAGCGGCAGGTCGAGGCGGTGGCCGTCTTCCACGAGGCTCAGCGTCCAGCGTCCGCCGGCGTCCACCGTCACCTCGGCGGCGGTGAGCGTCGGCTGGTCCGCGCAGACCCCGCCGTACGGGGTGAAGCGTGTGGTGGGCCGGCCCTCCCGCGCCCGCTCCGGCGGTACCGGGCCGCCTACGGCCGGCGGCAGGGCGAGGCGGGCGAGACGCTCCCCGAGGGCCCGGTCCTCGGCGCCCCGCCCGGTGAGCGGGCCGGGACGGAAGGCCGGTACGAGATGCCGCCAGACCAGGTCCAGGTACTGCTGCATCTGCTCGGTGGCCGCCGTCGTGGCGATCACGGCGTCGTGCTCGGGCAGGACGAGGCAGAACTGTCCGTACGCCCCGTCGCCCCGGAACCCGTGCCGGGACGTCCAGAACTGGAAGCCGTAGCCCAGGTCCCAGTCCTGCCGGCCGGTCTCCCCCATCGCCCCGGCGGTCGGCAGGTACGGACGCGAGGCCCTGGCCACCCATCCCTCGGGCAGCAGGCGCTTGCCGTCCCACATCCCGTCGTCGGCGTACAGCAGCCCGAGCCGGGCGATCGCGTCGGTGGTGGCGTGCAGCCCGCTGAAGCCGAGCTCACGGCCGGTGCGGTCGCGCTGCCACAGTGCTTCGCCGATGCCGAGCGGATCCAGCAGGCGGGGCCGCAGCCAGTCGGTGAGCGACCGGCCCGTCTCCCGCTGCACGATCGCGGCGAGCGTGTACGTGCAGGGCTGGTTGTAGGCGAAGACGGTGCCGGGGTCGCGGTCGGGCGGCTGCAGCAGGAACCCGCGGACCGGCTCGGCGGGGTCGGTCGCGTAGGCCGCGTCCACGGTCTCGGTCTCGTGGCCGCTCGCCATCGACGCCACGTGCCGGACCAGCATCGCCCGGCTGCGCGGGTCGGTGATGTCCGCCTCGAACTCGGGGAAGTACGAGATCACCGGGGCGTCGAAGTCGATCAGCCCCTCGGCCTCGGCGAGGGCGGCGGCGGTGGCCGTGAAGCTCTTGCTGAGCGAGTACAGCAGGTGCGGCCGCTCGGGGGTGTACGGAGCCCACCAGCCGGCGGCGGCCTGCCGGCCGTGACGCAGGATCATCAGGCTGTGCGGCTCGATCTCCGGGGCGTCGTCGAGTGCGTCGAGGAAGGCGTGGACACCGAAGGCGTCGACGCCCAGCGCGGCGGGGGCGTCTGTGGGCAGCGGGTGGGCAGTCATGGGAGGGATCCTGCCCGACCGCCCGGACTCGATGCGCCGGTGGCCGGGCGAGGACCGACGGGCCAACCGGCACGGAGCGGGGCGGAACGGGGCGGATCAATCTCACGGTCGGCTGAGCATTCTCCGCGCCCTCGGGGTAGGAGAGGGCCCTACGCCGGTACGACCAGGAGGCCTCTCGTGAACTCGATGGTGCGCAGGACTTTGGTGGTGGAGCTCCAGGCGGGTGTCACGGACCGCTTTCCCGTGCTCGCCCACCTGAGCTACGACCCCGCCGACCCGTTCGCGGTCACGCTGGTCTTCAGCCACGACGGCCGGGTCCTGGCGCGCTGGCGGCTCGACCGCGAGATGCTCGCCGACGGCCTCACCCGCCCGGTCGGGACCGGTGACGTGCGGCTTCGCCCGGAGTCCAGAGGGGTGGGGCGGGAGCTGCGGATGGAGTTCCTCGGTGAACCCCACGCCGACGGCGGCCGTCACCACGCGGTGGTGTTCGCGTGGGCCGGGGCGGTCGGGGACTTCCTGAGCGACACCTTCCGTTCGGTTCCGCCCGGCAGCGAGGAGACCCGCCTCGACGACTTCCTCACGGAGGTCCTCACGGGCCGCTGAGCCTCGGGCCACCGGCACTCCCCGGCCCGGTGAACCCGCGGTCGCGCACGTCACGGGGCCGTGTGCCGGTACCGGGTCCACATCGGGAGCACGAACCAGCACAGCAGGTACCAGGCCACCACTCCGGCGACCAGGTACGGGACGAAGCCGTCGTCGGTGGCGACCCGCAGGATCAGCAACAGTGCGGCGCAGGTGGTGGCGAGCAGCAGGACGAGGCCGAACAGGGTCAGCCGGGAAGCCCACCGGACGGCCTGCGGTTTGACCTTCCTCCCGGACACCAGCCGGTGCAGCGAGACGGGGCCGATGAGCGCACCGGTGGCACAGGCACCGAGGACGACCGTGACGATGTAGATCGTCTGGTCGGTGCCGGACAGTTCCTCGTACTTGGGTGTGAACACGACGGTCAGCAGGAAGCCGAAGAGGATCTGGACGCCCGTCTGGGCGACTCGGACCTCCTGGATGAGCTCCTGCCACATCCGGTCCGCCCGCTCCTCCGCGGTCTCGTCGCGGCCTCTGCGCCCGCTCTTGTCCTGCTGCGCGTGCGCCACAGTGCGCCTCCCGGGGTGAGAAACGGCCTCGGCCCGCCTCTCCCCTCGGGTGCCCACCGTCCGGGGCTCCTACCGCCTCACGGCCGCGCCCGGACGGCTTCCACCGGGTCCGTCACCGGGCGGGCGCCCGCCCGGTCCTTCACCGCCGGGCTGCCGCCCGGTGTGTCACCAGCGGCCCTCCACCTGGTGCTTGATCCGCCGCTCGTACAGGTCGTCGATGGCGGTGAGCGTCTGCTCGGACAGCTCCGGGAGCCGGGCGGCGTGCGCGTTGGCGCGGGCCTGCTCGGGCGAGCGGGCGCCGGGGATGACGGTGGTGACACCGGGCTGGCGGACGATCCAGCACAGGGCCAGCTGGGCCGGGGTGTATCCCTCGGGGGCGAGCGCGGCGAACTCCGCGGCGGCCTCGACGCCGGTCGTGTAGTCGACGCCGGAGAAGGTCTCGCCCTGGTCGAAGGACTCGCCGTGCCGGTTGAAGGTGCGGTGGTCGTTCTCGGGGAAGACGGTGTCCTTGGTGTACCTGCCGGACAGCAGGCCCGAAGCGAGCGGGACGCGGGCGATGATGCCGACGCCCGCCGCGCGGGCCGCCGGGAGCACCTCGCGCAGCGGCTTCATGCGGAACGGATTGAGGATGATCTGCACGCTCGCCACGTTCGGCCGGGCGATCGCGGTCAGCGCCTCCGCGCAGGTCTCCACGCTGACCCCGTACGCGGCGATCCGCTCCTCCGCGACCAGGGTGTCGAGGGCGTCGAAGACCTCGTCGGTGGAGTACACGGAGGTCGGCGGGCAGTGCAGCTGCACCAGGTCGACGCGGTCGACGCCCAGGTTGCGGCGCGAGCGGTCGTTCCACGCGCGGAAGTTGTCCAGCACGTAGTTCTCCGGGATCTGTTCGACCCGGCGGCCCATCTTGGTGGCGACCAGTACGTGCAGATCGGGCCGTCCGCTCAGGAACGACGCGATGGTCTGCTCGCTGCGCCCGTCCCCGTACACATCGGCGGTGTCGAAGAAGGTGACCCCGGACTCGGCGGCGGCTTCCAGGACCGTGAGGGCCTGCTTGTCGTCGACATCTCCCCAGTCCGCCCCGAGTTGCCAGGTGCCGAGACCGATCACGGAGGCGTGCTGACCCGACCTGTCGAATGTGCGCTCGTCCATGGCGTCAGTCTGTCATCCGTCGCGACCGGGCGTGCGATCGGCAGGCGCCTCTCGCCTCCGGGCCGCCCGTCCCGGCCGGCCCGGAGGCGAGAGGCGCCTGCAGGGCGGGCGCGTACCGGTCCACGAGGACGTCGACGGCGGTGGAACGCACAGGGGTGCCCCGGGCGAGGCCGTGGAGGGCACCGATGCCGAGCAGGGCGGTGGCGTCCGTCTCGAAGGACATGCCCCGGGCGAGGAGCGCGTCCTTGTCGCCGAAGCACTTCAGGATCAACGGCGGGCTCACCCCGGCGCGTTCGGCGACCGCCTTGAGTGTGATGTCGGCGTGTGCGGGCCGGGCCGGGAGGTGGCGGGCCGCCCGCAGGACGGCGGCCCTGCCGGCCTCGGTGTCCCGGCGGGCCGGGGCGGCCGGAACGGGTGGCGCTGCCGGAGTGGTCGGTGTGGGTGGGTGGGGTGGCGCCGCAGCGGGCCGCGTCCTGGCCGGGGAGCGGGGCTGGCCGGCGGTCCCGCTGCTCGCGGGACCGGCCTAGGCCGTGCTCAGGCGCTCTCGGCCGTGCGGCAAGCGGGGTGGCCCCAGCCGCTGTCGTTCTTGGCGATGGGCTCGCCCGCCGCGTAGGACCGGCCGCAAAGGCAGCGGCCCGGGAACTTCGCCTTGATCGTGCGGTTCGAGGAGCCGCCGCGCGGACGGGACGCCGTCTTCGCCCCGGTGGACCTGCGCTTGGCGGCACCGGCGGGCGGGGTGTCCGGGGAGGGCGGCGGCTCGGGCGAGCCCGCGTCGCTGCCCGCGTCCTGCTGGACGACGGCCGCCTGGCTGGCGGCGCGGTCGGCGAAGTCGTTGAGGCGGTCTCCGTCGGCCTGGTGGGCAGGGACGTAGCGGAACTCGACCGAGCGGCCCTGCAGGAGTCCGTCGATGCTGACGACGAGTTCCTGGTTGGCGACCGGTTTGCCCGCCGCCGTCCGCCAGCCGTTGCGCTTCCAGCCAGGCAGCCAGGTGGTGACCGCCTTCATCGCGTACTGCGAGTCCATCCGGACCTCGAGCGGCACGTCGGATTCGGTCGCCGCCAGCAGCCGCTCCAGCGCGGTGAGTTCGGCGACGTTGTTGGTGGCTCTGCCGAGTGCGCCCGCCTGCCAGCGGACCGGGGTCTCGGAGGCGTCGGCGATCACCCAGGCCCAGGCGGCGGGTCCGGGGTTGCCCTTGGAGGCCCCGTCGCACGCGGCCACAACACGTTCACGCATGCGCCCGATCATGCCATGGCCGGACGGGGCGCCGGGCCACGCGGTGCGCCTGTCCGGGAGCGCCCGCCGGGCCGCTTCCCGGGGTGATCCGGGTGGTCGGCGCGGTCCGGGCGATCAGGTCAGCCGTTCGGCACGTCGGTGCCGCCGGGCGTCTCGACCCCCAGGGTCGTGACGTCGATCACCGAGAAGTTCGCGCCCTGCGGGTCGCTCAGGGCGGCGAACCGCCCGAAGGGAGTGGTGATCGGCCCGAAGTGCAGGGTGCCGCCCCGCTCGGTGGCCCTGGTCGCCGCCTCGTCGCAGTTCTCGACGGCGAAGTAGACGTTCATGTACGACGGCACCTCGGGCGGGAAGTCCTCCCCCATCCCCATCCGGCCGAGCACGGTCTCCCGGCCGAGTTCGTAGAGCCGGAAGTCGATCGCCTCGTCCTCGAGCTGCCTGGACCTGTAGGAGAAGACGGCGGGGAAGAACACGTCGGTCTTCTCCGGTTTCCGGGTGCAGACCTCCGCCCAGCAGTAAGCGCCGGGTACTCCGGTCGCCTCGAAGCCCTCGTGGGTGCCGGCCTGCCAGAGGCCGAAGACGGTGCCACCGGGCTCGCGGGCCAGGCACATCGTGCCGAAGTCGCCGACCCGCATCGGCTCCATCAGCACCTCGCCGCCGTTGTCCCGGACGCGGACGGCGGTGGCAGCGGCGTCCCGGACCGCGAGATAGAGGCACCACTGCGACTGCCCCTCCTGGCCGGGCATGGGCGGGACGACGGCCGCCACCGCCTTGCCGTCGGCGTAGGCCTGGGTGTAGTTGCCGAGCTCCGACGACGACTTCCCGAAGGTCCAGCCGAGGACGTCTCCGTAGAAACTCTTGGCCCCTTCGACGTCGTTGAACATCGCATCGGCCCAGCAGGGGGTTCCCTCGAGCTGTACGGCCATGATGGCGTGCCCTCTCCGGACGAGTGGTCGGTCCTTCCTTCACGCTAATCACCCGTGCCCGCACCCGCCCGCCGAGCCGTCCGAGCCGTCCGAGCCGTCCGAGCCGCAGTGAACGATCTGTCCTGAAGCAGGTCTTCCCCTCCGGGCCGGGCTGTGCTTGCCTGGGGTGCCGTTTTCGGCCGGGCGGGGGGACGTATGCGCAAGCCATGGGTGGGGGGAGTGGCGCTGGCCGCCGTGCTGCTCGGTGCGTGCGGCGACCCGTCGTCCGAGCCGTCCGCCGGGCCGCCGGCCGTCCCCGAGGCGTCGGCCACCACGCACCAGCGGCCCGCGGCCTCCCCGGGAACGGCTCCCTCCGGGAAGGCTTCCTCCGAGGCCCCCTCCCCCGGGGCCACGTCGTCGTCCGGCACCGGATCCGGGAAGCCTCCCACCGTGCTGTACCTCGGCGACTCCCTCGCGATGGAGAACCAGGAGGTCCTCGGACGGGAGCTGCGCGGGGTTCTGCGCGCGCGGTACACCAGCGCGCCCTACTCGGGCACCACCCTGTGCGACTACCTGGAGGGTTCGGCCGAGCGGTCCCTGCTGGTCCCGGCGGCGGACAAGGCGGCGGCGCTGGTGCGCTCGCTGCGGCCGGACTACGTGGTGCTGCAGTTCTGGGGCAACGCCTGGGACTACACCCCCTGCATGGACGGGATCACCTACGACGCCGCCCGCGAGCGGTACCTCGAGCGGTACGCGGCCGACGCGCGACGCCTCACCGAGCAGATCGCCGCGGCCGGCGCGGCCCGACCGCCGCGCGTCGTCTGGGTGTTGCAGGGTCCCGACCCGATCACCCCCGACCGGGTCCGCCGGGTGAACGCGCTCTACGAGGAGCGGGCCGCCGCCTCGGGCGGCCTCCTGGCCGACGGGGGCAAGGCGGTGAGTCCGGCGGGGGCACGCTACACCTGGTCGCAGTACTTGCCCTGCAACGCCTACGAGCGGGCCCATCCCGAGTACTGCACCCAGCGGGACCGTGACCGGACGGCCCTGCACCGGGACGACGACTACCTGCACTTCTGTCTGGCGCCCACGACGTCGACGCCGAAGCCCTGCCCGGTCCGCTCGCCCGGCATCCTGCGCATGGCGCGGGAGATCACCCGGGTGGTCGGGGAGCACGCCCGCTCGCGCTGACGGGACGAGGCGCCGCGGCACCGGCGGGACGCGAGGAGGGCTCGGGCAGCGGGGCGGGGCCGTTCCACCGCCCGCCCCGCTGCGCACCGTTGGTCACTCGCCCGCGTAGGCCTTCTCCAGGGCGGCGACGTCGAGCTTGCCCATCGACATCATGGCCTTCATGGCGCGGGCCGCCTTCCGGGTGTCCGGGTCGGCGATCAGCTCGGTCAGCCGGGTGGGGACGACCTGCCAGGACACGCCGAACCGGTCCTTGAGCCAGCCGCAGGGCCCGTGCTCGCCGCCTCCCTCGACGAGCTTGTCCCATTGAAGTGCTCTCCCGGTTGAAGCCGGGAGATTCCTGCTTACCTTGCGGTAGCGGGCTTGACGCGCTGCGCGCGCCTGACGACTGCCCTCCCGGCAGCCGGGGTGAGCGCGAGGCCCATCCGGTACAGGTGCAAGACGTTGCGGGCCGCGTTGTGGTCGGCGTTGCCCGACCATCCGCAGTCCGGGTTCCTGCACACGAACACGGCCTGGGACTCCCGGCTGCCGGGCGTGGTGAAGCCGCATGCCGAGCAGCGCCTGGAGGTGTTGGGGGCGGGGACCTTGACCAGGGTGCCGCCGTGCCGGGCGGTCTTGTACGTCAGCATGGTGACCGTGCGCCCCCAGGCCTCGCCGCTGATGGCACGGTTCAGCCCGGACTTCTGGGCGACGTTCTTCCCCGGTGCTTCGATGGTGCCCCTGGCGGACTTGACCATGTTCGTGATGGTGAGTGCTTCGACCACGACGGCGTTGTAGGTGCGGGCGATGGTGGTGGTCGCCTTGTGCTGCCAGTCCAGGGCCCGGCGCTTGGCTTTCGCACGAAGTCCTGCGATCCGGTCATAGGTGCGGTGCAGCCGGCCGCTGGTGCGTTCGCCCGGCCTGCGGCGCTGCTTGCGCCGGGCGGCGCGCTGCTCCAGATGCAGGAGCCTGGCTTTCTCCTTCGGTGTCAGCCATGCGCCGTGCTCGTACGTCTCGCCGTTGGAGCAGGCGAGGGGCACGGTGATACCGACGTCGATGCCGACGTCCGGCCCCTGGTGGGGCCCGGGCTCAACCTCCAAAGCCTGGACGCGGAAGGCGATGTGCCAGCCGAGCGCGTCCTTGATCAGCCGGGCCCCGGTGATCCGGTTCTCCGCGGTGGCACGCTTGCCCACGGGCAGGTCCTTGGTCCACCGGAAGCGGACTCGGCCCACCTTGGGAATGTTGACCTGCCCCCAGCGTCGGTGCACCCGGACGATGTTCAGGTCGCGGCCCTGCGGGATATCCACGGACATCACCGTGCGGATGCGGCCCTTGAAGTTCGGGGCGTCGGCCCGGTGCTCCCAGCAGTTCTGCCACGCCCGGAAGTACGTCTTGAGTACCGCCTGCGCGGCCTGCGCGGGGAGGACGGCCAGGAAGTCGATGTCCTTAAGGGCCTGGCGGATCGCGGCGTCCGCGTGTTGGAGTGTCCGCTTCTCCTTCGGCATCATCTGCCACCAGGCGTGCAGCAGGTTCCACAGGGTACGGGCCGCGTGCGCCTGATCATCCACCGCGCGAACCCCGGAAGGCGACAGTGCAAGCCGGGCACGGTGCCCGAACTGCCGCTTGACCAGGGTGTCTCGACTCACGATCACGAGAATAGCCATGGTTGGTGTCACCGCGCTGGGACTCTGACCCCGGTGCCGGAACCGGCCGCCATGTTGTTCACCACCTGCATGTTCACTTGGTTTTTGTTACGAAATACCGGCGGAAGACGTTCACCGACACCATGCCGCGCCGAGGCGGTCATGCGGGAGGTCTGTGCCGGCTTCGAAGCCGGGCTGAAGCAGTTCAACGGCGAACAGGACCACGTCCACCTGCTCGTGCACCACCCTCCCACCGTCCAGCTCTCCAAGCTGGTCGACTCCCTCAAGGGCGTCAGCTCCCGCAGGCTCCGCCTGGCGGCACCTCCCGGCCGAAGGCCGGGGAAGAGTACGACAGCCACGTCCGCCGGTACCTGCTGGGCGGACACTTCTGGTCCGGCTCCTCCTTCGCCGGATCATGCGGCGGGGCACCCCTGACCGTCGTCAAGCAGTACATCGAAAGCCGGCAGCGTCCCGGCTGACCGTCACCCCGGAGAAGAAGAGCACTCCGGCGCTCCGTGCCTCCGGGCCAGGGATGGCCTTCACCCCCGCCCTGAAGGGCGGAGCACTGGCCAAGATCAGAGGTAGAAGTCGACCTCGCCCTGGTCGGCGCAGTCGATCTGCAGGGAGATCGCCTCGGTGAACTTGAACTCGGGTCCGCCGTTCAGCGCGACGAACCTCTGGCCGTTGGCCGTGAAGTCCACGGTGAGGACGGAGCCCTCGGGTCCGGGCCCGGCCTCGGTGTACCGGAGGGTGCGGCCGACGCCGGAGTCCTTGAACACGGACACGTAGAAGTGCGCGGCCTCCTCGGCCCGGCCGTCGAACCAGAGACACATGGTGAATCCGTCGGTGGTCATGCATACCTCCCGGGGTGGGGAACGCGGTCACCGGTGTCGACCGGTCCGGGCCCCGGAACTCATCGGTCGACGACGGAGCAACCACGGCGCTGCGGGGCCTCGGGGCCGGAAGGGGCCTCTGCCCGTGGCGAATCTGCCACGGGCAGAGAAATCCCCGCGGGTCACCGCGGCCGGTCGAGAGTGGAGGCACGCGGTCGCACCGGCCGCGTACCGACGAACGGCACAGGCACACCGGCACACGACCGGACAGCCCCACACCGACACCCATGGGAGCGCCGATGTCCCCCTTCATCACCGGACTTGCCGCCGGACACGCGGCCGGACACGCGGCCGGGTTCAGCGCCGGCCGGCCACCGGTCCCGCTGCCCCGGGCCGAGGAGGGCGACACCCCTCCGACCCGGTTCGACGACCACCTGGCCGCCCAGCTCCTCGCCCAGCGGATCGTCATGCTCGGGACGCAGGTCGACGAGGTTTCCGCCAACCGGGTGTGCGCGCAGCTGCTGATCCTGTCCGCGGAGGACCCGCGCACCGACATCAGCCTGTACGTCAACAGCCCCGGCGGGTCCGTGCACGCGGGCCTGGCGATCTACGACACGATGCGGCTGATCCCCAACGACGTCTCGACGCTCGCCATGGGGTTCGCCGCCAGCATGGGCCAGTTCCTGCTGAGCGTGGGCGCGCCGGGCAAGAGGTTCGCCCTGCCCAACGCGCGGATCATGATGCATCAGCCGTCCGCCGGGATCGGCGGCACCACCGCCGACATCGAGATCCAGGCGGAGAACCTGGAGTTCACCAAGCGGACGATCGAGCGGATCACCGCCGAGCACACCGGCCAGTCGGTGGAGACCGTCTCCCGGGACGGCGACCGCGACCGCTGGTTCACGGCCGAGGAGGCCAGGGAGTACGGGATGGTGGACCGGGTGGTGGAGTCGCTCGACGACGTCCGCCCGGCCGCGACGCGACGCAGGATGGGGCTGTGACGATGGGGACGTACACGATTCCGAACGTCGTCGAGCGCACCCCGCAGGGTGAGCGGTCCTACGACGTGTTCAGCAGGCTGCTGTCCGAGCGGATCATCTTCCTCGGCACCGAGATCGACGACGGGGTCGCCAACGTCGTCATCGCACAGCTTCTCCATCTGGAGTCGTCGGCCCCGGAGAGCGAGATCGCGGTCTACATCAACTCCCCGGGCGGCTCGTACACCTCGCTCATGGCGATCTACGACACGCTGGCGTTCGTGCGGGCGCCGATCTCGACGTACTGCGTCGGGCAGGCCGCGTCCACCGCGGCCGTGCTCCTGGCCGGCGGGGACGCGGGGCGCCGGTTCGTGCTGGAGCACGCGCGTGTGCTCCTCGGGCAGCCGGCCACGGCCGGGCAGCGGGGCACGGTCTCCGATCTGTCGCTCCAGGCCAAGGAGATGCTGCGGATCCGTGCCCAGGTGGAGGAGGTCCTGTCCCGGCACACGCACCATGACGTGGCGACCCTGCGGGCGGACATGGACCGCGACAAGGTGTTCACCGCGCGGGAGGCCGTGGCGTACGGTCTGGCCGACGAGGTGCTGAGCCGGCGCCTCATGGGTGTGTGAGGCGCCGGATCCGGCACGGGCACGCCGGGGTCAGGCGGCCAGGCACAGTCCGTCGTACGAGGCGCGGGGCGTGCTCCGGCCCGCGGGAGCACGTCGGCTGGTGAGGCGGACGAGTTCTCCCTGGGCCCGCGTCAGCAGGTCGCCCAGGCCCAGACCTAGGGCCTGGGCGGCGGCCGCGAGGACCTCCGAGGATGCCTCCTTGCGGCCCCGCTCCACCTCCGACAGATACGGCATGGAGATCCGGGCCGTGTCGGCGACGTCCTTCAGCGTCCGCTCCTGGGCGAGCCGCTCCCGGCGCAGCACGTCGCCGACCAGGTCGCGCCACAGCGGCTCCTTGGGAGCGGGAGCGGCGGGAACGGGAGCCGGGGCCGGCGGGGCGACGGCGCGGCGCGCGGGCGCGGGCCGCAGGGGAATGACACTGATGTCGAGGGGCACTTGGTTTCTCACCCCTTCAGCGTAGGAATCCTCGCCCCGAGGGGAAGGGAGCGGCGTTCCGCTCTGAGTGAAGGAGACGGCACCGCCCGTCACTGCGAAGATCCTCGAAAGTCGGGGGGAGTGTTCGGAACGGAGCTGGGTAGTCGCAACCCCGAAGGACCAAGGCACACGTCCATCGGACTTTCGTGGGGAGAGGTAATGGAGACCGCCGTGATCCGGTCGCAGGCGCAGGTCGTCGAAAGAAACGTCGAGGCCGGGACGGGTGACGGAAGCCTGCCGGGGATCGTCGACCCGCGGACCGTCGCTCCGCGCGATGCCAAGGAGCTGTCCCGTCAGTTCTTCCGTCGTCTGGCGGAACTGGAAGAGGGCACGCACGAGTATCAGTACGCGCGCAACACCCTGATCGAGATGAACATGTCGCTGGTGCGGTTCGCGGCCGGACGGTTCCGCGGCCGTGGCGACGACATGGAGGACATCGTCCAGACCGGCATGATCGGTCTGATCAAGGCGATCGACCGGTTCGAGCTGTCGCGCGAGGTCGAGTTCACCTCCTTCGCGCTGCCGTACATCGTGGGCGAGATCAAGCGTTTCTTCCGCGACACCACCTGGGCGGTCCACGTGCCGCGCCGGCTCCAGGAGCTGCGGGTGGAACTGGCCAAGGCCCGCGAGGAACTCGCCAGCAGGCTGGACCGCGAGCCCACGGTCGCCGAGCTCGCCACGCTGATGAACATCACCGAGGAGCAGGTCAACGAGGGCCGGCTGGCCGCGAACGGCTACAACTCGTCGTCGCTGGACGCCGCCCTCACCGGTGACGGCCCCGAGAACGGCGAGTCCGTCCTGGCCGACTTCATCGGCATGGAGGAGGAAGGGCTGCGGCTCGTCGAGGACTTCCACGCGCTCGCCCCGCTCATGGCCGAGCTCAGCGACCGCGACCGGGAGATCATCCGGATGCGGTTCGTGGAGGAGGCCACCCAGGCGGAGATCGGCGAACGGCTCGGATGCTCGCAGATGCACGTCTCCCGCCTGATCAAGCGGATCATCGGCCGTCTGCGCGAGGGCATGCTGGGCGAACTCGGCTGCGCCTGACGGCACGGGACACGGAAGTGCGGCTGCCGCCCCACCCCCACGGGGGTGGGGCGGCAGCCGCACTTCCGTCACGCATGTCGGGGTGCCGGAGTTCGGCGCGTGCAGACCGTTCGAGCCCCGCGCCGACCGCCGGTGCGGTTCAGCCGACTTCGAAGCTCAGCACCGCGCGGACACACTTTCCGACCGGTACGCGTTCCACGAGGATGTCGCGCGCCAGAGCCTGCACGATCTCCAGGCCGTGGCAGCCGATGCGCTCGGGATCGCGGGGGTAGATACGGGGCAGCGTGCCGCTGCTGTCGTAGACGGCGACCGTGATCGCTTCGTCCGTACCCTCCAGCTCCAGGATGTACGGGCCGTTGCTGTGCCGGTCGGCGTTGGTGACCAGTTCGCTCACGACCAGGAGTGCCGCGCCGTCGGTCCGCTTGCCGATCGTGGCGCACCACTCGGTCCTGAGCTGCTCCAGGAACAGCGACGCGAAGGCGCGCGCCTCGGCGATGCACCCCGGCTCGCCGGTGAAGTGTGCCGACCGCCGTAGCGGCTCCACGGGTACGTCGAAACCAGTTGGTATCACTGCCCCGTCCAGGTGATCGATCATGCGCTTCTCTCTGCGAAGCCGGGCCGGCCGGACGAGCCGGACGATCTGCATTGATGCACGTACCCCGAGTTCGGCCGCTCAGTCCCCCCATCGGTGTTCGCCGCGCCACAGAGCGGGAACCCGGTCCGGTGGAGGCGTGGGCGGGTTCCGGGGCGTGCGGGAGGGACGGCGGCACAGGGGCGACGGCGGGAAGGCGACCGATGAGCGAGCTGTTGGCGGTGCGGAGCCTGTCGACGCTGCCCGTGGTGACGCTGGGCGGCGATGCCGTCGCCCACGTCAAGGACACCGTCCTCGACGCCGAGGCCGGGTGCATCACGGGTTTCACCCTCACCGGTCGGACCCTGCTGTCGGGCTCGCTGCCCCGGGACCTGCCCTGGCCGGTGGTGCACTCCCTCGGCCACCACGCGGTCATGGTCCGTGACGGGAAGGCACTGTGCGACCTGCCCCTGTCGATGGCCCGCCGCGACGCCCTGCGCGGGCGGCTGCTCGGCGCGCAGGTCCTCACCGACGAGGGCGACCGGCTCGGCACGGTGCTCGACGTCCTGGTCGAGGGCGGCACCAGCGGCCGGATCGTCGCCTTCCGGTTCGCCGCGCACCGGGAGTTGGTGCCGGGTTCGAGGCACCGGCGGCACCGGATGTACGTGCCGCGCGGTGAGGCGGTGTCCGTCTCCGGCCGGTCGCTGGTCATCCCCGCGCAGGCCACCACCTACGTCACCGACGACCTGCCGGACTTCATGGCACGGGTCGGTGCGTTCCACGCCCGGCGGACGGGCGCGCTGCCGTGATGCTGTTCTCCCGGCTGCGCGGGCTTCCGGTGCTGACCCCGGGCGAGGGGGTCCGTCTGGGTGTCGTACGGGCGCTGACGGTCGACGCGGCGTCCGGCACCGTCACCCACGTACGGGTACGGCGCGGGCGGCTGCGCGGGGACGCCGCCCTGGCCTGGGACGCCCTGGACGCCGTCGCCCCGGACATGCTGATCGCGGCCCCGTCCTCCGTCCTGGCCGTGGCCCCGCCGCATCACGATCTGCTCGGCCGCAGGGTGCTCACCGAGGACGGCGAGGAGCGCGGCACCGTGCTCGACGCGGCGTTCGACCCGCTCACCGCCCGTATCGAGGCGATCCTGACGACGATCGGCGAGCTGCCGGCCGAGCGGCTGCTGGGACTGGGCGGCCACGCCCTGGTGGTACGGGGGCGCAGGACGGCGCGCGACCAGGGCCGGTCCGGCCGATCGCTCCCCTGATGGATCCCTTGATGAATCCCTAGGTGGCACCACCCGGGGCATCGCCCGTGAGGCCGCCCGTGCCGTTGTCGGCGGTGCCGTTCGGCGCGCCGTTCGGGGTGCCGGACCCGACCGGTGGCGGCGCCTGGGGGTCGGACGGCGGCTCGCCGGTCGTCGGGCCGCTGTTCCCGGGATCGCTCGACGGTGACTCCCCGGGGGTATCGTTCTCGCCCGTCGTCGGCCCGGAGTCGGGGGTGGCCGGCGGGGCCGACGGGGACGTGTCCGGCGACGGCGGGGAGGGGGGCGTGTCACCCGGCGACGGGCTCTGCCCCTCCGGTGGCTTCGTGGGGTGGTCCTTGCCGCCCGTGTCGCCCTGCTTCCGCTCGAACCAGCCGCCGTCGGTGTCGCGGACCACGAACTTCTCGATGTCCCGCGGAGCGGGGTCGACCACGACGACCTTCGAGGGGGAGTAGCCCGGCCAGGGGGCGCCGGTGTAACGGGGGTCGGACTGTTCGACCGGCTTGGTCAGCGGGTTGCCGCAGGCGCAGCGGACCTTGGGGACGCCGCGGTCGTCGACGAGCACGGCCGTGCCCGCCTGGAGGACGGCCTGGTAGTCCGTGGCGGCGCCGTCGCGGTATCCGTGGTTGGTGACCCTGGTGTCCAGCCGGAGTTGCAGCGGGGTCAGCGAGCGCAGGTACGAGGGGACCTCGGAGGACTCGACGCCGGCCACCGAGGCGAACGCCTCGTTCTTCGCCGGCACCTCCCGGAGGTACTTGATCTGCTGCTCCACGTCGCAGCTGGAGACGTCGCGGGTGCCGCCGTACAGGCCGGGTTCGCCACCGCGGACCCCGCGCACCGCGGTGGCCGGAGAGGACTCGGACGCCGAACCGGTGGACGGGGCGGAAGTGGTGGACGGGGCGGAGGCCGTGGGGGGAGCGGAGCCGTCCTCGGCCGTCGACTCGGTGAACGGGTCGGGGCCGGCCGCGTTCGCGGCCTGCAGGAAGATCTCTCCGCCGCCCGCCTCGGACCCGCTTTCGGTTCGGGTGAGCACCACGGCGAGGACCACGGCCACCGCCATGGCCGCGACGAGCGCCCCGAGACCGGGCACGGACCTCCACCACGGCCGTCGGCCCCGCCCGGACGGTCCCGTGCCGCCGCCACCGTCCCCCCTGCCCGCCCCGCCCGGCGGTGGCGGCGGGGGCGGGCCCGAGGACGGAGGCGGGGAGGAGCCCGACAGAGGCCCGGAGGGGGGCCCGGTGGGCCGGCCGGAGGACGGCGGTTCGACGGTCACGAGCCCTTCCTCCCACCGCGGCTTGAGGAGATGACCACCAGGCCGATATCGGCATGAGGATTCTCCCGTTATGGGTTCATTGTGCGCCCCGGTGGTGCGCCCGCCGCAAGCCGACGCGGACGGACCTCCCGGCGGGCGCCCCGTGCGAAGGCTGCTTAGCGTGCAGTGGTGAGTTCACGCACCCTCTCCGACCTGGCGGTCCCCCGCCACGGCTGGGCGCAGGCCCTCGTCACGGTGCTGGGCGGGCTGATCGGCATGGGCCTCGTGGCCGCGCTCGGACTGTGCGCGGCCGGTGCCACGGACCTCCCGGACGGTTCGTTCCCCGGGGTGCTCGCTGCGACCGTCGTCACGGCCGTCGGCGGGTCGGTGAACCTGTCCGGCGACGCGAGCGGCCTGGCCGGCGCGGAGGGCGGCCTGACCGTCATGCCGCTGTCCGTCACTCTCACCGGCGCCCTGTTCATCGGCTGGAGCTTTCTGCGCCCGTTGCGCCACCGGGCCGTCGCCGGGGCGTTGGAGCTCGCGGGGTGGGCCGCGAGGATCGCCGCCCTGTGGCTGATCGCCCTGCTCTGCCTGGCGTTCGCCGCCCGGCACACGTTCGAGATCTCCCTCGGGGAAGGCGCCCTGGGGGATCTCGGTGATCTGTTCGGGGTCTCCCCCGAGGTCGGCTTCGCCGCCGACGTGCCGCTGACCCTTCTCGTCGGCCTGCTCTGGCTGACGGGCGTCCTGGTGCTGGCCCTGCTGGTGTCGCGCGGCGCCCCGCTGCCGGGCCGGCTGCTCCGGTTCCAGTCGGCGGTACGGCCCGCGGCGCACGCGATGCTGCAACTGCTGCTCGCCTCCGTCGTCATCGGTGCCGTGATCGCCCTGGCCGTCGCGGCGACGCGGGGGCGCCCGGCGGAGACGTTCGCCGTGCTCCTGCTCGGCCTGCCCAACGTGGCCTGGCTCGCGCTGACCATCGGGCTGGGCGCCACCTGGGACGGCAGGGTGGAAGGGCCCTTCGCACTGCCCGTGCCGCACGCCCTCGACGAGGTGCTGCGGACCGAGGACGTCTCGGCGCTGAACCTGAGCACGCTCGCCGGGCACGACGGCAGGGTGTGGTGGCTGCTGGTGGCCGACGCGGTCCTGCTGCTGGCCGTGGCGTTCGTGATGGCGGCCCTGTCACCGGCCCGGGTCCGGGCCTGGCAGCACGCCGTGCACCTGGCGGTGGCGCTCGCACTGACGGTTCTGATGATCTGCCTGGTCGGCCGGATCTCCGCCCGGCTCGGCCTGTCCGTGCTCGGCATCGGCGACCTGGACACGGGGCTCTCCGGTCAGGTCCTGCTGAAACCGCGTCTGCCGGTCGCGCTGGGGCTGGCCCTCCTGTGGGGTCTGGTCGCCGGCTTCGCGGGCGCGCTGCTGGCCCAAAGGACGCGCCGCCGCAGCCGGTCGGACCGGCTGCCGGGGGCCGGGGGCTGACGGGCTGACGGCGCCGGACGGGGTCAGCCGGGGTCGGACGGGCACTCCCGAAAGACCCTAGGTCCGCGTCGGCCCGAACACCGGTCGTGCCCAGGCCGGTGGGGGCCGTGGCGCGTCCCGCTCCCTCTCTCCTTCCGCCGGCGCGGATCCGCTCCGGCCCTCGACGGCGTCTCCGCTCCCGTCTTCACCCGTGCTCCCGTTCCGGCTTCCGCGCAGGTCCACGCGGGTGGCGGGGTGCTGCCCCTCGGGTGCGGTCGTGGTGCCGCCCCCCGTGATTGCGGTGCGCAGGGCGGCGACGAAGTCCAGGCAGGACGCGTACCGGTCGTCGGGGCTCTTCGCCAGCGCCTTGGCGAGGACGGCGTCGGTCTGCGGGGGAAGACCGGGACGTACGGCGGTCAGGGGCGGCGGCTCGTCGTACTGGTGGGCCCAGAGCAGGGCCATGTCGTCGT
This sequence comes from Streptomyces sp. NBC_01635, assembly GCF_045209715.1. NCBI lineage: Bacteria > Bacillati > Actinomycetota > Actinomycetes > Kitasatosporales > Streptomycetaceae > Streptomyces > Streptomyces sp. NBC_01635. The sequence continues at coordinate 8,447,418 of NZ_CP109277.1, read as the reverse complement.
CCCGGCGGAAGGGCGGATGGCCGGCGAGGGTCTCGTGGACGACGCAGGCGAACCCGTAGACGTCGCAGCGGGCGTCGACCGGACGCCCGGAGATCTGTTCCGGGGCCACGTAGTCGAGCGTGCCGACGAACTGGCCGACGGTGGTGAACCCCGTCAGGGACAGGGACTTCTTGGTCAGGCCGAAGTCGGTGAGGTAGACGTGCTCGGGGTGGTAGCTGTCGGTGCCGCGGGCGACCAGGATGTTGCCGGGCTTGACGTCCCGGTGGACCAGGCCGTGCTCGTGGGCGGCGTCGAGTGCCGAGGCCACCTGCACGGCGATGCGCAGCGCGGTGCGGGACGGCAGGGGTCCCTCGCGGTCTAGGAGGTGCCGCAGGTCGCTGCCCTCGACGTACCGCATGGCGATGTAGAGGATGCCGTCCGCCTCCCCGGCCTCGAAGACGGGGACGATGTGCGGGTGGTCGATGGCGGCGGCGGTGCGGGACTCGTGGGTGAAGCGGCGGCGGAAGACGTCGTTGCGGGCGAGTTCCGGGGCGAGCAGTTTCAGGGCGACGGTGCGGTCCAGGCGCAGGTCCCGGGCGCGGTAGACGACGGCCATGCCGCCGCGGCCGATCTCGCGCTCGATGCGGTACCCGGCGACCTGCCGCCCCGTCAGCTCGGAGGGGTGGCCGGCGAACAGGCCGGTGTCGCGGGTCATCGGACGTCACGGTCCGGGGAGGGCCCCGGGGCGACGACGCGGGTGGGTTCGCCGGGCACGGCTCCGGTGGGTTCGCCGGGCACGGCCCGGGTGGGGGCGTGTCCGGGGGATGCGGAGGTGTCGGGGGCCCCGGAGATGCCGGGGACGCGCGGTGGACCGTCGGCGGGCGGGTCGTCGGCGGCGTAGGTGTGCAGCCGGGTGCCGTCGGTGTAGACCCAGCGGCCGTGGTCGGAGTCGTAGAGCCACAGGGACTCCCCGTCGACGACGAGGCCGACGCGCAGCCCCCGGGTGTGTACGCGGAACCCCTCGCCGTCGAGGCGGCCGTCGGCCAGTGCCTCGACGGCCGCCCGGTAGCCGGCCAGGGCCTCCTCGGCCCGGGTCAGCAACGGCCGGGGGTCGACGGTGCGGGCCAGGGGTGCTTCGGGGGCGGGCGGGCCCTGGGGCACCGCGACCAGCAGGCGGCCGTCGACCCAGGCCGACCAGCCGTTGGAGCACAGCACCTGGCCCCAGTCCCCGCGCCGCTCGACCAGCCGTACCGGCAGCAGCGGGTCGAGGCCGACGGTGGGCCCGACGGGGTCGGGCGCCTCCCAGGCCCGCATGCCGTCGCCCGGTACGACATGGGTGGGACGGAATCCGGACGTGGACGGGGTCGTCATGAGCCGGCTACCTCCGCATCACGGCGGGTTCGTGGCGGCGCAGCAGCCGCGACACGGCGAACGCGAACAGCGCCGAAAGGACCAGCAGCATCGCCACATCGAGCAGCCACACTCCCGGGGAGTGCCGGAAGAGCGGGTCCGCGGTGGTCTCCCCCAGGGCGATCCCGGCCAGGTCGACGGTGCCGGCCATCGCGCCGAACGCCCAGCGCGAGGGCACCAGCCAGGACAACTGCTCCAGGACGGGCACACCGTCCAGGGTCAGCAGGGCACCGCAGAAGACGACCTGGACGATGGCCAGCAGCACCAGGAGCGGCATCGTCACCTCCTCCTTGCGCACCAGCGCGGAGACGAGCAGGCCGAGCATCATGGCGGTGAAGCCGAGCAGGGCCACGGCCACCGTGACCTCCACCAGGGGAGGCATCAACACGCCTTCACCACCTGGTGCGTCGAGGTCGACCCCGAGCAGGGCGACCAGGGTGAGCACCACCGCCTGCAGCACGGTGACCGTGCCCAGCACGATGATCTTCGACATCAGGTACGCCGATCTGGACAGGCCGACGGCCCGTTCCCGCCGGTGGATCGGGCGTTCCTTGACGAGTTCCCGCACGGCGTTGGCCGCGCCCGTGAGGACGGCACCGACGCACAGGATGAGCAAGGCGTTCATCGCGGTGCTCCGGGTCAGGGTGCCGCCGGCCAGGGCACGGGCCATCGCCCCCATCACGAAGGGCAGCGCGATCATGATGGCGAGGAACGTGCGGTCCGCGCTGAGCGCGGCGGCGTAACGGCGTACGAGGGTGCCGAGTTGCGCGGTGCGGCTGCGCGGCCGGGGCGGCGGGGCGACGGCGACCGGGCCGGCCGTCCGCTGCCGGGGCTGGGCGGTGGCGTCGGCGATGTACCTGCCGTGGAAGGGCGAGGCGCGGTAGTCGCCCGCCCAGTCGCGGTCCCGGTCGCGTTCGAAGGCTTCGAAGGCCTCCGGCCACTGCTCGAATCCGAAGAACGCGAGGGCGTCCTCGGGCGGTCCGTAGTAGGCGACGCGTCCTCCGGGGGCGAGCACGAGGAGCCGGTCGCACACGTCCAGGCTGAGCACGCTGTGGGTGACGACGATGACGGTGCGGCCGTCGTCGGCCAGGGCGCGCAGCATGTGCATCACCGAGCGGTCCATCCCCGGGTCCAGACCCGAGGTCGGCTCGTCGAGGAACAGCAGGGACGGCTTGGTGAGGAGTTCCAGGGCCACGCTGACACGTTTGCGCTGACCGCCGGAGAGGCTGTGCACGGGCTGTTGCGCCCGCTGTTCCAGGCCGAGTTCGCGGATGACCTCGTCGACCCGGGAGCGGCGCTCGGCCTTGGCGGTGTCCTGCGGGAAGCGGAGTTCGGCGGCGTAGGACAGGGCGCTGCGGACGGTGAGCTGGACGTGCAGGATGTCGTCCTGCGGGACGAGACCGATGCGCTGGCGCAGTTCGGCGTAGTCGCGGTAGAGGTCGCGGCCGTCGTAGAGGACGGTGCCGCGGTCGGCGGGGCGCTGTCCGGTGAGGGCGTTGAGGAGGGTGGACTTGCCCGCGCCGCTCGGGCCGACCACGGCGAGCAGGCACTTCTCCCCCACCGGGAACGACACCCGGTCGAGCAGGGTCCTGCGGCCGTGGTCGACGGCGACGGTGAGGTCCTGCACGTCGAGGGAGATCTCGCCGGTGTCGACGTACTCCTGGAGTTCGTCGCCGACGAGGCAGAGCGCGGAGTGGCCGATGCCGACGATGTCGCCGGGGCCGACCGGGCCACTGGTGACGGGTCCGCCGTTGAGGTAGGTGCCGTTGTGGCTGCCGAGGTCGGCGATCTCGTACGTCCCGTCGGGCAGCGCCCTCAGTTCGGCGTGCCGGCGGGAGACCACGAGATCGTCGATGACGAGGTCGTTGTCGGCGGCGCGGCCGATGCGGACGGTGCGGGTGGGCAGCGGCCGTACCGTGGTGGGCCGCCGGTAGGTGCCGGTCAGGGCGGGGTTCGACACGGCGGAGAGGCGTTCGGGGGCGGGCGGCGGCGGCCGGTCGATCAGGACGGCGCTCGGTCCGTCGTGAGGGCTGCCGAAGCGGATGACACTGCCGGGGCCCACGTCCCTCACGTGCACGCGGTGGCCGTCGGTGTAGGTGCCGTTGGTGCTGCTCTCGTCCTCGATGGTCCAGCGGCCGTCGCCGGGGTGGAGCACCGCGTGGTGCCAGGAGACCCGGGCGTCGTCCATGACGATGTCGCTCAACGGGTCGCGTCCGACGTGGTAGTCGCGGACCGGGCTCATCAGGGTGGAGCCGCTGTCGGTCTCCACGAGGAGCTCCGGTGCCACCGGCCGCTCGACCATGCCTGGATTCTACCGATTGGCCCGTTCGAGTGCCTGGCGTGGCGGGTGGGACGGGGGCGGGGATCAGGCGACGGGGACGCCCAGGACCGGGGCCGCGCGCTGCATCCGCAGGGCGTCCACTGACTCGGCCAGGAGCTCGTACTCGGTGGTGTCGTCACCAGTGGCGAGGCGCACCATCTGTCCGGCGGCCAGGGCCTCGGCCATTTCCTCCTGGTGGGCGACGTCGCCGCACCAGGCACGCAGCACGGCGGGCACGTCGGGCACCCCGTCGGCGACGGGGACGAGCGCGCCCGTGGGTAAGTGCTCGGCCTCCGGCTGCGGGTCGAGGCGCTCGGCGATCCAGGAGGCACGGTCGCGCAGCCACCACAGGGCGAGGGCCAGGGTGGGAGCGCGGTACGTGCCGAGGGGTACACCGATGCGGCGGCCGTCGCAGACTCCGTACGCCGTGACGTGGCACAGGAACTCGTCGTGCACGATTCCCTCCCCCGGTTGCGTTGCCCGTCGGCCGACCGGGCTCGCTCTCCGGTGGGTCGCGTGCTGTGCGTGAGGGCGCCGTTGCGCGGGGTGAAGCGCTCTCGTTGTCGAGTATGTTCACCACTGAATCACTGTCACCACGCCTTTCCGGCCACTCTCCTGGCATATTCGCCCCCCAGGTTGGCCGGAATGGTGTGTTTGCGGTGCCCGGTACGGCACGAAGCGGACCCGGCGCGGCGCCGGCCGTGCCGTCATGACGTCGACGACACGGCCGGAAACGATCTGCCGGACGCCGGCCCTACTGCTTGACGACGGCGTCGATGCGGGCCAGTTCGTCCGCGTCGAAGTTGAGGTTGCGGGTGGCCGCGACGCTGTCCTCCAGCTGCCGCGGGCTGCTCGCCCCGACCAGGGCCGAGGTCACACGTCCGCCGCGCAGCACCCAGGCGAGCGCCATCTGCGCGAGGGTCTGGCCGCGGGACTCGGCGATCCCGTTCAGCGTGCGCAGCCGCTCCACCAGCTCACCGGTGACGGCGTCGGTGTCCAGGAACGGGCTGTCGCTCGCGGCCCGGGAGTCCTCGGGGATGCCGTCGAGGTAGCGGGCGGTCAGCAGACCCTGCTCCAGCGGGGAGTAGGCGATGGAGCCGACCTGGAGCTCGCCCAGGGCGTCCAGCAGCCCTTCGTCCTCCGGGCGCCGGTCGAGCATCGAGTAGCGGGGCTGGTGGATCAGCAGCGGGGTGCCCAGCTCGCCCAGGATGCGGGCGGCCTCGCGGGTCTGCTCCGCGGAGTAGTTGGAGACGCCGACGTAGAGCGCCTTGCCCTGCTGGACCGCCGAATGCAGGGCTCCCATCGTCTCCTCCAGCGGAGTCTCCGGGTCGAAGCGGTGCGAGTAGAAGACGTCGACGTAGTCGAGGCCCATGCGGCCGAGGCTCTGGTCGAGCGAGGACAGCAGGTACTTGCGGGAGCCCCATTCGCCGTACGGACCGGGCCACATCAGGTAGCCGGCCTTGGTGGAGATCACCAGCTCGTCGCGGTACGGCGCGAAGTCCGCCCGCAGGGCCTCGCCGAGGGCGGACTCGGCGGCACCGGGGGGCGGGCCGTAGTTGTTGGCGAGGTCGAAGTGGGTGACACCGAGGTCGAAGGCGCGGCGCAGGATGGCGCGCTGGGTCTCGGCGGGGCGGTCGGGACCGAAGTTGTGCCACAGGCCGAGCGAGAGCGCGGGAAGCATGAGCCCGCTGCGTCCGGTGCGCCGGTAGGGCAGATCCGCGTAACGGTCGGGGTGCGGGGTGTACAACGTGACTCCAGGGGGTTGGTGCGCAGAGGGGGGTACACGGGCGTCCGGTTCCGTGGAACCAGAACCGGGTTCCACTCTGTCGCGGTCCGCGGGCAGCGGTCCAACAGAAGAATCCGATGGAATTCAGCGAATACGCTTCTCAATCATGGAACTGCGTCATCTTCAGCATTTCGTCGCCGTCGCCGAGGACCAGCACTTCACCCGTGCGGCGGAGCGGCTGCTGGTCTCCCAGTCGGGCCTTTCGGCGTCGATCCGCTCCCTGGAGCGCGAGCTGCAGACACCGTTGTTCGTACGGACGACCCGGAGGGTGACGCTCACGGAGGCCGGCCGGGCGCTGCTGGTGGAGGCCGAGCGGATCCTGGCGCAGGTGCGGGCGGCGCACGAGGCGGTGGCCGCGGTACAGGGAGTGCTGCGCGGCACGCTCGCTCTGGGCGCCGAGCAGTGCATCGCCGGGGTGCATCCGGCGGAACTGCTGGCCGATTTCCGGCGGCGCCATCCGGACGTGGAGATCCGGCTGCGGCAAGGGGGCTCGGCGGCACTGGCGGAGGAGGTCGCGGCGGGACGCCTCGATCTGGCCTTCGCCTACCGGACCCACACGGACCCCGACCAGTTGCGGTCGGTGGCCCTCACCAGCGAGCCGATGACCGTGCTCTGCCATCCCGATCACCGCCTGGCGCGGGCCGGGGCGCCGCTGACCCCGCACGATCTGGGCGGCGAGGTGTTCGTGGACTTCCATCCCGACTGGGGCCCGCGCCGCGCCACCGACACCGCGTTCGCCACCGCCGGCGTACGGCGCACGGTGGCGCTGGAGGTGAACGACGTGCACAGTCTGCTGGACCTGGTGGACGAGAACCTCGGCATCGCCGTCGTCCCCCAGCATTTCCGGCACAAGCGCGCGGCGCTGACCGCGCTGCCGCTGAAGGACACCGGCGAGCCGGTGTACGAGAGTGTGGTGCTGGTCCCGCCCGAGGAGGCGACCAGCCCGGCGGCGCGGGCGCTGATGGCCCTGCTGGACGGCGGGGAGGCGTAGCGGCCGGCGGGCGGAGAAGGACGGCGCACGTCCGGCGGGGCGCGCAGGGGCAGACAGGGCGCGTACGACGGCGGGATGCGCGAGGGTTGGTCTCATGCTTGCCAAGGACATCCTCATCGACGGCTACGGCAGAATTCGCGAAGAGGTCCACGCCGCCGTGACCGGGCTCGGACCCGACGCCCTGAACACTGTGCCGGCCCCGGGCGCCAACTCCGTCGCCTGGCTGGTCTGGCACCTCACCCGGGTCCAGGACGACCACGTCGCGGACGCCTTCGGACTCGACCAGGTGTGGCTCGCCCAGGGCTTCGAGAAGCGGTTCGCGCTCGGCCTGCCCCGCCGCGACACCGGGTACGGCCACACCCCGGAGCAGGTCGCCGGGGTACGGGTCGGCTCGGGCGACCTCCTCACCGGCTACTACGACGCGGTGCACGAGCAGACCCTGGACGCCCTGCGCGCGCTGGCCGCCAAGGACCTGGAGCGCGTCGTGGACGAGCGCTGGGACCCGCCGGTGAGCCTGGGGGTGCGCCTGGTCAGCGTCCTGTCCGACGATCTCCAGCACGCCGGACAGGCCGCCTACGTAAGGGGACTGCTTCAGCGCACGGAGTCGTAGCCGGGCAGGACCACGTCCCTGAGCAGGGCGTTGCGCTCGTCGAACGGGAGGAACGCGCTCTTGACGGCGTTCACCGTGACGGTCCGCAGGTCCTCGACGGTCCAGCCGGCCTGCTCCACCAGCAGGGACATCTCACGGGTCATCGTGGTGCCGGACACCAGTCGGTTGTCCGTGTTGAGGGTGACGCGGAAGCCGAGGTCCTTGAGCGCGGTGATGGGGTGCGTGGCGATCGAACCGGCGGCCCCGGTCTGGAGGTTGGAGGTGGGGCACATCTCCAGCGCGACACGGCGGTCGCGGACCCAGCCCGCGAGCCGGCCGAGCTTGCCGTCGACGATGTCCTCGGTGATCCGCACGCCGTGACCGATGCGCTGGGCGCCGCACAACTGGACGGCCTGGTGGATGCTGGGCAGGCCGTGGGCCTCGCCGGCGTGGATGGTGAACGGCACGCTCTCGCGGCGCAGGTGCTCGAAGGCGTCGAGGTGATCGGCGGCGGGGAAGCCGTCCTCGGCGCCGGCGATGTCGAAGCCCACGACGCCCGCGTCCCGGAACGCCACCACCAGGTCGGCGATCTCCCGCGTCCGGTCGAACATCCGCATGCCGCACAGCAGCGTTCCGACCCGTACCGGCGTCCCCGCGGCGGCGGCCTTGGCCATACCGGCCGCCAGGCCCTCCTGCACGGCCTCGACCACCTCGGGCAGGGCCAGTCCGCCCTTCGTCATCAGCTCGGGGGCGTAGCGGACCTCGCCGTAGACGACACCGTCGGCGGCGAGGTCGAGCACGTACTCCTCGGCGGTGCGCAGCAGTCCCTCGCGGGTCTGCATGACGGCGAGGGTGTGCTCGAAGGTGGCTATGTAGCGCACCAGGTCACCGGAGTCGGCGGCCTCGACGTACCAGGCGGCGAGCTCGTCCGGGTCGGTGGTGGGCAGGGTGTGGCCGACCGTGTCCGCGAGTTCCACCACGGTGGCCGGCCGCAGTCCGCCGTCGAGGTGGTCGTGCAGCACGGCCTTGGGCAGCCGGCGGAGGGTTTCGGTGTCGGGGGTGATGCGGGGCGCGGTCATGGGCGGGCGTTCCTCAGCGGTTCGGTGTCGGGGCGGAATCGATGGCGGAAGGGGAAGCGGAATCGGTGGCGATGCCGGGGTGCGGGATCAGTCGGCGGGCTGGAGCAGGTCCCAGCGGTTGCCGTACAGGTCCTGGAAGACGGCGACCGAGCCGTACGGTTCGTGGCGCGGACTCTCCAGGAAGGTCACGCCCGCGGCCGTCATCCGGGCGTGGTCGCGTGCGAAGTCGTCGGTGTGCAGGAAGAAGCCGACGCGCCCGCCGGTCTGGTCGCCGACCCGGGCGCGCTGGCCGTCGCCCTTGGCGCGGGCCAGCAACAGGCCGGTGCCGGTGCTGCCCGCGTCCGGTTCGACGACGACCCAGCGGGATCCGTCGGGCCGGGGGGTGTCCTCGGCGAGCCGGAAGCCGAGGGCTTCAATGTAGAAGCGGATCGCCTCGTCGTAGTCGTCGACGACCAGGGCGACCAGGGCGACACGTCTCATCGGGACCTCTCCGGGGTGGGATCGATCGGCAGAGGTTATACGTAAAACGTGCGTGGGCGCCAGTTCTCCTCCCGGCAGCGCCCGGGCCTGGGCCCGAAGACCTACGACGCCGGCCCGAGGCGTCCGGGTGGATCGCTCGGCTACCGTCCGCGCATGGAGATCACCGAGAGACCACAGCGGAGCCGGGAACAGCGCAGAAGCGATGTCCTGGGCCGCCTGGAGCGGGAGACGGACATCTGGGTGGCCTCGGCGGACACCGAGGGGCTGCCCTGCCTGGTCGCGCTGTGGTTCGTGTGGGACGGCGAGGCCGTCTGGCTGGCGACCCGGCCCGCCAACCCCACCGGCCGCAACCTGAGGGAGAACGGCCGGACCCGGCTGGCGTTCGGCGACACGCGGGACGTCGTCCTGATCGACGGCGTGGTGGAGACGTACGACGCGCGGGGGGTGCCGCCGGCAGCGGCGGAGGCGTTCCGGGAGAAGACCGGCTGGGATCCGCGGGCGGACCGGGCCGCCTACGCGTTCTTCCGGGTACGCCCCCGGGCGGTCCAGGCCTGGTGCGAGCAGCACGAACTGCCGAAGCGGCACCTCATGCGAGACGGAATCTGGCTGGTGTAGGGCGCGTCACGGCGCCGGACCCGCGCCCCGTCGGCCCTCCGTGCTCCGCACCGGGCTACGGGTACGTGTACGTGTTGAGGGCGTCGACGGCGGCCGCCGGGTTGCCGAGGTCGTAGCGGTCCACGGCAAGGAAGTTGGGCTTCTTGCGGGCGGCGGGCTGGCAGAACCGGCGGGCGCGGTCGGCGAGTTTGCCGTTGTCCGTGCCCGCCGTGCCGGCGATCGGGGTGTCCCGGAAGTGGTTCATGACGAAGAGGGGACGGAAGCCCGGCTCGGTGCGGGTGAGCGGGACGTTGGTGCCGGCGTCGTACCAGCGGCTGTAACAGGACCAGTCGGAGGCACCGGCGCCGGACCCCATGGACCAGTGGTTCTCGACGGTCCATTCGCGCTGGTACATGACGCCGAAGCTGTCCCGGGTCAGCCCTGCGGACTGGTCGGCGGAGCGGCTGTGGTCACTGAAGATCAGCAGTCGTTCCCCGGAGGCGGTCAGGTCCGCCATCGTCGGCCAGCCGTTCTCCCGTACGCCGGTGCGGTCCGGCCGGTGGAGCACGTCCGACAGGCCGTTGACGCGGGCGAGTTCGGCGCGCAGTACGCCGGGGTCGACGTAGTCCTCCAGGAACACGGTGACGACCTGGTCGGGGTGGGCCTGGAGGAAGTCGACCATGCGCTGGAGGTCGACCCAGAGCGCGACGGGCCTGCTGACCAGGGTGCAGCTGTTGTGGCAGAGGATCGCGCCGTCCGGGGTCTGGTGGATGTCCAGCATGAATCCGCGCACGCCGTCGGCGAGTTGGCGTTCGATGCCGCGCGTCTGGTTGGGGAAGAGGTTGACGAAGGGCGGGGCGAAACCGCCGTCGACTCCGTTGGCGTAGGCGTTGTGCGAGGTGAGGAAGGTGACCTGGTCCAGGGTGCGGGTGTCCTGGGGCGGCATGGGCCGGGTGGCGGGGGTGACGGGGGTGAGATACCAGTCGGCGAGGCCCCCGGAGCCGCCGGCGACGGCGAGTCCGGCGGGGTGGTTGGCCCCCGCGGGTATGGGGGCGACGGTGAGGCGGCGGTCGGTGCCGGGGACGCCGAGGGTGTACCGGTCGGCGCCGACGGGAGTGATCTCCCAGGCCGCGTCCGCGCTCGTACAGGGAACGGTCCTGGCCAGGTCGCCGGCACGGCCGAGGCAGTTGCCGGGGGTGTCGGTGTTCTCCAGGAGGTACGAGGCGCCGTTCACCCGCAGCGTCCACTGCTGGCGGTCCTCGTTGCCGCGCGGCCGGTGCTGCTCGACCGCTCCGGCGCTGTCGGCCGCGTTGAGTCCGGTGGTGGCGCTCTGCACGTAGTGGGTGGTGCCGGGCGGCGGAACCGCCTCGGCCCCCGCCGCGGGAGTCGGCGCCACGACCGCCGCGACCAGCGCGGTGGTCGTGACGGCCGTGGCGAGCAAGGCGTGGGGGGTGCGCATGGCGGGTGCCCTTCGTCCGAAGGATGGCCGCGTGCGCGAGGGCACGCGGCCAGGTCACGGATGGTCAGGAGCATGACACCATGCCCCGCGGTCCTGCGTCAGCAGTACAGGTTGCCGCCGGGTGACGTCCCGAGGATCTGGGTGAACTGCTGGTACTTGGTCACCCTGCTCTGCACCTGCGCCGGGTTGCGGCCGTCGCACTCCAGGGAGCCGTTGATGCTGCGGATCGTCTGGCCGAAACCGGCCTGGTTGACCATGGCGTTGTGCCCCGTCATGCTGCCGGGGCCGGTCTGGGTGTTCCAGTACCACAGGGCCGTCTTCCAGGCGACGGACGCGTCGTTCTGCACCAACCAGGGGTTGTTCAGCAGGTCGATGCCGAGCGCGTCGCCCGCGGCCTTGTAGTTGAAGTTCCAGCTCAGCTGGATCGGCCCGCGCCCGTAGTAGCCGGACTGACCGGCCGGGCAGCCGTACGGCTGCCCCCAGTCGCAGTAGTGCGAGTAGTTGGCCGTGTTCTGCTCGACCACATGCACCAGACCGCCGGTCTCGTGGCTGACGTTGGCCAGGAAGGCGGCGGCCTCCTGCTTCTTCACCGTGTCGCTGCCCGTGTTGGCGAAGCCGGGGTAGGCGCTCAGGGCCGCCTTCAGCCCGCTGTAGGTGTAGAAGGAGTTCCGGTTCGGGAACATCTGGTTGAACTGCGCCTCGGTCACGACGAAGTTCCCGACCGGTGTTCCGGGGCCGTTGTCACAGGAGTACGGCTCCCAGTACCAGGTACTGATGATCGGGTCGTAGCCCGGGTTGGCGTGCTCGGCGATGTAGGCGCGGCCGTCGGTGTAGCGGACGATGTCACCGGCGTTGTACCACTGCCCGGCCACCCAGTTCGGATAGCTGGAGCACGCGGCGGCGGCCGACACGGGAGCGGCGGAAGCGGTCGCGGCCGGGAGCAGCACCGGTGCGCTGCCGGCGATGACGACTGCGGCCAGCACGGCGGACATGCGGCGTCTCGACAAGGGATCAACTCCTCTGCGGGACACGGCCGCTCCCGGGCGGGGACATGCCTGAGCGAACTGTCGCCGCACGCGCGCCGGCTGAGCCGGCCACGGTGTGGGGGGCGGCCGTGGTGGGGGGTGTCGGGCACACTTAATCGTATTGGTCTGTACCAGTCAAGCTATGGACCGGCCGGCCTTTCCGCCCCGTCCAGGAAGGCCCACCGACCTCCCGTCACGCGCACCCCGCACGTCAACTCCTACCTCATGAAGGGCACTTGAGTGGATACCGCGGGTTCCGCACCCTCCTGGAAGGGGTGCCGCCACAGTCCCTGTGCGGCGAGGCGGGGCAGGACGCCCTCGCCGAACCAGTACGCCTCCTCCAGGTGCGGATAGCCGGAGAGGATGAATTCCTCTATGCCCAGGGCGTGATACTCCTTGATCCGCTCGACGACCTCGTCGTGGCCGCCGACCAGGGCGGTGCCCGCGCCGCCGCGCACCAGCCCGATACCCGCCCAGAGGTTGGGGTGGATCTCCAGCCCGTCCCGGCTGCCGCCGTGCAGGGCGAGCATGCGCCGCTGCCCCTCGGACTCGCTCCGGGCGAGCCCGGCCTGGACGGAGCGCACGGTCTCCCGGTCAAATCCGTCGAGCAGCCGGAACGCCTCGGACCAGGCCTGTTCGGCGGTGTCGCGGGTGATGACGTGCAGCCGGATGCCGAACCGCGGGGTGCGGCCCTCGCGGGCGGCGGCCGACCGCACCCGTTCGATCTTCTCGGCGACCTGCGCGGGCGGCTCGCCCCAGGTGAGGTAGACGTCGGCGTGCCGGGCGGCCACCTCCACGGCGGCGGGCGAGGACCCGCCGAAATACACCTCGGGCACCGGGTCGGGCACCCGGACCAGGGACGCGTCCTGCACATTCAGGTGCTCCCCGTCCAGACTGACGGTCTCACCATCCCACAAGTCCCTTACGATCCGGAGGAATTCGTCGGTACGGCGGTAACGGGCGTCCTTGTCGAGGAAGTCGCCGTAGGCGCGCTGCTCATGGCTCTCGCCGCCGGTGACGACGTTGAGCAGGAGGCGTCCGCCGGTCTGCCGCTGGAAGGTGGAGGCCATCTGCGCGGCGAGTGTGGGCGAGACGAACCCGGGCCGGAAGGCGACCAGGAACTTCAGCCGTTCGGTGTGCCGGCTGACCATGGCGGTGGTCAGCCAGGCGTCCTCGCACCAGGCGCCGGTGGGGGTCAGGGCACCCACGAAACCGAGCTGCTCCGCGGCACCGGCGATCCGGCTCAGATAGGCGACGGTCGGTGGCCGGTCCCGGCCCGAGACCGACGCCGGGGTGCCGTGGCCGCCGCCGACGACATGGCGGCTGTCGCCGTTGGTGGGCAGGAACCAGTGGAAGGTGAGGGACACGAGGGGGCTCCGATCAAGTGCGTTCGTCAGAGGAGGCCGTGGCGGGGCGGCGGGGTTCCGCTCAGCACGTACCGGCCTATGTGCTGGATCTTCCAGCGCACCGGGTCGTGCAGGGTGTGGGTGCGGGCGTCGCGCCAGTGCCGGTGCAGGTTCAGGGAGTCGAGGGCCGCACGGGTGCCGGCGACCTCGAAGAGCGCGCCGGCCACCTCGACCGCGGTGTCGGCGGCGTGCGCCTTCGCGGCGGCCACCGCGATGGACGCCTCGGCGGCCGAGGCGTCGGTGAGACCGGAGCGGGCGGTGTCCACGGCGCGGGCGGCCTCCCGCAGCAGCGCCTCCGACGCGCGTACGCGTACGGCGAGTTCACCGAACCGCTGGATGAGCAGGGGATCTTCGGCCGCGGCGTGGAAGCCGCTCTCGAACCAGGGACGGCTCTTCGTCCGGACGAACTCGGCGGCCTCCGCCAGTGCTCCCCCGGCGATTCCCGCGTCGATCGCGGCGTGCAGCAACTGGGCCACTGCTCCGTGCAGTTGCGGGCCCTGGAAGGTGAGATGGTGCGGAAAGATCCGATCGGCGGCCACCGGGACACCGTCCAGGCGCACGGTGCCGCTGGCCGTGGTCCGCTGCCCCATGCCGTCCCAGTCGTCGGTCACGGTGAGGCCCGGTGCGTCCCGCGGGACGAAGGCGACGTGCAGATGGTCGTCCTCGGCGCGGGCCAGGACGGGGATCCAGTCGGCGTAGAGGGCCCCGGTGGCGTAGTGCTTGACGCCCTTGAGGACGTACGAACCGTCCGGCCGGGGCTCCAGGCGGGTGCGGATGTCCTGGACGTGCCGGGTGCCCGCCTCTGACTGGGCGTTGCCGAGGCGCCGGCCCGCGAGCAGCTCCGCGAAGAAGAACGCGCGCTGCGAACCGGTTCCCTGTCGACGGATCACATTCACGTAGACGAAGTGGCTCTGCGGGATCTGGGAGAGGCTGGCGTCCGCCGCGGCCAGCAGCCGGAAGATCTCCGTCAGGGTCTCCTGGCTCACGTCCGCCCCGCCGTACTCGGCCGGGACGGTGACGGCGAGCAGACCGGACGAGGCGAGCCGGTCCACCTCCGCACGCGGCAGCCGGCGTTCGGCATCGCGCGCGGAGGCCTCCGCACGGAACTCCTCGGCCAGCGCGGCGGCGACGGCGAGCGCTTCCGCGTCGTCGGCGACGACGTGTGCGGTGCCCCCGGTCAACTCGCGACCGCCAGCGTCGCCGGGGCGGCGGAGCGCAGGGCCGCCGAGAACTGGTCGACCACCTGGGCGAGTGCCTCGGCGGCGCCCTGGGCGACGGCCGGCGAGCCGTCGTCGTGCACGGTGATGTCCTTGTCCAGGGTGAACCAGCCCTGCACGATGTGGGCCGCGCCCATGGAGTTCAGGACCGGGCGCAGGGCGTAGTCGATGGCCAGGACGTGGGCGGTGGTACCGCCGGTGGCCAGCGGCAGCACCGTCTTGCCGGTCAGCGCGTACTGCGGCAGCAGGTCGAGGAGCGCCTTGAGGACACCGGAGTACGACGCCTTGTAGACGGGAGTGCCGACGACCACGCCGTCGGCACGGGCGAACAGTTCGGCGGCCTCGACGACGGCCGGGTGACGGAAGTCCGCGCCGAGCAGCGCCTCGGCGGGGAGGGTGCGCACGTCGAGCGGGATCACCTCGTGCCCCTGCGCGGTCAGCCGCTGGTCCAGGTGGCGCAGCAGCCTGTTGGTACGGGAGGAGGCGGAGGGACTGCCGGAGACGGACAGGACGGTGGCCATGGGTCCTCTTTCGGAAGGCTCGGGATGCGGAAGGCTCGGGGCTCACGACTCTGGGCTCACGCAGGCCCGTGAGGTTTTCGGTGGACCCGGAGACCACGAGGTGCGGAGGCGCGGGGGCCGGGAGGCGCGGGGGCCGGGAGGCGCGGGGCGCCCGCGACCCGCGGGCGCCCCGGAGCGTCAGGAGTACCAGGTGGGTTCGGGCAGTTCGCCCTCGAGGA
This sequence comes from Streptomyces sp. NBC_01635, assembly GCF_045209715.1. Classification (NCBI taxonomy): domain Bacteria; kingdom Bacillati; phylum Actinomycetota; class Actinomycetes; order Kitasatosporales; family Streptomycetaceae; genus Streptomyces; species Streptomyces sp. NBC_01635. The sequence continues at coordinate 8,432,344 of NZ_CP109277.1, read as the reverse complement.
CCCAGCGTCCGACCTCCCGGCGCTTGTAGGCGACCGGGTCGTGCAGCGTGTGGGTGCGGATGTCGCGCCAGAACCGGTCGAGTCCCTCGGCCGTGGTGGTGGAGCGGGCGCCGGTCACCTCGAAGACGCGGCTCGCGATCTCCAGGGCGGTATCGGTGGCGCGGGCCTTGACCGCGGCGACCCGCACCTCGAAGTCGCCGCGCGCCTGCTCCGTGACCGCGTCGGGGTCGTCGTGCAGCCTCTGTCCCTCGGCGGCGACGGCGTCGGCCAGGGCCTCGACCGCCCACAGCTTCGCGGTGAGGTCGCCGTAGGTGTCGACGACGTACGGCTCGTCGACCGCGCGGTCGTGGCCGCCGTGCAGCCAGGGCCGGGTCCTGGTACGGGTGTAGGTGGCCGCCGTCTCCAGCGCGCCGGCCGCGATGCCGAGGTAGAAGCTGACGAAGACCAGTTGGATGGTGGGGACGTTGAGGGTGTTGTAGACGCGCGGCCGGAACTGCTTGTCGACGTATCCGGCCGCGGACGTCCAGGGGGTGCGGACCCCGTCGATGGTGACGCTGCCGCTCTCGGTGAGCCGCTGGCCGATGTTGTCCCAGTCGTCGTGGAAGGTCAGTCCCGCGCTGTCCGAGGGCACGATCGCGAAGACGTGCCGGTCGGTCCCCTCCAGGACACCCTCCAGAACGGTGACGTCGGAGACCTTGCTGCCGGTGGAGAAGGACTTGCGGCCGGTGAAGACCAGGTCGTCGCCGTCCTCGGTGACCACGACGTCCCGGTCGCGCGGGTTGACGGCGCCGCCGAAGAACCAGCGGTTCCGGGCGGCCTCCGCCTCCACGTGCTCCCACTGCTCACGGGTGCCGACCAGCCGGGCCGCCCAGTTCCACAGGTAGTGGTAGCCGAGGAGCTGGCCGAGGGAACCGTCGGCTTTGGCGATCTCCCGGATCACCCGGTAGGCGGTGATCCAGTTCTGACCTCCGCCGCCGTGCTCGACGGGGCCGAGCAGGGTGACGAGGCCGGAGTCCTTCAGCAGCCTGATCTCCTCGTACGGAGTGTCGCCCGCACGGTCGCGGGCGGCGGCATCCGTGGCGAGGACGGCGGCGACGGCCGCGGCGCGGGCGATCCAGTCCTCGGCGGTGCGCGGAGCGGGGCGGACGTGCCAGTCGGCGGGTGTGGTGGTGCTCATCGGTTCGGCCTTTCTCGTCGGCGTGTTCTCGGGGGGTGTGCGTGGGGGTTGTGCGCGGGGGTTGTGCGCGGGGACGGTCAGGCGCGTACGGGCACGGAGCCGGTGACGGCGGGAAGGGTCGCCTCCAGTTCGCGCACCAGGGGCAGGACGCGGCGGCCGAAGTACTCGACCTCCTCGTGGTAGTGCAGGAAGCCGAGGAGAAAGAGGTCCACGCCGAGCCGCTTGTAGGCGACGATCCGCTCGGCGATCTGCTCCGGGGTGCCGATCAGCCCGGTGCGGAAGCCGTCGTTGTACTGGACCAGGTCCTCGAACGTGGAGTCCTGCCACATGCCCTTGCCGTCGGCCGTGGACCTGCCGGCCTGCTTGACGGCGGCTCCGAAGCCTTCGACGGCCTCGGAGTCGGCCTTGGCGACGATCTCCCGGAGGGTGTCGCGGGCCTCTGCCTCGGTGTCGCGGGCGATGAGGAATCCGTTGAGGCCGAACTTCGGGGGCCTGCGGCCGGCCAGGGCAGCGGCCCGGTGGACGTCCGTGATCTGTTCGACGACCCCGTCGTGGTTCCGGCCGTTGGAGAAGTACCAGTCGGAGACCCGGCCGGCCATGGCGCGGGCGGCGGTGGAGTTGCCGCCCTGGAAGATCTCCGGGTGCGGACGCCCCGGTGTGCTCAGCGGCTTGGGTTTGAGCGAGAAGTCGCGCAACCTGTAGAAGTCACCGGCGAGTTCGGCGTGTTCCTCGGTCCAGATGGTGCGCAGGGCGCGGATGAACTCCTCGGAGCGGCGGTAGCGTTCGTCGTGCTCCAGCCAGGGCTCGCCGAGGGCGGTGAACTCGCCTTTGAACCAGCCGCTGACCACGTTGACCGCGAAGCGGCCGTTCGACAGATGGTCGGCGGTCGCACCGAACTTCGCCAGGACACCCGGGTGCCAGAGCCCGGGGTGGACGGCGGCGATGACTTTCAGACGCTCGGTGGCCAGCAGCAGCGCGAGGCTGAAACCGGTGGACTCGTGCTGGTATTCGGCACCGTAACTGGCCATGTAACGCACCTGGCTGAGGGCGTAGTCGAAGCCGTTGTTCTCGGCGAGGACAGCGAGTTCCCGGTTGTACTCGTATCCCCAGTCGGTACGTTGCTCGATGGTGCTGGTGACCAGGCCGCCGCTGACATTGGGGACCCAGTAGGCGAATTTCACGGGATCTGCGGGCATGCGGAACTCCTGTTGCGAAATGCAGAGATGTGCAAGTCAGGGTGTGAGGCAGGTGTGCGAGCACGCCGAATTCACTCGGCGCGAAAGTGCGCGGAGTCCGGACGGTGCGGGGGGAAGAGCACGCCCGGTGGCCCGAAGGCGGCTACGACGTGCGGAACGGGCGGCGGATCGGGTGGATCAGGCCGCGACGCGACAGGAGGCGCTGGAAACGCGCGCGAGGTCGACGTGGCGTCGCCGCGTGAGGTCCAGTCGCTTCGTCATGCCGTCGATCGTGGCAGCCCTCGGTCGCCACCGTCAAGGAAAACCCGACCGTTCTCGCATGACGGACCATTGAATTTCACGAACATGTGACAGGGAAACCCTTGAACAGGCCGGTAATGCATCCCCATTCTGTCGCCATGCGAACGGAACAGCTGGAATACATCGCGGCCGTGACCCGGCTGGGTTCGCTGCGCCGGGCGGCGGAGGAACTGCGGCTCTCCCAACCCGCGTTGAGCGAGACCGTACGGAATCTGGAACGCGAACTGGGTGTGGATCTCCTGGAACGCAAGCGCTCCGGAGCGACGATGAGCGCGGCGGGGCAGGAGCTGCTGCCCCACATCGTCGACATCCTGGACGCCGTGGACCGGCTGCGCGCGGCAGCGGGCGAACAGCACCGCATCCGGCGGATGGTGCGCGTCGGCACGGTCAACGCGGCGACCGTGTCCCTGTTGATGCCGGTCGTGCGGGAGTTCCGGACCGAGCATCCGCTCACCCAGGTCGAGGTGGTCGGCGCGCAGCAGTCGGACATCCACCGGGCGCTGCTGGAGGGCGGTTTCGACCTCGGGCTGGTGAACCATCTGGAGGGCGACGACATGCCGGCCGAGTTCGAGTCCGTCGAGCTGCTGCGCGGTCGGCCCGTGGTGTGTCTGCGGGCGGACAGCCCGCTGGCGGCACGGGCGGAGGTGTCGACGGACGAGCTGCTCACCGAGCCCCTGATCGCGATGCGCTCGGGCTATGTGATGCACCGCTATGTGCACCGGCTTCTGGAGGGCCGTTCACCGGCGTTCGCGTACTCCACCGACGGCGCGGAGATGGGCAAGCTGATGGTCGCCGAAGGGCTCGGCGTGACGGTCCTGCCGGAGTTCAGCGTCGTCGGGGATCCGCTGGAGCGGCAGGGTGCGATCGTGTGCCGGCCACTGGCGGGCGACCGGGCGCGGGTGCTGCTCATGCTGCGAAGGCGCAGGTCGGAAGCCGTACCGCTGGCGGCCCGCGCCCTGCACGACACCTTCGTGCGCCGGGCCCGGCGACTGGGCGGCGGTATCGGCCGGGCCCACGGGGCGGAGGGGGACGGGGCGGCTCGGGGCGGGTCCCCCGCTCCGACCTCTACACATAAAGGCTGAATAAGAGCAGAATGGGCCAAAGCGACGCTTGCCGCATACCACCCCAGAAGAGGTCAAGCCCGCTAGCCGAAGGAGACGACTCATGGCCAACGTCTCGCATCCCCGCGGTGACATCACGAGCCACCCCGATGCTCCAGAAATGCGGGCACGGTACGACCGCATGCTCGGCGGTCGTGACGTGGTCCTGGTGGACGGGCCGGTCTTCCTGCTCGGCCTCTACTGTGCGGTGTCCCCCTGGATACTCCACTACACGACGAGCCAGCCCGCGCTCGTGCCCCACAACCTGATCGTCGGCATTGCGATCGGTCTGCTCGCCCTCGGCTTCACCGCCGCGCCGGCGCGCATGTACGGCCTCAGCGGAGCCATGTGCGCCCTCGGCGTGTGGATGATCGTGTCCCCGTGGATCGTCGGCACCAACCCGGACGCGGGCATCGTCTGGAACAACATCGTCATCGGCGCCCTGACCCTGCTGCTCGGTATCATGTGCGTCGGCACGGCGTCCAGGAGCACCTCGAGGACCTAGGGGGCACCCCGGGAGGAAACCCTCGAGCGCAGGCCGGTCCGCGTCCCCGCGGCCCGGCCTTCCCCTGTCCGGACCGGGAAAGGCCGGGCCGCGGGAGGACTGCCCCGGCCGTCCGCGGGCACAAGTGCTGCAGCGGAGGTTCCGAAAAGGAGGGGCGAGATGGAGATCGGCGGCATCATCAGTGCCATCATCATCGGCGTAGTCATCGGCGTCCTGGGCCGTCTCGTGGTCCCGGGCCGCCAGCGCATCGGCATTCTGTGGACGATCCTCGTCGGCATCGTCGCCGCGCTCATCGGCTCGGCGATCGCCTCGGCGTTCGGGGTGGCCGACACCAAGGGCGTCGACTGGGTCGAATGGCTCATCCAGATCGGCCTCGCCGCGTTCGGTGTGGCCGCGCTGGACCGGGCGAAGGCGCGCCGCTGACGGCGAGGGCCGTCGGCGCGGACAAGCCCGGACGGACACGCACGAACGGACGCACGCGGACGGATGACGGACAACGGGTCCGGAACGGGTCCGGTGGGAGCACCTCGAGGGTGCGGCCCACCGGACCCGTTCGTGTGCGCCCCAGGGGCGTCCGTGCGAGGCCCGGGGTGACCAGGGCGTGCGACGTGCGACGTGCGGCTACGGGCCGTACACGTACGGAATCGTCGTGGTGAGCGGGGCGAAGCCGAGGCGTTCCAGGATCGGGCGGCTCTGGCTGGAGGCGTCGACCTGGAGGTAGCGGTACCCGCGCTCGGCGGCGACCCGTGCCCGGTGGGCCACCAGCGTGCGGTAGATGCCCCTGCCCCTCCAGGCATCGACGGTGCCCCCGCCCCACAGACCGGCGAACCGGGTGCCGGGCACGAGTTCCATCCGGGCCGCGCTCACCGGCTCCCGGCCGGCCAGGGCCACCACGGCGACCACGGTGCCGGGCGCCGCGGTGAGCCGGTCGAGCAGTTGGTGCCGCAGCCGGGAGGCGTCGCCCCGGAAAGCCTTCTCGTGCACGTCGGCCACCAGGTCGACGCCCGCCCGGTCGGTGACGGGTACGATCCGGACGCCCTCAGGAGGCTCGGCGTCGAGGCGCAGCCCGGAGATCTCGCCGATCATCAGCGTCTCCTCGGGTCCGGGCGTGAACCCCGCCGCCACGAGCCGCTGCCCCAGGTCCGCGGGCAGATCATGGCCGTACAGCTTCCACTCGAACGCGCGGTTCAGTCCGGTGAAGTACGCGATCTGCGCGGCGATCACCCCGTCCGCATCCGTCCCGCGCGGGTCCGGGCCGCCCTCGTGCCGCTCCCCCGTCTCCGCCGCCCCGCCCAGGCCGGACCAGACGACGCCGTTCCAGCCGTGCCGCGGGGCGGTCTGGCGCACCACCGGGCCGATGCGTTCGACGCGGGCGCCGGGGCCGTCCGGCCGCGCGCCTTCGCGCAGCTCACGGTCGAACAGGGCGAGTACCGCGGCGTGATCCATACGGCACACCCCAGCACGGGCCCACCCGGCCGGGCAACAGGATTCGGCATCGCGTCGGCCCGACGACCGCGCATAGGGTTGCCGTCGACCCATTCCCCGGGAGAGAGGCCTCGCCCCATGGCCGTGAAGGACACCGAACTGCCGTATCTGCGTCGCTGCGTGGAGCTGGCCACCGAGGCACTGGAGGCCGGGGACGAGCCGTTCGGTTCGGTCCTGGTGGGCGGTGACGGCACCGTACTCGCCGAGGACCACAACCGGGTGGCCTCCGGGGACCGTACCCGGCACCCCGAGTTCGAGCTGGCGCGCTGGGCGGCGGCCCGGATGACGCCCGGTGAGCGGGCCGCCGCCACGGTGTACACCTCCGGCGAGCACTGCCCGATGTGCGCCGCCGCGCACGCCTGGGTGGGCCTCGGCCGGATCGTGTACGTCGCCTCCTCCGCCCAGCTGGCGTCCTGGCTCACCGAGCTGGGCGTGCCCGCACCGCCGGTGCGGACGCTGCCCGTGCGCGAGATCGCCCCCGGTGTGACCGTGGAGGGGCCGGTCCCCGGGTTGACGGAGGCCGTGCGGGAGTTGCACCACAGGTTCCACCGCGCGGGCGGCTGACCCGGCGCGGGGCGTCGCCGCCCCAAGGCTCCTGTCCCCGTCGGCCTCAGGCCTGCGCGCCCGCTTCCGCTCCCGGGCGGGAGCGGCGGTACAGGGCGCTCCCGCCGAGGGAGAGCGCCACTCCGGTGGCGAGGACCGGGAGGGTCTGGTCCCCGCCCGTTTCGGCGAGGGCGGCCGAGCCGGCGGGGGCGGCCGGCGCGGCGGCGTGCGCCTCGGGTCCCGGGGCGGAGAGAACGCGGGTGCGTCGACCGGGTCATGGCTTGTCCGAAAGTCGCACACCGTTCACTCCGTGGAGCGCCCGTCGCTCGAACTCCGGCACCGGCTGCCGCACAGACACAGGGGGTGACGGACCCCAGGGCGCCGGGCCGGGCACGGCAGGGTGCGGTCCGGCCGACAGGCGGGGCCGATGGGGTCCCCGTATCGTGATCGAGGGCGCCGGTTCCCGGTCCGCTGTGGGGCGCCCCTGGAGGCATCGATGCTGGCCAAGCTCTCCATGCGACTCCCGGTCCGGCGCTGCGCGGTCATCGGGGCGGCCGGACTGGCCCTGCTGGGCACAGGTCTCCCGGCGGCCGCCACCGAAGGCCCCGGTCCCGGCCTCGACCGGTTCTACGACCAGAGGATCACGTGGTCGGCCTGCGAGGGCGCGGACCTGCCCGAGGACCTGCAGTGCGGGAAGATCACCGTCCCGGTCGACTACGCCGAACCCGGCAGGGGCACCCTCGAACTGGCCCTCGCCCGTTACCCCGGCACGGGGAACCCCCGCGGCTCGGTGGTGCTGAACTTCGGCGGGCCGGGCGGCTCGGGCGTCCTCGGACTCGCCCACGGCGGCAAGGAGTTCATGGGTCTCACCGACGAATACGACGTGGTGTCCTTCGACCCGCGCGGGGTCGGCCGATCCGCACCGGTCAGCTGCGGCACGGAGGCCACGGGTCGGGCGCTGGAGGCCACCGGCGGCAAGGACATCTCCGATCCGAGGAAAACGCTGGCCCAACTGCGCGAGGTGGCCGCCGAGTGCGCCGAGCACTCGGGCCCGGTCCTGCCGCACATCGGCACCGTGAACGTCGCACGGGACCTGGACGTCATGCGGCAGGTGCTCGGCGACAAAAAGCTCAACTACCTGGGCTTCTCCTACGGAACCCGGCTGGCGGCGGTGTACGCGGCCCAGTTCCCCGAGAAGGTGGGCCGGTTGGTGCTGGACGGGGTGGACACGCTGACCGAACCGCTGGCCGAACAGGGACTGGCGAGCGTACGGGGCCAGCAGACCGCGCTCGAGCACTTCCTGACCTGGTGCACCGAGGACATCGCCTGTCCGTTCGGCCAGGACCCGCGCAAGGCCAGGAAATCGGCCGTGAAGCTGGTCGACTCGCTCGACGAGAACCCCGTACCGACCGATTTCGGCTACGCGTTCACCGGTCAGGACCTCGTGGTCGCCCTGGGCCAGGGCCTCTACAGCAGGGAACTGTGGCCCTTACTGCAACGGGCACTCGCGGCGCTGATGGAGGACGGGGACACCCGCGGGGTGGAGGCCTTCGCCACCGGTGGGGTCACACTCCCCCTGCCGCATCGCGCCGACGATCCGCTCGTCGACGAGGAGCAGGTGCCGCTGGACAATCTGCCGGCCGCGCTGATGGCGGTGAACTGCGCGGACGATCCCGACCGCCCGGCCGCCGAGCAGGTGACCCGGGACCTCGGCCGGCTGCGCACCGCCTACGAGGAGGCCTCCCCGGTCTTCGGGCGCCACCGGCTCGCCCAGGTGCTGATGTGTCACGGCCGTCCCAAGGGGACCGACTTCATCCGCGAGAAGGTCAAGGACGTCGACACTCCGAAGATGCTGCTGGTCGGCACCCGGGGCGACCCGGCCACGCCGTACCGGTGGACGGTGGAGACGGCCGAACGGCTCGGCCCGTCGGCCGTGGTGCTGGACAACCGGGCCGAGGGCCACACCGGCTACGGGTCGTCCGACTGCGTCCACCGGGCGATCGATGACTTCCTCCTCTACGGAACTCTGCCGCCCAGCGGCAGCTCCTGCGGCGCCGAGGACGGCGCCCGCCCATGAGTCCGCACCCGGACGGCGCAACCGATGCCCCAAATGCCCGATCTGCGATTCGGCTCTATGGTGCTGTCATGGAGCACGATCTGAGTCCCGCAACCCTTGCCGAGCTTCGCCGCCCGCGCCCCTACCCCGCGGTGTCGGTGCTGACGCCGACGCACCGGCGCGAGCCTCTCAACGCCCAGGATCCGGTCCGGCTGCGCAATGTGGTGGCCGAGGCCAAGAAGCAGCTGGAGGCCGATCCGGCGGTCACCCGGGACCGGCGTGGAGAGGTGGAGCTGCAGCTCGACCGGGCCCTGGCCGAGGTCGACCTGGCGCACGCCGAGGACGGCCTGGTCATCTTCGCCGCTCCGGGCGAGCACCAGGTGTGGTCGCTCGCCCGGTCGGTGCCGGAGCGTGTGGTGCTCTCGGACACCTTCCTCACCCGCAACCTGGTTTCCGCCCACACGGCGGAGCGCCCCTTCTGGGCGCTGTCCGTCTCCCCGGACCGGGTCACGCTGTGGAACGGCGGCACGGACCGGGTCACCGAGGAGCACGCCGGCGGCTTCCCGCTGACCCGCGCCGTGGAGAACTTCGATCCCGAGCGCCTGGAGCAGGTCGGCGACCAGCCCAGCGCCTTCCGGGACGAAGGCACCCGCCGGTTCCTGCGCGAGGCGGATACCGCGATGGGCGCGATCCTGCGTGAACATCCGCGGCCTCTGTACATCACCGGGGAGCCGGCCGCGCTGTCCCTGCTGGGCGAGGCCGGCGGTGTGACCCGGGACGCGGTGCAGGTCCAGCACGGCGGTCTCGCGCACGGCACGCCCGACGCGGTGTGGCAGGCCCTGCGCCCCGTGCTCGAGAGCGAGGCCCGCAAGAGCACCGAGGGCGTCCGCCGGGCCCTGGAGACGGCCCGCGGGCGCAAGAGGTTCGCGGCCGGGGTCGACGAGCTGTGGCAGAACACCAGAGAGGGGCGGGTCCAGTTGCTGGCCGTCGAGGAGAACTTCCGGGCGACGGTGCGTGAAGCGGGGGAGCATCTGGTCGCCGCCGAGTCCGGCGACCTGGACGCCCGCGAGGACATCGTGGACGAGCTGGTCGAGCAGTGCCTGGAGACGGGCGCCGAGGTCCGCTTCGTCCCGGACGGCGCCCTCGGGGACGCGGAGCGGATCGCGGGCGTACTGCGGTACTGAGAGAGGCGGGGCGGGCGGGCTCCCAGGGGCTGCCGCGCGTCCCCTCGCGAGGCGCCCGTCCCGTCCCGGGGTGCCCGGCCGGAATCCGGTCGGGCACCCCGGGACGAGGTCGGTACGGGTCGCTTCCGTGAACAAACACCTACGCGTCGAACATGTGCTCGTGCAGCGGATGCCGACCGGAACCCTCATCAAGTCACTTGCGCACCAAGGGATTTGGCCCGCCGGATCGGCATCCGGCACATACCCTCGAGTAACTCCGCGAAGACCGTGGCATGTGCCATGGGCATGACCTTGAGGTGTCTTGCCGAATCACTTACAGGGCGTGGCGGGCTGTGCCACAGTCGTAACGGTCCCCCGTCCGACTCTGGCCCGAACCGTCCCACATTCGGAGTGCGTCATGCCGCCCCACCTCTCCGCGGACCGCTCGACAGCCCAGCCGCCAGGACGCGGCCCGGTCGACGCTCTCATCTCGCAGACCCGGCGGCTCAAGGGCGACGTGGACGCCGTACGGCGCGGCACCCCCGCGGACACCTCGGACCCGCAAGGCCGCTGGCAGCGCGCACTGTACGACCTGGCACTGCACCAGCTCAACGACCTGGACGAACACCTGGCCCAGCTGCGGGACGGCCCGCTGCCCGTACCCGCGCCGGCCGCTCCCGCGGGGCCGGCCGGGCCCGCGCCCACCACGCAGTCCACGCCGGGGCAGGGTCCCCTGCTCAGCCGGGTCGGCAGTGCCGAGTGGAACCTGCTGACGGACGAGGCCAGTTGGTCCGGGGAGTTGTACCGCATCCTGGACCGCGACCCGGCCGCCCCGCCGCTCACCCTCGACGAGCTGCCGTCGCTGGTGCACGACGAGGACCGGCCGAGACTCACGGCGATGGTCACGGGCTGTCTCGTCGACGCCCGTCCCATCGACGGCGAGTTCCGGCTGATACGCCCGGACGGCAGCGTCCGGACCGTGCACATGATGGGAGAACCGGTCCTCGGGACCGACGGCAGCACCGCCTCGATGTGGGCCGTGCTGCGGGACGTCAGCGAACTGCGCCGGTGCCGACGGGCGGTCAGCGAGACCCGTGACTCGCTGCACCACCGGGGGCAGGACGCGCCGCGGACCGGGCAACGGCTCGCAGTCGGGCTGCAGGAAGCCGTGCTGCCGGCGTGGCGCGGCTCCCTGCTGCTCCCGCGAAGGGGGCCCCGCACCCTGGACGTCGCCGCCCGGCACCTCCCGTCGGCGACGGGTGCGGCGACCGGCGGAGAGTGGTACGACGCCCTCGAACTGCCCGACGGCGCCACCCTGCTCAGTGTCGGCGAGCTGACCGGGCAGGGCGTCGGCGTGGCCTCGGGCATGGCGATGCTGATCGGCGCCATGCGGGGCATGGCGATGTCCGGCACCGAGCCCGGCCCCCTGATGACCTGCCTCAACCGGTTACTGGACGCCACCGGGCAGCCCGCCCTCGGCAGCGGCCTCTGCCTGAGCTACCGGCCCGAGACGCGCTCCCTGGTGTGGGCGCAGGCCGGGCACCCCGTCCCCCTGCTGTTCCGCGGCGGGACGGGGCACGCACTGGACGTTCCGGACGGCGTCCTGCTGGGCGCCGCCCCGGCCTCCTCCTACGGGCAGGCCGAGAAGACCCTCGAAGCCGGCGACCTGCTGCTGCTGCACACCGACGGGCTGGTGCCCGGACGGACCGGAGCCGCATCCGCCCACCGACTGGTCGGCCTGGCCCCGCAGTTCGCGGAAAGCCGTACCGCGCAGGAATGTCTGCTGGCCGTCCTGCGGGAGTTCGGTGACAGGCAACGCGAGAACGACGCCTGTGTGCTCGTCGCCCGGGTTGCCTCGTAGGGCTCCTGAGCCACTGATCCGGCGTCGGCGGCCTCGTACGGAAAACACCACGTGCCTCGTGACGAAGCACCCGCGCTCCCCCGCCGTTCCCGTGCTCCCCGGCCCCGCTACGCCCGGGCGCTGTCCCCCTTGCCCCTCGGCCTGGGCAGGGCCGCCCTGATCTCCTCCCGCAGTTCCTGGATCCTGGGATACGAGGAGTACTCGGCGGTGAGCCGGTACATCTCGCGCAGCCGGTCCCAGGTTCGGCGGGAGGAGTTGGAGCCCATCGCCATCAGCGCGAGACGCGCGTACCGGTCGGCCTGTTCCGGGTCGTCGGCGATGAAGCAGGCGGAGGCCATGGAGAGATGGTCGAAGATCTTCGACCGCTCCCGGCCGTCGATGCGCAGGGACAGAGCCTTCTCCGCGTAGTGCTGGGCGTGCACCGCCGCGTCGGGTTCGAACTCGGCCAGCGTGCGGTAGGCCAGGGCGTGCATGCCGTACAGATCCTCGTCCTTGAAGGTCTGCATCCAGTCCGGCGGCTCCTGGTCCGGCCCCCGGTCGGAGACGAACAGGTCCTCGGCCCGGCCCAGGGTCCGGCGCATCGCCTGCCCCTTGCCCATGGACGCCTGCGCCCAGGCCTCGATGGTGTGGAACATCGCGCGGGTGCGCGGCAGAGCCTCCTCGCCCGAGCCCGAGTGGGCGAGTTTCAGCAGGTCCAGGGCCTCGTCGGGCCGGCCCAGGTGGACCATCTGGCGGGCCGCGCGGGACAGCGCCTCCCCCGCGCGCGGCCGGTCGCCGCCCTCCCGGGCGGCGTGCGCGGCGATGACGAAGTACTTCTGCGCGGTGGGTTCCAGGCCGACGTCGTGCGACATCCACCCGGCAAGGACGGCGAGGTTGGCGGCGACGCCCCACAGGCGCCGCTGGAGATGGGGTGGGTGGTGGTAGGCGAGCATGCCGCCCACCTCGTTGAGCTGGCCGACCACCGCCTTGCGCTGGAGGCCGCCGCCCCGGGCGGCGTCCCAGGCACGGAACACCTCCACGGAACGCTCGAGTTCCTCGATCTCCTGGGACCCGATGGGGGCGGCCTCGTACCGGTCGAACCCGGCGGAGTCGGCGTGCGGCGGACGGTCGAGTCGGGAAGCGTCGGTGGTCAGGGCGGGATCCGTGTGCAGCCAGTCGTGCATGGCGCCGGTGAGTGCGGATCCCGCGGCGAGCGCGGCGCCCGCGCCCACCAAGCCGCGTCGGTTGAGCATGAGGTCCATTCCCGTGAATTCGGTGAGGATCTCGGCTGTCCGCTCGGGCGCCCACGGCACTCCGTCGGGATGTTCCCTCTTCCCGACGCTCTGCCGTTTCCCCGTACGCCCGTGCCGGACCAGACCGAGATCCTCGATGGTCACGACACGGCCGAGACGCTCGGTGAACAGGACCGCCAGCACCCGCGGGACGGGATCGCGCGGGATTTCTCCCATGTCGATCCAGCGCCGCACTCGGGAGGTGTCGGTCGCCAGCTGGGGATGGCCCATGGCCGCCGCCTGCCGGTTGACCAGCCTCGCGAGTTCGCCCTTGGACCAGCCGGCCAGGCCGAACAGGTCCGAGAGCCGGGTGTTGGGTTGTCCGCTCACGTCAAGCCCCCAGGTTCTCGGCTGAGTTGACAGTAGCCGGGTGAAAGATGCCGAGCGACTATTCGCCAGGGTTCGCCAGGGTGCGCCAGATGGTGTGCCAGGGGTCATCGGGTGTCGAGTAGGAATGCGCCACCACGACCCGGTCCCGGCCGGGGCATTCCCCAGGATGCGCCTGGGCGACCGGGCCGTGTGGTGCGCTGACGTCACAGGCACACGAAGGGATCTGTATCACCCATGTACGCAGCATCGTCCTCCGTGTCCGCCCCGCCCCGGCCGCTCCGTCCGCGTCCGGCGGACAGCGGCCCCTACCTCGCCCCCGCTCGCCAGGCGGCTCCCGTGCTCGGTGCGGGCAAGCCACGGCGCGCTCCGGGTTCCGGCCCTCAGCAGCTGAGCGGCCGGCTCGACCTGTCCGGTCCCCAGGGCGCCCAGTTGCGCTCGGCGCTCGCGTCGGTGCACCGCATCTGTCCGGAGTTCGCGCCGGTCCAGGTGCTGCGCCGCAACGGCCGGTCCGTTCTCCTGGTCGGCACGACCGGCCGGAGCACCGCGGTGGCCAAGTGCTTAACGGATCACTCGCCCGCCTGGTCCGAGCGGTTCCGGCACGAGATAGCGGTCTACCGCTCGTTCGTCCGGCACCGCCCGCCCACGCGGGCGCCCCGGCTGATCGCGGCGGACCCGGACAACTGCACCCTGGTGATCGAGCGGATGCCCGGCCGGGTGGCGGCACTGCAGCGGCACCCGGTGGAGGCACCACCACGGGCGGACATCAGGGCCGCGCTCGGCGCGATCTGCCGGCTGAACACATGGCGCCCGCCCGCCGGCACGTTCGACACCCCGCTGGACTACGCGGCGCGGCTCGCCCGCTATCACGAGCTGGGTCTGCTCACCGACCGGGACATGGACGATCTGCAGAAGCTGCTGCACGGCATCGCGCACGCGGCGGGGCGCCACGGCATGGGTCAGTTCTGTCACGGCGACGCGCTGCTCTCCAACATCCTGATCTCACCGGCCGGTCCCGTGCTGGTGGACTGGGAGCACGCGGGCTGGTACCTGCCGGGGTACGACCTGGCGACGCTGTGGGCGGTCCTCGGGGACGCGCCGGCGGCGCGGCGGCAGATCAGCCAGATCGCGCAGTCGGCGGGCCATGCCTCACGCGACGCTTTCCTGGTGAACCTGATGCTGGTGCTGACGCGTGAGATCCGTACCTACGAGACGGCCGTGCAGCGTTCGATGCACGACGCACCCCCGGCGGCGCCGAACGCGGCCCGGCCGGGCGCGCTGCCGTCCGGCGAGGAGCAGCGGCTGCTGCTGCGGCGGCTGCACGACGACTGTCAGCTGGCCCGCAAGGCCGTGCGCGCGGCGGTCGGTACGCGCTGACCCACAGGACGTGCGAAGGCCCGCGGTGCTTCCCGGTGGGGAGGCGCCGCGGGCCTTCGCACGTCCCGGTGCGTTCCCCCACGGGTCTCGGCACGGTTCGGCACGTTCCCGGAATTTCACGGCCCGTTCCCGGCGCCACCGGTGTACGCCACTGACGTACCGCAGGTCTCCGGGCCGCCGCCACGAAAGTCCCGTGCCCCCCGGGTGACAGGGGAATCGCACCTCTCCTGGGCATGATTGACGGATCATCGGCCAGCCGGTAGCACAGACGCACCGCAGGCCCCCGTACGGCCCTGTGGCTCGTACGGACCGTCCCGCCCGATCGTCCCAGGAGACCGCGTTGCGAGGATCCCCCACCCGACCCGGCCGTGCGCCGGTCGCCGGTGCCCGCCCTGCCCGCCGTACGGCCGGCGCCCTGGCCGCGGCGGCGCTCACCCTGCCGCTGCTCGGCGCGGCCCCGTCCGCTGCCCCGCCGGATGCCGTCCCGTCCGACGGAACCCGGTTGCAGAAAGCTTTCGGCGCCGCGGCCGCCGCGTACGAGGTGCCGCGGAGCGTGCTGCTGGGCGTCTCCTACCTCCAGTCCCGCTGGGACACGCACGACGGCGCGCCGAGTGTGACCGGCGGTTACGGCCCGATGCACCTCACGGACGCCCGCACCGCGCTGGCGGCGATGTCGCATCACGACGGGGGGACGGAGGATCCCCGGGGCGACGACGCCCGGCCTCCGCTGCGTCCAAAAGCCCGCACGCCGCACACCGGGTCCCTCCCGGACCGGCTGGCCACCCTGCCGAGGGCGGCCGAGCTGACCGGGCTGAGCGCCGGGCGGCTGCGCGACGATCCGGCCGCGAACGTGGCGGGCGGCGCCGCGCTGCTGGCCGAGGCCCAGCGGGAGCTCGGCGGGGCGCCGAGCGAGGACCCGGCGGACTGGTACGGCGCGGTGGCCCGCTTCTCCGGCACGGACGACGCCGCGTCGGCGGCGGCGTACGCGGACGAGGTCTACGAGGTGATCCGCGCCGGTGCGCACCGGGTCACGGACACGGGAGAGCCGGTCGTCCTGGCCGCCCGTCCGGAACTCGTCCCGGACCGGTCGGCACTGCCCGGCACCGGTCCGCGGGCCGTGTCCACCGGCTCCGCCACCACCCCGGAGTGTCCCGTGACGGTGTCCTGCGAGTGGATCCCGGCGCCGTACGAGGAGTTCGGGGACGGCGACTACGGCAACCACGACCTGTCGGACCGTCCTGCCTCGCAGCCGATCCGGTACATCGTCGTCCATGACACCGAGGGCGCCTGGGAGGGTGTTCTCGACATGGTCCAGGACCCCACCTATGTGTCGTGGCACTACAGTCTGCGCTCGACCGACGGTCACATCGCCCAGCATGTGAAGGCGAAGGACGTGGCCTGGCACGCGGGCAACTGGTACGTCAACGCCGGGTCGATCGGGCTGGAGCACGAGGGCTTCCTGGCGGAACCGGACGCCTGGTACACCGAGGCGATGTACCGTTCCTCGGCCCGTCTGGTGCGGTATCTCTCCGCGAAGTACGACATCCCTCTGGACCGGCAGCACATCCTCGGCCACGACACCGTGCCGGGTACGACCGCGGCGACCGTGCCCGGCATGCACACGGACCCCGGCCCCTACTGGGACTGGGCCCACTACTTCGAGCTGCTGGGCAGCCCGTTCGAGGCCACGGCCGGGAAGAACGGCGGCCTGGTGACGATCCGCCCCGACTACGCCACCCACGGCCCGGTGTTCACGGGCTGCGAGACCGCGGGCGAGCCGTGCGCGGTGCACGGGTCCAGTGCGGTGCGGCTGTACTCCGACCACGACGAGAAGTCCGCCCTGATCAGGGACATCGGCCTGGGTTCGAACCCGACGACCGGGGTGAACGACCTGTCCTCACGGGTGTCGACCGGCCAGCAGTACGCGGCCGCCGGCCGGTGGGGCGACTGGACCGCTATCTGGTACCTGGGGCAGAAGGCCTGGTTCAGGAACCCGGAGGAGCGGCCCACCGCGGTGCCCGCCGCGGGCCGGGTGGTGACCCCGAGGAAGGGCCTGGACTCCGTGCCGGTGTACGGGCGCGCCTACCCGGAGAAGGCCGCCTACCCGGAGGGGGTGCCCGCGCAGGAGGTGTCCCCGCTGCCGTACACACTGCTGAAGGGCCAGCAGTACGTCACCGGCGGCAAGGTATCCGGTGAGTACCTGTACGCGGTGACCTTCGACCGGTCCTCGCACCAAGTGGTCCGGGGCAAGGAGCCGTACTACCAGATCCAGTTCGGCCACCGGGTCGCGTTCGTGCGGGCGGCGGACGTGACGGTGAGAACGGTGTAGCGGCGGCCGTCCCTGGCGTTCGGTCCCGGCCCTTGTTCCCGGCCCTTGTTCCCGGCCGGGGACCGGGGGCCGGTCCGGGCCGGTCAGCCCTGCTGGAACAGTTCGGCGGGCAGCGGCTTGAGGAGGGTGTACAGGTCGTCGGTGATGGGACGGTCCCAGGCGGCGATGGTGACCAGCACATGGTCGCTGCGGTCGAACTGCACGCAGGAGATCCGGCTCTCGGAGAGCTTCACGCGGCGCACGATGAGCAGGTTGTCGCCCTGCATCACGGGCACGTCCTCGGTGCCGACCACGGTCACCTCCTCGTCGTTCTCCAGCGCCAGCAGCAGCTGTCCGACCTCGAAGGGGACCTCGCCCTCGGGGACCTCTCGGGCCGGGGAGCCCTCCGGCAGATTGCCGATGATCATTGCGGGGCCGCGGCCGCCGAACAGGTCGTAGCGCAGGAAGACGCCCTGGCAGGTGCCGTCGGGGGCGGGCAGCAGCCCGGCGCCCAGATTCCCGGGCCAGTCGCCCGGGTCCATGGCCAGGACGTCGAAGTCGGGTCCGGCGGGAGTGGCGCTGCGGCGGCGGAGGAACGACATGCCGCCATGGTACGTGCCCGGGCCCGCGGGCGGACGGCCGGGCGACGCCCGCCACGCCCACCCGGGCCGCCGTTGTCGCCGGCCCTGCGGACAGTCCTCGGGGACGGCCGTGTGGACGACCCGCGGCTTTGTTTCGAGGGCTACTCCTCCGGCGGCGCCGGCGGGACCACGACGACGGGGCTCGCCGCGTGGAGCAGGACGGCCTGGGTGACGGAGCCCATCATGCGGGCCGGTGCCAGCAGGCGTCGCCGGTGGCGTCCCACGACGACCGGCCCGGCGTCCTCGGAGGCCGCGACCAGGTGCCCGGCGGCGTCTCCGGGCAGCACCCGGATCTCGGCGGTGACCTCGGGGTGCCGTGTGCGGTGCGGGGCGAGGAAGCCGTCGGCGAGGACGCGGATCTCGTGCTCGACGGCGCTCTGGTCGATCTGCGGCGCAGGCATCTCACCCGGCAGCATCCAGGTCTGCGGGGGCCACGGATAGGCGGCCAGGACGCGGAGCCCGGTGCCGCGCAGGGCGGCCTCGCGGAAGGCGAAGGCGAGGGTGGCCTCGTCGGGGCTGTCGACGTTCACGCCGACGACGACCCCGGGGCCTGCTCCGGCGCCCTCGGCGGACGTGCCGGTGTCCCGGCCGGGCCGGGGGACCACGACGACGGGGCATTCGGCATCCCGGGCCGCGGCAAGGGAGTTGGAGCCGAGCAGCAGGCTGCTGAAACCGCCGCGGCCTCGGGAGCCGAGCACCAGCAACTGCGCCGTGGCCCCCAGTTCGGGCAGGACGGCGCCGGGAGCGCCGTCCAGGGCGACGAAGTCGACGGCGGGGAGGCCGGTCCGGCCCTCCAGCCGGCCCCGGACCAGACCGAGGACCGGGTCGTCCTCGGCTGCGGGAAGTCCGGCGGGCGCCGTGTCGGGCCGCCCCCAGAGAGCGTACTGACGTACGTGTGCCACCCTCAGTGGGGCCTCGCGCCGGTGTGCGGCGTCGAGGGCCCACTCCAGGGCGCGCAGACTGTCGTCCGAACCGTCGACCGCCGCGACGACCGGCTGAGTGCTCATGGGGTTCCTCACTTCCGGACTACGGCGCTCACTTTCCGGGGCCGGCCCGGCCCGGCCCGGCCCTGGTCCCGGAAGAGTCTCCCTGGTCGTGTGTCCAGAAGATCGGCGGCGACACCTGCCCGGCGGTCCTTCCGCTCACCGGCCGGCAGGCCCCGGCGGGTGCGCCCCGGGGCACACCCGCCCTGCTCACGTCAGGTCGAACTCCCCCTCACGGGCTCCGGACACGAAGGCGCCCCATTCGGCCGGGGTGAAGATCAGGGAAGGGCTCTGAGGACGCCCACTGTTCCGCATGGCGATGAAGCCCTCCACGAAGGCGATCTGTACATCCCCCAGGCCTCGGCTGCTGGACTGCCACTGGGCGTTGCTCAGGTCCAGGTCGGGCTTGTCCCAGCCGGTGAGCGGTCGCTGCTGGGTGGTGCTTTCGGCCACGTCCGTGCTCCTCCCGATGTCCTTCGTCCGCGGCCAGCCTAGCGATCGGTTCCGGCCGCCGACAGGTCATGTCAGGGGTGCCTTTCCACAGAGGTGGCACGGGTTCGGCGCGGACGCGGGGCGGGAGGCGGGGCCGGCCGGAGCGAGGCGCGGGCGACGCGCGCGCCGGGACCGCCGGCGCCCCGCCGGCGGACGCCCGACGGCGGGCTCCGAAGCACGGGAGTTCGGACCGCGGACTTCGGACCACGCGATTGAACGCGGGACGACATACGAACGTACTGGTGGTGGCAGGCCCGTTCACGGGCCCGGTGTGCCATGCCCTCGCAGTACCGCACGGAAGGACCCCCGGGTGCAGCTCTTCACACGCTCCCGTCAGCTGTCGGACCCCACCGAGAGCGGAGCGGACCCGGACGACGGCCCGGCCGGCACCACTGCCCCTCCCCCCGCCCCCGCCGGCACGCCCGAGCCCGAGCCCCGCGAGGAGACCCCCGACGGCCCGGCACCCACCCGACCGGACCGCTGGCGGCAGCGCCACCCCCGCGCCGCCCGTGGCATCACCGTGGGGACGACCGTCCTGGCCGGAGCGCTGCTGCTGTTCGCGCTCCTCGTGCCGAACCGCGTGGAGCGGCTCTCGCTCGAGACGTTCCTCCGCATCCCGGCCGAGGGCGTCCTGCTGGCGACGCTGCTGCTCGCGCTGCCGCCGAAGCCCCGGCGGATCACGGCGGTGGTATCGGGTGTCCTGCTCGGTCTGCTCACCGTCCTGAAGATGGTGGACATGGGGTTCTACCAGGTACTGGCCCGCCCGTTCGACCTGGTGCTCGACTGGATCCTGTTCGACGACGCGGCCGAGTTCGTCCGGGAGTCGTTCGGCCGGGGCGGGCAGATCCTCGCCGTGATCGGTGTGATCGTCCTGTTCGCCGCCCTGCTGGTGCTGATGACGCTGGCAGCGGTGCGGATCACGAACCTGATGGTCCGCCACCGTCCGACCGCAGCCCGCACCACCCTGGTCCTCGGCGTCGTGTGGATCACCTGCGTCACCCTGGGCGTGCAGATCACCGGCGTCCCGCTCGCCACCAAGGGCACCGCGGAGATGCTGGGCAACCGCATGGAGCAGGTGCGCGCGGGGCTCAAGGACGCACGGGTCTTCGAGCGGCAGGCCGCCGTCGACGCCTTCGCCGACACTCCACCGGACCAGTTGTTCACCGGGCTGCGCGGCAAGGACGTCCTGTTCACCTTCATCGAGAGCTACGGCCGGGTCGCGATCGACGATCCGGCGATGGCGGAGCCGATCGACGCGGTACTGAAGGAGGGCACCGGCACCCTGAAGGCCGCCGGTTTCGAGTCGCGCAGCGGCTGGCTCAGGTCGCCGGTGACGGGCGCGGGCAGCTGGCTCGCCCACTCCACCTTCCTGTCCGGCCTGTGGATCAAGAACCAGCAGCGCTACCGCAGCCTCACCACCAGCGACCGCATGACCCTCACCAACTACTTCCGCAAGACCGGCGACTGGCGCACCGTCGGCATCGTGCCCGGGGTGCGGCGGGCCTGGCCGGAGGGCAAGTACTTCGGCCTGGACCACATCTACGACTCCGAGCACCTCGGCTACCAGGGCCCGTACTTCAGCTGGACGCCGGTGCCCGACCAGTTCACCATGGAGGCCTTCGAGCGTCTGGAGCACGGCAGGGAGAACCGCGATCCGATCATGGCGGAGATCATCCTCGCCTCCAGCCACAACCCGTGGTCCCCCAACGCCCGCATGATCGACTGGGACGACCTCGGCGACGGCTCCGTGTTCCACGAGATCAAGAAGGAGGGCACCGACCCCGCCGAGGTCTGGCAGGACCCGGAGAAGGTACGCACCGAGTACCGCAAGTCCATCGAGTACTCGCTGCGCAGCCTGACCGAGTGGATGGAGCGGTACGGCGACGAGGACACGGTCCTGGTCTTCCTGGGCGACCACCAGCCCGTCCCGACCGTCACCGCCGGCGACACCGGCAAGGACGTGCCGATCACGATCGTCGCCCGCGACGAGAAGGTCCTGGACCGGGTGGCGGACTGGAACTGGACCGACGGCCTCAAGCCCGCGCCCGACGCCCCGCGCTGGGGCATGGACGAGTTCCGCGACCGCTTCATGACCGCGTACGGGCCGCAGGGAGGCAAGCACGGCGGCGCGTCCGGCGCCACCGGCTGAGCGGAGACCTCCCGGCCCCGCCCCGCTCCCCTCCTCCCGCTGCCCTCCTCCCTCTCCCCCGTTCACGGCACCCCCGGCGCGCGGAAGAAGTGCGCCCCGGGCCTTGCCTTGGACGGGGTCGGGCTGGATTACTGATGCCTACGGCAGCGACCGAATGATCGGTCGCCCGTATTGGCATGATTGACGCGACGGATGCGATGAGCGAGGGGAAGTTCCTGATGGCTCAGGCGGTGGACCTGCTCGACTCGGCGGAACGGCTCGGCGTGGAGGAGCTGCGGGCACTCCAGCTGGATCGGCTGCGGTCCTCACTGCGGCACGCCTACGGCCATGTGCCGTTCTACCGGGCGTCCTTCGACGCGGCAGGCGTCCACCCGGACGACTGCCGCTCCCTCGCCGACCTGTCCCGGTTCCCGTTCACCACCAAGGCGGACCTGCGGGAGAACTACCCGTACGGGATGTTCGCCGTGCCGCGCGAACGGATCCGCCGGCTGCACGCCTCCAGCGGGACCACCGGGCGCCCCACGGTCGTCGGCTACACCGAGGGCGACCTGTCCATGTGGGCGGACATGGTGGCCCGTTCGATCCGTGCGGCGGGCGGACGGCCCGGGGACACGGTGCACGTGGGGTACGGCTACGGGCTGTTCACCGGCGGCCTGGGCGCCCACTACGGCGCCGAGCGGCTGGGCTGTACGGTGATTCCCGCCTCCGGTGGCATGACGGCCCGGCAGGTGCAGCTGATCCAGGACCTGGAGCCGGCGGTGATCATGGTGACGCCGTCCTACATGCTCACCCTGCTGGACGAGTTCGAGCGGCAGGGCGTCGATCCGCGCGGCACCTCCCTGCGCGTGGGGATCTTCGGCGCCGAGCCCTGGACGGAGCGGATGCGGCAGGAGATCGAGGAGCGGTTCGCGATCGACGCGGTCGACATATACGGGCTGTCGGAGGTCATCGGACCGGGTGTGGCGCAGGAGTGCGTGGAGACCAAGGACGGGCTGCACATCTGGGAGGACCACTTCCTCCCGGAGGTCGTCGACCCGCTCACCGGCGAAGTGTTGCCGGAGGGCGAGCGGGGCGAACTGGTCTTCACCTCGCTCACCAAGGAGGCGATGCCGGTCGTCCGCTACCGGACGCGGGACCTGACCCGGCTGCTGCCGGGGACGGCCCGGACGTTCCGGCGGATGGAGAAGATCACCGGCCGCAGCGACGACATGGTGATCCTGCGCGGGGTGAACCTCTTCCCCACCCAGATCGAGGAGATCGTGCTGCGCACACCGGGCGTGGCGCCGCACTTCCAGCTCCGGCTCACCCGGGAGGGCCGTATGGACGCCCTCACGGTGCGCGCCGAGGCCCGGCCGGACGCGGACGCCGCCACCCGCGCGGCGGCGGCGCGGTCCGTCGAGGCGGCCGTGAAGGACGGCATCGGGGTGTCGGTCGGGGTGGAGATCGTCGATCCGGAGACGCTGGAGCGGTCGGTGGGCAAGATCCGGAGGATCGTGGACCTGCGTCCGCGCTGAATCGCGCCGGCCCACCCCGGGTCGGGTACCGCGCTCACCCGGTGAAGCGGTCGCGCAGCTCCCGTTTGAGGATCTTCCCGCTGGCGTTGCGCGGCAGCTCGTCCACGAACAGCACCCTCTTCGGCGCCTTGAAGGAGGAGAGCCGCTCGCGCGCGTGCGCGATCAGCTCCTCCTCCGTCGTCTCGCCGCGCGCGACGACGACCGCCGTGACGGCCTCCACCCAGCGGTCGTCGGGAAGGCCGATCACGGCCGCCTCGGCGACCGCCCCGTGCGTGTACAGCGCGTCCTCGACCTGCCGTGAGGCGACCAGGACACCGCCGGAGTTGATGACGTCCTTGACCCGGTCGACGATCGTGAAGTAGCCGTGGGCGTCCCGCACCGCGAGGTCCCCGGAGCGGAACCAGCCGTCGCGGAAGGCCTCGGTGGTCCCCTCGGGCTTGTCCCAGTACCCCTCGCAGGGGTGTGACCGAGATACGCGTCAAAGGGGCAACAGGATGGTCTTGAAGCCCTGAGCGCCAGTCGCCCGTCACCCATTCGGTCCAGTGTCGTTGGTGGTGATGTTGAGCGTCGTCTGGGGCCTGGGGTGGGTTGTGACATCGATTGAACGGACCGCGTATCCCCGGTTCAAGCGGCTCATCACCGCGCATGAGCTGCATCTGTTCTTCTCCCCGAGTCGCGATGAGTTGGAGTGGGCGGCCAATGCCACGGACTGCGATGAGCATCTGCTGGCCCTGCTGCTGATGCTGAAGTCGTACCGGCGTATGGGGTGCTTCCCGGCGCTGGAGGACGTCCCGGAGAGGGTGGTGGACTTCGTCCGGCGGGCGGTGGAGCTGCCGGAGGGCACGCTGCCGGTGTACCGGGCGCAACGGACCGCCAAGCACCACCGGGGCCTGGTCCGCAAGCAGGCCGGCGTGACGTACGACCAGGCCAAGGCCCGGGGGATCATCGAGCAGTCGATCCGAAAGGAGGCCGTGGCGAAGAATCGCCCGGCGGACCTGATCAACATCGCGCTGGAGAAGGTGGTGGAGGCCGCTCTGGAGCTGCCGAGGTTCTCGACCTTCGACAAGATGGCCTCGAAGATCCGCGCCGAGGTGAACGCCTCGATCTGCGCAGGCATCCACGATCGCATGAGCGCTGCTCAGAGGGCGGGGCTCATGCGGCTGCTGGAGGACCGTGACAGCGACGGGACGACGCTGTTCAACCGGCTGAAGAAGCCCGCCAAGGGCCCGACCTGGTCGCACTTCAAGAACCTGAGCAGACGTTTGGAATGGCTGGACGAGCTGGGCGACACCGATGTGTGGATGGAGGGTGTCGCCGCGGGGAAGGTCACCGACTTCGCCGGAGAAGCGGACGCGGCGGACGCCTCGGAGCTGCGGGCCTTCGTCCCTGTCAAGCGCATCGCGCTGGTCGCGGCCCTGACGCACAAGGCGCGGATGCGGGTGCGGGACGACCTGGCGACGATGTTCTGCAAGCGTGTGGCGACGAAGATCAAGAAGGCCAAGGCGGAGCTGGAGGAGATTCGGCTCGCGGAGCGGGAGATCGTCGAGGCCCTGATCGGGAACTACCGCACCGTGCTCAAGCACATCGACGAGCGCGGCCCGGCACAGGAGGCGCTCACGAGGGCCGCGGTCATGACCGCCGAGGTCCGCCAGGCCCTGGATGGCCTGGACGAGGAGGCGTCGGTGGACGAGGTCGCGACGCGGCTGGAGGGCAGGGTCTCCCGGCGGTCCTCGCCCTGGTGAAGGCCCAGGTGGTGCAGGCCGGCGGGTTCGGTGCGGTCACCCGCGCGGTGGAGGGCTTCGGTGGATTCACGAAGCAGTACGAGCAGATTGAGAAGGTCTCTGCCCACCACGGCAACTTCTGGGAAGTGCTGCTGTACGGGCAGATCGGCCGGGACCGGGCGGTGATGTTCGACTTGGCCGACAACAACAAGCTGAAGTTCACTGCGACCAGCGAAGACAGTCGGGTGCTGGATGCGCTCGAGCACGCCCAGAGGCACCAGGCGGCCCGCGTCGAGTACATCACCGCCTTCGACGAGGAGGGCAAGGAGGTCGACATCTCCTTCGCCACCCAGAATTGGCGCAAGGCCGTCCTCGACAAGACCCGGCCTGGGCAGTTCGTCCGCAAGCACTTCGAGGCGATGGTCTTCACCGCCCTCGCCGAGGAACTGCGCACCGGCGACGTCGCGGTGGTCGGCTCGGAGGAGTACGCCGACTGGTCCGAGCAGCTGCTGGACTGGGGGGTCGTCCAGGAGACTCTGGGGTCCTACCTGGTGGAGGTCGGTTTCGCCGAAGCGGGCGAGAGCGCCGAGTTCGACGCGAAGTTCTTCCGCCGGCAGCTGGAGGGCAAGCTGCGAGGCGCCGCCGCGGTGGCGGACGCCGGGTACCCGGAGAACGAGGGCTTGGTCATCGATCCGGAGACGGGCATCCCGTCGTTGAAGGCATTCCGGGCTGACGGTCAGCGGCCCTCGGCGAAGCGGCTGGAGCAGGAGATCAAGGCGAGGATGCCGGAGCGTTCCATGATGGGGATCGTGGCCCGGACCGCGTACGGGGTGGAGTGGCGGCGCCGTTTCGGCCCGCCGTCCGGCAACGAGCCCAAGCTCACCGACCCCCGGGGCCGCTACGTGATCGTCACGTTCGTCGAGGGCACCAACATGGGCCCGTACGAGGCCGCCCGGCACATCCCCGGCGTGAGCGGGCACGATCTGTCGTACGTCGCCAACAAGCACTTCTCGATCGTGCTGCTGAACGAGGCGGTCGCCGACCTGGTGAACGCGCACGCCCGCCTGGACATCTCGCAGGCGTGGGGTGACGGGACCGTGGTGGCGGCGGACGGCACCCACATGGACACCTGTCTCGACAACCTGCTCTCCGAGACGAGCGTGAGGTACGGCAAGCCGGGCGGCATCGCCTACCACCACGTCTCGGACACCTACATCGCGCTGTTCACGCACTTCATCCCGTGCGGCGTGTGGGAGGCCGTCCACATCATCGAGGGCTTGCTGAAGAACACCTCCGAGGTGCAGCCGACCACGGTGCACGCGGATACGCAGGGCCAGAGCTTCCCTGTCTTTGCGCTCGCCCACCTCCTGGGTTTCGACCTGATGCCCAGGATCAGGAACTGGAAGGAACTGACCTTCTACCGGCCCTCCAAGCAGACGGAGTACGTGCACATCGACGCCCTGTTCGGCGAGCCGGGCAAGAACACAATCGACTTCGCCCTGATCGAGTCCCAGTTCCGCCACCTGATGCGCGTGGCCGTCTCCGTACGCGAGGGCACCATCTCCTCTTCCACGCTGCTCAAGCGCCTGCGGTCGGGGTCGCGGAAGAACGCCACCTACGCCGCCTTCCGCGAGGTCGGCCGCGTGATCCGCACCGTCCGGCTCCTGCGCTACCTCTCGGACGCGCCGCTGCGCCGGCGGGTGACCGCTGCGACCAACAAGGTCGAGTCGTTCAACCGGTTTTCCCAGTGGATCGGCTTCGGCAACCGCGGCGTCATCGCCGACAACGACCCCATCGAGCAGGAGAAGGCGATGAAGTTCAACGCCCTGCTCACGAACGCGGTGATCTTCCACAACGCCCTGGACATCGCGGAGATCGTCCGCCAACTGCTGGAGGAGGGACGGGAGATCGACCCGGAAGACCTGGCGCACATTTCGCCGTACCTGACCGAACACATCAACCGGTTCGGCAAGTACAGCACCCACGAACTCGGCATCCAGCCGGAAGCGTACGACCCGAAGCTTGACGTCGACTTCACCCCGCTCCGTGAGCAGGGTCTGATCGCCACCGGCCTCGGCCAGGCCGCTTGACCCGACGTTCTCGCCTACGCGGCCGCCCTATTTTTGGATCGGGATGCGGGTCGGCTATGAGGTGGGCCGCAGAAAGCCGACGACAGCCTCCTTCTCCATGTCGATACCCTGCTCGATCTGAGGCCGGACAGGTTCGAACGCATCCACCTGGATGGAGCGCGAGCCGGAGCCACGGGTCCAGGTGGCGATGGCCAGGCCGTCGGCGATGACGGTGGGCCGGATGAGGCCGCCTCCTGGCCAGACGCGGGCCTGGTGGAGAGCGGGGACGGACACCTCGCGGGTGCGGTAGCCGATCAGGTAGTTGTCGTAGGCAGGCAGCATGCGAACGTCCGGGGTGTCAGACGAGCCTGGGAGTTCTTTCACCCGCCCGGCGAGCATGGTCAACGTGCCGTACTCGGTGATCGCGCCCGATTCCGCCAGCATTTTCCAGGCCCTGCGGGCCCAGGTGACCGGCAGCCCGGACCAGGCGGCGAAGTCCTCCAAGGTGGCGGGGGCGTACGCGGCCAGGTAGCGGCGGGCCAGCTCGGCGAGGACAGCGTCGCCCTCCCACCGGAAACGCCCCATGGTGGGCAGCCAGTCGTTGAGCAGTACATAGGTGGCCTCACCGGTGCGCTGTGGGCCGTGGCAGAGGATGCCGGTGAGTGCTGCGTGGCGGATCAGGTGGAACGGCGCCTGCCCGTCCGGCGGAATACCGAGGGTGGTGAGGTGCTCGGTCAGCTCGGCCCGGGTGAGTGGGCCGTGCGAGGCAAGAGCGCGCCGGATGAGATGGTCGGCGCGCTGGCGCAGATCGTCGTCCAGGCCCAGCTGCTGGTAGCGGCGGTTGGTTGCGGCAAGGATCCGCGGGGACAGCAACGGCAACACCCAGCGGGCGTCGTCGCTGGGAATGGTGTGCAGGGTGCCGCGCATGTACCAGCCGCGGACAATGCTCCGCTCTTTCTCGTATGCCGTGCGGATGGCCTGGGTGGTGATGTCCCGGCCGCGTACGCGGATGCCCAGGTCGGAGGCTGTGGCGTCCTGGGCCTGGATGGCGAAGACCCGTTGGACGACCGCCTCGGCAGAGTCCTCCCGTGCTCCGCCGGCCAGGGCCTGGGCGTGGGCCCGCAGCCGGCGGACGCTCTCGTGGTCAAGCATCGGGCTGTGCCTCTCAGCCGGCGCGGTCAGGAGACGGCCTTGTCGAGGATGTCGGCGAGTTCGGTGGGCGCGGACAGCATCGGCCAGTGCCCGGTGGGCAGGTCGAAGCGCCGCCACGGCGGCTGGTTCAGGTAGGCCAGCATCGGCACCCCGGCATCCAGCAGCCCCGTGAAGTCATGGCACGCGACCAGGACACGGTCCACACCGGGACCGGGCTCGGCCGGGCCGGTAAGACGCTGGGCGTAGGTGCCGAACGGCTGAGGGGTGGCACGCGAGCGCAGAGCGTCCCGCTGGCCCTCATCGAGCCCGTCGAGGCTGCTGGACAAGCCCAGGACCTCAAACGGCGGCATCGGCAGCCGCCACCCGTCACCGGAAGCGGAGACCTGGTGACGCAGCTGGTCCGCTGCCTGCGGTGGCATGAGGTCCAGCATGCACATGCCCGCGGCGAACGGGGCGCTGTCCACATAGACCACGCGCTCCAGCCGGTCGTCGAGACGTCCGGCTGCCCCGGTCACCGGAGCAGCCGCATAGCTGTGGGCGACCAGCGTGACGTCGCGCAGATCGTTCCGCTCGACGAAGCCGGTGATGTCCGCGATGTGCGTGTCCAGGTCCGTCTCGGGTCCGCCCTGGTCTGCGTGCTCGGCCAGGCCCGTCAGTGTCAGCGGCAGCGCCGCGTGGCCGCGCTCGCGCAGAGCGCGGGCGGTGTCTTCCCAGGCCCACGCCCCGAGCCAGGCACCGGGAACGAGTACGAAGGTGGTCATGTGATCTCCCAGAAGTAGGTGCTGCGGGGAGCGTAAGGTCGATACAGGACAGAATCCGCCCTGAAATGCCGAGTGATCCATGTCGCATCCCCTCACCCGCGTGCTGACCCTGCTGGAACTCCTCCAGTCCAACGTCCGGCTCACCGGGGCGGAGCTGGCAGACCGCCTGGACACCGACGTCCGCACCGTGCGCCGCTACACGGCCCACCTTCGCGACTTGGGCATCCCCGTGGAGGCCGAACGCGGCCGCTACGGCGGCTACCGACTGGCCCGCGGCTACCGCATGCCACCTCTGGTCCTCACCAATGACGAGGCCCTCGCCGTCGTTCTTGGCCTGCTCGCGGCAGAACGTCTGGGCATGGGCACTGCCGCGCCGGCCAGTGCCGGCGCCTTGGCCAAGATCGAGCGGGTGCTTCCGCACGCCCTGCGCGAACCGCTCGCCGCCATGCGGGAGACCCTGTCCTTCACCGCCAACGCCGTGATCGGGCAGGCACCCGGAACCGGCGTTCTGCTGGCACTGGCCCAGGCCTCCCGCGCCCACACGACCGTCGGTATCAGCCACCAGTCCTGGCGCCAGGAACACACCGAACGCGACATCGACCCATATGGCGTGGTCTTCCACACCGGCCGCTGGTACGTCGTCGGCCACGACCACCTCCGCGACAGCCTGCGTACCTTCCGCATCGACCGCATCGCCTCCGTCACCTCCCGAGCCGACAGCTTCACCGCACCCGACGGCTTCGACCCCGTGGCCCACCTGACCTCGACCCTCGCTCAGGGGCCCTACCGCTGGCAGGTCGAGGTGACGATCCATGGCCCCCTCGATGAGATCGCTCGCCGGCTACCTCGCTCAGCGGTGACCCTCACCGCCCAGCCCACCGGCGTTCTCATGCACGCACGGGCAGAACGGCTGGACGGCATGGCCCACATGCTCGCCTCCCTGGAGTGGCCCTTCACCATCCACCATCCCGACGAACTACGGCAGGCGCTCAAGAATCTGGCCGCCCAGCTCACCGCAGCCGCCCAGCGGAGACCGGAAGAACTACCGCAGTAAATGCCGGATTTACTGCGGCAGACCCTCTATCGTGATCAGTTCTACCTGCGGCGGGCCCTCCGGCCGCCGCAGGTGAGGTGTACGCATTTACTGCGGCAGTGCCGGAAGGGCGGGCCTGGCATGGCGATCGAACCGGTGACCGAACTCGGGAGCAGGGGCGCGCTCCGTCTGCCGCGCGCCCGAGGCGTCCCCCTGCCTGCCCCGCCCTCGTCGTACACCGCCGCGGTCGAGCGGTACCTCACCGGTGCGGGCATCGCGAAGTCCTCGGCGCGGATCTACCGCATCTCGCTGACAACATGGGGGTGGATGCTCGCCGGCGAACCGGCGCCGACCGGGCCCGCCCGCCGGGGCGCGAAGCCGCCCGTCTTCCCCGTCGCCGCGATCGGCGACCCGGCGCTGCCCGAGGTGCTGGCCGAACTGGCGGCGGCGCGGGCGGACGCGATGGACGCCGACACCGTCAACCGCGAACTGTCCATCGCGCGCAAGGCGATCGGCTGGTGGCAGCGCCAGGGCTGGATCACCTACGACCCGACGATCGGGATCGAGCGGCGGCCGGCGCCGCCGGACCGCACCAAGGCCCTGGCCGAGAATCACATCGCCGTCCTGTGGCGCCTGGACGTCGCCCTGCGGGAGAAGACGTTCTGGAAGATGCTCTATGAGTCCGCCGCGCGGGCCGATGAGCTGCTGTGCCTGAACGTGGAGGACCTCTACCCGCAGGACGAACGCGGGAAGATCACCGCCAAGGGCGGCGCGACGGAGTGGATTCACTGGCAGTCCGGTACCGCCCAGCTCCTGCCCCGCCTCATCGCCCGCCGCACCCGCGGCCCGCTGTTCCTCACCGACCGCAAGGCCCCGGCCGGGACACCGACGCTCGACGTGTGCCCGGAGACCGGTCGAGCCCGGCTCTCCTACCGCAGGGCCAAGGAGATCTTCGAGGAGAACACCCGGCTGCTGGCCAACCCGCTCGCCTCACCCGAGGACATCGAGAACCTGGACGGCTGGACACTTCACCGGCTACGGCACTCCGCGCTCACCCACGATGCGGAGGGTGGCACCTCCACCCCGATGCTGCTGGCCCGCTCCCGCCACGCCTCCGTCCGCTCCCTGGAGCGCTACGCCCGTCCCGGTGTCGACGCGGTCGCCCGACATGTCGCGGAACGCGACCCAGCCGCACGTCGCCACACGTGACACCCGTCGTTTGCGGCTGGTGACAGCGTTCTTACCGGCACCCCTACCTGAGCCGTGAACTGGCGACTCGACGCCGGCAGATCGGGACCCGATGGCGGCGACTGACTGTGGGACGTCAGGCTCTGCTCGCCCTGGCCCACCTGAGATGCGGTGACACTCCCCCAGCCTCCGGCCGGGGGCACCCCCAACGTTCGACGAGGCGATGGTGACGGCTCGTACGAAAGCGCACGTAATCCTCGACGGCACCGTGCGCCACAAGGCGCTTGAAGACCGGGTGGGGGTGAAAGGACCCCGCAACCGGGCTGTCACAGCAGTCCGGTTGAAGCTGAGGGCAGCCTGATCCGGGGGACGCCGGTGAGGGTGGGAAGCGCGCAGGGTTCCAAAAGTCCTGTATGCATGCTTACCTGCGGCTTCGCCAGCTCTCGTGATCTTCGTCAGGCGGCGTTGCGGTACTCGTGGATGAGCCCGCTGAGGACGTCGTGGCGCTGGATCCGCTGCGCGGGGAAGGGGATGACGTCCGCGTCGTCGGCTGGAGCGCGCAGGTCCAGGGCTCTGTGCGGCCGGCTGGAGTTGTAGTGCTCGGCGTACTCGGCGAGGACGTGTCGCAGGTGCTGCTCGTTACAGATCGGCAGACGAACGGTGTCGACGTGGAGGAAGTCCGCGGCCAGGCCGGAGGCCTGAGTGCGCAGGAACTCGCGCCAGGTCGGACCTCCGCTGGGGCTGCGCCGGGGTGCGGGGCCCAGGCGGCGCAGTTCGCCCTGGATGCAGGTATGGCCCCAAGTCGGGTTCTCGCGGGCCAGGCGCAGGATCAGGGCGGTGAGTTCCGCGAAGATCGGCGGCCGCCCGGTGCACGCGGGTTTCTGCTCCCATTTGCAGCGGGTCAGCCGGCGGTACCAGGACAGCAGGGTTTCGGGGGTGACCAGGCGGTTTCGGCGCAGCCTGCTCGGCAGGTGCCGGGCGAGGGCGGCGAGTGCCGCGCGGTCTGGCCGGGTAAGGCGTGGCCGGACGCCAAGCCGGCGGCGCAGCACCGCATTGTCGTGGCGCAGCGCGAGTAGTTCGATGTCCTTGGCCTCCGCCGAGCGGGAGAGCAGCACGAGCGGTGCGAGGAGTCGGAGGAAGATCAGGTAGAGCATGCGCAACGCCATGCAGTCCGAGCTTGCCATGATCACCTGAGGCAGCAAAGTGCCTGCTCAGGGGCTGTGCGTGGGTATTAGCACCCTACAGGCCTTCGCGAGCGTGGTACTGCCAGCGGCCTGGCCGCGCTGAAGTCGATCCGATGCGGCGCATGGGACCCCTTGCAGTGACAGGATCGGTGCTATCGGCACCGAGACGGACTGGGTGTACCGGGTGTTCGAGCCGCACGGCTCGGAGGGATGGCGCCCGTACGGCAGCGATTCCGAACGGTGGCGGGGCTCGATCACCGCCGATGATTCGAGCGAGGGCCCTCAATACGCCGTCGCCCTCGTCGTCACCGACCTGATGAGCGAGTGGAAGATGCGCGGCCTTCCCCAGGCGCGGCACGTGCGGGTCCTCCTCTGGCGCGACGAGGAGGGTGACATGGCGGACGCGGACATCATCGTGGAGGTCCGACCGAAGATCCACGCAGAGTGACCGCCGGCCCGGCTAATCCGTGCAAGCGGCTGTTACCCGCCGGTGGGGCCCCGGATGGTGATCAAGGGATCCCCAGGTGGGCATTGGTAAGCACGCGGGTGAGCTGCCCGCCGACAGGCTTGTGGCCCCGTGCGTGGGACTGCTGCACGGATAAGGGGTCTGATGCAGGTTCGGATGACAGGTTCGGTCACGCGGCCTGGAGGGCCGGAGTGGTCATGACGGTCTCGAATTCGACGGGGGTCAGTCGGCCGAGTGAGGCTTGTCTGTGGCGTCGGTGGCAGGTCCGCTCGATCCAGGTCACGATCGCGATCCGCAGTTCTTCACGGGTGGCCCAGACACGGCGGTCGAGGCGTTCTTCTGCAGCAGGCTGAAGAAGGACTCCATGGCCGCGTTGTCGCTGGCAGCTCCCACCCTCCCTATTGATCCGGCCATCCGGTGGCGGTCGAGCGCCCGGACGAACTTCCGGGAGCGGAACCGCGATCCACGATCGCTGTGCAGAATGCACCGGTCGACGTCTCCCCGCCGGGCCACGGCGTTGTCCAGGGTGGCCCCGGCCAGGCGGGACTCCATCCGCGCATCGATGGAGTAGCCCACGATCCTGTTGCTGAAGGCGTCCTTGATCGCGCAGAGATAGAACTTGCCTTCGCCGGTGGCGTGCTCGGTGCTGTCGGCGAGCCACAGCCGGTTCGCACAGGTCGCGGTGAAGTCACGGCGGACCAGGTCGTCGTGCACCGGCGGGCGAACCTTCTTGCCCTTGCCGCGCTTCTTGCCGAACACGCTCCACCAGCGGTTGTCCCGGCAGATCCGCCAGGCAGTCCGTCCGCCATCACGGCCCCGGCGCCGCGTGCTTCGTCGGCCAGGAAGCGGTAGCCGAACTCCGGGTCGTCACGGTGCGCGTCGAACAGCGCGTTCGCGCGATACGCCTCCTCCAGCATGGCATCGGTCACCGGCTGGTCCAGCCGGCGGTAGTAGGGCTGTCTGGCGAGCTTCAGCACCCGGCACGCGACCGTGACGGGCACCCCGTCCCCGGCCGACTCCTTCACGAGCGGGTAGATCCTTTTCCCGGCAGATGCGCCTGCGACAGACAAGCCGCGGCCCGCCGCAGGACCTCGTTCTCCTGCTCCAGCAGCTTGATCCGCCGACGCGCTTCCCGAAGCTCTGCGCTCTCCTGGCTGGTCGTTCCGGGCTTGCTCCCGTCGTCGATGTCCGCGCGACGCCTCCACTTCCACAACGTCATCGGATGGACTCCGAAGTCGGTGGCCACCTGCTCGACCGTCACACCCGGGCCACGGTTTCTCGCGACCCGCACGACGTCCTGGCGGAACTCTTCCGGATAAGGCTTGGGCACAGCGACATCCTTGCCACCCGCCCCGCAGGGCAAGCCGGTTCAGATGTCACCCGATCGTACGGCAGACCCCTTTGACGGCGGTCTTCGCGGCGAGCGCCTCGACCGTCTTCCCGAGCTTGGTGCAGGTCTGTTCGACCTGCTTGCGCAGTGCCTCGGGGCTGGTAGCGGTGGGCTCGACGCGGGGCGGCTATCCGAGCCGCGCACGCCGCCTACGGTCGCTACGCCATATCCGAAGACGAAAGCGGCGTCGCCAGCCGCGGCGCCGGGGTCGGCGTCCGGGCTCATGCGAGAGGTGGGACCTCATGGTCCGGCGTCCCGCTCATCTCAATCGCCGCCCAACCGAGTAGGTGCACGCCCATAACCGCGCAGCGTAGGTGATGGCGTCGACGTCGCCGCTGAACTTGGCCGCAACAGCTCAGGCCACGAGCCTGTCGGGTTAGATTCACTCAGACCGCGTTTGAGATCTGCCGTGCCTGTGCGATGGAGCGGTCGTTGAACTCTGCGTGAGTGGTGTTGGGGGCGGCTATCCGTCGGATCTGACGGACGAACAGTGGGTGTTGGTGGAGCCGTTGCTGCCGCCAGCGCGAGTAGGGCCGAGGGGTGGGCGTCGGGAGAAGCACCCACGTCGGCGGACCGTGGACGCGATCTTCTACGTGGTGCGGACCGGGTGCGCCTGGCGGCAGCTGCCGAAGGACTTCCCGCCCTGGCCCACTGTGTACTGGTACTTCACCTGGTGGCACGACGACGGCACCGTCGAGCACGTCCACGACGTCCTGCGCGGCAGGGTCCGTGAGGCCGACGGCCGAAACGCAGAGCCGAGTGCAGGGCTGATCGACTCGCAGTCTGTCCGCACCGCCGACACCGTCCCGGCGGCCACCAGGGGCTTCGACGCGGGCAAGAAGGTCAAGGGCCGCAAGAGGTTCCTGGTCACCGACACCCTCGGCCTGCTCGTCGCGATCCATGTCGTCGCGGCCAGTGTCCAGGATCGGGATGGCGCGAAGCGGCCGCTGCTGTGGACTCGACTCGACCATCCGCAGATTCGGAAGATCTGGGCGGATCAGGGCTTCGCCGGTCGCCTGGTCGACTGGACCACCCAGGTGCTCGGCCGCGAGCTGGACATCGTCCGCAAGGATCCTGGCCAGCGCGGCTTCCAGGTCCAGCCCAAGCGCTGGGCGATCGAGCGCACCTTCTCGTGGCTCACCGCCCACCGCCGCCTCGCCAGGGACTACGAGACCAGCCCGGCCCGTTCCGAAACCATGATCCGCTGGGCAATGATCGGCCTCATGGTCCGCCGCCTCACCCGCGGTCGGCCGGCGACACGGCAGGGCCCGCGCCCGCTTGCGCGAAAGGTTCCATAGACACGCCGGTCCGCCCGCCCATGGGTAACATTCCGCGTCAGCGCGCTACGGAGTCAGGAACCGTTCAACCTTCTGTTGCAGGTCAGGTGGCAGGTCGGTCAACTCCGAGACGATCGCGCGAAGCTCTCGGCCGAGTCCGGAAGACTCGGTCCAGACCGCTGGGTTCCTGGTGAGGACCGCGGACAGCAGATCGCCTTCGTACATGACACCCTCTGCCATCGGGTTGTCCCGCAGCACCTTGAGGGCCAGCGGCAGGAGGTAGGGCAGTCCTATGTCCTGCCCGATCAACAGACGCATGTCCTCGACTGTCAGCTCGCCGATCGGCCGACGCCGCAAGGCGTGTGCAGTAGCGACAAGACGGGTGGCGTCGGCCGACGGGGCTGGCCAGCGGTCACGTTCAAGCTCTTCAAGGGAGCGGTCACAGTTCGGGGGTCACGTCACCGCTCGATTGTCCTACGACGAGATCTCAAACGCGGTCTCAGGTCCTCGTTCGTTGCTATGGAGTCAGCAGCCTCACATGTTCGCAGAGTTCGATACCGTCTCGTTCAGCCCCGTGGGTGAACAACATGTGGTATGCGGTGCCACCCCCGCCGGGTTCGGCGCGCCGGTCTACGTCCAGAATCCGGAAGCACAGCCGAATGACGTCTTGAGGAGCCTGCTTCAGCGCTACCCGCGGTTGCCGAAGGGGTTGAAGCCCGCCGGCCAGCTCAGGGCCGCAGGGCTGCGCGCGTCGAACTTGTTCCGTCCCGACGCCTACGTACTCGGGCCTCCGCAGCTGATTGCTATCCCCGGAACGCCGACGAGTACCGGGCGGACGACGCCGGAATGGGAAGAGACCGTATATCCGCCGTCGCCTGTTTACCGCGCGGATCAAGCTGTCCCCTTCTCCGCGCCACCCGATGCCGCCGAAGCCCAAGCCATCCGCCATGCTGCGATCCGTTGGGCACAGGACGTCCTCGACGACCCTGATACGGTCATTCTGGCCGTCAGCGCCATCGGATCACCTGCTCCGTCCACCTCGCCCCTGGAACGGGCCGTGCCCTATGAGATAGCACTCACCTCGGCTGGCGGCCGCAAAAGATGGCACCAATTCATCAACCCTGAATGGGAAACGACCTGCCTGCAGCAGCTTCAACTCGGCCATGTCAGCCCTGCGGAACTCGAAGCCGCTCCCCGTTTCCGCGAGGTAGCTGACACCCTGCTGCGCAGACTCCAGGGCAAGCGCGTCGTCGCCTACGGACGCAACCTCCAGTACGCCGCGATCTACGCGGGGCTGGAGTACGCCTGGCTGCGGGACGGCATCCCCTACGGTGCCCTGTGGCCGGAGACAGCGATCACACTCACGAAGTTGAACCGCAGCCGCTGGGAGTGCGCGCGTCTGCGCTACAGCGAGTTCAACAGCGACTGGGACTTGGCCGCCGGTCACTTCGCACTGCCAGCCGAGGAGCCGGCCACCGACGCACTCGACCGCTGCCGAATGACCGTTGCCCTGCTGCGCCGCATGGCAGATCCGGCTCTGCGCTACGCGGAACTGAACGCCCGGGCGGAGCGCGCCGTACAGGACGGCAAGAGCCACCGCCGCCGACCCCAAGGTGGTCAGCGGCTGAGCCGCATCGCCGCATCCCGGCATGCGGTGCTCGAGCGCAGCCAAGGGGGCTGCGAGAACCCCCGCTGCCCTGATCCCCGGTACACCTCAACGCTCAGCCGAAATGGCTCCTACCTGTTGGAAGTGGATCACATAGACGATCACGCTAAGGGGGGCGCGGACCTTCCCAAGGCCATGATCGCTCTATGCCCGAACTGCCATGCCTTGAAGACCCGTGGGACGGTGACCGACGAGTTCCGTGCTCTCCTTCGCGCTACGGCCCTCGCCAGGCACCAGCAACTGCTCGCCGCGGCTCGATGAACCTGCCCCTTCATCGGCACCGACAAGCTGGCTGATGGTGTGTGCGGTGCCTAGCGGAACTCGCTGAGGGCGCCCCAGAAACCAAAATCCGGACCATAGGCGGGCCGCTGGCTCTGAGTCTGGAATTTCAACCGCCTGTTCGTGCCGGTCAGAGTCGTGTGGGCAGATGTACCACCAGCAGACGAAGGACCTGTTGTCCGCCGTAATCCGATCAGGCGGCTTCCCACAGACTGGCATCCAAGATGCGGGCGGCCTTGGCGATGCTGCCCGGCATCAGGTGCCTGTAGGTCCGATACGTCTCCTCAATGGACTTGTGCCCCATCCATTCGGCCACGTCGGTGATCGGTATTCCGTTCCCGAGCGCGTTCGAGGCGAAGTAGTGCCGGAAGCTGTACATGCCGACACCGTCCGCCGCGGGGAGGTTCCTAAAGAGCTTCTGCACACGGCGGCGTTCCATCGGTTCCGTGTAGTAGCCGCTTGGGCCGCGCAGGAGATAGCCATCCTGCGTGGTGCCGTGCTTCTCCTCGTGCCGCTCGATAGCTTCCCGCACCGAGCGCGGCAGAGGGACCTCGCGGAACTCCCCCCGCCTTGCGGTGCTTCAGCTTCGCCGGCCTGTGCGTGTTGGAGTGGATCTGCTCATGCACTCGGTAGACGTCGTCCGCCACAACGTTGTTGACGTTCACTGCCCGGGCTTCCCCGTTTCGCAAACCGCAGCCCACCATCATGACGATCTCCAGCGCGAGATACTCATCAGCGGCAGTCAGCGCCTTCTTTACGTAGGCGAGGGGCGGGATGACCACCTTCTGGCGGACGTACTCCGGCTCCTGGACCCCCTTCACAGGATCGTCCGCCATGGCCCCCTTGCCATAGGCGTCCCGCAAGATCGCCTTCAGAGTGCGGAAGATGTTCACCTGGTTTCCGCGGCCCACCCCATCGGCCTCCAACTCGTCCAGGAAACGCTCGACCACGATCGGCGTGACCGAGTTCAGCTTTCTTGATCCGAGACGGGGGATGATGTGCACGTTGATGGAGCTGTCCACGTGCCAGCCCGTGGAGTACTCCGTCATCCTCCGCTGCCGCGGCCGCCACTGCTTCGCGTATTCCGCGACCGTCTGCTGGCCGAGTTCCCGGCGGGCCTCGGCAACGGACGGCGCCGTCTTCTTTTTCTCCGCGTAAATCTGCGTGAGGCGCTCGATCGCGTCGTCCTGCGTGTCGTAGCCGGCCTCTTCACGCTGCTTGCCGAGAGCGTCCCGGAACCGAATCGTGTACGGGTGCGGGCAACGGGTCGGCCTGGAACAACCGCACTCCTTGAAGAACGACCCCATTCCACGAGCGAGCTGTCGAGCCACGTGTCAAGCCTTCCGGGCAGGGCGATGGGCGGCCCGGCAGACCCACGTCGTACGTGCAGGTCAGCAAGCCGGACACCGTCCGACTCGATGCTGACCGTTTGCTGACCTGGAGGCAGCGATCAGGTCCCTGACCTGCGGAAATACCCAAACGCTAGATCTTGGACTTGAACAGAGTACGCAGCATTCGGGACTCCTGGAAGACGGCTCCCTGCCTGCTTGCTGCAGGTCAAGGGCGTTCTTCACTGTACAACGGCACGCGTTGGGCCCGAAGATTGTGAGGAACATCGGTTCACTTTGGCGATAGGGTTCCTGCCTGCGTTTCCGCGCGAACCAAGCTGTTGCGACGCCGCTGACCAGGCGTCTGTTCGGACAGCCGTCTCGGAATGTGCGGGGACTGATGCTGATCAGATACTGACTTACCTGACGTCACATCAGGTACATGAGGGGCACAGGACAACTCGCTTCCTGAGAGTGCCTGATACTCCAGCCGTAGATCGTGATCTTCAGGTCTGATTCGCGGCTTGTCGGCGGTAATGGCTGGCCTGGGCTCGGGCCTGATGGCGGCGTCGCCAGTCGGACCAGCCGAGCCGGTGGGCTGCACCGTGCACGGGCCGAACGACGAGCGTGGTGAATAGTCGCTGGATCTCGTTGCAGGTGAGCGGGATCAGCCCGTCCGGGGCGGAATGGCGGGCGTGTTCGTCAGCGCGGACGACGGCGAGGAAGGCGTGGGCGAGCATGGCCAGGGTGACCCAGCGCGACCACGAGGTGAAGCGGCGGAGTTGGTGCTCGTCCAGTCCGGCCAGGCCCTTTCCGGACTGGAAGGTCTCCTCCACCCGCCATCTCGACCCGGCGACCCGCACCAGCGTGGCCAAAGGCACCGCAGCCGGCGACCAGCAACGGTAGTAAGCCAGTTCACCGGTGGTGCGGTTGCGGCGGATCAGCAGTTGGTGGCTGCCGAGGCGGGGTTCGGCCAGGTCGATGACGGCCCAGTCGTAGAAGCGGTGCCCCTTGCCGCCGGCCCCTGCCGACAGCTTCAGCCAGGCCCACTTCGGCACCTTCACGGCCAGGACATCCGCGCGGAACTTCCCCGCGCCCGTGGTGACTTCGGCCGAGCAAGCAACGGCGAGCACGTAGCCGACCTGGCGCTCTTCCAGCGCGGCCCGCAGCTTGGGGTTGCCGCCGTAGACCTCATCGCCCGCGACCCAGCCCACACGGTGCCCGGCGTCAAGGAAGCGGCCGATCATGCGGGCGGCCAGCTCCGGCTTGGTCGCGAAGACGGTGTCCTCGCCCAGTCCCGCCGCCCGGCAGCGGTCCGGGTCGCAGGTCCAGGAGCGCGGGAGGTACAGCTCGCGGTCGATCGCCGCGTGTCCGCGGCGGCCTGCATAGACGAGGTAGACCGCGACCTGAGCGTTTTCGATCCTCCCGGCCGTGCCGGTGTACTGGCGCTGGACACCCACGGTGTGCGTGCCCTTCTTCACGTCCCCGGTCTCATCGACGACCAGCACCGCATCGTCGTCGTGCAGATGTTCCAGCACGTACTCGCGCACGTCATCGCGCACGGTGTCGGCATCCCACTTAGCCCAGCCGAGCAGGTGCTGCATTCCATGCGGACTGGCCTGCCCGGCCCACTCGGCGATGCTCCAGCAGTTCTTGCGCGGCAGGTCCGACAGCAGCCCCAGCACCAAGTCCCGCACCCGACGCCGGGGTTCAACCCGCGCGAACCGGCCCGCTATCCGGGACATCAGGACCTCGAACGCCTCCTGCCAGCGGGCAGGGTCTACGCTGTGACTCGCGGCCACCGCATGATCTTCAGTCTTCACACACCGATGATCAACGGTGGCCGCGCCCGTCTTCACCGCCCCTCGGTCACGACGTGCGAAGACGGGCCGCATCCCTTCCGTGTCCCGCACGGGGCACGCAGCGTTCGCCCGCCGTCTCGTGCCAGGAGGACACATGCAACGCGGTGAAGTCTGGTGGGTCGACTTCGATGAGCGACGCCCGGTCGTGCTGCTCTCGGACGAGGAGTCATCCGGGTTTCAGGCGATGCAGGTCGTTGCGCCAGCGGGCGTCGACATCAGCGGCCTGGGCGTTGAAGTGGCCGTAGGAGCCCCGGAAGGACTGCCCTTCGAAGGCGTGCTGCGGTTCGCGTTCCCGCGTCCAGGCTTTACTCCGTGCACATGGCTGACCACCGTGGCCCGGGACGACCTGATCGAGCGGGCGGGCGTGTTGTCCTCCGTGAAGCTCAGCGAGGTTGGAGAAGCCCTCCGTGCCGCTGGAGAGAGGAGGGAGTGGACCCCGATGACGGCTGCCAGGATCAGCGAGATCAAAGATGCCCGCCGTCTCGAAGGACTCGAGTAGCGGACGCCTGTGCTGCCCAGCTCGATCTCGTCGACGACTGACCGCTGCCCCCTCTCCACCGCACTCCAGCAACAAGATCACGATCTACGGCTGGAGTACTAATACTCCAGCCGGACTTCTGTATTTACCCTGGTCAACGGCCTGGCAGCGGGGAGTGTAGCGGGTGCGCTGTGGTCGCGGGACGGTCTTGCCGGGGCCGTCCCACCAACGTGTGCCCGCGCCGCATGTAATGACAGCGTCGGGCTCGTGCTTGGTGGCGGCGTCTCCAGCGGGACCAGTTCACCGCGTGGTCGCGGCCTGCAGGATAGCGGCGGGGTTCAGTTGCCAGCAGACGGCGGATTTCAGCCGGTGTGAGGTCCACGAGGTCGGGCGTGTCGGCCGTGTCACCCCTTTTTCGCGTTCCTGGGCGGCCATCGCCGCGAGGAACGCGTGGGCGAGCATGGCGAGCGTGATGTGCCGGTACCAGCCCACGTAGCGGCGGACCTCGTACTGGTCCAGGCCGCACTCGTTCTTCGCGCTCTGGAAACACTCCTCTATCTTCCAGCGGCAACCGGCGACGCGGACCAGGTCGGCGGCGGTGGCCTCGAGCGGGGCGCAGGCGAGGTAGTAGGCGATCTCGTCGGGTTTGCTGATGCTGCGGCGGGCCAGCATCCATCGCTGCCGGGTCGGCTCGCCGCCGTCGGGCTCGGCCACGGCGGGCAGACGGGCGGCGGCCCAGTCGTAGGAGCGCTCGCCCTTGGCTCCCTGCCCCGCCGACAGACGCTGCCACGCCTCGAGCGGGGCCTGCTCGATGAGATGGTCGATGCGCGGGCCGTTCACCTGCTGGGACTTGGGCACGGCCACGACGTAGAAGAGGCCGCGGTCTTCCAGGAAACGACGGAAGTGGGAGTCCTGGCCGTAGGCGGAATCGGCGGTGACCCAGGTGAAAGGGAGCGGAGAGGCCAGGGCGCGCTCGATCATGTCGCGGGCGAGGTCGCCCTTGGTGGCGAAGGTGCGGTCGTCGGGGACGCGGGCCGCTCGGCAGCGCTCGCGGTCACCGGTCCAGGACTTGGGCAGGTAGAGCTCGCGGTCGACCAGGGCGTGGCCGCGGGTGGTGGCATAGGCGGCAAACACCCCGATCTGGCAGTTTTCGGTGCGGCCGGCTGTGCCGGAATATTGGCGCTGCACTCCGGCAGAGGTGGTGCCCTTCTTCACGAATCCGGTGTCGTCGACAATCAACACACCGTCTGGCATGCCGAGTTGTTCGGCGACGTAGGTTTGCAGGTCGTCGCGCAGGCCGTCGGCGTCCCACCGGCTGTGGGAGAGCAGGTGCTGCAGGCCGTGTGGGGTGGCGTGGCCGGCGTACTCGGCGAGCTGCCAGCTGTTCTTGCGGCCGACCGGGCCGAGCAGCCCGCGGACGTAGTCCCGCATCCGCCGGCGTGGTTCCACACGGGAGAAGCGTCCACCGATCCGCAGGAAGAGTTCTTCGAGTTCCAGGTCCCAGGCGTTCGTCGGTACGTCGTGGATCACGACAACGGACTGCTCGTCGCGCTGTCATTACATGCGGCGCGGGCACACGTTGGTGGGACGGCCCCGGCAAGACCGTCCCACGACCACAGCGCACCCGCTACACTCCCCGCTGCCAGGCCGTTGACCAGGGTAAATACAGAAGTCCGGCTGGAGTACTAATACTCCAGCAGTACTTCGCGTCTTGACCTGCGCGGTTGTCGAGCGGTGGGAGTGTAGCGGGCACCGCCCGGTCAGGGGCGGTTTCTGACCGGGCCCCCCTCGAAGGAGTGTCCCCGACGGCAAGCGGTGTCTCGAGGCCGGGAAGCCTCCCGTCGTGATCGCAATTGAACAGGCAGCCGAGACCTGGGACCACGACCTGGACGACCTCTTCAACGACATCGGACACCGCTTCGGCCGCGTCGAACCCCGCCGCCGCATGCGAGCCTACGTACACG
This sequence comes from Streptomyces sp. NBC_01635, assembly GCF_045209715.1. Taxonomy (NCBI): domain Bacteria; kingdom Bacillati; phylum Actinomycetota; class Actinomycetes; order Kitasatosporales; family Streptomycetaceae; genus Streptomyces; species Streptomyces sp. NBC_01635. Next base: position 8,390,078 of record NZ_CP109277.1, on the reverse strand, counting down.
GACTGCTGGCGCCGGTGGCCCGAAAAAACAGCTGGCAGTTGGCCGAGCACGCTGGCCACGCCACCCCCGACGGCCTGCAGCACCTGCTCTCCCGCGCCCGCTGGAACCCTGACGACATCCGCGACGACCTGCAGGCTTTCGTCGCCAAGAGCATCGGCCACCCCGACGGGGTACTGATCGTGGACGACACCGGGTTCATCAAAAAGGGCACCACCTCGGCCGGCGTACAACGCCAGTACTCCGGCACCGCCGGCCGCACCGAGAACTGCCAGATCGGCGTCTTCGCCGCCTACGCCAGCTCCACCGGCCGCGCGTTGGTGGACCGGGAGCTGTACCTGCCCAAGTCCTGGACCACCGATCGTGACCGCTGCCACGCCGCGAAGATCCCCGACGAGCGGGAGTTCGCGACCAAGGGCGCCCTCGCCAAGGCGATCGTGCTGCGCGCACTGGCCTCGCCGTTGCCGATCGCCTGGGTCACCGCGGACTCCGCCTACGGCCAGGAATGCCGTTTCCGCCGCATGCTGGAGAACGCCGGTGTCGGCTACGTCGTGGCTGTGCCGAAGTCCCAGTTCACCGTGGGATGCCCGCGCATCGATCACCTCTTCGCCCAGGCCCCGGAGGAAGCGTGGGAGCGCCGCTCGTGCGGACAGGGCGCCAAGGGTCAGCGGATGTACGACTGGGCCGCGATCCAGCTGCCCACAGTCGCCGAATTCGACTACCAGATAAGGGAGTTGGTGTGTCGACGGTGGGCGCTGGCACGGCGCAGCGTGAGCAAGCCGGACGAGATCGCCTACTACCTCGCTTACGCACCTCTGGACGCGGGGGTGGACGACCTGGTGCGGGTCGCCGGCACCAGGTGGGCGATCGAGGAGTGCTTCCAGGCGGCAAAAAACGAGTGCGGCCTAGACCAGTACGAAGTCCGCCGCTACGTCGGCTGGTACCGGCACATCACCCTCGCCATGCTCGCGCACGCCTTCCTCGCAGCCATGACCGCGCAGGCCCGCGAAAAGGGGGCTGCACCGGTGAGGAAGCCGAGGTCATCGAGCTCACCGTGGCGGAAGTGCGGCGGCTCCTGGCAGCTCGCGCTCCCCGCCACCCCCGTGCCCACACCCACGCGCTGAACTGGTCGCACTGGCGTCGACGACGCCAAGCCGTTGCCCGCCACTGCCACTATCGCCGTCGGGGACACTCCTTCGAGGGGGGCCCGGTCAGAAACCGCCCCTGACCGGGCGGTGCCCGCTACACTCCCACCGCTCGACAACCGCGCAGGTCAAGACGCGAAGTACTGCTGGAGTACTAACTAACCGGTCGACGCACTCGCCGTCGTGACCGGCTGTGTTGGCCAAGGTTCGTGCCACACCCGTGCCAGATCGTGCGGGGAGCCACGGGGGAACACCGGGAACCAGCCCGACAAGCCATCGGACGTTGGCAGCGCTTCCGCCCAGGCCAGTCGAGCAACCGCCCGTAGATCACCTCAGCTTCCCAAGCTGAGAGCGCGAGTTCGATTCTCGTCACCCGCTCCATGCGAAACCCCCAGGTCAGCGACCCGGGGGTTCTTTGTTGTCCAGACCGGTGAGCGGGTGCCGCACCACAACCGCGCCGTCAGCCCGCCGACGGCTCCCCCTGTGGTGCGCACGGTCGTCGGTGTGGCGCTTCGCACGCCCGGCGCGCACGAGGTCGTCCAGTCCGGCGGCGACCTCCCGCTGCCGCTCCTCGTCGGAGTCCCGGTAGATCAGCGCCGCCTTCTCGGAGGACTGGCCGGCGCGCACCATCGTGTCCCGGAGGGTGGCGCCCGAGCGGGTCGACAGGGTGTGTCCGGTGTGGCGGAGGTCGTAGAAGCGGAAGCCGTCCGGGAGGCCGGCGACCGCACGAGCCCGGCGCCACTTCCGCCGGAACGGGGTGCGAGCGGGTTCGAGGGTGGTGGCGAACCGGCTCGTGTTCCTCGGTGTCCGCGTGGGGTCGGGGTGTGGCGTCCCACTGCTGCCCGGCCGGCGTGGTGCTCCGGCGGGCCGGCAGGGCGGCGTGGCCGGCCTGCCACCGCGCGGTCAGGCGGGTGGCCGTGGCCGGAAGGCGGACTCCGGTCCTGGGCGGGGGCCGGTGGTCAGCCGGAGGGCTCCTGCGGGGTCAGTGCTTCCGGTTGCGCCCGTGGCTGGGGCACGACGGGGCACGCGTGGTCCGACTCCGTCATCGTCCATCCGTCCCCGAGCACATGGAGGCTGAGGGACGTGGCGGAACGGGGCGCGGTGCCGCCATCGGCTTCCGCGTGGTTCACCGTGCACGTCAGCTGGAGCATGGCCCGACGGCTCAGCGGAGCCGTCTTACCGGGGAGTTGGACGAAGAGGATACCGTCGGCGACCACCACCCGTGGCGCGTCCGTCAGGCGGGGCAGCTCCGTGGTGGCCGTCGCGGTCTCGTTCGCGGCCGACGCCTCGAACAGCAGGTGTACGACGGCCTCGAGGTCCCCGGCGTCGTCGATCCGGTGGGGATAGGGCATCAACTCCCCGTCGCGCAGGAAGAAGAGGGAGATGGTGGCGGGCGTCGAGGGTGGTGTCGGACTGGGGGAGAACATGCCGCTCGCCGGCGCACCGGTCTCGATGACACCGGACGGGGGGACTCCGCACGCCGTGAGCGCGACCGCGGCCACCGCCGTGAGCCCGGACAGCAGCGCTGCCGTCCGCGAGCCCCTCACCGGGTGCCCCCGTCGGCCTCGGTGTCGGTGTCGTCGCGGTGCAGCGGGAGTTCGACCGTGAACACCGCGCCGCCCCGGGGCAGGTTCGCCGCCCGGATGCGCCCCCCGTGCAGGCGCACGTTCTCCGCCGTGATGGCCAGACCCAGCCCGTTGCTCTCGCTCCTGGCCCGTGAGGTGCTCGCCTTGTAGAACCGCTCGAAGATGTGCGGCATGGCCTCCTCAGCGATCCCCGGTCCGTTGTCGGTCACCTCGATGACGGCCCACGCCATGCCCGCCCCGTCCACCCGTACCCCCATGGTCAGCCGCACGGGCGGCTCTCCGTGCCGCAGCGCGTTGCCGATCAGATTGGCCGTCACCACGTCGAGTCTGCGCGGATCGACGCGCGCGCGGAGCTCACCCGGTCCGGGCAGCCGGGTCTCCACCTGCTCCTGCCGCCACCGGGAGGCGACGGTGCGCCGTACGGACTCGGCCAGGTCGATCTCGTCCCGGTTGAGTTCGGCCGCCCCCGCGTCGAAACGGGAGATCTCCATCAGGTCGTTCACCAATCCGCTCAGCCGGTTCGTTCCCTCGCTGATGAGCCGCAGCGCCTCACCGGTCTCCCCTTCCCCCTCCAGGTCCAGCACGTCGGTGACCGCCGACATCGCCGCCAGCGGCGTGCGCAGTTCGTGGGAGACGTCCGCCACGAAGCGGCGTCCCTGGGCCTCCAGGCGACGCAGCTCCCGTACGGTTCGCTCCAGTTCGGCCGCCGTCTCGTTGAAGGAATGGGAGAGATCGGCCAGTTCGTCGGAGCCGGTGACGTCCAGCCGTACGTCGAGGTGCCCCGCGGCCATCCGGCGCGTCGCCCGGCGCAACGCCCGTACGGGTCGCAGTACGCCGCTCGCGGCGAGCAGCGCCAGGACGACGGCGAGGCACAGGGCCACCAGGGTGGCCCGCTCGATGCCGCTGACCATGGCCTCGACGTACCCCTCCTCGGTGGTCTGCGGGACCTCCAGATACATCACGAACCCGGAGAGCCTGGGCTCCGTGCCCTCGCCCGAGGTGTACGTGACGGGCATGCCGACGACGAGACGAGGACGCCCGTCGACGTTCATCCGCTGGAACACCGCGACACGTCGGTCCCGGACGGACCGGAGCATTTCGGGGCTCGGCTCGACGAAACCGGCGCTCGGCGCATAGGCGCGGTGGCCACCGTACGTGGCCATGATCCGCCAGCCCGACGAACGGTTCGCGTACAGCACCTGGTCCACCGCGAACTGGAGGTCCGACCGGTCCGGGGCCAGGGGGATGCTGGGCGCGACGGCGTCGACGCTCGTACGGAACCGGTTGATGACGGAGTCCTGGCTCTGCTGGAGCACCCCCGTGCGCGCCTCGCGGAAGGCGAGGGCCCCGGTGCCCAGGGCGCTGGCCACGGCCACCAGGACGAAGGACGTCAGCAGGCGGGGGCGCAGGCCGCGCAGGGGGAGCGGGATGCGCGCCAGGGCCGCCCGGAGGAACCGCCGGGGGCCGGCCCCCGGGCCGGCGGCGGGGGTCTCGTCGGCCGTGGGGGCCTCAGGCACGGTTCTCCGCGTCCCGGCGGCCTTCCGCATCCGCGCGGTCCTCCGCGTCCGCGTGGACATCCGGTCGCTCATGAGGTGCCGAAGCGGTAACCGAATCCGCGTACGGTCTGCACGTAACGGGGATTCCTGCCCTCGCCGAGCTTGTTGCGCAGTCGCTTCACACAGGCGTCCACGAGCCGTATGTCGCCGTGGTAGCTGTGTTCCCAGACCGCTTCCAGCAGCTGCTGGCGGCTGAACACCTGGCCGGGCGAGGCCGACAGGGTCAGCAGCAGCCGCAGTTCGGAGGGGGCGAGGGTGACGGGTTCGCCGCGGTGCGTCACCACGAGCCCGGCGCGGTCGACGACCAGCTCGCCGTGCGTCTCCGCCCGGGGACGGGTGCCGTCCGGCAGCGACGCGTCCTGTCTGCGCAGTACGGCCCGTATCCGTGCGTCGAGCACCCGGGCCTGCACGGGCTTCACCACGTAGTCGTCCGCACCGGTCTCCAGTCCCACGACCACGTCGACGTCGTCCCCCCGGGCCGTCACCATGATGATCGGCACCTGGTCGCGGTCCCTGATCCGGCGGCACACGTCCAGGCCGGACATGCCGGGCAGCATGAGATCGAGTACGACGACGTCCGGCCGGAAGGGGTGGAGCTGTTCCAGCCCCTCCTCCCCCGTTTCCACGGCGAAGACCTCATGCCCCTGGTGCCGCAGACCCAGTTGGACGGCCCTGCGGACATCTAGGTCGTCTTCGACGATCAGGACCCGTGGCATTTCGGCAGTGTAAGCAGACCGGACGAGGTGACCGTCCCGAGGAAGGTCCCTCTCCGACCGCCGTTACACAACGATCACATGGGCCGGGGAACGCGGGGCGTCGTTATCTTTCCGTGACGGCACCGGCTCATGGGGATCATCTGGGATCACCAGATTGAGCTGCCATGCATTCGGCACGACAGCGGCAATCCGCACCCGCCACCGGCAGCACCACGACCGGTCACCGCGCCGGTCGCCGACGCCGGTCCGCCCATCGCCGGGAACGGCCGCGCCGCCGGGGCCGGAGCCTGCTGACCAGCCTGCTGGTGACCGCCGGCCTGCTGGGTTCGGCGGCGTACTTGCTGGAAGGCGGGCGGAGCGACGCGTCGAGCGGTGCGCCGCACCCGCGGAGCACGCACGTCACCCCCACTCCCACACCGCCCCCCTCCGCCTCCCCCTCTCCCTCTCCCTCCGCGAGCCGGACCGAGATCGACGTCCCCCCGACGGGCAGCGGGACGTTCGTCACCGCGCAGGCCAGTGGGGAGAAGGTGGGCAGCGGCTCCCGCCCGGTGCGCTACGTCGTGGAGGTCGAGACCGGCCTCGACATCTCGCCGTCCCAGGCGGCGAACGAGATCGCCGGGATACTCGCCGCCCCGCGGGGCTGGACCCACGACCCGGACAACGCGTTCCAGCTGGTGGGCGCGGGATCGCCGCACGACATCACGATAAAGATCGCGACACCGGCGACGGCGGACGCCCTGTGCTGGGCCGGCATCCAGCAGGACACCGGAGGCGAGTACAACTGCGAGGTTCCCGGAGGGGTGGTGGTGAACCTCAAGCGCTGGGTCAAGGGCTCGCCCACCTTCGACGGGCCGATCCATGACTACCGGGCGCTGATCATCAACCACGAGGTGGGGCACTTCCTCGGCCACTCGCACGTGACCTGCGGGGGCGCCGGGCGACTGGCCCCCGTGATGATGCAGCAGATCAAGGGCCTGCACGGGTGCGTCGCCAACGCCTGGCCCTACGACGAGAACGGTGACTTCGTCACCGGGCCGCCCGTATGACCGGCGCCGGTCCCGAGGCCGGCCGTCACGGCGAACGGCCGTTACAGCTCGGTCATGTACCGGCCCCAGGGCCATGAACTGCCGGCACCACTGTGAACTCCGCGTTCTCCTGCGTCCGCAGGCGGAATCCCCCTCCCTTCCGATCGGATGGAAGTAGATGACTCGATCCCGCACTGTCCGAAGACTGGCCGCGGCGGCGGTCAGTTTGCTGCCGCTGCTGGCGGCCTGTGGCACCGGAACCGACACCGACACCGGCTCGGAGTCCCACGCGTCGGACGGTGAGAAGACCACGGCCGGATCGTCGGGGCAGCTCGACATTCCCGCCGACGCGAACGCCGACCTCAAGAAGCAGTACCTCTTGGAGAACGCGATCGCGGCCTGCATGAAGAAGCAGGGGTTCACCTACACCCCCGTGGCCCCGAGGACCCCACCGCCTCCTGGACCACCAACGGGGCGGACTACGCGCTGACGAAGGAGTACCGGCGGAAGTACGGCTTCGGCATCTACGCGGGCATCGCCTACCCCGACGACGCCGGCGCTTCGGGCAGTGCGGCCGCCCGGCAGGGCTCGGACAGGACACCCAACGCGGACTACGTGGACACGCTCACTCCCGAGCAGAAGGCCGCGTACGACAAGGCGTTGGGCGCTCCCCCCGACCACGCGTCCAGCGGTGTCGGCCGTCTGGCGTGTGACGGCGAGGACTGCCAGGGCAGAGCTGATCCGGAGGGTGGACGCCTCCTCCGGTGCCGGGAGGCGAACGCTGATCTCCTCCCGTACCTCGGCCGGCGGCGGGCGGAGTTCCGTCAGTCGCGCCACCACCGCCTCGTACGGGAGTGGCTCGCGGAGCACGGCGGCCGGCGCCAGGTCGCAGGGGACGTAGATGCGCGCCAGGCTGTGAGGTCTCTCGTCCTCATGGCCGAGACAGAGGATCTCGGCCAGAGGGCTGCCGGTCGGCGTCTTCAGCAGGGCCGAGAGATGCCCGCGGGCCCGCACCCTGGTGGTGTGGACGGTGACGCTCAGGGGTGCGAGATCCATGCTGTGCGCATTCGGGGTTCGCCTCCCGCCGACGTACGTGATCCTGTGGAGCGGACGGCGGACGAAGTTCCCCTTGCCGTGGGTCTTCTCGACGAGGCCTTCCGCCTGGAGTACGGCGAGGACGTTCCGCAGTGTCGGTGTGCTGACCATGTATTGCGCGGCCAAATGCGCTTCAGAAGGCAGGCGTTCGCCGGGCTTGAGCCGACCGGTGGCGATCCGGTTCCGGAGGTCATCGGCGATGGCGTCGCGTCGTGAGGGCACGGGCGGGGTCACCGCCTCTCACTCGCACGAGCCGCAGGGCGACGAGCCGGCTCCCCGTGTGGATGGTCAGCAACTCGCCCGAGTCGAACACGAGTCGCTTGGCTCCACCGGGCAGTTGGAAGGGGTCGGTCACCCGGCACGCCGCCCGTTTCTCCCGAGCCGAACGCGTCGGCTGCCCGGGAGCCATCACCGTGGGCCGGGCCGATCCCGGCTGCACCGGCCGGCTGGTCACCTTCGCCACCACCGCACTCGCCCTCGCCCTGACCGTCGCCGAGCGCACCGACGGCCCGAGGAGTCCGTGGCGCTGCCGCGCCGATGGGTGCGAAACACCCGAGTCATGACGGGGGAGTCGACTCCCCGAAGCGGTCGACGAAGTGCGGGACACCGGCCTTGGCCAGGTGGGAGAGCGCGTCGTGAAGCGTGACGGGTGGGTTGCGCTTCTCTGCCGCCAGCCGGATGACGGTCTCACGCACCTCACAGGGCCACTCCGCGTAGAGCTCGCAGAGATAACTGTCCGGATCCACAACACGCAGACCACGCTCGGCCAACTCTCCAGCAGGAAAGTCGTCGAGGTTCCAGGTGATCAGCGCCCCGGCGCTCCCCGCGATTGCGGCTGCCGCGTGATGCCGGTCATCCGGGTCACCCCCGGGCATGAGGTCGACGAGATGTACGTACTCGGCCTCGTAGACCTCACAGTCCGCGAAGAACTGTCGAATCGTCCCGGTGACCGCCGCGGCCGAGGCGGCCGAACGCCGTTGCTCACGGACGATCACGCGCTCCCACTCGGCCAGTAGCCGTTCGGACCACACCAGCTCGTGAACCGCGTCCTCGGTGAGAGCCAGCATCAAGTCCATCACCGAAAACGGGAAGAGCACATGGGCATCCACAAAGACCCGCACGGGACGACTTCCCCTCCGACGCCACCTGCCGACTTTCACCGATCAGTAGGGCAGATCGGCTTGCTCCACGGTGTCCGCAATGCGTCGGCGGCCTTCCCGCCTACGCTCCCTACGCGCCTGGAACGCCAGGACATCGGCAAGACGCACCACCCGGTGGCTACTGCCAGGCAGGTGGGCCGAGGGAATCTCACCAGAGTCCAGGAGCCGGACCACCAACGGCCGGGACAGGCCGAGCAGCTCGGCGGCCTCCGTCGGGGTCAACCGGGTCTCCGACGCGAGAACGGTCACCGCATGCCCGGCAGCCAGCTCACCAGCGGAAGCAATCAGTATCCGGGCCAGCTCAGAAGGCAACACCAGCTCAGAACCGTCGGCCGTCCGCAGCACCGCCTGGACATCGTCGGCACCCAGACGACTGGCCTCCCTGAGCACACCCCGGTGGGCGAGCTCGGGATCCACCTTTGTAGCCCCGGCAAGAACGCTGCTTCGCGCCATGGCCGCCTCCTCGGGAAAGCAAGCCCACCATATCTGAAATAAATGTAACTCGAGAACGGGCGGTACGCCGGTGATGCAGCGTCGCGATCGGGGAGCAGCAGGTCGAGTCGGAGGCGAAAACGACCCGCACGACGCATGCGCCACCGCAAACCCGGCACCGAATGTCTGCCGCCTACCCACTCGGACCAGGCGCTTCAGTCACCCGCCCCTCTCCCAGCCGGCCGCCCGGGTGTCGTGCCCTACGCGTGCCCTTACGGACGGAGAACAGCGGTTCACAGCAGTGTCTCCGGTCACCTGCACTGCGGCCCGTACTCCACGGAACTGCAGGTCACGGCCTCCATCCCGCCCAAGCGCCGTCGCTTCCCAAGCTGAGAGCGCGAGTTCGATTCTCGTCACCCGCTCCACGCGAAACCCCCAGGTCAGAGACCCGGGGGTTCTTTGCTGTCCAGACCGGTCGGCGGTGCGCGCACCACAGCCGCACCATCAGTTCTCCGGCGGCTCCTCCCTGTAGTGCACGGTCGCCGCTGTGGTGCTTCGCACGTTCGGCCCGTACGAGGTCGTCGAGCCTGGCGGCGACCTCCCGTTGCCGCCCCTCCCTCACTTCTTCGGCCACTGATCGCACTCGGTGGAGCTTGACTCGCCCATGGAGACTCCGCCAACCTCCCGTGGTCCACGACACGACTCCCCGTCCGGAGCCCGGGCCGTCCAGTCAGTACACGTCCGGCAGGTCGATGACGTTGCCGTCCTCGTCGAGCGTGCGGGTACTCCAATAGACGTCCCACTTGCCGTTGACCTGCTGCGGCACCTCGCCCTCCGGGTATCGCGTGTATCCCGCCGGGGGTTCACCACCGTTCGCCACGCAATCCCCACCGGGGCCGTTTACCTGCAAGACGGGGTACTCGCCTCTGCTGCAGACGTGCTCCTGGTACTTCGGGGCGGCACATCCGGTGAGTGCCACGACCGCGGCCGTGCCGGCAAGTGCACCACCGACGGCCTGGAACCCACCGGGTCGGAAAGCGGTGGTGGGGCGGCTGATCCTGCGGGGCGTGGGCACGATCCTCTCCTGTCGTTCGGCTTTCCCCAACCCTTGCCGACGAAGGCCGCCGAGCCCTGAGTGCGCGTACTCAGAAGCGCCCCGAGGATGCTCAACCCGCCGCAGTCCGGGGTGAGGGCGTCACACAACGCCACCCCCCTTTTTTTAGTCGCCAGACCTGCCCCAAAAGGCGATCACCGTGTTCGCCCCGTCGGCACCCTTCAATGGCCTGCACCACGCCGACCAGCGGGCCGTCTCGATCGTATGGCGGATACCGCCTTGCTCGTCGAGGTCCGATGGAACTGCAGTACAGCAGCGAAGTACAGCAACCAACCCGACCGCAGCCAGTCTTCACCGACCACAGGCACACGTTTGTTCAGCTGGGCACCCCTCAGCGACCGCCCCGCCCGTAGTTCGCATCGAGGGACTGTGGCACGGTCCGCGGGCCGTGCCACTCTCGTGCCAGAACGGACAGGGCCTCACGGGGAACTGCGGTACGCCACGGCACTCAGCACCAGACGCGCGCGAGACGGCAAAGCCGCTGGTCACTCGGGCGCCCGCCCAACCTCGCTCCTCAAGCGGGTGTCGCAGGTTCAAATCCTGCCGGGGCACCAGCGCAAAGGCCCCGGACCGATCATGGTCCGGGGCCTTTTGGAATCAAGGCCGACGTGCCCTCAGCCGGCGGCTTTGGCGATGATGCGATCCATCTCCTCTCGGCCAAAGGCCCGCAGGGTCGTCGTACGGACGTTGCCCACTCCGCCAAGCTGCAGGAGCAGCGCGGTGGCGGTTTCCTCGTCGGGTGCCTCAACAACGGCCACGAGGTCGTACGAACCGACGGTCCAGTAGAGGTTCAGGACCTTCGCCTCGAGCTTCTGCGCCGCTGCGGCGAAGGCCTCGGAACGCTTTGCGGTGTCCTTGTAGTTTCGGATCCCTTGATCGGTCCAGTTCAGCAACGTGACATACGTCGGCATGGTCTTTCACCTTCATGAGGGAACACATCGCGAGGTCAATCCTGGGCATCGCGACCGAAACGCGCACAAGGTGTGCGCCCGAATGAGCAACAGCAGCCGATCACCTGTGGCTGGTCGCAGTGGCCGGAACCGGCGAAATTGCACTGTCCATGACACGTACCATCCTCCTGTCGGGGCCACCCTCGCCCAGCGTGAGCAGTTCCTGGGCGACACCCACCCCGACGCCCTCACCAGCCGCAAACAACCTCGCTCATGCCCGTCAAGTCGCCGAAGGTGTAAAGCAGAGAAGTGCAGCAACCTCAACGACCGCAGCTGATCTTCAGCAGCCGTCTACGGCGGATTGACTCGTCCACCAGACCTCAATGGCGACCCAGCCGAGAGTTCGAGACGAAGAGGCGTGCCAGACCCGTGCCAGATATTGCGGGGAGCCACGGGGAACACCGGTCACCAAGTCGGCGCCCGGCGAGCTACCAGCCCTGCTCCGCACCAGGTCAGTGCAGCAACCAGTACCAAGAAACCCAAGCTTCCCAAGCTGAGAGCTCGAATGTCAGAGTCAGGTGCTAGCTTCCGCCCCCCCCAAGCGAAACAGGAAGGGGATGAGGGCTGGTGGGGACTTCAGGGTGGGACTGCTACGTGCCGTACCAGGAAGACCTGAACGCTGCGCTTCAGCAGCTGCGGCGGGAGGCGTGTGAGGCAGGGGGCAGGCTCGCCCCCCGTAACAGGTCTGCCCCTGCTCGAAAGAATGGCCCAAGTGCCCAACATGGCAGGGCACCCAGGCCACTTCAGATGGCGGGATGGCGCGGCCACACACCGAACTGCAACGGGCGACTAGCCTGCAGAACAGAGGCCGGTGCTCGGGCAGAACACAACCCCCGTGTAGTTGTAGCCGGCCCGTATGGTCACGGGATTTGGGTCGGGAGGAATGTTGACGTATGAACCCGCGTCAGCTGTAGCGCTGAAGTGGACCGTCGTCCCGATCGGGAAGCTCGCAGTGCAGGTACCGGTCGGGTCAGGCGCCGGGTCACCGACGTACGGATCCCACGCCGAAGTGTGGCAGTTGATCCCGGCGGGGTTGCTAGTGATGGTTCCACCACCCCAGCCGTCGCTGACATACGCGTTCAGTTGAGCGGTGGACTGAGCCTCAGCCGGGGCGACGAAGCCGATCGCGGCGGCCGTGGCGAGTGCGGTGATGACTCCCGTCGCGCGCCAGGCGCGGTTTCTGTACTTACTCATGGGCGGCCCCTCTGATCGAACCGACCCCCTGCGACTAGGCTATTCGCCCCCTTGGGGACCCACAAACCGGGCAGGTTCGCCGTCACCGCCGACGGCGGTTGCTCTCAACGGCCGCAGACACTGTGTTTACGGGAGACCGGGTTGTCCGGAGGTGCTGAGGATGCTCCTTTGGAGTGGACACCCTGACAATGGATCTTGATGGTCCAGGGAGGGATGTCCAGGTGGGACGCAAGTCTCCGTATCCGGAGGAGTTCAGAAAGGACGCCGTCGCGCTCTACCGTGCCGCGGGTGGCAAGCGGACGTACGCGGCGGTGGCCGCGGATCTCGGCATCACCGCGGAGTTGCTGCGGACGTGGGTCCGCAAGGACGACTCACAGGCCGTGCCCGGACGCCGTGACTCGGGCGGGAGCAAGGCGGAGGAACTGGCCCGACTGCGAGCGGAGAACGCCCGGCTGCTGAAGGCGGAGAAGGAGTGGCACCTGGAACGCGAGATCCTGCGCCGGGCAGCCGCCTATTTCGCTCGGGAGGTGAAGTGATCCCCCACCGCTGGGACTTCATCTCCGAGAACCGCGCCGACTTCGGCGTGCAGCGGATCTGCCGGGTGCTCGGGGCGTCCCGCGCCGGCTACTACCGGCACCTGGCCACGGAGCAGGACCGCGCCGGGCGCCAGGTCGAGGAGAAACGGACCGTGAGCGAGATCCGCGCCATCCACGCCGAGCACCATGGCGCCTACGGCGCCCCGCGCGTCCATGCCGAGCTGTGTGCGAGGGGGCGGAGGATCAACGGCAAGCGCGTCACCCGGCTGATGCGGATCAACCACATCGTCGGGCGGCACCCGCGGAAGAAGAAGCGGACGACGATCGCGGACAGGACCGCGCCGCCCGCACCGGACCTGGTGATGCGCGACTTCACCGCGGACACGCTGAACACCAGGTGGTGCGGCGACATCACGTACATAGCCTTCGGCGCGACGTGGCTCTACCTCGCCACAGTGATCGACATCTGCTCGAGGAAGGTGGTGGGCTGGTCGATCGCCGACCACATGCGCACCTCGCTGGTCACTGACGCGATCGAGATGGCCGTGGCCACCCGCGGCGGCCGGGTTCGCGGCGTCGTTTTCCACACCGACAGGGGTGCCCAGGGCAGTACAGTGCGGCCGCCTTCGCGGAGGTGTGCCGTCGGCACGGCATCCGGCGCAGCATGGGCCGGGTCGGTTCGAGCTATGACAATGCCCTCGCCGAGTCGTTCTTCCAGGGCCTCAAGCGCGAGTTGCTCCACAGGAGGCGCTGGACCTCGAAGGCACAGACGCGGCTCGAACTGTTCCGCTGACTGTCGTACTGCAACCGGCGCCGTCGGCATTCCGAGCTCGGCTACCTCACACCAGCCGAGTTCGAACAGCAACTGATCACGTCACGTACGCTGTCACTCGTCGCGTGAAACCCGGTGTCCCCTCCCGGGGATCAACCTCAGAGCGTGTGCCACCCCGCTCAGGCGGCCAACTCTTCCCGGGCCGCGCGCAACAGGGCCCGGAGAGAGCGGTGGCGCCGCTGGTGACGAGCGCCACCTGCGGGCTCGGGGTCGTCGCTGTGAGCAGGAGGCCGCGGGCCTCCGGGCTCGGGTGCGACGGCCGAGGACTTCCGGAGAGGAACACCCGGGCCGTCTCGTCCCCTGGTGTCAGCGTCGGCCTGTTCGCCGCCGATGACGAACTCTCGGGGCCTGGTGACGATCGCGTGGGGGCCACAACGAACCGTTCTCCGCTGAAGCCGGGCGAAGCCGTCGCAGAGGGCTCCTGGGCACCTGGTCACAGCCAGCCGGAGCGCTGTGCCTGCAGGGCCATCTGGAAGCGGTTCGCGGCGCCGAGACGGGCCATCAGGATCTGGAGGCGGCGGAACAGCGTACGGCGGCTGATGCCCAGTTCGCGGGCGATGACGTCGTCGGTCGCGCCGCCGGCAAGGAGACGCAGCAGGCGACGGTCGGCGGGTGGGAGGCCGACGGGGCCGGGGGCGTGGCCGTGGATGGGGAGGGCGTTGTGCCATGCCTGCTCGAACAGGGCCACCAGGGCGGAGAGCAGGCCGCACGGCTGCACCACCAGCATGGTGTTGTGCACGTCCACTTCCTTGATCGACAATGACACCAGGGCGTACGCCTCATCGATGATCAAGAGCTTGACCGGCACCGATGGCAGCACCCTGGCCTGCTCGCCCGCCTCGATGCAGGGTTCGATGACGTCCTTCAGGTGGCCGGGGTACTCCAGTGACTCCCGTGAGTAGACGACGCGTTGTGTCACCCCGCGGGCCAGCGTCGCCAGGGCGTCGTCGGTGGCGCCGGCCAGAGGGGCGTACGGCGGGGACTCGAACTGCCGGATCTGCTCGCGGGCGCTGGCCCACGCATGGCGCATCCTCGGACCGATGGCTTCGCCGGTGACGACCTCGACGAGGTTGTCGTTGTACGCGGCGAGCCGTTGGCGCCGGAACGACTCGAACGCGCCGGTGACGGCGATGCGCGACTCCTCGAGCTCGGCCGCTCGGTGCCGGGCGAGGATTTCCAGGCCCGCGGCGGGCGGCACCGGGGCCACCGTGTCCCCGTCCTCGGCTGCGGAACTGGCCAGACCGGCGTCGGCCAGTTCTCCGTACGCCGCGGCGAGATCGGTCCCGCCCAGCCCGGCCGCCGCGCCGATCGCGCTCAGCGGAGCGGGAGCCAGCTCCAGCAGGGCCAGGTAGACCCGGCACGCCGTGTGATCGAGCCCCAGCCGCCGGAGGGCCTCGCCGAGTTCCGCGTTCGCCATGGGGCACATTATCGATGCTTTCCGCCCGGGCCCGTGGCCGATCTGTGCCACTGGCACTGTTCGGCCCCAGCGTCTGTCGCGAGGCGGTACCGTCCGGGAGCCGCCGCCAACCGGCGGCAGCGAGGGAGCCCGAAACCCCATCGGGCGGGGCCACCCTGCCCGGACGGTGCGCTTGCCAGCCCTCGCCGCCAAGATATGGGCTTCCTTGGAAGCACATACAAGCCCAACGGAAAAAGGTGCACGACGTGGCGAAGCGCCGGAAGAACGGCCTCTACCCGGAGATCTCCGCAGAGCTGTCCGCCCTCATGCGGACGGGCTGGGCGGACACCGAACGACACGACCTCCAGCTCGCCGAGCAGGCCCCGCACGCGACCCGCCGCCGCGCCGCGCTCTCCGCGCGGTTCCCCGGCGAACGCCTCGTGGTCCCCTCGGGGAACCTCAAAGTCCGCTCGAACGACGACACCTACCCCTTCCGTCCGTACTCGGGCTACGTGCACATGGCCGGCGACCAGGTCCGGGACGGCGCGCTCGTCCTCGAACCCCGCGCGGACGGCGGCCACGACGCCTACTGCTATCAGCTGCCGCGGGACAGCAGGGACGACGACGAGTTCTGGACGGGAGCCCACGCGGAGCTGTGGACGGGCAGGCGCCGCTCACTCGCCGAGTCGGAGCGTGTACTCGGCCTGCCGTGCCGCGACGTGCGCACCGCGGCTGCCGACCTGGCTGCCGCCTCCGGAGCACCGACGCGGATCGTCCGTGGGATCGACCCCTCCCTCGAGGCCGCCGTCACCACCGACGCGGGGCGGGACGCCGAACTCGAAGAGGCGCTCAGCGATCTCCGCCTCGTCAAGGACGCCTGGGAACTCGGGGAACTACGCAAGGCCGTGGACTCCACCGTGCGCGGCTTCACCGACGTCGTCGCAGAACTCTCCCGGGCGATCGCGTCGTCGGAGCGGTGGATCGAGGGCACGTTCTTCCGCCGGGCGCGCCTCGAGGGCAACGCCGTGGGCTACGGCTCGATCTGCGCCGCCGGCGAGCACGCCACGATCATGCACTGGACGGACAACGACGGCCCGGTGCGCCCGGGGGACCTGCTGCTGCTCGACGCGGGCGTGGAGACGCACTCCCTCTACACCGCCGACGTCACCCGCACGCTTCCGATCAGCGGCACCTTCACGCCCCTGCAGCGCGAGATCTACGACGCGGTGTACGAGGCCCAGGAGGCCGGCATGGCGGCGGTCAAGCCGGGCGCCCAGTACCGCGACTTCCACGAGGCGGCCCAGCGCCACCTGACGGCACGGCTGGTCGAGTGGGGTTTCATCGAGGGTCCCGTCGACCGCGCGTACGAGCTCGGTCTGCAGCGCCGCTTCACCATGGCCGGCACCGGTCACATGCTGGGCCTGGACGTCCACGACTGCGCGCAGGCCCGCACGGAGGACTACGTCGACGGTGTGCTGGAGCCGGGCATGTGCCTGACCGTCGAGCCGGGCTTGTATTTCCAGGCGGACGACCTGACGGTGCCCAAGGCGTGGCGCGGCATCGGCGTCCGGATCGAGGACGACCTGGTCGTCACCGACGACGGCCACGAGAACCTGTCGGCGGCCCTGCCACGCGCCGCGGACGAGGTCGAGGCGTGGATGGCGCGCTTCTCCGGCTGAGTGCGGCGGTGGCGTCGTCGGTGCGCCAGTGCACCGGGTGTTCGCCGTCGCCCTCGGTGATGCAGGGGACCCTGAAAACATCGCCGGGTACATTCTCAGCGGCGCCGAGACTCCCACCGAGCCCCAGCATCTCCAACTCAACACCGTGCGGACGCACCTGTACGGAGCTCGATGCTCTCACCCACCACGTCCGGTCATTCGCGGCCATGCCCACCGAGCGCCAGGGCGAGCGGCTGCCGGGACTGGCTCGACGCCGTCCCGGCAGGGCAGCCTTCCCGCCTCCACGCCCACACTGCCGGCACCGACCGAGACCGTGAGGCGGCCGTCGTCGGCCTGACCCTGTCGTGAACTCAGCTCGGTCATCCGGCGCTGCCGGGCTGCCACTGCTTCGCGTATTCCGCAACCGTCTTCTGCCACTGCTCCCGGCGCGCTTCCGCGACAGACGGCGCCGTGCGCTTCTTCTCCGCGTAGATCTGCGTGAGGCGTTCGATCGCGTCGTCCTGCGTGCCGAAGCCGCCTTCCTCACGCTGCTTCCCCAGCCCGTTCCGGAAACGGATCGTGTACGGGTGCGGGCACCGGGTCGGCCTGGCACAGCCGCAGCCCTTGAAGAACGATCCCTTGCCGCGGGCGAGCCGACGAGCCACGAAACGCGACCTTCCGAACGGGAACCAGGCATCCGCGCCCGGTCCCCCGCCGTGGCGGTCACCAGGTCAGCAAGCCGGGACGCCTCCGCACCCAACGCTGACCATTTGCTGACCCGAGCGACTCCATCATTCCTCTGACCTGCGCAAACACCCAAACGCTAGATCTTGGACTTGAACAGAGTACGCAGCATTCGGGACTCCCGGAAGACGGCTCCCTGCCTGCTTTGTGCAGGTCAAGGGCGGTCGTCACTGTACATCGGCACGCGTCGGACTCGAAGATTGTGAGGAACATCGTTTCACTTTGAGGAGAAGGCCACCTCCCTGCGCTTCCGCGGGGACCGGACGGTTGTGACGCCGCCCACCAAGCCATGCCGATCGCGAGGGTCGCCGCCACCACGGCGGCGACCCGGGACCATCAGCGATGTCTCCGTGGAGGGACGAGGGAGACCGCACTGCAGGCCGTCACCGATTCGCCCTTTCGTTCGCGGCAGGCCTTGTCAGGCGCGGGTCCAGCGTTGGTTGCTGCCGTTCGAACAGGAGTAGAGCTGGATCAGGGTGCCGTTGGCGGTGCCGCCCCCGACGGCGTCGAGGCAGAGGCCGGACTGGACGCCGACGATGGATCCGTCGGAGTTGAGGCGCCACTTCTGGTTGTCGCCGCCCCAGCAGCTGTAGATCTGGACCTTGGCACCGTTGCCGGTGCCGGCGGCGTCCAGGCACTTGTCGCCGTAGACCCTGAGCTCGCCGGCGTCGGTGTACGTCCACTGCTGGTTGGTGCCGCTGTGGCAGTCCCACAGCTGGAGCTGGGTGCCGTCGGTGGTGCCGGCGTTGGGCACGTCCAGGCAGCGGCCCGAACCGACGCCCTTGATCGTTCCGCCGTCCGCGGGCGGTGTGGTGGAGCCGCCGTTGAGTGCGTTGAGGACGGCGGTGTAGGCAGGCTTCTTGCTGCCGTCGTTGTTGAACAGCAGCGGCGTGTGCTCCGATCGCCAGGAGTCGCTGTCACGCACACCCCAGACGGTGATGCCGAGGCAGCGAGCGACGGCCAGGCAGTCGTTGACCACGTTGGCGTAGGTCGTGGCCGAGGCACCCTGGATGTCGAGTTCGGTGATGGCCACGTCGACGCCCAGGGCGGCGAAGTTCTGCAGGGTGGTGCGGAAGTTGCTGTTGTAGGGACTGCCGCTGTTGAAGTGCGACTGGAAGCCGACGCAGTCGATCGGCACGCCGCGCTGCTTGAAGTCCCGGACCATGGCGTACATGGCCTGGGTCTTGGCCCAGGTCCAGTCCTCGACGTTGTAGTCGTTGTAGCAGAGCTTGGCGGACGGGTCGGCGGCGCGCGCGGCGCGGAAGGCGACCTCGATCCAGTCGTTGCCGGTGCGTTGCAGGTTGGAGTCGCGCCGGGCTCCCGAACTGCCGTCGGCGAAGGCCTCGTTCACGACGTCCCACTGTGCGATCTTGCCCTTGTAGTGGCCCATCACGCCGTTGATGTGGTCGATCATCGCCTGGCGCAGCGCGCTGCCGCTGAGGCTCTGCATCCAGCCGGGCTGCTGGGAGTGCCAGGCCAGGGTGTGACCGCGCACCTGCTTGCCGTTCTGCACCGCCCAGTTGTAGACGCGGTCGGCGGCGGTGAAGTTGAACTGGCCCCGCTGCGGTTCGGTGGCGTCGATCTTCATCTCGTTCTCGGCCGTCACCGAGTTGAACTCCCGGGCCGCGATCGTCGCGTACGTCGAGTCGCTCAGCCTGTTCGCGGCGATGGCGACGCCGAAGTAGCGGCCGCTCTGCGCCGCCGCGGCGCCGAGCGTGCTCTCGGCGGCCTGAGCGGGCGGCGGCGCGAACAGCGCGGTGACCACACCGAGGACGCCGGCGACCAGCGCCAGCAGCAGAACGCGGATCTTCCGCCGGACGACGGGTCTGGGAAGGGCATGAGAGCCCATGGCTGTGCCTCCAAGGTAGGAATGACGGGATCACCGGACACCGCGGTCGTGGGACCCGGCAGGATCTCAACCGGCACGGACGGGCCCGGTCGGCCGCCGAGTGACGTACGCCGGGCGGCAGCGGTCTCTCGACACAGACACGGGGGTACTCCGTCGCGGCTCAGCCGGGTGGCGTCACGCGGTATTGCACACCTCTCCGACCGCACGAAGCGTCAGGACGCGTCGGTGCGAGCCTCACCGGAACGAAAAACGGGGTGGCGCAGGTGTTTTGGTGCACGGATCTGCCGTGCAGCTGTGTGCGGCTCTGCCGTGCGGCACAGCCCGCTCGGGACAACGGGGTTCGAAATCTCGGCCTACGGTCGGTTTACCAGACAGGATGATTGAGGGGTTGACGGTGACTCGTCAACCCTCATGGTGAAGAAAGTTTCCACTTTTCGTTCGAAACTTTCGATCCCGGAGGGGGCGAGCCGGACGGATCCCTGGACCGGCGAGCCGTATCGCGAACTTGCGAGGGTTTTCCGGTCGGCGCGAGAGCCTGTCACGCTCGAAGGAGGGAGGAACCGCTTGCGGACAGATCGGCGAAAAGCCTTGACCGGAGGACCCCGCCTCCCTAGCTTGTGGCGTCAATGAATCGGGATGTCTTCGAAAGTTTCGAACCTGTCCTCGCCCTCGGCGCGGCCGCTCCGCGGTTCATCGGCGTCACCTCACCCCGCCCCCAAGGAGGCCCTCTGATGCGGTTTCGCCGCCTGTCCCCGGTCCACCCGAGACGCTTACTCAGCGTCCTCGCACCCTTGCTACTCGTGGCCACCTTCCTCGGCGCCCAGCCCGCCGAGGCCGCGACCGTAGACCCCAACGCCTCGTATGTGCTGGTCAACCGCAACAGCGGCAAAGCCCTGGATGTCTACAACAGGGCGACCGACGACGGCGCCCGCATCACCCAGTGGACCAGGAACGACCAGAACCAGCAGCAGTGGCAGTTCGTCGATTCCGGTGACGGCTACTACCGCATCAAGTCCCGCCACTCGGGCAAGGTGCTGGACGTCCACAACTGGTCCACCGCGAACGGCGGCTCGATCGTTCAGTGGGCCGACCTGAACGGCACCAACCAGCAGTGGCGGCTGGCCGACAGCTCGGACGGCTACGTGAGGCTCATCTCGCGCCACAGCAACAAGGCCCTCGAAGTACAAGGCGCCTCCACCGCCGACAACGCGAACATCGTCCAGTACGACGACTGGGGCGGCACCAACCAGCAGTGGCAGCTCCTCAAGGTCGGCGCCGACACCCCCGGCCCGTGTGATCTTCCGTCGACCTACCGCTGGACATCAACGGGCGTGCTGGCGCAGCCCAAGCAGGGGTGGGTCTCGCTCAAGGACTTCACCGTCGCCCCCTACAACGGCAGACAACTCGTCTACGCGACCACGCACGACACGGGGACGAGGTGGGGTTCGATGAACTTCGGCCTGTTCACCAACTGGTCGGAGATGGCCTCGGCCGGCCAGAACACGATGTCCAATTCCACCGTCGCACCCACGCTCTTCTACTTCGCGCCGAAGAACATCTGGGTGCTCGCCTACCAGTGGGGCGGGACCGCCTTCTCCTACCGGACGTCGAGCGACCCCACCAACCCGAATGGCTGGTCGTCCGAGCAGGTGCTCTTCTCCGGAAGCATCTCCGGCTCCGGAACAGGGCCCATCGACCAGACACTCATCGGTGACGGCACGAACATGTACCTGTTCTTCGCCGGCGACAACGGCAAGATCTACCGGGCCAGTATGCCGATCGGGAACTTCCCGGGCAGCTTCGGCTCGACCTCGACAGTGATCATGAGCGATACGACGAACAACCTGTTCGAAGCCCCGCAGGTCTACAAGCTGCAGGGCCAGAACCGTTACCTCATGATCGTCGAAGCGATCGGCTCGCAGGGCCGGTACTTCCGCTCGTTCACGGCCACCAGTCTGAACGGCTCTTGGACACCCCAAGCCGCGACCGAGAGCAATCCCTTCGCCGGCAAGGCCAACAGCGGCGCCACCTGGACCAACGACATCAGCCATGGCGAACTGATCCGCACCGGCCCCGATCAGACCATGACCGTCGACCCCTGCAATCTGCAGTTGCTCTACCAGGGACGCAGCCCCAACTCCGGCGGCGACTACGGCCTCCTGCCCTACCGTCCGGGTCTGCTGAGACTGCAGCGCTGACGGCATGACGCGGGTCCGGCTCCGGTAGGGAGCCGGCGTGGCGGGCTCGGCGGAAGGCCGAGCCCGCCACGCCGTGATCTGAAAAGCCCAGGTCGCCCGCCGGCACAGTGAAGGACCTTCAGTGACCTTCTTCCGGCGCGTGGACCATGCTGCCGAGCGGAGCAAGGCAGCGGCGCACCAGGACGAGCGTGCGCTCCGTGACCGTAGCGAGCGGAGCACCGCCATCGACGGCGGCAAGGGCCGTGTGCGGCATCCCTGCGATCGAATCCGCCGTGAGCGCGGGTTCGGGGGCACCGAGCTGCCGGACGGCTGCGCGGACTGGTTCGACCTGTTCCAGGTGGAGTCCCATCAGCCGTTCCTGGCAGGCCGGAGGGAGACCGGCGCCCATGAGGGGGGCGGCGGGTCTATGTGCGCCTTCGACGCCGAGGCGGAGGTTTTCCCCGAAGAATGCCTCGACGCGTTCCACCGGGCCGTTCGCGGCGGCCATGGCACGGGTGAGTGCCTCGCTGGAGCGCCGGAAGGCTCCTGCTCGGGCGCGATCCCGGCGGTCGCAGGGGGCTGACCGGCTGAGCGGGGTCCGAGCCGCTGGATCCACCCGAGCAGCCCGAGCACGCCTATGACCTGCAGAAATGTTCTGATGCTAGACCCTGGACATGAACAGAGTACGCAGCACTTCGGGCTCCCGGAAGACGGCTCCCTGCCTGCTTGCTGCAGGTCAAGGGCGCTCTTCACTGCACAACGGCACGCCTTCGACTCGAAGACTTTCCCGAACATCGTGCGCCGTGGCGAGCAGGCTTCCCATCTGCGTGATCCGCGCGGATCGAGCTGCCGCGAAGCCGTCGACCAGGAGCAGGCACGGAAGACTGTCCTGGTCCAATGCTGATCGGATGCCGACTCACCTGATGACCCATCAGGTGAGTCGAGAGGTCCAGAGCAAGTTGCTGACCGAGATCAGCTCTGCCGTCCTCCTGCCCGGAGGACTTCCACAGGCGACCTGGGGGCTGCGGCACGTCCGGATCGGAAGGTACCAAGGGACGTCCGCCGCATTGATGAGCAGCCGGCGGGCAAGGGAGCGGTATACAGCCGGCGCAACGACGCGCGAAGAAGTCAGCCACCCCATGACGCCGCCGCCGCGCAGGTTAAAGATCAAGCCAGGCGCCTCAAGGATCACGAGAAGCGGCGTGTCTCACGTATCAGCCCAGCTCAGGGCACCCACGCATACGGCAGGAGAGCCCTCATTTCGTCTGGACCTATTTTGTCTAGACCTCTTGCCCCGCCCGTGACCTGCGGGCTACGTTTCCCGCTGTTCGGAGTCCTTCACGTTTCCTTCGATTCCCTTGATGCGCAAGGCTGGAAGGAGCATGTCCGCATGCAGGACCGGAGTCTGTCCAGACGAACCGTTCTCGCTTCCGCGACCGTGGTCGCTGCGAGCGCAACGGGCCTCGTGGGCGTGACGGCCACCCCCGCGGTCGCACACAAGCGCGACAACCGCCTCAAGAAGATCATCTCCAAGATGAGCATCGAGGCGAAGATCGGCCAGCTGTTCGTGCCGTACTTCTACGGTACGTCGGCGACTTCTCCCAGCCAGTTCGACCAGGACCGCAACCTCAGGGAACTCGGCGTCCGCACTGTTGCCGAGCTGATCGCCAAGTACCACATCGGCGGTGTCATCTACTTCTCCGGCTGGACGAACAACATCCAGGACCCCCGCCAGATCGCGGACTTGACGAACGGTGTGCAGCGGGCCTCGCTCGCACTGCCCACCCCCGTCCCGTCCCTGATCTCCATCGACCAGGAGCACGGGGTCAACGTCCGCATCGGCAGCGGCGCCACCCAACTGCCGGGCGCGATGGCGCTCGGCGCGGGCCGCTCGCTCTCCGACGCGCGCACCGCCGGACGGATATCGGGCACCGAACTCGCCGCCCTGGGCATCCATCAGAACTTCGCCCCGGTCGCCGACGTCAACGTCAATCCGGCCAACCCCATCATCAACGTCCGCTCCTTCGGCGCCGACGCCCGCGAGGTCGGTCGCATGGTGGCGGCCCAGGTGACGGGTTATCAGCAGGCCGGCGTCGTGGCCTGCGCCAAGCACTTCCCGGGCCACGGGGACACCGGGGAGGACAGCCACACCGAACTGCCCGTGATCACCCACACCCGCGAGGAGTGGGACCGCATCGACGCCCCGCCCTTCAAGGCCGCGATCGCCGCCGGCGTCGACTCGATCATGACCGCGCACCTCCAGGTCCCCGCGCTCGACCCCAGCAACGAACCGGCCACCCTGTCGCCCACGATCCTCCAGGGCGTGCTGCGTGACGAACTCGGCTTCGACGGCGTGATCGTCACCGACGCCCTCAACATGCGCGGCGTGCGCACCAAGTACGGCGACGACCGCGTGCCCGTCCTCGCCCTGAAGGCCGGCGCCGACCAACTGCTGTTCCCGCCGGACATCGACGTCGCCTACAACGGCGTCCTGGCCGCCGTCCGCAGCGGAGAGATCACCGAGGACCGACTCGACGAGTCGGTCCTGCGCATCCTGCGGGTCAAGGACAAGGTCGGCCTGCTCGGCGGCAGCCCCTACATCTCCCCGAAGGCGGTCGACCGGGTCGTCGGCGCCCGCAGGCACCGGCTCGCCGCCGCCCGGATCGCCGAGCGCACCACCACCCTGCTGGTCAACGAGGAGGAGGCGCTCCCGCTGCGCCGCAGGCAGAAGAAGCTGCTCGTGGTCGGCGCCAGCCCGGCCTTCCCGACCGACGACACCCGCACCACGGTGCCCGAGCTGGCCAGGGCCTTCGACGAACTGGGCTACAGCACCACCCACCTCGCCACCGGCCGGGCCCCCGACGCGACGAAGATCGACGAGGCCGTGGCCGCCGCACGGGGACGGGACGCGGTGGTGGTCACCACCGACAACGTCGGCGCCACCAGTTCCCAGCGCACCCTGGTCTCCCGGCTGCTCGCGACGGGCGTCCCCGTCGTCCACCTCGCGGTGCGCAACCCCTACGACATCGCCCACCTCGGCGACGTCCCGGCCTCACTGGTCTCCTACTGCTGGACCGAGGTCGAACTGCGCGCCGCCGCCCGGGTGATCGCCGGCCGGGTCGAGCCGCGCGGCAAACTGCCCGTGCCCATCCAGCGGGCCGACGACCCGACCAAGGTCCTCTTCCGCTCCGGGCACGGCCTGTCGTACGAGCACTGACGTCCGCGTCCTCGCACAGCTTTCCGCCCCGGTACCCCCTGAGAGGGAGCACCGGGGCCGGCCAGCTCGATGCCGGCAACGCACCATCCCGGCCAGCGGTCGACACAGTGTGAGCAAGGCACCCCGGTCAACGATGTCAGGAGTCAGACCTCCCTCGCAGGACAGCACCCACCAAGTTTCCTCACGCTCGAAGCCCTGGCCCCAACCCCGCTCAAAACGTCCGGTCCCGTTCCCCGACCTTGAACCACTCCGGGTCTGCTGGAGGCTCGATTCCCCGAGAGGATCGAGTCAAGGCCCGTCCGTCCCCTCACCCTGCCGAACTTCGCGAGCGTGCGGTGCGCACGGTCGCGGAGATCCGCCCCAACTGCCCGACCGAGTGGGCCGCGAGGAAAGCAGTGGCCGCGAAGCTGGGCATCGGTGCCGCCGAGACGGTGCGGACGTGCGTCCGCAAGGCCGAGGTCGACACTGGACGGCGCCCGGGGGTCACCTCGGAGGAGGCCGCGGGGATCAAGCGGCTGAAGGCCGAGAACGCCGAGCTGCGCCGGGCCAACGAGATCCTCAAGGCGGCCTCGGCCTTCTTCGCGGCCGAGCTCGACCGGCCATCGAAGCGTAACGGTGGAGTCGGGTATGGGAACTGCTGGAATGCCTTCACAGTGGAAGCCTACGAACATGGCCGAACCGGACCGGAAGAGTGGCTCCGGTTCGGCCACATCCGGAGCGTTCGGCATGCGCACACCTCCCTCAACGGCACGGGAGCCTCGTGCACCGCGGACGCCGACGCCGTCACCCGTTCAGTGGCCACGCTGAAAGAGCTCACCGAGTGGCCGCCGACACACCAATCCGACGGACGGACCGGCCCAGGTGCAGTCTGTCGCACGGAGGCCGGGCTACGGCTGTAGCCGGCGGTCCCGTGCGCGGGGCTCGGGCTCCTCGGTCTGGATCGTGGCAGTCATCTGCTCCGGCTCGAAGATCTGGTCGCCGTACAGGTCCTGCAGCCAGTTGCTCTGGTAGATGGTGTCGAGGTAGCGCTCACCGAGGTCGGGTGCGATGGCCACTGCGGTGATGTCGCGGGCGTCGTGACGGGACAGCCAGTCCGTCGCACCGCTGACCACCGTTCCCGTGGAGCCGCCGAACAGGAAACCGCGCCGGGCCATGCGGTGGCAGGTGCGGATGGTCTCCGCCTCCTGGACGTGGATCACCTCGTTGACGTAGGACTCGTCGAGCAGCGGGGGACGCATGCTCATGCCGAGCCCGGGGATCATCCGGCGGCCTGGTTCGCCGCCGAAGGCCACCGATCCCACGCTGTCCACGGCGACGATGCGCACCGGCCTGTGCCACTGCCGGAAGTAGCGGGCGCAACCCATCAGGGTTCCGGCGGTGCCCGCGCCGATGAACAGGACGTCCAGGCGCGGAAAGTGACGGGCGATCTGCTGTGCCGTCGTACGGTAGTGCGCCCGCCAGTTGCCCTCGTTGGTGTACTGGCTGAGCCACACGTACCGGCGGTCGGAGGCACACAGCGAGCGGACGTACTCGATACGTGTGCCCAGGAAGCCACCGTTCTCGTCCGGGTCCGCCACAATGTGCACCTGGCTGCCGAGAGCCTCCATCAGCAGGCGGGTCGACAGGTTGCAACGGGAGTCCGTCACACACAGAAACCGGTAGCCCTTGCTCGCAGAGATCATGCTGAGAGCCACGCCCAGGTTTCCGGACGAGGACTCGACGATGACGGATCCCGGTTTCAGGATGCCGGCCCGCTCGGCGCTCTCCACCATCTCGTTCGCAGCCTTCAACTTGATGGAGCCGGCGAAGTTGAAGCCCTCGCACTTCAGGTAGAGGGGGCATCCGAAGATCGACTTCAGGTCGACGAAGAGACGGCCTTCGTTGAAGTCATGAGGAGCGGATATGACGGGCACGATGGGCCTCCTGGCGCCGGGGAAGGGCAACGACTTCAGCCGTACCGGCGCAGGTCGTGGAAGAAGTTGTCGATGAGGCGGAGGTTTCCCGCCCTGGCTGCCTCGTCGTAGACGTACTTGCCGACGGCGAGGTCGAGGACACCGAGTCCGAAGGGTGAGAAGACCACCGGTCGGTCGGTCGGTGGGACGGCCCGTCCGCACATCACGTCGTCGAGCGTGCCGTTCAGGAAGTCCCGATTGCCGGTGCGCTGTTCGGTCAGATGGGGAGAGGTGCCGGCCTTCAGACAGTGCTCGACGTCGTCGACGAAGTTGGCCGAGGTCATGAGGACTTCGGGGGCGAGGTCACGCAGGGACACGTGCAGGACCAGGGGGTTGTGGGAAAACAGGGACGGGTCGGTGACGTGGGGTTCGCCTGCGACGGTGGCGAAGACCACGAGGTCGCTGACGCGGATGAGGTCCTCGGCACTGTCGTGAACGGTGACCTCGGCGGTGGTCCCGCTCTGCCGCAGGTACCCGCAGAATCCGGAGGCGCTGTCGGCGGCGAGGTCGTGTACGCCGATCGTGTCGAACGTCCAGCCGGTACCCGCGAGAAACGTGTGGATGTAACGGGCGATCAGTCCCGTGCCGAAGAACCCGACACGGCTCGGGCGCGGCCGGGAGCGGCTGAGCCAGTCGGCGGCCAGCGCGGCGGACGCCGCCGTCCTGGTCGCGCTGATGATGGAGCTCTCCAGGCAGGCGAAGGGGTAGCCCGTGCCGGGGTCGTTGAGGATGAGGACCGCGGAGGCGCGAGGCAGCCCGGCCCGCACGTTGCCCGGGAAGCTGGAGATCCACTTGAGGCCGTCGACGTGCACGGACCCGCCGATGGAGGCCGGCAGCGCGATGATCCGTGAGGTGGGGCGGTCGGGAAAGCGCAGGAAGTAGGACGGCGGGTTGACCGAGTCCCCGGCACCGTGCAGCCGGTAGGTGGCCTCGACCAGTTCGACGATCTGCTTCTCGCGCCCGTCGAGTGCTTGCTGCACCTGCTCACCGGAGATCACCGCGAACGTCGGCGCCGAAGCCATGTCGGGCATGACCGGCTGCGTGGGGGTGGACACCAGGTTGGTCATCGCCGGCTCGCCTCCGGGGTCGGGTCGCAGTCGGCCGGTCGGTGGGGCTCGGCCATGCCGACCAGCACCTGCCGCTCTCCGGTGAAGGGCTCTCTGCTGTGCGCGGTGCGGATGTTGTCGATGAGCAGCAGGTCACCGGCCTGCCAGGGCTCGCGTCGGGTGTGCTCTTCGTAGGTCGCGTTGAGCAGCTGGACGATGTCCTCGCCGATCGGACTGCCGTCCCCGAAGCGGGTGTTGAACGGCATCCCGTCGTCGCCGTAGACGTCCACGAGGTACTCGCGCACCTCCGGGTCCAGCGTCCACTCGTTGAGGAAGGCGATCTGGTTGAACCAGCAGTCCTTGCCCGTGAGAGGGTGCCGGACCACGGCCGGGCGCCGCTGCGTGGTGCGCAGGGAACCGTCCGGCTGCCAGGTGAAGTCGATGGCGCCCGCCCGGCAGTAGCGCTCGATCTCCGCGCGGTCGCCGGTGCCGAACGACTCCTCCAGGGATGCCCCGATCTCGTCGTTGTAGGAGCGGGTCAGCAGCCAGCCCTCACGCGCGAAGCGTTCCCTCGGCTCGGCGGGAAGCGCCTGAAGGATCTGGGCCGCGTCGGCCACCGCCGTCGCCCCGCCCTGGTCGGGCGCGGTCAGACACGCGAAAAGCATGAGGCCGGGAGTCTCCAGCGTGTAGCTCAGCTCGTGGTGCATGCACATCGGCTGGTTGGCCGGCCAGGTCGTGGAGGAGTAGAGCCCCGGGCCGAACTCCTGGCGAGGGGCGAAGGACTCCCGCTCTGTCATGAGACCGCCGGTCAGACGGGAGAAGACGGCGCCGACCTGATCCATGTCCCGCAATCCCAGGCCTCGGACCAGCAGTGCCCCGTGTTCGGTGACCTGTGCGCGCAGCGCTTCGCGGTACTGCGTCGCCCAACTCGGGG
The DNA here is from genome assembly GCF_045209715.1 of Streptomyces sp. NBC_01635. Taxonomy (NCBI): domain Bacteria; kingdom Bacillati; phylum Actinomycetota; class Actinomycetes; order Kitasatosporales; family Streptomycetaceae; genus Streptomyces; species Streptomyces sp. NBC_01635. Next base: position 8,361,767 of record NZ_CP109277.1, on the reverse strand, counting down.
CGTCGGCGGGGGTGTCGATGTGCACCAACGCCGGTCTGTCCGGCCGCAGCTCCACGTCGAGCGGGGCTGCCAGGAATGAGGTCGACATCTCGGTTTCCTTTCGGTTGCCCTTCTGGAGGCTTGGTGAGGTTCAGGGGGAGGCCAGCGGTGCGACGGCGGCCAGGACGGCCTGCGCCGCCTCACCCGGGCGGAGGCGCGGGAAGTAGTGGCCGCCGTCCGCGAGCTCGTGCAGATCCACGTGCTCAACCAGCAGCAGCCAGTCCCGGTGGGCGTCGGCGTATCCAGCCGTGCACGGGTCGTCGGCGGCCACGACCACCGACACCGGAACCGACAGCTTCACCCGTGGCGGGTTCTCCAGGGCGTCGCAGAAGTACCGGTGCGCCGACAGGCAGTCATGCCGGTAGGCGGCACCGATGTGCTCGGCGTGCTGCGCGTTCAGCTCAGCCAGCTCGATGTAGCCGCCTTCCGTGGCCAGACGCGCGGCGACCGCAGCACTGTGACAGTATGTCAGTTCCTTTACAGCGACCCGGCGTTCGGCTGCGGTGCCGAGCAACTGCGCACCGAGGAAGAGCCGCGTCACCTCCACACCGCGCTCCTGGAGCCTGCGGACCGCCTCCATGGCCGGTGCGGTGCCCGACGAGTGGCCCCACAGCATGACCCGGGTCAGGCCGCGCGCGGTGATCTCGACGGCGACCCGCTCTGCCACCTGTGCGACGGACGCGAACGGCTCGTGGGCAGCGGCGAGGTCGTGACCGGGCAGGTCCACCGCGAGGACCCGCGTACCGCTTCCCGCCAATGCATCGGCCATCGGCTGGTAGTTGACGGCGTTGCCGCCCGCGTAGGGGAAGCACACGAGTGTGCACTCGGGCGTCGCGTTGGCCTCCGACAGCGGCTGGAGCAGCTCCGTGCGCTGCCTGGCCGCGCCGTCGAGGAGGGCGGCCAGGTCGGCGAGTACCGGGTGCCGGGTGATGTCCTTGAGGGACACCGCGCGGTTGAGCGCGATCGTGAGCTTCACCGCGGTGAGGGAGGTGCCCCCGGATTCGAAGAAGTGGTCCGTACGGCCGATCTGATGCTCGGGCACACCGAGCAGCTCGGCCCAGGCGGCCGCCAGCCTCCGCTCGGCCTGGGTGCCCGGTACGCGGTCCTGCTCGCCCGCGGCGTCGTCGTGCGCGGCAGGCACCCTCTGCTCGGCCAGCGCGGTGAGCGCCTTCCTGTCGGTCTTTCCGTTGACGGTCAGCGGTAGGACCGACTGCCAGTGGAAGGCGGAGGGGACCATGTAGGCGGGCAGGTCGGTGCCCAGCGCGTCGCGCAGCTCGTCCGTGGGCAGCTGCCGTCCCGAGTAGAAGGCGATCAGGTGCTTGCCCTGCCCTGCCCGGTCGTCGACGACCACCACGCCGTCCCGCACGCCGGGAACCCGCAGCAGGGTGTTCTCGATCTCTCCGATCTCGATGCGGAAGCCGCGGATCTTGACCTGGTTGTCCCGACGCCCGAGAAACTCCAGCTTGCCACCGGGGTGCCAGCGGCCCCAGTCACCGCCCAGGTAGAGCCGCTCACCCGGCCGGTACGGGTCCTCGAGGTACGCCTCACGGGTCCGCTCGGGATCGTTGACGTAGCCCCGGCCCACACAGACACCGGAGAAGGCGATCAGCCCGGGGGCGCCCAGCGGCACCAGCGACAGCCGCTCATCCACTACATAGACGTGCACGTTGTTGACGGGCCGCCCCAGCAGGACGCGCTCGCACACCCCGTCGATGATCTCGTGGTTGGTGTCGTCCGAGGTCTCTGTCAGGCCGTAGGCGTTGACCAGCTTGATCCCCGGCTGGACGGCGAACCAGCGCTGGACCAGCTCCGGTTTGAGCGCCTCACCGGTCACCGACACGTAGCGCAGGTCCGGGAGCTCGCGGGGGTGCTGCTCCAGGTACGAGACCAGGACCTCCAGATAGGAGGGCACGAGCTGAGTGACACCGGCCCGGCCGCTCGCCAGTGTGTCGACGAACCGCTCCACGTCCACGAGCACGTCCTGCCCCACCAGCAGCGTCCGCCCGCCCACCAGCAGCGCGGACACCAGCTGCCACAGCGAGATGTCGAAGCACTGCGGTGCCGTCTGCGCCACCACACCGTCCTCGCCGATGCCCAAATCGTCGATCTTGGCGAAGAGATGGTTGAGCATGCCCGCGTGCTCGCACATCGCCCCCTTCGGCTCGCCGGTGGAGCCGGAGGTGAAGTAGATGTAGGCGAGCTGGCCGGCGTCTACCGCGACGCCGGGGTCGTCGTCGGCGTGCGGTTCCGCGTACAGGTCCGCGATGAGCAGCCTCTCGGCCTCCGGTACGGTGGCCATCGCCTGGTCGAGGGTGCTGGTGCTGCCCGATTCGGTCAGCACCAGCCGGCATCCGGCCCGCGCCAGCGTCGCCGCGATACGGCCGGGCGGGAAGTGCGGCTCGATCGGCAGATACGCGCCTCCCGCTTTGAATACCGCCAAGGTCGCGGCCAGCCAGTCGAGACCCCGTTCGGTGACGACGGCGACCACGTCCTCGCGGCCCAGTCCTCGGGCCAGCAGCGCCCGCGCCAACCGGTTGGCACGCCCGTTGAGTTCACCGTACGTCCACTGCCGCTCGCCGTGCACCGCCGCCACCGCGTCCGGATGCGCCCGCGCGCGCTGCTCGAACAGTTCGTGCGCCCGCGCGTCCGGCAGCGTCCGCCGGGGGCCGGCCAGCCCTTCCAGCTGCTCGTGCGTCTCAGCGGCCGACAGCAGGCTCTGCCGCGTGTGCCCGGCGTCCACATCGGCCGTCATCAGGCCGAGCGCCGTCAGGTGGTAGCCGGCGATCCGGGTCGCGCTCTCGCCGTCCAGGATGTCCGTGCGGTAGCGCAGCCGCAGTGTGAGCCGTCCAGCGCTTTCGGACCAGTGCACGTGCATGACGTCCTCGCCGGCCGGTGTCTCGTCCGCCACCGTTGATCCGAACACGACCTCGTACGACGGTTCCGCGACCCGCAGTTCGTGACGCAGCTCCTCCACCGGGAACTCCCGGTACGCCAGCACTTCCGCCTCCGCATGGTGAGCCGACGACACCAGCGCGCGCCAGGTGCCGGGGGCTACGGCGAGGCGGCAGGGCAGGGGCTCGCCGCGCGCTTCGGCGGCGTACCCCGTCACCACGTCCTGCTCGCCGGAGAGGGCGGCCAGCACCTTGGCGTGCGCCGCCAGCAGCAGCGCGCTGACCGGCACTTCCAGCTGCCGTGCCAGTCCCCGTACCGCATCCGTCACGACCTCGGGCACCGACGTCTCGTGTTCGGCCGCACCGGGAGCCGGCTCCCGAACCCATCGCGGCACTGCGGTGAAACCACCGGCGGTCAGCACACGGCTCCAGAACTCCCGGTCCGCCTCCACACGCGCTCCCATCAGAATGCTCCCTCAGTTCACGGTCGCCGCAGCAGCGGTGCTGGCCACGGACGGTGGTGTCCTGCCGCCGGTGCCACCGGGCTGTGCCTCGGCCTCCGGCATCTCGACGGCGGGGTTGCCGCCCCAGCGCGCGTGCGGGGGGATCTCCTCGCCCTTCATGAGGAAGGAATCGGGCGCCAGTTCCGCGCCGTCGCCCATCGTCACGCCGTAGTGCACGTGCGCGGCGACGCCCAGCGTGCAGCCGGTACCGAGCGTGGTGACGTCGGACTTGAAGGTGCCGTCCTCCTGCGAGTGGCACTGGACCTTGCTCCCGGCGTTGAGGGTGGATTCGTCGCCGATGGCGGTGAGCGTACGTTCCGTCAGGTAGCAGCCGTCGTCGAAGACCCGGCTGCCGATGCGGACGCCCAGCAGTCGCCAGACAAGAGTCTTGTAGGGGGTTCCGTTGAAGATGTTCAGGTAATGGTCCGGGACCTTCCACAGGCGCTCGTGCGACCAGAAGGCGGGGTCGTAGATGGAGCACAGCATGGGGCGCAGCCTGCGGAACGACGTGGCGCAGCGTTCCACCAGGATGTAGTAGGCGGTGGAGAGGGCCAGCGTCAGCGCCATGTACGCGGCAATCACGATGTGCCCGAGCACGCCGTACATCTGCACGGAGGCGAGGGCGAGGAACGTGAGCGTAAGTGTGTGCAGCCACCGCACGAACAGCATGAGGGCCATCGTGCGCACGTTGTGGCGGTTCTTCGCGGCGAGGCGGCGACGCAGGACCTCGCCGGTCCTGAGGTCGTCGAACCGCGAGTCGCGCTCCACCGATCTGGGGATCTCGAAGCACGGCGAGCCGAGGAGTCCGACCCCCTCGCGGACCTCTCCGTCCAGGGGCACCATCACCTTCGTCGCCAGCAGGCAGTTGTCGCCCGTCCTGCCGCCGGTGGGATAGGCGATGTTGTTGCCCAGGAAGTTGCGCGGACCGATCGATGCCCGCGACAGCCGGAAGGACGTTGCGGAGTAGTCCGCGTTGATGACGGAGAGTCCGTCGGCCACCATCGTTCCCCTGCCCACGGAGACGAGCACGGGGCTGTCGTGCTGCACCTCGGTGCCGAAGTTCGACCCGGTCTGCTCGACGTGCGACAAGTCGTATCCAATGCCGCGCAGGTAGTGCACGATGTACGAGCTGTCCCCGAAGAGCCAGGCGAAGAACTTGATGTTCGTCATCTGCGCCGTCGCACGATGTACCGCGTACGGGAACCCGTAGAGCGGGTACACCCTGTCCGGTCTGACGGCCAGGCTGAGCAGACGCGGGAGGGTGCACAGGGCGGCTAGACCCAGGGTGATGAAGCCGAGGAACAGCACGAGGGAGAGGACCAGCGCGTCGGACACCAGTTCCGACAGCGTCAGCGCGGCCGTGGGTTCGAGCCGCTTGCGGATCGCCGGCACCTCGCTGAACACCATGTACATCCCGCCCACGGCCAGCGGGGTGTACAGGAAGAACAGTTGGAGCAGGGAGGCGAGAGCGAACCAGGCCCGGCGCATGGTGCCGCACCAGGCCGGCGCGACCCGCAGGTAGTCGACCTGCGTGGGCTGTGCGGGGGACCCGTGCCAGCGCTCGCCGTCCGGGACGGCCTGGCCCCGGTGCAGGGACGAGGTGTGTCCCAGCTGCGCACCGTCGCCCATGGACGTATCGATGTCGAGGACGGTTTTCTCACCGATGTAGACGTCGCGGCCGAGGGTGATCCGGCCGGTCTGGATACGTCCCGCGTGCGCCCGGTAGCCGAGGAAGAACGAGTCCTTGCGGACGACCGTGCCGGAGCCGATCGTCAGCAGGTCGGTGCAGACCGGGACGGAGCGGGAGAGGATCGTGACCCCTCTGCCGATCCGCGCGCCGAGTGCCCGCAGATACAGCACGTACAGCGGATTTCCGACGAAGAGGACCATCGGATTCGCATGGAGCAGTACCTTGACGACCCAGAAGCGCAGGTACGTCATGCTCCAAACGGGGAATTCGCATGACTTCCAGCGACCTACGAGCACCCATTTGGCGACGACCGGGAAAGCACACAGAGCCAGGAATCCGACACCGCCGAACAGCAGCGACCGCAGATAGATGTCCACCAGATCCGAACCGGCGGCGACCCACTCGTATCCGCCTGCGGTGACGAATCCGGCGGCTAGCGAATACCCCAGGAAGAACAGCAATTGAAGCGTTCCGCAAAGGACGTGGGAAAGCCTACTCGTCCGCGTGACCGGATCCGGCGGCCTCATCCGCGTAGAAGCCTGGAGGGCAGCCGGGGAATCAGCGGGAGCCGGGGCGGACTCCGCGAGGGCCGCCACCAGGCTTCGGATCGTGGGGTACCTGTAGATGTCCTTCATGGACGGGGAGGGCAGGTCCTCCCGCTTCCGGACCCGCGCGCAGAACTGTGCCATGATCAGCGAGTTCGCACCAAGGCCGTCGAAGAAGTGCGCGTCGGCCGGAACGCTCTCGACGCCTACGACGTCGGCCAACGCATCCGCCAGTCGCGTTTCGGTGTCCACTCTCGTCGGACCGGGACCACTCCGCCTGATGACGGCGCTTTCGTCCGGTCCTTCTATATGGACATCCGAGGGCTGCTCCACGATTTAATCTCCTTCGAGGAGGACGTCTGGATCGCCGACGGCCGCCGGATGCGGGTCAGGGCGCTTGAGCGCCGCACAAAGTCCTGCCGAGCCATCGGAAGCTCGGGCACGTGCTCTTCTCTGGTTACGGAATGCCGCTTCAGTTTCGGCCCGCTGCCGTCAGGCTGCCACTCCGAATCGATCACCGTGCGAGCGGGGAAATGCTCGGCAGGCCCGTGACCCCTGGGCAGCCGCAGGTATGCGGCGCATCACGGACCACCTGAATGGCGGACCCTCCGGACCAGGTGATGACAAAGTCTGGTGAGCTTGGAATGGCGCTGGTCTGCTGAGCCCAGATAAGGTCGGTGGGCGTGGCGGCAGTCAATGCCTTCTTCACTTCACCGGGTCGCCCGCCATCGCTCCCTCGTCATGAGCGTCGCGCAGGCTCGCCCTGAGAGTGCGGAAGATGTTGACCTGGTTTCCTCGACCGATCCCATCGGCCTCCCACTCGTCCAAGAAGCGCTCGACCACGATCGGCGTGACTGAGTTGAGCTTCCGCGACCCAAGACGCGGATCGATGTGGACGTTGATGGAGCTGTTGACATGCTCGCCCGTGAAGTACTCCGTCATCCTGCGCTGCCGGGGCCGCCGCCGCTTCGCGTATTCCGCGACCGTCTGCCGCCCCGGTTCACGGCGGGCTTCCACCACGGACGGCGCCGTCCGCTTCTTCTCCGCATAGATCTGCGCGAGGCGCACGATCGCGTGGTCTTGAGTACCGCATCCGGCCTTCTCACGCTGCCTACCCAGCACGTCCTTGAAACGGATGGTGTACGGACGCGGACAGCGAGTCGGCCTGGCGCAGTGCAGTCCTCGAAGAAGGACCCCATGCCGCGGGCGAGCTGTCGAGCCACGTAGCGGACTTCCCGAGCGGGAGCCAGGCACCTGCGCCCAGGCCCCCGCCGTGGCGGTCACCAGGTCAGCAGGCTGGGACGCCTTCGCACCCAATGCTGACCGTTTGCTGACCCGAGCGGCCCCACCACACCTCTGAACTGCACAAACACCCAAACGCTAGATCTTGGACTTGAATATGGTGCGCAGCATTCGGCACTACCGGAATTCGGCTCCCTGCCTACTTTCCGCAGGTCAAGGGCTATTTCTCAGCGTACAACGGCTCACTGTCGGCTGATGCCGGCCGCTCATCGAGGAACTCTTTCCGACTGCTTGCTAAGTTCGCTGACGCCTGGCCGGCCAGGTTCCGCAGCTCGCTCATGGGGCAGTTCCTCTCGGCCGCGGCAGATGAGCGGGATCAGCTTATGGACCGGCACCTCTCGTACGCACCGAGGTCCCCATCACGTCATGTCCGAGCAAGAGCAGGGAGAGCACAGACCGTCCCGCTCGGCTCACAGTCGCACCCCGGAGCCACACGTGACCTGGCAACCGAGCCCCGCCGCGTACGGCGTGATTCCGGGGGCAGGTCGGCGCAGCCCGAGCAGCGCCTCGTCGACCGCCCCGTTCGGCGACACGGTGTTCTCCGTGTCGAACTCCTGGTGACAGGGGTCGTGCGTCCCGCCGAAGAGTCCTCGGCAGAGACGAGAGTTGAGCCGGCGGATCCGGTCCGGCCGGTGGTGCGCGCGCTCCAGAGGCATATGGGCCACGCGGTACGCGGATGGCCGGACTGTGGCGCGGGCGACGATGCCGGCGACCGTCCCCGACACGGCCCACGGTCCGGTGCCGGATGTCGGTGCCGGTGCCGGATGTCGGATGTCGGTGCCGGATGTCGGATGTCGGCTACGGCCGCGGCTGTTCCGGGCGGGCCACGAGGACCTCGACGCCGTCGGCCTGGAGGGCGTCGAGGTCGGAAGCCGGGATACCGGAGTCGACGATGACGAGGTCGAAGGCGGTCACGGGGGCCAGCTGGTAGAGGCCGCGACGGCGGAACTTCGTGTGGTCGACCAGAAGGATCTTGCGCGCGCAGGCATCCATCAGGGCCCGCTTCACCGCCACCGTCTCCTGCGACTGGTGGTAGCAGTGGCCACGGGTGATGGCGGTCGTGGAGGCGAAGAGCGTGTCGGCGCTGAGACTGGCCACGGCGTCCACGGTGCGCAGGCCGAGGAAGGCGTCGTAGGCGGGGTAGTAGGTGCCGCCCAGGGAGATGAGTTCGATGCCCGGGCTGTCAGCCAGCGTCTGGGTGACGGGGCCGAAGTTGGTGATGACGGTCAACGGGGCATGCCGGTCCAGGAGACGGGTGAGCGCCAGCGCCGTCGTACTGTCGTCGATGATGACCGCTTGCCCGGGCTTGACCAGAGGCAGGGCAGCGCGGGCGATGGCGTCCTTCTCCGCCGTCATGGCGCGGGCGCGGTGGCGGACGTCGCCGTGGAAGGCGGTCGAAGGCTGAGCGGTCGCGCCCCCGCGGACCTTTCTCAGCCAGCCCCGGTCCTGCAGGTGGTCGAGGTCCCGGCGGATGGTCATGGTGGTCACGCCGAGCTCGTCGGCCAGCTGATCGATCCGGACGAACCCCCTGTCCACGACGCGGCCTTTGATCCGCTCCCTCCGTTCGCGGGGTTTCCTGCCGCTCGTGTCGGCCGGCTGCCGGTCCTCTGCTCCCATAAAAGCTCCTGTTCATTTTCTGTGAAGTGAACATCTCCGGACCTGCCCCCCTCCCCTTTACCTCGTTCGTCACTCCTTCCGGAGAGGCCGCCCGCGCACGTTGCCGACGCTGTCGCCGCGCTTCGGAACGATGACCCTAGGCCGGACTCCGCATACCGGCCCCGCACGCCGAGCGAACATCGAAGGGTGGAGAAGCAACACGGCAATTGTTCAATTACTGCGGCCCGTTGACACAAATGAAACATCTGAGTTTCCTGAACGTTGCCCTCGGTGTCCACGAGCAGGGAGTCGACATGAGAAGACCGGCACGTCTTGCTCTCACTGGAATCCTCGCCGTGGGCACGCTCGTATCGTGCGCGGAGGAACCCGCCACGACCGGCTCCGGCGGCGTGGGCAAGGTCGCCTTCCTGATGCCCGACCTCGCCTCCACCCGGTACGAACAGTACGACGCCCCCCTGTTCAAGAAGCGCATGCGTGCGCTCTGCCAGGAGTGCAAGGTCATCTACCAGAACGCCGACAGCGACGCGTCGTTGCAACAACAGCAGGCCAACTCCGCTATGGCGCAGGGCGCCAAGGTCATCGTGCTGGACCCGGTCGACTCCGACTCGGCGTCCACCATGGTGCAGATGGCACATTCCCAGGGCGTCAAGGTGATCGCCTACGACCGCCCGGTGTCCAAGAAGCCCGCGGACTTCTATGTCTCGTTCGACAACGAGGCGATCGGCGAATCCATCGGCCGGTCGCTGGTCGGCCATCTCAAGAAAACGGGAGCGAAGGGCGGACTGCTCCAGGTCAACGGCTCTCCGACCGACGCCGCTGCCGGGCTGATCAAGAAGGGCATCCACAAGGCTGTCGACGACAGCGGGTTCGACCTGCTCGCCGAGTACGACACCCCGGACTGGTCACCGGAGAAGGCGCAGCAGTGGGTGAGCGGGCAGATCGCCCAGTACCCCGGCCGGATCGCCGGTGTGGTGGCCGCCAACGACGGCACCGGGGGCGGGGCGATCGCGGCCTTCAAGGGCGCCGAGGTGAAGGTCCCTCCGGTCACCGGCAACGACGCCGAGTTGGCGGCGGTCCAGCGCGTCGTCTCGGGCGACCAGTACAACACCATCTCCAAGCCCATCAAGACGGTCGCAGAGGCGGCGGCGGAGGCCGCCCATCAGCTGATGGAGGGTGAGACGCCCGAGGCGGACTCGACGCTCTTCGCCACGCCTTCGCAGTTGTTCGAACCGACGGTGGTGACGCGGGAGAACCTCAAGGAGGTCGTCCTCGGCCCCGATGGGGTGCTCAAGGCCGAGGACGTCTGCACCCGCCCGTACGCCGACGACTGCCGGCGTCTGGGCATCGAGTAGCGGCGTCCCGTCCCGAGTGAGAGAGGGTGCCCATGGCAGGCTCCGCGATCCCCGGAACGACCCCCGCCACGCCCCCCGTCACGCCTCCTGGAAGCGACGGGACCGGCGTGCTGTCGCTGAGAGGTGTGAGCAAGTGGTTCGGCGCGGTCGCCGCGCTCAGCGGGATCGACCTCGATGTCGCGGCCGGTGAGGTGGTCGCCGTGGTCGGGGACAACGGCGCCGGCAAGTCCACCCTCGTGAAGATCCTGTCGGGGGTGTACGCCCCCGACGCGGGGGCGGTCTCCTTCCACGGCAGGGAGGTCTCGTTCGATTCTCCGAGCGCCGCACGCGCGCTGGGCATCGCCACGGTCTACCAGGACCTGGCACTGTGCGAGAACCTCGACGTCAAGGCGAACCTCTTTCTCGGCCGGGAGCTGCGGCCCTGGATGCTGGACGACGTCGCCATGGAGAAGCGGTCCCGGGAACTGCTGTGTGAGCTGCGGGCCAGGATTCCCACGCTCGACGTCCCGGTGGCCGCTCTCTCGGGCGGCCAACGGCAGACGGTGGCGATCGCCCGGGCTCTGCTCGGCCGGCCGGAGGTCATCCTGCTCGACGAACCGACGGCCGCCCTCGGTGTCGCGCAGACCGCCGAGGTGCTCAACCTCATCGAGCGGCTGAAGAGCAACGGGCTCGGCGTCGTCATGATCAGCCACAACATGGAGGACGTCCGGGCGGTCGCCGACCGGGTCGCCGTGCTCCGGCTCGGCCGCGACAACGGTGTGTTCGACGCCCGGGAGGTCTCCTCCGAAGAGGTCGTCGCCGCGATCACCGGTGCCGCCGACAACGCCGTTTCGCAGCGTGCCGCGCGCCGCGCGGCCGTCCCTCGGGAAGAGGATGAACAACCGTGACCTCTCTCGGTTCTCCGGTGGCGGCGGCCCACGACCGGCAGGACGAGCCTTTGGCGGCACGGCACGGTTTCCGCGACAGCGTCCGAGGTGTGGTCCGCCGGGCCCGGCACGGCGACCTGGGCATGCTGCCGGTCGTCGCCGGTGTCGTGGTGATCTGGACGATCTTCCAGTCGCTGAACCGGACCTTCCTGTCCAGCACCAACCTGGTGAACCTGGCCTTCGACATGGTGTCCCTGGGCGTGATCGCACTCGGCATCGTGTGCGTCCTGTTGGTCGGCCAGATCGACCTGTCGGTCGGCTCCATGAGCGGTGTCGCCGCCGCGACCACGGGCGTGGTGATGGTCCGTCACGAGCAGTCGGTGTGGCTGGCGGTCCTGGCGGCGGCCGGCGTCGGCGCGCTGAGCGGCTGGCTCTACGGGCAGGTGCTCAACCGCTTCGGTGTGCCCAGCTTCGTCGCCACCCTGGGCGGCCTGCTGGCTTTCCTCGGCGCCCAACTCTGGCTCCTGCGGGGCCAGAACGCCATCAACCTGCCGTACGACTCCGCCCTGGTGAAGTTCGCCCAGGTGTGGTTCGTCCCTGAGGCGCTGGCCTACGCCTTCATGCTTCTGGCGGTCGGCGGCTTCCTCGCCGTCGGCCTGGCCCGTGCCCGCAGTCGCCGCCGTGCCGGGCTGTCGTCCGTCTCGCCGCGGTGGCTGGCGGTGCAGTCCCTCGCGCTGGCGGCGGCGCTGCTGTTCGCGGTGCACTACCTGAACCGCACCCGTGGTGTGCCGTGGATGTTCGTGCTCTTCGTCGCCCTGGTCCTGGTCCTGCACTACGTCCTCACCCGGACCCGACTCGGCCGGTCCCTGTACGCGGTGGGCGGCAACGCGGAAGCGGCCCGCAGGGCCGGGATCGACGTACGCGCCGTGTACACCACGGCGTTCGTCATGTGTTCCACACTCGCCGCGACCGGTGGGGTCCTGGCCGCCGCCCGTCTCGCGGCGGCCAACCAGAGCACCGGCACCGCGGACGTGAACCTCAACGCCATCGCCGCCGCGGTGATCGGCGGGACCAGCCTCTTCGGTGGCCGTGGTTCCGCCTTCGCCGCCCTGCTCGGCGTCCTCGTCATCCAGTCGATCTCCAGCGGGCTCACCCTGCTCAGTCTCGATTCCTCGTACCGCTTCGTCATCACGGGCTGCGTGCTGCTGGTCGCCGTCGCCCTGGACTCCGCCGCCCGCCGCTCCCGGCAGGCACACGGAAGGGGCTGAGAACATGACGTCGCTGGCCATCGACGCCGGCACCACCACGGTCAAGGTCGTCGGATACGGCTCGGACGGAACGGAACTGACCGTCAGTCACCGGCCGACCCAGGTGCTCAGGCCCCGGCCGGGCTGGGCGGAGCAGGACATGGGCCAGGTCTGGGAGGCGGTCGCCTCCGCCACCCGCGAAGTCGTGGCCGCGCTGCCCGAGCCGCCCGAGCTGGTCGCCGTCACCGGGCAGGGCGACGGGGCATGGCTCGTCGACGACCGGGGCCGCCCCACCGGGTCCGCCGTGCTGTGGAACGACGGACGGGCCGCCGACCTGGTCACCGGGTGGGAGCGCGACGGCACCCTGGAGCAGGCCTTCAGGATCTGCGGCTCCCGGTTGTCCACCGGCATGCCCAACGCCGTACTGGCCTGGATGCGGAAGCACGCCCCGGACCGGCCGCGCCGTTCCCGCCACCTGCTGACCTGCGGCGGCTGGATCTTCCTGAAGCTCACCGGGGAAGCGGCCGTGGACGAGTCCGAGGCCTCGGCGCCCTTCCTGGACATCGGGCGACGCACCTGGTCCGAGCGGCTGTTCGAGCTGTACGGCGTGGAGTGGGCCCGTGACCTGCTGCCCCCGCTCCGGGACGACGACCACCGGGTGACCGCGCTCACCGCCACCGCCACCGCCGAGACGGGGCTGCCCGCGGGCATACCGGTGGTGCTGGCGCCCTACGACATCTGCGCCACCGCCATCGGCTCCGGCGCGGTCAGCACCGGCCGGGCCTGCACCGTGCTCGGCACCACGCTGTCCACCGAGGTCGTCACCGACTCCGCCGACTGTGTGCTCACCGACGAGCCGGTGGGCATCACCGTCCCCCTGGGCGTCCCCGGGCACTATCTGCGCGCCTTCCCGACCATGAGCGGCGGCGACATGCTGCACTGGGGCGCACGGCTTCTCGGGCTCGCCTCGGTCACCGACCTGATGGCGCTGGCCGAGCGCGGCGCCGACAACACGGCCGGAGTGCGGTTCCTGCCCTATGTCTCCTCGGCCGGGGAACGCGCCCCGTTCTTCGATCCGGCGGCCCGCGGTTCCCTGTCCGGTCTGTCCCTGGACAGCGGCCGGGAGGACGTGGCCCGCGCGGTCGTGGAGGGCGTCACCATGGCCATCCGCGACTGTCTCGTCGCCTCCGCGGCCGCCCCGGAGCTGTTGACCCTCAGCGGCGGCGGGGCCCGGAGCGTGTACTGGACGCGGCTGATCGCGGATGTCGTCGGCCTGCCGGTGGCGATCCCCGCCGACACGGAGACCGGGGCCCGCGGCGCCTGGCTGACCGGCATGGTCGCGACCGGCCGCGAGCCGGACTTCGCCACCGCGGCGGCCCGGCACGTGCGGATCTCCGCCACCTTCGAGCCGGACCCCGCCCAGGGCGGGGCCCTGGGCGAGCGCTATGCGGAGTTCCTGCGGCTGCGGGAGCTGCACCGCCCGATCTGGGCGCTCGGCCGCGGCAGCACGGGCCCCGACGGCGGAGCCGGCGCGTGACCGGCGCCGCCCCGGACGTGTGGCTGGGCATCGACCTGGGCACGCAGGGGGTCCACGCGGTCGCCGTGACCTCGGACGGCCGGCTGCTCGGCACGGGGTCGTCGCCGCTGACCAGTCACCGGCGGGGCGAACGCCATGAACAGGACCCGGGACAGTGGTGGCGTGCGGTCTGCTCGGCCGTCGGGCAGACCTGCGCCACGGGCGCCGACCCGCGTCGTATCCGGGCCGTGGCCGTCGACGCGACCTCCGGGACCCTCACACTGACCGACCGGCACGGCAGGTGTGTCGTCCCCGGTCTCATGTACGACGACGGCCGCGCCACCGTGGAGGCGGAGCAGGTCAACGCGCTCGGCGAACAGCAGTGGGCCAAGGCCGGCTACCGGCGGATGCAGCGTTCCTGGGGGCTTCCCAAGCTCCGCTGGCTGCTCGACCGGTACCCGAACGCCCTGAGGGACGGGTGGCGCCTCGCCCACCAGAACGACGTGATCAACCGCAGGCTCGTCGGGCACGAGGTACCCACCGACACCAGCAACGCCCTCAAGTCCGGGGCCGACGCCGCGGCGGTGGCCTGGCCCGGACACGTCTTCGCCACCCTGGGGATCCCCGCCGGGATCCTGCCCGGCCTGGTGATGCCCGGCACCGTGATCGGCGAGGTCTGCGCCGGTGCCGCGGCTGAGTGCGGGCTCGTCCCGGGAATTCCCGTGGTCGCCGGAATGACCGACGGCTGTGCGGCCCAACTGGGCTCCGGGGCGACCGCGGTCGGCAGCTGGAACTCGGTCCTCGGCACCACGCTCGTCCTCAAAGGGGTCACCGAGGACCTGCTGCACGACCCGAACGGTGTCGTCTACTCCCACCGCTCGCCCTCCGGCCACTGGCTGCCCGGAGGTGCCTCCAGCACCGGTGCGGGCCTGGTCGCCCGGGAGTTCGCCGGCACGGCACTGGACCGGCTGACCGACGAGGCGGCGCCCCTGCTGCCCACCGGGCTGCTGCGCTATCCGCTGGTCTCGCCCGGGGAGCGATTTCCCTTCGTCGCCCCGGACGCCGTCGCGTTCAGCAGCCGGGAACCGGCGGGCCGCGCCGAGGACTTCGCCGCACTGATGCAGGGCGTCGCGTACCTCGAACGCCTCTGCTTCGACTATCTGGACCTGCTCGGCGCCCCCACCGACGGGACCGTCGTCCTCACCGGCGGCGCGACCCGCAACCCGGTGTGGAACCAGCTCCGCGCCGATGTGCTGCGCCGGCCCCTGTCCCTGCCCCGCCGTTCCCAGCCCGCACTCGGCATGGCCGTACTCGCCGCCTCTGCCTGCGGGGCTCCGGGCTCTCTGGACGGTGCCGCCGCCGCGATGGTGCGGCCCGACCGGGTCCTGGAGCCGCGGTCCGCGCATCGGTCCGCCCATGACGAGGGCTACGCCCGGCTGCTCGATCTGCTGGTCCAGCGTGGCTGGCTGCCCGAGACCGTCTCGGCCCACGCACGAGAAAGGACCGCACCATGAGCCTCCATGTTTTCCTCGTCCGGCACGGAGAGAGCGTCTGGCACGACGAGAACCGCTATGCCGGGGTCACCGACATCGATCTCTCCGAGCACGGCCGCGCCCAGGCCGCCCGGCTCGCTTCCTGGGCGGGGCGGGCGGATCTCACGGCGGTCTGGTCCTCCCCGTTGCGACGCTGCCGGCAGACCGCGGAGGGGAGCGCGGCCCGCGCCGGTCTGCCCTTGATGGTCGAACCACGGCTGCGCGAACTCGATTTCGGCATCGCCGAGGGGATGACCCGCGCCGAGATGCGGGAGCGCCTGCCCGCCGTACTCAAGGCTTTCGAGGCCGACCCGGTCGGCAGCCACTTCCCGGAGGGAGAGGATCCCGTCGCCGTCGGCGAACGCTACGCCGACTTCCTCGGCGGCCTGCGGGCCGGTCACCGGGAGGGACGCGTTCTCGTCGTGGCCCATTCCACCGCGATCCGGCTCGCCCTCTGCCGGCTGCTCGGTCTCCCGCTGCGGGACTACCGCGGCGTTTTCCCCCACCTGGCCAACTGCGCGTTGAACGAACTGATCCTCCACGACGGCACACCCTCGCTGCTGGCGCTGAACCAGCACGTGACCCCAGGAGTACCCGAGTGACCACGATCCTCGCGGCCGGCGACCACTTCGTCCGCAGCTCCCTGTTCACCGACCGCCTCCGGCCGGTCGCACCCGACGCCGCCTTCCGTGAACTCACCCTGCCCTGGCCCGTCGAGCCCTTCGGCGCGGTGGCCGAGGTCCACGAGGCCTCCGGTACCGAGGATCAGCTCATCGAGGCGCTGGACGGTGTGGACATCTGCGTCACCCAGATGGCACCGCTGACGGAACGGATCCTCGGTGCGAGCCCCGGGCTCCGCCTGTTCTGCGTCGGCCGGGGCGGCCCGGTCAACGCCAATCTCGCGGCGGCCACCCGGCACGGTGTCGTGGTCACCTTCGCCCCCGGCCGCAACGCCGCCGCCACCGCCGAGCACACGGTCGCCCTGATGCTGGCGGCCGCCCGCCGTGTCCCCGCCGCCCACCAGGACCTCACCGCGGGCGTCTGGCGGGGCGACTACTACCGCTACGACAGCGTCGGCCCCGAACTGGAGGACAGTACGGTCGGCATCGTGGGACACGGTGCCGTCGGCTCCCGGGTGGCCCGTATCGTCCGCGGATTCGGCGCCCGTGTCCTGGTCGCCGACCCGTACGCCGACGCGGCCGACCTGGCCCCGGCGGACCGGGTGGACCTCCCCGAACTCATGCGCCGCTCCTCCTTCGTCACCGTGCACGCCCGGGCCACGCCGAAGACCGAAGGGCTGCTCTCCCGCGAGCTGATCGGGCTCATGCCCCCCGGCGGCGTACTCGTCAACTGCGCCCGCGGCTCCCTGCTCGACTACGACGCCGTCTGCGACGCCCTGGACGAGGGCCGGCTCTTCGGCGCCGCCTTCGACGTCTTCCCCGAGGAACCGCTCCCGGCCGGCTCCCGGCTGCGGCGCACCCCCAACGTCGTCATGACCCCGCATCTGGCCGGCGCCGGCAAGCAGACCGCCCACAACGCGTCGGCCCTCGTGGCGGGTGAGGTCGCCCGGTTCCTGGCCGGCCGCGCCCCGGCCCACTGCGCCAACCCGGAGGTGTTGCGGACCCGGTCCTGACCGGCTCACGAAGAGTTCCCCGGCTCCGCCACCACCGGTCCGTCCCGTGCTCGCCCCTCACCCGTCGGACGTCGCGGGGCGCTCCGGTGAAGCCCGA
Organism: Streptomyces sp. NBC_01635; assembly: GCF_045209715.1. Classification (NCBI taxonomy): domain Bacteria; kingdom Bacillati; phylum Actinomycetota; class Actinomycetes; order Kitasatosporales; family Streptomycetaceae; genus Streptomyces; species Streptomyces sp. NBC_01635. The sequence goes on along the minus strand of NZ_CP109277.1, from coordinate 8,344,937 downwards.
CTCACCATCTCGTGGAAAGGACATCGCGTGCGCGGCAAGCTCCGGACGTTCCGATCCGTTCTCCTCGCCGGAATCAGTGTCCCTGCCCTCCTCCTCGCCGCCCCTTCCCCCGGCATCGCCGCCGCGGACGCCCCCGGCGGCCGACATCCCGAACTGCCCTCCTCCGTGTACGGCGGCGCCTGGCCGACCAGCCATGTGCAAGGCGTGACCGTGGACCGCAGACGCGGTTTCGTCTACTGGTCGTTCACCCAGAAGCTGGTCAAGACCGACCTCGCCGGCAAGGTCGTCGGGACCGTCGAGGGCCTCACCGGCCACCTCGGTGACATCGACGTCGACGACCGGAGCGGCAGGGTCTACGGATCGCTCGAGTACAAGGCGGCAAAATCGTTCTACATCGCCGTCTTCGACGGCCGCGAGATCGACCGGGTCGGAATGAACGCCGAACGGGACGGCGTCATGACCGCGGTCCATCTCCACGAGGTGGCCGCGGACTTCAGCGCCGACATGGACGGCGACGGAGTCTTCGACGGCGACACCGCCGACACCCCCGACCACCGCTACGGATGCAGCGGCATCGACGGCGTGTCGTTCGGCCCCGGGTTCGGCGAGCGGGGCGGCAGGCAGACGCTGAAGGTCGCGTACGGCATCTACTCCCACACCGGCCGGACCGACAACGACCACCAGGTGATCCTGGAGTACGACATCGGCTCCTGGGGCAGGTACGCGCGACCGCTCTCCCAGGACGCCCCGCACCACAGCGGCCCCGAGCACCACGACGGCAAGTTCTTCGTCCACACCGGCAACACCACCTACGGCGTGCAGAACCTCCAGTACGACCCGTACACCAGGAACTGGATCATGGCGGTCTACAAGGGCAGGAAGGAAGGCTTCCCCAACTACTCCTTCTTCACCGTCGACGGCTCCGCCGAGCCGGTGCGCGGCGAGATCAAGGGACAGCCCGTGCCGGAGACCGGTAGCCTCCTCACCCTCCGCGAGGCCGGCCTGCGCGACGACGCGACCGGCATCCGCGGCTGGGAGTTCCACGGCAGCTACGGGTTCGACGCGTTGGGCGACGGACGTTACTACGTGGCGGAGGGCCGGGCCGTGGAGGAGGACGGCGTCCTCAAGCAGGAGGGCGAGATCCGTCTGCACCGCTGGACGGGCAAGACTCCGGGGCCGTTCGAACCCCTCGGCTGACGGCACCCCGCCGGGCCGGCCGGGTCGGACCACGGGACAGCACGCGGTTCGTGCATCTGCTGTCGGCCGGCGTCCGGTGAACGGGCGGGAAGTCCCGTGGCCGTCGTCGGCGCCGAGGGGGCGCTGTGGTCTGTGAGGCTGATCCTTTGGAATGGACACCCTGACGATGGATCTTGTAGGTCCGGGAAGGGAGGTCCAGGTGGGGCGCCCGTCTCCGTACCCGGAAGAGTTTCGGAAGGACTCCGTCGCGTTGTACCGAGCCGCCGGTGGCCAGCGCACGTACGCGGCGGTGGCCGCGGAGCTCGGGATCACCGGGGAGACGCTGCGCACGGGGGTCCGCAAGGACACCCCTCAGCACACGTCCGAGCACCGGGTGGGCGGGGCCGGCCGGAGTCCGGCTGCGGGAGTTGCTCCGCGGACGGCGCGGGACTTCGAGGGCGCAGACGAGGCTCGAGCTGTTCCGCCGGCTCGCCTGCTAGAACCGGCGCCGACGGCATTCCTCCCTCGGCTGCCTCACACCGATCGGGTTCGAACAGCGACTGATCACATCAACCACGCTGTCCCTCGCCGCATGAAACCCGGTGTCCACTCCCGGGGATCAGCCTCAGACCGCCGGCTACGCCTCACCCGCAACGCGCACAGGGGTACGTGCACGTTGCGGGCCACGGCACCGGGCGCGCGAGTGGGCGGCACGCAGAGTGCCGGTTGGGCGGCCGGATCGCGGGACTGATCGACTCAGCCGCCGCTCTTGCGCCTGAACGACCGCTGGCTCGCAGCCGGGCCGTGCGCCGCACGCACCTTCGAGGCATTCGGGTTGGCGGCGACATCGGCCGCGTCCGCCTGCGCACCGCGCTTGCGCGCCAGGGCTTCACGGAACTTGCGCTTGAGGTCGTAGTTGCCGTCGCTGTCCGGCGCCAGAGGGGACGTCTCGGGGTCAGCCGGCTCCGAACCTTCAGTAGCTGCGGGCTCTGCGGTCATGGTGATCTCCTGGGTTCGGGGGTGGGCCAGCACAGCTTGTCATGCCGGGCGCGGTGCGGGGCACCGGCAACATCATCCTGCTCCGTTTCGGTGGGTATCCCTTTCGCGGCCGAGGGCCCGAAACCGTCCCGGTCACGGTGAGGAGGGTGCCGCACCCGCCGGTCGGTGGAGCGCGGACCGAGCCGTGGAAAAGGCCGGCTGACGCCGGACCTCGTGGGGACGGGCGGCCCGGCCGGGGCCGGGAGCCGGCTCGATCACGCGGGCCCGGTGCTCGTGCGAGCCCGCGGCGACACCTTTCCGCCCCGGTCCGACGCCGGTTCGGCCGGTCCCGGCAGTTCGGCGAGAGCGGCTCCCGGTGGATCGTCGTCGGGGGCCGGCTCACTGTTCTCGCCGAGGAAGCCGCCCGACTGGTGCCGCCACAGCCTGGCGTAGGCGCCGTCCGCGGCGAGCAGTTCCCCGTGGGTGCCCTGTTCGACGACGCGTCCCCGGTCGAGGACGACGAGACGGTCCATGCCGGCGACGGTGCTCAGACGGTGGGCGACGACGAGGGCCGTCCGTCCGTCCATCAGCCGCCACAGGGCGTCCTGGACGAGGATCTCGCTCTCCGAGTCCAGCGCGCTGGTCGCCTCGTCGAGCAGCAGGATCGGGGCGTCGCGAAGGACCGCCCTGGCGAGGGCGACCCGTTGGCGCTGACCGCCCGACAGCTTCACCCCCCTCTCGCCCACCAGGGTGGCGAAGCCCTCGGGAAGCTGATCGGCGAACTCCGTGACGTGTGCGGCCTCGGCCGCCGCGTGGATCTCCTCGTCGGTGGCGTCGGGCCGGGCGAAGGCGATGTTGTCCCGCAGGCTGCGGTGGAACATCGCGGGTTCCTGCGGAACATAGGAGATCAGTGAGCGCAGGTCGGCCTGGCGCAGCCGGCTGATGTCCTGGCCGTCGATCAGGATGCGTCCGTCGTCGATGTCCGACATCCGCAGCAGGAGCCGGGTGAGGGTGGTCTTGCCGCCGCCGGACCTGCCGACCAGACCGATCCGTGCGCCGCCGGGCACGTCCAGGTCGAGACCCTTGAAGATCGGCTCCGCACCCTCGTGGGCGAAGGTCACCGCCTCGAAGCGGATGCCGGTGTTCCGCGGCGCGAGCGGTTCGGCCTCCGCCGGGTCCAGCACGGTGGGCGGGTCCAGCAGCAGCTCCGTGAACTGTGCGGCCTCGGTCATCGAGCTCTCCAGGCGCCGGTAGATCTGGTTGAACTCGAACATGATCTGGGTCGCGTTGGAGTAGTAGGTGAAAGCGACGACGATCTCCTCCACCCCCTGGCCCGGACCACCGAGGGCGATGGCGACCACCAGGCCCAGCACGTTGGTCAGCACGGCCATGGGGGCGACCAGGGTGTCCACACGCAGGTTGCCGTAGTCCCACGACTGCAGCGTCAGGCGCCGGGAGTCCGCGACCCGGCTGCGGTGTTCGTCGGCCTCCCGCCGCTCGGCTGCGAACGCCCGGATGGTCTCCATGTTCGTGAGGCTGTCGGAGACGTGGCCGGAGACCCGGGCGATCGCCGCCTCACGATCGTTGACGAGCCTCTGCCGGCGACGGATCAGAGGCGTCGCGGCCACCGCGGTCACCGCGATCATCAGGAGGAGGCCGGCGACGAGCAGCGGTTCGTAGTGCCAGAGCACGACGGCGCCGAACACCAGGGGCACGAGGCTGCCCACGATCCGGTACGTCAGCGTGTCGACGAAGTCCTCGAAGCGCTTGCCGAAGCTCAACACCCTTTTGGTCAGGGAGCCGGCGAAGTTGTCGTGGAAGAACGCGGCGTCCTTGGCGAGGAGTTCGTCCATGCCGAGCACGTACAGGTGCTCCATGCCGAGGGCGTCCACACGGTTCAGGCAGTGCTGCCCGATCCGCCACACGACCTCGGCGAGCAGCAGCACCGCGCCGAAGCCCAGCACGTACGGCAGCGCCGAGGCGAGGGTGAGACCCCTGTCGTCGGCGGCCTGCCCCGCGAGTTTGGCGATCAGCAGAGGGGCGACGTAGCGGATGCCGATGTTGCCCACGGCCGGCAGCAGCAGCGCGGGCAGGGCCAGCCGTCGCAGTCGCAGCAGTTCCCGGCCGTAGTGGCGCAGCGCGAGAACGACCGCGCTCCTGCCCGGTACCGGCCTCTGCGTTTCTGTTGTCGCCATCACACTCCCGGAGGTTCGGAAGTCGGAAGTCTCCCGTCCGGGGAGGCGCCCGGTCCAGGCATTTACCGCGTACGGGCGAGAACCGGACACCTTGAGCAGGGATGCCGGTCGGCGCTCAGGACCCTACGGCTGCCGATCGCCCGCGGCGCACCGCCGAACGGGTGATGTCGAGGCCTAAGAGGGCATCTGATCTAGGTAGTTGGTGTTCTGGGATGGTTTTGTGACTGGTGGCGTTGGCGGTCGTTGCACGGTGTGTGAGTACTCGTCGTCCGTACCGCAGTGATGTGTCCGATGCCCGCTGGGCTCTGATCGAGCCGGTCTTCACGGCCTGGCGGGCGAGACGGACCGGGCCGGGCACGGCAGCCCGGGTGCACGATCTGCGGGAGATCGTCAACGCGATCCTGTACGTCAACCGCACCGGCATCCCGTGGGAGTACCTGCCGCACGACTTCCCGCCGTACAAGACCGTCTACGACTACTACGCGAAGTGGGAAGCCGACGGCACCACCCGGCAGGTCCACGACCTGTTACGCGACAAGACCCGGCGGGCTCACGGCCGCAGCGCGGAGCCCACCGCGGCCGTGGTCGACGCGCAGAGCGTGAAGACCTCGGCAAACGTCGCCGAGACCAGCCAGGGCATCGACGCCGGCAAGAAGATCAAAGGACGCAAGCGGCACCTGATCACCGACACGCTCGGCCTGGTGCTCGCTGTCCTGGTCACCGCCGCGAATGCGCACGACACCACCGGCGGCAAGCTGCTGCTCGACGAGCTGGCTGCGGCACACCCCGGCGTCACCAAGGTCTGGGCCGACGGCGGTTACCAGAACAGCATCTTCAACCACGGCGCCCGGCTGGGCATCGATGTCGAGGTGGTACAGCGGCCACGGGCGAAAGGGTTCGAGCCGTTACCGAAGCGGTGGGTGATCGAGCGGACCTTCGGCTGGCTGACGCAGCACCGCCGCCTGGCACGGGACTACGAAGCCCTGCCGCAGCGATCCCAGACGATGATCCACTGGGCGATGGCTAACAAAATGTCCCGCGAACTGACCGGAGAATCCGCACCAACGTGGCGAATCGAAACGGACATCCCACTCACATCCGCGTGAACATTGATCAGATGCCCTCTAAGGCTGATTCGCACACTGCGACCAGCCACGAACCACCCGCCCCCGCCCAGCCCAGCTCCACCCCATGGCACACCCCGGAGGGTCCGACGGCACAATGGCGACCATGGCCTCGTCCCACACCTTCCAGCCGCTTCTGCACCGCATCGCCGCCGAGATCGAGAGCATGCCCGGGCGTGGTCGGCCCGCCGACTACATCCCGGCGCTCGCGGCATGCGACCCGCACCGGTTCGGCATGGCCGTCGCGGAGCTGGACGGCACGGTGCACGGAGTCGGGGACTGGCGGCAGCCGTTCTCCACACAGTCCATCTCCAAGGTCTTCACCCTCGCCCTCGACCTGGCCTGCGAGGGCGACACACTGTGGGAGCACGTCAGCCGCGAGCCCTCCGGCAACCCCTTCAACTCGCTGGTGCAGTTGGAGTACGAGAACGGCATCCCGCGCAATCCGTTCATCAACGCCGGCGCACTCGTCGTCACCGACCGCCTCCACACCCAGACCGGCGACGCGGCAGGCACCCTGCTGGAGTTCCTGCGCGCGGAGAGCGGCAACGCGGAGCTCGCCATCGACAAAGGCGTCGCCGCCTCCGAGTCCGCCCACGGCGACCGCAACGCCGCGCTCGGCCACTTCATGGCGTCGTACGGGAACATCGGGAACCCGGTCCCGGTCCTCCTCGACCAGTACTTCCGCCAGTGCTCCATCGAGGCCTCCTGCGCCGACCTCGCCCTGGCCACCGGCTTCCTCGCCCGGCACGGCATCCGCGCCGACGGCACCCGTCTGCTGACCCAGAGTCAGGCCAAACAGGTCAATGCGATCATGCTCACCTGCGGAACGTACGATGCCGCGGGCGACTTCGCCTACCGCGTGGGCCTGCCCGGCAAGAGCGGCGTCGGCGGTGGCATCATCGCCGTCGTCCCCGGCCACTGCACGCTCTGCGTATGGGGACCCGGCCTGGACGAGCGAGGCAACTCGGTGACGGGAGTGGCGGCCCTGGACCGCTTCACGACCCTCACCGGACTATCAGTGTTTTAGACCGTGTCCTACATGGTCTAAGGGCGGGGGATTCCGGCGGTCGCCCGCCGGGGTTCCTGCTTCATCGACGACTGCCCGCCCGGAGTGCTCCGTTGAGGTCTCGCACCGTCTCCACAGGCTGCTACTGCCAGTCCGGTGGCCAGAAGTTTCTTCGCGGCGTTCACGTCGCGGTCGTGGGTGATGCCCCACCGGCATGTCCAGGTACGGACATGGAGACGTGAAGTGGCGCGCGATCCTCGCGCATCAGGGCGAGGTCGCCCGCGAGCGCCCCCTGCCCGGAATCCTCGCCCGCCTCCCCGAAGAAGCCCGCCGAAAGATCATCCAGACCGAGTACTTCACATACCTGGTGCCCGGGCCCGTCCCGGGAGACCCACAACAGCTCACTATCTGACCCCCGCCCTCCTCTTTGGCCCGTTCTTCCCGATCCGAGACTGGCTTTGTTCACGAGAACCGGGTTCTGGCACAGATCTTGGGGAGTCGTCGCGGAGGGTGACGGTGTCGTTCGATTGCAGGGAAGAGTCACGAGCCCGGGGCCCGTCAGCGTTCACGCATTCTGGTCCACCACCAGCCCGCCATTGTCCACTCGATGTTGTTGGGCTCCGGCAGGGTACGGCGCTCGAATTCCTCATCGATGCGCGCGATCAGTCGGCCCAAGTCCCGTTTGGCTCCGGGAGGAAGGTGCAGCATCGCCCACTCCAGGTCATCACGGGCATCTTCTACCTCTAACCCGGGCGAATAGACCTCGGAGGCGTTCAGGTAACGTCCAGGCTGCTCAAAAGCCCACTCGAAACGAGAGAGCGCATGAGCGACCGCGTTGGGCCACATCTCCTGGTCTTCGACCCGGCGGATCGCTGCACGGGTCCGCGCGGAGACGCCATGGACCCTCAGGACCGGACACTGCCATCGTGGCCGCCACTGCTCCGCACGGACGGCTTTGGGACGCCTACGCGGCATCGCCCTTTCGGATCAACATGAGGCCATCCTTCCACGGCTGGGCACCTGCATGGATCCCTATCGCAGCAACTGTTCCTACTTCTCGGCTCTCGCGCAGGTCTTGGGGCGTCTCGGAGTGTTACTGGAGCAGGATCATCTTGCGGAGCAGTTCGAATCCGGCTCGGCCGTAGAGCTGTCGCTTGGCGATGGCGGTCCGCCGACCCGCAGATGAAGCGCCGGACCGCCAGCCGGATCACCAGGCCCTGCCCAGCGAGAGGAAGATCCTTCAGCCTGCGCTGGTAACGGTCGTGAACTTGGTCCGAGAAGCGACCGCAGTCCGGACATGCAGCCCCAGCCGTGCGGCCTCTCGCCACCGCCTCGACCGTGCCGAACGCGGCCGCAACCGCCTCTGCGTCCACCTCGGCGATCCCATCGAATGCCCGAAGTGACGGAAGCGGGCTCAGCACGAGACGGCCCCCGGACAGGGGGACTGGACGAGGGCCGTCTCGTGCGGTCCGGATCAGACCTGTGCCGCCGGGTCCTGTGTGAAGGCCGCGTGGAAGCGGCGGGTGTGGTCGACCTGGCGTTCCGGGCCGGTCAGGGTGACCGTCGCCGTCAGGCGGGGGTCGGTGCTCGACGCGGCGAGGCGGAGTTCCAGGTCCCCGGGTTCGACGACTCGGCGGCCGTCGCGGCCGGTGAAGGAGGCCACGTCGGCCGGGACCGTGACGCGGACGCGGCGGGCCTCGCCCGGCTCCAGCAGGACCTGGGTGTAGCCGACGAGGCGCTGCACCGGCTGGACGACCGAGGCGACCGGGTCGTGCAGGTAGAGCTGGACGACCTCGGTGCCGGACCGTTCGCCGGTGTTGCGGACGGTGAGGGCGAGGGTGAACTCGCCGTCCGTCGGGGCCTCACGCACGTCCACGGTGAGGTCGCTCCAGGCGAACGCCGTGTACGTCAGGCCGTGGCCGAAGCCGAACGCCGGCGTCGGGTCGATGTTGGACACCTCGCTGACCTGGGCGAGCCGTGCACCGAGGTAGGTGGTCGGCTGGGACCCCGGGCCGCGCGGCACGCTGACCGGGAGCCGTCCGGAGGGGTTGGTGCGGCCGCTGAGCACCCCGGCGATCGCCCGGGTGCCGGCGACTCCGGGGAAGAAGGACTGCACGATCGCCGCGGACTCGGCGACGGCACGGCCGAGCGCGTACGGCCGTCCGGCGAGCAGGACGGTCACCACCGGTGTGCCGGAGTCGAGCAGCGCGTCCAGCAGGTGCTGCTGGGCGCCGGGCAGGGCGAGGGACTCCGCGTCGCAACCCTCGCCGCTGGTACCGCGGCCGAACAGACCCGCGCGGTCGCCGAGTACGGCGATGACGAGGTCCGCCTCCCTGGCCGCGTCGACCGCTTCGCCGGTGCCGGACAGGTCTCCGTCGTCGACGCCGGTGCCGCGGGCGACGGTGATGTCCGCGCCGGGGAACTCGGCCGCCAGGGTGTCCCGCAGGGTGGGCAGGTCGATCCCGACCGGGACGTCCGGGTGCTGCACGCCCACGTGCTGGGGGAAGGAGTAGCAGCCCAGTACGGCAGTGGCCTCGGTCGCGTTGGGGCCGACCAGGGCGATGCGGCGGGGCCGGGCGAGCGGCAGGGTGCCGTCGTTGGTGAGCAGGACGACCGCCTTCTCGGCGATCTCGCGGGCCAGTTCCCGGTTCTCGGGCCGGTCCAGGTCGATCCTGCCGCGCAGCGCCTCGGGGTCGTCCAGGGCGACGCCCTCGAGCGCGGGCGGGACCGGGCTCCAGTCCTGGTCGAGCAGGCCGAGCATCGCCTTCTGGCCGAGGACGCGGCGCAGCGCGCGGTCGATGACCGGCTCCGGTACCCGGCCGTCGGCGACGGCCTCGGCGAGCGGTGCGCCGAACGTCTTGACGGTGGGCAGTTCGATGTCGACGCCAGCTTTCAGTGCGGCGCCCGCGGCCTCCGCCCAGTCGCCCGCGACGCCGTGCAGGGTCTTGAGGAAGGCGATGCCGAAGTAGTCGGCGACGACGGTGCCGTCGAAGCCCCAGGTGTCACGGAGCAGTCCGGTCAGCAGGTTCTCGTCGGCCGCGGCGGGGACGCCGTCGGTGTCCGTGTAGGAGTGCATCACGGAGCGGGCGCCGCCCTCGCGTATGGCCATCTCGAACGGCGGCAGCAGGACGTCGGCCCGTTCACGGGCGCCCATGGGCGAAGGGGCGAGGTTGCGTCCGGCGCGGGAGGCCGAGTAGCCGACGAAGTGCTTGAGGGTGGCGACGATCCCGGCGGACTCCAGGCCCTGGACGTACGCGGTGCCGATGGTGCCGACGAGGTAGGGGTCCTCGCCGATGGTCTCCTCCACCCGGCCCCAGCGGGCGTCGCGCACCACGTCGAGGACCGGGGCCAGACCTTGGTGGATGCCGACGGACCGCATGTCGCGGCCGATGGCGGTGGCCATCCGGCGCACCACGTCCGGGTCGAAGGTGGCGCCCCAGGACAACGGGACGGGGTAGGCGGTGGCGCCCCAGGCGGCGAAGCCGGCCAGGCACTCCTCGTGCGCGACGGCGGGAATGCCGAAGCGGTTGGCCGAGGTGATACGGGACTGGGTGCGCAGCAGGGAGAGCGCGCCGAGCGCCGGGTCGACGGGTGCGGTACCGAAGGGGCGGGTCAACTGGCCCAGTCCGGCGGGCAGAAGCGCGTCGAGGTCGACGGCCTCCTCCATGTCGTGCTGGTGCGGGGCCACTTCGCCGCCGTTGGCGGACGCGCCGACCCACACGCCGTACAGCTGGGCGATCTTCTCGTCCAGGGTCATCGCGCCGATCAGCGCGTCGACTCTGGCGGCGACGGGGCGGTCGGGGTCGTTCCAGAGGGGGATTTCGGGGGTGGTCTCTACGGCCACGTCGGCAGTCACTTTCCTCCGACGCCCATCAGACCCTGGACCAGGGCGCGACGGGCGAACAGGTAGACGAGCAGGATGGGCACCATGGACAGCACCACGGCTCCCAGCAGGCCGGGGATGTCGATGCCGTGTTCGGTCTGGAAGTTGTACAGACCCAGGGTGACCACCTTGGCGGAGTCGGACTGGGTCAGGACGAGCGGGAACAGGAAGCCGTTCCACGCCTGGAGCGCGGAGAAGACCACGATCGTGGACAGTCCGCCCCTCGACAGCGGCAGTACGAGCTGGAAGAACATGCGCCGCGGGGAGGCGCCGTCCATGGCCATGGCCTCGTACAGCTCCGGGGAGATGTCGCGCATCGCGCCGCTGAGGATGAGCGCCGACATCGGCAGGCAGAACGCGGCCGTGGGCAGGATGACGCCCAGCAGGTTGTCGTACAGCCCGGCTTCGCTGATCAGGTAGAACATCGGCACGATGACGGCCTGGGCGGGGATGGCGAGGCCGAGCAGGAACAGCCGGAAGATCGCCGACGTGGTCCGGCCGCGGCTGCGTACGATCGCGTAGGCGAGCGGCGGGACCAGCAGCAGCACGATGCCGATCACGCAGCCGGTGACGACGAGCGTGTTGAAGAAGTACTGGCCGAAGCCCGAGTCGAAGGCGCCGGTGTAGTTGTCCAGGGTGAAGCTGTCCGGGATCGAGACCGGGCCGTTCTCGGCGTAGTCCTGGCGGGTGCGCACGGTCGCGGCGAGCATCACGTACAGCGGCAGGCCTACCAGGAAGAGCCAGAAGAGCGAGCCGGCGCCGGCCAGGTAGTGGGGACGGCGCCTCATGACACACCCTCCATGGTGCTGCGCATCTTGTCGTAGCCGGAGACCCGCACGACGATCAGCGAGATGATGGTGGCCGCGACGACCAGGGCCAGGGCGATGGCGGAGCCGGCGCCGAAGTCGAAGCCCTTGAACGCCTTGTCGTACATGTAGTAGGCGCTGATGGTGGTGTCGGTGCCGGGGCCGCCCTGGGTCAGGATGAGGACCGTCTCGAAGGTGGTCAGACCGCCGACGATCATCAGGATCATCGAGGTGATCATCGAGTTGCGCAGCTGCGGCAGGGTGATGTGGAAGAACTGCCGGTAGCGGCCCGCCCCGTCGATCTCGGCCGCCTGGTAGAGCACCTGCGGGACGGCCCGGGCGGCGCCCTGATAGATCAGTGTGTGGAACGGGGTGAACTGCCAGGTGCTGACGAAGGCCAGCACCCCGATGGCGGTGGCCTGTTCACCGAACAGGTTGCCGTCGCCGAACAGCCAGGTGGCGTCGGCCGGGATGCCGAAGTTCGGGTCGAGCAGCGCCCGCCACAGCACGGAGACGGCCGTCGCGGACAGCAGCAGCGGGATGAAGTAGATGACGGACAGCACGGCCCGGTTGCGCTGGTGGCCGGCGGCCCAGACGCCGAGCACGATGCTCAGCGGCGTCTGGATGACCACGCCGAGCACGGTCAGGAGCAGGGTCAGCCAGATGCTCTCGAGCATCACCGGGTCGTCCATCAGGCGCGACCAGTTGTCCGTGCCGACGAATTGGGGCGAGCCGATCCCGTCCCAGCTCATGAAGGACAGCACCGCCACCATGATCAGCGGGACGATCGCGAAGAGGGCGAAGAACACTGCGGCGGGCAGCGCCCAGGCGAAGCCGGGGCGGCCCACCGTCGTTGCGGACGAGGCGGGCGGCCGCCGCCGGGGCCCCTTGCGGGGTCCGGCGGCGGGCGGAGCGCTCTTGGTCTGAGTGGTCATGAGCCGTTCGTCACTCGGTCGGGAGGGCCTGCATGGCCTTGATGAAGCCGTCCGCGTCGAGCTGTCCGTTGAAGAACTGCTGGATGGCCTTGTGCATGTCCGAGCTGGCCTTCTGCGGGTACGCCTGGTCCCAGGACAGCTGGAACGACGGGGCACCGGCGACCAGGTCGTACTGGAAGCGCGAGTACTCGGGGGTGCCCGAGGTGTCGATGAACTTGTCGGTGTTGGTCGTGGTCGGCAGGTTGCCGATGTCCAGCTGCGCCTTGACGAAGTCGTCGGAGTACATGAGCTTCAGGAACTCGGCGACGGCCTCGGGGTGCTCGGTCTTCTTCATCACCGAGTAGTAGTTGTTGGTGTTGCCGGCGACGTCGGCCGGGTCGCCCTTGCCGCCCTCGATGGTCGGGAAGGCGGTGTAGCCGAGGTCCTTCTCGGCGAACGCCTTGTGGTCCGTCAGCTGCTGGGAGTAGTACCAGGAGCCCATCAGCTCGAAGCCGGCCTTGCCCGAGGACACCAGCTGGACCGAGCCGCCGTTGGTGTACTTGACGGAGTCGTAGTTCTTGCCGAAGGCGCCGGCGTCGACGAGCTCCCTGATCATGCCCAGGGCCTTCTTGCTGTCCGCGCTCTCCCAGGCGCTCTTGTCGCCCCCGACGGCCTTCTCGAACAGCCCGGGGCCGGCCACGCGGTCGTAGAGGTACTGGAACCACATCTGCGTCGGCCAGACGTCGCCGCCGCCGAGCGCGATCGGCGTGACGCCCGCGTTCTTGAGCTTCCCGACCGCGTCGAGCAGTTCGTCCCAGGTCTTCGGCGGCTTGACGCCCGCCTTGTCGAGGGCCTTCTTGTTGTGGAAGAGCAGGACCGGCTGGGTGCCGCGCATCGGGATGCCGTACGGCTTGCCGTCGACGACGGCGTTGTTGAAGACGGACGGCAGGAAGTTGTCCTCCAGGCCCGGGTCCTTCTTGATGAAGTCGTCCAGCGGCATCAGCAGATCGGCCTTGACGAACGGCTTGATGCTGCCGCCGCCCCAGTTGAAGAAGACGTCCGGGGCCTGGGGGGTGCTGATGATCGTCTGAAGCTTCTTCTGGTAGTCCGCACCGGGGATGGTGTCGAGGACGACCTTGACGTCGGACGTCTTGTTGAACGTGTCGACGAGCTGCTTCTCGACCTTGTTGGTGGCGTCCCCGTAGACAAGGACATGGATCTTGCCGTCGTCCGACGACGCCCCGCCGCCCCCGTCACCGCAGGCCGAAAGGGTCAGTGCCAGGGTGAGCGTCGCACCACCGGCGACCAGTCTGGGCAAGCGCGCACGTGTCTTCATCGTTCGCCTCTCGAAAGTTTCGGCCTCATCACCGAAAGTCCATGCCGTGGGACAGTAGGTCAGACGGGAGTCTCGGTCAACGGTCGAGTCGGCACTCACTCAAACCGTTATCGACGCACGGTGTCGTACCCTGCGTTTATGCACGATGACCACGAGACGAGCGGCAGAGTCACCCTGGCCACGGTGGCGAAAGAGGCCGGCGTTTCGATGCCGACAGTTTCGAAGGTCCTCAACGGCCGATCGGACGTCTCTCGCACGACCCGAGCCAAGGTGGAACGGCTGCTGGACGTCCACGGCTACCGCCGTCGCGCCCAGCCGGCCTCCCGCTCCCCGCTCATCGAAGTCGTCTTCCACGAGCTGGAGAGCGTCTGGGCGATGGAGCTGATCCGGGGCGTGGAGAGCGTCGCCAAGGAGAACCGCGCGACGGTGGCGCTCACCGAGAGCGGCACCCGGCACACCCCCGCTCCGGAGTGGCTCCCGGGCGTGCTGCAACGCAGGCCGCTCGGCGTCGTGCTGGTCCTCTCCACCCTCCCGGAGGACATCAAACGCCAGCTCAGAGCGGCGGCCATCCCCCTCGTCGTCATCGACCCGGCGGGCGACCCCGACCCCGACGTCCCCTCGGTCGGCTCCGCGAACTGGGCCGGCGGCCTCGCCGCCACCCGCCATCTCACCGACCTCGGTCACGAGCGGGTCGCGATCATCACCGGCCCCGAGGACATGCTCTGTTCGCTCGCCCGCCTCGACGGCTACCGCTCCGCCATGGCGATGGCGGGGCTGGAGACCGACCCGCGTCTGATGCGCTTCGGCGACTTCCACGTACAGAGCGGCTTCGCACACACCATGGACCTGCTGAACGGCCCCGGCCGGCCGACGGCGATCTTCGCGGGCAGCGACCTCCAGGCACTCGGCGTCCTGGAGGCGGCCAGGGTCAGGGGCCTGCGCGTACCGGAGGACCTGTCGGTGGTGGGCTACGACGACGTACCACTGGCCCAGTGGTCGAGCCCGCCCCTCACCACGGTCCACCAGCCCCTGCGGCGCATGGCCGAGGAGGCCACCCGCATGCTCCTCCGCCCGGACGACCCCGGCACGGCGGCACAGCGCATCGAACTGGCGACCCACCTGGTGGTACGACAGAGCACGGCTCGGTTGCAGAGGGCCTGAGACACGGCCTGCGGATTCTTCGCCGCCCGTGCGCGGAGCTGCCGGGGCGCCGACTCGGCCGTGCGCCGGAACGCCGAGGGACACTCCGTGGGCGCGCCGGACGGTACGGCTGAAGTCGGCGGGGTGCCGGAACCCCCACAAGGTGACGATCTCGCCGATCGTCCGGTGCGGTGGTCGCGGGGCGGCGAAGTCGGTGCGGGTGCATTGTGGCCGACGGCGGCGCATCGCGGCGACGCCCGCACCGGCCCGGGTGGGCGGCCGGACGGCCACCAGCCGGTCGGTTCTGTCACCGGGCAGCGATACGGCGGACCGCGGCAGCCGCAGCACGGTCACGCGTGAGGGACGGCCGTGGTCCGGGAAATCGCGGTCCAGGGGATGCGACGTGTCGAAGACCGCCGCATGGAGCCCGCACCGGACACGCGCTCCTGTCCGCGAAGGGCACGGGCCGTCGCCTCCGCCCGGGCGACAGCCGCGGCGTCCGCCCTGCGGATCGGCGCTCAGGGCAGGAGTTGCTGCTCCATGGCGAAGACGGCCACCCCGGCCCTGGTTCGCCGCCCGGTCCTGTCGTAGATGTGCCCGAGGTGATGGCCCACGGTGCGGCTCGAGATGGACAGCTCCGCGCCTATTTGATGATTGGTCATCCCCCGGGCGGCCAGGCGCAGTACCTCGACCTCCCGCGCCGTGAGCCCCGCCGGACGACGGGGCCGGGAGGGCCGTCTGCCGGCTGCCCGGAGCACCAGGTCGCAGGCCGCGCGGTCCAGGGCGCCCGAGTCCGCCTCACGCGTCAGGTGTCCGACGGCTTCGTCGACGGTGAAGGCGTCCCGATGAGCCCGTGGCTCGGTCCGGCCCGCGTGGGAAGGGTGAGCCCGGTGTCGGCTGTGCCGTGGTCGAGTACTCCGGTCCCGGCACCTGAGACGGCCGGAACCTGCGTGGAGGGGCCCGGAGGGGGCAACCGATCTCCTGAGAGCCGGAGGATGCCATGACCATGACGGAGCAGCCGGTCGAGTCGGCGGGGGAGAACACCGCCTGCTGCGCGCGCCACGACAGCCGCAGTCCGGAACCCGGCGCCGAAGCACCGGAAACAGCGCGTGAGCAGGTCAATCGGCGCTGGAACGAGATCCTGCAGGAGACGCGGGTCACCCAGACGGGCGTGCAGATCCTTTTCGGATTCCTGCTCAGTGTGGCCTTCACCCCGCTGTTCAGGGAGTTGGAGACGTTCGACCGCGTCCTCTACGTCATCACCGTGGTGCTCGGCGCGTCAGCCACGGGATCACTCATAGCCCCCGTCTCCATCCACCGCTTCCTGTCCGGCCAGCGCATGAAGGACGAGCTCGTGGAGGCCGCCGGCCGCTTGATGATGTGCGGCATGGTCCTCCTCGCGCTGACCATCGGCTGCACGCTCCTGCTGATTCTCCGTGTGGTGGTTCCCGGTGTCCTCGCCGAGGTGCTCGCCGGCGGGGTCATGCTGTGGTTCGGCCTCTGCTGGTACGTGCTGCCGCTGTACCTACGACGCCGCGCCGATCGGCGCTCCCGCACCGACGACGCGTAGCGCACCCGGGCGGGGGGGCGAGCAAGCCCCCGTGACCGGAACGCTCCGACAGCGGGGGCCGGTCCGCTGACGCGCGTCGGCGGACTCGTCCACGTTTACGCCTACGCGTCGGCGCCCTTTGCCGTCGTTCGCGTCTCGCGGAGGGCGATATGCCGTCGCGGCGAGTCGGGCGTAGTGTCCCCGTATGGGTGATGTTCGGTGTGGCCGGCGTGGTGCGGCCCTGCCGAAGCCGGTCGGACACCGCAGCCGCTACCGCCGTCCAGCGCGCCCGCACGCGACGGGGCGGGCACGGCAGCACCGCCGGCGGATCACCGAGGGCGCACCGCGGGACGTGGCCGTCGTCCGGCAGAGAAGTGAGCCTTCTTCCACGGAGCGGACCGGCGGATGCCCCTGTGCCGCCGTGGTCGACGACCGGAAGCCGGCGCACTCGGCGCCACCGGCCCGGCGACGGGCCCGGGCGGGCCGGCCGCAGTGCGGGACGTGGGCGGACAGCGGTGGTGGAGCGGCCGGGATTCACTTCCGGTGGGCACGGGGTTCCCGACGGCTGCCGCTCGACGCGGCCGGGCGGGGCGCAACCGTGCCGGCCTCTTCGCTGCCGCGGGTTCGAGTGGACCGTTGATGGACGCCGCGATGGCCGCCGTGGTGCGGGAGACCGGTGCGTTCGGAGGGCTGCTGTATGTGCTGCCACCGGGCGACGACGCTTTGTGGCTGGCCATCGTGGCGGGGACACCGCATGAGTTCGTGGCCCCGTGGCGGCGGATCGCGTTGTCCGACCCGATGCCGGTGGCGGACGCCGTGCGCGAGCGGCGCCTGGTGTGGATCGGCGGTCAGGAGGAGATGGCGCGCCGTTACCCGCGGCCGGCGCTCGTGCTGCCGTACGACTTCGCGCTGGCAGCCGCCCCGGTCGCTTCCGGGACGGCCCTTCAGGGCGGGCTGGTGCTGCTGTGGCCCGGGGCCCACCCACCGCAGTTGAGCCGGCGCGCGCGTGACGCCATCGAGACGGGCTGCCGTCACCTGGGCAACCTCCTGCGGCAGGCCGCGGACCGCGGTGATCCGCTCCTGCCCTCCGCCCGGCCGCGGACCCTGCCCCCGCCGGCCGGACGCCTCCTCTCCCCCGCCGAGGCGGCAGCGATCACGGCTTTCGTCGATCGCCTGCCCGGAGGGTCCTGCGCACTGGACACGGACGGCCGCATCACCTTCATCACCCCGGCCGCCGCCGAGCTCGTCGGTGCCGATCAGGCCGAGCTGGTGGGTGCCCTGCCCTGGGAAGCGCTGCCGTGGATGGACGTCCCGCAGGTCGAGGACCGCTACCGGGCCGCGATGGTCAGCCGCCGGCCGCAGGCGTTCACGGTCCTGCGCCCCCCGGATACGTGGCTGTCCTTCGAGCTGTACCCGGACCGCTCCGGCATCAGCGTCCGCATCACCGGCGCCGACCCGTCCGAGACCGCTCCCGCATCACCGGCCGCGCCGGCCGCGGGTCCCAGCCGCGCCACTCTGCTGTACCACCTGATGCATCTGGCCTCCACCCTCACCGAGGCCGTCGGCGTGCAGGACGTGGTCGAGCAGAGTGCCGACCAGCTGCTGCCCGCTCTGGGCGCACAGGCCATGGTGCTGATGACGGCCGAGAACGGCCGCCTGAAGATCCGCGGCCACCGCGGCTACCGCGCCGACATCGTGGACCGCTTCGACGCCGTCACCCTGAGCTCGGACATCCCCGGCAGCAAGGTCCTCACCACCGGAGTCCCGGACTTCTTCGCGACCTTCGCGGAACTCCGGCACGCCTACCCGTCCACCGTGCACGAGGACGGAATGGCCTCCTGGGCCTTTCTGCCGCTGATCGCGTCCGGCCGCCCCATCGGCTCCCTCCTCCTCGCCTACAGCCGGCCTCATGCCTTCCCGCCCGGCGAGCGCGCCGTTCTCACGTCGCTGGCCGGTCTGGTCGGGCAGGCCCTGGACCGCGCCCGTCTCTACGACGCCAAACACCACCTCGTCCACCGCCTGCAGTCCGCCCTCCTGCCGCACACGCTCCCCCGCATCCCCGGTCTGAAGGTCGCCGCCCGCTATCTTCCGGCCACCCGGGGCCTGGGTATCGGCGGCGACTTCTACGACCTCATCCGTCTCGACGAGCGCACGGCCGGTGCCGCCATCGGCGACGTACAGGGACACAACGTGGACGCCGCGGCCCTCATGGGGCAGGTCCGCACCGCCGTCCACGCCCACGCCACCGTGGGCGCGTCCCCCGCCGACGTCCTGGCCGGCACCAACCGCCTGCTGACCGACCTCGACCCCGGCCTGTTCACCAGCTGCCTCTACGTCCATCTCGACCTCGCCGCCCACCGCGCGTGCCTGGCCACCGCCGGCCACCCGCCGCCGCTGCTGCGCCATGCCGACGGACGCACCCAACTCCTCCCGGTTTCACCCGGTCTCCTGCTCGGTATCGAGACGGACACCCGCTACCCGACCCTGGAATTCCCCCTGCCGCCGGGCTGTGTGCTCGCCCTCTACACCGACGGGCTCGTCGAAGCCCCCGGAACCGACATCGACGACGCCACCGCGGCCCTCGCCGGGCTGGTCGAACACGCCGACCCCGCCGACCTCGGCGCCATGGCCGACCTCCTCATCCGCCGCGCCCCCACCCCCGGCGACGACATCGCCCTGCTCCTCCTCAGCCCCGGTGAGTGAACGGAGTCCCCGCCCCGCCTCCCGCCCGAGCCCGCTCGCGCTCCTCACCGGGCGGCGGTACCGGCCCGCCCGGATGTCGTCGTCCACCCTCGGCTACGGGTCGTACCCTCCAGCACCGGGCGGGGCCACGCCTCGTCCAGGGCGTCCTCGCCGAGGGCATGGGGGCGAAGCGCCGGTGTGCCGACCGGGCCGAGGACGTGGTCACCGAGGAAGAGGGGGGACGCGTACACCGCTCCACCTGCGGCAGTTCCTCGCGTCCGGTCGCCCTAAAACGGAAGACATGTCCGGCCAGGTCGGAGCCGGAGAATGCCGAGCCCGACTCCTGCGCCCACTCGGCGACGCGCGGTGTCGAGGTCGTAGCCGTAGACCTCGCGGCGCTTTTCGGCGAGGTGGGTGCCGAGGTTTCCGCCGATCGACCCGAGGCCGATCACCAGATGCATGACGATCTCCTTTGTGACGCGAGACCGATCTCGGCTGTCGGCGCGTCCTATTCGACGTCGTTGCGCTCGGCGAGCACCTTTTTGACGAGCGTCAGGGCGTTCAGGCACTTCGGATAGCCGACGTAGGGAATCAGGTGGATGATCGCCCCGACGACCTGGTCCTTCGTGAGACCGACGTTGAAGGCTGTGTTGATGTGCAGTTCGAGCTGCGGCTCGGTGCCGAAGGCCGTCAGTCCCGCGATGGTGACCAGGGCCTGTTGCTTCTTGTCCAGGGCCGGCCGGGAATAGATGTCACCGAACGGGAATTCGACGATCAGACTCGGCAGGTCGGGCGCGAGTTCCTCGTAGTACTCGATGAGCTTCGTGTGCGACGCGATGTCGGGGTTGTCCTTGGGCTGGTACTCCATCATCTTTTCCAGTGCCTTCTGGAAACGTTCGGACGCCATGGGAACTCCTTCGTGTGGGCGGAGGGAGCCTGAGATGCCCCTCGGGAGCGGCGGCGCCGCACGAGATCAATTCGGTACGTCTACGCAGCGTAATGGAGGTGTTCCCGGCACCCTGTGTCATCGTCATCGCGTCCCGGCGGGTTGGTGAAATCCGTGCCGAAAAGGAGCAGCGGCGGGGAAAGTGCGGCACGGCGGCGCGGGGCGCGGGCCGAGGGCGCCCTCGGCCGGTGGTCTCCGACCTCCGTCCCGGAGGCACGCGGCACGATCCGGCCCGGCGCGCCGCCTTCCACCGGGCGGTCCGGCGAAGTCTGCGCCGCTTCGGCGTCGAGGCCCGCTTCGAGGTTGGGAACGCGGGCTCGATGACGGGAACGCCGATTCGACGGTGTCGAGGGTGGGGAGTCAGCGGCGCCGGCGGCGTGCGAGGCGGCGGAATGCCTTCGGTCCGCCGGACGGCGTGGACAGTATGCCCGCGACCGCGTCGGCCAGCAGGGTGCCGACCGTCTCGGCCGCGCACCTGCGGTTGGCTCCGATGCCTCCCGAAGGCCCGCGTTTGATCCAGCCCACGACGTAGGCCCCGGGCCTGCCCGGCACCCGGCCGCGCTCGTGCGGAACGGTCCCGGTGTCCTCGTCGAACGCCAGTCCCGCCGGGGGCGCTCCGCGGTGGCCGACCGCCCGCAGCGCCAGGCCGGCCGGGATCTCCTGCTCACCGGCGCCGCCGGTGGCACGCACCGCCCGGACGCTTTCGTCTCCGCGGACTTCGACGGGAGTGGAGAGGAAACGGAACACGATGCGGCGCCGGCGTCCTGCCGTCCCGGGGGCGAGGGACCAGTCGACGGCCCCACGTGCCACGCCCCGCAGCAGTCCCGCCCTGTCCCCGGGCCCGGCGGCGTCGATCGTGGCCCCGATGCGCGCATCGTGGTCGTCCACGAGCAGGTCCACGCCGGGGAGGTGCTTCAGGGCGAGCAGCTCGGGCCTGGTGTACGCCGCGTGTTCCGGACCGCAGCGCCCGAGCAGGGCGGCGGGGCTGATCGAGGACCTGCCCTCGTGCGAGGAACTGATCGAGCGCATCCTCGACGAGGCCCGAGCCGCGCTGAAGTCCCTCCCAGGGGCGGGCTGACGTCCAGGGTCACGTGCGCGGGCGGGGCGGCCGGGATCTCCGGGCCGCCCCGCCCGCAATCGGAAGACGAATGGCCCGCGACCGCCTGCCGTGCCCAGGTCGTGCCCTCATGACGGCGGATGATCCGGAACGCCCGTCGGCAGGCTCGCGCGACACCGCGACACCGCGACGCACCGACGCACCGACGCACCGACGCACCGACGCAGCACAGACCGACGCCTACCGCCGCACCTCCGCCCACACGCACTTGGTGTACGCGTCCCGGACGCTGCACCCCCAGCGGGCCGCGTACGCGTCGACGAGGACCAGGCCCCTCCCCGATACGGCGTCCGGGCCGACGGGCCCGGGCGCGGTGGCGGGCAGCAGGCGTTCGGGGCGGGTGTCGGTGACCTCGATACGGACGGTTTCCGCCAGGAGCCGCACGGTCAGCCGGAAGTCGCGGCCGGGCAAGCCGCCATGGGTGACCGCGTTGGACGCGAGTTCGGCCGTGACCAGAGCGACCGTACGGGCGAGGTCGGAGTCGTGAGGACAGGCGCACCACTCGGTGAGCTGCTGCACGGCGAGGGCACGCGCCAACCGCGCACCGCGCGGGGTACTGCTGAGCCGGAGGCACAACTCACCGTGCGAGGTGCCTGGTTCACGGATGTCTTCCTGTGGCTTCACGGCGCCATCCTGAGCTGCCGAAACACGGCCCGACCAGGGCTTTCGGCCGTACCGGCCGAGGCGGTACGGAGCTCGCCCACGGCGTGACGGTCTGGCTGTACGGGCCTTGTACGGGTGCTGGACAAGTGGCGGCCGTGTCCCGGCAAACAGCCCTCCCGTTGAACGTATCCCCGTCCAGGTGGAGTCGGGACCGGAGCGGGCTCGGGAGGAACCGGTGGCGGAAAGGGATGTGAGGCAGGTGCGGGAGACCGGGAACAGCGGCAGGGCACGTGCGAAGGCGCGGCAGGACGGCGACCTGCCGGGAGTTTGGGTGGCCTACGGCACGCTCCTGGGGCATCTGCGCAAACGGGCGGACTTGAACCAGCAGGCGCTGGGGCAGGCGATCGGTTACTCGCTGGAACAGGTCGCCTCGGTCGAGCAGGGACGCCGCCCGGCGAAGGAGGCGTTCACCGAGGCCGCGGAACGGGTACTGGACGCGCGTGGTGTTCTGGAGGTGCTCCAGCCCGATGTGGACCGGGCCAAACTCCCCCGGTTCTTCCGCAACTTCGCGGCCGTCGAGGCGGAGGTGCTGAGCCGCTTCTCGTACGATCCACTACTGGTCCCGGGCCTGTTGCAGACGGAGGCGTACGCACGAGCGGTGTTCGCCGGTCACTGCCCGCCGTTCGGTGAGGAGATCGTGGACCAGCACACGGAGGCACGACTCAGCCGCCAGAAGCTGCTGACGCGCGACCCGATGGCGGAGCTGTCGTTCATCATCGGGGAGGAGGCGCTGCGCGATCCTGTGGGCGGTGCGGTGGTCATGCGCGGCCAATGGGAACGCCTGCTGGAGGTAGGCAGGTTGCGCAACGTTGAGGTCCAGGTGATGCCTTCGGGGCGAGGGTTCCATCCTGGTAAGAACGGTCCGTTTGTGACTGTGCAGACGAAGGAGCATCAGCACCTCGGGTACTTCGAGTCGCAAGGTGTCGGGTGCACGGTGAGTGATCCGGCGGAGGTCAGTACGTTCGGGTTGCGATATGGCAAGCTGCGATCGCAGGCACTGAACGTCGAAGAGTCTGCGCGGCTCATCGAACGGCTGGTGGGAGAGACATGAGCATGGAGCGGGTGAACCAGAACGTGGACAGACTGCACTGGTTCAAGAGCAGCTACAGCGGATCGGATGGCGGTGACTGCGTGGAGGTGGCCGTGGCCCATGTCTCGGTGTACGTACGGGACTCCAAGGCCCCGGCCGACGGGCCCACGTTGCGGATCGGACGCGAGGAGTGGGCCGCGTTCGTCTCGCACGCGAGCGCGTAGCGTGCTGATGCCGGTCGAGCAACTGCCCCTTTACCGACACGCGCGCGCATCCCACAAGATCGCCGGTCCGTACGGCCGGAATGGGAGCGAAGAGGTCGATGGTGTCGTCGTCCGTAGGCTGTTGCACCCGCCAGATCGCACAGAAAGCGGAGGACCGACGAGCGACGGGACGATCCAACAGGCACTCATCAACGCCAGAACGCGCGGGCGCAGGCGGTCAGGGTAGACCCGGCCGATGACGGTGTTGATCGACACCGCGACCATCCCACCCGCCAGCCCGTCCAGGAAGCGCCCGGCTGCCAGCTGCCAGATCGACGTGCTGGCGCCCGAGACCCACAGGGTGGCTACCGCCAGCACCATGCCGACCGCCAGCGGACGCTGTGCCCCGGCGCGGTCTGCCCAATGACCGCCCAGCACTCCACCGAGCAGACTCGCGGCTACGAAGCATCCCGCCACCAGCGGGTAGAGCGAGACCCCGTCCAGGTCTCGTGCGGCCGTCGGCAGTGTGGGGACCACGGCCAGCGCGGCAAGCCCCGTCAGGAACATCACCGCGGCGAAACTGGAGGTGGCGGCCGCGTACCGCCCCGAGAACAATCCCTCGGTGGTTCCGGGTCGCGCCGGTGGACGATCGGCCACCGTTGTCGGCTCGTCGGAGGCCGGCACGGTCGGTTCCGTGGATGTCGCGGGTGGGCAACTCGATAAGCGCTTCGGATCACCAGTCACGGGCGGAAGGTAGGCGGAGCGCACGACTGCGTGCCACCTGTTTTCTTCGAGCTGCCTGGCACCCCGTCCAGATCACCGCCGTTTGCGGTTGGTGACACGGTTCTTACCGGCACGTCGGCCGTGAGTACAGCGTGACTGAGGTGCTTTCACCGGAACCCACGGCGCCTTCGGCAGGCAGGCATGAAAGTGCGGCGGGTCCGTTACCGCTGAACCACTGGGCTCACTCGACGCGCTGTCCGACACGGAGGACGCTCAGGTAACGGCGTGAAGCCCGGTCGCCCATCCGCGTGCGGATGCGCTCGGCGATCGCGTCGAGCAAGGGCTCACGGACGTCGCGGTCGAGCCTCCGGTACAGCGACGTCGAGCGAAGGAGATCGGCAAAGCCGTCCCCGTTGAACCACTGAACGGTCGGGTACCAGCGCACGATCGTTGGGCCGAACAATCCGCCGGAACCTTCGACCAGTCCCCAACCCTCGTCGGTGGTGCGCACGACGTCCTCCAGCGGCGGATGGCCCCAACCGGGGTTCCCGGGGCAGAACCGCTCGTGGAGGTCGGCGGTCTCGGCGTACACCTCCAGCTCTCCCGGCCGGCGGACAACGACGTGGCCGAGCAGTGCCATCCAACCTCCGGGACAGAGCACGTCGTGCGCTCGTTGCCAGCCGATCGACGGGTCGACCCAGTGCCACGACGACGCAGCCACGAGCACATCGAAGCGTCCACCGCGGTCGTCCCACTCCTCAAACGTCGACGTCTCGACTTCGACGTTGCCGAAGGTGGCGATCCGTTGGCGGACGAGTGCGGCCATTTCCCTGCCCGGCTCGATGGCGGTCACTGAGCATCCGAGCGCTGCCAGCGAACGCGTCGCCTGACCGGTACCGCAGCCCACCTCCAGCACCGACGACCCTTCGTCCATGCCGGTGACGGTGACAAGGTCCGCGAACAGCTCGTCAGGGTACCCCGGCCGGACTCGGTCGTAGAGCTCCGGCACCTCGTTGAACACCCGCCCAAGGTCATGGCGATTCGGGCGCACCTTCGGGTCATCAGTCACAAGCGCACAAGTTATGAGGCACGTCCACGGGGACGCCATTGGTTTAACGGTAGCTCTCTCGGCAGCTCGGACAGCCATGCCTGCCCCCGGGGCACCGTCCGTCGCTCCGGCCACGTTGTTCGCAGACGCGGCGGTGTTCAGTGCGGAATCACCCAGCTCGGCGTCCAGGTCCCGGAGGCGTCGTGGCCGGGCGCTGCGCCGGCGCGGAAGAACGCGGCGACGGCACCGGATCGGAGGGCGGCGACGGCCGTCTCGATGTCGAACAGCATCAGCGCGTCGAGCTCGATCTCGGGGTGCGCGTGGTGGAAGCCGCGCATCAGGCCCAACTGCGCGTTGCACGAGGTGATCACGTCGACACGCAACGGACGGCGGCCGGTGCGCATGGACGCGGACGCGCTCGGCAAAGCGCAGCAGCTCGCGCGCGTGGGGCAGGAACACGCCTGCCCGGCGATGGTGAGTTCGGCTTCTTACACGGTACGGGTAAGAAGCGGCGAGATTGGTAAGCGTCGACAACCCTGAGCACTTTATTGGGCAGTTCGGAACGATTCCTCTTCACGCTGCGTAATGGCGAAATGCGATGGGGGCACACAGACCGTGCTCATAGGATGCGCAGGAACTGCATCGACCACCTGCGGGAGACGTGTTGAGAGAGTTGGCCCGCGTCGCGCCGGAGGTCCGGGATCGGCTCGTCGTTCGGTTCGGCGCTGATGTGCTCGGTTGGTGTGACGGGTTGCCGACTCTCGTCCATGAACTCGCTGCTCGTTGGAATCTGGATCTTGTCGCGGCGGGCGGCGGAGGCACCTCGCGGGTGTTCCGCTGCTTGCAGCGTGACACTGGTGTCTCGGTCTGGCTGAAGCTCACGCCGGAGCCCTTGATCGCCCGCGAGGAGGCCGAAGCCCTGAGGGCCTGGGCAGATACGCCGTCGGTTGTCACTCTGCTGGCAGTGGATCTCACCGTCGGGGCTATGCTGCTGGAGAGCGTGGAACCGGGAGTGCCGGTGCGGCAGCTCGCTTGGAATGTGCCCGAGGTCGCGGCCCTGCTGCGAGACCTGCGGGCCTCGCCTCGCATGCCGGGGAAACACTCGGTACTACAGCCTCTCTCACACCGGATCGACTTCCTGTTCGATTTGATCGATCGCAGGTTGGCGGCGACCCGCGTGAACGGCCTGTTTGCCCCGACGGTACTGGGTCAGGCCCGGGCAGCGGCCCTGGAACTTGCAGGCAGTGGGCCCGTGGGACTCGTGCATGGTGATCTCCATCCGGCCAACGTGCTGTCTGGTCCGGGCGCCCGCATGGTGGCAATCGATCCGAGGCCGACGTGGGGTGACCCGGACTTCGACGCTGTGGACTGGGTGCTGGAGGGTATTGCAGATCTAGCCATGCTGGAGCAGAGGATCGAGGAGCTGGCGGCGCTGGTTCCTGGCCTGTCTCCTCATCGTGTGCTGGATTGGTGCCGGGCTCTGGCCGCCCTCAATGCGGCTCCCCAAATGTGCGCAGGGCGGGACGATGCGCAGACGCAGTTCCTTATGGCCCTGGCCGGCGGCTGATCCGCCCGGTGGCTGTGGCCGGATCCGCTCAGCCGTTGCCACTGTGCCTGTCAGCTGCGGTGAGGGCACGCCTGGTTCCGACGGCCTGTTCGGCCCGGCCGTTCAGCGGGCCGTTGCGATGAGGCGTCGCAGTGAGGCGTGGGCGGGTGGGCCCCAGGTGGGCTTGCCGCCGGGGCGGCCGTGGACGCCGGCGTCTCCGATGAGGATGCCGCCGAGGGCACGCAGTACCGCCCAGCCGCGGGCGCGGCGCAGGGTCGCGGCGTCCGCAGCCGGCTGGTAGGCACCGTGGAAGCGGTCGGCGGCGCCGTCCGGCAGCAGGATCCAAGGGGCGGCGAGGTCGCAGGCCGGATCACCCGCGCAGAGGTCGCCGAAGTCGATCACGCCGCAGAAGGTGCCGTCCGCGGTGAGGACGTTGGCCGGATGCAGGTCGCCGTGGAGCCACAGTGCCGGGCCCGCCCATTCGGGCGCGGCAACGGCGTCTTCCCAGACCGCGTGGACGGCGTCCGGGTCGGGAATCAGTCCCAGCCCGGTGGCCGAGGCGAGCTGCTCGGCGAACCCCTCTGCATGGTCCGCCAGCGGCCCTCCGCGGCCGCGACCGCTAGGTGCCCCCTCGGGGGCGGGACGGTGAAGAGCCGTCAGGAAGACGGCCAAGGCGTCGGCCGCCTCCTCGGCGCGCGTGGCGGGAGCGCGGTCGGCAGGCTCGCCCGGCACCCAAGTGGTGACGATCCAGGGGCGCGGAAACCGCTCGGAGGGCTCGCCCAGGTGCTGCGGGACGGGGACCGGCAGCGGAAGGTGCGGGGCGAGAGCGGGCAGCCAGGCGTGTTCCTTGCGCAGCAACGCGTCTGCGGTCTGCGTCGCCCAGGGCAACCGGACGGCGAGGTCGTCGCCGAGCCGCCACATCTGGCTGTCCCAGCCACGCGCACCGAACCTCAGAAGGTGATCGGCCAGGTCGGGGTGCTGGTCGCGCAGCAGATCCCGGACCAGCTCCGCGGTGATCTCGATCTCGGTGTGGGACATGCGAAGCAACGATAGTGTCGCCGGCCGTCCCGTGGCGGAGCGGCTGTGGCCGATGTTCCTCACCCGGCGGAGCCCTGTCCCGTTCGGCGTCGCCACGAAGAACAGCGGCTGAAGGGCGAGAGCGGACGAACCACCCTGCGGGTGCGGGGCGACGCCGTCGGTGAATCCGGCGGCCGGGGTCGTGGCCCCGCGGGCCGCCGGCACGGTCTCACGGAGCCCGTGACCGCCTCACGGCATAGGCTGCCCTCGGCACGGATACGGCTGGGTGGGGGGCACATGACGGCTGGGGCGGTTCCGGGGTGGGCGTCGGCACTCGATTCTGTGGTGGTGTACGCGCAGGGCGCGCTCTGCCGCCGCCGGGCCCGGGGCACGGTACCGGCGGGCGGACAGGTACGGGTGACGGGGCTGCCCCGGTCGCTGGACCCGGACTCGTTGCGGGCCCGCGTCGTCGGTGCTTCCGGGATACGTGTCACCGAGGCCCGGGTGGAGGTACGGGCCGAGCCCCATGACACGGACCGCCCCGACACCTTGCGGCGCGAAGTGGAGCGGCTGCGCGACGACTGTGCGGCGGCGCAAGGCCGCCGGGACCGGCAGTCGGCGCTGATCGAGGAGATCAGTGCCCTGCGTCCGGTGCCTCCGGCCCGCAAGCGGGACGACCCGCACCGCCGTACACCGGTCGACGCGTGGCTGGAACTCTCCGACTTCGTCGATGAGCGCCTGACCGGACTGCACAGCGGGCTCCGCGCGCTGGAGGAGGAGCTGCGCCGGGTCGAGCACGAGCTCACCGTCGCGGCGGACAGGCTCTCCCGTGCCTCCACCGACGTGCCGTCGGCGCATGTGGCCACCTCGTTCGGTGCGGTCCTCACGCTGGACGGCTCGGGTGAGGTGGAGGTGGAGGTGGAATACGGGGTGCCCGGCGCCGTATGGGTGCCGGCCTACCGCCTGACCTACCGTCAGGGTGGCGGTGAAGGAAGCCTGTTGCTGCGGGCCTCGGTGGCTCAGCGCACGGGCGAGGACTGGACTGGGGTGCGTATCGCCCTGGCCACCGCCGACCTGCGCCGCCGCACGGACCTGCCCCGGCTCCGCTCGGTCCGCATCGGACGCAGTCAGCCCGCCCCCACGCCCTCGGGCTGGCGTGCGCACCCGGCGGGGCTGAACGGTCTTTTCGCCGGTTACGACGCGGCGGGCCCCGGGCCGGACACGAACGCCGCGCCCTCGCTCGTCGGGGCCGCCGCTCCGTCCGGTCCCGTTCCGCCGCTGCCTCCGCCGGCACCGGCGGGCTATGGCGCGCCGCCGGTTCCCGGTGGCGCGGAGGGTGCTTCTCCTCAGGCCTACGGCAGCGGTGCTCTCCTGTCGCCGTCCGGGCCCCCGGCACGCGCCAGGCCACGCACCGGCGGCCGTCCCGCCGCGGCCTCCGGAGCAGCACCGCCGCGGCCCGGGGCGTCCGTGGCCGGCACCGCGCCCGTCCCGTCGGCGCCCCCGGCGGGGCTGCCGCAGCCGGACGGCGCCGAGCTCGACTACACCGCGCTCGTCCTGTGCGGACCGGAGGAACCGGACGGTCGCCGGGGCCGGCTGTTCCCCGGTTCCGGTTTCGACCCGGTGGCTGCGGAGTACCGCCGCCGCGCCGAGACGGTGGCCGCGCTGCCGCTTCCCGGGCACGCCGTGCGGCCCCGCGAGTCCGCGGGCTCCTTCGACCACCGGTTCGATGCCGCCGCGCCGGCCGACATTCCCTCGGACGGCGCCTGGCACACCGTCACCGTCGGCGAGATCCCGGTCGGCCTGCGCACCGAGTACATCTGTGTGCCGTCCGTGGAACAGACCGTGTACGCGACGCTGCTGCTCTCCAACGCCACCGAACAGGCCCTCCTGGCCGGCCCGGTGGAGGTGACCGTGGACGAGGAATTCCTGCTGACCGCCTCTTTGCCCACGCTCGCGCCGGGCGGTGAGTGCCGGGTGGGCCTCGGACCGGCCGAGGCCATCGCGGTCACCCGCCGAACGAATCTGCACGAGTCGACCTCGGGCCTGCGCAACAACGTCACCGTGCTCGACCACCGCGTCCACGTGGAACTGGCCAACCGGCTCCCCGTCCCCGTCTGCGTCGAAGTGCGCGAGCGTGTGCCCGTCACTTCCGACACGGACGTCCGGATCGAGGAACGAGCCGAGTGGACGGTGCCCGAGAGCGGCGCGGACCCGGAGCGGCACACGCCGGGCACGCGTCTGTGGCGGGTCGAACTGCCCGCCGGTGGCACCGCCGCACTCGACGGCGGCTACGAGATCCGGATCCCGGCCGGCAAGGCCCTCACCGGCGGCAACCGCAGGAGCTGAATCAGCCATGTCCACGTCATCGGAGCCGATCTCTCTGATCCCCCTGATCGCCCTGCCCGTCACCGCCGTCACCTGCATGGAGGACCGCGCTCACCTGGAGCGGGCCGCCGTGCTCGACCTGACGTCCGGCACCCAGCGACTGCGTCTCGGACCGGTCAGCGCGCTGGCCGTCGACCGTACCCTCCACGCCGAGCTGACCGCCGGCCACTCGACGACCGTGCTCGACGTGCGGATCGTACGCAGCTGGACCCCGCGCGGGCCGGGGCCCGCCGACGACGACTCCGCGCTGCGCCGCCGGATGACAGCGCTGGAAGAGGAGCGGTCGGCCCTGGAGCAGCAGCGTGACCGGCTGCGCGCCCGCGTCGAGCTGCTCGGCCGCGTCGCCGCCGATCTGCTGCGGGACATAGCCGAGGGCGCCGGCTCCGGGGAGACGGAACGCGGCCGCTGGAGCCGGGAGTTGGACCGGGTGGACGGCGAACGCAACTCCTGCGGTGAGCGACTGCGCGCGGTGGAGGCCGGGCTGGCCGGCATCGCCTCCGAACTCTCCGAGGCCCATCGGGCCATGGACCTCTACGGGACGGAGCCCGCGGAGTTGACCGGCCACATCGAGCTGGCCGTCCACTCCTCGGCCGTCGGCCGGGCAGAGCTGCGTCTGAGTCACCTCGTCCCGTGCGCACTGTGGCGGCCCGCGTACCGGGCCGTACTGAACGGGCAGGACCTCACCCTGGACACGGACGCGATCGTCTGGCAGAGCACCGGCGAGGACTGGTCGAACGTACGGCTGACCCTGTCGACCGCCCGCTCCGCGTCGGCGGCGGAACCGCCGCGGCTCGGCGAGGACCGGCTGACGCTGACGGACCGCTCCGCCGCGGAGCGCCGTACCGTCCAGGTCGGCCTGCGCGAGGAGGAGATCGCGGAACTCGGCCCCTCCCCCGTGCTCGGGCTGCCGGGAGTGGACGACGGCGGCGAAGTACGGGTGCTCCACTCCCCCGCGCCGGTCTCCGTGCCGGCGGACGGCCGCGCCCACCGTGTTCCGCTCGGCTCCTTCACCTCGTCCGCGCGGAGTGAGTACACCTGCTCGCCCGAGCTGTCTCCCCTGGTCAGCCAGGTGGTGCGGTTCGACAACCGGTCCGGCCACGCGCTGCTCGCCGGGCCTGTCGACCTCATCGGCGCCGGCGGGTTCGGCGGACGCGGCACCCTGGACTTCACCGCCCCCGGCGCCCCCGTCGACCTCGCCTTCGGCAGCCGGGACGACCACCGGGTCCTGCGGCAGACCGAGGAGACCCGTGAGACCGCCGGAATCGCCCAGCGGACCGTCCTCACCCGCACCGTCCGGCTGCACTTGTCCAGGTTCTCCGCCCCCGGCGAGGAGGACGACAGGGTGATCGTCCTCCGGGAACGCATTCCCGTCTCCGAGGTCTCGGCGGTGGAGGTACGCCTGAACCGGGACGCCTGCTCGCCCGTGCCCGACGCGGTCGACACGGACGGGATCGTCCGCTGGAACATCCCGTTGGGTCCCGGCGGCCGACGCACCGTCACCCTGGTCTACGACGTGTCGGCGAGCAGCAAGGTCACCGGTCTCTGACCTCGCCGTCGGCACAACCATACGGGTGAGGGGCGTCGGGCATGAGGAGCGGGCACCGGCCGGGACATCCGCGTGGGCCTCGGCCGGGGCGGCGGGTCGGGCGGTTGGTGAGGGATAGCGGGGGTGGCGCTGACGCGCGGGGTGCAGCACGGGCCGTGCCGTACGGTCACACCTTGGTCGAACGCGGCCCGCTCGACGTCGTCCGGTTCGGCCGCGCGGAGAAAGTCGGCGACCTTGCCCGGCATGCCGAGGGTGACCGGCAGCTCCGGGACCGGGGGTACTTCGGTGTCGGCAGTGTGCTCGGGCATCAGCTCGGCGACGGTCGTGCGGATGGCGCCTCGAGTGACGCCGTGCTCGTCATCGTCTGCCGCCTTCTCGGGGGCAACCGTGTGGCGCGAGGCGAATGGAGACTACTTTGTGCAGCTCAGTGCAGGTGTGAGCGACAGTATCGTGTGCACCCTTTATGGCGCCGCTGCCGGGTCGCCAAGAGGGATTGCCGAGTCGGCAGCAGAGGTTCGGTGTCAGTGTTCGCAGTCCTCTGCGCGTGTCTGAGGCCGGCGGCACGGGGGTGGCGACCAGCAGCAGTTGTCAGTGGGCAGTTCAGATTCCCCACCGGCGGCCACCTGGCAGTGAGCTGTCCGGCCTCGCCTCCGTCACCTTCCGTGACTACCGGCTCGGGACCATGCCGACGACCTGTGTCCGACGAGGCGGTTGCCGCCAGCATCCGCGGAAGCGGCCTGACCGGGCCCATGGCAACGCGTGCGCCGGACCGCGGGGCATTCTTCGACCGGGAGCGTCGCCCGTCACCGTAGTTGGTTGAATGCCTGGTCGGCTTCGGCCACGGCCTCGGGGTGGACGTCGTGGGCGGTTCGACCGTCGGCGATCTTCTGCCAGTTGGTCCGGGCGAGCACCCGTTGGACCGCGAGTACCTGGGCGGCTAGCAGGCGTGCCTGGATGCCTTCGCCGAGAGCGTCCGCCAGTGCCTCTTCGTCCTCGAGCTGGTACCGCGTGAGCCGTCCCGCCAGGCTCGGTGTGGTGAACACCAGCCGATGGAACGCCACCACCTCGGGATGATCGTTGAGGCCGGTGACGGGGTCGTACCGATCGAGGCCGGCCCGGAAGTGCCGGTGCAGCGCCGTCACCGGTTTGATGCCGGACTTACGGTCACGTACGACGCGTGCCGCCTCGCCCTGATGGTCCGCAAACCGGTGCAGCACCAGGTCTTCCTTGGTGGGGAAGTACCGGAAGAGGGTCGGCTTGGAGATTTCGGCCGCCGCGGCGATGTCGTTGACCGAGACGCGGTCGAAGCCGCGCTCCAGGAACAGCGAGACGGCCGCGTCGCCGATGGCATCGCGCGTCCGCTCCTTCTTGCGGGCCCGCAGTCCCGTCGGCTCGCTCACCTGACCATCGTAACATTCATGACCAGGTTGCTTTTTTAACCGAGTAACGTTTTTATGAGCGGCGTGAATCAGACAGACATTCCTCCCGTGCTCGTAACCGGGGCGACGGGCCGGGTCGGCCGCGTCGTCATCGACCGACTCCTCGACGCGGGCGTGCCGGTCCGCGCCCTCACCCATCGCTCCGAGGCGGCGGCGACGCTGCCGACGAAGGTCGAGGTCTTCACCGGCGACCTCACTGTGCCCGAGTCGCTCGACCCGGCATTGAATGGTGCCGGTGCGGTCTTCCTCGTCTGGACCGCACCGCCTCAGACAGCCGCGGCAGTCGTCGAGCGACTGGCAGCCCACGTGCGACGGGTCGTCTTCCTCTCCTCCCCGCACCAGACGCCGCACCCCTTCTTCCAGCAGCCCAATCCCATGGCGGTGCTGCACGCCGACATCGAGCGGCTCATCGCGGCCACCGGACTCGAGTCGACGATCATCCGGCCGGGGATGTTCGCGTCGAACTCGCTGACCTGGTGGGCACCCACGATCCGGGCCGGCGAGGTCGTCCGGTGGCCTTACGGCGCTGCCGAGACCGCACCGGTCGACGACCGCGACGTCGCAGCCGTCACGGCGCGGACGCTCTATCAGGACGGACACGTCGGAGCCGACTACGTTCTTACGGGCCCCGAGTCGCTGACCCAGGCCGCGCAGGTGGGCGCCATCGGTGACGCCCTGGGGCATCGGATCGCATTCGAGGAGATGACGCCGGACGAGTTCCGAAGCCTGTCGAAGGGCACGGCGCCCAGCTCGACCGTCGACATGCTGCTCGCCGCGTGGAGCACGGCGGTCGGACAGCCCGCGTACGTCACCACTGTGGTGGCCGACATCCTCGGGACGGCACCGCGAACGTTTCGCCAGTGGGCCGCCGACCACGCCACCGCGTTCACGGAGGGTTCGTCACCTCGTCGACCGCGGCCTGCCCCGGCGTCGTGACGTCGCATCAGGCGCAACGTCCGGTTACCGCGTTCATGGCACTGTTCGTCGGTCTCACGCAGGGTGTCGTCCTCGGCCTCGCCCCGGGGCCGCCGTCACGCTTGGCGGTGGGTCGGCCCCGACCCGCGGCGGATCACCACTCGCGTGCAGGTGTGCCGATGCGGTGTTCGCCAATCCGCGACGGACTACCTGTAGCGGATGTGCAGGTGGTTGTCGTGGTTCGGGTAGCTGGTGGTCAGCCCCTCGGCGATCAGCTGGGGGTCGTTGAAGAAGACGAGTGCGCTGTGGCCGGGTGCCTTCGCACGGATCTCCTGGACGAGGCGGCGGGTGGCAGCGCGGTCGTAGGTGGACGACTGCCAGGTGATGCGCCCTGCGGTGCACTGGGCCGAGTCCGTGCGGACCGGCCACACGTCGATGTCCCTACCGGTCTCGTGGCTGCCGAGGCCGGGGATGTCACCGCCGTGTTCGAAGCCCGCGTCGCCGATCGGCAGTACGCCGTTCCCCGTGCCTGCGAAGGTCGCGGCGGCGGCCTCCAGCCGGCCCACGGCGCCGGCCGTCGCCCAGTGGGCGTTCGCGTTGCCGTCGGGGCTCCGCGCGCACATCGTGCCGCTCCAGTTCGTCCGGACCCCGTCGGGGTGGAGGATGTCCTCACTGGCCTGGGACGACGCGCCCGCCACCGTCACCGGATGACCGTGCGGATCCGGTGGACGGGAGGACATGGCCCAGGGACCGGGTCACTTTTCGGGAAAGTGACCCGGTCCCTGGGCTGAGCCCCCTGGTACACCGGCACCGGCTCACGGGGGCGGTGCCGCCCGGCGGGTTCAACCGGCAGCACCGGGGCACGGGGCCGGTGGCGCTACGGGGTCCGTCAGAGGCGTTCGATGATGGTGACGTTGGCCTGGCCGCCGCCCTCGCACATGGTCTGGAGGCCGTAGCGGCCGCCGGTGCGCTCCAGTTCGTGGAGGAGGCTCGTCATCAGCTTGGTGCCGGTGGCGCCCAGCGGGTGACCGAGGGCGATGGCGCCGCCGTTGACGTTGACCTTGTCCGGGTCGGCCCCGGTCTCCTTCAGCCAGGCCAGGACGACGGGCGCGAAGGCCTCGTTGATCTCGACCAGGTCGATGTCGTCGAGGGACATCCCGGCCTTCTTCAGCGCGTACGCCGTCGCCGGGATGGGTGCCGACAGCATCCGGATCGGATCCTCGCCGCGCACCGACAGGTGGTGGACGCGGGCGCGCGGGGTGAGGCCGTGTTCGGCGACGGCCCGTTCGGAGGCGATGAGCAGCGCCGAGGCGCCGTCGGAGACCTGGGAGGAGACACCGGCGGTGATCCGGCCGCCCTCGACGACCGGCTTGAGGCCGGCCATCTTCTCCAGCGAGGTGTCGCGGCGCGGGCCCTCGTCCGCGGTGACGTCGCCGTAGGCGACGGTCTCTCGGTCGAAGCGGCCCTCGTCGATGGCGCGCAGGGCCCACTGGTGCGAACGCAGGGCGAACTCCTCCATGTCCCGGCGGCTGATCCCCCACTTCTCGGCGATGAGTTCGGCGCCGTGGAACTGGTTGACGGGTGCGTCGCCGTAGCGGGCGCGCCAGCCTTCGGAGCCCGCGTAGGGGCCGTCGGTGAGGCCGAGGGGCTCGGCTGCCTGACGGCCGGCGAAAGCGATGGGGATCATCGACATGTTCTGGGTGCCGCCCGCGACGACCAGGTCCTGGGTGCCGGAGAGGACGCCCTGGGCGGCGAAGTGCACGGCCTGCTGGGAGGAGCCGCACTGGTGGTCGACGGTGGTGCCGGGCACCTCCTCGGGCAGGCCCGCGGCGAGCCACGCGGTGCGGGCGATGTCCCGGCCTGCGGGCCGACGGTGTCCAGGCAGCCGAAGACGACGTCGTCGACGGCTGCCGGGTCGACGCCGGTGCGTTCGACCAGCGCCTTGATGACGTGCGCCCCGAGGTCGGCGGGGTGGACGGCGGACAGGCCGCCCTTGCGCCGGCCGACGGGGGTGCGGACCGCTTCGACTATGTAGGCCTCGGCCATGACTGCTCCCTCGTAAGGGGAATGACGAGGCGTCAGGTGCGTAGGGTGATGCCTTCCAGGACCATGGAGAGGTACTGGCGGGCGATCTCCTCCGGGCTGTGGGTGCCGCCGGGGCGGTACCAGGAGGCGGCCACCCACACGGTGTCGCGGACGAACCGGTAGACGAGCCGCACGTCCAGGTCGCCGCGGAAGACCTTCTCCGCGACACCGCGTTCCAGGGTGCGCAGCCAGGCGTTCTCGAACTTCACCTGGGAGTCGGCGAGATAGCCGAAGCGCGGCTGGGCGGAGAGGTGTTTGGACTCCTTCTGGTAGATGGCGACCGCGGGCCCGTGGCGGTCGATCTGCCGGAAGGACTCGGTGACGAGGGCCTCGATGGTCTCGCGGGGACCGAGTCCGGCGGCGAGGACGGTGTCGTAGCCAGCCCACAGTTCGTCCAGGAAGGTGGAGAGGATCTCGTCCAGCATCGACTCCTTGGAGTCGAAGTGGTAGTAGAGGCTGCCCGCGAGCATCCCGGCGGCGTCCGCGATACGGCGGACGGTGGTGGCGTTGTAGCCCTGGTCGGCGAAGACCTGGGCGGCGGTGGCCAGGAGTTCGGCGCGTCGTTCGGCGTTGGCGTTTCCGGTCATGTGCTCATGCTCTCTGGCTGCTGACGGAGACGGTCTCCCCGGTCATGTACGAGGAGTATCCGCTGGCCAGGAAGACGATGACGTTGGCGATCTCCCAGGGTTCGGCGTACCGGCCGAAGGCCTCGCGTTCGGTGAGGTCGGCCAGGAGTTCGGGGGTGGTGACTTTCACCAGGTGCGGGTGCATGGCGAGGCTCGGGGCGACGGCGTTGACGCGTACGCCGAAGTCGGCGGCCTCCAGCGCGGCACACCGGGTCAGGGCCATGACGCCGGCCTTGGCGGCGGCGTAGTGGGCCTGGCCGCGCTGGGCGCGCCAGCCGATGACGGAGGCGTTGTTGACGACGACCCCGCCGGTGCCCTGCTCCTTGAGGCGGCGCAGGGCGACGCGGGTGCAGCGGAAGGTGCCGCCGAGAGTGACGTCGAGGACCTTGGACCACTGGTCGTCGCTCATGTCGACGAGGTCGGCCGTGCCCCCGAGGCCCGCGTTGTTGACGACGACGTCGAGGCCGCCGTGGCGCTCGGCGGCGAGGGCGAACAGGGCGTCGACCTGCTGCTGGTCGGTGACGTCGCAGGGCAGTGCGGCGACGTGGTCCGCTCCGAACTCCTCGGCGAGGGCGGCACGTTCGGCCGCGCTCGGCGCCGCCTTCGCCGCCGACGAGGACCCCACCGCGCTGGAGCGGGCCGCCGCCGTCGCCAAGTCGGTCTGCTCCGAGGCGTTCTCGGTCGTGGCCGGCGAGACGATCCAGTTGCACGGCGGGATCGGCATCACCTGGGAGCACGACGCGCACCGCTACTTCAAGCGGGCGCACGGAGCGGGCGAACTGTTCGGCGCGCCCGCGGCACACCGGGCGCGGCTCGCCGCCGGGCTCGGACTGACCTCGCACTGAACCCGTACCGCCAGTGAACAAGAGAGGCCGGAGAACATGGACATCGGCAATCCACTGGACTTCACGGGGCGCGTGGTGCTGGTCACCGGCGGCACCAAAAGGATCGGGGCGGCCATCGCCGAAGCGTTCCTCGCTGCCAGGGCCGATGTCGTCGTCTGCGGCCGCAACGCCCCGGACACCCCGCCGGCGGCGCGGGGCCGGGAGGCGGTCTTCGTCCCCGCCGACGTGCGCGACCCCTCGGCGGCGGCCGGGCTCGTGGACAGCGCGGTGGAGCGTTTCGGCCGCCTCGACGTGCTCGTCAACAACGCGGGCGGCTCCCCGGACGCCGACGCGGCCACCGTCTCGCCCCGCTTCGTGGAGAAGATCGTCGCGCTCAACCTCCTCTCGCCGTTCTACGTGGCGCAGGGGGCCCACCGCTTCATGCGGGCCCGGCCGGGGGGGCGGCTCGGTCGTCAACATCGGCAGTGTCTCCGCCCACGACCCGCAGCCGGGCACCGCCGCGTACACGGCCGCCAAGGCCGGGCTGCTGGCCCTCACCAAGGCGCTGGCCCTGGAGTGGGCGCCCGAGGTGCGGGTCAACCACATCACCACCGGCCTGATCCGTACCGAGAGCGCCGCCTCCGTCTACGGCGCGGACGCGGGCGCTTCGGTGGCCGGCGTCATTCCGATGGAACGGATGGCCGTCCCGGCGGACGTCGCCCGCGCCTGCCTGTTCCTCGCGAGCGACCTGGCCGGATACGTCAACGGCGCCGATCTCGCGGTGTACGGGGGCGGGGAGTTCCCGGCGCGCTACCTCGCCGCGAAGTCGGCCGGCGGGCAGGGGTGAACGCGTACCGCGGCTGCCGCGGCACGCGGCACGCGGCACGGGCGGCGACGGGCCGCAGGCCCGCCCGCGTTCTTCCCGTAGCTGTGCGAGCGTCCACCGCCGTGGCGGTCATGGCCTGGGTCCGTCCCTCATGTACTGAGTGCCGATGGTGGCGAGCAGGGCGAGTCTGCTGTCGGATTCGCTGCCGGGTTCGGCTGTGTACATCACGATGCGCAGGTCGTGGCGCTGGGTGGTGAGGATGTCGCAGTCCAGGTCGAGGGTCCCGACCTCGGAATGGACGACCCTCTTGATGGTCGGGCCGTGTTCGGCGATCTCGTGACGCTGCCAGAGTTCGCGGAACTGCGTGCTTGTCTCGTTCAGCCGTGCGGCGAGCTGTCGCGGCTGGGGG
Source organism: Streptomyces sp. NBC_01635 (assembly GCF_045209715.1). Lineage (NCBI taxonomy): Bacteria > Bacillati > Actinomycetota > Actinomycetes > Kitasatosporales > Streptomycetaceae > Streptomyces > Streptomyces sp. NBC_01635. The sequence continues at coordinate 8,306,797 of NZ_CP109277.1, read as the reverse complement.
TCGTCAGGGTAGCGGCCGGTACTGCGTCGCAGGTCGGCGACCAGGGACGCGTCGAGGGCTTCGGTGCTGCCGGGGCCGTACAAGTGGCAGTCCGAGGTGCCGGTGAAGTGCAGCCACAGCAAATTGCGGTCGGCTTCCCGCAGCTGGGAGGGGTCGCCCGCCAGCGCCGCCCACAAGCGGTTCCAGAGCAGGAGGTTCCACATCGCATCGAAGACGGCCACGGGCCGTTCGCCGGTGCGTTCCACCAGGCGGCGGATACTCGCGGGCACCAGCCGGCTGATGTGTCCACCGCCGGTGGCGTGCCCGGCCAGACGGAACAGGTGCTCCTGTTCGGTGTCGCCGAGCTGCAATGCCTGAGCGAGCGCGGCGCACACCTGCGCCGAGGGCGCCGAGGCCCGCCCCTGCTCCAGGCGCACGATGTAGTCGACGGAGACGCCTGCCAGCACGGCCAGTTCCTCGCGCCGCAGCCCTTTGGTGCGCCGGGCGGTGTTCGCCGGCAGACCCGCCATGTGCGGGGTCAGCCGCTCACGCCACACCCGCAGGATCGCGGCCAGTTCACCGGAGTCGCTCATGGAATCCATGGTCGCAGCACACGCCGGGGACAGCCTGGTACTCCCGTTACCAGGAAGAAGCGTCTCTGGCCCGGCCCGGCAGCGCGCCGCAGACTGGCGATCACGACCACCACGCTGATCATCGGAGCGCGTTCTTCGACGCCGACAGCATCAGCCCTTGGTGGCCACACCCGGCCCAACCGCTCCTACGAGAAGGAAACCCGTTCATGATCGTCGTCACCGGGGCCACCGGCCAGTTCGGCCGCCAGGTCATCGAGCACCTGCTCCTGCGCGGTGTGCCGGCCGCCCAGGTCGTCGCAGCCGCCCGCACCCCCGCCAAAGCGGCCGGTCTCGCCGCCCTGGGCGTCGAGGTCCGCACCGCCGACTACGACCGACCCGAGACCCTGATGGCGGCTTTCGCGGGAGCCGACAAGGTCCTGCTGGTCTCCTCCACCGGCTCGGACGCCACGCGTATCGCCCAGCACCGCGCGGTGATCGACGCCGCGTCCAAGTCCGGCGTGGGCCTTTTCGCCTACACCTCGGTCACCCTCGCCCCCACCAACCCGATGGGCCTGGCACGAGTGCACCGTGCCACCGAGCAGGCCATCGCCGAGTCCGGTCTGCCCGCCGTCATACTGCGCAACGGCTGGTACACCGAGAACCACACCGCCGCCCTGCCCGGGGCCGTCGCGCGCGGCGCCCTCACCGGCAGCGCGGGCGACGGGCGGATCGCCTCCGCGACCCGAGCGGACCTCGCCGAAGCCGCAGCCGTCGTCCTCACCCTCGACGATCAGGCCGGGAAGACCTACGACCTCACCGGTGACACCGCCTGGACACTGCCCGAACTCGCAGCCGAGGCCGCGGCACAATCCGGCACGCCTCTCGCCTACACCGATCTCCCCGCCGAGCAGTACCGGCAGATCCTCCACCAGGCCGGACTGCCCGAACCTGCCGTCGACCTGATCGTCGACGCCGACGTACAGATCTCCCACGGCGCCCTGGACCACGTCACCGGCGACCTGACCACCCTCCTGGGCCGGCCCGCCACACCGCTGTCCGCCACCGTTGCCCAGAGCCTGCGCACCTGACCGCCAGGTGTCACGTGGGCCGCGCCCGCAGGGCCGCCACCGGCGGCACACCTGACGGATACGCGGCAACGCCCTCTGCCGGGCCCGGAGAGACGGAGGGCTCCCAGGCTCTCTTTCTCCTCGTCGTCACCGTCGAGCCCGGCCCGTACGGTGCCGACCCGAGCCCTCTCGCCTTCGCCCTGACCGTCGACCGGCGAGACACAGTGAGAACACTTCAGGAATGCCGGATTCACGTCAGACCGTGAAGAGCCGCTGGAGAGAGGACGAGCTCCCTGGCCACGCGGCCGGAAACTCAGCAGGGCTTACGAGAACTCGCGGAAGGTAGCACCGTCACGGCAGGTCGGGGGGCCCGGGGGGCCCAGGCGACTCCGTTGATGTGCGAACCGCCGTCGACGAAGAGCGTGTTGCCGGTCACGTACCGTGCGCCCTCGCCCGCGAGGAACAGCGCAGCCGGGGCGATGTCCAGGTCGGGGTCGCCGATCCGGCCCATGGGGTTCATAGCACCGACCTGCTTCTCCAGCTCGGGGTTTCCGCTCATCCTGCGCCGGTAGGCCGCGCTCTTCGCGCCGGGGCAGATGGCGTTGACCACGATCCCGGTCGGGGCCCATTCGCGGGCGGCGGTCCGGGTCAGGGTGCGCAGGGCCTCCTTGGCGGCGTTGTACTCCAGGGTTCCCATGTGGGCGTTCACGCCGTTGAGGCTGCACATGTTGACGACCCGGCCCCAGCCGCGCTCCTTCATGTGCGGGAAGGCCGCCCGCATCGCCCAGAACGGTCCGTAGAAGCCGATGCCCAGGCCGCGGGCCAGCATCTCGTCGGTCTTGTTCTCGACCCGTCCGAGGTCGCCGGTCGCCCAGGCGTTGTTGACCAGGATGTCGACGCCGCCCCACTCCCGCACCGCGGTGTCGACCATCGCCAGGACCTGCGCCTTGTCGCCGACATCGGTGCGCACGAAGCGGCCGCCGATCGCGTCGGCCGTGGCACGGCCGGTCTCCTCGTTCACCTCGGCGACCAGTACCCGGGCCCCCTCGGCGGCGAACCGCCGGGCCACCGCGGCGCCGATGCCGTCCCCGGCGCCGGTGACGACCGCGACGCGTCCTTCGAGTTCCATGTCTTCTCCCCTTGCGTTCCGCCGCTGGCGAACGCGGTGTGCGCCGGACCCACCGGGTACGCGCGCCCCGGCCGCGTCCCCGCGGGCCGGGGCGGCTTCCCTCAGACCAGGTTGTCCTCCACCGTGAGGCCGAAGGCCCCGCGGCCGTACATGGCCAGGGCCCGTTCCACGTCGTTGGCGACGTGGACGCTGCCCGCGTGGGCGTCGCGCCAGGCGCGCTCGATGGGGTTGCCGCGTCGCAGCGCGTTGCCGCCGGCGGTCTTGAAGAGCAGGTCGATCGCGGCGACGGCCCGTTCGGTGCCCCGGACCTGGTCGCGCCGGGTGCGCAGCCTCAGCTCCATGGGGATCTCCCGGCCCGCGGCGGCGAGTTCGGACAGTTCGCGCAGGTTGCGGTCCATCTGCAGGACGGTCGCGTCGATGTCGGAGGCGGCGCGCGCGATGGCGACCTGGGCGAACGGGTCCTCGGTGAACCTGCCGCCGCCCAGGCTGAGCCGCACCCGCTCCTTCATCAGCGACACGTACGACTCGTAACCGCCCGACACCGCCCCGATCACCGGTGCCGTGACGGCGCTCGTGAAGATCGCCCCGAACGGCAGCCGGTACAGGGGCCCCTGGTTGACCTGCTGCCCGGGTCCCTTCAACTGGGCCTGCTCGTAGTTGCGCAGCACCCGGTGGGCGGGCACGAACACCGACTCGACGAGGATGTCGTTGCTGGCGGTGCCGCGCAGTCCGACGACGTCCCACACGTTCTCGATGGTGTAGTCGGACCGGGGCACCGGCACGGTGAGGAAGTCCACCGGCCGCCCCTTCGCGCCAACGACCGGGGCCCCGAGCAGGGCCCATGTGGCGTGCTCGCAGCCCGAGGAGAAACTCCAGCGGCCGGTGAGCCGGTAGCCGCCGTCGACGGGGGTGAGCCGGCCCACCGGCGCGTACGACGAGGAGATGCGGATGTCCCGGTCGTCGCCCCAGACGTCGTCCTGCGCCCGGCGCGGGACGGGCCGCGGCCCGAGCGGGATTGAACCGGCCCTCACCGGCCTCCGTTGTCTCGTTGACGCATGCAACGAGACAGGAGACCTGTATGGCCACGCCCGCGGAGCCCACGTATCAGGAGCAGACGTTCCCGACCATTGCCGAGGCCGAAGAGGCCGCTGTGCGCGAGGGGCGGAGGTCCGCCTCGCCGGAGCCGAACGTCAATCAGGGCGGGCACGGCGGCATCAGACCGCTCGGTGCCGCCAGGCAGATCCTGGAGAAACCGGCCCCGTTCGACTCCGTGGAGAACGAGTTCTATCGAAGGGTCCGCGCCGGGTCCTACCCGGACCTCGAACCCGTCGTTCCGGCTTCGTACACGGCCGCGCAGGTGCGCGACCGGCTGGGTGACCAGTTGGATGCCACGGCCGGCAACGCGCTCGACGACCGGCGGCACATATACATCGAGAACATCACGTCCGACATGAGCCAGTCGAAGATCCTGGACGCCAAGATCGGCAGGTCGACCACGAGTTACCGGGAAAACAAGGCGCAGCAGGAGAAGTCCTCCTGGGACGCCGGGGTCAAGAGCTTCAAGTTCGCCCTGGGCATCGATCCGGTGACCGGCTCGACGCAGCGCGGGTGGCGCATCGTCGCGGGCACGGACGCGAGCGGGATCAGAGTGCTGGACGGCATGCAGTCGCAGTCGATCCTGGGCAAGTTCTCCGAGGACCCCGCGGTGTGGGATCAGTTGATCGGCAAGATGCAGGGCATCAGGGACGCGGCGGCGAGATCCGACCTCGGCTTCATCGCCGCCAGCGTGTTCTCGGTCCACGGCACCCAGAACGGGGAGACCAAGGTGGACGCCAGACTCATCGACTTCGCCCATGCGATCGACGCGCGAAATCCCTTCAAGCAGAGCCCGTCCCCCAGCCCCGAGGGCAGCCCGCGCCTCGGCGGCGGGCCGGCCGCCCCCGACCTGACGCGACTCAAGGACAAGTACCGGAACCAGTTCCTTGCCGGGATGGACTCCCTGATCAAGGACGCAACAAGGGTCCGCACAACGAAGACTGCGCTGGCGACGATGAACCCCACCCACGTGCGCCCACGAAGCGCCAGCCCTCAGCAGCAGCCCGCCGTCACAGCACCGACGAACACCACGAACACGGCACGGAGGCGCTGACCCGACGGCGGGAGCACGGGCCCGGTCACCGGGCGGCCTCGCTGTCGGCGGCCTCGCTGTCGGCGGTGTCGCCGCCCACGGCATGGATGTCGAGCTCGCCGTCCACCGCGTCCACGCGGACGGTCGCGCCGGATTCCAAGGCGCCCGACAGGAGCAGGTCGGCGAGGCGGTCGTCGAGCTCGCGCTGGATGGTGCGGCGCAGCGGCCGGGCGCCGAACTCGGGCTGGTGGCCGAGGTGGGCGAGCAGGTCGGCGGCGGCGTCGGTGACCTGAAGGGCGACGTCCTGGGCGTGCAGCCGGCGGCGGGTGTGCTCCAGGAGCAGGTCGACGATCTGCCGCAGCTGGCCGCGCTCGAGGCCGCGGAAGACGATGATCTCGTCGATGCGGTTGAGGAACTCGGGCCGGAAGTGCTGCTGCAGGGAGGGCATGACCGATGCGCGGACCTTGGCGTAGTCCTCGACGCCGGCGGAGAGGATGCGGTCGGCGCCGATGTTGGAGGTCATGATGACGACCGTGTTCTTGAAGTCGACGGTGCGCCCCTGGGCGTCGGTGAGGCGGCCGTCGTCCAGCAGTTGCAGCAGGACGTTGAAGACGTCCGGATGGGCCTTCTCGACCTCGTCCAGCAGCAGCACCGCGTACGGCCGGCGGCGCACGGCCTCGGTGAGCTGGCCGGCCTCGTCGTAGCCGACGTATCCGGGCGGGGCGCCGACCAGTCGGGCGACGGTGTGGCGTTCCTGGAACTCGCTCATGTCGAAGCGGATCATGCGGTTCTCGTCACCGAAGAGGGCGACTGCCAGCGCGCGGGCGAGCTCGGTCTTGCCCACCCCGGTGGGGCCGAGGAAGAGGAAGCTGCCCACCGGCCGGTCGGGGTCGGCCATGCCGGCGCGGGCCCGGCGCACCGCGCGGGCGACAGCGGCGACGGCCTCGTCCTGGCCGACCACCCGCTGGTGCAGGTGCCCTTCCAGACGCATGAGACGTTCCCGCTCCTCCTCGGTGAGCTGGGCGACGGGGATTCCGGTGGTGCGGGAGACGACCTCCGCGACGTCCTCGGCCGTGACCTTCGGCTCGGCCTGGTCGTGGTCCTCGGCCTGCGCGGTCTTCAGCTCCTGCTCGGTCTGCCTGACCCGGTCGCGCAGGTCCTTGGCGCGCTCGTAGTCCTCCTCGGCGACGGCCTGGTCCTTCTCCCGGCCCAGCGCGGCGATGCGGTCCTCGATGTCGCGGGTGTCGGCCGGGGTGGTCCTGGCGCGCAGCCGGACGCGGGCCGCGGCCTGGTCCATCAGGTCGATGGCCTTGTCGGGCAGGAAGCGTGAGGTGACGTAGCGGTCGGAGAGTTCGGCGGCGGCGACCAGCGCCTCGTCCTGGATGCGGACCTGGTGGTGGGCCTCGTAGCGGTCGCGCAGGCCGCGCAGGATCTCCACGGTGTCGTCGACGGTGGGCTCACCGACCAGGATGGGGGCGAAGCGCCGCTCGAGGGCGGCGTCCTTCTCGATGTGCTTGCGGTACTCGTCGACGGTGGTCGCGCCGATCAGGTGCAGTTCGCCGCGGGCCAGGGCGGGTTTGAGCATGTTGCCGGCGTCCATCGCGCCCTCGCCGCCTCCTCCCGCGCCGACGACGGTGTGCAGTTCGTCCAGGAACAGCACCAGGCCGTCGCCGTGTTCGCCGACCTCGTCCAGCAGCTTCTTCAGCCGCTCCTCGAACTCGCCCCGGTACTTCGTCCCGGCGACCATTCCGGCCAGGTCCAGGGAGACCAGCCGCTTGCCCTCCAGCGTGACCGGCACGTCGCCGGACACGATGCGCTGGGCGATGCCCTCGACGATGGCGGTCTTGCCCACGCCGGGGTCGCCGATCAGGACCGGGTTGTTCTTGGTGCGGCGGGAGAGGACTTCGATGGTCTGCTCGACCTCCTCGTCCCGGCCGATGACCGGGTCCAGCTTGCCCGCGCGGGCCTGTTCGGTCAGGTCACGCCCGAACTCGTCCAAGGTCGGTGTGCTGCTGGGCTGCTCGGCCGCCTGCCCGGGTGGAGCGGCGACAGCCTCGCCGCCGGCCTCGGCCAGGGTCCGTGCGGCCGACGACTCCGGGTTCGAGGCCAGGGCCTGCAGGATGTGCTCCGGCCCGATGTAGGAGGCGCCCAGGCGGCGGGACAGCTGGTAGGCGTCCAGCAGCGCCCGCTTCGCCGACGGCGAGAGCTCGTTCGGTCCTGATCCCGGCGCCGCCTCCAAGGCGGCGCCGGCCCCCAGACGCCGCCCCAGCGCGTCCACGTCGACACCGGCCTCGGTGAGCATGCGCCGGGTGCTGTCCACCTCGAGCGCGGCGGCCAGCAGGTGCCGGGCGCCCAGTTCCTCACTGCCCTCCCGGGCTGCCGCCTGCTGAGCGCGTGCGACCAGCTCCCGGGCACGCTCGGACAGCAGGCTTCCGACGTCGACCTGCCGGGGCCGCCGCTGTGCGGACAGTGGCCCGCTGCCGAAGAACCGGCCGAAGAGATCGTCGAAGTCGTCGAACGGGCCAGGCCCGAAACCGAATCCCGAAGTGCTCATCTCCTGCGTCCTTCCCTGAGGCCTCGGCCCTGCGTCACCGCGCGTGTCCGGAGCGGGTCGTCAGTACCTCGGCACGGCGGTTACCGCTGGTCGGACCTGCCCGGCACGGCGGGGCGAGCACGCCGCGGTGGTGGCGTCGTACGGCCGCCGGACCCCGTCGGCACCAGGCCTCCGGAGATCCGCGCACAGATGACGCCGACCGGCGCGAGGGCGGTCGCCCCTGCGTCCGGCCGGGCCCGGGGGGACGCTCCGGCGCCGGCCGGGGCGGCCGGCGCCCCCCTCCCGGACGACAGGGCCGCCACGTCGCGCGGGATCAGCGTCCACACCCGTTGCCGCGACACACCCTCACCTCATCACCCGACCCGGCGGACCCGTCACCGGAATCCATATGAACCTACACATACCGGACAAAGGTGCGGGGCGCAGGTCCGGACAGGGCCGGGCCGGGCGGGTCCGGCTCCACACCGGCACACACCGGCACATCAGGATCGTCCCGGCCCTCCTGACCCCCTCGCCGCCTCCTCGGCCGACCGGACAACAACCGCGACAAGGGCGTCGGGGGACCCGCAGAGGCGTCCGGGGAACCCCGTCGACCGGACGGAAACCCGTCCCTCCGGCACCCGCCGTGTGGAGCGGGAGCACCCGGCACCGCACCCGCCCCCTGCTGCCGCTGCCGCTGCCTACAGCGCGGTCCAGGTGAAGGTGACCTTGTCCCCGGCGTCCCCGGCCGTGATGCGGAACCGACAGCCGCTCGCCGGCTCGGAGCCTCCGACGTAGAGGTTCCGACGGCGGAGAAGTTCCGACGGCGGAGATGCTTCCATGCGCATCCGGTTTCCGGGACGCGCTCGAGGCCGAGGCTGGATTCACTGGCACTGGGGCACCCGGGGAAGGGAATATTGCTGTGCGGACGTGCCGTCGGCCGGCGAAGGAGATGAGGGTATGGCAGGGGTGGAGCCTACGCAGGCCCTCGGGGAACAGTTCCCGGCCGATTCTTCCGCCACGCTCACCAAGGCGCTGGAGGCCCTCGGGAGCGGCGCATACGTCGTGGACGAGCAGGGCCGCGTGCTCGCGGTCAACGCCCACGCCGAGCGGCTGCTGGCCCTGCCCGCCGAGGATCTCCTCGGTCGCGACGCGCACGACCTGCTGCACCGGGATGCTCACGGCCAGCTCTTGCCGAGGGCTCAATGCAGCATGCGGCAGGCTTTCCTCGCCGGGCGGACCGCCCAGGTGCAGGGGGACTACTTCGCATGCGGGGACGGCTCCCTGCTGCCCATCTCGTGGCTGATCACCCCCTACGACGTCGGTGACCACGAACTCGGCACGCTCGTTCTCTTCCACGCCCGGCATCCGCTGGAGGTCGACCCTCGGCCGGAGGCGACGGACAGGACGCTGCCGGAGCTCGAACGGCTCGCGCTGCTGGCCGAGACCACCACTCGGCTGACCTCCACTCTTGATGTCGAGGAGGCGCTGCGCCGGCTGGTGACCCTGGTGGTGCCCCGGCTGGCGGACTGGGCCGTCGTCGATTTGATCACCGAACACGACGAGGTGTGGCGCACTCTCGTCGTCCACGCGGACGGTGATGCCCTGGTGCGCCACGAGGGACTGCAAGGACCGATGCCACCGGTCCCGGAGGATTCCCAGATGCCCCTGTCCAGGGCCTTGCGCGGAGTCGCTTCCGCCCTGGCCGGCCCGCAGACCTACCAGGGGGTGCCGGATTCCGGCATCGCGCTCGAACAGCGCGGTCTGTTCGAGGCCACCGGCATCCGCTCCGCGGCCATAGCCCCCATCCGCAGCACGCGCGAAGTGCTGGGGGCCCTCACCCTGGGGCGCGCCGAGAAACTGGTGGACTTCACCACCGACGATCTCCCCCTGATCGAGGACATCGCCCGCCGGGCCGGCCTCGCCCTGGACAACGCGAGCCTCTACGAACGCCAGCGCAAGGTCGCGGAGACCATGCAGAACCACCTGCTGCCCCAGATGCCGCGTGTGCCCGGGTTGCAGATGACGGTGCGCTACCTGCCCGCACCCGACGCCTCACAGGTCGGAGGCGACTGGTACGACGCCTTCTCCTTGTCCGACGGCGCCACCGCGCTGGCCGTGGGAGACGTCGTGGGTCACGATCTGGAGGCCGCGGCCGGCATGGCGCAGCTGCGCAACATGCTCCGCGCTTACGCCTGGGCCCTGCGGGAACCCCCCAGCCGGATCGTCGGCCGGCTGGACGAGGCGCTCCTGCACATCACCGACGTCGCCATGGCCACCGTGATCTTCGCCCGGCTCGAGGAGGCGGACGACGGCCATTGGAAACTGTCCTGGACCAACGCCGGCCACCCGCCACCCCTGCTGATCAGCCACGACGGCCTGGCCGACTACCTCACGGACGGCCACGGCATTCTCCTGGGCACCGGGACCCACGGACCCCGCACCGACGCCGTCGCCCTGCTGCCGCCCGGATCCACCCTCCTGCTGTACACCGACGGCCTGATCGAAGAACCCGGCCACACCCTCGACGAGGGTCTGCGCCGGTTGCGCCAACACGCCGCCGCCCTCGCCCACCGCCCTCTGGCCTCCTTCACCGACCATCTGCTGCGCCGGGTCCGCCCCGTCGCCAACGACGACGACGTCGCCCTCCTCGCCCTGCGGACACCCGCCCGGAAGCGATCCTGACCGGCGGCTCCCCGTCGGGAGCCCGGCCCGGGCACGCCGAGCGGCGTACCCGGGCCTTCGCGCCTGCGGCGGCACCGATCCGCGCGGTCACACCGTCGTCAGCGCCGTGCGCCGGACGTGCGCGGCCGAGCCGGGCAGGGCGATGGCACGCAGGAAGGCGGCCGGGGAAGGCCTGTTGAGTGCGGCGCCCACCAGCAGCCAGCCGATGAGGCCGCCCAGGGCGTTGGCAAGAAGGTCGTTGACGTCGCAGGCCCGGCCGTTGTTGAAGAGCACGTAGCTCAGCAGCTGGGCCAGCTCGATGGACAGGCTCGCCAGCAGGCTCACCGCCGTCGCCCGGAGTGCGCCGGACACTCGGCTGATCAGCGGCAGCAGCATCCCGAGCGGTACGAACATGATCACGTTGGGGACGGCGGTCACGTCGGAGGTGATCAGGGGGATGAAGTTGATCTGGTGGTACCAGGGCGTCTGGTTGGCGTACTGCCCCCAGGTCACGGTGAGGGGGAAGACGGTGATCGACAGCACCGCGGCGGCATGGACGGCGGTGGTGATCCTCAATCCCGCGTGCCGGCCGGTCCAGCCCGGCTGCGACCGGCGTGCGCGGACGGCGGTCATGGCCGCGAAGGCGATCAGTGCGGGGCCCAGTACGTAGAGAGGGGGGATGTCGAAGTTCACGTTCACGTCAGGCTCCTACGGCGTCCGGCAGCGGTTCGGCGATCAGCATCCGGCTTCGCGGTCCCCGCGTGGATCGGAAGAAAGACAGGACTTGACCGGCACGGCTACGACTTTCGGCAGAGGGAAGGCGCCGCCCGTCGGCATACGCTGCTCGGCATGTGTTTCCCCCGGAGGAGGCCGGGCGACGGCTTCCGCCCCCTTCGCTCCCTGCTGTGGACGGCCGTGACCGGTGCTGTGGTGGCCGCCGCGCTGCTGGACGTGCGCTACGACACGTTCCGGCAGCCGGACACCGGAACCCTGCTGGGCGTCTCGGCCGCGGTGACGGCCCTCTCGCTGCCGGCTCTGCTCGCGTCGGCCGGGCGTGGCGCCCGGCCGGGGGTGATCGTCTGTCCGGGCGGGGCCGCCGCGGTCGCCTCGCTCGCCTGCTCCGTGGGGCTGCACCTGAATGGCCGCGAGGCGTCGGCGTCCTCCGCCTACGGCGCCTTCGAACCCGTGGCTCTGCTGGTGGTGCTGGCGGTCACCGCACGACGCGGCATGCCGGTGCCCGCGGCGGTCGTCACCGTCGGCCTGCTGGCCGCGGTGATCGCGCGTCCCTTGGCGCTGCACGTCCACGAAGGCAGCGTCATCGTCTCCTTCGTCCTGACGCTCGTGGCCGTGGCCGTGGCGGGGGCGAGTGTGGCCGCCCGGCTGGTGGCGGCCGACCGACGGCAACGGGAGCACCGGATCCGTCTGCACCAGAGGGTCGACCTGGCACGGGAGCTGCACGACTTCGTGGCTCACCACGTGACCGGCATCGTCGTGCAGGCCCAGGGTGCCCAGGCGGTCGCCGCCAAACGCCCGGACCTGGTCGTGCCCGCGCTGGAACGCATCGAGCGGACCGGCGCGGAAGCGCTGGTCTCGCTGCGCCGCATGGTGGGCCAACTCCGCGCCGAGGACAGTGGGATGCCGCTCGTCGCACCGGTGGAGATCCGCGGACTGCGCACCCTCGTCGCCGACTTCAGGATGCGAGGCGTGTCCTCGCAGCTCATCGAGGACGGGCCCACGGAGACCCTGCCGCCGGAGGTGGCCGCCGTCGTCCACCGCGTGACGATGGAATCCCTCACCAACGTACGCAAACACGCCCACGACTGCCGCGACGTCCGGGTCCGCGTGCAGGTTCTTCCGCAGCGGACCGTCGTCGAAATCACCAACGACGGTACGGCCCGCCGGGCCACCGCCGACGGCTACGGCCTCAAGGGGTTGCGGGAACGGGTCACCGGAGTCGGGGGCACGTTCCGTGCCGGTGCCACCGCGGACGGAGGATGGCTGGTCCGCGCCTGCCTGCCGCTCGCTCCGGCCGGGACGGACGGGCCGTGATCCGCGTACTCATCGTCGACGACCAGGCCATCGTGCGCACCGGCATGGCCATGATCCTGGCGGCCGAGGACGATATCGACGTCGTCGCCGAGGCCGTGGACGGCGTCCACGCCCTCGAGGAGGCCGCCCGGCACCGGCCCGACGTCGTCCTGATGGACATCCGCATGCCGCGCCTCAACGGCCTGGACGCGCTGCGTGCGCTGACCCGCCCCACGGCGGACCACGTCCCGAAGGTGGTCATGGTCACCACATTCGACGACGAGGAGTACGTCAACACCGCCCTCCAGTCGGGTGCCTGCGGTTTCGTCCTCAAGGACTCCGGTCCCCGGCTGCTGGCGGAGGCGGTACGGGCCGCGGCGGTGGGAGACTCCCTCATCAGCCCCTCGATCACGGTCCGTCTGCTGCGCCGACTGGTGGCGCCCGGTGCGCGGCGGTCACCGGACGCGGATCTCTCCCCGCGTGAAGTGGACGTCGTCCGGCTCGTCGCACAAGGGCTGACCAACGCCGAGATCTCGCACACCCTGAGCATCACGGTGGGCACGGTCAAGACCCACCTGGGCAACATCCAGGGCAAGCTCGCCGTCCGCAACCGGGTGGAGATCGCCGCATGGGCCTGGCGGGTCGGACTGGCCCGGGCGGACTGAGGCACGGCAGGCCGCCGCGGCATCCACAGGGGCGGACCGGTCGGCCACCGCGCTGCGCACTCGCCTCACCGGCGTTGCGGAGGGCCGTCCGCTCCGTCGGCGGCGGGAGTCGCGCACGGCCGGTCCTCGTCCGCCGCGGAGAGCCACGCGGTCCGCTGCACGGACGTGCCGGCGAAGGCGACGGTCAGCAGGTACTGCGCCGCCACGTAGGTCGCCATGACCACGAAGGGGCGTCCGCCGAAACCCAGCCCCGCGGCGCCGAGTCCGATGAGCAGGTCCGAGCAGACGAACAGCGCACCGCCCCAGGCCGCCCTCCTCCCCCTCACGGGCGCGGCACACGCCATGGCGACCAGGGCCAGACTGTAGGGGGCGACCGCCCACACCAGGGCCCCGAGAAGGGGTGCCAGAGCCACGTTCCCCACGGCCCACGCCACCAGCCAGCCCGCGCACCACCGTCGCCGCGCTCGGAGAAACGGGAGCGCGCCCTGCTTGGCGAAGGCGGTGATGTAGCAGACCTGAGCGCCCAGGAAGCAGGCGACACCGGCCATGAAGGCACCGGTGCCCGACAGCAGCAGGGCCACGTCGCCCGCGGTCGACAGGATCAGTGCGGCGAGCACGAAGGGATGGCTCCGGCCCGTGCGGAGCCACAGGTACAGTGCCAGCACCGGAGCGAGCAGCGGCTTGCTGACCCACTCCAGAACCTCGTGGTGCAGAGCCACTCCGGTCAGGTTCAGCAGGACGAGCCCCGCGTACGCGACGAGCAGGGGCGGCATCGTCAGACCACTACCTTCGGCGACCACCCGGGAGGGCCCGGGAACCGGCACCGGACGATCGGGATGCGGTCAGAGTGCACCGGATGCGGCTCGCCGGAGACTGCTCCACACCGAACATGATCATCCGTCATGGCCCTCACCATGCCTCCGTGTTGACCAACGGTCAACCGGTCGGGCCGCATGCGCGGGGCACCACGAGGCCGCGCTCCGCCCACACCGTCTTGCCGCCCGGCGGGTACGGCTCGCAGCCCCAGGCGTCCGCGAGCGAGGCGACGAGGAGCAGACCCCGCCCGGACTCACCGTCGGCCTCGACGTCCGGCCTCGGCACGGGCGGGCGTTCGCCCCGCGCATCGGTGACCTCGATCCGCAGGGTGGCGGGGGTCAGGGTGAGGGCGAAGCGTGCGTTCCGACCCCGCGCCCGGCCGTGCAGGGCCGCGTTCGCGGCCAGTTCGGCGACGAGGAGGGAGGCCGTGGCCGTGCCGCCGTCGGCGACGGCGCCGGACTTTGGCCGCCGCTGCGCGGCGAGCCGGCGCTCGGCGGCATGGCGTGCGGTGTGCGCGCCGTGCGCCGTGCGCCATGGTGGGAAACATGGTGCGGAAGTGGGCCGTGCCGACGATCGGTTCACCAGGTGCGGTGACGGTTTCCTGATTCACCTCACCGAGGGTGACGGAGTCGCCCTACAGTGGGGAGCACCCCGGACGGCACACAGGGCGACTGTCCCGGCACGGAGGGTGCGATGTGTGGGCGTACGGGCGTGACCCGGCGGCCCCTTCGTCTCGCCATGGGCACTCCGTTTCTGCTCTTACGGCCTCCGCACGTAGGGCGGCACGACATTTCATGGGTAGCCGGCCGCTCGGGCGGAAACTCCGTAACCGGGCCGCTGCTCGACGAGCATGTCCTGGGTTGCGAAGCCGGACCGGCTCTCGGACCGATTCACGGCCCTGGTCACCGGGTACCCGAGACCTCCATGCGCGGGCCCGCTGCGCGTCGAACCAGGCCAGGAGGCCGCTGGGGCCGACGAGAGCCCCACACTCTTCGGCGGGAGCCGGGCGACTCCGCTGCTGTACGACCCCGACGGAGGACGGTATCGCGATGACCGAGTACGAGCGTTCACGGACCATGCCGGCCCAGCCCGAGCACGTCTTCGACCAGGCCGCCCAGGTCGACCAGCTGGAAACCTGGCTGCCGGAAGCCCTGCACGTGGACGCCGGGGAGCTTCCGGCCGTCACCGTGCACGAGGACCGCACCGACGAGGACACCTCCGCCTTGTTCCGTGCCCGGCCCGACCAGATGCGGCTGGAATGGGGCACCCGCGACCAAGGCAGCTACACGGGGTGGCTCCAGGTCGCCGGCATCGACAGCGGAGCCAGTGAGGTGACCGTGCACCTGTCGTTCTTCGACGACAGCCACGACCCGGGCGAGGGAGCCGTACGCGACGCCCTGGACACCAGTCTTCAACGTCTGGAGGAACAGGTACGGCTGCGCGTGGACAACGCGGCCGGCTGACGGATGAAGCCCCCATGGCACGCGTCAAGCAGTACGCCGTAGCCGCCTCCGGGCAGTGGCCGGACGAGAGGAAGACCGCCGCCGACCGCCCGCAACAGGGTTCGCGGTGACAGGGGCGAAGAACGCGCGCTGCGAGGGGCGAGCCCTCTGAGGAAACCGACCGAAGCAACCGGTTGCATCCCCCTGAGCGGGGCCGTCCAGGAGACGGCCCCGCTCGGTGCGTGTGTTCCCGGACTCTCAGGGCGGATGGGGCCCCGGGCCGGAAGCACGCTCGGCGTTTCGGCCACCGCCGCCGGATTCCTGGCCCTATGTGCGACAAGGGTCGGTGCACCCCACATGCTCCGCCACGCCCCGATCCCGGGGTTCCGCACGCGACCGAAACACAGGTGTTCGAAACCCCCGCCGGGTCGTTGAGCCCGGGAAGCCAACCGCAGCGACCGTCAAGGGGGGCCCACCATGACCTCGGCCGGCACACAGGAACAACCGGATCCCGGCACACCGGGGCCGGACAGGGCTTCGGTCACGGGTGGTTCGAGCGGGGGCTCGCTCACGGGCTCGGGAGGAACACGATGACGGAGTCCACGAAGGGGGCGAAGGCCGAAGCCGGAAGGCGTCCCGTGCGGAGGTTCTTCGGTCGCGTGCGGATGGCCGAGCCCCAGGTCTCCGATGCCGAGAGGGAGTTGTTCGGCGGTCCGCTGCGCTACGACATGGGCTGGTCGGAACACGAGCACGCCCAACTCGACCTGACCATGCTGTCCGCCCTGCGTTCCATGCCGAGGCTGGTCGGGGCGACCTTGCGGATGGCCTGTCAGGCGAACCGGCGTGCCCTGCTCGCCGTCGCGATCAGCGAGGTCGGACAGGGCATCGCCGCAGCCATGGGGCTGCTCGCCGTCAACGCCGTCATGCACACGCTGCTCGGCTCGGGCACGCCGGTGGAGCGGCTGCACGCGATGCTCCCGGCCCTGACCGTCGGCGCCGGGGCCGCCGTGGTCAATTCGGGTCTGGCCGGATGGTCCACCGCGCGGGCCGGCCGACTGGAGCCGCTGGTCGAGCGGATCGCCACGACCCAGTACCTGGCCGCCGCCGCGTCGGTGGAGCTGGAAGCCATCGAGGATCCGGAGTTCCGGCGGCTGATCGACGTCGCCCAGTACGGCGCCGCGTCCGCCCGCCGCATGATCGGCGCCTGCGTGGCCTCGCTGAACGGGGGCATTTCCCTGATCTCCACGGCCGGAGTCCTCACCATCCTGCACCCGGCCCTGCTGCCGATGCTGATCCTGATCGCGGCCCCACGCGGCTGGGGCGCGATGCGGGTGGCGCAGGAACGGTACGTGTCGGTGATGAGCTGGGTCGAACACGTACGGGCCGGCCGCCTCATCGGCAACCTGCTCACCGAACGCACCGCCGCGCAGGAGGTGCGCATCCACTCCGTCGGGCCGTTCCTGCTCAGCCGCTACGAGCGCATGGCCGAAAGCGCCGAGGCCGAGCAGGAGCGGCTGGCCTCCAGCAAGGCCGTCACGGAGTGGGTGGCCGCCGCGCTGTCCGGCGTGGCCATGGCCGTCACCTACGGAATCATGTTCTGGCTGATCATGGGCGGGCACATGAGCCTGGCCGTCGCCGGCACCGCGGTCATCGCCGTCCGCTCCGGCTCGGCGAGCCTGGGCGCGCTCGTGATGAACGTGAACCAGCTGCACGAGGAGTCCCTCTACGTCCGCGACCACTCCCGCTTCCTGGACGAGGCGACGCGCCGGACCATCCCCAGCGGGGGCGATCCCGTCCCCTCGCGGGTACGACAGGTCACGCTCGACCAGGTCACCTACCGCTACCCGGACCGGGCGGATCCCGCGCTGGACGAGGTGTCGCTCACGCTGCCCATGGGCTCGGTCACCGCCGTGGTGGGCGAGAACGGCTCCGGCAAGAGCACCCTGATGAAACTGCTGTCGGGCCTGTTGCTGCCGCAGGTCGGGACCGTACGCTGGGGCGATGCCGAAGTGGCTTCCCTGGACCGCTCCCAGCTCTTCGACCGCGTCGCGCTGCTCACCCAGGACTTCCAGCGCTGGCCCGTGACGGCGGCGATGAACATCCGGATCGGCCGGCCCGCCCACGAGGCCGGCCCCGAGGACCTTCGGCCGTCCGTCGACTACGCGAGTGCCGGACCGATCGTCGCGAAACTCCCCGACGGCCTGCAGAGCCTGCTGGCCCGCGTGTTCCGCGGCGCCAGTGAACTGTCCGGCGGCGAGTGGCAGAAGATCGGCCTGGCCCGCACCCACTGGCGCAGCTCCACCGCGGCGGCGGAGGGCGTCCTGATCGTGGACGAACCCACCTCCGCCCTCGACCCGCAGGCCGAGATCGCCGCCTTCGACCGCATCCGCCGGCTCGCCTCCCCGGACCTGGCCGTCGTCCTGGTCACCCACCGCATGTCCGGGGTCCGGCACGCCGACCGCATCTACGTCCTGCACCAGGGCCGACTGGCCGAACAGGGCAGTCACCAGGAGCTGATGGCCGCCCGGGGCCGGTACGCCGCGATGTTCGACGCCCAGGCCGCCCAGTACGCCCCGGCACCCACCGTGCCCCACCCTGCCCCGCCCACCGTCGTGGACCCTGCTTGAAGGAGCCCCTTCGCATGGGTCCCTCCCCCGCCCTCCGCCCCTGGGAGTTCGCATGACCGTCGAGGACCTCAACACCGAAGCCTGGACCACGTACGGCCGACGTCAGCTGGATCACGGGTACATGCCGCCCGTCCCCGAACGACTGGAGTGGAGTCCCTGGAAAGGGGTCGGCCCCGGTACGGAGCTCCTCGGCGACATCGCCGGAAAACGTGTCCTGGACATCGGCTCCGGTGCCGGGCACTACGCCGTGCACCTGGCCCGCGCACACGGCGCGCAGGTGACCGCGGTCGAACGGTCCGCCACCCAGCACCGACGGGCCACCGGCGCCCACGCGGGTACGCCGGGCGTGCGGTTCGTGCACGGCGACGTGGTCGACCTCCTTCGTACGGCCGAACCCTTCGATGCCGCGTATGCCATCGGAAGCCTGGCCTTCGTCGACCCGCACCGCGTCCTGCCCGCGCTGCGCGACGGACTCCGCCCCGGCGCCCCGCTGGTTCTCTCGCTCCTCCACACCGACCTGCACGGCCGCGGTCCGTCCACGACGGTCGGGGCCCGCGAGCAGATGGTCAGGCTCCGTGACGAGCCGCCTCTCTCCACCCGGATGTGGGTTCTGGCACCGCGGTTGTGGGAGGACCTGCTCGCGGAGTACGGCTTCCGGGTCGAGGGCATCGACCTGCTGCGGTCCTCCGACGAGGACAGCCCGGTCGTGCAGCAACTCGTCCGCGCCCGTCGTCTCCCGGTCCGGCCCGTACACGTCTCCAGTCGGCCCCGCACCACGAGGCCTCCCGTGCCGCACGCGGCCGTCGGTGTCGGTGCCATCGTCCTCGGTGACCAGGGCGTGCTGCTCGGGCGCCACCGGCACGGCACCTTCGAGCTGCCCGGCGGGACCGTGGAGGCCGGGGAGTCCCTGGAAACGACCGTGGTGCGTGAACTCGCCGAGGAAACCGGGCTGATCGCCCGGCCCGACGATGTCACGCTTCTGGGAACGCTGGTCGACCACGTCGATGACGTCGTACGGGTCACCGTCGGTGCCGTCGTCCACGCATGGCAGGGCCGGCCGGCCACGCAGCCGGACGAGAGCGTCGGCGAGTGGGCCTGGTATCCCCTGGACCGGTTGCCCGGCGGTCTGTTCGTGTGCAGCGCCCAGATCCTCACCGCCTGGCGTCCCGACCTGCCCATCGACCACACTCCGGCGCATTTCACGCCGTACGGCCACCGCACGGCACGACGGTGATCGCCGTGACCGGCGCCCGTGGTGACCGGTCCGGCGGGGGTGCTGCCGACGGATCGGACGGACGGAGGCAGCCGCAGATCAGCTGTTGTACTTCTGATGGACATCGTTGACGGTGGCCGCCAGGTCGCTCAGGTCGGGGCGTACGGCGTGCGCGATCGAAGGGGCGTCGCTCGCGTGGAGACGGTTGATCCACACGCGGGTGATGTCGAGTTCGCCGGCCGGAACCATGTCGTGGAAGTAGCTCTGCGCCACGTGCACCCAGCGGTCACGGGTGACGCCGAGGGACTTCTCGAAGTACTCGAAGTGGTGGTGGGCCGGCTTGTAGGCGCCGGCGTCTTCGGCGGTGACGATCGCGTCGAACCGGACCTGCAGGCGGCGCTGGGTCTCTCCGATGACGACGCGGTCGCAATTGGTGAGCAGGGCGAGGTTCCAGCCGGACTCCCGCAACTCTCGCAGGGCCTGCCGCACCTCGGGGAAGACCGGCCAGAACGGGATGCCGGCCGTCAGGACACGGGCGTCGTCCTCCAGCAGATCGATCTTCGCCTCGGCGGCCGTGCGCTTCAGGGCCTCCGTCAGGACGTCGCTGTAGCGCATGGAGGGGTGCTCGCGCTGCACCCGCGGCTCGTGGCGGTTGTAGACGTCCAGCAGCTCCCAGCCCTTACCGGGCGCGACCAGTTCGATGCCGGTGGCGATGCCGTGGCGCCAGTCCACGAGAGTGCCGAAACAGTCGAAGGTGACCCAAAGCTTCTCGCTCATCGACCTTTCTCCAGGTCTCGGAAGGAGCCGGGGGCGGCATCCGCAGCATGACCACGAGCCACCGGCACTGCCGGCACTGCCGACAGTTGGATTGTCTGCGATCCCGGGCCCGGGCGCTTTTCGTCAGCTGCCCAGTACTGCGCCGGTGCTTGCCTCGCGGGCATGGGGGAACAGCACGAGCGGGACGAGCGGCAGGCACACCGGTTCGAGCGGGGCACGGACGGGCCCGAGGTCGTCGTCATCGGCGTGGACGGCTCCGACTCCTCGATGCGGGCCGCCGCGTATGCCGCCGGTCTCGCCCGGGGCAGGGCGCGCTGCTCGCGGTGGTGTACGTGCAGCCGTCGCTGACGGCGGGGCGGTCCCGGGTGCGCCGGTGGCCGAGACGACCCACTAGATCGCCGAGCACCTCGTACAGCAGATCCGGGAGGCAGCCGAACGGGTGAAGGGGATCGGCGAGATCCGCCGGGAGTTGCCCACGTTCCGCGGCGCCCCCTACAACGGCCTGACGAGGGCCGCCGACGAGCTGAGGGCGGGCGCGGTGGTGGCGGGAGCCTCCGGGCAGGCCGGTCATCGGATCATCGGCTCGGTCGCGGGTCCCCTGGTGCAAGCGGGACGATGGTCGGTGACGGTGGTGCCGTAGGCAGGGCCTGGACCGGTGGGCCGGACCGGCGGCCGCCCCGCCGCGGTCCGGCCGCGTGCGTGGCGGTCCTCCGTACCCGGTGGCGCTGGGCCCGCACCATCCGCCGTCAGCCGTTGCCGTGAGCGAAGAGGTGAGGCAGATGGCCGGACTCCGGATGGGCGAGGGCATTCTCCGCCGTAAACCCATCGAACACATCGAGGAGACGGAAGTCGGCGAGGGGCCTCGGCTGGAGCGGACGCTGGGGCTGTGGCAGCTGACCGCGATCGGTGTGGGCGGCATCATCGGCGCGGGCATCTTCACCCTCGCCGGCACGGTGGCCAACGGCACGGCGGGGCCCGCGGTACTGGTGTCCTTCCTCATCGCGGGCGTGGCCAGTGCGGCAGCGGCCCTGTCGTACGCCGAGTTCGCGAGCCTGATCCCGAAGGCGGGTTCGGCCTACACCTACGGCTACGCGGTGCTCGGCGAGTTCGCCGGCTGGTTCATCGGCTGGGACCTGCTCCTGGAGTACACGGCGATCGTGGCGGTGGTCGCGATCGGCATCTCCGGCTACTTCAGTTTCCTGATCGAGGACATGGGCGCGCAACTGCCCGCCTGGATGCTGGGCGCGCCCGGCACCGGTGCCGGGCACAAGGTGGATCTGTTCGCTGCGCTCCTGTGCCTGCTCATCGCCTGGCTGCTGACCCTCGGCATCCGCAGCGCGGCCCGCTTCGAGACGATCGTGGTGGGGTTGAAGGTGCTGGTCGTGCTGGTGGTGATCGCGGTCGGTGTCTTCCACATCGACACCGCCAACTACCACCCGTTCTTCCCCTACGGGATCAGCGGGGCGTTCACGGGTGCGGCGACCGTGTTCTTCGCGGTCTTCGGCTACGACGCGATGTCGACGGCGGCCGAGGAGTCCAAGGACGCGCGGCGGCACATGCCGAAGGCGATCATCTACTCGCTGGCGATCGCGATGGTGCTGTACGTGGCGGCCTGTCTGGTGCTGACCGGTATGCAGAACTACAAGGACATCGACAAGGAGAGCGGCTTCTCGACCGCCTTCCAGTCGGTGGGGCTGGACCGGCTGGCGGACGTGATCGCGGTGGGCGCGATCGTCGGCATCCTCACCGTGATGTTCACGTTCATGCTGGGTGTGACCCGGGTGTGGTTCTCCATGTCACGGGACGGGCTGCTGCCCAAGTGGTTCGCGAAGACGCACCCCACGCGGCACGTGCCGACGCGCGTGACGTGGATCGTCGGGGTGGCGTCGGCCGCCATCGCCGGCTTCCTGCCGATCGCGGAGGCGGCCGAACTGACCAACATCGGCATCCTGCTGGCGTTCGTGGTGGTGTGCACGGCGGTGATCGTGCTGCGCTACCGGCAGCCGGACCTGCCGCGCGGCTTCCGTACCCCGTGGATGCCGTTCGTGCCGGCGCTGGGTGTGGTCTTCTCGATCTGGCTGATCACGTTCCTGCAGTGGCAGACCTGGGTGCGGTTCGTCATCTGGTTCCTGATCGGGTGCGTGATCTACTTCTCGTACTCGTACAAGCGCTCGGAGCTGGCCAAGCGCCAGGTGCGTATCGAGTCGTGATCAACGGGTGGCCCGGATGAGGTCTTCGATCCGGATGGTGATCGCCGGGGACACCGGGATACCGGTGGACGTCTGCGGGGCCGCCGAGCTGCGGGACCGCGTGGTGTCCCGGGCGCACGACACCGGGCACCTGATGGCCCGGGTGCTGCTGCGCGCCCGGCTCGACGACGTGCCTCCGCTGCGGGTCGCCGAGCGGCTGATCGGCGACCCGGCGGGGACCTGACCGCCGCTTCGGGGCCTTGGGCTTGGGGGCCTCAGGAAGGCGGGCGGAGGTAGTTGAGGACGAGGCGGGTGAGTTCCTCGGTGAACTGGTCCCTCGGGATGGGCGGGCGGTCGAGCAGGTGGCGGACGGTGAGGTGTTCGACCGTGCGGACCAGCATCCATACGGCCGTGTCGAGGGGAGTGTCGGGGCGCAGGCCCCGGCCCCGGGTCGTCAGGTAGGCGAGGACCAGTTCGCCGATGCGCTGCTCGAAGGCGCGCAGGGCGCGTCCGTCGTCGAGGCGGGGGCCGTCCTCGACGGCGGCGCGCAGCAGCGGTGGTTCGACGTCGAGTCCGTCGAGCAGCGCCGCGACGGTGGTCCGGACGATCACGGGTGCGGGTTGTGCGAACTGGCCGGACATCCGGGTGGTGACGTGCGAGACGAGGGTGTCGCTGTAGCGTTCCAGTACCGCCAGGACGTTGGCGTCCTTGTGGGGGAAGTACTGGTACAGCGAGCCGGGGCTGATGCCCGCCGTGGCCGTGATCCGGCTGGTGGACGCGCCCGCGTAGCCGTACTCGGCCAGGACCTGCCGGCCGGCCGGCCCCGATGATGTTCTCCACCATCGCCCGGGACCGCTCCTGCCGCGGCGTCCCGCGCGTACCTGCTGCGCCGCGGCGACCGGTTCATCGAGCGGAATCTTCGGCGGCACTTCGGCGAACAGGCCCCGAGGGTGGGGGCGGTTCACGTGGGGGCGCCGGGGAAGCGGAGTTCCGCGGGCTGACGTCGTCGTCGCGGCCCGGGCGGATGCCGCGTTCCTCCGCCCGGCGGTGGCAGCGGCTCTCAGAACGACGTGACGACGACGCGTGCCACCTCCGGGTCCTGGAGGGCCGCGTAACCCGCGTCGATCTCGTCCAGGGAGATCCGCCGGGACACGAGGTCGTCGAGGTTCAGGAGCCCGCGCAGATACAGCTCGGCGTAGTGGGCGATGTCCCGGCGAGGAGTGGCCGACCCCATGATCAGCCCTTGGATCCGCTTCTGCTGGAGGAGCAGTCGGGGCAGGGAGAGGCTCAGTTCGCCTGTGTCGCCGTCGGCCAGGCCCACTACGTACACGTCCCCGCCGGGGGCGGTCATGCGCAAGGCCCGGTCCGCCGTCGCCGCCGTGCCGACGATGTCGAAGGCGTGCCGCACGCCACCGCCGGTGAGGTCGCGGACCACCGAAACGGCGTCCGTGGTCGCGGAGTTGACGACATCGGTGGCACCGAAGGCGCGTGCACGCCGTAGCCGGACGTCCTGGATGTCGACCGCGACGATGCGCGAGGCACCGGCGCGTCCCGCCGCGCCGATCGTGTTCAGCCCGACGCCGCCCGTTCCGATCACGGCCACGGTGTCGCCCTCCCGGACGCGCGCGGCGTTGAGGACGGACCCGGCGCCGGTCAGCACCGCGCAGCCCAGCAGGGCGGCGAGGGCGGGCGGCAAGCGGTGGGGAACGGCGGTGAGTTGGTTCTCGTGGACGAGTGCCTGCTGGGCGAAGCCGCCCAGGCCCATCCCCTGGGTGACGCGGCGGCCGTCGCGGCTGAGCCGTGGGAGGCCGTGCCGCTTCGGGTCGCGCAGGGTGGTCTCGGGACGGCGGCACTGGTACGGCCTGTCGTCGTGGCAGGCCGGGCAGGTGCCGCACCACTGGACGAGGCAGCCCACCACATGGTCGCCGGCGGTGAACTCGGTGGCGTGCGGTCCGACGGCGGTGACGACACCGGCGATCTCGTGGCCCAGGACGACCGGCGGCGGATACGGCGAGGCGGCCTGTCCGGCGAGGGTGAGGTCGGTGTGGCAGAGGCCGGACGCCCGCACCTCCACCAGTACCTCGCGGCCCAGGGGTTCGGCGATGTCGACGTCCTGGACGGTGAAACCGCCGCCCGTCGTGTCCACCACCGCGGCCTTCACCGGCGTGCTCCGGCGTCGCCGGTCGCCCGGACCCCGGTCCCGTCGGCCCGCGTCGGCGCCCTCCCGCTCATGCTCGTTCGAGGACGAAGTAGTAGAAGGGGCCGCTCTCGCTGAAGCCCTTGCCGTTCATGACGCCCATGAGGGTGCGGTCGTCGACCGCCTTGAAGTGGTCCAGGACCGGCTGGCCGTCGTAGACCATGGTGGCCGTCACCTCGCCCCGGAACTCGACCATCCACAGGCTGGCTTCGCCCTTGCCCAGCTCGGTGTCGGAGTACAGGCGGCCGTCCTCCCCGCGCATGATCAGCGGCTTGGCGTCGTCGGCCGCGAGGAATGTCTTGCCGTACCAGCCGGACGCCGACAGGCGGCGGTGGACCGGATGTCCGGTGTCGAAGCCGCTGCCCTGCCAGGTGCCGAGGATCTCCTCGACGCGGACGGTCGGCAACGCGGCCCAGATCTCGTCGAGTTCGGCGGCCGGGACGGTGCTCTTCCTGCCGCGCAGTGCGGCGAACCGGGCCCGAGCCTTGTCGAGGTCCATGCCACTGTCTGTGCCGCGGTGCGTGTCGCGGTGCGTGTCGCTGTGCATGGGGTCCCTTCCACGGGGGTGAAGCGAGCGGAGGAAGCGGTCACCGGCCGCTCGGGGCGGCCCGTACGGGCCGCCGTACGGGTGTCGGGGTCACGTACGGGCTGCGCGGCGGGCGGCGCGGGCCCTGGGCAGGTAGCGCAGGCGCTCGGGCAGCAGCGGGACCACCGTGCGGACGACGGCGCCCAGGCGGCGCAGTCCGCGTTCGTCCCGTGCCGTCCAGGCCAGGCCGAGGTGCTCGCGGACGGTCGGCGGGAGCAGGCCGGTCGTGACGAAGACGTGCAGCCGCGCCAGGAGCGGGCGGAGCACCGGCCAGGTCCGGCGCAGGAGCGCGCCCGCGCCGTCCGGCGGAGGGATCGGCCGCCGCGGGTCGAGCAGTTCCGCCACGACGGGCGTCCTCTCCAGCTCTTCCCGGACCATCGTGTCGAAGTACGGCCAGAACTCCTCCGGCGTGCGCGGCATGTCGCGCTGTTTGATGCCGAGGATGGCGCCGAGGTGGAGGAGTTCGTCGTAGAGGCGGCGTTCGTCCCGCTCGTCGAGCGGGTGGGACAGGTACTGCGCCGCTCTCAGGAAGACCGGGTAGGCGGTGGCGTGCACCCAGGCGTAGGGGGCGGGGGCGAGTGCGTGGTAGGGGCGGCCTCGGGTGTCGGTGCCGCTGATGGTCCTGTGCAGTCTGCGGAGCCTGCGGCCCTCCTCGATGGCCTGTTCGCCGCCGTAGACCCACAGCTGCAGGGAGTCCAGTGAGCGCTCGGCCCGGCCCCAGGGGTCGGTGCGGAACACGGAGTGCTCGTCGACCCCCGCGCCGACCGCCGGGTGGGCGACCTGGAGCACCAGGGCGGCGGGCAGGGAGAGCAGGAGCCGGACGTCACCGGCGATGTCCCAGAGGAGGGAGCCCGGCTCGAACGGAACGGGCTCGGAGCGGCGGTCCGGGCCGGGCTCGGGACCCGTGTCCGGGCCGGCCGCGTGTGCGTGACCGCTGTCCATGGCTGTCACCACGCTCCGAGGGGCCGCCGGGCGGCGGGGTCGGTGCCCGGCCGGTGGGTGGCCCAGTAGGCGATGGCCAGGGAGAGGGTGATCCTCAGCGGCGGAGGGACGAGTGCCGTCAGGAGGCGCACCAGTCGCGCGAAGCGCCGCAGGGCGCGTTCCTGCCGCTTGCTCCAGTTCAGGTGCAGCCGTTCCCGCAGCTCGGGGGGCAGGGTACCGACGGTGACCAGCAGGGCGTAGTGCGCGGCGACCCGGGCGAACGGCCACCAGAGCAGGCCGGGGAGCCGGCGGAACGGCTTGGCGGGGCGGGCGAGTTCCTCCAGGACGTCCTGGACCGACTGATTGTGTTCCAGGCGCTGGGCCACCATCTCGTCGTAGTACTCGACGAAGGACGGCCAGTCCGGGGGAAGGTGATGGTCCTGCAGGCCCCATACGCGGCCGACGTCCCGCATCCCGCGGTAGTACTCCTCCAGTTCCTCCTCCGGCATGCCCTTGCCGAACAGGCGCTGGGCGTCCACGGGACCCTTGACGAGGGTCGCGTGGACCCAGTGGTAGGCCTCGGGGTTCAGTGCGTGGTAGCGGCGGCCCGCCGAGTCGGTGCCCTTCATCGGCGTGTGCACCCATATGAGGCGGCGCGCCTCGGCGGTGGCGGCCTCCTGCCCTCCGTAGACGACCGTGGTGAGCGAGAGGAGCGTACGGATCAGGCGGGGCCAGGGTTCGGCGCGGAAGGTGCTGTGGTCCGCGACACCGGCCCCGACCACCGGGTGCGACACCTGCAGCAACAGCAGCTGGGGTGCCATCAGCGTGGAGCGGGCGTCACCGAAGTAGCGCCAGACCGCCCCGCCTCTGCGTGGCGCCCGAATATGTGACGTCACGTCACTTTGCTTTGCCTGTAGTGGAGTTGGCGTGTCGGACGTGTGCGGCATGCCACTCATGAGGCCTCCGATTCTCCGTCGTGTCCGGAGTATTGACGCACCCCGTGAAACAAGTCAATAGTTTTTGTATCTTCGACTCTCTCACGGTCCGGCCGGCACGTCATCCCGCACCATCACTCCAACGTGAAGGAACTCTCATGAGGGACAGAGAGGCACGCAACGGCGACATCCCCACCGGGGAGGGCCGCACCCACTGGAAGCGCAGCGCCGTCATGCTCGTCCCCTGCACCCTGGCCGTGGGGGCCATGGGCATCGCCCTCGCCCAGGGCGCGATCGCCGCCTCCTTCGCGGTGTCCGGCACCGCGTTCAAGGTGCGCGCCGAGGAGGTCACCGCGAACGGCCTGTCCTCGTTCCCGTCCTCCATCGGCTCCGGCGGCGACGCCAAGCCGGTTCTGCTGGCCGCCGTCAAGGACGGCACGGTCTCCGGCGTGTGCGTCTCGCTGAAGCAGAAGGTGCCGGTGGTCGGGGAGATCTCGATGCTGGTCCGCTCCGGATCGGACAAGCCGCTCAAGGGCAGCAACCTCATCGTGAACGCGGACGCGCTCACCGGTGGCGGCGGGAAGGTCACCGGGGTCCAGGCCGGCCGCGACGCCTCCACCCTGTCCGGCGCACCGGGCGTGACCGGCCCCAAGGGCGTCTTCGGCGTCCAGGCGGACAGCGCCGTCGCGCACGACGTCAACAGCACCGCGTACTCCGCCAACAGCGGCACGCTGACGCTGGAGAAGCTGGAGATCGAGTTCAGCCGCACCGGCAAGCAGTGTTTCTGACCACGCCGAGAGACGGACTCACGACATGTTCGGTTTCGTTCTCGGATTCCTCTCGGAGCTTTCCCGGGAGGTCGGCGACCGGCTCGACCGGATCCTGCCGGCGCCCCGGGCGCGGCGCGCGTTCCGCCGGTGGCGCGGGAGCCGGCCGTTCTGGGCGGCGATGTGGGTCGTCGCGGGCGGCGTGGAGATGGTCGCGATCCCGCTGGCCCCGCTGCCCCTGATGATCAAGGTGGGCATCGGCGCGATGTCGGCCGTCGGCATCAGCGTGGTGCTGGTCGCGGGCGGGTTGTTCTTCCTCTTCAAGCCCGACCAGCGCGTGTTCGTCTCGATCGTCACCGCCGTCGCGTCCCTGACGTCGCTGGCGACGACGAACCTGGGGGGCTTCGGCATGGGGATGGCGGCGGGGCTGGTCGGCTCCTCCATGGCGTTCGGGTGGATGCCGCATCCCGCCTCGGCGCCACCGGAGGAGACGGCCTCGCCCGACGCCGGGGAACCGGACGGCGCCGGGAGGGCGGACGGGGACAAGGATCCGGCCGCCTCCCCGGACCGCGACGCACCTCGCGTCCCGTCGGCGGCCGGGCCCGTCCCGGCCGCCCCTCCCCTGGCCGAGGAGGGAGGCGGAGGCCTCCCCAAAGCCGGTGAGGACCGCGCCCGGCATGCCCGGCGGCGCGGCCGTGCCCGGGGCGCGGTCCTCTTCGCGCTGAGTACGGTGCTGGCGGCGGCCGCGCTGCCGGCGGGCACCGGCAGCGCGGCGGCGGCTCCGGGCGCCGGCGTCTCCCCGCTGCCCTGGCCCACGTTCACCTGGCCGTGGGACCTCGGGCCGACCGGGTCGCCCGGCCCGTCGCCCACTCCGTCGCCCGGCGACGCCCCGTCCGCGACGTCGCAGCCCTCCCCCGGTCCCTCCTCGTCCCCCTCCCGCGACGAGGAGGGCGAGAAGGACGACCAGGGCAGGGACGAGGACAAGAAGGACAAGCACAAGAACGATCCGAGGAAGGACGCCGCCCGGGTCACCCTCCCGTGCCTGACCGGCACCGACACCGGCGGGCTGCCCCACCCCGACCAGGACGCCCCGGGTTCCGGCGAGGAGGCCGAGTCCGGTGCCCTGCCCAAGGACCCCGGCGATCTGACGGCCCTGCGCCCGCCGATCGTCATCGGGGACCAGCCGGGCCGCCCCCGCTCGACGTATCCGGTCAACACCCTCTTCCCGGAGGTCGGTGCGGACAGCCTGACCGCCCACGGAGCCGTCATCCACGGCGCGACCTACCTCAGGACGGCCGACGGCGGGCGGACGAAGGTGCTGTGGGTGCACGCCGACCGGCTGGTCGCCGACGACTACTCCTTCCGGCTGGAGACCGCCGGCCAGGTGCAGACCATCGACGTGGACCTCGACATCCCCCAGGTCGACATCTACGTCACCCGGCTCACCGGATCGATCACCATCCCCGTCATCGACGTCGCCACGCCCCGGATCTGCATCGGGGCCGACATCGTCCCGGCCAACCTGCCGATCGCCGTGCACCTGCCCGAGCTGTCGGTCACCGCGGTGGAGGCCGGACAGGTACTCGTCGACGCCGAGACGGTCAACTTCTCCGACCTGAACGCGCGCACCCTGTCTCGATGAGGAGGCACCCCCCGATGGGCCGTTACACCCGGCTCCGCCGGATCCGGAAGATGGACCCGCAGCAGGACTACGAGGAGATCTTCGCCCTGGTCACCCGGTACGAGTTCCCCTGGGACTACCTTCAGGGCGTCTCCGTCGCGTTCCTGCGCGACTACGGCGTCCCCCGCATCTCCCGGCTGCTGGACCGCACCCAGGAGTTCGAGCGCGCGGGGCAGAAACGCTTCGACGACACGGTCCTGATCGCGTACGAGATGGTCCGCGACGGCATGGACTCACCGCACGGGCGGGCCACCGCCCGGCACCTCAACCGTATCCACGGCCGCTACCGCATACCGAACGAGGACTACCTGTACGTGCTGGCCACCACCGTGGTCGGCCCGAAACGGTGGATCGACCGCTACGGCTGGCGCCCGCTGTCCTGGCAGGAGACCGAGAGCCTGGCCCTGGTCGGACGGCGGATGGGCGAGATGATGGGCATCGCCGACGTGCCCGCCGACTACGCCGGTTTCGAGCATCTCCTCGACTCCTACGAGAAGGAGATGTTCGCGTACGACCCCGCCAACCGGCGGGTGGCCGCGGCCACTCTGCGGATCATGACCGACTGGTATCCCCGGCCGCTGCGTCCGCTCGTCTCGCGCTTGTCGACGGCGGTTCTGGACGAACCGCTGCTGACCGCGCTCGGCTTCGCCCCGCAGCCCCGCTGGCTGCGCGCCACCGCCCACCGCGCCCTGCGCACCCGTGCCGCGGTGGTACGCCTGCTTCCGCCCCGGCCCGCGTGGTGGGGGTTCCGGCACAAGCCGCGCAGCTACCCGTTCGGGTGGACGCTGGACGACCTCGGCCCGCACTGGGCGCACGGCAGGCCACTGGAACCTCTCGCCGACGAGACCTCACCTCTGGAGAACAGATGACCGACACCGACACCGATACCGGCACCTCCCGAAAGGCGCCGCCGACGCCGACGTTCACGTCCCGGGACCCGGCCACCGGCCGGCCGCTCGCCGACCATCCGGTCCACGGACCGGAGGACGTCGCGTCGGCGGTGGAACGGGGCCGGGCGGCCGGCGCGCGCTGGGCGGCACTCCCGGCCGCCCGCCGACGCGGCCATCTGCTGAGCTGGAAGCGGCTGCTGGCAGCGGAGCTGGACGCGGTGGCGGCGTCCGTCGCGGCGGAGACGGGCAAGCCGCTCCAGGACGCGGAGCTGGAAGTGCTGCTGACCCTGGAGCACGTGTCCTGGGCGGCGCGCAACGCAGGCCGCGTACTGCGCAGGCGCCGTGTCCGCACCGGGCTGCCGGCGTCGAACCAGGCGGCCTTCGTCGTCCACCGGCCGCTCGGCGTGGTCGGGGTGATCGGCCCCTGGAACTATCCCGTCTACACGCCGATGGGGTCGATCGGCTACGCCCTGGCGGCGGGCAACGCCGTGGTGTTCAAACCGTCCGAGTACACCCCGGGCACCGGCGTGCTGCTCGCCCGGCTCTTCGACGCGGCCGTGCCCGACTTCGCGGGTCTGTTCACCGTCGTCACGGGCGCCGCCGAAACCGGCACGGCGCTGGCCGCCTCCGGGGTCGACAAGATCGCTTTCACCGGCTCGCCGGGGACCGCGCGCAAGGTGATGGAGGTGTGCGCCCGGTCGCTGACGCCGTTCCTGGCCGAATGCGGGGGCAAGGACGCCGTCCTCGTCACCGCGGACGCGGACCTCGACGCCGCCGCGGACGCCGTCGTGTGGGGAGCACTGGGCAACGCGGGCCAGACCTGTGCGGGTGTGGAGCGCGTCTACGCGGTCCGCGCGGTGCACGCGCAGCTGTGCGACCGGGTCGTGGAGCGGGCCCGCCTGCTGCGGCCCGGCACGGGCCCGGACGCCGCCTACGGTCCGATGACGATGCCGGGCCAGAGCGATGTGGTGCGCCGGCACGTCGACGCCGCGCTGGCGGCCGGCGCGGGCGCGCCGCTCGGTGACCCGGATGCGTCGGCGTCGCCGGAGCCGTCGGATTCGGCAGAGCCGCCGGGCGGGCCGCTCGTGGCACCGGTGGTTCTGGTCGACGTACCGGAGGACTGTTCCGCGATGACCGAGGAGACGTTCGGGCCGACCGTCGCGATCAACGCCGTGGCGGACGTCGACGAGGCGGTGCGCCGCGCCAACGCGTCCCGTTACGCACTGGGCGCGGCGGTGTTCTGCGGCAGCCGTCGCGAAGGCGCCGCGATCGCGTCCCGGCTGCGCGCGGGAGCGGTGTCGGTGAACTCGGTGCTCGGCTTCGCCGCCGTTCCGGCCCTGCCGTTCGGCGGATCGGGCGACTCCGGCTTCGGCCGTATCCACGGTGCGGAGGGGCTGCGGGGGTTCACCGCGCCGCAGTCGGTCACGGTCCGGCGCTTCGCGCCTCCGGTCGACCTGACGTCCTTCGCCACCCCGTCCGCCGCGAAGGCCCGTGCCGTCGCGCTCACGCGGTGGCTGCACACGAGGCGTTGAGGGGTGGCCGGCCGGACCCGCCGCGGGACGCGACGCGGGTCCGGCAGCCCCCTTCAGGCGTCGAGCAGCGGCGCGAGGTAGCGCCGGGCGAAGGCGCGCGACTGCTCCTCGTCGTCCAGTTCGATGCAGCCGGCCGGGTTGAGGAGAAAGGAGACGGCGACACGCACCATCAGCTCCGCCACCGGCCGCGGGTCGGAGTCCGAGCGGCCCTCGGTGTGCCGGGCCCGCCGCAGATGGGACGTCAGGTAATCGGTGGTGACGGTGAGGGCGGGGCCGCCCTGGACGGTCAGGTAGGGCAGCACCACCTCGGGTTCGAGCCGCAGCAGCCCGCCGAAGAGCGGGTGGGCCCTGGTGTGGCGCAGGGCGACCACGAAGCCCTCGACGACCCTGTCCTGCATGGTCGGCAACGGAGCGACCGCGTCGTCCAGTTCCTGGAAGAAGCGGCTGACCTCGCGCAGCAGGCACGCCTCGACCAGTCCGTCCTTGTTCCGGAAACGGCGGTACACCGTCACCCGCGAGACGCCGGCCCGTTTGGCGACGTCGTCCACCGAGGAGCGGCGCAGGCCGAAGATCGTGAACTGCTCCACGGCGGCATCGAGGATCTGCCGCGCCAGCCTTTCCTCTGTCTCCGGCCGTGCGAGGGCACGGGCGAGCAGGGAGTCGTTCGCAGAAGTCTTCATGGTGTCTTTCACGGTACCGGCCCACCTCCAGTGAGCAACATTGAAACACACTCCATATACATGTATCTCAATGCTGTGTCCCACCACGTTCGGAGGCCCCACATGGGAAGTCGTCTCACCGCACAGCAGGCGGACTTCGCCGCCGCCATCCGTGACTTCGCCCAGCGCGAGTGCGGGTCACGGGAGCAGCGCGCCGCGCTGACGCAGGACGGCCGGGAGCCGCACAACCCCAAGATCTACGGCATGCTCGCCGAACTCGGCTGGCTCGGGGTCTGCCTGCCCGAGGAGTACGGCGGGGCGGGCGGCGGCATCGGCGACGCCTGCGTGTTCCTCGAGGAGACCTCCTACGGAATGGTGCCCGCGGGAGGTTTCATCACCACCGTCATCACCGCCAAGGCGTACGAACGGTTCGGCTCCGAGCGGCAGCGGCGGGAGGTGCTCGGCGGCGCGGCGCGCGGCGGCGTCCTCGCCATCGCCATGTCGGAGCCCGGCGCCGGATCCGACGTGGGGGCTCTGCGCTGCCGTGCCGAACGGCAGGCGAACGGCGACTGGCTGATCGACGGTCAGAAGACCTGGATCTCCAACGCCCACCTCGCCGACAGCATGCTGCTGGTGGCCCGGACCGGCGGCGACAAGCACAAGGGGCTCACCATGTTCCACGTGCCGGCGAGCACGCCGGGCATCGAGATCCGCGGCATCGAGACCATGGGCGGCAAGGAGGTCAACGACGTCTTCTTCACCGGCGTACGGCTGCCCGCCGACGCGGTGGTCGGGGAAGTCGACGGGGGATGGAAGCAGTTGATGGCCGGGCTGAACCACGAGCGGCTGTTCCTGGCCGCCAACATGCTGGGCCTGGCGCGCAGGGCCTTCGACGACGCGGTCGCCTACATCGGCGAACGGGAGCAGTTCGGCCGGCCCGTCGGGAGCTTCCAGGCGCTGCGGCACCGCGTCGCCGATCTCGCCACGGAGATCGAGTGCACGCGGCTGCTGGTGCGCGAGGTGGCGTCGGACTGCGACGCCGAGCCCGACCGGCTCTTCCCCCGGGAGGCCTCGATGGCCAAGCTCAAGGCCACCGAGACGGCCAAGCAAGTCGTCCTGGAGTGCATGCAGATGATGGGCGGCTACGGTTACGCCACCGAGTACGGGATGGAACGCCATCTGCGGTCCGCGGTGGTCTCCACCGTCTACGGCGGAACCAGCGAAATCCAGCGCGACATCATCGGCAGGAGCTACGGGCTGTAGAAGTCGCTGACGACCGTACGTCGACGGCCGCCCCGCCGGTTCGGGCGGGGCGGCCGTCAACGTGTGGGGCGGCCGTCGGTGGACGGGGCGACCGCCGGTGGACAAGGCGGTGGAGCGACGCCGCCGTCAGTCGGCGTAGAGCTCCGTCAGTTCGGCGGCGTGCCGGTCGCGGATGACGCGGCGGCGCATCTTCAGCGACGGCGTCAGCTCACCGGTCGCCGGCCCCCACTCCCGGGCCAGCAGCCGGTACCGCTTGACCTGTTCGGTCCGGTTGAGCCGGGTGTTGGCCGCGGCGACCGCGCGGTCGACCTCCTCGCGCACGGCGGGGTGGGCGGCCAGGGCCGCGAGGTCGCCGGTGCCGATGCCGTGGGCGGCGGCCCAGGCGGGGGCGGCCTCCGGGTCGAGCACCAGCAGGGCGACGAGGTAGGAACGGTTGTCGCCGTGCACCAGCGCCTGCCCGATCAGGGGGTGTTCCTTCAGGGTGTTCTCCACCAGGGCCGGGGAGACGTTCTTCCCCGTCGAGGTGATGATCATTTCCTTCTTCCGGTCGGTGAGCCACACATAGCCGTCGTCGTCGATCCGGCCGATGTCTCCCGTGGCCAGCCATCCGTCGTCGTCCAGTGCCGACCGCACGGAACCGTCCTGCTGAAGGTATCCGGAGAAGACGGAGGCGCCCCGTACCTCGATCTCCCCGTCCTCGGCGAGGCGGACCTCCACCGACGAGACCGGGCGTCCGACCGAGCCCAGCCGGAACCCGGTGCGGGGGCTGTTGGTCGTGGCCACGCCCGTCGTCTCGGTCAGGCCCCACGCGTCCATGATCACGACGCCCAGGCCGGACCAGAACCTCACCACGTCCAGGGACATGGGGGCGGAGGCGCTGGCGGTCCAGGCCACCCGGTCGAGTCCGCCCGCGGCCAGCAGCGGCTGGAGCACTTTCTCCCTCATCCGGGTGTACGCCGCCTCCAGTTCGGGGGGCGGGGTCTCCCCCCGTTCCCGGAAACCGACGTGCTCGCGGGCCACTTCCATGGCCTTCTCCACGCCGTGGCGCTGCTCCTCGGGAAGCAGGGCCAGCCCGGCGCGTACCGCCACGGCCAGTTTCTCCCAGATCCTCGGCACCCCGAAGAACTGCCGCGGCCGTACCTCGCGCACCGTCTCGGCGACGACGGTCGGGTCGGCGCACAGGTAGACGTGCGAGGCTCGGTGACAGGGCAGGTAGATGCCCAGCATGCGTTCCGCGATATGGGCGAACGGCAGGTAGCAGATGTGCTCGACGTGCGGCGGCAGCTCCACCGCCGCGTCGAGCGCGAGGGCGTTGGCGATCACCTGCCGGTGGGTGAGGACCACGCCCTTGGGCTCGCCGGTGGTGCCCGAGGTGTAGACGACGGTCAGCGGGTCGTCGGGGCCGGCCGTGTCCAGCGCCTTCTCGAACCCCTCCGGGACGGGTTCGCGGGTCAGTGCCGCGTACGGCAGGTGCGGTCCCTCCTCTCCGGGTTCCGCGACCACGAGCCGGGCCAGGGGTGTGGCGTCGTCGTCCAGCAGCGGCGCCCACACCCTGGCCTGGGCGGCGCCCTCCACGACCGCCACCGCCGCCCGGCAGTTGCGGGCGATGTGGGCGATCTGCTCGGGCGCCGAGGTGCCGTAGACGCTGACGGGCACGGCGCCGAGGCGTACCAGGGCGAGGTCGGACAGCCAGTGCTCGGACCGGTTGGCCATCATCAGCAGGACGTGGTCGCCGCGGCCGACGCCGAGCGCCGCGTACCCGGCGGCGAGTTGTCCGGTGTGCTCCCGGACCTGCGCCCAGTCGAGCGTGGCCCATCCTGCGCCGTCCGGCCTGCGCCAGGACAGGGCGGGCCGGTCCGGGTGGGCGCGGGCGTTGTGTTCCACGAGCAGCGGCAGCGTGGACCGTGCCGCTCGTTCCCCGTCGGTGCGCGGGGCTGGTGTCATGACGGCCTCCTGGCGGGCTGGACGGTTCGGGGCGTATCGAAGGAGCGGGAGGGGAGGAACGGGTGCGGATCGCGTCGTCCACGTACGCTTCGGCGCTCAGCCGAGCAGCGAGCGGCCGATGATCTCCTTCATGATTTCCGTGGTACCGCCGTAGATCGTCTGGATACGGCCGTCGAGGAATGCCCTGGCGACCCGGTACTCCGTCATGTAGCCGTAGCCTCCATGCAGTTGGAGGCAGCGGTCGACGGTCCGCTTCTGCAGTTCGGTGGCCCACCACTTGGCCATCGAGGCGTGCGCGGCGTCGAGGCGTCCCGCGCTGTGCTCGGTGATGCAGCGGTCGACGAAGCTCCGGGTGACGGCGCACTCGGTGGCCATCTCGGCGATCTCGAAGCGGATGTGCTGGAGGCGGGCGAGCGGCCGGCCGAAGGCCTCGCGCTCCTTCACGTGGGTCATGGTGAGTTCGAGGACGTGCTCGGCCGCGGCCGCGGCGCCCACGGCGATGGCCAGCCGTTCCTGTGCGAGGTTGGCCATGAGGGCGGAGAACGCCTGGTTCTCCGCGCCGAGCAGGTTCGCCTTGGGCACCCGCACGTCGTCGAAGAACAACTCGGCGGTGTCCTGCGCCTTCTGGCCGATCTTGTCGAGGTTGCGGCCCCGCTCGAAGCCGTCCATGCCCCGTTCGACGACGAGCAGGCTCTGCCCGGAGCTGCCGCCCTCGGGGGTGGTGCGGGCCACGACGACGACCAGATCGGCCAGGATGCCGTTGGAGATGAACGTCTTGGCTCCGTTGAGGAGGTAGTGGTCGCCCTGGTCGGTGGCGGTGGTCCGGATGCCCTGGAGGTCGGAGCCCGCACCGGGCTCGGTCATCGCGAGGGCCGTGATCGTCTCTCCGGTGGTGAAGCCGGGCAGCCAGCGCC
This sequence comes from Streptomyces sp. NBC_01635, assembly GCF_045209715.1. Lineage (NCBI taxonomy): Bacteria > Bacillati > Actinomycetota > Actinomycetes > Kitasatosporales > Streptomycetaceae > Streptomyces > Streptomyces sp. NBC_01635. The sequence continues at coordinate 8,270,679 of NZ_CP109277.1, read as the reverse complement.
TTTTCTGTTCGCCGGTGGCTAGGCGGGTCAGGTAGGGGCCGACGATGTCGTTGTGCAGGCTCAGTGCCAGGCCGGACGCCCCGGCGCGGGCGAACTCCTCGATGAGCACCGCGCTGTGGCGGAAGTCGTCGGTGCCTCCGCCGCCGTACTCCGGGTCGACCGCGAGGCCCAGCAGGCCCTGCCGGCCGGCCGCGCGCCACACCTCGCGGCTCACGACGCCCTCCTGCTCCCAGCGTTCGTGGTGCGGCAGCACCTCCTTCTCCAGGAAGGTGCGCACGGTGTCGCGGAACGCCTCGTGGTCCGCCGTGTAGATGTCTCGCTGCATGTCGGGTGTCTCCACGTCGGGGATGCCGGGAATGGGGAGCGGTGGGCCTCGCCGGGCGCGGGGCCGTCGTTCAGAGCCAGTTCCTGACCTGCTCGACGAGCCGGGCCGGGTCGGGGCCGACGGGAGTGACGTTGAGCATGGTCACGCCCGCCTCGCGGAACACCTCGACCCGGTCCCGTACGTAGCCCTCGGGGCCTGCCAGGCAGAGGAGTTCGCACAGTTCGGCCGGGACCGCGGACTCGGCCTCCCGCTTGCGGCCCGCCAGGTAGTGCTCCTGGACGGCGGCGGCCTCGGCCTCGTAGCCGTACTGGCAGACCAGGTCGTAGTAGAAGTTGCGCCCCGGGGCCCCCATCCCGCCCACGTACAGGGCGATCATGGGCCGCATCAGGTCGCGGACCGCCTCGGCCCCGTCGCCCACGGCGAGCAGTCCGCCGGCGACGACGGACAGCGGGCCGAGGGCCGCGTCGCGCCGGGCGGTGCCCTCGGTGAGCGGGCCGTGCCAGGTCTTGGCCGCGTGCTCGGGTGCGTAGAGGAACGGCAGCCAGCCGTCGGCGAGTTCGGCGGTCATCCGGACGTTGGCGGGGCCGAGGGCGGCGACGTACACGGGGATGGTGTCGCGGACGGGGCAAGTGAGCAGCTTCAGCGGTTTGCCGAGCGTGCCGCCCTTCTCGGCGGGGAGCGGCATGTCGGTGATGCCGTGGTGCTCGATCACCTCGCGCCGCCAGATGCGCCGGGCGAGGTGGATCGTCTCGCGGGTGCGGCCGAGGGGTTTGTCGTAGCGGCGGCCGTGCCAGCCCTCGACGACCTGGGGGCCGGACGCGCCGATGCCGAGCATGGCGCGCCCGCCGGTCAGGGCGTCCAGTCCGGCGGCGGTCTGGGCGAGCAGCGCGGGGGTGCGGGAGTAGACGTTGAGGACGGCGGAGCCGATGCGCAGCCGTTCGGTGCGGGCGGCGAGGTATCCCATCACGGTCGGCGAGTCGAAGCCGTAGGCCTCGGCCACCCAGATCGCGTCGAGTCCCGCGGACTCCAGCACGGCGGCCTCGTCGGCGGCCTTGCGCGGGTCGCCGGCGTACTGCAGGGGGGTGGACAGTTCCATCAGCGGCCGTCCTCGGTGGGGGCTTCGGGGGTCGGAGTTGCGGAGGCCGGGGCCGGGGTTCCGGGGTGCGGGGCTCCGGTCAGGGCGGGGATCCGCCAGTCCTTGGCCACCTCGTACTGGTGGGCGCCGGGCAGGGCGGGCGGACGGCGCAGGGCGCCGGGCGTGGCGGAGAAGCGGGGGGCCACCCCGGGCTGGACGAGGCCGTGTTCCTCGGTGAAGGTGCGGCGGTGCCGGAGGTGAGGGTGGCGGGCGGCCTCCCGCAGGGAGAGCACGGGGGCGACGCAGGCGTCCGTGCCCTCGAAGACGGAAGTCCACGCGTCGCGGTCCGCCGTCCTGAAGCGGGCGGCGAACCGGTCCCGTAACCGAGGCCACCCGCGCGGGTCGGCGCGGTCGGGCAGGTCGTCGGCGTCGAGACCGAGCAGCCGCACGAACTCGGCGTAGAACTGGGGCTCCAGCGCGCCGACCGCCATCCAGCCGCCGTCCCGTGTCTCGTAGACGGCGTAGTAGGGGCAGCCGCCGTCGAGGAGGTTGCGGCCGCGGCCGTCCTGCCAGGAACCGGAGGCGAGCATGCCCTGGACGATGGCGGTCAGGTGGGCGGTGCCGTCGACGATCGCCGCGTCCACCACCTGTCCCGCGCCGGTGACGCGCGCGGTCAGCAGGGCGGCGAGCACCCCGACGACGAGGTAGAGGGAACCGCCCGCGTAGTCGCCGAGCAGGTTGGCCGGGATCGCGGGCGGCCCGTCCGGTGCGCCGATCATGCCGAGCGCGCCCGCGGTGGCGATGTAGCCGATGTCGTGTCCCGCCCGGGGTGCGAGCGGTCCGTCCTGGCCCCAGCCGGTCATCCGGCCGTACACGAGGGCCGGGTTGACGGCCCGGCACTCCTGGGGGCCGACCCCCAGCCGCTCCGCGACCCCCGGGCGGTACCCCTCGATCAGGATGTCGGCGCGTGCGGCGAGATCCCGTACGGTCCCCGGCCCGTCGGCCGACTTGAGGTCGACCAGGACGGAGCGCTTGTTGCGGTGGGTGACGTCCCGGGCGGGCTCGACGCCGAGGGCCGTCGCCCCGGGGCGGTCGACGCGCACGACGTCGGCCCCCAGGTCGCCGAGGAGCATGCCGGCGAAGGGCGCGGGGCCTATCCCCGCCAGTTCCACCACCCGTACTCCGGCCAGCGGACCGGCACGGCGGGGCGGCGGGGTCATCTGACGGTCGGTCACATCGCCGGGGTGGGCAGCGGTGTCACTCGTCGAGCTCATCGGTCCCTCTCTCACGGCAGGGGCGGGCAGCCATCCTCCGAACAGGGCTCTACTTAGCGCTCGCTAAGAAAGTAGAGGGGGGCGGGAGAGCGGTCAATACTCACAACACCACGACTTCACACGGCACTTCGGTTCGCACTTTCGGCGTATTGCGTAGCAAACCACCCTCAAGGGCAGGCCCTCGACGCCGACTCCCCAGCAGTGACGAAGGGATCCACTGAGCGATGGATAAGCAAGAATCAGGGGTGTGGGGGCGCCCGGCGGACATAGCATGGCGCTCGCCGGCAATCCATCGGAGGAGCACCGTTGAGCACGCAGTCACGCCAGGAGACCGTTGACGCACCGCACTGGAGCGCATACGGGCCGCTCGACCTGCACCCGATCCTCGTGCACACCATGGAGGCCTTCAACGAGCACGGGTACCACGGCACTTCGGTGCGGGACATCGCCGGACGAGTGGGAGTGACCGTCCCCGCGCTCTACTACCACTACGAGAACAAGCAGGCCCTGCTCGCCACGCTGCTGGAGACGTCGATGAAGGACGTCCTGGACCGCTGCCGGGCCGCCGCGGCCGAGGCGGGCGACGAACCGCTCCCCCGCTTCTGCGCCATGGTCGAGTCGATCGTGCTCTACATGGCCAACCGCAAGGGGCTGGCGTTCCTGGACACCGAGATCCGCAGTCTCGAGCCGGACAACCGGGCCCGGTACGTGGCCCTGCGCGACTATCTCGAGCACATGCTGCTCGACACGGTCGAGACCGGTATCGCGCGGGGCGTCTTCACCACCCCCATCCCGGCCGACGCGGTCCGCGCCGTGCTCATCATGTGCCAGGGCGTGGCCAACTGGTACCGGACCGACGGCCCCCTGAGCGCCGCGGAGATCGCCGAGCGCCATGTGCTCCTCAGCCTCGGCACGGTCGGCCACCCCGGCACGGTGGACGGCCGGGAAGGAATCTCCTCCCGCCGCCGGGCGGCCCCGCCCAGGCCACGGACGAACCCGAAGAACCGCCACTGAGGAGAACCGGCGCGAGCACACGGAGCACAGGGCACGCGAACGCCGCGTCGTGTGGCGCGACACGACGCGACACGACGCGACGCCGAAGGACACTCGGGCCTCTCCTCCGCCCCGGTCGGCCCATGCCGGCCGGGCCGGGCCCACGGACCCTGGAACCAGGAGTTCCGGCGGCATCCGTCAGGGCCGGCGGTTCCCGCGCGACCGGCCGGCCGCGGTCCTCGACGCCCCGCCGAAACAGCTGCGACGGCCTTGTGGGTGTCCCGCGCCTGCCGGGGTACCCGGCCGAGGAGCGGCGGATCCGTCTCCCTCGCCGACGGGTGGCGCTGCCGTCGCAGAATCCGAGGAGGAGGACCTATGTCGCATCCCGCACGCCGCAGCAGGGGGCCGCTCTCCGGGTGGGACGCCTTCCGGGAGCTCGAGGACCTCCGCTCCCGGATGGAGTACCTCATGCACTCCACCTTCCCCTTTCCCGGCGACGACTTCTCCGAGGCCGGCACGGCCGGCACGTGGACGCCGCCGGCCGACGTCGAGGACACCGGGGACGCCCACGTGGTGGAGCTGGAGCTCGCCGGTGCGGACAAGGACCGGATCAATGTCGAGGTCAGCGACGGCGAACTCGTCGTCCACGGCGAGATCGAGGAGCGGGAACGCACGGGTGTGGTCCGGCGGCACACCCGTCACGTCGGACGGTTCCACTACCGCACGGCGCTGCCGACCAACGCCGACACCGAACGCATCAGTGCGGAGCTGACCAACGGAGTCCTCACGGTGCGTGTCCCCAGGACCGGGAAGGGCACGCAGCGCCGCATCGAGATCACCGGCTGATCCGAGGTCGGAGCCGGCCGTCGGTGAAAGGCGGCGGCCCCGCCCCACCGGTCTTTTCCCCCACCCCTGACACTTGAGCGAAGGCGGCGGTCATGCGAGCTCATCTCGGCGATCGGCTCGTCATCGAAAGTCCGGCGACCGGTGCCACCCGGCGCGACGGCGAGATCATCGGACTCCACCACCAGGACGGGACACCCCCGTACGACGTGCGCTGGTCGGACACCCAGGCGGTGACCCTCGTGTTTCCCGGGCCCGACGCACACCTCCTGCATCCGGGGCACGAGCCCGGGACGGCCCGGGAGCCGTCCCGTCGACCGGGCGCGGCCGGAACGGGCGCCGCTTCCGGTAGGCACCGCTCCGGTGCGCACCACACCAGCGACCTCGGCCGACGGGTGGCCACCGAACGCGAGCGGCAGGGTCTGACCCGGGCCGAGACGGCCCGCCGCGCCAGGATGGCGCCGGCGTATCTCGCGTACCTCGAGGAACACCAGGCCGACCCGAGCCTGGCGACGCTCATCAACCTGGCCGGGGCGCTGAACACCACGGTCCAGGCCCTGCGCGGCGGCGGCACCGAGATGCCGCCGGGCCAGGGCGCGGCGCTCCTGCATCCCCGGCTCCTGGACCTCGACCCCGAGGAATGCCGCACCCTGCTGTCCACCCACGGGGTGGGACGCGTCGCGGTGTCGACCCCGGACGGCCCGGCGGTCGCCCCGGTGAACTACGAGGTCGTCGACGACGTGATCGCCTTCCGGACCGCTCCCGGCTCCGTGCCCGCGGCGGCCGTGGGATCGGACACCGCCTTCGAGGTCGACCGTGTGGACGAGACCATGAGCCAGGGCTGGAGCGTGCTCGCCGTCGGCCCCGCGCGGCTGGTCACGGACGCCGACGCCGTGCGGCGGCTGACCGAACACGCCCGCACCGCGCCGTGGACCGGGGGCGAACGCGAGATGTGGGTGGCGATCCGGCCCACCAGCCTGACGGGGTGCCGCATCAGTCCCGCCGACCGCTGAGCGGCGCCTTCGCACGGGCCTTCGCAGGCCGTCACGGACCGTTGCGCGTCACGACGATTCGTTGCGCGGAGGGGTGCTCCGGTGCCGTCGGACCACGGTCACCGGATGCCGCACCACCGCGTCGAAGAGATAGCCCTGTGTGTGGGGTACCGCGACGTCCGGCTGACGGCGGCCGGCCGTGTCGGTGGCGCGGGCCAGGAGCTGGGTGGGGCCGGGGGTCCCGGGCGTCCCGGGCGTCCCGGGGACGGACCAGCGGGTCCAGGTGCCGGAACGGCTGTCGTCGTGCAGGCGTGCCCGACGCCAGCTCGCTCCCCCGTCGGTACTGACGTCTACCCGCGCGATGGCCGCGGCACCCGACCAGGAGCGGCCGTGCAGCGCCTGCCTCTCTCCTGCCGGGAGCGTGGCACCGCTCGCCGGCTCGAAGGCGTTCTTGAGGGTCTGCCGGGTCAGCGGCGCACTGCCCTCTGGCCCGGACGACTCGCTTCTCGTCAACAACGCCCGGCCCGCCGCATACACGTGCGGAGGCCCTCCGGGCACCTCCCGGAAGACCTCCGCACGCCACCGCCCCCAAGGGCGTTCGCCTCAGCCGACGCCGGCCGGCGACGCCGTCTTACCGGCGGACTCGGCCGACTCGGCGGTGAGCCGTTCCATGCCGCTGGTGTCCTTCAGCGGCTTCTCCTTGATGAACAGCACGGCGATCACGGCGAGGGCCGCGACGGGTGCGGCCACGAGGAAGAGGTCCGCGGTGGCGACCCCGTAGGCGTGCTCCACGATCTCCCGCATCGGCTCCGGCAGCGTCGTCATGTCGGGCACCCCTTCGCCGCCGGACTCACCGGCCCCGGCCGGAATGCCCGCTTCCGTCAGACCCTTGGTCATCTCGGTGGCGACCCGGTTGGCGAGGATGGCCCCGAGCACACTGGTGCCGATCGTGCCGCCCATGCTCCGGAAGAAGGAGAGCACCGAGGTGGCGGCGCCCAGCTCGGTCGCCGGAACGTCGTTCTGCGCGGCCAGGACCAGGTTCTGCATCAGCATGCCGACGCCGACGCCCATGACGGCCATGTAGAGGCTGAGCAGGCCGAAGGGGGTGTCCGCCTCGATGGTGGACAGCAGGCCGAGGCCCGCCGTCATGATGATGGAACCCGCGACCAGGTACACCTTCCACCGGCCGGTGGCGGTGATGATCTGTCCGGCGACGGTCGAGGAGACGAGCAGGCCGAGGATCATGGGCAGGCTCATCAGGCCCGCGACGGTCGGGGACTTGCCCAGGGAGATCTGGAAGTACTGCGAGAGGAAGACGGTGCCGCCGAACATGGCCACACCCACGAGGAGACTCGCGACCGTGGTGAGCGTCACCGTGCGGTTGCGGAAGATGCCCAGCGGAATGATCGGCTCCGGCACGCGCGCCTCGACGACGACCGCGGCGATCAGCAGCAGCACTCCCCCACCGGTCAGCGCGGCGGTCTGCCACGACATCCAGTCGAACTCGCTGCCCGCGAGGGAGACCCAGATGAGCAGGGCGCAGACACCCGCGACGATCAGGAAGGCGCCCAAGAAGTCGATCTTCGCCTCGCGGCGGACGGTGGGCAGCTTCAGGGTGCGCTGCAGCAGCGCGATGGCGAGCAGCGCGAACGGCACACCGATGAAGAAGCACCAGCGCCAGCCGAGCCAGGACGTGTCCACCAGAACACCGCCGATGAGCGGTCCGGCCACGGTGCCGACCGCGAAGACGGCTCCGAAGATGCCCGCGTACTTGCCCAGCCTGCGCGGCGGGATGATGGCCGCCATCACGATCTGCGCCAGAGCCGTGAGTCCACCCGCGCCGATGCCCTGCACCACGCGGCTGAAGATCAGCAGGCCCACGTCCTGGGAGAAGCCCGCCAACAGGGAGCCGACGACGAACAGGGACAGGGACAGCTGGAGCAGCAGCTTCTGGTTGAACAGGTCCGACAGCTTGCCCCACAGGGGCACCGTCGCCGTCATCGCCAGCAGCTCGGCGGTGATGACCCAGGTGTAGGAGGACTGGCTGGCCTGCAGGTCGGCGATGATGCGCGGGAGCGCGTTGGCGACCACGGTGCCGGCCAGGATGGCGACGAACATGCCGGCCATCAGCCCCGACATGGCCTGGAGTATCTGCCGGTTGGTCATGGAGGTGGGTGACGCCTCTAGGGGCGCCGGTGATGAGGTCACTTCAGCTCTTTCACAAACGTTCGAAGGTCGGGTGAGGGACGGACCCGCTCAGGCTTCGTCCGCCGGCACGACCAGCACGACCGGCACGACCGGTTCCGTGAGTCCGGCGGCCAGGTGGTCGAAGACCGTCCGGAAGACGGCCTCGAAGGTGGCCTCGTCCTGCCGCACGCACCAGTGCTCCACGGCGACACGGACGGCCGTGGCGCCGACCGCGGCCAGCAGCCTCGGATACAGCCCCAGGGCCTGGCGCCGCAGCTCCCCCTCGGCCGTCCCGAAGGGGAGACGGTCCCCGGTGAACAGCGGCGAACCGGCGCCGATGCGCTCCGCGAGCGTCTCGGCCAGAAGGAACTCGTCCTCGACGTGGGCGCCGATGCTGCGCGCGAGCAGGTGCGGTGACCTGCGCAGCACTTCGGAGTGCAGCCGCCACAGCTCGTGCTGCTGTTCCACTTCTCCCAGTTCCGCGGCCAGCGCGTCACGCAGCGCCGTCAGCGGGGGCACGTCGGCGGGCGCGGCGAGCACCGCCCGCCGGACGCGCCCGCTCGACTCCGCGCCCACCATCACGAACGCCTCGTCACGGGAGTCGAAGTAGTTGAAGAATGTGCGGGGCGACACACCGGCCGCTTCGCTGATCGCGTCGACGGTGACGTTCTCCTCGCCGTGCTCCGCCGCCAGCCGCACGGCGGCCGCCACCAGCGCAGCACGGGTCTCCCGCTTCTTACGCCCCCGAAGTCCACCCTCTGCGGGGTCCCTGTCACGCACGTCGTGCAGGATACGCAAATATGCAGAGCCTGTAAAAATATATTCACCCCCTCCCCGGCTCCCTCTCCTCCCGCCCTCTGGTGACCGCGCCCCTCATCGACGCGACGCGAGAGGGCCGCCCACGATGGTGAAGTGCTCCGTGGCGGGGAGTCCGCGACCGCCCCCGGTGCCGCGGGTGACGGCCAAGCCGTGGTTGCGGCCGGGTGAGGCCGTTCCTGGGCGGCGGGGCGGGCCCGGGGATGCGGGCGCCGGGCATCTCTCGGAGGAGGTCGCCCTCCACGTCGAGCACGGGGCCTTGGGCGGTGGTGGAGTGCCCGACGGCGGGCACGCTTCGGCCCAGCCAATCGTGTCCAGCGCCCGTAGTGCGTTCGCCGGCCGGAACACGGGCGGCTCCCCCGGGCGATGACGCCCCCACCCGCATCCGTACCCGATCCGGCGCTCTCGCGGCGCGGGATGGCGTACGGAGCGAGCACCGGCAGGCCGGGGCCGTGGGAGGACCGGCAGGCCGGGGCCGGAGGCCGGAGGCCGGAGACATCGTGCCCCGGGGCGGGCCCGGTCCTACGATGGCTGCCCGTCCCCTCCCCCGGCTCCCTCAGGAGAGACCAGCAGGCCAGTGCCCCCTCTTCCCTCGGCTCCCTCGACCTCAAGCTGCTGCAGGCCCTCGAACTCGACGGACGGGCCTCCTTCAGCCGTATCGCCCAGGTGCTCGGGGTGTCCGACCAGACCGTCGCACGTCGTTTCAGACGACTGCGCACCACCGTGAACCTGCGGGTCACCGACATGACCGACGAGAGCCGCCTGGGCAGGGACGGCTGGATCGTCCGGCTCGGCTGCAGCCGGAACACCGCGTCGCAGCTGGCCGGCGCCATCGCCGGACGGCCCGACACCCACTACGTCGACCTGGCCGCCGGCGGCACCGAGGTCGTCTGTGCCATCAGCCCGCGCAGCAGCCGGGAACGGGACGGTCTCCTTCTCGAGCGGCTCCCGCGCATCCCGCACGTCACCTCGGTCGGCGCGCACTGCGTCCTGCGGTCCTACTACGGCAGCTCCCTGCGCCGGCTGCGCAAGATCAACGCGCACGGGGCTGCGTGGATTCCCCGTCGGCCGCGCGCGACGGTTCATCCGGACGGCGTCCAGCGGGGGGCCGTCTCGGCCCAGGCCCTCTCCCAGGCGGTGAGGTTGCGGCGGCGCACGACGTGACAAATCACGGCGTGGGCGGCAGCACCGGCGAGGACGGTTCCCACGGCGGCGAGGAGGGCGCAGCCCATGCTGCGGCTGCGGATCTGTTCGCGCGTCAGCGGCGGCTCGGTCGCCTCGCCGTCGGCGGTGACCCAGACGCGCACCTGGCCGCCGGCCGACAGACCCGGTGGGACCTCGGCCCGGGTGGTGGCGGTGCGCCCGTCGGGGGTGGTGAGACGGACCTCGGCCGGGTAACGGGCGAGCTTCGCCTCGTCGGATCCGGGCTCCGGATGGCGCGGGACGTCCTCGGTGAGGGTCGCGCTCGTCTCGTGCCGGGTCAGGGCCTGGTGGCGGGCCGTGTCCGTGTAGTGGCGGTGGGCGAGTTCCTCGACGACGACGCCCGCCACGGGTGCCACGACCAGTACGGCGAGCAGCAGCCCGAGACCGATCCGGGCCTGGAAACGGTCGGTGGGGCGGCGCAGGGGGTTGGGCCGCCGGTGCCACGGCCGCAGGCTCCGGGGCGGGCCGAGGCGGGGCCCCGGGGGCGGCTGCGCGGGAGGAATGGTGTCCTCCACGTCGTGACTCCTTCGGGGTGGGTCGGTCTCGGGGCGTAAGTCACCGGCGCCCGGCGGAATGTGCCGGGCGCCGGTGACGGTGCCCTCCGCACACGGCACCGCCTCGGTGAGGTGCGCACCGGGGTGCCCCACCGGGAGCGGTCCGGTGGGGTGGGTGTCCGCGGCGGGGGGCGGCCACCGCCTGCGCGCCCGGGACGGTGGGTGCAGCGCGCGGACGGAGGATTCCTGGGGCCGGACGGGTCACCCGCGTACGTGCCCCGCACGGGGGTGGTCGGCTCGCACGTGCCGCGTACGCACGTGCTCCGGCCGATGGGGCGGCCGGTGGGGCGCCGTGGTCATCGCGCGGCCTCCCGCACCTGCTGGCAGCGGGCGCAGTAGCGGGCCTGCGGGACGATCAGCAGCCGGTCGCGCTCGACGCGGCCGCGGCACAGGTGGCAGACGCCGTAGCCCCCGGTGTCCATGCGGGCGAGCGCCGCCTCCACGTCGGCGAGCACCATCCGGGCGGACGCCGCGAGCCTGACCTGGACCTCGAGCTGGCCGGCGACCGTCGGTCCGTCCGGGTCTCCCGGGTGCGGCCCCTCATCGACGGCGAACTGGCGCAGCTGGTCCCGGCGGAACAGCTGTTGTTCGCGCAGGTTCGCACGCAGCAGGGCGAGGTCCTCGGAGGTGAGGACCTCGTCGTGCTCGTCGATCGTCTGGTGGGTCACCACTGCACCCCCCTTGGGCGGAGCGGGAGAGGAACACGGACGGGGCGGGAACGGGTGCGGTCAGGCCGCGCGGCTCTGGCACGAGACGCAGTACCGGGTGTGCGGGAGGATCTCCAGCCGCTCCGCCGGAACGGGCTTGGCGCAGCCCATGCAGGTGCCATAGCTGCCGTCCTCGACGCGGGCGAAGGCCTCGTCGATCTCCTTGAGGACACGCTTGATGGAGTCACGCTGGTTGGCCAGCAGGTGGTCGTCGGCACTCTGTCCGCCGTCGTCCAGGGCCTTGAGTTGTGCCACCCGTGTGGTGCGCGCGTGTTCGAGGCGCTGCCGGATCTGGTCCACGGCGGGGTGGTCGGTGCGCGATTCGGTGAGGGGCAGGTCGAGCGACACGGAAAGTCTCCTCCGGTTACAGATGGGCGATCCATCACCATCGTCGTTTTCCCGCCCGTAACCCATTGGGCGCGATACCCATCTCTGTCGGGTCCGAGGACCCACCCGGGTGACATGGGCCCGCCGGGTGGGCTGAAATGGGTCGTGGAGCCCATCGACCTGATGCCGTCGGCTCGTGCACTGTGTCGGTTTCGCTGTTCGCCGGGATCAGGGACCGCTGCCGCATCGGGTGTCGCGGTGCCCGACAGTAGAGGCAGACGAAAGAGGAAAGGCGTGACCTCCGTGTCCCTGTACTGGCGGATCTTCGGACTCAACGCGGTGGTGCTGGGCGCGGCCACCTCGTTGCTGCTGTGGGCTCCGGTGACCGTGTCCGTACCGGTGCTGCTGACCGAGGCGGTGATCCTCGTGGGCGGCATGAGTGTGATGCTCGTCGCCAACGCGGCCCTGCTGCGGATCGGCCTCGCCCCACTGGGCCGGGTGACCCGGCTGATGACCACCGTCGACCTGCTGCGGCCCGGTCAACGGCTTCCGGTGCACGGCGGCGGGGAGGTCGCCGAGCTGGTCAGCACGTTCAACGCCATGCTGGAACGGCTGGAGAAGGAGCGCGCCGCGAGCAGCGCCCGCGCCCTGCTCGCCCAGGAGGCGGAGCGGCGCCGGATCGCCGTCGAACTCCACGACGAGGTCGGGCAGAGCATGACCGCCATCCTGCTGGCCCTGAAGCAGGTCTCCGACGAGGCGCCCGCTCCGCTGCGCGGCGAGATCCAACAGGTGCAGGAGATCACCCGGGCAAGTCTCGACGAGGTCCGCCGGCTGGTGCGGCGGCTGCGTCCCGGCGTCCTGGACGATCTCGGTCTGGTCAGTGCGGTAACCTCGCTCGCCACCGAGTTCTCCACCCACACCGGGCTGCGGGTGCAGCGTCGTTTCGGCCCCGATCTGCCCACCCTGGACAACGGCACGGAGTTGGTGATCTACCGTGTGGCGCAGGAGAGTCTGACCAATGTCGCCCGGCATGCCGAGGCGCGTTCCGCGTTGGTGAGCCTGTACCGGGACGACGACCGTGTCGTCCTCGAGGTGACCGACGACGGCCGTGGCATCGGCGCCGCCCACGAGGGAGCCGGCTTGCGCGGTATGCGTGAACGGGCCCTGCTCATCGGGGCCACACTGGACATCACTCCCGTCGGCCGGACCGGTACCCGGATCCGGCTGGCCGTGCCCGCCGTCAGGAAGCAGTCATGAACCATCAGGCCTCACCGACCCCGATCCGGATCCTGCTCGCCGACGACCATGCCCTGGTGCGCCGCGGCGTCCGGCTGATCCTCGACCGGGAGCCGGACCTCGAGGTCGTGGCCGAGGCCGGTGACGGTGCGGAGGCGATCTCCATGGCCCGCGCCCAGGAGATCGACCTGGCGGTGCTGGACATCGCCATGCCCCGGATGACCGGTCTGCAGGCCGCCCGTGAGCTGTCCGCTCTGAAGCCGGGCCTGCGCATCCTGATGCTGACGATGCACGACAACGAGCAGTACCTGTTCCAGGCGCTCAAGGCCGGGGCCGGCGGGTACGTGCTGAAGTCGGTCGCCGACCGCGATCTGGTCGCCGCCTGCCGGGCCGCGATGCGGGACGAGCCGTTCCTGTACCCGGGGGCGGTCACCGCCCTGATCCGCAACTACCTCGACCGGGTCCAGCACGGCGAGGAGGCACCCCAGCTGCTGACCCCGCGCGAGGAGGAGGTGCTCAAGCTGGTCGCCGAAGGGCACTCGTCGAAGGAGATCGCCGAGCTGCTCTTCATCAGCATCAAGACGGTGCAGCGGCACCGCGAGAACCTGCTGAGCAAGCTGGGGCTGCGGGACCGCCTGGATCTGACCCGTTACGCCATCCGGGCGGGGCTCGTCGAGCCTTGAACACCGCCCTGCCGGGACGTGGCTCCCGCACCGCCCGCCCTCCGCTCCGCGCCGTCGCGGTTCTGGCCGCCCTGGCGGCCGTGATCCTGACCCTGGGGTTCGGTCTCGTCGGCGACCCGCGGGCCGTCCGCGCGGCGCAGCCGCCCGCCCATGACGCTCCCGCGGCGCCCGGCGCCCCGGCGTCCGACGGGCCGGATCCGTCTGTTCCGGCTCCCTCGCCCGCGCCCGGGACCCACTCGTCCGACATCCGTCCGCACACCGACGACGGCTGCACCGCCCGTATCGCCCCCCTGAGGCCGCAGCGCGGCGATGCCGGGGAGCGCACGGTACCGGCGGGCCATCTGCTCTTCACCCCCGCGCACACCCCCCGCATGCCTCCGCGCCCGGCCCGGCCCGCCCCGGCGGCCGGGCACGCGCCGCCCGCCGCCGCCCACATGCCGGCGGACCTCGGCCGGGGGCCTCCCGGACCGTCCAGCACATGAGAGTCCTGTTCCTTTCCTCTCCGCCGCGTCCCGCACCGGCCGCGGCGTGACTGCTGGAGTCATCCGTGAAAAGTTCCGCCCGCATCCGGGCGTTGTTCGCACTTGTCGTGATCGCCCTGTCCGTCTACATCGCCGTGACGGTCCCCGTCCGTCTGGGACTCGACCTGCGCGGCGGTACCCAGATCGTGCTGGAGACCCGTTCCACCGAAACCCTCGAGGCCGACGGTGAGGCGACGGACCGCACGCTCGAGGTGCTGCGCGGCCGTATCGACGCCCTCGGCGTCGCCGAACCCAGCATCGTCCGGTCCGGGGACAACCGGATCATCGTGGAACTGCCCGGCGTGCAGGACCCGCGGCAGGCCGCCGAGGTGCTGGGCCGTACCGCGCAGCTCACCGTCCACCCGGTGCTCGGTCCCGGTACCGACCCCGAGGCCGCCAAGAAGCTGCCGAAGGGCGAGCGCGTCCTGGCCGACGAGGCCGGGGAGCGGCTCCACCTGTCCCCCGCCGCGCTCACCGGCCAGGACGTGGAGGGCGCCGAGGCCACCTTCGACCAGCAGAGCGGTGCCGGCTGGATGGTCACCGTGGACTTCGCCGACGACAAGGGCTGGTCGAAGCTGACCGGCGAGGCGGCCTGCAATCCCGCGGGGGATCACAAGCGCCGGGTCGCGATCGTGCTGGACGACAAGGTCATCTCGTCGCCGCAGGTCGACCCGTCCGTGGCCTGCGGGGCCGGCATCACCGGCGGCTCCACCCAGATCACCGGGTCCTTCACCGCTGAAGATTCCAAGGAGCTCGCCCTGCTCATCAGCGGCGGTGCCCTTCCGGTGCCGGTCGAGACGGTCGAGCAGCGGACCGTGGGCGCGACGCTGGGCGCCGAGGCCATCGAGTCCAGCGCCTGGGCCGCCGCCTTCGGCACCGCCCTCACCGCGCTGTTCATCCTCGTCGTCTACCGGCTGATGGGTTTCCTGGCCATCGTGGCCCTGACCTGCTACGGCGTGATCTCCTACGCCGCTCTCGCGGGCCTCGGCGCGACCCTGACCCTGCCGGGTCTGGCCGGTTTCGTCCTGGCGATCGGCATGGCCGTCGACGCCAATGTGCTGGTCTTCGAACGAGCGCGCGAGGAGTACAGCAAACGCAACCGTCCCAGCAGCCGCTCGGCCCTGACCGCCGGCTTCAAGGGCGCGTTCAGCGCGATCGCCGACTCCAACATCACCACGCTCATCGCGGCGGGGCTGCTGTTCCTGCTCGCCTCCGGTCCGGTGAAGGGCTTCGGCGTCACCCTGGCCATCGGTGTCCTCGCCTCCATGATCAGCGCACTGGTGATCACGCGGGTGCTGGCCGAGTTCGCCGTGGAGCGCCGCTGGGTGCACCGCCGTCCCAAGCTCACCGGTCTGGCCTCCATCGGGCGGGTCCGTGAGTACCTCACCCGTCGCAACCCGCAGCTGATGCACCGCCCGCGCCGCTGGCTCCTGGTGTCCCTCCTCGTCCTCGTCGTCACCGGCGCCGGCATCGTGGTGCGCGGGCTGAACTTCGGTGTCGAGTTCACCGGCGGCCGGCTGATCGAGTACTCGACCACCGAGACCGTCGATCCGGACCGGGCCCGTGCGGCCCTGGCCGACGCCGGCTTCCCGCAGGCCGTCGTGCAGTCCTCCGGGGACAACAGGCTGACGGTGCGTACCGAGGAGCTGAGCAACGCCGAGGCGGTCAAGGTCGCCGGGACCATCGACGAGGTCGGCGGCGGGGCGGAGAAGGTCCGCGACGAGCTGATCGGCCCGAGCCTCGGCGACGAACTGCGCCGCAACGCGCTGATCGCGCTCGGCCTGGCCCTCGGCGCCCAGCTGGTCTACCTCGCCTTCCGGTTCCGCTGGATGTTCGGTACGGCGGCGGTCAGCACCCTGGCCCACGACGTGGTGATCCTCACCGGTATCTTCGCGTGGCTGGGCAAGCCGATCGACGGGATCTTCCTGGCCGCGCTGCTCACCGTGGTCGGTTACTCGGTGAACGACTCCGTCGTGGTCTTCGACCGCGTCCGGGAGCTGTGGCAGAAGGATCCCAAGGCGCCCCTGCCCCAGTCCACCAACACGGCGATCCTGCAGACGGTGCCCCGTACGGTCAACACCGGTATCGGTGTGATCTTCATCCTGGCCGCGCTGGCTCTGCTGGGCGGTGACTCGCTCACCGACTTCGCGCTCGCCCTGCTGATCGGCATGCTGGTGGGTACGTACTCGTCGGTGCTGACCGCGTCACCGCTCGCCATCGAACTCGACGCGTACAGCGGCCGCCGCAACGGTGGCGGCCGTCGCCGCGGCAGCCGCGGCCGCGGCGGTCCGGCGCGCGGGAAGTCCGGCGACGGGGAGAACTCCGGGCGGGCCAAGGCGGAAAGCCGTGGCCACTGACGCCGCACGGCTCGCCGTAGGAGACGGCGAGGAGCCGTAGGCGACCGCGGTCGTACGCGAGAGCGCCGCCGCGGGCCCGGGACCGGGCCCGCGGCGGCGCTCTCGTACGTCTCGTACGGGGCGTCGGGCGTGCTCTACACCGCCACCGCCCCTTCCGCGCCCCGGTCGTGGTCCGCGGGCCGGCGGGCGAACCGGGCGCGGTGCAGTGCGGCGTAGCGGCCGCCGGCCGCCAGGAGTTCCTCGTGCGTGCCCCGTTCCACGATCCGGCCGGCCTCGACGACCAGGATCCGGTCCGCGGCCCGGACGGTGGACAGCCGGTGCGCGATGACGATGGCCGTCCTGCCCTCCAGGGCCTCCGTGAGCGCCTCCTGGACGGCGGCCTCGGAGGTGTTGTCCAGGTGGGCGGTGGCCTCGTCGAGGAGGACGACCCGCTGGCGGGCGAGGAGCAGCCGGGCGATGGTCATGCGCTGGCGCTCACCGCCGGAGAACCGGTAGCCGCGCTCCCCGACCACCGTGTCCAGACCGTCGGGCAGGGAGCGTACGAGCTCGTCCAGGCGGGCGCGGCGCAGCGCGTCCCACAGGTCGGGCTCGCTCGCGGCGGGCGCGGCCAGCAGCAGGTTGGCGCGGACGGTGTCGTGGAAGAGGTGGCCGTCCTGGGTGACCATGCCGAGGGTGTCGCGCAGTGATCCCGCGGCCAGGTCCCGGACGTCGACGCCGCCCACCCGCACCGCGCCCGAGTCGACGTCGTAGAGGCGCGGCAGCAGCTGCGCGATGGTCGACTTGCCGGCGCCGGAGGAGCCGACGAGGGCCACGGTCTGCCCGGGTTCGACGCGGAAGGAGATGCCGTGCAGAACCTCGGCGGAGCCGTGCGTGTCCAGGGCGGCGACCTCCTCCAGGGAGGCGAGGGAGACCTTGTCGGCGGACGGGTAGCCGAAGCGGACGTCGTCGAACTCCACGGAGACCGGACCCTCGGGGACGGCGCGGGCGTCCGGCTTCTCCTCGATGAGCGGCTTCAGGTCCAGCACCTCGAAGACCCGCTCGAAGCTGACCAGCGCGCTCATCACCTCCACCCGCGCCCCGGCGAGGGAGGTCAGCGGCGCGTACAGGCGGGTCAGCAGCAGGGCCAGGGACACGACCGCGCCGGGCTCCAGGGAGCCGCGCAGGGCGAGGTGGCCGCCGACGCCGTAGACGAGGGCCAGGGCGAGGGCGGAGACGAGGGTGAGCGCGGTGATGAAAACGGTCTGGGCGGTGGCCGTCCGTACGCCGATGTCCCGGACCCGGCGGGCGCGCACCGCGAACTCCTCCGACTCCTCCTGGGGGCGGCCGAAGAGTTTGACCAGGGTGGCGCCGGGCGCCGAGAAACGCTCGGTCATCCGGGTGCCCATGGCCGCGTTCAGGGCGGCGGCCTCACGCTGCATCCCGGCCATGCGGCGGCCCATGCGGCGGGCGGGGATCACGAACACCGGCAGCAGGACCAGGGCGAGCAGGGTGATCCGCCAGGACAGGGTGAGCATCACGGCCAGGGCGAGCACCAGCGTGACGACGTTGCCGACCACGGTGGACAGGGTGTTGCTGAAGGCCCGCTGGGCGCCGATCACGTCGTTGTTGAGACGGGAGACGAGCGCGCCCGTACGGGTGCGTGTGAAGAACGCGACCGGCATCCGCTGCACATGGTCGAAGACGGCGGTCCGCAGATCGAGGATGAGTTCCTCGCCGAGGGATGCCGACAGCCTCCGGCCGAGGATGCCGAGGGCTGCCTCCGCCACCGCGATCAGTGCGATGAGCAGGGCCAGCCGGACGACCGTGGCCGAGTCGCCGTCGGACACGATGGTGTCGACGACGCGTCCGGCCAGTACGGGGGTGGCGACGGCGAGCAGCGCGGTGGCGGCTCCGAGCAGGACGAAAAGGGTCATGCGGCGGCGGTGCGGGCGGGCGAACCCCGCGATGCGGCGTAGCGTTTCCCGCGCGAAGGGGCGGCGTTCCTCCTCGGCGTTCATGACGCTGTGCAACTGGGTCCAGGCGGTGGTCTCCATGCTCATGCCGGAGAAGGTAGAACCTCAAGCATTGTCGAGGTCAAGGCCCGTCACCCGTTCGGGGCATGTGAGGTCCGTATGACGCTCCGGCAGCCGCTGCCCAGCCTTAAGCCGCCGTCCGGCCTGCCGCCACCCGCAGTTGGCGCGGGGCGGAAAGGCTCCTCCGATGTGACGCGGCCCCTCCGCAGGATCCTGTACGTCCTTCCCCTGCTGCTCGTGGCCGTGGTCGCGGTGCAGCAGCGGTCGGTGCTCGCCGACGGCTTCGCCCATCTGGGCACCGCGCGGTGGCCCTGGCTGCTGGCCGCGGTGGGGGTGACCTGTCTGACCTGGGTGGCCGCCGCGTGCACCCGGCAGGGCGCGGTCCTCGAACGGCTCCCCGCGCGGCGGCTGCTGGCCACCCAGTTCGCGGCGGGCGCGGCCAACCATCTGCTGCCGACGGGGCTGGGCGCGAGCGCGGTCAACCTGCGGTTCATGACGGTGTGCGGGCTGTCCCTGACCCGCTCCTCGGCCGCCCTCGCGCTGTACCTGCTGGCGGAGTCCATCGGCCGGGTGGCCCTGCTGGGCGCGCTGCTCGTCGCCTTCCCGGACGTGCTGCGCCCCGGACCCCTGCTGCCCGAAGGCGCGTTGGGCCCCGCGCTGCTCGCGCTCGGCGCGGTACTGCTGGTCGCGGCGGCCGTGCTCGCGCTGGTGCGGCGCATACGGACGGCCGTGTTCTCCTTCCTGCGGACGGCACTCGGCGAGGCCCGGTCGGTGCACACCCGGCCGTCGAGGGCACTGGCGCTGTGGGGCGGCGCCCTCGCGTTCCCGGCGCTGCAGGCGGCGGCGCTGATCCTGGTGGGACTGGCGCTGGGACTGTCGGTACCGATCGCGCACATGGCGGTGGCATATCTCGCGGCGACCGTCGCGGTCGCGCTGGTGCCCACGCCGGGCGGGCTCGGTTCGGTGGAGGCCGCCCTGATCGTGGCGCTGGTCGCGGTGGGCGGGGCGGCCGCGGTGGCCACCGCGGTGGTGCTGGCGTTCCGGGTCGTCACGGTGTGGCTGCCGTTGCTGCCCGGCGCGCTGACGCTGGGCGCGCTGGTGCGGCTGAAGGTGATCTGACCAGGGTGGCGGCAGGCCGCCTCCTTGCCACGGCGTGGTACGAACTGCCCTGCCGGATACGGCAGGATGAGCGATCGCGCCGACCGCCGGCCGGCCGGTGCGGCACGGCACACCCTCCCGGGCCGCACTCTCCCGGGCACCCCCGAATGCGAGCAGGTGACGAGACGTGACACGACATCACATACGCCCCCCGGCAAGGGCCCTCGCCGGAGGTGAGCGATGACGCGTGCGCTCACCATGAACGATGTGCTGTTCGCCGGTATCGCGATCGCCGCGGGCCTGGTCGCGGCGTTCCTGCTGCGCATGCTGCTGCGCTGGCTGGGGCGGCACGCGGACCGGACCCAGTGGCGCGGCGACGACGTCGCCGTGGACGCCCTGCGCATGATCGCGCCGTGGGCGGCCCTCGCGGGCGGTGCCGCGTCCGCGGCGGCCGCGCTGCCCCTGACCCGGACCGTGCAGCACAACGTCAACCAGGTGCTGACGGTGCTGGTCATCTTCGCGGCGACGCTGTCGGTGTCGCGGGTGGTGGCCGGCCTGGTGCAGTCGGTGACCCAGTCGCGGTCCGGCGTCGCCGGCTCGGCCACGATCTTCATGAACATCACCCGGATCCTGGTCCTGGCGATCGGCTTCCTGGTGGTGCTCCAGACGCTGGGCATCTCCATCGCCCCGATGCTCACCGCTCTCGGCGTCGGCGGTCTGGCGGTCGCGCTGGCGCTCCAGGACACGCTCGCCAACCTGTTCGCGGGCATCCACATCCTCGCCTCCAAGACCGTCCAGCCCGGTGACTACATCCGGCTGAGCAGCGGCGAGGAGGGCTATGTCGAGGACATCAACTGGCGTCAGACGACGGTCCGCGCGCTCTCCAACAACCTGGTCGTCATCCCCAACGGGCAGCTCGCGAAGACGAACATGACCAACTTCATGCGCCCCGAGCAGGAGCTGACCATCCTGGTGCAGGCCGGGGTGTCGTACGACAGCGACCTGGAGCAGGTGGAGCGGGTGACCAAGGAGGTCGTCACCGAGGTGATGACGGAGATCACCGGAGCGCTCCCGGAGCACGAGCCGGCGGTGCGTTTCCACACCTTCGGCGACTCCCGCATCGGGTTCACCGTGATCCTGGGCGTCGGCGAGTTCAGCGACCAGTACCGGATCAAGCACGAGTTCATCAAGCGCCTGCACCGGCGCTACCGCGAGGAGGGCATCCGCATTCCGTCACCCGCGCGGACGGTGGCGTTGCAGCAGGGCTCGGTGGTGTTCCCGCAGCAGCGCGGCACCGAGCCGGAGCCGGGCGACATGACGGCGTTCCGCCCGGTCTGACGTACGGCGGGCGGGGCCGGGCCGCGGAGTCCGCCGCGGCCCGCGGCCGGCGGGGCGGCCGCCGCCGGGGGCCGAAACCCATGGGGTCCGGCACGGTGGGCCCCCATGCGGTCCGGACCCCTGTCGAGCTCAGGACGCGTACGGGATATCTTGATGTCGAGCAATGTTGCAGACGTGGAGCGGAGCACCCGGTGACTGACTCGACCATCATCTATACGCACACTGACGAGGCCCCCGCCCTGGCGACGTATTCGTTCCTGCCGGTGGTCCGGGCGTACGCCTCCCAGGCCGGTGTCCCCGTGGAGACGCGTGACATCTCGCTGGCCGGACGCATCATCGCCGTGTTCCCGGAGTACCTCACCGAGGACCAGCGCATCCCGGACGCCCTCGCCGAGCTCGGTGAGCTGGCGAAGACCCCCGCGGCCAACATCATCAAGCTGCCGAACGTCTCGGCGTCGATCCCGCAGCTCAAGGCCGCGGTCGCCGAGCTCCAGGGCCAGGGCTACGCGCTGCCGGACTACCCGGACGACCCGAAGACCGACGAGGAGCGCGAGATCCGCGCCCGCTACGACAAGATCAAGGGTTCCGCCGTGAACCCGGTCCTGCGTGAGGGCAACTCCGACCGCCGCGCCCCCGCCTCGGTCAAGAACTACGCCAAGAACCACCCGCACCGCATGGGTGCCTGGAGCGGCGACTCCAAGACCGATGTGGCGACGATGGGCGAGAACGACTTCCGCTCCACCGAGAAGTCCGCGGTGATCGCCGAGGACGGCGCGCTGCGCATCGAGCTGGTCGGCGACGACGGCACCACCACGGTGCTGCGCGAGTCCGTACCCGTCCTGAAGGACGAGGTCGTCGACGCCTCCGTGATGCGGGTCGCCGCACTGCGCGAGTTCCTGACCGCGCAGGTCGCCCGCGCCAAGCAGGAGGGTGTGCTGTTCTCCGTGCACCTGAAGGCCACGATGATGAAGGTCTCCGACCCGATCGTCTTCGGCCACGTACTGCGCGCCTTCTTCCCGAAGACGTTCGCCCAGTACGGCGAGCAGCTCGCCGCGGCCGGGCTCAGCCCGAACGACGGCCTGGGCGGCATCTACAAGGGACTCGAGGGCCTGCCCGAGGGCGCGGAGATCAAGGCGTCCTTCGACGCCGAGCTCGCCGACGGCCCGGCGCTGGCGATGGTCGACTCCGACAAGGGCATCACCAACCTGCACGTCCCCTCGGACGTCATCGTGGACGCCTCCATGCCGGCCATGATCCGCACCTCCGGCCACATGTGGGGCCCCGACGGCCAGGAGGCCGACACCCTCGCGGTGCTGCCGGACTCCAGCTACTCCGGCGTCTACCAGGCCGTGATCGAGGACTGCCGTGCCCACGGCGCCTTCGACCCGTCCACGATGGGCTCGGTCCCCAACGTGGGTCTGATGGCGCAGAAGGCCGAGGAGTACGGCAGCCACGACAAGACCTTCGAGATCCCGGTCACCGGCACCGTCCGCCTGGTCGACCAGGCCGGTGACGTCGTCCTGGAGCAGACCGTCTCCGCCGGTGACATCTTCCGCGCCTGCCAGACCAAGGACGCGCCGATCCGCGACTGGGTCAAGCTGGCCGTCACCCGCGCCCGCGCCACCGGCTCCCCGGCCGTGTTCTGGCTGGACGAGACCCGCGCCCACGACGCCAACCTGATCGCCAAGGTCGAGCGGTACCTGGCCGACCACGACACCGAGGGCCTGGACATCCGCGTCCTGAACCCGGTCGAGGCCACCAAGCTGTCGGTGGAGCGCATCCGTCGCGGCGAGGACACCATCTCGGTCACCGGCAACGTGCTGCGCGACTACCTGACCGACCTGTTCCCGATCCTGGAGCTGGGCACCAGCGCCAAGATGCTGTCGGTCGTCCCGCTGATGGCGGGCGGCGGCCTGTTCGAGACGGGTGCGGGCGGTTCCGCGCCCAAGCACGTGCAGCAGCTGGTCAAGGAGAACTACCTGCGCTGGGACTCCCTGGGCGAGTTCTTCGCCCTGGTGCCGTCCCTGGAGCAGTTCGCCGAGACCACGGGCAACGCCCGCGCCAAGGTCCTCGCCGACGCGCTCGACCGCGCCACGGCGACCTTCCTCAACGAGGACAAGTCCCCGAGCCGTCGCCTCGGCGGCATCGACAACCGCGGCAGCCACTTCTACCTGTCCCTGTACTGGGCGCAGGAGCTGGCCGGGCAGACCGAGGACGCGGACCTGGCGAAGGCCTTCGCCCCGCTCGCCGAGACGCTCGCCGCGAACGAGCAGAAGATCGTCGACGAGCTGATCGCCGTCCAGGGCGAGCCGGCCGAGATCGGCGGTTACTACCAGCCCGACCCGGCCAAGGCCGCCGCGGTCATGCGTCCGTCCGCGACGTGGAACGAGGTGCTCGCGTCGCTGAGCTGACGCGAGCAGGCAGAGGATCCACTGGCTCCGCCCCGGCCGGCATGACGCCCGGCCGGGGCGGAGCCGTGTTCGGCTCCGGCCCGGCCGGCGGGCCGTGCCCCGGTCACCCCGCGTTCGTGAACGCCGTGTGAAAAGACCGACCACTTGCTGAGACGCCATCTCATTTTCAGCTCCCCTCGTCGTAGCATCGAGCTGGTGACGCGCTGCCACCGCGACCGCGCACGTGTCACCACTACGGCGTGTCGCGCGAGAAGCCGGCACCTACGTCGGCACGCGGTCCTTCCCGACGCCCTGGATCCCCCAGGGACATCCGGCACGCCCCCGCACCCCACAGGTACGTCCGCGGATCCGCACGCCCACCCTTCATCCGCGCCCGCACTGCGCACGAGGAGCACACCGTGAGCCAGCCCACCGAACCCGTCCCCGCCGGTCACACTCCCGAGGAGACGTCCACCGGTCCCGACATGTCGGCCTGGTCGTTCGAGACGAAGCAGATCCACGCCGGCGCCGAGCCCGATCCCACGACCGGGTCCCGGGCCACGCCGATCTACCAGACGTCCTCGTTCGTGTTCCGGGACACCCAGCACGCGGCCGACCTCTTCTCGCTGGCGGAGCCGGGGAACATCTACACCCGCATCCACAACCCCACCCAGGACGTCTTCGAGCAGCGCGTCGCCGCCCTGGAGGGCGGTGTGGCGGCGGTGGCGCTGTCCTCGGGGCAGGCCGCGCAGACACTGGCCCTCCTGACCCTCGCCGGGACCGGCGACCACATCGTCTCGGCCTCCTCGCTGTACGGCGGGACGTACAACCTCTTCCGGCACACCCTGCCGAAGTTCGGCATCGAGGTGTCCTTCGTCGACGATCCCGACGACGCCGACGCCTGGCGGGCGGCCGTCCGGCCGAACACCAAGGCGTTCTTCGCCGAGACGCTGGGCAATCCGCGGGGCAACGTGCTCGACGTGCGGGCGGTCGCGGACGCGGCGCACGGGGCGGGCGTGCCGCTGGTCGTGGACAACACGATCCCCACGCCCTATCTGCTGCGCCCGCTCGAGCACGGCGCGGACATCGTGGTGCACTCGGCGACGAAGTTCCTCGGCGGGCACGGCACCACGCTCGGCGGCGTGGTCGTGGACGGCGGCACCTTCGACTTCGGCGCGCACGCCGAGCGGTTCCCGGACTTCACCGAGCCCGACCCCAGCTACCACGGCCTGCGCTAC
Organism: Streptomyces sp. NBC_01635; assembly: GCF_045209715.1. Classification (NCBI taxonomy): domain Bacteria; kingdom Bacillati; phylum Actinomycetota; class Actinomycetes; order Kitasatosporales; family Streptomycetaceae; genus Streptomyces; species Streptomyces sp. NBC_01635. The sequence continues at coordinate 8,246,510 of NZ_CP109277.1, read as the reverse complement.
TGGCCGGCGCTCGGACCCGGTGCGTTCGCGATCAAGCTGCGCGTCCAGTTGCTGCGCGACCTCGGACCGGCCATCGCCCCGCACTCCGCCTTCCTGCTGCTGCAGGGCGTGGAGACGCTGAGCCTGCGCATGGAGCGGCAGTCCGCCAACGCGCAGGCGCTGGCGGAGTGGCTGGAGCAGCGTGACGAGGTGGCGGTGGTGCACTACCCGGGCCTGCCGTCCAGCCGCTGGCACGAGGCCGCGCAGAAGTACCTCCCCCGCGGTGCCGGCGCGGTGTTCTCCTTCGAGCTGAAGGGCGGTGTCGAAGCGGGCAAGCGGTTCGTGGACGGTGTGGAGCTGTTCAGCCACCTCGCCAACATCGGTGATGTGCGCAGCCTGATCATCCACCCGGCGTCCACCACCCACAGCCAGCTGGACGAGGAGCAGCTCGAGGCGACCGGCACCGCGCCGGGTCTGGTACGGCTCTCGGTCGGCATCGAGAGCCTCGTCGACCTCACGGCCGACCTGGAGTCCGGTTTCCGCGCGGCCAAGGGTGCCCCCTGAGCGCCTTCGCAGCCTCCGGAACATCGGTTCCCCTCCCGCCGGCCACCGGGGCCTGGCAGGAGGGGGACCCGCCCGGACGGCGTCAATGGCATGCCCTCGGTACGCCGCTGCCGCTGGAGGCGGGCGGTGAACTCCCCGGTGTGGAATTGGCGTTCGAGACCTGGGGGCGGCTTGCGCCGGACGGGTCCAATGCCGTCCTGGTGCTGCACGCGCTCACCGGTGACAGCCATGCGGCCGGACCGGCCGGCCCCGGGCATCCCACGGCGGGCTGGTGGGACGGACTGATCGGGCCCGGTCTGGCCCTCGACACCGACCGCTGGTTCGTCGTCGCACCGAACGTGCTGGGCGGCTGCCAGGGCAGCACGGGACCGGCCTCGCCGCGCCCCGGCGGGCGGCGCCGGTGGGGCGGCGCCTTCCCGTACCTGACCCAGCGGGACCAGGTCGCCGCGGAGGCCCGGCTGGCGGACGCGCTCGGCGTCGGGACGTGGGCGCTGGTCGTCGGCGGTTCGATGGGCGGGATGCGTGCCGTGGAGTGGGCGGTGACGCATCCGGAACGCACGGGGGCACTGCTGCTGCTCGCCACCGCGGCGGCCGCGAGTGGCGAGCAGATCGCCTGGTCCACCCTCCAGCTGCACGCCATTCGCAGTGATCCGCACTGGCACGGCGGCGACTACCACGACACCGGCCGGGGCCCGCACGCCGGACTGGGCATCGCCCGCCGCATCGCCCACGTCACCTACCGGAGCGAGCCGGAACTGTCGGCCCGGTTCGGCCGGGAGCCGCAGGGTGCGGAGGATCCGTGGCGCGGCGGCCGGTACCAGGTCGAGTCGTACCTCGACCACCACGCGGTCAAGCTCGTCCGGAGGTTCGACGCGGGCAGCTACGCGGTGCTGACGGAGGCGATGAACGGCCACGACGTGGGACGCGGCAGGGGCGGCGTCCCTGCCGCCCTGCGCCGGGTGACCGCGCCCGCGCTGGTGGCCGGGGTCGACTCGGACCGTCTCTATCCGCTGTCCCAGCAGGCCGAGCTGGCCGCGCACCTTCCCGGCGCCGACCGGCTCAGAGTGGTGGAGTCGCCCTACGGACACGACGGTTTCCTCCTCGAGACGGAACAGGTCGGCGCGCTGATCCGCGAGTTGCTGGGGTAGCCGGCACGGCGGTCCCCGGTCTCGACGTGTTGTCAGTGGTGTGTGGCACCTTGATCATGCCGTGCACCACCGACGAACCCTCCTGGAGCAGCCCGATGGCCGACACCCCGCAGTCCTACGCTCTCCTCCCCGGAGCCGGGGACTCCCCCGTGATCCTCCATGTGCCGCACTCCTCGCGGGAGATACCGGCCGAGGTGCGGTCCGGGATCGTGCTGGGCGACGCGGAGCTGGAGCGGGAGCTGGACCACATCACCGACGCGCACACCGCCGCGATCGCCGAGGCCGCCGCCGAGGCGGCCGGGATCACTCCGTGGCGGTTCGTGAACGGGCTGTCCCGGCTGGTGATCGACCCCGAGCGGTTCCCGGACGAGCGGGAGGAGATGCTGGCGTCCGGGATGGGCGCGGTCTACACCCGGACCACGCACGAGGACGTACTGCGGCCCGACGGGTTCGACCACGGGCCGCTGATCGAGCGGTACTTCCGTCCGTACGCGCAGGCCATGACCCAGGCGGTGGCGGATCGTCTCGCGGCCACCGGGCGGGCCGTGATCATCGACGTCCACTCCTACCCCACCGCGCCCCTGCCCTACGAACTCCACGGCGCGGGCCCGCGCCCGCCGGTCTGCCTGGGCACCGACGCCTTCCACACGCCGCCCGGTCTGCTCGACGCGGCCCGCGAGGCCTTCGCTCCCTGCGGGGAGACCGGACTGGACAGCCCGTTCGCCGGGACGTACGTACCGCTGGAGTTCTACGAGAAGCGGGCGGAGGTGACGGCGCTGATGGTGGAGATCCGCCGGGACACGTACATGACCGAGCCGGGCGGCCCCGCCGGTCCTGGCCTGGCGGATCTGGCCGCCGCTCTCCGGGTCCTGGTGGACGCGGTGTCGCGCTGACCGGGCGCCGTTCCCCTCACCCGGGCGTAGCGCGACGCGTCACGCCCGGTCCGGGATACGGGTCAGGTCCGCAGCCACTCCGTCTCGACCACGTCCCCGGCGGTCCGCAGGCGCAGGGCGAACGGGCCGGAGGGCGGGGCCGTACCGGTGAAACGGCCCATGTCGTCGGCGGTGAGGGAGGATCCCGGCTGAGGTCCGCCCAGCACCTCGATCCGGGCCGGCTGGGGCGGCATCAGCTGCCCCATGAGGCCGTGCGCGGTCACCTCGACGTCCACGGTCACCTCGCCCACGCTGAAGGTGAGCATCCGCGGCGGGGCCTCGGCGCCTCTGACCGGGAGGGCGTCGACCAGCGAGTCGAAGCTCAGCTCGGCCACCTTGGTGTCCAGGTCGTGCAGGGCGTAGGCGTCCACGGCGCTCTGCAGCAGCGCCGGCGGCAGCGGATCCAGGACGGCGGCGGCCTGCCGGAGTTCCTCCTCCAGCAGGTCGGCGTCGATGCCGGCGGACTCCGCCGTCCCGGCGTGCTCGTCGAACGCGCCGTCGTCGAGGTCGTCGTCCATGCCGTCGCGCATACTGTCCGCGCCGTCCGTACCGTCCATGCCGTTCACATCGCCCCCCGTGCCTCGAGCCGGGCCCGCAGCCGGCGCAGACAGCGCTGGCGCAGGGGCCCAATACTGCCCACCGCGATACCGAGCGCGGCGGACACCTCCTGATAGCTCGGCGGCGGCGAGGCGATCAGCACGCGCAGCAACTGCCTGCACCGGTCGCCGAGTTCCTCGAACTCCTGCCACATCCGCCGTACCCGTTCGCTCTGCGCGGCGGCTTCCTCCGCCTCCAGCAGCGACTGCTCCGGTGTGCCGTCCTCGCTGACCCGGTCCAGGAGCTGCGGGTCGTCCGTCAGGGTCAGCCGGCGCGCGTTCCTGAGCACCTTCAGGCACTCGTGCCGCGCCGTGCTGGCCAGCCAGGCGCCCGTCTTCTCCGGTTCACGGATCCGCCCCAGATTCTGGGCGAAGCGGAACCACACCGTCTGGTAGACCTCGTGCGCGTCCGCGTCGGAGAGCCGGTGGGCGCGCACCACGGACCACACCAGGGGGCCCAGCCCCTCCACGATCGACTTCCAGGCCGCCGCGTCGCCGCCGGCGGCGGACCTGACCAACGCGCCGACATCAGTACGGTCCACGCTCCCACCCCTCGTGTACGGCACGTCATCGTACGCCGCGGAGGGGATGGTTCCGGACCTCATGTCCGGGCGGAGGGGAGCGCGACCGGCGTGGGACGCCAGGTGGCCGGAATGAGCGCCGGTACGGTCGCCCCGCGCACCTCGGCGAGTTCGCTGTTCGCGTCCATCAGCTGCTGTCGGGCCGCGCGCGGGGCGGTCTCGGCCCGCGCAGTCATGTGGGCGGCGACCATGCCGACGGCGACAGGCGTGGCGAACGAGGTGCCGCTCCACTGGGCGAGGCCCTCGAACATCACCTGGTCCGGCTTGCCGGAGCCGCCCTCCTCGCTCAGGACGCCGGTGTGCCGGGGGTGCCGGCAGGTGCAGGCGTAGCCGAAGCCGTAGCGGCAGGCTTCATAGGTGGAGTGCTGGTACACGTACGGCACCGGGGTGTCGAAGCCGGTGAGTGCGCTGGTGAGGCGCTCGCCGGGAGCGTAGGCCTTCACCCAGGCCCCGTGGTTGCTGAAGCAGGCGCCGAACTCGCCGTCGCCGCGCAGGGCGCCGACCGACAGGACGGCGTTCTCAAAGCCGGGGAGGCCGGCGTAGGCGGCGGGCCAGAACGGGGAGGCGCTGGAGTTGTTGCCGGCGCATGCGACCAACAGGGTGCGCTGCTGCCGGAGTTCCCGCATGAAGGCGTCGACGCCGAGCAGTCCGTCGGTGCGGCCGTTGGAGGTTCCGGCGGAGAGGCTGAGGATGTCGGGCCAGCCGTCCTGGTCGACGGCTTCGAACAGCTTCTCGCCGAACTCGGACTCCAGGATGGCGCCGGCGTCGTTCAGGGTGCCGCGGACGGTGATGTCGGTGTTGGGGGCGACGGCCGCGACGAGCCCCGCGATGAACGTGCCGTGGCCGCAGTACTGCCTCAGGATGCCGTCCTCCCCGCACTCCTCGACCTGGGCGTCGCCCCGGGTGTGGGCGAGGAGCGGGTAGGAGCGGTAGTCGTTCATGAGGCCGGTGTCGATGACGAGGACCCCGACGGCGCCGTCCGGGGCGTAAGCACCGTCGGCGACGGCCGGGTTGGGCTGCGCGCCGGCCTCCACGGGCACGGGCTCGTCGCCGGGGCAGGCGTTGACCGCGATCGACACCACGTGGTTGCGGCTGACCAGCCGGCGGCCGGTGCGGCCCTCCGGCTCCCGCAGGGCGCGCAGGGCGCCCGCGACGGCGGGGTCGCCGCTGCCGTCGCCCTGCCCGGGGTCGGCGACCTGGATGCGCGTGATGCCCGAGCGGTTGGTCTCCGGGCCCGTGCGGCGCACATGATCGGCGGTCAGGCCCGCGAACGTGGTGAAGTGCTGCCGCACGGTGTCCTCGACGAGGCGCGCCTCCTCGCCGTCGCGGGCGAGCACGACGCCCTTCTCGTAGAGGAACTCCCCCGCGTCGTCCGGGCCGATCGCCAGGGGGACGTCGGGCATGGAGCGCTGGATCTGGTCGTACTGCTCACGGAATCGCTGTGGTGCCATGGCGTGTCCTCCACCGGGGCGTTGGCGGCCGGGGCCGCGGAAGCTGTCGTAGAGCGGTGTTGTCGTGGAGCGGCGCTGTCGTGAAATGGCGCCGGTGTCGGGTGGTGCCGGGGTCCGGCCGGGCCGTCGGCGAACGGCGCGTCGTGAATCAGAGTCGTGGGGCGGCCGTTTGATACAACATCGCACCTGTGAGGCACGGTTGCGGAGCACTACCATCCATGAGGTGACAGCGGGAAGCGAATCGGTGCTGGAACTGCTGCCGATGGTGTTCGCCGACCCGGGCGAAGCCCTGGCGAGGGCGGAAAAGGTGCTGGGCGACCGTCCCCCGCCGCTGCACGCGTCCGTCGCCCACCAGGTGATCGGCATCTGGCAGCGGGACTTCGGCGATCTGAGGCTGGCCCTGACCCATCTGCGGCGGGCCCGGGACTGGGCGGCGAGCGCGGACTCGGCCGAGCGGGAGGCGGACGTCCTGGGCACCCTCGGGGTGGCGTTGGTGCACGCGGGGCGCACCCGTCAGGGCCTGGACGCCCTGGGGCGTGGCATCGAGCGCGGTACCGGGCACACCCGCGCGCGGGTGCTGTTCCGGCGTGCCTACGCGTGGTGGGTGCTGGGACATCACAAGGAGGCGCTGGAGGACGTACGGCGGGCCATCACCGTGCTGCGGCAGGCGGACGACGTGATCTGGACGGCGCGCGCCCTGACCCTGCGCGCGACGGTGCATCTGGCGCTGGGCGCGGTGAAGCAGGCGAACGCCGACTTCACCGCGGCGGAGGCGCTGTGGGACACCACGGGCCAGGAGCACGACAAGGCGGACGCCGTGGAGAGCCGGGGTCTCGCCGCGTTCCGCTCCGGTGACGTCCCGGCGGCGCTCAGGCTGTTCGACGAGGCGGAGGAGCGTTACGCCAAGCTCGGCACGCCGACGTTCATGCTCGACATCCGGCGCTGCGAGGTGCTGATGGCGGCGGGACTGCCGTCCGAGGCGCTGGCGGGGGCGGACGCGGCGGTCAAGGCGCTCGACGGGATCGGCGGCCAGTCCACCCGCAAGGCGGAGCTGCTGCTGGCCGCCGCGCGGGCCGCCCGGCTGGCGGACGACCCGCAGACGGCGATCGCCCGCGCGGCGCTCGCCGTACGGCTGTTCGCGGGGCAGCGGCGTACCTGGTGGGAGACGCACGCGCGGCTGGTGCTGATCGAGGCGCGGCACGCGGCCGGGCGCGGTTCGGGGCGGCTGGTCGCGGAGGCGGCGACGGTGGCCGACCGGCTGGCCGGCCTGGGCGCGCCGGCCGCGCCGGAGGCCTTCCTGCTTGCGGGCCGGATCGCGCTGGACCTCGGCTGGACGGTGGACGCCGAGCGGCATCTCGCGGTCGCCGCCCGCAGCAGACGCAGCGGGCCTCCGCTCGCGCGGCTGACGGGCTGGGCCGCGCAGGCGCTGCGGGCGCAGGCGGCCGGGTCCGCGCGGGGTGTCCTGGAGGCCTGCCGACGAGGGCTCGACGTGCTCGACGACCACCGGATGACGCTGGGCGCGTCGGAGCTGCGGGCGCGTGCCACCGCGCAGGGCGCGGAGCTGGCAGCCCTGGCCCAGCGGGCGAGCCTGGTCTCGGGCGGGCCGCGGCGGCTGCTGGTGTGGAGCGAACGCTGGCGGGCCACCGCGCTGTCCACGCCGCCCACCCGGCCACCCGCCGACCCGGCGCTGCTCCGCGGCATGACCGCCTACCGGGAGATCGCCGCCCGCGCGGAGGAGGCCCGGATGGACGGCAGGGCCGTGCCGGCGCTGGAGCGGGAACAACGGCGCCTGGAACGGGAGATCCGCTCCCGCACCCTGCACATGCGGGGCACGGCGGCCGACGGCCGGGGCCGGTTCGATGTCGGGGGCCGGTTCGACGTGGGCAGGCTGCTGCGACGGCTGAGCGACAGCGGTGACGTCCAACTGGTGGAACTCGCCGTGCTCGACGGGCGGGTGCAGGTGCTGTTGTGCGGGCAGGGGCGGGTGCGGCGGTTCGAGGCGGGTCCGCTGGCCGCGGCGGAGACCGAGGCCGAGCATGTGCAGGCCGGGCTGCGGCGTCTCGCCCATCCGGGGGCCCAGGCACGGCTGCCGGTGGTGGAGGCCGCGGGCCGGCGTCTGGAGGAGCTGTTGCTGGGTCCGGCGGCGGCGCATCTGGGCACCGGTCCGCTGGTGGTCGTACCTCCGGGACGGCTGCACCGGGTGCCGTGGGCGCTGCTGCCGTCGTTGCGGGACCGGGTGCTCAGTGTGTCGCCGTCGGCGAGCGGCTGGCTGCGCGCGCGGGAGACCGCTCCGCCGCCCGGGGGCCGCCAGGTGCTGGTGCGCGGTCCCGGACTCGCGACAGGTGGTGCGGAGGTGCCGGAGCTCGCCGGCCGGTACGGCGGGGCGAGGGTCCTGGAGGAGGACGACGCGAGGGTGGAGCGGGTACTGGAGGAACTGGACGGGGCCGAGCTGGCGCACATCGCCGCGCACGGCGAGTTCCGCGCGGACGGTCCGCTGTTCTCCTCGCTGCGGATGGCCGACGGGCCGCTGATCGTGCACGACTTCGAGCGGCTCGACCGCAGCCCGTACCGGATCATCCTGTCCTGCTGCGACACCGCGCGGTTCGCCAGCGTGGGCGCCGACGAACTCCTGGGCCTGGTCACGGCGTTGCTGCCGCTCGGCACGGCGGGTGTGGTGGCGTGCAGCGCGCCCGTGAACGACGCGGCGGTGGTGCCGCTGATGCTCGCGCTGCACAAGGGGCTCGACGCGGGACTGTCCCTGGCCCAGGCCCTGCGTGACGCGCGGGCCTCACTGCCGGGCGACGCGGTGCACCGGGCCACCGGGTGGGCGTTCTCGGCGTTCGGCGCGGCCTGAGACGGGCGGTCGGCCCCCGGCCCGGAGGACGAGGGGTCAGGCGGGCTGCGCCTCCCGGAGTTCGGAGCGCCGGGAGTCGGTCAACCGGGGCAGGGCGGTGCGGTCGCTCGCGCCGAGGCGGGTGTAGGCGCTGTACAGGTGGTTGCCGACGGTGCGGATCGACAGGGTGAGGCGTTCGGCGATCTGCCGGTTGCTGAGTCCGGTGGCGGCGAGGGTGACGATCTGCCTTTGTCGTGCGGTGAGTTCACCCAGGGTCAGAGCGGCGAGTGCCGGGGTGCGGGCGCCCTGGCAGCGACGGGCGAGGGCGACGGCACGCGTGCGCGCGGTGCGGGCGGCACCCGGGTCTCGGTGGGCGGCGGCGGCCTGGGCGTACGCTTCGGCCGAGAACAGCAGGAAGCCGCGCCGCTCCAGTTCGCCGGCCGCGCGGTCCAGGGCGGGGCCGTCGGCGTGCGTGAGGGCGTCGGCGTGGGCGGCGAAGACACCGGTGAGCCGCCCGGCGGCCCGCTCGGGGGCACCCAGGCGGACGGCGTCATAGGGATCGTGCGGGGCGTGGGCGGGGTGCCGGACGCTCGCGAGGGCCGGCGACTGGGCCTCGGCGAGGGCGAGTTCGGCTCTTGCTTCGGCGACCGCCCCGACGCCCACTTCGGCTTCGGCTTCGGCTTCGGCTGGACCGGAGCGTGCGGAGGCCGTCGTGCGCAGTCCCTCACGGGCCCATGCGGCGGCCTCCCGCACTTCGCCCCGCAGCCGCGCGTACCGGGCCCGCAGTGCCGCGTACCCGGCGGGCACCGGGACGCCCTCCGCCACCAGCCAGTCCCCCACGGGCGCCGGGACGGTCCGGACGTCGGCCTGCCCGATCAGCGCGGTGAGGGCGGCGGCCTCGGCGTCCAGGGCGGGTCCGTACTCCTCGGGCGCGCGGGCCAGCCGGCGCGCCCGCAGTCTGCCGGCCGCGGCCCGCAGGACGGGGCCGTGCAGGGGGTGGGTGAGACGGACGGCGCCCCGGCCGTCGACGTGGACCAGACCGTCGCCCTCCAGACGTTCGAGGGCGGCGAGGTCGAGGGGAGCGGGGCCCGCCGGGCCGCCGGCCGGGTCCATCGGATGCTCCGGGCCCGTCGGGCCGTCCAGTTCCACCGGCAGGGGTTCGGCGAAGGCCAGGCGGTCCAGCGTCTCGCGTTCGCCGGGGCCCGTGCGGGTGAGCAGGTAAGCGGTGTGCTCGCGGACGGCCGGCGTGAGCGGCACCGGGCCCCGCCAGGCCCACTCGTCCGTGCCCGCCGGTACACGGGTGAGGTCCTCGTGTCCCCGCAGCGCCCCCAGGAGTTCGCGCAGCAGCCGCAGGTCGCCGCCGGCGAGGCGGTGCAGCCGGTTGACGGTGAGAGGCTCCGGGGTCCGGTCCGCGCCCACCGCGACCAGCTGTGCGGTCTCCTCGCGGGGCAGCGGCCCCAGGGGCAGGCGGGGCAGCAGCTCGCCGGTCCACAGCCGGGACACCGCGGCAGGTACGGGAGCTCCGTCGGTGACGACGATCAGCAGCCGGGTGTCCGACCGCACGGCGAGTTGGTGGACCAGGGCGGCGGAGGAGTCGTCGAGCAGGTGGGCGTCGTCGACCAGCAGGGTCCGTACTCCGGACAGGAGCCGGACCGCGCGGTGCAGGGTGACCGATTCGGGCAGCAGGGGGGCGAAGGCGGCGAACGGCATCCGGTGGGCCTGCGGGATTCCGGCGACCCGGGCGCAGTCGGTGCCGCGGACGGCCTCGGTGACGAGCCGGGTCTTGCCCCGGCCCGGCGGTCCGGTCACCACGAGGCCACGCCGGGCTCCGGCCGACGACCGGCGGACCAGACGCAGTTCGTCCTCCCTGCCGGTGAAGGGCCAGAGCGGCAAGGGCTCCGGCGCCACCACGTCCCTCATGGACGGTGTCTCCTCCCTCTCGTGGGGCCGGAACGGCGTGCACGGCGTGATCGTGTTCCCGGGCGAAGTCGTCACATCAACAGGAGCGGGGATACTCACGCCTGATACAGGGCGAGTTGAGTAGACCTCGACTCAGGCGCCGGTGGCCGTCCGTGGGGCACCCTCTCCCCCATGACCCCTCGCTACTGCTCGCTGACGCGGCAGCCGGCCCCCGCCTTCGCGCCGGGGCTCGCCGCCGAGCGGCTGGGCGCGCTGACCGCCGGGCGGCGGATGTGGGTCAACGGCACCGTGCTGCACTACTGCTTCTTCCGCGGCGACACCGAAGGGTCGGTCATTCCCGTGCCGGGGACCGGCCGGACCCGGTGGGTGCCGTGGGGCGGCACCACGGCGCAGCAGGACGTGGTGCGCGAGTGCTTCGCCGAGTGGCAGGGGCTCGGGATCGGACTCTCCTTCACCGAGGTCCACGACCGCTCGGAGGCGGAGCTGCGCATCGGCTTCCAGTCCGGCGGCGGCTCCTGGTCGGCCGTGGGTAAGGAGGCACTCCTGGCGGGTCTGCACGAGCGCACCGTGAACTTCGGCTGGGACCTGACCGAGCCCGGGGAGCGTGGGACGGCCCTGCACCAGATCGGCCACGCCCTGGGCATGCTGCACGAGCACCAGAGCCCCTGCGCGGGTCTCCACTGGGACGACGAGGCCGTGTACGCCGAACTGGCGGGCCCGCCCAACCACTGGAGCCGGGAACGGACGCACCACAACATCCTGCGCAAGCTGGACGCGACCGAGGCCAACGGCCCCGTCTGGGACGCCGATTCGATCATGGGATACACCTTCGCGCCGGGGCTGATACTGGAACCGGAGCAGTTCCGCGGGGGCGTCCATCCGCCCGGCACGCTGTCCGCGGCGGACAAGGAGTTCGCCCTCGGCTGGTATCCGCCGGCCGAACGGCCCGGCCCGCCCGCGCTGGTGCCGTTCCGCTCGGCGCCGCTCGGTCTGGGCCCCGGCGAACAGGCCGACTTCCAGATCGACCCGGTGGAGACCCGCGACTACACGGTGGGCACCTTCGGCGACGGCGACCTGGTCGTCGTGCTGTTCGAGGAGCGGGGCGGGGAGCCCCGCTACCTCGCCGGGCACGACGACGGGGGAACCCCGCACAACGCGACCCTCGCGGTCCGGCTCGTCAAGGGCCGCCGCTACTTCGTCCGGATCCGCCTCTACTCCGCACGGGGTTCGGGCGAAACCGCGGTCATGTGCTGGTAACGGCACCGGTCCGCCGAACACGGACGCCACGACCACTGTCCGGCGCCGGGGGAGCGGCCGGGGACGTCACCTTCAGGGGAGGGTGACGTCCCCGGCCCACGCCACGTCCGGGAGAGCGGCGGCCGGTCGGCTGCCCGCCCCGTCGTCCGCGCCCTGCCCACCGGGCGACTCGTCGGACCCGACCCGAATCCGGGCACCCGGCCGACGGTGGGGCAGCACGGCCCGGCCCTGTCCGACGAGGCACGCGTCCCATCGGCTCACCCATGTTCCAGCTCACCATCCGGATGATGGACGTGTCGCTCCCCTCCCCCGCCGCACCCCGTACGCTGGCTGGTGCAGCTGGTTCGCCCCGTCAGCCGGACGGGATGCGTCGTAAGAGGGAACCCGGTGGGAATCCGGGACTGCCCCGCAGCGGTGAGCGGGAACGACCGCCGTCATACGCACTGGGTCCGACGAACCGGGCCCGGGAAGCGACGGCCAGTAGGTGTCCTCCCCACGAGGACGTGCCCGCGAGTCCGAAGACCTGCCCGTTGCCCGCGTACGACCGGCTCGTGCGCGGATATCCCGGTGACCTCGAGGGCGGGTCGGCGTACATACCAGGCGGACGACGGCGCTGTGCTGCACGAGGTCGTTTCCGTCCGGTCCGTCGCCCTTCGCGCTCTCGTCCCGCCACCGGGATCTCAGGGATTCGTCTCGCGAAGGAGATCTCCGTGACCAGCAGGACCGCGACCGCGGCAGCCCGGGCCACCGTGTACGGCTACCCCCGCCAGGGCGCGAACAGGGAACTGAAGAAGGCGATCGAGGGCTACTGGAAGGGCCGCGTCACCGCCGACGAGCTGCGCGCCGCCGCCGCCGAACTGCGCCGGACGAACTGGCGGCAGCTGGCCGAGGCCGGCATCGACGAAGTCCCGGCCGGCGACTTCTCGTACTACGACCACGTCCTCGACACCACCGTCATGGTCGGCGCGATCCCCGACCGCCACCGCGCCGCCGTCGAGACGGACGCCTTGGACGGCTACTTCGCCATGGCGCGCGGCACCCAGGAGGTGGCGCCGCTGGAGATGACCAAGTGGTTCGACACCAACTACCACTACCTGGTCCCGGAGCTGGGCCCGGACACCGTCTTCACCGCCGACTCCGCCAAGCAGGTCGCCGAACTGAAGGAAGCCCTCGCACTCGGCCTGGCCGCCCGACCCGTTTTGGTCGGTCCGGTCACCTACCTCCTGCTCGCCAAGCCCGCCCCGGGCATGGCCGTCGGCTTCGACCCGCTCACCCTGCTCGACCGGCTGTTGCCCGTCTACGCCGAGGTCCTGGCCGACCTGCGGGCCGCGGGCGCGGAGTGGGTGCAGCTGGACGAGCCCGCCCTCGTCCAGGACCGCTCTCCGGTCGAACTGAACGCCGCCAAGCGGGCCTACCGTGAGCTGGGGGGCCTCACCGACCGCCCGAAGCTGCTGCTCGCCTCGTACTTCGACCGCCTCGGTGACGCGATGCCGCTGCTGGCCAAGGCTCCGGTCGAGGGCCTGGCCCTGGACTTCACCGAGGCCGCCGCCGCCAACCTGGACGCCCTGGCCGCCGTGGGCGGGCTGCCCGGCAAGCGGCTGGTCGCCGGGGTCGTCAACGGCCGCAACATCTGGGTGAACGACCTGGAGAAGTCCCTGTCCCTCCTCGGCACGCTGCTCGGCCTGGCCGACCGGGTCGACGTGGCCGCCTCCTGCTCCCTGCTGCACGTCCCGATCGACACCGCGACGGAACGGGACATCGAACCGCAGATCCTGCGCTGGCTCTCCTTCGCCCGGCAGAAGACCACCGAGATCGTCACTCTCGCCAAGGGCCTCGCCCAGGGCACCGGCACGATCACCGCCGAACTCGCCGCCAACCGGGCCGACCTCGCTTCCCGCGCGAACTCCCCGCTCACACATGACCCGGCCGTCCGGACCCGCGCCGCCGCCGTCACGGCCGCCGACGCCCGTCGCTCCCGGCCCTACGCCGAACGCGCCGCCGCCCAGCACGCCCGCCTGGGCCTGCCGCTCCTGCCGACCACCACCATCGGCTCCTTCCCGCAGACCGGCGAACTGCGCACCGCCCGCGCCGACCTGCGCGCCGGCCGCCTCGACACCGCCGGCTACGAGGAGCGCGTCAAGGCCGAGATCCAGGAGGTGATCTCCTTCCAGGAGAAGGCCGGCCTGGACGTCCTGGTGCACGGCGAGGCCGAACGCAACGACATGGTCCAGTACTTCGCCGAGCAGCTCACCGGCTACCTCGCCACCCGGTACGGCTGGGTCCAGTCCTACGGCACCCGCTACGTCCGCCCGCCGGTCCTGGCCGGCGACCTCTCCCGCCCCGAACCGATGACCGTGCGCTGGACCACATACGCCCAGTCCCTCACCGCCCGCCCGGTCAAGGGCATGCTCACCGGCCCGGTCACCATGCTCGCCTGGTCCTTCGTCCGCGACGACCAGCCCCTCGCCGACACCGCCCGCCAGGTCGCCCTGGCCCTGCGCGACGAGGTGAACGACCTCGAGGCGGCCGGCACCTCGGTGATCCAGGTGGACGAACCCGCGCTCCGCGAGACCCTGCCCCTGCGCGCCGCCGACCACGCCGCCTACCTGGCCTGGGCGACGGAGGCGTTCCGACTGACCACGGCCGGCGTCCGGCCGGACACTCAGATCCACACCCACATGTGCTACGCCGAGTTCGGCGACATCGTCCAGGCCATCGACGACCTCGACGCCGACGTCATCAGCCTGGAAGCCGCCCGCTCCCGCATGCAGGTCGCCCGCGAACTCGCCGCCCACGGCTATCCGCGCGAAGCCGGCCCGGGCGTCTACGACATCCACTCCCCGCGCGTCCCGAGCACCGAGGAGACGGTCGGCCTCCTGCGCACCGGCCTGAGGGCCATCCCCGCCGAACGGCTCTGGGTCAACCCCGACTGCGGTCTGAAGACCCGCGCCTGGCCCGAGACCCGTGCCTCGCTCGAGAACCTGGTCGCCGCCGCCCGCACCGTCCGCGACGAGCTGCCCGCTTCCTGACCCGTAAGGACCACGGGGCCGGGGCGCCACAAGTGCCCCGGCCACCCCGGCCCCGACAAGCAGTACGGCCACGGCAGAGCCGCCAAGGTGCCCATCGGCGAAGGATGTCGGGAGCCTGCTCGTCGCGGCCATCAACGAGTGACGTCGTTCACCTCGTCGCGCAGGGCCAGGGCGACCCGGCGGGCCGATGCGTCGCTCCGGCTGCCCCTCACTTCATGGTCCATCTCGGCCGGCCAGGCAGCAGTCACCGCACTTCGAGCCCTTCGGTGCACGGTAGTAGAGGCAGCAACTCCGGCGGCGGAAGGTGAGGTCCGGTCCGGTGATCACTCCGGTACCCGCGAGTCCTCCGGTACTCAGCAGCTCGGTCGTGAGGCTGGTGAGCGGCTTGCGCAGCCCGGGGCGGGCCGCCAGCAGAGCATGGGCCGCCCCGACGAGCGCGGAGGCGGCGTTCCCGTCCAGCAGACGCGGAGCGATCTTGATTCGGAGTCCGGCCGCGAGCCCCCACAGATGGCGCATCACTTGCGCGTTCAGGGCGGAAGTGGGTTCGGGCAGCCGCTCGGTGTACCAGCCGGCAGCATGGGGCAGACGGAGGGCCGGTCCGTCGTCGGCACGCTGCAACTCCGTCAGGTCCGGGACGATCCCGTGCAGCAGCACGCAGGCCAGGGTCGGGGACCAGAGGCGTGCGGCGTGTCCGAGGTGGGCGATGGACACGCCGATCCGCGGTTCGCGGGTGTGGTGCCGGTGCTCCACGGCTTCGGCCAGGTCGGTGAAGCCCCTCGCATAGGAGTGGTCGAGCGGATGCCAGCCCTCGTCCGGGCCACCGACGTGCAGGACGAAGAAGCCGCCCAGGGCCGCCACGTCCTGGAGAGCGGCGGCGACGGCCCCGGCAGGTGCCCGAGCATGTTCGGTCATGTCGGGGCCTTCCTTCCCGGCTGATCTCCTGAGGCGAGATCAATGAGTGAGTAGGTGGGTGTGAGCACCCCGGCTCGTCCGGCAACGGGCTGCTGCCAAGGCGTGCGGGCCCTCCCGGTGAGCACGGTTTCAGGGAGCCGTACGCCGCCGCGGTGGTGTGATGGCGTACAGGTCGAGGATCTCCGGCCGGGGGGCGACGCCGGGTCCGCCGGCGCGTGCCCAGGCGGCGATGTCCTCGGCGGCGTCCGGGTCGTTGACCAGCCCGAGCCAGACGGGCCGGGCGCCGGCGGCCCGACCCGCGGCGGAGGGCTGGACGACGATGACATTGGCCTGTTCGCACACGTCCAGGCAGGCGGACACCCGCACGGGTACCTCCGCGCGCAGGCGCGCTGTCTGCGCCGCGTGGTCGACGCCGATCACCTTGGGGCTGCCGCAGCAGCAGTCCCGACACACGACGACCCGGCAGGGCGCGGGGTCGGGTGCGAGGACGACCTGGTTGTCTACCGCTTCATGGGCTGGACCGGCACCGGCAGACATGCGGCATCGTTCCTCTCTCCGGGGAGATCCGCCCCGGTGGCTCGTCGAGGAGGCGACCGCGTGAGTCTCTGGCTCTCGGATCGAGGCTCGCCCCCGGCCTCCTCGCCCGGTTGCGGGAGGAGGCTGCGCGGGTGTGCGCTCGCCGATCACAGTGGCGGGACCGCGCCGGGTTCGCACCGGCTTCCTCGGACCGCTGTCGCCTTGTTCGCGACCATCCTCGCATTCGGCCGCGGGCGTGTCAGCAAGGGGGGAACCACGCCGGTCAGGCGGACGGGACCCGCGCCCTGCCCCACTCATGCTTTGCACCCGCCCCGAAGGAACGTGATATCGCCAGGTCGTCGCCGCGACGGGAAACAGGAAGCCGGTGTGAATCCGGCGCGGTCCCGCCCCTGTGACCGGAGAGTGCGCCTCTTCCGCACGCCACCGCGCGGTCCGCGCGGCGAGGCAGGGGGAACGTCGGTCCGGGAGTCAGGAAACCGGCCTGTCCCGGGCCCGTTCCGAGGAGTGCGGACTCCTCAGGAGGGTCTCCTTGTCACCCTCGCTCTCCCCTGCCCGTCGATGCCGGACCGTGCGCGGCACAGCCGCGGCTCTCGCCCTGCCGGCGGCTGTGCTGACCGCCGGCTGCGGCTCCTCCGACGAAACCGGCCGGGAACCGACAACTTCGGCATCGTCACTCGAAGGTTTCCCCGTCGCCATCGACAACTGCGGGGCGAGGACGACCTACGACAAGCCGCCGTCCCGGGTTGCCACCGTCCACCGGCATCCTGCCGAACCGCTGCTCGCCCTCGGCCTGAAGGACCGCATGGTGGGCACCGCCCTCCCCGGTTCGACCGTACTGCCGGAATCGGCGAAGGACTTCGAGGCGATACCGGAACTCGCCCAGAGGAAAACGTCGTTCGAAAAGATCCTCGACACCGAACCCGACTTCGTCCACGGGGGTTACGGCCAGAAGAAGTTCCTGCTTTCCCAGCCCGCCCTCGCCGATGTACCCGCCGTCAGGAACAAACGGTTCGCCCTGGTCGGTCGCCGTGGCAGCGGCAACTCCAGCCTGCCCAGGACCGTCTACCGCGTGCTGCGCCCCGATGCGAGGACGGTCCGCGTCACGGCGCCGACGTCTGGTCGATGCCCGGGACGCGCCGCGCCAGTTCACCCCGGCGAGGTGGACGTGCCTTTGAGGCGCGGGGGATCAGCCGGTCTAGCGGCCCAGGCGGGAGGCGTAGGGGAGCGCGTGATCGGCGCTCACACCCACTTCCAGGCGTCCCACCTTCTCGATCTCCACGGTGATGCGGTCGCCGTCGGCAAGCGGGCCCACGCCCTCCGGGGTGCCGGTGGCGATGACGTCGCCAGGCATGAGGGTCATCACGGAACTGGCGTACTCGATGAGCCGCGGCACGCTGTAGATCATCAGGGAAGTGCGGCTGTACTGACGCTGCTCGTCGTTGACCCAGCAGCGCAGTTCGAGGTCGTCGGGGTCGGCGATCTCGTCCTTGGTGACCACGAACGGGCCGATCGGGGTGAAGGTGTCGAAGGACTTGCGGGTGGAGCGGTCCTCGGTCGAGCGGATGGTGATGTCCAGGACGCAGGTGTAGCCGAAGACGTGGTCAAGTGCCTCCTCCCGGCTCACGTTCCGGGCCCGCTTGCCGATGACGATGCCCAGCTCGCCCTCCTGATCGGTGCGCACATCGCTGTAGGGGAGCCTGACGAGTTCGTCCGGGCCGATGACGGAGGAGCCGGCCTTCAGGAACACACCCCACTCGGCGATGGTGTTCGGGTTGTTCATCTCGGCCACGTGCGCCCGGTAGTTGGCCGGCGCGCCGATGATCTTGTGCGGCCGGGGCAGGGGGGCGGACCAGGCCACCTTCTCCGGGTCGATCCGGGGGGAGTCGCGCAGCGCCCCCGGGGCGGCGAGGACGTGACCGAGGTCCTGCTCCAACAGCCGTTGCAGCGGGCCCTGTGGTGTGTCGGGGCCCGGGACCAGGTCCGTCACATCGATGACTTCCGTGTCCGTCGAGACCGCGAGGCGGTTCCCGTCGAAGACTCCAAGACGCATCTGCGCCTCCTTCTCTTCCGACCCTTGAGCGGTCGGTTCCGGCGGTGAGGCGGCCGCAGGGCGGGGGTGCGACCGAAGCCCTGAAGATTCATCCGCTGATCAGGATGACTGGAGGATAGGGCCGGTCAGCAGGGGGCGCAATGGCGCTGTCGAGATCCTTTTGGTCGGCAGAAAATGGCTGGAAAACCCTTGAAAAAAGGTTTCTGCACACCTCTGGTGCGACCGCGGGGAGCCATGTACGTTGCAGCTGATTCATCCGGAGAAGCGGATGACCGAATTTCTTGTCGGGTCGATGTGAGCCGCGTCGACCGCATCGACCGACCTTTGCCCGTCCTTCCTTCCAAGGGGGTGACCGCATGCTGGAAAAGTCCGGGTTCGACGGCCTGGGAGTCGTCGTCACGGGAGCCGCCGCCGGAATCGGCGCCGCGACCGCCGAGGTGCTCGGCGGACTCGGTGCGCACGTCCTGGCCGTCGACATCGACGCCGACGGTCTGACCGAACTCGCCGCACGTCTGGCCGGTTCGGGTGCCGCCTGCACCGTTGTCGAGGCCGACCTCACCGACCGGTCCGACGTGGAGCGGATCCCCCGGGCGGTGGACGAGTCCGGGATCGTGATCAAGGGACTGGTCAACAACGTCGGGGTCAACAGCCGGCGTTCGATCCAGGACCTGGACCCGGAACAGTGGGACCGGGACCTCGCCCGCAACCTCACCAGTGCCTACCTGCTCACCCGGGCACTGCTGCCGGCGCTGCTCGCGGCACCGCGCGGCGGGTCGGTCGTGAACGTCTCGTCGACACACGCCCTGGCCGCCAACCCGGCGGCACTGGGCTACGCCACCACCAAGGCAGGACTGCTGGGCTTCACCCGGCAGTTGGCCGCCGAGTTCGCGGACCGCGGTCTGCGGGTCAACGCGGTCTGTCCCGGACTGACGATGACCACACGGATCGCCGACCGGGGCATCTCGCAGCCGCAGGAACACCTGCGGGACCGGCTCCTCGGCGGCAGGTTCGCCGAGCCCGAGGAGGTCGCGAACGGTATCGCGTTCCTCGCCTCGGACGCCGCCTCGTACATCACCGGCGTGACCCTGCCGATCGACGGCGGCTTCACGGCCCGTTGACCCGGGCGGTCGCATGCGGTTTCACCGCCCGTCGACCCGGGCGGATCCCTTCGGCACAGCCAGAACCCAACCAGAGAGAGGTGTGTTCCATGACCACAGCGACGACCGGGACCCTGTCACCCGGCCAGGTCGACGGCTACCGCCAGAACGGCTTCCTGTTCCCGCTGGATGCCATGACGGCCGATCAGGCGGCTTCCTACCGTACGAAGCTGGAGGCGTTCGAGGCCGAGTACGGCGAACGCGGCTCGGCCATCCTGCGCTCCAAGGCCCATCTGGTGCTCCCCTGGGTCAACGAGCTGATCCGGCTGGAGCCCGTACTGGACGCGGTCGAGAGCGTTCTCGGCCCCGACCTCTACTGCTGGGGCTCCTCCTTCTTCATCAAGAACCCGCACCACCCCGGATATGTGGCCTGGCACCAGGACGCCCCGTTCTCCAGCATCCCCAAGGGCGGGGAGATCATCACCGCCTGGATCGCGCTGGCCCCGAGCATCGTGGAGAACGGCTGCCTGAAGGTGGTCGCCGGCACTCACACCAAGGAGGCCGAGCACACCTTCAACAGCGACGGCTCCAACATGCTCTCCCAGGGGCAGGAGATCGCCGTCGAGGTGGACGAGAACGACGCCACGCTGATCCAGCTCCGGCCCGGGCAGTTCTCGCTGCACCACCAGTTCATCTTCCACGGCTCGGGGCCGAGCCACAGCGACGAGCGGCGCATCGGCATCGCCGTCCGCTACATGAAGCCCTTCGAGCGAGAGGAGGAGGGCAACACCGAGACCGCCACCCTGGTACGCGGCAGCGACCCGTACGGGGCCTTCGTCCCCGAACCGGTACCGACCGCCGACATGGCCCCCGAGTCCGTCGCCTACCTCGACGAGCAGCTGGTCAGCCGGCACGGAGACCGCTACCGCAAGTGACCCACCGGGCGGGGCTGTCGCGCCGTACGGCACAAGCCCCGCAGGGACCGCCCCGCCCGTTCGCGTGAGCGCCGGCCGTCCCGCCCCGCGCGTGTCCGCCGCCCTGCCCCGTCCTTCCCGCACGCGTCAGCCGTGGGACAGACGGGGCCACCGCCCCCCACTCCCCCCACTTGCCCCTGAGCGATGGTGCCGGCTCCGTCCTCCGCGACGAGCACGCCCGAACACGGCGCGGCACCGAAAGACCGACACCGGCTGTGAAACAGCCTCGCGACGAGAGGTATAGAAACATGGAGTACCGCCCGCACCGGACCGGTGTGCTCACCGTGGCCGTCCTCGCCTCCCTGGCTGTGCTTACCGCCTGCGGAAAGGGCGGGCCGGGGGTGAAGGCCGGCGAGGTCGCCGCCACCGGTGAGACCCTGGTGGCCGCGGCCGCGAAGGAGGGCCAGGTCGTCTTCTACTGTTCCCTCACCCCCGCCTCGTGCGAAGCACTGGCCAAGGGGTTCGAGAAGGAATACCGGGGAGTCTCCGTCAAGGTCCTCAGAGCGACCAGCCCCGACCTCTCGGCGCGGTACGCGACCGAGAAGAAGTCGGCGGCCGAAACCGCCGACGTCATCCTGCACGCCGATGTCCCGTTCATCCAGACGGCCCTCAAGGAAGGGCTCGTCACGTCCTTCAAGGACGCCGGATTGCTGCCCGCCGACCACCCCGAAAAGTGGCTCCTCGACAGCGAGGGGATCGTCGGCACGCCGTACATCGTCGACGCCCTCGGAATCGGCATCAACACCGACCTGGTGAAGCCTCAGGACCGTCCGAAGACCTGGGCCGACCT
Organism: Streptomyces sp. NBC_01635; assembly: GCF_045209715.1. Classification (NCBI taxonomy): domain Bacteria; kingdom Bacillati; phylum Actinomycetota; class Actinomycetes; order Kitasatosporales; family Streptomycetaceae; genus Streptomyces; species Streptomyces sp. NBC_01635. The sequence goes on along the minus strand of NZ_CP109277.1, from coordinate 8,225,860 downwards.
GGGTGACCCCAAGTGGAAGGGCAGGATGAACGGCCCGCACAAGGACGGCTCCGGCTACGCCACCTACTACGGCACCGTCGACGACCACGTCGACGGCTTCCTGGAGAGCCTGAGCAAGCAGGAGATCTTCCCCGACCCCGGCGGCATGGTCAGCCTGACCGAGTCACTGGCCGCCGGTCAGTACGCGATCCAGAGCGTGGCCAGCAAGGCCGCCATCGACAACGCCAAGGCCAAGGGCGCGCCGGTCGACATCGTCTTCCCGGAGCCCGGCGCCACGGGACCGGCCTTCGCCTACACGCTCAACCCCGAGCCCGGCCACCCCAACGCCCAGAAGCTGTTCGCCGGCTACGTCCTGTCCGAGAAGGCCAGCCAGGCGCTGCACGGCGCCAACAGCGCGATAGCCACGCCCCAGGTGGAGACCGAGTTCGAACTGCTGCACCCCAACCTCGAGTACTACCGGCCCGCCAAGGTCGAAGAGGTCGCCAAGATCCTCAACGGCGGCAGGTGAGCGGACACCATGAGCGAGAACTCCGTCATCGACGCCGAGCGGACTCCCGCGTCCGCCGGCCCGTCAGATGTCCCGGTGCGCCCCCTGAGCGCTCCACGCCGCAAGGCCTCCCCCACCGCCTTCCGTCTCGTCGTCCTGCTGGTGGCGGCCGGAGTGGCGCTGCTGATCGGCTATCCCCTGGTGCGGATCGTCCTCGGTCTGGTGTGGGTGGACGGCACGCTGACCTTCTCGGCCGTCTCCGAGACCCTGGCCCTGCCCGGGCTGGGTGACACCCTGCTCGACACGTTCATCGTGACCGGCAGCTCCGTCGTGCTGGCCCTGGTCATCGGTTCGGCCTTCGCCTGGCTCAACGAGCGGACCGACGCCCGGATGGGCGTCCTCACCGACGTGCTCCCCGTTGTCAACTTCCTGATGCCCGGCATCGCGACGGCGGTGGGCTGGCTGCTGCTGATGTCCTCGGACGCCGGATACGTCAACAAGGTCATCCGCGCGGTGGCCAACGGGGTGTTCGGGGCGAACCTGACCTCCGGGCCGTTCAGCGCCAACTCCTGGTACACCGTCATCGGCGTCTACACCCTCACCCTGGTCCCGTTCGTCTACCTGGTGGTATCGGCCGGACTGCGCAACCTCGACTCCCGGCTGGAGGAGCAGTCCCGGATGTGCGGGGCCGGTGTGTTCACGACCCTGGTCCGGGTGACGCTGCCCGCGCTGCGCCCGAGCCTGCTCAGCGCGGCCTTCCTGGCCGTGTGGTTCGGCTTCGCGGTCTTCTCGGTACCGGTGGTGCTCGCCGAGCCGGCGGGCATCCAGATGCTGTCGGTGGAGATCGTCCACCTGCTCACCTCCTCCTACCCGCCCCAGACCGGTGCGGCGATCGGACTGAGCAGCCTGGAACTGGTGGTGCTGGGCGTGATCTGGCTGCTCCAGCAGCGGTCCCTGCGCGGCGGCCGTACGGCGGTGATGGGCGGCAAGGGATCGGGCACCGAGCGCATCCCGCTGGGCCGGCTGCGCGGGGTGGCTCGGGCGGCGATGCTGCTCTACCTGTTCTGCGCCGTGCTCCTCCCCGTGGGCGCGCTGACCCTGGTCACCCTCAACGGCTACTGGGGCAACCCCTCCTGGGAGAACTTCGGCCTGGGCTCCTTCTGGTCGATCCTCACCGACCCCGCCAACCAGCAGGCGATCGTGAACAGCCTCCTGTTCGCTCTGGTCACCGCGACGGTCGCGGTCGCGATCGGCGGCGGCATCGCCTGGCTGTCGGTCCATTCCCCGGGCACCGTGGCGAAGGCCGCCGCGGTCGTGTCCAAGGTCCCGGCCGCCATCCCGCCGGTCGTCGTCGCGGTGGGCATGGTGCTGGCCTTCGCCGGAGAGCCGTTCTTCCTCGGCGGCACCGCCCTGATCCTGCTGATGGGCTTCCTGGTGATCGCGATGCCGGAGGCATCCATCACCTCGGAGGCCGCCGCCGGCCAGGTCGGCAAGGAACTGGGGCAGGCGTCCTCGCTCTCCGGGGCCTCGCAGGGACGCACCTTCCGGTCCGTCTACCTCCCCCTGATGCTGCCGGGCCTGGCCGCCGGCTGGACGCTGATCTTCGTCCGGATCATGGCGGACGTCGAGGCCTCGGCCCTCCTGGCGAGCACCGGGACGCCGGTGATCGGCTTCCAGCTCCTGGCCATCTTCGAAGGTGGCGGCGGATACGCCGAACTGGCGGCGCTGGCCCTCTTCGTGTCCCTCGTCTCCATGGTGATGGTGGCGGTGGTCCTGAGCGCCACCTCGATGTGGCAGGCACGCAGAAACCGTCAACAGTCCTAGAAGGAGAGCCGTCATGGCGAATGTCGTATCCCTGGACACGGGAGACGTCACGGCCCGCGAGGCCGCCGCGCACCCTCCGGCACCGGCCGCTCCGGAGCCGGCGCTCAGGATCAGGGGCGTCCGCAAGATGTACCGCCGCAGCGACGGGGAGTCGGTGCCCGCCGTCGATGACACCACCCTGGACATCCACGAGGGTGAGGTGCTGGTGCTGCTCGGTGCCAGCGGCTGCGGGAAGAGCACCTTCCTGCGGTGCATCGCCGGTCTGGAGAAGCCCGACGCCGGAAGCATCGAGAGCCGCGGGAAGATCCTGTCCTCCGCCGAGGACGGTGTCTTCGTCCCGCCCGAGCAGCGCGACATCAGCATGATCTTCCAGTCGTACGCGCTGTGGCCGCACATGACCATCTTCAAGAACGTCGCCTACCCGCTGACCACGGGCCACCACAAGGGCCTGACCCGGGAGCAGGTCCGGGAGCGGGTCATGGGCGTGCTGGAGATGATGGGCATCGCGCATCTCGCGGAACAGCACCCCGCGCAGATCAGCGGCGGCCAGCAGCAGCGCGTCGCGCTGGCCCGGGCACTGGTCAAGGACTCCGGGATCGTCCTGTTCGACGAGCCGCTGTCCAACGTCGACGCCCGGGTGCGCGACCAGTTGCGCGTGGAGATCCGGGAGATGCAGAAGCGCCTGGGCTTCACCGCGGTCTACGTCACCCACGACCAGGAGGAGGCGATCGGGATGGCCGACCGTATCGCCGTCATCGACCACGGGGTCGTGGCCCATGTCGCCACTCCGCGCGAGGTCTACCTCAGGCCGGCCAACCTCAGGGTGGCGCGGTTCATCGGCAAGCTCAACGAGGTGGAGGGCACGGTCACGGCCGTCCGGGACGACGGCAGCGTCACGGTCGCCACCGCGCTGGGCGACATCGAGGCCGCCACCGGACAGGACGGCCTGCGCACCGGGCAGGAGATCGCCGCGGTCTGGCGGCCCGACCGCACGGTCCTCAACGGCGCCGACGGCGGCGGGAACTGCTGGCCGGGGACGGTGCGGACCTCGGAGTTCTACGGATCCTTCACCGACAGCCGCATCACGCTGGGGGACCGGGACCACGAGGTCATGCACTGGGCGACGGGGGACGTGCCCCTGGAGACGGGCGGCTCCGTGCGGCTCTCGGTCGCGCCGTCCGACGTCAGGGCGCTGGCGCGGTAGCCGAACGGCTGTGCCGACGACCAGGGCGCCGGCGTTCCGGACGGGAGAGACTTCTTTCTTCCGGAACGTCCGCCGAGAGAATGCCGTCCACCCACGTGCCGGTTTATCCGGCTGTTAATATGCAGGGTTGAAATAATCCGTGACCTCCTAGGGGAATGATGCAGCACACGCCACCCCCCGCTCCTCTGTATCAGCGAGTATTCGGGGTGATCTACCAGCGGATTCGTCTGGGTGACTACCCGGCGGGAGAAGCGCTGCCCACCGAGGACCGGCTCGTCGCCGAGTTCTCGGTGAGCAAGGCGACCATCCGCAAGGCCGTGGACGAGCTCATCGCCCGCGGCCTGGTATTTCGCCGGCAAGGGAAAGGCACGTTCGTGTACGGGGACGCGGAAGAGAAGATCGGCAGTGTCTTCCGGGGGTCCTTGCTCGACCTCATCTCCGGTACGCCACGCATGCCGCTCCATGACGTCGGGGTGGAGATCGGGGTCCGTTTTCCCGCCTCGGTCCGCGCGACCCTCGGCACCGACCGGGAGACCGGCAACGTCATCTGGAACCGGCGTACCGCCGGCGGCACGGTGTTCGTCTACTCGACCCATTATCTGGCCCCGCAGATCGAGCACTTCGCACGGGATCCCCGCCTGCGCACCAACGGGCTGCTGACGGTGCTGCACAGCGACGGGGTGGCCATGGAGGGAGCCGAGCAGCGGGTGTCGGCGCAGCTCGCCGACACCGAGGTGGCCAGGCATCTGGAGACCGAACTGGGTGCGCCGGTGCTGTTCTCCCAGCGGATCCTGAGCTCCGTGGACGGCCCCATCGACGTACTGCACAGCTGGTACCGCGGTGATCTGTACGAATGGCGTTCACGCCTGGACATCAGGAGTGACGGTGGAGTGGTCATGGTGCCCGAGGAAAGCTGACGCCCTGCACGCCGGATAACGCAGGAACACGAGAAAGCGCACTTTTCTCCAGCCTTCTGGAAAGGGTGTGCGGGTTCGACACTGCCTTTTCCGGTGATTTCGACAACGTTTTTCATGGCCCGGTACCGGGTGTCCGAATAAGAGGAGTGGAGGAAATATGACGACGGTGGAAAACCGAACCGCTTCCCTGGCCGATTCCCCGGCGGATTCACCGGCGGACTTTTACGAGAGGCTGGCCGGGGCGCATGTGGTGCCGCTGTGGCGGGTCCCGGGCACGGACGCTCCGGAGCCCGAACCGGCCGAGGTCCCGCACGTGTGGCGCTGGCGGGAACTGATCCCCCTCATGGAGGAGGCCGGCCGCACCATCGACCTGGGCAGCGAGGCGGAGCGCCGGGCGCTCAACGGCGTCAACCCCGCCCGCCAGTGGGGCACGACGCACACCATGGTCGCCGGCTACCAGCTGGTCCTGCCGGGCGAAGAGGCCACCGCGCACCGGCACACCCCCGCCGCGGTCCGGCTGATGCTCGCCGGCCGGGGGCACACCACCGTCGAGGGCGAGCCGGTGCTGATGGAGCCCGGCGACCTGGTCCTCACCCCCGGATGGAACTGGCACGACCACCGCAACGCGGGCGACGAGCCCATGATCTGGCTCGACGGCCTCGACGTCCCCTTCGTCCGCGGCCTCAACGCCCAGTTCTACGAGGACTACGAGGACAAGCGGATGCAGCCGGCGCGGGTCGCCGAGGACGACAGCGTGGCGCGGTACGGCGCCGGCATCGTACCGGCCGGCCCGCGGACCGGCCGGGCGCACTCGCCCCTGATGAAGTACTCCTACGCCGCCACCCTGGAGAGTCTGGAGCGGCTGCGGGAGTCGGAGGGCGACCCGGAGCACGGGGTCACCGTCGAGTACACCGATCCGCAGACCGGCGGTCCGGTGATGCCCACCCTGGGGTGTGCCGCGCAGCTGCTGCCGGCCGGACGCCGCACCCGCCGTCGCCGGCACACCTCCAGCACGGTGTTCTGCGTGACCCGGGGCTCGGGCCACAGCGTGATCGGCGGCCGACGCTACGACTGGGAGCAGAACGACTTCTTCGTCGTCCCCTCCTGGACCTGGTACGAGCACGTCGCGGCGGACGGAAGCCCGGACGTCACCCTGTTCGCCATGAGCGACCGGCCGATGCTCGAACCCTTCGGTCTCTACCGCGAACAGCTCGCCTGACCCATGACGACTCCGAGGAAAGAGGTCCCCATGGCCGGCCCGGAAAGCAGGCCGCACGTTCTCGTGATCGGCGGCGGAATCGGTGGCTTCACCACAGCCCTGGCGTGCGCCAGGCGCGGTATGTCGGTGCACGTCCTGGAACGCGCGCCGGAGATCAAGGAGATCGGCGCCGGACTGCAACTCGGCCCGAACGCCGGCCGGCTGCTCGGCGAACTCGGCGTGCTGGACAGCGTGCTGCGCACCGCCGTGCTCCCGGAACGGTTCGTGATCCTGGACGCCTACACGGGCCGGGAGATCTACCAGGCACGGTTCGGGCAGGCGCTCGCCGAGCGGTTCGGCGCGCCGTACACGGTGATGCACCGCGCCGACCTGCTCGACACGCTGCTCCAGGGCAGCCTCGCCACCGGCCTGGTGACGGCGTTCACCGGCAAGGAGGTCGTCGGCGTCGAACAGGACGCCCGCGGCGCCACCGTCACCTGCGCCGACGGGTCGACGCACTCGGCCGACGTCGTCATCGGCGCCGACGGCCTGCGGTCCGCCGTCCGCCGCGAGGTGCTCGACGACAGCGAGCCGGCCGTCTCCCGGTACGCCATCTACCGCGGCCCCGGACCCCGCCCCGAGGGGGTGGAGGACGCGGTCACCCTGTACGCGGGCGACGGGCTGCACCTGATGCAGTACCCGATCCAGGGCGGCGAACTGCTCAACAGGGTGGCCTCGTTCCGCAGCGACCGCGGTGCGCCGGGCAGCGACACCTGGGCCACCCCGGAGGAGCTCTTCGAGAAGTTCGCCGACACCTGCGACCCCGTGCGGGAGGCGCTGCACCACCTGGACCTCGGCAAGCGGTGGGAGCAGTTCGACAGAAAGCCCACGCCCGGCTGGGCCCAGGGACGCGTCGCGCTGCTGGGCGACGCCGCCCACCCCATGCGCCAGTACCTCGCACAGGGCGCCGGCCAGGCCATGGAGGACGCCGTCGCGCTCGCCGCCGCCCTCGCCGACAGCCCAAACGATCCGGTCACGGCGCTCAAGGAGTACGAGGAGATCCGCTTCCCGAGGGCCGCCGCGGTGCAGCGCAACACCCGCTTCTTCGGGGAGATGGTCCACCTGGGCGGCGTCGGCGCGGTCCTGCGCGACTTCGCGTTCAACTCCCTGACAGCGGACGACTACTCGCTCGCCGAGTGGCTCTACGGCACCGGCGGGGCGCCCGCCCCGCAGCCGCCCGCCCGGCTCGACTTCTACACCGAGGGGCGATGAAGTGACCATCGACCTGACCGTGGCCTGCGGGCCCTACGACCGCACGGCGGCGCTCGCCGACGGCCGGGTGCGCGTCCCCGGAGTGGACCTCACCTGGCTGCCGTTGGGCGCCGAGGAGATCTTCTTCCGGATGGCGCGGCACGGCGAGTTCTCCGCCTCCGAGATGTCGCTGTCCTCGTACACGCTGACGCTGGAGCGGGACCGGCCGTTCGTGGCGATCCCGGTGTTCCCCTCGCGCACCTTCCGGCACCACGCGGTGTACGTCCACACCGACAGCGAATTCACCCACCCCGAGCAGCTCAAGGGGAAGACCGTCGGCATCCCCGAGTACCAGATGACGGCCGCGGTGTGGATGCGGGGCATCTTCGACGAGCACTACGGGCTTCCGGTGGACTCGGTCTCCTACCGCACCGGGGGACTGCTGGAACCCGGCCGGACCGAGAAGCTGGCCATCCACGTCCCCGGCGTGGACATCACGCCGATCGCGGAGGGGCAGAACCTCTCCGACATGCTGGAGGCCGGCGAGATCGACGCCCTCTACACCGCCCGGGTGCCCCGCCACTTCGCCGACGGCACCCGCCGGGTGCGCCGGCTGTGGGCGGACCCGGCCGCCGCCGAGAAGGAGTACTTCGAGCGGACCGGCATCTTCCCGATCATGCACACCGTAGTGCTGCGACGGGACGTCTACGAGCGCAACCGCTGGCTCGCCAGGGCACTGACCGACGCCTTCCAGGAGGCCAAGGAACACGCCGACCGGGCGCTCGGCGAGACCGTCGCGCTGGCCGGGATGCTGCCGTGGGGCCATCTGGCGGCGCAGTCGGCACGAGACGTCATGGGCGAGGACATCTGGCCCTACGGCCTGGCACCCAACCACGCCTGCCTGACGGCCTTCCTGCGCTACCTGCACGAGCAAGGGCTCACCGGACGGCTGCTGGCCCCCGAGGAACTGTTCGCCCCGGAGACCCACGAGAGCTTCGTCGTGTAGTGGGCGGCGCGCGAGCGCCGCATATGACCTACCCATTGGGAGACGCTGATGAGCAGCGGTGAGTTCGCAACACTTCTGAGCCCCTTCGCCATCGGTGGCAAGACGGTCCGCAACCGGATCATGCTCACCACCCACAACCCGAAGATGAGCGAGGAGCGTTACCTGCAGTACCTGGAGACCCGGGTCGCGGGCGGGGTCGGGATGGTCGGCATACCGGTCCTGAACGAGACCATCTCGACCCTGGCCTATGTCACGCCCGGCCAGCTCGACGGGATCTCCGCCCGGGACCTGGACGGCACCGCCGACCCCGAGACCGAGGAGGGCAGGGAGTTCTTCGACTCCCTCCTCCTGCCGCCGCTGCGGGCCCGCGCCGAGATCGCGCACCGGCACGGGGCGCTGGTCTTCGGCCAGGTGGCCAACCGCGGCTCCATCCGGCTGCCCGAGACCTTCCAGGCGATGGTCTCGCCCAGCGGCATACCGGACCCGCACGTGCGGGCCCAGCCGCGCGAGATGACCACCGGCGAAGTGGAGCGGGTGGTGCGGCTGTTCGCCCGGTCCGCCTCTCGCATCCAGCGGGGCGGGCTCGACGGCGTCGAGGTGCACGCCACCCACGGCTACCTGGTCGAGCAGTTCCTCTCGCCGTCCACCAACCGTCGCACGGACCGCTACGGCGGCTCACTGGACAACCGGATGCGCTTCCTGACCGAGGTGCTCGAGGCGATCCGCGAAGAGTGCGGAGCGGACTTCCCCATCGGGATGCGCATCAGCGGCCTCCAGGCCCACCCCGGCGGGCTGACCACGGACGACATCGCGGCCGTCGTCAAGACCGTGGAGTCCTCCCTGGCCTACGTCAACATCACCGCCGGGACGATCGGCGCCCTGCACGACGGCGTGGTGCTCCCCTACGTCGCCTCCAGTCACTACGAGCCCGGCTTCAACGCCGACGCCGCGGCCGCTGTGCGGGAGGCGGTCTCCGTGCCGGTGATCCTCACAGGCCGGATGAACGACCCCGCTCTGATGGAGGACGTGCTCCGCAGCGGTGTCGCGGACCTGGTGGGCACCACCCGCGCCCTGATCGCCGACCCGGAGTTCGTGAAGAAGACCGCGGCCGGGCGGGCGGACCGCATCCACAAGTGCATCGGCATCAACGAGTGCCACTACCCCGACCGGGTCTCCTCCTGCCCGGTGAACCCGTGGGCGGGCCGGGAGCGCGAGCTGGACGTGCCCGCCCCCACCCGGCGCAAGCGGGTCCTGGTGGTGGGCGGTGGCCCCGCCGGCCTGATGTGCGCCCGCACGGCGGCGAACCGGGGCCACTCGGTGGTGCTGGCGGAGAAGAAGGAGACGCTGGGCGGCAAGATCACCCTGCTCTCCCGTGACCCGCACCGCCGGGAGATGGCCTCGCTCATCGACGACCTCGCCCGGGATGTGGCGGAGGCCGGGGTGGAGGTGCGGCTCGGTTTCGAGGTGACCCCCGAGTCCGTCGCCGAGCTCGCGCCGGACGTGGTGGTCGCCGCCACCGGGGCGGTCCCCGCCGTCCCGGACGTGCCCGGTCTGGAGGAGATCCGGGCGTACACCGCCCTGGACATCCTTGAGGTGGACCTGGCGGAGCTCGGCGAGAACGTACTGGTCGTCGGGGGCCTCAACGACCACCTCGCGCCACTTGCCGCCGCCGACCTGCTGGCCGACCGGGGCAAGCAGGTCGTGCTGCTGTCGGAGTGCATCCTGCCCGGTCAGGCCGCCGAGCCGTCCATCCTGCACCTGCTGACGAAACGGCTGCTGGAGAAGCGCGTGCGGATCGAGGCCCTCACCCAGCTGGTCAAGGGGGGAACGCGCCCCCAGGTACGGAACGTCTTCTCCGGGGAGACCTCCGAGCTCGGCGACTTCGACTCGATCGTGTTCGCCACCGGCGCCGAGCCGGTCGACTTCCCCGAGACCGGCAGCGAGTTCTACCGCATCGGCGACTGCCTGGCACCGCGACGGCTGGTGCACGCCACGCTCGACGGCGCCCGTATCGGCTCCCGTCTCTGAGGGGGCGCCGGAAGGCGGACAGGAGCCTGGCGATCCCTGCCCGCCTTCCGGCGCCGGCCGGATCAGCCCTCCGTGAGATGTCTTGGTGATGGCGACGCTGCCGGCATCAGGCTCGAGGCTCTCCGTGGGGCGTTGGAGGTGGGGGCGTCGGCTCGTTCGGCAGGGCGGACACGGTGGGGGGCCCAGGTGAGTGTGCCGGTCACAGCGGCGGCGAGGGCGGTCGACCGGACGGCACTGCGAACCGTTCCGGGTTCGCCGACGCGGGAGTCCAAGTCCACGTCCTGCGACGCGTCGCAGACCACGGATCACTGACCGCCACCCAGCGCTGCCTCCACCCGGACGTACACAAGATCACGGCCGTCGGCGCAGCACTCTCGGCACACCTCAGCGTGCTGCGCGCCCCACGCTCCCTGCCGAGCCCTATGACTGTCACCCGCTGACGCCGGTCAAGGACGCTGGCCCACAGTTGGTCCCCAAGAATGATCAAGGGCCGGTTTCGGATGCCTCCGAAACCGGCCCTGACCTGCGACTCTCTCAAGTCGGGACGACAGGATTTGAACCTGCGACCCCTTGACCCCCAGTCAAGTGCGCTACCAAGCTGCGCCACGTCCCGATGCGTCCCGCGCGGCGTACCGCGTGATCACGCAGGTCAACACTACCGCATCCGGAAGGTGGTCCAGGGACGGAGGGTGCGGGGGTCTACGGCCGCGGCCCGGCCGCGCTCTCCGTCGGCTCGCGCCACGCCTCCGGTGTCACCGGTACTCCCCGTTCCCGGCGCTCGGCGGCCGTGGCGGCGCTGCGCTCCCCCGAGCGGCACAGGACCGAGGGGGTGCGGTCGCCACGCCCCCGCCGGTCACCACGCGGCAGGCGGGCGGGGAGACCCGGATTACCAGCGGTATGAGCGTCTGTCCGGTTGGTTCGGGGCACCGCTGCATTCGCACAACTGCGACGAGCACGTCACCGTGCTGGCGGGCGAGGCGGAGGCGGTGGTGGGCGGCGGGGACCTCGGGGACCTCCGAGGGCTTGGACGGGGACCCGGGGCCGGTCCGGTCAGCCGCGCAGCGCCTCGATCACACTGGTGAGGTGGGCGCGGACGGCCGCCTCGGCTGACTCGGGGTTCCTGGCCCTGATCGCTTCGATCAGGGCCAGATGCTCGATCAGGGAGCGCTGCGAGCGCCCCGGCCTGAGCTCCAACTGGAAGCGGTGCCGGACCAGTTGGCTGTTGAGGCGGTCCAGCAGGGCCACGGCGGTCCACTGACCGGAGAACTCCTGGATGCGGGTGTGGAGTTCCTGGTTGAGCTGGGAGTAGGTGAGGGGGTCGCCGTCGGCCACGGCCTTGGTCATCGCCCTGCCCAGTTCGGCGAGCCGGTCCAGTTGCGCGTCGTCGGCCGTAGCGGCGGTCTTGGCGGCGCACAGCCCTTCGAGCACCATCCGGCATTCGGTGATGGCGACCGCTTCCTCCACGGTCACCACCCGCACCCGTGAGCCGCGGTTGTGGATCCGCTCGACCAGACCCTGGGCCTCCAGATCGATGAGCGCGGCCCGGATGCCGGCCCGGGTCACCCCGAACCGCTCGGCGAGCTCGTCCTCCACCAGCCGCTGGGCCGGCGCCATGTCGCCCCACAGGATCGCCTGCCGAAGCTGGGCGACGGCATGCCGCTTGGCCTGCTCTCCGCTGCTCGGGCAGCCTTGGTCGGGCATCGTCGCTCTCCCCCCGAGTGGGTGCCTGGTACCCCTAAGCCTATCCAGGCATAACAGTCAATTCTCTGGTTCTCCCCATCGCGGACAAGCGCCGCCCACCTGGCCCCTCCTTGACACCCTCACCCGTACACACTCAAGGTTTGTCTGGACAAGGATGGACGGAACAGGGAACGGTCCGGGTACGGAACGGTCCGAGGAAGGGCTCTCATGGTGGATACGCTCGGTGTCGCCGTCATCGGATTCGGCTGGATGGGGCGGGTGCACACCCAGGCGTACGCGCGGGTGCCGCACCACTATCCGCAGCTCGCCCTGCGCCCGGAACTGATCACGGTCGCCGAGGAGGTGCCGGGCCGGGCCGAGGAGGCCGCCGCGCAGTTCGGGTTCGCCCGCGCCACCCGCGACTGGCGCGAGGTGGCCGCCGACCCGCGGGTCCGGGCGGTCAGCATCACGGCCCCGAACTTCCTGCACCGTGAGATCGGCGTCGCGATGGCCGAGGCCGGCAAGCACATCTGGATCGAGAAGCCGGTCGGTCTCACCGCCGACGACGCCCGCGCGGTGTCGGCCGCCGTCGAGAAGGCCGGCGTCCGCAGCGCGGTCGGCTTCAACTACCGCAACGCGCCCGCCGTCGAGGCGGCCCGCGCGCTGATCGCCGCCGGCGACATCGGCACCGTCACCCATGCCCGCATCCGCCTGTTCAGCGACTACGCCGCCCACCCCGAGTCCGCCCTGACCTGGCGCTACGAGCGGGAACGCGGCGGCAGCGGAGTGCTCGGCGACCTGGCCTCGCACGGCGCCGACCTGGCCCGCTTCCTGCTCGGCGACATCGCCTCGCTGACCGCCGACACGGCGATCTTCCTGCCCGAGCGGGCCCGCCCGGCCGGCGCCACGGCGGGCCACGCCCGCGCCACCGGCGGCGAACTCGGCCCGGTGGAGAACGAGGACTACGTGAACTGCCTGCTGCGCTTCGCCTCCGGTGCGCGCGGCGTGCTGGAGGCCTGCCGGGTCTCGGTCGGCGAGCAGAACAACTACGGCTTCGAGGTGCACGGCACCAAGGGCGCCGTGTTCTGGGACTTCCGGCGGATGAACGAACTCGGCGTCAGCCGCGGCACCGCCTACCAGGACCAGCCGGTGAGCACGGTGTACGTCGGCCCGGGCGACGGCGAGTTCGGCGCGTTCCAGCCGGGCGCGGCGAACGCGATGGGCTACGACGACCTGAAGGTCGTCGAGGCCCACCGCTTCCTGCGCTCCGTCGCCGAGGACACCGCGTACGGCGCCACGCTCGCCGACGCCGTGCGCAGCGCGGCCGTACTGGACGCGATGGTGCGCTCGGCCGAGAGCGGCGCGTGGGTCAACGTGCCGTCGCTGTAGGGGTGTGGGCGGGCATGTTGTAGGGCGTGACCACCTGGATCGGGGACGGCAGGGTGGGGCCGGCGGGCGGCAGGGCGCCGTGGGCGCGCATCACGAGGTGGCAGGCCTCGTGCAGGTCGTGGCGCAGATCGTGGTGGAGCACGGCGGACAGGCGGTGCTCGCGCAGCAGCCGGGTGTTGTCGTGGTCGAGGTCGTGCGCGACGAACACGGCGCACTCGCGCCCGGCGTCCTCGAAGGCCCGCAGGGTGGCGATGTTGCCGCCGCCGATCGAGTAGACCGCGCGAATGCCCGGGTCGCGGTCCAGGGCCGCCCGGACGAGGTCGTACTGGGTGGTGTCCAGGCCCTGCCCCTCGGCGATCTCCACGAGGGCGCGCTCGGGGTACCGGGCGCGCATGGCGCTGCGGAAGCCCATCTCGCGCTCCTCCTCGTTGCGGAAGAAACCGCTGGAGAGGCTGGTGAGCACATTGCCGGGGCCGTCGCCGAGCCACTGCCCCATGAGATACGCGGCGGTCGCGCCGGCCGCCCGGTTGTCGCTGCCGACGTAGCCGACACGGGCGCTCGCGGGCAGGTCGGTCACCAGCGTCACCACCGGGACGCCCGCCGCCGCGAGCCGGCCGACGGCGGCGGTGACCTCGGGGACGTCCGGGGCCTTGAGGATCACCCCCTGCGAGCCGCGCCGCCCGATCCGGTCGAGGGCGGCGACCAGCTCCCCCGCCGAACCCGTCTCGCGGAAGTGGAAGCGGGAGCGGACCACGGCCGGGTGCAGGGAGGGGAGTTCGGCCTCCAGGGCCGCACGGACGGCGGTGGAGAACCGCTCCGGCGACTGCATCACGATGTCCACCATGAACGTACGGCCGACCAGCCGGACCTGGGTGCGCTGCCGGTCCAGGTCGGCGATCGCCCGGCGCACCTCCTGCGCGGTGCTGTCCCGCACTCCGCCCCTGGCGTTGAGCACCCGGTCGACCGTGGCCTCGCTCAACCCTGCCTGACGTGCGATTTCCCTGATGGGGAAGGGGTGGCCCATGCGCCGGCTCCTGGAACTCCTGAGGGGTTTTTGATGGCTGACTGCTGGTTGTTCGAAGGCTTTGTACTGACAAGAATGACAGAGCCGAGTCCCCCTGTGACCCGAAGGGACGACCATGTCCTTCTCCACCGCTTCCACCCCGGTCCAGCCGTCCGCGCACCAGCGGCCCTGGCTGTCCGAGCAGGACTGCGACCTGGACGCGTTCCGTGCCCTGGTCGAGCGGACCACGGACCGTTCCGCCTACCCGCACGCCGGTGCCGTGGAGCGGAACGTGCTGCTGTACGACGCCGACCGGCTCGCCCTCGCGGACCGCCGCGAGGTCCAGGCCGAGCTGGTGCGCGCCCTCGCCGACGGCCCCGGCATCGTGGTCGTCCGGGGCGCCTTCCCCGACCCGGCGGTCGTGGACCGGGCCACCGCCGTGTTCGACGCCCTGATCGCCCAGCAGCGCGCCACGGGCGCCGGTTCCGGCGACCACTTCGCCAAGCCGGGCGCCAACGACCGGGTGTGGAACGCCCTGGAGAAGGCCGCCCTCCACGACCCGCAGGTCTTCGCCGACTACTACGCCAACGACATGATCGCCCTGGTGTCCACGGCCTGGCTCGGCCCCGGCTACCAGGTCACCTCCCAGGTGAACGTGGTCAACCCGGGCGGTGCCGCCCAGACCGTGCACCGCGACTACCACCTCGGTTTCCTCTCCAACGAGGTCGCCGCCGCCTACCCGGCGCACGTGCACCACCTCTCCCCCGTGCTCACCCTGCAGGGCGCGGTCGCGCACTGCGACATGCCCGTCGAGTCCGGTCCCACGCTGTACCTGCCGCACTCGCAGAAGTACGGACCCGGCTACCTCGCCTGGCGGCTCCCCGAGTTCCAGGCGTACTTCGAGGACCACCACGTACAACTGCCCCTCGCCAAGGGCGACGCGGTCTTCTTCAACCCGGCCCTGTTCCACGCGGCCGGCGCCAACCACTCGGCGGACATCCGGCGCATGGCCAACCTGCTCCAGGTGTCCTCCGCGTTCGGGCGGGCCATGGAGACGGTGGACCGCGAGACCGTGACGGCAGCCGTCTACCCGGTGCTGCTCAGGGCGCGGGCCGAGGGAGCCGGCGAGCAGTGGCAGGAGAACGTGATCGCGGCGAGCGCCGAGGGCTACCCCTTCCCCACCAATCTCGACAACGACCCGCCGGTCGACGGCCTGGCCCCGCCCTCGCAGGCGGACCTCGTCCGGCGGGCGCTGCGCGAGGGCTGGACCGTACGCGCCCTGCGGGAGGCGCTGCGGGCCGGCACCGAGCGGCGCGCGAGCTGACACCACGCTGCCCCGCCCCGCGTCCCGCACCCCGCGCGACCGGCTCAGGAACGGAAAGGACCCCCGAACGGCATGGGACTTCTCGACGACAGGATCGTCCTCGTCAACGGCGGCAGCCAGGGCATCGGCGCCGCCGTCGCGCGGGCCGCGGTGCGCGAGGGAGCGGTGGTGGCCGTCACCGGGCGCCGCCCCGCGCCCGGTGAGGCCCTGGTGGCGGAGCTGGCCGCCGCGGGCGGCAAGGCGATGTTCGTCCGCGCCGACCTGGCCGACGCCGAACAGGCCAAGGACTCCGTCGCCGAAGTGGTACGGGCGTACGGCCGGGTCGACTGCCTGGTCAACTCGGCGGGGCTGACCTCGCGCGGAACGCTGCTGAACACCACCCCGGAACTGTTCGACCAGCACATCGCGATCAACCTCAAGGCGCCGTTCTTCGCCATGCAGGCCGCCGTGGCGGACATGGTACGGCGTGAGCAGCCCGGCACGATCGTCAACATCATCACCTCGTCGGCGCACGGCGGGCAGCCCTTCCTGGCCCCCTACGTCGCCGCGAAGGCCGGTCTCATCGGCCTCACCCGCAACGCGGCGCACGCCCACCGCTGGGACCGGATCCGGATCAACGGGCTGAACATCGGCTGGACCGCCACCGAGGGCGAGGACGCCACCCAGCGCACCTTCCACGGCGCGGGCGACGACTGGCGCGAGCGGGCCGCCGCCCGGCTGCCGATGGGCAGGCTCGGCCGGCCGGACGAGATCGCCGGCTTCGTGGTCCTGCTGCTGTCCGACCGGTCCGGCGTGGTGACCGGCTCCGTGATCGACTGGGACCAGAACGTCCTCGGCGGCCTCGACTGACCGCCCCCGCCCGGTCCTCGCCTCCCCACCCAAGAGAACACCCGCACGTCGCACCCCGCACTCAAGGAGCACCACCCCATGCGCATCGGAATCCTCGGCCTCGGCCGCATCGGCGCCTTCCACGCCGAGACCCTCTCCGGGCTCGACACCGTCGAGTCGCTCGTCGTCTCCGACCCGTTCGCGGACGCCGCGAAGGCCGCCGCCGAGCGGTTCGACGCCGAGGTCGCGGACTCCCCCGAGGCGGTGCTCGCCGCCGGCGTGGACGGCGTGGTGATCGCCGCGGCGACCGACGCCCACCCGAGGCTGATCCTCGCGTGTGTCGAGGCGGGCGTCCCGGTGTTCTGCGAGAAGCCGGTGGCCCGCACGATGGCCGAGGGCGTGCGGGTGCTGAAGACGGTCGAGGGCCGGGACGTGCCGATCCAGATCGGCTACAACCGTCGTTTCGACGCTGGCTTCGTCGCCGCACGGGAGGCCGTGCGGGGCGGGGAGCTGGGCAAGCTCCACACCGTGCGCTCGACCACGCTGGACCCCGCGCCGCCGCCGGCCGCTTACATCGCCGCCTCCGGTGGCATCTTCCGCGACTGCTCCGTGCACGACTTCGACATCATCCGCTGGGTGACCGGCCGCGAGGTGACCGAGGTGTACGCGGTCGGCGGCAACCGGGGTGCCGACTACATCAAGGAGGCGGGCGACGCCGACACCACCGGGGCGATCCTCACCCTGGACGACGGCACCATCGCCGTGGTCTCCAACAGCCGCCACAACGCCCGTGGTTACGACGTCCGCATGGAGATCCACGGTTTCGCCGACTCCCTCGCGGTCGGTCTGGAGGACAAGTTGCCGCTGCGGTCGGTGGAGCCCGGGGCGACCTTCCCGGCGGGCACTCCCCACGACTTCTTCATGGACCGCTTCACCGCTGCCTACCGCGCCGAACTCACCGCGTTCACCGAGGTCGTGGCCGGCTCCCGGCCGTCCCCGTGCACGGTGGCGGACGCCCTGGAGGCGGGCTGGATCGCCGACGCGTGCACCCTGTCCCTGCACGAGCACCGCCCCGTCACCATCGAGGAGGTGCGGCAGGCGTGAGCGGTGGTACGCGCTCCTCGACCCGGGTGACGTGAACAACGTGTGTGGGGGCCGCCCTTCCGGAGGGCGGCCCCCACACACGCATCACGTCGTCTCACCCGTACAGCGCCGGTTTCTCCGCCAGTTCGACCTCCACCCGGCCGCCCTCCTCCAGGGCGCGGACTCCGGCCTCGCAGACGGCGGCCGCCGCGTAACCGTCCCAGGTGCTGGGGCCGCCGACCTCGCCCCGGCGGGCGGTGTCGACCCAGGCCCGGAGCTCGTCGTCATAGGCCTGGGCGAAGCGTTCGGTCCAGTCCTGGGTGATGGTGCCGCCCCAGCGGCCGGCCGCCTGGGCGACCAGGTGGTGGCCGTCGCCGACACGGGCGGTGCCGCGTTCACAGACGATCTCGGCCTGGACCTGGTAGCCGAAGCCGCAGTTGACGAAGATCTCGACGTCGCTGAGCGCGCCGCCGTCGGTCTCCAGGACGACGAACTGCGGGTCGCGCAGCCCGTCGGGCGCCCCGGAGGAGGATGCGGGGGCGTGCACCGTGACCGCAGTGATCTCCTGACCCAACAGCCAGCGGGTGACGTCCACTTCGTGGGAGACGGAGTCGGTGATCAGCATGGAGCTGGTGAAGAAGGGTGAACTGGCCACATTCCGGTGCCTGTTGTGCAGCATCAGGGGCCGGCCCAGCTGCCCCGTCTCCAGCAGCGTCTTGAGACGGACGTACTCGGCGTCGTAGCGGCGCATGAAGCCGACCTGGACGCGGCGGTGGCCGAGTGCCTGTTCGGCTTCGACGACGCGCAGTGCGGAAGCGGCGTCGGGGGTGAGCGGTTTCTCGCACAGTACGGGCAGGTCCCGCTCGAACGCGGCGAGCAGGGCGGCCTCGTGGGCCGGTCCCGGGGAGGCGACGAGTACGGCGTCGACGCCGGCCGCCGCCATCGCGGCGGCCGGGTCGGTGTGTACGGTGCAGCCGTCGATGCCGGCGGCCACCGCCCTGGCCCGTTCCGCGTCGGTGTCGGCGACGGCGGCGACCCGCGCGCCGCTGATGACCCGGTCGATCCGGCGCACGTGGTCCGCGCCCATGCGGCCCGTGCCGATGACGGCGATTCCCAGGGGTTCGTTCCCGTGCACGGTTCTCGCCTCCCTTTCCAGGGGGGGTCGGGTTCCAGGGGGCCGGGCGCCGGGGTCAGGCGCCGCAGGAACGGAGGAACTTGCGGGTGCGCACCGCGATCGGCAGCGGCTTGTCCGGCTCGCAGGGGTACATGTCCTGCTCGACGATCGCGAACAGGTCCACGTCCAGTTTCTGGGCCGCGGTCAGGACCGCTCCCAGCTCCGGTACTCCGGCGGGCGGTTCGCACATCACGCCGCGCTGGACGGCGGGGCCGAACGGGATCCCGCCCGCGACCACGTCGGCGAGGATGTCCGGGTCGACCTGCTTGAGGTGCAGGTAGCCGATGCGTTCGCCGTAGGTCTCGATCAGCTTGACGCTGTCGCCGCCGCAGTAGGCGTAGTGCCCGGTGTCGAGGCAGAGGTTGACCAGGGAGGAGTCGGTGGAGTCGAGGAAACGCTCGACGTGCTCCTCGGTGTCGATGTGGGTGTCTGCGTGCGGGTGGACCACGATGTCGAGACCGTAGGTGTCCCGCACCTCCCGGCCGAGGCGTTCCATGCCCTTGGCGAGGTGGCCCCACTGCTCGGTGGTGAGCTCCGGGGACTCCAGGATCTCGGCGGTCTTGTCGTCGCGCCAGAAGGACGGGATGACGACGAGGTGCTTGGCGTCCATGGCCCGGGTGAGCGAGGCGACCCGGCTGACCTGCTCCCAGGTGGACTCCCACTCGGAGGGGCCGCGGTGCAGTCCGCAGAAGATGGTGCCGGCGGAGACCTTGAGGTCCCGCTTCTTCACCTCGTCGGTCAGGCGGGCCGGGTCGGTCGGGAGGTAGCCGTAGGGGCCGAGTTCGATCCAGGAGTAGCCGGCTTCGGCGACCTCGTCGAGGAAGCGCTGCCAGGGCACCTGCTGGGGGTCGTCGGGGAACCAGACGCCCCAGGAGTCGGGGGCGGAGCCCACCCGGATGCGGTCGAGCGCGACTGCCATGTCAGGTCTTTCCTTCCGGGGATGCCACTGCGGGGGCCTGGAGGTCTCCCTCCTCGGGGAGCTCCTCGACGTCGACGCCGCGTACCTGTGCCAGCTCGTGCTTGAGGGTCGCGAGCTCGGTACCGCCGGCCATGTGGTGGGTGAGTTCCTCGAGGGAGACCTCGCTGCGGGCGGCGGAGAGCTCCATGGTGCCCAGGCGCAGGACGCTGAAGTGGTCGCCCACCATGTAGGCGTGGTGCGGGTTGTGGGTGATGAAGATGACGCCGAGGCCGCGGTCGCGGGCGGCGGCGATGTACTTCAGCACCACCCCGGACTGCTTGACGCCGAGCGCGGCGGTGGGCTCGTCCAGGATGAGGACGCGGGCGCCGAAGTAGACGGCGCGGGCGATGGCCACGCACTGGCGCTGGCCGCCGGAGAGGGTGCCGATGGGCTGCTCGAGATCGTCGAGGACGATGCCCATGTTGCGCAGTTCCTCGTCCGCGGTCCTCTTCATCCGTTCGATGTCGAGACGGCGGAGGGGCCAGGGGCCCTTGGTCATCTCTGAGCCGAGGAAGAAGTTGCGCCACACCGGCATCAGGGGGACGACGGCGAGGTCCTGGTAGACGGTGGCGATGCCCTTGCCGAGGGCATCGCGCGGGGTGGAGAACCGTACCGGGGTGCCGTCGACGAGGAATTCGCCCTCGGTGTGCTGGTGCAGCCCGGAAATGATCTTGATGAGGGTGGACTTGCCGGCGCCGTTGTCGCCGAGCACGCAGGTCACCCGGCCGGGGTGGACGCTCAGGTCGACCCCGTGCAGGGCGCGGATGTTGCCGTAGGACTTGCCCGCCCCGCGGAGTTCGACCAGGGGGTGCTCCCCGTCCGGGGCGGTGTCCTGCAGGACGGCACCGTGGGTGCCGGTCGTGTCGTCGGTCATTGCGGTCACCTCCGGGTCGCCGTGCGCTGGACCCACAGATTGATGAGGACGGCGCCGAGGAGCATCACGCCGAGGAATGCCTTGAACCAGTCCGGGTTCCAGCCGGCGTAGACGATGCCCTGCTGCACCATGCCGAACATGAAGGCGCCGAAGACCGGGCCGATCGCGGAGCCGTAGCCGCCGGTCATCAGGCAGCCGCCGATCACCGCGGCGGCGATGTAGATGAGCTCCTGGCCCACGCCCTCGCCGGACTGCACGGTGTTGAAGGAGAACAGCTGGTGCATGCCGACGAACCAGGCGCCGAAGCCGACCAGCATGTACAGGGAGATCTTGGTGAACGTCACCGGCACGCCGACGGCGCGGGCGCTCTCCTTGTTGCCGCCGACCGCGAAGATCCAGTTGCCGTACTTGGTGCGGAGCAGCACCCAGGCGGCGAGGGCGGCGAAGACGAGCCACCACACGATGGTGATCTTCACCTGGACGCCGCCCAGCTCGAAGCTGGACGCGAAGAGGGCCTTGGCCTGGGCGAAGCCGTCCATGTCGCTGATGTCGTCGGTCGCGACGTTCCCGGTGACCGTCTTGGTCACGGCCAGGTTGATGCCCTGAAGGATCAGGAAGGTGCCGAGGGTGACCAGGAAGCTGGGCAGTCCCGTCTTCATCAGGAACCAGCCGTTGAACATGCCGACGGCGAGGGACACCGCGAGGGCGGCGATGACGCCCACCCATACGTTCATGGACAGCTGGTAGGCGAGCATGCTCGCGGTGAGCGCCGAGGTGACCACGGCGACGCCGGCCGAGAGGTCGACCTCGCCGCCAATCATCAGCAGTGCCACCGGCAGGGCCATGATGCCGATGGTCGAGGACTGGTACAGGATGTTCGCCATCGAGCTGCTGTCCCGCATCGGCGGGGCGGCGATCAGGAAGAACACCAGAACGACCACGACGCCGAGGAAGACGCCGACCTCGGGACGGGCCAGCAGCCTCCGCGCCGGCGTGCGCTGCGCGGTGCGGCCGTCGTTCACCTTCGGGCCGGGGGCCGGCGGTGGGGTCACCGCCGGCTCAGCCTGTCGGGTCATGCTCATCACCGAGTGCCCTTCGCGGCGTACTCGGAGACCGCGTCGACGTTGGACTTGTCGACGAACGCGGGGCCGGTGAGCACCGGCTGCTCACCGCCGCCGCTGTAGTTGCCGTTGTTCTTGTAGAGCCACAGGCCGTCGATGGCGAGGTAGCCCTGGAGGTAGGGCTGCTGGTCCACGGCGAACTCGATGTCGCCCGCCTGGATCGCCTTGGTCAGGTCCTTGTTGAGGTCGAAGGTGGCGACCTTCGCCTTGCTGCCGGCGTCGCCCACCGACTGCACCGCGGTCGGCGCGAAGGGCGCGCCGAGGGTGGCGACGTAGTCGATGGAGGAGTCCTGCTTGAGCTTGGCGGTGATCGTCGACTTCACCGACGGCATGTCGACGCCGTTGACGTTGAGGATCTGGGTGTCGCCCTCGAAGGTCTTCTTCAGACCGTCGCAGCGCTGGGTCAGACCGACGTTGCCCTGCTCGTGGATGACACAGACGGTGTTCTTGGCGCCGACCTCGTTGAGCTTCTTGCCGAAGGCCTCGCCGGCCACGGACTCGTCCTGGCCGAAGAACTCCAGCAGGCCGAGGTCCTTCCAGTCGCTCAGTCCGGAGTTGAGGCCGACGACGGGTATGCCCGCCTTCTCCGCCTTGCCGAGGACGCCCTTGAGGGCGTCCGGCTTGGCGAGGGTGACGGCGATGCCGTCGACCTTCTGGTCGATCGCGTTCTGCACCAGGTTGGCCTGGTTGCCGGCGTTCGGGTCGGCGGAGTAGATCAGCTTGACGTTGTCCTTGGCCGCGGCCGCCTCGGCGCCCTTGCGGACGATGTCCCAGAACGTGTCGCCGGGCCCCTGGTGGGTCACCAGGGCGACCGTCATCTGCGGCGTGTTCGCCTTGCCGGCCGACGCGCCGTCGCCACCGCTTTCGTCGGCCTTCTTGCCGCCGGAACCGCTGGAACAGCCGGCCAGGGTCAGGGCGGCCGCCGCGGCCACCGCGACGAAGGGCGCGATTCTGCGGGGACGGTTGTGAGAAGAGCGGTCCATCTTTGCCTGCACCTCACTGGGCTACGCGGAAAAAGGGCGGGTGTCCGAGGATCCTCCCCGGAGCCTCGGACGTCCGGGTCTGTGTCATCGTGCGAAACGGCTGTCGTGTTGGGACGGGATCAAATCCCCTGGCACGCACTCTGTCAATACTTTGTTAAGACATCAGTTCACCAGCTAGTCCGAATGTAAGTACAAACTATTGACAGCGCCGCCCTCCGAGACCTACACCTGAGAGGCGACAGGTCCCTGGATTCCACGCCCCCACCGTGGCAGGGCGCCCAGGGACCCGCATCCCCAGCAGTTCGAGGAGCTTCGCTCGATGACCGACTCAGACGCACCACAGTATTTCGACCTGATCACCATGGGTCGCATCGGGGTGGACCTTTACCCCTTGGAGACCGGCGTTCCCCTGACAAAGGTCGAAACGTTCGGAAAGTTCCTCGGCGGTTCGGCCGCGAACGTCGCGGTCGCCGCCGCCCGGCTCGGCCGCTCGACGGCCGTGATCACCCGTACGGGAGACGATCCCTTCGGCGCCTATCTGCACGAGGCCCTGAAGGACTTCGGCGTCGACGACCGGTGGGTCACCCCGGTCGCCGCGTACCCGACGCCGGTCACCTTCTGCGAGATCTTCCCGCCGGACGACTTCCCGCTGTACTTCTACCGCCGGCCCAAGGCTCCCGACCTGGAGATCCACACCGCCGAGCTGGATCTCGCCGCCGTACGCGAGGCCGGGATCTTCTGGATCACCGGCACCGGTCTGAGCGAGGAGCCGAGCCGCTCGGCGACGCTCGACGCGCTCGAGGCGCGGGCCAAGGCGGGCACCACGGTGTTCGACCTGGACTGGCGCCCGATGTTCTGGCGCGATCCCGACGAGGCCCGCCCCTACTACCGCCAGGCCCTGCGGCACGCCACGGTCGCGGTCGGCAACCTCGACGAGTGCGAGGTCGCCACCGGAGTGCGCGAGCCCCAGGCCTGCGCCGAGGCGCTGCTGGCGGCCGGTGTGGAACTCGCCGTCGTCAAGCAGGGTCCCCGGGGCGTGCTCGCCGTGCACCGCGACGGCACCCGCGCCGAGGTGCCGCCGGTCCCGGTCGGCGTGGTCAACGGCCTCGGCGCCGGCGACGCCTTCGGCGGGTCGCTCTGCCACGGTCTGCTCTCCGGCTGGGACCTGGAGCGGACCATGCGCCACGCCAACGCCGCCGGCGCTCTCGTCGCCTCGCGCCTGGCCTGTTCGTCCGCCATGCCCACCGCGGCCGAAGTGGCGGACCTCCTCGCTCAGGCCGTGCCGCCGGACGGCGCGAGCCTGCCGAGCCAGTCCTGAACGGAGTCCTTCCTTGAACCTCAGCATCTGTGACCTCACCACGGTCCGGGCCCGGAATCCGCAGGCCGTCGCCGAGGCGGCGGCCCGCCGGGTCCGCCGTCCGCTGATCGGCGACAGCGGCCGGCTGATGATCGTGGCCGCCGACCATCCCGCGCGGGGTGCGCTCGGCATCGGCGACCGGCGCCTGGCCATGGCCGACCGTGCCGATCTGCTGGAGCGGCTGTGCGTCGCGCTGTCCCGGCCCGGCGTCGACGGGGTGCTGGCCACCGCCGACATCCTCGAGGACCTGCTGCTGCTCGGCGCGCTCGAGAACAAGGTCGTCATGGGGTCGATGAACCGCGGCGGTCTGGCCGGCTCGGCCTTCGAGATGGACGACCGCTTCACCGGCCACCGCCCCGAGGACATCGAACGGCTCGGCTTCGACGCGGGCAAGCTGCTGGTCCGCATCGACTACGACGACCCGGGCTCCCTGCGCACCCTGGAGTCCACCGCCCGCGCGATCGACGCCATGGCCGAACGCCGGCTCCCGGTGTTCGTGGAGCCGTTCATCTCGCAGCGGGTCGACGGCAGGGTCCGCAACGACCTGTCCGCCGAGGCCGTCACCCGCTCCATCGCCATAGCCTCCGGCCTCGGCGGCACCTCCGCCTACACCTGGCTGAAACTCCCCGTCACCGAGAACGCCGACGACATGGCGGAGGTCCTGCGCGCCTCCACGCTGCCCGTCGTCCTGCTCGGCGGGGAGGTCGGCGACCAGGAGGCGGCGTACGAGCGGTGGGGCAAGGCGCTGAAGCTGCCCTCCGTGCAGGGCATGGTCGTCGGCCGCTCGCTGCTCTACCCGGCCGGGGGCAGTGTGGAGGAAGCGGTGGACACGGCCGTGAGCCTGCTGTGACCGGAAAGGCAGTCATGACCCATCACCTTCCCGCGGACCGTGCTCCGGCCGGCCCGTACCTCGTCGACGTGACGCCGGAGTCGGCCGGCTGGAGTCATTCCAGCCTGCGCGTGCTGGAGCTGGAGCCGGGCGGCTGGAGTCATTCCAGCCTGCGCGTGCTGGAGCTGGAGCCGGGCGGCTCGCACACCTTCGACACCGGCGACAGCGAGTGGATCGTCCTGCCGCTCAGCGGCGGCTGCACGGTCGCCTCCGCCGACGACTTCGGCCACGACACGTTCGACCTCGCCGGCCGCACGAGCGTGTTCGACGGCGTCAGCGACTTCGCCTACGTGCCGCGCGACGCCCGCGCGACCGTCACGTCGCCGGACGGCGGACGGTTCGCGCTCACCGGCGCCCGCTGCACCCGGCGCCTGCCCGCCCGCTACGGGCCGGCCGCCGACGTCCCGGTGGAGCTGCGCGGCACCGGCAACTGCTCCCGCCAGGTCAACAACTTCGGGGCGGCCGGGGTGTTTGAGTGCGACAAGCTGATCGCGGTCGAGGTGATCACCCCGGGCGGCAACTGGTCGTCGTTCCCGCCGCACAAGCACGACGAACACCGGCCGGGCGAGGAGTCCGTGCTGGAGGAGATCTACTACTTCGAGTTCGCGGACCACGACGGCGTCCCCGGCCTCGGCTACCAGCGGGTCTCCCCGTCCGGTCCCGGCCGGGACACGGACGTACTGGCCGAGGTGCGCGACGGCGACGTGGTGCTCATCCCGGACGGCTGGCACGGGCCGTCCATGGCCGTGCCCGGCCACCACATGTACTACCTCAACGTCATGGCGGGCCCGGAGGACGAGCGTGCCTGGCTGATCTGCGACCATCCCGAGCACGCCTGGATCCGCTCCACCTGGCCCGACCAGCCCGTCGACCCCCGCCTGCCCCTCTACACCGCACCCGAGAGGTCCGTATGAGCGCCCCCACCCGCCGACTGACGACCGCCCAGGCACTCGTGCGGTTCCTGGCCGCCCAGTACACCGAGCGGGACGGCGTCCGACACCGGCTGATCGCGGGCACGTGGGGCATCTTCGGCCACGGCAACGTGGCGGGCGTCGGGCAGGCGCTCGTCGAGTACGCGGAGGTCATGCCGTACCACCAGGGCCGCAACGAGCAGTCCATGGTGCACGCGGCCGTCGCCCACGCCCGCCAGCTCAACCGGCTCTCGGCGCAGGCCGTGACGACGTCGATCGGCCCCGGCGCGACCAACCTGGTCACCGGCGCGGCACTCGCCACCGTCAACCGGCTGCCGGTACTGCTGCTCCCCGGCGACTACTTCGCCTCGCACGCGGCGGACCCGCTGCTCCAGCAGCTGGAGCACCCGGTCGAAGCGGACCTGTCCGTCAACGACACGCTGCGCCCCGTCTCCCGCTACTTCGACCGGATCAACCGTCCCGAGGCGCTGATCGCGTCCGCGCTGAACGCCGTACGGGTGCTCGCCGACCCGGCCGAGACCGGCGCCGTCACCCTCGCCCTGCCGCAGGACGTGCAGGCCGAGGCGTACGACTGGCCGGAGGAGTTCTTCGCCGACCGCGTCTGGCGCGTACGGCGTCCGGCTCCGGACCCGGTCGAGCTGGAGGCGGCGGTGCGGGCCGTACGGGCCGCCCGGCGTCCGCTGATCGTCGCGGGCGGCGGTGTCCACCACAGCGAGGCCGAGGGGGCGCTCCGGGCGCTCGTGGACGCCACCGGCATCCCGGTCGCCTCCACCCAGGCCGGCAAGGGCTCCCTGCGCCACGACCACCCGGCCGACCTGGGCGGCATCGGTCACACCGGCACGGCGGTGAGCGACGAACTGGCCCGCACCGCCGACCTGGTGATCGGTGTCGGCACCCGGTACACCGATTTCACCACCGCCTCCGGCACCCTCTTCGCCGACCCGGACGTACGCTTCCTCAACCTCAACATCACCGGCTTCGACGCCCACAAGCTGGGAGCGCACACCCTGGTGTGCGACGCGCGAAGCGGTCTGGAGGCACTGGCCGGGGCGCTGGCCGGACACCGCGTGGACCCGGCGTACGAGGCCGGGTACGCAGCCGGGAAGGAGCGCTGGGAGCGGGTCGTCGAGGCCGCCTACCGCGCCGACGACGAGAACGCCGTGCCCACCCAGACCCAGGTGCTCGGCGCGCTGGACGCGGTCGTGGGCGAGACCGACGTGGTGATCAACGCGGCCGGCTCGCTCCCCGGCGACCTGCACAAACTGTGGCGCGCGCGCAGCCCGCGCCAGTACCACCTCGAGTACGGCTACTCCTGCATGGGCTACGAGATCCCGGCCGCGATCGGCGTCCAGCAGGCCGCGCCCGGCACGCCCGTGTGGGCGCTGGTCGGCGACGGCACGTATCTGATGATGCCGACCGAGATCGTCACGGCCGTCCAGGAGCGGCTGCCCGTGAAGATGGTGCTGATCCAGAACCACGGATACGCCTCCATCGGCGGCCTCTCCGAGGAGACCGGCGGCGAGCGCTTCGGCACCGCCTACCGGTATCGGGCCGAGGACGGCACCTTCACCGGTGCCCCGCTGCCCGTGGACCTCGCGGCGAACGCGGCCAGCCTGGGCATGGACGTGCTGCGCGCCAAGACCGTGCGGGAGCTGCGCCACGCCCTGGCCGAGGCCCGCGCCGCCGAGCGTCCGACGTGCGTGTACGTCGAGACGGACCCGGCGCCCACCGCTCCCCCGGCCGAGGCCTGGTGGGACGTGCCGGTGGCCGAGGTCTCCTCCCGCGAGGCCGCCGTCCGGGCGCGCGAACGCTACGACGCCCAGGTCGCCGGCCGCCGCCGGCACCTCTGAACCGCATCTCCCGCACCCCCGGGCCCGGTACTCGAGCCCCGCTCCCGATTCAACTCACCGCACGTGAAAGGTCGTCCGCTCTCATGAAGACCATCAGCCACTGGATCGGCGGCAAGCCCGTCGAAGGCGCCTCCGGCCGTTTCGGCCCCGTCTGGAACCCGGCCACCGGCGCCCAGGAGAAGCAGGTCGCGTTCGCGGACACCACCGAGGTGGACGCCGCCGTCGCCGCCGCGAAGGACGCCTTCGAGAGCTGGGGCACCTCGTCGCTGGCCAAGCGCACGGCGATCCTGTTCAAGTACCGCGAGCTGCTGGACGCCCACCGCGACGAGATCGCGGAGCTGATCACCGCCGAGCACGGCAAGGTGCACTCCGACGCCCTCGGCGAGGTCGCGCGGGGCATGGAGATCGTGGAACTGGCCTGCGGGATCAGCGTGCAGCTGAAGGGCGAGCTGTCCACGGAGGTCTCCAGCCGCGTCGACGTCGCCTCGATCCGCCAGCCGCTGGGCGTGGTCGCCGGCATCACACCGTTCAACTTCCCGGCCATGGTGCCGATGTGGATGTTCCCGCTGGCCATCGCGTGCGGCAACACGTTCGTGCTGAAGCCGTCCGAGAAGGATCCCTCGGCCTCCGTCCGCCTCGCGGAACTGGCCACCGAGGCGGGCCTGCCGGACGGCGTGCTGAACGTCGTGCACGGCGACCGGACGGCCGTGGACCGCATCCTGGAGCACCCCGACATCGAGGCGGTCTCCTTCGTCGGCTCCACCCCGATCGCCCGGCACATCCAGCTGAAGGCGACCGAGCACGGCAAGCGCGTCCAGGCGCTGGGCGGCGCCAAGAACCACATGCTGGTCCTGCCCGACGCCGACCTGGACCTGGCCGCCGACCAGGCGATCAACGCGGCGTACGGTTCGGCCGGCGAGCGCTGCATGGCCGTGTCGGTCGTGGTCGCGGTCGGCGACATCGGCGACGACCTGGTCGGCCGGATCACCGAGCGGGCGAAGAAGCTCCGCATCGGTCCGGGCAACGACCCCACCTCGGAGATGGGCCCGCTGATCACCCGCGAGCACCGCGACAAGGTGGCCTCGTACGTGGCGGGCGCGGCGGCGCAGGGCGCCGAGGTCGTGCTCGACGGCACGGGCCTGGCGGTCGACGGCCACGAGGACGGCTTCTTCGTCGGGGTCTCGCTGCTCGACCGGGTGCCGGTGACCGCGGACGCCTACCGGGACGAGATCTTCGGCCCGGTGCTGTGCGTGGTCCGCGCGGAGACCTACGACGAGGCCATCGCGCTGATCAACGACTCCCGCTGGGGCAACGGCACCGCGATCTTCACCCGGGACGGCGGCGCCGCCCGGCGCTTCCAGCTCGAGGTGAAGGCGGGCATGGTCGGCGTCAACGTGCCGATCCCGGTCCCGGTCGGCTACCACTCCTTCGGCGGCTGGAAGGACTCCCTCTTCGGCGGCCACCACATCTACGGCAACGACGGCGTCGCCTTCTACACCCAGGGCAAGGTCATCACCACGCGCTGGCCGGACCCGTCCGACGGAGGCATCAACCTCGGCTTCCCGAGCAACTCCTGACCCTCAGCTTCCCGAGCGGCTCCTGCCCTCGACAGCGCCCCCCAACAGGAAGGCACGCCCATGGCGAAGACCGGTGACCGGGCCCGTGCAGTGACCGAACCCGCGCTCAGCTCACTGGACTTCACCCTGGACCGGGGCAGTCCGGTGCCGCTGTACTACCAGTTCGCCCAGCAGCTGGAGGCGGCGATCACGCAGGGCGACCTCGCCCCGGGCAACCTCCTGGGCAACGAGGTCGATCTCTCGGTACGCCTCGGTCTGTCCCGCCCCACGGTCCGCCAGGCCATCCAGTCCCTTGTCGACAAGGGACTGCTGGTCCGGCGGCGTGGGGTGGGCACCCAGGTGGTGCACAGCCAGGTCAGGCGCTCCCTGGAGCTCAGCAGCCTCTACGACGACCTGGAGGCGGCCGGCCAGGGCCCGAGTACGCAGGTCGTCCGCCACGAGACCGTCCCGGCACCCCCCGGCGTGGCGGCGGCCCTGGGCCTGCCCGAGGGCGGAGAAACGGTCCTCCTCGAACGCCTGCGCCGCACCCACGGCCAACCCGTCGCCCTCCTGTGCAACTACCTCCCGTCGGGCCTGCTGGAACTGGACGACGCCCGGCTGGAGTCGACCGGCCTGTACCGCGTGATGCGCACGGCGGGCATCACCCTGCACAGCGCCCGGCAGACCGTCGGCGCCCGCTCGGCCACCGCCGGGGAGGCGTCCCGCCTGGACGAGAAGGAGGGCGCCGCCCTGCTCACCATGCACCGCACCGCCTACGACGACACGGGCCGCGCGGTGGAGTACGCGACCCACGTCTACCGCGCCTCGCGCTACTCGTTCGACTTCCAGCTGCTGGTCAGGTCCTGATCGTCGCCTCGGTGCGCCGTCTCGGTGCGCCGTCTCAGTGCGCCGCGTCCAGCCGGTCCCGCTGCTCCGGCGACAGTTCCAGGTCCACCGCCGCCAGGTTCTCCTCCAGCTGCGCCACCGAGGACACCCCGGCCAGCGGCAGGATCGGCAGTTCGTGGCCGAGCTGCCAGGCCAGCACCACCTGGCCGGCGCTCGCCCCGGTCTCCCGGGCGACCTCGTGCAGCACCTTCAGCCGGGCGGGGGTTCCCGGGTGGTCGTAGTCCCCGGGCAGCCGCTCCGGTCGGGCGTACGCGCCCTTCAGCAGCGGCGAGTAGGCGACCAGGGCCAGCCGGGGCTCGGCCCGCAGGTAGGTGAGCAGCTCGGCGCCGGCGTGTCCGAGGCTGCCGTCGGGGAAGAGGTCCTCGGGCAGGTCGGCGCGGGGGCGCAGGTAGCTGTGCTGGTACTGGAGCACCTCGTAGCCGGGGAGTCCCGCCGCGGCGGCGAGGGCACGGGCCCGCTCCACCCGCCACACCGCGTGATTGCTCGCGCCGAGCAGTCCGACCGTGCCCTCGGCGACGAGGCCGGCGAAGCCCTCCACGGTCTCCCGCAGCGGGACGGCGCGGTCCTCTATGTGGGCGTACAGCAGGTCGAGCCGGTCCGTGCCGAGCCGCTCCCGGCTGCGCTCGGCCGACTCCCGGATCACCTTCGCCGACAGGCCCTCCGGGTTGTCGGTGTAGCTCGTGCCGGGGGCGAGCGGGCGGGCGCCCAGCTTGGTCGCGACGACGATCTCGTCGCCGACGCCCCGGCTGCGCCGCCAGCGCCCGAGCAGCGCTTCGCTCTGCCCGCCCTGCCCTCCGTCGGTCCAGAAGGCGTAGTTGTCGGACGTGTCGATGAAGTTCCCGCCCGCCTCGACGTACCGGTCGAGTACGGCGAAGGACGTCTTCTCGTCCGTCACGGAGCCGAACAGCATCGCGCCGAGCGCGAGCACGCTCACCTCCCGGCGGGTCCGCGGGTCGCTGCCGATGGTGCGGTACTTCATGGGGTTTCCCTCCCGTGAGCGCCCCGTGGTCGGGGTACGGAACGGGAGTCTTCTGCTTGAAGCGCACTTCAAGTCAAGGGCGTACGCGGCGGATCGACGAAGAGGCCCCCCGGGCGGGGGGCCGGGCGCCGGCGTGAGCGCGGCCTACTTGTTCGTGCCCCGGAAGCGGCCGAAGGCCTTCGTCAAGCCGCTGAGCGGCGAGCCCTCCCCTCCGGCCGGCCCCGGCACGGGCAACCGGGGTGCGCCGCGGGCCTCCTCGGCGAGTGCGGCCTGCGCGGCCTCGGCAGCCTCCCGGTACAGGTCGCGGGACTCCGTCATGGCGTCGAGCGCGTGGGCGTACCGGGCGACCATGTCCTGGGCGTGGGCCAGTTCCTCTTCCGGGCTGAGCAGGTGCCAGCCCCGGCGCAGCCGCGTCAGGGCCTGCTCGGCCTCGGCCGGCAGGGGGCGCGGCAGCGCGGCGAACTCGATGATCCTGTCGAGGAATTCGACCGGTTCCGAGCCGTCCAGGAAGATGCTGCGCACCGTGAAGTGCTCCGGGTCGTAGTCCGGTCCCGGCGGCACCGTGGGCAGGACGACGGCGCCGCCGCGCGGCATCCGCAACTTCAGCTCCCGCTGCAGCGCGAAGTCGGCGATCCGGGCCTGCTCGGGTGTGCCCCGGTGCTCGACCACCCGGTGCCGCAGGCTCGGCGGCAGGAACTCCGCGATCGGCCGCTGCCCCCGTGCGTCCGGTGTCATCGCCTCGTGCACCACGACATGGACGAACCAGCTGTCGCGGGCGCAGTCCCGCAGCCGGCGGCGCACCTCGTCGTCGTCCTTCGGCAGGTGGTTCACCGTCCGCAGGCGTACGCCCGGCACCGTGTCGTGGTCCCACTCGACCCGGCTGCTGTCGGGCCAGAACATGGTGGCGGGCGACGGCCAGCGAGCGTCCCACGCACGCTCCGCCTCGGCGGCGAGGAACCAGGTGACGCCTTCGGCCTCGTCCCCGCGGGCCTGCGGCTCGTACGTGGTCAGCTGCGCGCGCACCGTGACGTCCTCGGCCGTACGCCAGCGGGCCTCGAAGAGGCGGCGGGCCGACGGGCCGGGGTCGGCGGAGGCGTCCCGGGGGTACAGGACGGTGGACCGGACCGCCTCGACGGGGTCGAGCTCCAGGAAGTCGTCCAGCCCCCCGGCCGCCTTGAGGGCGATGAGGTTGCGCCGGACGTCGAGATCGGGCTCGGGACCCGTATGGCGTCCGCGCGCCAGCCATACGGTGTCGGGGACGGTGGGCGGGGGAGTGCTGTTTTTGACCATGGAGTCGTTCTGTGAGTGACCGGGGGCCCGATCAGTATGTCCGTAGACCGGCGCACCGTCCATGACCTGCGACACCGCACGGACACCGGCACGGTCACGACTCGACGAGCCGTGCCCGGCCGCCCGGAAGCGACGCGAACCGGGCGGACGCCGAAAGGGCCGTCGCCGTGTTCGCGGCCCTCCCGGCCCGCAGGTGGCCTGGCCGTACCGTGCCCGTGAACGCGTTCGGGTGGGTGGCACCTGCCACCCACCCGATGGGTCGGCGCGGCCTCAGGCCTTCTTCAGGCCTTCTTCAGGGCTTTTTCAGGACTGCGGACGCTTGCCGTGGTTCGCGCTGTTCTTGCGGCGGGCCTTCTTCTTACGACGTCGCTTCGAGGACATCGGACCTCCTCTTTCCGTGCTTTTGAGTCAGTTTCCACCGGATTGTCGCGTCCGGTGATCACAGAGCCCCTTTCCAGTCGGCGCGACGGCAAACACGCCCGATGCGGATGCACACGGATGACCTACGTCCCGATGGTGGCCCGAGACGCTCCGTATCGTCACCGGTAGAGGAACGCCGGTCCCCACCCGGTCTCCACGCATGACCGAGGGCCGGTTTCGGATTGCTCCGAAACCGGCCCTCGGCCTGCGACTCTCACGAGTCGGGACGACAGGATTTGAACCTGCGACCCCTTGACCCCCAGGAGTAAGGGTTATCCCTTTCATCACCACATACGACTTAAAATCAGGGTGCACAACGTGCGGTGCCAGGCGTGTCGTGCGAGCGCGCGGGCACCGTGTGGTCCCCAACTGGTCCCCAAGGACGAGTTCTGTTACCGCACCCTGCGGGCACCGAGAGGGCAGCTAAACGGTACGGCCACGGGGGCAGCTCACACCTTCCTCCTTCCTGGCCGACCGCCAGGCCGTCAGGCTTCAAGCAGGGGACCACCATGGCAACATCGGCGACACGAGCGGTTCCATCCCGAGCGGCGCGGGGATCGACGCCGCCTGGTCTCAGGCAAGCCCAAAGTGGTCGTTCGGGTATCCGCACGCGGAGGGCGGGAAATACGTATCCTCGCCGAACCCGACAGCGCCCCTCAGGACGGGCACCTGCGGCTGGCCGACCGTCGGGCGACGAGGCCCACATCATCTCCGGCGGGGCCCGTCCACATGATCACTGCTTGCTGCCGAGTGCGAATGTGAAGGAAGCGCCGGTGCGCGGTGCACAGGGTCTTCCGGAGAGGCCAGAGACCACAGTCGGCCGTCCATCTCCGCGACAGGCTTGCCAACCCCAGGCAGAGCCGGCACAATCCGCGCGCTGACGAACCCTCCATCCCGGGGGACGGGAAGGCCGAGCTGACGGGCGATGTGCCGGTGTGCCGGTGTGCCGGTGTGCATCGTAGTCGCCCATGATGATGATTCCTTCGTCCCGAAGTGCTGAGCGGGATCCGCCGTTCCCGCAGATGCGCTTCATGTAGTCCTTCTGCTGAACCACGGAGCCTTTTCCAACCTCAGTTTGAGCAGGTCATGTGGCGGGACGGCTGGCTGGAGAGTACGACGCTGCCTCGCTGAGCTCTGCTGTCGGCGGCGAGTGGTTGACTCGCGGCATGGACGACGAACAGCTTCTGACCGCCGTGGCCGAGACCCTGTGGCCAGATCTCCGTGACCTGGCCTGCCGCGAGCACGGGCATGCGCCAGGTCATGTCTGCCTTCCCATCTCCGGTCGTGCTGACCTGGGCAACCTCGTCGAGACGCTTTCCGGCCGGTACGGCGAGCCATCCGCCGGCGCCGACCGACTGCCGCCACTGCCCCTGTCCGGGCAGGTCGACTGGAGGTACGCCTGGCCGTTCAGTAACCGGTGGGTCGCCTTCGGCCGGACCGGTCAAGGCGAGGATGCCGGACCCGCCCTGATGATCGCCCTGCGCAGCACGCCGGTCGCGGAGCAGTTGCCCGCGGAGGCCTCCTGGCTGGAAAGGCTCGTCGCCGTGACCGGCTGGGTGCCGAGGGCTGCGGGCCAGGTCGACTGGGCAGCAGTCGAGTCCCGCCTGGGAACGCCCCTGCCGAGCGACTACAAGGCGCTCGTCGAGACGTTCGGCGATGGCATGTTCGACGGTTTCCACTGCGTGTCCATGCCGGACGACCTGATCAAGAACGCCGAGTCGGCGGCGAGGCTGGGCCGGGCGCCCTGGGAGCCGCATCCGCCGTTCCCGGCCTCGGGCGGGCTAGTGCCCTGGATGAGCAACGAGCACGAGCAGTGGTTCCACTGGATCACCGAGGGCTCCGACCCCGACCGATGGCCCGTCTACGTCACCGGAGCCGAACCGGAGGCAGGGGATCGGTTCGACTGCACGGCCACGGAGTACCTGTTCCGTCACCTCACCGACCCGCAGCACCCGATCCCGATGCCGGTGGACTTCCGCGCGCACTGGTTCATGGACTGCTCCGGGAACGTGGAGCTGGACACGGCGATGGAATAGCGCACGCAGCACCATGCCCTTGGTTGACGGCCAATTCGGTCGGCGGCGCGCCCCGGGGCGCGGCCTGGCACCACGTCCTTCGGCTGTCGAGTGTGTCGGAGGTGGGCCGCGAACTGTGAGAGACAACGAGAGAGGGCGGGAGTCAGTGAGCCCTTTCTCTCCTCACTCTGAGCTGGCCAGATGCAGGGTGAGGACGGCCTGGACAAGGCTGGTGATGCGGGTGGTGGAGCAGCGGAGCTTGCGGAGGAGCCGCCAGGACTTGAGGGCGGCGACGGCCTGTTCCACGAGGGCCCTGATCTTTGCGTGAGACCGGTTGACCTCCCGCTGGCCTGCGGAGAGAGTCTCCCACCGGCCGCGGTAGGGCAGCCGGACCGTGCCTCTGGCGCCTTGGTGTCCCTTGTCCGCCCAGCAGCGGATGCCGGCCTCGGCCAGAGCGTCGATGATGCCGTGTTCGCGGGCCGCGCGGATGTCATGGACGGCGCCGGGCAGCGCGGGCGAGGCCCACAGGAGTCTGCCTGCCGGGTCGGCGAGGACCTGCACGTTCATGCCATGTTTCTTGTGCTTGCCGGAGTAGAAGGGCCGGTCGGCGGCGATGCGGTCGATCGGCAGGAGGGTTCCGTCCAGGATCACGAAGGCTTTGCGGGAAGCGGCCTGCGCGGCCTCGGCAAGATCGGGAGCAAGCGCGGCCAGCATCTCGACGGCCTCGGTCACGTACCGGTAGACGGTGCTGACGCCGATGCCGAACCCGGCTGCGAGTAGGTGTAGGTGTGTCCGCACCGCAGGTGAGCCAGGACCAGCAGAGCCTGCTGGTCCGTTCCGAGCCGGCGCCACCGTGTTCCGCGTTCACGTCGCAGGGCGGTCAGCTTCCCGGACAGGAACCGCAGGGTGGAACTGAACAGATCGAGTCCCGATGGGTAGACAAGCACACGAAGCTCCGGGCGGACAGGTTGCTCTTGGTCGACAACCCATCTACCAGGAGCTTCACCTCTTCCCACCTCCGGACCCCACGCCAACTCAGCCTGAAATCAGCCAGGTTGGAAACAGCTCACTGTATTCGACCAGGGCTGCCCTTGGAAGTGGTCGTTGCGTTCTGCGCGGATCACGGAGGCCAGGGTTCTTGAGCGGGCCGCGCCGACGCCGAGGCGGTTGCGGAGGGTCTTCGCAGGGCTGCGGCTCGATCCCCACCCCTCACACACAAGCCATCCGGCACGGCTCACGGCACGCTCCCATGGCCCACGGCGCACTCCCCCTGGCCCCGGCAACCGGCAACCGACATCCCCCAGTTGTGCCCACCCCATGGATACGGTTCAGGGGCCCGCAGCGAGAGCTGCTGGGCCCCTGAACCGTAGTGGGGTCCGCCCCCGACCTCGGGGAGTTACGCCGCCAGGCCGCGCTCAGCGTTCTGCGGAGTCTTGGCGGGGTCCTCGGCGAGGTAGCGCTCGATCGAGTCGTCGAGTTCTTCGAGCCACGGTGTGTGGTGCTCGGCGGCCAGGGTTCCCGTCATGACCGAGCGGTAAACACGGTCGCGGTAGCCCATGATGTCGGCCTTCTTGTCGCGCTTCCACGCGAGGAAGATCTCGACGACCCGGTCGAGGTCGAACTCGGGGTAGTCCGTCTGCCGCAGCAGATCACGCACGTAGTCGGCCTGGAAGCGGATCTCTTCGGCGTCCGAGGAAAGCTTCTCGAAACGTTCCCGCCACTCGGCGATGGACGCGGAGCGTTCGGTCTCCGACGGCAGCTCGGTGCGGCCCAGGATGAGGTCGCGTACGTACCAGGCCTGCGCGTCGAACATGTTGAAGGTGAACCACTGGTCCTGCGCGCCGAGGTAGGCCAGACGCGGGTTGTCCTGCCACACGACACCGCGGTAAAGGCCGTCCGGGTACACGTTGTTCGGGGAGGTCAGCGCGAGCTCGTCGGGCAGGAACGGGTACTTGTGCAGGTAGCCGGTGCACAGGATGACGGCGTCGATGTGCTTCGAGGTGTCGTCGGCGAAGTGGACCGTGTTGCCCTCGATGCGCTTGATGACGGGGCATTCTTCGAAGCCCTCGGGCCAGTCGTAGCCCATCGGCGCGGAACGATAGCTCGCCGTCACCGAGCGTGCGCCCATCTTGAACGCCTGGCTGCCGATGTCCTCGGCCGAGTAGCTGGAGCCGACGACGAGGACGTCCTGCCCCTTGAAGTCTTCCGCGCCGCGGAAGTCGTGCGCGTGGGCGATGTGCCCGGGGAAGGTCTCGATGCCAGGGAATTGCGGCACGTTGGGGAAAGCGAAGTGGCCGCTGGCGACGACCACATGGTCGAACTCCTCGGTCGTCGTTTCTCCGGTGGGGAGATTCTCGACCGTGAGCGTGAAGACCTCACGCTCGGCGTCGTATTCCGTCCAGCGCACGACGGTCTGGAAACGGATGAAATCGCGCACGTTCGTCTTCTTCAGCCGGGCGGCGATGTAGTCCCACAGAACCGGGCGCGGCGGATATGAGGAGACGGCGCGACCGAAGTGCTCGTCGAAGGTGTAATCAGCGAACTCCAGCGCTTCCTTCGGCGCATTCGACCACAGATTGCGGTACATGCTCGAGTGCACGGGCTCGCCGTACTCGTCGAGTCCGGTGCGCCAGGTGAAGTTCCACTGGCCACCCCAGTCAGCCTGTTTCTCAAAACAGACAATCTCGGGGATGTCCGCCCCCGCGCGCGCTGCGGTCTCAAAGGCCCGCAGCTGAGCCATGCCCGAGGGGCCGGCACCGACAATCGCTACTCTTTTTCCGTTCGTCACGTATGTCCCTTTATTTTCGCCATGCGACCCTGCATCCACCCTCACGGGCAGGACGGAGCCATCCGGTCGCCAGAATCCGCACGTATCGACCGGCTCAGAGAGACGGATTTCTTTTGACCGTAGCAGGATTGGCCCAGTTGCGCTAATTTGCTGCCGCAATCAACGGCGTCAACCCGTCGGAGGTGCGGGTCGCGACAGTCGGTCCGGCCGTGCGGCTACAGGTCGACATCGAGCCCCACTCTCGGCGGATGAACTGCAGCTTCGTCACCTCGTCGAGTGCGAAAG
Source organism: Streptomyces sp. NBC_01635 (assembly GCF_045209715.1). Classification (NCBI taxonomy): domain Bacteria; kingdom Bacillati; phylum Actinomycetota; class Actinomycetes; order Kitasatosporales; family Streptomycetaceae; genus Streptomyces; species Streptomyces sp. NBC_01635. The sequence continues at coordinate 8,188,261 of NZ_CP109277.1, read as the reverse complement.
GGCCGCCCCCTCGAGCTGGCCACGAAGGTCGTCGCCCTGCATGCCTTCACCCTTTGAACTTCACATCAGCAACGCAGCAGAAAGGGCGGATGGCGCCCTGGCGGAAATATGCCCGACCGCAGTTCCTTCCCGGTCTGCGCAATCTCATTCCTCCGAGATACAAAAGGAAGCGGATCCGTAATCTGGTTCTCCGTCTTGTCCGAGTGAAGGTGTGTCAGGGGCGCCTCAGGGATCGGCCTGCCTGCCTCGGGCCGTCGCCTGCCGGAGGCGGGTGGTGGCGAGGTCGATGAGGGTGCGGGTGGCCCGGCTGAGGGTGGTGTTGCGGCGGTGCACGATGGCGAAGTGGTCGTAGAGTCTCGGCCGCAGCGGGGCGGAGTGGAGCCGGTGGGGAAGCCGGCCGGCGAGGCGGTGGACGACGCCGCGTGCCGCGATCGTGTCGGCGTGTCCGCGGGCGGCGATCTCCAGCGCGGTCTCGACGTTCTCGACCTCGATGTGCGGCCGCAGTGTGCGGTGCGCCGTCTGTACGGCACGGGTGAGCTGCTGACGGGTGTAGTCCCGTTCGCCCCACGTGGCCTCGGAGAGGACCAGTCTGGCGTCCGCGAGGCGGGCGGGCGTGACGGGACGCCGGGCACGCTCGGGGTCGGAGCTGAGATACACGATCTCGTCGCGGGCCGCGGAGCGGACGGTGAGCTGGTGGTCGTCCAGGATCGGGAGCGCCACCAGGCCTGAGGGGCCCGAAGATCCCGGACAGGGGCCCAATGGGGTTGTCCTGTAAGGAATCGAGGGAAGAAGCAAGTGGCACGTCCAAGTCCGTACTCGCCGGAGTTCCGCGAAGAAGCGGTCCAGTTGGCATTGAAATCCAGCAAGCCGATCGCTCATGTCGCCCGGGAACTCGAGATGAATTCCGAGACGCTGCGCACGTGGGTGCGCCAGTGACGTTTTCTCAGCGAAATGATCTACGCGAAGCGGCATGAACCGCTCCATGCGTGAGCAGGCCGGACGGACTGGGCCCGGCCGTGGACAGACGTAAAGCCCCTGGTAGGACAGGTCTCACCACAAGATCATGTCCGTAACCACCAGAGGCTTCACGTTGGTCACCTATGTTGCCACGCTCGATGTCCCGCGCCACGTCGTGGACCACCTCTCGCGTCTGCTCGCCGCCCACCGCCGCCGAATCGGCACTCCGCGAGGCAGCCGGGCGCTCGGCCCGTTCCGCCAGGCCGTGCTGGTGCTGCGTTGGTTCCGCGAACGCGGCTGCGTGCACTGCCTGGCCCGCGACGCGGGCGTCTCTCAGGCCACCGGCTACCGCTACCTGCACGAGGGCATCGACGTCCTCGCCGCCCAGGCCCCGGACCTGCACGCGGTCCTGGACCACTGCCGACGCGCGGGGATGACCCACGTGATCCTCGACGGCACACTGATCGAATCGGACCGCCTCGCCGGCGTCCGCGACAACGGCAACGACTGGTGGTTCAGCCAGAAACACAAGGCGTTCGGCGGCAACGTGCAGTTCCTGGCCGCTCCGGACGGCACCCCGCTGTGGGTCTCCGACGTCGAACCCGGCTCCACCCCCGACGTCACCGCCGCCCGCATCCACGCCCTGCCCGCCCTCTACAAGGCGGCGGCCGACGGGCTGCCGACCCTGGCCGACAAGGGCTACATCGGCGCCGGCATCGGCATCCTCATTCCCGTCCGCCGCCCCAACAACCAGTCCGAGCAGGCACTTTGCGCGGACACCCGTGCCTTCAACACCCTCGTGCGGAGCGTTCGGGCCCTGGGCGAGCGCACCGCTGCCGAGCTCAAGCAGCGCTGGCGCACGCTGCAGCACGTCACCCTCAGCCCCAGCCGGATCGGCGACATCGCCCGCGCCGCCCTCGTCCTCAACGGAATCTGGAAGTGACCATCGTTGAGAAAACCTCAGTGAGCCATTGGTCGGCACCCGGAACATAAGCACGAGCACAGGCCGCTACCGACAGGGGCGTTGGATGGACACGGCCGTACGGTCATCGGCCCGCAGAGAGCGGAAAGTGTGCACGTCAACTGACCGCATGGCGCACCTTGACCGGGTCAAGGTGCGCCTCAGCCCCGTCAAGTGCGCCGGTCCCCAACTGGTCCCCAAAAAAGATCAAGGGCCGGTTTCGGATGTCTCCGAAACCGGCCCTGACCTGCGACTCTCACGAGTCGGGACGACAGGATTTGAACCTGCGACCCCTTGACCCCCAGGAGTGAGGGCCATAGGAACTACCTGCACATATCAGGCAGAACTAGGGTGCAGGACGCGCGTCCCCGCGCGTGCTGTTCAGGGTCGCGAGCACCGTGTGGTCCCCAACTGGTCCCCAGGTAATGGGGACAGCTTGGGTATTTGTCCGCCGTTGAGCCAGCTGAACCGCCCCGGTTCGAATGGAGACTCGATTTCATGAAAGGATCGAGTCATGGCACGACCTTCCCGTTATCCCCTTGAGCTGCGCCGTCGCGCGGTGCGCATGGTCGCCGAGGTGCGCGACGACCACCCGAACGAGACGGCCGCTCTGCAGGCGGTCACCGACAAGCTCGGCATCGGCTCCCGCGAGACGCTGCGGAACTGGGTGAAGCAGCATGCAATCGACGCGGGGACGCGGCCGGGAACGACGACGGAGGAATCGGCCCAGCTCAAGGCGTTGAAGAAGGAGAACGCCGAACTGAAGCGGGCCAACGAGATCCTGAAGGCGGCAGCGAGTTTCTTCGCGGCCGAGCTCGACCGGCCACACACGCGCTCGTAGCGTTCATCGACGAGCACCGGGACCGCTTCGGCGGAGTCGAGCCGATCTGCAGGACCCTCACCGAGCACGACTGCAAGATCGCCCCTTCCACCTACTACGCGCACAAGAAACGCCTGGCCGTCCCGTCTGCCCGTACCGTGCGGGACGCGGAACTCAAGGAGCGGATCCGCCAGGTCCACACCGACAACTACCGTGTCTACGGGGCCCGGAAGATCTGGCGGGAGCTGAACCGGCAGGGTCACACGGTGGCCCGCTGCACCGTCGAACGGCTGATGCGCGAGCTGGGCATCGCCGGCGCCGTCCGCGGCAAAAGGGTCATCACCACGATTCCGGACCAGCAGGCCGAGCGGGCACCGGACCGGGTGGACCGCGACTTCGTCGCCGGCGCGCCGAACCGCTGCTGGGTCGCGGATTTCACGCACGTGGCCACCTGGGCCGGAGTGGTCTACGTCGCCTTCGTCGTGGACACCTTCTCCCGCCGGATCGTCGGCTGGTCCGCCGCGACGTCGAAGGAGACCCGGCTCGTCCTGGACGCTCTGGAGATGGCACTGTGGCAGCGCGACCGCGATGAACACCACCATGTTCGCGGCGAGTTGATACACCACAGCGACGCGGGCAGCCAGTACACCAGTTTCAAGCTGGCCGAGCACCTGGACGCGGCCGGCATCGCGGCCTCGATCGGCTCGGTCGGCGATGCGTACGACAACGCCCTGATGGAGAGCACGATCGGCCTGTTCAAAACCGAATTGATCAAGCCGCAGCGGCCCTGGAAGACCCTCTCCCAGGTCGAGCTGGCCACCGCCGAGTGGGTCGACTGGTACTGCCACCGCCGACTGCACGGTGAGACAGGCCACGTCCCACCCGTCGAGTACGAGACCAACTACTACACGGAACTCACGAAACCCCAGGTCACCACCATAATCTGAGGTCTCTACCGAACCCGGGGCGGTTCAAGGTCTGATGGCGAAGAAGAGCAAGATCGCCAAGAACGAGCAGCGACGCCTCGTCGTGGCCCGCCACGCCGAGCGCCGCGCCGAGCTGAAGGCGATCAGCTCATCCGCCCAGGCGTCCGACGAGGAACGCGCCGCCGCCCAGCGGGAGCTGCGCCGGCAGCCCCGCGACGCCAGCGCCACCCGCGTGCGCAACCGCGACTCCGTGGACGGACGCCCCCGCGGTCACCTGCGCGCCTTCGGCCTGTCCCGCATCCGCCTGCGCGAGATGGCCCACGCGGGCGAGCTCCCGGGAGTGACCAAGAGCAGTTGGTGGCCCTCACCCCGCGCGTGCGACGGGGATCGGCCGCACGGAGGCGCCGGCGTCATACCCCGGTGGCGGTCAGGTGCTTCAGCGCCGGGATCACGGCGCGCAGGTCGTCGCCCCGGACCGACGTGGTCGCGCGCGTGGAGCTGTGCGGTGACGTGTTGAAGGCGATGCCGAGGCCGACGGAGTCGAAGAGGGCTCCGTCGGCCGAGCAGGCGCCCACGGCCGCGCAGTCCTGCGGCGGGACGCCGAGTTCGTCCGCTCGCCGACGGGCGAACTCGCCCTCGTCCGTGAGCACGGGCCAGTTGCCGACCTTGCCCGTGAAGCGGCCGTCCGCCGTCTCCAGGGAGCAGCCGAAGTAGGAGTGGACACCGAACCGGTCGGCGAGGTGGGCACCGATCGGGGCCCAGGTGAGGCTCGAGATGACCGGCACCAGACCGTTGCCCCAGCACCAGTGGGTCGTCTCCGCGACCCCCGGAAGCAGGGGCAGACGGGTGAGTTGGGTGTGCAGGGCGGTCTCGGAGAAGCCCGCCCAGCGCGCCGCGTCGGTCTCCGCCGTTTCGTGCAGGCTCAACGGCCCGCTCAGGCCGAGGCGCTCCTCGAGCGTGCGGGACAGACTTCCTCCCCGGACCAGGACGCAGTCCAAGGAGAAGAACACGGCGGCGGTGTGAGCAGACATGAGTCTTCGACTATGCCACCCGTGAGAGGGCTCACACCAGACATGTGCACGATCCTTCACGACTGGTCACACCGTGTTCGCCCGCTCTAGGGATCTCCTCGTGAGTTGACCGCGAGCATGGAGACGGCCGTCCTGATCCGAGTCCCCTTGGCCGCCTCCCGCCCGGAGCACCGCGGCAACCACTGGAGAGTCATGTCCCGTCGTCTGTTCACCTCGGAGTCCGTGACCGAGGGTCACCCCGACAAGATCGCTGACCAGATCAGCGACACCGTTCTCGACGCGCTCCTGCGTGAGGACCCGACCTCCCGGGTCGCCGTCGAGACCTTGATCACGACCGGCCTGGTGCACGTGGCGGGCGAGGTCACCACCAAGACGTACGCGGACATCGCGACGCTGGTGCGCAACAAGGTCCTCGAGATCGGCTACGACTCCTCGAAGAAGGGCTTCGACGGCGCCTCCTGCGGTGTGTCGGTGTCGATCGGCTCCCAGTCCCCGGACATCGCGCAGGGCGTCGACACCGCGTACGAGTCCCGGGTCGAGGGTGCCGCCGCAGGCGGAGTGGCCGACGAGCTGGACCGGCAGGGCGCCGGTGACCAGGGTCTGATGTTCGGCTACGCGACGGACGAGACGCCGACGCTGATGCCGCTGCCGATCTTCCTGGCGCACCGCCTGTCCAAGCGCCTGTCCGACGTGCGCAAGAACGGGACCATCCCCTACCTGCGCCCGGACGGCAAGACCCAGGTCACCATCGAGTACGACGGCGACAAGGCGGTCCGCCTGGACACCGTCGTGGTGTCCTCCCAGCACGCGAGCGACATCGACCTGGAGTCACTGCTCGCGCCCGACATCCGCGAGTTCGTCGTGGAGCCCGAGCTGAGGGCGCTGCTGGACGAGGGCATCAAGCTCGACACGGAGAACTACCGGCTGCTGGTCAACCCCACCGGGCGGTTCGAGATCGGCGGCCCGATGGGCGACGCGGGCCTCACCGGCCGGAAGATCATCATCGACACCTACGGCGGCATGGCCCGCCACGGCGGCGGCGCCTTCTCCGGCAAGGACCCCTCCAAGGTCGACCGTTCGGCGGCGTACGCGATGCGCTGGGTCGCCAAGAACGTGGTGGCGGCCGGCCTGGCCTCCCGCTGCGAGGTCCAGGTGGCGTACGCCATCGGCAAGGCCGAGCCGGTCGGTCTCTTCGTCGAGACCTTCGGCACCGCCACGGTCGACGCCGAGCGGATCGAGCGGGCCATCGACGAGGTCTTCGATCTGCGTCCGGCCGCGATCATCCGCGACCTGAACCTGCTCCGCCCGATCTACGCCCAGACCGCGGCCTACGGCCACTTCGGCCGGGAGCTGCCCGACTTCACCTGGGAGCGCACCGACCGCGTGGACGCCCTGCGCCGGGCGGCCGGGGCGTAGACCCCCCGGCCGCCCGCGCACGGCAAGGGCCTGTCGGGACCGTCCAACGGATCCTCGACAGGCCCTTGGTGCACGGCGCGACGCGTCCAACGCGCCGACCGACGGTCCGTGCGGTCAGAGGCGGCCCGCACGCCGGCCGGGGTCGTGCAGACGCCTGGTCCACTCGGGGCCGCGCAGGGCATCGGCGGCGTCCCGGGGGACGCTCAGGTGGACGTCGCGGCTGTGGTCGTCGTCCGGGGTGGGCGTGATGAGGACCGTCCACGGGATGGGGCTCGCCGGAAACGCGAACCAGAACGGCCGGCCGGCACCGAACTCGACGGCGTAGACGGGGAGCCGGCTCACGTTGTTGAGGGCGACGGTGCCCTCGAAGGCGTCCAGCGACATCCTGCTGAAGACACGGCCGGACCGGCCGGCCGCGCGCTGGGCCTCCAGGAAGGCGGCCTCCTGGCGGATCCGGTCGAGGGTGACCCGGTCCAGGGCCGCGCGGACGGCGGCGACCGTGTGGGCCAGGGGTTCCTCCCGCAGTTCCCGTGCGGGCAGCGCGGCCGTGGTGTTGGAGACCGCGTTGCCCCAGTAGCCGTCCGGGAGGCGGTCCTTGAGCGCGGCCCGCAGCCCGACCACGATGCCCAGGCGCTCCTGGGCCGCGGGGTCCCGGCCGCGCAGCGCGCCGAGCACCCGCCACAGGTGCGCCCCGAGGGCGTCGCCGCTGGACGCGGGCGGCCGGTCCGCGTCCTGTCCCGCCCGCGCCGCCACGCGCAGGTCGAGGACCTCGTCGGCACTGAAGCGGACGGTGATCGTGCGCATCGTGCGCGCGCGGGCGTTGACCTTCCAGATGAACCCGAACCTCCGGCGTCCCGTGATCACCTCGTACTGCGGATCGTCGGGCGCCGCGGGCACGTCGGCGGCGAGCCGGTCGAGTGGGGTGCGGTCGTACGGCGCGGGACGGCTCTCCCGGCCGGCGTGCGTGCGGGACCAGTGGAGCAGGAAGCCCAGGTAGCCGCCGCCGTCGACCACGGCGTGGTTGATGGAGACGCCGAGCACGGAGCCGCCACCGCGCATGTGCGTGACCTTGACGGACAGCAGCGGGGTGTCGTGGCCGACGACGCGGAAGGCGTTGACGGGGTGGATGTAGCGACGCAGGTCCTGGTGGGCCGGCCGGTCGGGCCCGTAGTCGGGCATGGCCCGGTCGGAGTGGGCGACGGCGAACACCGCGCCCGCGTCGTCGCACGCCACGCTGAGTCCGCCGTCCGGATCGCGTACGAGACGCCCGGTGAGCAGCGGGTAGTGGGCGAGCGCGCGGCGCAGCGAGTCCTCCACGGCGTCGGCGTCCAGCGTGCGCCGGTAGAAGAAGATGCGCGGGGTGGCGAACGTGCCGTTCATCAGGTCGTGCAAGCCGAGTCGGACACGCTCGCCGGACGGCCCTCCTCCGCGCAGGACGGCGGTGCGCCCGGGGTGGCCCGGCGGGCGGCCGATCTTCATGGGCGTCTCCAGGGACGGGCGGGGGGCCCTCGCCGGGCCCGGCACCTCAGACTGCCCGGCCTGGATTCGTGAATTCCCTAGACCCGTCGGCGGCGCTCGTGGCCACCCCGCGCACCGGGCGGGACCGGGTCGGCCGTCGCGGTCGAAACGGGGGCGCGGCAGGGGCCGGACGGGGTCCCCGCGGCGGTCAATGTTTGGTGGATCCCTAGATTCGGGCGGCGTTTCTGGCCCGCGGGCGCGGGCGCGTGCTGGTCTGGGGTTCCCCCGATCGAACGATACGGGCGTGGGGACCCGCTTCGACTGCGAGCCGGCCGTACGTCTCGTCCCCACCGGCACACACAGGAGGCCATCAGCCGTGGGGAACGACAAGACCGAGATCCTCGACCTGGTCCGCGAGTACCACCGTTCCACCGTCTCATCGGGGTTCGTTCCGGGCGTGACCCCGGTGCAGGCCTCCGGTGCGGTGCTGACCGAGGACGACCGGGTGGCCCTGGTGGAGGCCGCGCTCGACATGCGCATCGCCGCCGGTGTCAGCTCGCGTCGGCTGGAGCGCGCGCTGGCCAAGTACTTCGGCCTGCGCAAGGCCCACCTGACCAACTCCGGTTCGTCGGCGAACCTGCTGGCGCTGGCCAGTCTCACCTCGCCGCAGCTCGGCGAGGACCGGCTGAAGCCGGGCGACGAGGTGATCACGGTCGCCGCCGGTTTTCCCACGACGGTCAACCCGATCCTGCAGAACGGCCTGACGCCGGTCTTCATCGACATCGAACTGGGCACCTACAACGCCTCGCTCGAGCGGGTGGGGCAGGCGATCGGCCCGCGCACCCGGGCCATCATGATGGCGCACGCGCTGGGCAACCCCTTCCAGGTGAAGGAGATCGCCCAACTGGCGCAGGACCGCGACCTGTTCCTCATCGAGGACAACTGCGACGCCCTGGGCAGCACCTACCAGGGGCAGCTGACCGGGACGTTCGGTGACCTCGCGACGGAGAGCTTCTACCCGGCCCACCACATCACGACGGGTGAGGGCGGCTGTGTCCTCACGGACAACCTGATCCTCGCGCGGATCGTGGAGTCGATGCGGGACTGGGGCCGCGACTGCTGGTGCGAACCGGGCGAGGACAACCGCTGTTTCAAGCGGTTCGAGCAGCAGATGGGATCACTGCCCGAGGGCTACGACCACAAGTACATCTTCTCCCACGTGGGCTACAACCTGAAGTCGACCGACATCTCGGCGGCTCTGGGGCTCACGCAGCTGCCCCGGATCGACGAGTTCGGCAGGGCCCGCCGGCACAACTGGGACCGGCTGCGGAAGGGACTGGACGGGCTGCCGCACCTGCTGCTCCCGGAGGCGACCCCGGGCAGCGACCCGAGCTGGTTCGGCTTCGCCATCACCGTCGAGCCGCACGCGCCGTTCCAGCCGGCCGCCCTCATCGACCACCTGGAGTCCAGCAAGGTCGCCACCCGGCGCTTCTTCGCCGGCAACCTGACGCGTCACCCGGCCTACGAGGGGCGGGAGTTCCGGGTCAGCGGGCCGCTCACCAACAGTGACATCACCACCGAGCGGACGTTCTGGATCGGGGTGTACCCGGGCCTGACCGACGAGATGATCGACCACAGCATCAACACCGTGATCGAATACGTGACGTTGCCGCACTGACGTCCTGGAACGCGTGCGGGGTGGGCCCGGCACCGGACGGTGTCGATCCCACCCCGTCGAGCCGGAGCGGACGAGGGGCCGCTCAGCCCGCCGCTTCGACCGCGGGGGACCGCGCGGCCCACGCCTCCAGCAGGTCGGCGGCGCGGGCGGCGCCGCCCGCCTCGCGCACGGCCTCCCGCATACGGGACAGCGCGGGCGGCGTCGCGGGGTCGGCGAGGAGTCCGGCGACCGTGTCCGCGAGACCCCGGGCGGTCAGACCGGCCCGGGGCAGGTTGCGTCCCACCCCGCGCTCCTCCAGCCGGCGGGCGCTCAGGACGAGTTCGTGGGCGTGCGGCAGGGCGACCACGGGCGTTCCGTAGGCCAGGGACTCCATCAGGCTGCCCATGCCCGCGTGGCACACGAACACGTCGGCGTGCGGCAGCACGGCGGGGTGCGGCAGCCAGGAGTGGGCCTCGACATGAGCGGGCAGCGGCCCCAGGGCGGCGGGGTCGGTGTCCCGACCGAGCGTCATCACGACCTGCCATTCGGACGCGGGGAACGCCTCGGCGCACAGCCGGAAGAAGCCGCCGCGGTCACCGGACTCCGTGCCCAGCGAGACGAGGGCGACGCGGCATCCGTCGGCGGGCGGCGACCACAGGCCCGGGCGGGGTTCGGTGAAGGTGGGGCCCACGAAGGCGAACCGGTCGTCGAAGGAGTCCCCCTCGATCTGGAACGCGCGCGGCAGGAAGACCAGGTTGCGCTCGTCCCATTCGGCGCCGTAACGGCCCATCTCCTCCAGGCCGATGCCGTGTTGTCCCATGAAGTCGATGAGCACCGAGGCGCCCTCGGCCATCAGCGGATGCCCCGGGTCCCACAGCTGGGCGCGCAGGGAGAACGTCTCGTTGGCCGCGTGGCTCGGGCAGACCTGCACCGGCACGGCGTCCAGGACACGGGCGGTGACCCGGCCGGCGGCGACGGTCTCGAAGTCGTAGAGCACCGCGTCGGGCGGGTCGGCGGCGAGGCCGTCGCGGGCCGCGGGGAAGACGGTGCGGACGGTGTCGACGAGGAGGTCGTAGCCGTCGCGGGCGAGCCGGTCGGGGCTCGGGTCGCCGGTGCGGTAGAACGCGCCGCGCGCGGAGGTGTAGGTGACGGCACGGGCGCCGCAGTCCTCGACGAGGGGGGCGAACCGCTCGTCGACGACGTAGGTGACGCGGTGGCCGCGGGCGATGAGTTCGCGCGCCACCCCCAGGGTGGGGGCGACATGGCCGAAGTCCGCGAAGAGCAGCAGGGCGTAGTGGCGGCCGGGGGTGGGTGTGCCGGGCGGCATCAGCTCTCCGATGGGTGTCAGCCGGCCCTCGGGGCCGGGTGGCCAGTGGGTCAGCGGGGGCCCTCGCGCAGCGCCTCGTAGTAGGCCAGGCAGTCCTCGTATCGGGCCAGGAGGCCGGTGTCCCGGGCCTCGGCGACGGAGATCGCCGTCGAGTCCTTCCGCGACATCAGGGGTGCCTCCGACAGGCGCCAGGGCAGGGCGAGGTCCGGGTCGAAGGGGTCGATGTCCACCTGCGTGCCGGGCACGAACTCGGTGGAGCACAGATACGACACGCAGGTGTCGTCGGTGAGGGCGAGGAAGCCGTGCACCAGGCCTTCGGCGACGAACAGTGTGTCGCCCGACTCGGCGGACAGCCGGTTCGCCTCGTGCACTCCCCAGGTCGGGGAGCCGACCCTCAGGTCCACGACGATGTCGAGGACGGCGCCGCGCACCACGCACACCACTTTCGCCTGCCCCGGCGGCAGCAGCGTGCCGTGCAGTCCGCGCAGGGTGCTGCGGCGCGACACCGAGTAGTTCACCTGCGCCACGGGCACGGGGCGGCCGAGTTCCTCGGCCAGCCTGTCGTGCCGGAACGACTCGTAGAAGCTCCCGCGCTCGTCGCGGTGCTGGTACGGAGTGATGTGGTAGGCGTCCGGCACAGCCATCTCTCGAACCTTCATGGTGGCCACACGGTAGGTCGTCGGGATCGAGGACCGGTCGAGAACCGTTGGTGGCCCGCTCCACTCGACGGGGCCTGGATCGGTCCTCGATCGGCGGCTGCTTCAGTGGAGACGTCACACCCGCGTCTCAGCGGGGCAGCACACGGCGAACGGGCGCACCGCGCGGGCCCGGGAGGAGAGAGGCAATGGCGGAGGTCGGTGAGCTGGGACTGCCCAACGCCGCGGACAGGAGGTCCGGCCGTGTGGTGGTTCTCGGGGCGACCGGGTTCGTCGGCCGCCACGTGGGCGGCGCCCTGGAGCAGGCCGGGTACGAGATCCTCGCAGTGGCCCGTCATCCCCGCAAGACACCCGCGTCCTGGCGCTTCCATCCGATGGACCTGGTCGACGCCGGCCCCGGGGCACTGGTCGAACTCATCGACCGGGAACGCCCCGTGGCCGTGGTGAACGCCGCGGGCGAGGTGTGGTCCCGCACCGTGGAAGGGATGCACCGCAGCAACCGGCTGCTCGTGGACCGCCTGCTGTCGGCGCTCGCCGTGTCCGGACACCGGGCGCGGCTGGTGCAGTTGGGATCCGTGCACGAGTACGCGCCACAGCCCCGCGGGGTATGGCTGACCGAGTCCTCGCCGGAGGAACCGGCCACGGACTACGGGCGCACCAAGCTCCACGGCACCCGGGCGGTGCTGCGGGCCGTGGAGACGGGTGCCGTGGATGCGGTGGTGCTGCGGTTGTCGAACGTGATCGGGGCCGGCACCCCGCGGGGCAGTCTGCTCGGCCAGGTGGCCGCGCAGCTCCTCGACCGGGCGGTGCGGGGACGGCCCGCTCAGGTGCGGGTGTCACCGCTGCGCAGCAGCCGGGACTTCGTCGACGCGCAGGACGTGTCGTGGGCCGTGGTGGCGGCGGTGGGCGCCGCGGACGGCCGCGGGCGGGTGGTGAACATCGCCAGTGGCGCCTCGCAGCCGGTCCGGGACATGGTGGACCTGCTGATCTCGATCAGCGGCCGTCCCGCGCGGCTCGTGGAGCTGCCCGGGACGGGTCCGCGGTCGCTGCCGGACGCCGACTGGATGGCCGTGGACGTGTCGGCCGCGCGTACGGTCCTCGGCTGGGAGCCGCGGCGCACCCCGCGCGACATGGTGGAGGACCTGTGGCGGGCCGCGGCGGCCGGGCAGCACGACGGGCCCGCCGCCGACGGGTGAGCGGCGGGCGGGGCGGCGACGTCAGCCGGGCAGGAGGTCCAGGTCGGCCGTGCTGACCCGGTCGGTCAGCACGTGCTGGCGCAGCCGCTGAAGACCGGGTGAGGGATCCAGGCCCAGTTCGTCCCGCAGCTGTGTGCTCAGGCGCTGGTAGACCTCCAGTGCCTCGCTGCGTCGGCCGCAGCGCTGGAGGGCGATGATGAGGGTGCCCTGGAACCACTCGTGCAGCGGGTAGGTGCAGGCCAGTTCCTTCAGTTCACCGACGAGTTCGCGGTGCCGACCGAGGCGGAAGCCCGCAGTGATGCGCAATTCCTCGGCCTGGAGGTGGAGTTCCTCCAGCCGCTGGGCGTACCCGTGCAGCGCGGGGCCGTGGGTGACGTCCGTGAACGGCGGGCCGTTCCACAGCAGGAGGGCCCGGTCGAGGAGAGCGACGGCGCCGGCCGGGTCGTCGTCGGCCAGCGCCGACCGTGCCCGGCCGGTGAGCCGGGCGAACTCCTCCGCGTCGCACTCCCCCGGCTCCACGCGCAGCAGGTAGCCGTGCGCGCGGGTGACGAGGGGGCCGGTGTCGCCGGGGTCCTCGCCGCCGTGCAGCGCCTTGCGCAGCTGGTACGCGTAGGTCTGCACGGTGGCGGTGGCGCTGCGCGGCGGATGTCCCGGCCAGAGTTCGGCCGTGAGCGCGCTCAGCGGGACGACGCTGTTGCGGCGGGCCAGCAGCACGGCCAGCACCTGGCGGACCTTCGGCGCGGTGGGGGTGACGTCGCGGTGGCCGTGCGACACCCGCAGCGGGCCGAGGGTGCGCCAGGTCAGCACGGCGCGGTCCCGGCCGTCCGGTCCGGGTCGAGCGCCCGGCCCCACACCTGGCGGTTGTCCCGGTACCAGGCGACCGTCTCGGCGAGGCCCTCGGTGAAGTCCTTCTGCGGCTTGTAGCCGAGCTCGACGTGGGCCTTGCGCCAGTCCACGGAGTAGCGGCGGTCGTGGCCCTTGCGGTCGGTGACGTACTCCACGCTGTCCCAGTCGGCGCCGCAGGCCTCCAGGAGCAGCGCGGTCAGACCGCGGTTGTCGAGTTCGGTGCCGCCGCCGATGTTGTAGACCTCGCCGGCCCTCCCCCCGGTGCGGACTAGCTCGACGGCGCGGACGTGGTCGTCGACGTGGAGCCAGTCGCGCACGTTCAGGCCGTCACCGTAGAGGGGGACCTTGCCGCCCGCGAGGAGGCGGGTGACGAACAGCGGGATGATCTTTTCGGGGAACTGGTGGTGCCCGTAGTTGTTCGAGCACCGGGTGACGCGCACGTCCAGCCCGTGGGAGCGGTGGTAGGCCAGGGCGATGAGGTCGCTGGACGCCTTGGACGCCGCGTACGGCGAGTTGGGGTGCAGGGGCTGTTCCTCGGAGCAGGAGCCCTCGGGGATGGAGCCGTAGACCTCGTCGGTGGAGATGTGCACGAACCGGTCGATGCCGTGGCGCAGCGCGGCGTCCAGGAGGGTCTGGGTGCCCAGGACGTTGGAGCGCACGAACTCGGTGGCGCTGGCGAGGGAGCGGTCGACGTGCGACTCGGCGGCGAAGTGCACGACCTGGTCGTGTTCGGCCATCAGCCGGTCGACGTGCTCGCTGTCGCAGATGTCGCCGATGACGAGCCGGTAGCGGGGGGAGTCCGCCACCGGGTCGAGGTTGGCCGGGTTGGCCGCGTAGGTGAAGGCGTCGAGGACGGTGACGGTGACGTCGTCGGGGCCGAGGGGGCCGAGCAGGGTGCGGACGTAGTGGGATCCGATGAAGCCGGCCCCGCCGGTCACCAGGATGCGCGTCTTACTCATCGGGGTGCGGCGCGCGTCAGCGGGCGTACCGAGCGGGCGCCGTCCTCCTTCCTCAGGGCGTGCGGTTGTGGGCGCGGCGACCGCGGTGGGTGGTTCAGCGGGCCGCGGTGAGACGTTCGAGTTCCGGGACGACGGCGTGCGGGGTGGGCATGGCTGCGGACTCGTCGCGCAGCCGGCGTGCGGCGGTGGTGAAGGAGGGTTCCTCCAGGAGGCGCCGGGTGAGGTCCGTGACCCGGTCCGGGTCGGCTTCGGAGTGGTGCAGGAAGAGGCCCGCGCCGTTGTCCTCCAGGCTCCGGCCGCGCAGTTCCTGGTCGGCGACGAGGGTGGACAGGGCGAGCTGCGGCACGGCGTTGACCAGGGCGGTGGAGAAGGTGCCCCAGCCGCCGTGGTGGACCACGGCGGAGCAGGTGGGCAGCAGGGTGCTGAGCGCCACCCCGCTGACGGCGCGGACGTTGGCGGGCAGGTCGTCGAGGTCCTCGGCCTGTTCGGGCATGAGCGCGGCGACGATGTCGGCGTCGAGCCGGGACAGGGCGCTCAGCAGGTCGGCGACGTCCACGTAGTCGCCGCCGTAGGCCTCGGTGTTGGTGCGGCCCAGGGTGACGCAGATCCGGGGCCGCTTGGGCTGTTCGCGCAGCCAGTCCCACTGCACGGCGGTGCCGTTGTAGGGCACGTACCGCATGGAGAGCTGCTTCAGGTCGCTGGCGGGGCGCAGGCTCTGCGGCAGTGTGTCGAGGGTGAACTGGCCGTTGAGCAGTTCCTCGTCGCAGCGCACGCCGTGGGCGCTGCCGCGTTCGTCGATCCAGTCGGCGAGCGGGTCGGCACGCCGGTCCTCGGGCATGTCGAGGGCGAGTTCGACGAAGGTGCGGCGGGCCTGTCCGTAGACGTCGGCGCACCACAGCAGGCGTGCGTGCGCGGCGCCGCAGGCACGGGCGGCGATACCGCCCGCGTAGGCGATGGGGTCGCGGATGATCAGGTCGGGGCGCCAGTCGCGGGCGAGGGCGACGAGGTCGTCGAGGATCGGGTCGTTGTAGCGGGCGAATCCGTAGGGGACGCTGATCGAGTAGCGCTCGACGAGGCTCGCGTGGTCGACGTCGCCGTAGCCGAGGCGGCTCCAGTTGGCGACGTCGGCGTCCTGGGAGTCGCGGGCGACGGCCATCTCGCGGTGCAGGTCGTGGTCGGTGCCGACCGGGGCGGCGACGAGGCCGGCGCCGGTGACGGCGTCGTTCAGGGACGGTGCGTTGGCCATCAGCACCTCGTGCCCGGCGGCCGTCAGGGCCCAGGCCAGCGGCACCATGGTGAAGACGTGCGACTTCTCCGGCAGGCCGGCGAACAGGACGCGCATGGGTTCCTCTCCTCGTCGGGTCCGTGGGGGCGAACCGGGGTGGCGCTCAGGCCGCCCCGCGCCGGTCCTCCGCCACGGAAATGGCGCTCAGCGGGCAGGACTCGGCGGCCTCCCGCACGGCGGGGGCCTGCGCGGCCCCGGGTCGGTCGACGAGCAGCAGGGCCATTCCGTCGTCGTCCTGGTCGAAGACCTCGGGTGCGATGAGGGCGCACTGGCCGGCGCCAATGCACTTGTCATGGTCGATCGTGATGTCCATGCGGGCCTCCTGTGCGCTCGTCGCTTGCGTGGGATGCCGGAGCGAGCCCATCTTGCGGTGCCCGCACCGGGGTTCGGCCGTGCGGCGACCGCTGACTGGGGTTTCCTCCAGAACTTCGCACGCCGCGCCGCACCGGAGGGGTCCTGGCCGCGCCGTCGCGGCCAGGACTCGGTGAATCCCTAGACCTCGCGGCCCGCGCTGGCCCGGCGCGGCGCCCCCGTGCTGGAGTGACCGGGCGATCGGGCAGCCCGGCCGGCGATGCGGAACGCCGCCTGCCGGAGCCGTCGTACGACACCTGCGAAAGGGGACCTGGGTGGCGCAGCAAAGCACCCCGGACACACTCGACCCGGCGCCCGGGGCCAACTCCGCGCCCGAACGCCCGCCGGCCGTGGAGCCGGACGGCGGCGTCGCCCTGCTGGCCTGGGCGGCCCGGATGCGCGAGGAGCAGCCGGCCTGGCGCGACGGCGCCGGTCATGTGCACGTGTTCCGTCACTCGGACGTGCAGCGGATCCTCGCCGATCCCGCGACGTTCTCCTCGGACACCGTGGGCAGGCTGTCGGGCGGTGAGAAGCAGGCTCCGCGCGGCACGCTGCTCCTGCTGGACCCGCCGCTGCACGGCAAGATGCGCCGTCTGGTGAGCAAGGCCTTCACGCCGGGGCTGATCGCCGGTCTCGAGCCGTGGATCACAGAGCTGACCGGGCAGTTGCTGGACGCGGCTCCCGAGGACGCCTTCGACCTGGTGGACACGCTGGCCAACCCGCTGCCGGTGACGGTCATCGCCCGCATGCTGGGGGTCCCGGCCGAGGACCGCGACCGCTTCCAGGGCTGGGCGGACCAGCTGCTGTCCACCGACCCGGAGGACCCGGAGAGCGTGCGCCGGATGGAGGAGACGGCGGTCACCATTTCCGCCTACCTCCAGGGCTTCATCGAGGCCCGGCGCAGGGAGCCGACCGGCGACCTGCTGAGCACCCTGGTCGGCGCCGAGGTCGACGGCGAGCGGCTGGAGGACGAGGACATCGCGAGCTTCGCGACCCTGCTGCTGCTCGCCGGGCACATCACCACCTCGGTGCTCGTGGGCAATGCGCTGCTCTGCCTGGACCGTGACCCCGAACTGCTGGCGAAGGTGCGCGCGGACCGCTCGCTGATCCCGGCGGTGATCGAGGAGACGCTGCGGCTGCGTCCGCCCTTCACCCGGATCGAGCGGGTCACCACCACCGGGACGACCGTCGCCGGAACGGCGGTCGGCCCCGACACGCTGGTCCACCTCTGGCTGCTGTCGGCCAACCGCGACGAGCGGGTCTTCGAGGGCGCCGACGAGTTCCGCGCGGGCCGCTCCAACTCCCGCCAGGCGGCGTTCGGACACGGCATCCACTACTGCATCGGGGCCCCGCTGGCCCGGCTGGAGGGCCGGATCGCGCTGGAGGCCCTGCTCGACCGGTACGACCGCATCGCCGTCGACCCTTCGGTGCGGCTCACCTGGCACGGCACCAACGTCTTCGGCGCACGGCACCTGCCGCTGCGGGTGCACCGCGCGTGAGGCCGGGCCCCACCCCCTACCGACCCTCCCCCACCCTGCCGACGGAGTGACTTCATGAAGCCCAGGCCCGGCCCGCCCGTGATCCCCTCGGAACGCGGAAGGTGCCCGTTCGACCCGCCCGCCGAGTACTCCCGGCTGCGCGCCGAGGAACCGGTCAGTCCCGTGACCTTCCAGGTGGCCCCCAAGGACACCTCGGGCTGGCTGGTGACCCGCCACGACCTGGTCCGGCAGATCCTCGCCGACGACCGCTTCAGCCACCGCAACGAACTGCTGGCGCACGTGGTCGCGCCGCCGTTCCCGATGACCGAGTACGCGCCGCAGCCCTCGCCGCCCGGCTCCTTCGCGAAGATGGACGCCCCCGAGCACACCAAGTACCGGCGGCTGCTGGCCGGCCACTTCACGCTGCGCCGCATCCAGAGCTACGAACCGCAGCTGACGCGGATCGTCGACGGGGCGCTGGAGGCGATGGCCGCGCAGGGCTCCCCCGCCGACCTGGTGACCGACTTCGCGGAGAAGGTCAGTCTGCGCTCGGTGTGTTCGCTGATGGACGTCTCCCCGGAGCTGATGGACGGCATCCAGGAGCACTTCGGCGCGCTGATGACCCTGACGTACACGCTGGAGGAGTTCATCCACCACGTGGAGTCGATGGACGCGCTGATCCGGCCGATGGTGCGGGAGCGGATGGCGCAGCGCGGCGAGGACTTCTTCGGGCGGCTCGCGGCGAGCGGTGAACTGACCGAGGACGAACTGGTCAACCTGGCGGTCCTCACCCTCGGCGGCTCGCTCGACACCACCCCGAACATGCTGGCCCTGAGCACCTTCGCGCTGCTGGAGCACCCGGACCAGCTGGCCCTGCTGCGCGCCCGCCCGGAGCTGTACGAGGCCGGCGCGGTGGACGAGCTCCTGCGGTACCTGACGATCTCGCAGATGGGGTCGAGCCGGTGCGCGCTGGAGGACGTCGAGATCGGCGGCACCACCATCAAGGCCGGTCAGACGGTCGTGCTGTCGCTGCCCGCCGCCAACCGCGACCCGGAGGTCTTCGACGACCCCGACCGGCTGGACGTGACCCGCGTCCCGCGCAAGCACCTCGCCCTGGGCTTCGGCGCGCACCAGTGCCTGGGCCAGCACCTGGCGCGGGCCAGCATGCGCATCGGACTGCGCAGCCTGTTCGAGCGGTTCCCGGCACTGCGGCTGGCGACGCCGGCCGAGGAGGTTCCGCTGCGCGACCGGGCCGTGCACTACGGCGTGGACCAGCTGCTCGTGGCCTGGGACTGAGGCCGCCGTGGCAAGGAGAAGCACCGCCTCGCGGGCGGGGAGGAAGGGCGTACCCGCCTTCCGCACCGTCATCGACAGCCGGGTGGAGCGGGTGCACACCGTGCGCGCCGGGCAGGCGGACGGCCGCCGTGTGCGGCTCACCGGCTACGACCTGCTGACCGGGCCGTGGTACACGCCGCTGACGTTCTTCTACCGCGACACGCTCGACGGCGCGGCGCTGCGCGACTCCCTGGCGCGCACGCTGCGCCGCTACCCGCTGCTGGCCGGGCGCCTGGAGCGGGACGCGGACGGCGGGCTGAGCGTGGTGTGCTCCGACGCGGGCGTGCGGTTCACCGACGCGGCCTGTGCCGACCCGATGCGCGACTACGGCCACGGCCTGCGCGCCCAGCCGGTCATCGGGGACCTGCTGCGCGAGGTGAGTGCCTTCGGTGTCGTGGGCAAGGACACGCCCCTGCTGAAGATCCGGCTGACCCGGATGAGGGGCGGCGGGTCCGTCCTCGGCGTGCTTATCAACCACACCCTGGCGGACGGCGGCAGCACCGTCGCCTTCCTGGAGAGCTGGTCGCGCGAGCACCTCGGGCTGCCGTGGGAGGACCCCTCGCACGACCGCGGTGCACTGGACGCCCTGGGCAGGCCGTCCGCCGACCCCGTCACGCGGGAGGCGCGGGCGTTCGTCGGCGCGGGCCGGATCCGGCATCTGACGACCACACTGCGGGCGGGGATCAACAAGCTCGCCACCGTCACGACGCGCTTCGGGGCCGCGGAACTCGCCGCGCTCAAGGCCGAGGCCCAGCGGACCCTTCAGGAGCCCGGCGCCTGGGTGTCGACGAACGACGCGCTGACCGGCCATCTGTGGCAGGTGCTGGGCGAGTTGCGGAACCGGCCGGCCGAGGCGACGGAGTGGCTCGGGCTGATCGTCGGCGTGCGGCCCCGGCTGGGCGACGCGTTGCCGGCGTCGTACTGGGGCAACTGCGTCAGCAACAGCTGGACTTCGCTCACGGCGGGCCGGCTGCGCGAGTCGTCGCTGGGTTCCCTCGCGCGGGACGTGCGGCGCTGTCTGGAGAGCAACACCGAGGACAAGATCCGCGACGAGATCGCCTTCCTCGACTCCTACCGGCGCAAGGGGGTGTCCCGTCATGTGATGTCGGTACGGGCGCCCGACGTGTCGACGACGTCCGTGTCGGTCAACAACTGGTCGCAGTTCCCGCTGTACCGGATCGACCTGGGCGCGGGACGGCCGTTCTGGTACGAGTTCCCCGACCTTCCGGTGCCGACGGTGCACATCGCGCCCACGCCCGAGGAGGACGGGAGCCGGGATGTGTACCTGTGTCTGCCGGAGTCCGACGCCGCCCTGGTGGACACCCGACTCTGGCGGGAGCGGCTGCACTTGTACAGCGGGTCGCCCACCGGGCCGTGACCGGGTGCGGCCGCTGCGCCGCCGCGCGTCGGTGGGCGGCGCACCGGTCCCGGGCGAGGACGTCCGGGACGAGGTCCCCGCTGCGGGACACGCGTGATCGCGGACTTCCCAGTCGGCTCCGGGTAAGCCAGGATGACGCGTGCAGAAGAGGTGCAGGGCGGGGTGGCGGGTCATCACCGAACCTCCCCCGGCGCCGCGCACAGACGTCCCGCGGGACCACCGCCGGTGCTCCGGGAGGGAGGACAAGGTGATGACCGCTGCGCACGGGAGCAGTCCCCGGGACCGTCGGCCGGAGGGGCCGGGCCCGGAGCTGGTGGAGCGCGAGCGTGAACTCGCCCTCATCGCCCGGCTGCTCCGGAGCACCGCGGCGGGCGAGCCGGCGCTGGTGGTGTTCGAGGGTCCCGACGGCATCGGCAAGACGACCCTGATGAACGCGCTGATGACGCAGGCCCGGGAGCTGCGCCTGCGCGTCGTGCACACGCGCGCCGGGCAGACGGGGCACCGCCTCCCGCTGAGCACCACGCACGCCCTGCTGGCCGGCCTGAGCACGGACGGTTCGGCCGGGCTGCCGCTGACCGCGTGGCCGAGCCCGCCCGGCGGGGCGACGGCCCGGCCCCAGGGGCTGCTCCGCTACGACGTCGGCGCCACGAGCGTCTCGTTCTCGGTCCTGGCCGAACTGCACGAGGTCGTCCGGCGGGCCGCGATGGCCGGTCCGCTGGTGATCGCCGTCGACGACGTCGAGGAGGCCGACCCGGCGTCCCTGCGGTTCCTCGCCCACACCGCGCGGCGTATGACGGGTCTGCCCGTGCTCCTGGCGCTCGCCCGGTCCAGCGGCGCCCACGTGGCGTCCCTGAACGAGGTGGCGGCCCTCCCCCTGTGCCACGTGCTGCGTCCGCGGCCGCTCACCGGCGCCGGCATCGGCCTGCTGACCCGGCGGCTCGTCGGGACGGGGGCGGACTCCGCCTTCCAGGAGTCGGCCCTGGCCGCCACCAACGGCAATCCGCTGATGGTGACCCGGCTGCTCACGGCGCTGCGGGAGGAGGAACTTCCCCTCACGGCCACCCATTTCACGTCGATGGACGAGGACGACGTCCTGGCCTTCCGCCCGCGTGCGCTGCGGCTGCTGCACCGGCAGCCGCGGACCACCGTGCAGGCGGCCCGCGCGCTGGCCGTGCTCGGCGACGGCGCGGCCCCGGAGACGTCCGCCCGGCTGGCCCATCTGGACAGCACCGCCTTCGTCGGCTCGGTGCTGGTCCTGAGCTCCATCGGGTTCGTCACCTCCAACGGCGACGGAACCTGGTCGTTCGCGCACGCCCTGCTGCGCAAGGCCGTGCTCGGTGACATGTCGGGGGAGGAACTCGCCTCCGCGCACCGACGGGCCGCCCGGCTGCTCCACGACAGCGGGGCGAGCGCCGCCGACGTGGCCGAACACCTGCGCCGCGCCGCGACGGCGCCGGAGCCGTGGGCGCGGACGGTGCTGCGGGAGGCGGCCCGCGACGCCATGCTGCGCTCCTCGCCGGACCGGGCGGTGGAACTGCTGCGCCCCTGTGTGCCCGAGGGGAGCGAGGACACGTGCGACCTGGCCCTGCTCGTCGAGCTGGGTGTGGCGGAGACCAGGGTGGACCCCGCGGCGAGCGTCCGCCACCTGACGGCGGCGCTGAAGCGGGCGTCCCGGCCCGGACTGCGGCTGACGGCGTTCGGCGCGCTGACCGAGGCCCTGACGCGCCGGGGGCAGGTGGCCCACGCGGTGGCGCTGCTGGCCCGGTACCGCTCGGACGTGACCGCGCCCTCGTCCGGTGTGGCGAGTCCGCATCTGCTGGAGGCGCAGATGCTGCTCGCGGCCTCGGCGAACCGTGCCGCCTACACCGAACTGCTCGAGACGGTGACCTTCGATGTCTCGCTGCCCGGCGAGACCGCCGAGGAGCGCGCCCTGCTCGCGGCCCGTGCCGTCATCTCCGTCTGCCGCCTGGACCGCGTCGCCGAGTCGGTCGCCGCGGCCCGCACCGTCGCCGACCGCGCCTCGTCGACCACCGACGCCATGCCCTTCCGCTGTGCCGCCGGTCTGGCGTTGCTGTACGCCGACCTGCCGCACGAGGCGGAGCGCGTCTACCGGCAGTTACTGGAGGACACCGACCCGCTGACGGACCGGATCCATCCGAGTCTGCTGGCGTTCAGCGCGATGGCGCACCAGCGCCTCGGAGGACTCGACGAGGCGCTGCGCGCCACCGCGGCGGTGCTGCGGGACGTCGACGTCCCGCGGGCCACCGTGCACCAGGCGCTGCCGCTCGCGGTGCGGCTGCACACCCTTCTCGACCGGGGTGACGTGGCGGAAGCCTCCCTCCTGGAGGCGCAGATACCCGATCCGGTCCAGGACGAGGCGTGGCAGTGGAACGAGGTGCTGTGCGCCCGCGGCCGGCTGCACCTGGCGAAGGACGATCCCAAACGCGCCCTGGCCCACCTCGAGGAGTGCGAGCGCCGGGAGGCGCAGTGGCGGCGCGTCAGTCCGGCCGTGTCGCCCTGGTGGTACTGGGCCGGGAGGGCGCATCTGGCGCTCGGTGACCGCCGTGCGGCCCGCGCGCTGGCCGAGGAGGCCGTCGGCCACGCCCGTGCCGCGCACCTGCCGTGCGCCCTGGGGTCGGGCCTCGGGCTCTGGGCGGAGACGGTCGATGACGACGAACGGCTGCCGCTGCTGGAGGAGGCCGAGCAGGTGCTGGCGGACACGGGGGCGGCGCTGCTGCGGGCACGGGTGCGGGTCGCCCGGGGGCAGATGCTCCACCGGCTCGGATACAACAAGGCCGCCCGCGAGGTCCTGCGTCAGGGCTGGGAGGAGGCGTACACCGTCGGTTCCCGTTCGCTGCACCGGGTCGCCCACCGGGCTCTGCTCGCCACCGGCGCACGGCCCCGCCGTCCCGTCTCGCGGGGCCTGGGGGCGCTGACCCACAGCGAGGCGCAGGTGGCCCGGCTGGCAGCCGACGGCCGGTCCAACGCGTGGATCGCCGAGCGGCTCTTCGTCACACAGCGGACGGTGGAGGTCCACCTGACCTCCGTGTACCGCAAGCTGGGGTTGTCGGGGCGGCGGGAGCTGCGGGACGCCCTGGAGTCGGCGGACGCCGGCACCGCCGCACACGGGACGTGACTGCCGGGGCGGTTGCTGCCCGGAGTTACCGGTGAGTCAATTGTCGTTCCGTGAATTGTCCAACGGTCACTCATGCCGAAAGGGCTGACTTCCAGTCGAACTCGCCGACGGCAATGAGGCACCGAATGAAACCGTTCTCAAAATCCCGTTGAATACTGGAGGAGTGGATTCCGACTCATTTCCGTGACACGGCCTTCACAGGAATGAAGCGCACTTGTTCCCGTTCCGCGGGAACCACGTACGGCCCTCCGCCATCGCCCTCTCGGACCGCCCACCCGGCACGCTGTGTCACTTCGGACCGGGGTCCGGCCGGACGGGCCCGCCCGCGGCGGCGGACACCTCGCCCGTCGCGGTCCCCGTTCCGACGGGCAAGGAACGCAACGCCTCGCAAAGCGATGTGCCTTCGGGCGACTGGCACACAATGTCGTTCCTCCATCGTTCTTTGTCTTCCCTTGCTTGCCCGCCCCTCGCTGTGATCTGCTGACGCTCAAGCTAGCCTCGCGCTTTCACGAGGTGGATGTCCGATGCTTGATCAAATAAGCGGAGAGTGCTCCTGACCTGCAACGATGGGACTTGTCTAGGGTCCTGTTGGCTGCACGGAAAGAAGCACTCTCCAGGTGAAGAAGCGTATCGGGTCGTACCCGCGTGTCCGCATCGAGGGCGGCGGCCGGGCGGTGGTCTCGCAGGCCGGGGGCGTGCTGCTGGTCGAGACCGTCCGCAAGGCCGGCTTGGACACCGCGATATCGGCGGCGCTGACGCCGTGGCGGAAGGCTCGGGCGGTGCACGATCCGGGCAAGATCCTGCTGGACGTGGCCCTGGCGGTCGCGCTGGGCGGGGACTGCCTCGCGGATGTCGGCGTGCTGCAGGCCGAGCCGACCGTGTTCGGACCGGTCGCCTCCGACCCGACGGTCTCTCGCCTCATCGACACCCTCGCCGCCTCCGGGGAGAAGGCCCTGCGGGTCATCCGTGCCGCGCGGGCTGAAGTCCGCGAAAGTGTCTGGCGGTTGGCCGGCCGGACAGCGCCTGATGCGGGCAGGACGGTGACCGTGGACCTCGACGGGGTGCTGGTGATCGCGCACTCGGACAAGGAGGACACCGCACCCACGTGGAAGCGAACCTACGACCACCACCCGCTGATGGGGTTCGTCGACCACGGACCGGGCGGCACCGGTGAACCGGTCGCGGCCCTGCTCAGACCAGGCAATGCGGGATCGAACACGGCGGTCGACCACATCACCGTCGCCCAACTGGCCCTGGTCCAGCTGCCGAAGAAGTACCGGCGCGGGCGCCGGACCCTGATCCGCACCGACTCCGCGGGCGGCACCCACGACTTCGTCGCCTGGCTCGCTCAGCGGGGACGGTGGCTGTCCTACTCGGTCGGCATGGTGATCACCGAGGCGATCCATCAGCATGTGCTGAAGGTTCCGGCATCGGCCTGGACGGCGGCCGTCGAGACCGGCGGCGAGATCCGCGACGGCGCCTGGGTCGCCGAACTCACCGGCGACGTCCTGGACGGCTGGCCCAAGGGCATGCGGTTGATCGTCCGCAAGGAACGACCGCACCCCGGGGCCCAATTGCGGCTCACGGATGCGGACGGCATGCGGCTGACCTGTTTCGCCACCAACACCGCCGACCGTCCGATCGCCGAGCTCGAGCTCCGTCACCGGCTGCGGGCCCGGGCCGAGGACCGCATCCGGGCCGCCCGGGCCACCGGGCTGCGGAACCTGCCTCTGCACCGCACCGCCCAGAACCGGATCTGGCTGGAGATCGTGCAGATCGCTCTCGACCTGCTGGCTGGGGGTGCCCCCGGACGAAGTCTGGGGGAGGATGCCGATGCTCGCGCTGACCGGCAAGGCCAGGCTCTGGGAGCCCCGCCGACTGCGGCTCCGTCTGTTCACCGCGGCCGGACAGCTCGTGACCACCGGCCGTCGGCGAATCCTCCGCCTGGCCCGGCACTGGCCCTGGACCGGTCACATCACCGCCGCCCTCGACCGGCTCACCCAACTGCCCGACCCTGGCTGACCAACGGATTCCCCGTTTCTTCGACAGCACCTCAACACCCGGAACAGTGGAACCCGGCGCCATCCCGAGGCGACACTCGGATCTTCGGTCTGCACAGCCTCAGCCCACGGCACGAAAACGGTCCACCGACTCCGTCGGCGGACCGTCACGAAACTTCGAGGCTAGCTTTCAGGGAACTCTGATTGCACCTGCGGGAGTTCATCCGGCATGAGCGAATCCAAGAATTTTCCTCGCCCCGCCCGAGCGACGGGCGCTGCCTCCCTCGCCGCGCCCCGTCGCCGGCAGCCGACCGGCCTTCCCGGCCCGCGGCACCGGTAGCACGTCGGCAGCCGAGCAGAACACCGCGCACATGAGGGGAAGTACCACCACCGTGTTACTGGAACGCGAATCGGCACTGGCCGAGGCCGCCGCCGCGCTGCGCCGCGCCGAAGGCGGGCAGGGTTCGTCGCTGGTCGTCCAGGGGCCCATGGGGGTGGGCCGCTCGGCGTTCCTCGACGCCCTGTCCACACTCACCCGCGAACAGGGGTTCCTGCTGCTCAGGGCCCAGGCCTCGGCGGCCGAGGAGTGGTTCCGGCTGGGCGTGGTCCGGCAGTTGGTGGACTCCTTGCGGGCCGTCGTGCCGCCCGAGGACTTCGTCGGGTGGCTGCGGAAGGCCGCCGCCTCGCTCCCCGGCGGCACGTGGACCGCGATCCCGACGGACGATCCGGTCACGCCGCTCCCTCCGTGGTCCGCGCTCACCTGGCAGCAGGTCCCCCGCTGGCTGGCTGGACTCCTCGGCTCCATCACCGAGGCGCGGCCCGTGGTCCTCATGGTGGACGACCTCCAGTGGGCGGACACCGAGTCCCTGCAGGCCCTCGCGCTGCCTCTCGCGCAGCGCGCGCGATGGCCGATCCTCTTCGTGTTCTCTGTGCTCCCCGGCGACGTGCGCGGCAACCAGCAGCACGTGCGCGACCTGCTCACCCCTTGGCTGGGCGCGCCGGGACCGTCCGCCGCCGAGGTCCCCCACGCGTGCGCCCGGCCTCCCCACCACCGGACGCTGGAGCTGTCCGCTCTCGGCGCCGACAGCATCCGCCTGCTGGTGGAGCAGACCTTCCGGGAGCCGACGGACGCGGTGTTCGTGGAGACCGTGTCGGCGCGTTCCGGAGGCAATCCCCTGCTACTGCGGACGGTGCTGGACGAGGCGCACTATCTGCGGCTGCGCCCCACGGCGGCGCACGCCGCCGTCGCCGCGACCTTGCGCCCGGAGCGCGTGCGCCAGCGTCTCGAGGCGTTCTTCCGCTCGCAGCCGGACCATGTGCGCCGGGCCGCCCACGCCCTGACCGTGCTCGGCACGGCCGCGGACGCCCCGTTCGTGGCGCACCTCGCCGAACTCGACGACCTGGGTCTGACGGAGTCGATCGACGTGCTGCGCCGCGCAGGCCTGGTCGACCCGCGCCACTTCCGGCTCACCGCGGGGACGGTGCTGCGGGACCTGCTCGAGGAGAGCATGCCCGCCGAGGAGCGCACCGCCATGCGCGGGGTCGCGGCGGAACTGCTGCACCGCACCGGCCATCCGGCGGAACTCGCCGCGGAGCAGCTGATGGGGGCGATCAGCCTGCACGGTCCGGAGGCGGTGCGGATCCTGCGGACCGCCGCGGACAGCGCCCTGCGCCGCGGTTCGCCCCGGGACGCGGCGCGTTATCTGCGACGGGCCCTGCTGGACCCCTCCCTCTCGGGACGCGACAGGGCCCTGCTGCTGATCGACCTCGCCACCGCCGAGCGCAGCTTCGCGACCGCGGCCTCGCTGCGGCACGTGGTGGAAGCGGTCCCGCTCCTCGACTCCGTGCGGGAGCGCGCCGACGCCATCGCGCGGCTGGGACCGTTGCAGATGGACCCGCCCGCCTTCCGCATCGACACCATCCGGGCCGCCGTCGCCGAGGAGCTGGGCCACGCGGGCACCGAGGACTGGGTGGAACGCGAACTGGCCCTGCGGCTGGAGGCGCGCGAGCACATCCTGTCGGCGCAGGACCCCGAGCACATCCAGCGCGCGCTGCGCCGTTTCCGTGCGCTGGGGCCGTCGCCCCGGCTCGCCACCACGGGGGAACGGGAGCTGGTCACGTCCCTGATGCACATCGCGTTCGTCGCCAACACCGTCCCCGCGGAGCAGCTGACGGGACTGTGCACCCGGCTTCTGGAGCAGGAACCCCCCACCCCCGAGCACGTCCACACCACCGTGCCGCTGGCGGTCAACATCCTCGCCGGGACCGGGCAGGTGGAGGGCGCGGCCAACTGGCTCCGTGAGGCCAACAGGCTGGCACAGCGCCGGGGCGGTGACGTGGAGCAGGCCGTCATCCACTGCGAGCAGGCCCTGGTCGCGCTCGCCGACGGGCAACGGGCCTACGCCCAGGAGAAGATCATCCAGGCCGACGCCCTCGCGGGCCCGGAGACCAGCGGACTACCGACCGTGTGCGCGGCCGTTCTCGCGATCGTCGCCATGAACACCGGCCGGCCGGAGCTGGCGGAGCAGATCCTCACGCAGCACCGACTGCACACCGAGAACCAGCATCTGGCCGCGCTGCTGCACGCCGCGCGCGGCTCGCTGGCGGCCCGGCGCGACGAACCGCGGACCGCGCTCGACCACTTCCGGACGGCGGGCCGGCACACCGAGCGGATCGGCTGGCTCAACCCGGTCGTCCTGCCGTGGTCCTCGTGCGTCGCCCTCATGCACCACCGCCTCGGCGAACCCGAGGAGGCACTGGCCGCCGCGGAACTGGAGGTGGGCCGCTACCGCGCCTGGGGCTCCGACAGCTGGCTCGGCCGCTCCCTGATCGTCCTGGGCCGGGTCACCCCCGGACGACGGGGCACCGAGGTGCTCGAAGAGGCCGTCGCACTGCTGGAGAAGGGCAACAACGCCTACGACCTGTGCCGGGCCCTGTATGCACTGGCCACCCGCCCTGAAACGGGGCGAAGCCGGAGTTCCTCCGCCCTCGAACGGGCACAGCAGCTGATCGAGGAGCACGACATCCCGGAGCCGGCCGCATGGATACGCGGCAAACAAGCCAAGAAAGCAGGGAAATCCGGCACGTCCGGCAACCGGCTCACCCCGTCGGAGCGCAAGGTCACCCGGCTCGCCGCGACCGGCCTCAGCAACTCGGAAATCTCCAGTCAACTGGGCACGTCGTCACGCATGGTGGAGAAACACCTCACCAACGCGTACCGCAAGCTCGGAATTCGGGGACGTCCCGAACTGCGCCCCGCGCTCAAGAAGCTCGACGGAGAACAGCGGTCGTGAACCGGGCACCAACCGGGCACCGCACCGCGGGGATTCGGGCACTGTGCACGAGGAAACGGACACGCGCCCGTTGCATTCCGGTGGCGCGCGGCATCGCCCGCACCGCTCCGGGGTTTCGGAGCCGACATCGAGGCGTGACGGGGCCGTCACCTGACCAACTGGCCGCTCAGGAACGGGTGATGACCGTCGGCGGTGCCCTCTCCGCATCGCCCACGACCGCACCACCGAACCACCGAACCACAGTGTTTTGGCGCCAAGCAAAAGTTTGCTTGACCCGTCTGCGAGCCCATTCCTAGTCTCGACCGCAGGTGCTCAAAGGCGCTCCTGACGGGTCACCGACCAAGGCTGCCGACACGGCAAGCCCGACCCGCCTCTCAGTAAAATCGCCCCCGGGCAGTAATCCCCCACAGTTGAATCCAGAAAGACGGTGCGTTTCGCAGTGACCACGCGAATAGCAGGCCCCTGGCACAACAGAGACAGGGCCGCGGCTCCGCACACTTCCTCGGCCCCTCAACGAACGCAGCATGACGGCCGGCCACACCTGGAGGCCAATCGCCGCCTGTACACGGCGCACATCGACACCGACATGCACATCGTGGCGGCGGAGCCCGACTTCTCCGTCCCGTTCGGCCGCACCTCGGCCGACGTCTGCGGACGGAATCTGTACGAACTGCTGCACCCCAGCTCCCCCTCGGTGCTGAAACGGCACTTCAACCGGCTGTCGGAGGGGCGCTGCACCCGCTTCGCCTCACGCATGGTCGGTCTCGGGGACGAGGGCCGGGCCTTCTCGGGAGAGCTGACGGGCATCGCCGTCCAGAACACCACCGGCCTCGTGTCGGGCATCGTGGTGCAGGTGCGGCCGGACGACGCGGTGACGGGAACGGACGCCGACGGCGGCGTCGTCAACCCCAAGGACCGGATGCTCAGCAAGCTCGACGCGCAGGTCCTCGAAGGGGTCGCCAGCGGCGCCTCCACGGTCCAGCTCGCCTCCCGGCTCTACCTCAGTCGGCAGGGTGTCGAATACCACGTCGGCCTGATGCTGCGGAAGCTCAAGGCGCCCAATCGCGCCGCTCTTGTGGCACGTGCCCATTCCATGGGCATGCTGTCGGTCGGCCAGTGGCCACCGCGGGTACTGCCGGATTTCATCAAGTAACAGCGTCCCTCCTCCCTGGGGCCACCTCCTCGACCAGGCACCACAGCCACCCAGCGGCCGACGCCGCACCGCCCCGCGAGGGCCCGGCGGCCGTACCGTCCCTATCGGTACGGCCGCCGGGCCGTGTACGGGGGCGTTCGCCGGGCTGACCACCTCCGGTCAGGCTGCGCGGCCGGTACCGTTTGCCGACGTCCGCCGACCGGGGCCCGTGGGCTCGCTGCGCGGTCGGCACCCGTGGCCGGCACCCGTCGCTACTGCTCCAACTCGCGGCTGATGAGGTCGAAGAGCTCCTCGTCACTGGCACCCTCCAGCAGGTCGCCGAGGGACAGTCCGTCGTGCGTCCCGCCGTCGTCGGCCCCGTCGCCGCCGACCGTCTCGATCTCACCCAGGAGAGCCCTGAGCCGGGCGCCGAGCAGCGTGCGGGCATCCTGGTCGGGGCCGGCCTTCATGATGCGGGCCACACTGGTCTCCAGGTCGGCCAGCATGGTCGCCATCGTCCCGCCCTCACCGGAGAGTTCGGCGTCCAGGTATCGTGCCAGCGCGGCCGGGGTGGGATGGTCGAAGACCAGGGTCGCCGGCAGCGAGAGACCGGTGTCCTTGATCAGACCGTTGCGCAGCTCCACCGCGGTGAGCGAGTCGAACCCCATGTCACGGAAGGCCCGATCGGCGCCGACACCACTGCTGTCGGTGTGTCCTAGGGCCCGGGCCGCGACCCGCCTCACATGGCCGAGGAGGGCTTCGGCGCGCGCCTGCGGCGACAGGGCGGCCACCTGCTCGACCAGGGCGGGCAGCCCTCCCCCGGCACCGGGCTCCGGCCACACCGCGTCGGACTCTCCCAGCGCCCCGACAGCCTGGGGAAGGCCGGTGAGAAGGGGCGCGGCACGACGGCTGGTGAACGCCGGAACGAAGCGTTCCCAGTCCACATCGGCCACGATCGCCGTGCCGTCGCTCCCGGCCAACGCCGACTCGAGTCCCAGCAGGGCACGTTCCGGATCCATCACCCGCAGGCCACGACGCTCCAGCTCCGCCGCGCCCCCCTCCGAGACCATCCCGCCGCCCGACCAGGGGCCCCAGGCCACCGACACACCCATCGCACCGCGGGCGCGACGGGCCTCCACCACGGCATCGGCCCACGCGTTGGCGGCCGCGTACACCGCCTGTCCGCCGCTCCCCCACACTCCGGCGATCGACGAGAACACCACGAAGGTGTCGAGGTCCTCGTCCCGCGTCAGCTCGTCCAGGTGTACGGCGCCCATCGCCTTCGCCGCCATGATCCGCTCCGCCCGGGCGGGCGTCGTCGCGTCGATCGGTTCGACGTCCAGTATTCCCGCCACGTGGGCGACGCCGTCGACCCGGTGATCTGCGAGCAGTGCGGCGACCTGGGCGCGGTCGGCGACGTCGCAGGCGACGACGTCGACGCGTTCCGCGCCGGCCGCCTCCAGCCGGGCGACCGTACCGGCCAGCCCTTCGACGTCGCTGCCGCCGCGGCTCGCGAGGACGAGTTCCCTGGTCCCCCGCCCGGCGAACCATTCGGCGACGCGCACACCGAGCGCGCCGGTGCCGCCGGTGACCAGGAGGCGCCGGGGAACGCGGCAGTCGCCGTCACCACCGAACGAGGCCGCCGCCGACGTGGACGGCGGTGCCGGACGCAGTCGTCGGGCAAGGACCGCCGCACCGCGCACCGCCACCTGGTCCTCGCCGCCGTGGTTCAACACCGAGACGAGCGCGACGAGTTCGTCGTCTCCCGGCTGTGGCGCCAGATCGACCAGACCGCCCCAGCGTTCCGGGTGTTCCAGCGCCGCCACCCGCCCGAACCCCCAGACGGCGGCCTGCGCCGGGTCGCCGGGCGCACGGCCGGGTCCGAAAGCGGCCTGGGTGAGGACCCACAGCGGCGCCGACGCCCCGAGGTCGCCGAGGGCCTGGACGAGCGCCATCGTCCCGACGACGCCGGGGTTCGCCTCGGAGTCCTGCTCTGCCTCTCCGACACCGGTCACGGGCATGGCCAGGCACGAGAGCACGCCGGCCGGCTCGGCGCCGTCGACGGCGGCTTCCAGGGCGCGGGCCGGCCCTTCTCGGTCCCGGGCATCGCAGGTGACCCGCTGCAGTCCGGGAACGAACCGCTCGATCCCCTCCAGCGGGAGGTCACCGGATGCCTGCAGCAGCAACCAGCGTCCGCCGAGGGTACGTTGGGTGGGTAGCTCCACCGGCTCCCAGTCGACACGGTAGCGCCAGCCGTCGACCTCGGCGCGTTCCCCGTGCTCGCGGCGGAGTTCCGCCAACGCCGGCAGAACGGCACTCAGCGCCTCCTCGGGCACCCCGAGCGTGTCCGCCAGGTCCGGTGCCCCCTGCTCCACCACCGACCAGAACGACGCGTCGCCCCGCAGGTCGGACGCGGTGGCAGATGCCACGGCGTGCGCGGTGACCGTGGGCCAGAAGCGCGTGCGCTGGAAGGCGTACGTGGGCAGGTCGACACCGACGGTTGAGCACGGGCCGATCACGGTATCCCAGTCGATCTCCGCTCCGTCGACGTGGAGCAGTGCGATCGCGCGGAGTACGGCGGTGTGTTCCGGGGTGTCCTTGCGGAGGGCCGGGGTGAGGAGCGAGGCGTCGTCGGCGAGCGCGGTGCGGGCCAGGGCGGTGAGGGTGCCGTCGGGGCCGATCTCCAGGAAACGGGTCACACCCTGGGCGCTGAGTGCGGTGATGCCGTCGGCGAAACGGACGGCCTCGCGGACGTGGCGCACCCAGTAGTCGGCGGAGGTCAACTCGCCCTCGGCGGCGAGGCGTCCGGTCACGTTCGACACGACCGGGATCGTCGGGGAGGCGTAGTCGATGCGCTCGGCCACCTCGCGGAAGGCGTCGAGCATCGGCTCCATCAGCGGCGAGTGGAAGGCGTGGGACACGCGCAGACGGGTGGTGCGCCGTCCCTGCGCCGTCAGCTCGGAGGCGACCTGCTCAACGGCCGACTCCGTGCCTGCGATGACCACGGCGCGGGGGCCGTTGACCGCCGCGACCGACACCTCACCCGCACGCCCTTCCAGCAGGGGCAGCACCTCCGCCTCGGCGGCCTCCACGGCCACCATCACGCCACCGGCAGGCAACTCCTGCATCAGCCGGCCCCGCGCCACCACCAGGGCACACCCGTCCTCCAGCGACATCACCCCCGCCACGTGCGCGGCAGCGATCTCACCGATGGAGTGGCCGATCAGGACGTCGGGACGGACACCGAAGGACTCCATCAGGCGGAACAAGGCCACCTCGACCGCGAACAACGCGGGCTGCGTCCACTCCGTACGGCTCAGCCGATCTGCGTCCTCACCGAACACGACCTCACGCAGCTCCTCACCGACCTGCGCGCACACCGCGTCGAAAGCCTCCGCGAACACCGGGAAGGCCTCGTACAACTCCCGGCCCATACCCGGACACTGCGCACCCTGCCCCGAGAACAGGAACGCCGTCCGACCACCGCTGCGTGCCTCGCCCAGGAGCGTGCGGAGGCCCGTTGCGCCCAAGTGGAGGTTCCGCAGTTCCTCGGCAAGCTCTTGGTGGGTGGCAGCGAGGATGACGGCACGCTGCTCGAAGGAGCTCCGGGTGGTGGCCAGAGCGCGGGCCATGTGGACGGGCGCCGAGTGGTTACGTTCCTTGAGCGTCTCGAGCAGTCTTCCGGCCTGGGCGCGCAGGGCAGCCTCGTTGCGGCCGCTCAGGAGCCACGGCAGCAGCACCGCGTCGTCATCCGACCCGAGATCATGAGGATCTGCCTCCTCAAGCGCCTGTTCCAGAATGACGTGGGCGTTGGTGCCGGAGAGGCCGAACGACGACACACCCGCCCGGCGCGGACGACCCGCATCGGGCCACACCCGGCGTTCCGTCAGCAGCCGCACCGCCCCCGACGACCAGTCCACATGCGACGACGGCTCATCGACATGGAGCGTGGCGGGCAGGACACCGTGCCGCAACGCCTCCACCATCTTGATCACACCCGCCACACCCGCAGCAGCCTGCGTATGCCCCAGGTTCGACTTCACCGACCCCAACCACAACGGACGACCCGCATCACGGTCCCGGCCATACGTCGCCAGCAACGCCTGCGCCTCAATCGGATCACCCAGCCGCGTACCCGTCCCGTGCGCCTCCACCACATCCACATCCGCAGCCGACAACCCCGCGGACGACAAAGCCGCCCGGACCACCCGCTGCTGCGACGGACCATTCGGAGCCGTCAGACCATTCGACGCACCGTCCTGATTCACAGCCGAACCCCGCACCACCGCCAGCACACGGTGCCCCAGGCGGCGGGCATCCGACAGGCGCTCCACCAACAGCACACCCGCGCCCTCACCCCAGCCCGTACCGTCCGCACCCTCACCGAACGCCTTGCACCGGCCATCGCCAGCCAGCCCACCCTGCCGGCTGAACTCCACGAAAGCCCCCGGCGTGGACATCACCGTCACACCACCGGCCAGCGCCAGATCACACTCCCCCGCCCGCAACGACTGCACCGCCAGATGCAAAGCGACCAACGACGAGGAACAGGCCGTGTCCACCGTCACCGCCGGACCCTCAAGACCCAGCACATACGACACACGACCCGACGCCACACTCGCCGCGTTGCCCGTGCCCACGTACCCGCCGAAGTCACCCTCCGACACACCCAACAACGCCGGATAATCCTGACCGTTCGTCCCCGTGAACACACCCGTCCGACTGCCACGCAACGACGCCGGATCCACACCGGCCCGCTCCACCGCCTCCCACGACGTCTCCAGCAACAACCGCTGCTGCGGATCCATCGCCAACGCCTCACGCGGCGACACCCCGAAGAACTCCGCATCAAAACCACCGACATCGGACAGGAACCCGCCGCGTGCGGTGTGGCTGGCGTAGGGGTTGTCCGGGGCAGGGGCGAAGAGCACGTCGAGGTCCCAGCCGCGGTCGGTCGGGAAGTCGCCGATGCCGTCACGGCCGTCGACGAGGAGAGTCCACAGGTCTTCCGGCGACTCCACACCACCCGGGAAGCGGCACGCCATCCCGACGATCGCCACGGGCTCGTCCAGCTCGACCGCGCTGCCGCTCTCCGCGTCGACCACGGTGACGACATCGTCCCCGAACAACTCGCCGTACAGGAAAGCGGCCAGCACCCGGGGCGTGGGGTGGTCGAAGACGGCCGTCGCGGGGAGCGGCACACCCGACACGGCAGCCAGGACGTTGCGCAGCTCGACCGCGATCAGGGAATCCACGCCCAGATCACGGAACGCCCGCTCCGCACCCACCTGTTCGGCACCGTCGTGTCCCAGCACCAGGGCCGTGAGCCTTTGGACCTCCTCCACCACGAGACGCTGTCCCGCCTCGCGCGGCATCCCGGCGATGCGTGAGCGCAGGGCGCTTTCAGGGCCTTCGGTGCCTCGCGGTTCGGCAGTGCGACCGGGATCGGCAGGGGCCACCGACGTGAGGAGCGCACTGGGGCGGACCGCGGTGAACGCAGGGACGAAGTCGGCCCAGTCGGCGTCCACGACCAGTTGGGTGGTGGCACGCGTGTCGAGCGCGGCACCGAGTGCGGAGAGGGCGAGACCGGGATCGAGTGCTGTCACGGCTCCCTGGCCGCGGCGCCGGCCACCGGCCTCCGCCGCCATGCCGTCGCCGGCCCAAGGGCCCCACGCCAGGGAGGTGGCGGGAAGGCCCTCCGCCCTCCGCTGTTCGGCGAGCGCGTCGAGGACGGCGTTGGCCGCGGCGTAGGCGCCCTGTCCCGGGCTTCCCAGTGTTCCGGCCAGGGACGAGAAGAGAACGAACGCGGAGAGGTCGCGGTCCCGTGTCAGTTCGTCGAGCAGGAGCGCACCCGTGGCCTTGGGGCCCCTGACCCTGTCGATGCGCTCGGCGTCGGTCGCCAGCAGCGTGGCGTCGTCCAGGATCCCGGCGGTGTGGAAGACCGCGTCGACCCGGTGCTCGGCGAGGAGCGCGGCAAGCTGATCGCGTACGGCGATGTCCACGACTGCCAAGGTGACCCGCGCGCCCATCTCCTCGAGTTCCGTGCATAGTTCGGTCGCACCCGGGGCCGACGCGCCGCTGCGGCTGACGAGGAGCAGGTCGCGGGCGCCTCGTTCCACCGCCCAGCGGGCCACGTGCGCGCCCAGGGCTCCGGTGCCTCCGGTGATCAGTACTGTTCCGCCGGGCTCCCAGCCCGAGGTGCTGCGTGGAGGGAGTGGTGCGGCCGGGGCGAGCCGGCGGCCGAAGATGCCGTGGGCGCGGACGGCGACCTGGTCCTCGCCGGGCTTCAGACGCGTCAGTGCCACGGCGAGACGGGCGCACACCCGGTCGTCGACGTCGGCGGGCAGGTCGATCAACCCGCCCCACACATCCGGGTGTTCGAGGGCCGCGACGCGGCCCAGTCCCCATACGGCGTTCAGCTCGACGCTGACGACACGATCCGCGCCGCCCACGCCGACGGCGCCCTGGGTGAGGGTCCACAGTCGTACGCCCGAGGTGGAGGACTCGGCGATTCCGCGCAGCGCGGCCAGGGCGCTCACGACCGGATCGACGTTCGCCGCAAGCCCGAGCAGGGAAAGGATGCCGTCCGGCTTCCGACGACCGCCGGATTCGTCCGTCCCGGTGGCGGCGCGGCTCAGCGCCTCGCCGCACGCGGCAGGGTCGGTGGGGTCCGTCACCTCGGCGATGCACGGGGTGATTCCCTGCTTGCGCAGGCCGCGGAGGAGGCCGTCCGCCGTACCGCGCGCCGCTCCGTCCAGGTCGGTGGGGAGCAAGACCGTCCACTCGCCCGTTCGAGACCGGCCAGCCACGGCTGTGGTCTCGTCGTGCAGGGTCAGCGGTCGCCAGGACACCTCGTACCGCAACGCGTCGAGCGCTGCCCGCTCCTGCCGCTGCCGGTACCACTTCGAGAGCGCGGGCATCACAGGCCCCAGCCTGTCCGCCGAGAGGTCGAGGTCCGCGGCCAGCGCCGACAGGTCCTCACGCTCCACGGCCGTCCAGAAGTCGGCGTCGACCACCGCGGAGGCGCGCGTCGGGCCGGAAGGAACGCGGGGTGACGGCTCGTTCGGAGCCAGCCAGTACCGGCGGCGTTGGAACGGATACGTCGGCAGCTCGACCGGCTGCCCGCCGTCCCCGCAGCGCAGCACCTCGGTCCAGTAGACCTCTGCTCCGTCGACGTGGAGCAGTGCGATCGCGCGGAGTACGGCGGTGTGTTCCGGGGTGTCCTTGCGGAGCGTCGGCACGAAGAGGGGGGCCTCGTCGAGGTCCGGGAAGCAGTTCTGGGCCAGGGCGGTGAGGGTGCCGTCGGGGCCGATCTCCAGGAAACGGGTCACACCCTGGGCGCTGAGTGCGGTGATGCCGTCGGCGAAACGGACGGCCTCGCGGACGTGGCGCACCCAGTAGTCGGCGGACGCCAACTCACCCTCGGCGGCGAGGCGTCCGGTCACGTTCGACACGACCGGGATCGACGGGGAGGCGTAGTCGATGCGCTCGGCCACCTCGCGGAAGGCGTCGAGCATCGGCTCCATCAACGGCGAGTGGAAGGCGTGGGACACGCGCAGACGGGTGGTGCGCCGTCCCTGCGCCGTCAGCTCGGAGGCGACCTGCTCAACGGCCGACTCCGTGCCTGCGATGACCACGGCGCGGGGGCCGTTGACCGCCGCGACCGACACCTCAGCCGTGCGCCCTTCGAGCAGGGGCAGCACCTCCGCCTCGGCGGCCTCCACGGCCACCATCACGCCACCGGCAGGCAACTCCTGCATCAGCCGGCCCCGCGCCACCACCAGGGCACACCCGTCCTCCAGCGACATCACCCCCGCCACGTGCGCGGCAGCGATCTCACCGATGGAGTGGCCGATCAGGACGTCGGGACGGACACCGAAGGACTCCATCAGGCGGAACAAGGCCACCTCGACCGCGAACAACGCGGGCTGCGTCCACTCCGTACGGCTCAGCCGATCTGCGTCCTCACCGAACACGACCTCACGCAGCTCCTCACCGACCTGCGCGCACACCGCGTCGAAAGCCTCCGCGAACACCGGGAAGGCCTCGTACAACTCCCGGCCCATACCCGGACGCTGCGCACCCTGCCCCGAGAACAAGAAGGCTTGAGGCTGCTCACCCCGCTCGTTTCCGCTCGTGACCCTCGGCGAGGACACGCCGTTGGCGAGTGCGTGCAGGGCCTCCGTCAGACCGGTGGCGTCGTCCGCGACGACGACTGCCCGATGCTCGAAGTGCGTACGTGTCGTGGCCAGGGACAGGCCCGTCCGGTGGAGGTCGATCTCGGGGTGTCGACCGACATGGGCCGCGAGAGCGCCGGCCTGTGCTCGCAGGGCCTCTTGGGAGCGACCGGAGAGTGGCCAGGCGATCGGGCCGTTGATCGTGCTGTCCTCAACCTGGACGTCCGGTTCCGGCGCCTGTTCCAGAATGACGTGGGCGTTGGTGCCGGAGAGGCCGAACGACGACACACCCGCCCGGCGCGGACGACCCGCATCGGGCCACACCCGGCGTTCCGTCAGCAGCCGCACCGCCCCCGACGACCAGTCCACATGCGACGACGGCTCATCGACATGGAGCGTGGCGGGCAGGACACCGTGCCGCAACGCCTCCACCATCTTGATCACACCCGCCACACCCGCAGCAGCCTGCGTATGCCCCAGGTTCGACTTCACCGACCCCAACCACAACGGACGACCCGCATCACGGTCCCGGCCATACGTCGCCAGCAACGCCTGCGCCTCAATCGGATCACCCAGCCGCGTACCCGTCCCGTGCGCCTCCACCACATCCACATCCGCAGCCGACAACCCCGCGGACGACAAAGCCGCCCGGACCACCCGCTGCTGCGACGGACCATTCGGAGCCGTCAGACCATTCGACGCACCGTCCTGATTCACAGCCGAACCCCGCACCACCGCCAGCACACGGTGCCCCAGGCGGCGGGCATCCGACAGGCGCTCCACCAACAGCACACCCGCGCCCTCACCCCAGCCCGTACCGTCCGCACCCTCACCGAACGCCTTGCACCGGCCATCGCCGGCCAGCCCACCCTGCCGGCTGAACTCCACGAAAGCCCCCGGCGTGGACATCACCGTCACACCACCGGCCAGCGCCAGATCACACTCCCCCGCCCGCAACGACTGCACCGCCAGATGCAAAGCGACCAACGACGAGGAACAGGCCGTGTCCACCGTCACCGCCGGACCCTCAAGACCCAGCACATACGACACACGACCCGACGCCACACTCGCCGCGTTGCCGGTCAGCAGGTGGCCCTCGATGCCCTCGGGCAGATCGTCGCCGCCGACGGCGCCGTAGTTCTGGTTGCTGCACCCGATGAACACGCCGGTGCGGCTGCCGCGCAGGGAGGTGGGTTGCAGGCCCGCGCGTTCGAGAACCTCCCACGAGGTCTCCAGGATCAGGCGCTGCTGTGGGTCCATCGCCAGGGCCTCACGTGGCGACACCCCGAAGAAGCCTGCGTCGAAGTCGGCCGCCGTGGTGACGAATCCGCCCTGTCCGGTGATGGCCGCGGCTCCGGTGTCCGCCGTGTCCCAGCCCCGGTCCGCGGGGAGCGGTGTGATGGCGTCGGTGCCGGACAGCACCAGGTCCCACAGCTGCTCCGGGGTGGTGACGTCGCCGGGGTAGCGGCAGGCCATGCCGACGACGGCGATCGGCTCGGAGGCCGCCCGGGCGAGTTCGTCGTTGCGCCGGCGCAGACGCTCGTTCTCGGAGAGGGAGGCGCGCAGCGCAGCGACGACGCGTTCTTCGGAGGTGGACATGCTCAGCTCCACTGGTTCGTGGGCGGACGGGGAGAGTGGCTGCGGGACGGGCGGTGCTCAGGAGGTGGAGTCACCCAGGGCCAGTTGAACGAGTGCGTCGACGTCCATCGCGTCGATCGCGCCGGGTGCGGGTGTGCCGTCGGGCAGACCGGGGACGTGTGCGGTGCCGTAGCCGGTGGGTCCGGAGGGGCCCGAGGGTTCGGTCGCCGCGTCGGCCGTTCGGGAGTCCGCGCCGTCGTGCGCCAGGGACAGGACGGCCGTCAACAGGCCGCTCTCCTGCCAACGGGAGAAGGGGATCGTGGTGAGGACGGTACGGAACGCGGCTTCGTCGTCGCCCCGTGCCGCCGCCTCGTCCGCGAAGAGTTCCTCGTAGAGGTGATCGGCGAGGTGACGCGGGGTGGGGTGGTCGAACACCAGCGTCGTCGGCAGCCGCAGACCGGTCTCGGCGTGGAGCTGGTTGCGCAGTTCCACCGCGGTGAGCGAGTCGAAGCCGACGTCCCGGAAGGATCGGTCGAGGTCAACGGCAGTGCCCGTCGAGCGTCCGAGCACGGCACCGGCCCGCTCCCGGACGATCTCCCGCAGGATCCGCCGGCGCTCCTTCTCCGGCCGGTCCGCGAGGCGCGCGACCAGGGCTGCGCGGGTGTCCTCCG
This sequence comes from Streptomyces sp. NBC_01635, assembly GCF_045209715.1. Classification (NCBI taxonomy): domain Bacteria; kingdom Bacillati; phylum Actinomycetota; class Actinomycetes; order Kitasatosporales; family Streptomycetaceae; genus Streptomyces; species Streptomyces sp. NBC_01635. The sequence goes on along the minus strand of NZ_CP109277.1, from coordinate 8,148,237 downwards.
TCTTCTTCCCCTCGGTGGCGTCGGGCGCCGTTGCCCCGACGGTGGGGAGGCCGCTCAGCAGAGGGCTGGGACGACGGCTGGTGAACGCGGGCAGGAAGCGGTCCCACTCCACGTCGGCCACGGCCACCGCACCACCGCGTCCTTCCAGCGCGGACGCGAGCCCCAGCAGCGCGCGCCCGGGTTGCATCACCCGCAGCCCGTGCCGGCGCAACTCGACCGCCCCGGCGCTCGACACCATCCCTCCGCCCGACCACGGGCCCCATTGCACCGCGACGCCCGCCAGGCCGCGGGCACGGCGGTCCTCCACCACCGCGTCCGCCCAGGCGTTCGCCGCCGCGTAGGCGCCTTGGGCTCCGCTTCCCCACACGGCCGCGATCGACGAGAACACCACGAACGCGCTCAGGTCACGGTCACGCGTCAGCTCGTCCAGGTACACCGCGCCGTACGCCTTCGCCCCGACGATCCGCTCCAGGTACGCGGTGTCGATATCGTCGAAGGGCATGTGGTCCGGTACGCCGGCCGCATGGAAGACGGCGTCGACCCGGTGCCGGGAGAGCAACGCGGCGACGGCGTCCCGCTCGCCCAGGTCGCAGGCCTCGACGCTCACGTGCCGGGCGCCCAACGCGTGTAGGTCCGCCACGAGTTCGGCGACCCCGTCCGCTTCGGCGCCGCGGCGGCTGGTGAGAACCAGTTCGTCGGCGCCCTGGCGGACGAGCCAGCGTGCGACATGAGCACCGAGGGCACCAGTACCACCCGTGACCAGAACCGGTCCGAAGGGCCTCCACGCCTGCCCGGTGCCGTGCGGCGCCGGGTCCTGACGCAGACGCCTGGCAAAGACCCGGCCGTCCCGTACGGCGAGTTGGTCCTCGGCGGAGGAGGAGGCGACGACGTCCGCGAGAAGGCGAGCGGCATCGCGGACCGGGGCCTCCGGCAGATCCACCAACCCGCCCCAGCGATCAGGGTGTTCCAGCGCCACGACCCGTCCGAGGCCCCAGATTCCGGCCTGCTCGGGACGCAGTCGGCAGTCGGCGGGCTGCCCGACGGTGACGGCTCCCTGGGTGACCCACCACACGGGCCCGGCCACCTCGGCGTCACCCAGTGCCTGAGTGGCGACGAGCGCCTGCACCACCGTGCCGGGCAGCACCATCACGCCCGCCACCCGCGTCGCCGGCGACGCCAGAGCGGCGGTGACGGCTCGGGCGGTTTCCGACCGGTCGGGACGCTCGGGAAGGGGCAGGAGTACGGGTTCGGACAGGCTCGCGGCAACGGCATCGACCAACGCCGTATCCGCTTTGGGGTGGAGGACGAGCCAACGCCCGGTCCGGTTCGCGCCGGGTGCGGGAGTCACTGCCTCCCAGTGGATTCCGTAGCGCCAGCCGTCCACCTCGGCGCGTTCCGTCCGCTCCCGGCGCCGACCGGAGAACTCCGACAGGATCTCCTGTACGACGTCCTCGCTGATGTCCAGTGCGGTGGCCAGTTCGCGTGCTTCCTCGGGCGCCGCCGGTTCCCATGCGGAAAGTTCCGGCACGGCCGCACTGCGCTTCGTCTGGGGCCAGTACCGCTCACGCTGGAAGGCGTACGTGGGCAGGTCGACGCCGACAGTGGAGCGCGGGCCGATCATGGCGGTCCAGTCGACCGGCACACCCGCCGTATAGCCGGCAGCGGCACACGACACGACGGCGTCCACCTCGTCACGGTCCTTGCGGAGCGTCGGCACGAAGAGGGGGGCCTCGTCGAGGTCCGGGAAGCAGTTCTGGGCCAGGGCGGTGAGGGTGCCGTCGGGGCCGATCTCCAGGAAACGGGTCACACCCTGGGCGCTGAGTGCGGTGATGCCGTCGGCGAAACGGACGGCCTCGCGGACGTGGCGCACCCAGTAGTCGGCGGACGCCAACTCACCCTCGGCGGCGAGGCGTCCGGTCACGTTCGACACGACCGGGATCGACGGGGAGGCGTAGTCGATGCGCTCGGCCACCTCGCGGAAGGCGTCGAGCATCGGCTCCATCAACGGCGAGTGGAAGGCGTGGGACACGCGCAGACGGGTGGTGCGCCGTCCCTGCGCCGTCAGCTCGGAGGCGACCTGCTCAACGGCCGACTCCGTGCCTGCGATGACCACGGCGCGGGGGCCGTTGACCGCCGCGACCGACACCTCACCCGCACGCCCTTCCAGCAGGGGCAGCACCTCCGCCTCGGCGGCCTCCACGGCCACCATCACGCCACCGGCAGGCAACTCCTGCATCAGCCGGCCCCGCGCCACCACCAGGGCACACCCGTCCTCCAGCGACATCACCCCCGCCACGTGCGCGGCAGCGATCTCACCGATGGAGTGGCCGATCAGGACGTCGGGACGGACACCGAAGGACTCCATCAGGCGGAACAAGGCCACCTCGACCGCGAACAACGCGGGCTGCGTCCACTCCGTACGGCTCAGCCGATCTGCGTCCTCACCGAACACGACCTCACGCAGCTCCTCACCGACCTGCGCGCACACCGCGTCGAAAGCCTCCGCGAACACCGGGAAGGCCTCGTACAACTCCCGGCCCATACCCGGACGCTGCGCACCCTGCCCCGAGAACAAGAAGGCTTGAGGCTGCTCACCCCGCTCGTTTCCGCTCGTGACCCTCGGCGAGGACACGCCGTTGGCGAGTGCGTGCAGGGCCTCCGTCAGACCGGTGGCGTCGTCCGCGACGACGACTGCCCGATGCTCGAAGTGCGTACGTGTCGTGGCCAGGGACAGGCCCGTCCGGTGGAGGTCGATCTCGGGGTGTCGACCGACATGGGCCGCGAGAGCGCCGGCCTGTGCTCGCAGGGCCTCTTGGGAGCGACCGGAGAGTGGCCAGGCGATCGGGCCGTTGATCGTGCTGTCCTCAACCTGGACGTCCGGTTCCGGCGCCTGTTCCAGAATGACGTGGGCGTTGGTGCCGGAGAGGCCGAACGACGACACACCCGCCCGGCGCGGACGACCCGCATCGGGCCACACCCGGCGTTCCGTCAGCAGCCGCACCGCCCCCGACGACCAGTCCACATGCGACGACGGCTCATCGACATGGAGCGTGGCGGGCAGGACACCGTGCCGCAACGCCTCCACCATCTTGATCACACCCGCCACACCCGCAGCAGCCTGCGTATGCCCCAGGTTCGACTTCACCGACCCCAACCACAACGGACGACCCGCATCACGGTCCCGGCCATACGTCGCCAGCAACGCCTGCGCCTCAATCGGATCACCCAGCCGCGTACCCGTCCCGTGCGCCTCCACCACATCCACATCCGCAGCCGACAACCCCGCGGACGACAAAGCCGCCCGGACCACCCGCTGCTGCGACGGACCATTCGGAGCCGTCAGACCATTCGACGCACCGTCCTGATTCACAGCCGAACCCCGCACCACCGCCAGCACACGGTGCCCCAGGCGGCGGGCATCCGACAGGCGCTCCACCAACAGCACACCCGCGCCCTCACCCCAGCCCGTACCGTCCGCACCCTCACCGAACGCCTTGCACCGGCCATCGCCAGCCAGCCCACCCTGCCGGCTGAACTCCACGAAAGCCCCCGGCGTGGACATCACCGTCACACCACCGGCCAGCGCCAGATCACACTCCCCCGCCCGCAACGACTGCACCGCCAGATGCAAAGCGACCAACGACGAGGAACAGGCCGTGTCCACCGTCACCGCCGGACCCTCAAGACCCAGCACATACGACACACGACCCGACGCCACACTCGCCGCGTTGCCCGTGCCCACGTACCCGCCGAAGTCACCCTCCGACACACCCAACAACGCCGGATAATCCTGACCGTTCGTCCCCGTGAACACACCCGTCCGACTGCCACGCAACGACGCCGGATCCACACCGGCCCGCTCCACCGCCTCCCACGACGTCTCCAGCAACAACCGCTGCTGCGGATCCATCGCCAACGCCTCACGCGGCGACACCCCGAAGAACTCCGCATCAAAACCACCGACATCGGACAGGAACCCGCCGAGTCGGGTGTACGTGGACGGGCCCGAGCCGTCGGCATCCAGGTCGTCGAGGGCGTCGAGGTTGTCCCAGCCCCGGTCGGGGGGGAAGTCACCGATGGCGTCCTCGCCCTGGAGGAGCAGTTCCCAGAACTGTTCGGGGGTTTCGACACCGCCCGGGAAACGGCACCCCATGCCGATGATGGCGATGGGGTCGTCGGAGAGTGGGGCGGGGTCGCCGACGGGCGCCGCGTGGCCGTCGGGGGTGCCGGCCGGTGCCAGTTCGGCCAGGAGGAGGTCCGTGACGGCCGCGGGGGTGGGGTGGTCGAAGACCAGGGTCGCCGGCAGGAGCGTGCCGGTCGCCTGGGAGAGGGAGTTGCGCAGTTCGAGGGCGGTCAGGGAGTCGAGACCCAACTGCGTGAAAGGCACGTCGAGTTGAATCTGCGCATCGGGGGCGTGCCCGAGCACGCCGGCCAGGGCGGAGCGCACGAGGTCGGTGACCGCCTCCCGGCGCCGTTGCTCCGGCAGGTGAAGCAGACCGAGCGGCGAACCGGCGGACGTCGGGCGAGCGGCGGCCTCACCCAGCGCAGGGCGGCCGGCCAGGGTGCGCAGCAGCGGGGGCAGCCTGTCGGCGGACCGGCGCAGCGCAGCGCGGTCGACGCGCAGCGGCACTGCCAGGCCCCCGGTGTGCGCCAGGGCCCGGTCGAAGAGGTCGAGGGCGTCCTCGGTGGGGAGGGCGCCGATGCCATTGCGGGCGGCGCGGTCGTGCGCGGCGTCGGCCAGTTCCCGGGTCATCGCGCTGTCGGCCTCCCACAGGCCCCAGGCGATGGAAACGGCCGGGTGCCCCTCGGCACGAAGGCGGGCGGCGTAGGCGTCGAGGAACGCGTTCGCGGCCACGTAGTTGCCCTGCCCGGGGCCCGCCAGGGTGGCGGCGGCCGAGGAGAACAGGACGAACGCCGAGAGGGAGAGGTCACGGGTCAGGTCGTGGAGGTTGACCGCCGCGTCGGCCTTGGGACGCAGGACCGTGGCGAGACGGTCGGGAGTCAGGGAGGTGATGACGCCGTCGTCCAGCGTTCCTGCCGCGTGCACCACGGCTCCGAGGGGCTGCTCGGGCGGCAGGCCGTGGATCACCTCGGCGAGGGCGTCGCGGTCGGCGGCGTCGCAGCCGACGACGGTGATCCGGGCTCCGTGGGCGGCGAGTTCGTCGGTGAGTTCGGCAACTCCGGGGGCCTGGACACCGCGCCGGTTGACGAGGAGCAGGTGGCGGACGCCGTACCGGGTGACGAGGTGGCGGGCCACGGCTGACCCGACCGTGCCGGTGCCTCCGGTGATGAGGACCGTGCGGTCGGTCGGGAACGCGGTGGTCGGACGCTCCGCGGCGTCCGGGACCCGGGTGAGGTTCGGCGCCAGCAACCGGCCCTCACGGAGCAGGAGTTCGGCATGATCGTGGCGTACGGCCTCCGCGAGTTGCGCAGGGGTGGGGGTGGTGTCGGCGTCGAGGAGCAGGATCCGTCCGGGATTCTCCGAGACGGCCGACTTCAGCAGTCCTCGGACCGCTGCCGTGGTCACGTCCGTCACGGTCTCTGCGGTGCCGGCGGCGACCGCTCCCCGGGTGAGCACCAGCAGGCGCGAGCGGGCCGCGCGCGCGTCGGTGAGCCAGTGCCGGAGCAGGGTGAGGGCGGAGGCGGTGGCGGTGTGCACGCCGGTCGTCAGGGCTGCGCCGGTCTCGGACCCGGGGGTGTGCCAGGGGACGACGACCAGGTCGGCGAACGGGGCGTCCGAGGTGTCCGCGAGGGCGGCGAGGAGTTCGTCCGGGCTGTGGTGGACCGGGGCCGGGACCGGTTCGGGCGCTGTGGCGGCGGCGACGGGGGTCCATGTGACGGTGTAGAGGTCGCTGCCGCGCTTCCGTGCGACGCCGGGGAGCCGGTCGGTGTCAACGGGCCGGACCGTGACGTTCCGAGCGGTGAGGACGGGCGCGCCGACGGAGTCGAGAACCCTGAGGGTGGCCTCCGTCGCCGACCGCGGGACGGCGTGCACACGTACGCTCGCGGCCGCGCTCGCGTGGAGCGTCAGGTCGGACCAGGTCACGAGGTGGGGGGCGGGCGCGCCGAGCGCGACCAGCGCGGCGTCGAGGAGCACGGGGTGGAGGGCGAACCGGGCCGCCTCGCCCGCCTTCGTCTCCGGGAGCACGGCTTCGGCGAACATCTCCTCGCCCAGGCGCCAGACTGCGGTCAGGGCGGGGGGTGCGACACCCTCCGCAAGCGCGAGCGCGTCGTACAGCTCGTCCGGGTCGACGGGGGTCGCACCGGGCGGGGGCCAGGTTCCGGCGGGGACGCTCACGTCGTCGGTGGCGGCTGGGGTGGCGGCGAGCGTGCCGTGCGCGTGTCGAGTCCACTCCCCGGGCTCGTCGGGGTCGTGGGGCCGCGCGTACAGGGTGAAGGTCCAGCGCTGTTCGCCCGTGACGGGCTCGGTGACGGTCTGTATCTCCGTCTCACCGGCCGCGGGCAGGGGCAGCGGCTCGTCGATGTGCAGTTCGGTGAGACGGTGGGCGCCGAGGCTGCGTCCCGTGTGCAGGGCCAGGTCGGTGAGGACGGAGGCGGGCACGAGCGCTCCGCCGCTGGTGGCGAGCTCACCGAGCCAGGGCTGGGCGCGTGCGGAGAGGCGTCCGGTCGCCACCACGCCGGCGGATCCGGCGAGGGCGATCCCGGCGGAGAGGAGCGGGTGCTCCCCGCGGTGCCCCGGACGGTCCGCCACCGGGTCCAGCCAGTAGCGCTGCCGCTGGAAGGGGTACGTCGGCAGGGGGACCACGTCGGAGGTCTCCGGCAGCAGGGCGCCCCAGTCGACGGTCCGGCCGGAGGCGTGCAGTGTCGCGAGCGCGGCGACCGCTGTGCGGGGCTCGTCCCGGTCCTTGCGCAGGACGGGAACGAACTCCGCGTCCTGCGCACGGTCACCCAGCACGGTCCGTGCGAGCGCGGTGAGGGTGCCGTCCGGACCGATCTCCAGGAAGCGCGTCACACCTTCGGCAGCCAGGGCACCCACACCATCCGCGAAACGAACCGCCTCGCGGACATGACGAACCCAGTAGTCGGCGGAGGCCAACTCACCTTCGCTCGCGAGCTGTCCGGTCACGTTCGAGACGACCGGGATCGACGGGGAGGCGTAGTCGACGCGCTCGGCCACCTCGCGGAAGGCGTCGAGCATCGGCTCCATCAACGGCGAGTGGAACGCGTGCGACACCCGCAGACGCGATGTACGCCGGCCCTGCCCCTTCACCTCGGACACGACCTGCTCGACCGCCGCCTCGACGCCTGCGATCACGACAGCCTGCGGACCGTTGACCGCCGCGACCGACACCTCAGCCGTGCGCCCTTCGAGCAGGGGCAGCACCTCCGCCTCGGCGGCCTCCACGGCCACCATCACGCCACCGGCAGGCAACTCCTGCATCAACCGGCCCCGCGCCACCACCAGGGCACACCCGTCCTCCAGCGACATCACCCCCGCCACGTGCGCGGCAGCGATCTCACCGATGGAGTGGCCGATCAGGACGTCGGGACGGACACCGAAGGACTCCATCAGGCGGAACAAGGCCACCTCGACCGCGAACAACGCGGGCTGCGTCCACTCCGTACGGCTCAGCCGATCTGCGTCCTCACCGAACACGACCTCACGCAGCTCCTCACCGACCTGCGCACACACCGCGTCGAAAGCCTCCGCGAACACCGGGAAGGCCTCGTACAACTCCCGGCCCATACCCGGACACTGCGCACCCTGCCCCGAGAACAGGAACGCCGTCCTGCCGCCCCGCCGGGCGGTCCTGACGATGACGTCGGGTGACGGTTCCTTGTCCGTGAGGGACTTGAGGCCGGCGGTGAGGGTGTCGCGGTCGGTTCCCAGGACGACGGCGCGCTGTTCGAAGAGGGAGCGTCGCGTGGCGAGGGTGTGGGCGAGGGACCGGTCGTCGAGGTCGGGACGGGTGTCGAGGTGGGCGAGCAGGGCGGCGGCCTGGGCGCCGAGGACGTCGGTGGTGCGGGCGGAGAGGGTCCAGGGGATCACCGGCGGCAGCGGGCGCGCGGGGGGCTCGTCGTCCTCCGGGATCTGCGTGGGGGCCGGTTCGGCCGCCGGGGCTTCCTCGAGGATGACGTGGGCGTTGGTGCCGGAGACGCCGAAGGCGGACACTCCGGCGCGCCGGGGCCGTTCGGTGTCCGGCCAGTCGACGGGCTCGGTGAGGAGACGCACGTTGCCCTCGGACCAGTCGACCTTGGTGGTGGGGGCGTCGACGTGCAGGGTGCGGGGCAGGCGGGAGTGGCGCAGGGCCATGACCATCTTGATGACGCCGCCGACGCCGGCGGCGGCCTGCGTGTGGCCGATGTTCGACTTGAGGGAGCCCAGCCACAGCGGCTGGTCGTCGGCGCGGTCCTGGCCGTAGGTGGCGAGGAGGGCCTGGGCTTCGATGGGGTCGCCGAGGGTGGTGCCGGTGCCGTGGGCCTCGACGGCGTCGACGTCCTGGGGCGAGAGTCCCGCGGAGGCCAGCGCCTGACGTATGACGCGCTGCTGGGAGGGACCGTTGGGGGCGGTCAGGCCGCTGCTGGCGCCGTCCTGGTTGACGGCGGAGCCGCGGATGACGGCGAGGACCGGGTGGCCGTTGCGGCGGGCGTCGGAGAGGCGTTCGAGCAGCAGGACGCCGGCGCCCTCGCCCCAGCCGGTGCCGTCGGTGGCGTCGGCGAAGGACTTGCAGCGGCCGTCGGGCGCGAGGCCGCGCTGGCGGCTGAACTCCAGGAAGGTGACCGGTGTCGACATGAACGCGACGCCGCCCGCGAGGGCGAGGTCGCACTCCCCTTGGCGGAGGGACTGCACGGCGAGGTGCAGGGCAACGAGGGAGGAGGAGCAGGCGGTGTCGACGGTGAGGGCGGGACCTTCGAAGCCGAAGGTGTAGGAGATGCGGCCCGAGGCGATGCTCGCGGCGCTGCCGTTGCCCAGATGCCCTTCGACGCCGGGGGGCGGCTCGGGGAAGCGGGTGGCGTAGTCGTTGTACATGACGCCGGCGAACACGCCAGTGGCGCTGCCGCGCAGGTCGGCGGGGCGCAGTCCGGCGCGTTCGAGGGACTCCCAGACGACTTCGAGCAGCAGGCGCTGCTGGGGGTCGGTGGCCAGAGCCTCGCGGGGTGACATGCCGAAGAAGGCGGGGTCGAAGTCGGCGGCGTCGTGGAGGAAGCCGCCCTCGCGGGTGTAGCAGGTGCCGGTGCCGGCGGGGTCGGGGTCGTAGAGGGCGTCGAGGTCCCAGCCGCGGTCGTCCGGGAAGGGGGTGATGCCGTCGGTGCCGGTGTCGACGAGGTGCCACAGGTCCTCGGGGGTGCGGACCCCGCCGGGGTAGCGGCAGCTCATGGAGACGACGGCGATCGGTTCCGTGGCCCTGCCCTCGACCTGGCGCAGCCGGGCGCGGGTGCGCTGGAGGTCGTTGGAGACACGGGTCAGGAAGTCGCGCAGCCTGTCCTCGCTCATGGTCGGTCTCCCTTCGGCAGCGGGCGCGCCGGCCCGCCGGTGGGCACGGGGGCATCGGGCGGGCCCCGGCGCCCTGTGGGGCGTCGGGGTCGGTGAGGGGCGGGCGTGCCACCCGATGCCCTCGTGGGGACAGGCCGTGGCGCTCCCGGTGCCGGGCCTGTCCCTCGGGCCCATTGTGGGAAGGGTGGTGCCGGTGTTCGGGGTTCGCGCCGGGTGCTCTAAGAGAACTTCTAGCGTTGCCGGGCGTCGGGAGCAGCGGCCGTGAGCCGGCTGTCCGGCGTGGGCGGGTCGCTCACAGGGCGCGGGTCGTTTCGAGGGCGCCGTCGGGGAGGCGGGGCAGCAGGCCGAGTCCGGCGGAGCGGTCGAGCAGGGTGCGCACGGCGTGCAGGCCGTTCTCGCCGAGGTCGGCGGTGAACTCGTTGACGTAGAGGTCGATGTGCTGGTCGACGACGTCGGGTTCCATCTCCTGGGCGTGGCGCAGGACGTGGGCGCGGGAGGCCTCGGGGTCCTGCCGGGCGGCGCGCAGGGAGGCACGGACGGTGTCGGCGATGGTGCGCAGCGCGGGCTCGCCGAGGGATCGGCGGGCGACGATGGCACCGAGAGGGATGGGCAGTCCGGTGCGCTTCTCCCATTCCTCGCCCATGTCGGCCGCGCAGTGCAGGCCGTAGCGGCCGTAGGTGAAGCGGGCCTCGTGGATGACGAGTCCGGCGTCCACGGCGCCGTCGCGGACGGCGGGCATGATCTCGTGGAACGGCAGGACGACGATCTCGCCGACGCCGCCGGGCACGGCGTCGGCCGCCCACAGCCGGAACAGCAGGTAGGCGGTGGAGGTGGTGCTCGGGACGGCGACGCGGGCGCCGGCGAGGCGGGCGGGCTCCGTGGGGTCGGCGACCAGGACGAGGGGCCCACAGCCGTGTCCGAGGGCGCCGCCGCAGGGCAGGAGCTCGTAGTCGTCGAGGATGTGCGGCAGGACGCCGTAGGAGACCTTCAGGACGTCGAGTTCCCCGCGCTGGGCCTGGCCGTTGGTGATGTCGATGTCGGCGAGGGTGAGCCGTACGTCGGGGGCGTCGGGGAGCAGGCCTTCGGTCCAGGCGTGGAAGACGAACGTGTCGTTGGGGCAGGGCGAGTGCGCGAGACTCAGTGGTGCCGGCATGGGGTCCCCTTCGTCAGGTCTGTGGTGTGGGCGGCGTGCCCTCAGCAAAGCTGTTGCGGGTATGGGGTTTTCCCCAGACTGCCCTCCCTCAGGATGGGGGAGCCCCACCCGACGCGGCGTCGGTACCCACCGGCCGGCCGGGCCCGCGGCTGCTGGATCGTTGGCCGGCGCTGCGGGCACGTGACGGCCCGCCGGTGCGACGGAGTGTCCGTGTGGTGCGGTCCCGGCCGCGCGTCCGCCCGTCTCCGGGCGCGGCGGCCGGGACCGTGGTCAGTCGGCGCCGGTCGTCCGGGGCTCGCCGACGTGGCATCCCGCGCCCCGTGCGCAGACCCCACTACGCGTGCCGCCAGGCACTGAACGAGGAGGTTCCCGGCCATGGACGCTGGGCTCAAGCGCGAGCTGGAGGAGAAGGTCTTCTCCGGTGAGCGGCTGTCCCGTGAGGACGGCATCGCCCTGTACGAGTCGGACGACCTGGCGTGGCTGGGCGGTCTGGCACACGAGGTGCGCACCCGCAAGAACGGCGACGTGGTGCACTTCAACGTCAACCGGCACCTGAACATGACCAACGTGTGCACGGCGTCCTGCGCCTACTGCTCGTTCCAGCGCAAGCCGGGCGAGCAGGACGCGTACACGATGCGCATCGAGGAGGCCGTTCGCCTGGCGAAGGCGATGGAGAACGAGCACCTCTCGGAACTGCACATCGTCAACGGCCTGCACCCCAACCTGCCGTGGCGCTACTACCCGCGGTCGCTGCGGGAGCTGAAAAAGGCGCTGCCGAACGTGGGGCTGAAGGCCTTCACGGCGACCGAGATCCACCACTTCGAGACCATCTCCGGGATGTCCGCCTCCGAAATCCTCGACGAGCTGATCGACGCCGGTCTGGAGTCCCTCACCGGCGGCGGCGCGGAGATCTTCGACTGGGAGGTCCGGCAGCACATCGTGGACCACCGCACCCACTGGGAGGACTGGTCCCGCATCCACCGGCTGGCGCACGAGAAGGGGCTGAAGACCCCCTGCACCATGCTCTACGGCCACATCGAGGAGCGACGCCACCGCGTGGACCACGTGCTGCGGCTGCGTGAACTGCAGGACGAGACCGGCGGCTTCCAGGTCTTCATCCCGCTGCGCTACCAGCACGACTTCGTGGACATGAAGGACGGCAAGATCCGCAACCGGCTCCAGGCCCGCACCACCATGGCCACCGGCGCGGAGGCCCTGAGGACGTTCGCCGTCTCCCGGCTGCTGTTCGACAACGTGCCGCACGTGAAGGTCTTCTGGGTCATGCACGGCGTGCAGACGGCGCAGCTCGCCCTGCAGCACGGGGCAGACGACATGGACGGCTCGGTCGTCGAGTACAAGATCACGCACGACGCCGACAACTACGGCACCCCGAACAAGCTGACGCGCGAGGATCTGCTGGACCTGATCCGCGACGCCGGGTTCCGGCCGGTCGAGCGCAACACCCGCTACGAGATCATCCGCGAGTACGACGGCCCGGACCCGCAGCGTCGCGAGGCGCCGCAGCCGATGCGCGTGTGACCCCGGCCGGCCCTCCGTGGCCGGGCCCTTCGTGAACCGGCGTGCACGTCCCACCACCGTGCGCGCGCCAAGACGACACTGCCAGGCAGGTGTTTATGTCCCCGCAGACGACGAACGACGAGGACCTGGAAGTCTGGATCGACCAGGACCTGTGCACCGGTGACGGTATCTGTGCCCAGTACGCGCCCGAGGTGTTCGAGCTGGACATCGACGGTCTCGCCTACGTCAAGAGCAAGCAGGACGAGCTGCTCCAGTCGCCGGGCTCGACGACCCGCGTCCCGCTGGATCTGCTCACCGACGTGGTCGACTCGGCCAAGGAGTGCCCCGGCGAGTGCATCCACGTGCGCCGGGTCTCCGACCAGGTCGAGGTGTACGGTCCCGGGGCCGACGACTGATCCGGCCCCCGCTCCCCCGGCCACCGGGCGTCCCGCCATGCCGCCCGGCGGCCGGGCCCGGGCACACGACACTTCGGAAGGACACGTACATCCCATGAGGTCCCCCACCCCCGACAACCTGTGGATCCGCAGGTTCCGGCCCTCCCCCGACGCCGCCGAGCGGCTGGTGTGCTTCCCGCACGCCGGGGGTTCGGCCAGCTTCTACGTGCCGGTCGCCGACGCGCTCAGCCCCGGCGTCGACGTCGCCGCGATCCAGTACCCGGGGCGTCAGGACCGGCGGCACGAGCCGGGCCCCGCGTCGGTGGCCGAGCTGGCCGACCGGATCGTCGAGGCCCTGGCCGGGTGGGACGACCGTCCGCTGACCTTCTTCGGTCACAGCATGGGCTCGCTGGTCGCGTTCGAGGTGGCGCGCCGCATGGAGCGCACCGGGTCAGGGCCGGTCCGGTTGTTCGCCTCGGGACGGCGCGCACCGTCCCGCACCAGGGACGAACGCGTGCACACCCTCGACGACGACGGGGTGATCGCCGAACTGCGGGCGCTCGCCGGCACGGACGCCCAGGTACTCCAGGACGAGGAGCTGCTGCGCATGGTGCTGCCGGCGATCCGCAGCGACTACCGGGCGGTGGAGACCTACCGCTGCGAGCCCGGGGCGGTGGTGCACTGCCCCGTGACCGTCCTGACCGGTGACGCCGACCCCCGGACGTCACTGGAGGAGGCACAGGCCTGGAGCGAGCACACCCTGTCCGATGCGGACGTGCGGGCCTTCGCCGGCGGCCACTTCTTCCTCTCGGAGCGGCCCGCCGAGGTGCTGGCCGTCCTCAACGAGCACTTCGCCGCCTCGGCCCGCCAGGGCTGACCGGCGCCCGACCTTCCCCCCTCGACCCGTTCCGGGAGTTGTGCACGATGATCGAGCAACCCGCCCCCGAGGCCGCGCAGTCGGCGCAGGTGCTCCGGCGCCGTCCTCGGGTGGGCCACATCCAGTTCCTCAACTGCCTTCCGCTGTTCTGGGGGCTGGCCCGTACCGGCAGCCTGCTCGACATGGACCTGCGGGCCGACACGCCGGACGGCCTCAACGAAGCGCTCGCGGCGGGCGAGCTGGACATGGGGCCGATCAGCCTGCTGGAGTTCCTGCGCCACGCCGACGACCTGGTCGCGCTGCCTGACATCGCGGTCGGCAGCGACGGTGACGTGATGTCGTGCCTCCTCATCAGCCAGGTGCCGCTGGAGGAACTGGACGGCGAGCGCGTCGCGCTGGGTTCGACCAGCCGTACGTCGGTGCGTCTGGCACAGCTGCTGCTGGCCGAGCGCGTCGGCGTGCAACCCGAGTACTACGTGTGCCCGCCCGATCTGCGCACCATGATGGCCGAGGCGAAGGCCGCCGTGGTCATCGGTGACGCCGCGCTGCGGGCGGCGCTGCACGAGGCGCCCCGGATGGGTCTCCAGGTGCACGACCTGGGCCGGATGTGGAAGGACTGGACGGGTCTGCCGTTCGTGTTCGCCGTGTTCGCCGCACGCCGTGACTTCCTGGAGCGCGAACCGGAGCTGGTGCGCCAGGTCCACTCCGATCTGCTCGGCTCCCGCGACCTCTCGCTGGCGGAGGTGACCAAGGTCTGCGAACAGGCCTCGCGGTGGGAGGAGTTCGACGCGTCGACGCTGGAGCGCTACTACACCACGGCCCTCGATTTCACTCTCGGCGCCGCACAGCTCGCCGGAATCCACGAGTTCGCGCGTCGAGTGGGCGGTGGCGCCGAGGGGTTCCCGCCCGACGTCGCCGTCCGGCTGCTCGAACCCTCCGCACTCTGATCCGAACACACGCCACCGGAAAGGCCCGGCCACCATGCCTCGACCCTCGCAGCATCCGCTCCAGCCCGTCCTCGACCGTGCCGCCGCCGGTGGGCGGATCACCCCTCAGGAGGCCCTGGACCTCTACCGCGACGCGCCGCTGCACGCGCTGGGTGCCGCCGCGGACGCGGTGCGCCGCCGCAGGTACGCCGGGACCGAGCACATCGCGACGTACATCATCGAGCGCAACATCAACTACACCAACGTGTGCGTCACCGCGTGCCGGTTCTGCGCCTTCTACGCCGCGCCCAAGGACCAGGCCAAGGGCTGGACCCGCGACCTGGACGACATCCTGCGGCGCTGCGCGGAGACCGTCGAGCTGGGCGGCACGCAGATCATGTTCCAGGGCGGTCACCACCCGGACTACGGCGTGGAGTACTACGAGAAGCACTTCGCCGCCATCAAGAAGGAGTTCCCGCAGCTCGTCATCCACTCGCTGGGCGCGTCCGAGGTGGAGCACATGGCGCGGATCTCGGGGGTGCCGGTCGAGGAGGCCATCACCCGTATCCACGCGGCGGGACTGGACTCGTTCGCGGGCGCGGGCGCGGAGCTGCTCCCGGAGCGGCCGCGCAAGGCCATCGCCCCGCTGAAGGAGTCCGGCGAGCGCTGGCTGGAGATCATGGAGATCGCGCACGGCCTCGGCGTCGAGTCGACGTCCACGATGCTGATGGGCACCGGCGAGACCAACGCCGAGCGGATCGAGCACCTGCGGATGATCCGGGACGTGCAGGACCGCACGGGCGGCTTCCGGGCGTTCATCCCGTACACCTACCAGCCGGAGAACAACCACCTGAAGGGCCGCACGCAGGCCACGCTCTTCGAGTACCTGCGGATGATCGCCATCGCCCGGCTGTTCCTGGACAACGTGGCGCACATCCAGGGTTCCTGGCTGACCACCGGCAAGGAGATCGGCCAGCTGTCCCTGCACTACGGCGCGGACGACCTCGGCTCGATCATGCTCGAGGAGAACGTCGTCTCCTCCGCCGGCGCCAAGCACCGCTCCAACCTCGTCGAACTGCTCACCCTGATCCGGGCGTCGGGCCGCGTCCCGGCGCAGCGGTCGACGACGTACGAGCACCTGGTGGTGCACGAGGACCCGGCGAACGACCCCGTCGACGAACGGATCGTCTCGCACGTGTCCTCCACCGCGATCGCGGGCGGCACCGCCCACCCCGAGCTGAAGCTGATCGCCACCACCTGAGCCCCGGGCGTATATCCGGGGCTCGCGCGTGCCGGGTCCCGGACACACGCCCTCCGGCTCACCCCGGCGCACAGCCCTCCCCCATCCCTGCACACGAGGACGGAGAAGCCCATGGCGGGCGCCATTCACGCCACGGGTCTGGTCAAGACCTTCGGCGAGGTCCGGGCCGTGGACGGAGTAGACCTGGACGTGCCGGAAGGCGGCGTGCTCGGACTGCTCGGCCCCAACGGAGCGGGCAAGACCACGACCGTCCGGCTGCTCACCACGCTGCTGCGGCCCGACGCGGGCACCGCCACCGTGGCAGGGCACGACGTGGTCCGCGACCCGGACCGGGTCCGGCTGTCGATCGGGCTCTCGGGCCAGTTCGCGGCTGTCGACGACCGGCTGACGGGCCGGGAGAACCTCCGCATGATCGGTGAACTGTACGGGCTGCGCTCCCGCGCCGCCCGGCAGCGGGCGGACGAACTGCTGGACCGGTTCGACCTGGCCGCGGCCGCCGACCGCGTGTCGAGCACCTACTCGGGCGGCATGCGGCGGCGACTCGACCTGGCCGGGGCCCTCGTGGTCCGGCCCTCGGTGATGTTCCTCGACGAGCCGTCGGTCGGTCTGGACCCCACGAGCAGGCTGATGCTGTGGGACGCCATCGAGGACCTGGTGGCCCAGGGCACCACACTGCTGCTGACCACCCAGTACCTGGAGGAGGCCGACCGCCTCGCCCGGGACCTCGCCGTGGTCGACCACGGACGCATCATCGCGCGGGGCACACCGCGTGAGCTGAAGGAGCAGGCGGGCGGCCAGCGCATCGAGGTGGTCGTGTCCTGGCCGGAGCAACTCGACGCCGCCGCTGCGCTGTTGACGCGTCACGGCACCCGTGCCCCGGACGTGGACCGGCCCCGCGGCACGGTCTCCGTGCCGGTGAACGGCGGGGTGCGGCTGCTCATGGAGGTCATCGCCGCACTAGACGCCGACGGCATCGCGCTCACCGACATCGGACTGCGCCGCCCCACGCTGGACGAGGTCTTCCTGGCCCTCACCGAGGACACCCCGCGGGACACCGGGCGCGCGGCGGTCGGCGCCGGCGCGCCGATCGAGAAGGAGTGATGAACGTGTCGGCAGCGGCACCGCCCGTACCCGAACTCAAGTCGGGCACGGCCGCCAAGTCCCTGCGCGACGTCCTCGTCGTGACGCGGCGCAACGTGATCCGGTCGGTGCGCATCCCCGAGGTGCTCATCCTCAGTCTGGTGCAGCCCGTCGTCTTCGTGCTGCTCTTCGCGTACCTGTTCGCCGGGTCCTTCACTCTGCCCGGCGCCGAGGGGGCGGCGGCGTACCGCGAGTACATGATGCCGGGGTTCTTCGCGCAGACCATCGCCTTCGCCACCGCCAGCAACAGCAGCGTCAGCATGGCCAACGACGTGCAGAGCGGCATGGTGGACCGTTTCCGGTCGCTGCCGATGGCGCGGAGCGCGCTGCTCACCGGCCGCACCGTCGCGGACCTCGTGCAGAACGTCATCGTGGTGGCGGTGATGGTGCTGTGCGCGCTGCTGGTCGGCTGGCGCATCCACCACGGGCTGCCGCGCGCCGTCGCGGCGTTCGCGCTGCTGCTGCTCATGGGATACGCGCTGTCGTGGGTGGGTGTCGTGATCGGCCTGTCGGTGCGCGCCCCGGAGGCGGCGGCCACCAGCAACTTCCTGTGGCTGTTCCCGCTGACGTTCCTGTCGAACGCGTTCGTGGCGCCCTCGACGCTCCCGACGGTGCTGCGCTGGGCCGCGGAGTGGAACCCGCTGAGCGCGACCGTGCAGGCGGCGCGGCAGCTGTTCGGCAACCCGGGGCTCACCGCCACGGGCTCCTGGCCCGCCGAGCATCCCGTGCTGGTGTCGGTGACCTGGTCGCTGCTGATCGCGGTGGTGTGCCGGACACTGGCGGTGCGCCGCTACGCTTCGGCCGGCTCCTGAGGAGAGACTCGTGATCGCGGACGCCACGTTCCGGGCGGAGCTGATCCGCCCGGTGCACGAACTGCTCGCCGGGCACGCGTCGCGGCAGCCCGACCTCATCGCCTTCAAGGACACCCGTCGGGCGTTGACCTGGGCCGAGCTGGACCGGCGTACCGCCCGGGTGGCCGGCCATCTCGTGGAGCTGGGGCTCGCGCGCGGCGCGTCGGCGGTGATCTATCTGCCGAACCGGGTGGAAACGGTGGAGAGTTGCCTCGCCGTCACCCGGGCCGCCGCCGTCGGGGTGCCGCTCAATCCGGGGTCGACCGACGCGGAACTGGCCCATCTGCTGGAGGACTGCGCGGCACGGCTGGTCGTCACCGGTGCCGCGCAGCTGCCCCAGGTGCGCCGGGTGCTCGCGGACCGGCCGGGCACCGTGGTGGTCCTCGTCGGCGAGGGCAGCGAGCCGGGCTTCACGGAGGCGGCCGGCCTCGCCGAGGGGGCCGGTGCGGTGCTGCCGCGCTGGGAGGAGCTGGCGTCGTCGTGGTCGCTGCGTCATCCGCCCCGCGACGACCTGGGCCTCGACGAGCCGGCCTGGCTGCTCTACACGTCGGGGACGACCGGGCGCCCCAGGGGAGTGGTGTGCACGCAGCGGACGTCGCTGTGGGCGACCGCCGCCTGCAACGCGCCGCTGCTGGGCCTGTCCCCACGGGATCGCGTCGTGTGGCCGATGTCGCTCTTCCACGCGGTGGCGCACAACGTGTGCGTGCTCGGTGCCGTGGCCGTCGGTGCCACGGTCTGCATCACGGACGGTCTGGACGCCGACGAGGTGCTGCGCCGGGCCTCGGAGGAGGACGCCACGTTCCTGGTGGGCGTGCCGACGCTGTACCACCAGATGGTGGAGCTCGCGCGGTCCGGTGCGCTCGCGGTTCCGCGGCTGCGGGTGTGCATGGTGGTGGGCTCGTCGTGCCCGCAGTCCCTGCACGAGGCGTTCCGCTCCGCGTTCGGTCTCGCGCTGCTGGACAGTTACGGCTCCACGGAGACGGGCGGCGCGATCACCACGAACCTGCCGCAGGGCCCGTACGTGCCCGGTTCGTGCGGTGTTCCGCTGCCGGGGCTGACGCTGCGGCTCACGGACCCGCGCACCGGCGACGAGGTGGAGCGGGGCGCCGAGGGTGAGGTGTGGGTGTCCAGTCCGGCGCTGATGCTGGGCTACCACCGGCAGCCGGAGGAGACCGCGAGGGTGCTCTCCGGGGGCTGGTACCGCACCGGTGACCTGGCCCGCCAGGACGCCGACGGATACGTGACGATCACCGGCCGGCTCAAGGAGCTGATCATCCGGGGCGGGGAGAACATCCATCCGCGGGAGGTGGAGCGGGTCCTGGTCCAAGCGCCCGGGGTCGCGGACGCGGCCGTCGCGGGGGTCCCCCACGGGACGCTCGGCGAGGTGCCGGTCGCCTACGTGGTCCCGGCGGCCGGCGGGCTCGACGTGGAGGCGGTGCTGTCCGTCTGCCGGCGGCGGCTGTCGGCGTTCAAACTGCCGGAGGAGATCCACGAGGTCACCGAGGTGCCCCGCAACCCCGGCGGGAAGATCGCCCGGAAGCTGCTGGCGGGGCTGCCGACGCGGACGCTGTGGCGACGGCCCCGGCAGGGTCCTGAGTCCTCGCCCCGCTCGTCGGCCGCCGTCGGTCTGGGCCTGGACGACGCGGGCCATCCGCTGCTGTCGGCGGTGGTCGAACTGCCCGGGCGCGACGAACTGGTGTGCACGGGCCGGGTCACCGCGACCGGGGACGATCCGACCCTGCCGCAACGCGCGGACGGCACGGCGGTGTTCGCCGGGGCGGCCCTGCTGGATCTGGTGCTGCACGCGGCAGGCCGCGCCGGCTGCGCCAGGGCCCTGGACCTGACGGCGGACGAGCCGCTGGTGCTGCCGCGCCACGGTGGCGTGCAGCTCCGGGTGACGGTCGGCGTGCCGGAGGCCGACGGGGTCCGGCGGGTGACGGTGCACGGGCGGCGCGACGAGCACGGTGCCGCACGACGCCCGTGGACCCGGTATGCGACGGCGACGGTGGCACCGGCCCCCGTCGCGGAACCCGCCGCGGGCCGGTCCGTGTGGCCCCCGCGGGGGGCCACCCCGGTCACCGACCAGCACGGTGCCGACCGGCCGGAGGCCGCGCGCACGCCGCGCGGCGTGTGGCGCCGCGGCGACGAGGTCTTCGTCGAGGTGGCGCTGCCCGACTGGGTGGCGGGCCAGGACCGTCACGCGCTCCATCCGGCGCTGCCGGACGCGGCGCTGGCGTGGGCGCTGCGCCTGGCCCGGGGGGCGGCACCGGCCGGTGCCGAGCCCGTGGTGGCGGTGCGCTGGCGGGACGTGACGCTGCACGCCACCGGCGCTTGCGTACTGCGCGTACGGCTGCGGGAGACGCCGGACGGCTCCTGGGAACTGGAGGCCGCCGACGGCGCCGGGGACCCGGTGCTGAGCGCGCGTTCGGTGACCTGCGCGCCGCTGCGGAGCGACGCCGTGCGTACCGCGTCGGCGGCGCAGCAGGACGCCCTGTTCGAGGAGTCCTGGGAGCCGTACGCACTGCCGCGGTCCGCGGTCCGCACGCACCGGTGGGCCGTGGTCGGTCCGGACGCGCCGCGGGTGCGTGCGGCCCTGTCGTCGGCGGGCCGCCCCAGCGAGGGGTATCCCGATCCGGTGGCGCTGCTGACGGCGGTCGAGGAGGGCGCGCCCGTCCCGGACGTCGTGGTCGTCTCCCCGACCGCGCGGGGCGGCGCGGACCCGGCGGACGCGGTGCGTGCGGCGGTCGGTGAGGCCCTCACATGGGTACGGCACTTCGCCGACCCCCGGCTGGCGCGGACCCGGCTGGCCGTCGTGACCCACGACGCGGTCGTCACGGACGACGGGCGGATGCCGGACGCGGGTGCGGCGGCTGTCCGGGGTCTCGTCGGCGCCGCGCAGGACCGTGCGCCGGGGCGCTTCGTGCTCCTCGACACGGATGCCGGGCCGGATTCCTGGCGCCGTGTCGAGGACGCCGTCGCGAGCGGCGAACCGCGACTGGCCCTGCGCGACGGCCGTGCCCTGGCCCCGCGCGCGGTGCGGGTCCCCGCCGGTCCCGCGCCGGCCCCCGCCCGCGGGCGCACGGCCCTGTTCGCGGGCGTCGAGACGGAAGGGCCGGCCGAGGCGCTCCTCGCCCGGGCCGGCGGCGGCACCGGGCCGGGGGCGGCCGGGCCGCTGCTGACGGGGCCGTTCGCGAAGAACGTCGCCGATCGGCTCGGGCCGTGTGTCGCGACGCCGGAGCTGCTGCGCTGGGACCCGGTGGACCCGGCCGGGCCGGTGCGGGCCCTGCTGGACGGTGCTCCCCGCACGGTGCTGTTCACCGCGGCCGTGCGCGCCGACGGCCCGACGGCGGACGCCCGGGCCGACGTGGACGCCGCGCTGCGTCCGGTGCTCGACCCGGCGCTCGAGCTGGTGCGGTCGGCGCCGGGGCGTGACCTCGCCCGTGTCGTGTTCGCGACGCCCGCGCCCGCCGTGGCGGGCCTGGCGGACGCGGCCGTGGCGGCGGTGTTCGACGTGTGGGTCCGGGCGTTGGGGCGGGCGGGTGTTCCCGCGGTGTCGCTGCGCGGCCCCGAAGGCGCCACGGACGAGGCGACGAACCTGTTCGCCGCCGCCGTCGCCACGGGGCGGACCTCGCTCACGGCGCAGCGGCCGGACCTCCGCGTCCCGCACGGCAGCGGACCGCTCACCGCGACGGCCGCGCTGCTGCGGGACGCGGCGGGCGGGCTCGTACGGCGAACGGCGCGTGACGCGGCCGCCGATCCCGGGGGCCTGCGCCAGAGGCTGACGGTGCTGACCGCCGCCGAGCAGGAGGAGGTCCTGCTGCGCCTGGTGCGTGACCGGTTCGCGTCGGTGCTCGGGCTCGCCACGACGGGTCGGGTCCCCGGGGACGCGGAGACCCGCGACCTCGGGTTCGATTCGCTGACGGCGCTGAGCGCGCGCAACGCGCTGGAGTCGGCGACGGGGCTCTCCCTGCCCGCCTCGGTCGTCTTCGACTTCGCGACACCGGCGGGCCTGGCCCGCCACCTGTGCGGCGAGTTGCTGGCCGACCGGGACGGCTGACGGACTCCGGTCGCCCCGCGTGGTCGTGCGGTCGTGCGGGGAACGTCGGCAGGCGGCCGTGCGCTCCGTGCGACCGCGCCCGGGGTGCCGTTCCGGCCGGTCACGGGGCCTGCCGGATCTAGAGAAAGACCTAACCCGCCCGCGCCCATACTGACCCCGTAGGCAGGGGAGGACTCCCCGCCGTTCGCGTGCCCGGCGGCCCGGACCGCCCGAGTCGTGTGTCTCCGTTGCCAAGGTGATTGGAAGTCGAGCGTCGTGACTGAGAAGCCCCGTGTTGCGCTGGTCCGGCCGCTGCATGAGATCCTCGCGGACCACGCCCGGACCCGGCCGGACGCGCGGGCCTTCCAGGACGGCCGCCGCGCCGTCACCTACGCCGCTCTGGAGCGGCGCACGCGGTTCCTGGCCGGCCACCTCGTCGCGCGCGGGGTCGGCCGCGGCGACCGTGTCCTGCTGCGCATGGGCAACCGGGTCGAGATGGTGGAGAGTTACCTCGCCGTCGCGCGCGCGGGAGCGGTCGGCGTACCGGTCGACCCGAAGTCCTCCGACGCCGAGCTCACCCACCACCTGACCGACAGCGGAGCGCGCACGGTGATCACCGGCGTGGCGCAACTGTCCCAGGTGCAGCGGACGCTCGGGGGCAGCGCCCTCGACGGTGGCCCGATCGTCGTCGGCGCCGCCGAACCCGTACCCGGGACCGCCGACTTCGAGGAACTCGCCGTCACCCCGCCCGCCACCGACGCGCGCGACGACCTCGGCCTCGACGAGACCGCCTGGATCCTCTACACCTCCGGCACCACCGGGCGCCCCAAGGGCGTGGTGTCGACCCAGCGCAAGTCACTGTGGGCCACCGCCGCGTGCACCGCGACGATCCTCGGCCTGTCCCCGGACGACCGGGTGGTGTGGCCCATGCCGCTCTACCACGCCGCCTCGCACAACATCGGCGTCCTCGCCACGCTGGCCGTCGGCGCGTCAGCGTACATCCTGGAGGGCTCGGCCCCGGACGAGATCATCGGGACCGTCCGCAGCGAGCGGGCCTCCTTCCTGGTCAACTCCCCCAGCACCTACCGCCGCATGGTGGAGTTGGCGCGCGAGGAGGGGGTCGAACTGCCCGGGCTGCGGGTGTGCATGGCGGCCGGCTCCGTCTGCCCGCCCGAACTGCACGAGGACTTCGAGGCCGCCTTCGGCGTACGCCTCGTGGACAGCTACGGCAGCAGCGAGACCGGAGGCGCCATCACCACCCAGGAGCCAGCCAGGGCGCGGGTTCCGGGCTCCTGCGGAACTCCTCTGCCCGGCCTGACGCTGCGCCTGACGGACCCCCGGACCGGAGAAGAGGTGGCCGCGGGTGAGGAGGGCGAGATCTGGGTGCACAGCCCGGCCACCATGGTCGGCTACCACAACGACCCTGAGGCCACCGACGCCGTCCTCGTGGACGGCTGGTACCGCACCGGCGACCTCGGCCGCCTGGACCCGGCCGGAGCTCTCAGCATCACGGGGCGCACCAAGGAGCTGATCATCCGCGGCGGCGAGAACATCCATCCCGCCGAGGTGGAGCAGGTGCTCGCCGGGGTGCCCGGCGTGGCCGAGGCGGCGGTGGCCGGCAAGCCCCACCCCGTGCTCGGCGAGGTGCCCGTCGCCTATCTGGTGCCGGGACCCGACGGCGCCGAGGGCATCGACACCGGGCGGCTCCTGGAGACGTGCCGCCGGGAGCTGTCCTACTTCAAGGTGCCCGACGAGTTCCACGTCATCGACGCCGTCCCGCGCACGGCGAACGGCAAGACCGCCCGCCGGCGCCTGCGCGACCTGACCACGACGCTCCTCCTCGTCAACCCGGCCGTCACCGTCCGCCCCGCCACCGACGGCACGGACGGTACCGACGGCACGGGCGCGGCAACCGTCGTGATCCCGCCAACCGACGGCACCGGCCCGTCCGCGGCCCGGCACGAACTGCTCACCCTGGTGCGTTCCGTGATCGCCGACATCCTCGGTCTGCCGTCCGTCCAGGACGTGGTCGTCGACCGGCCCCTGCACGAGGTCGGCTTCGACTCCCTGGCGGCCGTCACCCTGCGCGACCGGCTGTCCGCGGCCACCGGCCACCGTCTCACGGCCGCCATGGCCTACGACCACCCGACTCCGCAGGCCCTCGTGCAGTACCTCGACGGGCTGGCCCGAGGCGGCTCCGCCACCGGTGAGGCGGCACCGGCGGCCGACGCCACAGCCGCGGAGCCGGACGAGCCCATCGCCATCGTGGCGATGGGCTGCCGCCTGCCGGGCGGCACCCGGACACCGGAGGACTTCTGGAACCTGCTCGTGGCGGAGACCGACGCCGTCGGCCCGCTCCCGGAGGACCGCGGCTGGGACCTCGACCGTCTACTGGACGACGAGGGGGCGGGCGGCGGAAAGTCGTCCGCCCGCCAGGGCGCGTTCCTCGACGGGGCGGGAACCTTCGACGCCGCGTTCTTCGGCATCTCGCCGCGCGAGGCGCTGGCGATGGACCCGCAGCAGCGGCTGCTCCTGGAGACCGCCTGGGAGACCTTCGAGCGCGCCGGCATCGACCCGGCCACGATGAAGGGCAGCCGGACGGGCGTCTTCGCCGGGGTGATGCACGGAGGCTACGGCCCCGGACTCTACGACCGTTCCCCGCGGGACCTGGAGGGCTACCTCGGCAACGGCGCCGCCGCCAGCGTGGCCTCGGGCCGCATCTCCTACGCGCTGGGGTTGCAGGGTCCGGCGATCACCGTGGACACGGCGTGCTCGTCGTCGCTGGTGGCCATCCACCTGGCCGCCCAGTCGCTGCGGAACGGGGAATGCTCACTTGCGCTGGCCGGAGGCGCCACCGTGATGTCCACCCCCGGTGCGCTCGTCGAGTTCAGCCGGCAGGGCGCGCTCTCCGCAGACGGGCGGTGCCGTGCGTTCGCGGACGGCGCGAACGGTACGGGGTTCGCCGAGGGCGTCGGCCTGGTGCTGCTGGAACGGCTGTCGGACGCACGGCGGCACGGCCATCCCGTACTGGCGGTGGTGCGCGGCTCGGCGGTCAACCAGGACGGCGCGTCCAACGGCCTGACCGCGCCGAACGGACCGGCCCAGCAACGGGTGATCCGCGCCGCCCTGGCCCAGGCGGGCGTGTCGCCCGCCGACGTGGACGTGGTCGAAGCCCACGGCACGGGCACGTCCTTGGGCGACCCGATCGAGGCGCAGGCACTGCTGGCCACCTACGGGCAAGGACGGTCCTCGGGTGAGCCGGTGCTGCTGGGCTCGGTGAAGTCCAACATCGGCCACACACAAGCCGCCGCCGGTGTCGCCGGCGTCATCAAGATGGTGCTGGCCATGCGACACGGGACGATGCCCCGTACGTTGCATGTCGACCAGCCGTCGTCTCACGTGGACTGGGACGCGGGCGACGTCCGGCTGGTGACCCAGGCACAGCCCTGGCCCCGTACGGCGACACCTCGCCACGCCGGCGTCTCCTCCTTCGGTGCCAGCGGGACCAACGCCCATCTCATCCTCGAAGAGGCGCCGCCCGTCGAGCAGGTTCCGCCGACTGCCGATTCCGGCGCGTTGGTGCCGTTGGTGGTGTCGGGGCGTGACGAGGGTGCGCTGCGTGCGTCACTGGAACGGGTCGCGGACTTCGTCGAACGGCACGCGGACGTGCCGGTGGGCGAGGTGGCGCGGATGCTGGCCGGTTCACGGACCGTGTTCGAACACCGCGCCGCGATCCCCCTCACCGGCACCGACCGCGACACGCTGATCCAGCACCTGCGCACCCCTGACAGTGTGATGCGCGGGACGGGCCGCCCGGTGAGCGATCCAGTGTGGATCTTCCCCGGCCAGGGCGCCCAGTGGACCGGCATGGCCGTCCAACTGCTCGACGCGAACGGCGCATTCGCCCAGCAGTTGGCCCAGTGCGCGGACGCGCTCGAACCATTCGTCGACTGGAACCTGCTCGGAGTCCTCCGCGGCGAGCCCGGCCAGCCCGGCTTCGACCGCGTGGACGTGGTCCAACCCGCCCTCTGGGCCGTCATGGTGTCCCTCGCAGCACAATGGCGCGCCGTCGGAGTACACCCCACCGCGGTCATCGGACACTCCCAGGGAGAAATCGCCGCCGCCACCGTCGCCGGCGCCCTGTCCCTCTCCGACGGCGCACGCGTCGTCGCCCTGCGCTCCCAACTCATCGCCCAATACGCCGGCGACGGAGGCATGGCCTCCCTCGCCCTCCCCCGAACCGACGCAGAACAAGCCGCCACCCGCTTCGGACTCGAAGTCGCCGCCGTCAACAGCCCCACCAGCACCGTCCTCTCCGGCCCCGCCCAAGCACTCGACCAACTCGCCGCATGGTGCGAGGAACACGACATCCGATGCCGACGCGTCCCGGTCGACTATGCCTCCCACTCCTCCTTCGTCGACATCATGCGCGACCAACTGCTGGAGGTCCTGGCTCCGATAGCGCCGGTCGAGGGTGACATACCGCTGTACTCCTCGCTGACCGCGGGACTGGTGCCGGGCGGTGACCTCGACGCGCACTACTGGTTCCGCAACCTGCGCCACACCGTCGAATTCGAGGCCGCCACCCGCGCGGCCGCGGAGACGGGTGCCATGGGCTTCATCGAGGTGAGCCCGCATCCCGTCCTCACCCTGCCGGTCCAGCAGACCCTCCAGGAACTGCCCGACCTCCAGCCCGTCGTCCTCGGCACACTCCACCGCGACCACGGAGACCCCCAGGACTTCAGCCAGTCCGTCGCCACCGCCTACACCAACGGCATCCCCGTCCGACCCACCCCCACCCCCCTCCACCCCGACCTCCCCACCTACCCCTTCCAGGGCACCCACCACTGGCTCACCCCGTCCACCGGCGGTGACCCCCAGTCCCTCGGTCTGCTCCCCGTCGGCCACCCCCTCCTCGGGGCGGCGGTCCAGCGCGCGGAGGAGGACGGTCTGGTCTTCACGGGGCAGATCTCCACGGCCGCCCACCCGTGGCTCGCCGACCACGTGGTGAACGGGACCGTCCTGTTCCCCGGTACGGCCTTCGTCGAGGCCGCGATCCGGGCGGGTGACGAGGTGGGAGCGTCCACCCTGGAGGAACTGGTCCTGGAGAGCCCGCTCGTCGTGGAGGCGCGGCAGGCCGTCAGCGTCCAGGTGACCGTCGGGGCGCCGGACGCGTCCGGACGCCGCCCGGTCGCCGTGCACTCCGCGCCGCAGAGCGGCGAGTCGACCGACAGTCCGCTGTGGACCCGGCACGCCCGCGGCTTCCTGACCCCCGCAGCGGGGCGGGGCGCCGACTCCGCAGCGGCCGGGGTGTTCGCCAACTGGCCGCCCCGGGGCGCCGAAGAGGTGCCCGTCGCGGACGCCTACGAGCGGATGGCCCGCGCCGGCTACGGCTACGGACCGGTGTTCCAGGGCCTGCGGGCGGTCTGGCGCCGGGACGGGGACGTCTTCGCCGAGGTCGCCCTGCCCGAGCGGGAGAAGTCCGACGGCTGGGGCGTCCATCCGGCGCTGCTCGACGCGGCCCTCCACGCCGACGTGCTGAACGAGGTCGAGAAGGAGGGCACCGGGCCGCTCAGCCTGCCGTTCTCCTGGCAGGGCGTGGAGTTGCACGCGTCCGGTGCCACCACCCTGCGGGTCCGGTTGACATGGTCGGAGTCCGAGGGCGTCTCGTTGCTCGCCGTCGACCCGGCGGGAGCCCCCGTCGTCTCCGTGAACACGCTGCTGACCCGGCCCGTGGCCGAGGGATCGGTGAGCGCGGCGGACGAGGCCGTCCGGCGGATGCTGCTGCGCACGGAGTGGCGGGCCCTCGCGCCGACGCCCGCGCCGCAGCCGTCGGGCCGGTGGCTCGTGGTGGGCGACCGGGCGTCCGGGCTCGCCGCCGCCCTCGCCGGCGCAGGCGTGGACGCGCACGCCGTGGCGGACCCGAGCGCCGACACCTCCGGTCCGACGCCCGACACGTTGCTCCTGCTCCGCGACCGGCCCGCGGGGACAGCCGAGGACACCGCCGCCGCGGCCCGTGCCCGGGTCCAGGACACGCTCGCACACGTACAGCGTCACCTGGCCGACGAGCGGTACGCGGCGACGCGTCTGATCGTCGCCACCCGGGGCGCCGTGCCCGCCGATGCCGCCACCGGCGTGACCGATCCGGCCGGAGCGGCGACCTGGGGTCTCG
Source organism: Streptomyces sp. NBC_01635 (assembly GCF_045209715.1). Classification (NCBI taxonomy): domain Bacteria; kingdom Bacillati; phylum Actinomycetota; class Actinomycetes; order Kitasatosporales; family Streptomycetaceae; genus Streptomyces; species Streptomyces sp. NBC_01635. The sequence continues at coordinate 8,120,451 of NZ_CP109277.1, read as the reverse complement.
TCAGGGCGGCGCAGGCCGAACAGCCGGGGCGGGCCGTCCTGGTCGACCTGGAGCCCGGGGCCGACATCGGAGCCGGTTCCGCCGAGGTGGCCGGGCTGCTCGCCGCGGCCGCCTCCGGAGAGCCGCAGACCGCGGTGCGCGCCGGCAGCCCGCTGATCCCCCGCCTGACGCACGCCACGGACGCGGCACCCGGCGAACCGCGCCGGCTGGACCCCGAGGGGGTCGTCCTGATCACCGGCGGGACCACCGGCGTGGGCCGGCTCGCCGCCCGGCACCTGGTCACCGCGCACGGCGCCCGCCATCTGCTGCTGCTGAGCAGGCGCGGACGCGAGACGGCGGGAGCCGGTGAACTCGTCGACGAACTGACCGCCCTGGGCGCCTGCGTGACCGTCGAAGCGTGCGACGTGGCCGACCGCGATGCGCTGGCGGCCGTACTCGACGCCCTCGACCGCCCGCTGACCGCCGTCGTGCACAGCGCGGGCGTCCTCGCCGACGGCATGGTCACCGATCTGACCGCGGAGCAGGTCGACACGGTGCTGCGCCCCAAGGTGGACGCGGCGCTGCATCTGCACGATCTCACCCGCGACGCGGACCTGGCGCACTTCGTCCTCTTCTCGTCGATCGCCGGCACCATCGGCGGCGTCGGACAGGCCAACTACGCCGCGGCCAACGCCTTCCTCGACGGCCTGGCCGAGCACCGGCGCTCGCTCGGGCTGCCGGCCACCGCGGTGGCCTGGGGCCTCTGGGAGGACGGTGGCCTCACCGCGCACCTGGGCGCCACGGACCGCGGTCGCATCGCCCGCAACGGAGTCAGGCCGCTCACCGCCGACCAGGGACTGGCCCTCCTCGACGCCGCCGTCACCGGCGACGCGGCCACCTGTGTCGCCGCCCGCTTCGACCACGCCGCACTGCGCCGCCGCCCCGAGGGGGTACCCGTCCTGCTGAGCGGTCTGGTGCGCGCGGCAACGCGGCGCACCGCCACCGACGAGGGGGGACGGGCCGACGGCACCCTCGCGGAACTGGCCGGACTCTCACCGGAGGAGGCCGAGCGCGCTCTGCTCGCCCTGGTGCTCCGGCATGCAGCCGCGGTACTCGGACACGAGACGCCGGACGCCGTACGCGCCGACAGCGTGTTCAAGGACATCGGCTTCGACTCGCTCTCCGCGGTGGAACTGCGCAACCGGCTCAATGCCGCGACCGGTCTGCGGCTGGCCCCGACCGTCGTCTTCGACTACCCCAACCCGCACGCCCTGGCCGAGCACCTGAACGAGAGCCTCGCCGGAACCGCGGCCTCCGCGTCCTTGCCGCCGGCGCGGACGAGCACCCCTCCGGACGACGACGCCATCGCCGTCGTGGCCATGGGATGCCGACTGCCCGGCGGGGTCGCAGGACCCGAGGACCTGTGGGACCTGCTGCGGTCCGAGACCGACGCGATCAGCGAGTTCCCCACCGATCGTGGCTGGGACCTGGACACCCTGTTCGACCCTGACCCGGACAAGCCGGGCACCTCCTACACCCGCAACGGCGGTTTCCTGGACGGCGCCGGACGGTTCGACGAGGCCTTCTTCGGCATCTCGCCGCGCGAGGCGCTGACCATGGACCCGCAGCAGCGCCTGCTCCTGGAGACCGCCTGGGAGACCTTCGAGCGCGCCGGCATCGACCCGACGTCTCTCGACAAGAGCACGGCCGGCGTGTTCGTCGGCGCCATCGCCCAGGAGTACGGTTCGACCCTGCTGCACGAGGCCCCGGAGGGCCTGGACGGCATGCTCCTCACGGGCAACGCCACCAGCATCATCTCCGGCCGCCTCTCGTACCTGCTGGGGTTGCAGGGTCCGGCGATCACCGTGGACACGGCGTGCTCGTCGTCGCTGGTGGCCATCCACCTGGCCGCCCAGTCGCTGCGGAACGGGGAATGCTCGCTCGCACTGGCCGGCGGCGCCACCGTCATCGCCACGCCGGGCACCTTCACCGCCTTCAGCCGGCAGCGTGCCATGTCCCCCGACGGGCGGTGCCGTGCGTTCGCGGACGGCGCGAACGGTACGGGGTTCGCCGAGGGCGTCGGCCTGGTGCTGCTGGAACGGCTGTCCGAGGCACGGCGGCTGGGGCATCCGGTGCTGGCGGTGGTGCGCGGGTCGGCCGTCAACCAGGACGGCGCGTCCAACGGCCTGACGGCCCCGAACGGTCCGGCGCAACAGCGCGTGATCCGTGCGGCGCTGGCCCAGGCGGGTGTTCCGGCCACCGAGGTGGATGTGGTCGAGGCGCACGGTACGGGCACGTCGTTGGGTGACCCGATCGAGGCGCAAGCGCTGCTGGCCACCTACGGGCAGGGACGGCCCCCCGGTGAGCCGGTTCTCCTGGGATCGGTGAAGTCCAACATCGGTCACACGCAGGCGGCCGCGGGCGTGGCCGGCGTGATCAAGATGGTGCTGGCCATGCGCCACGGAACCGTGCCCCGCACCCTGCACGTGGACCGCCCCTCGTCACACGTCGACTGGGACGCCGGTCACGTACAACTCGTCACCCGGGCCCAGCCCTGGCCCGGCACGGCGACACCCCGCCGCGCCGGCATCTCCTCCTTCGGCATCAGCGGCACCAACGCCCACCTGATCCTGGAGGAAGCACCGCCCGTCGAGCAGATTCCCCGGGACGACGCCGACAGTGACGACACGCTGCTGCCCCTGCTGGTGTCGGGACGGAGCGAGGGCGCGGTGCGGGCCTCGCTGGAGCGCGTCGCGGACTTCGTCGAACGGCATCCGGACGTACCCGTGGGCGCGGTGGCGCGGATGCTCGCCGGGTCACGCACGGTGTTCGAACACCGCGCCGCCCTTCCCACCACCGGCACGGACCGCGACACACTGGTGGAACGCCTGCGCGCAACGGACCAAGGGCTGTGGGGTGCGGGTCGTCCGGCGGGCGATCCGGTCTGGGTCTTCCCCGGCCAGGGCGCCCAGTGGTCCGGCATGGCCGTGGAACTGCTGGAGGAGAACGGGGCATTCGCCGAGCAGTTGGCCCGGTGTGCGCGGGCTCTGGAGCCGTTCGTGGACTGGGATCTGCTGGGCGTGCTCCGGGGCGTGCCCGACCAGCCCGACTTCGAGCGGGTCGACGTGGTCCAGCCCGCCCTGTGGGCGGTCATGGTGTCCCTGGCCGCGCAATGGCGGGCGGTGGGAGTACGCCCCGCCGCGGTCATCGGACACTCCCAGGGCGAGATCGCCGCCGCCACCGTGGCCGGCGCACTCTCCCTCTCCGACGGCGCACGCGTCGTCGCCCTGCGCTCCCGCCTCATCGCCCAGCACTCCGGCGGCGGAGGCATGGCCTCACTCGCCGTCCCCCGGACCGAGGCAGAGGAAACAGCCGCACTGTTCGGACTGGAAGTCGCCGCCGTCAACAGCCCCGACAACACCGTCCTCGCCGGCCCCGTCGAGGCGCTGGACCGGCTCAGCGCATGGTGCGACGAGCACGACATACGCTGCCGACGCGTCCCCGTCGACTACGCATCCCACTCCACCTTCGTGGAAGTGATGCGCGACCAACTCCTCGACGCACTCGCCCCGATCACCCCACGCGACACCGACACACCCCTCTACTCCTCGCTCACCGCAGACCTGATCCACGGCAGTGACCTCGACGCCGACTACTGGTACCGCAACCTGCGCCACACCGTCGCCTTCGAAGCAGCCACACGCGCCGCCGCGGAAGCGGGCCTCACCGCGTTCATCGAAGTCAGCCCGCACCCGGTACTCACCCTGCCGGTGCAGCAGACCCTGCAGGAAGTGGCCGACCCGGAACCCGTGGTCCTCGGCACGCTCCACCGCCACCGCGGCGACGCCCGGGACTTCACCGAGTCCGTCGCCACCGCCTTCACCAGCGGCATCGCCGTACGCCCCACCCCCGTCCCCGTCCACCCCGACCTGCCCACCTACCCCTTCCAGGGCACCCACCACTGGCTCACCCCCTCCGCGAACTCCACACGTGGCGCGTCCGGCCTGGGCGCGGTCGCCGCCGCGCATCCTCTGCTGGGCGCGGCCGTCGAGCTGCCCGGCACCGAGACCGTGGTCTTCACCGGCCGTCTCTCGGCGTCGACGCACCCGTGGCTGGTGAACGAGCGCCCGGCCGCCCTCGGCTGGCTGGTCGCCGAGCTGGCCCTCGCGGCCGGGGAGCAGCTCGGCCTCGGCCGGCTGCCCACCCTGACACCGCAGGCGCCGTTGGCGGCACCGACGGCCGGCTCGCTGCAGATCCGCGTCACCGTGGGTGCGGGTTCCGAGCCCGGCGTGCGCACGGTGTCGGTGCATTCCCGGCACTCCGACGAGGTCCTCGGCCTGCCGTGGATCTGCCATGCGACGGGCGAGCTGGCCGCGGCGGCGGACCGGCCGGACTGGGACCTGGAGGTCTGGCCGCCCGCCGACGCCACCCCGGCCCCCGAGTCCGTACCGGACCTGCGGCACCTGCCCGTGCAGCCCGCCGTGGGGGGCGTGTGGCGTCGCGGCAGCGAGGTGTTCGCTGCGGTCGCCCTGCCGGACACGCTGCGCGAGGAGGCCCGGTGGTTCGGGTTGCACCCGGTGCTGGCCCAGGCCGCGCTCGGCCTGGTGGGCGTCGAGGGCGCCCTGCCCCAGGCCGGGGACTCCTGGCGGGCGGGACTCTGGCAGGACGTCTCCCTGCACGCGTTCGGCGCCTCCGTCCTGCGCGTCCGGGTTTCCCCCCGCGCCGACGGTTCCGTGGCGCTGTTCGCCTCCGACGCGGCCGGCAGCCCCGTCCTGTCGGCGGTGTGCCTCCGCCCGGAGGCCGTCCCGCGCGGGGTGCGCAGAGCCACGGACGTGGCGCAGCAGGACAGCCTGTTCGGCATCGAATGGGCCGAGACCGGCACGCGGCACCTCGCCGCGGACGCCGGCACGACCTGGGCCATCGTGGGGGAGGATCCCGTGCGGGCGCGGTCGTCGCTGATGGCGGCGGGACGGTACGCGGAGGCGTATCCCGATCTGGCGGCGCTCACCACCGCCGTGGAGGCCGGCCGCGATGTGCCCGATGTCGTCGTGGTGCCCTTCCTGCGGGAGGCCGCCGCTCTCTCCGGCCGGGAACTGGTGGACGCCGTCCACGCCACGACGGCCCGGGCCCTGGAGACGGCGCGCGCCTGGGTGACGACGCCCCTGTACGACGACTCCCGGCTGGTGTTCCTCACCCGCGGTGCCGTGCCCGCGGTGAGCGGTCCCGACGACGTGTCGCCGCTGGATCTCGCGGTGGCCGCGGTCTGGGGACTCGTCCGCAGTGCGCAGTCGGAGTATCCGGGCCGCTTCGTGCTCGTGGACACCGACACCGCCAAGCCCACCTGGCGTGCCCTGGACCGTGTGGTGTCCACCCCGGAACCGCAGTGGGCGTTGCGCGGGCGGACGGCCCGGGTGCCGCGGATGACGCGCCTCGCCCCCGCCGACGTCCTCCCGGCATTCGACGCCGGCCCGGACGGCACCGTACTGATCACCGGCGGTACGGGCACCCTGGGCTCCGCGGTCGCCCGGCACCTGGTGACCGAACACGGGGTGAGGGAATTACTCTTGACGAGCCGTCAGGGGTCGGGCGCGCCGGGTGCCGCGGCCCTGGAGGCCGAGCTCTCCGCGCTCGGCGCCCGGGTCAAGGTGGCAGCCTGTGACGTCACGGACCGCGACGCCCTGGCCGCGCTGCTCGACGGCCGGCGGATCGGTGCCTTGGTCCACACCGCCGGCACGGTGCACAACGGGATTCTCCCGTCCCTCACGGCCGAGCGGCTGACCGAGGTGCTGCGGCCCAAGGTGGACGCGGCCGTGCATCTGTACGACCTGGTCCGTGAGGCGGGCGTGAGGCAGTTCCTGCTGTATTCCTCCGTCGCCGGCATCACGGGCGGCCCCGGACAGGCCAACTACGCGGCGGCCAACACCTTCCTGGACGCGTTCGCCCACCATCTGCGCTCCCGGGGCATCCCGGCGACGTCGGTCGCCTGGGGGCTGTGGGCCGGGGCCAGTGGTCTGGCGGGTTCCGTCGCGACGGACCGGCAGCCGGCGGCTCTGCACGGAACGCGTCCGCTCGAAACCGGGGACGGCCTCGGGTTGTTCGACGCGGCGTGGGCGGCCGGCCGCGGTCTGGTCGTCGCCTCCCGCCCGGACTTCGCCGCACTGGCCGACGACGCCAGGTCCGGTGCCGTACCGGCCGTGATGCGGTCCCTCGTGTCCGGCTCCGCGCGCCGCATGGCTCAGGACACCCCCGAGGAGCAGGGCGGCCTCGCGCACCGCTTGGCGGCGATGGATCCGGAGGAACGGGAGACCGTGGTGACCGGCCTCGTGCGGGAGCGGGCGGGCGCGGTCCTGGGGCACACGACACCGGGCGGCGTGGCGGAGGACGCCCGGTTGAAGGATCTCGGGTTCGACTCGCTCACCGCGCTGCAACTGCGTACGGCGCTCGTCGAGGCGACGGGGCTCCGGCTGCCGGCGGGTGTGGCGTTCGACTTCGAAACGCCGCTGGATCTCGCCCGGCACCTGATCGAGCAGCTCCTCACCCCGGCCGCCTCGCCTCTCGACGACAACGGAAGGAACCAGGATGAGAATTGAGAACGTGTTCATCGACTCGCTGGGGGTCGTGCTGCACGATTTCGAGCCCGTCGAGCGGGCCGTGGCGCAAGGACTGATCGCGCAGGACATCGTGGACGCGAACGGCCTGACCGGCACCCATCTCGCCCACGACATCCCGGCCGTCGAACTCGCGATAGCCGCCGCACGCGTCACTCTGGACCGCTCGAAGCTCGACCCCGAGTCCCTCACGAGCCATGTCCACAGTGCCGTCTACTACCAGGGCCCGCAGGGTTCCTATCCGCCGGGCTACGTGCTGCGCGAGCTGGAGCTGGAGCCGACCAGCTCGCTGTACCTGCGGCAGGGCTGCAACGGCATGCTCGGCGCGCTGGAGGTGGCCGTCGGCCAGATCACCGGTGCGGCGGAGGCGGAGGCCGTGCTGATCACCTCCGGTGAGAACTTCACCGCGACGGGCCTGAACCGCTATTCGGGGCTGGGGCAGGCCTACTTCCTCTCCGACGGTGGCGCTTCCGTCCTGGTCAGCGCGGACGAGGGCTTCGCGCAGGTCAGGTCGCTGAGTACCGGCATCCTTCCGGAACTGGAGCGGTGGCACCGCGGTGACGGACCCCTGCTGCCGGGCGACGGGCAGCGCAGCGAGGAGGAGATGGCCGAACGGGCCACGCGGTACAGCGAGACCGAGACACCGCTCTCCGAGACCCTCGAGAAGCTCACCCTCTTCAATCTCGGTGTCATCCGCCGGGCTCTCGTGAGCGCCGATCTGAACGCCGGCGACCTCGCCAAGGTGGTTCCGATCAACATGGACGGCCGCATGGTCGAGTACTCGGTGATGATGCCGCTCGGTCTGCCCATGGACCGGTCGACGTTCGACTACGGCAAGGGCATCGGGCACGTGGGCGGCGCCGATGTGATCATCACCCTGGAACATCTGGTCCGCAATCGGGAGGTGGCGCCCGGCGACCATGTGCTGCTGATCTCGCAGGGGCCGGGCTGGATGTGCACGGCCTGTGTCGTCACCGTCCTGGACCTTCCGGCCTGGGCGGTCTGACCGGGCCGCACAGGCTTCGTCGCTCCCCGCCCACGCCAAGGGCCCTGCCCCCTCCGGAGAGGGGGCAGGGCCCTTGGCGTGGGCGGGGTCCCGGGTCAGGCGCCCCGGTTGGTGAGCCAGCCGTCGGCGGCCTCGGCGGTGGAGCGGGCGTGGTCCTCCATCATGGTGAAGTGGTTGCCGGGGACGTCGAGCACGGTGTGCGCCCGGTCCCAGGACGTCTGCCACTCCTCGGGCCGCATCTCCTCGCCGGGCTCCGCGGGCACCGGGGGTTCGGTGGAGCGGACCAGCAGGACCGGGCAGTCCAGCGGACCCGGCTCCCACTCACCGATCATCGCCACGTACCAGCTCATCGCGGTGAGCCGGTCGGAGTCCATGTGCGCGAACATGGACTCGCGGTCGAACATGCCGCCCAGCATCTGCTGGGAGAACCGGAGGAACGGGGAGTCGGCCCGCGGCATGTAGGTGTCGAGCAGGACGACGGCGGCCGGTGCGGCGCCGCGTTCCTGCATCCGCCGGGCCGTGGACAGGGCGAGGACGCCGCCGGACGACGATCCGAGCAGCACCGCCGGGGTGTCGCCCACGGTGCGGTGCACCGCGTCGGCGTGCAGGTCGGCGACCGCGTCGAAGGTGGCCGGCAGTGCCTCTCCAGTGCCGAAGCCCTGGGTCGGCAGGGCCCATACGTCGCGCCGGCCGCGGAAGGCGGAGGCGAACCTGGCGTACTGGTGGACACCGGCGAGGGCCACGTAGGAACTGAAGCAGACCAGCGGTGCGGCGGTGTCGCCGGCCGAGAGGCGGATCGCCCCGGGAACGGTGGTGAGTTCGTCCGGCGAGGCGAAGGTGGGACGCAGTGCCGCCGCTGCCTGGAGCAGGGTGAAGCCGTCGTCGACCCGGCCGTCCAGGCAGGCCCGCTTGAACAGGGTGCCGATGGTGTCCCCGGCGCGCGCCCCGGCAGCGGCCGGCGCCGCTTCTCCCCGGCCGGTGTCCGGGGCGGCCCGGTCGCCGAGCCTGCCGTGCAGATGGGCGGCGAGCGCCTCGGGGGTCGCGTGGTCGAAAAGCAGGGTTGGGGCGAGTTTCAGGCCGGTGACGGTGGCGAGGTGGTTGCGCAGTTCGACCACCGTGAGCGAGTCGAAGCCCTGCTCGGTGAAGAGCCGGTCGGGCTCCACCTCGTCCGGTCCGGCGTGGCCGAGGACGGTCGCGGCCCGTTCGCGCACCAGGTCCAGCAGCAGGGCGCGGCCCTCGTCGGGGGTGCGTCCGGCGAGCAAGGATGCTGCCGCGTCCGGGTCGGCGCCCGCCGCGGTCCTGCGGGTGACGGTCGGGGCGGCGGGCCGCAGCATCGCCCGGACACCGGAGCGGCCGGAGCCCGTGGCGACGGCGATCACCGCGGAGTCGGTCGTGGCCAGCGCGTCGTCCAGGAGCGCGAGGGCGTCCTCGGTGGCCAGGGGGCGCAGGCCGCCGCGGGCCAGCCGGCCGCGGTCGGCGTGGGACAGCCGGCCGGTGATGCCGCTGTCGTCGTTCCACAGGCCCCAGGCGACGGAGGTGGCGGGCAGCCCGAGGGCGTGCCGCAGGGCGGCGAGCCCGTCCAGGAAGCCGTTCGCGGCGGCGTAGTTGGCCTGGCCCGGGGCGCCGAAGGTGCCCGCGGCGGAAGAGAACAGCACGAACGCGGCGGGTGACCGGCCGGCGGTGAGCTCGTGCAGATGCCAGGCTCCGTCGGCCTTGGGCCGCAGCACGGTGTCGAAGCGCCCGCCGTCGAGCGCGGTGAGGACGGTGTCGTCGGTGACGCCGGCCGCGTGGACGACGCCGGTCAGCGGCAGTTCGTCCGGCAGGTGGTCCAACAGCCGTTGGACGTCCGAGCGTTCCGCGATGTCGCAGGCCTCCAGGTGGACCCGGGCGCCCAGTTCGGTCAGTTCGGCGACGAGGGTGTCGGCCCCGTCGGCCGCGGGTCCGCGCCGGCCGGTGAGGAGCAGGGAGCGTACGCCGTGCCGGGTGACGAGGTGGCGGGCGACCGCGCGGCCGAGGGTGCCGGTGGCGCCGGTGACCAGCACGGTGCCGTCGGCGAGGGCGGGTGCGGCGCCGGCCCCGGCGGGCGCGGCGTCGGGGTGCAGGACGCGGCCGTCGCGGATCGCGCCGTGCGGGCGTCCGGAGGCGACCGCCGCGAGCAGGGCGGGGGCGTCGCCGTCGTCCGTGACGTCGGCTGCCAGGTCCACCAGCTGGAAACGGCCGGGGTGTTCGGCCTGGCCGGAGCGGACCAGGCCCCACAGGGCGGCACCGGTGGCGTCGGTCCCGGCGTCCCCGGCGCCGACCGCCGCGCGGGTGACGAACACCAGCCGGGAGTCGGCGTACCGCTCGTCGGCGAGCCAGCCGCACATCAGCTCGTGGGCGCGGGCCAGTCGGCCGCGGACCCGTTCGGGCAGGGCGGCGTGGGCGTCGGCGGGGTGCGGTTCGGGGGCGACGAGGACCACGTCGGGCATGGTCATGCCGGTGTCGACGGCCTTGCCGAGGGCCTCGAGGTCGGCGTAGGTCTCCAGGTGGACCCCCGCCGCGTCGACGGCGGCGGCCACCCGGTCGTCGCCGTCGCCGAGGACGATCCAGCGCACCGTGCCCGGACGCGGGGCCTCGGGGGCCGGGCGGGTCTCCCGCCAGTCGAGACGCAGCAGTTCGGGCCGGCTGGTTTCGGCGGGGGCGGCGGAGACGGTGCGCAGGGTGATCGCGTCCGCGGTGGCGACGGGCCGGCCGGTGGTGTCGGTGACCAGGACCCGGTAGCCGTGGTCGTGGCCCGCCGGGGTGAGGCGGACCCGCAGCGCGGTCGCGCCGGTGGCGTGCAGGGTCAGTCCGGACCAGGCGAACGGCAGCATGGGCGCCGCTGCCTCATCGTCCGGCACACCGGGGCGGCGGACCAGCAGCGTCTGCACGGCCGCGTCGAGCAGCGCGGGGTGCAGCGCGTGCCGTGCGGCGTCCTGCCGGTACGGCTCCGGCAGCGCGACCTCGGCGTACACCTCGTCGTCGCGCTCCCACACGGTGCCCAGGCCGCGGAAGCTGGGGCCGTAGTCGAATCCGGCGGCGGCGAAGGCCGGGTAGGGGTCGCCGTCGGAGACGGTCCGGGCGCCCGGCGGGGGCCAGGTGGCCAGGTCGTCGGCCGGGGCGGGCGGCGCCAGCGGGGCCAGGACGCCCTGGGCGTGCCGCTGCCAGGGGCCGTCGTCCCCGTCGGGCCGGGACCACACGGTGAAGGCGCGGCGGCCGTCGGCGTCGGCGCCGTCGACGGTGCCCTGGATGAGGGCGGCGCCCTCGCCGGGCACGACGAGCGGGCTGAGCAGGGTGAGTTCGCTCAGGTGTGCGCAGCCGGTGCGGTCGCCGATGTGCACGGCCAGATCGAGGTGGCCGGTGGCGGGCAGGATGACCTGACCGAGGACGGTGTGGTCGGCGAGCCAGGGGTGGCTGCGCAGCGACAGCCGCCCGGTGAACAGCAGGTCGTCGGAGCCTGCCCGGGTGACCTCGGCGCCGAGGAACGGGTGCTCCGCGGTGCGCAGTCCGGCGGCCTCCGGGTCGCCGGCAAAGGGCGCGGTGGGCAGCCAGTGGCGCTGTCGCTGGAAGGCGTAGGTGGGCAGCGGCACGACGCGGGCGCCGGGCAACAGCGCCGCCCAGTCGGGTGCGGCGCCGTGCGCGAAGAGCGTGCCGACGGCCGTCAGTAGCTGATCCGTCTCCGGTCCGTCGCGCAGGGCGGACGGAACGCACACGAGCTCGTCCGCCGCGGACGGCTCCGGCTCGGCGAGGGCGGCCTCGGCGAGCGCGGTGAGCGGGCCGTCGGGGCCGACCTCCAGGAAACGGCGGGCGCCGAGTCCGTACAGCCGTGCGACGCAGTCGTGGAACCGGACCGGTTCGCGTACGTGCCGTACCCAGTACTCGGGGTCGGTGAGCAGGCCGGGCGTGGCGGTCTCGCCGGTCCGGCCGGAGACCAGGGGCAGTGTCGGCTCGGCGTAGGAGATGCCGGCGGCGACGGCCCGGAAGTCGTCGAGCACCGGGTCCATCAGCGGCGAGTGGAAGGCGTGGCCGACCCGCAGCCGTGTGGTGCGCCGTCCGGCCGCCGCGAAGTGGTCGCAGATCTCCGCGACGGCGGCCTCGGTTCCGGAGACGACGGTGGCGAGGGGTCCGTTGACGGCCGCGATGCCGACTTCGTGCTCGCGGCCCGCAAGGAGGGGCAGCACCTCGTCCTCGGCGGCCCGGATCGACGCCATCGCGCCGCCGGAGGGGAGCGCCTGCATCAGCCGGCCGCGGGCGGCGACCAGGGCGCAGGCGTCGTCGAGAGGGAACACGCCCGCCACGTGGGCGGCGGCGATCTCGCCGACGGAGTGCCCGGCGACGTGGTCGGGCCGTACTCCCCAGGACTCCAGCAGGCGGTAGAGGGCCACCTCGAAGGCGAACAGTGCGGGCTGGGCGTGTTCGGTACGGGTCAGCGCGTCGGTGTCGTCACCGTGCACCGCCTCGCGCAGTCCGGGGATCCGCTCGCACACGGCGTCGAAGGCCTCGGCGAACGCCGGGAAGGCGGCGCGCAGGTCGCGTCCCATGCCGGGCCGCTGGGCGCCCTGTCCGGTGAACAGGAACGCCGTACGGCCGCTGGAGCGTGCGGTGCCGGTGACGGTGCCGGGCAGCGGGGCCCCGTCGGCCAGCGCCCGCAGCCGGGCGGTGAACTCCTCGTGGCCGGTGGCGACGAGCACGGCCCGGTGGGGGAAGGGCGTCCGGGTGGTCGCCAGGGCCAGCGCGGTGTCGACGGGCCGTGCGTCGGGGTGCGCGGTGACGTGGTCGAGGAGTCGGGCGGCCTGGGCGCGCAGGGCGTCGCGACTGCGCGCGGACAGGACCCACGGCACCGGCCCCGCCCACACCGCCGGCTCCGCCTCCGCCGGCTCCTCGGGTACGGCCTCCAGCACCACATGCGCGTTGGTGCCGCTGATGCCGAACGACGACACACCCGCGCGCCGGGGGCGCTCCCCCGTCTCCGGCCATTCCCGGGCCCCGGTCAGCAGCTCCACCGCGCCCTGGTCCCAGTCCACGTGCGAGGACGGCCGGTCGACGTGCAGCGTCGTCGGCAGCACTCCGTGCCGCATGGCCAGCACCATCTTCATCACGCCCGCCACACCGGCACCCGCCTGCGTGTGACCGACGTTCGACTTCACCGACCCCAGCCACAGGGGATCGTCCCCCGCGCGTTCCTGGCCGTAGGTGGCCAGCAGCGCCTGCGCCTCGATCGGGTCGCCCAACCGGGTCCCCGTCCCGTGCGCCTCCACGGCGTCCACCTCCGCAGCCGACACGCCCGCATCCGCCAACGCGGCACGGATCACCCGCTGCTGCGACGGACCGTTCGGCGCGCTCAGCCCGTTGGACGCACCGTCCTGGTTGACCGCCGAACCCCGCACCACCGCCAGCACCGGATGCCCGTTGCGCCGCGCGTCCGACAGCCGCTCCACCAGCAGCAGGCCACCGCCCTCGGAGAAGCCCGTCCCGTCCGCCGCGTCCGCGAAGGCCTTGCACCGGCCGTCCGCCGCCAGCCCCTGCTGACGGCTGAAGTCCACGAACAGACCGGGGGTCGACATCACCGTGACGCCTCCGGCGAGCGCCAGGTCGCACTCCCCCGCGCGCAGGGACTGCACGGCAAGATGCAGGGCGACCAGGGACGACGAGCAGGCGGTGTCGACGGTGACCGCCGGGCCCTCCAGGCCGAAGGTGTAGGACATGCGTCCCGACAGGACGGCGGCGGAGTTGCCGGTGCCGAGGTGGGCGCCGACGTCGTCGCCCGGGGCGATCGGACGGGACGTGTAGTCCTGGTAGTTGGTGCCGGCGAAGACGCCGGTGCGGCTGCCGCGCAGGGTGCGCGGGTCGATGCCCGCCCGCTCGAACGTCTCCCACGCCATCTCCAGCAGCAGCCGCTGCTGCGGATCCATCGCCACCGCCTCACGCGGCGAGATGTTGAAGACGCCGGGGTCGAAGTCGGCGAAGCCGTCGAGGAAGCCGCCGGTGCGGGTGGAGGTGCGGCCCGCCCGGCCGGGCTCGGGGTCGTAGAGGGCCGCGACGTCCCAGTCGCGGTCCTCCGGGAAGGGGACCATCACGTCGGTGCCGTCGGCGAGGAGCTGCCAGAACCGCTCGGGGGTGTCGGCGTCGCTCGGGAAGCGGCAGGCCATGCCGACGATCACGACGGGGTCCTCGGCGGTGTCGCGCCGGGCCACGGAGGCGGAGCCGCCGGTCGCGGTGGGGACCGCCGGGGCGAGCCGCTCGCTGAGGTGCTCGGCGAGCGCGGCGGGCGTCGGGTAGTCGTAGACCAGGGTGGCGGGCAGCCGCATACCGGTGGCCTCGCCGAGTGTGTTGCGCAGTTCGACGGCGGTGAGGGAGTCGAAGCCGAGTTCGCGGAAGGCGCGGGCCGGTTCGACGTCGTCGGGGCTGGGATGGTTGAGGACGTAGGCGATGTGCGCGCGGACGAGTTCCAGCAGGGCGTGGCGCCGGTCCGTCTCCGAGAGGGCGGCGATGGCGGTGAGGACGTCGCCGTCCTCCTCGCCCGAGCCGCTCGGGGCGGGGGCCGGGCGGCGGGCGCGCAGCCGCTCCAGGTCGGGGAGCCCGGTGTAGAGGCGGCGGGGGCGTCCCTTTTCGAGTTCGGCGCCGAAGGTCTCCCAGTCGATGTCGGTGACGACGAGCGTGGTGTCGTCCTGGTCCAGGGCGTCCTGGAGGGCGGTGACGGCGACGGCGGGGTCCATGAGGCGGACGCCGTGGCGCTGGAGGCGCTCGCCGACGGTGCCGGAGGCCATGCCGCCGTCGGCCCAGCCGCTCCAGGCGATGGCCGTGGCGGGCAGGCCGCGGGAGCGGCGGTGCTCGGCGAGCGCGTCGAGGTAGGCGTTGCCCGGGGCGTAGTTGCCGTGTCCGACGCTGCCGAAGACGCCCGAGGACGAGGAGAACAAGACGAACGCGGACAGGTCGAGGTCCGCGGTGGCCGCGTCCAGGTTGAGGGCGCCGCCCACCTTGACGCGCAGCACCTCGGCGAGGCGGTCGGGGGTGAGGGAGCCGATGACGCCGTCGTCGAGGACGGCGGCGGTGTGGAAGACGGCGGTCAGGGGCCGGTCCTCGGGGATGGCGGCCAGCAGGGCGGCGAGGTCGGCCGGGTCGGCGATGTCGCAGGCGACGAGGTCGGCCCGGGCGTCGGCGGCCGTCAGCTCGGCGAGCAGTTCGGTGGCGCCTTCGGCGTCGGGGCCGGAGCGGCTGACCAGCAGGAGGTTTGGGGCGCCCGCGCGGGCGAGCCAGCGGGCGACGTGCCGGCCCAGGGCGCCGGTGCCGCCGGTGACAAGGACCGTGCCCTGCGGGTTCCACGCCCGGCGGCCGGGCAGACCGCCCACGGCGGCGCGCTCCAGCCGGCGGCCGAGGACGCCGGTGGCGCGGACGGCGACCTGGTCCTCGTGGTCGGTTCCGGCCAGGACCGTGACGATCCGGTCGGCGGCGCGCCGGTCGCAGTGCTCGGGCAGGTCGATCAGGCCGCCCCAGCAGTCGGCCTGTTCCAGGGCGACGACGCGTCCGAAGCCCCAAACGAGGGCCTGGGCGGGGTGGGCGGGGGCGGTGCCGGGGCCGGTGGCGACGGCGCCGCGGGTCAGGAACCACACCGGGAGGCGGGTGTTGAGGTCGTCCAGCGCCTGGACGAGGGCGACCGTGGCGGCGAATCCGGCGGGCAGTCGCGGGTGGTCGGGGTGCGGCGCGCCGTCGAGGGCGAGCAGGGAGAGCAGACCGCGGGCTCCGTCGACGGCTTCGGCGAGGGCGCCGGCGACGGTGGCGCGGTCGAGGGGGCCGTCGATCACGACGGGGACGCACTCGGCGCCGGCGCGGGTGAGCGCGTCGCGCACGGCGGTGGCCTCGGGGCCGTCCTCGTGGCCGCGGGGCACGACGAGGGGCCACCGTCCGGTGAGGGGTGCGGTGTCGCCGGTGTGCAGCGGTGCCCAGGTGATGCGGTAGCGCCAGCGGTCGGCGGTGGCACGGTCGTTGCTGCGGCGCCGGTAGTCGGCCAGGGCCGGGGCCAGGGTGGCGACGGTGGGCTCGTCGAGGGAGAGGGCCGTGGCGAGGGCGGTGAGGTCACCGGACTCGACGGCCTGCCAGAAGGGTGCGTCGGCGGTGCCGGCGGCGGTCGCGGTGGTGTCGTCGGTGGTGAACGCAGGCCAGTAGCGGCGGCGTTGGAAGGCGTAGACGGGCAGGTCGACGCGGCGGGCGGGTTCGTCGTGGACGGCGCTCCAGTCGACGGGTCCGCCGCGCACGGCGAGCGCGGCGACGGAGGCGAGGAACCGCTCGGGTCCGCCCTCGGAGCGGCGCAGGGTGCCGAGGACCGCGCCGTCGGTGATGCCGAGGTCGTCCAGGATGTCGCCGACGGCCGTGGTGACGACGGGGTGGGGGCCCGCCTCGACGAAGACGCGGTGTCCGGCGCCGGCGAGGGCGCGCACCGTGGTCTCGAAGCGGACGGTGCGGCGGATGTTCTCGTACCAGTAGGCGGCGTCGAGCGTGGTGGTGTCCTCGACGCGGGCGCCGGTGACGGTGGAGTGGAAGGGGATCTCGGCGGGGCGTGGGCGGACCGGCGCGAACCCGGCGAGCAGGGCGTCCTTGACCTCCTCGACCTGGGCGCAGTGGGAGGCGTAGTCCACGGGGACGCGGCGGGCCCGTATGCCGTCGTCGGTGAGGCGGGCGAGGAGTTCGGCGAGCGGTTCGGCGTCGCCGGAGACGGTGACGGAGCGCGGCCCGGTGACGGAGCCGACGGAGACGCGGCCCTCGTAGGGGGCGAGGAGCTGTTCGACCTGGGCGAGCGGCAGGGGGACGGCGACCATGCCGCCCCGGCCGGTGATGGCGGTCAGTTCGCGGGAGCGGGTGACGACGACGCGGGCCGCGTCCTCGAGGGTGAGGACGCCGGCGATGTGCGCGGCGGCGATCTCGCCCTGGCTCTGTCCGGCGACGGCGGCGGGGCGGACCCCGCAGGCCATCCACAGGCGGGCGAGGGCGACGCAGACGACGAACAGGGTGGGCTGGACGACGTCGAGGCGTTCCAGCGGCGGGGCGCCGGGGGTGCCGCGCAGCACGTCGAGGACGCGGTAGTCGGTGAACGCCTCGACGGCGGCGGCGGCTTCGTCGAAGGAGGCGCGGAACCGGGCGTCGGCGGCGTGCAGTTCGAGGGCCATGCCCTCCCACTGGGGGCCCTGGCCGGGGAAGAGGAGGACCGGGTCGCCCTCGGTGTCGGCGACGCCGCGCACCACCGCCGGGTCGGGGGTGCCGTCGGCCAGCGCGGTCAGTCCGCGCAGCAGCACGTCGAGGTCCGGGGCGACGACGGCGGCACGGTGTTCGAGGGCGGGGCGGGTGGCCGCGAGGGACCAGGCGAGGTCGGCGGGGCGGGGCGTGCCGTCCGGGGCGGCGCGCAGGTGGGCGGCGAGGCGGCTGGCCTGGGCGCGCAGGGCGGCGGCGGTGCGGCCGGAGACGGTGAAGGCGCGGGGCCGGGGCGTGTCGTCGGCGGGTGGGGCGGTGTCCTCCTGCTCGGGCGGCGGGGCCTGTTCCAGGATGACGTGGGCGTTGGTGCCGCTGACGCCGAAGGAGGACACGCCCGCGCGGCGCGGCCGGTCCCCGGTGTCGGGCCAGGCGCGGGACTCGGTGAGCAGTTCGACGTGTCCGGCGGACCAGTCGACGTGGTGGCTGGGCCGGTCGACGTGGAGGGTGGCAGGCAGCCGTCCCGCGCGCAGGGCGAGCACGGTCTTGATGACGCCGGCGACTCCGGCGGCGGCCTGGGTGTGGCCGATGTTCGACTTCACGGAGCCGAGCAGCAGCGGCCGGTCGGCGGGCCGGTCCTGGCCGTAGGTGGCGAGGAGGGCCTGGACCTCGATGGGGTCGCCGAGGGTGGTGCCGGTGCCGTGCGCCTCGACGGCGTCGATGTCGGGGGGGACGAGCCGGGCGGACTTCAGGGCCTGCCAGATGACCCGTTCCTGGGAGGGGCCGTTGGGGGCGGTCAGTCCGTTGGAGGCGCCGTCCTGGTTGACGGCGGAGCCCCGCAGCACGGCGAGGACGGGGTGGCCGTTGCGGCGGGCGTCGGAGAGCCGTTCCACGGCGAGGACGCCGGCGCCCTCGCCCCAGGCGGTGCCGTCGGCCGCGTCGGCGAAGGCGCGGCAGCGGCCGTCGGGCGACAGTCCGCGCTGGCGGCTGAACTCCAGGAAGATGGTGGGTGTCGACATGACGGTGACGCCGCCGGCGAGGGCGAGGTCGCACTCCCCCGCGCGCAGGGCCTGGGCCGCCAGG
Source organism: Streptomyces sp. NBC_01635 (assembly GCF_045209715.1). Classification (NCBI taxonomy): domain Bacteria; kingdom Bacillati; phylum Actinomycetota; class Actinomycetes; order Kitasatosporales; family Streptomycetaceae; genus Streptomyces; species Streptomyces sp. NBC_01635. The sequence goes on along the minus strand of NZ_CP109277.1, from coordinate 8,102,577 downwards.
TGCAGGGTGACCAGGGAGGAGGAGCAGGCGGTGTCGACGGAGACGGCCGGCCCCTCCAGGCCGAGGGTGTAGGAGATGCGGCCGGACAGGACGCTGGGGGCGTTGCCGACGCCGTCGTCGCCGGCGTTGTCGGAGTGGCTGAGCAGGGTGGTGTAGTCCTGGAGGTTGGTTCCGGTGAACACGCCGGTGCGGCTGCCGCGCAGGGACAGCGGGTCGATGCCGGCGCGTTCCAGGGCCTCCCAGCAGATCTCCAGCAGGATCCGCTGCTGCGGGTCGGTGCCGACGGCGTCGCGCGGTGAGATGCCGAAGAACCCGGCGTCGAAGTCGCCGACGCGGTCGATGAATCCGCCGGTGCGGGTGTAGCTGCGCCCGGGGGTGCCGGGCGTCGGGTCGTAGAGCGCGTCGATGTCCCAGCCGCGGTCGCGCGGCCACTCGGACATGGCGTCGACGCCCTCGTCGAGCAGCCGCCACAGGTCGTCGGGGTCGCTGACGCCGCCGGGGAAGCGGCAGCCCATCGCGACGATCGCTATGGGTTCGTTGTGCTGTGCCTCGGCCGCGGCCAGGCGCTGCCGCGTCTGGTGGAGGTCGGCCGTGACCTTCTTCAGGTAGCTGAGGAGCTTGTCCTCATCGGTCATGTGTTCTCACCCGTTCTCAGGTCCCGTGGCCGTGCCGTCAGGAGATGCCGAGGTCGTTCTCGATGAAGTCGAAGATCTCGTCCGCGCCGGCGGAACGGATCCGGTCGCTCACGTCGTCGCCACCGGCGGGCGCCGCAGCGACGGCCGCGCCGCCGCCGAACCGTCCGAGGAGCGACTGGAGCCGTGCGCCGATGCGGTCACGGCGGGCGTCGTCCTCGGGCAGCCCGTCGAGGGCGGCTTCCAGGGAGTCGAGCCCGGCGAGGACCGCGGCGGCGCCGTCGGTGTCCTCGGTGAGCCGGCCGCGCAGGTACCCGGCGAGTGCCGTCGCGCTCGGCTGGTCGAACAGCAGCGTGGCCGGCAGGGCGAGGCCGGTGGCGGCGCCGATGCGGTTGCGCAGTTCGACGGCCATGAGGGAGTCGAAGCCGAGCGCGTTGAACGCGGTGGTGGCGCCCACCCGGTCGGTGCCGGTGTGACCGAGGACGGCGGCGGCCTCGGCACGGACGAGCGCGGTCAGGGTCCGTTCGCGTTCGGCGGCGGACTGTCCGGCGAGCCGGTCCCGCAGGGCCTGCGGGGCGCCCGCCGTGGTCTCGGAGCTCCGGGCGGGCAGTTCGCGTACCTCGGGGAGGTCGGCGAGCAGCGGGCTGGGGCGGGAGGTGGTGAAGCCGGGCGCGAAGCGTGCCCAGTCGACGTCGGCGAGGGCGAGGACCGCGTCGGTGCGCGCGGTGGCCCGGCCGACGGCGTCGGCGGCCTTCCCGGGGTCGAGGGGGGTGATGCCGCTGCGGCGCATCCGGGCCTCGGTGGCGGCGTCGGCGGTGGCCATGCCGCCGCCGGCCCAGGGCCCCCAGGCCAGTGAGGTGGCGGGCAGTCCGGCGGCCCTGCGGGTCTCGGCGAGGGCGTCCAGACAGGCGTTGGCGGCCGCGTAGTTGGCCTGGCCGATGGTGCCGAGGGTGCCGGAGATCGACGAGTACAGGACGAACGCGGTGAGGTCGCGGTCGCGGGTCAGCTCGTCGAGGTTGCGGGCGGCGGCCAGCTTGGGCCGCAGGACGCGGTCCAGGGCAGCGGCGTCCATGCCGTCCAGGAGCCGGTCGTCGAGGACGCCCGCGGTGTGCACGACGGCGTCGACGGGGTGCTCGGCGAGCAGCGCGGCGAGCGCGTCCCGGTCGGCGGTGTCGCAGGCGGCCAGGACGAGTTCGGTGCCGGTGTCGGCGAGGGCGTCCTTGAGTCGGGCGGCGCCCTCGGAGCCGGCACCGGAACGGCTCACGGCCACGATGCGGGTGGCGCCCCGCTCGGCGAGCCAGGCGGCCGTGCGCAGGCCGAGCGCGCCGGTGGCGCCGGTGAGCAGGACGGTGCCGGTCCAGTTGGGGCCGGCCGTCGTCGGCGTGCCGGGCGGGGCGTGTTCGAGGCGGCGCAGGAAGGTGCCCGCGGGCCGGACGGCGACCTGGTCCTCCCCCGCGGTGCCGGCCAGTGCGGCGGCCAGGCGCCGGGCCACGTCGGGGGCGACGGCGGCGCCCGTGCCAGCGGGCAGGTCCACCAGCCCGCCCCACAGCTGGGGGTGTTCGAGGGCCGCGGTGCGGCCCAGGCCCCACACGGCGGCCTGTTCGGGTACGGCGGGCGCCTCGGCGCCGAGGACGCCGACCGCGCCCGCGGTGAGCGCCCACAGGCGGACCGGGTCCGCTCCCGCGGCCTTGCCGGCGAGCGCCTGCAGGAGGGTGGTGGTCGCGGCCAGTCCGGCCGGTACGGCCGTGTGCCCGGGCAGCGGATCGGTGTCCACGGCGAGCAGGGACAGTACGCCCGTCCAGGCGAGGTCGCCCTCCTGGCGCAGGTCGGTGAGGGCGGTGGTCAGGTCGGCGCGGTCGGCGGCGGCGCAGTCGACGGGCAGGACGCGCACGTGCGCGCCGTGCGCGGCGAGCGTGTCGGCGACGGAGCAGGCCCAGGGGCCGCCGACGAGCCGGCTGGGGACGGCGAGGAGCCAGGTGCCGGTGAGCGTGGCCGTTCCGCCTTCGGCGGCCGGCCGCCACACCGCGCGGTGTTCCCAGCGGCGGATCTCCTCCTGCCGGCGGTCCTCGCCCCGCCAGGCGGCGAGGGCGGGCAGTACGGCGCTGAGCGGGGCGTCGGGGTCGACGGCGAGCCGCTCGGCGAGTGCGGCGGGGTCGGCGGTCTCGACGAGGTCCCAGAAGGCGGAGTCCTCACGGGGCGCCGCGGGGGCCGCGGACGACTCCAGCCAGAAACGCTCCCGCTGGAAGGCGTACGTCGGCAGCGGCACGGTCCGCGCCCCGGCGTCGGCGGGCGCGGCGGGGACCCCGGCGCGGCCGCGGACGTGCAGGGCCGCGGCGGCGAGCAGGGCGGACCGCTCCTCGGGCAGCCCGCGGCGCAGCAGGGGCACGGCGGTGACCGCCGCCGGGTCGGCGACGCCGTCCTGGACGAGGGTGGTGAGGGTGGCGTCGGGGCCGAGTTCGAGGCAGTGGGTGACGCCGGTGTCCTCCAGTGCGCGGACTCCGTCGGCGAAGCGGACGGCCTGGCGCACGTGGCGCACCCAGTAGTCGGCGGTGACGAGGTCGTCGCCGGTGGCGAGGGCTCCGGTGAGGTTGGACAGGACCGGGACCGTCGGGGCGTGGAAGCTCACGCGGGAGGCGACGGCGCGGAAGTCGTCGAGCATGGCGTCCATCAGGGGCGAATGGAAGGCGTGGCTGACCCGCAGGCGCCGGGTCTTGCGGCCGCGCCCGGCGAACTCGGCGGCGACGTCCTCGACGTCCCGCGCCTCGCCGGAGACCACCACGGAGGCGGGCCCGTTGACGGCGGCGATCGCGACGCGTCCGGCGCGGCCGTCGAGGAGGGGCAGGACCTCCTGTTCGGTGGCCTCCAGGGCGGTCATGGCGCCGCCCTCGGGGAGGTTCTGCATGAGGCGGCCGCGGGCGGCGACGAGGGCGCAGGCGTCGGCCAGGTCGAAGACCCCGGCGGCGTGCGCGGCGGTCAGCTCGCCGATGGAGTGGCCGCCGAGCACGTCGGCGCGGATCCCCCACGACGCGGTCAGGGCGTGTGCCGCGGTGCCGAACGCGAACAGGGCGGCCTGGGTGTGGGCGGTGCGGTCCAGCAGCGGGGCCTCGGCGCTGTCCTCGGCGGCGAAGACCACGTCGCGCAGCGGCGGTCCGTCGAGGTGCCGGTCGAGTTCGGCGCAGACGGCGTCGAAGGTCTCGGCGAAGACGGGCTGCGCGGCGTACAGGTCGCGGCCCATGCCCGGGTGCTGGGCGCCCTGGCCGCTGAACAGGACGGCGAGCAGGCCGCCGTCGGCGGTGCCGGTGGCGACGTGCGGGGCCGGTTCGCCGGCGGCGACGGCGGCGAGTCCGGCGAGGAGTTCGTCCCGGTCGGCGGCGACGACGGCGGCCCGGTGCGCCTGCGGGTGGCGGGTGGTCGTGAGGCTGTGGGCGAGGTCGCGGGCGTCGTCGTCGTGCCGGAGGAGGTGGGTGCGCAGCCGTGCGGCCTGCGCGCGCAGCACCTCGGGGGTGTCTCCGGAGACGGGGTGGACGCGCGGCACGGCGGCGGGCGCCGGGCGTTCGGCGGCGGGCCCGGCGGCGGGCGGCTCCTCCAGGACGACGTGGGCGTTGCTGCCGCTGATGCCGAAGGAGGAGACTCCGGCGCGGCGCGGGCGGTCGTCGCGGGCGGGCCAGGGGCGGGCCTCGGTGAGCAGTTCGATGGTGCCGCTGGACCAGTCGATGTGCGGGGAGGGCTCGTCGACGTGCAGGGTGCGCGGGAGTTCGCCGTGGCGTATCGCCATGATCATTTTGATCACGCCGGCCGCTCCGGCCGCCGCCTGGGTGTGCCCGAAGTTGGACTTGGCGGACCCCAGCAGCAGGGGCTGTCCGTCGGGGCGTTCGCGGCCGTAGGTGGCGAACAGTGCCTGCGCCTCGATGGGGTCGCCGAGGGTGGTGCCGGTGCCGTGCGCCTCGACGGCGTCGACGTCGGTGGCCGACAGTCCGGCGGAGGCGAGGGCCTGCCGGATGACGCGTTCCTGGGAGGGGCCGTTGGGGGCGGTGAGCCCGTTGGAGGCGCCGTCCTGGTTGGTGGCGGAGCCCCGGACGACCGCGAGCACGGGGTGGCCGTTGCGGCGGGCGTCGGAGAGGCGTTCCAGCAGGAGCATGCCGACGCCCTCGGAGAAACTGGTGCCGTCGGCGGACGCGGCGAACGCCTTGCAGCGGCCGTCGGCGGCCAGGCCGTTCTGCGCGGTGAACTCGGTGTAGGTGCCGGGGGTGGCCATCACGGTGACGCCGCCGGCCAGGGCCATCGAGCACTCGCCCTGCCGCAGCGCGTGGGCGGCGAGGTGCAGGGCGACCAGCGCGGAGGAGCAGGCCGTGTCGACGGTCATGGTCGGCCCCTCCAGGCCGAAGGTGTAGGCGACGCGGCCGGAGATGACGCTGCCGGAGACGCCGAGCCCGATGTAGCCCTCCATGCCCTCGGGGATGTCCGCCAGGCCGGAGGCGTATCCGGAGCCCATGGCGCCGACGTAGACACCGGTGTTGCTGCCGCGCAGGGACAGCGGGTCGATCCCGGCACGTTCGAAGGTCTCCCAGGAGGTCTCCAGGAGGAGGCGCTGCTGGGGATCCATCGCGAGGGCCTCGCGGGGTGCGATGCCGAAGAGGGAGGCGTCGAAGTGGGTGGCGCCGTACAGGAACCCGGCCTCCAGGCCGGCCAGCCGGTCCAGGTCCCAGCCGCGGTCGGTGGGGAAGGCGCCGATGGCGTCGCCGCCCTCGGAGACGAACCGCCACAGGTCCTCGGGGGAGGTGACGCCGCCGGGGTACTGGCAGGCCATGGCGACGACGACGACCGGGTCGTCCTCGCCGGAGGTGATCGTGGTGGCGGCGAACTGCTCGGTGGATCCGAGGAGTTCACGGGCCAGGTGGCGGGCGAGGGCGCTGGGCCTGGGGTGGTCGAAGACCAGGGTGGCGGGCAGCCGCAGCCCGGTTTCGGCGTTGAGGCGGTTGCGCAGGTCGACGGAGGTGAGGGAGTCGAACCCGATGTCCTTGAAGGACTGTTCGCCGTCGACGGCGCCGGCCGAGCCGTGGCCGAGGGCGACGGCGGCGTGCCGGCGCACCACCTCCAGCAGCAGCCGCTCCTGTTCGGGCGCGGAGAGACCGGCCAGGCGGCGGACGAGGGCGGAGGCGTCGGTGCCGGCGGCGCGGGCGGCACGGCGGGGGGGCGCGGGAGCGAGGCCGTGCAGCAGGGCGGGCAGGCGTCCGGCGGAGGCCGCGGAGCGCAGGGCGGCGGGGTCGGTGCGCAGCGGCGCGAGGAGCGGTTCGTCGGTGGCGAGGGCCTCGTCGAGCAGGCGCAACGCCCCGGCCGGGTCGAGGGCCGGCAGGCCGGAGGCCGCGATGCGACGCCGGTCGTCCTCGCCGAGTCCGCCGGTCATGCCGCTGTCGTGGTCCCACAGGGTCCAGGCGAGGGAGGTGGCGGGCAGGCCCGCGGCCCGGCGGTGGTGGGCGAGGGCGTCCAGGACGGTGTTGGCGGCGGCGTAATTGGCCTGTCCGGCGCCGCCGAGCAGGCCGGAGGCGGAGGAGAACAGCACGAACGCGGTGAGGTCCGCGCCGCGGGTCGCGGTGTGCAGGGCGAGCGCGGCGTCGGCCTTGGCGCGCAGCACGGTGGCGAGCCGCTCGGGGGTGAGGGAGCCGAGGACGCCGTCGTCGAGGACGCCGGCGGTGTGGACGACGGCGCGCAGCGGCCGGTCGGCGGGCACCGTGGCGAGGACGGCGGCGAGCGCTTCGGGGTCGGCGGCGTCGCACGCCTCGACGCGTACGGCGGCGCCGTTGGAGGTGAGTTCGGCGGCGAGGTCGGCGGCTCCGGGGGCGTCGGCGCCGCGGCGGGAGAGCAGCAGCAGCGAGCGCACGCCGTGCGTGGTGACCAGGTGGCGGGCGACCAGTGCGCCGAGGGCGCCGGTGCCGCCGGTGATCAGGACGGTGCCCTCGGCGTCCCAGGCGGGCGCGCCGTCGGCGGCCGGGATGCGGGCCGGCGCCGGTGTCAGCAGTCGGCCAGCGCGCAGGGCGAACTGGGGTGCGCCGGTGGCGACGGCGGCCGCGAGCGCGTCGCGTGAGGCCTCGGTGTCGTCCACGTCGGCGAGGACGATGCGGCCGGGGTTCTCGGTCTGCGCGGCGCGCACCAGGCCCCATACGGCGGCGGCGGGCAGGTCCGTGACGTCCTCGCCGTCGGCGGCGACGGCGCCGCGCGTGACGACGACGAGCGGCGCGTCCTGGGTGCGCGGGTCGGCCGGCAGGGCCTGGAGGTCGGCCAGGACACGGGCCGCCACGTCGGCGGGCCGCTCCCCGGGGGCCGAGGCGTACGGCAGGACGGCGGCGGCGCAGGGAGTGTCGCCGGTGCCGAGCGCGGGCCACGCGGGGACCAGGCCGTCGGCCGGGTCCTGTCCGGCGCGGCGCCAGCCGTCGGTGTCCGGCGCGGCGGGGAGTTCGGCGCCGGTCCAGCGCACCGCGTACAGGGCGCCCTCGGCGGGGCGTGCGGCGGTCAGGGCGGTGTCGGAGACGGGGCGGCTGACGAGGGAGCCGACGGTGACGACGGGTTGTCCCGTGCCGTCGGCGAGGGTCAGGCGGACGGCGCCGGAGGGGGCCCGGTCGAGACGGACCCGCAGTTCGGTGGCGCCGACGGCGTGCAGGGTGACACCGCTGAACGCGAAGGGCAGTCCGAGGCCGCCGCCTTCCCCGTCGCCGTCCGTGCCGTGGCCGGCGAGCTGGGCGTGCAGGGCGGCGTCGAGCAGGGCGGGGTGCAGTCCGTAGCGTGCGGCGTCGCGGTGCTGGTCCTCGGGGAGCGCGATCTCGGCGTACCAGGTGTCGCCGGAGCGCCAGACGGCGCGCAGGCCCTGGAAGACGGGGCCGTACTGGTAGCCCTGGGCGGCGAGGGCCGGGTAGAAGCCGTCGAGGGGGACCGGCCGTGCGTCCGCCGGCGGCCAGGCGGTGAGTTCGGTCGCGGGCGCGTCCGGCGCCGGGGCGAGGACGGCGGTGGCGTGGCGGGTCCACGGGCTGTCGTCGTCGGCGTCGGGCCGGGCGTGCACGGTGACCGGGCGGCGGCCGGAGGGGTCGGGTGCGCCGAGGGCGATCTGGAGTTGGACGCCGGTGTCGTCCGGCAGGACGAGCGGTGCCTCCAGGGTGAGGTCGTCGAGCAGGCCGCAGCCCACCTCGTCACCGGCGCGCAGGACGAGTTCGACGAACGCGGTGCCGGGCAGCAGGAGGGCACCGGACACGGTGTGGTCCGCGAGCCACGCCTGGGCGCGCGTGGACAGGCGGCCGGTGAGCAGCACCCGGTCGTCGTCGGCGACCCGGACGACGGCGCCGAGCAGCGGGTGCCCGGTGCCGGTCAGGCCGGCACCGGTGACGTCGGTGGTGGTGAGGGCGGGGCGCAGCCAGTAGCGGTCCCGGGTGAAGGCGTAGGTGGGCAGGTCGATGCGCGGGTCGGCGGGGTCGCTGCCCAGGAGGGCGTCGAGGTCGACGGGCACGCCGTGCGCCTGGGCGGCGGCGACGCCGGCGAGGAGGGTGGCGGTCTCGGGGCGGTTCCTGCGCAGCAGCGGCACGCACACCCGGTCGGTGGTGTCGTCGGGCAGGCAGGTGCGGGCCGGGGCGGTGAGGGTGGCCTCGGGGCCGAGTTCCAGGAAGCGGGTGACGCCGTGGGTGGCGAGCCAGTCGACGCCGTCGGCGAAGCGGACCTGGTGGCGCAGGTGGCGCACCCAGTAGTCGGGGGAGGCCAGTTCGTCGGCGGTGGCGGGGCGGCCGGTGAGGTTGGAGACGACGGTCAGCCGCGGCGGGTGCGCGGTGACGGTCTCGGCGACCGCGCGGAAGTCGTCCAGGACGGCGTCCATGCGCGCGGAGTGGAAGGCGTGCGAGACGCGCAGCCTGCGGGTGGTGCGGCCGCGGGCGCCGAGTTCGGCGGCGACGGCCTCGACGACGGCGGTGTCGCCGGAGACGACCGTGGCGCGCGGGCCGTTGACCGCGGCGACGGACACGGCGTCGCCGTGCGCGGCCAGCAGCGCGGTCACCTCGTCCTCGGCGGCCTCGACGGCGGCCATGGCGCCGCCCGGGGGCAGTGTCTGCATGAGCCGGCCGCGGGCGGCGACCAGGTGGCAGGCGTCGGGCAGCGACCACACGCCGGCGACGTGCGCGGCGGACAGCTCGCCCAAGGAGTGGCCGAGGACGTACTTGGGGGTGACGCCCCAGGACTCCAGGAGGCGGAAGAGGGCGACCTCGAACGCGAACAGGGCGGGCTGGGCGAGGGCCGTCCCCTGCAGTGCCTCGTCGTCCGGGGCGCCGTCGAGGACGCCGTCCTTGAGGGACAGGCCGAGTTCGGGGTCGAGGTGGGTACAGACCTCGTCGAAGGCGCGGGCGAAGGCGGGGAAGGCGGCGTACAGGTCGCGGCCCATGCCGGGGCGCTGGGCGCCCTGCCCGGAGAAGAGGAACGCGGTGGCCCCGCGCAGTGCGCGACCGGTGACGACGGCGGGGTGCTCCTCACCCGCGGCGAGCGCGGCGAGGGCGTCGGCCGCCGCGGCGGTGTCCTCGGCGAGGACGACGGCGCGGTGCTCGAAGGACTGCCGGGTGGTGGCGAGGGCGCGCGCGGTGACGTGCGGGTCGTTTCCGGGGTGGGCGCGGACGTGGTCGAGGAGGCGGGCGGCCTGACCGCGCAGGGCCTCGGTGCCGCGCGCGGACAGCAGCCAGGGGGCGAGCGGCAGTCGTACGGCGGTGGCGGGTCCCGTGCCGGCGTCGGTGGTCTCCTCGCCGTCCGCGGTCTCCGCGTTCTCCTCGGGGGCGGCCTCGAGGATGGTGTGCGCGTTGGTGCCGCTGATGCCGAAGGAGGAGACGGCGGCGCGTCGCGGCCGGCCCTCGGTGACGGGCCAGTCGGCGGGTTCGGTGAGCAGCCGGACGTGGCCGGCGCCCCAGTCGACGTGCCGGGACGGCGTGTCCACGTGGAGGGTGCGCGGCAGCCGGCCGTGGCGGAGCGCCATGACCGTCTTGATGACACCAGCGACTCCGGCGGCGGCCTGGGTGTGGCCGAGGTTGGACTTGAGGGAGCCGAGGAACAGGGGGTGCTCGGCGTCCTTGGCGCGGCCGTAGGTGGTGAGGAGCGCCTGGGCCTCGATGGGGTCGCCGAGGATGGTGCCGGTGCCGTGCGCCTCGACGGCGTCGACGCCGTCGGCGGTGATCCCGGCGTTGGCGAGGGCCTGTTCGATGACCCGCTGCTGGGCGGGCCCGTTGGGCGCGGTCAGGCCGTTGGAGGCGCCGTCGGAGTTGACGGCGGAGCCGCGGATGACGGCCAGGACGGGATGTCCGTTGCGGCGGGCGTCGGAGAGCCGCTCGACCAGGAGCAGGCCGACGCCCTCGGACCAGCCGGTGCCGTCCGCGGAGTCGGCGAACGCCTTGCACCGGCCGTCGGGCGCCAGTCCCCGCTGCCGGCTGAACTCGAACAGCAGGCCCGGCGTGGCCATCACCGCCACACCGCCCGCCATCGCCAGGTCGCACTCGCCCGCGCGCAGCGCCTGCACCGCCCAGTGCAGGGCGACGAGGGAGGAGGAGCAGGCGGTGTCGACGGTGACAGTGGGGCCCTCCAGGCCGAGGACGTAGGAGATGCGGCCGGAGGCGACGGAGGTCGCGTTCCCGGCGAGCATCAGGCCGTGCACGTCCTCGGGCACCTCGACCGGGCCCTGTCCGTAGCCGGAGGTGGCGGCGCCGACGAAGACGCCGGTGGCGCTGCCGCGCAGGGTCTGCGGGCGGATCCCGGCGCGCTCCAGCAGTTCCCAGGACGCCTCCAGCAGGATCCGCTGCTGCGGGTCGGTGGCGAGCGCCTCGCGGGGGCTCATGCCGAAGAACGCGGCGTCGAAGGAGGCGGCGTCGCCGAGGAAGCCGCCCTCGCGGGTGGAGAAGGTGCCGGGCCGGTCGGGGTCGGGGTCGTAGCGGTCGGCGATGTCCCAGCCGCGGTCCTCGGGCAGCGGACCGATGGCGTCGCCGCCCTCGTCGACCAGCCGCCACAGGTCCTCGGGGGTGCGGATGTCGCCGGGGAACCGGCAGCTCATCGCGACGATGGCGACGGGCTCGCGGCCGCGGTCCTCGACCTCGCGGAGCCTGCGGCGGGTCTGCCGCAGTTCGCCCGTGACCCGCTTGAGGTATTCCACGTACTTGTCGTCGTCAGCCACGTGTGTCACTTCCTTGAACCGGGCGGGCCGGGGCGTCGGGGGCGTGCGGGGGGAGCGGCGGTGTGCTCATGCGTCACCCAGCTCGCGGTCGATCAGGTCGAAGAGGTCACCCGCGGTCTCGACACCGGCCAGTTCCTCGTCCTCGTCGACGGGGGTGGCGGCCGGGGCGACGGGCTCGCCCTGCCAGCGGGAGAGCAGGTCGCGCAGCCGGGCGGTGACCTTCTCGCGGTCCTCGCCGGTCACGCCGGAGTCGTCGAGGGCGCTCTCCAGTTGGTCCATCTCGCCGAGCAGCGCCTGTGCGGTGCCGGGCGGCTCGGGCAGGGTCAGTTCGCCCAGCAGGTGACGGACCTGGGCGAGAGCGGTCGGGTGGTCGAAGACCAGGGTGGCGGGCAGCCGCAGTCCGGTGGCGGACGCGAGCCGGTTGCGCAGCTCGACCGCGGTCAGCGAGTCGAAGCCGAGCTCCTTGAAGGTCTGTTCGGGGTCGATCTCGGCGGCGGAGCCGTGCCCGAGGACGGCCGCGGCCTGTTCCGCGACCATCTCGAGCAGCAGCTGCTCGCGGTCGGTCGCGGACAGCGGAGCGAGCCGGTCGGCCAGCGACCGCGGTGCCGGCGCGGCGGGCGCCGCGGTGGCGGCGGTGCCGGCGCGGCGCCGGGCGGGGATGCGCACCGGGCCGCGCATCAGCACCGGCAGCACGTCGTGGTGTTCGCGCAGCGCGGCCGGGTCGAGGTCCATCGGCAGCAGCGCGGCCCGGTCGGAGTCGGCCGCCGCGTCCAGCAGGCGCATGCCCTGGGCTGCGTCGAGCGGCACCATGCCCGTGCGGGCGTGGCGTTCGCGGTCGGCGTCGGTGAGTTCCCCGGTCATCCCCGCGTCCGGCAGCCAGGTGCCCCAGGCGAGGGACACGGCGGGCAGGCCCTGGGCGCGCCGGTGGTGTGCGAAGGCGTCCAGGAACGCGTTGGCCGCGGAGTAGTTGGCCTGCCCCGCGCCGCCAAAGGTGCCGGCGACGGAGGAGAAGACCACGAACCGGGCGAGGTCGAGGTCGCGGGTCAGTTCGTGCAGGGCGACGACCGCGTCGGCCTTGGGGCGCAGCGCCTCGGCGAGCCGCTGCGGCGTCATGGAGGACAGTACGCCGTCGGCGAGGACGCCGGCGGTGTGCACCACGGCGGTCAGCGGCCGGTCGGCGGGGATGCCCTCGAGGAGCGCGGCGAGCGCGGTGCGGTCGGCGACGTCGCAGGCCGCGATGGTCACCTCGGCTCCCAGGCCGGCGAGTTCGGCGCGCAGTTCGGCGGCGCCGGGCGCGTCCGGGCCGCGCCGGCCGGCGATGAGCAGGTGCCGGACGCCGTGTTCGGCGACGAGGTGGCGCGCGGTGATCCGGCCGAGCCCGCCGAGCCCGCCGGTGAGCAGGACGGTGCCCTCGGGGTCGGGCGCGGTCGGCAGGGTGAGGACCACCTTGCCGATGTGCCGGGCCTGGCTGAGGAAGCGGAACGCGTCCGGTGCCCGGCGTACGTCCCACACGGCCATCGGCAGCGGTTCGAGGACACCGCGTCCGAAGAGGTCGACGAGGTCGGTGAGGATCTCGCCGATCCGGTCGGGTCCGGCCTCCACCAGGTCGAAGGCGCGGTAGGTGATGCCGGGGTGGTCGGCGGCGACCTGTGCGGGATCGCGTACGTCGGTCTTGCCCATCTCCAGGAACCGGCCGCCGCGCGGCAGCAGCCGCAGTGAGGCGTCCACGAACTCCCGGGCCAGGGAGTCGAGGACGACGTCGAAGCCCCGGCCGTCGGTGGCGGTGCGCAGCCGCTCCTCGAAGTCGAGTTCGCGGGAGGAGGCGAGGTGGGCGTCGTCCAGGCCGGCGGCCCGCAGGGCGTCCCACTTGGCGGGGGACGCCGTGCCGTACACCTCGGCGCCGAGGTGGCGGGCGAGCTGGACGGCGGCGGAGCCGACCCCGCCGGCCGCGGCGTGCACCAGCAGGCTCTCGCCGGGCCGGAGCCCGCCGAGGTCGACCAGCGCGTAGTACGCGGTGAGGTAGACGATCGGGACGGTGGCAGCCTCGGCGAAGCTCCAGCCCTTCGGGATCGGCGCGACCATGCGGGCGTCGGCGACCGCGACGGGCCCGAAGGCTCCGGCGAACATGCCCATCACCCGGTCGCCGGGGGCGAGTCCGGTGACCGCGTCGCCCACCTCGGTGACGACGCCCGCGCCTTCCAGGCCGATCGCGGTGGCGTCGCCGGGGTACATGCCGAGCGCGGTGAGGACGTCACGGAAGTTGACGCCGGCGGCGCGCATCGAGATGCGCACCTCGTTCGGTGCGAGCGGGGCGGTGACCTCCGGGCAGGGGGTGAGGCGCAGGCCGTCCAGGGTGCCCTTGCGCTCGATCCCGAGCCGCCAGGCCTCGGTGCCGTCCGGTGGCGCGAGGGCCCGGTCGGCGGCGAGCGGCACGATGCGCGGGGTGCTCACCGTGCCGTCGTGGACGGCGCGTTCGAAGGCGGTGTCGTCGAGCGCGGCGGGCAGTGCCGCCAGTGAGGCGGCGGTGCCGTCGGTGTCGGCGAGGACGAGACGGCCGGGGTTCTCGGAGCGGGCGGCCCGCACCAGGCCCCAGACGGCGGCCTGTGCCGGGTCGGCGGGGCGGGGTGCGGCGGGGACGGCGCACCGGGTCACCACGGCGAGCCGGGCGTGCAGGAAGGCGGGCTCCTCCAGCCAGCGCCGTACGAGGTCCAGGGCGTGGCCGGCGGTGGTGCGGGCCGCGTCCGCGAGGGCGCCCGCGCCGGCCCCGGTCTGCGGACCGACGGCGGCGACCGGTACGGCGTACACGACGGTGTCGGGGATCTCGTCGGCCTCGGCGAGGGTGTCCAGGTCGGGCACGGAGCGCGCGGTGTGTCCGGCGGCGTTCAGCGCGGCGGCCAGTTCGTCCGCCTCCCCCGCGCCGACGACGGTCCACGCGGCCGTCGTGGCGGGGGCGGTGACCGGGGTGGCCGTGGGCTGCCAGTCCAGTTCGTGCAGGCCCCGCTGGGCGGGGGCGCCGACGGTGGAGCCGGCGAGGTCGCCGGTCAGCTCGCGCAGGGTGAGCGAGCCGACGGACGCGACGGGCCGGCCTTCCGGGTCGGCGAGGGCGAGGCCGATGGCCTCCGGGCCCTCCTGGACCATGCGCAACCGCAGCGCGGAGGCTCCCACGGCGTCCACGCGTACGTCGTTCCACGAGAACGGCAGGCGTCCGGCGTCCTCCATCGGCACGAACATCACCGCGTGCAGGGCGGCGTCCAGCAGGGCGGGGTGCAGGTCGAAGGCGTCGGCGGCGGGGTCCGCGTCGGCGGGCAGGGCCACCTCGGCGAACACTTCCTCCCCGCGCGTCCACACCCGGGTCAGGCCCTGGAACAGAGGGCCGTAGAGGTGGCCGCGGTCGGCGAACGCCTCGTAGAAGCCGTCGAGCGGGACCTCCTCGCCGCCCTCGGGCGGCCAGGCGGTGAAGTCGTAGGGCGTGGTGGCCGGTTCGGCGGCAGGGGTGAGCAGGCCGCTGACGTGCAGGGTCCACGGTGTGCCCGGCTCGGTGCCGTCGGGCCGGCCGTGCACGGTCAGCGGGCGGGCGCCGGTGGCGTCCGGCGCCTCGACGCGGACCTGGACCTGCACGCCGCCCCGTTCGGGCAGGGTGAGCGGGGACAGGATGGTCAGCTCGGCGACCTGCTCGCAGCCGGTCCGGGCGCCCGCGTGCAGGGCCAGATCCAGGAAGCCGGTGGCGGGGAACAGGGCGGTGCTGGTGAGCGCGTGGTCCCTGAGCCAAGGGCTGGAGCCGAGCGCGAGGCGGCCGGTGAACACCTGGGTGGACCCGTCGGCGAGTTCCACGGCCGCGCCGAGCAGCGGGTGGCTGCTCGTGCCGAGTCCCGCGGTGGTGACGTCGCCGAGCAGGACGGGCGGGCCGGGCCAGAAGCGGCGGCGCTGGAAGGGGTAGGTGGGCAGCTGCGCGACGCGGGCGCCGGTGCCGTCGAAGAGGCGGGGCCAGTCGACGCCCACTCCGTGCGTGAAGGCGTGGGCGAGGGCGTCGAGGAGCGTCTCGCGTTCGTCGCGGTCCTTGCGCAGGGCCGGGACGAACAGGGTGTGCTCGGCGTCCGGCAGGCAGCTCTGCGCCATCGCGGTGAGGGTGCCGTCGGGTCCGACCTCGACGAACCGGTCGACGCCGTGCTCGGCGAGCCGGCCGATGCCGTCGGCGAAGCGCACGGCCTCGCGTACGTGGCGCACCCAGTACTCCGGGTCCTGGAGTTCACCGGGAGCGGCGACACGACCGGTGACGTTGGAGACGACGGCCATCCGCGGCGGCGCGTAGGAGATGCCCGCGGCGACCTCCCGGAAGGCGTCGAGCATCGGCTCCATGAGCGGCGAGTGGAAGGCGTGGCTGACCCGCAGGCGGGTGGTGCGGCGCCCCTCGGCGGCGAGCCGTGCGGCGACGTCGGCGACGACGTCCTCGGCGCCGGAGACCACCACGGAGCCGGGGCCGTTGACGGCGGCGACTCCGGCGTGCGGCTGTCCCTCCAGCAGCGCCAGGACCTCCTCCTCGGTGGCCTCCACCGCGAACATGGCGCCACCGGGGGGAAGTTCCTGCATGAGCCGGCCGCGGGCGGCGACGAGGGCGCAGGCGTCCGGGAGCGACATCACCCCGGCGACGTGGGCGGCGGCGATCTCGCCGATGGAGTGCCCGGCGACGAAGTCGGGTCGCACGCCCCAGGATTCGAGGAGGCGGTGGAGGGCGACCTCGACGGCGAACAGCGCGGGCTGGGTCCACTCGGTGCGGTTCAGGCGCTCGACGTCGTCGCCGAGGACGAGGGCCCGCAGGTCGTCGCCGAAGTGGGCGCAGACCGCGTCGAAGGCGTCCGCGTACGCGGGGAACGCCTCGTACAGGCCGCGGCCCATTCCCGGGCGCTGGGCGCCCTGTCCGGAGAACAGGAACGCGGTCCTGCCCTCGCCGCGGTGGGTGCCGGTGACGGTGTGCGGTCCGGTCTCACCGGAGGCGAGCAGCCGCAGTCCGTCGGTGAGGGCGGCGCGGTCCCGGCCGAGAACGACGGCGCGGTACTCGAAGACGGCGCGGGTCGCGGTGAGCGAGAGGCCGAGGTCGGCGTCGGTGAGGTCGGGGAACTGCTGTGCGTGGTCGAGGAGTTGGGCGGCCTGGGCGCGCAGGGTGTCACGGGAGCGGGCGGACAGCACCCAGGGCACCGGCCCCGACCACACGCCCCCCTCCTGCGTATCCGCCCCGCGCTCCTCCTCGGGCGCGGCCTCCACCACCACATGGGCGTTGGTGCCGCTGATCCCGAACGAGGACACACCCGCACGACGCGGACGCTCCCCCGTCCCTGGCCACTGTCGGGCCTCGGTCAGCAGCTCCACCGCACCCTGACCCCAGTCCACATGCGAGGACGGAGCATCCACGTGCAGCGTCGCCGGCAGCACACCGTGCCGCATCGCCAGCACCATCTTCATCACACCCGCCACACCGGCACCCGCCTGCGTGTGACCCACATTCGACTTCACCGACCCCAGCCACAACGGCCGGCCCGCATCCCGCTCCCGGCCGTACGTGGCCAGCAACGCCTGCGCCTCGATCGGATCACCCAGCCGCGTCCCCGTCCCGTGCGCCTCCACCGCGTCCACATCCGCAGCCGACACGCCCGCATCCGCCAACGCGGCACGGATCACCCGCTGCTGCGACGGACCGTTCGGCGCACTCAGACCGTTGGACGCACCGTCCTGGTTCACCGCCGAACCACGCACCACCGCCAGCACCGGATGCCCGTTGCGACGCGCATCGGACAACCGCTCCACCAGCAGCAGACCACCACCCTCGGAGAACCCCGTCCCGTCCGCCGCGTCCGCGAACGCCTTGCACCGCCCGTCCGCCGCCAGCCCCTGCTGACGACTGAAGTCCACGAACAGACCGGGCGAGGCCATGACGGTGACGCCGCCGGCGAGGGCGAGGTCGCACTCCCCCGCGCGCAGGGACTGCACGGCAAGGTGCAGGGCGACCAGGGACGACGAGCAGGCGGTGTCGACGGTGACCGCCGGGCCCTCGAGCCCGAAGGTGTAGGAGAGCCGGCCGGAGACGACGCTGGCGGCGTTGCCGGTCAGCATGTAGCCCTCGAAGTCCTCGCCGGAGGCGGCGAGCATACCGGTGTAGTCCTGGCCGTTGGTGCCGGCGAACACGCCGGTGCGGCTGCCGCGCAGGGTGCGCGGATCGATGCGCGCCCGCTCGAACGTCTCCCACGCCATCTCCAGCAGCAGACGCTGCTGCGGATCCATCGCCACGGCCTCACGGGGCGAGATGTTGAAGAACGCCGGGTCGAATCCGCCCGCGTCGCCGAGGAAGCCGCCGGTGCGAGTGTAGACGGTGCCGGCCTTGCCGGGCTCGGGGTGGTAGAGGGCGTCGAGGTCCCAGCCCCGGTCCTCCGGGAAGGGGACCAGGCCCTCCTCGCCGTTCAGGAGCATCCGCCACAGCTGTTCGGGGGTGCGGATGTCGCCGGGGAAGCGGCAGCCCATGGCGACGACGGCGATCGGGTCGTCGTCGACGGCGGGCCGGGCCGGGCCGGCGTCCGCGGTGGTGGGGGCGGTGTCGTCGGCGACCTCGGCGAGCAGGAAGTCGGCGAGGGCGCGGCAGGTGGGGTGGTCGAAGACGAGGGTGCTGGGCAGTCGCAGGCCGGTGATGCGGTTCATTCCGTTGCGCAGTTCGACGGCGCTGAGCGAGTCGATGCCCAGGTCGGTGAAGGGGCGGTCCGGTTCCACGGCGTCCGCGCCAGGGTGGCCGAGGACGCCGGCCACGTGGCCGCGCACGATCTGCAGGACGGCGTCGGCCCGCTCGTACTCGGGCAGGGCGGCCAGGTGGGCGTGGAGCGAGGAGGTGTCGGCCACGGCGGGGCCGGCGTTCTCCCGGGCGGTGTCCAGCGCCCGGCGGGCGGCGGGCAGTTCGTCCAGCAGGTGGCTGGAGCGCGGCGCCGTGAACGACGGGGCGTAGGTGTCCCAGCGGAGGTCGGTGACGACGACGTGGGTGTCGTCGAGGTCGAGGGCGTGGCCGAGGGCCTCGCAGGCGGCGGCGGTGTCCATGGGGTGGACCCCGTGGCGGCGCATGCGGTCTCCGGCGCTGTCCCCGACCATGCCGCCGTCGGCCCACAGGCCCCAGGAGACGACCGTGGCGGGCAGTCCGGCGGCGCGGCGTTCGGCGGCGAGGGCGTCGAGGTAGGCGTTGCCCGGGGCGTAGTTGCCGAGTCCCGCGCCGCCGAGGACGCCGGCGGTGGAGGAGAACAGGACGAACGCGGACAGGTCGAGGTCGCAGGTGAGCTCGTGCAGGACGCGGGCGGCGGTGGCCTTGCCGCGCAGGATCGGGTCCATGCGGTCGGGGGTGAGCGAGTCGAGCACGCCGTCGTCGAGGGATCCGGCCGCGTGGAACACCGCGTCCAGGGGCCGGTCGGCGGGCAGCGCGGCGAGCAGGTCGGTGAGTGCGGCGCGGTCGGACACGTCGCAGGCGGCGAGGGTGACGTCGACGCCGCGGCCGGCGAGTTCGTCGCGCAGCTCGGTGGCGCCGGGCGCGTCGGCGCCCCGGCGGCCGGCCAGCACCAGGTGGGTGGCGCCGCGGTCGGCGAGCCAGCGGGCGACGTGGCCGCCGAGGGCGCCGGTGCCGCCGGTGACCAGGACGGTGCCGCGAGGCTGCCAGGTGTCGGCGGGGAGGTCCGCGCCGGGGGCGTGGACCAGGCGGCGGCCGTGTGCGCCGGTGGCGCGCAGCGCGATCTGGTCCTCCTCGCCGGGGTCGACGAGGACGGCGGCGAGGCGGGTGACGGAGCGGGCGTCGAGGTCGGCGGGCAGGTCGATCAGGCCGCCCCAGCGGTCGGAGAGTTCCAGGGCGGCGACCCGGCCGAGGCCCCACACGGCCGCCTGGGCGGCGTCCGGCGCGGGGTCGGCGCCGCCGACGGCGACGGCTCCGCGGGTCGCGCACCACAGGGGTGCCTCGATGCCGAGGTCGCCGAGGGCCTGGACGAGGGCGAGGGTGGTGGCGAGTCCCACGGGGACGGCGGTGTGTGCGGGGTGGTCGCGGGTGTCGAGGGCGAGCAGGGACAGGACGCCCGCAGGCCGTCCGGCGTCCTCGGCGCCGGTGAGCAGGCCGGTGAGGGCGGCGCGGTCGGGCGTTCCGTCGGGCGCGGTGATCCGGCGCACGGTGCGGGCGCCGCCCGCGGTGAGGGCGTCGGCGACGGTGTCGGCGAGGGCGGTGTGGCCGGCCTCGTCGGCGGGGGTCACGAGCAGCCAGGTGCCGCCGAGGGTGGCGGGGCCGGTGTCGAGGGGGCTGAAGGCGACGCGGTAGCGCCAGGCGTCGGTGGTGGCGCGTTCCCTGCGGGTGCGCCGCCAGTGGGAGAGGGCGGGCAGGACGCTGCTGAGGGGGGCGTCGGCGGGCAGTTCGAGGGTGTCGGCGAGGCTCTCCAGGTCCTCCTGCTCGACGGTCTCCCAGAAGCGCGCCTCGACGGAGTCGGCGGTCAGGGCGCCGCTCGCGGCGAGGTCGGCGGCGGCCTGCTCGCGGACGGTGGGCCAGTAGCGCCGGTGCTCGAAGGGGTAGGTGGGCAGGTCGGTGCGGACGGCGCCGGTGCCGGCGAAGACCTTCTCGAAGTCGACGTCGACGCCGTGCACGTGGGCCTCGGCGAGGGCGGTGAGGAACTGCCGCAGGTCGCCCTGGTCGCGTCGCAGCGAGCCGAGGACGGCTCCCTCGACGCCGGCCGCGTCGAGGGTCTCGCGCAGTCCCACGGCGAGCACGGGGTGCGGACCGACCTCGATGAAGGTGCGGTGTCCGGCGGCGATCAGGCCGCGGACGGCGTCCTCGAAGCGGACGGTCTCGCGCAGGTTGGTGTACCAGTAGGCGGCGTCGAGTCCGGTGGTGTCCTGCCAGTCGCCGGTGAGCGAGGAGCGGAAGGGGATCTCCGCCTCGCGCGGGGCGATGCCGTCGAGGGCGTCGAGGACGGTCTCGCGGATCGCCTCGACCTGCGCGGAGTGCGAGCCGTAGTCGACGTTGACCTTGCGGGCGCGCACTCCGTCCGCGGTGAGGGCGGCGTGCAGTTCGTCCAGGGCCGTGGCCTCGCCGGAGACGACGACGGAGGCGGGTCCGTTGACGGCGGCGACGGCGAGACGGTCGGCCCACGGCTCCATGCGGGCGCGGGTGTCGTCGGCCGACAGCGGCACGGACATCATGCCGCCGGTGCCGGCGATGCGGGTGATGGCCCGGCTGCGCAGGGCGACGACGCGGGCGCCGTCCTCCAGGGTGAGCGCCCCGGCCGCGCAGGCGGCGGCGATCTCGCCCTGGGAGTGGCCGACGACGGCGGCCGGGCGGACGCCGTGGGCGCGCCACAGGGCGGCGGTGGCGACCATGACGGCCCACAGCGCGGGCTGGACGACGTCGACACGGCCGAGGGAGGCGGCGTCCTGCGCGCCGCGCAGCACGGCGGTCAGCGACCAGTCGGCGTGCGGGGCGAGCGCCTGCTCGCAACGGTTGATCCAGTCGGCGAACACCGGTGAATCGTCGAGGAGTTCACGCGCCATACCGGCCCACTGGGCGCCCTGCCCGGGGAAGACGAGGACGGGTTCGGCGCCGCCGGGCACGACACTGCCGACGGCAGCGGGCGCGGTGAGCGGCCCGTCGGCGGCCAGCGCGGCCAGTGTCTCGTCGAGCCGCTCGCTGTCGTCGGCGAGGAAGGCGGCGCGGTGCGGGAGTGCGGCGCGGCCGACGGCGAGGGTGTAGGCGAGGTCGGTGAGCGGGGTCCCGGGCCGGGTGCGCAGGTGGGTGCGCAGGCGGGCGGCCTGGGCGCGCAGCGCGGCGGGCGTGCGCGCGGACAGCATGACGGGCACGGCGGGCAGTGGGGTGTGCGCGGCGGGCCGTTCGGCGTCGGGTGCCTGTTCGACGATGACGTGGGCGTTGGTGCCGCTCATGCCGAAGGAGGACACGCCGGCCCGGCGGGCGCGGCCGGTCTCGGGCCAGGGCTGTTCGTCGGTGAGCAGGCGGACGTGTCCGGCGCTCCAGTCGACGTGCGGGGTCGGGTTGTCGGCGTACAGCGTGCGCGGCAGGACGCCTTCGCGCAGCGCCATGACCATCTTGATGACGCCGCCGACACCGGCCGCGGCCTGGCTGTGCCCGATGTTCGACTTGAGGGAGCCGAGCCACAGCGGCCGGTCCTCGGCGCGGTCCTGGCCGTAGGCGGCGAGCAGGGCCTGCGCCTCGATGGGGTCGCCGAGGGTGGTGCCGGTGCCGTGCGCCTCGACGGCGTCCACGTCCTGCGGGGAGAGTCCGGCGGAGGCCAGCGCCTGCCGGATGACCCGCTGCTGGGAGGGACCGTTGGGCGCGGTCAGCCCGTTGGAGGCGCCGTCCTGGTTGAGGGCGGAGCCGCGGATGACGGCGAGGACCTGGTGGCCGTTGCGGCGCGCGTCGGAGAGCCGTTCGAGGACGATCATGCCGACGCCCTCGGCCCAGCTGGCGCCGTCGGCGTCCGCGGAGAACGGCTTGCAGCGGCCGTCCTCGGCGAGGGCGCGCTGCCGGCTGAACTCGATGAGGGAACCGGGTGTCGACATCACGGTGACGCCGCCGGCCAGGGCGAGTTCGCACTCGCCCTGGCGCAGGGACTGCGCGGCGAGGTGCAGGGCGACGAGGGAGGAGGAGCAGGCGGTGTCGACGGTGACGGCCGGGCCCTCCAGGCCGAGCGCGTAGGAGATGCGGCCGGACAGGACGCTCGGCGAGTTGCCGGTGCCGACGTAGCCCTCGAAGTTGTCGTCGGAGGCCGCGAGGATCGTCACGTAGTCCTGGTAGGTGACGCCGGCGAAGACGCCGGTGGCGGAGCCGCGCGCTCCGAGCGGGTCGACTCCCGCGCGCTCCAGCGCCTCCCAGGTGACCTCCAGGAGCAGCCGCTGCTGCGGGTCCATGGCGAGGGCCTCGCGGGGGCTGATGGAGAAGAACGCCGGGGCGAAACGGCTGGCGTCGTGCAGGAAGCCGCCCTCGCGGGTGTAGACGGTGCCCGGGTGGTCGGGGTCGGGGTGGTAGAGCCGCTCGGGGTTCCAGTTGCGGTCGGTGGGCAGCGGCGAGATGCCGTCGGCCCCGGCGCGCACCAGGTTCCACAGGTCCTCGGGTGCGGCCACGCCGCCGGGGTAGCGGCAGGCCATGCCGACGACGGCGATCGGGTCGTCGTCGACGGCGCGCCGCACGGCGGCCGGGGTGTCGGCGTTGGCGGTGCCGAACAGGTCGTCGGCGAGGTGCCGGGCGAGTGTCGCCGGGGTGGGGTGGTCGAAGACCAGGGTGGCGGGCAGGGTGACGCCGAGGGCGGCGCTGAGGCCGTTGCGGAGTTCGACCGCGGTCAGCGAGGTGAGGCCGAGGTCGGTGAACGGGCGCGCCGGTTCCACCTCGTCGGGCCCGCCGTGGCCGAGGACGGCGGCGACACGGTCGCGGACGGTGGCGAGGAGGGTGCGTTCGCGTTCCGCGGCGGGCCGGGTGGCGAGGCGCTCCAGGAGGCTGCCGGGCGGCTGGGTACGGGCGGCGGCGCGACGGCGTACGAGCTCGGCGGCCGGGGTTTCCCCCTGCCCGGTGACGGGCTCGGCGGCGGCCGGGGCGATGGCCTGCCCGCGGGTGTCCGGGGCGGGGCGCAGCAGCAGGGAGCCGATGGTGAGGACGGGTTCGCCGACCGCGTCGGCGGCGGTGAGGGCGAGGGTGTCCGGGCCGGTGCGCTCCAGGCGGACGCGCAGGGTGGTGGCGCCGGTGGCGAACAGGCGGGCCGGGCCGGCGGAGAACAGCACGCGCCCGTCGCCGAGACCGTCGAACGCGCCGAGCCCCAGCGGGTGCAGGGCGGCGTCCAGGAGCGCCGGGTGCAGGTCGTGGCGGGCGGCCTCGGTGGCCGCCGACTCGGGCAGGGCGACCTCCGCGTACACGGCGTCGTCGTCCTGCCAGGCGGCCAGCAAGCCCTGGAAGACGGGCCCGTAGTCGAGTCCGGCCTCGCGCAGCCGTGCGTACAGGCCGTCGGTGGCGAGTTCCCGCGCGCCGGGCGGCGGCCAGGCGGTGAGGTCGTGGTCGAGTACGGGTGCGGTCTCTGCGGTGAGGACTCCGGTGGCGTGCCGGATCCACGGCGCGGTGGTGTCACCGGCGGGTCGCGCGTGCACGGCGAAGGCGCGGTCGCCGCGGGCGTCGGGCGACTCGACGCGGATCTGGAGGGCGACGCCGTCGTGCTCGGGCAGCGCCAGCGGGCGTTCCAGAACGAGTTCGCCGAGCTGCGGGCGCCCGGCGTGGGCGCCCGCGGCCAGGGCGAGTTCGAGGAGGGCGGTGCTCGGTACGACGGCGGCCCCGCCGATGCGGTGCGCGGCGAGCCAGCCCGCGCCGCGGGTGGTGAGACGGCCGGTGAGCAGCAGGGTGTCGTCGACGGCGGACGGCACGACCGCGCCGAGCAGCGGGTGCCCGGCGGGCACCAGTCCGGCGGAGGCCGGGTCCGCGGAGGCGGTGGGCTCGATCCAGTACGGCCGGTGCTGGAAGGCGTAGGTGGGCAGTTCGACGGGACGGGCACCGGGGGCGACGGTGTCGAGGACGGCGCGCCAGTCGACGTCGGTGCCGAGCGCGTGCAGGGCTCCGACGCCGGTCAGCAGCGTCTGCGCCTCGTCACGGTCGTCGCGCAGTGTGGCGGCGGCGACGGGCGCGGCGCCCCGCCAGGCGCTCTGGGCGAGGGCGGTCAGGGTGGTGTCGGGCCCCAGTTCCAGCAGGCGGCCGGCGCCACGCTCCTCCAGCGTGGCGACGCCGTCGGCGAACCGCACGGCGTGCCGCACGTGCCGCACCCAGTACTCGGGGTCGGTCAGCTCTCCGGGTTCGGCGAGGCGGCCGGTGAGGTCGGAGACGACGGGGATGCGCGGCTCCGCGTACGCGACGGAGGCCGCCACGGCGCGGAACGCGTCGAGCATGGGCTCCATGCGCGGCGAGTGGAAGGCGTGGCTCACCCGGAGCCGGGTCGTCCTGCGGCCCTGGGCCGCGAAGTGGGCCGCGACGTCGAGCACGGCGTCCTCGTCGCCCGAGACGACCACGGAGCGCGGGCCGTTGACGGCGGCGACACCGAGGACGTCCTCCCGCCCGTCGAGCAGTGGCAGGACCTCCTCCTCGGCGGCCTGGAGGGCGATCATCGCGCCGCCCTCGTGCAGTTCCTGCATCAGCCGTCCGCGGGCGGCGACGAGCCGGCACGCGTCGGGCAGGGCGAGCACCCCGGCGACGTGGGCGGCCGCGAGCTCGCCGACGGAGTGGCCGAGCAGGTGGGCGGGGCGCACCCCGAAGGATTCCAGGAGCCGGAAGAGGGCGACCTCGACGGCGAACAGCGCGGGCTGGGCGTACTCGGTGCGGTTCAGCAGCTCGGCGTCGTCGCCGTGCACGACCTCGGCGAGCGGGCGGGGCAGCAGTCCGTCGAAGTGGCCGCAGACGGCGTCGAAGGCGTCGGCGTAGGCCGGGAAGGCGTCGTGGAGGCCGCGTCCCATGCCGGGCCGCTGGGTGCCCTGGCCGGCGAAGAGGAACGCGGTGCCGCCGGGGGCGAGGGTGTCCCCGGTGACCACGGCGGGATGCATGTCGCCGTCGGCGAGCGCGCGGAGCCCGGCCAGCAGCGCGGCCCGGTCACCGCCGGCCACGACCGCCCGGTGCTCCAGGGGGGCCCGGGTGAACGCGAGCGCGTGGGCGACGTCGGCGGGGTCCGCGTCGGGGTGCCGTTCCACGTGTGCGAGGAGCCGGGCGGCCTGGCCGCGCAGGGCGGGCGCGCTGCGGGCGCCCAGCAGCCAGGGGAGGGCGGCCCGTCCGGTGTCCTCACCCCCGCGCACCGGCGCGGTGGACCCGTCGGCCGTCGGGGCCGGTTCGGCGAGGATGACGTGTGCGTTCGTACCGGACAGGCCGAACGCGGAGACACCGGCCCGGCGGACACGGTCGCCCGCGGGCCAGGCGACGTCCTCGTTCAGCAGCCGGACGCTCCCGCTGTCCCAGTCGACGCGCGAGGACGGCTGTCCGGCGTGCAGGGTGCGCGGGAGGGTGGCGTGGCGCAGGGCCAGGATCATCTTGATGACACCGACGGCACCGGCGGCGGCCTGGGTGTGCCCCAGGTTGGACTTGACCGAGCCGAGCCACAGCGGCCGGTCCTCGGCGCGGTCCTGGCCGTAGGCGGCGAGCAGGGCCTGCGCCTCGATGGGGTCGCCGAGGGTGGTGCCGGTGCCGTGCGCCTCGACGGCGTCCACGTCCTGCGGGGAGAGTCCGGCGGAGGCCAGCGCCTGACGGATGACCCGCTGCTGGGAGGGACCGTTGGGCGCGGTCAGCCCGTTGGAGGCGCCGTCCTGGTTGACGGCGGAACCCTCGACCGCCGCGAGCACCCGGTGGCCGTTGCGGCGTGCGTCGGACAGCCGCTCGACGACGAGGACGCCCACGCCCTCCGCCCAGCCGGTGCCGTCGGCGTCGTCGGAGAACGCCTTGCAGCGGCCGTCGGGCGCGAGACCGCCCTGGACGCTGAACTCGACGAAGGCGCCCGGGTCGGCCATGACAGTGACGCCGCCCGCGAGGGCGAGGTCGCACTCGCCGGCGCGCAGCGACTGCACGGCGAGGTGCAGGGCGACCAGCGAGGAGGAGCAGGCCGTGTCGACGGTGACGGCCGGGCCCTCCAGGCCGAGCGCGTAGGAGACGCGCCCGGAGACCACGCTGCCCGCCTGACCGGTCAGCAGGTGACCGCCGAGTCCCTCCGGGACCTCGGTCAGACCGGTGGCGTAGCCGGAGCTTCCGGCACCGACGAAGACGCCGGTGCGCGAGCCCTTCAGCGTGGTGGGGGCGATCCCGGAGCGCTCCAGGGCCTCCCACGAGGTTTCCAGGACGAGCCGCTGCTGCGGGTCGAGGGCTTGCGCCTCGCGCGGACTGATGCCGAAGAACGCGGCGTCGAACGCGGAGGCCTGCGTCAGGAAGCCGCCGGCCGCCGTGTCGCTCGCCTCCAGCAGCGCCGCCAGGTCCCAGCCCCGGTCCTCGGGGAACCCTCCGGCGGTGTCACCGCCTGCGGCGAGCAGCTCCCACAGCTGGTCGGGGCCGTCGATGCCGCCCGGCAGGCGGCAGCCCATGCCGACGACGACGACCGGATCGGTGTCGGTGGCCGCCGCGGTCACCTCGTGCCGCTCCTCGGCGGTCCCGAACAGCGCGTCCCGGAGGTGGGCGGCGACGGCGAGCGGGGTGGGGTGGTCGAAGACCAGGGTGGTCGGCAGGGCGACGCCCGTTTCGGCGGTCAGGTCGTTGCGCAGTTCGACGGCGGTCAGCGAGTCGAAGCCCATCTCGCGGAAGGCCCGTCCCACGGTGACGGCGGCCGGGTCCGCGTGGCCGAGCGCGGCGGCGGCCCTGCGGCACACCAGGTCGAGCAGCGCCGCGTCGCGCTCCTCAGCGTCGAGCGGCGCGAGCCGTTCGCGCAGCCCACCATCCCTGCCCGCGGCAGGAGTCGACGCCGCGGGGGCGACCGTGCCGGACGTCAGGGCGGCGAGCAGCGGGCTGGGCCGGCCGGTGGTGAAGGCGGGCGCGAACCGCTCCCAGTCCACGTCGGCCACGACCACGGCGACGTCCCGAGCGGCCAGGGCGCGGTCGAGCGCGGTCAGCGCGGCATCCGGGTCGAGCGGGCGCAGGCCGCGCCGCCGCAGCAGCGTCTGGGCGGCCTCGTCGGCGGCCATGCCGGTGCCGTCCCAGGGGCCCCAGGCCACGGACGTGCCGGCCAGGCCACGCGCCCGGCGGCGCTCGACGAGCGCGTCCAGGTGGGCGTTGGCGGCGGCGTAGGCGGCCTGCCCGCCGCTGCCCCACACGCCGGCGATGGAGGAGAACGTCACGAAGGCCGACAGGCCGCTGTCGCGGGTCAGTTCGTCGAGGTGGTCGGCGGCGTCCGCCTTCGCGGCCAGTACGGCCGCGAGCCGGTCGGGGGTGTACGAGGCGATCATGTCGTCGTCGAGCACGCCCGCGCAGTGCATCACCGCGTCGACGGGGTGCTCGGCGAGCAGCCGGGCGACGGCGTCCCGGTCGCTCATGTCGCAGGCGACCACGGTCACCCGCGCGCCGAGCCCGAGCAGTTCGTCCCGCAGGTCGTCCGCGCCCGGTGCCGCGGCCCCGCGACGGCCGGTCAGCACGAGCTCACGGGCGCCGTGCTCGACGACCCAGCGGGCGACACGCGCCCCGAGGGCGCCGGTGCCGCCGGTGATCAGGACACGCTCCGGTGACGTCCACCCGCCGGTGGCGGCGGGCGCCGGGGCGGACACGAGCCGGCGGGCGTGGGCGTCGCCACCGCGTACGGCGACCTGGTCCTCGTCGGCGGCGGCGAGCACCGCGGCGGCCCGGGCGAGCGCGCGCCGGTCCGGCCGGGCGGGCAGGTCGAGAAGGCCGCCCCACACATCCGGGCGCTCCAGCGCGGCGACCCGGCCGAGGCCCCACACGGAGGCCTGCCCCGGCTCGACGGCCGCCTCGGTACCGCCCCCCACGGCGACGGCACCGCTGGTCACCAGCCACAGCGGGGCCGTGAGCCCCGCGTCCGAGTGGGCCTGCACGACGGCGAGGGCGGTGTCGACGTCCGGCAGGCAGGACAGCACACCGGCCAGGGGCTCCCGGTCGGCGGCCACCACACGCAGCAGCTCGGCGAGCGCCTCCCGCTCCACGCCGGCGGCGCACCGCACGCGTTCGATCCCCGGCACGAACTCCTCGACACCGGGCAGGGCCGTGGCGTCGCCGGACTGGAGCAGCAGCCACCGCCCGTGGACCGTACGGCCGTCGCCCGGCTGCAGACGGTCCCACAGCACGCGATAGCGCCAGGAGTTCACCGCGGCCCGCTCGGCCTGCTCACGGTGCCACGCGGACAGCGCGGGCACGACACCGTCCAGCACACCGTCGTCGAGGTCCAGCACACCGGCAAGTTCCTCGGTGTCGCCCCGGTCGACGGCGTTCCAGAACGCGTCCTCCGCGGCCGACGTCACCAACGTCGCACCGGTCGTCGCGTGGTGGGCGCCCCGGCGCGGCTCGGGCCAGTACCGGGATCGCTGGAAGGCGTACGTCGACAGGGGCGCGGGACGCACGCCGGCGAAGATCGTGTCCCACCCCACCGGAACCCCGGCGGTGTGCAGTGCGGCCACGGCGGCGAACAGCGCGTCGGCCTCGTCCCGGTCCTTGCGCTGAAGGGGCCGACAGACCACACGGTCGTCGTCGGCGAGCGCGGTGCGGGCCAGGGCGGTGAGGGTGCCGTCGGGGCCGATCTCCAGGAAACGGGTCACACCCTGGGCGCTGAGTGCGGTGATGCCGTCGGCGAAACGGACGGCCTCGCGGACGTGGCGCACCCAGTAGTCGGCGGACGCCAACTCACCCTCGGCGGCGAGGCGTCCGGTCACGTTCGAGACGACCGGGATCGACGGGGAGGCGTAGTCGACGCGCTCGGCCACCTCGCGGAAGGCGTCGAGCATCGGCTCCATCAACGGCGAGTGGAACGCGTGCGACACCCGCAGACGCGACGTACGCCGGCCCTGCCCCTTCACCTCGGACACGACCTGCTCGACCGCCGCCTCGACGCCTGCGATCACGACAGCCTGCGGACCGTTGACCGCCGCGACCGACACCTCACCCGCACGCCCTTCCAGCAGGGGCAGCACCTCCGCCTCGGCGGCCTCCACGGCCACCATCACGCCACCGGCAGGCAACTCCTGCATCAGCCGGCCCCGCGCCACCACCAGGGCACACGCGTCCTCCAGCGACATCACCCCCGCCACGTGCGCGGCAGCGATCTCACCGATGGAGTGGCCGATCAGGACGTCGGGACGGACACCGAAGGACTCCATCAGGCGGAACAAGGCCACCTCGACCGCGAACAACGCGGGCTGCGTCCACTCCGTACGGCTCAGCCGATCTGCGTCCTCACCGAACACGACCTCACGCAGCTCCTCACCGACCTGCGCGCACACCGCGTCGAAAGCCTCCGCGAACACCGGGAAGGCCTCGTACAACTCCCGGCCCATACCCGGACGCTGCGCACCCTGCCCCGAGAACAGGAAGGCGGTACCGCCTTCGTCCGCCATGCCCGTGACCGTGTGGGGGTGGGGCTCGTGGTGCGTCAACGCGGCCAGGCCGGCGACGAGTTCCGTGTGGTCACGACCCCAGACCACCGCACGGTTCTCGAAGGCGGTACGCGTGGTGGCGAGAGCGGCGCCGATCTCGACGAGGTCGGTCCCAGGCGTCGAGCGTACGGTCTCCAGGAGGCGGCCGGCCTGGGAGCGCAGTGCGTCCGCGCTCCGTCCGGACAGCACCCACGGCACCACCGGCAGGGAAGCCGACTCCACCGGCTCCACGCTCTGCTCGGGCGCCTGTTCCAGAATGACGTGGGCGTTGGTGCCGGAGAGGCCGAACGACGACACACCCGCCCGGCGCGGACGACCCGCATCGGGCCACACCCGGCGTTCCGTCAGCAGCCGCACCGCCCCCGACGACCAGTCCACATGCGACGACGGCTCATCGACATGGAGCGTGGCGGGCAGGACACCGTGCCGCAACGCCTCCACCATCTTGATCACACCCGCCACACCCGCAGCAGCCTGCGTATGCCCCAGGTTCGACTTCACCGACCCCAACCACAACGGACGACCCGCATCACGGTCCCGGCCATACGTCGCCAGCAACGCCTGCGCCTCAATCGGATCACCCAGCCGCGTACCCGTCCCGTGCGCCTCCACCACATCCACATCCGCAGCCGACAACCCCGCGGACGACAAAGCCGCCCGGACCACCCGCTGCTGCGACGGACCATTCGGAGCCGTCAGACCATTCGACGCACCGTCCTGATTCACAGCCGAACCCCGCACCACCGCCAGCACACGGTGCCCCAGGCGGCGGGCATCCGACAGGCGCTCCACCAACAGCACACCCGCGCCCTCACCCCAGCCCGTACCGTCCGCACCCTCACCGAACGCCTTGCACCGGCCATCGCCAGCCAGCCCACCCTGCCGGCTGAACTCCACGAAAGCCCCCGGCGTGGACATCACCGTCACACCACCGGCCAGCGCCAGATCACACTCCCCCGCCCGCAACGACTGCACCGCCAGATGCAAAGCGACCAACGACGAGGAACAGGCCGTGTCCACCGTCACCGCCGGACCCTCAAGACCCAGCACATACGACACACGACCCGACGCCACACTCGCCGCGTTGCCCGTGCCCACGTACCCGCCGAAGTCACCCTCCGACACACCCAACAACGCCGGATAATCCTGACCGTTCGTCCCCGTGAACACACCCGTCCGACTGCCACGCAACGACGCCGGATCCACACCGGCCCGCTCCACCGCCTCCCACGACGTCTCCAGCAACAACCGCTGCTGCGGATCCATCGCCAACGCCTCACGCGGCGACACCCCGAAGAACTCCGCATCAAAACCACCGACATCGGACAGGAACCCGCCGCGTGCGGTGTGGCTGGCGTAGGGGTTGTCCGGGGCAGGGGCGAAGAGCACGTCGAGGTCCCAGCCGCGGTCGGTCGGGAAGTCGCCGATGCCGTCACGGCCGTCGACGAGGAGAGTCCACAGGTCTTCCGGCGACTCCACACCACCCGGGAAGCGGCACGCCATCCCGACGATCGCCACGGGCTCGTCCAGCTCGACCGCGCTGCCGCTCTCCGCGTCGACCACGGTGACGACATCGTCCCCGAACAACTCGCCGTACAGGAAAGCGGCCAGCACCCGGGGCGTGGGGTGGTCGAAGACGGCCGTCGCGGGGAGCGGCACACCCGACACGGCAGCCAGGACGTTGCGCAGCTCGACCGCGATCAGGGAATCCACGCCCAGATCACGGAACGCCCGCTCCGCACCCACCTGTTCGGCACCGGGGTAGCCGAGTGCGGCGGCGGCCCGGGTGCGGACCTCGGTCAGGAGTGCGCGCTGCCGGGACTCGGGGTCGAGGTCCCGGAGGCGGGACCTCAGTCCGGTGGTGACGGTCTCGGCGGCCGCCTCGGCGCCGGCGGGCGCGCTGAACACCTCCACGAGCAAGGGGCTGTGGCGGACGGCGGTGAAGGCGGGACCGAAGCGGTCCCAGTCGATGTCCGCCACGAGGGAGGCGGCCGGTGCGTCCCCGACGCAGACCGCGAGGGCGTCCAGGGCCCTCTCGGGGGCGAGCAGGCCGACACCGCCGCGCAGCTGACGGCCTTCGGCATCCGCGTCGGCGGCCATGCCGCCGCCCGCCCAGGGGCCCCACGCGATGGACGTGGCCGGCAGGCCCGCGCTCCTGCGCCGTTCGGCGAGGGCGTCCAGGAGGGCGTTGGCGGCGGCGTAGTTGGCCTGTCCGGCGGAGCCGACGGTGCTGGCGAAGGACGAGAACAGGACGAAGGCCGAGAGGTCGCGGTCGCGGGTCAGTTCGTCCAGGTGGTGGGCGCCTGTCACCTTGGCGGCGAAGACGCTGCGGAACGCGTCCGGCGTGAGACCGTCGACGACTCCGTCCTGGAGCACACCGGCCGTATGGACCACCGCGTCCACGGGGTGGGCGTCGAGCAGGGCGGCCAAGGCCGAGCGGTCCGTCAGGTCGAGGGCCGCGAAGGTCGTCTCGGCGCCGAGCTCGCGCAGTTCAGCCCGCAGTTCCTCGGCTCCCGGTGCCTGCTCGCCACTGCGGCTCACCAGGACCAGGTGAGCCGCACCGTTGCGGGCCGCCCACCGGGCGACCCTGGCGCCGAGCGCGCCGGTGCCCCCGGTGACCAGCACCGTGCCGGAGGGCTGCCACGCCGACTCCGCCCGGGGCGACGCCGCGACGAGTCGGCGGGCCAGCAGTCCGCCGGGGCGGACAGCTGCCTGGTCCTCGCGTACGCCGTCGGCGAGAAGGGCGACGAGACGCGCGGCCGAGCGCCGGTCCAGCGTGGGCGGGAGGTCGACGAGGCCGCCCCAGCGGTCGGGGTGTTCCAGCGCGACGACGCGTCCGAGACCCCACACGGCGGCCTGGTCCGGTTCCGGGGCGGGGTCGCTCACCGTGGCGGTGACGGCACCGCGGGTGAGCGCCCAGACGGGTGCCGTGACTTCGGCGTCACCGAGTGCCTGGGTCAGCACGGCGGTCGCGAGGACCCCGTGGGGCACTCCCTCGTTCTCCCCGTGTTCGAGGGCGAGGGTGGAGACGACTCCGCTCACCGGGTCGTCCTCGGTGGCGGCGGCGACGCGGCGGGCGAACTCGGTCCGGGTGTCGAGGGGGTGGTGCTCGACGACGGCCAGTTCGGCACCGGCCCCGGTCAGGGCTTCGGCCAGCGCGCCGTCCCATCCGTCGTCGCCCTCCAGGGAGACGGGCCGCACGAACAGCCAGCGCCCGGACAGGCGCTTGCCCTCGGGCAGACTGGTGACGGTCCGCCACACGGCATGGTGGTGCGGGCCCGGCCCCTCGGCCGCCGTGCCGTCCTCGGCGTAGGAGCGCTCCAGCCAGTAGCGGTCGCGGCGGAAGGGGTACGTGGGCAGCTCAACCGTGCGGGCACCCGGCAGGAGGGCGTTCCACTCGACGGTGCCACCGCGCACGTGCAGTCGCGCGAGGGCGGTGACAAGGGTGTGGGCCTCGGGGCTCTTCTTGCGGAGCACCGGTACGTACAGGGCGTCGCTGTCCGACCCGCAGTTCTGGGCCAGGGCGGTGAGGGTGCCGTCCGGACCGATCTCCAGGAAGCGCGTCACACCTTCGGCAGCCAGGGCACCCACACCATCCGCGAAACGAACCGCCTCGCGGACATGACGAACCCAGTAGTCGGCGGAGGCCAACTCGCCTTCGCTCGCGAGCTGTCCGGTCACGTTCGAGACGACCGGGATCGACGGGGAGGCGTAGTCGACGCGCTCGGCCACCTCGCGGAAGGCGTCGAGCATCGGCTCCATCAACGGCGAGTGGAACGCGTGCGACACCCGCAGACGCGATGTACGCCGGCCCTGCCCCTTCACCTCGGACACGACCTGCTCGACCGCCGCCTCGACGCCTGCGATCACGACAGCCTGCGGACCGTTGACCGCCGCGACCGACACCTCAGCCGTGCGCCCTTCGAGCAGGGGCAGCACCTCCGCCTCGGCGGCCTCCACGGCCACCATCACGCCACCGGCAGGCAACTCCTGCATCAGCCGGCCCCGCGCCACCACCAGGGCACACCCGTCCTCCAGCGACATCACCCCCGCCACGTGCGCGGCAGCGATCTCACCGATGGAGTGGCCGATCAGGACGTCGGGACGGACACCGAAGGACTCCATCAGGCGGAACAAGGCCACCTCGACCGCGAACAACGCGGGCTGCGTCCACTCCGTACGGCTCAGCCGATCTGCGTCCTCACCGAACACGACCTCACGCAGCTCCTCACCGACCTGCGCGCACACCGCGTCGAAAGCCTCCGCGAACACCGGGAAGGCCTCGTACAACTCCCGGCCCATACCCGGACACTGCGCACCCTGCCCCGAGAACAGGAACGCCGTCCTGCCGCCCCGCCGGGCGGTTCCGACGAGCGTGCCGGGCGCGGCCTGCTCCCCTTGGGCCAACGCGTACAGTCCCGCGAGGAGTTCAGGGCTGTCGCCGCCTTGGACGACGGCCCGGTGCTCGAAAGCGGTGCGTGTGCCAGCCAGGGATGCGGCGAGGTCGTAGAGGTCGGTGTCCGGGTGTGCGGCCAGGTGGGCGGCCAGGCGGCCCGCCTGGCCGCGCAGGGAGTCCTCGTCCCGGGCGGACAGGAGCCACGGGAGGACCGGAAGAGCGGCACGCGGTGCCGGTTCGGGGGCGGGCTCGTCCGCGGTGGGCTCGGGTGCCTGCTCGATGACGACGTGGGCGTTGGTGCCGGAGAGGCCGAAGGCGGAGACGCCGACGCGGCGCGGGTGGTCGGTGCGGGGCCAGTCGGTGGTCTCGTTGAGGAGCGTGACGTGCCCGGCGGTCCAGTCGACGTGGCTGGAGGGGCATCCGGCGTGCAGGGTGGGCGGCAGGACGCCGTGACGCAGGGCGAGGACGGACTTGATGACACCGACGACGCCAGCGGCCGCCTGCGTGTGGCCGATGTTCGACTTCACGGAGCCGAGCAGCAGCGGGCGGTCTTCGGGGCGGCCCTGTCCGTAGGTGGCGAGGAGGGCCTGGGCCTCGATGGGGTCGCCGAGGGCGGTTCCCGTGCCGTGGGCCTCGACGGCGTCGATCTCGGTCGCGGGAAGGCCGGCGTTGGCGAGTGCGGCGAGGATGACACGCTGCTGGGAGAGGCCGTTGGGGGCGGTGAGACCGTTGGAGGCGCCGTCCTGGTTGACGGCGCTGCCGCGCAGTACGGCGAGGACCTGGTGGCCGTTGCGGCGGGCGTCGGAGAGCCGTTCGACGATGATCGTGCCGGCGCCCTCGGCCCAGCCGGTGCCGTCGGCGTCGTCGGAGAAAGCCTTGCAGCGTCCGTCCCCGGCCAGGCCGCCCTGCCGGCCGAACTCGATGAAGGCACCGGGTCCTGACATGACGGTGACGCCGCCGACGACCGCGAGCGAGCACTCCTTGGAGCGCAGGGACTGGGCGGCGAGGTGCAGGGCGACGAGGGAGGAGGAGCAGGCGGTGTCGACGGTGACCGCCGGGCCCTCCAGGCCGAGCGCGTAGGCGACGCGGCCGGAGAGCACGGACATGGAGTTGCCGGTGAGCAGGTGACCGCGGACGTCGTCGGAGACCTCGCGCAGGCCGGAAGCGTAGCCCTGGTCGCTGCATCCGACGAAGACGCCGGAGCGGCTGCCGCGCAGGGTGGTGGGGTCGATGCCGGCGCGTTCGAAGGCTTCCCAGACCACTTCGAGCAGCAGGCGCTGCTGGGGGTCCATGGCGAGGGCTTCGCGCGGGGAGATGTCGAAGAAGGCGGGGTCGAAGCGGTCGGCGTCCGACACGAAGCCGCCGCGGCGGCGGTCCCCGTCGGTGCCGGACTCCGGTCCGGGGGCGGGCCAGCCGCGGTCGGCGGGCCAGTCCGTCACCGCGTCGGTCCCGGAGACCAGGAGGTCCCAGAAGTCGTCCGGCGTGCGCACGTCGCCGGGCAGCCGGCAGCTCATGCCGACGATGGCGACGGGCTCCTGCTCGCGGGCCTCCAGCTGCCGCAGCTTGCGCCGGGTGGTGTGGAGATCGACGGTGACCCGCTTGAGGTAGTCCCGAAGCTGCGCTTCATTCGTCATGGACTGCCCCCATGCTGTTCGGTTCGGTGACGGAACAAAGTGCGCGCCGGGGCTCCCGGTGTAGGCCCGAGGCGAGGCGCCCGGTGGGCATAGGTCCGACGGTGTGCTCCGCGTGCGGTTGGGGACAGCATGACCCGGGTGACGAGGCTTTTTCGGCGCCCGGCGGGGTTCTCTGGGGAAACGCTTGGAGTTCGGCCGCGCCGGGTCGTTCACGCAGACCGGAGCTGTGCGCGCGGGGCCGTGCGCGGAGGTGCGGGGCCCTTGACACCCGCCGGGTGTACGGAGGCAGAAGGCCCCGAACCACCGCCGACGTGGACGGAGGCACGTGGCCCCGGACCGCGGGTTGGGCGGAAGCACGTGCCCCGTAGGACCGCGGGACGGGCGGAAGCGAGCGGCCCCGTAGGACCACGGGACGGGCGGAGGCAAGAGCACCCGTAGGACCGCGGCGTGTGTGGGGCAGGAGGCCCCGAACGACCATGCGGTGTGCGGTGGTTCGGGGCCCCGGGGTCAGCTGTAGGGGGGTGGGGCGCCGTGGGCGAGGACGGGGCGGAGCACCGCGAAGGCGTCGCGGAGGGCGGCGAGTGCGTCGGGGATGCGCCAGGCGGCGCGGTCGCGCGGACCGACCGGGTTGGAGACGGTGCGGACCTCCAGGATCGGGGTGCCGTGGACGGCAGCGGCCTCGGCGACGCCGAATCCCTCCATGGCCTCGGCGGCGGCCCCGTGGCTCTTCTGGAGCATCCGGGCCCGTTCCTCGGTCCCGGTCACGGTGGAGACGGTGAGGACCGGCGCGTGGACGGCGCCGAGGACGCGGGCGACGGCGGCGGCCAGGTGCGGCGGGCAGGCGTACTCGGAGGTTCCGAAGCCCAGGCTGTCGACGGGCAGGAAGCCGTCGGCGGTCTCGCAGCCGAGGTCGGCGGCGATCACCCGGTCGGCCACGACCACGGAGCCCACCGCCGCGACGGGGGCGAACCCGCCCGCGATGCCCGCGCTGACGACCAGGTCGTACGGCTCGTCCCGGACCGCCGCCAGGGCGAGCGCGGCGCCGGTGGCGGCCGCTGCCGCGGCGGGGCCCACTCCCCCGGTCAGCAGGTCCACGGTCAGCGGGCGGCGGCGGGCGGCCGACGGCATCGGGTGGGTGTCCGGGCAGGGGACTCCCCCGTTGCAGGTGAGGCGGAGCAGTTCGCGGCCCGGCGGGCCGGGGGCCGCGACGGGGGCGGCGGGCGACAGGCCCCGCCCGACGGCGTCGCGCTCGGCGTCGACCGCTGTGACGATGAGGAGGCGGACGGGGTTCATGAAGAGATCTGGACCTGCCCGTGGTCTCCGATGACGAGGCGGTGCGCGGCGGGCAGCCGCGGTGTCAGTGTGACTTTGACGTTGCGGCCGACGAGGGAGGCGGTGACGCGCCTGACGCCGTCGAAGGACGACTCCCGCAGCACGATGGAGTACTCGATCTCGCTGTGGGCGATGCGGCACTCCTCCGCGACCGAGGTGGACGGGCCGATGTAGGAGTCGGTGACCACGCTGCCGGCGCCGATGATGGCGGGGCCGACGATGCGAGAGCGACGGACCTCTGCGCCCGCCTCGATCCTGACGCGCCCGATGATCTCGCTCTCCGCGTCGACGGACCCGTCGACGCGGGGTTCGAGACGTTCCAGGAGTGTGCGGTTGACCTCCAGCATGTCGGTGACGTTGCCGGTGTCCTTCCAGTAGCCGGTGATGACGGTGGACCGTACGGTCATCCCCTGGTCGATCATCCACTGGAGGGCGTCGGTGATCTCGAGTTCGCCGCGGGCGGAGGGCGGGATGGCCCGGACGGCCTCGTGGACGGCGGTGGTGAACAGGTAGACGCCGGCGACGGCGAGGTCGCTGCGCGGCCGGCGCGGCTTCTCCTCCAGGTCGACGACGTTGCCGTGGTCGTCGGTCACCGCGACGCCGAAGGCCGTGGGATCGTCGACGCGGGTGAGGAGGACGTGGGCGTCGCGGGGGTCCTTGCGGAACTCCTCGACGACGTCGCCGATGCCGTCGAGGACGAAGTTGTCGCCGAGGTACATGACGAAGTCGTCGTCGCCGAGGAAGGGCTGGGCGATGAGGACGGCGTGGGCGAGGCCGAGGGGCTCGCTCTGCGGGATGTAGGTGACGTCGAGCCCGAAGTCGGATCCGTCGCCGACGGCGGCCTGGATCTCCGGGGCGGTGCTGCCGACGATGACGCCGACGTCGGTGATGCCTGCCTCGGCGATGGCTTCGAGGCCGTAGAAGAGGATCGGTTTGTTGGCGACCGGGACCAGTTGTTTGCTGGAGGTGTGGGTGATCGGTCGCAGCCGCGTACCGGATCCCCCCGCGAGCACGAGAGCCTTCATGTTCCATCCAGATCACGGGTGACGGGCAAGGGGCTGGGTGGGACGGTCGTCCCGGCCCGGGACGTCGGGGCGTGGGCCGGGACGACCGGGGGCCTGGGGTCAGGCCTCGAGGTCGCCCTCGAGGAAGGCGCGCAGTTCGTCGTCGGAGACCTCGTCGGTGTCCCGGTCGGCGGTCGCCGTCACCGGGAGGCCGGCCGGGTCGGGCAGCGGGGCGCCGTCCAGGCGGTCCAGGAGGCCGCGCAGCCGGGCGCGGAGCTGGTCGTGCAGCGTGCCGTCCACCGCGGCCTCGGTGAACTGCGCCTCCAGGGAGTCGAGTTGGCCGAGGAGCGGGGAGGTGGCGGGCTGGTCCGCGGGAGCGATGCGCTCCAGCAGGTACGCGGCGAGCCGTTCCGGCGTCGGGTAGTCGAACATCAGGGTCGCGGGCAGTCGTACGCCGGCGAGGGCGCCGATGCGGTTGCGGAGTTCGACGGCGGTCAGGGAGTTGAACCCGCTGTCCAGGAAGCCTCCTTCGGGGTCGAGGGAGTCGGGGCTGTCGTGGCCGATGACGAGGGCCGCCTGGGCGAGTACGGCGTCCAGGACGGGGGTGTGCCGGTCGGCCGGGGCGAGTCGGGCCAGGCGTGCGCGCAGTTCACCGCCGGCGGGCGTGGCTGGGGTGTCGGTCGCCGTCGTGGCGGCCGGGCGCCGGGTGCGGTCCGGGACGAGGTCGCGGACCAGGTCGGGGACGGTGCCGTCGGAGGCGCGCAGGGCGTTAGGGTCCAGGTCGGCGGGTGCGTACCAGGGTTCCGGGGCGCGCAGTGCCGCATCGAGCAGGGCGAGTGCGTGGTCGGTGTCCATGGGGCGCAGCCCGCTGCGGGCGATGCGGCGCAGGTCGGACTCCTCGAGTGTCCCGGTCATGCCGCTGCGTTCGGCCCACAGCCCCCAGGCGAGTGACCGGATCCGGCGTCCGGGGGTGTCGTGGCGGGCGGCGAAGGCGTCGAGGAAGGCGTTGGCGGCCGAGTAGTTTGCCTGCCCCACGCCGCCGAGGGTGCCGGCGAGCGAGGAGAACAGGACGAGTGCGGCGCCGGTGTCGCGGGTGAGTACCTCCAGCAGGACGGCGGCGTCGGCCTTGGCGCGCAGCACGGTGTCGACGCGTTCGGGGGTGAGGGACTGCACGATGCCGTCGTCGAGGACGCCGGCGGTGTGGACGACGGCGGTCAGCGGACGGTCGGCGGGCACCGCGTCGAGCAGCGCGGTCAGGGCGTCGCGGTCGGCGACGTCGCAGGCGGCGACGGTGACGTGGGCGCCGAGTCCGGTGAGTTCCTCGCGCAGTTCGGGCATGCCGTCGGCGGCGGCTCCGCGCCGGCCCGCGAGGACCAGGGAGCGGACGCCGTGCGCGGTGACCAGGTGGCAGGCGACCCGACGGCCCAGGATGCCGCCTGCGCCGGTGACGAGCACGGTGCCGTCGGCGCCCATCACGGGGCGGGTGGCGTCGGCGGGTGCGACCCGGGTGAGCCGCGGCGTCAGCGCGGTGCCGTCGCGCAGGGCGATCTCGCTCTCCCCGAGTGCCAGTACGGACGGCAGCCGGTCCAGGGAGGCGGGGCTGCCGTCGTGGTCGACGAGGGCGAAGCGTCCGGGGTTCTCGGCGCGTGCCGCGCGGATCAGGCCCCAGACGGCGGCCTGGGCGGGGTCGGTGCGCAGGGTGTCGTCGGGGCCGGTGGTGACGGCGCTGCGGGTGAGCACCACCAGCCGGGAGCCGGTGAGGGCGTCCTGGGCGAGCCACTCGGTGACCAGGCGCAGGGCGTGCGCGGTGGTGTTCCGGGTGGCGGTGCCGAGGTCGGTCTCCCCATCGGTTACGGGCACGGCGGCGAGGACCGTGTCGGGTACGGCCGTCGTGGCGGTGGCCGTCACCAGCGCGGCGGCGTCGGCGTGGCGGACGGCGTCCGCGAGGGCCGGTGCGGTCGCGCCGAGGAGGTGCGCGGGCCCTGCCGGGGCCGTGCCGGGCGCGGCGGGTGTCCAGCGGATCCGGTGCAGGGCTCCGCGGCCGGGGGCGGCCGGGAGGGCCGCGGTGTCCACGGGGCGCAGCACGAGGGTGTCGATGTCGGCGACCGGCTGTCCGGTGCCGTCGAGGAGGGTCGCCCGGTAGGTGTGCTCGGCCTCGGGGGTGAGGCGGACGCGCAGGGCGGTGGGTCCGGCCCGGTGCACGGTGACGTCCGAGAAGGTGAACGGGACGACCGTGCCGCTCGCCTCGTCGGCGGCCAGGGCCACCGTGTGCAGGGCGGCGTCCAGCAGGGCGGGGTGGATGCGGAACCGGTCGGTGCCCTGGAGGTGTTCGCCGTCCTCGGGGGTGATCTCGGCGTACACGGTGTCGCCGTCGCGCCAGGCGGCGCGCAGGCCGCGGAACGCGGGTCCGTAGGCGAAGCCTCCGGCGGCGATGCGTTCGTACAGCCCGCTCACGTCCACCGGTTCGGCGGCCGGCGGCGGCCACGCGGCCGGCAGGGGTGCCGGGGCGGTGGCGGCGCGGGTGTCGCTGAGGGTGCCCTCGGCGTGCCGGGTCCAGGGGGTGGGGGCGCCGTCGTCGCGGGCGGCGGGCCGGGAGTGCACGGTCAGCGCGCGGTCGCCGTTGTCGTCGGGTGCGGTGACGGAGACCTGGAGGTGGACGGCGCCGTTGTCGGGGAGCACCAGCGGGGTCCGCAGGGTGAGGTCCGCGACGCGGGCGGCCCCGGTGTGGGCGCAGGCCTCCAGGGCCAGGTCGAGGAACGCGGTGCCGGGGAAGAGGACCCGGCCGTCGAGCGCGTGGTCGGCGAGCCAGGGCCTGCCGTCCACGGACACCGTGCCGGTGAGCACGGTCGCCGAGCTGTCGGCCAGCGGCACGGCCGCCGTCAGCAGCTGGTGGCGTACCGGTTCGAGGTCGGAGCGGTGGGTGTCGGGTCCGGTCGCCTCCAGCCAGTAGCTGCGTCGCTGGAAGGGGTAGGTGGGCAGGTCGGTGCGGCGGGCACCGGTGGGGGCGAACCAGGCGTCCCAGTCGACGCGGTGGCCGTGGGTGTGCAGCCGGGCGAGGGCGGAGGTCAGCGAGGTCTCCTCCTCGGTGTCGCGGCGCAGCGTCGGCACGAGGGTGGCGTCGCCCTCGACGCTGTCCCCGGCCAGTGCGGTCAGGACACCGCCGGGGCCGATCTCGACGTAGGTGGTGACGCCCTGCTCCTCCAGGGCGCGGACGCCGTCGCGGAACCGGACGCCGTCGCGGACCTGGCGTACCCAGTAGCCGCCGTCGAACGGCTCGTCGGCGGTGACGGCACGGCCGGTCACGGTGGACACGACGGGCAACACTGGTGCGGAGTGGGCGAGTTGGGCGATTTGGGCGGTGAACGCGTCGAGCATGCCGTCCATGTGGTGCGAGTGGAAGGCGTGGCTGACGTTGAGGCGGTGCGTCTTGCGTCCCCGGGCGGCCAGTTCGGCGGCGACCGCGGTGACCGCGTCCTCGTCGCCGGACAGGACGGTGGCGTGGGGGCTGTTGAGTGCGGCCACGGCCACCCGGCCCTCGTGGGCGGCGAGGAGGGGGGTCACCTCGTCCTCGCCGGCCTGGACGGAGACCATGACGCCGCCCGTCGGGAGTTCGCCCATGAGCCTGCCGCGCACGGCGACGAGCCGGCAGGTGTCCTCCAGGGTGAGGACACCCGCGACGTGGGCCGCGGCGATCTCGCCGACGGAGTGACCGAGCAGCGCGTCGGGCCGTACGCCCAGGCTCTCCAGGAGCCGGTACAGGGCGACCTGCACGGCGAAGAGCCCGGCCTGCGTGTAGGTGGTGCGGTCGAGGAGAGCCGCCTGCGGCGTGCCCGGGTCCGCGAACAGCACGTCCCGCAGCGGCAGTTCGAGGTGCGCCTCGAGGTGGGCGCAGACCTCGTCGAGGGCGTCGGCGAACACGTCGTACCGCTCGTACAGGACCCGTCCGGTGCCGGCCTGCTGGGCGCCCTGTCCGGAGAACAGGAACGCCACCTTGCCGCCGCGGGCCCGGTCTGTGGTGAGCAGGGGGTGCTCACGGCCGTCGGCGAGCGCGGTGAGCGCCTCGGCGAGGCCGGCCGTGTCGTCGGTGACGACGGCCGCCCGGTCGTCGTGGTGGGCGCGGGTGGTGGCCAGGGACACGGCGACGTCCGCCGGGGCGGTGTCGGGGTGGTCGGCCAGGTGGTCGAACAGACGTCGCGCCTGGGCGCGAAGTGCGGCGGTGCCGCGCGCGGACAGCAGCCAGGGCAGGACGCCGGGGGTCCGCTCGGCCGGCCGGGCCGGCTCCGCGAGGCCGGGAGCGTCCGCTTCCTGGAGGATGACGTGCGCGTTGGTGCCGGAGACGCCGAAGGAGGAGACGCCCGCGCGGCGCGGGGTGTCGCCGGGGGTCCAGTCCTGCTCCTCGTGCAGCAGGCGGACGGCCCCGGAGGACCAGTCGATGTGCGGGGAAGGCCGCTCGGCGTGCAGGGTGCGCGGCAGGACGCCCTGCCGCATCGCCATCACCATCTTGATGACGCCCGCGACGCCCGAGGCGGCCTGCGTGTGGCCGATGTTGGACTTCAGCGCGCCCAGCCACAACGGCCGTTCGGCGGGCCGGTCCGCTCCGTAGACGGCGAGCAGGGCCTGCGCCTCGATCGGGTCGCCGAGGGTGGTGCCGGTGCCGTGCGCCTCGACGGCGTCCACGTCCTGCGGGGACAGCCCGGCGGAGGCGAGGGCCTGCCGGATGACGC
The DNA here is from genome assembly GCF_045209715.1 of Streptomyces sp. NBC_01635. NCBI lineage: Bacteria > Bacillati > Actinomycetota > Actinomycetes > Kitasatosporales > Streptomycetaceae > Streptomyces > Streptomyces sp. NBC_01635. The sequence continues at coordinate 8,060,588 of NZ_CP109277.1, read as the reverse complement.
GCTGCTGCGCGGGTCCGCTGGGAGCGGTCAGTCCGTTGGAGGCGCCGTCCTGGTTGACGGCCGACCCGGCCACCGTGGCGAGCACGGAGTGGCCGTTGCGGCGGGCGTCGGAGAGACGCTCCAGCAGGAGCAGGCCGACGCCCTCGGCCCAGCCCGCTCCGTCGGCGTCCGCGCCGAACGCCTTGCAGCGGCCGTCGGGCGACAGGGCCCGCTGCCGGCTGAACTCGACGAAGGTGTCCGGCGTGGAGATCACGGTCACGCCGCCGGCCAGGGCGAGTTCGCATTCGCCGGACCGCAGGGCCTGCACGGCGAGGTGCAGGGCGACCAGCGAGGAGGAGCAGGCGGTGTCGACGGTGACCGCCGGGCCCTCCAGACCGAAGGTGTAGGCGATGCGGCCCGAGGCGACACTGCTCGCACTGCCCGTGGCCAGGTAGCCCTCCAGCTCCTCGGGGGCCTGTCGGACACGGCTGCCGTAGTCGTTGTAGTTCGAGCCGACGAACACGCCCGCGCGGGCGCCCCGCAGCCGGTCGGGGTCGATCCCGGCGCGTTCAAACGCCTCCCAGGACGTCTCCAGCAGCAGCCGGTGCTGCGGGTCGATCGCGACGGCCTCACGGGGCGCGATGCCGAAGAAGGCCGGGTCGAACCGGTCGGCGTCGTGCAGGAAACCGCCGTGCCGGGCGTAGGAGTGGCCGGTGCGCTCGGGGTCGGGGTCGTAGAGCTTCTCGACGTTCCAGCCGCGGTCGGCGGGGAAGGGGGTGATGGCGTCGGTGCCGTCGGCGACCAGCCGCCACAGTTCCTCCGGCGAGGTGACCCCGCCGGGGAAGCGGCAGCCCATGCCGACGATGACGACCGGGTCGTCGTCCACGGCCGCCGTTGGCAGCTGGGGCAGGTCGTCGGCGGTGGTGGACGCGCCGAACAGTTCCGTGTCCAGGTGGGCGGCGAGGGCGCTCGCGGACGGGTGGTCGAAGGCGAGCGTGACGGGCAGGCGCAGGCCGGTGGCCTCGGCGATCCGGTTGCGCAGTTCGACCGCGGTCAGCGACTCGAACCCGAGGTCGCGGAAGGCGCGTCCGTCGGGGACGGCGTCGGCGTCGGTGTGGCCGAGCACCGCGGAGGCCTGGGCGCGGACCTCGGCCAGCAGCGCGGCACGGCGCTCGGCAGGCGGCAGGGCGGCCAGCCGCCGGGCCAGCGGCGGCCCGTCCACGGCGTCGGCCTCCTTCTTCTTCTCCGCGCTGTCGGTGACGGCGGCCGCACGGGCCTCGGGGAACTCCCGCAGCGCGGCGAACGCGCGGGCGGTGATGAGCTTCCAGTCGACGTCGGCGACGATCAGGAACTCCTCGTCCTGGTCGAGCGCCTTCTGCAGGGCGGCGATGGCCAGCTCGGGGTCCATCGGGGGCACGCCGTCGCGGCGCAGCCGCTCGGCGACCTCCTCGCCGACCATGCCGCCGCCGGCCCAGGTGCCCCAGCCGACGGATGTTGCGGGCAGCCCTTCCGCGCGGCGGCGCGCGGCCAGGGCGTCGAGGAAGGCGTTGGCCGCGGCGTAGCTGCCCTGGCCCGGGCCGCCGAGGGTGCCGGCCATGGAGGAGAACAGGACGAACGCGTCGAGGTCGAGGTGTCGGGTGGCCGCGTCGAGCGCGAGCGCCGCGTCCACCTTGGGACGCAGCACGCCGTGCGCCCGCTGTGGCGTCAGCGCGTCGATGAGTCCGTCGTCGATGATGCCGGCGGTGTGCACGACGGCGGTCAGGGTGCCGCCGCCCGGCAGCTCGTCGACGAGCTGCCGTACCGCGTCGGCGTCGGCGACGTCGCAGGCGACCACGGTCGCCGTGGCGCCCAGCTCGGCCAGCTCCGCGACGAGTTCGCCCGCCCCGGGAGCGTCCGGGCCGCGCCGGGAGGCGAGCACCAGGTGCTCGGCGCCGCCCCGGGCGAGCCAGCGCGCGACGTGCCGGCCGAGTCCACCGGTGCCACCGGTGACCAGGACGGTGCCGGACGGCCGCCAGTTGCCGTCGGGGCGGGGGCCGTCACCGGCCCGGACCAGCCGACGGGCGAGGAGCCCGGACGGCCGTACGGCCAGGTGGTCCTCCTCCAGTGTTCCCGACAGCGCGGCGAGCAGACGGCGCACGGCCCGGGTGTCCAGCGTCTCGGGAAGATCGATCAGACCGCCCCAGCGCTGCGGGTACTCCATGGCCGCGATGCGGCCCAGGCCCCAGCTCATCGCCTGGAGCGGGGTGCGCAGCACGTCACCGCGGTGCACGGACACCGCACCGCGGGTCGCGCACCACACGGGCGCGTCGACCCGGACGTCACCCACCGCCTGGAGCAGCGCGGTGGTCAGCACCAGTCCGGTCGGCAGCACGCCTTCGGCGGACCAGGGCGACTCGTCCAGGGCGAGCAGCGAGAGCACGCCACCGATCTCGGCGTCGTCCGCGCACTGTCGTACGAGGTCGGCCATACGGTCACGTTCGGCGGCCTCCGGCCCCGCGACCAGCAGCAGCGCCCCGGCCGACCGCTCGTCGACCGCCTCCTGGATCTGCCGCACCACCGGGTCGCTCTCGTGTCCGGCGGGCACGACGATCAGCCAGCTGCCGGGCAGGTCCTCGACGCGGGCGGACTGCTCGACGCGCGGCCGCCACGTGACCCGGTAGCGCCAGCCGTCCAGCGTCGAGCGGTTGATCCGGTCACGCCGCCACGAGGACAGCGCGGGGACCACCTCGGCGAGCGAGCGTACGTCCTCGATCCCCAGGCTCTCTGCGAGGGAATCGACTTCCTGGTTCTCCACGTTGGCCCAGAACCCGTCGTCGACGAGGTCCACGCCGCCGAAGCGCACGTCGTCGGCGTCCTGTCGTCGGACGACCGGCTCCAGCCAGTAGTGCTTGCGCTGGAAGGCGTAGGTGGGCAGGTCGACCCGGCGCGGCGCGTGGCCCTCGAAGACGGGCGTCCAGTCGACGGCGAGCCCCTTGGCCCAGGCCTCGCCCAGGGAGAGGCAGAAGCGGTCCAGACCGCCCTCGCCCCGGCGCAACGAACCAATGACCACCGCGTCCACGCCCGCGTCCTCGACCGTCTCGGCGACCGGCACGGTCAGCACGGGGTGCGGGCTCATCTCCAGGAAGGCTCCGTGCCCGGCCTCCACCAGCCGCCGAACCGCCGGCTCCAACTGCACGGTCTGCCGCAGGTTGCGGTACCAGTACCCGGCATCGGTCCGAGCCGAGTCGATCCACTCCCCCGTCACCGTCGACAGGAACGGCACCGACGGCTCCAACGCCACCACCGACGCCAACACCTCAGCCAACTCACCCTCAATGGCCTCCACATGAGCCGAGTGCGAGGCGTAATCCACGTCGATACGACGCACCCGGACACCCTGGGCCTCCGCACACGCCACCAGCTCATCCAACGCGTCCGCGTCACCGGAGACCACCGTGGACGTCGGCCCGTTCACCGCCGCAACCGACACCCGCCCCGGCCACCGCCCCGCCAACTCCACAGCACCCTGCGCGGGCAGCGCCACCGACACCATGCCCCCACACCCGGCCAACGCCACGATCGCACGCGACCGCAACGCCACCACCCGCGCACCATCACGCACACTCAACGCACCCGACACCACCGCAGCAGCGATCTCACCCTGAGAATGCCCCACCACCGCAGCCGGCTTCACACCGAACGACTCCCACACAGCCGCCAGCGACACCATCACCGCCCACAACACCGGCTGCACGACGTCCACCCGGTCCAAGCCCGGCGCGCCCTCCACACCCCGCACCACATCGACCAGCGACCACTCCACGAACTCACCCAGCGCCTCGGCACACTGCCCGAACCGAACCGCGAACACCGGCGACGAGTCCAGCAACTCGACCGCCATCCCCACCCACTGCGCCCCCTGCCCCGGAAACACGAACACCGGCTGCACGGACTCACCGTTGTGGGGCGCGACACCCCGGACGGAGCCCGTGTCGGCGGTTCCGGTGGCCAGGGCACGCAGGCCGTCCAGCAGAGCGGAGCGGTCGGCGCCGATCACGACGGCGCGCTCCTCCAGAGCGGCACGACCGGTGAGAAGCGCGTGCGCCACGTCGAGCGGGTCGGTCTCCGTGCCCTCCAGCCGGGCCACGAGCCGCGAGGCCTGCTCACGCAGCGCCGCCTCCGAGCGAGCCGACACCAGCCACGGCACCGTCACCCCCGGCCGGTCGACGACGGCCGGCGCCGGGCCCTCGGCGGGCTCCGGTTCTTCGAGGATCACGTGGGCGTTGGTGCCGCTGACGCCGAAGGAGGAGACGCCCGCCCGGCAGGGTCGGTCGTTCCGTTCCCAGGGGCGTGCCTCGGTGAGGACCCTGACCTGGCCGACGGACCAGTCGACGAACGTGGAGAGTTCGTCGGTGTGCAGGGACTTGGGCAGGATGCCGTTGCGCATGGCCTGCACCATCTTGATGACCCCGGCCATGCCGGATGCCGCCTGTGTGTGCCCGATGTTGGACTTCACCGAGCCCAGCCACAACGGCCGGTCACCCTCACGCTCCTGCCCGTACGTGGCCAGCAACGCCTGCGCCTCGATCGGATCGCCCAGCTTCGTACCCGTACCGTGCGCCTCCACCACGTCCACGTCCGCAGCCGACAGACCCGCATCGGACAACGCCGCACGGATGACACGCTGCTGGGACAGACCGTTGGGAGCGGTCAGGCCGTTCGACGCACCGTCCTGGTTGATCGCCGAGCCCCGCACCACGGCAAGGACCTGATGGCCGTTGGCCTGCGCGTCCGACAGACGCTCCAGCAGCAGCACACCCACGCCCTCGGACATGCCCATGCCGTCGGCGCCCGCGCCGAAGGCCTTGCAGCGGCCGTCGACGGCGAGGCCACGCTGACGGCTGAAGCCGATCAGGCCGACCGGCTCGCCCATGACGGCGGCACCGCCCGTCACGGCGAGGGAGCATTCGCCGGACCGCAGGGAGCGCATGGCCAGGTGCATGGCGACGAGTGCGGAGGAGCACCCGGTGTCCATGGTCACGGCCGGCCCTTCGAGGCCGAGGGTGTACGAGATGCGGCCGGAGGCGATGCTGGTGACCGTGCCGGTGATCAGGTGGCCTTCGAGGCCCTCCGGGACCTCGCCGGACGCACCGTAGCCCTGGTGGGAGACGCCGACGAAGACGCCGGTGTCGCTGCCGCGCAGGCTGTCCGGCGCGATGCCGGCCCGCTCCAGGGTCTCCCAGGTGGTCTCCAGCAGCAGGCGCTGCTGCGGGTCCATCGCGGTCGCCTCACGCGGCGAGATGCCGAAGAAGGCGGCGTCGAACTCGGCCGCGTCGTGCAGGAAACCGCCGTCACGGGCGTAGGTGGTTCCCGCCCGGTCGGGATCGGGGTCGTACAGGCTCTCCACGTCCCAGCCGCGGTCGACGGGCAGACCGGATATGGCGTCGGTCTCGCCGAGGACGAGCCGCCAGAGGTCCTCGGGCGAGTGCGCCCCGCCGGGGAAGCGGCAGCCCATGGAGACGATGGCGATCGGCTCGTCCTCGTGCGCCGGGCGGGCCGCGGGCAGTGCCGGGAGCGCGGCGGGCTGCTCGTCGGCGCCGTCGTCGACGAGGTGTCCGCGCAGGTGGCGTACGAGATCACGGACGTTGGGGTGGTCGAAGACGATGGTGGCGGGCAGGGCCAGGCCGGTCGCCTCGTTGAGCCGGTTGCGCAGTTCGACCGCGGTGAGGGAGTCGAAGCCGAGTTCGCGGAAGGCGCGGGTGGCGGCGATGTCGTCGCCGTCGGCGTAGCCGAGGACGGCGGCGACCTGGGCGCGGACCACGTCGGTCAGGACGCGGTCGCGTTCGGCGGCGGGCAGGGCGGCGAGTTCGGCGCGCAGTCCTCCGCGCCAGTCGGCGGCGCGGTCGAGGACGGCTTCGTCGGCCTTCATGGCCTCGGCGACTTCGGGAACCTCGTGCAGCAGCGGCCTGGGGTGGGCGGCCGTGAAGACGGGGACGAAGCGTTCCCAGTCGATGTCGGCGATCGCGAGGAAGGTCTCGTCGTGGTCGAGTGCCTGCTGGAGACCGGTCACGGCGATGTCGGCGTCCATGAACGGGATGCCGCGCCACCGCAGTTGCTCGCGCACGACGTTGACGGCCATGCCGCCGCCCTCGGGGCTCCAGATGCCCCACGCCAGGGACGTGCCGGTCAGACCGCGGGCCCTGCGGTTCTCGGCGAGGGCGTCCACGTAGGCGTTGGAGGCGGAGTAGGCGCCGTGGTCGCCGCTGCCCCACGTTCCGGCCACGGACGAGTAGAGGACGAAGGCGTCCAGCCGGTCGTGGTCGAAGATTTCGTCGAGGTTCGCCGCCCCGAGGAGTTTGGCGCGGGCGCCCTCGGCGAAGAAGTCGAGGTCGGTGTCGGCGAGCGGGGCGAGCATTCCGACGCCCGCGGTGTGCACGACGGTGCGGATGGCGGGCCCGTCGGATTCGACGTGCTCGACGAGGCGGCGGAGCGCGTCCCGGTCGGCCACGTCGCAGGCGGCGATGGTCACCCGACAGCCGAGGTCGGTCAACTCGCGTTCCAGTTCGGCCGCTCCGGGGGCCTCGGGACCGTGCCGGCTCGTCAGCACCAGGTGCTCGGCACCGTTGCGGGCCAGCAGCCGGGCGGCGTGGGCGCCGAGGCCACCGGTGCCGCCGGTGACGAGCGCGGCGCCGCTGGTGCGCCAGGTACGCGGCGCGCCGCGACCGGCGAGCGGCGTGCGGATCAGGCGGCGGACATACGCGCCACCCGGGCGCAGGGCGACCTGGTCCTCGTCACCCCCGGCGGCCAGGAGGGCGACCACTGCGCGTGCGGTGTCGTCGTCGACGTCCGCGGGCAGGTCGATCAATCCGCCCCAGCGCCGGGGCTGTTCGAGGGCCACGACACGACCGAGGCCCCACAGGGCGCCCTGGACCGGGTGGTCGACGACGTCGCCCTCCGCACCGGTTGCGACGGCCCCACTCGTGAGGATCCACGTCCTGGCCTCGATGCCGGCATCCAGCAGACCCTGCACCAGGAGCAGCGAGGAGACCATGGCCGCGGTGGCGCCGGAGTGGGCCGCCGCCGGGCGCTCATCGAGTCCGAGCAGGGAGACGACGCCCCGCACGGGGGCCCCGTCGGCCCCGGGGATGGCGCCGAGCCGGGAGGCGATCTGCTCGCGGTCGAGGTCGTCGGCGGCCATGACGAAGGTGACGACGGTCGCCCCGGCCCGGCCCAGTGCGCGGGCCACACCGCTGACCAACGGTGACGCCAACTGCTCGGCGGGCACGGCGAGCAGCCAGGTGCCGTCGAGCCTGTCCCCGTCGGGCAGACCGTACGGCCGCCACACCACCCGGTAGCGCCAATTGTCCAGTCGGGCACGGCCCCGCCGCCCCCGGTGCCAGGCGGAGAGCGCCGGAACGAGGTCGCCGAGACCGTCGGTGCCGTCCAGCCCGAGGGTGCCGGCCAGCGCCTCCACGTCGCCTTCCTCGACACTGCGCCAGAACTGCTCCTCCGCGGGGTCGGCGCTCGCCTGGGCCTTGGGCACCTCAAGCCAGTAACGACTGCGCTGGAAGGCATACGTCGGCAGATCGACCAAGCGCGGTGACACCCCCTCGAAAGCAGGCGCCCAGTCCACGGCCACACCCCGCGCCCACGCCTCACCCAGGGAGAGGCAGAAGCGGTCCAGACCGCCCTCGCCCCGGCGCAACGAACCAATGACCACCGCGTCCACGCCCGCGTCCTCGACCGTCTCGGCGACCGGCACGGTCAGCACGGGGTGCGGGCTCATCTCCAGGAAGGCTCCGTGCCCGGCCTCCACCAGCCGCCGAACCGCCGGCTCCAACTGCACGGTCTGCCGCAGGTTGCGGTACCAGTACCCGGCATCGGTCCGAGCCGAGTCGATCCACTCCCCCGTCACCGTCGACAGGAACGGCACCGACGGCTCCAACGCCACCACCGACGCCAACACCTCAGCCAACTCACCCTCAATGGCCTCCACATGAGCCGAGTGCGAGGCGTAATCCACGTCGATACGACGCACCCGGACACCCTGGGCCTCCGCACACGCCACCAGCTCATCCAACGCGTCCGCGTCACCGGAGACCACCGTGGACGTCGGCCCGTTCACCGCCGCAACCGACACCCGCCCCGGCCACCGCCCCGCCAACTCCACAGCACCCTGCGCGGGCAGCGCCACCGACACCATGCCCCCACACCCGGCCAACGCCACGATCGCACGCGACCGCAACGCCACCACCCGCGCACCATCACGCACACTCAACGCACCCGACACCACCGCAGCAGCGATCTCACCCTGAGAATGCCCCACCACCGCAGCCGGCTTCACACCGAACGACTCCCACACAGCCGCCAGCGACACCATCACCGCCCACAACACCGGCTGCACGACGTCCACCCGGTCCAAGCCCGGCGCGCCCTCCACACCCCGCACCACATCGACCAGCGACCACTCCACGAACTCACCCAGCGCCTCGGCACACTGCCCGAACCGAACCGCGAACACCGGCGACGAGTCCAGCAACTCGACCGCCATCCCCACCCACTGCGCCCCCTGCCCCGGAAACACGAACACGGGGTCCACAGGTGCGTCGGGGCTCTCCGTGAGGCCGCGGGTCACGGTCGCGGGCCGTTCACCCCGTGCCAGGGCGTGCAGGCCGGCCAGCAGGGCGGAGCGGTCGGCGCCGATCACGACGGCGCGCTCCTCCAGAGCGGCGCGTCCGGTGGCCAGCGTGTGGGCGACGTCCAGCGCGGACAGGTCGGCGGTCTCCACACGGTGGGCGAGCCGCTGGGCCTGCTCCTTGAGCGCGGCTTCCGAGCGGGCCGACAGCAGCCAGGGCAGGACGGCATCGCTCGTGGTCGGCTCCTCGGCGGGCTGGGGGGCCGGCGCCTGTTCGAGGACGACGTGGGCGTTGGTGCCGCTGCCTCCGAAGGAGGAGACGCCGGCCCGGCGCGGCCGTCCGCTCTCGGGCCAGTCGACGGCTTCGGTGAGCAGGCGGAGGGTGCCGGAGGACCAGTCGACGTGCGGGGTGATCTCCTCGCCGTGCAGCGACTTGGGCGCCACACCGTGCCGCAGCGACTCGACCATCTTGATGACGCCCGCGACACCGGAGGCGGCCTGTGTGTGGCCGATGTTGGACTTCAGGGATCCGATCCAGAGCGGGTGGTCGGCGTCGCGTTCCTGCCCGTAGGTGGCCAGGAGCGCCTGCGCCTCGATCGGGTCGCCCAGCTTGGTGCCCGTGCCGTGCGCCTCCACCACGTCCACGTCAGCGGCCGACAGGCCCGCGTCGGACAGTGCCGCGCGGATGACCCGCTGCTGCGAGGGGCCGTTCGGGGCAGTCAGGCCGTTCGAGGCACCGTCCTGGTTGATCGCCGAGCCCCGGATGACGGCGAGGACCTGGTGTCCGTTGGCCTCGGCGTCCGACAGACGCTCCAGGAGCAGCACGCCGACGCCCTCGCCCCAGCCGGTGCCGTCCGCGTCGGCGGCGAAGGGCTTGCAGCGGCCGTCGGCGGCCAGTCCGCGCTGGCGGCTGAACTCGACGAAGTTGCGCATGCTGCCCATGACGGTGGCGCCGCCCGCGACGGCCATGGAGCACTCGCCCGACCGCAGGGCACGCACGGCCAGGTGGAGGGCGACCAGCGACGACGAGCACATGGTGTCGAGGCTGACGGCCGGGCCCTCGAAGCCGAAGCTGTAGGCGATGCGGCCGGACAGGACGGCGGCGGAACCACCGGTCAGCAGGTGTCCCTCGATGCCCTCGGGGGCGCGGGTGCCGTCGGGTGCGTACGCCTGGTTGCTGGCGCCGACGAAGACACCGGTGTCGCTGCCCCGCAGGATGGTGGGATCGATGCCGGCCCGCTCGAACGCCTCCCAGGTGGTCTCCAGCAGGAGCCGCTGCTGGGGGTCCATCGCGGTCGCCTCACGCGGCGAGATCTCGAAGAACCCGGCGTCGAACTCGGCCGCGTCGTAGAGGAAGGCACCGTGGCGGACGTAGCTGGTGCCGATGCGCTCGGGGTCCGGGTCGTACAGCGCGTCGATGTCCCAGCCGCGGTCGGTGGGCAGGTCCGAGACGGTGTCGACGCCGTCGACGACCAGCTGCCACAGCTCCTCGGGACTGCGCACTCCGCCGGGCAGGTGGCAGGCGGTCGCCACGATGGCGATGGGCTCGTGCGCCCGCGTCTCCAGCTCGCCGAGCCTGCGGCGGGTCTGCCGCAGGTCCGTGGTGACGCGCTTGAGGTAGTCCCGCAGCTTGTCCTCGGTGTTGCCCGTGTTGCCCATGCCAGTCAGCCCTTCGAGAATCGGGAAGTCGTGTCGGGGGGACCGTCAGGAGATCCCGAGTTCCTTGTCGATCAGGTCGAACATGTCTTCGTCGGAGGCGCCGACCAGTTCCTCGTCGACGCCCACGGAAGTCGGCTCGTCAGTGGGTGCCGCCCAGGAGTCGAGCAGGCCTCGCAGTGCGTCCGCGAGTTCCTTCCTGCCGACCGGGTCGGTGGTGGCCCGGTAGGCCGCCTCGACCTCCCTGAGCCGGGGGTCGAGGGCGGGGTCGCCGTCGTCGGCGGGGAACAGTTCCGCTCCCAGGTGGTCGGCGAGCGCGTTCGGCGTGGGGTGGTCGAACACGAGCGTCGCGGAGAGCTTGGTGCCCAGGGCCGCGCCGAGCCGGTTGCGCAGTTCCACTGCCGTCAGCGAGTCGAAGCCCATGTCGCGGAAGGCCTTTCCGGGCCTGACTGCCTTCGCCGAACCGGAGCCGAGCACCGCTTCGACGTGAGTCCGGATCAGCTCGGCCAGTCGCCGTCCGCGCTTGGCCGGCGGGAGGGCGGCCAGCTCGGCGCGCAGTCCGTTCGCAGCGCCGGACGCGTCCGCCGTCCGCGCTGCTTCCTCCTCGGCCCGCTGTGCCGCCAGCAGGGCCTGGACGTCCGGGACCTCGTCGATGAGCGGACGGTGCCCGTGGGCGCAGTACGCCGGGACGAAGCGGTCCCAGCGGATGTCCGCCACGACGACGGCCGTGTCGTCCGCCGCCACCGACTCCCGCAGGGCGCGCACGGCGAGTCGCGGCTCCATGGCCGGCACGCCGCGCCGCAGGAGCTGTTCCCCCACCTCGGCGTCGACCATGCCGCCTCCCGCCCACGCACCCCACGCGATCGAGGTGGCGGGCAGCCCCGCGGCCCGGCGGGCCTCGGCGAGCGCGTCCAGGTGGGCGTTGGCCGCCGCGTACGGTGCCTGCCCTCCGTTGCCCCACACGCCGGCGCCGGAGGAGAAGAGCACGAAGGCGTCCAACGGGCGGTCGCCGAGCAGGTCGTGGAGGTTCTGGGCGCCGACGACCTTGGCGTGCATCAGGTCGACCGCCTCGTCCGCGTCGACCTGGGTGAGCGGACGCGCCTGGTCGACGGCGCCCGCGGTGTGCACGACCGCCGTCAGCTCCGGCTCGGCGGGCAGATCCGCCAGGAGCTTGGCCAGCGCCTCCCGGTCGGCCACGTCGCAGGCGGCGATCGTCACGCGGCAGCCGAGGTCGGTCAACTCGCGTTCCAGTTCGGCCGCTCCGGGCGCTGCGGGACCGCGCCTGCTGGTCAGTACGAGGTGCTGCGCCCCCTCGCGAGCGAGGTCCCGGGCGACGTGGGCACCGAGCGCGCCGGTACCGCCGGTGACCAGGATCATCCCGCGCGGCGTCCACACCGGACCCGTACCGGCGGCGAGAGGCGAGCGCACCATGCGCCGGACACGGACGCCCACGGCATCGCTCCTGAGCACGAACTCAATGTCGGCGCCAGGGTTTTGGCCCGTGGCAAGCAGCGCGGGCAGGTGGGACAGCGCCTCGGTGGGACGGTCGGCCGGGAGGTCGACCAGGCCGCCGGCCCGTTCGGAGTCGTCCAGCGCGGCCACCCGGAGCAGTCCCCATACGGCGGCCTGGTCCGCGTTCGGCGCCCGGTCGCCGTCGACCGAGACGGCTCCACGGGTCAGCGTCCACAGTCCGGCCCGCACCTCGGTGTCGGTGAGCGCCTGGCTCAACGCCATGGAGGCCAGTACGCCCCTGGAGACGCCGGGGCTGCGCTTGTCCGGTTCGTCGTCGAGCGCGAGCAGCGACAGCACACCCGCCGGCGTGTCGCCGCCCAGGTCCCGAACAGCGGCACCGAGCAGTTCGGTGAGCGCGGCGCGATCCACCTGTTCCGGCACGACGACCGGGACGACGCCCGCGCCCGCCTCCTCCAGCACGTGCCGGGTGGGCACCGTGAGGTCGGCGCCGGTTCCGGCCTCGGGGACGACCAGCAACCAGTCGCCGCCGAGGGTACGGCTGTCAGGAGCGGTGAACGGCCTCCACACCACACGGTAGCGCCACTGGTCGAGGTCGCTCCGCTCGCGTCGGGTGGTGCGCCAGGCAGCCAGGGCGGGGACGACGGCCTCCAGGCCCTCCACGACCCCGAGCGTCCCGGCCAGCGCCTCCAGATCGCCCTCCTCCACGGTCCGCCAGAACTGCTCCTCCACGGGATCCACGGCAACGGACGCCTTCGGCACCTCAAGCCAGTAACGACTGCGCTGGAAGGCATACGTCGGCAGATCGACCAAGCGCGGTGACACCCCCTCGAAAGCAGGCGCCCAGTCCACGGCCACACCCCGCGCCCACGCCTCACCCAGGGAGAGGCAGAAGCGGTCCAGACCGCCCTCGCCCCGGCGCAACGAACCAATGACCACCGCGTCCACGCCCGCGTCCTCGACCGTCTCGGCGACCGGCACGGTCAGCACGGGGTGCGGGCTCATCTCCAGGAAGGCTCCGTGCCCGGCCTCCACCAGCCGCCGAACCGCCGGCTCCAACTGCACGGTCTGCCGCAGGTTGCGGTACCAGTACCCGGCATCGGTCCGAGCCGAGTCGATCCACTCCCCCGTCACCGTCGACAGGAACGGCACCGACGGCTCCAACGCCACCACCGACGCCAACACCTCAGCCAACTCACCCTCAATGGCCTCCACATGAGCCGAGTGCGAGGCGTAATCCACGTCGATACGACGCACCCGGACACCCTGGGCCTCCGCACACGCCACCAGCTCATCCAACGCGTCCGCGTCACCGGAGACCACCGTGGACGTCGGCCCGTTCACCGCCGCAACCGACACCCGCCCCGGCCACCGCCCCGCCAACTCCACAGCACCCTGCGCGGGCAGCGCCACCGACACCATGCCCCCACACCCGGCCAACGCCACGATCGCACGCGACCGCAACGCCACCACCCGCGCACCATCACGCACACTCAACGCACCCGACACCACCGCAGCAGCGATCTCACCCTGAGAATGCCCCACCACCGCAGCCGGCTTCACACCGAACGACTCCCACACAGCCGCCAGCGACACCATCACCGCCCACAACACCGGCTGCACGACGTCCACCCGGTCCAAGCCCGGCGCGCCCTCCACACCCCGCACCACATCGACCAGCGACCACTCCACGAACTCACCCAGCGCCTCGGCACACTGCCCGAACCGAACCGCGAACACCGGCGACGAGTCCAGCAACTCGACCGCCATCCCCACCCACTGCGCCCCCTGCCCCGGAAACACGAACACCGGAGAAGAAGCCCCAGCCGACACCGAACCGGACACCACCGGCTCGCCCGCCACCACCACCGACCGGCACTCGAACGCCGACCGCGACCGCCACAACGACCACGCCACATCCACCGGGTCCGCGTCGGTGGACTCCAGGTACGCGGTCAGCCGACGGATCTGGTCGGCCAGGGCCTCCTCGGTGCGGGCGGAGACCAGCAGGGGCGGTACGGCAGCGGGTTCGGGGTTCGGGGAGGAGCCCGCGTCGACAGCGTGTCGCGGGGCTTCGACGATGACGTGGGCGTTGGTGCCGCTGATGCCGAACGACGACACACCGGCCCGACGCGGACGCCCGTCGTCGAGCTCCTCCCACTCCCGCGACTGGTCCAGCAACTCCACCGCACCCGAGGACCAGTCCACGAGCGGCGACGGCTGCTCCGCCCTGAGCGACTTGGGCAGGGTGCCGTTGCGCATGGCCTGCACCATCTTGATGACCCCGGCCATGCCGGATGCGGCCTGTGTGTGCCCGATGTTGGACTTCACCGAGCCCAGCCACAACGGCCGGTCACCCTCACGCTCCTGCCCGTACGTGGCCAGCAACGCCTGCGCCTCGATCGGATCGCCCAGCTTCGTACCCGTACCGTGCGCCTCCACCACGTCCACGTCCGCAGCCGACAGACCCGCATCGGACAACGCCGCACGGATGACACGCTGCTGGGACAGACCGTTGGGAGCGGTCAGGCCGTTCGAGGCACCGTCCTGGTTGATCGCCGAGCCCCGGATGACGGCGAGGACCTGGTGTCCGTTGGCCTCGGCGTCCGACAGACGCTCCAGGAGCAGCACACCCACGCCCTCGGACAGGGCGAAGCCGTCCGCGTCGGCGGCGAAGGGCTTGCAGCGGCCGTCGGCGGCGAGGGCACGCTGGCGGCTGAACGCGACGAAGGCGCCCGGTCCCGACATCACCGTGGCCGCGCCGGCCACCGCGAGGCGGCACTCGCCCGCGCGCAGGGCGCGGACGGCGAGGTGGAGGGCGACCAGTGACGAGGAACAGGCCGTGTCGACCGTCACCGCCGGGCCCTCCAGACCCAACGCGTAGGCGATGCGCCCGGACGCCACGCTGGCCGCCGCACCCGTGGCGAGGTACCCCTCGTTGTCCCCGGACGCGGCACGCAACTGGGTGGCGTACTCCTGGTCGGTGAGGCCGACGTAGACACCGGTGGAGCTGCCTCGCAGGCTCTTGGGGTCGAGGCCCGCCCGTTCCAGGGTCTCCCAGGTGGTCTCCAGGAGCAGGCGCTGCTGCGGGTCCATCGCGGTCGCCTCACGCGGCGAGATGCCGAAGAAGGCGGCGTCGAACTCGGCGGCGCCGTCGAGGAAGCCGCTCTCGCGCACGTAGCTGGTGCCGAGCCGGTCGGGATCGGGGTCGTAGAGGCCGTCGAGGTCCCAGCCACGGTCGGTGGGGAGCGGGGTGATGGCGTCCACGCCGTCGAGGACCAGGCGCCACAGGTCCTCCGGTGTGCGTACTCCGCCGGGGCAGCGGCAGCCCATCGACACGATGGCGATCGGTTCGTCGTGACCCGCGCCCTGCGGGTCCGCGGCGTGGTCGGTGTCCGTGCCGGGCCGTGTGTCCTCGCCTCCCCGATCGCCGAACGCGAGGTCGTCGAGGTACGTCGCGAGGGCGGAGACACTGGGGTGGTCGAAGACGACGGTGGTGGGGAGTTTCAGTCCGGTGGCTCGGTGCAGCCGGTCGCGCAGGGCGACGGCGGTGAGGGAGTCGAAGCCCAGTTCCTTGAAGGCCGCTTCGACGCTGACGGCCTCGGCGTCCGCGTGGCCCAGCGTGGCCGCCACATGCGTGGCGACCAGGGTGCGCAGCGCGGCGAGCCTACGTGCGGGCGGGAGGCCGGCGAGCTCCCGGAGCACGGCGGAGGTGTCGTCGGAGCCCTCGGATGCGTCGTCGGACGGCTCCGTGCGGGCGGCGGACAGTTCGGTCAGGAGGGCGCTGCCGCGCACCGAGGTGAACACCTCGGCGAACCGGCGCCAGTCGACCTCGGCGACCGCGACCACCACGTCGTCGTGGTCGAGGGCCTGCTGGAGACCGGCGATCGCGGTGTCCGGCTGGATGACGGGGACGCCCCTGCGACGCAGGACGTCCTGCACGGACTCGGCGATCATCCCGCCGCCCGCCCAGGGTCCCCAGGCCACGGAGAGCACGGGAGCACCGTCGGCGCGACGCCGTTCGGCACGGGCGTCGAGGATCGCGTTCGCGGCACCGTAGGCGGCGTGGTCGGCCACTCCCCACGTGCCGGAGATGGACGAGAAGTAGACGACGGCGTCCAGCTCGGTGGCGTCCAGCACCTCGTCGAGGTGGGCCGCGCCGAGCACCTTGCCCGAGAGGGTGGCGGCGAGATCCTCGACGCCGGCGTCCGTCAGGGGGCGGAGCACGCTCACCCCGGCCGCATGGACGACGGAACGCACGGGGCTGCCGTCGGCGGCGAGGCCGTTCACGAGGTCGGCCAGGGCGTCGCGGTCAGCGATGTCGCAGGCGGTGACGGTGAGCCGGGTGCCGTGGCCGGCGAGTTGCTCCCGCAGCTCGCCGAGGTGCGGGCCGTCGCCGCGGCGACCCGTGAGGACGAGGTGCTCCGCACCGCGCGTGGCCAGCCAGCGGGCGACGTGGGCGCCGAGTGCGCCGGTACCGCCGGTGACCAGGACCGTGCCCCGCGGCTTCCAGTCACGCGGGGCAGCCCTGCCACCGGTGGCCGCACGGACCAGCCGACGTCCGTGGGCCGTACCGTCACGGAGAGCCACCTGGTCCTCCGCGCTGCCCGCCATGACGGTGTCCAGCAGGAGGTCCACGGCGAGGTCGGGTCCGGCCGTCGGGAGGTCGACGAGTCCGCCCCATCGCTTGGGGTGCTCCAGGGCGGCGACCCGGCCGATACCCCAGACGCCCGCCTGCTCGGGTGCGGTCGGCACGTCGTCCGGACCGGTGCCGACCGCACCCCGGGTCACGCACCAAAGCGGGGCGTCGACCGCCCTGTCCCCGAGGGCCTGGACGAGGATGAGGGTTCCGGCCAGTCCGAGCCGCACAGCGGGATGACGCGGGTGGGGCCGTTCGTCGAGGGCCAGGAACGACAGCACCCCGGTGAGTTCGGCCGGCCCGGCGGCCGAGGCGAGCAGGTCACCGACGGCGGCCCGGTCCAGGTCGCCCGCGGCGGTGACGACGGCCGCACTTGCCCCTCGTGCTTCGAGTGCCGTCGCCGTCTCGGTGACGAGTGCGTCACCCTCCAGTCCTTCGGGGACGACCAGCAGCCACGTCCCGCCGACCGAGGCGGGGGTACGGAGGGGCAGGGGGCGCCACACCACACGGTAGCGCCACTGGTCGAGGTCGCTCCGCTCGCGTCGGGTGGTGCGCCAGGCAGCCAGGGCGGGGACGACGGCCTCCAGGCCCTCCACGACCCCGAGCGTCCCGGCCAGCGCCTCCAGATCGCCCTCCTCCACGGTCCGCCAGAACTGCTCCTCCACGGGATCCACGGCAACGGACGCCTTCGGCACCTCAAGCCAGTAACGACTGCGCTGGAAGGCATACGTCGGCAGATCGACCAAGCGCGGTGACACCCCCTCGAAAGCAGGCGCCCAGTCCACGGCCACACCCCGCGCCCACGCCTCACCCAGGGAGAGGCAGAAGCGGTCCAGACCGCCCTCGCCCCGGCGCAACGAACCAATGACCACCGCGTCCACGCCCGCGTCCTCGACCGTCTCGGCGACCGGCACGGTCAGCACGGGGTGCGGGCTCATCTCCAGGAAGGCTCCGTGCCCGGCCTCCACCAGCCGCCGAACCGCCGGCTCCAACTGCACGGTCTGCCGCAGGTTGCGGTACCAGTACCCGGCATCGGTCCGAGCCGAGTCGATCCACTCCCCCGTCACCGTCGACAGGAACGGCACCGACGGCTCCAACGCCACCACCGACGCCAACACCTCAGCCAACTCACCCTCAATGGCCTCCACATGAGCCGAGTGCGAGGCGTAATCCACGTCGATACGACGCACCCGGACACCCTGGGCCTCCGCACACGCCACCAGCTCATCCAACGCGTCCGCGTCACCGGAGACCACCGTGGACGTCGGCCCGTTCACCGCCGCAACCGACACCCGCCCCGGCCACCGCCCCGCCAACTCCACAGCACCCTGCGCGGGCAGCGCCACCGACACCATGCCCCCACACCCGGCCAACGCCACGATCGCACGCGACCGCAACGCCACCACCCGCGCACCATCACGCACACTCAACGCACCCGACACCACCGCAGCAGCGATCTCACCCTGAGAATGCCCCACCACCGCAGCCGGCTTCACACCGAACGACTCCCACACAGCCGCCAGCGACACCATCACCGCCCACAACACCGGCTGCACGACGTCCACCCGGTCCAAGCCCGGCGCGCCCTCCACACCCCGCACCACATCGACCAGCGACCACTCCACGAACTCACCCAGCGCCTCGGCACACTGCCCGAACCGAACCGCGAACACCGGCGACGAGTCCAGCAACTCGACCGCCATCCCCACCCACTGCGCCCCCTGCCCCGGAAACACGAACACCGGAGAAGAAGCCCCAGCCGACACCGAACCGGACACCACCGGCTCGCCCGCCACCACCACCGACCGGCACTCGAACGCCGACCGCGACCGCCACAACGACCACGCCACATCCACCGGGTCCGCGTCGGTGGACTCCAGGTACGCGGTCAGCCGACGGATCTGGTCGGCCAGGGCCTCCTCGGTGCGGGCGGAGACCAGCAGGGGCGGTACGGCAGCGGGTTCGGGGTTCGGGGAGGAGCCCGCGTCGACAGCGTGTCGCGGGGCTTCGACGATGACGTGGGCGTTGGTGCCGCTGATGCCGAACGACGACACACCGGCCCGACGCGGACGCCCGTCGTCGAGCTCCTCCCACTCCCGCGACTGGTCCAGCAACTCCACCGCACCCGAGGACCAGTCCACGAGCGGCGACGGCTGCTCCGCCCTGAGCGACTTGGGCAGGGTGCCGTTGCGCATCGCCTGCACCATCTTGATGACGCCCGCGACACCGGCTGCCGCCTGTGTGTGCCCGATGTTGGACTTCACCGAGCCCAGCCACAACGGCCGGTCACCCTCACGCTCCTGCCCGTACGTGGCCAGCAACGCCTGCGCCTCGATCGGATCGCCCAGCTTCGTACCCGTACCGTGCGCCTCCACCACGTCCACGTCCGCAGCCGACAGACCCGCATCGGACAACGCCGCACGGATGACACGCTGCTGGGACAGACCGTTGGGAGCGGTCAGGCCGTTCGACGCACCGTCCTGGTTGATCGCCGAGCCCCGCACCACGGCAAGGACCTGATGGCCGTTGGCCTGCGCGTCCGACAGACGCTCCAGCAGCAGCACGCCAACGCCCTCGGCCCAGTTGGTGCCGTCCGCGTCGGCGGCGAAGGGCTTGCAGCGGCCGTCGGCGGCCAGTCCGCGCTGGCGGCCGAACTCGACGAACATGCCCGGGCTGGACATCACGGTCGCGCCGGCGGCGACGGCCATCGAGCATTCACCGGTGCGCAGGGCGCGGACGGCGAGGTGGAGGGCGACCAGTGACGAGGAACAGGCCGTGTCGACCGTCACCGCCGGGCCCTCCAACCCCAACGCGTAGGCGATGCGCCCGGACGCCACGCTGGCCGTCGTGCCGGTGAGAACATGGCCCTCGACGGCTGCTCCGGCTTCGTACAGACGCGGTCCGTACTCGGGTGCGGTGGCGCCGACGAACACGCCGGTGGCGCTGGCGTGCAGGCTGCGCGGGTCGAGGCCCGCCCGTTCGATGGCCTCCCAGGTGGTCTCCAGCAGCAGGCGCTGCTGCGGGTCCATCGCGGTCGCCTCACGCGGCGAGATGCCGAAGAACGCGGCGTCGAACTCGGCCGCGTCGTGCAGGAAACCGCCCTCACGGACGTAGGTGGTGCCGGTCCGGTCGGGGTCGGCGTCGTAGAGGCCGTCGAGGTCCCAGCCGCGGTCGGTGGGGAACGCGGAGACGGCGTCGGTCTCCTCGCGGACCAGCCGCCACAGGTCCTCCGGGCTGCGTACTCCGCCGGGGAAGCGGCAGCCCATCGACACGATGGCGATCGGCTCGTCGTCGGCCTCGCGGCGGGCGGGGGATACCACGTCCGCGGTCGTGGGGGCGGTCAGGTGTGCGGCGAGGCGTTCGGGGGTCGGGTACTCGTAGACGGCGGTCGCGGGGAGCTGGGCGTCGGCGAGGGAGTTGATCCTGTCGCGCAGTTCGACGGCGGTGACGGAGTCGACGCCCAGCTCCTTGAAGGTCCGCTGCGGGTCGACCAGCGTGGCAGCGGCGTAGCCGAGGACGACCGCGGTGGACTCGCGGACCAGGCGCAGGGCGTCGTCGCTGTCGATCACCGCGTCGGTCGTGGCGGGATGGGTCCCGGCGGCGGGCACCGTGGTGGTGGCCGCGGTCGTGTCCGCCGGCGCGGTCCCGTCCGTCCCGCCGATCCAGTGGCGGCGGCGCTGGAAGGCGTAGGTGGGCAGGGAGACCCGGCGGGGGGCGAGGTCCGTGAAGGCGGGTGTCCAGTCGACGTCGGCGCCCCTGGTCCACAGGGCCCCCAGGGAGGTCTGGAACCGTGCGGGGCCGCCCTGGTCGCGGCGCAGGGTTCCGGTGACGACGGCCTGCCGGGTGCCCGCGGCGGCCTCGACGGTCTCCTGGACCGGGCCGGTGAGCACGGGGTGCGGGCTGACCTCGACGAAGGCGCCGTGGCCGGCGTGGGTCAGGGCGCGGACGGCCGGTTCGAGGAGGACGGGGTTGCGGAGGTTGTCGTACCAGTAACGGGCGTCGGTGGCAGGGGTGTCGACCCAGTCGCCGGTGACGGTGGACAGGAAGGGCACCTCTGGCCGGCGCGGGACGATCGGGGCGAGAAGGCGGAGCATCTCGGCGCGGACGGGTTCGACGTGCGGTGAGTGGGAGGCGTAGTCGATCCCGACGCGGCGGGCGCGGACGTCCTCCCGTTCGGCGGTGGCGAGGATGTCGGTGACGGTGTCGATGTCGGCGGAGACGACGGTGGAGGCGGGACCGTTGAGGGCGGCGACGGTGACGCGGTCGCCCCAGCGGGCGACGAAGTCCCGCGCGTCGTCCTCGGTGAGGGCGAGCGAGACCATGCCGCTGCGGCCTTCGAGGGGGACCAGGATCTTGCTGCGGAGGGCGACGACGAGGGCGGCGTCCTCCAGACTGAGGGCTCCGGCGACGCAGGCGGCGGCGATCTCGCCCTGGGAGTGTCCGACGACGGCGGCGGGCCGGATGCCGTGCGACTGCCACAGGGCGGCCAGGGAGACCATGACGGCCCACAGGACCGGCTGCACGACGTCGGCGCGGTCCAGGGGCGGGGCGTCCCGGTCGCCGCGCAGCACGGCCGCGAGGTCCCAGTCGACGTGCGGGGCGAGGGCGTCGCCGCACTCGGCGAGGCGGGCGGCGAAGACGGGCGAGGTGGCGAGGAGTTCGGCGGCCATGCCGGCCCACTGGCTGCCCTGCCCGGGGAAGACGAACACGAGCCGGTGGATGTCTCCCGTGACCGGGCCGCTCGGGGTGGCGGTGGTGATGCCGTCGAGCAGGGCGGTGGTGTCGGCTCCCACGGCTAGGGCCCGGTGCGCGAAGGACGTGCGGGTGGTGAGGAGGGACCAGGCGATGTCTACGGGGTCGGCGCCGGTGGCGCGGACGTCGGCGGCCAGGCGGTCAGCCTGTGCGCGTAGGGCGCCGGGGTCGGCGGCGGACAGCAGCCAGGGCACGGTGGCGGGCGCGGTCCGGTGAGCGCGCTGCGGGGTCGGGTCGGGTGCGGGGGGTTCTTCGAGGACGAGGTGGGCGTTGGTGCCGCCCATGCCGAAGGAGGAGACGCCGGCGCGCAAGGGGGTGCCGGGGGTGTCCGGGGTCCAGTCGGTGGTCTCGCGCTGGACGCGCAGTCCGAGGCGGTCGAGGTCGATGGCGGGGTTCGGTTCGCTGTGATGGAGGCTGGGCACCAGCCGGCGGTGCGACAGGCACAGCACGGCTTTGAGGAGCCCGGCGATGCCAGCGGCGCCTTCGAGGTGACCGATGTTGGTCTTCACGGAGCCGACGGCGAGCGGGGCGCGTCGTCCCTCGGCGGTGCCGAGGACGGCGCCGAGTGCGGTGGCCTCCACGGGGTCGCCGACGCGGGTTCCGGTGCCGTGGAGTTCGACGTATCCGATGTCGGCCGGGTCGACGCCGGCGCGCCGGACGGCGGCGCGCAGGACGGCGGCCTGGGCGTCGGCGTCCGGGGTGGTGATGCTGGCGCCGGTGCCGTCGTTGTTGAGGGCGCCGCCGCGGATGACGGCGTGGATGCGGTCGCCGTCGGAGAGGGCGCGGGAGAGCAGCTTGAGTACGACGAGGCCGCCGCCCTCGCCGCGCACGTAGCCGTTGGCGCGGGCATCGAAGGTGTGGCAGGCGCCGTCCGGGGAGAGCGCGCCGAACTGGGCGGCGGCGAGGGAGCTTTCGGGGCTCAGGTTGAGGTGCACCCCGCCGGCGAGGGCGAGTTCGCAGTCGCCGCCGCGCAGGCTGTCGCAGGCCAGCTGCACGGCGGTCAGGGAGGACGACTGGGCGCTGTCGACGGTCATGCTGGGTCCGTTGACACCGAGCGCGTAGGACAGCCGGTTGGCGATGAGGGAACGGTTGAGGCCGGTCAGGGTGTGGTGTCCGGCGCCCTGCCCGGCGGCGCGGACGACGTCGGCGTAGTCGCAGGTGTCCGCGCCGAGGAAGACCGCGGTGGCGCGCGGGGCGTCGGCGGCGCGGATGCCGGCGTGCTCCAGGGCTTCCCAGCCGAGTTCCAGGGCGAGCCGGGCCTGCGGATCCATGGCGTCGGCCTCGCGGGGCGAGATGCCGAAGAACGCGGCGTCGAAGTCGGCGGGAGCGGAGACGTATCCGCCGCGCAGGGGTGCGGTGCCGCCGTGCGGGGCGGGCCAGCCGTCGGCGGGCACACCCGTGCGCCGCTCCTCCGGCATGTCGGTGACGGCGCTGCATCCCTCGGTGAGCAGGTCCCAGTACGCGGCCGGGTCGTCGGCCCCCGGGAGCCGGCACGCGAGGCCGACCACGGCCACGGGCTCGTGGCCCGGAGCGGTATTCCGGACGTCGGTGGGCACCGGCTCGTTCATCGATGGCACTCCAGATACCGAGGGCGAGAGGGATGGGAGCGATGCACACATTCGCACGCGGGCAGGAGTCGTCCGGTGGTCGCGGGAAACGCTCTAGGGGAATCTCTAGGCACGTCGGGAAGCAGCTTCGGTGACGGCGCCCCGGGCGAGGGGGATTCCTCGTGGCCGACCGTGGCCGACCGGGAGCGGCAGGGAGCGGCAGGGGGTGACCATGACCGACCGAGGGCGGCCATGGCCGACCGGGAGCGGCGGCGGATCGTAGCCAGCGGCGTCGGCGGCCCGCAAGGGGCGATGATCTAGGCGAATGCTCGAATTCGAGGGGGCACGCTGGGAGGGCGGCAATCGCTGCGCGACCTTCCGTGCGGTGTGTCCTGTGGCGCCCCGGCCCGGTGCATCGCGCGGACGTCGCATTCCGCGGACGCCGCGTTCTCGAAAGCGAGAGAAGGGCAAATCCATGACTCCGACAACCGCGCTCGCGTCGTCGCGAGGCGGGAAGGCCGACACACGGACGGCGCTCGCCGGGTCGGCGGCGGCCGTCGACGGCGGTGTGCTGAGCGACGTGGAGCTCGCCGCGTGGCTGGCGGACCGGCGCCGTACGCAGCCGCAGCGGGTAGAGCGGGTGCCGTTCGCGGAGCTGGACGGCTGGCGGTTCGAGGAGAGCACCGGCGACCTGCGTCACGCGAGCGGCGGCTTCTTCGCGGTGCACGGGCTGCGGGTCCGCTCGGACTTCGGCCCGGTGTCCGTGTGGGAGCAGCCCGTCATCGACCAGCCCGAGATCGGGATCCTGGGCATCGCCGTGCGCGACTTCGACGGGGTCACGCACCTGCTCATGCAGGCGAAGTCGGAGCCGGGGAACGTCAACGGGATGCAGGTGTCGCCGACCGTGCAGGCGACGAAGAGCAACTACATGCGGGTACACGGCGGTTCGGCCGTGAAGTACCTGGACTGTTTCCGCCGTCCCGCACCGGGCTCGGTGGTGGCCGACGTGCTCCAGTCGGAGCAGGGATCCTGGTTCCTGGGCAAGAGGAACCGGAACATGATCGTGCGGGTCGGCCCGGAGGTGGAGGCCGGAGAGGACTTCGCCTGGCTGACGCTGCGGCAGGTCAACATGCTGTTGGGGCAGGACAACCTCGTGAACATGGACGCCCGTACCGTGCTGTCCTGCCTGCCGGACTGGCGGCCGGACGTCACCGGGCCGACCACGTCGCTGCACTCGGACACCGAGATCCGCAGCTGGATCACCCGCCGCCGCGCCGAGCACGAGGTGCGGGCGGTGCCGATCGGGCTCGCGGAGACCAAGGACTGGCACCGCGACCCGTACAGCGTGTCCCATGTGAGCGGGCGCCACTTCAGCGTCGCGGCCGTCGATGTGGTGTCCGGCCGGCGCGAGGTGGCGGCGTGGTCGCAGCCGCTGCTCGAACCGCACGGCACGGGCATCGCGGCGCTGTTCGTGCGCCGGGTGGACGGTGTGCCTCACGTGCTGCTGCGGGCACGCGCGGAGGCCGGGTTCCTGTCCGTCGTCGAGCTCGGCCCGACGGTGCAGTGCACCGAGGAGAACTACGAGGACCTGCCGCACGCCGCACGGCCGCCGTACCTGGACGAGGTGCGCGAACGGCGCGAGTCAGCCGTGTACGACGTGCTGCTGTCGGAGGAGGGCGGTCGGTTCCTCAACGCCCAGAGCCACTACGTGGTCATCGAGGTCGACGACAACATCCCCCTGGTCTCCGACGAGTTCCAGTGGGTGTCACCGCGTCAGGTCGACGAACTGCTGCGCTACAGCCATCATCTGAACGTGCAGGCCCGCACCCTGATCGCCGCCTGGAGGTCGCTGTGACACCGTCGGAACGACCTCTGCGGCTGGGGGCGTTCGGCACGTCGTCGATCGCCTGGCGGCGGGTGCTGCCCACCGTGACACGGATGCCCCAGTGGGACCTGGTGGCCGTCGCGGGGCGTACGGCGAAGAAGGCGGCCCAGTTCGCGGAGCACTTCCGGTGCGCGGCCGAGGACGACGCCGAGGCACTGCTGGAGCGGACCGACATCGACGCGGTGTACGTGTCGACCCCGACGGCCCTGCACCACACGTGGGCCGAACGGGCGCTGCGCGCGGGCAAGCACGTGCTGGTGGAGAAGCCGATCGGCACGACGGCCGCGGAAGCGCGCTCCCTGTGCGCCCTGGCGGCGGAGCGGCGCCTCGCGCTGCGCGAGAACTTCATGTTCCTGCACCACCCGCAGCACGTCAGGGCACGCGAGATGGTGGCGGACGGTCGGCTGGGACGGCCGGCGTCGTTCCGGGCCGCGTTCTGCATTCCGCCGCTCCCGCACGACGACATCCGCTACGACGCCCGTCTCGGTGGCGGCGCGCTGCTCGACGTCGGCGTGTATCCGCTGCGGGCCGCGGCGCTGCTGCTCGGGCCGGGACTCGAGCCGGCCGGAGCGACCCTGCGCACCCGGGCCTCGGACGGACTCGAACTGTCGGGGCAGGTGCTGCTGGTGTCGCCGTCGGGGATACTGGCCGAGCTGGCCTTCGGTTTCGAGCACGCCTACGCGTCGACGTACACGCTGTGGGGCGACCGGGCGCGGCTGACCGTGACCCGGGCGTTCACCCCGCCGCCCGCCCACCAGCCGTTGCTGGTCCTGGAGGAACAGGACCGCGAGGAGCGGCTGACGCTTCCCGCCGCGGACCAACTGATGCTGCTGCTGGAGGAGTTCGCCGAAGCCGTCCGCACGGGCGGCGGTTCCGCCGAGCCGCACTCCGAGTCCGTCGCCATGATGGAGCTCGTGGACACCATTCGCACGACGGCACGGCGGGTCGAGGTGCGCTGACAGACAAGGAGCCGCGAGGTGAACAGGGACGTACCTCCACGTGGCCAAGGACTCTCGGACTTTAGGAAAAACCCGATCATGATCCGGCTAATCTGAGGCCATGATGGCCAGGACAGCCAATCCGAACAACCGGACCTTCACGCAGAATGCACGGCGGGCACAGATAGTTGAGGCGGCTATCGAGACACTCGCCGAATTCGGATACGCGAAGGCGTCATTCACGAGAATCTCGCGCCAGGCCCAGCTCAGCAGCACGGGGATGATCTCGTACCATTTCTCCGGCAAACCCGAAATGTTCGCGGAAGTCGCGAGGACCATTGTCGAGAAGGCCGAAAGAATCGCGGCCGCGCGCATGAGTGAGGAGCACACCTGTCGCGGCAAACTCAGGGCGTACATAGCGTCGAGTTTCGACTTCGTCGCCCGTTATCCGGTGCACACACAGGCCCTCACCGAGATCGCCAGAATGGTCCGGGACCAGCAGATCACCGGGCTGGAGAACATCGAACGCAGCATCATGTCGGTGGACCGGCTCGTCACCCTGCTCGAACAGGGCCACCGCGCCGGGGAGTTCGCCGGATTCGACTGTTTCACCATGGCTCTGGCCGTGCGCGGAGCCATCGAGGGGGTCCTGAGCCACCATCTGTGCGAGGTGTCGATGGATCTCGACCGGTGCGCCCGCGAACTGGCCGCCCTGTTCGATCGCTGTACTCAGGCCGCGTAGCACCGGCACCGGACGGCAAGCCGTCAGTCCACCACTCCGGGAGCCCCCCGCATGACCTCCCCCACACCCAGCTCCGAACCCACGGCGTCCTCCCCGGCGCCCGCCACGACGACTCCCCCCACGGCATCCGAACAGCCCTCCTCGCGCTGGGGGTTCGTGATCACCGTCGTCTGCGACATCGTGCTGCCCGTCGGGCTCTACTACGTGCTCCGCGCGGCCGGCACGAGCGAGATCACCGCGCTGCTGCTCAGCGGTTCCGCGCCCGCACTGCACACGCTGCACTCCGCGATACGCCACCGCAAACTGGACTCCATCGGCGTCTTCACCGTCGCGCTGCTGGTGGTGAGCGCGCTGGCCTCGCTGCTGACCTCCGATCCGCGCATCGCCCTGGCCCGCAACGGTCTGTTCACCGCCCTCGCCGGTGTCTGGCTGCTCATCACCCTGTTCACCGCGCGCCCCTTCACCTACCAGGCGCTGCACACCCTGCTGCCCGGGCGGGCGGCCAAGCTGGAGCAGCTGTGGGAGTCGGACGCCTCCTTCCGCCGCGTGTGGCGCGGCCTGACCACACTGTGGGCGGTCGGCCTGCTGTGCGACGCGCTGCTGCGGCTGATCATGGCGTACACCCTCCCCATCGACACCGTGCCCGCGCTGGACGGCGTCCTGTACGCGGTGTCCTGGATCGTCCTCCAGGTGATCACGCAGATCGTGCTGTTCCGGTCGCACACCCTGACCAAGATCTTCGGCGAGCGCAGACCGGGCCGCCGCCTCTTCGCCTCGGCCGCCCGGCAGCAGGAAGCGGGCGACTGACCGACTCCCCGGCCCGGTGTCCAGGCCCCCGGACCCGGGCCGGGGTGACACCCGGCGACCCTGCGGGTGCCGACAAATCATCCGGCCCGGTCATGCAGCATTCCAGTATTCGTGAAGGGTTCCGCCGAGTCGATCCCGTCGGGGGACTTTCATATGTCTGATGTGCGCTGGCACGTTGATCGGTTCGGGTAGTGCGCGAAGGGGTGCGGCTTGCTTCAGCGTTCGGTGCGGCCGGTGCTCGTTGTAGAAGGTTTCGAACTCGCGGAGCGCGTACAGGAGGTGGCTCTGGTTCCAGATCAAGGTGCGGTCGAGGAGCTCGCGCCGGCAGGTCTGGATCCAGCGCTCCATGAGGGAGTTCATCCGGGGTATCCGGATGCCGGTGGTGATCACCTTCAGGCCGGCGTCGGCCAGCAGGGCGTCGAAGGCGGCGGTGAACTTCGCGTCTCGGTCCCGGATCAGGAACCTGGCCCTGCTGCCCGCGTCCTCCAGGTCCATGACGAGGCTGCGACCGAGCTGCACGATCCACTCCGCGGTCGGGTGAGCGGTGGCGTCCAGGACCCGGATGCGCCTCGTGGAGTGCTCGATGACGGCGAAGACGTACATCCGCGCCCCGGTCAGCGTCCGGGTCTCGAAAAGATCGCAGGCGAGCAGCGCGTCGGCCTGGCTGCGCAGGAAGGCGGCCCAGGTGGTGCTCTGCCGTTCGGGCGCGGGCGGGATGCCGTGCTCGCGAAGGATCTCCCAGACGGTCGAGGCGGCGACCTTGATGCCCAGCGCCGCGAGCTCGCCGTGGATCCGTCGGTAGCCCCAGGAGCTGTTCTCGCGGGCCAGGCGCAGCACCAGAGCGCGAATCGAACGGACGGTGGGTGGGCGCCCGCGGCGCTTGGGCGCGCAGGTGGCGGCATGGCGTTGCTTGAGCAGGTTGCGGTGCCAGCGCAGGATCATGTCCGGGCGTACCAGCAGCAGGAGGTGGTGCAGTTTCTCTCTCGGGAGGTGGTGGAGCAGGCCGGCGAGGACCACACGGTCGGTATCGGTGAACGCGGTCTTGGCAACCTGGCGTTGCAGGATGAGCAGTTGGTGCCGCAGGGCGAGAATCTCCACGTCCTTCTCGCGGTCGCTCATCGGCAGGAGACGCAGCAGGGTGAAGATGTTGGTAGCGGCGAGGTAGGCCAGGCGCAGCAGCACGACCGGTCATGATGCCGTTTTCCCCTGCCCAGGTGAAGACAGCGGGGCGGCCGGCAGCCACCTCAGAGATGGCCGGTCAAGGCCGTGACCTGGGCGGATGATTTATCGGCACCCGCAATGTCCACAAGATCACGGCGGCCGGGGCGGCGCTCACGGCTCACTTCAGCGCGCTGCGCGCACCACGCTCGCTGCCGAGCCCGATCGTCATGACCCGCTGACCCGGTCAAGGACGCTGGTCCCCAACTGGTCCCCAAAAATGATCAGGGACCGGTTTCAGATTTCTCCGAAACCGGCCCTGACCTGTGACTCTCACGAGTCGGGACGACAGGATTTGAACCTGCGACCCCTTGACCCCCAGTCAAGTGCGCTACCAAGCTGCGCCACGTCCCGATGCGCCCACGTGCGGTGAACCACGTGATCGCGCGGTCAGTACTTTACCCCACGGCCGCGGCCGGGCCGAAAGCGGTCCGGGCACGGGACAATCGGGGTATGGACGGCAAGGACGGCATCACCTGGGACCAGGACGACAGGGCGGCCTCCGGGCGGACGGGCGACGGGCGCGACCGGGACGGTGAGGGGCGGGCGCGCAGCGCGCGGCCCCGGGACGGGCTGGGGCGGCCGCTGCCCCACGGGGCGCGGGGGGTGCCCCGGCAGCCGGAGGGGGTGGTCCGGCCGCCGTCGGAGAGCGTCGCCGAGGCCCAACGCCTGCTGGACGAGGGGAAGCCGTTCCACGCGCACGAGGTGTTCGAGGACGCCTGGAAGTCGGGGCCCGAGAAGGAGCGGGAGCTGTGGCGGGGGCTCGCCCAGCTCGCCGTCGGGCTCACGCACACGGCGCGCGGGAACGTGACCGGCGGGGCCCGGCTGCTGCGGCGCGGGGCGGGCTCGGCCGAGGAGTGGGCGGCGGGCGCCGGGGAGCCGCGTCCGTACGGGATCGACCTCGGCGGTGTCGTCGCGTGGGCCCGGGAGCTGGCGGCGGAGGTCGAGCGGGGGGACGGCGTTCCCCTGGACGCCGGGGCGCGGGCGCCGCGGCTGCGGGCGGGAGCCCGGGGGCAGGGCTCGTAGGCGGGAGGATCCCGGGGTTCCTGAGCAGTGGCTCCCGGCAACGGGCCGGGCGGTGGGCGGGTGCGGTGGGCCCGGTGTCAGTGGCGTGCGGCAGACTCGGGGCGTGCGAAGGATTCATGTCATCGGCATCGGTGCGGGCGACCCCGACCAACTGACCCTGCAGGCGGTCAAGGCACTGCGCGGCACGGACGTGTTCTTCCTCCTCGACAAGGGTGAGGTGAAGGCGGACCTGACCGGCCTCCGCCGGGACATGCTCGACGCGCACCTGCCGGAGGGGTCGTACCGCGTCGTCGAGGCGCGCGATCCGGAGCGGGACCGGCGGGCCGAGGGCGCCGCATACTCCGCCGCCGTCGGCGACTGGCGCAGCGCCCGCGCGGACGTCTACGGCCGGCTGATCGCCGGGGAACTGGGCGAGGACCAGGTCGGCGCGTTCCTGGTGTGGGGCGACCCGTCGCTGTACGACAGTACGCTCGCGATTCTCGAGGAGGTTCTGGCGCGGGGCGAGGTCGCCTTCGCGTACGACGTCGTTCCGGGGATCAGCAGTGTCTCCGCTCTCGCCGCCCGGCACCGCACGGGGCTCAACAGGGTCGGCCGCCCCATCCGGATCACCACCGGCAGGCGGCTCGCGGAGGGCTTCCCGCAAGGAGTGGACGACGTGGTCGTGATGCTGGACGCCCACCAGACCTTCCGGCAGTACGCCGACCAGGACATCGACATCTACTGGGGTGCCTACATAGGCACTCCGGACGAGATCCTCGTGTCCGGGCCGCTCGCCGAAGCCGCGCCCCGGATCGCAGCGCTGCGCGCCGAGGCCTGCGAGCGCAAGGGCTGGATCATGGACACCTACCTGCTGCGCCGGAACCCCGGGAACAGGTGAGCCCCGGGGGAGCAGGTGAGCCCCGGCATCGGGGGGACCCGAGCCGCTACGGCCGCGGCCGGCAGGCCGAGTGCGCGGGCTCCCGGGACGGGGGCGGAGGTCGCCGATCCCCCCTGTCCTTGGTCACCAGGACGTCGCCGCGGTCGCGGTGAGGGCCGGGAGGGATCAAGGCGGGTACGGGAACGGGGCAGGCCCGCGGATGTCGGACATACGCCGTGACCGGGCCCCGGAAGCCGACGTCCCCACGGCCCTGTACGGCCTACGATGACGCCGGCGACTGGAGGAGTCATGGCCGTGGACTTGAGCAGGCGAGCCTACCGGGCCCAGCGGTGGGCCGCGCGGGGGGCCCTGCTCGCCGCCGCGCTCGCGGTGGTGTTCCCGCTCCTCTACGGGGGCTTGCAGGGCCTGGTGCTGTTGCTCTGCGGCGCGGTGGGGCTCGCCCTCAGCGCCGCCGCGCTGTGGTGGACGCTCACGCTGCGGGGGCCGTTGCGCTGGGTGGCCGCGCTGGTGGCCGTGTGTGTGCCCGCGGCCGTCATCGCCCTGTCCGCGGTCCTCCTTTTCTGGGCTCTCCCGGTGTCGCTGGCACTGTGGGCGCTGGCCGTGTGGAGCGGGCGGTTCGCGCTGCGCGGGACGGGGAGCGAGCAGCCGGAACGGCAGCGGGAACGGCGGATGCCGCTGCCCCGGCGGGCGGTGCTCATCATGAATCCGCGGTCGGGCGGCGGCAAAGTGGGCCGCTACCGCCTGCGGGAGAAGGCGGAACGGCTGGGTGCCCGGGTCGTCCTGCTCGATCCGGAGAAGGAGAACGACGTGACGGCGATGGCCCGGGAGGCCGTCGCGGGCGGCGCGGATCTGCTGGGCGCCGCGGGCGGTGACGGCACGCAGGCGCTGGTCGCGGCCGTGGCCGCCGAGCACGACATCTCCTTCCTGGTCATCAGCGCCGGGACCCGCAACCACTTCGCCCTGGACCTGGGCCTGGACCGCGGCGATCCGGCGGCCTGCCTGAATGCCCTCAGCGACGGGGTGGAATTGCGCGTCGACCTGGGTTTCGCCGGTGACCAGCCCTTCGTGAACAACGCGTCCTTCGGCGCGTACGCGTCGATCGTGCAGAGTCCGGCGTACCGGAACGACAAGATCGGCACCAGCCTGGAGATGCTGCCCGACCTGCTCACCGGGCAGCAGGGAGCCCGGCTGGTCGCCCATGTCGGGGACACGTCGCTCGACAATCCGCAGGCCGTACTGGTCAGCAACAACCCCTACCGCACCGACGATCCCTTCGGCCTCGGCCGACGGGAGCGGCTGGACACGGGTGTGCTCGGGGTCCTCGGCGTCAAGGTCGAGAGCGCGGTCGACGCCGCCGCGCTGCTGCTGGACCCCTCGCGGGGCCGGCTCACCAATCTGACCGCACCCGAGGTCCTCATCGAGGGCGACCGCGCGGAGATCGAGGCCGGGGTCGACGGGGAGGCCCTGCTGTTGCCCGCGCCCGTCCTCTGCCGTATCGCGCCCGGCGCACTGCGCGTCCGCGTCCCGCGCAAGCGGCCCGGCGTGGCCCAGGCGCCCCCGCGCCTGAACTGGCGGCGGCTGCGCAAACTGGCGGCGACGGTTGGCCGTACGGCGGCTCCGAGCCGGTTCCGGCACCATCCGGAGATCCCCGACCTCCCGGGAGGGCAGGGGCCCTTCCTCGGGCGCTAGGGCCTGTCCGGCGGGTCGAGTCGGAGGCAAGGGACGGTATCCGGCCGGCTGGGGTGAGCGAGGACTGGTGCGTGCAGCCGCATGGCGGAGGAGGGCGTCGACGCGATGGGGGTCCCCCTGCTCATGGGGGTGCCCCCGCTCGAGCGAAGCCGAGAGTGGGGGAGGAGCCGAGCGCTCGGGGGAGTCGGCAACCGATGACAACGCCGCAGATGAGCGTGCAGGTCCTCGCGTCTTTGGCATGACCCGCCGGACAGGCCCCAGCCCCGGCGCGCACAGCAACGGCTCCCGGCTCAGCGCACCAGCAGTTGCACGCCGCCCACCACCGTCGCCGCGATCACCAGCCGCTCGAACAGCCGCTGGTTGATCCGGTTCACGGCCCACTTCCCGAGCAGCGCGCCGGGCACGACGAACAGCACGAGTGCCGCGTCGAGCAGCAGCGATTCCGCGTCGATCAGTCCGAGACCCACGCTGAACGGCACCTTGGACGTGTTGACGATCAGGAAGAAGAACGCCGATGTCCCCAGAAAGCCCAGCTTCCGGAAGCCGGCGGAGAGCAGGTACAGGGACATCACCGGCCCGCCCGCGTTGGCGACCATGGTGGTGAAGCCGCCGAGGACGCCGTACGAGCGGGCCTTGATCCGGCCGGCCCGGGAGGTGATCTCCTCGGGTCCACTCCGTCCGCCGGGTTCTCCCTCCGCGTCGACGGCGGCCTGCGCGGCCCGGTCCGCCGCCCGCCGCCGCCACACCGTCACCGCGGCCATCAGCAGCAGGATCGCCCCGATCGACGTCCCCACGGCCTCGTCGTCCGCCCGCATCAGGAAGAAGGTGCCGACGACGACACCAGCCGCGACCGCCGGGAACAGCCGCCATAGGGTGGGCCAGTGGGCGTGCCGCCGGTAGGCGAGGACGGCGAGCACGTCCCCGGCGATCAGGATGGGCAGCAGTACGCCGGTGGAGGCGCGGGCGGGCAGCACCGCCGCGAAGATGGCGAGGCTGACCGTGTTGGCCCCGCTGACGGCGGTCTTGGAGAAGCCCACGAGCAGGGCGGCGAAGGCGAGGGCGGCGAATTCCCAGCCGGTGAGGTGCCAGAGCGTCATCATGTCCATTGCGGAGACTGATGGTATGCCCACCTAACGATCGCCGTGAGCGGCGTCCCGTCTGTCGGCTCCTCGCACCTCGCACGGCGTTCTCCGCCGCCGCCCTCGCACGCCGTGCCGAGCCGTGCGGCCGGGCCCGCCCCGGGGCGGGCCCGGGTTTGCTCCGGGGCGGGCCCGGGTTTGCTCCGGGGGGCCGAGGGGCACCCGCGCGTTCGCGGAGCATCCGAGCATCCGAGCATCCGAGCATCCGAGAAGGAGCGATACCCCATGACCGTTGTGCGGAGCACCCTGCCCGACGAGGCCAGCCGAGTCGCCGGCAAGGCACTCCAGGAGACCCTGGTGGATCTCCTCGGTCTCTCACTGATCGGCAAGCAGGCCCACTGGAACGTCGTGGGGCCGAGGTTCCGCTCGGTCCACCTCCAGCTGGACGAAGTGGTCTCGACCGCGCGCACCCAGGCCGACACGGTCGCGGAGCGGGCCGCGACGCTCGGCGTGCCGCCGGACGGCCGCCCGGAGACCATCGCCAAGGTCTTCGCCCTGCCCGTCCCCGAGGAGGGCCTGCTGCGCGACGCGGACGTCGTGCGGTTGATGGCGGAGGCGCTGGGGGCCGCGATCGTACGATTGTGCGAGCGCGTCGACGCCACCGAGAAGGCGGACCCGGTCACCCAGGACCTGCTGATCTCCGTCACCGCCGATCTGGAGAAGCAGCGCTGGATGTTCGAGGCGGAGAACACTCCCGCCGAGGCGTGACGCAACCGGACGGCGAACCCCGGCACCCCGTCTCCCGTCGGCGTTCCCCTCCCCTTCCGTCCCCTCCCCTCCCGCCTCGTGCCCGCTCCCCCGTTCCGGGGACAAAGTGATCACTACGCAGGCACAATGACCGCGACGGCCGGCTCCGGCCGCGGAGAAGGGCAGGGAGAGGGAGGGGAAGAGACGTGGGTGAGAGCCACACCCCGCCGCGCGGCTCGACGCGACCGGACACCTCGGTGGCGCACAACGCACGTGTGTGGAACCACTGGATCGGCGGCGAGGACAACTACGAGGTCGACCGGCAGGTCGGCGACCGGGTCGCCTCGATCATCCCCGTCATCCGGGACATCGCCCGCGCGGACCGGGAGTTCCTGGGGCGGGCCGTCACGTACCTGGCCGGGGAGCGGGGCGTGCGGCAGTTCCTCGACATCGGCACCGGACTGCCCACCGCGGACAACACCCACGAGATCGCCCAGCGGATCGCGCCCGACTCCCGGATCGTCTACGTCGACAACGATCCGATCGTGCTGATGCACGCCCGGACCCTGCTCGCCGGCACCGGAGACGGCGCCACCGACTACATCGACGCCGATGTGCACGACCCGGACGCCCTACTCGAACGGGCCGCCGGGACCCTCGACTTCGACCGCCCGGTCGCGGTGATGATGCTGGGCATCCTCAACTTCGTCCTCGACGCCGAGAAGGCGCGCGGAACCGTCCGGCGGATCATGGACAGGGTCCCCTCCGGCAGCTTCCTCGTCCTCACCCACCCCACCTACGACGCCGAGGTGGGCGGTGAGAACCAGATCCCCGCGATGGAGTTCTGGAACGAGAACGCCACTCCCCCGATCACGGCTCGCAGCGCCGAGGAGATCGCCGCGTTCCTCGAAGGGCTGAACCCGGTCGAGCCCGGTCTGGTGTCCTGCTCTCAGTGGCGCGCCCGGGCCGGCTCCGCCCCGGTGGTACCGCAGTACGGCGCGGTGGCCGTGAAGCCCTGACGCCTCCCGGGTCCCCCTTCGCCGCCGGCCCGGCCGAACCCGTCGCGGAGGACAACACCACCGCGGAGCGGCCATCCTCGTCAGCCCGAACCGTTGAAAGTATGATCAAACAATGTCTGACACGACCGAAACCACGCCGGGTTGGCTGTCCTCCGACGAACTGGAGATGACACGTGCCCGCATGCCGATCCTGTACGTCGAGTCCGTCCCCGTACGTGTCGACGACAGCGGCGAAGTCACCAGCGTAGGCCTGCTGTTGCGCATCGGACCGGACGGTACGGTCAGCCGGACGCTGGTCTCCGGCCGGGTGCTGCACCACGAGCGCATCCGGGACGCGCTGCTGCGCCATCTGGAGAAGGACCTCGGCCCGGTGGCGCTGCCCCATGTCCCCGCCTCGCTCCAGCCGTTCACGGTCGCCGAGTACTTCCCCACGCACGGGGTCACGCCGTACCACGACCCGCGTCAGCACGCGGTGTCCCTCGCCTACATCGTGCCGGTGACGGGTGACTGCCGGCCCCGGCAGGACGCTCTCGACCTGGTGTGGTTCAGCCCGCAGGAGGCGCTGTCGGAGGCGGTGCAGAGCGAGATGCCGGGTGGGCACGGGGTACTGCTGAGGCAGGCCCTGGCGCACGCGGGCTGCCTGAGCTGACGCGGCGCGGGGTCGTGCCTGCGCCGTACGGCGCAGGTCACGCCCCGTGCCGTTCACCGGCCCCGTTTCCTTCACAGACGGGTCAGACGGCGCGCCAGATGTTGTCGAAGGCCGCCGTCTCGATGGCCCGTCGTTGCCGCACACCGGCCAGTTCGACGACGGCTTCGTTGACCGCGGCCAGCACGGTCACCACCCGGTCGTCGCCGAGATCCGTGAGGGCGTCGCGGCCCTCGGGGCCGTCGTCCGGGTCGCCGTCGTACCGGGCGCCGACGCCCGCGGCGGCGGCCAGGGCGGTGAGCACGGGTTCGTGCGCCGCCCAGCGGTCGTTCGCGTGGCGGCGCGCCGGCGAGTCGGCCAGCGCCGACGGGTCGATGCTCAGCGACGGCTTCCGGGCGCGCCAACGGGCGGCAGCCGAACCCGTCGTCCCCCACTCCGCGAGATACGCGGCCACCAGGTCGCGGCCCCGGCGCCACAGCCAGTCCTCGACCGGCTCGTGAGGTTCCTGCCGGATCATCGAGGACGCGGCCTGCCGCAGCAGGGGGTCGTCGGTGGCCGGCTCCGCCGCGAGCTCCGCGGCCTGCCGCGGGCCCGGCACCACCCGGTCTCCGTCGAGGTCGGCGGCCCCGGCGTCGATGAGGTCGAGCAGTTCCGCTCCCGCGAGCGCCAACGACAGATCTCCCTGCTCGACGGACGTACCGGAACGTGTGTCGATGACGACGACGAGCAGATCCCGCGCTGTGGTCATGAGCGGCTCCACATCAGAAGGGGCGGCAGCGAACGAGCGGCCACAGGTGTCGACAGCTCCCGCCGTTGCCCACGGAAACGACGGAGACCGGCTCATCATTCCCGGGAGGGCGGCTTTCGGCCTGTGGTGAGGCCGCGGACGGGAACGGTCGAGGGGCGGTTTCGGATTCCTCCGAAACCGCCCCTCGATCTGCGACTTCATTAAGTCGGGACGACAGGATTTGAACCTGCGACCCCTTGACCCCCAGTCAAGTGCGCTACCAAGCTGCGCCACGTCCCGTTGCCCGTCTGACCTGGTGATTCCCCGGCGTCGACGTGCACGGAAACAATACCGCACCCAGGGCGGTGATCGCGCACCCCTTTGTCCGGGGCTCCGGGGCGACCCTTGACCTCAAGTTCGGTTGAGGTCGCACGATCACCGTATGACGATCACCGAGGAACACACGCGCAGGACGACGGCTGCGTACGACTATGCGGATCTGCCCGCGCTGATGGGCAGGATGACCGGCGACGAGAAGCACGGGCCGGCGGCGACCTCCACCCTGGACGTGCTGTGGGTGCTCTACGACCGTGTCCTGCGCGTCTCGCCGGAGCGGATGGACGACCTGGACCGGGACAGGTTCCTGCTGTCGAAGGGGCACGGGCCGATGGCGTACTACGCCGTGCTGGCCGCCAAGGGCTTCCTGCCGGTGGAGTGGCTGACCGGGTTCGGCTCGTACGACTCGCCGCTCGGCCATCACCCCGACCGGACGCTGGTGCCGGGTGTCGAGATCGGCAGCGGATCGCTGGGGCACGGGCTGCCGATCGCGGTCGGGACGGCGCTGGGGCTGCGCGCGCAGGGACTCGACGGGCCGGCCGTGTGGGCGCTGATCGGGGACGCCGAGCTGGACGAGGGCAGCAACCACGAGGCGATCGCGTTCGCCGGTCCGGCCGGGCTGACACGGCTGCACACCGTCGTCGTGGACAACTCCTCCGCCAGTCACGCCCGGCCCGGCGGGATCGCCGCGCGCTTCGAGGCCGCGGGCTGGTCCGCGCTCACGGTCGACGGCCGTGACCACGAGGCGCTGCACGCGGCGTTCACCGCGCCGCATCCGGGGCGGCCGCACGTGGTGGTGGCCCGGGTCGAGCCGAAGTACGCGTGAACCTCCCCTTTCCCGCTTCCTCCTCCTGCTTCTCCTTCCGAAAGGACCCCTCCCGTGGAAACCATGCGTGACCGGTTCGCTCCCGTCGTCACCCGGCTGCTGGACGAGGACCCCCGGGTCGCCGTCGTCCTCGCCGAGATCGGCGCGGACGCCTTCACCGATGCCGTCCGCCGGTATCCGGACCGGGTCGTCAACGTCGGCATCCGGGAACAGCTCCTGGTGGGGGCCGCCGCCGGGATGGCGCTCACCGGTCTGCGGCCCGTCGTGCACACGTTCGCCAGCTTCCTCGTCGAGCGGCCGTTCGAGCAGGTCAAGCTGGACCTCGGTCATCAGGACGCGGGCGCGGTGCTGGTGAGCGCCGCCGCCTCCTTCGACTGGCCGGCCGGCGGCTACACGCACATGGCACCGGGCGACGTGGCGCTGCTGGACACCCTGGACGGCTGGACCGTGCACGTGCCGGGGCATCCGGACGAGGCCGAGACCCTGGTGCGGCACGCGGTGGCCGCCGGGGACGACAAGGTGTATGTGCGGCTGTCCCTGCAGGCCAACGCGCGTCCACTGCCGGTGGACGGCGAGCGGCTGCGCAC
Source organism: Streptomyces sp. NBC_01635 (assembly GCF_045209715.1). Classification (NCBI taxonomy): domain Bacteria; kingdom Bacillati; phylum Actinomycetota; class Actinomycetes; order Kitasatosporales; family Streptomycetaceae; genus Streptomyces; species Streptomyces sp. NBC_01635. The sequence goes on along the minus strand of NZ_CP109277.1, from coordinate 8,022,782 downwards.
CGTCCGCGAGGGCCGTGCGGGTGTGGTGGTCGCCGTCGGTCCCGTGCTGGACGCGGTGCTCACGGCCACGGAGGGGCTCGACGTCACCGTCCTGTACGCCACCACGGTCCGGCCCTTCGACGCGGCCGCCCTGCGCCGGGCCACCGAGGCCGCCGGGACGGACGTCGTCCTGGTCGAACCGTATCTGGCGGGCACGTCGGTGGCGGCGGCGAACGACGCGTTGTCCGACGTGCCGCACCGGGTGCTGGGGCTGGGTGTGGGCCGGCGGGAGCTGCGACGGTACGGGCGGCTCGAGGAGCATGTCGCCGCGCACGGTCTCGACGCCCGCTCGCTGCGGGAGCGCATCGGAGCGTTCACGGCGGCCGGAGCCCTCCTCCGGCCGCCGTCCACGGCCCCGGAGCATGTCCTGGCCCACTGACAACGCCCCGGGGTTCAGTCCCCGGGCGGCCGGCCGAGCCGGGGATGCGCCTCGAGCAGCCGGGGCGGGGCCGCCTGGCGCCAGGAGTCGGCGAGGATGTCGTGCAGTTCGTCCTCGTCCTCCAGGGCGGCGAGGCGGACCCGGACCCAGGCGAACTGCGCCTCGTGGTCCGCGATCCAGAACTTCTCCGGCTCGGCGAGGGCCAGTTCGTCGCGCTCCTCCTTGGGGCAGCGCACGGCGACGGACGTCTCGTCCTCGGGCAGGGTGACGAACATCTTCCCCGCCACCCGGAACGTGGGCATGCTCCAGGCCACTTTCTCCGTCGTGTCCGGCAGGGACAGCGCGATCCGTCGTACGTCTTCGGCATCCGGCATGGCAGGCAAGGTAGCGGCTGCCACTGACAATCACCCGGTGGCGGTGGCGGAGAGGAGCCCCGGGGCCTCCTCGCGGCTCCGCATGCCCGTCGCCACCTGCCGCTCGGCGCCCCGCTCTTCTTCAGCCCCCGAGCGTCGGCCCTTCCCGGCGCCCTCCGCTTCAGGTGCCGCTCCGGGTCCCGCTCCGGGCGCTGCTTCCGGCTCAGTGTTCCGGGCCCTACGCCTCGCCGGCGGCCTCGCCGAGTGCGTCCAGGACCGGGCGGATCAGCGGGTGTTCCTCGGCCCCCCGGCGTACGGCGGCGAAGACCCGGCGGGTCGGCGCGACGCCGTCGACCGGGCGGACGACCACGCCGGTCAGGTCCATGCCGCGCAGCGCCGAACGGGGGACCAGTGCGACGCCCACGTCCGCCGAGGCCAGTGCCACCACCGCGCGGAAGTCGTCCGAGGAGTGCTCGAGCAAGGGCTGGAATCCGGCGTTCTCGCAGGCCAGGACGACGACATCATGGCAGGGGTTGCCGGGGTACGGGCCGATCCACGGGTCCTTGGCCAGCTCGGCGAGTGGTACCTCCGCGGTGTCGGCCAGCCGGTGGGTGACGGGGACGACCGCGTCGAAGGGCTCCGCGTACAGCGGTACGTGGGACAGGCGGGGATCGTCGGCGGGCGGCGCCCCGCGGTACTCGACGGCCACGGCGACGTCGACCTGCCGGTCCAGCAACATCGGCAGGCTGGCGTCGCCCTCGGCGTCCTGGACGCGGATGCGGATACCGGGTGCCGTCGCGGCGAGGCGGACCACCGCGGGGACGACGACCTGGGCGATCCCGGTCGCGAAGGAGGCGACGGTGACGGTGCCGGCCGCGCCCGCGCCGTACGCGGCGAGTTCGGCCGCGGCCCGCTCCAGCTGGGCGAGGACCACGTTGGTGTGGCCGAGCAGGATCTCGCCGGCCGGGGTCAGCCGTACGCCCCTGGCGCCGCGCTCCACCAACCGGTGGCCGGTCTCCTGCTCCAGTGCGGCGAGCTGCTGGGACACCGCCGACGGGGTCAGGTACAGCGCGGCGGCCGCCGCCGTGACCGTGCGGTGGTCGGCCACCGCGCGAAGGATGTGGAGCCGCCGTGCCTCGATCATGGAATCGATTCTCTCAAACGCCGCCGCGCGCCCCGCCCGGGCGACTCCCCCGGGCAGGGCGCGCGGGCAGGGCGCGTCAGGCCTCGCTCAGGCGTCGAGCTCCGCCCGTGCCGCCACGAAGGCGTCCACCGCGCGGTTCACGTCCTCGGTGGAGTGCGCGGCGGACAGCTGGACGCGGATCCGGGCCTGTCCCTCGGGCACCACGGGGTAGGAGAAGCCGATCACGTACACACCGCGCTCCAGCAGCAGCTCCGCGAGGCGTCCGGCCCGGGACGCGTCACCGATCATCACCGGGGCGATGGGGTGGTCGCCGGGGAGGATGTCGAAGCCCTCCTCGGTCATCCGGCGACGGAACAGGGCGGTGTTCTCGCCCAGCCGGACCCGCAGGTCGTCGGCGGACTCCAGCAGGTCGAGGACCTTCAGCGAGGCCGCGGCGATCACCGGGGCGAGCGTGTTCGAGAACAGGTACGGCCGGGAGCGCTGGCGCAGCAGGGCGACGATCTCCGCGCGGGCGGCGACATAGCCGCCGGAGGCGCCGCCGAGCGCCTTGCCGAGGGTGCCGGTGAGGATGTCGACGCGGTCCATGACCCCGTGCAGTTCGGGCGTGCCGCGCCCGCCGGTTCCGACGAAGCCCACGGCGTGCGAGTCGTCGACCATGACCATGGCGCCGTGGCGGTCGGCGAGGTCGCAGATCTCGGCCAGCGGTGCGACGTGGCCGTCCATGGAGAAGACGCCGTCGGTGACGATCAGCTTGCGCCGCGCCCCGCCCTCGGCGGCCTCCTTCAACTGGCGTTCCAGGTCGGCCATGTCACGGTTGGCGTAGCGGAAGCGGCGGGCCTTGGACAACCGGATGCCGTCGATGATCGACGCGTGGTTCAGCGCGTCGGAGATCACCGCGTCCTGCGCGCCGAGCAGCGTCTCGAACACGCCGCCGTTGGCGTCGAAGCAGGACGAGTAGAGGATCGTGTCCTCCTGGCCGAGGAACGCCGACAGCCGCGCCTCCAGCTCCTTGTGCACCTCCTGTGTACCGCAGATGAAGCGCACCGAGGCCATGCCGTAGCCCCAGCGGTCGAGGGCCTCGTGGGCGGCGGCGAGCACCTCGGGGTGGTCGGCGAGGCCGAGGTAGTTGTTGGCGCAGAAGTTGAGGACCTCACCGGGCCGGCCGCCCGCGGTGACGTTCACGGTGGCGGACTGCGGGGTGCCGATCACGCGCTCGGGCTTGTGCAGTCCGGCGGCGCGGATCTCGTCGAGGGTGGTGCGGAGGTCGTCGCGCACGGAGTCGAACATGGGGAGGCTCCTGAAGGTGCTCGCGGAAGGAAGGAAAGAAAGAAGGAAGGGCCGGGGAGGTGACCACGAGGTGGTCGGGAAGGGCGCCGAGGAGGGCTACGCCGTCCAGTCGAGGATGATCTTCCCGCTGCGGCCGCTCGCCGCGTCCTCGAAGGCCGCCTCGAAGTCGCGGTGGGAGTACCGGCCGGTGATCACGGGGGCGAGGTCCAGGCCGCCCTCGAGGAGCACCGACATGGCGTACCAGGTCTCGAACATCTCACGGCCGTAGATGCCCTTGAGCGTGATCATCGAGGTGACGATCCGGGACCAGTCGACCGGGAACTCCTCGGCCGGCAGACCGAGCATCGCGATCCGGCCGCCGTGGGTCATGTTGGCGATCATGTCGCGCAGTGCCTCGGGGCGGCCGGACATCTCGAGGCCGATGTCGAAGCCCTCGCGCAGGCCGAGGATGCGCTGCCCGTCGGCGATCGCCGAGTCCCGCACGTTCAGCGCCAGGCTCACGCCGATCTTGCGGGCGAGTTCCAGACGCTCCTCGCTGACGTCGGTGATCATGACGTGGCGGGCGCCGGCGTGCCGGGCCACCGCGGCGGCCATCAGGCCGATCGGTCCGGCGCCGGTGATCAGGACGTCCTCGCCGACGAGCGGGAAGGACAGGGCGGTGTGCACGGCGTTGCCGAACGGGTCGAAGATCGCGGCGACGTCGAGGTCGACGGGAACGCGGTGCACCCAGACGTTGGCCGCGGGCAGGGTGACGTACTCGGCGAACGCGCCGTCGCGGCCGACGCCGAGGCCGACGGTGGCGCGGCACAGGTGCCGGCGTCCGGCCTGGCAGTTGCGGCATTTGCCGCACACCAGGTGGCCCTCGCCGCTGACCCGGTCACCGGTCTTGATCTCGCCGGCGTCCCGTCCGGTCTCCACGACCTCGCCGACGAACTCGTGCCCGAGGATCAGCGGGGTGCTGATCGTCTGCCGGGCCCAGCCGTCCCAGGCGCGGATATGCAGGTCGGTGCCGCAGATGCCGGTGCGCAGCACCTTGATGAGCACGTCGCCGGGGCCGACGGCCGGCTCCGGGACGTCCGCGAGCCACAGCCCGGGTTCGGCCTTGTCCTTGACGAGCGCCTTCAACGCCACGGCTCCTCGGGGTGAGTCCCGGCTTTGGGCATGCCGGAGCAGCCCTGGCCGGGAGCGGGGTGGGATCGCACTGCAATCTGCCGTACGACACCCTCACCGGTCCATCGAGGATTTCTTAAGCGCGGCCACAGCTTTCCTTCACGCCTCACCCCATCGGCGGCAGCACCCCGCGTCCGCGGGTTCAGAACAGCAGTCCGTCGCTCTCCCCGCGTTCGATCCGTACGACGAGATCCGCGGCCTGTTCCTTGATGGCCGTAAGCCCTTCCTGCCCCCAGGCCCGCGGCCGGGTGTCGGAGACGGACACGGTGCCCAGCACCATGCCGGTGCTGTCGATGAGCGGGGCACCCAGATAGGAGCGCACCCCGAACTCGTCCACGACCGGGTTGCCCGCGAACCGGGGGTAGTCGCTCACGTCCCCCAGGACCAGAGCCTTGCGGCGGGCCACCACATGGGGGCAGAAGCCGTGGTCGCGGGGCAGCGACCGGCCCAGCAGTGCGCCGGTGCCGTCGCCGCGGAGGACGGGCGCGACCGCCGGCGTGTGCAGACCGGCGAAGAACTGCCCCTCCTGCCCCAGGAAGTTGACCATCGCGTACGCCGCCCCCGTGAACTCGGAGAGGCCGTACGCGAAGGCGTCGAGTGTGGGCTCGGGGCGCTCGCCCAGTCCCAGCCGGCGCAGCCGCTCGGTGCGGGCCGGGGCCTCCTTGTCCTCGGGGGTGAGCAGCAGACGACCGGCCGGACGCGGCGGGTCGTAGCTCATGGGCGGGCTCCCTGGATGTGGGCACATGTCATATACGGGCTCCGTGTGGGTGTGTGGGGATCACATGTGGGCGCCGTACCCCGTCGCGGTGGCCGGGGCGTGGGCGATGAGGTGGCGGACCAGCGTCAGCAGGGTCTGGACGCCCGAGCTGGAGATCCGGGCGTCGCAGCACACGACGGGGATCTCGTCCGGCAGGTCCAGGGCAGCGCGTACCTCCTGGGGGTCGTAGCGGAAGGCGCCGTCGAACTCGTTGACGGCGATGATGAAGCCGAGACCGCGCTGCTCGAAGAAGTCGACGGCGGCGAAGCACTCCTCCAGGCGCCGCGTGTCGGCGATGATGACCGCGCCGAGGGCGCCTTCGCAGAGTTCGTCCCACATGAACCAGAACCGTTCCTGGCCCGGTGTGCCGAACAGGTAGAGCACATGGTGCTGGTCCAGGGTGATGCGGCCGAAGTCCATCGCCACGGTCGTCTCGACCTTGTTCTCGATGCCGTCGAGCCGGTCGGTGGCGGCACTGACCGTGGTGAGCAGTTCCTCCGTGCTGAGCGGTGCGATCTCGCTGACCGCGCCGACGAAGGTGGTCTTGCCCACGCCGAACCCGCCCGCCACGAGGATCTTGAGCGCGGTGGGGAACACGTCGGCGCCGGCGCCGTGGTCAGAGCTGTCGTCGTAGTCCATCGAGCACTGCCTCCAGAAGGGCCCGGTCCGTCGGGTTGCGGTCGAACACGGGGGGTTTGGTGGTGAGGCCTCCGCTGTCGACGAGGTCCGCCAGCAGCACCTTGGTGACGGCCAGCGGCAGCTTGAGGTGGGCGGCCACCTCGGCGACCGGGAGGGGCGCGCGGCACAGTTCGAGTGCCTGCGCGTGCTCGGGGCCGAGGTAGCCGAAGGGGGTGGCCCCGGTGGCCATCACCTGTGACATCAGGTCGAGTTCGACGGTGGGGCGAGTGCGGCCGTCGCTGACGGTGAAGGGGCGCACCAGCCGCCCGGCCGCGTCGTCCAGCCAGGGGCCGTCACCGGCCGCCGCCACGTTCAAGGCCTCATCGCCGGCGGTTCGACGGCGGGTTGCCGGGGGGCGGTCACCAGGTACGGCCGGACGCTCTTGACCAGCATGGCCATCTCGTAGCCGAGCACCGCCGCGTCGGCCTCGCGGCCGGCCAGCACCGCGAGGCAGGTGCCGGAACCCGCGGTGGAGACGAACAGCAGCATCGAGTCGAGCTCGACGACGACCTGGCGTACGTCGCCGCCCGCGCCGAAGCGGACTCCGGCGCTGCGGCCGAGGGAGTAGAGGCCGGAGGCCAGGGCCGCCATGTGGTCGGCGCTGTCCGCGTCGAGGCCGTGCACGGACTTCACCAGTCCGTCGCAGGAGAGCAGCACGGCGCTGGAGGTGTGCGGCACCCGTTGCACGAGGCCGCTCATCAGCCAGTCGAGATCGGAAACGTGGGCGGTCGGCGCATCGCTCGCCATGGTGGATCGACTCCTTGGGGTACGAAGGTCTGCGGGAGCGCCGGGGCCGGGGGCTGGCGGAAAGGTGGGGGCCCCATAGGGTGCGGGCGTGCTCATCCGGCGGGTGCGCTCCCGTCGTGCCGTGCGGTGGGGTGGTCGGTGCGGGGCGCGGGCACACCGTCGTGGCCGCCGCGCGCCTCCTGGGACGCCGTATGCGGGGGACGCGCGTCGGCGGTGTGGGACTCCACGGTGTGGGACTCCGTCGCGTGAGCCTTGATCGTGTGGTGCGGGTCCATGCGGTGGGCGTCCGCATAGGGGATGTCCATGGGACGGGCGTCCGTGGGACCTGCGTCCATGGGACGGGCGGTGGGGTCGAAGCGCTCGCCCGTGGGTGACGAGAGCGGCATGGACACGGGCGCCATGTGGCCTCCCGCCCTGTAGTCGCCCACCAGGTGGTCGCCCATCCTGTGGTCCTCGGCCGTGTCACCACGGCCCGTGTCGACGCTCCTTGTCTCGACACGGCCCATGTCGTCGTGCCTCGTGTCGTCGTGGGCCGGGTCGTTACGGTCCAGGTCGTCGCCGCCCATGTGGCCCATGTCCATGTGCTGTTGGGTTTCGGCGAGACTGACGCCCCGCCGGAAGGCCGCCATCAGGTGGGGGTCGTGCCCGACGACGTGGTCGGTGTCCTGACGCGGCGTGGGACCGTCGCGGAGCTGGGGCACCAAGTGTTCCTGGGCACGGCGGCGGGGCAGTTGGGGTCTGCCCATGGTGCCGCGCACGGTGGGGCTGCGCGGGGTGAGGGGTGCGGTCCCGATCCCGCTCTCCTCGAGGGTCTGCCGGTCGTCCGGGGTGACGCCGGGCACGGCCTCGGCCGGATTGGGCCGCACCGCGCGGGCGCCACGCAGCGGCAGGGGCGGTGCCACGCCGCCGGGGCCCGTCGGGGCCGCCGGGGCGCCGGCCCGGTCGTGGCTCCGTGCCGCCGGTACGCCGGGGGACGAGACCGGGGGGAGGGGCGTTCCGCTCCCGGGCTCCGGCAGCGAGCCGGATCCGGTCTGCTGTGCGAGGTCCGTCCCCGCATCGGGTCCCGTCCGCAGATCGGGTCGGGTCTGCGGGCCGGGTCCGGCGTAGGGATCGGTGCCTGCCTGGGGCTCTTGCGGCCATGGTCCGTCCCCGTTCCCGTACCCGGCGGGGCCGGGCAGCGGAGCGCTCCCGGGTGCGGGCACGGCATGCGCGGGCCGGTGTGTCGGCCCGCCGATGTCCCGCGGGCCCGGTCCCGCGTCGCCCTCGGCCGGCCGGCCCTCGCCCTCGCCCGCGCCCGGTCCCGAGGACCACTGCTCGGCGCCGAGCAGTGCCTGCGGCACCACGAGCACGGCCTGGACTCCGCCGTAGATGTTGTTCTGGAGCCGGACCTGGATGCCGTGCCGCCGCGCGAGCTGCGAGACCACGTACAGGCCGATGCGCCCGTCGGCCAGGAGGCTGGCGACATTGACCTGGTCCGGGTCGGCGAGCAGGGCGTTCATCCGTTCCTGCTCGTCCACGGGCATGCCGAGCCCGCGGTCCTCGACCTCGACGGCGAGCCCGGAGGTGACGAATCCGGCGCGCAGCAGCACCTGGGTGTGCGGCGCGGAGTACAGCGTGGCGTTCTCGACGAGTTCGGCGAGCAGGTGGATGACGTCGGCGACGGCGTGCCCGCGCAGGGTGCCGTCGATCGGCGGCACCAGCTTGACCCGTGAGTACTGCTCGACCTCGGCGATGGCCGAGCGCAGCACCTCGGTCAGGGAGACCGGGTTGCTCCACTGCCGCCGGGAGACGGCCCCGCCGAGCACGGCGAGGTTCTCGGCGTGCCGGCGGATGCGGGTGGCGAGATGGTCGACGTGGAAGAGGCCCTTGAGCAGGTCGGGGTCCTCGATCTCGTTCTCCATCTCGTCGAGGATGGAGATCTCGCGGTGCACCAGGGACTGCAGGCGCCGGGCCAGGTTGACGAACACCTCGAGCTTCTGCTCGCTGCCCGCCTGGCTGGAGAGTTGGGACGCCTGGACGACGGCGGTGACGGCGCTGTCATGGGCCCGGGACAGGTCGGCGGCGAGCCGGTCGAAGTCGTCGGCGTCTCGGGGCGTCCCGCCCGGCTGCGTGCGCGGTGGCGGGCCGTCGCCACGGCGCAGGGTGTCCACGAGAGCGCGCAGGTCGGCCTCGCGCCGGGCCGTGCTCCGGCGCAGGCTCTCGATGCGGTCGTGCACGGACCGGGCCGCGCGGTCGGCGGCCACGGCGGCGATGACGATGCCGGCGAGGGTCACCGACACCGCGCCACCGAGCACACCCCACAGGGTCGCGCCCGGCCGTACGCCGGTGGAGCGGACGAGGAAGAGCACGGCGGCGCTGGCGCTGAGGGCGACCGCCACGGGCGGCAGGACGGCGAGCCGCAGCAACTGGGGCCGTATCTGCGCCTCGGGGTACGCGAGGGCGGGCCGGGCGGGTGGGCGCCCGTGCCGTCCGCCCTCCCGCCGGTCGGTGCGGGAGGGCGGACCGGCGGGAGCGCGGAGATCGGGCATGGGTGTCCTCGAACTGGTCCGTCGGTCCTGGGTGCCGGGGGACCGCGTGGGGCCGCGGCCGCCGGGCGCGCGGGACCGGTTCCGTGCTCCGCGCGGCTCGTCGCCGCGCGCGGCGGGCGGACGCCCGTTGTCGGCACCCGCGCGTGCCCCGGCCGACGGCCCGCCCGGGGCAGCCGCGGCTGCCGGCGACCCGCTGGTCACGCCCGAGGCGCCGGCCGGGCCCGAGCGGCGGGGTGTGTCACCCCGTCCTCTCCCTCGTCCGCCTTCTGCCTGCACGTACCGGTCCCCGCTCCCTGATCCGATCTGATGGGCGCGACCCCGTGGCGCGATGCGCCGAGCGACGGGTGTCGTCGTGGTGTCGCCGTACCGGTCGGGGGCGCCTCGAAAGACCGAGGGCGTCGGCCATGCGTCACCCGACCGACACTCACCGTAGTCACCACCGCATCACGTGCGGTGGTCAGTTGACAAACTCACACGGACGGCGTCCCGCTCTGGTATGAGGCTTCGTACGACAGACCGATAAACCCGTCACTCACTCGTCAAAGAACAGTCACCACTCGATCCGACCTGGTCAGAGGCGGTCATCGGGAAACACCGAGGGCCGGGGAGCTCAAAGCTCCCCGGCCCTCGTCCTTCCGCCCGGCCGCCCTACCGGAGGACCCTTCGGGACTCCTCTCCGCCCAGCGTGCCCCTCGCGAAAATATCACTCACCGTAGCGATCAAGGCCAAGGCTCATTCCTCCCCCACCAGGTCCAGGCCCTCGTGGGAGGAGTCCTTGACGGGGTCGGGCAAGGGCCACTTGCGGCTCGGGACGTGTCCCACACCCCGCCACCACGGTTCGGCCGGCAGCTCCCCGGCGGGCTCGAACGGCAGGCCAGGAACGGGGAAGGCGGCGGGCTGCCCGACCGCGTCGGCCGCAGCCATCGTCCACTCGCCGGGCTCCGCCCACGGGTGCGGTGCCAGGTTGAAGGTGCCCCAGTGGATCGGCAGGAGGACCCCGCCCGGCCGGCCCTGCTGGAGGTCGAGGTGGGCCTGGAGACCCTCTGCGGGATTCATGTGGATCTCCGGCCAGGAGCCAGGTCCCGGAATCGGGTCCGAGTGCCCCTGGGGCCAGAAGTCCGAGTACGCGCCGATCTGGATCATCGTCGCGTCGAAGGGGCCGTGGGTGGCGCCGATGTCCTTGAAGCCGTCGAAGTAGCCGGTGTCGCCGCTGTGGTAGACGCGGTGCTCCTCACCCGCGACGACCCATGAGGCCCACAGGGTGTGCTGGGTGTTGCGCAGGCCCCGGCCGCAGAAGTGGCGGGCCGGGGTGGCGGTGAGGGTGAGTCCGCCGATCCCGGTCGCCTCGTGCCAGTCCAGTTCGCGCAGCCGGTCGGCGGAGACGCCCCAGTGCTCGAGATGGGCGCCCACACCGAGCGGTACGGCGAACAGCGTGTCCGTGCCGGCGAGCGCCTTGACGGTGGGCAGGTCCAGGTGGTCGTAGTGGTCGTGCGAGATCACGACGACGTCGACCGGACCGAGCGCGGCCAGCGGCAGGGGTACCGGGTGCAGCCGCTTCGGGCCGGCGAAGGGGAACGGGGAGCAGCGCTCGCCCCACACGGGGTCGAACAGCACCCTCCGCCCGTCGATCTCCGCGAGCACACTGGAGTGGCCCATCCAGGTCAGGCGCAGCCCGGAGGCGGGCGGGCGGGCCAGGTCGGCGAGGGTGGTGGCATGCACCGGCAGGGCGCCGTGCGGGGCACGGCGGGACCGGGTGTCCTTGTCGAAGTAGGTCTTCGCCAGGTCCCGGGACGAGCCCGGGGGCCGGAGCCGGGTGGGGCCTTCGGGGTTCTGGAACACGCCGTCCCGGTAGTGCGGGGACCTGCGGATACGCGCCATGCGCTCACCGGTGGGGTCCGCACCGAAGGCCGCGGGCCGTAGCGCACGGAGCCCGGGGCTCTGGGAACGGGTACCGGCCACAATGCCTCCCAGTGGAGTCGGTCAGACATTCCATTATGTGTGGCCGGCCCGGCGCCAGGATGTCTCACCGACCGGAAAGCGCCCCGGAACCGTGCACGTGTCCCCTCACTTCTCGACGAAGGAGGAGCCGGTGGTCGCCGCCTTCGCCCGCGTGCTCGGGTCCCGGTGTCCGGGTCCCGCCGGCCCGGAAGAGGGCCGGAGCAGGAGGAGTTGTCCGGGCGGGCCCGCCGAACCGGGAACGCGGACACCCCTGGCACGGGCCGTGCCCGCACATGCTCCCCCGCCCCGCGCTCCCCCACCCCGCGCCCTCCCGGCCCGCGTCACGCCACCCCGCGTCACGCCACCGAGGCGATGCGCTCCTTGATGTCGTCCGGGGACAGCGCGCCCTTCGCCGTCACATGGTCCCCCGACGACTCCCCCCGCAGCCTGCGCCCTATCCACGGCACCAGGTACTCGCGCGCCCATTGGACGTTGTCCCGCCGGACGTCGAGGTTGCCGCGGGGCGGCAGTGGGGGCCAGACCTGCTCCGGATCGGCCGGGATGTCCAGGCCGAGGGCCTGTCCCGCGCGGAGCGCCACGCGCGTGTGCCCCTCGGGCGACAGGTGCAGCCGGTCGGTGTCCCAGGCCCTGCGGTCCTGGATGCTCCTGAGGGACCAGAGGTCGAGCACCGGGCAGCCGTACCGGTCGGCGACGGCCCGCACATGCCCGTTGTAGGTGGCGATCTTGCCGCGCAGGTGCCTGAGCACGGGCACGCCACGGGTGTCGAACCCGGTGGTCACCAGAACCGTGCCGGAGACCGCCACGAGTGCGGCGATCGCCTGTTCGAAACGCTCGGCCACCTCGTCCGGGTCACTGCCGGGACGCAGGATGTCGTTGCCGCCCGCACAGAAGGAAACCAGTGCGGGGGCCAGTTCGACGGCCCGCGGAAGCTGGTCGGCCATGATCTGGTCGAGCAGTTTTCCGCGCACCGCGAGATTTGTGTACCGGAAGTCGCCTTCGGGACGCCGGTCGGCGAGAAGCACCGCGAATCGGTCGGCCCAGCCGACGAATGCCCCGTCGGGACCGGGGTCGCCGACGCCCTCGGTGAAGCTGTCCCCCACCGCCACGTACGACCCGATCACTGCCTTGCTGTCATTCTTCGAATCGTCTGCCACAACCGGACATGATTCACCTTCGAATGTGACCTACGCGACCGTAGGAAGGCATTGACGGACGGTGAGATAAGCCACTCGCGAAGCATCGGCCAATCCGGAATAGCCCTCCGGGCAGGGACGTTGATCGGCGAGCAACGTGACGCACGGAACACCCCCGGCACCCCCGGCATTCCCCACCCCTCCACCTTTATGAGCACACCGGGCGCACCGGACGCACGAAAGGCCGGACCCGGGGATCGGGGTCCGGCCTTTCGGCGCGTCAGGCAGGTTGCCTCGGGGGTCAGCCGATGGAGACGCCCTTGCCGCGGAGGTAGGAGACCGGGTCCAGGTCCGAGCCGTAGTTCGGCGTGGTGCGGATCTCGAAGTGCAGGTGCGGACCGGTCGAGTTGCCGGTGGAGCCCGAGAGGCCGACCTGCTGGCCGCCGCTCACCGTCTGGCCGGCCGAGACGGAGAGCGAGGACAGGTGGGCGTACTGGGCGTAGTAACCGTCGTTCAGCTTGATGACGACCTGGTTGCCGTACGAGCCGGCCCAGCCGGCGGAGACGACGGTGCCCGCGCCCACGGCCTTCAGGGAGGTGCCGGTCGGAATGGCGAAGTCGACACCGGTGTGGTAGCCGCTGGACCACATGCTGCCGGCCACCTTGTAGGCGGTGCCGAGGCCGCCGCCGGGCACCGGCGAGCTGTAACCGGAGGTGGTCGCGGCCTGCTTCGCGGTGGTCGAGCCGGAGGAGGACTTCGGCGCGGACTGCCCGGAGGCCTTGCCGGCCGTCGTCGGCTTCGACGCGGAGGACGGAGCCGACGGAGCAGATGAAGAGGGCGTCTCGGAAGAAGAGGGCTTCTTCGGCGCACTGGTCGCGGCGGCCTTGCCGTCGACCGAGAGCTTCAGGCCGGGGTGGATGAGCGACGGGTCGTCGCCCACGGCCTCACGGTTGTCGGAGTAGAGCTGCTTCCAGCCACCGTCGACGTTCTCGGACTCGGCGATCTTCGCCAGGTAGTCGCCGCCCTTCACGATGTACGTGCGGACCTCGCCGTTCCTGCCACCGTCCGCCTTCACGCCGTCAGACGCCTTGCCGGCGACGGAATACGACTGGACGGCCTTTTCCGGGGCGGCCTGCGGAGTGGCGGCGCTCGCTCCGGTGGCGCCGAGGAGCGGCAGGGCGAGTACGGCGCCACCGGTCCCGGCGACGGCGATGGAACGGGTGAAACGCAAAGCGCTGGGACGGCGGTGCTTACCCTTTGCGGGCATGACGAATTTCCTCTCCGGCGCCTACGAGGTGAGCTGTCGGGTGCGGACTGGAGATGCCCGGCCGCGTCGAGAACGCGACTTAACCCCAAGCCGTTCCGGAGACCGGAACAGGCAGTCGTACCTGTGGGTCCCCCGCTCCTGCCATATACGGGTCAGAGGGTGAAGGTTCCGGACAGCGGCAGGATTAGGCGTCCGTCCGGATCGATGGCGAACGTAGGCGACCGAGACGCAAAGGGACAAGCACGATCTTCTGACCGAAGGTGTGCTTTCGTGATCCATTGCCCTGAAAACCGTCACCCAGAGTCGCCCAGAATTTTCGACACCCCCCGAACCCCCTTGCGAAATGCCGGAATTACGTGAACATGGCGACAACACATCGTCACCTCTATGACGATGCTCACCACCCCATTCCCATCTCCCCCTCTATGGTGGCACGTTATGGCGAAACTCCTTAAACGGACAGAACGTACCAATAGGTGAATCCTTGGACGGTTCGGCCGGGTCGGGGCGTGAGGCCGGCGGCACGGGTCCGTCCGCGCCGGCGGCTCCGCACCGGGGCTCCCCGGGACGGCCCTGCCTCCACTCCGACGGCCCCGTCGCCACCTCATCGCCCCTGCTCGGCATGTCGTATCGTCGGGTGACGCCCGCCGCCGACGCGCCGGCGGCGCAGAGTGGGAGAGGGGCCCCCGTGACGCAGCAGATCCCGTCGACCGAACCCGAGCTCACCGGAGTGCGCAATTTCCGTGATGTGGGCGGTCTGCCGACCGTCGACGGCCGCCGGGTGCGGCACGGGGCGCTGTTCCGCAGTGGCCATCTCGCGCACGCCACGGAGGAGGACGCCGCCTTCCTGTCCTCCCTGGGGCTGCACACCGTCTTCGACTTCCGCAACGCGGCCGACCACAAGCTGGACGGGCGGGACATCGAACTGCCCGGCGTGCGCAATGTGAACCTGCCGCTGAGCGACCCGGCCGACGGCGCCGAGTTCTGGAGGATGGTCCGCGACGGGGACCTGGACCAGCTCCGTTCGATCCTCGCCGGCGGCAAGGGGGCGGAGCGGATGATCGCCTCGTACCGCATGACGGTGAGGCAACGCACCGCCGAGCACTCCCAGGTGCTGCTCTCGCTCGCCGAGGAGAGTGTGCCCGCGCTGATGCACTGCGCGGCGGGCAAGGACCGCGCGGGCCTGTCGGTGGCGGTGACGCTGCTCGCGCTGGGCGTGGAACGGGACGCGATCTACGACGACTACCTGAAGTCCAGCGCCGCGCACCGCCGCTACAAGGTGCGCCGCAGCGGCACCTCCGCCTCGGCCTACTCCCCCGAGGTCATGGAACTGCTCGACCCCCTGTTCGACGCCCGCGCCGAGTACCTGTCGGCCGCGCTGGAGACGATCGAGGAGACCTGGGGCGGGGTGGACCCCTACCTCGAGCAGGGACTCGGGCTCACCCCCGAGAACCGGGAGCGGCTGCGCGAGCGCATGCTGGACTGAGTGATCCCCCGGCCGAGCAGGTGCTCGGCCGGGGGATCACGGAATCACTCGGCTCCCGCCGCGTCCGTCCGGGGACTACTGCTTCGCACCCAGCTCGAACAGCAGATAGATGAAACCCGCGAAGAGGTGCCCCACCACCACGTAGACGAACAGCCTCACCCACAGGGCGCGGGGAAACTTCTCCTCCAGGTCTTTCATGACACATCTCCTTGGGTGGGGCCCAGGCACAGGGCGGCCGTGGGGCTCTGCAGCAGGGTGTGGACGAACAGCAGCTCGACGCCGTCGGGGTCCTCGGCGGCGATACGGTGCGGGGTCAGCGAGTCGAAGTGCGCGCTGTCCCCCGGGGCGAGGCGGTGCAGGGCGTCCCCGAGGCGCAGCCGCAGCCGCCCCTTGAGGACGTACAGCCACTCCTCGCCCGGGTGGACCCGCACGATGTCGCCCTGGGCCCCGTACGGGACCTGGACCCGCAGGGCCTGCATCCCGCGCCCGGGGGAACCGGCCTGCCGGTACGTCCAACCGCCCACGGAGGTCGGCTCCATGTCACCGGCGCGCGTCACCGCCTCGCGGTCGGCGGTCGTCTCACCGAGCAGTTCGGAAACCGTCGTACCGTAGATACGGGCGAGGGAGAGCAGCATCGGCAGCGAGGGCTGGCGCTGCCCGGTCTCCAGCCGGGAGAGATGGGCGGGCGACAGCCCCGCGTCGCGGGCGGCGGCCTCCAGCGTCAGGGAGGCCCGACGCCTCAGGGCGCGCAGCTGCGGCGCGACCGCGGGGAGCGCGGCGGCCGGTCCGGCCGACGGCTCGGCCTCGGGGGAGCTCATGACTCCATTCAGGCGCATCTTTGCCTGTGGGGCAAATCGTTTGCCTCACAGGCAAAAAGCGCCCGGCCTGCGGAACGTCACGGTCTCACCGGTCGGCGACCGCCTGTTTCACCAGTGTCCTGCCGAACTCCCACACCAGACCGCCGTCGTGGGCATCGTCCATGACCGCGGTGAAGGCGTCCACGAACCGGTCCACCTCCCGCTCGCCGATGATCAGCGGCGGGATCAGCTTGATCACCTCCAGATGGTCGCCGGAGACCTGGGTGAGGATCCTGTGCTTCTGCAGCAGTGGGACCACCACCATCTGTGCGAAGAGTCCCTTCCGAGCGGCCTGCAGCATGGCCCAGCGACCGCGCAGCTTCAGCGACCGCGGCCGGCCGAACTCGATGCCGATCATCAGACCCCGGCCACGGACGTCGGCGAGCAGCTCGTACGTGTCGACGAGGGCCGCGAGCCGGGACCGCAGCAGTTCCCCGGTGGCCCGGACGTTCGCGACGATCTGCTCGTTCTCCATCACCGCCAGCACCGCGAGGCCCGCGGCCATGGCCTGGGCGTTGCCTCCGAAGCTGGCCGAGTGGACCAGCACCCGGTCCATCGACGAGTAGACCTTCCGGAAGATCCAGTCCTTGCCGAGCGTGGCCCCCACCGGCACATAGCCGCCGGAGAGCGCCTTGGCCACGCACACCAGGTCCGGCTCGACCCCTTCCTCGTGCTGGTAGGCGTAGAAGTCGCCGGTCCGTCCGAGTCCGGTCTGCACTTCGTCGGCGATCAGCAGCGCCTTGTGCCGGTGCAGCAGTTCCTGGGCGGCGCGCAGATAGCCGGGCGGGGCCGCGTGCACACCCTTGCCCTGGATGGGTTCCACGATGAGGGCGGCGACGTCGCCCTTGGCCAACTCCCGCCCGAGTGCGTCCACATCACCCAGGGGTACCGCCGTGTCGGGCAGCAGCGGGGCGAATCCGTCCCGGAATCCGGACTCGCCGTTGACGGACAGGGAGCCGGTGGTCAGCCCGTGGAAGGCGTGCGCGCAGTACAGGACCCTGGACCTGCCGGTGGCGCGGCGGGCGAACTTCAGCGCGGTCTCGACCGCCTCCGTGCCGCTGTTGCCGAAGAACACCCGGTCCAGATGAGGGCTGTGGGTGAGCAGTTCCTCGGCCAGCAGTCCGGGCAGGGGCGGGCAGTCGAAGCGGGTGAGATCGGCGAGCGAGGCGTCGAGGACGTCGTGCAGCGCCTTGCGGACCACGGGGTGGTGACGCCCCAGGCCCATCACCCCGAATCCGGCGAGCATGTCCAGGTGGTCGTTGCCGTCCGCGTCCCAGAAGTGGGCGCCCTCGGCGCGTTCGTAGACCTTGTCGAAGCCGATGGTGTGCAGCATGCGCGGGAGCTGGTGGTTGAGGTGTCTGGTGTGCAGCTCGTAGCGTTCGGCTCCGCGCTCGGCCAGCAGCGCGCCGAGGTCGAAGTCCCCGGCCCGCGAGGGCTCCGGGGTGGACTCCACGGTGTTCATGGCTGTTGCTCCCGTTGCTTCTCGGACGGTTCCCCCGGGGACCGCCGCTCCCGGCCCACGGCCGGGCTCGCGCCGATCCGGCCGGCGATCTCGACGGGCGTCAGGCCGATGTCCGCCAGCACCTCACCGCGCTTGGCGTGCGCGAGGAACTGCTCCGGAATGCCGAACCGCCGTACCGGTACATCGACATCCGCGTCGCCCAGCGCCAGCGCCACGGCCGAACCCACGCCCGCCGCACGGCTGTTGTCCTCGACAACGGCCACGAGCCGGTGCCGCGCGGAAAGTTCGACGAGTTCGGGTGCGACGGGTTTGACCCAGCGCGGGTCGACCACGGTGCACCCGGTACCGCGTGCCTCGAGCAGTTCGGCGGCCTGGAGGCAGACGGGCGCCATGACGCCGACCGACACCAGCAGCACCTCGGGATCGCCGGCGCGGTGCAGCACGTCCGTGCCGCCGATCCGGTCGAGCGCCGGGACGGCCGGGCCCACGGACTCCTTGGGGAACCGCAGCAGCGTCGGCGCGTCGTCGACGGCGACCGCCTCCCTCAGCTGGGCACGCAGCCGGTCGGCGTCGCGTGGCGCGGCGATGCGCAGACCGGGCACGACCTGGAGCACCGACAGGTCCCACATGCCGTTGTGCGAGGGCCCGTCGACGCCGGTGACGCCGGCCCGGTCCAGGACGAAGGTGACCCCGCAGCGGTGCAGGGCCACGTCCATCAGCAGCTGGTCGAAGGCGCGGTTGAGGAAGGTGGCGTACACGGCGACGACCGGGTGCGTGCCGCCCGTCGCCAGGCCCGCCGCGGACACGGCGGCGTGCTGCTCGGCGATGCCGACGTCCCACACCCGGTCCGGGAACCGCTCGGCGAAGGTACCCAGGCCGACCGGATGCAGCATGGCGGCGGTGATCGCCACCACGTCCTCGCGTTCTTCACCGACGCGGACGATCTCCTCGCCGAAGACGGAGGTCCAGGACGGGCCTCCGGCCGGTGCGAGCGGGGCGCAGGTGAGGGGGTCCATCACGCCGACGGTGTGGAAGCGGTCCGCCTCGTCCGCCAGGGCGGGCTGGTAGCCGCGGCCCTTCTCGGTGAGGCAGTGGACCAGGACGGGCCCGTGGAAGCGTTTGGCGCGGCGCAGGGCGGACTCCACGGCCCCGATGTCGTGCCCGTCGATGGGGCCGACGTACTTCAGGCCCAGGTCCTCGAAGAGGCCCTGGGGAGCGAAGGCGTCCTTGAAGCCCTTCTTCGCGCCATGCAGCGCCTCGTAGACGGTGCCGCCGATCACGGGGGTGTGCCGGAGCACGTGCTTGCCCCAGGCGAGCACCCGTTCGTAGCCGTCGGTGGTGCGCAGGGTCGCGAGGTGGTCGGCGAGGCCGCCGATGGTCGGGGCGTAGGAGCGCTCGTTGTCGTTGACGACGATGATCAGCGGGCGGTCCTTGGCGGCGGCGATGTTGTTCAGCGCCTCCCAGGCCATGCCGCCGGTCAGGGCTCCGTCGCCGATCACCGCGACGACGTGCCCCTTCTCCCCCTGCACCCGGCGTGCCTTGGCCAGCCCGTCGGCCCAGCCCAGTGCCGTGGAGGCGTGGCTGTTCTCGATGACGTCGTGCTCGGACTCCTCGCGCGAGGGGTAGCCGGAGAGGCCGCCCTTGCCGCGCAGCTTGGAAAAATCCTGACGGCCCGTCAGGAGCTTGTGCACGTAGCTCTGGTGACCCGTGTCCCACAGGATGCGGTCGACGGGTGACTCGAAGACCCGGTGCAGGGCGACGGTGAGCTCCACCACGCCCAGGTTGGGGCCGAGATGACCGCCGGTCCTGGCAACCGCGTGCACCAGGAACTCTCTGATCTCTTCGGACAGTTCACCGAGTTCCGCCTCGGACAACGCCTTCAGGTCGCGTGGTTGCCTGATGCTCTCCAGTATCGTCACGCTCGGCCCCCTATCGGTCCGTGCCTCGTCTCAACCCACCGTCACTGCCGGCTTTCCGGTACCGGCCGGGGCGCCGGAGCCGGCGCCGTCGGCTTCCATCTGTTCGGCGATCTTCATGGCCTCCTCGATGAGGGTCTCCACGATCTTCGACTCCGGCACGGTCTTGATCACCTCGCCCTTCACGAAGATCTGCCCCTTGCCGTTGCCGGACGCCACCCCCAGATCGGCCTCCCGGGCCTCCCCCGGACCGTTCACCACACAGCCCATCACCGCCACCCGCAACGGCACGTCCATCCCCTCCAGACCCGCCGTCACCTCGTCCGCCATCTTGTACACATCCACCTGCGCACGCCCGCAGGACGGACACGAAACGATCTCCAGACCCCGCTGCTTGAGATTCAGCGACTCCAGGATCTGCAGGCCGACCTTGACCTCCTCCACCGGCGGCGCCGACAGCGACACCCGGATCGTGTCCCCGATCCCCTGCGAGAGCAGCGCCCCGAACGCCACCGCCGACTTGATCGTGCCCTGGAACGCCGGCCCCGCCTCGGTCACCCCCAGGTGCAGCGGATAGTCGCACTGCGCCGCCAGCTGCCGGTAGGCCTCCACCATCACCACCGGATCGTTGTGCTTGACCGAGATCTTGATGTCCCGAAAGCCGTGCTCCTCGAACAGCGACGCCTCCCACAGCGCCGACTCCGCCAGCGCCTCCGGCGTCGCCTTCCCGTACTTCTGCAGCAGCCGCCGGTCCAGCGAGCCGGCGTTCACCCCGATCCGGATCGGCGTGCCGTGCTCCCCGGCCGCCTTCGCGATCTCCTTGACCTTGTCGTCGAACTGCTTGATGTTGCCCGGGTTCACCCGCACCGCCGCACAGCCCGCCTCGATCGCCGCGAACACGTACTTCGGCTGGAAGTGAATATCGGCGATCACCGGAATCTGCGACTTGCGCGCGATCGTCGCCAGCGCGTCCGCGTCGTCCTGCGTGGGACACGCCACCCGCACGATCTGACAGCCCGACGCCGTCAGCTCCGCGATCTGCTGCAGCGTCGCCCCGATGTCCGAGGTCCGCGTCGTCGTCATCGACTGCACCGACACCGGCGCGTCCCCGCCCACCGCCACCGACCCGACCTGGATCTTCCGGCTCCTGCGGCGCCGAGCCAGCGGCCGGACCGGCACCTCGGGGACCCCGAGGGAGACAGCGGTCACGGCGTCACTCCCCGTTTCCCGAGACCGTCTCGCGCAGGGCGCGCAGGGACTCCTTCAGGGACCCCATGGTGGCGAGGACCGCGGTGGGCTCGTAGCCGCAGTGCGCCATGCAGTTGGCGCAGCGCGGGTCCTTGCCGCGGCCGTACTTGTCCCAGTCGGTCTCCTCGATCAACTCCCGGTACGTCGGCACATAGCCGTCGCTCATCAGGTAGCAGGGACGCTGCCAGCCGAAGAGCGAGTAGTTCGGGATCGCCCACGCGGTGCACGGGAAGTCGACCCTGCCCTCGAGGAAGTCCAGGAACAGTGGCGAGTGGTTGAGCCGCCAGCGGCGGCGGTTGCCCCCGGCGAACGCCTTCCTGAACAGCTCGCGGGTCTGCTCCACGCCGAGGAAGTGCTCCTGGTCGGGGGCCTTCTCGTAGGCGTAGGCGGGCGAGATCATCATCTCGTCGACCCGGAGGTCGTCGTTGAGGTAGTTGAGCACCTCGATGATGGTCTGCGGGGTGTCGGTGTTGAAGAAGGTCGAGTTGGTGGTGACCCGGAAGCCGCGTCGCTTGGCCTCCTTGATGGCGGCCACCGCCTCGTCGAACACGCCCTCCTTCGCGACGGACTCGTCGTGCCGCTTGCGCAGTCCGTCGATGTGCACGGCGAACGCGAAGTACGGCGACGGGGTGAACTTGTCCATCTTCTTGCGCAGCAGCATGGCGTTGGTGCACAGGAACACGTACTTGCGCCGGCCCACCAGCTGGCGCACGATCTCGTCGATCTGAGGGTGCATCAGCGGCTCGCCGCCGGCGATCGACACCATCGGCGCCCCGGACTCCAGCACCGCGCCCACGGC
The DNA here is from genome assembly GCF_045209715.1 of Streptomyces sp. NBC_01635. Taxonomy (NCBI): domain Bacteria; kingdom Bacillati; phylum Actinomycetota; class Actinomycetes; order Kitasatosporales; family Streptomycetaceae; genus Streptomyces; species Streptomyces sp. NBC_01635. The sequence continues at coordinate 8,001,573 of NZ_CP109277.1, read as the reverse complement.
CTGCGCGACCGGCATGCGCTGCTTGAGCACCCCGGCCGGGTGCTGGATCTTCCCGCAGCCCTCACAGGCGAGGTTGCAGGCGAAGAGCGGTTCCAGCTCGACGATCAGCGGGAACTTGTCCCGCCTGCGGAGCTTCTGTTCGGCCAAGTATGTAGCGACCTTGATGGACTGACGCAGCGGCATGGCCATCTGGCTCACCTCCTGGGGAGCAGCAAGGAACGGTGCCATTCGAGATACGCGGGAAGAACGGAACGAAGAACGCGGAAAGCCGATATTCCACCGCGCACCGTGCCGATCCGGACCAGTTCATGTTCAGGAGCGTCCACGACCACCCGTACGGCCGCAACAGGGCGCGCACCCGCGCGGACGGCGCTCAGGAGCGTGGCCGCGGACTCCATGTCGACCGCGATCGCGCCGGTGGTGAGCAGCTCGGACCGTTCGTGCCCCCGGACCACGTGCTCGGAGCCGGTGAGCGGCCCGATGTGGACGGTGCGCCCCGGCGCGACCCGTGCCAGCTCCTTCACCAGCAGGTCGGTCCGCACGCACGGCACGCTGCCGCGCGGGTCGCGGGTCTCCCCGGCGACCACCAGGTCGCCGGGGTGCATTCCGGGGGCCAGCCCGGCGCAGAAGCCGGTGGCCAGCACGGCGGCGTCGCGCAGCGCCGGGCCGGCGAGCGCCCGGGTGACGGAACGCTCGGCCGCCGCGGGCCCCATGCCGGTGCGCAGGACGGTGACCGGTCCGCCGGGGCCGCCGCGGCCCATCCCCCTCAGGGCGAGCCGCTCGATGCCGAGCGCGCAGGCGATCAGCAACGGCGCCGGGGCCGCCCGGGGGCTCATCAGCCGCCCTTCGCCTCGGCCGGTTGCTGCGGTGCGCCGGCGCCCGGCGCACCGGCAGCCGCCGTGTCCGCCCCCGGCTGCACTCCCGGCGCCTCCGCCGGCCGAGCAGCCGGCGGCTTGGCGAACGGCTCCCCGTTCACGTACCGGCCGAGCGCGGTGAGCGGGAAGACCTGCCGGTAGAGGTGGTAGTTGATGGAGAAGTCCCAGGGGAACCCGGTGCCCGTGAAGTAGGGCTCGTCCCAGGAGCCGTCCTCGTGCTGGGTGGCCGCCAGCCAGGTGATGCCGCGTTCGACGGCCGCGGACTCCTTCTCGCCCGCCGCCAGCAGGGCCATCAGCGCCCAGCCGGTCTGCGAGGGGGTCGAGGCGCCCTTGCCGCTCCACTCGCGGGAGTCGCGGTAGGAGCGCAGGTCCTCGCCCCATCCTCCGTCCTCGTTCTGGACCGACTCCAGCCAGGACACGGCCCGTCGGACGGCCGGGTGCGAGCCGGGGAGGCCGGCGGCGACCAGCGCGGGCACCACGGACCCGGTGCCGTAGAGGTAGTTGACGCCCCAGCGTCCGAACCACGAACCGTCCGGCTCCTGTTCGGCGAGCAGCCACCGGATGCCGCGCCTGGTGCGCGGGTCGTGGGCGAGCCCTTCGACGGCGAGCATCTCCACGACGTGCGCGGTGACATCGGCCGACGGCGGGTCGATGACCTCGCCGAAGTCGCAGAACGGCAGCCGGTTGGGGAACGGGCTGGTGTTGTCGACGTCGAAGGCGCCCCAGGCGCCGTTGCGGGACTGCATGCCGAGGTTCCAGCGGACCCCGCGGCCGATGGCGTTGTCCACCCGCTCCGGGTCGTGGTGCTTGACCCGGCGGAGTGCGAGGACCACCTCGGCGGTGTCGTCGATGTCGGGGTAGTTGTCGTTGTGGAACTCGAACGCCCATCCCCCGGGCGCCAGTCCGGGCCTGCGCACCGACCAGTCGCCGGGCCGTACGACCTGTTCGCCGAGCATCCAGTCGGCGGCTCTGACCAGTCGGGGGTGGTCGGCGGGCAGACCGGCGTCGGCGAGGGCGATGGTCGCGAGGCAGGTGTCCCACACCGGGGACTGGCAGGCCTCGATCATCCGGGCGCCGTCCTCGCGCCACACCGCGAACCGGTCGAGGGACCGGAGTCCGGCCCGCATCACCGGGTGGTTCAGGTCGTAGCCGAGCAGGTGCAGCGCGATGACGGAGTAGACGGCGGGCGGCTGGATGCCGCCCCAGCAGCCGTCGTTCTCCTGCCGCTCGATGATCCAGCGGGCCGCGGTGTTCATCGCCGCCCTGCGCAGCCGGCGCGGGACGGCCCGGCGCAGTGCGTGCAGGCCCTTGTCGAGCCGCTGGAAGGCGCCGTCCCAGCTGATCGCCGGTGCCATCCGTCCGGGAGGGTTGGGCCTGGCCGGGTCGGTGTGCAGTTCGTCGAGCGGGAACGGGGCGGGTCGTACCGGCCGCTGGGCGGAGACGATCGTCAACGGGACGATGGTCTGGCGGGCCCAGCAGCCGAAGTCGTAGATGTTGAGCGGCACCCAGGACGGGAACCAGATCAGCTCGGGCGGGAGTTCGGGCAGGTCCTCCCACTTCCACCAGCCGAACAGGGCCAGCCAGATCCGGGTGAAGACCCGGGAGGCGGCGACCCCGCCCCGGTCGCGGACCCAGGCGGCGGCACGCGCCATGTGCGGGGCGTCCGGCCGGTCGCCGGCCAGCCGCAGCGCGACGTACGCCTCGATGGTGGCGGAGAGGTCGCCGGGTCCGCCGTAGAAGGTGGCCCAGGTGCCGTCCTCGCGCTGCTCGCCCCGGATGAACAGGGCGGCGGCCCGGGTGGTCTCCTCCTCGAGGATGCCCAGGAACTGACGCAGCAGCAGGTCCTCGGCGTCCATCGTGACGTTGGTCTCGAGGTCTCCCTTCCACCAGCCCTGGTCGTCCTGGCGGGACAGCAGGAACTCGGTGGCGCGCCGCATGGCGTCGGCGGCGATGTCGGGTACCCCGGCCGCCGCGGGGATGTCGGTGTCGGTGTCGCTGGCCGCGGCCACCGAGGACGGCAGGGCCGCCCCGGTGCTTCCGTCGGTCGTCGCTGTCATGGCTTCCCCTTCGTGCAGTCCTGCAATGTGTGCGTCTGCTGTGGGTCCGCCGTCGGCCGGTGCCGTACCTCCCCGCAACACCGGCCGGCGACTACGCGAGGGTTATTCGACCGATAGTGATCATCTCTTTCGTACGACGACGAAGTCCGCGAGCGCGGTGAACTGCTCCCGCACCCTGTCGGGCATGTCGACGGCGTCGAGGGCCTCGATGGCGATGGTGTGCTGTCGACGTGCTTCCTGGGCGGTCCACTCCCGTCCGCCGGCCTGCTCGATGAGGGCCGCACGGGCCGCGAACTCCTCCTCGGAGAAGTTCGCGAAGTCACTGCTGCCCGCGTCGGCGGCGAGGATCTCCGCGAGCTGCCCGGAGGCCGGGCCGCCCTCGGCGAGCGCCGCCACGACCGGGAGGGACTTCTTGCGCTGGCGCAGATCGCTCCAGGTCTGCTTGCCGGTGGCCGCCGGGTCGCCCCAGATGCCGAGGAGGTCGTCGACTGCCTGGAAGGCCAGGCCGAGGTGGTAGCCGTACTTCTCCAGGGTGTCCGCGGTACGCGGGTCGGCGCCGCCGAGCACCGCTCCGACGGAGCTGGCGCAGGCGAGCAGGGCGCCGGTCTTGTTGCCCTCCATCTCCAGGCACTCCTCGACGCCGACCCGGTCGCGGTGCTCGTAGGAGATGTCCTGTGCCTGGCCGTCGATGAGGGCGCGGGTGGCGGTGGTCAGCCGGCGGGCGGCCCGGCCGGCCTCGGCGGTGCCGAGTTCCAGCAGCACCTCGTTGGCGAGGGCGAACAGGGCGTCGCCGACCAGGATGGCCTGGGCGGGGCCGTGCACCTTCCAGACGGTGTCGCGGTGCCTGCGCTGCTCGTCGCCGTCCATGAGGTCGTCGTGCAGCAGGGAGAAGTTGTGGACGAGTTCGACGGCGACCGCGCCGGGGACGCCGACTTCGGGGGCGGCGCCGGTGACCTCGGCGGACAGCACGGCGAGCGCGGGGCGCACGGCCTTGCCGCCGTCGCCGTCGGCGGGCCTGCCCTGGGCGTCGATCCAGCCGAAGTGGTAGGCGGCGACGGTGTCCATGGGGGGCGCCAGGCGGTCGATGGCCGCCCGCAGTACCGGCATGGCCAGTGTCCTGCCGCGCTCCAGGAGCGCGGGCACGTCCGCCGCGGTCCTTCCAGCGGCCTTCGAGGCCGGGGGCACAGTGGGCACAGTCTCTCCTCTTGTTGCGGTACCGGGGGTGCGGGGGCCCGCCACGGCGGGTGCGTCGGCGCTCACCGGAGTCCCTCTCGCACGGCGGGGCCCGGGGCGCCGCGGCCGGCCGCCCCGTCCCACGCGAAGAGGTGGCGGGGGCGGGGCCGGCCCAGGCTGCTCAGCGCGGCGTCCGCCGCGCCGACGCCGCTGCGGACCGCACCCTCCATGGTCGCGGGCCACCCGGTGGCGGTCCACGCTCCGGCCAGGTACAGGCCGGGAGCCTTGGTGCGGGCGCCGGGCCTGAGCCGTCCGACGCCGGGAGCGGGGGCGAACGTGGCGGTGCGCTCCCTGGTGACGAAGAAGTCCCGCACGGTGGCGCCGCGGGTGCCCGGCAGCAGGCGCTCCAGTTCGGGCAGGTAGCGCTCGCGCAGCACGGCCACGGGCTCGTCGATGTCGTTCTGGGCGACCGACTGCGAGACGGCCAGGTACTGCCCTTCCCGCAGGCCGGAGGCCCGGGTGCGGTCGAAGACCCACTGCACGGGGCTGCCGAGGGCAGCGAAGAAGGGACTGGTGAGCACCGTGCGGTCGTAGACGACGTGGAGGTTGAGGATCGGCGCGGTGCCGATGCCGAGCAGCCGCCCGGGGTCGTCGAGCGCTCCGGCGGGCAGCAGGTCGTACGCCTCGCGCTGCGGCACGGCGAGGACGACGGCGTCCGCGTCGAGGGTCTCGCCGGGAACCTGCACGCTCCAGCTCCCGTCGCCGCGCCGGGAGACGGAGGTGACGCGGGTACGGACCTCGGTGCGGACGCCCGCGGAGTCGAGCGCCTTGCGGGTCAGCCGGTCGTGCAGGTCGCCCAGGGGGACGTGGGCCCAGCCGATGTCGGCCGCGCCCGGGTCGGACAGCAGACCGGTCTTGAAGACCATCGCGGCGAGCGCCAGGGACGCGTCGCCCGCGACCGCGTTGAGGGTGGCGACCCCCACCAGGTCCCACAGTGCCTCGACGGCGCGCGGCGACTGGCCGTGCGCGGCCAGCCAGCTGCCGAAGTCCTGGTCGTCGAGAGCGGGATCGGCGAGGTCGAGTCCCTTGAGCGCGAGCGCGGCCCGGCCCACGTTCGCCCGTTCGGCGAGCGAGAGGTGCGGGTAGGCGGCGAGGCTGCGTCCCAGGTGCAGGGGTACGGGCAGCGGGTCGCGGCGCAGCCGGCCGAGCCGGCGTCCCTCGGGCCGGTCGGCGTCGATCACGGGCACGTCGAGACGGTTCTGCAGTGGTGCCAGGGCCGCCCCCTCGATCCGGTCGAGGAACCAGCGGTAGGCGGTGCAGCAGCGCAGGTAGACGTGCTGGCCGTTGTCGACGGTCAGGTCGCCGCGCTGGAAGGAGAAGACGAGCCCGCCGAGCCGGGGGCGGCCTTCGAGCAGGGTGACGCGCACGCCGGCGTCGGCGAGCGCGAGCGCGGCGGTGGCGCCGGCGAGCCCGCCGCCGACCACGACGGCGTGCCGCCTCGCCGGGGCGTCGTCGCCGGCGGGCGGGTTCCCGGAGCTGGTGACACGGGTCATGGCGTGCCCTCCCCTGCCCGGCCGCCGTGCCACCGGATCGGTGCGCGGCGGGCCGTCCCGGTCAGGGACGCAGGGCGGCGGCGGAGGGTTGCGCCCCGCTTGCCGGCGGCGCCGTCGGGCGGGAGTGGTGTGTCCATCAGGCGCGCCTCCTGACGGTCCGCCGGGTGACGTGCCGGGTGTCCAGGCCGGACAGGCCGCGCACCGCGACGTAGGCCTTCTCCCGTCCGGGCAGGGAGACCCGGCCGCGCAGCACGGCCTCGGGCTCGCGCTCGATGCGGTCGAGGAGACGGCGGTAGATGCCGGCCATGGCGGCGACACAGGCGCCGCTGCGCCGGTCGAGCATGGGCAGCAGCCGGTAGCCCTCGGCGAACAGGGCGCGGGCCCGGCGCACCTCGAAGTGGACGAGGCCGGCGAAGTCGGATCCCTCCGGCGGGGTCGGCCCGCCGAACCCGGCCGAGCAGCCGAACTTGGCCAGGTCGTCGGCGGGCAGATAGGTGCGCCCGCCCTCGGCGTCCTCCCGGACGTCCCTCAGGATGTTGGTGAGCTGGAGCGCGAGCCCCAGCGTGTCGGCGTACTCGGGGGCGCGTTCGGCGCCCCGGGCCCCGGGTTCGGTGCCGAAGACGCCGAGGGAGACCCGCCCGATGGCGCCGGCGACGCAGCGGCAGTAGACCTTCAGGTCGTCCCAGGTCTCGTAGGTCTCGCCGCGCAGGTCCATCTGGACGCCGTCGATCAGCTCGTCCAGACCGCCGAGCGGGACCGGGAACTGCTGCGCGGTGTGCGCGAGGGCGACGGCGACCGGGTCGGTGTCGTCCTCGTCGACCGCCCCGTCCCGGACCCGGGTGAGCAGCGCCCGGGTGTCCTCGAGCCGGGCGGCCTTGACGTCGTCCGGCAGCGTGCCGTCGCCGATGTCGTCGACGCGCCGGGAGAACGCGTAGAGCGCCGACATCGCGCGCCGCTTGGGCGTCGGCAGCAGCCGGATGCCGTAGGCGAAGTTCCGGGCCTGCTGTCCGGTGACGGCCTCGCAGTACCGGTAGGCGGCGAGCACCGGCGCCGACGTGTGTGTGTCCGGCTCCACGGCCCGGATCACCCCTCTCCTCGCAGCGTCGTGCCGGCCTCGCGCAGCAGCCGGACCTTGCCGGGCTTGGGCGGGCCGGGAAGTACGTCGTATTCGGCGGCGGCGATCGCGCCCAGGGCCGCCCGTCCCCCTGCCACGAACCCCGCGAGCAGCAGCTTCAGCCTGCCGCGGACGCTGTCCACCAGGGGAGCGCCCTCGTCCAGGAGCTCGCGGGCGCGCTGCGCCTGGAACGCGATCAGCGCGCGCACCGACGCGCCGGCGTGCGGCGCGGCGAGGTCCGCCTCGTCGACGTGGAAGCGTTTCATGTCCTCGGCGGGCAGGTAGACGCGGTCGCGGCCGAGGTCCTCGGTGACGTCCTGGAGGTGCTCGACGATCTGGAGGGCGGTGCAGACCGCGTCGGAGCGGCGGATCCGCTCGGGGGTCGAGGTCCCGGTGACGCCGAGGACCAGGCGGCCGACCGGGTTGGCCGACAGTTCGCAGTAGGCGAGCAGGTCGTCGTAGGTCTGGTAGCGGCTGACGACCTGGTCCTGGCGGTTGGCGGCGATCAGGCCCAGGAAGGGTTCGGGGGGCAGGCCGCGGCGGCGGACCGTCGGCTGGAGCCGGCGCAGCAGCGGATGGCGCGGGACCGAGTCGAACACACGGTGCAGATCCGCCTCGAAGGCGTCCAGCAGCGCCGTCCGGTCGTCTGCCCGGTCGGGGGCGACGCCGAGCAGTGCGGCGTCGGCGCCGCCGGGGGCCAGATCGCCGTCGCCGATGTCGTCGACGAGCCGGGCGTAGCCGTAGACCGCCATCAGGTCGGCGCGCCAGGCTCCGGGCAGGAAGAACGGCGCCACCGGGAAGTTCTCGGCGGCGGCCTTGTCGAGGGTGGCGCGTTCGGTGTCCAGGGGAGCGCGCCCGGGGTCGGCCGCTCGCGCCGTGCGGGTTCGGGTCATCGCGGACTGCCCTGGACGGGGACGGCGCACACTGCGTTGAGCAGGGAAGTCTCCGTAGCCATTGCCGTCACATCTCCCGTTCTACACTGCCGACCCAATACACACTATTTCGGACACGCCGCCCGCACTTCCACCCGGCCGGGTCACCGGTCGGTGTCGCGCGTTATGGCCCTGATTGCCGTCTTTAGGCACCGCTACAGCTTACGTTGTACAGCGCGGTACGGACCGCCGGGGTGTCCCCGCGCCTCGGAACAACGCGCCGACCGGTGTCAAGATTCCTGCGCACGGCAGGAGTTGACGCTTCTTTTGCGGACACCGGACCCCATGGGCCAGTGGTGGCGGGGCCCTGAGGGACTGGGCTACTTACCGGTGAACTTCTCGTACTCCTTGAGCACCTCTTCGGTCGGTCCGTCCATGCGCAGCTCGCCGCGCTCCAGCCACAGCACGCGGTCGCAGGTGTCGCGGATCGACTTGTTGTTGTGGCTGACCAGGAACACCGTCCCGGCGTGCTTGCGCAGTTCCCGGATCCGCGCCTCGGAGCGCTTCTGGAACTTGCGGTCGCCGGTGGCCAGGGCCTCGTCGATCATCAGGACGTCGTGGTCCTTGGCCGCCGCGATGGAGAAGCGCAGCCGGGCGGCCATGCCGGAGGAGTAGGTGCGCATCGGCAGGGTGATGAAGTCGCCCTTCTCGTTGATGCCGGAGAAGTCGACGATCTCCTGGTAGCGCTCCTTGATCTGCTCGCGGGTCATGCCCATGGCCAGCCCGCCGAGTATGACGTTCCGTTCGCCCGTCAGGTCGTTCATCAGGGCGGCGTTGACGCCGAGGAGGGAGGGCTGGCCGTCGGTGTAGACCTTGCCCTTCTCGGCGGGAAGCAGGCCGGCGATGGCCCGCAGCAGGGTCGACTTGCCCGAGCCGTTGGAGCCGATCAGGCCGATGGCCTCGCCGCGGTGGGCGACGAAGGAGACCCCGCGCACGGCGTGCACCTTGCGCACACCCCGTGCGTCGTCGTCCTTGCCCCGCCGTATCATCCGGCTGAGCGCCGCCGTGGCGCTGCCGCGGCCGCCGCGGGCGCCGTTGACCCGGTAGACGATGTGCAGGTCGTCCGCGATGACGGTGGGGATGTGGGTGTCCGTCCTCTCGTCAGCCACGGCCGTACCTCTCTTCCGCCTTCCAGAAGTAGACGAAGCCGATCACGCCGGCCAGCAGCGCCCAGCCCGCCGCGAAGGCCCACACGTGCGGCGGCAGGTACGAGGAGCCGTAGTCGTCGATCATCGCGAAGCGGACCAGGTCCATGTAGACCGCGGCCGGGTTCCACTGCAGGACGTCGGCCAGCCAGTGCGGGACGTCCTTGTCGGCGAGCATCGCCGGGATGCTGAACATGACGCCCGAGGCGTACATCCAGGTGCGCAGCACGAACGGCATCAGCTGGGCCAGGTCGGGGGTGCTGCTGCCCAGGCGGGCGAAGAGCAGCGCCAGGCCGGTGTTGAAGACGAACTGGAGCAGCAGCGCGGGGATCACCAGCAGCCAGGACAGGGCGGGCATGCTGCCGAACGCCATCACCACGACGACCAGGACGACCATCGAGAACAGCAGTTGCTGGAGCTGCTGCAGCGCGAAGGAGACCGGCAGCGCGGCCCGCGGGAAGTGCAGGGCCCGCACCAGGCCCAGGTTGCCGGAGATGGCGCGCACGCCCGCGAGCACCGAACTCTGCGTGAAGGTGAACACGAACACGCCGGTGACCAGGAACGGCACGTAGATGTCGCTGGGGATGCCCTTACGGGCGCCCAGCAGCAGACCGAAGATGAAGAAGTACACGGCCGCGTTCAGCAGCGGGGTGGCCACCTGCCACAGCTGGCCCAGCTTGGCCTGGCTGTACTGCGCCGTCAGCTTCGCCCGCGAGAACGTGAGGATGAAGTGCCGGCGCCCCCAGAGCTGACGGACGTACTCGACGAGCGACGGCCGGGCGCCGCTGACCGTCAGCCCGTACTTGGCGGCGAGCTCGGCCGCCGTGAGGCCCTCGTCGGGCGGCCCGGACGCGCTGACCGCGACCGTGCCGTCGTGCGTTGTCTCACTCACTGGTGAAAGCTTTCCCTCTTCGAGATGCGCGGGCCCGTACGGGTCCGGCATGCGCCGGGGGGCCTGGGTGCGACCCCGGTGTTCCGGACACGAGCTTGTCAGATGACAGGGGGCCGGCCCAGTCGGGTCAGCCGCCACACCGTACGCCACTTCATGGGCCGGCGCGGGCCGCAGGGGGTGGCCCACCCCTCCCGGAAACCGCCGAACCAGGCCTTGAGGGCCGGGCGCGACGGTCTGCGGAGCAGGGTGAGCAGCATCCAGACGCCCAGGTAGAGGGGGACCAGGGGCGCGGGAAGGTTGCGACGGGCCAGCCAGACACGGTTGCGGGCGACCATGCGGTGGTAGACCGCGTGCCGCGAGGGGGCGGTGGTCGGGTGGTACAGCACCATGTCGGACCGGTAGTCGATCATCCAGCCCGCGTCGAGGGCCCGCCAGGCCAGGTCGGTCTCCTCGTGCGCGTAGAAGAACGCGTCGGGCAGCACCCCGGCGTCGGCGAAGACCCTGGTGCGTACGGCGTTGGCGCCGCCGAGGAAGGTGGTCACCCGGGAGGAGCGCATCGGGTCGGCGGCGCGCAGCCGGGGCACGTGGCGGCGCTGGGTGCCACCGGTCTCCGGGTCGGCGATGCGGAAGCTGATGATGCCGAGCTCCGGGTCGTCGGCGAAGGCCCGGCGGCACAGCTCGGCGGTGTCGTGGTGGGCCAGGAGGCCGTCGTCGTCGAGGAACAGCAGGATGTCGACGTCCCGGCCGCCCGGACCGAACGCCTCGATGCCGACGTTGCGGCCGCCGGGGATGCCGAGGTTCTCCGGCAGCTCGACGGTGCGCACGCCGTCGGGGACCTCCGGGACGGGCGAGCCGTTGCCGACGACGACGACCCGGACCGGGTCGCCCTCCTGCTTGGCGACCGAGTCGAGCAGGGCCCGCAGTTCCTCGGGGCGGTTGCCCATGGTGATGATCACCGCGCCGACCTTGAGGGAGGATCCCACAGCGGTCACCTCAGCCTGCTCGAAGCCAGGACGGACACCAGGTGCAGCACGGTCTGGAGCAGGGCTATCCCGGCGAGGACGGCGACGCCCAGGCGGGTGAAGAACAGGTCGCCCCGGGCGGCGTCGGCGATCGCGAGGACCACGATCAGCAGCGACGCCTCCATGCCGAGGATCAGCCGGTGGAACTTCAGGGCTCCGGCGGCCCGGCGGGCCAGCGCCATGCCGGAGGAGCGCGGCTCGGCGGCGGACTCCTTGACCGGCGGCAGTCCGCCCTGGTGGCGGGCCACACCGACCAGGTCGGTCTCGGCCTTGATCAGGACGGCTCCGAGGGCGGCCAGGGTGCCGAGGAAGGCCCAGAGCCAGTCGATGCGGCCGGTGCCCCACAGGTCGGCGGCGCGCAGGCCGAGACCGACGAGGACGGCCGCGTCGCACAGGTAGGCGCCGACCCGGTCCAGGTAGACCCCGCTGAGCGAGAACTGCTGCTTCCAGCGGGCCACCTCGCCGTCCACGCAGTCCAGCAGCAGGTACAGCTGCACCATGACCAGGCCGAGGACCGCCCCCGTGATCCCCGGCACCAGCAGGGCCGGGGCGGCGAGGACACCGAAGACGGTCATCAGATACGTGAGCTGGTTGGGCGTGACCCTGGTGTTCACCAGGTAGCGGTCCACCCGCAGGGACACCTCACGCATGTAGAGGCGTCCCATCCAGTGCTCACCGCTGCGCCGGTCCTTCACCCCCGCGGGGTGGACGACCGGACGGAGTTCAGCTACCGATGGCCTTGACATAGTCGGCGTAGACGTCCTTGATCTGTTCGGTCTTCAGGTCGAGATGTTCGAGGATCGTGAAGCGGCCGGGGCGGGTCTCGGGGGCGAATTCGACGACTTTGACGAACTCGTCCGCCGTGAAGCCGATCTCCTGAGGCAGTACCGGGAGTCCGTGCCGGCGCAGTACGTCGGCCATGTACACCGACTCGTCGTGCGCGCCGCGCAGGTACATCGCGAAGGCCGCGCCCAGGCCGCACTGCTCTCCGTGGGCGGCGGCCCGCTTGGGGTGGAGCAGGTCGAAGGCGTGGTTGATCTCGTGGCAGGCGCCGGAGGAGGGCCGCGAGTCGCCGGACACCGACATGGCGATGCCGCTGAGGACCAGTGCCTCGGCGAGCACCTGGAGGAAGTCGTTGTCGCCGATGCCTCCGGGGTGGCGCAGCACGGACTCGCCGGCCTGCCGGGCCATGGCGGCGGCGAGCCCGTCGATCCGCTCGCCCTTGACCCTGCAGGCCAGTTCCCAGTCCGCGACGGCGGAGATGTTGGAGACGGCGTCGCCGATCCCGGCGCGCACGTAGCGTGCCGGGGCGTTCCGGATGACGTCGAGGTCGATGACGACCGCGATCGGGTTCGGCACGCCGTAGGAGCCGCGGCCCGCGTCGTTGTCGAGGGTGGCGACCGGCGAGCACAGGCCGTCGTGCGCGAGGTTCGTCGGTACCGCGACCAGCGGAAGGCCGACGCGCGCCGCGGCGAACTTGGCGCAGTCGATGATCTTGCCGCCGCCCAGTCCGACGATGGCGTCGTAGTGTCCGGCCTTTATGGCGCCGGCCAGCCGGACCGCGTCGTCGAGGGTGCCGCCGCCGACCTCGTACCAGGTGGCGCCGGGCAGCGACGGGGAGAGCCGCTCGCGCAGTCCGGCTCCGGAGCCGCCGCTGACGGCGACGGCGAGACGGCCGGACTGGGCGATGCGCTCGTCGGCGAGGACCCCGCCCAGGTCGTCGAGGGCACCGGGGCGGATGTCGACGACGAGGGGAGAGGGGATGAGCCGGGTCAGTACTGGCATGCGATCTCCCGTCCACGGGTGAGATCGTCGTGGTTGTCGATCTCCACCCAGTCGACGTCGCCGATCGGCGCCACGTCGATCCGGAAGCCGCGGTTGACCAGTTCCTGGTAGCCGTGCTCGTAGAACTGCTGCGGGTCGGTCTCCCACACGGTCTTCAGCGCGTCGGCCAGCGCGGGAGCGGCGTCGCCCTCGATGAGGGTGACGCCGATGTACTCGCCGGTGGCCTCGGCGGGGTCCATGAGCTTGGTGATCCTCGTCATGCCCTTGCCGGGGTCGACGACGACCTTCATCTCCTCGTCCGCGAGGGACTTCACGGTGTCGAGGGCGAGGATGATCCGCCTGCCCTCGCCGCGCGCGGCGAGGAGCGTCTTCTCGACGGAGACCGGGTGCACGGTGTCGCCGTTGGCGAGGATCACGCCGTCCTTGAGGGCGTCACGGCCGCACCACAGGGAGTAGGCGTTGTTCCACTCCTCGGCCTTGTCGTTGTCGATGAGGGTGAGCTTGAGCCCGTACTTCTGCTCCAGGGCCGCCTGGCGCTCGTACACGGCCTCCTTGCGGTAGCCGACGATGACGGCGGCCTCGGTCAGGCCGATCTCGGCGAAGTTGCCGAGGGTGAGGTCCAGGACCGTCGGTTCGCCCTCTATGCCCGCGGGCCCCACCGGCACCAGCGCCTTGGGCAGGGTGTCGGTGTAGGGACGCAGACGCCGTCCGGCGCCGGCCGCCAGCACGAGGCCGATCATGCGGGTTCTCCTTCATCGTGTACGGCGGGTGCGCCGCCCCGGTGGGCGGCCACCCAGAAGCGGATGCTCTCGAGGAGCACCAGCAGGGCCACGGCCACGGCGAGCGCCGTGAGCGCGACGGCGAACTGCGAGGCGGTGAGCAGGGCGGCCAGGACGACGACCGCCAGGGTGCGGCCCTCGTGCCCTCCGATCGCCCGTACCAGCCAGGGCGGGGGCGCGCCCGCGTCGCCGCGGATGCGGTAGACCGTGTCGTAGTGATGGTAGGCGACGGCGGCCACCAGACCGTAGGCGGCCGGAAGCGCTCCGTTCACCCCGGCGCCCGCCGCCAGGGCCAGGACGGTGCCGTACTCGGCGGCGCGCAGGAACGGCGGGACCAGCCAGTCGAGGGGGCCCTTGAGGGGGCGGGCGACGGCCAGGGCGGAGGTCAGGACGTACAGGAGGGCGGCGAGGACGGGCCACGGTCCGCCGAAACCGGTCAGCGCGGCCGTGGCGACGACGGCGGCGCCGCCGAGCAGGGCGACGGCGGGGGCGGTGAACCCGGGCAGGCGCCGCGCGGTGGGCTTCAGCGCCCCGGCGAGGCGTTCGGCGAGCGGTCCGGTGTCGGCGAGGTCCGCGAGGGCGCGCGCCGCGCGGTCGGTCCTGCGGGCCTTGCGGGTGAGGGAGCGCAGGACACGGCCGGCCGTGGTGTACGTCGCCGCGAAGGCGCAGCCGATCAGCAGGGCGTAGAAGGTGATGCGGGGGGTCGTGAGGGCCGTGAGGACCGCGATCATCGCCCAGCGCTCGCCGATCGGGAGGACGATCATGCGGCGCGCCCAGACCGTCCAGCCGACGCTGTCGAGCTTGCTGGAGAGAGCGGCGGTGGGGCTGGTGTCGGCGGTGGCGGCGGTGCTGTCGGCGTTCGCCTCGTTGAAGGAGAAGTCCACGACGTGCCGGCAGGTCTGCAGGACCATCGCGCCGAGGGCGAGGGCCCATACGTCGTCGCCGCCGCGGGCCGCGCCGAGGGCGAGGCCCGCGTAGTAGGCGTACTCCTTGGCGCGGTCGAAGGTGGCGTCGAGCCAGGCGCCGAGGGTGGAGTACTGCAGGGAGTAGCGGGCGAGCTGGCCGTCGGTGCAGTCCAGCACGAAGGAGGCGAGGAGCAGGACACCGGCGGCGACGAAGCCTGCGCGGGTGCCGGTGGCGGCGCAGGCGGCCGCTATGAGCGCGGTGAGCAGGGAGGCGGTGGTGACCTGGTTGGGGGTCAGTCCGCGCCGGGCGCACCAGCGGGCGAGGTAGCGGGAGTACGGGCTGATGCAGTAGGTGGTGAAGAAGCCGTCCCGGGCCTTGACGGCCGACTTCAGCCGGACGGCCTCGTCGTCCACCGCGGCGACGGCCTGCCGGGCCTCGTTGCGGGCCTGCGGGTCGTCGGGGACGGTGGCGACGAGGCTGCCGAGGTCGGGGCGGTGCGGATCGCTTCCGTCGGCGCTCAGGGCGGCGACGATGCGGTCGGAGAGGGCGCCGGTGAGGATGGTGCCGGCGGGCGCCGGGGCTCCGCCGGACGCGGTCCCGCCGGCATCGCCGGTCACGGCTTCGGGGGCGGCGGGCCCGGTGGTGCCGGTGGTCTCGGCGACCTCGGCGGCGGGCTCGGAGACCGCGGTGTCCTCGCCGGCCGTCGCGCGGTCCATCGCGAGGGACAGGGCCTGGCGCGCGGCCGGCTGGGCGGTGACGGCACCGGGGATCGCCGCGAGCGGGAAGCGGGGGTCGGTGAGGCCGAGGCGGAGCGCGTGCTCATGGCCCACGAACCGGGCGTCGACGACGGCGACCCGCTGTCCGGCGGGCACCTCGGCGAGCAGGGTCCCGGCCGTCGCGGTGTCGGGCGCGATCCGCACGTCGAAGCCGAGGGAACGCAGGTCCGCCTCGATCGACGAACCCGGAACCGGCTGGCCGGTGAGGATGGCGGTCGACAACCGAATCTCACTCCCTGGATACCGACGCGTCCGCGCCGGTCGTGTACATGATGGGGGCGGCCGTACGGGGCCTCCGAGCGGCATGTCGGCTGAGGTTAGCGGATGCCCCTGAACCCGCGTTCACCGCCCGTTCGGCGGTTGGATCGTTGTGGTTTCACCTGCGCCCCTGCCGCGATCATCATCAGGGATAGCGGGGTCGGCCCACAAACCGCCTACCCAGAAGGGGCATTGGGGCGCATAGCGGGCATCACCCCGGCGTGACTCCACCCGGTGCGGACGGGGCCCTCGGGGCGGGCCCGTCGTCGAGGAAGGCGGTTGCCCTGGACCCGTACGAGGCGGGCCACGATCGATGCCAGGAGCAGGCCACCGGCCTCTGACCAGCGCAATGTCCGTATCGAGGTCCGCGGCCGGCCCGAGGGAGGAACCGAGCGGGCGGCCCGGCCCACACCGTACCGCCGGGGAGGACGAGGGACCTCCCGCCCCCGCGCCGGACACCGCGAGGGCGGGCGCTCCACGCTCCCCGCGGCAAAGGCGCGCGCGGCGAGCCCGGTGCGGGCCCCCTGTGGATCTCGTCACGGAGGCCACGCCCCGCACCCCGGCGCGTGCGCACGGTGAGGCCGGCCCGGCGTCCGACGGCGCCCGTGTCCGCACCCGGGAGCACTCGCGCCCGTGCTAGCCGACACCGCCGACCGGGTTGCCCGGAAGGCCCGTACACCGCCCCGACAGGCCTTGACCTGCGGACCGTTTTCGCAGGTCAAGGCACATGACAACGGTGTTCAGTACCGCGTTGCCCCCTACCCCCCTCCCGTAGTTCACTGTGATCCGGACGAGTCATGGAGGGACGGCTTTCATGGGGGCTGGGCACGATCACGGGCACGCGTACGGCGCGCACCCCGGCGGTACGGCGAGCGCGGCGTACCGCGGCAGGCTGCGGGCGGCGCTGGCGATCACGCTCGGTGTCATGGTCGTCGAGATCATCGGCGGTCTGCTGGCCGACTCGCTCGCCCTCGTCGCCGACGCGGCGCACATGGCGACGGACGCGCTGGGGCTCGGCATGGCTCTGCTGGCGATCCACTTCGCGAACCGCCCGCCGAGCGAGCACCGCACCTTCGGCTACGCCCGCGCGGAGATACTCGCGGCGCTCGCGAACTGCCTGCTGCTGCTCGGGGTGGGCGGCTACGTGCTGTACGAGGCGATCCAGCGGTTCATCGCACCGGCCGCCACCGAGGGCGGGCTGACGCTGGTCTTCGGCGCGATCGGCCTGGTCGCCAACCTGGTGTCGCTGACGCTGCTGATGCGCGGGCAGAAGGAGAGCCTGAACGTGCGCGGGGCGTTCCTGGAGGTGGCCGCCGACGCGTTCGGCTCGGTCGCGGTGATCGTCTCGGCGCTGGTCGTCGTGGCGACCGGCTGGACGGCCGCCGACCCGATCGCCTCCCTCGTGATCGCCGTGCTGATCGTGCCCCGCGCCTTCAGGCTGCTGCGCGAGACCCTGGACGTCCTGCTGGAGGCGGCGCCCAAGGACGTGGACATGGCCCAGGTGCGGGCGCACATCCTGGGCACGCAAGGCGTCGAGGACGTGCACGATCTGCACGCCTGGACCATCACCTCGGGCATGCCGGTGCTCTCCGCGCACGTGGTCGTCAGCTCCGAGGTACTCAGCGCCATCGGGCACGAGAAGATGCTGCACGAGCTGCAGGACTGCCTGGGCGACCACTTCGACGTGCAGCACTGCACCTTCCAGCTGGAACCGCGCGGTCACGCGGAGCATGAGGCCCGGCTCTGCCACTGAGACGGCCCCCGGCCGAGGGGGCCGTCCGAGCGGCGTGACGTGGCGCCGCGACGTGACGTCTCGCGACCCGACGTGACGGGGGCGCGTGCGGGGTGCGGCCGGGGCGGGAGGCGCCACTGGGGCGTGAGGCCGGTGTTCATGCGCCGGGAGGCGCACCCTTCCGCCCCCGCACCTGTGCCCTTTCCCTCACGGCGCCCCGCTCCTCGCGGTTCTCCCGCCGCCGGTCCGGGCAGGTCATCCCCCGGGCCCCTCTTCCGGTACGGCCCGCGCCGGCCGCGGGCCGTACCGCCCGCGGGACATGCGGGCGGTACGGGGGAGTGCCGGGAGTGCCGGATTCGTGCGGCAGACTTGGGGCGCGAAGACCGAATGAAGGATGGGTATGCCGATCACACCTGCCACCACGACGCACAACCCGTCGAGCGGTACCGCCGAGGCGATTCTGCTGGAGCTGGTCGACGAAGACGGCGTGACGATCGGCACCTCGGAGAAGCTCGCCGCCCATCAGCCCCCTGGGCAGCTGCACCGGGCGTTCTCGGTGTTCCTCTTCGACGAGCGCGGCCGGCTGCTGATCCAGCAGCGGGCGCTGGGCAAGTACCACTCCCCCGGCGTGTGGTCCAACACCTGCTGCGGGCACCCCTACCCCGGTGAGGCGCCGTTCGCGGCGGCGGCCCGGCGGACCTTCGAGGAGCTGGGGCTGTCCCCGTCGCTGCTCGCCGAGGCGGGCACCGTGCGCTACAACCACCCGGACCCCACCTCCGGTCTGGTCGAGCAGGAGTACAACCACCTGTTCGTCGGCATGGTGCAGGCACCTCTGCGGGCGGATCCCGAGGAGGTGGCGTCCACGGCGTTCGTGACCCCGGACGAGCTGCTCCGGCGCCATGCCGAGGACACCTTCTCGGCGTGGTTCATGACCGTGCTGGACGCGGTCCGCCCGGCGGTCCGGGAGCTGACGGGACCGTCGGCGGGCTGGTGACCGCGCGGGACCGGTCGCGGGACCGGTCGCGGGACCGGTCGCGGGACCGGTCGCGGGACCGGTCGCGGGACCGGTCGCGGGTCCGCCCGGGCCCGGGCGTCGGGCCTGCCGCCGGTGGTGACCGTCGGAGCGGGTGCGCGTGCGGCCGTCAGCCCCGCGCGGGCTTGAGCGGCAGGGCGGCCCAGATCACCTTGCCGCCGCTCGCGGTGTGCTCGACGTCGCACATGCCGTTCGACTCGCGGGTGATCTCGCGCATCAGGAGCAGTCCGCGGCCGCCGGTGCGGCCGTGGTCCGCCTCCAGGGCGGTCGGGCGGTAGGGGTGGTTGTCCTCCACGGACACCCGGACCCACTCGGCTCCGACGGCGACCTCGACGGCGAGCATCGGGGAGAGCAGTGCCGCGTGCCGTACGGCGTTGGTGACCAGTTCCGAGACGATCAGCAGCAGCCCCTGGACCACGTCGTCGGCGACCGGCACCCCCTGGCGCAGCAGCAGGTCCCGTACGGCGTGGCGCGCCTGCGGGACCGAGGCGTCGACGGCGGGGGCGGTGAACCGCCAGACACCTTCGTACGGCAGCGGTGCCGAGCGCGGTGGGACGGTGTCCGCCCCGGTGGGTCTGTCCTCGTCCTCCGGGCGTGGGCCGGGCCCGCGCCCTTGGTCGTCCATCGTCCGGTCGCCGCCCTCACGCTCGATTGTCACCACACGTCGAGTGTTGGTAACTATGCGCGTCACACCGAAGCCCTGAACGGAAGTCAGCGGATATCGAGCGTTTCCGACCGTTGACATATGCCGTGGGCGCTTACGGGACCGTTTCCTTACCACTCCGTGTCGTGTCGGCGGACTATTCGGGTTGTACGGTTTTGACACCCGGCCCGGTGCTCTCCGGGCCCGTCAGCCGGTCGGAGACCATGCCCACGATCCTGCGCCCGCCGTAGCCGGTGGCGATCAGACCGAGCCCGTCGAAGAGCAGGGTGAGCGAGAGGAAGGCGCCGATCACGTACTGGCTGCTGCTGGGCCAGGTGATCAGCACCAGGACTCCGAGGAGGAGGCCCAGGACGCCCTGCAGGAGCGTCACGCCGAACTGCGGACCGCGCACCACCATGCTGCCCACCAGGCGGAACATTCCGCCGGTGAGGAACAGCAGCGCGGCGAACATGGTCAGCGCCTCGGCCGCCGCCTCCGGTGTGCGCAGGACCACCACGCCGGCCGCGATGTTCAGTGCCGCGACGATCACCGCGAGCCAGAAGAAGTTGCTGTGCCGGGCCTGGACGGCGTGCAGCAGCGAGACCACGCCGCCGATCAGCAGCAGCCAGCCGAACAGCACCATCGTCGTCAGAGTGGCGAAGCCGGTGTAGAAGAGACCGACGAGGCCGGCGACGACCAGGATCACGCCGAGCGCGGCGAGCCGGCCGAAGCCGCTCTTCAGCTTGGCCGCCTCGCCACGCGGTGGGGTGGACCTGGCCATGGCCGCCTCCTCGCTGTCCGCTCCCTGTCCTTCTCCCCTTCTCCCCCTTCTCCCGAGGTCGCGTAACGCTTCACGCGCTCCTGCTGATCAGCGCCCCGACCGGGGCGGATAGCATCCGGCGCATGGAGCCGCAGCTGTCGCACAGCGTCACCGGATCGGTCGCCACGGTCGTCATCCGCCATCCGGCGAAGCGCAACGCCATGACGACCGCGATGTGGCGCGCGCTGCCACCGCTGCTCGACGCACTGGCGGACGACACCGGGGTGCGGGCGCTGGTGCTCACCGGCGAGGGCGGGACGTTCTGCGCCGGGGCCGACATCTCCACGCTCAAGGGGTCGCCGCAGGAGGCGCAGCGGCTCGCCGGGGCGGCCGAGGAGGCGCTCGCCGCGTTCCCCAAACCGACGCTCGCGGCGGTCCGGGGACACTGCGTCGGCGGCGGGGCACAGCTGGCGGCGGCCTGCGATCTGCGGTTCGCGCAGGAGGGAGCGGTGTTCGGGGTGACCCCGGCCCGGCTCGGGATCGTCTATCCGGCCTCCTCCACCCGGCGGCTGGTGTCGCTGGTGGGGCCCTCCGCCGCCAAGTACCTGCTGTTCTCCGGCGAGCTGATCGACACCGCGCGGGCACTGCGTACGGGACTGGTCGACGAGGTGCTGCCCGTGGACGGACTGGACCGGCGGGTCGCGGAGTTCACCGCGACCCTGGCCTCGCGTTCGCAACTGACCCAGGCCGCGGCGAAGGAGTTCGCGAACGGGCGCACCGACCGGGACGCCCACTGGAGCGGCCGCGCGGAGGGCAACGGCGACACGGCGGAGGGGGTCGCCGCCTTCCTGGAACGGAGGGCGCCCCGGTTCAACTGGAGCCTG
Source organism: Streptomyces sp. NBC_01635 (assembly GCF_045209715.1). NCBI lineage: Bacteria > Bacillati > Actinomycetota > Actinomycetes > Kitasatosporales > Streptomycetaceae > Streptomyces > Streptomyces sp. NBC_01635. The sequence continues at coordinate 7,981,254 of NZ_CP109277.1, read as the reverse complement.
CCGGGGCGGCGGTAGGGTACGGCGTTCGCCGAGGGCAGGCATACCGAAGCCCTGACGAGGTACCCGGAGGTCATCACTCCGTTCGTCCCGCCGGGACGGACGGGACACCGAAGACCGAAGGAGGAGACACGTGTTGCGTGCCATCGCGGATGTCCTGCGTCAGATCGGCGGCGCCGTCGCCACCGTCGTGACACTGCCGTTCCGGGCGGTGGCCCGGCTGTTCGGGGGTGCCTCGTCGGCGGGCCGGGGCCGACGCGCCTGACCCGGCGCGCAGCACCGCCCGGCGAGTCGCCGCCCTGATCCCCGATTGTCGGCATCACCTGCCACAATTGCCGCGCAACCTCAGCGAAGAAGGCGGTACGGGATCGTGACGACACCCCTCCAAGGGTCCATCGAAGGCAGGATCGCCGAGGAGCTCGGCGTACAGGAGCGGCAGGTCAGGGCCGCCGTGGAGCTGCTCGACGGCGGTTCGACGGTGCCCTTCATCGCCCGCTACCGCAAGGAAGCCACCGAGATGCTCGACGATGCGCAGCTGCGCACGCTCGAGGAGCGGCTGCGCTATCTGCGGGAGCTCGAGGAGCGTCGTTCGGCGATCCTGGACTCGGTGCGCGAGCAGGGCAAGCTCACCGAGGAGCTTCAGGCGCGGATCCGGGGCGCGGAGACCAAGGCGCGCTTGGAGGACATCTATCTGCCGTACAAGCCGAAGCGGCGTACCAAGGCGCAGATCGCGCGGGAGGCGGGACTCGAACCGCTGGCGGACGGGCTGCTCGGGGACCCGGGCGTCGACCCCCTCGCCGCGGCTGTCGCGTTCGTGGACGCCGACAAGGGTGTCGCCGATCCGCAGGCCGCCCTGGACGGCGCGCGGGCCGTCCTCACCGAGCGGTTCTCGGAGGACGCCGACCTGATCGGCGAGCTGCGGGAGCGCATGTGGGTGCGCGGGCGGCTGACCGCCAAGGTGCGCGAGGGCAAGGAGGAGGCGGGCGCCAAGTTCTCCGACTACTTCGACTTCGCCGAGCCGTTCACCGAGCTGCCCTCGCACCGGATCCTCGCGATGCTGCGCGGCGAGAAGGAGGAGGTCCTGGACCTCGTCCTGGAGCCGGAGGAGGCGACGGAGGGCCCGTCCTCGTACGAGGGCACGGTGGCCCACCGGTTCGGGATCGCCGACCGGGGGCGCCCCGCCGACAAGTGGCTGCTCGACACGGTCCGCTGGGCGTGGCGCACGCGCATCCTGGTGCATCTCGGCATCGACCTGCGGCTGAGGCTGCGCACGGCGGCCGAGGACGAGGCGGTGCGGGTCTTCGCGGCGAACCTGCGCGACCTGCTGCTCGCCGCTCCGGCCGGTACCCGCGCGACCCTCGGTCTCGACCCGGGCTTCCGTACGGGTGTGAAGGTCGCCGTGGTCGACGCGACGGGCAAGGTCGTCGCCACCGACGTGATCCACCCGCACGTCCCGGCGAACCGGTGGGACGAGTCGATCGCCAAGCTGGCCCGGCTCGCGAAGGAGCACGCCGTCGAACTGGTCGCGATCGGCAACGGTACGGCGTCCCGCGAGACCGACCGGCTCGCCGGCGATCTCATCACCCGGCACCCCGAACTGAAGCTGACGAAGGTGATGGTGTCCGAGGCGGGCGCCTCGGTGTACTCGGCGTCCGCGTTCGCCTCGCAGGAGCTGCCGGACATGGACGTGTCGCTGCGCGGGGCGGTGTCGATCGCGCGCCGGCTCCAGGACCCGCTGGCGGAGCTGGTCAAGATCGACCCGAAGTCGATCGGCGTCGGCCAGTACCAGCACGACCTGTCCGAGGTGAAGCTGTCCCGCTCGCTGGACGCGGTGGTGGAGGACTGCGTGAACGGCGTGGGTGTGGACGTCAACACGGCGTCCGCGCCGCTGCTCGCCCGGGTCTCCGGCATCACCTCCGGGCTCGCCGAGAACATCGTGGCCCACCGGGACGGCAACGGGCCGTTCGCCTCCCGCCGCGAGCTGAAGAAGGTGCCGCGCCTCGGCCCCAAGGCGTACGAGCAGTGCGCGGGCTTCCTGCGGATCCGCGGCGGCGACCCGCTGGACGCCTCCAGCGTGCACCCGGAGGCCTATCCGGTGGTCCGGCGCATGGTGCAGAAGTCCGGTGAGGAGGTCGCCTCCCTGGTCGGCAACACGGCGGTGCTGCGCTCGCTGAGGCCGCAGGACTTCGTGGACGAGACGTTCGGTCTGCCGACCGTCTCGGACATCCTCAAGGAGTTGGAGAAGCCGGGGCGCGACCCGCGGCCGGCGTTCAGGACCGCCGCCTTCAAGGAGGGCGTGGAGAAGATCTCCGACCTGGCCTCCGGGATGGTCCTGGAGGGCGTGGTGACGAACGTGGCGGCCTTCGGCGCGTTCGTCGACATCGGCGTCCACCAGGACGGTCTGGTGCACGTCTCCGCGATGTCGAAGACGTTCGTCAAGGATCCGCGGGACGTGGTGAAGCCGGGCGACATCGTCAAGGTGAAGGTCCTCGACGTCGACATTCCGCGCAAGCGGATCTCGCTGACGCTGCGGCTGGACGACGAGGCCGCGGAGCAGACCGAGTCCCCCGCCGGGCGCAGGCAACGCGGCGGGGCACGCCCGCCGCAGCAGCGCCAGGGGCAGGGTCAGGGTGGCCGCGCCGGGGGCGGTGGCGGCGGTCGCGGAAGCGGCGGGGCGCGTCCGGCACCCGCGCCGGCGAACAGCGCGATGGCCGACGCCCTGCGCCGGGCGGGGCTGGCCGACCCGAAGAAGGGCAAACGCTAGGTTCCGCGTCGGCCGACGGCCCGGTTCCTCCGCTGCGGTGCGAGGGGCCGGGCCGTCGGTCTGTTCCGCGTCGTCCCGGTCGGTGCTCCGTCAGGCCCGGTCGCCACCCGGTCGGGCTCCCGTCGTCGCCCGGTCCGTGGTCGGTCAGTGCTCGGTGACCTTGCCGTCGGCCACTTCCAGGCGGCGGGTGACGTGCACCGCGTCGAGCATGCGCCGGTCGTGGGTGACGAGGAGCAGGGTGCCCTCGTAGGAGTCCAGGGCCGATTCCAGCTGCTCGATGGCGGGCAGGTCGAGGTGGTTGGTCGGCTCGTCGAGGACGAGGAGGTTGACGCCCCGCCCCTGGAGGAGGGCGAGGGCGGCGCGGGTGCGTTCGCCTGGCGAGAGGGTGACCGCCGGACGCATCACATGGTGCGATGTGAGGCCGAACTTGGCCAGCAGGGTGCGGACCTCGGCCGGTTCGGTGTCCGGGACCCCGGCGCGGAAGGCGTCGAGCAGGGCCTCGGTGCCGTGGAACAGCGCGCGGGCCTGGTCGACCTCGCCGAGCAGCACGCCCGAGCCGAGCGCGGCGTGCCCGGCGTCGACCGGGACGCGGCCCAGCAGGGCGCCCAGCAGGGTGGACTTCCCGGCGCCGTTGGCGCCCGTGACGGCGACCCGGTCCGCCCAGTCGATCTGCAGGGTGACCGGTCCCAGTACGAAGTCGCCGCGCCGTACCTCGGCGTCCCGCAGCGTCGCCACCACCGCGCCGGAGCGCGGGGCCGCCGCGATCTCCATGCGCAGCTCCCACTCCTTGCGCGGCTCCTCGACCACCTCGAGGCGTTCGATCATGCGCTGGGTCTGGCGGGCCTTGGCGGCCTGCTTCTCGCTGGCCTCGCTGCGGAACTTGCGGCCGAGCTTGTCGTTGTCGTTGCCCGCCTTGCGGCGCGCGTTCTTGACTCCCTTGTCCATCCAGGACCGCTGTGTCTGGGCCCGGTCCTGGAGCGCGGACCTCTTGTCGGAGTACTCCTCGTACTCGTCGCGGGCGTGCCGGCGGGCCACCTCCCGTTCCTCCAGGTAGGCCGCGTAGCCGCCGCCGTAGAGGTTGATCCGCCCCTGGGCGAGGTCGAGCTCGAGGACCTTGGTGACGGTGCGGGTGAGGAACTCGCGGTCGTGGCTGACCACGACCGTGCCGGCGCGCAGTCCGCCGACGAAGCGTTCGAGGCGCTCCAGACCGTCGAGGTCGAGGTCGTTGGTCGGCTCGTCGAGGAGGAAGACGTCGTACCGGGACAGGAGGAGGGAGGCGAGGCCGGCGCGGGCCGCCTGGCCGCCGGACAGGGCGGTCATCGGCTGGTCCGGGCCGACCGTCAGGCCGAGCGACGCGGTGACCTCCTCGGCGCGTTCGTCGAGGTCGGCGCCGCCCAGGGCCAGCCAGCGCTCCAGGGCTTCCGCGTACGCGTCGTCGGCACCGGGCGCCCCGTCGACCAGGGCCTGGGTCGTCTCGTCCATCGTCCGCTGGGCCTCGGCGACACCGGTGCGGCGGGCCAGGAAGTCCCGGACGGTCTCACCGGGCCGGCGCTCCGGCTCCTGCGGGAGATGGCCGACGGCCGCCGTGGGCGGGGAGAGCCGCAGCTCGCCCTGTTCCGGCGCGGTGAGCCCGGCGAGCAGGCGCAGCAGGGTGGACTTGCCGGCGCCGTTGGCGCCGACCAGGCCGATCACGTCGCCGGGGGCGACGACGAGGTCGAGGCCGCTGAACAGGGAGCGGTCGCCATGGCCGGCGGAGAGGTTCTTGGCGACGAGGGTGGCAGTCATCAGACCGCCGATCCTAGCCTTCGCGCGTCACGCCTCGGACACCCGGTTTCCGGCCTCCCCCCGACCCCCGCGCACCGAGCCTCCGCGTACGTCTCCTTGCCTGCGTCTCCCCCGCGCGCGCTCCCCGCCCCCGGCGCTCACCGCCGCACCGCCGTGGTCAGGACCGCCCCGGCGGTGCGGGCCACCAGGTAGGACTCCCCCCTGACCGTCCTCGGGTCCAGAGGGATGCGGTGGCGGCCCGGTTCCAGGACGCCGTCGAAGACTTCGTGGGTGTGGGTGCGGGCGAGGCGGTCGATGCGGTACGCGGTGAGCCGCACCCGGCACGACGAGGTGACCTCGACCTCCGCTTCGGCGCCCTCGGCGGCTTCCGCCGGGGGCGAGGAGGCCAGGGCGGTCAGGCGGCGCTGCTCGGGCGGGCTGCGGTCCAGGGCCTGCTCGGTCCGGGCGACGAGCAGCGGGACGATCGGGGCGCGGCCGTCGACGCAGGGCACGTCGACGCCGGCGGAGGCGAAGGCGGCGCGCACGGCGTCCCGTTCGGCGGGGCCGGCCGACCGGCCGAAGACGACGGCGCCGTAGCCGCGCAGTTCGTCGGCGGGGACGTCGGCGGCGGCGGAGGTTATGTCGGCGCCGACGCCGATGGTGCGCAGGGCCGCGGCGAGCCTGGCCAGCAGGGCGACACGGGCGCCGATCAGCAGGACGCGGCGGCGGGTGCCCGGGACGCCGCCGGCCAGCAGGGCGGCGAGGGCCGTGCGGTAGTCGGCGCCGCGGAAGCGGAACGGGCCCAGACCGTGGTACCCGTTGCGTTCCAGGTCGGCGTGTTCGTCGGTCTGCCAGGCGAAGTCCCGCCAGACGTAGTCCTCACCGTCCCGCTCGATGGCGGCGGTCACCGCGCCGCAGGCGAGGTCCTCGCAGTCGGGGCAGCCGTAGACGATGTAGCGGCCGGACGGCAGCGGCGCCTCGGTCTCCAGCAGCAGACTGCGGACCTGGGCGGTGAAGATGGCGGGCGGGATGTCGGAGGCGAGCGGGGAGACGGCGTCGAGGTCGGAGAGGCGGAACAGCAGCGGGCATCCGTCGACGACGAAGTCGACGAAGTCCCGGTGGACCTGGTAGTCACCGCCGGAGAGGAGTCCACCGGCGCGGATCGCCGGTGTCAGGCCGAAGGTCGCGTACTCGGCAGGCATGGGGTGAGTATTCCCGCAGTGGGACGCGTCTGAGCACGGCATGACATATTCCGCTAACGTCCCCGCATGGAAAGCGAACCGGTCTTCGATGTCCGTGTGGTCGGCGGCGGGGTCGTCGGGCTGACGACGGCCGTCGTCCTCGCCGAGCGGGGCGCACGGGTGGGGCTGTGGACGCGCGACCCGGTCGAGCGGACCACCTCGGCGGTTGCCGGGGCACTGTGGTGGCCGTACCGGATCGAGCCGGTGGCGTCCGCGCACGCGTGGGCGCTGCGTTCGCTGGACGTGTACGAGAAGCTGGCCTCGCGACCGGAGGTCACCGGCGTACGGATGGTCGAAGGGGTACTGGGCGAGACCACCCTGGACGAGGCCGGCGCCTGGGCCGCCGCGCGGCTGCCGGGACTGCGGGTGTCGAGCACCGAGGAATACCCCTGGGGACCGGGTGTGTGAGCCCGGCTGCCGCTCGTCGACATGTCGGCCCATCTGCCCTGGCTGCGGGAGCGGTTCGTGGCCGCGGGCGGGGTGGTGGAGGAACGCGCGGTGACGGACCTCGCCCGGGCGGACGCCCCGGTCGTGGTGAACTGCTCGGGACTGGGGGCGCGCGACCTCGTGCCCGATCCCGCGGTGCGTCCGGTACGGGGGCAGCTGGTCGTGGTGGAGAACCCCGGGATCCGCACCTGGACGGTCTCCACGGCGGCCGACGGAACGACGGCGTACGTCTTTCCGCAGCCGGGGCGGCTGGTGCTGGGCGGTACGGCGCAGGAGGACGACTGGTCCCTGGAGCCGGATCCGGCTCAGGCCGAGGCGATCGTGCGGCGGTGCACGGCGTTGCGGCCCCACATCGCGGGGGCGCGGATCCTGGAGCACCGGGTGGGGCTGCGGCCCGCCCGCGACACCGTCCGCATCGCACGCGAGCCGCTCCCGGGCGGGCGGACGCTGGTGCACAACTACGGCCACGGCGGCGCGGGCGTCACCGTGGCCTGGGGCTGCGCCCAGGAGGCGGCGGAGCTCGCCCTGGGGTGAGGCGGCGGCGCGGTCCCGGAAACGGACGGGCCGGCCGCCCCCTCGGAAACGGGGGCGGCCGGCCCGTCCGCCGCTGCCGGTGACGGCCGGAGCGGCCGGCGGCGGTCAGGGTTGGGTCGGTGCCTCGTAGTGGTTGCCGACCGGGTCGCCCTCCACGTCCGTACCGGCTCCGGGGCCGATACGGAGTTCGAATTCGCCGTCGTACTTCGTGTGACCCGCGATGACGGCCAGGTCGACCGCCTCGGAACCCACCTCCCGGCGCACGATGGCCGGGTCCCGGCGCAGGTCGCGCATGAGCGCCACGCACATCAGGATCATCACGACGACGAACGGGGCCGCCGCGAGGATCGTGATGTTCTGCAGACCGGTCAGCGCGTCGCCCTGGCCGCTGCCCACCAGCAGCATGATCGCGGCGACCGCTCCGGTGACCACTCCCCAGAACACCACCACCAGGCGTCCCGGTTCGAGCGCCCCCTTCTGCGAGAGCGTGCCCATCACGACCGAGGCCGCGTCGGCGCCCGAGACGAAGAAGATGCCGACGAGGACCATCACCAGGAGGCTCATGGCCGTGGCGATGGGGTAGTGCTGGAGCACCGCGAACAGCTGGCCCTCGGGCGTCGCCTCCTTACCGATCCGGCCCTGTTCCTGGAGCTTCATCGCGGAACCGCCGAAGATCGCGAACCAGACCAGGCTGACCGCACTGGGCACGAGGATGACCCCGCCTATGAACTGCCGGATCGTACGGCCCCGGCTGATGCGGGCGATGAACATGCCGACGAACGGCGTCCAGGAGATCCACCACGCCCAGTAGAAGACGGTCCAGCTGCCCAGCCAGTCCGCCACTCCCGCGCCGGCGCTGGCCTCCGTGCGGCCGGCCAGGTCAGGCAGGTCGCCCAGGTAGCCGAAGACGGAGGTGGGCAGCAGGTCGAGGACGAGGATCGTCGGACCGGCCACGAGCACGAACAGGGCGAGCACCAGGGCCAGCACCATGTTGGTGTTGGACAGCCACTGGATGCCCTTCTCCACGCCCGACACCGCGGAGGCGACGAACGCGGCCGTGAGCACCGCGATGATGCCGACGAGCAGCCCCGTGCTCACCTTGGCCAGCCACCCCAGCTCCTGCATACCGGAGCCGATCTGCAGCGCGCCGAGTCCCAGGGAGGCCGCCGAGCCGAAGATGGTCGCCACGATCGCGAGGATGTCGATGAAGCGCCCCGTAGCGCCGTTCGCGTGCTTGGAGCCGATGAGCGGGGTGAAGACGGCGCTGATGGTCTGCCTGCGGCGTCGGCGGAAGGTGCTGTAGGCGATGGCGAGGCCGACCACGGCGTAGATCGCCCATGGGTGGAGCGTCCAATGGAAGAGCGTGGTCGCCATGGCCAGTTCCATGCGGTCGCCCGAGTCGGCCGGGTTGGTGCCCGGCGGTGGCGTGGCGTAGTGGGCCAGCGGCTCGCTGACGCCGTAGAACATCAGGCCGATTCCCATGCCCGCGCTGAACATCATCGCGACCCACGACACGGTACGGAACTCGGGTTGCTCCCCCTCGGCGCCCAAACGGATCCGGCCATAGCGACTGATGGCCAGCCAGAGGGCGAAGACGACGAAACCGGAGGCGGCCAGGATGAAGGCCCAGCCCCCGTTGTGGATCAGCCCGGTGAGCGCGCTGCTCGAGACGTCCTCGAGCGATTCGGTCGCGACGGCGCCCCAGACGACGAACGCGACGGTGAGCACCGCCGTGACACCGAACACCACCCGGTCGGTCCGAGGGCGCTCATGGCCCGGGAGGCCCGCCTCCGAGCCCGGTAGAGGCCCCGCCGTATGGTCCTTGTCGCTGTGCTGGTCCTTCGTCACGGGCGGCACCTTTCATCAAGCCACTGGGCGGAGAATCACTCCCCCAGCCATGGGACTACCACCTTTGGCGCAAAATTCACCTCTCCAGCGGTCACGTTCCTGTCAACCGACGGACGGATGGTGATCAAAGGGGTCACACATCCGCCCGAGTCGGCGATCGGTCGTGCGCGAGGGCCTGACCGGCAGCGCGCGGGTCACTCGGCTCCGGACCCACCTCCGCCTTCTCCCGGAACGCGCTGGACGGTGGGTGCGGGACGTACGCCGTCCCGCACGGCGGCCTCCGGCCCGGACCCGGTGGGCGCGCCCGCCGCGGCGCGGGCGAAGGCGGCGGTTCCGCCGGTGACCGGAACGCGCACGGAGGTGCGGGCGAGGTCGAGGGTGAGGGTGGGGGTGTCCGCCGGGGGGTCGATCAGGCCACGGTCCGTGCCCGCGACGATCAGGGCGAGGCGGTGGCCCTCGGGGACGACGTGGTCGGTTGCGGCCAGGTCGAGGGTGAGGATGTAGCGCTTGCCCGGGGTGAGCGGGGCGCCCTTGCCGTCCGAGGCGTGGTTGCCCAGGTCGGCCCAGCCCCGGCTGACGATCGTGTGACCGACGTCGGCGGTCCTGGCGCGGGTCTCCCGGTAGCAGGCGCTGTCGCCCACGGTGCTCGCGCCCCAGCAGGTGCGGTCGGTGAGGGTGGTGATGCCCTCGCCCGCGGCGGCGTAGTCGCGGATGGTGTCGGGGCCGAGGTCGACGAGGACGGCGGACAGGTGCGCCGTGGGGGTGCTGGGGGTCACGGTGACGGTGGCCTCGGAGGCGCCGGACACCCGCAGGTCGCGGGAGAGCGGCCCGGTGACGAAACCGGCCTTGTCCGGTGTCGAGGTGTCGATACGGGCGGCCCAGTCGGTCTCGCCGAGGCCCGGGTCGTCGGTGAACGTCTCGGTGCCGCGGCCCTTGCGCAGGCCCAGCGTGCCGACCCCGTCCTCGCTGCCGTGGGCGGGGCGCAGGGTCACGGGGCGGGTGTCGCGCGACGGCCAGCTCTTCGAGGTGACCCAGTGGTCGGGCCGGCGCTCGATGTCGGCCATGGGCTCGCGGTCGACGCCGTTGTCGAGGCCGAGGAGTTCGTGGTCGAACCAGCGGTGCAGGGTGTCGACCCAGTCGGCGCGGCGGAAGTCGAACGGGTCGACGTGTCCGGTCTGGGAGAGCCAGATCTTGCGGTCGACGCCGTTCTTCGCGAGAGCGTCCCACCACGGGCCGACGTGCTGCATCCGTACGTTGAGGTCCTGCATGCCGTGTACGAGGAAGACGCTGGCCTTCACCTTCTTCGCGGCGCGCACGTAGTCGCGTTCGGTCCACAGCGGTGTCAGGTCGCCGGTGCGCGGGGCGCCGTCGACGAGTTCGCGCTGGACCGCCCCGCACCGGGCGCGGGCGTCCGGGCTCTCCACATAGTTCGACAGCCAGTCGGGACCGGAGTCGTAGAGCGGGGCGCCCTGGGTGAAGTAGTAGTCGTACCAGGAGGAGATGGCGGCGATCGGCACGATCGTCTCGAGGCCCTCGACCCCGGTGGCGGCGACGCCGTTGGCGATGGTGCCGTCCCAGCTCTTGCCGATCATGCCGGTGCGGCCGTTGGTCCAGCCGGCGTCCGCCCGTTCGGCGCCGGTGCGGGTGGTGTAGGCGGCGCCGCGGCCGTTCAGCCAGTCGACGACGGCCTTCGCGGACTGGATGTCGGAGCGGCCGCCGACGTCCACACAGCCGTCGGAGCGGTTGGTGCCGGCCAGGTCGACGCCGACGACGGCGTAACCGCGCGGCACGAAGTAGTTGTCGTAGAACAGCGGCATCCGGACGACGTCGCCGTTCGCGTCGTACGTCTTGCGCTCGCTCTCGTTGCCGCGCCCGCAGCAGGAGTAGTACGGGCTGGCGTCCATGATGACGGGGACCTTCCGGCCCCGCTGCGCGGGTTCGGCGGGGCGGACGATGTCGACGGCGACCCGGTCGGTCCGTCCGTCGCCGTCCTCGTCGAGTCCGGTGTCCACCCAGACGGCCTCGCGGATCGCGTCGTCGTAGGAGTGGACGGGCCGGCTCTCACGGGGCGCGGCGCCCGCCGCGGTCGCCGGCACGGGGGTGAGCAGCGTGGCCGCCAGGGCGGCCAGGGCCACCGTCACGAGCGGTCTCCAGGTCGTGAAGCGCGTGCGTATCGGCATGCGCGGACGGTACAACGGTCAACTCGTGCGCAGAAGGGGGCATCTGACGGATCGTGGGCGCACGAGCGGGGCCGGGGACCGGAAACCGGCCCGGCGCGCGGCGTGCGGCGCGCGGCGTGCGGCGTGCGAGGACCGGTGCTCGGGAGCCATACGGGTGGAGGGGTGACGGGGGCGGCGCGGGGGCCGTAAGGGCGCTCAGCCCCCGTGGTCGTACACGGTCACCGGTATCCCGCGCCGGGCCAGCCGCTCGGTGATCAGCGGTCCGACGCGCGACCACCGGCCTCCGGCCGGCCCGCAGCCGATGCGCGGCATGTGCACCGAGGCCCCGAACGCGATCGCGTGATCGCCGACGACGGCGAGCGCGCGGTCGATCGCCTCGTAGCGGACGGGGACGCCCTTGCTCCCCATGGGGGGTCCCCTGCCCAGGGGGGGTCCCCTGCTCATGGGGTGCCCCCGCTCGAGCGAAGCCGAGAGTGGGGGAGGAGCCGAGAGCTCGGGGGATCACGCCCCGCCGGCCGATCATGTTGGCCACCTGGACGTACCGCTCCACGGGGACCAGCTGGACCGCGCCCGGGGCGAAGTCGTTGGAGGCGCGGCCACGGTGCCGGGCGCGGTACGCGGCCTCCGGCTCGCTCCAGCGGCGGACAGGGCCAGGACGAAGCCCTTTCCCCAGCCCTCAGCCCCCGATGTCGTTGCAGACATGCGCGATGATCTTGACGCCCTTCACCGACGGCGCGGTGGCGTCACCCCTGACGTAGGTGATCCCCGTGGCCCCCGTGATCTCCGGCATGGCGCCACCGTAGGCGTCGGCACCGACACTCGGGGCGGGTGGCTCGGGGCGGACGAGGTGTCGCCCTGCTGGTGAGACAGTAATACTGCTGTGCATGACGACCGACATCGAGGAGCCGGCCCTCACCATCGACGAACTGGCGGCACGGGCCGGGATCACGGTGCGGACGGTCCGGTTCTACGGCAGCAAGGGACTGCTCCCGCCGCCGGTGATCGGTCCGCGTCGGGTCGGCCGCTACGGGCGGGAGCACCTGGCCCGGCTGGCGCTGATCGAGGAGTTGCAGCGGCAGGGCATGACACTGGCGGCCATCGAGCGCTATCTGGGACAGCTGCCGCCGGATCTGAGTGTGCGGGACCTGGCGATCCAGCGCGCGGTGGTGGCCTCCTGGGCGCCCGACACGGTGGAGAGGGTGTCGCGCGGGGAGTTGGAGCGACGGGCGGGGCGGACGCTGGGCGACGAGGATCTGCGGCGGCTGGCGGCGCTGAACGTCGTCGAGCGGGACGGCGAGGACTTTCGGGTCGACGCGGGGCTGTTGCGGCTCGGCGTCGAGTTGCTGGACGTACCGCTGACGCACGAGACGATCCTCGAGGCCCGTGCGACGCTCACCGAGCATGCCCGCGCGGCCGCCCAGGAGTTGTCGCGGCTGCTGCGGGACGCGGTGGCGGAGCGGGACCCCCGTGACGTGAAGTCGCTGTCCGCCCATATGCATCCGCTCGTGGTGCAGGCCCTGCTCACGGCCTTCCAGCGGTCGCTGCGCGAGGAACTGCGGGAGTGGCTGGACGGCGGGGAGGACACGGGGACGGCGGGGGCGGGAGGCTGACGCTCCCGTCCCCGCCGTCCGGCCGCGGGTGCCGGAGGGTCAGCGGCCGTCCGTGAACCGCTCCCCCTTCTCCGCCTTGTCCACCAGCAGTGCCGGCGGCGCGAAGCGCTCGCCGTACCGCTCGGCGAGTTCACGCGCGCGGGCCACGAATGCGGGCAGCCCGGTCTCTCCTCCGGCGCCTCCCTCGTAGCCGTTGATGTACTGCAGGACGCCGCCGGTCCAGCCGGGGAAGCCGATACCGAGGATGGAGCCGATGTTGGCGTCGGCGACCGAGGTCAGCACGCCCTCCTCCAGGAGCCGGACCGTGTCCAGCGCCTCGGCGAACAGCATCCGCTCCTGCATGTCCCGGAACGGGATCTCGTACCCCGGTGTGGTGAAGTGCTCGCGCAGGCCGGGCCACAGGACGTCGCGCCCGCCGTCGTCCTTGTACGTGTAGAAACCGGCGCCGCTGGCGCGGCCGGGGCGGCCGAACTCGTCGACCATCCGGTCGATGACGGCCTCGGCGGGGTGCGCGGTCCAGGTGCCGCCGGCCTCCTCGACGGCCCGCCTGGACTCGCTCCGGATCTTGCGCGGCAGGGTGAGGGTCAGCTCGTCCATCAGGGAGAGCACCTTGGCGGGATAACCGGCCTGGGCGGCGGCCTGTTCGACGGAGGCGGGCTCGATGCCCTCGCCGACCATGGCGACGCCCTCGTCGAGGAAGCGGCCGATGACCCGGGAGGTGAAGAAGCCGCGGCTGTCGTTGACGACGATCGGCGTCTTCTTGATCTGCCGGACCAGGTCGAAGGCGCGGGCGAGCGCCTCGTCGCCGGTCCGCCCGCCCTTGATGATCTCGACGAGCGGCATCTTGTCCACCGGCGAGAAGAAGTGCAGCCCGATGAAGTCGCTCTGTCGTTCGACGCCTTCGGCGAGGGCGGTGATGGGGAGGGTGGAGGTGTTGGAGCACAGGAGCGCGTCGGGGTCGACGACGTCCTGGATCTCCTGGAACACCTTGTGCTTGAGGGCGGTGTCCTCGAAGACGGCCTCGATGACCGCGTCGCAGCCGGCCAGGTCCCCCGCCTCGGCGGTGGGGGTGATCCGCGCGAGCAGCGCTTCTGCCTTCTCCTGGGTCGTCCGGCCCCGGGAGACGGCCTTGGCGCACAGCTTCTCGGAGTACGCCTTGCCCTTGGCGGCCGCTTCCGGCGTGACGTCCTTCAGGACGACGTCGATGCCCGCGCGTGCGCACGAGTAGGCGATGCCGGCGCCCATCATCCCGGCGCCGAGCACGGCGACCTTGCGGACCGTGCGGGGCTCGATGCCCTGGGGGCGGTTGGCGCCGGAGTTGACGGCCTGGAGGTCGAAGAAGAACGCCTGGATCATGTTCTTCGACGTCTGCCCGGCGGCCAGCTCGACGAAGTAGCGGGCTTCGATGACCTGGGCGGTCTCGAAGTCGACCTGGGCGCCCTCGACGGCGGCGGCGAGGATGTTGCGCGGCGCCGGGTAGGGGGCGCCGTTCGTCTGCTTGCGCAGGTTGGCCGGGAAGGCGGGCAGGTTGGCCGCGAACTTGGGGTTGGCCGGAGTGCCGCCGGGGATGCGGTGGCCGGGCCGGTCCCAGGGCTGGGCGGACTCGGGGTTCGCGTCGATGAAGGCGCGGGCCTTGGCGATCAGTTCCTCGCGGGTGTCGGCCACGTCGTCGACCAGGCCGTTCTCCAGGGCGCGCCGCGGGGTGTACTGGGTGCCCTGGAGGAGCACCTTCAGCAGGGCGTCGGCGATGCCGAGCATCCGGACGGTGCGGACGACGCCGCCGCCTCCGGGGAGCAGGCCGAGGGTGACCTCGGGGCAGCCGATCCTGGAGCCGGGTGCGTCGAGGGCGATCCGGTGGTGGCAGGCGAGGGCGAGTTCGTAGCCGCCGCCGAGGGCCGCTCCGTTGATGGCCGCGACGACCGGCTTGCCGAGGGTCTCGATGCGGCGCATCTGGCGCTTGATCGCCATGCCGCCGTCGAACAAGTCCTGCGCTGTCTCGGGGGTGACCCTGATCAGGTCACGCAGATCGCCGCCGGCGAAGAAGGTCTTCTTGGCGGAGGTGAGGATAACGCCGCGGATGCCGTCCTTTTCCGCCTCCAAGCGGTCGGTGATCACGGCGAGGGAGTCACGGAACGCCTGGTTCATGGTGTTCGCGGACTGGTTCGGATCGTCGAGGACGAGGGTGACGACGCCGGTGTCGTCCTGTTCCCAGCGGATGGTGGGGGTGTCGGTCATGACAAGGTCTCCGTAGAAGTCGCTCGGCGCTCGGGTCGCTCGGGTCGCTCGGGTGCGGGTTCCGCCGGGGTTTCAGAGGCGCTCGACGATGGTGGCGATGCCCATGCCGCCGCCCACGCACAGCGTGGCCAGGCCGTAGCGCTTGTCCTGTCGCTCCAACTCGTCGACCAGGGTGCCCAGGATCATCGCGCCGGTGGCACCCAGCGGATGGCCCAGCGCGATGGCGCCGCCGTTGACGTTGACCTTGTCCAGCGACAGGCCCATGTCCTTCACGAAGCGGAGCACGACCGCCGCGAAGGCCTCGTTGATCTCGACCAGGTCGATGTCGTCGATGGTCAGCCCGGCCCTGGCGAGCGCCTTGCGGGTGGCGGGCGCGGGCCCGGTGAGCATGATGGTGGGCTCGGAGCCGGACACGGCCGCCGAGACGATCCGGGCCCGCGGGGTGAGCCCGTAGCGCTCGCCGACCTCCTTCGTGCCGATGGCCACGAGGGAGGCGCCGTCCACGATGCCGGAGGAGTTGCCCGCGTGGTGGACGTGGTCGATCTTCTCCACCCAGTGGTACTTCTGCAGCGCCACCGCGTCGAAGCCGCCCAGCTCGCCGATGTCCGCGAAGGACGGCCTGAGTCCCGCCAGGGAGTCGGCGGTGGTCCCGGGACGCAGGTGCTCGTCGTGGTCCAGGACGACGAGCCCGCTGCGGTCCTTCACCGGGACCACGGAGCGCGCGAAGCGGTTCTCCTTCCAGGCGGTGGCGGCGCGCTCCTGGGAGAGGGCCGCGTACTCGTCGACGTCCCGGCGCGAGAAGCCCTCGAGGGTGGCGATGAGGTCGGCGCCGATGCCCTGCGGGGCGAAGTTGGTGGCGAGGTTGGTCATGGGGTCGTTGAACCAGGCGCCGCCGTCGGAGGCCATCTTCACCCGGGACATGGATTCCACGCCGCCGGCCAGCACCAGGTCCTCCCAGCCGGAACGGACCTTGGCCGCGGCCAGGTTGACCGCCTCCAGACCGGAGGCACAGAACCGGTTCTCCTGGACACCGGCGACCGTGTCGGGCAGCCCGGCCGCGAGGGCGGCGATCCGGGCGATGTCGGAGCCCTGGTCGCCCACCGGGCTGACCACGCCCAGCACGACGTCGTCGACGGCCGCCGGATCGAGGTCCGGGAAGCGCTCGCGGATCTCGTGGATGAGGCCGACCACCAGGTCGACCGGCTTCGTGCCGTGCAGGGCGCCGTTCGCCTTGCCGCGCCCACGCGGGGTGCGGATCGCGTCGTACACGTACGCTTCGGTGCTCACGGGATGGCCTTTCACTGAGGGTTTCGGGGCGCGGATCGCTGAGGGTCTCGGGGCGCGGACAGCAGTCGGGGGACGTCCCAGTCGCGGGCCACGTCGGCGGTGTCGGCGCCCGGCCGGGCGGGCCCGGTGCGGACGCTGGTGGGGGTGGCGGAGAAGCGCGGGGCCGGTGCGGGCTGGGTGATACCGGCGTGGTCGGTGAAGGTGCCGCGGGCGGCGAGGTGCGGGTCGTGCGGAGCCTCGCGCAGCGACAGGACGGGGGCCACGCACGCGTCGGAGCCGTCGAAGACGGCGGTCCACTCGTCGCGGGTGCGTTCCTTGAAGCGGGCGGTGACCCGCTCGCGCAGGGCGGGCCACCGGATGACGTCGAGGCGGGCCCCGGAGAGCCCGAGCCCGTTCCCGTCCTTGTCGTCCTCGTCCTCGATGCCGAGCAACCGCAGGAACTCGTCGTAGAACTGCGGTTCGAGCGCGCCCACCGCCATGTGTCCGCCGTCGGCCGTCTCGTACGTGCCGTAGTACGGGCAGCCACCGTCGAGGAGGTTGGCTCCGCGCCGGTCCTGCCAGGCTCCGGCGGCGAGCATGCCGTGGATCATGGCGGACAGATGGGCGGTTCCGTCCACGATGGCGGCGTCGACGACCTGCCCGGTGCCGCTCAGGCGCGCGTGGTGCAGGGCGGCGAGAACGCCGACGACGAGGTAGAGGGAGCCGCCCGCGTAGTCGCCGAGCAGGTTGGCCGGAACGGCCGGCGGCCGGTCGGGACCGCCGATCATGCCGAGGGCGCCGGTGCGGGCGATGTACGCGATGTCGTGCCCCGCGCGGTCCGCGAGCGGCCCCTGCTGACCCCAGCCGGTCATCCGGCCGTAGACGAGGCCCGGGTTGCGGGCGTGGCAGTCCTCGGGGCCGACACCGAGGCGCTCTGCCACACCGGGGCGGAAGCCCTCGGCGAGGATGTCGGCGCGCTCGGCCAGGTCGAGGACGCGGTCGGCGCCGTCGGGGGCCTTCAGGTCGACGACCACGGAGCGCTTGTTGCGGTTGGTGACGTCGTACGCCGGGTCGACACCGAGTCCGGGGCCGCCGGGGCGGTCCACACGGACGACGTCGGCACCCAGGTCGGCCAGGAGCATCGCGGCGAACGGGCCGGGGCCGATCCCGGCCAGCTCGACCACCCGCACGCCGGTCAGCGGCCCCTGCCCCGGCGACCGCACGGGTGCGGGTACCTGTGCCTCCGTCATCACACCCCCAGCTTTGACACAATCGATGTCACACCGATGATGCTAAGAACACCTTCCGCTCAGCACAAGAGCGGGCGAGCAAGCGCTTGGCCACTGTTCGCCACTGTACGGCGCGGCCCGTACTCCCGCCCGGCTCAGGTGTCCTCAGGTGTCCTCAGGTTCCACCACCGGACGCCTCGGCGCGGCGGTGCGGTGGTGCGGTGGTGCAGCGGCTCTCCTCCGCCCGGTCGTGGAGCAGTCCGGCATCAGGCACGGCCTTCGGCACCGGAGAGGCGGCGGGGGACGGCGACGAGGGGACGGTGGGGTGCGGGCTCGCAGGACGTCGGCGGCGCGGGGGCCGAGCGGCTCTGCGGGTCCGGAGCGCAGGGTCTCTCCTAGAAGGGCCGCTCCAGCACCGTGTAGATCATCCCGGCGATCCAGCCGACGCCCGCCAGGACGGCGAGGGCCAGCCCTAAGGCCATCGCCCGCTCGGTGGGCCGGACGGCGGGGTCGACTGGATCGGAACCACGGCGCGTTGTCATGCCCTCAGCCTGCCGGTGGAGTGGCGGCCCTGCATCCGTACGGGTACTCAGTCGCCCGTACCCGGTTCGCGGCGGCCCGTACCCGCCCGCGGCGGCACCGAGTGGGGACTTTCCGGTGCCGGGTCCGGGCCGCTCGGCGGCACCCTCCGCACAAGTGCCAAGAAGGAGTTCAATGGAACACTTGAAGGCATGCGTTTTCTTCTCGAAGTGAGCATGGACGACGAGGCATTGGCGAAGGACCCCGTGGGTGAGCTGGGGCGGATCCTGCGCTACTGGGGCGGGAACCTGCGCCACTACCCGATGAAGGCCGGTGACGGGTCGGAGATCTACGACTCCGAGTACCGCGAGGTGGGCCGTTGGCGCATCGAGCAGGGTGCGGGGGACGAGCGGGAGGGAGCCGCTTAGGGCCTGTCCGGCTGACCGAGTCGGGACAGCGGGTCCCGGCCCCCGGTCCGGTCCGGCCCGGGCGGAAGACCCTGGTCCGCGCCCGAGTCCGCGCCCAAGTCCGTGCCCGCCGCCTCCCGGAGGGCTCTGCGGCACAGGGCGTCCGCCCGGCGGGTGGTCTCCGGGAGGCGGTGGGCGGGGGTCAGCGCGAGGGTGTGGGCGCAGGCGTTGGCGAGGCCGACGCGATGGCCGACCGAGACGAAGACCGGCTTGACGGAGTCCCTGGTGCGCAGGGCCCGGCCGACCTCCTCGGTGCCGGCGAGCAACGGGGCCGTGCTGCCGCGCGGGGTCGCCGGGGCCGTGAAGGCGAAGGTGAAGGGGTTCTTGGCGACGCCGATCGTCGGCAGGCCGGTGAGGACCCCGAGATGGCTGGCGAGGCCGAAGCGGCGAGGATGGGCGAGCCCGTAGCCGTCGCAGACGATCAGGCCCGGCGGGCACGGCAGGGCGTCGAGGGCGGCCAGCACGGTGGGGATCTCCCGGAAGGCCAGCAGGCCGGGCACGTACGGGAAGGAGATCCGGCCGACGGCCGTCGCCTCGGCGACGACCTCGAGGCTCGCCCCGTCCAGGACGACGGCCGCCGCCGCGACGAGGTCCCGCTCGTCGTCGTACGCCACGTCGACCCCGGTGACCCGGCCCGTCCCGGGCGGCGGGCCGGGCTCGTCGAGCACCACCCGTCCGCGCAGGCCGTCCTGGACGGCGCGGGCCGCTCCCTCGGTCGTGGGCCAGCCGTCGGGGATGCGTACGCTCGTCATGGTGGCGACGAGCCTACGGGTTCGGAGGACTTCGCGTGTCGGAGCCGACTCCTGCTCATGTCCGGCCGCCCACCGCCCCGCTGCCCCTGGCTTCCTCGTCCCGTGAACCGGCCCTGCGTCCCGCTCCCGCGCACCGGCCTGGCACCCTCCCGGGTACTTGACACATACGGCACCCCGTACATGCCGCATGCAACACCCGTCCCGGGGAAACCTGATCACACCGGCACAGGGAGGCGGTGACAGAGGTCACGCTGTTCCGGTGGGCACGGATTGGCCGATTCCGTCGTCTCTTTGAGTAGCCCGCCCTATCCGCCCGGAAGCCGTCCAGCCGTCACGAGGGAGCAAGGCGTTGTCCACCGTCATCGAGCAGCCCGTCGAGGCCCGTCTCGTCGCCGCCGCGCCGCGGATGGCAAGTATTCCCGCCACTCTGCATTACGACCGGAGCGATCCGTTCGCCGTCCGCATGTCCTTCCCCGCTCCCGCCACCCTGGAGGGCGTCGAGGTCTGCTGGACCTTCGCCCGCGAGCTGCTCACCGCGGGGCTGGACGAGCCCGAGGGCCACGGCGACGTCCGCGTGCGGCCGTACGGCTACGACCGGACCGTGCTGGAGTTCCACGCTCCGGAGGGGACCGCCGTCGTGCACGTCCGCTCGGGCGAGATACGCCAGTTCCTGGAGGCGACCAGCGAACTCGTGCCGGCCGGTCTGGAACACCTCCAGCTCGACCTGGACCACGATCTCGCCGAGCTGATCCGCGACGCCTGCTGAGCCGCGGCCGCCACCCGCGACAGCCATCCGCGGCAGCCGCGCCGGAACAGCCGCGACGAGCGAGCCGACCGCCGCCGTGGCACGTCACGGCGGCGGTCGGGGGCCGTCGAACTCCCGGGATAAATGTTTGCGGATCGCCGGCCCGCTTGACAGCCTGCGATCATGAGTACCCCCCACGACTCCGTCCACGGTTCCTCCCCCACTCCTCCGGCGGAAGGCTGGATCACCACCCCGCTCGCCGAGGAGCTGCTGCGCGGCGCACTCGAGCTGGAGCGGACCGCGCAGGGCGTGCAGCCGCACCGCTTGCCCGCCCGGGCCCGCGCGCAGGCCGCCGACGGCCAGCTGGCCATGGCGGAGGCGCAGCCGTCCGGCGTCCGGCTGGTGCTGCGCACCCGGGCCACGGCCGTAGAACTGGACGTGCTCCGCACCAAGATGGCCTACGAGGGCGCTCCGCCCCGTCCGGACGGTGTCTACGACCTGCTGATCGACGGAGAACCGGCCGGGCAGACCCATGCCCCCGACGGCAACGTCATGCTGATGGACATGGCCACGGGCTCCGCCGAGCTGCGGCCGGGCCCCGTGGGCACGGTCCGGTTCACCGGGCTGCCGGACCGTGACAAGCGCGTCGAGATCTGGCTCCCGCACAACGAGATGACCCGGCTGGTCGCCCTGCGCACCGACGCCCCCGTGACACCGGTGGCCCCCGGGGACCGCAGGGTGTGGCTGCACCACGGCAGCTCGATCAGCCACGGCTCCGACGCCGCGAGCCCGACCACGACCTGGCCGGCGCTGGCCGCCTCGCTCGGCGGGGTGGATCTGGTGAACCTGGGGCTGAGCGGCAGCGCCCTGCTCGACCCGTTCACCGCGCGGGCCATGCGGGACACGCCCGCGGACCTGATCAGCGTCAAGATCGGCATCAATCTGGTCAACACCGATCTGCTGCGACTGCGCGCCTTCGCTCCGGCGGTGCACGGCTTCCTCGACACGATCCGCGACGGCCACCCCACGACGCCGCTGCTGGTCGTCTCGCCCATCCTGTGCCCCCTCCACGAGGACACCCCGGGCCCGAGCCTTCCCGACCTCAGCACCCTGGACGAGGGCCGGCTCCGGTTCGCGGCCATGGGAGATCCCGAGGAACGGGCCACCGGGAAGCTGACCCTCAACGTCGTACGGGAGGAGCTGGTCCGCGTGGTGGAGCAGCGGGCGGCCGAGGATCCGTATCTGCACTACCTGGACGGCCGGAAGCTGTACGGCGAGGCGGACCACGCTGAGCTGCCGCTGCCCGACGCGCTGCACCCGGACGCCGCCACGCACCGTCGCATGGGCGAGCGCTTCGCGGAGCTGGCCTTCGGCACCGACGGGCCGTTCACCGGCTGAACCGGCCGGCCCGCCCGGCACCCGGCGGCCCTGCGGACCTTCGCGAAAAACGCGTTGACATCCCTTCCCGGCGCTTCGTACCGTGTACAACGCTTCTGTTGCCGTCGATTGGAGAGGGACGTTGCTCGTCTGAGGTTCTGAGACACCGCGTCACACCCGTGGGGTGTGCACGCAGCGTGCGACCTCGGCGTACGAGCCGTCCTTGCGGAGCAGGGCTTTTCCATACCCGTACCTCCCTGCCCGGCTCCCGGTCGTCCCACGGCCGTCGTCCGGCCGTCGTCGTGCGGCCGTCGCCCTCCCGCGGTGTCTCGATACGCGTTTGCCCCGACCGCACCACGCAACCGCGGAGGCCCGCATGCCCGCATCCATCACCTGTACCTCCCTGTCCTTCACCTGGCCCGACGGGACCCCCGTCCTCGAGGACCTCGACGTCGCCTTCGGCCTCGGCCGGACCGGCCTCATCGGCGTCAACGGGTCAGGGAAATCAACCCTGCTGAAGCTGATCGCCGGGGAACTCCGGCCGGCCGACGGCACCGTCCGCGTCACCGGCGAGGTGGGGTATCTGCCGCAGAACGTCACGCTCGACACCACGCTGAGGGTCGACGAGGCGCTCGGCATCGCCGCCCAGCGGGCCGCGCTGCACGCCATCGAGGCGGGCGACGTGGCCGAGACGCACTTCGAGACGGTCGGCGACGACTGGGACGTGGAGGAGCGCGCCCTGGCCACACTCGGCGAACTCGGCCTGGGAGAGATCGGGTTGGACCGCACCATCGGCGAGGTCTCGGGCGGCGAGTCGGTGCTGCTGCGGCTGGCCGCGCTGCTGCTGCGCAGGCCCGACGTGCTGCTGCTCGACGAGCCCACCAACAACCTCGATCTGTACGCCCGAAGGCGGCTCTACACGGCCGTCGGGAACTGGCCTGGCGTCATGGTCGTGGTCAGCCACGACCGCGAACTGCTGGAACTGGTCGACCAGATCGCCGATCTGCGCCGAGTGAACACAGCGGCGCGCAGCGCCTCGGTCGAGGGTGGTGGTGGGAGACGGGTGGGAGAGGTCACCTGGTACGGCGGCAACTACACGGCCTACGAGGAGGCGCTCGCGGTCGAACAGGAGGCGGCCGAGCGCACGGTGCGGGTCGCCGAGGCGGACCTGCGCAAACAGAAGCGCGAACTCTCCGACGCTCACGCCAAGTTGGCCCGTCGCAAGCGGTACGGGCAGAAGATGTGGGACCAGAAGCGCGAGCCGAAGATCGTCATGGGGGCCCGCAAACGCGCGGCTCAGGAGTCCGCGGGCAAGCACCGCATCATGCACGAGGAGAGGCTCGCCGGAGCGAAGGAACGGCTCGACGAGGCCGTGGAGGCGGTACGGGACGACGACGAGATCCGCGTCGACCTGCCGTACACGGCCGTACCGCCGGGACGTACCGTCCTCACCCTCACGGACCTCGCACTCGCCTACGGCGCACGGGTGGACGGCGGCTTCGAGCTGCGGGGCCCGGAACGGGTCGCACTGATCGGACGCAACGGCGCGGGCAAGACGACGCTGCTGCGCACCGTCGCGGGCGAGCTCCCGCCGGTGTCCGGGGAGGCGACGGCGCAGGTCCCGCTGCGGTTCCTGCCACAGCGCCTCGACGTCCTCGACGGCGAGCTGAGTGTCGCCGACAACGTGGCCCGGTTCGCGCCGGGCGCCACCAACAACCGGATCAGGGCCCGCCTCGCCCGCTTCCTGTTCCGGGGCGCCCGTGCCGACCAGAAGGCGGTGACGCTCTCCGGCGGGGAACGCTTCCGGGCGACGCTGGCCGCGCTGATGCTGGCCGAGCCGGCGCCGCAGCTGCTGATGCTGGACGAGCCGACCAACAACCTCGACATCGCCAGCGTCCGGCAGCTCACCACGGCGCTGGAATCGTACGAGGGGGCGCTGATCGTGGCCAGCCACGACCTGTCGTTCCTGGAGTCGGTCGGGATCACGCGCTGGCTGCTGATGGAGGAGGGGGAACTGAAGGAGATCGCACCGGAAGCCGTCGGACGACCCGAGTGAGGCAGGGCGGGCGGGGCGGGCAGAGCAAAGGAGGCAAGAGATGCAAGAGACGCAAGAGAGGCAGGAAGGACGAATGGGGCAAGTGAGGCGGACAGGACAGACGAGGCCCCCGCGACCCGCGTGCGACCTGTTCGGGCCGATTACCGGTGGCAGATCACAGGGCCGAGGGGGTGACCCGGGCCGGGTCCGCCCTGCATGATGGCTGCGCCGGCACCCGGGGAGCCGGCCGGCCCGTCGGCGCCCTCGGCACCGCTGCCGGACCTGCCCCGTCCGATACGGAGTCACGCACGTGCCCAGCAAGAAGGCTCTCGCCCTCCTGCGCCCTTCAGGCAGGGGGGAGCACCGACGCGGCCGGGATCCAGCAGGTGCGGGCGACGTTCGGGCCGCCGGGCGTCCGGGTGGTGGCGGTGCCCGTGAGCAAGGTGCCGCATCGGAAGTCGGCGGTGACGGCGCCGCCGGACGGGACGGTCGTCGGACACGTCCCGAACCTGGACGCGCCGTCGCCGTTCCCCCGTTTCCTGCCGGTGCCGGAGGAGTCCGGGGCGCATGTGGTGCTGCCGGGCGGGGACCGGCCGCTGACGGCGGAGCCGTCCACGGACCTCGGCTACGCGCCGACGCTGGTGGACATCAGGGAGTTCGAGAAGCTCGAGGGCTGCGTCACCTGCCTCTCGGTGCGGCTGCGGGACCCGTACGCCTGACGGGCGATTCCCGCTCCGATCAGCAATCTTTACGACACGCTTAACCTACGGTTTCGTAACCTACGGATTCGTAGCCTACGATTCCGTAGGTTGCCGGCGCCGCTCGCCGACACCCCGTACTGCTTCCGTCCCCTGGAGTACCCATGTCGATCGCCTCTCCCCATCTCGGCAGCCCTTCCGTCTGGACCGACGCCCGGCTGCTGTACGCGCTGGAGGAAGTGGTCGAGAAGGAGCTCAACCGGCACCTGAAGGTCACCAAGGACTGGATGCCGCACGAGTACGTGCCGTTCAGCGACGCCCGTAACTTCCCCGGCTTCTTCGAGGACGGCGAGGCCTGGGAGAAGGGGCAGTCCAAGGTCACCGAGGTCGGCCGGATCGCGCTGGTGGTGAACCTGCTGACCGAGGACAACCTGCCGAGCTACCACCACGAGATCGCCACGCTGTTCGGCCGCGAGGGCGCCTGGGGCACCTGGGTGCACCGCTGGACCGCGGAGGAGGGCCGGCACGGCATCGTGATGCGGGACTACCTGCTCGCGTCGCGGGCGGTGGACCCGGACAAGCTGGAGCAGTTCCGCATGGCGCACATGAGCGAGGGCTTCGAGTCGGACAACCGTCATTCGATGCTGCACTCGATCGCCTACGTCGCGTTCCAGGAGCTGGCCACCCGTATCTCGCACCGCAACACCGGCCACCAGTCCGGTGACCCGGTCTGCGACCGGATGCTGGCCCGCATCGCGACCGACGAGAACCTCCACATGGTCTTCTACCGGAACCTGCTCAAGGCCGCTTTCGAGCTCGCCCCCGACCTCACGATGCAGGCGGTGCGGGACGTCGTCGTGAACTTCCGGATGCCGGGCCACGGCATTCCCAACTTCGAGCGGGCCGCGGCGCAGATGGCGATCGGCGAGGTCTACAACCTGCGCATCCACCACGACGACGTGCTCCAGCCGGTGATCCGCTTCCTGAAGGTCATGGAGATCGACGGGCTCGGCCCCGAGGGCGTCAAGGCCCAGGAGGAGCTCGGCCTGTTCCTCGGCGGTCTGGACGCCGAGGCCAGCAAGTTCGACGAGAAGCTCGCGGCGCGCAAGGCCCGGATGGCCGCGCGGGCAGCCGGCTGACCTCCGCCCTCGCCCCGACAGCGGCGGGCCGCCCCGCTGACGGGGCGGCCCGCCGTCGTCGTTTCGCCCGGTCCGGGTTCCCCCTCGGGGCCGCGGGGGCCGCGGTCCCGCGCCGTCAGCGCCGGGACGTACGCCGCAGATCCAGCCGCTCCTTCTCGGAGAGTCCGCCCCAGACGCCGAAGCGCATGTCGTTGGTCATGGCGTAGTCGAGGCAGGTGGCCCGGATGGGGCACAGACCGCAGATCCGCTTGGCGTCACGGACCGAGCTGCCGGGCTCGGGGAAGAAGAAGTCTCCCCCGGTCTGCGCGCACAGGGCCTCTTCCTGCCACGTGAGGTCGGGCGACGCGATGGTGTCGATGTACATGCCCGCCAGCGTGCAGCGCGGTGAAAAACGTTCGCTCAACGACGGATCAACGCGGCGCCCCGGCCCTCGGAACCAGCCCCACGACCGCTCCGTACCCGCCCTCGGACCCCAGGCCCACACCCGCTCCGTACCCGCCCCGCATCGGCGCCCACACCCGCTCCGACCGCACGAACGATGCCCGCGTCGGCGCCGAAACACACGGCGGCGCGCGGAGTGTTCCCGCCCGAAGGCGGGGATGCCGTCGGGCGGGGGCCGGCCGCGGGCCTCACGCGGAGGCGCGGCGGACCAGGGTCGTCGGGAAGATCACGCTGGAGGGGGCGCCGCCCACGGTCTCGCGCGCGGCGTCGGTGCGGTCGAGGCCGCGCAGCAGGAGCCGGGCCATCAGCCGGCCCATCTCCTCGATGTCCTGGCGGACGGTGGTCAGCGGGGGGTCGGTCTGTTCGGCGAACGGCAGCATGTCGTCGAAGCCGACCACCGCCACGTCGTCCGGCACCCGCCGCCCGTGCTCGCGCAGCACCCGCAGCGCGCCCACCGCCGTGAGGTCGTTGGCGGCGAACACGGCGTCCAGGCCGGGGCAGCTCTCCAGCAGCTCCCGCATCGCCCGCTCGCCGCCCGCCAGGGTGAAGTCGCCCTCCGCGACGAGCCGCGGATCGGCGTCGGCCATGGCGTCCCGGTAGCCGTCCAGCCGGTCCACGGCCGAGGTCTGGTCCAGGGCGCCGGTGATGTGCGCGACGCGGCCGCGGCCGAGGCCGAGCAGGTGCCGTACGGCGTCGCGGGCGCCGCCGCGGTTGTCGCTGTCGACGTAGACGACGCCGTTCCGGCCGCCGGACCAGTCGGGCCGGCCGCCGAACACGACCGGGACCCCCGCGCGCTGGATCAGCTCGGGCAGCGGGTCGTCGAGGTGCAGGGAGAAGACCAGCGCGCCGTCGACATGGCCGCCGGCCAGGTAGCGGGCGACGCGGGCGTGGTCGTGGCGACCCTCGGTGAGCAGGAGGACGAGCTGGTTGTCGTGCGCCGTCAGCTCCCTGCTGATGCCGCGCAGCTGGCGGGCGAAGAAGGGGTCGGCGAAGACGCGGCTCTCGGGTTCGGCCACGACGACGGCGATGGCGTCGTGCCGGTTCGTCACCAGGCTGCGGGCGGCCTGGTTGGGTACGTAGCCGAGCTCCTCCACCGCCAGCCGGACCCGCTCGGCCAGGGGTTCGGTGACGCCGTCGGCCCCGTTGACCACGCGGGAGACGGTGGCTCGTGAGACCCCGGCCCGCGCGGCCACGGCCTCCAAGGTGGGGCGCGGCACTGTCTCGGTCACGTCGGGGACTCCTCACCTGCGGCTGTCGATCAGGATAGCCCCGGTGCCCCGGGCGGTGAGAGCGCTCTCCCCGGGGGTGCCCCGCCGTACGCCCGTGCCCCTCGTATCCCTTGCCCCGAGGTCCGGACCCCGTCAGTGCTCGTGCTTCCCGCCCTCCTTCTCCTCCGGGGCGGGCTCTTGCCCGTGTCCGTGTGCGTGCGGGTCGTAGCCGGGGATCGTGCCGTCCGGCTTCTTCACCAGGAACAGCCCGGTCATGCCCATGTCGGAGTGGCTCTGGACGTGGCAGTGGTACATCCAGGCGCCCGCTCCCACCCCCTCCCCCGCGATGATCTGGAAGCCGAAGGAGTCCGCGGGTCCGACGATCTTGTTGTCGATGACCTGGCTCGGGTCGTCGGGTCCGGTGAGCATGCCGGTGCGGTTGTCGGCCCAGCGGTGACCGTGCATGTGGAAGGTGTGGTAGTACTCGCCGTGCGTGATCATGACGATCTCGACACGGTCTCCGACGGTGGCCTCGAGATCGGGGCCGGTGTGGGCGGGCCTGTTGTTGATCGTCATGTCGTTGAAGACGATCGTGTGCGTGCGGTCCGGCAGGACGTCTCCCTTGCGCCGCACGATCACCGCCCCGTACAGGCCGTTGCGGATGCCGCCGGTGCCGTGTTCCGTGCCGACGACGTGGTCGTGGTAGTGCCAGTAGCCGGCGCTGCCCGAGCGCCAGGTGCCGTCCGAGCGCCGTCCGGGTTTGTGGGTGCGCCAGGTGTAGGTGCGGGTGCCGCCGGGTGCGACGTCGCTGCGGTTCATCTTGGTGCCGTCACTGGAGATCTCGTAGTCCAGGCCGTGGACGTGCAGGCTCACCGGTACGTCCATGGTGTTCTCGAACTCCACGTGCAGCGTGTCGCCCTCGTTGAGCTCGATCAGCGGGCCGGGGACGGACGCCTTGCCCTTCTCCAGTCCGTAGCCCATCTTCCCGCCGTCGAGGCGCTCGGCGTACAGCTTGACGCGCCTCACCTCGCCGCCCGCGGGAGCCGTCCTCGCCGGGGTCGGGGCGCTCACGGCCTCGGAGGATCCCAGGGACAACGATGTCGCCGCGACCGCGCCGCCCAGCAGCACCCGCCGGTTGAAGCCGCGTCTGTCCATGCCGAACTCCCCTTACTGGTACGGGACTCGATGGTGCCGAGCATCGGAAGGCGTGTGCACGCCGGCTGTGAAGTGGCTGTCATGAACCTGAGAAACCGTAGCGGCCGCTCCCCTGTTTATCCACACTCAGGACAAAGTTCGTTTCATTGCGGCCATAGGTATTGGCGTGTGACGCAAAGAGGTCTAGCTTCCTTGACGCTGTTGCTGCGACCGAGGAGGGGTGGGTGGCCACGTGCGGTTCACATCGCATCAAGGACCCATGCGCTTGCACGGGTTGAGCACGAGAACGAACAGAACGAGGCGAAGGGCCTGGGCGGCGACCGTTGCCGCCGGGGTCGTCGCCGCCGGACTGCTGTCGGGGCCCGCCGCCAACGCGCGCCCGGCCCCGGACCCGGCCCTGACAACGATGTCGATCAAGTCGCCCCCGGGCGGCGCGAATGTACGGGTGCTGCTGTTCCACGGTTCCGCCGCGGCCGGCGACGAGTCGCCGCTGGTGAACGCCGGGATCGAGGCGATCGAGAAAATCGGGCTGTCCGGTCCGGAGAACCAGAGGTTCCAGGTCACGGCGACGGACAACGCCTCGGTGTTCACCAACGACACCAGGCTGAGCCGCTTCAACGCGGTCGTCTTCCTCACCGGCGGCGGGGACGTCCTCGACCCGGCGCAGGAGGCGGGCCTGGAGGCCTACATGGAGGCCGGCGGCGGGTTCGTCGGCATTCATGACGCGGCCCGCGCGGAGCCGTACTCGGACTGGTTCACCGGTCTCATCGGGGCCCGCCCGGCCGCGTCCGGCCCGGCGGACGTCCAGCGGGCGACCGTCGAGGTCGGCGACCGGCAGCACCCGGCGACCAAGAGCCTGCCGCAGGAGTGGAAGCGGCCGGACAAGTGGCTGAACTGGGAGCGGAACCCGTCCGGCGAGGTGCACACCGTCGCCAGGGTCCGCGAGTCGACCTACCGGCCCGGGGCGGGCGCCAACGGCGCGGACCACCCCGTGAGCTGGTGCCGCGACTACGACGGCGGACGGTCCTTCTACACCGGGATGGGCGGCACGGCGTCGTCGTACGACGAGACCGACTTCCGCGACCACCTGCGCGGCGCGCTGCTGTGGACCAGCCGACTGGTCCAGGCCGACTGCAAAGCGGCCGTCAACGGCAACTACAAGGCGGAGCGGCTGACCCAGCCCAACCAGCCGGGGCAGAACGACCAGATCGGCGAGCCGCACGGACTGGTCACCGCCCCCGACGGCCGCGTCTTCTACATCGGCCGCGGCGGCGCCGACTCCTCACGGCCCGTGATCACCGACTGGAACAATCCGAACATCGGCAAAGGCACCGGCGAGATCCACGTCTACGACCCCAAGACCAAGAAGGTCACGCTCGCCGGCGCACTCACCGTCTTCGGCAACAAGGGCGGCGGCGACGAACTGGTCAAGGTCGAGGAGGGCCTGCTCGGCATCGAACTGGACCCGCGGTTCGAGCGGAACGGGTGGGTGTACCTGCACTACACGCCCCACTCGGAGATCGACCGCGACAAGCGCATGGCCGACCGGCGGGTCTCGCGCTTCACGTTCGACGAGTCCACCGGCAAGCTGGACCTGGCCAGCGAGAAGGTCCTGCTCGACTGGCCGGTACAGATCCACAGTTGCTGCCACTCGGGCGGCGGGCTGGCCTGGGACTCCAAGGGCAACCTGTACATCGCCACCGGTGACAACAACTCCAGTGGCTTCAGCGGTGGTTACTCGGGCAACAACCCCGAGCCGAACTACAAGGGCGTCTCCTTCGCGGACGCGCGCCGCACGTCCGGCAACACCAACAACCTCAACGGCAAGATCCTGCGCATCCACCCGGAGCCGGACGGCACGTACACCCTCCCCGAGGGAAACCTGTTCACCGGTGAGGAGAGCGCCGAGGGCGGCGGCAAGACGCGCGGCGAGATCTATGTGATGGGTGTGCGCAACCCGGCGCGCATCTCCGTCGACCCGCGGACCGACGTGCTCTACGCCGGCTGGGTCGGCCCGGACGCCGGTCAGCCGTCGACGACCTGGGGTCCGGCCAAGTACGACACCTTCGCCGTGATCACGAAGGCGTCCAACCGCGGCTGGCCGTACTGCATGGGCAACAAGCAGCCCTACCGGGACCGCAACCTGCCCGACCCGTCGCAGCCGCTGGGCTGGTACGACTGCGACCACCCGAAGAACGAGTCGCCGAACAACGACGGCCTGGTCAATCTGCCGCCGGTGACCGGCAACAACATCTGGTACTCGCCGCAGGGCGGCGGCCCGGACTTCCCCCGGAACGCGAACGGTGTCCCCTCCTACAAGCAGGACGAGGCCACCTACCGGCTTCCCTGGCTCAAGGGCGGCGGCCAGGCCGCGATGAACGGGCCCGTCTACCGTTTCGACGAGGCGAGCGGCAGTGCCGTCAAGTGGCCGTCCTACTGGGACGGCAAGTGGTTCGTCGGCGACTTCTACGACGCCGACCAGCCGCGCAACGCGGTGATCATGAACCCGAAGACGCAGGGCGACGGCGGACTGCCGGTGCACTCGGAGTCGCTGAAGAAGATCGTGCCGGTCGGCAACGACGGCATCAAGAACCTGATGGACTGGAAGTTCGGTCCGGACGGCGCGCTGTACGTCCTCGACTACGGCCGCGGCTTCTTCACCTCGGACTCCAAGTCCGCCCTGTGGCGGGTCACCTACACGGGCGGCGGCCCGACCCCGGCCGCCGGCCTGCTGGCGAGGAAGGCAGCGTGAAACCAGTGATGCGCGGGCAACGAAGAGTCTGGGCCGCCCTGCTGGCCGCCCTCCTCGTGGTGTTCGGCCTGCAGACCGTCTCCACCGCCGGTGAGCCGGAGGCCGGGCAGACGGGGAAGGCCGGGGCCGCGGCGGACCAGGTGCTCACCTGGACCGCGGGCAACGACATCGACAAGTACCTCTCCGCACCGGCGACCGCGGTGGCCGGAACGGCGACGATCGTCTTCGAGAACAGTGCGGCCACCGGCAACACCACCGGTATGCCGCACACGCTGACGTTCGCCACGTCGGACCCGGAGTTCAACAACGACGTCCAGCTGAACATCCTCGCCAACCCCGGTGACGCCCGGGGCGGCCGGCACACCGCCGAGGTCACGCTCACGCCGGGCCGCTACTTCTACCACTGCACGATCCCCGGCCACGGGGCGATGCAGGGCATCCTGGTGGTGACCGAGGGCAGCGGGGAGGACACCACGGCGCCCGAGGCGACGGCCGAGGTGACCGGCACACAGAACACCGAGGGCGCGTACGTCGGTTCGGCGAGCGTCGCCGTCGAGGCCACCGACGAGGGCTCGGGCGTCGACCGGATCGAGTACGCGATCGGCGCCGACGGCGCCTGGCAGCCGTACACCGCACCGGTGGTCGTCGACCAGGTCGGCACGCACACGGTGCGCTACCGCGCCCTGGACAAGGCGGGCAACGTCTCGGCGGTCAAGAGCGTCGAGTTCGCCGTCGTCGCCCCGCAGTCGGACGACACCACCGCCCCGGAGACCTCGGCGACGGTGGCCGGCGAGAAGAACCCCGACGGCGCCTACATCGACATGGCGACCGTCACCGTCAGCGCCTCCGACACGGGATCCGGCGTCAACACCATCGAGTACGCGGTCGGTTCCGGCGCCTGGCAGACGTACGGCGGACCGGTGATGGTGCATCAGGTCGGCACCCACACGGTGCGCTACCGCGCCACCGACAAGGCGGGCAACGTCTCGGCGGTCAAGAGCGTCGGGTTCACCGTCGTCGCCGCACCCCCGCAGGACACCACCCCACCGGTGACGGGCGTGAACGTCGAGGGTTCGAAGAACTCCGACGGCGCGTACGTCGGCAGCGCGAAGGTGACCGTCAGCGCCACCGACGCGCACGGCAGCGGCGTCGCCGGCATCGAGTACTCGCTCGACGGCGGGCCCTACCTGGCGTACACGCAACCCGTGGTCGTCGACCGTGCGGGCCGGCACACCGTGGCGTACCGGGCGAGCGACAAGGCGGGCAACACCTCCGCGCCGCTCACGGTGAGCTTCACCGTCGTGACCGGCCAGGTCCCCGCGCCGCCCTGCCCGGAGTACGACGAGCGGCTGACGGTGATCGTCGGCGAGGTCGACTCGGGCGTGCCCAACCGGATCACCAACAACCGGTGCCGGATCGGCGAGTTGATCGAGGACGAGAAGGAGTGGACGTCCAGCGCCCTGTTCCTGAAGCACGTGAAGAGCGTGCTGGACAAGCTCAGGAAGGAAGGCGTCGTCGACCAGCGCGAGTACCGGGCCGTCAACCAGGCGGCCCGCCAGTCCGGGATCGGCGAGCCGGGCCAGACCGACGGCTACCGCAAGATCCTCGACGGCAGCGCGGCGGCGTTCGCCAAGTGGCAGCAGGTGGGCGGTGGTTCGTTCGCACTGAACCCGGACGGATCGATCACGTCGGGCACCACGAAGTCCGGGCTCGGCATGCTGTGGTTCCCCGAGCGCAAGTACGGCGACTTCTCGCTGAAGCTGCAGTGGCGTGACGACGCCCCGGGGACCGGGAACGCCAACTCCGGCGTGTTCGTGCGGTTCCCGCAGGTCCACGACCACCCGGAGGAGACCCGGCCGGAGTGGGCCGCCATCAAGTACGGGCACGAGGTCCAGGTGTTCGACTCGCCCACCGGCGACATGTACAAGACCGGTTCGGTCTACGGCTTCGACCGGGTGGGTCTGGCCGGTGCGGGTGTGACCCAGAAGGGCACCTGGAACGACTACGAGATCCGGGTGGAGGGCCAGCACTACTCGGTCCTCCGCAACGGTGTGCTGATCAACGAGTTCGACAACACCGGCGGTCAGGACTTCACCCCGCCGCGCTCGGACGACCCGGGCACGGACGGGCGGCGGTTCGCCTCCGGTTACATCGGCCTCCAGGTGCACGGCACGACGGACGTGGTCTCGTACCGGGACGTCCGGATCAAGGAGCTGCCGTGAGAACCCTGCTGTGAAAACCCTGCTGTGAAAACCCTGCTGTGAAAACCCTGCTGTGACGCGAACTGCCGTGACACAGGGGTGAGTTCCCCCGCGAAGGCGAATCGCCGCGCCGGGCCGGGAAGCCGCGGTTTCGGGCTTCCCGGCCCGGCGCTGCCGTACCCGGCCGGGTTCCCCGGTGTCTTCGGGACTCGGGCGGGTACGGAGGACCGCCGATGCCGCCGGCCGGCTCACGGCTGCATGAGGACCTTGACCGCGCCGTCCCTCTTGTGCTGGAACATGTCGTAGGCGTGGGGCGCCTCCGACAGCGGCAGGCGGTGGGTGGCGAAGTCCTCCACGCCGAGGGGGTCGTCGTCCGTGAGGTGGGGGATGATCTCGTCGCTCCAGCGGCGCACGTTCGCCTGTCCCATGCGCATCTGTATCTGCTTGTCGAACATGGTGAGCAGGGGCATGGGGTCCGCCGAGCCGCCGTAGACGCCGGACACCGAGACGGTGCCGCCGCGGCGCACCAGGTCGATCGCGGTGTACAGGGCGGCGAGCCGGTCGACGCTGAAGCGTTCGGCCAGGGGGCCGCCGATTTTCCGGGGCAGCAGCGCCGCGGTGTTCTGCACCAGGCGGGCCACCGCGCTGCCGTGCGCCTCGGTGCCGACGGCGTCGATCACGGCGTCGGGGCCGCGGCCGTCGGTCCGGTCGCGGATCGCGGTGACCAGTTCCTTCTCGTCGTCGAAGGAGCGCAGGTCGAAGGTTTCCACGCCCCGTTCCTGCGCCCGGCGCAGCCGTTCGGGGACCAGATCCACGCCGAAGACCCGGTCGGCGCCCTTGAGCCGGGCGATCCGGCAGGCCATGTCGCCGATGGGACCGAGGCCGAGCACGGCGATGCTGCCGCCCTCGGGGATGTCGGCGTAGGCGACCGCCTGCCAGGCGGTGGGCAGGACGTCGGAGAGGTAGACGAACCGGTCGTCGGGCGGCCCCTCGGGGACCTTGATCGGGCCGTACTGGGCCTGCGGGACCCGCAGGTACTCGGCCTGACCGCCCGGCACCGCGCCGTAGAGGCGGGTGTAGCCGAACAGGGCCGCGCCCATGCCCTCGGCGCTGACCTGGGTGGTCTCGCACTGGGTGGGCAGGCCCGTGAGGCACATCCAGCAGTTGCCGCAGGCGATCTGGAAGGGCACGACGACACGGTCACCGGCCTGGAGGTCCGGTACTGCAGCGCCGACCTCCTCGACGATGCCCATGGGCTCGTGGCCGAGGATGTCGCCCGGGGTCATGAAGGGTGTGAGCACCTCGTAGAGGTGCAGGTCGGAGCCGCACAGTCCGGTGGACGTGACGCGGATGACGGCGTCCGTCGGTTCCTCGATCCGCGGGTCGGGCACCTCCTCCACGCGAACGTCCCGCTTTCCCTGCCAGGTCACTGCCCTCATCGCCGCCTGCTCCCTACGTCGTAGTGGCCGGTGCGCCGTCCGTACGGTCTGCCGCGGTGCGTGCTGCCGGCCGTGCGTACGGCGAGCGCTCCGGGTACCCGGGCGGCCCCTGCCGAACCGCTCTCCACTGGGCCGATCAGCGGAAGCCTCCGCGCGGGAACACCACCGATCACCGATGGCCACCGACGATCGGAAAAGCGCACAATCAAGACAACCGATGATGTGGGGCAGGCAGAGTGGCGACGGTGGGCACGGGACGAAGAGCACGCGCACGACGCGACGCGACGGCGAGAGCGCTGCTGGCGACGCTGCTGACAGCCGGTCTGGCGGCGGGCTGCACGGCATCGAACGGTCCGGGGGACGACGGACGCGGGGCGTCGCGCACCTCACGCCCGGCCGGGACGGACGAGACCCACGGGGACGACCGCCCGCCGGTCCTCGCGGTGAAGATCGACAACGCCTCCGCAGCCCGCCCCCAGACGGGCCTGGAGTCGGCGGACGTGGTGTACGTCGAGCAGGTCGAGGGCGGCCTGAGCCGGCTGATGGCGGTCTACGCCACCCGGCTGCCCGAGTCCGTCGGGCCGGTGCGCAGCGTCCGGGAGGCCGACCTGGAACTGCTGCGCCAGTTCGACCGGCCGATCCTGGCGTTCTCCGGGGCACAGGGCAGACTGCTGCCGCTGATCGACCGGGCTCCGTTGGAGCCCCTGACGCCCGCGACGTCCGGCACGGAAGCGGGCGTCTACGTCCGGGGCACCACGCGGTCCGCCCCGCACAACCTCTTCCTCCAGCCCCGGCGGCTCATGGACGGCCCGCCCGGCCGGGCCTCGCTGACCACCGGCTTCCGCCAGGGCCCGCCGCCCCCGGGCGGCGAACCCACGGGCACGCGCACGGTGCGCTATCCGGCGGCCCGCTTCACCTTCAGCTGGTCCGACGCCCGCGGCCGCTGGCTCGTCTCCATGGACGGCACCCCCACGCTCACCGCGCGGGGCGAGCCGGTGGCGCCCGCGACCGTCGTCGTGCAGTACGTGACCGTCCGCCCGTCCGACTACCACGACTCCCGCGGCAACAACACGCCGTACACCGAGACGGTGGGCTCCGGGAAGGCCACCGTGCTGCGCGACGGACGCGCCCACGACGTCCGCTGGAGCCGCCCGAACGCCTCGGACGGCACCGCGTTCACGACGGACGACGGCACCGAGGTGAACTTCGCGCAGGGGCAGGTGTGGGTGGTCTACGCGGAGGCCGCCTGATCAGCGCGGGGCGGCCGGCTCGCCGGGGCGGCGCAGCCCCTCGGCCGCGTCTGCCACCCGCCGGATCAACGCGAAGAACGCGGCCTGCTCGCCGGCGTCCAGCGGGCCCAGGAAGACCTGGTTCATCCGGGCGGTGCGCACCGCCAGCTTGCGGTGGGTGCGCAGGCCGTCGTCCGTGAGCCGGAGCAGGAAGCGGCGGCCGTCCTGCGGGTCACGGACCTTGTCGAGCAGTTCCCGCCGGATGAGCCGGCCGATCACCTCCGCGATGGTGGACCGGTCCAGCCCGACCCGCTCCCCCACGGTGCGCTGGTCCAGCCCCGGCTCGGCGACGAGCGCGTTGAGGACCGCGAACTGCGGGGAGGTGATCTCCTCGGAGACCATCGTGTTCCACAGCAGGTGGTGCGCCTGCTGGAGCCGCCGGGCCAGGTGCCCGGGATGGGTGCTGAGGTCCACCGCGGCCATGTACGCCCCTCACTGCCGATGCCGCGGTCCACTGCCGCGGTTCGTTGGTGTGATTCGTTGGTGTGATTCGTTGGTGCACTGAACAATACCCGCGCAGTACCGACCCTGCCTGCGGTACGTGACGACATCGATGCAGGATGCGCCGGGGTATTGACGCTCCCGCCCGACGATGGCAGCGTGAAGGAAGTACTACGAAAATACTCAGTGCCCTGACTAATTCGGGACCGGCGACGCAGACCGACGACGCGCGTCCGGCCGACTGGGCCGGAAGGAATGGGGTACCTCGGATGGACAAGGTGGTGGCCTCCGTGACGAACGTTCTCACCCAGCACGACATCGACCGGGAGATCGCGGCCGAGCACGCCGCGTACGAGAAGCGGGTGGCGGGCGGTGCCCCGGTCGAGCACCATCCACGCCGCGACTACCGGCCGTACCGTTCGTCGGTGCTGCGCCACCCCCGGCAGCCGGCGATCGCGGTCGACGTGACCAAGGACCCCGAGCTGGTGGAACTGTCCTCCCCCGCCTGGGGGGAACGGGACGTCACCGAGACCGACAACGACCTCACCCGGCAACACACCGGTGAGCCCGTCGGCGAGCGAATAACCGTCTCCGGGCGGCTGCTGGACCGAGACGGCCGCCCCGTGCGCGGCCAGTTGGTGGAGGTCTGGCAGGCCAACTCGGCCGGGCGGTACGCCCATCAGCGTGAGCAGCACGACGCGCCGCTGGACCCGAACTTCACCGGCGCCGGCCGCACCCTCACCGACGGCGAAGGCTTCTACCGCTTCACGACCATCCAGCCGGGACCGTATCCATGGCGCAACCACGTCAACGCGTGGCGCCCGGCGCACATCCACTTCTCCGTCTTCGGTACCGCCTTCACCCAGCGGCTGGTGACGCAGATGTACTTCCCGAACGACCCGCTGTTCCCGTACGACCCGATCCTGCAGTCGGTGACCGACGACGCGGCCCGTCAGCGACTGGTGGCGACCTACGACCACAGTCTGTCGGTGCCGGAGTTCTCCCTCGGCTACCACTGGGACATCGTGCTCGACGGCCCGCGGGCCACCTGGACGGAAGAAGGGCGCTGACCGTCATGACGAAGATCGACACGGGCAATCCGGAGAACGTGCTGCCCACCCCCTCGCACACCGTCGGCCCCTTCTACGGCTATGCGCTGCCGTTCCGCGGCGGTGAGGACATAGCGCCGGCCGGCCACCCGGACACCGTCACCGTGCACGGTTACGTGTACGACGGCGAGGGCGCCCCGCTGCCGGACGCGCTGCTGGAGGTGTGGGGACCGGACCCGGAGGGCGACCTGGCGACCGCCGACGGTTCGATGCGGCGGGACCCGGCGAGCGGTGACTTCCTGGGCCGCAACGGGGTGGAGTTCACCGGCTTCGGCCGGATCCAGACCGACGCCGACGGCCACTGGTACGTGCGCACGCTGCGGCCGGGGGCCCGGGGGCGAAACGCGCCGTACCTCAGTCTGTGCGTGTTCGCGCGGGGCCTGCTGACGCATCTGTTCACCCGGATCCACCTGCCGGACGACGAGGCCGCGCTGGCGGCGGACCCGCTGCTGTCCCGGCTCGACACAGAGCGCCGCGCCACGCTGATCGCGGCGGACGAGGGGCGGGGGACGTACCGTTTCGACGTCCGCCTCCAAGGTGAGGGCGAAACGGTTTTCCTGGAGTTCCGGTGACATCGTCCGATGCCGGCACCGGCCTGCTCTCCCCCGGGTGGGCCGGTTCCCCGGCCGCCGCCGAGGCCGGGGACGGCGCCGTCCTGCGGGCGCTGCTCGACGCGGAGGCCGCGCTGACCCGGGCGCAGGCGGCGGCCGGGCTCGCCCCCGCCGAGGCGGCGGCGGCGGTCACGGAGGCGGCCGCCGACCCCGGGCGCTTCGACCTCGCCTCCCTCGCCGAGCGGGCGCGGGACGGCGGGAACCCGGTGATCCCGCTGGTCGCGGATCTGACCCGGGCGGTGGGTGAACCCCACGGCCCCTATGTGCACCGGGGGGCGACCAGCCAGGACATCATGGACACCGCTCTGATGCTGGTGGCCCACCGCGCCCTCGGTCCGCTCCTCGACGACCTCGAGCGCGCTCAGCGGGCGCTCTCCGGCCTCGCCGCCGAGCATCGCGACACGGTGCTGCCGGGGCGCACACTGACCCAGCACGCGGTGCCGACGACGTTCGGGCTGAAGGCCGCCGGGTGGCGCTCCCTCGTGCTCGACGCCCGCGACCGGACGACGGCCGTACGCGTCTCGCTCCCCGCCCAGCTCGGGGGTGCGGCCGGGACCCTGGCCGCGTTCACGGCGTACGGGGCGGCGGACCCGACCGGGCTTCCCGCGCTCTACGCCCGTGAGCTCGGACTGCGCCCGCCCGCTCTCCCCTGGCACACGCTGCGCACACCGGTCGCCGATCTCGCCGGCGCTCTCGCCTTCACCGCCGGGGCTCTGGGCAAGCTCGCCGCGGACGTGCTCACGTACTCCCGCACCGAGATCGCGGAGGTCGCCGAGGGCAGCGGCGGCGGGTCCTCGGCCATGCCGCACAAGACCAACCCGGTGCGTTCGACGCTGATCGCGGCGGCGGCCCGGCAGGCGCCGCAGCTCGCGGCCACGCTGTACGGCTCGCTGGCGGCCGAGGACGAGCGGCCGGCCGGGGCCTGGCACGCCGAGTGGGCGCCGCTGCGGGAGCTGCTGCGCCTGGCCGGCGGCGCGGCCCGGGACGCCGCCGAACTCACCGGTGGACTGCGGGTGCACGCGGACGTGATGCGTGAACACCTCGGCCTGACCCATGGGTTGATCGTCTCCGAGCGGCTGTCCGCCGAGCTGGCACCCCTCCTCGGGCGCGGCCGGGCGAAGGAACTGCTCACCGGCCTGGCGCGGCGCGCGTACGCGGAGGGCCGCGACCTCGGAACGCTGCTCGGCGACATGCTCGATGAACTGCTCGCGAAGGAGCCGGAGTTGGCCGAGCGCCCGGAGTGGAAGCGCTTCGACCTCACCGCAGCGACCGACCCCGCCCGTTACACCGGCTCCGCCGGACTTCTCACCGACCGTGCACTGGAGCGCTCGTGACCGACACTCTCCTCAACCACCGTACCGAAGGTTCCGGTTCCGCTCCCCCGCTGCTGCTCGGCCCTTCGCTCGGCACGTCGTACGCCCTGTGGGACAAGGTGGCGCCCGAGTTGTCGGCCGCGCACCGGGTGGTCCGCTGGGACCTGCCGGGGCACGGCGGTTCGTCGGCCGGGCTGATCGGTCCCGGCGCGACCGTCGGTGATCTGGCGGATCTGGTGATCGCGCTCGCCGACGCCCTCGGCATCGAGCGGTTCGCCTACGCGGGGGTGTCGCTGGGCGGCGCGGTGGGCCTGGAGCTGGCCGTGCGGTATCCGCAGCGGGTGTCGTCGCTGGCCGTGATCTGCTCCTCGGCGCACTTCAACGGCGCGAAGGCGTGGGAGGAGCGGGCGGCGCTGGTGCGGAGCGAGGGCCTCGCGGGGCTTGCGCAGAGCGCGGACTCCCGCTGGTTCACGCCCGGTTTCACGGTGCCGGAGCTGGTCCGCGACCACCGGGACGCCGATCCCGGGGCGTATGCCGCCTGCTGCGACGCGCTGGCCGCGTTCGACCTGCGGGACCGCCTCGCACACATCGGGGCGCCGACACTGCTGGTGGCCGGCCGGGAGGATCCGGCGACGCCCCCGGCGCATCTGCGCGAGATCGCCGACGCGGTGCCGGGAGCGGGACTCGTCGAGATCCCGGGTGCCTCGCATCTGGCGCCGGCGGAGCGCCCGGAGGCGGTGCTGACGGCACTGCGGGCCCACTTCGGCGGGGACGCGGCGAGCGGGATGCGGGTACGGCGCGAGGTTCTCGGGGACGCGCACGTGGACCGGGCCCAGGCCCGGCAGACGCCGTTCACCGCGCGGTTCCAGGACTTCATCTCACGCTACGCCTGGGGGGAGGTGTGGACCGATCCGACGCTCAGCCGCCGCGAACGCAGCATGATCACGCTCACCGCCCTGGTCGCGCACGGCCACTACGACGAACTGGCCATGCACGTCCGCGCGGCACGGCGCAACGGGCTCACCCCGGAGGAGATCGGGGCCGTCCTGCTGCAGACGGCGGTGTACTGCGGGGTGCCGGCGGCCAACTCGGCGTTCGCCACGGCCCAGCGGGTGCTGGCGGAGGAGCCCGAGGAGCCGTCGTGACACGCTGCCGGCCCAGGGAGCGACGGGCAGGAAAGGAACCGGAGCGGGGTGCCACGGGCCGTCGGCGGGCGGAGCGGCCGTGCGGATCCGGACCGGTAGGGCTGCCGGTGAGCGGGCTGGGCCTCTTCCGTCGGTGACGACAGTGCCGTCACCGACGACAGTGACGATGGTGACGGCAGTGACGACGTCTGCTGCCGCCGGAGCACTGCGGACCGACACCGGTCGGCGTACGGGCCCGCGGCCGGCCGAGCGTCCCGGGCAGGCCCTCACCGGTCGGCTCCTCGCCCGGGAACAAGCGGGTGACGCTGCGCCCGACGGTCGAGCGGGACGCGGCCGGCCGTGGGCCCGGGGGTCACAGGGGCCGGTTGCCCGGCTCTCCTCCCGGGGCCGTGGCCGAGCCGGCGGCCCGGGCCCGGCCGGTCGCCGTGGCCAGTTCGGCCTCGGCGCGGGCGGCCAGGCTGTCCGCGCCGCAGGAGCGTGCGAGCGCCAGGCCCCGCTCCAGGTCGGTCCGCGAGCGGGCGAGGATGCCGTACTCGACGCGGGCCGCCGCGTGTTCGTACTGGCAGGGTGAGGACTCCAGGTAGGCGACGGCCCGGGCGGCGAGTCTCACCGCCCGCCGGCCGGTCTCCAGGGCGGCGGCGCAGCGCAGGGCCTCGCCTATGGCGGTGTCCGTGCCGAAGCGCTCGGCCTGGCTGCGGTACTCGACGGCGAGCCGGGCGGCACGGGCCGGGTCCTCGGTGGCGAGGGCACGGGCGAGGTCGGCGGCCCAGAACAGGTGGACGGGGTTGTGGTGGCCGCGGGAGGCCGCGGCCTTCTCGGCGGCCTCCAGTTCGTTGATGCCGTCCTTCGTACGGCCGACCGCGAGCAGCAGCCTGCCGCGCACCGAGCGGGGGTCGGGCAGCACGATGGTGGACGGGTAGGGCGGCGCGAACCCGTGCCGTTCGGCGACTTCCCAGGCCTCGTCGACATGGCCGCGGACGAGCAGGGTGTCGACCAGGTTGCAGGTCGCCGTCCAGTACAGGGGCAGGCCGCGGCCCACGCGTTCGGCCAGGCGCAGGGATTCGCGCAGCGACTTCTCCGCCGCCACGAGGCGGCCCCGCCTGCGGTGCGCGAGCCCGATGTAGGCGTGGGCGAGGACCAGGTGGCCGCCGCTCCAGCCGGCTGTCTCGTAGGAGCGCAGGGCCTCGTTGTAGAGGCTTTCGGCGCGGTCGAGGCGGTCGGTGTAGACGTACGTGCTGGCCAGCATCAGCAGCAGTTCGACGCCCCATTCGGCGTCGGTCCAGCCGAGGCCGGGCGCGAGGCGGCCGTTGACGAGGACGCGGTCGCTGTTCTCGGTGACCACTTCGGCGTTCTCGCCGCGCATCATGGCGTCGAAGCCGCGCAGAATGAGCAGCGCGCGTTCGGAGTTGTCCCGGCCGGTGCAGGTGGCGGCGAGGGCGGCGAGGCGTTCGGAACGGCCGGGAGCGATGGTCTCGCCGGCGTGGATGCCTTCCCACATGAACTGCACGGCCTGCAACCGCATCCGGGCGGGGCCGGGCTCCAGCCGGGCGGCCTCCTCGTCGACGGTGCGGACGGCCTCCTCCATCTGGTCGTTGTGCAGCAGCGCCTGGGAGAGCCTGACCACGGCGTCCACCCGTGCGTCCCCGTCGAGGCCGGACATGCCGAGCGCGGTCCGCAGATGGCCGATGGTCCGGGCGGGCGCGGTGAGAAAGGTGGCGCAGCCCAGTTCGTAGAGCACGGGCGCGTGGACCTCGGGGCGGGGAGGTTCCTCCAGGGCACGCTCCAGGCAGCGGCGGGCGGCGTCCGGGGCGCCGACGGCGAGGTGTTCACCGGCGGCGTCCCGCAGTTGCCGGACGAGTTCCTCGTCGTCGTCCGGGTGCACTTCGAGGAGGTGGCGGGAGGCGGCCGCGGCGCCGCGTCCGGAGTCGGTGACGATCCGGGCGGCGATGCCGTGCATGGCGCGGCGCAGCGCGTCGGGGATGGAGTTGTAGACGGCGGTGGCGATCAGCGGGTGGACGAACTCGAGGTCGGCGGGTCCGCTGCGGCCGGTGCCGGGGTCGGGGGTGGTGAGGATGCGGGCGCTGCGCAGCCGCTCGGCGCAGCGGACGGCGTCGTCGTGGTCGAGGGTGGCGAGCTCGGCCACCAGGTCGACGGTGATGTCGCTGCCGAGGATGGCGGCGGCCCAGGCGAACCGGGTGGCGTCTATGCCGAGTTCTTCCAGCCGGGCGACGAGTCCGCCGCCGCGGGCGGAGCGGTTCAGCGCACGCAGTTCACCGGCGTTCGCCTCGACGGGTTCGAGTTCGCTGTCCTGGACCTTGGCGAGGAGTTCCACGGTCTCGTAGGGGTTGCCGCCCGTGACGGCCCACACCTCGCGGCAGAACGCGGCGTCCGCGTTCTCGCCGAGGGTGGCGCGGGTGAGGCCGGCCGCGGCGGGCGGGGTCAGCGCGCTGAGGATGGTGACCGGGTGCTCGGTCGCGGCGGCGACGGCGTCCAGGTGGTGGGTGCTCACCCCGGAGATGTCGCCGGGCCGACGGGCGACCACGACGAGAACGGGCAGGTCCGCCAGGTTTTCCGTGAAGGCGGAGAGCCAGTTCAGGGTCTCCTGGTCGGCCCAGTGGGCGTCGTCGACGGTCAGTACCAGCGGCCAGTCCCGGCGGGCCAGCCGGCGCACGGCGGCGACCAGGCCCTCGCAGACGCCCTGCGGGTCGGCGTGCCGGTCGCCGGGCTCGGCTATGCCGAGGGCGGGGCCGGCGATGTCGTACCAGTCGCCGAGGTACTCGCGTGCCTCCTCCGGCAGCATCGACAGCAACGCGGGCTGGAGGAGCTGGCGTACGACGTTGAACGGGACGGTGCGCAGGGTCTCGCCGCCGCGGGCCGACCACACGGTGCAGCCGCGTTGTTCGGCGATGCGCCGGGTCTCGGCGAGCAGCGCGGTCTTGCCCAGTCCCGACTCGCCCCGCAGCACCAGCAGGCTGCCGGGCGAGGAACGGTCCGCGCACAGGGTGTCGACCACCGCGGTGATGGTGGCGATCTCCTCGTCCCGCTCCCAGAGAGAGGCCGATGCCGTGGGCCGTACCTCCGTCATTCCGCTACCTCCCCAAGCCGTCCGAACGACGTACAGGCGTCGAGCGTAGTCCTCCGAGGGCCCCGACGGAGGACTACCGACCGGGCTCTTGCCGTGACGGGTGACACCGGGTACAGGGGTCGACGCACCCTGCCCCTCATCAGGGGTCATGCTGTCAACACCTGTCAAGGGAAGGGAAAGTGACGGATCGTCGGGTTTTTTCGGCGGGGGGGCGGGCCGAGTCGGTGAGTCCCGGGCCGGGCTCCCGGGGGGCCGGGAGGTCCGGCCACCCGGCCGACGCGCTCGCCGGGCGCGCGCTCGCGGCCCGCACCGCCTCGGACCCCCGAACATACGGACCTCTCTCATCCCTCTTTCACCGACGCCTCATACGGTGGGGACATGACGCAGGCGACTCCTCCCGGGTGGTATCCCGACCCCGGGCAGACGAATGACGGACCGGCCACCGAGCGCTGGTGGGACGGTACCGCCTGGACGGACCAGGTCCGGCCGACGGGATCGGCACCCGCCTGGGACCCTCCTGCACCGGGCACGGCCGCCGGACCGGCGTATCCGGCCCAGCCGGCGTACCCCGCGTATCCGGCGCATCCCGGGTACCCCGGGGTCGTGCAGTCCGGCTCCGGCCGGAAGCGCGGGCTGCGCATCGGAATAGCCGTGGCAGCGGCCGTCGCGGTGCTGGCGAGCATCGGGGTCGGCGTGTACACACTGACCGATGACGGCGGGAGCGGCACCTCCACCGCCTCGCAGGAGCCGGGCGGCCGGGACGGCGGGACGGACGGGGGCCCAGGAGATCCCGAGGGCGGTCCGGGTGAGGACGGCCCCGGCCCGGACACCTCCGAGCCGCCACGGGTCGAGAGCGGGTCGGTGACCGACGGGCTGAGCGGAATCAGCCTGCCCATCCCGGACG
This sequence comes from Streptomyces sp. NBC_01635, assembly GCF_045209715.1. Classification (NCBI taxonomy): domain Bacteria; kingdom Bacillati; phylum Actinomycetota; class Actinomycetes; order Kitasatosporales; family Streptomycetaceae; genus Streptomyces; species Streptomyces sp. NBC_01635. The sequence continues at coordinate 7,937,314 of NZ_CP109277.1, read as the reverse complement.
GCTGGTACGGCCAGGAGGGCCAGGTGGGCGCCCAGGTCATGTCGGAGGACACGTACGACTGCCCCGGCGACGCCTCCAGCACCTGCACCAAGGGCGGCGCGTACTCGGCACCGGCACGGGCCCTCGGCACCCGCGGCTCCACCGCGGAGGCGGTCGCCAAGGCGGACATCTCCGCCAACGCCGAGGAGTCGTACGGCGGCGATTCCTACGGGAGGATCGGCTCGCACGAGGTCCTCGAGTCGAAGGCGGTGACCGTCGCCGGGCAGAAGGGCTACCTGGTGCGCTGGAAGGCGGTCACCAGCAAGGGCTCCGACGGGTACGTCCAGTCGCTGGCCTTCCCCTCCCCCGCGCAGCCCGGGCAGATGGTCGTCGTCCGCTTCGGTCTGGACACCGACCAGAACCAGTCCGTCCTCGACGACATCACCAAGGGCATAAAGAAGGCGAAGAGCAGCGGCCGCGGCAACGGCCAGGACGTCTGAGCCCGCCGCCCGGCCGTCCGCCACGCCGGGCGGACGGCCGGGTGGGGCTCTCCTCCGCTCAAGGGGAGCCCCACCCGGCCGGTGGTGCGCGCCGCCCCCGTCCCCACGGTGCGGCGCGGTCAGGTCGCCGCCCGGTCATCCGGGAACGGCGGCCCTGGTCTCATTCGAGGCCGAGTGCCGGCAGTACGGCGGCCTCCACGAACCGGAGCAGATAGTCCGGGTCCGCGTTCCGCCCCTCCAGGAGGGGCCGCACCCGCAGCACGCCGAAGATCTGGGCCGGGACGTACGCCGGCGCCGGGTTCTCCGCGGAGACCTCACCGCGTTCGACCCCGCGCCGCAGGATCGCCTCCAGCGCGACGATCTCCGGTTCGACCAGCGCTTCGCGCAGCGCCTGGGCCAGCTCCGGGTCCTGCGTGACCGCGTGCCCGAGCGCCTGCAACAACGAGGTGTCCTTCGCCGACCACGCGCCCGCGCTCCGGGCGGCCTCGCGCAGGTCCCCCGCCAGGGTACCGGTGTCGATGCCGGCGAAGCGCGCCTGCCCGCTGGAGCGCAGGGCCGCGGCGACGAACCGGGGCTTGGTCTGCCACTGCCGGTACAGCGTGGACTTGCTGCACCGCGCCCGGGCCGCGACCCCGTCCATGGTGACGGCGTCGTAGCCGCACTGACGGATCTGTTCCAGAACCGCGTCGAAGAACTCCTGCTCACGCTCAGGCGTGATCTTGGAGCGGCGCGAACTGCCGACCGGTTCCGGCCGGTTCGCGGCCTGCGACGTCATCGACTCGGCTCCTCGTCCTGGGGACGGGCCCTCCGGGGCGCCGGCTTCCTGCGCGCCTGCGTCCCTGCCCATCGATACGGGAGTGTACCGGAACGGTTCCGTATCGATACACTCCCGTATCGGTACGGACTCGTATCGGTACGGACGTGTTTCGCATCGAACCCGCACCGGCGAAGGTCTGCACCACAGCACGACCCGGCACCGCCCTCGCGGCCCTGCGCCTCCCGCGCCCGGCCCGCCGGCCTCCGAACACGCCGACCGTGCCGGCGAAGAGAGACGAGACCGACGAGGCGGGGGCCGGGGGCGAGGGACTCGTGGGGGCGCGCCGATGAGCGCGGTCCTCGTCGCCGTCGCCCTGTCCCTCGTCTCCGCTGTCGCCTACGCGGCTGCCGCGGTCGCCCAGGAACGGTTGGCGTCACGGTCCGGTGAGCCGGTCCCGTACCCCGGCCCCGGTTCCGTCACCGGCAGACCGGACCGGGGCACCAGGCCGAGGTGACGTAGACGGCTCACCTACGAGGGCGGGGACGGTCACCGGCTGTCGCGCGTCAACTCGTCGACGACGAAACCGATCCCGACGCCGAGCATCCAGACGTCCTTGGCCAGCACGGTGCCCTGCTGGGTGGGCCGCAGGCTGCCTTCCTCACGCATCCCCGGCGTACGCAGGTACAGCCCCAGCAGCCCCGACGAGAACGCGGCCAGCCCGGCCCCGCCCACGAGCGTGGGGACGACGGGCAGCAGTAGAGCGGTGCCCAGCGCGATCTCACCGGCGGAGAGCAGCCGGACGAAGGCGGCGGGCCGCACCTTCTCCAGGAACGGGTAGGTGTTCTTGGCCATCCCGTGCAACTGGGCGGCCGTCTCCTCGTCGGCACCCCGCTTGGACAGTCCGGAGTTGAGGATGAACGCCCCTAGGGCCAGCCGGGGTGCCACGTGCCTGGGTTCGATGGGCAGACGCATGAGATCTCCCGGTCGCTGTGGGGCGCGGTGCCGTCCACCCTAGGACGCTCCGGCCCTTCCGGCAGGTCGACGGCCGGGACCGGCCGGCCGTGATCGCCCCGCCGGATTCAGATGCCCAGAACTTCCGCCACACCGGCAAGGGAGGTCACCTCGTAGGCGTGGTAGAAGGGCGCCGACGGCTCGCTTCCTCTGTTGAGGTACACCGTTTCCCGCACACCGAGGTCGGTCGCCGACTGCAGGTCGTAGCGCGGGCTGGACGACACGTGCATCGTCTCCTCCGGCCGGCAGCCCAATTGTTCGTACATGAACTCGAATGCACGCAGTCGCGGCTTGTAGGCCCGTGCCATCTCCGCCGTGTACACCGCGTGGAACGGTGCTCCGAGCCGCGCGGCGTTCTGCTCGGCGTGGCTGTCCGCCGCGTTGGAGAGGATGACGAGAGGGAAATGCTCAGCGAGTTCCGCGAGGGGCTCCGGAACATCGGGGTGGGGCCCCCATTCCGGGATCGCCGCGAAGATCTTGGCGGGATCCCCCGGCCGGAACTCGATTCCGGTGCTCCTGCAGGCGCGCTCGAAGGCTCGGGAGATCACCTCGTCGTAGGGCCGCCACTCGCCCATCCCCTCATCGAGCTGGTAGCAGCCGAACCGGTGGAGGAAGGTGTCCAGCGTCCCCGGAGGGGCGACATCCTTGATCACCTCTTCGGCGGCGGGGCCGATCGCGAAGTCCGTCAGAGTTCCGTACATGTCGAACGTGTTGACTTCCTCCCTCGCCTAAAAGCGGGGGATTCCGGCGGTCGCCCGCCGGGGTTCCTGCTTCATCGACGACTGCCCGCCCGGAGTGCTCCGTTGAGGTCTTACACCGTCTCCACAGGCTGCTGCCGCCAGTCCGGCGGCCAAAAGGTTCTTCGCCGCGTTCACGTCGCGGTCATGCACGGCGCCGCAGCCGCACGTCCAGGTGCGGACATGGAGCGGCATCTTGCTCTGCAGGGCTCCGCAGGCCGAGCACAGCCTGGAGGAGGGGAAGAAGCGGTCGACCGCGATCACCTCCCGGCCGTACCACTGCGCCTTGTACTCCAGCATCGAGCGGAACTGGGCCCATGCGGCATCGGAGACGGCGCGGGCCAGCCTCCGGTTTTTGACCATGTTGCGCACGGTCAGGTCCTCGATCACGAGCGTTTGGTTCTCACGCACGAGACGAGTCGACAGTTTGTGCAGGTGGTCCCGCCTGCGGTCGGTGATCCGGGCATGGATGCGGGCGACCTTGAGGCGGGCCTTGGCCCGGTTGCCGGAGCCCTTCTCCTTGCGGGCGAGTGCCTTCTGGGCCTTGGCCAGACGGGCACGGTCCTTGCGTTCATGCCTCGGGTTGGTGATCTTCTCGCCGGTCGACAGGGTCAGCAAAGAAGTAAGGCCCACGTCGATCCCGACCGCCGTGTCCACAGGGGGCAGGGTTTTCACCGTCGGGTCCTCGACGAGCATCGACACGAACCAGCGCCCGGCCGCGTCCTGCGAGACCGTCACCGTGGACGGCTTCACCCCCTCGGGAAGCGGGCGCGACCACACGATGTCCAGCGGCTCGGTCATCTTGGCCAGGGTGAGCCGGCCGTCGCAAAACCGGAAGCCGGAGGTGGTGTATTCGGCGGACGCCCGGGACTTCTTCCGGCTCTTGAAGTGGGGGTACCTGGCCCGCTTGGCGAAGAAGTTCGCGAACGCCGTCTGCAAGTGCCGCAGGCACTGCTGGAGCGGGACCGAGGACACCTCGTTGAGGAAGGCCAGTTCCTCGGTCTTCTTCCAGGCCGTCAGCATCGCCGAGGTGGCGTTGTAGTTGACCCGCTCCTGCCGTGTCCACGCCTCGGTGCGGGCCTGGAGGGCGAGGTTGTAGACCTTTCGCACGCAGCCGAACGTGCGCGACAGCTCCGCTGCCTGCGCATCGGTCGGATGGAAGCGGTACTTGTACGCCCGCTTCACGTGAGTGGCCACAGTTCACAAACTAGTGGGTTTGTTTGTGAGGATCAAACCCGCCGGTCAGGGCGCGGTCTTTCGCCCTGGCGGCGAAACCCCGCCTCCCGCCCTGCTCCGCAGGGGTTCCGCTTCCTCCCCCGCCTGAAGGCGGGGGTATCCACGAAAGGAATCCGATGAACGCGGGCGCGGGAGTGCTCACCGGATTCCCCTCTCGCAGAAGGCGGCGGCTCCTCCAGCGACCGCCGCAGCGTGCCGAATCGGCATGACCCCTGGATCAACCGGCCCGGCCGGCCGCTGATTCCCCCGTTGCGCGGGCGTCACGGCCGCGCCGGGCCGCGAGCCGCCGAGCAGTTGCCGGGTGCGGCGGCGTCACCGGCGAGGGCAGCGCCGGCTTCACCGCGGCCCGGCGCGGGAATGACATGACGGCACGGCGGAACGACCGTGCTCACCTCCCGGCCCCGGCTCCCTTCCCGTGGGAGGCGGCCCGTGCCGGTCCGGTGATCCACAGGTCCGCCTCGATCCGCGCGACGGTCGCCAGCAGGTGCGGCAGCAGGTCCCGGCGGACGGACTCCACGGAGTTGCGGCCGGCGTGCACCGCGATGTTCACACCGGCCACCACCGTGCCGTCCCGGTCCCTCACCGGTGCGGCGACCGATCGCAGGCCCTCCTCGAGTTCCTGGTCGACCAGTGCGTACCCCTGGCGGCGGACCCGGACCAGTTCGGCACGCAGGGCGCGCGGCGAGGTGAGGGTCTGGGAGGTGTTCGGCCGCAGATCGGCGCGGTCGAGCCAGGCGTCGATCCCGTCGTCCGGCAGATCCGCGAGCATGACCCGGCCGACCGAGGTGACGTGGGCGGGGAAGCGCGTGCCCACCGTGATGGCCGCGCTCATGATGCGCCGGGTCGGGACGCGGGCCACGTACACGACGTCGTCGCCGTCCAGGACGCACAGCGAAGACGACTCCCTTACATGCGCGACGAGTTGCTCCAGATGGGGCTCGGCGATCTCCGGCAGCGTGAAGCTGGCGAGGTAGGAGTAGCCGAGCTCCAGTACGCGCGGGGTGAGCCGGAAGAGCCGGCCGTCGGTGTGGACGTAGCCCAGGTCGGCGAGCGTGAGCAGGAAACGGCGGGCCGTCGCCCGGGTCATCCCGCAGGCGCGGCCGACCTCGCTGAGGGTGAGCTGCTGATGGTCGGCGTCGAAGGCGCGGAGTACGGCGAGGCCTCGCTCGAAGGACTGTACGAAGTGCGGTCCGCGGATCTCAACGGTCATGTGGCCTCCGGAATGACGTACGAGTGTACGCGGTGTGCACGTTACGAGCGGGTGACGGATGGTGTCAACGAAATGATCCCCCGGCGACCGCCCGGAGCAACGGCTGGTGAACGGCGTAGTTGAACGCCGAAAAACCCGACCGCGCAGAGGGATTGACCGGCTTTCAAGAGGAGCTCTAGGTTCCCTCTGAGCACAGGCGTTCTGTCTGCGCACAACTCTTCTGAGTGACTCACCCCAGTCCCACAAGGGGGACCCCTTCATGCGTCGTCGTCTGCTCATCGGCCTCACGGTCGCTTCCCTCCTGGTCACCGCGACCGCGTGCGGCTCGTCCGACGGGGGTGGCGCCTCTGATTCGAACGCCTCGTCCGGCGGTACCACCGAGGTGAAGGTGGGCCTCATCCCGATCGTCGATGTCGCGCCGCTGTACCTGGGCGAGAAGAAAGGCTTCTTCAGCGAACGCGGCCTGAAGCTGTCGATCTCCAGCGCGCAGGGCGGCGCGGCGATCGTGCCCGGCGTGGCCAGCGGTCAGTTCGAGTTCGGGTTCTCCAACACCACCTCGCTGCTGATCGCCCAGTCCAACGGCGTGCCGGTGAAGGGGGTGGCGAACGGCAACGCCTCGACCGGCGTGGAGGGCGAGGACTTCGCCGCGATCACCGTCAAGGGCGACAGCCCGATCAAGTCGGCGAAGGACCTGGAGGGCAAGAAGGTCGCCGTCAACACGCTGAAGAACACGATGGAGCTCGGCGTACGCGCCTCGGTGACGAAGTCGGGCGGTGACCCCGACAAGGTGAACTTCGTCGAGATGAACTTCGACCAGATGCCCGCCGCGCTCGACGGCGGGCAGATCGACGCCGCCATGGTGGTCGAGCCGGCGCTGGCCACGATCAAGGGCCAGGGCGGCCGGGAGATCGCGTCGTCCATGGTCGACATCGCCCCGGACCTCACCATCTCCCTGTACTTCACCTCCACGCAGTACGCCCAGAAGAACCCGGAGGTGGTGAAGAAGTTCCAGGAGGCCACCGCCGAGTCCCTCGCGTACGCCGACTCCCACCCGGACGAGGTGCGCGAGATCGTCACCACGTACACGAAGATCCCGCCGGCCGTACTGGAGCAGGTGACCCTGCCGAAGTGGCCGACCGACCCCAACCGCGCCTCCATCGAGCAGTTGGTGAAGCTCGGCGAGGAAGGCGACCTGTTCAAGCAGACGCCCGACCTGGACAAGCTGCTCCCGTGAGGGGCGAGAACGCCGCGCTCGGTGCGGCCGGGCTCGCCGGCTTCCTCGTCCTGGGTGAGTTGATCCCGCGGCTCGGCCTGGTCGAGCAGGAGTATTTCCCGCCGGTCAGCCGGATCGTCGAAGCGCTCGGCACGGAAGTCGGGGACTCCGCCTTCTGGACGGCGCTCGGTGACACCCTCACCGGCTGGGCGCTGGGCCTGGTGATCGCGGTCGTGGCCGGGATCGTCGTCGGTGTGCTCCTGTCGGTGGTGCCGTATCTCCGTGAGGCCACCGCGTCCACCATCGAGTTCCTGCGCCCGATCCCCTCGGTCGCGCTGATCCCGCTGGCGGTGCTGCTCTACGGCACGGAACTCCGGTCGGTGCTGCTGCTCGTCGTGTACGCCGCGTTCTGGCAGGTCCTGCTCCAGGTGCTGTACGGCGTGCGGGACGTCGACCCGGTCGCCGAGGAGACGGCCCGCTCGTACGGGCTCGGCACCTGGGCGCGGGTCCGGCACGTGATGTGGCCGAGCGCGCTGCCCTACGTCATGACCGGGGTGCGGCTGGCGGCGGCGGTGGCGCTGATCCTCGCCATCACCGCCGAACTCGTCATCGGCGCACCGGGCTTGGGCGCGCGCATCGCGGTCGCCCAGACATCGCAGGCGGTACCGGAGATGTACGCGCTGGTGGTGGTCACCGGGCTGCTCGGGCTGCTCATCAACATCGGTGCCCGGACGGTCGAGCGCCGCGCTCTGGCCTGGCACCAGTCGGTACGCGGGGAGGTGACGGTGTGAAGGGGACAGTCCCCGGCCCGGCCGGGTCGAGCGCCTGGGGGCGGCTGCTGCGGCAGCTGGTCCTCGTGTTCGCCCTGCCCGTGGTCCTGGTGGCCGTGTGGTGGGTGACGTCGGCCGGCAGCCAGGACGTGTACTGGCCGCCGCTGCGCACCATCGTGGAGGCGTTCTGGGAGGTGTGGACCGCCGAGCGGTGGACCGGTGACGTGCTGCCCAGCGTGCTCCGGCTCGCGGCGGGCGTCGCACTCGCCGCTGTCGTGGGTGTGGCGCTCGGCACGGTCATCGGCTCCTACCGGCGGGTGCGGGCGGTGTGCGAACCGGTGCTGGAGTTCCTGCGGGCCGTGCCGCCGCCGGTGCTGGTTCCGGTGATCATGCTGTTCGCCGGCATCGGCGACACGATGAAGATCGTCGTCATCGCGAGCGGCTGCGTGTGGCCCATCCTGCTCAACACCGTCGAGGGGGTACGGGCCGTCGACTCCGTGATGTCCGAGACGGCCCGCTCCTACGGCATCACGGGCGTCGCGCGGCTGCGGCAACTGGTGCTGCCTTCGGCGAGCCCGCAGATCTTCGCGGGTCTGCGCCAGGCCCTGTCGATCGGCATCATTCTCATGGTGATCAGCGAGATGTTCGCCGCCAGCAACGGGCTCGGCTTCACCATCGTGCAGTTCCAGCGGAGTTTCGCGATCCCCGACATGTGGACCGGCATCCTGCTGCTCGGCCTGCTGGGCTTCGCCCTGTCGGTCCTCTTCCAGTTGGCCGAACGGCGGGTGCTCGCCTGGTACCACGGCCTGCGCGACGCCACCAGGGGGTCGTCGTGAAGCTCGAGAAAGGAGGGTCCATGCTCGACGTACGCGGCCTGCGGAAGGTCTACGAGGGTTCTGGACGCCGTATTGAAGCGGTCCGCGATCTCACCTTCACGGTCGAGGCGGGTGAACTGGTCTGTCTCGTCGGCCCGTCGGGCTGTGGCAAGACGACCCTGCTGAAGTGCATGAGCGGGCTGCTCGCGCCGACCTCCGGCGAGGTGACGCTGGGCGGGCGGAAGGTCGACGGGCCGCCGCCCGGGATGGCATTCGTCTTCCAGGAGTACGGGCGCAGCCTCTTCCCGTGGATGCGGGTGGGCGCGAACGTCGAGCTCCCGCTGAAGCAGAAGAAGGGGCTGGGCGCGGCCCGGCGCAGGGAACTGGTGGCCGACGCGCTGGAGTCGGTGGGTCTGGCGGACGCCGCCGGGGCGTATCCGTGGCAGTTGTCCGGCGGTATGCAGCAACGAGTCGCGATCGCCCGTGCGTTGGCGTACGAGCCCGATGTGCTGCTGATGGACGAGCCGTTCGCCGCCGTGGACGCGCAGACCCGGGCCGATCTGGAGGACCTGGTGCGCCGGCTGTGGCAGGAGCGGTCGATGACCGTCCTGTTCGTCACCCACGACATCGACGAGGCCGTCTACCTCGGCGAACGGGTGATCGTGCTGTCCAAGTCCCCCACGGTGGTCCAGGAGCAGCTGACGGTCGACCTCCCGCGGGAGCGGGACCAGTTGACCACGCGGGTCACCCCGCGCTTCGCCGAGCTGCGGACCCGTGTGTACGAGCAGATCCAGGCGGCGAAGCGGGGGGCGGTGGCGGCGCCCGAGGGCGGCGAGGAGGCTGAGGTCACCAAGGCCGTCGACCCGGCCGGGGGCACGGCCGGGGGCATCCCGGTGGACGTCAGGAAAGATATGCCTCCACTTCGCTGAACTGGGCCGCCGGCCAGCCGGTGTTGCCGGTGACGTGCAGCCGCAGGTGGCGCAGGCCGGGGCCGGACGGCAGGTTCACGGTGACCGTGTTGCCGGTGGCCGGGTCGAAGCGGTAGTCCCTCGCGGCGAGGACCGTCGTGTACGCGGAGCCGTCGGTGCTGCCCTGTACGGACAGGGTCTGGGTTCGGGCCTGCCACACGGCCTGCGGCGGCAGTTTCAGGACCAGGCGGCGGACGGCCTGGCTGGACCCCAGGTCCACCGTCAGGGCCTGGGGGAAGGCGTGGTTGGCGGACTCCCAGTAGCTGTTCGCATCGCCGTCGACCGCTCTGCCGGGCGTGTAGACGTCCTGGGAGCCGGTGGCCGTGGCCGTGCGGCCTCGGGCCAGGTTGCGGTCCGGGTCGGGGTCGGGATTGCCCTGGCCGGGCTCCGGCCAGGTGGAGCAGTCCGACCAGGTGCTGTTCCAGCCGGAGTTGCCGCCGCCGTCGGTGGCGGTGAAGGTGCCCGAGCCGGACGGGTAGGGGCAGTTGTAGACGCCGGCCGAGCCGACGCCGGTGGCGGTGACGCCGCGGAAGGTGGCGGCGCCCTGCGTCTCGGCCTGCACGACGACCGTGCCGGTCCGGGTGACGGTGGCGCCGTCCACGGTGATGTTCCTCGCCGCGTACCCGCGTCCGCTGCCGGAGACGAACTCGAAGGCGCTGTACGGGCTGTCGGTGATGGTGGTGCCGGTGATCCTGACCTGTGCCTCGATGGGACTGTCGTAGGAGTCGACGCGCAGCGCGCCCATGGGGTGGTTCCAGTTGGGGTTCATGGCGCCGGTGCGGACCAGGGTGTTCCCGGAGACGGTGATCGTGCCGGCCAGCGGGTGGAACGGGTCGAGGAATTTCTGGTTGGAGATCGCGATACCGCTGCCCAGCGCGTTGGTGTCGGCGATCAGGTTGTCCTTGACGGTGATGTCGGTGCCGCCGTAGATCGCGATGCCGTTGGCGAGGTTCGGCTGCGAGACGGTGTTGTTCTCGAAACTGCTCTGGGTGTTGGGCGCGTTCAGCGACCACATGGCGAGCGAGTCGTCGCCCTGGTTGCGCAGGAAGTTGTTGCGGACCCGGACACCCTTGGCGGTGCCGTTGAGGTTGAGGCCGTCGGCGGTGGTGTCGAGGATGCGGTTGTTCTCGACGACCAGGTTGTCGTTGTTGCCGGTCAGCCAGAGGCCGACCTTCAGGCGCTGGAGCCACATGCCGGAGACCGAGGAGTTCGGGCCGAGGGAGCCGTTGACGAAGTTGTCCGGCTGGGAGTCGACGCGTTCGGTGACCTCGCCGATGACGGCGAAGTCCTTGATGTGGACGTTGCCCGCGGAGCTCGACTGGTCGATGAAGCGTGAGGAGCGTACGACCGAGTGCCAGTGACCGGCGCCCTGGAGGGTGACGTTCTGGACGCCGCCCAGGGCGGAGGTGAGCCGGTACTCGCCCGGCGGGATCCACACCACTCCGCCCCGGGCCGCGGAGACGGCCTCCCGGAACGCCTGCGTGGAGTCGCCCCGGCCGCTGGGGTCGGCGCCCCGGTCGGTGACGGAGACCGAACCGGCCGGTCTGGTGGCGGGTGCGGCGGCCTGTTCGAAGTCGGCCACGTCGACGGTGACCTGGACGCCGGTGGCCTGGAAGGCGACCTTGTCACCGGCCTGGACGTTCCGGTCGAGCAGCAGGCGGGAGTTGGCGAAGAAGTGGTGGGTTCTGGAGCCGGCGATCCAACCGGTGTCGACGTAGGAGTACGTGGAGGTCACCGGCAGGGTCTTCGCCAGCTTCGCGCCGTTGACGTACACGTCGAGCGAACCGGACTGCCCGTCGGGAACGTTGTAGGCGACGTTCACGGCGTTGGCCGCGCGCGGCACCGTGAACTCCACGCGCTGGCCGCTGTTCAGGCGTACCGCCCGGCGGCCGGACGCCTCGGAGGCGAGGGTGCCCTGGGTGTGGTCGGGTCCGACCGTCGAACCCGTGGTGGTGGCGGCCTCGGCCTCGACCGAGGTGAAGGGGAGAGTGGCGCCCGCTGCGGCGTGGGCGGGTGCGGGCGTCAGGGCGACGAGCATGCCGGCGGCCAGGGCGACGACGGCTCCCAAGGCTGGCATGCTCCTGACAGATCTGGTGCTGCTCATGTGCCGATCCCTTCGTGGTGGGGGTTGTCAGCTGCTTGCCGGGAAGTGTGCACGAGGGCGGTGTAACTCGATCGTGTGATGGTCGGCTTCCGGGCTTGCGGCGTCGTGGGCCGTCCGGGTTAACGTGATCGTGCGATCTGGTAACGCTGGGTACGGTGCCGGTGAGCGGGGCCCCTGCTCCACCGGAGTGATGGTTCAGGGCCTCCCCGTCACCTCTGGCCTTACCCAGTGGCCGAGTCGCGCAGGGAACCGGCCTCCCGGGCTCGGACCACGCACAGGATGCGTGTCGCTGCCCCGGGGTCGAGTACGCCGGTAACCAGTGCGCCCAAGACCGTTCGGGGCGTGCGGCTGAGCAGACTCACCCCTGCTCAGCCCAGAGGAACGGTGCGGGGACAGCGGTGCGTGGGGAGAGCAGGTCCATCGGGCAACGAGGGCGTGGGGGGCGGGTGCCTACGTACGCAGCCAGACGGCCGTGTCCTTCGGCAGCAGCCCCCCGGTGTCGAGGGGTCCGCTGGCGAGGAGGATCCCGGCGTGTTCGGGCAGCTCGGCCGGGGTGTCGGCGAGGTTGACCAGGCACCGCAGGCCGTCGGCGCGCTCGAAGGCCAGGACGCCGTCGGGGGCGGGGAGCCAGGTGAGCGGGCCCGTGCCGAAGGCGGGGCGCAGGCGGATCGCCCGTCGGTAGAGGGTGAGCATCGAGCCGGGATCGTCCTGCTGCCGGTCGACCGCGTACGCCGCCCAGCCGTCCGGCTGCGGAAGCCACGGCGTCCCCCGGAACCCGAATCCCGCGTACGGCTCCTTCGCCGCCCACGGCAGTGGCACCCTGCACCCGTCCCGCCCCGGATCGGTGCCCCCCGAGCGGGCGTGCATCGGATCCTGGATGTGCTCCCGTGCCACCTCCACCTCGGGAAGGCCCAGTTCCTCCCCCTGGTACAGGTAGACCGTGCCGGGCAGCGCCAGCGACAGCAGGGCCGCGGCGCGGGCGCGTCGGGTACCGAGGGCCAGGTCGGTCGGGGTGCCGAAGGCCTTGGCGGCGAAGTCGAATCCGGTGTCCGAGCGGCCGTAGCGGGTGACCGTACGGGTCACGTCGTGGTTGCACAGCACCCAGGTGGCGGGCGCGCCGACGGGGGCGTGCTCGGCGAGCGTCTCGTCGATGGAGGTCCGCAGCCGTGCCGCGTCCCAGGGGCAGGTCATGAAGGAGAAGTTGAACGCCGTGTGCAGTTCGTCGGGGCGCAGGTAGCGCGCGAAGCGTTCCGTGTCCGGCAGCCAGACCTCGCCGACGAACACGGCGCCGTACTCGTCGGCGATGGCCCGCCACGCCCGGTAGACGTCGTGGAGCTCGTCCCGGTCGACGTACGGGTGCGGACCCGGGCCCTCGACGAGGTCCGGCAGCAGGGGGTCCTTGGCCGGCAGGGCGGCGGAGTCGACGCGGACACCGGCCACGCCCCGTTCGAACCAGAAACGCAGGATGTCCTCGTGCTCCTGGCGGACCGCGGGATGCGCCCAGTTGAGGTCGGGCTGCTCGGGGGCGAACAGGTGGAGGTACCAGTCGCCGTCGGAATCGACAGGACTCGAAGGGCCTTCCCCGGAAGGGCGGTGGCCGGAGACGGGCGATCGGGACCAGGCGGGGCCGCCGAACTCCGACGTCCAGTTGTTCGGGGGCAGTTCGCCGTGCTCGCCGCGGCCCGGCCGGAAGTGGAACAGGTCCCGTTCGGGCCCGCCGGCCAGGGCGGCGCGGAACCAGGCGTGCTGGTCGGAGACGTGGTTGGGCACGATGTCGATGATCGTGCGGATGCCGAGTTCCCGTGCCTCGGCGATGAGTTTCTCCGCCTCGGCGAGGGTGCCGAAGGCCGGGTCGACCATCCGGTAGTCGGCGACGTCGTAGCCGCCGTCCTTCATCGGGGACAGGTACCAGGGGTTGAACCACAGTGCGTCGACACCGAGTTCGGCGAGGTACGGCAGTTTCGCCCGGACTCCGGCGAGATCGCCGGTGCCGTCGCCGTCTCCGTCGGCGAAGCTGCGGACGTACACCTGGTGGATGACGGCGGAGCGCCACCAGTCGTCGTCGCTCCGGGCAGGGGTGGGCTGTCCCACGGTGCGTGCCTTTCTCTTCGGTGGACGGGGTCGGCGTCGGCCCTCGGGGCCGTGACGGCCGCCGGTGCCGTGTCAGCCCTTGGTGCTGCCCGCGCCGATCCCGGCGATGATGTGCCGCTGGAAGACGAGGAACAGCGCGACCATGGGGATGCTGGCGATCACCATCGCGGCGATGAGGACGGTTAGTTGGATGTTCTGCGACAGCTGTACCAGGGCCACGCTGATCGGCTGCTTGTCGGTGTCGGAGAAGACCATCAGGGGCCACAGGAAGTCCTGCCACACCGCGACCAGGGCGAAGATCGACACGACACCGAGCACCGGCCGGGACATGGGCAGCACGATGGACCACAGGGTGCGCAGTCGTCCGGCACCGTCGATCCCGGCGGCCTCCAGGACGTCCCTCGGCAACTGGTCGAAGAACCGCTTGAGCAGGTAGAGGTTGAAGGCGTTGGCGACGGCGGGGAGCCAGATGGCGAGCGGGTCGTTGAGCAGGCTGGTGTGGATCAGCGGCAGGTCGGCGACGACGAGGTACTTGGGGACGACCAGGGCCTGCGCGGGGACCATGAGGGTGGCGAGGATGCCGCCGAGGACCACGTTGCCGAAGGCGGGCCGCAGTCGGGACAGGGCGTAGGCGGCGGCCGTGCAGAACACCAGCTGGAACAGCCAGGCTCCGGCCGCCTGCACCACCGTGTTCCACAGGTGGGTGGGGAGCTGCATCAGTTCCCAGGCGTCGGTCCAGCCGCTCGTGCTCCACCGGTCGGGGAGCAGGTCGGGCGGGGTGCGCGCCACCTCGTCCGGGGACTTCATCGCGCCGGTGACCATCCAGTAGACGGGGAAGAGGAAGGCCAGCGCGAAGAGCAGGACGATGCCGGTGAAAACGGTCCAGTAGATCGCCCGGCCCCGGGGGCGGGCCAGGACGGCCGGGGAGACGAGGGTGCGGGTGCTGCTCATGCCGCCTCCTCGGAGGAACGGGTGAGCCGGAGGTAGACGGCGGAGAACAGTCCGAGGAGGGCGAGGAGCATCACGCTGAGCGCGCAGGCACCGCCGAAGTCGTTGTAGAGGAAGGCGTACTTGTAGATGAGGTAGAGGACGGTGACGGTGGAGCTCTCCGGGCCGCCTCCGGTGATCACGAACGGTTCGGTGAACACCTGCATGGTGGCGATGATCTGAAGGAGCATCAGCATCAGGATGACGAATCTCGTCTGGGGGATCGTCACGTGCCGGATGCGCTGGAGCAGGTTCGCGCCGTCGAGTTCGGCGGCCTCGTACAGCTCGCCCGGGATGGACTGGAGGGCGGCGAGGTAGATCAGGACGGTGCCGCCCATGGTGGCCCAGGTGGCGACGATCACCAGGGAGACGAGGGCGGTGTCGGCGCCGTTGGACCAGTGGGAGGTGGGCAGGTGCAGGAACCGCAGTGCCTCGTTGGCGAGGCCGGTGCCCGGGTCGTAGAACCACTTCCACAGCAGGGCGCTGACCACCGGCGGGATCATCACCGGCAGATAGACCACGATGCGGAAGAAGGCCTTGGCGTGCCGGAGTTCGTTCAGCACGAGGGCGAGCACGAACGGGACGGCGAAGCCGATCAGCAGGGCCAGCAGGGTGAAGGTGAGGGTGTTGCGCCAGGCCGCGCCGAACTCCGGGTCGGACAGGACGCGGGAGAAGTTGGCGGTGCCCACCCATTCGGGCGGCGAGCCCGGGGTGTACTTCTGGAAGGCGATCACGACGGCGCGGATCGCCGGGTACCAGGAGAACAGGGCGAAGCAGACGAGGCCGCCCAGCAGGAAGCCGTAGGCGTGTGCCTGGTCGGCGAGGCGGCGCCGTCTCCGGTCTCCGGACGGGGACGGCGCCTTCGCCGGGCGGACGGCGGGCGCCGGGGCGGCGGGCCGTGCGGCGGTCTTCGTCATCGCGGGCCGGCCTCGCGCGTGGTGGTGGTCATCGCCGGTCAGCCTCGCGCCAGGATGCCGTCGATCTTGGTGGAGGCGTCCTTCAGGAGCCGGTCGATGTCGGCGTCCTCCTTGGTGAGGACCGCGGAGACGACACCGTCGAGGACGGAGTACAGCTGCTGCGCCTGCGGCGGCTCGATCCTCATCTCCAGGCTCTGGTTGCCGTCGAGGAAGGCCTGGTAGTTCTCCACCGGCACATTGGCGTGGTCCTCCTTGACCTGCTGGTCCTTGGCGTCGGCGGTGCCGGTGAACAGCCGGGGCTCGGGCAGGCCGACCGGTGCGTCGTTCTTCTTCGCGCGGGCGTAGTCGCCGAGGAAGCCGTCGCCGGGGGTGAGGAACATGTGGTCGAGCCACTTCAGGCCGGCCCTGATCTGTGCGGGCGAGGCCTTCTTGTGGAACATGTAGCCGTCCCCGCCGATGAGGGTGGCCCGTCCGCCGGGCATGGGCGCGAGGGCGAGGTCCTTGTACTCGGCGCCCTTCTCCTTCACCAGGATCGGGATGTTGTCGGGAGCCGCGAGGTACATGCCGAGCTTGCCGGCGCCCATCATCTGCTGGACGTCGTTGATGACGAGCAGCTGCTTGCTGCCCATGGAGTCGTCCTTCCACCGCATGTCGTGCAGGGTCTGCAGGACCGCGCGGCCTTCGGGCGAGTCGACGGCCGCCTTCTTCCCGTCGGGGGTGACGACGTCGCCGCCCTGGGAGTAGAGCTCGGCGGTGAAGTGCCAGCCGCCCTGGTTCTGGGAGCTGTAGTCGGCGTAGCCGACGGTGCCGTCGCCGAGTGCGGCGATCTTCTTCGCGGCGTCGCGGACCTCGGCCCAGGTGGTGGGCGGCCGGTCGGGGTCGAGTCCGGCCCGCTCGAAGAGCTGCCGGTGGTAGACCAGCCCCATGGAGTACCCGGTGCGCGGTATGCCGTAGATCCTGCCGTCGACGGTGTAGATGTCCCGCAGCTGCCGCTGGATCGACCCGTAGCTCTTCAGCTCCTTGACGTACGGGGTGAGATCGGCCGCCTGGTTGATGTCGACGACGTGACCGGCGTCGGTGAAGTACGTGTAGAACACGTCCTCCATCTGCCCGCCGGCGAGCTTGGCGTCGAAGGTCTTCGGATCCTGGCAGGGGAACGCGTCGTGCGGGACGACGTCGATGTCCGGGTTCTTCTTCTCGAAGGCGGCGATGTCCTCCTCGAAGAACCGGCGGTCGACCTCGGCGCTCTTGGGCGGCATGCAGTTGACCGTGATGCGGGTCTTGCCGTCGGCGGCCTGGTCGTCGTTCGACCCGCAGGCGGTGAGCGTGAGGGCGCCGACGCCTAGCGCGACGAGGGTACGGCGGATCCCGGTGCTTCTCATCGGTGGACCCCTCTGGGACAGGAGCGGGTGAACCCCTCGGAACAGGAGCGGTGGGCGGGGCACACTCAAGCACCGACAACAGGGGTCCGCAAGATGTCACGCAGATTTTGAAATTATTCGACAGTCGACCGGAAGCGAAGCGGAATCAGGTCCGCGACGGGCCGGGCCTCCTGGACGGCGCCGTCCGGATCCCGGGGACGGCGGGGCGCCCCGGCCCTCAGGTCCGGGGGGCCTGCGCGGTCGACCCGCGCACCACCAGCTCCGGCTCGAACAGCAGCTCCTCGGCGGCGACCTGACCACCGTTGATCTGCGCGTTCAGCAGTTCCACGACGGCCCTGCCCATGGCCTCGATGGGCTGGCGGACCGTGGTGAGCGGGGGCTCGGTGCAGTTCATCAGGGCCGAGTCGTCGTAGCCGACGACCGAGATCTGCGCGGGGACGTCGAGTCCCCGGCGGCGGGCGGCCCGTACCGCACCGAGGGCGAGGGGATCGCTGGCGCAGATGAAACCGGTGACGCCCCGGTCGATGAGCCGGGAGGCGGCGGCGTGTCCGCCCTCGATGGAGAACATGGCGCGGGCGACGTGCTCGTCGGGCACCCCGCCCGCGACCGCGCGGACGGCGGCCAGCTTGCGGGCCGACGGGACGTGGTCGGCGGGGCCGAGCACCAGACCGATCCGCTCGTGGCCGAGCGAGGCCAGATGCCGCCAGGCCTGTTCCACGGCCACGGCGTCGTCGCAGGAGACGCCGGGGAAGCCTAGGTTCTCTATGGCCGCGTTGACGAGGACGACCGGGATGTTGCGCTCGGCGAGCTGCCGGTAGTGGTCGTGGGGCGCGTCGGCCTGGGCGTAGAGCCCGCCGGCGAAGACGACGCCGGACACCTGCTGCTGGAGCAGCAGTGTCACGTAGTCCGCCTCGGAGACGCCGCCGCGGGTCTGGGTGCACAGCACCGGCGTCAGTCCGAGCTGGGCCAGCGCGCCGCCGATCACCTCGGCGAAGGCGGGGAAGATCGGGTTCTGCAGCTCGGGCAGCACCAGGCCGACCAGCCGGGCGCGCTCGCCGCGCAGCTGGGTGGGCCGCTCGTAGCCGAGCACGTCCAGGGCGGAGAGCACGGCCTGCCGGGTGGACTCGGAGACTCCCGGCTTGCCGTTGAGCACCCGGCTGACCGTGGCCTCACTGACCCCGACCTTCTTCGCCACCACAGCAAGTCGTCGCGTCATGAACGCAAGAATAGCGCAAGCCACGCAAGCAACTTGCGTGAGCATGCAAGAAACCGGCGCGTCAGAACGGTTCCGGCACCACGCTGAGATGGGAGGCGGCGCGCCGGCGCCGGCGGTGGCCGGACGGGGTGCGGCGCGCCTCACGCAGGACCAGCGTCAGCCGGATGCAGTCCATGTCGCCGAGAATCCTGGTCGTCTCCACGACGAGACGACAGTCGGTGACCCCCCAGCGCGGATCGGGGTGCCGCAACGGCCTTACGGCGCCGTCGTGTTCGGCGGCCTGCTCACCGACGGCACGGAGCCAGTGCGGCAGTCCCTGCCGGTAGGCGGCCTCCATGATGGGGTCCTGGGCGATGTCCCGGCGGATGGCCTGCAGCCCGTGGTCGTGGCCGTGCCGCTCCACCGTCTTGGCGAAGTGCGCCAGCATCGGCAGGCACCAGCTCGACTCGTGTTCCTCCAGCACGGTGGCGGCGTCCGGGTGGAAGAGGACGAAGCGGAGGAAGTTGTCACCGGGCATGGCCGTCGGATGCGGTTCGACATCCCGGAAAAGTGTCCGGAAAGCGGTGTTGGCCAGCAGCACGTCCCAGCGGCGGTCGACCACCAGGGAAGGGAAGGGCACCGCGTGGAGGAACGCGGCGTAGTCCTCCAGATAGGCCTGCGCCTCGGGAGTCTCGGGGCCGGGCCGCGGTACCGGCCGCCGGCCTCCTGCCTGATGTGCCATCGGGAGGTCACCCCTCTTGCCTGTGCGGCCTTGACGCAGGGCCCCGATCCTGCGGGCCGAACCTCGAGCGTGTCAACTATCGTGGCATTTCATGCCGGTTGACGGCTGAAATTGGCCACAGTTGTGGCGAGACCTGGATGTGAGTTCGAGACACGGGCTAGTCTCCGTGAAGTTCACGGCAACCGCATGTGAGAAGCATGTGAGAGACGTAGGAGATCTGTCGGTGACGGGTGGCTTCGTGGGTGAGGGTCAGGACACCGCGCCGACGACCGCACTGTCGGCCGTCGTCGCCCGCGTCGCCGCACTCGCCGACCGGCTCGACGTGCCGCACACCGAGGTCTTCGGCATCGGCCGGCTCTCCGCGGCCTCCGGAGTCCCGGAGCCGGTGGTCAAGGCCCTGTTGAGCGGCCGGAGCGCGGGCGAACCCGAGGTGCAGACCCGGTTCGTGCAGCGCCTGGACCTGCTGCGCCGCACCCGGCTCAAGCCGAACGGCCGCAAGTACACGCAGCAGGAGATAGCCGACGGCGCGGGCATGTCCCGGCAGCAGGCCGGTGCCCTGATCAACGGCGACCGGCGTCCCACCATGGAGCACTGCGACGCCATCCAGCGGTTCTTCCGGGTGCACGCCGGATTCCTCACCGCCGAGGACCCCGAAGCCCTCGCGAACGCGCTCCGGCACACCGAGCAGGAGCTGCTGCAGAGCCTGGCGGACCGTGAGCGGCGGGCCGCCGCGGCGGCCGACGACCCGTTGGAGCGACTGCTGCAGGACCACGGGGTGCGCGGCATCGCGTGGCGGGCCGCCCAGCTCCCCACCGACCAGCACCGCGACAAGGTCGCGGAGTGGCTGGACATGCTCCTGGAGAACGTCCAGCGGCCCAAGGCTTGAGCCGGGGCGCCTGAGCCGGGGGCGCTTCGGCCGGGGGACGCTTCGGCCGGGGGGGCGGACCGGCGTGCGGCACGGACCGATTGTCAGTGGTGGGCGGCAAGCTGGGGGTGCGCCCGCACCGTGCGGGGCGCCCGATGCGGGATCATGACTCGGGGAGAGCGAAGCGATGCCCACCGCCGTACTGACCGACCGCGAACGCACCGCCGTCCAGGCCTATCTGCGACTGCTGCACACGGTGCGCGCCGCCTACGACAGGGAGACCGGACCGCCGGGTGCCCGCAGGCCCCCGATGGTGGCGCCCTCCGTTCTCGCGGAGGCGGAGACCGCCCTGGCCCGGGCGGGGCTGTCCGGCAACGAGGAGTACTTCTTCCGGATGCTCCGCGACTGGCACCCGCGGCCGTGATCCGACCGCACGGCCGACCGGAGCCGGCCGTCCAGGGGGCCGGCACGGCGCCGCGCTGTTCCCGGCCCCACCGCCCCGGTCAGCCGTGCGGTACGGCGACCGCGGTCGCGACCAGACCGCCTTCGACGGCCCAGCGGCCGTCGAAGTGGTCGAGCCGGTGGTCGCCCACCCAGGGGCCGGGCACCAGGAGCGCCGCCCGGAACCCGCCGCGCAGCGGAGCCCCGGCCCCCTCGACGGCAGAGCCGCCGGAGTCGGAACCACCGCTGTCGTCGCCGGCGCCTGTGCCGCTGCTGCCGGCTTCGGCGAACAGCTCGATGTCGGCCTCCATGAAGTCCAGCCACTTCCCGGTCAGCGGGAACCACGCCTTGTACACGGCCTCCTTGGCGCTGAACAGCAGCCGGTCCCAGTGCACCCCGGGCCGTTCCAGGGTCAGCCGTCCGATGCGCTCCGCCTCTCCGGGCAGCGCCACGGACGACAGCACCCCCTCGGGCAGCGGCCCTTGGACCTCCGCGTCGATGCCGAGGGAGGCCAGGTCCCCCGTACGGACCAGGGCGGCGGCGCAGTAGCCCGCGCAGTGGGTCATGCTGCCGGTCAGCCCGTCCGGCCAGCCGGGTGCGCCGCGCTCGCCGGGCAGGACGGGCTGCGGGGGCACGCCGAGCTTCTTCATGGCCCGGCGGGCGCAGGAGCGCACCGCGGTGAACTCCCGGCGGCGCTTGTCGACGGCCCGCGCCATGACGTGCGCTTCCTCGGGGTACAGCGGGGCGTCGGCGCCCTCGTCGCCGTATGCCTCCACGACGACGACCGTCCCGGGCAGCAGCTCCCCGATCACCGGCCACCGCCTTCCCCCGCCACGGCCCCGGACTCGGCCCCGGTCCCGGACTCCGTCCCGGGCTCCTCCCCCGGCACGATCCGGCGCAGCCGCCCCGGCGGTGCCGGCCGTTTCCGCCATTCACGGGGGTAGCCCACGGACACCTCCTCGAAACGGACGCCGTCCTGCCGGGTGCTCCGCGGGATGTGGAGATGGCCGTAGACCATCGTGTGGACGTTGAACCTGCGGTGCCAGTCGTCGGTGAGTACGGTGCCGCACCACATGGCGAACTCGGGGTACCACAGGACGGCCGTGGGGTGCCGGTGCAGCGGGTAGTGGTTGACGAGCACGACGGGCAGGCCGTCGGGCAGTCCGGCGAGCCGCCGTTCGGTCTCCTCGACCCGGGCCCGGCACCAGGCCTCCCGGCTCGGGTACGGGTCGGGGTGCAGCAGGCGTTCGTCGGCGCAGACGACGCCGGTGCCGTGCGCGTACTCCAGCCCTTCGTCCTTGGTGGCGCACCCGGCCGGCAGGAAGGAGTAGTCGTACAGGAGGAAGAGCGGGGCCACGGCCACAGGACCGCCGGGGCCCTCCCAGACGGGGTAGGGGTCCTCGGGGGTGATCACGCCGAGGTCGCGGCACTGTTCGACGAGGTGGTCGTAGCGGGCGACGCCGCGCAGGGTGACGGTGTCCTTCGGGTGGGTCCACAGCTCGTGGTTGCCGGGCGCCCAGACGACCTTCCGGAACCGGCCCGCGAGGGTCCCGAGCGCCCAGCGGATGTCGTCCACGGTCTCCGCGACGTCTCCGGCCACCAGGAGCCAGTCCTCGTCCGACTCGGGGTGCATCCGCTCCACCAGGGCGCGGTTCTCGTCGTAGCCGATGTGAAGGTCGCTGATGGCCCACAGCTGTCCGCCGCCGGCTGCCGTTGACATCACCCGTCGCCCCCTGAGCATGAAGGATCAACCCGTACGAACAGCATGCACGAGGAGTACGGTCGCAGGGGAACAGGAGCGCGGATCCGTCACACGCCCGTGGTTCGGGAGCGCGTGTCGAAGCCGTATGATCGGCCGCAACACCGCCGCAGTGAAGCCCTCGCGCAGGGCCGTCCGGCGATCCTCCATACCCTCTGCCCGGGCACGGGCCGCCGAGGCCTGCCCGCACACCGTGAAAGGCGGCCTGCATGGCCTCTTGCGTACGCGTATGGCTCAACCGCACGTACGCGGAGAACGTGTTCTTCATGGATCAGGTGAGGAAGAATCCCAGCGACCGGGCCGTCGAGATCCATGCCACCCACGGCGACCCGGACTCCCCCGTCCTGGCCGCCGCCGACACCGCCGAGCTGGAACCCGAGGGCCTGTCCCCGGCGGCGTACGTCGAGTACGCGCTCGCCCAGTGCGCGCGGCGCGGCATCGACGTGTTCGTGCCCCGGCTGCACCAGGGAGCGATCGTCGCGCACCGCGCGGAGTTCGAGGCGGCCGGTACGGCGCTGCTGGCCCCGCCGCCCGAGGCGGTGGCCGTCTTCCACGACAAGGTGATCGCCTACGAGGCCGTCCAGGCGATCGGGGTGCCGGTGCCGCCGTGGTGGCGGGTGCGGTCGGCGGACGAGCTGGTCCACGCGGTGGACGAGCTGGAGGCGCGGGGGCATCAGGCCTGCTTCAAGCCCGCGTCCGGCGCGGGGGGCGTGGGCTTCCGGGTGATCACCCGTGCCCCCTTCTCGCTCACTCAGCTGAACGGCTTTCCCAGCCCGTACGTGCCGCTGGATCTGGCGCTGGAGGCGGTGCGGCGGGCCGAGAAGCCGGTGGACTGGCTGGTGATGCCTGTGCTGGAGCAGCCGGAGGTGTCGGTGGACTGCCTCACCGGGCCCGACAACCGGGTCCGGCTGGCCGTCGGCCGCACCAAGAACGGCCGCCGCAGGGGGTTCACCGTGGACGAGCGCTGGCTGGAGCCGGCCCGGCGGATCGCGGAGGGTTTCGGACTGCACCATCTGTCCAACATCCAGTTCCGGATGTTCGGCGAACGGCCCGTGCTGATGGACGTCAACACCCGCCCGGCCGGCGGACTGCACCAGCTGTCGCTGTGCGGGGTGAACGCGCCGTGGGCCGCCGTGCGGCTGGCGCTCGGTGACGATCCGGGTGAGATGTCCCCGCCGTTCCTGGGCCAGGACTACTCGGTGGTCTCGGGGCCGCGTCCGCTGCGCCCGGTGTCGGTGCCGCAGCAGCGCACGGACGTGCCCGCGGACGTCCCCGCACCCGCGCCGGGCGGTGTACCGGCCCCGGCCGTGCCCGCCGGGCCTCGGGCCGCGGCCGACTCCGGTCAGGTGCGCGCCACCGCCGCGGACGCCGTGGCCGGGGGCTCCGCCGCCTGGGGAACGCACCACCGCTAGAACCCGAATGCCGCACGCCCTCCTTGCCCACCGGCCGGTCCCGGCGCGTTTCCTGTGCCGGGACCGGATTTTTTTTCGGGGAATTCCCCCGGAGGGTGTATCAGACGGTGAGTGTCGCGCTCTTAACGGTGGAGGGCGACGGGGGAACCCCTTCCGGAGGACGGGGAAGCCTTCCGGAGGGGACGGGGGAACACGGGGGAAGCACGGGGGAACGGGGGGCTCGGGTCGGTCGGCCGCTGTCACGGGGGGCGACCGGCCGACCCGATGCATGCCCTCGGTCCCGCCCCTCGTCGGCCGCGGGGCCAGCGCCGTGAAGTGCTCTCCTCCTGAAGTTCTCTCCTTCCGAAGTACTCGTCCCGCAGAGCTACTTGAGGTAGGCGAGACCGGGGTGGACGGCGGTGTAGCCGTCGACGAGGCGGCGGGCCACGTTCACGGAGTCGACGAGCGGGTGCAGCGCGAACGCCTTGACCGCATGGGCACGGGAGCCGGATTCGGCGGCACGGAGCACCTCGCGCTCGACCGCCTTGACCGCGCAGACCAGGCCGGTGGCGTGGTCCGGCAGCGGGTCGACGGAGACGGGGTGCGCTCCCTGGGCGTCCACCAGACAGGGAACCTCGATGACCGCGTCCCCGTCCAGCACCGAAAGGGTGCTGCGGTTGCGGACGTTGAGGATCAGGGTGGTGCGTTCGTCGCGGGCGACGGCCCGCATCAGGGCGAGAGCCACTTTCTCGTAACCACCGGACAGGTCCTCCTCCTCGCGGTCGCCGGCACCGGCACTCTCGCGGTTCTCGGCCATGTAGGTGGCCTCGCGTTCGGCGCGGGTGCGGTCCCAGGTGGCGAGAGCGGGGGTGTCCGGGGTGCCCACCTGCGTGTAGAAGCGGGCCTGTTGGTCGTGGAGGAAGGCGCCGCGGGTCTTCTCGGCCTGCTGGTAGGCGCGTACGGTCTCCCGGTTGAAGTAGTAGTAGTGCAGGTACTCGTTGGGGATGGCACCGAGGGACTGGAGCCAGTCGGCGCCGAAGAGCCTGCCCTCCTCGAAGGAGCCGAGCAGGGGCAGGTCGGCGAGCAGGCGCGGGAGTTCGTCACGGCCCTTGACGTGCAGACCGCGCACCCAGCCGAGGTGGTTGAGGCCGACGTAGTCGATCCACGCCTCCCGCGGGTCCGCGCCGAGGACCCGGGCGATGCGACGGCCGAGGCCGACCGGCGAGTCGCAGATGCCGATGACCCGGTCGCCGAGGTGACGGGACATGGCCTCGGTGACCAGGCCCGCCGGGTTGGTGAAGTTGATGACCCAGGCGTCGGGGGCGAGCCGGGCCACCCGCCGGGCGATGTCCACGGCGACGGGGACGGTACGCAGTCCGTAGGCGATGCCGCCCGCGCCGACCGTCTCCTGCCCGAGAACGCCCTCGGCGAGCGCGACCCGCTCGTCGTTCGCCCGGCCCTCGAGGCCGCCGACGCGGATCGCGGAGAAGACGAAGTCGGCGCCCCGCAGTGCTTCGTCCAGGTCGGTGGTGGTGCTCACCGCGGGAGCGTCGGGCACGCCGGCTGCCTGTTCGGCCAGTACCCGGGCGACTGCATACAGTCGACGGTCGTCGACATCGTGGAGAACGACCTGGGTCACCCGCCCCTCGGCGTGGTCCCCGAGGAGCGCGCCGTACACCAGCGGGACCCGGAATCCCCCGCCGCCCAGAATCGTCAGCTTCACGTCCGCACCCTTCCCACCGCGGCGGCGTCGACGCCTGCCGTCCGATCGTCCACCACGTCCGCCCTCGATCATGACGCCTCCGGCCGGCGGCGGAGGCCCGTCCGAGCCCGGAGACATCCCTCTCTCCGGTGAGGGCTTCGCCCGCGGGTGCCGGTGAAGGCCCGAGACCAAGCGATGGAACACGCGTTCGACACATGGTCGAACGGAGAAGCGCGCGCGGCACCCGGTCGCCGGCGGGCGCCGCTTCGTACGGTCGGGCGTGACGCTGTTGCACCCATTCGCGTCAATTCACGAGGTGAACCCTCCTCACGCTCAAGGACTTTCTCGGTTACACCTCTTGACGGCCACGGGGCCGCGGAGCACATTGGCGACACCTTGAGAGCGCTCTCACGGCCGACGAGCAGGGCTCTCAGGCACTCCCCCGCACCAGGATCCGCACCCGGCTCAGCACCTGGAATCGAACGTGGATCCGTACACGGATCGACCCATGCATCCGCATCCGTCTCCGAGAGGCACCCCCACATGAGTGACCCCTCCGGCACCCCCCGCAGACCCCGCGCCCCGCGCAGATCCCGCCCGCTGCGGCGGGCGCTGCTGGCCGCCGTCGGCACGCTCGGGCTCGCGCTCGCGGCCTCCACCATCGCCCTGCCGTCCGCGAGCGCCTCCGCCCCGACACCCCCGTCGGGCTGGAACCAGGTCTTCGTCGACGACTTCAACGGCGCCGCGGGCAGCGGCGTCAACGCCTCCAACTGGCAGTACGCGACCGGCAAGGGATACCCGGGCGGCCCCGCCAACTGGGGCACCGGCGAGATCGAGACGATGACGTCGAACCCGGAGAACGTCTCCCTCGACGGCAACGGCAACCTCCGTATCACCCCGCGCCGGGACGCCTCCGGGAACTGGACCTCCGGCCGTGTCGAGACCAACCGTTCCGACTTCCAGCCGCCGGCCGGCGGCACCCTGCGCGTCGAGAGCCGCATCCAGGTGCCGAACGTGACCGGTGCCGCCGCCAAGGGCTACTGGCCGGCGTTCTGGATGCTGGGCGCGCCGTACCGGGGCAACTACTGGAACTGGCCGGCGGTCGGCGAGCTGGACATCATGGAGAACACGCAGGGCAACAACACCGTCTTCGCCACGATGCACTGCGGCACCGCGCCCGGCGGGCCGTGCAACGAGAACAGCGGTATCGGAAGTTCGACCACCTGTCAGGGCACGACCTGTCAGGCCGGTTTCCACACCTACCGGCTGGAGTGGGACCGCTCGAAGAGCGTGGAGGAGATCCGCTTCTCCCTCGACGGCAACACCTTCCACACCGTGCGGGAGAATCAGGTCGACGCGACGACCTGGTCGAACGCCACCGACCACGGCTTCTTCCTCATTCTCAACGTGGCGATGGGCGGCGGCTTCCCCGACGCCTTCGGCGGCGGTCCGGACGCCGGTACGCAGCCCGGTCACTCGATGCTCGTCGACTACGTCCAGGTGCTGACCTCCGGCGGCGGCACCACACCCCCGCCGACCGGCAACCGCGACGCGTACGGCACCATCCAGGCCGAGTCCTTCGACGCCCAGTCCGGCACGATGACGGAGACCACCTCCGACTCCGGCGGCGGTCAGAACGTGGGCGCGCTGGCCGACGGCGACTGGCTGCAGTTCAAGGGCGTCACCTTCGGCTCGCCCGCGGCCAGGCAGTTCTCGGCCCGGGTGGCGAGCGGTGCGCCCGCCGGGGTCAGCGGTCTGGTCGAGGTGCGTCTGGACAGCCGCGGCAACGCCCCCATCGGGAGTTTCTCGGTGGGCAGCACGGGCGGCTGGCAGTCGTGGCGGACCGTCCCGGCGAACATCGCGTCCGTGACGGGCACGCACGACGTGTATCTGACCTTCACGAGCGGCCAGCCGCAGGACTTCGTGAACGTCAACTGGTTCACGTTCGGCCGCTGACCGCCGGCCGGCCCGTGTGACCGGCCGCTCCCCGAACCACCGGCTTCCCCGACCGGCCGAGGGGCCCCACGCGTGCGTGGGGCCCCTCCCCCATGTCCGCGGCCCGACGCTTTCCCGGGACGCCCTCGCCGCAGGGCCGCCTTCCCCCGAATACGTCATACTTTTACTGGTGAACGTGTTACGGAGGTGAGGGTTCGGGCGTACCGGGACACCCTGTAGTGGAGAAGAGGACCGCGGGCGTCACGACGTACGGGCGCGCCCGGCAGGAATCCGCGGGAACGGCGGGGCAGGCCCCCGACCACCTCGACGACAAGGAGCTGACGGGAATGACCGAGGAGACGACCGAGGCACCGAACGGGGAGACGCCCGGGGATCCGGCCGGTACCGAATG
The DNA here is from genome assembly GCF_045209715.1 of Streptomyces sp. NBC_01635. Taxonomy (NCBI): domain Bacteria; kingdom Bacillati; phylum Actinomycetota; class Actinomycetes; order Kitasatosporales; family Streptomycetaceae; genus Streptomyces; species Streptomyces sp. NBC_01635. Next base: position 7,910,195 of record NZ_CP109277.1, on the reverse strand, counting down.
GTCCAATCCCCTGCGTGATCCGCGCGACCGCCGTCTCCCGCGCATCGCCGGCCCCTCCGGGCTCGTCATCTTCGGGGTCACGGGCGATCTGTCGCGCAAGAAGCTGATGCCGGCGGTGTACGACCTCGCCAACCGGGGTCTGCTGCCGCCGGGCTTCTCGCTGGTCGGTTTCGCCCGCCGGGACTGGGAGGACCAGGATTTCGCGGAGGTGGTGCACGACGCGGTCGAGGAGCACGCCCGCACCCCCTTCCGCGAGGAGGTCTGGCAGCAGCTCGCCGAGGGCATGCGGTTCGTCCCGGGCGACTTCGACGACGACACGGCGTTCGAGCGACTGCGCTCGGCCGTCGATGAGTTGGACAGTTCCCAGGGAACCAGCGGCAACTTCGCGTTCTACCTCTCGGTACCACCGAAGTTCTTCCCGAAGGTGGTCCAGCAGCTGAAGAAGCACGGCCTGGCCGACGCGCCCGCCGGTTCCTGGCGGCGCGCGGTGATCGAGAAGCCGTTCGGCCACGACCTGAAGTCGGCCAAGGAGCTCAACGCGATCGTCCACGAGGTGTTCGCCCCGGACCAGGTCTTCCGGATCGACCACTACCTGGGCAAGGAGACCGTCCAGAACATCCTGGCGCTGCGCTTCGCGAACACGATGTTCGAGCCGATCTGGAACCGGTCCTTCGTCGACCACGTGCAGATCACCATGGCCGAGGACATCGGCATCGGCGGCCGGGCCGGCTACTACGACGGCATCGGCGCCGCCCGCGACGTCCTCCAGAACCACCTGCTCCAGCTCATGGCGCTCACCGCCATGGAGGAGCCCGCCTCCTTCGACGCGGCGTCGCTGCTCACCGAGAAGCTGAAGGTGCTCCGGGCCGTGCGGCTGCCGAAGGACCTGGGCCGGCACACCGTGCGCGGGCAGTACGAGGGCGCCTGGCAGGGCGGCAGGCTGGTTCGGGGCTACGCGGAGGAGGACGGCATCGACGCCTCCTCGAACACCGATACGTACGCCGCGATCAAGCTGGGCGTGGACAACCGCCGCTGGGCGGGCGTCCCCTTCTACCTGCGCACCGGCAAGCGGCTGGGCCGCCGGGTCACCGAGATCGCGGTCGTCCTGCAGCGGGCGCCGCACTCGCCGTTCGACACGATGGCGACCGAGGAGCTCGGGCAGAACGCCGTCGTCATCCGGGTGCAGCCGGACGAGGGTGTCACGGTGCGGTTCGGCTCGAAGGTCCCCGGCACGTCGATGGAGATCCGGGACGTGTCGATGGACTTCGCCTACGGCGAGTCGTTCACGGAGTCCAGCCCGGAGGCGTACGAACGGCTCATCCTCGACGTCCTCCTCGGGGACGCCAACCTGTTCCCCCGGCATCAGGAGGTGGAAGAGTCCTGGAGGATCCTCGACCCGGTCGAGGAGTACTGGGCGTCCCACGGCAGACCGGCCCGGTACGTCTCGGGCAGATGGGGACCCGCGGAAGCCGACGAGATGCTCGCACGAGACGGACGGAGCTGGCGCAGGCCATGAAGATCGATCTGACCGACACCACGGCAAGTGATGTCAACAAGGCGCTGGTGCGGGGCCGCCGCTCCATCGGCACCCCCGCGGTGGGCATGGTCCTGACGATGGTGCTCGTCACGGACGAGGAGAACGCCTACGACGCGATCAAGGCCGCCGAGGCGGCCTCGCACGAGCACCCCTCACGCATGCTGGTCGTCATCAAGCGGCACGCCCGCACCCCGCGCGAGCGCACCCGCCCTCGGCTGGACGCCGAGGTGCGGGTCGGTTCGGCGGCCGGTACGGGCGAGACCATCATCCTGCGCACCTACGGCGAGGTGTCCGACCACGCCGACTCCGTGGTGCTGCCGCTGCTGCTGCCGGACGCGCCGGTGGTCGTGTGGTGGCCGGTGGACGCGCCCGAGCACCCCTCGAAGGACCCGCTGGGCGCGCTGGGCCAGCGCAGGATCACCGACCTGTACGCGGTGGACAACCCCCTGGAGGTCCTGTCGGCCCGGATGCGCGCCTACGCGCCCGGCGACACCGACCTGGCCTGGACCCGGCTGACGCCGTGGCGTTCGATGCTGGCCGCCGCCCTGGACCAGGCCAGGCTGACGGTGACGTCGGCGGCCGTGGAGAGCGAGGCCGAGAACCCCAGCGCGGAGCTGCTGGCGCGCTGGCTCGGGGCCCGGCTGAACGTGCCGGTCGAGCGGGTGGAGACGGACGGCCCCGTGGTCACGGGGGTGCGGCTGGGCACGGTGGAAGGCGAGATCGTCATCGACCGTCCGGAAGGCCCGATGGCCACACTGTCGCTGCCGGGGCAGCCGTCGCGGCGGCTCGCGCTGAAGGTCCGCCCCCTGTCCGAGCTGATCGCCGAGGAGCTCCGGCGGCTCGACGCGGACGAGATGTACGCCGTCGCCCTGCGCGGCGAGACCGCCGAGGAGGCCCCCGCCCCTGCCTGAGGTCCCGGCCCGGCCGAGGTCCCGCCCGTGCGCGAGGACCCCGCTCGTACCCGAGGGCCCCGGCCGTGCCCGGCATCCGTGACACGTCCGCACCGACCCGCCGCCCCGGTGGGCCGCCCACCACGACATCGGGAAGTGAACTGAGATGCAGATCGGTCTTGTTGGTCTCGGAAAGATGGGCGGCAACATGCGCGAGCGCATTCGCGCCGCCGGACACACCGTCGTCGGCTACGACACCAATCCCGACCTCTCCGACGTCGGCCATCTGGCCGACCTCGTCGGCCGGCTCGACGGGCCGCGTGCGGTCTGGGTGATGGTCCCGGCCGGTACCGTCACCCAGCACGTCATCGACCAGTTGGGGAGCCTGCTCAAGCCGGGTGACACCGTCGTCGACGGCGGCAACTCCCGCTGGACGGACGACGAGAAGCATGCCAAGGAGCTGGGCGCCCGGGGCATCGGCTTCGTCGACGCGGGTGTCTCGGGCGGTGTGTGGGGGCTGGAACACGGCTACGCCCTCATGGTCGGCGGCGAGGAGGAGGACGTGCAGCGCCTGAAGCCGATCTTCGACGCGCTCAAGCCGGACGGCCCGTACGGCTACGTCCACGCCGGCCGGGTCGGTGCCGGGCACTTCGCGAAGATGGTCCACAACGGCATCGAGTACGCGATGATGCAGGCGTACGCCGAGGGCTGGGAACTGCTGGAGAAGGTCGACTCGGTGGACAACGTCCGCGAGGTGTTCCGCTCCTGGCAGAACGGCACGGTCATCCGCTCCTGGCTGCTCGACCTCGCGGTCGACGCCCTGGACGAGGACGTCCACCTGGAGAAGCTGCGCGGCTACGCCGACGACTCGGGCGAGGGCCGCTGGACCGTGGAGGCGGCCATCGACAACGCGGTGCCGCTTCCCGCGATCACGGCCTCCCTGTTCGCCCGGTTCTCCTCCCGGCAGGAGGACTCGCCGCAGATGAGGATGGTCGCGGCGCTGCGCAAACAGTTCGGCGGGCACGCGGTCGCGTCCGCGGACCAGCCCGACCCGGCGGCCCCGGCGGCCCCGGGAAGCCCGGACGGGGCGTAGCGGCCGTGGGCGATCTGCTGCTCGCCCGGCACGGGGAGACGGAGTGGAGCAGGGCCGGGCGGCACACCGGCCGTACCGACCTGCCCCTGACCCAGGCCGGCGAGACGCAGGCCAGGGCACTGACCCCGCTGCTCGAAGGCCGTTCCTTCGCCCTCGTCCTCACCAGCCCGCTGGCCCGGGCCCGGCGCACCGCCGAACTGGCGGGTCTGGCGGACGCCTTGCCGGAGCCGGACCTGCGGGAGTGGGACTACGGCGGCTACGAGGGCGTGACCACCGCCGACATCCACCGCTCCCGGCCCGGCTGGGACCTGTGGACCGACGGCGTGCCGCCCGGTCCCGAGTTTCCCGGCGAGTCCCCCGGGCAGGTCGGCGAGCGGGCCGACCGGGTGCTGTCCAAGGTGGCCGGGGAGCTCGAGGCGGGCGATGTGATGCTCGTGGCCCACGGCCACCTGCTGCGGGTCCTGGCGGCACGCCGGCTGGGCCTGCCGCCCGCGGCCGGACGGCTGTTCCGGCTGGAGACGGGCACGCTGAGCCGGCTGTCGCTGGAGCACGGCGATCCGGTGATCGCGGAGTGGAACACCCGGCCTTGAGCGACGATCCGACCCGGCGGAACCGGCTCCCGGCTCCTCAGCCGCCGCCGAGGGCGCTCGCGGTCCGTACGGCGTGCTGGGCGGCGAGTCGTACCGGCGCGTTGCGGGCGCCGTAGCCGCGGTGGCCGCCGTCACGCTGGAGGAGTTCGAAGAACACCCGTCCGACGGTGCGGGTGTAGCAGTGCCGCAGGCTGCCCCCGGCCTCGTCGCGGTCGTAGAGGATGCCCAGCTCGCGGTACGTCTCCAGCTCTCCGTCGGCGAACTCGTAGCGGGCGGCGAGGTCGTCGTAGTAGTTCGCGGGGATCGGCAGCAACGGGGCGCCGGCGTCGCGGAACCGGCGGGCGGCGGCGACCACGTCGTCGGTGGCGAACGCGATGTGCTGGGCGTGCACGGTGTCGTCGGTGGGTGCGGCGCCGACGGTGAGGGCGATCCGGACGGTGCCGTCGGGGTTGCTGACCGCACGGCTGCGCTGCAGGCCGTAGGGGTCGGCGACGTCGACGCTGTCCTCGGCGTCCAGTCCGAGCACGCTGCGGTGGAAGAGGACCGCCTCGTCGAAGTGGTGCCAGGGCTGGGTGAGCGCGAGATGGTCGATGCGGCGGACGCCGGGGGCGGCCGGGGGCTGTCCGACGTCCTCGAAGTCGGCCCGCCAGTCGCTGTGCCGGGCGTCGCGTCCGGTGCCGCAGAAGAACAGTTCGGTGCCGTCGGGGGCGGCGACCGCGTCCAGCGGGGCGTCCTCGGGTGCACGGCGGCGGGGCAGCACGGGCGCCAGCAGGGCCTCCGCGCGGTCGGCGGCGCCCCCGGGGTCGGGTGACTCCAGGCCGACTGCGGCGAGTTGGGCCCCGTCGCGGCGTACGACGGCCCCCGTGTTGACGAGGATCCGGGCCTCGCCCTGCTGCCAGAGGTCGACGGGCTTGCTGCGGTGGCGGGCGGTACGGGCGAAGCCCAGGGCGCCCAGCAGCCCGGTGAGGGGTTCGGCGTCGGCGGTGACGAGTTCGGCGAAGGCGAAGCCGGTGGGGACGACGGGGGCGGGGATGGCCGGGGCGGACGTGAGCGGGGCGGACGTGAGCGGGGCGGGCGGCTGCTTCGCTTCCACCGTCCCCACCTCCTCCTGCAGCGCGAGCAGGGAGCGGCGGGCGTCGACGGCGGTCGGGGCCGCCTCGGCCTGCCGGAACACGTCGTTGAACACCTCGAGGGACAGGGGGCCGGCGTAGCCGGTGCGCAGGACGTGCCGGACGAGACCGGCGACGTCGAAGCCCCCCTGTCCGGGGAAACAGCGGTGGTGGCGGCTCCACTGGAGCACGTCCATCGCGGGCAGCGGGGCGTCGGCCAGCTGGAGGAAGAAGATCTTCTCGCCGGGGATGCCCTCGATGCCCCGGGGATCGGAACCCCGGGAGAGGATGTGGAAGCTGTCCAGACAGGTGCCGAGCGCCGGATGCCCTGCCGCCTCGACGATGCGCCAGGCGTGGTCGTACGTACTGACGTGCCGCCCCCAGGCCAGCGCCTCGTAGGCGACGCGGACGCCGAAGTCCTGTGCCAGGTCGGCCAGTTCGCGCAGGTGTGCGACGGCGAGGGCGTCGTCGTCGACCGCCTCGGGGTCGACGCTGGAGCAGACGAGCACGGTGTCGGCGCCGAGTTCGCGCATCAGTCCGAACTTGTGCCGGGCGCGCCGCAGGTTGCGGGCGAACAGCTCGGCGGGCACCGCCTCGATGTCCCGCATCGGTTGATAGAGGTCGACGGTGAGTCCCAGGTCGGCGCAGCGGGCGCGGATCTCCCGCGGGGTGAGCGGACTGGCGAGCAGATCGTTCTCGAAGATCTCCACGCCGTCGAAGCCCGCGCGGGCGGCGGCGGTGAGTTTCTCGGTGAGGGTGCCGCTGAGGGAGACGGTGGCGATGGACGTACGCACGTCGGTACCTCTGCTTCCGTGACGTTCCGTGGAACTCCGCGAGTTCCGCGAGTTCCTTGTTCCGAGTGCTACTGGGGAGCGGGCACCGGGCCGGTGAGGTCGGTGAGATGGGCGAGCATGCGGGCGGAGTCGGGTTCCCGGCCGGTGAACAGACGGAACGCGTCGGCGGCCTGGAAGGCGGCCATGCCGCCGCCGTCGAGGGTGGCGCAGCCCGCGGCGCGGGCGGCGCGCAGCAGGTCGGTCTCGAGGGGCCGGTAGACGACTTCGGCGACCCACAGTCCGGGGTGCAGCAGGTCCGCGGGCAGGGGCAGGCCCGGGTGGGCGGCCATGCCGGTGGGGGTCGCGTGCACCAGGCCGCCGCTGCGGTCGGCGGCGGCGAGGAGCTCGGGCAGCAGGTCCAGGGGGGCGGCGGTGGCGCGGTCGGCGCCGAAGGCGCGGTTCAGGGAGCCGGCGAGTTCGTCGGCCCGCTCGGGCAGGGCGTCGACCACGGTGACCCGTCCGGCGCCGAGGGTGAGGACGGCGTGCGCGACGGCGGCGCCGGCGCCGCCCGCGCCGAGCTGCACCACGCGCTCCAGCGGCACGTCGGGCAGGCCGCGGGCGAAGGAGGCGGCGAAGCCGGTGACGTCCGTGTTGTGGCCGACGGCCCGGCCGTCCTCGAAGACGACGGTGTTGACCGCGCCGAGCGCCTCGGCCTGCGGATCGAGCGCGTCCAGGTGCTCGACGACGTGCCGCTTGCACGGGTGGGTGATGTTGAGCCCGTCGAATCCGAGCAGCCGGGCCGCGCTCAGCAGCTCGCCCACGCCCTCGGGCGGTACGTCGATCACGTCCAGGTCGAGGAGCCGGTACAGACAGCGCAGGCCCTGCAGGTCGGCCTCCCGCTCGTGCAGCGCGGGGCTGAGCGACGGGCCGATGCCGGAGCCGATCAGCCCGACGAGATACGAGTCCTTGAGCACCGGCGCCTCCAGAGAACGGCTCACTAATGTACGAACCAGTACGTTAGCTATATCAGCCGGCCGGGCAGCGCGGAAGTCCCGACGAGCCCGGAACGGTCCCCTTCTACAATCACCGGCACTGCCCTCTCACCCGAAGGAAGCCATGACCAGCGCCGAAGAACCGGCACGGCCCGGCGAGCGCGAGCGCGTCCGTGACGCCGCCCGCACCAGGGCCGAGATCCTCGACGTGGCGACCCGGGAGTTCGCGCGGGCCGGCTACGACGGCGCCCGCGTCGACGAGATCGCCGCCCGCACCCGCACCACCAAGCGGATGATCTACTACTACTTCGGCGGCAAGGAGCAGCTGTTCACGGCCGTGCTGGAGCGCGCGTACGGCGTGATCCGGGAGGCCGAGCAGGAGTTGGACGTCGACCACCTGGACCCGGTGGCGGCCATCCGGCGCCTGGCCGAGGTGACCTTCGACCACCATGAGCGGCACCCGGACTTCATCCGCCTGGTGAGCATCGAGAACATCCACGACGCACAGCACATCGCGGCCTCCGGGAAGCTCGGCCGGATGGGCTCGCCCGCGCTCGACGTGATCCGCCGGATCCTGTCCGCCGGGCAGAGCTCGGGCCTGTTCACGGCCGATGTGGACGCCGTCGACCTGCACGCGATGATCAGCGCGTTCTGCTTCTTCCGGGTGTCCAACCGGCACACCTTCGGCGCGCTGTTCGGCCGCGACCTGGTCGACGCGGACCGGCGCGAGCACTACCGGGCGATGCTGGGCGACATGGTGATCGCGTACCTGACGGCGGAGCGGGCGACGGACTGACCTGCGCACGGTGCGCGTCGGCCCCCGCTCCGGCAATCCCGGAGCAAGTCCGCGCGACGCCACCCCTTGACACCGCGCACGGTCGGGCGCAGCATCCGTACCCAGCCGCGACTAACTACCCAGTGGGTTAATTAGCACTGCGGCGCCTCCCCTCCGCTCGTCCTCCGCGTACCGTCGTGGAGTCCCCCGAAGGAGCCCGCCGTGTCCGTCCCCACCCCGCCCCGCGACGCCTCTCCGCCCGGACAGCCGCCCGGACAGCCGAAGAAGGCGGCGACCGCCGCCTGGATCGGCAGCGCTTTGGAGTACTACGACTTCTTCATCTACGGCAGCGCGGCGGCGCTGATCTTCCCGGAGGTCTTCTTCGACGACTCCGACCCCGCCACCGCCACTCTGCTGTCCCTGGCGACGTTCGGTGTCGCGTACGCGGCCCGGCCCGTCGGCGCGCTGTTCCTCGGCCACTACGGGGACCGGGTCGGCCGCAAGAAGATCATGGTCTTCACCCTGATGCTGATGGGCCTGTCGACATTCCTCATCGGCTGTCTGCCCACCCGCGACCAGGTCGGCACCCTCGCGCCGGTCCTGCTGGTGCTGTGCCGCGTCCTGCAGGGCATCTCGGCGGCGGGCGAGCAGGCCAGCGCGAACTCGATGACCCTGGAACACGCGCCGTCCCACCGGCGCGGCTTCTTCACCAGTTTCACCCTGAGCGGCACGCAGGGCGGTCAGCTGCTCGCCACGCTGGTCTTCATCCCGGTGGCCGCGATGCCCGAGGAGCAGTTGCTCTCGTGGGGCTGGCGGGTGCCGTTCTGGATGAGCGTCGCGGTCGCCGTCGTCGGGTACGTGATCCGCCGCAAGCTCGACGAGACTCCGGCCTTCGAGCAGCAGACCGCGACCGAGGGTGTCGTGAAGCTGCCGCTGGTGGTGCTGCTGCGCGAGCACTGGGCGGACGTCCTGCGGGTGGTCGCGGGTGCGCTGGTCGCCTCGGTCAGCACGATCTTCACGGTGTGGGCGCTGGCGTACGCGACCAGTGACTCGGTCGGCATGTCCCGCACGTCGATGCTGTGGGTGGCCGCGCTGGCGAACGTCGTCGCGCTCGCCGCGATCCCGCTGTGGGCCACGCTCTCCGACCGGATCGGCCGCCGGCCGGTCTACCTGGTCGGCGCCGCCGGCAGCGCGGTGGCGATGTTCGCCTACCTGTGGGCCGTCTCCACCGGGAACTTCGCGCTGACGATGCTCCTGGGCATCACCGCCTTCGGTGTCGTCTACAGCGCCGCGAACGGTGTGTGGCCCTCCTTCTACGGCGAGATGTTCCCGACCCGGGTGCGGCTCTCGGGCGTGGCGATCGGCACCCAGATCGGGTTCGCGGTGGCCGGTTTCGCGGTCACCTTCGCCGCGCAGATCGCCGGCCCGGACGGCGACGACTGGACGGCGGTGGCGCTGTTCACGGCCGCCCTGTGCGTACCGCCGGTGATCGCGGCGCTCTCCGCCCGGGAGACGCACCGCGTTCCGACCGAACTGCTCGGCGAACGCACGGCCGACGGCGGGGTGGCCCGGTCGGAGAAAGTGACGGCCTGACCCACCGGCCCCGGGCCCGGGCCCCCGGAGCCGGACACCGGCTCCGGGGGTCTCGCGTCGGCGCGCCCCGCCCCGTACCGCCCTGCCCCGCCCCTACCGGTTGGACCACCCGCGCCGGCACAGCACGGGTCGACAACCGTCGGGGTCCTCGAGGGTGACGCCCCACTCGTTCCGGATGTGGCTGCGAGCGTCGACGGACATGAGGTCCGCTCCCCCGGGTGTTCTCCTCGGCACCGAAACCGCACGCCGATCCGCTCCGCGGCGTAGGGGCCCCCGCTCATGGAAGCATCGGCCGTCCGGCGGGGACCGGGGTCCTACGACTACGACTGCTCGCCGCGCCGCGGAATCCCGTACGCCCGCTCCACCCGCAGCCGCAGCACGAGGCGGCGGTCGCGGACCATGGCGGCGCGGTAGTCGTCCCAGTCGGGGTGCTCACCGTTGACGTCGCGATAGAGCCGGATGAGTTCCTCCACCGTCCCGTCGTGCGGGTCGGCGGCGACGGGCGACAGTTCGGCGGTGCCCTCGGCGACCGTGTACGCCCACCGGTCGGAGGTCGTCACGTGGTAGGAGGCCCGGGGATCGCGCCGCAGATTGCGGGTCTTGGCGCGGTCGTCCGTGATCGAGACGCGGATCAACCGCTCGTCGGGATAGTAGGCGTGGTTGACGTTCGACAGCTGGGGCCGTCCGTCCTGCTTCAGGGTGACGAGCACCCCGCCGTTCTCGTCGCCGATCAGCCCCAGCAGGGCCCACTGTGTGTCCTGTGTCATACCCGGCTCAACGGGGCACACGGGGTCGGGTGTTCCCGACGGGATTCGCCGGTGTGTTCCCGTACACGGGCGAGGTGCGGCACGGTCCGGGCGGGGTATGTCGCCATCGGCTCGTGAGCTTGATCGAAGGAGTGCCATGGGAGTGCTGCGGCAGGAGGCCGACCCGGAGGAGACCGGCCTGGACGCGAAGGCGCTGGGCCGGCTGGACCGGCACTTCGCGCACGAGGTCGACGAGGGGCGGCTGCCCGGATTCCTGGTGTCCGTCGCACGGGGCGGGCGGATCGCCCACCTCACGGCGTACGGGCGGCGGGACGTCGCGGCCGGGCTGCCGGTGGAGAGTGACACCCTGTGGCGGATCTACTCGATGACCAAACCGGTGACGGCGGTGGCCGCGCTGACCCTCGTGGAGGAGGGCCGGCTGTCCCTGGACGACCCGGTCGGCCGCCACCTGCCGGCGTTCGCCGAGCCCCGCGTGTACGAGAGCGGCTCCGGCGACGGGATACGGACGCGTCCTGCCGCGGGCCCCCTGCTCGTACGGCATCTGATGACCCACACGGCCGGGCTGACGTTCGCCTTCTACCACGCCCATCCCGTGGACGGCCTGTACCGCGAGGCCGGGCTGGACTCGTCCGTGGCGCCGGGAACGGACCTCGCCGGGACGGTCGACGCGTACGCGCGGCTGCCGCTGCAGTTCGACCCGGGGACGCAGTGGAACTACTCGGTCGCCTCCAACGTGCTGGGGCGGATCATCGAGGTGGTCTCCGGACAGCCGCTCGACGTCTTCTTCGCCGAGCGGATCCTCGGCCCGCTGGGGATGACGGACGCCGGGTTCCACGTCACCGGCGAACAGGCCGGGCGGCTCGCGGAGTTGTACGGGGAGACGGACGGCTCCGGCGGCGGTGACCACTACGGCCTCGAGCCCGTCGCCGGGCTGCCGCTGCACGGCCGGCCCCGGTTCCTGTCCGGCAGCGGGGGTCTGGTGGCCTCGGCCCACGACATGCACCGCTTCATGGAACTCCTGCGGCGGCGGGGCGAGCTGGACGGCGTCCGGCTGCTCGCTCCCGGAACCGTGGACCTGATGACCCGCAACCAGCTTCCCGGCGGCGCCGATCTGCGCGCCTTCGGCAGCCGTCCGGCCCACGACGAGCCCGGCAACGAGGGGGTCGGCTTCGGCCTCGGCGTCTCCGTCGTCGTCGACCCGTCCCGTACGCAGGCCCCGTCCGGCCTCGGCACGTACGGCTGGACGGGGGTCGCCACCACGGCGTTCTGGGTCGACCCGGGCCGCGACCTGACCGTGCAGTTCTACACGCAGGTGCGGCCCAGGTCCTCCCACACGGTCTTCCGGGACCTCAAGCGGCTCGCGCACGAGGCCGTGGCCGGCTGAACCCGCTGCCGCCGCCCGGCCGGGGGCGCCGTCAGGACCAGTGCGCCACCGCGTCGAGGTGGGGCAGGTTGTGGTCGAGGCGCTCCCGCTTGGTGCGCAGGTACGTGATGTTGCTCTCGCACGGCGGTATCAACAGCGGTACCTGCTCGGTGACCTGGACACCGTGCCGCTGCAGCGCGTCGCGTTTGCGCGGGTTGTTGGACATCAGCCGGACCGACTCCACCCCCAGGTCCCGGAGGATGCCGGCGGCGACGCCGTAGTCGCGGGCGTCCACCGGCAGGCCGAGGGCGAGGTTCGCCTCGACCGTGTCGAGCCCCTCCGCCTGCAGGGCCATCGCGCGCAGCTTCGCCAGCAGGCCGATGCCGCGGCCCTCGTGCCCTCTCAAGTAGACGACGACGCCCGCTCCTTCGGCGGCCACGGCGCGCAGCGCGGAGGCGAGCTGGTCGCCGCACTCGCAGTGCTGGGAGCCGAACGCGTCCCCGGTCAGGCATTCGGAGTGCAGCCGGGTGAGGACCTGGTCCGTGCCGATGTCTCCGTAGACCAGGGCGACTTGTTCGTCACCGCGGTCGTGGTCCAGGTAGCCGACCGCCTGGAACTTTCCGTACACGGTGGGCAACGGCGCATTCACGACGCGTTCCACGCCGGTCCGCTGCGAGGGCTTCTTGCCGAGTACGCCTATGTTTTCTGTCATGATTCTCGAGTTCCTAAGCAGAGACGAAAGGCCGTGAGGATATGAGTGGTTCAAAGCGGTCGGCGGCATACGGCCCGGTCCACGGTCTGTTGCCGGCGGATACTACAGAAGATGTACGGAAGCGGGGCGCCGACGTCTCACGGCAGGTCGCGGTCCTTCCCGTCGGCAGTTTCGAACAGCACGGCCCGTTCCTGCCGTTGGCGACCGACACGCTGGTGGCGTGTGCCGTCGCGCGGGAGATCGCCGACGCGTACCCGGTGCATCTCCTGCCTCCGGTGACGATCGGCTGCTCGCACGAGCATGCGGCCTGGCCGGGGACCGTCTCCATCTCCTCCGTGACCCTTCACGCGGTGGTACGGGACATCGCCGACTCGCTGCGCCGGTCCGGTGTGGACACCCTGGTGGTGGTCAACGGACACGGCGGAAACTACGTGCTCGGCAACGTCGTTCAGGAATCCTCCGCCCGCGGCGAACGCATGGCGCTGTTCCCCGCCCCGGAGGACTGGGAGAGCGCGCTCCGGCACGCCGGTGTGGCAACCTCACTGCTCACCGACATGCACGCGGGGGAAATCGAGACCTCCATCCTTCTGCACACTCATCCCGAATTGCTCCGACCCGGTTATGAGACCTCCGATCATGTCGCCGACGACCGGCGCCAGTTGCTCACGCTGGGAATGTCCGCCTATACCGATTCCGGTGTCATCGGCCGCCCTTCGCTGGGTTCCGCGGAAAAGGGCAGGGAACTTCTGGCGAGCCTGGTGGATTCCTTCGGCGCGTATTTCTCGATGCTCACCTCCAGTGGCGGCGACGCGTAGTCCGGGGCGAGCGGCGCGCGGCCGGGAGCGTCCTGGGCGTGGGAGGCGGGCACGGGTGCGGGTGGGGCCGTGGTGGCGGCGCCCGTACGCCGGCCGGCGCGCAGGCCGGCGTACCAGCGGGCGACGAGCACGAGCACGCCGGGCAGGCTCGCCGCGAGGCTGAGCACTCCGTAGACCACGGCGACGGTCAGGCCCCGGCCCGCGCCCAGTCCCGCGGCGCCGAACGCCCAGGCGGCGACGCCCTCGCGGGGTCCCCAGCCGCCGACGTTCAGCGGCAGTGACATGGCGAGCAGCGCCAGGACGGCCAGCGGCAGCAGTTCGGTCACGGTCGCGCCGACCCCGGCGACGCGGGCGGCGAGGACGAACATCGCCAGGTATCCGGCGAGGACGACGGCGGAGGAGACGAGGACGCCCGGCCCGTTGCGCCGGGACAGCAGCCCTTCGCGTGCCTCGGCGAGCGCCGACCGCAGGGCCCGGCCCCGGCGGGACGGCCGCGGCCGGTTCATGCGCAGGGCGAGGACGACGGCACAGGCGCCCAGCACGGCGAGGCCCGCCGGCGCCGCCGTCTGCCGGAGGTCGTCCCGGACCGGGGACGGCAGGGTCAGCAGCATCACGGCCCCGGCGACGAACAGCGCGAGCTGTCCGGCCATCCGCTCCAGGACGACGGACCGCACCCCGCGGCCCAGGTCACCGGTGCTCTGCCCGTGCCGCACCGCGCGGTGGACGTCGCCGAGGACACCACCGGGCAGGGCCGCGTTCAGGAACAGGGCGCGGTAGTAGTCGGCGACCGCCGGGGCAAGCGGCAGCCGGATGCGCAGGCCGCGGGCCACCAGCGCCCAGCGCCAGGCACTGAACACCGTGGTCACCAGCCCGATCCCGAGTGCCGCCAGCAGGGACGGCCCGTCGATCCGGCGCAGCCCGTCGACGAAGACACCGGTGCCCAGGCGCCACAGCAGCACGGCGAGGATGACGACGCCGGCGAGGGTGCCGAGCCGGGTGCGTACGGCGGGGGTGTTGAGCCGGGCGAGGAGGGCGCGGGGGCCGGTTGCGGTGCCGTCGCCGGTGCGTTCGGGGTCCGGCGGGGAGCTCTCCGGCTCCGCTCCCCTCCCCGGCCCCGTCGTCGAGGCCGCGGTCTTCGCGACCGGCGTGCCCCGTGCCGGTGTCTCCGCCGCCCGGGCAGTCACGCCGCGCCGCCCGCCGGCCGGCACAGGGCGAGCAGGTCGCTGTGGTGGACGACGACCCGCAGGTCGCCCGCGGCGCAGGCTTCCAGGCGCTCGGCCAGGTAACGGCCCGCGGGCTCCGCCAGTTCGGGGCGTTCCTCCACGGCCGCGCCGACCCAGCCCCGCAGCCACTGCGCGGTCAGCCCGGCCTGCTCGGGGCCGAGCCGCCAGGGGCTCGGGTTGATCCGTACGGTCGCCCCGTGCTCGGAGAAGGCCTCCGCGGCCGCGGTGGCCGCGTCCGGGCCGAGCAGTCCGCCTCGCTTCTGGTGGGCGTTGAACGCCTCGGTGATCTCCTGGTCGAGTGGGTGCGGTGCGGTCAGTTCGACCCGTCCGGCCACCGACAGCGTCAGCAGCGCCGGGCAGCCGGCTCCGGCACAGGCGGCGGCGAGGGCGTCGACGTCCTCGCGGGTGAGGACGTCGAGGAGTGCGGAGGCCGTCACCAGGGAGGCGCCGGCCAGGGCGTCCGCGGTGAGCCGGGCGACGTCACCGCGCCGGGTCTCCACGCTGACGCGGCTGCCGTCGGTGGCGGACCGCGGGGAGGCGACGGCGGCGAAGTGCAGGAGGTAGGGGTCCCGGTCGTGCAGGACCCAGTGCTGGGCGCCGTCCAGGCGGGGCGCGAGCCAGCGGCCCATCGAGCCGGTGCCGCAGCCGATGTCGTGGATGATGAAACCGTCGGCCCGCCGGGGCAGGTTGGCCAGCCGGATGCGCAGCGGGTCGAGCAGGTCGTGGGCCCGCGCGAAGGCGTCGGCGGGCTCGCGCAGCTGGAGCCACTCGGGCGCGTACCGGGCGGGTTCGTCCGACTCGGTGTCGGTGTCGGTGCCGGTCCCCCGCAAGCGGAGCGTGGCCCGCTCACCGGGTCGCGGTGCGGCGGGGCCGGCGCCGGGGATGACGGACCGGGTGTCCTCGTACCGGGGACCGGGCTGGGCCGGGACCGCGTCGGTGCCGCTGCCGGTCTGCTGTGTCGTCGCCTGGTCGGTCATGCGGCCCTCCGGGGTTCGGCAGGAAGCCGGCGCAGTACCGTCGCCAGGCTCTGTGCGGTGCTCGCCCAGCCACCGAGCGCGGCACGCCGGCCGCGCGCGGCCGCCTTCAGCCGGCGGCGGACGTCCGCCTCGCCGAACCAGCCGCGCAGTTCGACGGCGATGGCGGCGGGATTCTCCGGCGGGACGAGGATGCCGGGCACCCCTCCGTCGGGGGCGCGGCCGACCGCCTCGGGCAGGCCGCCGACATCGGTGGCCAGGACCGGGATGCCGCGCGCCAGTGCCTCGGTGACCGCCATGCCGTACGTCTCGGCGTACGAGGTGAGGACCATCAGGTCGGCGGTGGCGTAACTGGCGTCGAGCTCGGCGCCGGCCTTCGGCCCCGTCAGCTCGAGCCGGTCCTTGAGGCCGTGCTTGCCGATCAGGTACCGCAGATGGGTGACGTACTCGGGGTCGTGGGCGAGCCCGCCGACCAGGGCGCAGCTCCACGGCAGGTCCGACACCGCGGCCAGTGCCTCCACCAGCCGGTGCTGTCCCTTGCGCGGGGTGACGGCGGCGACGCAGAGCAGGCGGGAGACGCCGTCGGTGCCGGAGGCGAGGGGCGCGATGTCGGCGCCGGGAGCGGCGACGTGGACGCGGTCGGGCGCGAGTCCGTGGTGGGAGACCAGGCGGCGTACCGCCCAGTCGCTGGTGCCGATCACGGCGGGCACCGCGCGCAGGACCGTGCGCTCGCGGGCGTCCAGGTCGGCGGCGAGGGCCGGGGCGAGCCCGGTCTCGTCGCCGAGCGGGAGGTGGACGAGGACGGCCATGCGCAGCCGTTCCGCCTCCGGGACGACGACCTCGGGCACCCCGCAGGCGACCAGCCCGTCCAGCAGGACGACGGCGCCGTCCGGCAGTTCGCGCAGGGTGCGGGCGAGCGCGGCGCGGGCGGCGGCGTCCGGACGGGGCCAGTCGCCGGCCACGGCGTGCCGCTCCACCTGCCAGCCGAATCCGGGCAGGTCCAGGCACACGCGCCGGTCGTACGCGTTGCCGCCGCTCGGCACCGACGGGTCGTCGACGCCGCCCGGCATCAGGAAGTGCACACGGCGCAGGGACATGGGGATGATCCCCCCGTTCCATCGGGCGGAAGCCTGGGCGGCGGCGGACGGGGCAGGCGCCTGGGCGGCGGTCGGTGCGGGTGCCTGGGCCGAGGACTGCAGCGGAACGTAGTCCAGGCGGGCACGGTCGACGGCCTGGTGGGTCACGCCGAGGGCCGTGTCGATGGTTGTCTCGGTCACAGCGCACGCTCGTAACTCGCCCAGGCGATGTGCGACTCGTGCAGGGTGACGGTGAGTCCCGTGATGCCCTTGGCGCCCTCCCCCAGCGCACCCTTGTGGATGCGCTCGGCGAGCCGGTCCGCGATGACCTTGGCCAGGTACTCCGTGGAGGTGTTGATCCCCGCGAAGTCGGGTTCGTTGTCGAGGTTGCGGTAGTTCAGCTCGCCGGCCACGGCCCCGAGTTCCTGTGTGGCCAGGCCGATGTCGACGACGAGGTTGTCCTCGTCCAACTGTTCGCGCCGGAACGTGGCGTCCACGAGGAACGTGGCCCCGTGCAGGCGTTGGGCCGGTCCGAAGACCTCGCCGTGGAAGCTGTGGGCGATCATGATGTGATCGCGGACGGTGATGCTGAACAACGGACGACCCTCCAGGTGCGGCGCGTCTGCTCCCCGGCCGATCGCCGCCGGGGATGCCGGGTAGTACGGCCGTACGCCTCCCGGCGTTCAGCGTCAGGTGTGTCTTTTCTCAGGTCAGGGCCCGGGGCTTGTTCTCGGGGCGGACTTGGGCCCCTCACCCGGCCTGAACCGGAGTCAGCCGGCGTCGGCCTCGCCGTACCGCACGAGGTGACACAGTGCCGGGATCTCGCCGGAGGCGAGGCGGGGCATGAGGGCGGGCAGTTCCGCGAACTCCGACTCGCCGGTGACGAGCGCGTCCAGGGCCGGGTCGGCCAGCAGATCGAGGGCGAGGGCGAGCCGGTCGGCGTAGCTGCGGCCGGGGCGGGCCGGGGAGACCGTGCCGACCTGGCTGCTGCGGATGACGAGCCGCCGTGAGTGGAAGTCCTCGCCCAGCGGAAGGCTCACCTTCCGGTCGCCGTACCAGCTCAGCTCGATCACCGTGCCCTCGGCCGAGAGGAGTTCGAGGGACCGGGCGAGGCCCTGTTCGGTGGCGCTGGCGTGCACGACCAGGTCGCAGCCGCCGAGGGCGTCCGCGGGCAGCGCGAAGCCGACGCCGAGGGCCTCGGCGGTCTTGGCGCGCGCCGGGTCGGCGTCGACGAGCTGGACCCGTACGCCCGGGAAGCGGGCCAGCAGCGCGGCGACCGAGCTGCCGACCATGCCGCCGCCGACGACGGCGATCCGGTCGCCGATCAACGGCGCCGCGTCCCACAGGGCGTTGACGGCGGTCTCCACGGTGCCGGCGAGCACGGCCCGTCGGGCGGGCACGGTGTCGGGCACGGGGGTCACCGCGCTCGCCGGGACGACGTAGCGGGTCTGGTGCGGGTAGAGGCAGAAGACCGTCCGCCCGACGAGTGTCCTCGGTCCTTCCTCCACCACGCCCACGTTGAGGTAGCCGTACTTCACCGGCCCCGGGAAGTCGCCCTCCTGGAACGGCGCGCGCATCGCGGCGTGCTGGCTCTCGGGCACCTGGCCGCGGAAGACGAGGGTCTCCGTGCCGCGGCTCACACCGGAGTACAGCGAGCGCACCAGGACCTCGTCCTCGCCCGGCCCGGACAGGGGGACTTCGCGGATCTCACCTCGGCCCGGCGAGTCGAGCCAGAACGCATGAGCGGCGCGGTTCATCGAATTCCTCCTGAACGATCGGCAGGTTGCACGCGTACCGAGAGGTGCACAGGCCGCGCACAAGGTAGCGGCCTTGATCGACTCTGTCACACGGCCGGAGGGTGTTCGGTGGCCCTGAACAACAGTTACGACGCAAGGCTCGTACAGCAGGAGACCGCTGTGGGGGCGGGCATACAGGTCCTGCTGCTGGCGCTGATCGGTACGGCGATCGGCATGGGCCCTGCGGGCTGGCTGACCGGCCTCGCGTTCGCGATCGCCACCTGGGCGGTGCTCTCCCGGGCCCTGCACCGGTCCCGGCTGCGCTCGTTCGGCGCGGCCAACCGGGTCACGCTCGGCCGGGCGATCCTGGTCGGCGGGGTGACCGCGCTGGTGGCCGACTCCTTCCAGGACTCACCGCCCGTCACCCTGTTCGTCGGCCTGACCGCGGTGGCCCTCATCCTCGACGGGGTGGACGGCAAGGTGGCGCGCAGGACGGGCACGTCGACGCCGCTGGGCGCCCGCTTCGACATGGAGGTGGACGCGTTCCTCATCCTGGTGCTCAGCGTGTACGTGTCGATGGCGATGGGGCCCTGGGTGCTGCTGATCGGCGGCATGCGGTACGTCTTCGTCGCCGCGGCCCGGGTGTGGCCGTGGCTGAACGCCGCGCTGCCGCCGAGCACGGCCCGCAAGACGGTGGCCGCGCTCCAGGGCGTGCTCCTGCTGGTGGCGGGCGCGAACCTGCTGCCGCACCTGGTCAACGTCGGGGTGGCGGCGCTGGCGCTGGGACTGCTGGTGTGGTCGTTCGGCCGGGACGTGCTGTGGCTGCTGCGCGCCTCACGGGTGCGACCCGCCCACATCGAGCGGCCGACGCGGGAACTCGTCGCGCAGTGACGCCCGGTCGGCCGCGGTGACACCCGGTCGGCCGCGGTGGCCGGCGCGGGCCCTGCGGTCGGTCACCCGGCGTTCGCCTCGTCCGGATCGTAGGGGGACGGGGGCGTGTTCTCGGGGTCCAGGATCTGCAGAGTGCCGTGGATCCAGCCGCCGGCCTTGCCCGTGTTCAGTGCGAAGCGGGCATGGGAGAGCGGGCGGGTCAGCGGGTTGCGGCGGTGGGCACGAGCCGCCTTCTCCGCGTCCTGAAGGGCTCTGACGGCCAAGGCGAGCCGGAGCTGAAGGTCGCGGGGGACCTCGACGTCGACCAGGTCCGCGGCACAGGAGGCGACCTTCTCGGCGGCGCCCTCCAGTTCGGCGGCCCGGCGGATACTGGACGGCTCCTGGATGGACGCCAACAGCTCGCGCAAGTCGTGCAATTGGGCTATGGCTTCGGAACGCATGCGTACAGCATGCCTCAACGGGGAGCGAGCCCCCGCACCACACCGCACGGCACGGCGCGGCACGGCACCGCGCCGACGACAGACACCGCGCGGTCCGCGTCGGCGACACCGGGGGCCGGAACACGGAACGGGCCTGAGGTGTCCCGTCACCCGCGCCGGGGCAGCAGTCCCGCCGCCCCCGTGACGCAGGCCAGGACCACCCGGGGCACCGTCGGGGGAAGTCCCGCGTCCTGCCGACCGCCGCCATCGCCCCGGACGGCTTCTACGACAGCTTTGTCGGCTGCACCCCCGGCCAGGGATACGGGTTGCTCGGTGACTACGCCGAGGCTGAACTTCCGAACCCGGGGAAGGCGACGTTCGCCACCTGCTTGACCGAGGTCGCCCCTGCATGGTGCGAGGGACGAGGCTTCGGGGACGCCAACGCGCCACGCGTGATCGACGGGCACCTCGGCTGACGGCAGGCGGGTTACCGGCCCGCCGACGGCGGCGAAGCGCGGGCCCCGTCGTCCACAGCCAGGACGTCCAGTACTCCAGGGCCGTCCGTTCGGGTGAAAGGCACGACGGGCGGGCGCGACACGCGGCAACGGATTTGACACCGTCGCGACCACACCCTTAGAACCTAGCGATATGACATTCGTTTTCAAAAAGGCGGGGTGCCGATGAGGATCGCGTTCGTCGGCAAGGGCGGCAGCGGCAAGACGACGATGTCGGCCCTCTTCTCCCGTCACCTGGCCGCCGCCGGCGCCCCGGTGCTCGCCATCGACGGCGACATCAACCAGCACCTGGCCGAGGCACTCTCCCCCGCCGGGGACACCCCGGTGACGCCCCCTCCCCTGGGCCCGCGCCTGCACGACATCAAGGCGTACCTGCGCGGCACCAACCCCCGCATCACCTCCACCGAGTCGATGATCAAGACGACTCCGCCCGGCCGCGGCTCCCGTCTCCTGAGCCTGCTCGGCGACGACGAACTGCACACGCGGCACGTCTCCCGGGCCGGCGGCGTCCCGCTGATGGCCACGGGCGAGTTCGACGACAGCGACCTGGGCGTGGCCTGCTACCACTCCAAGCTGGGCGCGGTGGAGCTGTACCTGGGCCACCTCATCGACGGCCCCGGCGAATACGTGGTGGTCGACATGACCGCCGGCGCCGACGCCTTCGCCTCCGGCCTCTTCACCCGCTTCGACCTCACCTTCCTGGTCGCCGAACCCACCCGCAAGGGCGTCTCCGTCTACCGCCAGTACCGGGACCACGCCCTCGAGTTCGGCATCC
The DNA here is from genome assembly GCF_045209715.1 of Streptomyces sp. NBC_01635. Lineage (NCBI taxonomy): Bacteria > Bacillati > Actinomycetota > Actinomycetes > Kitasatosporales > Streptomycetaceae > Streptomyces > Streptomyces sp. NBC_01635. The sequence continues at coordinate 7,889,577 of NZ_CP109277.1, read as the reverse complement.
GCGTCGCGGTCGTCGGCAACAAGGTCACCTGCGAGGAGGACCTCCTCTTCCTCAAGGAACAGGTGGGCGACGACCTCCTGACCCACCTCGTGCACTCGGACTGGGTACGGGCGGCGGAACAGGGCAGGACCGCGCCCGTAAACCCCGCCGCTCCGAATGCCTCGGACCCCTTGAGCGCACTGGAGCCCCACAACCGCCACGCCCTGACCGTCATGCATGAGGCCGTCGACTCCCACCCCCGCGACTGGGACCGCCTGCACCGCCACGCCGTGGAGTTCCACCTCCGCAACGCCCGCTCCTGGGCCGACGCCCGCACCGGCGAGAACCTGGCCGCCCAGGTGGATCCGGAGTACCTCCCCGGCCCGGCGACCCTGCCCTGCTGACGCACCGTCACCCCATCGGCACCACTCCCCCTGGTCCGGCTGCTCTCTGTCGGGCTGCTCGACACCGGCCGCGTCGAGCAGCCGGACCAGGTCCTCGCGCCCGTACCCGAGCAGCACCACACGGGCGCGACCGGATCGGCGGGGACATGTTCGCCCGGGGAACGCCCCTGGCTTACGCGGCCACCGGAAAGCTGCCTTTCGGCACGGCCGCTTGGTGCAAGTCCCCCACCGCAGCCCCTGCACCCATCGTGAAACGGCTATCGGCCAAGGACATTGCAGAGCGTCCGTCGGCTGACGAAGACGCCACCACCGCCACCGGCTTCCTGATCGACGAGATCGTCCGCGAGGGCGCGAGGCGGATGCTCGCCGCCGCCGCCGGGGGCCTTGGTGATGGCACCGTCCACGGCGATCTGGTCCAGGACGAGACCGACGATGCGGTCGTAGGCCTGAAGCGCGATCTGCTTCAGGCCTACGAACAGCCCCAGGCGTACCCGCTCGTCGCGGCGGCTGCGGATCGTGGTGGCCGAGCACGTGGAGTCTGTGATCGCCTGATAGGAGCAGCCGAAGCGAAGGACTTGCAGCAGTTCGTCGAAGACGATCCGGTCGCTGATCCGGCGTCGGTGGCGGCCCGACGGGTGGGTCGGATCGAACTCGGGCCGCTGTGGCAGCAGGACGGCGAATTGGTCGCACAGCGGGTTCGGTCAGCCATGAGGGCGGCGCAGGCACAGATCGCCCATGATCACAGAGCTTCGCAACTCCATGATCGCGGAACCTGTGCCTGCCCCTTCTGGCAACTGGCCCCACCCGCGCCCAACCGTGCTACCTCTTACACGGCTCCGGGCGGCGGTGCCGGGGCGTCAGCCGAACCCCACCCGGGTTTTCACGCGGGACAGGTACCGGCCGGATCACTCCTTGGTGCAGTAGGGACTCTTCTGCATGTTGGTGAAGTTGGCCTTGAAGCTGTTGTAGAAGGCCGCGTTGTCGATCTTGAGCAGGGTCTCGTCATACGCGCGGAGGCTGGGGTAGGTGTAGTTGTGGCTGCCGGTGAAGACGAGCTTCCGGTCGGCAGTGCCCAGATAGGTACCCTCGATGAGCATGTACTTGCTGTGAATGCCGATGATGCGCTGCGTCCCGTCGGCGTTCTGCGCGGTTCCGTCGCACCGCATGATGGAGGTGAGTTTTCCGGCGAGGATGCCCTGCACCTTGGTTCCGTAGTTGCCGTCCTCGGCATTGCGGACGAGCTCCACCCGGCAACCGGCCTTCTTCAGCTCCACCAGCTTGTCGGCGATCTGCGAGCGGGTGAAGGCGTACATGCCGATGCGGATCTGGGTGGCACCGCCGGCGCAGTCCACGTTGCCCAGCAGGGAGACGATCGTATCCGTGGACGCGTCGGTCGAGTAGGTGGTCCCCGAGGATTCCTGGCGGGGCATGAAGTAGGTCTTGTACGGGCCGCTCTGCTGGGTCTTGTAGTACGTCGAGAGTCCGTTGCCCCCGTTGGAGCCGTACTTCTTGAGGTCCTGGAAGTAGGCGAGGTAGGTCGCGAAGAGGCCGGAACCGTTGTCGGGGATGGTGACGGCGTTGTTGTAGAAGGTCTGGCGCTGTGCGGTGGTCAGGTTCGCCGAGGCCTGGAAGATCACGTTCTCGGTGCTGCCGACCTTGGAGAACAGGAAGAACTTGTTGTGGTCGATGGCGTGGCCAGTACCGATGGCGCGGTTGCCGATGCAGCCACGGCCTTTCGGGCAGGCCAGCACCCATGAGCGCTTGGCCGGCAGATCGGTGCTCAGTCCGTCCGCGAGCGCCCGGTACTGGCTGCCGCTGATGTCGACGGTGTCGTCGTCGACGATCAGCTTGACCAGCACTCCGCGCTGATCGGCGGCGAGCAGCGCATCCTTCACCTTGCTGTCGGTGATCTTGTAGATGCTGCCGTAGATTATGGAGCCCGCTGGGGCCCGGTTGATCAGGGACAGCAACTGGTCCCGGATGGCGTCCTGCTGGGCCGTGGTCCCCACCGGATCATTGAACGTGGTGGTGAGGGGCACAGTGTCATCAGCCACGGCGGTCGTCGCGGGGACCCCCAGGAGAGCCGCTCCCAGGACGGCAGCCGCCACGGGCGCAATATGACGCAGCTTCATTTACAACTTCCTTAAGATGTACCGCTGTTGGGCGCGGGTTGGGGCCAGTTGCCAGAGGAGGCAGGCACAGGCGCCGCCATCATGGCTGACCGAACCGCTGTGCGACCAATTCGCCGTCCTGCTGCCACAGCGGCCCGAGTTCGATCCGACCCACCCGTCGGGCCGCCGCCGACGCCGGATCAGCGACCGGATCGTCTTCGACGAACTGCTGCAAGTCCTTCGCTTCGGCGGCGGACTCGACCGGGCTGCGCGTCGAGGTGTCGGTGAGGAAGTGGGCCGGCCGGTCAGCGATGCCGGCGGCCCGTACGGGGGGGGATGGGCGCGGCAAGTTGTATGTCCGCGAAGAGCACCGCGTAGGAGGAGGTGAGCAGGTCTGCGCTGTGATCGACAGTCGGCGCCAGGAGCGACCCCGCACCCGGATCAGCGGTGTGCGACCACGCCGGCCCCAGGTCCGGGCACGCGACGGCGTCATCGATGGGTTTTGCCAAGATTTCCGTGATGCAGTGACGGAACGTCACGCGAGGAGGACGCGCTTGCGTAGGAGTGGGAGCGAGGCCCGCCCGTACATCTGTCGTTTGAGTATCTTGATCCGGTTGACGTGACCTTCGACGGGACCGCTGCTCCAGGGCAGGGTGAGGCCGGCCAGGACAGCGTCCCGGTCGCGTTCGAGTCCGTCGGCGAAGGCGTGTAGCCGGGGTAGGTCGTCGGCGCGGACCGCGCAGGTCCAGGCAGGCAGGTCGGTGCCGGTGCGGTCGCAGATCATGCGGGCGAAGGCGTGGACGTGGGTGCGCAGTGAGGCAAGCTCGGGGCAGTGGGAAAGGACGTCGTCGAGGAGGCTCTCCTCCTCCTCGCGTGGTTCAAGAGCAGCTACAGCGGAACCAACGGCGGCGACTGCGGCAAGGTGGCCACCGCAGTGGGCGCTGTGTACGTATGGGACTCGAAGGCTGTGGGCGGCGGCCCCGTGCTGCGGGTCGGCCGGGACGAGTGGGCCGCGTTCGTGGCGCTCGCGGCCGAGTAGCGGTGTGCGCGCCCGACCGGCCGATGAATCCGCCGGTCGGGCGCTCGTTCGTCAGATCGGGAAGTGCGCGTGGCCCCTGGCCTGCGCCGTGACCCAGCGGGTGTCGGTGAAGGCCTCGGCGCCGGCCTGGCCACCGAAGCGGCCGTAGCCGGAGCTCTTCACGCCGCCGAAGGGGGCCTGCGGTTCGTCCGCGATGGACTGGTCGTTGACGTGGACGATGCCGGTGCGCAGCCGGCCGGCGACCTCCAGGCCCTTGGCCAGGTTCTCGGTGATGACGCCCGCGGTGAGCCCGTACGGGGTGTCGTTGGCGAGCGCCACGGCCTCGTCGGCGCTGTCGACGACGTGGACGACGGTCGCCGGGCCGAAGATCTCGTCGTAGTAGATCTTCATGTCCTTGGTGACCCCGGTGAGGACGACCGGGCGGATCAGGGTGCCCGGTTCCTCGATCTCGCCGGTGCCCGCGGCCAGTTCGGCGCCCTGGGCGACCGCGTCCGCGACGAGTGACGCGACCCGGCGGGCGGCGGCCTCGTTCACGACCGGGCCGACCGCCGTGCCCGGGTCGCTCGGGTCGCCGCAGGGCAGTGCTCCGACGCGGGCGGCGAACTTGGCGGTGAACTCGTCGGCGACCGCGCGGTGGACGATGACCCGGTCCACGCACATGCAGATCTGGCCCGCGTTCATGAAGGAGCCGAAGACCGCGGCGTCCACCGCGTAGTCGACGTCCGCGTCCTCCAGTACCAAGAGGGCGTTCTTGCCGCCGAGTTCGAGGACGGCGGGCTTGAGGTGCTGGGCGGCCTGGACACCGATGGTGCGGCCGACCTCCGTGGAGCCGGTGAAGTTGACCATCCGCACCCTGGGGTCGGCGATCAGCGCGGACACCACCTCTGCCGCGTCGGCGCGGTCGTTGGTGACGACGTTGAGCACACCCGCGGGCAGTCCCGCCTCGTGCAGGACGTCCGAGATCAGCAGGCCGCAGGCGATCGGCGCGTCCTCGCTGGGCTTCATCACCACGGTGTTGCCCATCGCGATGGGCATCGCCACCGCGCGGACGCCGAGGATGACCGGCGCGTTCCACGGCGAGATGGCGGCGATCACCCCCTTGGGCACCCGCACCTGGGCGGAGTGGACGCCGTCGGCGTCGGTGGCGAGGATCTGGCCGGTCGGGCGGCTGACCTCGGCCGCCGCCTCCAGCAGGATGTCGGCGGCCAGGTGGGCGTTGAAGCCCGCCCAGGGGGCGACGCCGCCGACCTCCGCGGCCATCAGCCGTACGACCTCCTCGGTGCGCTCGGCCATCAGCTGCGCGGCGCGCAGGAAGATCCGGCGGCGTTCGGCCGGCTTGGTCGCGGCCCACGCCTCGAACGCGGCGTCGGCGGCGTCCACGGCACGGCGTACGTCGTCCGGGGTGCCCGCGGCGACCTCCGCGCAGACGGCGCCGGTCCAGGGGTTGGTGTCGGTCGCGGTGCGGCCGGAGGAGGCGGGGCCCTCCTGGCCGTTGATGATCAGTCCTCGGGAGATGGACACGAAGTGCTCCTGTGGAAGAGGGGGACGTGAAGGCTCAGGCCTCGGCGGGCGTGGCTGCGGGGGCGGTGGTCCGGCGGGCGCGCAGGGCGCGGTGGGCGAGGCCGACGAGGGCCGGGGCGACCACCGGCGCGATCATGTAGTTCCAGAAGTGCTCGTACGTACCCGAGAGCAGGGCCGGGCCGAAGGCGCGCGCCGGGTTGATGCTCGCGCCGGTCACGGTGCCCAGGGTCGCGATGACCACGCCCACGCCGACGCCGATGGCCGCCGGGATCAGCGCTCCCAGGGCAGGTCTGGTCATCACCAGCGCCACCGCGACGAACACCGCGGCGAGCGCGGCGCCCTCGATGAGGAACAGTTCGACCGCGCCGGTCCCGGGTGCGGGGTGCACGGCTCCGTGCCCGACCTGGCGCACGGCCCCGCCCCACACCAGCCCGGCCAGCGCGGTGCCGGCCACGGATCCGGCGAGCTGCGCGGCGATGTACGGGAGGACGGCGCGGGCCGGGAAGAGACCGCTCGACCACAGGAAGACGGTGACGCCGGGGTGCATGTGGCCCCCGGATCTGCGGCCGGGCGGCGAGTACATCAGGCCCGCGATGAGCGCGGCGACCGCGACTCCCGCGACGGCGAACAGGGTCTGCGGGTCGCCGATCGCCAGCGGCGACCCGGGCAGGGCCAGGCAGCGGATCAGGCTCACCACTGCGAAGAGAAGCACCGTGGTCAGCGCGAACTCGTACGCGCTGTGCCGGACGAGATCCGCACGGCTCTGGGCGGAAGTGCTCATGGGAGTCCTCAGGGCAGGGGCAGCCCGGCGGGATGCGTCCCGCAGCACACCGGACCACCATTTTTTTTCGCTGAGTGAACTTACTTTCATTAAACGAGTGCGCCGAGTGTGCGCGATCGCCGAGAGGCTGTCAATGGCCGGTAGCGTTCCCCTGAAGACGGGTACGGCCGCATGCGCCGGGAAGCCGACATACAGGAGGAAGTGCCATGGCGCCGGGCGTTTCGAGGGCGGCACCGACGGCATCCGCGCCGGCGGCCCCTTCGCCGACCGACTCCGGGGCGGAAGCCGCCGGCCCGCTGGAGCGTGGACTGGCCGTGCTGCGGATCGTGGCCGAGGCTCCCCATTCCCCGCGCCCGGGCGACCTCGCCCGCGCGACCGGTCTGGCGCGTTCGACCGTCGACCGGATCACCGCGACCCTGACCCACCTCGACTATCTGCGCACCGTGGGACGCGACCTCGTCCCCGCCCCGCGCCTGATGGAGTTCGGCAACGCCTACCTGCACGCGAGCGGCATGCCCCACGCGCTGCGGCCGAGCCTGGAGCGGCTGGCCCGCGCCCTCGACGAGTCGATCTCGGCGATCGTCCTCGACGGCTGCGACGCACGCATCGTCGGCAAGGCCGTCCCTCCCGGCAGGATGATCCCCCTGGGCTTCCGCATCGGCGACCTGCTACCCGCCGAGCGCTGCGCGGCCGGTGCCGTACTCGCCGCCGGCTGGCAGCCCGACACGTACGACGCGTGGCGGGCCCGCCGCGCCGCCGACCCCCTGGACGAGAACTTCCCGGCCGTTCCCGCGCGCCGCGCCACACCCCTCCCCGAGCGGACGGAGGCGGACTTCGCCGCCTGGTCCGCGGCGGCCGACGCGGACGGCTGGGCGCTGGACGACCAATTGGTCGCCCCGGGCCTGGTCGCAGTGGCGGTCCCGGTGCGCGACCCCGACGGCCGGCCCGTCTGCGCGATCAGCGTGCTGGCGCACACCAGCCGCCACAGCGGCGACGACCTGCGCGCGCACGCACTGGCCACGATGACAGAGGAGGCCCGGCACATCGCGGACGCGCTGTACGGCACCTCGACGGCAGCCGCTGCGCCGCCTGCCGCCCCCGCCTACGCCGACGCCAAGTCCGAACTGGGGCCGTCCTTCCTGCAGGCGCTGGCCAGGGGCCTCGCCGTCCTGACCGCGCTCGGCCGACAGCGCGGCGGACTCACCCTCGCCGAGGCCGCCGAGGCGGCCGGACTCTCGTACCCCAGCACCCGTCGCAATCTGCTGACGCTCCGTCAACTGGGTTACGTGGAACAGGTCGGCCGCCGCTTCCTGCCGTCCCCGCGCGTCCTGGAACTCGGCTACGCGCGGCTGTCCACCCTCACCCTCGCCGACATCGCCCAGCCCCATCTGACCGAACTGGCCGGACAGGTAAGGGAGTCGGCTTCACTCGCGGTCCTCGATGGCATCGAGGTCCACTATGTGGCCCGGGCCGCCGCCCAACAGATCACCAGCGCCCGGATCATGCCCGGCACACGACTGCCCGCGTACGCCACCTCCATGGGCCGGGTCCTGCTCGCGGACCTGCCCGAGGCGGACCGGCGGGAACGCGTCAACGCCTCGCGACCGCGGGCCCTGACCCCGCGCACGCTCACCTCGCCCCACGCGCTCGCCGCCGCCTTGGACCGGGTCGCCCGTGAGGGACACGCCTTGGTCGAGCAGGAGTTGGAGGCGGGACTGCGCTCGCTGGCCGTACCGGTCCGGGACCGGAGCGGGCGAGCCGTCGGAGCCGTGAACGTAGCCCTGCACGCCGGCCCCGAGCCGCCCGAGCACACCAGGGACACCCTCCTCCCGGCGCTGCGCGCCTGCGCCGACCGGATCGAGTCGGACCTGGCCGTCAGGTTCGCCGGCACCCCCGTACAGACGGGCTGACCGCCCCGCCGATTGAACACCCGCGCAGCGGCGCACTCCCACGGCGTGGGGCCTCTCCTCACGCGCGCGACTCCGGAGTGCGGGTCGGCAGGGGCGAGTGAGCCGCGTTGGCGGCGCTCGCGGCCGGGTGGTCCTGCCCGGGGTCTTCGGGGTCGTCCTACCCGGCGCCGCTTCAACCCCTACTGAATCAGGAGTCGACTTCTGGGGGTGTCATCATGCCCTGCTCAGTTACCCGGAGAAGTTCAGTGAGCGACAGAGCCGAGTGCGGGAGCCAGCGGCGTCCTGCGGGGTCGTACTCGGCATCCTCTTCCCAGGGACCAGCCTTCCAGGTATCGATGACGGAATCGCGCGATTCCGCGGTGACGGGGATCCACGCAACGGTGTCGGCCTCGATGCGCCCTGATGACGCGCGGACTGCGTCGACGAGTTGCTGTTCGCTGAGCCGGGTCCGCACGTGAGCGAAGAAGTACGCGGATGCCTCGAGGGCGTAGAAACCGCACCACGAGAAGACGATGTGGTCGTAGTAGTCGGAGCGGTCTGTGAGGCCGATCTCCTCTTTCAGGGCCCGCCTCGCGAGCTTGAACCACGATTCCACGGCCTCCTGGGGGGCGGGCCAGTTCATGGTCTCGTGGGCACCTGCCTGGTGGAAGTCCGCCCAGACACGCTGTCCCTTCGGACGGCCGATGACCATGAGCGTGCCGGTGCGGCTCTGGACCGTGACGTTGATGGCGATGTTGGACCTGGGGGCGGACCTGATGATGCGGCGCAGCCCTTCTTGTCGGCCGTTGGTGTACTTGCCGTTGAGGATCCTGTTCCGGACCGCTTCGTAGGCGGCCTTGTCAGCGCGCATGTAGTTGCGCAGGGCCACGTGGCGCGAGTAGACGGAGTGGGACACCTTCAGGTGCAGTTGCTCGCTGCGGGGGTCTTGTTCCCGATCGTCCACCTCGTAGCCGACCAGGGCAGGGCATGGGCTGCCCAAGCCTTCGGCTTGGGCCTCGGCCAGCAGGCGGTCGAACAGGTCGTGGTCGCGGATCCAGTCTTCGCGCTGCCCGTGGCGGGTCAGCTCGGTCGCCCAGTCCACGATCTCGACAGGCGCCACGTTGCGGTCCTCGATCATGGGGCGCGCCGGGTTCCATGTGGAGATCCGAAAGAATCCGAGGTCCTCTGGATTGAACGGGCTGAGCTGATGCGTCTTGGGCTCCGCTCCGAGGAAGGCTCTGGTGAAGTCCGTGGTCGGAGCCATCTTGCCTGCGATCTTGGCGCACCGGCTCAGTTCGTCCTCCACCGCTTGGAGGAAGCGCTGACGCAGATCGAGATCCACCGGCAGAAGCCGACAGTTCGGTTTGAAGATCAGTTCGATGTCTTCGAGTGACATGCCCAGGGCGGGATGCCGCTCGTGTACGAGCTGGGCGAGCCAGGTGCGGTTCAGCGTGAAGGCCGCGCTGTACGGGCCGAAGTCTCCATCCGGCGCCTGCCTCTTCGGTGCGCCTGGCCTGGGCCTGCGCTGGTTGATCCTGTTGCATTCGTCCCGCACCGCATCGCGGAATTCGGCACTTAACTGGGCATTCAGGGTCGGCACTTGACCTCCCATCAGGTTCCATCAGCGTATAACTCACATACCTCAGGAATCTAGGGCATGTGGGTGCGCCGGCAAAGTGCAGGTCAGGGCGCCGCGGTTACCCACGTAGTTGACTCGAAGATCGAGTACGCGGCCGGACAAACAGCATCACTACGGAAGTACATGGGAACAACGCACAGGTCAGGGCTCTGACAGATGCCGATGGTTGTCCACCTGAAAGGCTTCCATCCACACACGATCGAACGCGTGGCTGGATGGGCACCACCACGATGAGGGCGTGCCCGCTCCATGGCAAACCGCCTTCGAAGAAGTGCGGGTCCGTCGACCCTGGCCTGGTAACCCTCGTGCCGACGGACCCGCCAACCCACCCGACTGTCGGTCGGCTGCGCCGACCGACAGCAGAGAGGCGGAACTGTGACCTACCTGGTTATGCCCACCATCGGCGCCGCACTCACCATCACCCTCATCACGATCGCCTTCCTGATTTCCTGCTGCGCGGCGCTGATCGCGGGCTTCCTCGCCCGCCTTCAGCATGCCGACGCCAACACGATCACCAGGAATGCCGGGGCGGCGTTCACATCGACCCTGACTCTCTGCATGGTCGTCATGGTCGCGGCCGGCATCCTGAACGGCGGCTGACCAGACGAAACCGCTCTGCTGCCTGTCGAGGTCGCAGCAGGGCGGTCTAGTGCCGCATCAGGCAATCCTTGCCTGGTCATGACGCATCGTCTGGCTGCTACGCAGGGTGGCACTGGCCCGTTTCCGGGCTACCGGAGGACCCGGCGTCCGCGAGCAGCTCGTCGACCTCGCTCACTACGGCAATGTCCAAGCGGCTTCAGCGGAATCACGAACGATGACCGCGCGCGGTGTGCCCGCCAAGGATGATCACAGCCAGAAAATGGGTATGCGGTGGCGTGGCCTCAACCGATCATGGGAGTGTGACCGAACATCTGGCGATCAGCACCTTGACTTTGCAGCACAGGATTCCGGACGACTGGGACGAGGATCCCTGGGCCGAAGTGCGTCCTCTGATCGACGGCGTGGACGTCCTGAAGGAGGTCCACCCGGAAGGGTTCGCACCCAGCTGCCGATACTGGAGGGGGCCGGCCGAGAGCTGGCCGCTGGCGGTCACGGAGGAACCCCGCAGAGTCATGATCACCGCGCCGACCTGCACGGCCGGCTGCTGCGGCGCCCTGTACGTCACCATCCGTCGTGAAGGCGATCAGGTGATCTGGGAGTCCTGGGAAAACACCAGCAACATCACAGCAGTGCCGGCGGACTTCCGCTTCGACAGCGCCCAGTACGAGGCTGAGCTCGCGCGGGCCGCCGCGGACCGCAGCTGGGAAGAGCCCCTGGACACCGTTGCCCGGCTCCTCGAGCAGACCCTTGCAGACAGCGGCTGGTTCGAGCGCTGGGGCTGCGTCCTCACGAGTGTCTCGCCACGACGCGAGGAGCCCGATCTCCCCGAGGAAATCACCAGCCCCCAGGGTGTAGATGTCCACTTCCACCAGGTCCGGGGGCCCGGCGAACGTACAGATCTTTACCAGTACGAGTTGTTCGTCACCGGCGATCACCCCGTGGAGGAGCAGGTACGGCGGCTGGCGGACCGCATTCTGGCGGACGATCCGCGGAAGACCGCTGAGATGCACCGCTGAGGACCAGAATGATCACGTGGCTGAACGTGTGCGGGTCCGGGAGATCGATGACGACGAGGGCAGGCGGTTGCTGCAGATCACCCTCAGGGGCACCGGTTCGGTGGTGACCTGGCGGCGGGCCCGGATGGTGCTGTTGTCCGCGCAGGGCATGCCCGTGGTGAAGATCGCCAAGGTGACGTTCACCAGCCCCGACCGGGTCCGGGCTGGTGATCCACAACTTCAACGCCGACGGGTTCGACTCGCTCTACCCGAAGTACAAGGGCGGTCGGCCCAGAACCTTCACCCTCCCGGAGCGCCGGGAGATCAAGAAGGTCGCCAAGTCGAAGCCGGCCGAGCACGGCCTGCCGTTTTCGACCTGGAGCCTGGCCAAGCCGGCCGACTTCCTGGTCGCCGAGGGGTGATCGACGACATCAGCCACGAGGGCCTGCGGGTCCTGCTCCGCGAGGAGGGCGTCTCCTTTCCACGCATAAAGACCTGGAAGACCTCCCGCGACCCCGAATACGACAGGCAACCGGTGGCCGGATCCGCCCAGTGGCCTGAACGCCCGCCTCGTCGCAGAAGCCGGAGGAACCTGGAGTCGCTACGCTCCCCATGGCCACTCACGGTGACCACGAGCCCTCACCGGCCAAGGAATACGCGACTCTCGATTACGCGAGGTCGCCAGTGTCATGCCCCAGGAAGGAGGGCGCCCAGCGTGGTCCGTCCTGCTGCACGCAGGCGCCCACTTCCACGGAAGTGCTGCGACGGGCCCGGTTACCGCTCGCGCACTCAGTCCTTGCGGGTGTTGATCTCCTCGGTGAGCTGCGGGACGACGTCGAACAGGTCGCCGACCACGCCGTAGTCGACCAGGTCGAAGATCGGGGCCTCGGCGTCCTTGTTGACCGCCACGATCGTCTTCGAGGTCTGCATGCCCGCCCGGTGCTGGATCGCTCCGGAGATGCCGGAGGCGATGTACAGCTGCGGCGAGACGCTCTTGCCGGTCTGGCCGACCTGGCTGGTGTGCGGGTACCAGCCGGCGTCCACCGCGGCCCGCGAGGCGCCGACGGCCGCGCCCAGGGAGTCGGCGAGCGCCTCGATGACCGCGAAGCTCTCCGCGCCGCCCACCCCACGCCCACCGGAGACCACGATCGCGGCCTCGGTCAGCTCCGGACGCCCGGTCGACTCGCGCGGCGTGCGGCCGGTCACCTTGGTGCCGGTGGCCTGCGCGGAGAAGGTCACCGACAGCGCCTCGACCGCGCCGGCGGCCGGGGCCGCCTCCACGGCGACCGAGTTCGGCTTGACGGTGATGACCGGGGTGCCCCGGGAGACACGCGAGCGGGTGGTGTAGGCGGCGGCGAACACCGACTGGGTGGCCACCGGGCCCGCCTCGGACGCCTGAAGGTCGACGGCGTCGGTGATGACGCCCGAGCCCAGGCGCAGCGCCAGGCGGGCGGCGATCTCCTTGCCCTCGGCGGAGGAGGGCACCAGCACCGCCACCGGGGAGACCTGCGCGGCCGCGGCCTGCAGGGCGTCCACCTTGGGCACCACCAGGTAGTCGGCGTACTCGGCGGCCTCGTGGGTCAACACCCGCGCCGCGCCGTGCTCGGCCAGCACACCGGCGGTGGCGGCGGCGCCGGCGCCCAGCGCGACGGCGACCGGCTCGCCGAGGCGGCGGGCCAGGGTGAGCAGCTCCAGGGTCGGCTTGCGGACGGCGCCGTCCGCGTGGTCGACGTAGACGAGAACTTCAGCCATGGGACTTCTTCTCTCCTGCTTGCGAAGTGTGAAGGGGGCGAAAAGCGAGCTGGGGCCGGTGGGCTCAGATGAACTTCTGGCTCGCGAGGAAGGCGGCGAGCTGCTTGCCGCCCTCGCCCTCGTCCTTGACGATCGTGCCCGCACTGCGGGCCGGGCGCTCGGTGGCGTCCTCGACCACGGTGTAGGCACCCTCGAGGCCGACCTCGTCGGCCTCCAGGTCCAGGTCGGACAGGTCCCAGGAGGCGACCGGCTTCTTCTTCGCCGCCATGATGCCCTTGAAGGAGGGGTAGCGCGCCTCGCCCGACTGGTCGGTGACCGAGACCACCGCGGGCAGCGACGCCTGCAGCTGCTCGGAGGCGGCGTCGCCGTCCCGGCGGCCCGACACCGTGCCGCCGGCGACCGCGACCTCCGACAGGAGCGTGACCTGCGGCACGCCCAGGCGCTCGGCGAGCAGCGCCGGCACCACGCCCATCACGCCGTCGGTGGAGGCCATGCCGGAGATGACCAGGTCGTAGCCGGCCTTCTCGATCGCCCGGGCCAACACCAGGGAGGTGCCGATGGCGTCACTGCCGTGCAGGTCGTCGTCCTCGACGTGGATCGCCTTGTCGGCGCCCATGGACAGCGCCTTGCGCAGCGCGTCCTTGGCGTCCTCGGGGCCCACCGTCAGCACGGTGATCTCCACGTCGTCGTCGGAGTTCTCCGAGATCTGCAGCGCCTGCTCGACCGCGTACTCGTCCAGCTCGGAGAGCAGACCGTCCACGTCGTCGCGGTCGACGGTCAGGTCATCGGCGAAGTGCCGGTCGCCGGTGGCGTCGGGCACGTACTTCACGGTGACAACGATCCTCAAGCTCACGAAGCGTCTCCTGGTCACTCACGGTTGCGGGGCGCACGGACGGCCCCCGCGATGAAGGGCTCGACGGGCTCACGTGTCCGGTGAGGGCGTCGGCCTGGTCGGCCTGCCTCGGCAAGCCCCCTCTCACCCGAGCGAGCAGAAGAAAAATATTAGACATTTACCGACCTGTCAACGAAGCAGAAACCCGCCCGGAGAAGGGATCCGCCAACCGGACACTCACCGCCTCAACAGACATACGCCGAGGGGCGTTCGGCGGTTCTCGCACCCACCGCCCACCCTCGCGGTATGCTGTCTAATATTTACCAACGTGTAGACCTGGGAGAGTGCGAGAAGCGTGGAACCACACACGAAACACGCCGCCCGCGGTGCTACGGCGAAGCTCATCGGCCAGAAGGTGCTACGCCCTCGCGAGCAAGTGGAGGAGAAGATCCGCGCAGCAATTCTGTCAGGCGAGTTGCGCAGCGGTGAACGGCTTCCCTCGGAGGCGGAACTGGCCCGGCAGTTCGACGTCAGCCGCACCACGGTGCGTGAGGCTCTGCGGTCGCTGGTCAGCCAGAAGCTGATCGACAAGACGCCCGGCGTCGGCGGTGGCAGTTTCGTGCGCAGCGTCGACCACCAGTCCCTGGGCAATCTTCTGCAGGAGTCGCTTCACAACCTTCTGCAACTGGGCAACCTCCGAGTGGAAGAGGTGGCCATGCTGCGCCAGTACCTGGAGGTGCCGGCCGCACGGCTTGCCGCCCAGCACCGCTCGGACGAGGACCTGGCGAAGCTGCAGGACATCGTCGAGCGGCAGAAGACCATCTCGGTCGACGATCCGGATGTGCCTGATCTCGATGCCCGCTTCCACGCCGCGATCGCCAAGGCGTCGGGCAATCGGCTTCTCGCCTCGTTCGTCCACGCGCTGCACCGCGAAACGGAACCGGTCCACTACCTGGACCTGTCTCCCGAGGTCGGCCGTAAGACCGTGCGCCAGCATCAGAAGATCGTCAAGGCGATCGCCGCGTCCGACCCGGACTCGGCCGAGCAAGCCGTCAACGAGCACCTCGTCTACCTCCGCGAACACGTACTGAGTCTGTGATCGCCCGGCGCCGCCGCTTCCACCGACCGCTCATGTCGCGGTCGGCGAGAGCGGACGGCGTCGCGGATCCGGTCGTTCGTTCGTGTACAGCGCCTTGCCACCGGTCCCCACCGCACAAGCGCGCCGTCGGCCCGAACGGGCCGACGGCGCGGAGTTGCGGGTCCGGTCACGGGGGTGTCCCCGGTTCTTGTTCTGCGCCGCTCGTCAACGCAGTGCGGCGCACCGATTTCCCATCGGCGTGCCGCACCGCGTTGACGAGCGGAACTCACCAGGAGTAGAAGCCCTTCCCGGTCTTGCGGCCGAGGTCCCCCGACTTCACCTTCTCCCGCAGAATGGCGGGGGGCTCGAACCTTTCCCCCACCTCGCGCGCGAGGTGCTCCGCGATGGCCAACCGCACGTCGAGCCCCACCACGTCCGTCGTCTTCAGCGGACCCATCGGGTGCTTGTAGCCCAGTGTCATGGCCGTGTCGATGTCCTCCGCGGACGCGACCCCGTCCTCGAGCATCCGCATCGCTTCCAACGCGAGAGCCACTCCGAGCCTGCTGCTGGCGAACCCCGGGGAGTCGGTGACCGTGATGGCCGTCTTCCCCAGCGCCTCCACCCACGCCTGGGCTTCGCTCACCAGCTCCGGCGCGGTCTTCGGCCCCACCACGATCTCGACGAGTTCGCTGGCCGGCACCGGATTGAAGAAGTGCAGCCCCACCAGCCGGTCGGGCGCCGGCAGATCCGATGCCAGCCCGTCGACCGGCAGACTGGAGGTGTTCGTCGCCAGGTAGGCGTCCGGGGCCACTCCCGCAACCGAGGCCAGCACCCGCCGCTTCAGCTCCACGTCTTCCGGCACGGCCTCCACCACCAGCCCGCACTTGGCCAGCACCCCGGGGTCGGTGGAGACCGAGAGCCGGGCGACGACGTCCGGCAGCGGTCCGGCGAGCTTTCCGCGCTCCTGTGCCTTGGCCAGGCTCGCCTCGACCCGCTCACGGGCCGCGGCGGCAGCCGGTTCGGAGGCCTCCACGACGGTCACCGACGTGCCGGCCAACAGGAAGGCGTGCGCGATGCCCGCTCCCATCCGGCCACCGCCGTAGACGCCGACGTTCTCGGGCAGGCTGCTGGGCGGACTCATCGGTTCTCCGATCCGTGGGTGACGTTCTCGAGGACGACGGCGAGGGCCTGGCCCACGCCGATGCGGATCGCGGCCACTTCCCAGCGGTCACCACTCCGGCGCAACCGGTGCGCCGGGGTGAGGAAGGCGTGGTTCATGCGGCGTGCTCCCTGGAGATGAGCATGGTCTTCAGACCGTGCTGGACCACGGCATCGTGCTGGTTGACGACACGGGCCTCGAACTCCACGATCCCGCGGTCGGTTTGGGAGGACGACGGGCGCTGGGCGGTCACCGCGTAGTCGACGTGCAGGGTGTCGCCGAAGTGGATCGGGGCGGTGAACCGCCAGTCGCTGATGCCGAGGAAGGCGATCACCGACTGGTCGAGTTCACCGGTGCGTGCCCACATCAGCCCGTGGGCGAAGGAGAGTCCGAGCAGGCCGTGGGCGATCCGGGTGCCGAACGGCGTCCGCTTGGCGAACTCCTCGCTGGTGTGCAGCGGGAACCGGTCACCGGTGAGCCCGGCGAAGGCGCCGACGTCGGCCTCCGTGACGGTCCTCGAGGGGCTGCTCCAGGAGCGGCCCACGACCAGGTCGTCGAACCAGAGCGTCATCGCCCCGCTCCGCCGCCCAGACCGGTGGTGAGGACGACCTTGCCCTTGACCTTGCCCTCCCTCACGTACTGCAGGGCATCACCGGCGTTCTCCAGCGGGAACGTCCTGTCGACGGCCGCGTCGACCTTGCCCTGCACGAACAGGTCGAACATCTCGGCCATGGTCGACCGCATCAGCTCGGGGGCCCGGTCCCGGTAGTCGCTGCTCTGCAGGCCCACCACGCTGATGCTCTTGACCAGCAGGTGGCCCGGCTTGATCGGGTTCTGCCCGCCGGAGGCGAAGCCGACGACGACGATCCGGCCCTCCCACGCGGTGGCCCGGATGATCTGGGTGAGGAAGTCGCCGCCCAGCATCTCCAGCACCACGTCGACGCCCTTGCCGTCGGTGGCGGCGAGGAGGTCGTCGCGCAGCGTCTCGGGAGTCGAGGTGAGCACCACGTCGGCGCCCTGCTCGCGGGCCAGTTCACCCTTGGCGGTGTCCTGGGCGAGGGCGATGACCCGGGCGCCCCGGGCCTTGGCGAGCTGCACGCCGGCGGACCCGACCCCGCCACCGGCGCCGGTGACGAGCACCGTCTCACCGGACTTCATCTGACCGCGCCGGAGCAGGCCGAAGTACGCCGTGGAGTACACCAGGCCGAACGCCGCCGCTTCCTCGTAACTCATCTCGTCGGGGAGCTCCATGACCAGCTCCTCGGGGACGGACAGCTGTTCGGCGTAACCGCCGTGCTCCACCAGGGCCAGCACCCGTCGGCCGACGGTGATCCGCTCGACGCCCTCACCGACCGCGATCACGCGTCCCGCCGCCTCCTTGCCCGGGCTGAACGGGCGCGGCGGCAGGTTCTGGTAGGTCCCCTCGACCACGAGGACGTCCGGGAAGTTGACACTCACCGCGCCGATCTCGATGACGACCTCACCGGGTCCGGGCACCAGGTCGGGCACCTCCTCCACCGCGAGACCGGACGGGGGACCGAACTCCTTGACGAGCACAGCACGCATCGTTGACTCCTTGGTGAAATGTGTACGGGGCCGGGCGGTCAGGCCCAGGGCGAGGCGTCGCCGAGCTCGGCCAGTGAGGGGTACGGGGTGGTGGCGGGGGCGCGCCGGAGCGTGGCGGAGACCGGGCTGGGCAGCGTCGCGAACGACGCGTCGCCACCGGGCGCGGACACCCGCTCGGGGGCGTCGATGTCGACGAGCCCGGCGTCGACCGCCTCGTCGAAGGTGGCGACGACCACCGTGCAGACGTCCTCGCCGTCCAGCACGGCACGCCAGTGCTCGCTGGTCTCGGCGGCGAACCGGGCGGTGAGCGCCGTGACGACGTCCTCCTCCTGCCCGGCGTCGTCGTGGAACTTCTCGTCCAGCCCGACCAGTTGGACGAGCCGGTCCCAGAACTTCTGCTCCAGCGCGGCGCAGGCGATGTGGCGGCCGTCGGAGGTCGGGTAGACGTGGTAGCGCGGGCTGCCGCCGGTGAGCTGCTCGGCGCCCGGCCGCGGCCAGCCGGCGCCGGCCTGGTGGGCCGCGAAGTAGCCGTAGCCGAGGACCTGGAGGTTGTGGGTCATCGACACCTGGAGGCGTGCTCCCTCGCCGGTGCGGTCGCGCTGCCGCAGGGCGAGCAGGATGTTGACGACCGCCGGGTAGGTGCCGGCGGCGATGTCCGCGAGCACGGTGACCGGCAGTCCGGGCGCGCCCGTGCTGTCGGTGACGACTCCGAGGAGGCCGGACTCCGCGAGGTAGTTGAGGTCGTGTCCGGCCCGCTTGGCGTGCGGCCCGGTCGGCCCGTAGCCGGTGATCGAGCAGTACACGACGTCGGGGTTGACCGCGCGGACGGCGTCGTATCCGAGACCGAGCCGGTCGGCCACCCCGGGACGGAACTGCTCCATGACCACGTCGGCCTCGGCGGCCAGTTCGAGGACCCGGTCGCGCTGGGCGGGGTCCTTGAAGTCGACGCCGTAGGCCCGCTTGCCCCGGTTGAGCACGGCGTAGTTGGCGCTCGCCTCACCGAACTTCGGTTCGTACGTGCGCATCTCGTCGCCGCGGCCCGGCCGTTCGAGCTTGACCACGTCGGCCCCGGCCTCGGCGAGCATCAGGGTGGCCAGGGGGCCCGGGAGGAGGGTGGACAGGTCGAGGACCTTGATGCCGTCGAGGGGCAGGGCGGCGTTCACGCGATCATCTCCCGCAGCTTGAACTTCTGGATCTTCCCGCTCGGGGTCATCGGCAGCTCGGGCGCGTTGACCACCCGCTCGGGGAGGTAGTGCTTGGACAGGCCCTGGGCGAGCAGGTAGTCGGCCAGGTCGGCCACCGTCAGCTCCGGCGTGCCGGCGCGGGTCACCAGCACCGCGCAGATCCGCTCGCCGAGCCGCTCGTCGGGGATGCCGACGACGGCCGCGTTCACCACGTCGGGGTGGTCGAAGAGGACCGACTCGACATCGGTGACGGGGATGTTCTCCCCGCCGCGGATGATGATGTCCTTGGTGCGCCCGCGCAGGGAGAGCCAGCCGTGCTCGTCGAGGCTGGCCCGGTCGCCGGTCTTGAACCACAGGCCGGGCAGGTAGGCGTCGTCGGTGGCGTCGGGCCGGTCGTAGTAGCCGTACACGACACCCGGCCCCCGCATGAGCAGGTCGCCGACCTCGCCGGGCGGCACGTCGCGGCCGTCGGCCCCGACGACACGGACCTCGGAGCCGGGGAAGATCGCTCCGTCGGTCCGCTGGATCGCGGCCGGTTCGTCGGGCGTGCAGGAACTCATGATGCTGCACTCGGTGAGGCCCCACGCGGGGGCGATGTAGGCCCCGAGGGCCTCCTGGGCCTGCGCGGGAAGATTGCGCGGCACCGGGGAGCCGGCGATCACCAGGCATGTCAGCGGACAGTCCGGGTCGCCCGCCAGGTCGGTGCGCATCATGTCCTGGAGGAAGGTGGGCGCGCCGAAGAACGCCGTGACGCCCTCCTCACGGATCACCCGCACACCCCAGACCGGGTCCCACCGGTCGACGTGCACCGCGGTGCCCGCGAGCAGCACCGTCATCACGATGCCCCAGGCGAAACCCGTGTGGTGGCCGACCGGCGAGGCGACCAGGTGCACCATCGGGTCGCCGTACACCTTCGGGCCGATGTGCTCGGCCTGGCGGCGGACGGCGTAGACGAGCGTGTTGTGGCTGTGCATCGCGCCCTTCGGCTCACCGGTGGTGCCGGAGGTGAAGCCGAGGTAGCAGACACGGCTGGGTACGGGCTCGGGGAACGTCCGTGTCGGAACGCCGGCGTGGCTCGACCAGAGCGACTCGCCGTCGCGGAGGTCCGACCCGTCGTCGTCGAGGACGACGACGTGCTCGAGCGTCGGTATCTCGGCCCGCAGCCTGCGGGAGAGCTCGAGGTGCTCGGTGCTGCGCCACCGCCGCGGGATGACCAGGACCTTCGCCTTGCTGCGGCGCAGGATCGCGGCCGCCTGGCGTTCGCCGTACGCCACCGGGATGCCGGCGTAGACGGCGCCGAGCTCGTTGATGCCGAAGACCATCTCGGGGTATTCGACCCAGTTGGGAAGCATCAGCACGACGGCGTCGCCCTGGGCGACTCCGAGGGAGGCGAAGACGCTCGCCGCGTGGTGGGCGTTCGCGTCGAACTCGGCGTAGGTGCGGCTCACCCGGTCGCCGCCGGTGCGGTGGCCCACGAGCGCCGCGCGGTCCGGATGGGCCTGCGCCGCCTCGGTCAGCAGGGAGCGGATCGACCGCTCCTCCCACCAGCCGGCGGCCCGCCAGGCCTCGGCGTCGTCGTCGGTGACCGGCGTGTGCTGGCCGTCGAGGAACTCTGCCAGCGGGGTACCACTCTGACTCGTGGTCATCATCCGTCCTTCCGAAGGGAGGTGGCCGGGCCGAGGCCCACCAGGGTGCGCGCGGTGGTGACGGCAGCGCCTTGGACATCGGCGGCGGCGCGCAGGGAGACCGCGTCCCGCAGGTACCGCTCGGCCGGGTACTCGGCGAGGTAGCCGTAGCCGCCGTGCGACTGCAGCGCGGCGGCGGCCACGTCGATCGCGCCGTCGCAGGCCTCTCGTGCGGCCGCGAGGGAGCGGACCGGGTCGTCGGCCACGGCCACCGCGGCGGCCAGGGCGACCGCGCTGCCGGAGGCCTGAGCGAGCAGCGACTGGCGCACCGTGGGGAGGGCGGTCAGCGCGTCGCCGAACTGCCGGCGGCCGGCGGAGTACGCGGCGGCCGCGTCGGCGGCGGCCGCTGCCGTGCCGGCCGCCACGGCGGCGGTTCCGAGCCGGAGCCGGACCCGTGCCGCCGGGACGTCGACGCCGGTCAGTTCGGTGACCGCGGCACCGCTCGCCTCGACCTGGACGGACCGGGTGAGGGCCCCGCCGAGGCCGGTCCGGCGCAACGGGCGGGACGTGAGCGCGGCCGGGTCGATCAGGAGCGCCCTGTCCTCGTCGGCCAGCACGAGGAGGTACGGCGCCTCGGCGGCCGCGTCGATCCGGTCGACCGAACCGCTCAAGGTGGTGCCGGACCAGGCGAGCCGCACATGGGCGGAGCCGGCGTCGACGACCGCGACCGCCGCCGTCCCGGCGTGCACCCGGCCGACGAGGTCGGCACAGCGCTCGTCGCGGGCGAGCACGTCGACCGCGGCGTGCGCCTGGACACAGGCCCAGCCGAGCGCGGGCCAGGTGCGGCCGAGCCGTTCGAACGCGATCACGGTGGTGGCGCGGTCGGCGCCGCCGCCGCCGTGCTCCTCGGCGGTCCCCAGGGTCCAGACGCCGAGCTCGACGAGCTCGGCGGTCAAGCGTGCGACGACCTCCGGCTCGTCGGTGAGGACGAGGTCGTGATCGGCCGTGAAGGCGTCCAGCATGGCCATCAGATCACGCTGGTCGCTGTCGAGTGCGGGACCGTGCCAGCTCATGCCCAGAAGCTTTCGGACGTGGGCTCGCGGCGCTCACCGAAGGCGGCACCGACCTCGTGCGCCTCCTGGGTCTGCAGGTACAGCGAGAGCTGCTGGTCGTGGGCCATGCGGGCCTGCCCGGACACGCCGTTGTGGCGGGCCGAGAACGCCCCCTTCATCGCGCCGATGGCCAGCGGGCTGCGGGTGGTGATCTCCCTGGCCACCTCGACGGCGCGGGCCAGGGCCTCACCGGGCGCGACGACCTCGTTGACCAGGCCCATCTCGAGGGCCTGGGCGGCGGTGTACTTCCGGTTGAGGTACCACATCTCCTTGGCGCGCTTGCGGCCGATGGTGTCCTCCAGGTACCAGGAGCCGTAGCCGGCGTCGAAACTGCCGACCATGGGGCCGACCTGCCGGAAGACGGCGTTCTCCGAGGCGACGGTCAGGTCGCACACGGTGTGCAGCACGTTGCCGCCGCCGACCGCGAAGCCGTTGACGGCGGCCACGATCGGCTTGGGGATGGTGTCGAGCGCCTGGTAGACGTCGATGACCGGCAGCACCTGGGACTGGTCGAGGGAGGTGACCGGATCGTGCTCGCCGCCGATGCAGAAGAACTTGTCGCCGGTGCCGGTGAGCACGGCCGCGCGCAGGTCGCGGTCGAGCCGGAAGCGCTGCAGCGCGTCGACGAGCTCCAGGCAGGTCTGGTGGCGGAACTTGTTGCCGGCCTCGGGCCGGTTGATCGTGATCGTGAGGACCGCGCCGTCGCGGTCGATCAGGAGGTCGTCGTACGTCGGTGCGTTCATCGGGTGCTCTTCTCTCCGGTGCGGAATCCCTGGCCGTTCTTGGCGCCGAGCCGTCCGGCGGCGACCATCTGGCGCAGCAGAGGGGGCGGGGCGTAGCGGCTGTCGAGCGTCGCGGCGTACGCGCTCTCGGTGGCGTGGAGGTGGACGTCGAGGCCGATCATGTCGAGCATCTCGAAGGGGCCGGACTGGTAGCCGAGGCCGAGCTTGAGGGCTGTGTCGATGTCCTCGGCGGTGGCCAGGCCGTCGTCGTACTCCTGGATGACGTCGTTGAGGTAGGGCAGCAGCAGCGCGTTGAGGAGGAAGCCGGGGCGGTCCTTGACGACGACCGGTTCCTTGCCGTCGAGGGAGGCGACCAGCGCCACCAGCCGCTCGACCAGCCGGGGTTCGGTCTGCAGGGCGCGGACCACCTCGACGGTGCGCATGACCGGCGCGGGGTTGAAGAAGTGGAGGCCGGCGACCCGTTCCGGGTTCGGCAGGGCCGCGGCCAGGTCGGTGACCGACAGGGCGGAGGTGTTGGTCAGGACGGGGGTGTGCTCGCCCACGACGGCGGCGGCCTCGGCCAGCAGCGCCTTCTTCACCTCGGCGTTCTCCGTCACCGACTCGATCACGACGTCGACGCCGGCCAGGTCGGCCATGCTCGTGGTGCCGGTGATGCGCGCCAGCACGGCCTGCTTGGCGTCCTCGGTGACCTTGCCGCGGGCGACGCCGCCGTCGAGGAACTCCGCCACCGCGGCGAGGCCGGCGTCGACCCGGGACGCGTCCGTCTCCAGGGCGACGACGTCACGGCCGGAGGCGGCGAACACCTGCGCGATCCCGGCGCCCATCGTGCCGAGGCCGAGCACCCCGACCCTCGGGAAGTCGTTCATCGTCTGTCTCCTTCAGGACCCGAAGAGGCGGGTGTCGTCGTACGTGTAGAAGCCGCGGCCGGTCTTGCGGCCGAGGTCGCCCGCGGCGACCATCCGCTCGACCATCGGCGGCGGGAAGAAGCGCGGATCACGCAGCTGCTCGTAGAGCCGGGTCGCGACCTGCTGGTGGATGTCCATGCCGACGATGTCCAGCAGCCGGAAGGGGCCCATCGGGTGTCCGAGGCCGCCGAGCACGGCGGCGTCGATCGACTCCTTGGTGCCGAGGCCCGCTTCGAGGGCGCGGATGCAGGAGTTCTCCCACGGGATCAGGAACCGGTTGACGATGAAACCGGGCCGGTCCTGGGTGACGACGCTGGTCTTGCCGAGGGAATCGAGGAACTCGACGGTCGCCTTGTGCGCCCAGTCGGCGGTGTGCCGGCCGTCGGCGACCTCGACCAGCTTCATCAGCGGTGCCGGGTTGCAGTAATGGGTGCCGACGACCCGTTCCGGCAGCCGCGATCCGGACGCGATGCCGGTGACCGACAGCGTCGAGGTGTTGGTGTGGAACAGCGTGTGCTCGGAGACGATCCCGTCCAGCCTGCCGAAGGTGTCCTTCTTCAGCTGGAGGTCCTCGAAGACCGCCTCGACCACGACGTCGCACGGCGCGAGGTCGGTGAGGGTGGTGCTGCCGACCAGGGCGTCCTTGGCCTCCTGGGCGGCAATCGCGTCGAGCTTGCCGAGCTTGACGCTCTTGTCGAAGAAGCCGTGCACGGTGTCGATGCCGCGCTTGAGGTTGCCCTCGTCGACGTCGTAGAGGATCGTCCGGTGCCCGGCGCGCGCCATCACGGTGGCGATGCCCGAGCCCATGGTGCCGGCGCCGAGGACGGCGACGGTCTTGCTCACCTTGCTCACTGGTTCTCCCTGAAGTGGCCGTGGCGGTCTCAGCGGACGCTCTGGCCGCCGTCGATGACGATGACCTCGCCGGTCATGAAGTCCGAGGCGCTGCCGGCGAGCAGCAGCAGCCACGGCTCGAGCTCCTCCGGCCGGCCCATGCGGCGGGCGGGGATGGCCCGCGTGACCTTGGCCGTGGCGTCGGCGTCGGCGCGCAGTTCGCTGTTGAGCGGCGTGGCGAAGTAGCCGGGGGCGATCGCGTTGACCTGGATGCCGTGCCGCGCCCACTCGACGGCCATGGAGCGGGTGAAGGCGATGACGCCGGCCTTGGACGCGGAGTAGGCCGCGTGGGCGGCGACGCCCTGGAGGGCGAAGTTGGAGGCGATGTTGACGACCTTGCCGGAGCCCTGCGCGGCCATGTGGCGGCCGGCTGCCCGGGTGGCGAGGTAGGTGCCGCGGAGGTTGGTCGCGACCACCCGGTCCCACTCCTCGGCCGACTGCTCCAGCAGGGGCGTGGAGGCGACGATGCCGGAGTTGTTGACCAGGACGTCGACCCGTCCGAAGGTCTCGACGGTCGCCGCGACCATCCGTTCGACCGCGGCCTCGTCGGTGATGTCGGTCGGGCAGGCGAGCGCCTGACCGCCGGCGGCCTTGGCCTCGTCGACGAACGCGTCCAGTTCCGCGCCGGTGCGGGCGGCGACGGTGACCGCGGCACCGGCCTGGACCAGTGCCGAGGCCATCGACCGGCCGAGCCCCCGCCCGGCTCCGGTGACGATCGCGACCTTGCCGTGCAGGTCCGTCATGTCAGCTCTCCCATCGCGCGGGTGATCTCGCGGCCGATGAGCAACCGCTGGATCTCGTTGGTGCCGTCGTAGATCTGGGTGACCTTGGCGTCGCGCAGGCAGCGCTCGACACCGAGGACGGCGAGGTCGCCGTACGGGCCGAGGATGCGGGTGGCCTCCACGGCCGCGGTGAAGCCCAGGTCGGTGCAGGCCTGCTTCATCATCCCGATCTGTCCGGTCGGGATGTCGGTGGCGGTGTCGACCTGGCGGGCGACCGCGTGCAGCAGCAGCCGGCCCTGCAGGATCCGGCCCCGCAACTCGGCGAGTGCGAAGGTGTGCTCGTCGGGCAGCCGGCTGCCGTGCAGCCGGGTCAGGGCGGCCAGGGTCCGCGCGTACGCCGCGCGGGCCAGGCCGACGCCCTGGGCGGCGGCGCTGATCCGCGACTTGACCACGGAGTTCATCACCACGCGCCAGCCCTGGCCCTCCTCGCCCAGGAGGTGGTCGGCCGGGATGCGCACGCCGTCGAAGAACAGCTCCGCGGTGCTGGAGCCGTGCATGCCCATCTTCTCGAAGGGCAGGCCGTGTCCGACACCGTCCCAGCCGCCGTCCACGACGAACGCACTGATCCCGCGACGCCCCAGGCTCTTGTCGACGGTGGCGAAGCAGATGATCACTCCGGCCCGGTCGCCGGTGGTGATGAAGGTCTTCGCCCCGTCGAGCAGGTAGCCGTCACCGGTCGGCCGGGCGGTGGTCCGCAGGGAGGCGACGTCACTGCCGGCATCGGGCTCGGTGATGCCGAGCGCGCCGTAGACCGAGCCGTCGAGCAGGCCGGGGATGTACCGCTGGGCCAGTTCGTCGCTGCCGGCGAGCAGGATCGGGTACGCCGCGTGCATCTGGGTCATGAACACGAGCGACGTCGCCGCGCAGCCGGCGGTGACCTCCTCCATCGCCACGGCGTACGCGACGTTGGTGTCGCCCGTGCCGCCGAGGTGCGTGGGGAAGACCAGACCCATCAGACCGGCTTGGGCCAGGGCCTGCACGCTGTCGTGGGCGAAGGCGTGGGTGGCGTCGAGTTCGGCCGCGCGGGGTGCCACCTCGCGGGAGACGACCTCGCGGGTGAGCGTCCGGACCTCGCGCTCACGGTCGGTCAGGGCGGCGTCGGCGGCCGGCTCGTCCAGCAGGCCGTGCAGGGCCAGGTAGGCCTTGGGGTCGGTATCGAGGGCGAGCGGTTCCACGCTCATGTCGACTCCTCGGGGGCGTTCGTCGGGGCGGCGAAGACGGCGGGGCGTCGCTCCAGGAAGGCGCCGACGCCCTCGTCGGACTCCGCTCCGCTCACGGCGAGTGCGGCCAGTGCGGTCTCGTGCTGGAGCCCGGCGTCGAGGGGCGCGTCACGGCCCGCTTCGAGCGCGGTGAGGATCGAGCGCACGGCCAGCGGCCCTTGCGCGGCGATCTTCTCGGCGAGCGCGTGCGCGGTCGCCGCCAGGTCCTCCGGCGCGACCGGCGGCACCGGGGTGAGCCCGAGCCGGTGGGCGCGGTCCGCGTCGAGCCGGGTGCCGGTGAGCATCAGATACGCCGCGGTCGGGGAGCCCACGGCCCGGGGCAGCCGCTGGGTGCCCCCGTACCCCGGGATGAGGCCGAGCCCGGATTCGGGCAGGCCGAGCGAGGCGCGGGTGGAGAGCACGGAGAAGGTCGAGGCCAGCACGAGTTCGAATCCGCCGCCGAGGGCCACACCGTTGACGGCGGCGATGACCGGGACGGCGGCGCGCTCGATGTCGCGCAGGGCCCGCTGGCCCGAGCGCATCTTCTCGTGCGCCCGGTCCGGCCCCATGCCGGCGAGCTCCTTGAGGTCGGCACCTGCGCAGAAAGCTTTCTGCCCGGCGCCGGTGACGACGACCGCGCGGACCGCCGGATCCGCCTCCGCCTCGAGCACGGCGGCGCGCAGCGCGGCGAGCACCTCGGCGTTGAGCGCGTTGTGGGCCTCGGGCCGGTTGATCGTCAGGGTGGTGACCGCACCGGCGCGGTCCACGAGCAGGGCGTCGGAAGCACTCACGAGGCCACCGCCGGGGTGCCCACGCCGATCGTGCCCGCGGTGGCGAGGTCGGTGATCTCCTGGTCGGAGTAGCCGAGTTGGCCCAGGACCTCGCGGGTGTCGGCACCGAGTTCGGGGAACCGCTCGTTGCGCGGGGTGGTCTGCGAGGCGAGCCGGAACGGGCTGCGGACGCTCACGAGTTCCTCCTGGGAGCCGGGGACCGGAAGCAGGCTCCCGCGGGCGACCACCTGCGGGTCCTTCACGACCTCGGACAGCGACTGGACGAGGGAGGCCGGCACCTCGACGTCGCCGAGGACGCGGAGCCATTCGGCTGCCGGGCGGGTCGCGAGCCGCCGGGCGACGGCCGCGGTGATCCGCGGGCGGTGCTCGCGGCGGTCGGCGTTGTCGGCGAGGGCCGGGTCCGTTCCGAGCTCGGGCAGGTCGACGGCCTCGCAGAACCGCTGCCACATCGCGTTGTTGCCGATGGCCACGACGATGGGGCGGTCGGCCGTCTCGAAGGGCTGGTAGACGGCGAGTACCGAGTCGGTGCCGCCGCTGGGCGCGGGCTCCGCCTCGCCGGCGCAGTAGGCCGCGATCCGTGGCGCCATCAGCGCGAGGTCGGTGTCGAGGAGGGACACGTCGATGGTCTCGCCCTCACCGCTGCGGCACTGTCGCACCAGGGCGGCGTTGATCGCGATCGCCGCGGCCATGCCGGTCACCACGTCGGAGAGCGCGGTCGAGACGCGCTGCGGGCTGCGGCCCCGCTCGCCGGTCACGGACATCAGGCCGGACCGTGCCTGTGCGACGAGGTCGTAACCGGGCAGGCCGCTGTCGGGCCCGTCGAGGCCGAAACCCGACATCGCGCAGTAGACCAGCCGCGGGTTGCGTGCCCGCAGGGTCTCGCTGTCGATGCCCATGCGGGTGAGCTTGCTCGGGTTCATGTTCTGGAGGAAGACGTCCGCGGTGTCGAGCAGCCGCAGCAGCACCTCGCGGCCGGTGGCGGCGCGGAGGTTGACCGCCAGGGACTGCTTGTTGCGGTTGGCCGAGGAGAACCAGGCCGAGGCGCCGTCCACGAACGGCGGCCCCCAACTCCTGGTGTCGTCACCATGACCCGGCCGTTCCACCTTGACGACGGTGGCTCCGAGATCAGCGAGGTACATCGCAGCCGTGGGCCCGGCGTACGAGGTCGTCATGTCGACCACGCGCACACCCTCCAAGGGGCCTTGTGGGGCCGGTGTCAAAGTCATAGCCTTCACCGCTTCATAATGTCGAACATTTTAAGGGTGGTCAATAGTGGACCTTTAGGGGCCGTGGGCCGCCCACGCGCCAGCATCGGGCGGCCCACGGGGCCTTTCAGTGGGCGGCGGGGACGTGCTCCGGGCCGGCTGCGGAGCCGTCCGGGGTCCGTTCCGCCGGGTCGTCCGACCAGGCGATCTCGTCGTCGCGGGTCTCCCGGGAGACGGCGACGGCCACGAAGGTCAGCACGCCACCGACGACGATGTAGAGCGAGAGGGGCCAGGCGGCGCCGAAGCTGTCGAAGAGCGCGGCGGAGATGAAGGGCACCGGGGCGCTGAACATCAGCCCGCCGAGCGTGTAGGCGATCCCCGAGCCGCTGTAGCGCAGCTGGGTGGGGAACAGCTCGGGGAGGAAGGCGGAGATCGGCGCGTAGGTCAGCGCGTGGCAGACCGGCAGCGCCAGCATCATGGCGGCGATGATCGCGACGGGGTGGTGCGTGTCGACCAGCCAGAAGAACGGGAAGGCCATGACGGCCGTGGCGACGCAGCCCACCATCAGGACCGGGCGCCGGCCGTAGGTGTCACAGAACCTCGCCGCCAGCGGGATCGTCCCCAGCTGCACCACCGAAGCGAGACACACCGCGCCGAGCACGGCGTTTCTGCTGACGCCGTCGCTGGCTCCGTAGGTCAGCGCGAAGACGGTCGCCATGTAGAAGGGGATGTTCGCCGCCGCCATGGTCAGCGCGCCGATGAGCACACGACCGCCGGCCTTGCGCATGACGACACCGGCCGGGAAGCGCTCCTGCTGCCCCTTCTCCTTGACCGCCTCGAATGCCGGCGAGTCCTCGATCTTGAGCCGGATGTAGAGGCCGAGGGCCACCAGCACCGCGCTCAGCAGGAACGGGACACGCCAGCCCCAGGACTCGAGTTGCGCCGTGGGAAGCTGCTGGACGACCCAGAACATGCCGGTGGCGAGAACCAGACCGAGCGGCACACCCACCTGCGGCCAGCTGCCGTAGAACGCCCGCTTGTTCTTGGGCGCGTGCTCCACGGCCATCAGCACCGCACCGCTCCACTCGCCCCCGAGCGCCAGCCCTTGGATGAAGCGGCAGACCACCAGGAGGATCGGGGCCAGGATGCCGACCTGCGCGTGCGTGGGCAGCAGGCCGACCGCGACGGTGCTCAGGCCCATCATCATGAGGCTGGTGATCAGCATCCGCTTGCGGCTCACCCGGTCACCGAAGTGACCGAAGATCAGTGCGCCGAGCGGACGGGCGACGAAGGCGACACCGAAGGTCGCGAAGGCGGCCAGGGTGCCGATCAGCGGGTCGAGGTCGGGGAAGAAGAGCTTTCCGAAGACCAGCGCCGCCGCGGTACCGAAGATGAAGAAGTCGAAGAACTCGATCGCCGTGCCGATGAGGCTGGCACCAGCTACCCGCACGATCGAGACCTGCGGGCTGTCGGAGGAAGAGGCCACGATGTCCTCCAGGACGGGGGTGGTCCGCGCTGCTGGCGACACCGGGTGGTGTAGCGCGGGTCACAAGGTGCGACACCGGAAAACTACCGACGCTAGACAGGATGCGCAAGGTCCAACATTTAACAGATGACTTTCGGCTCCGGAGCGGTCGAACCGAGGGCGTACGGCAGAAGTGCCCGTCGTGCGCCTACGTCGGCGCCCCGACCTCGAGCAGGCAGCGGGTCCCTGAGGCGGCCGCCGGAACACCGACCGCGGCCTGTGCGTCCTGCTGATCGGTCACCGGAAGAGTCCTCGACCGCGTGTCCGGACGCGCCTACACGATGGGCTTGGTCATGACGGAGATTCTCGATGTCGCCGACGTGCCGGGGAAGGCGGACGAGTTGTGCCGTCCGTCCTGAGCACCGGACGCACGGGCTGTCGTCACGCGTCATTTCAAGGTGCGGCGCGGTGGGTGATCGCTGTCCGGACCGCGCGGTCGTCATCCTGCCGCCGGCCGCCCCCCTGGGTGCGCACGGGTGGCTCCGGCGCCACGTCCTGGAGGAACTACCGGCTCATCAAGGCACCCGTCTTAACCGAGTGCCTGCCGATTACCCAATCCTCTACCCTGTGCCAGGGCTGCCGAGCAGGGGGATTGACGATGAGCATGTACTTCGACGTCGGTGACGAGACACTGTGGAACCCGTCGAACGGTGCCGGCCGACTGTTCCTGCGGCAGATCAAGGTTTTCGAGGCGGAGCTCGAACTGTCTTCGGGAATCGGTCAGGGCAAGTACGAGGGCG
Organism: Streptomyces sp. NBC_01635; assembly: GCF_045209715.1. Taxonomy (NCBI): domain Bacteria; kingdom Bacillati; phylum Actinomycetota; class Actinomycetes; order Kitasatosporales; family Streptomycetaceae; genus Streptomyces; species Streptomyces sp. NBC_01635. Next base: position 7,859,530 of record NZ_CP109277.1, on the reverse strand, counting down.
ACCCGGACACACTCGAGGTCGATCCAACCGTGTACGAGGCGTTCGTGCGCGGTCTGGTCGCCTGGCACTGTCGGACGGGGCACTCCGTGATCCTCGCTCTCTCCGAGGGGTTTGTGGCGACGGCAGTCGCACTTGCGCGGCGGGCGGGGATAGAGGTGGGGACACCTGAACCGAGGACCCGCCACGCGCATGATGGAGTCCGGCGCGACGTGCAGGTTCCCGGCAATCCCTCGGCCGCGCCGGCCGTCATCGTCGACGCGCTGGACTCGCGCGCCCGGGAGATGGACCGCTGGATGGCCCGCTGACCCGATACGCCGAGGGTCGGCCCCTCCTGGCCCAATGCCCGGACTTGCTTACCGTTGCCGCCTCTTGCCCACCCTCGAAGGAGACGACGTCCGAGATGATCGACCTTCCGGATCCCGAGGCCGACTGGGCGCCTGCAACGTCCTCCGGAGGCAACCCGGCGAGGCAGTGCTCGATGTTTCAAGCCGCAACCGAGCCGCTGGTTTCGCTGGCGTTGCTGGCAGTGGACCTGGACTCGGTGGCTCGGCGGCTGAGGTTGACGATCGAGGAGTCGTGGGACGGGCACGGCGTCGTGCGTGCCGCGTTCTTCACGCTCGGTGGCACGGACTTCGTCGTCACCCATCACGAGCGTGATCCGTCGGGAACGTGCGTCTGGGTGCGGAAGTCCGGACCTGTCGATCCGGCCGCACGCACGGCCGTTCTCCTCACGGCGCTCGGTGTGGGAGTGGAGGCGGTGTCGTACTCCACCTGGGGCGTCGGCACCGACCTTTCCCAACTGCCGGCCGCGTGGCGCCGGCACAGGAACAGGCCGGTCGACTCGCACCAGAGGTTCTGGGAGAACTTCAGGAAGCGGACGGGTATGTACGTCGGCCGCGTCACCTACGACGGGGTGACGACTTACCTCAACGGTTACGACCATGCCTGCGGCGGAGCGCTACTGGACGGACTGCGAGAGTGGCTCGCGGACACGCACCAGGCCGGTCAGAACCTCATCTGGCGCGCCCAGGTGGTCCAAGTCGTGTTTCCCGAGGGCCGACCGGCCGAGCCCTGGTCGGAAGACGAGCACCGTCAGGCTGTCGCCGGGCTCTTCGCCCTGCTGGAGGGGTTCTTCGAGCACCTCGCAAGCCGCCACGACGCCACACCGGAAACCCGCTGACGTGCCTCGCGCCTGCGTGCGCGGTGGCCTGGCGAGGGAAGTGACCGGTCAAGAGCCGGCCCGGCCGGGGGCTGTTCGACAACTCTGAGAGCCGCGAGGCAGTCGGCCCGACTGTCACCAGTGCGGTCAGCCGCACCTGCGGACAGCCCGCCGGGCGGGTGGCACGAGCCGCGTGGCGCACCTCGCCGTACGGATGTGAGCGGTCGGGCGTGCGGTCGGACCGCGTCGGCGTGGGACCACGTCATGCGTCAGGGGAAGCGGACGGTGACGGTGAGGCCGCCCGGCCGGCCGGGTTCGGCCGTCGCCTCGGTTCCGTGGGCCTCGGCGATGGAGCGGACGATGGCGAGGCCGAGCCCGTGGCCAGTGGTGCCGACGCGGTCCTGGGTGAGACGGCGGAAGGGCTCGAAGAGGTCCGGTATCCGGTCGGCGGGCACGGGGGGCCCGGTGTTGGTCACGGTCAGCGTGTGGCCTTCGAGTCGTACCCGGACCCGGCCGCCGGGGTGGTTGTACTGAATGGCGTTGCGGACGAGGTTGGTCAGCAGGTGGCGCAGCAGCAGCGGATCGCCCAGGACGGTGAGCGGCCGGTCCGACGTCACGGCCACGTCCACTCGGCCTTCCTCGGCCTGTGGGGCGAGCTCGGCCGCCACGAGCCGGGCCGCGGCCGACAGGTCCACGGTCTCGGTCTCCTCCAGGCCGCGGTCGCTGCGGGCGAGCAGCAGCAGTGCGGTGATCAGCTGCTCGGCCTCGCGGTTGGCGGCGAGGAGGTCCTCGCGTACTTCGGCGAGGCCGTCGGGGAGGGGGTCGGCGAGGCCGACCTCCAGGCTGGTGCGCTGGACCGCTAGAGGTGTCCTGAGTTCGTGGGAAGCGTTGGCGACGAAGCGCCGCTGGCTCTCGAACGATTTCTCCAGCCGGTCGAGCATGGTGTCGAAGGTGTCGGCGAGGCGGTGGAGTTCGTCGTCGGGGCCGGTGAGCGCCAGCCTCTGGTGCAGGTTGTGCTCGCTGATCCGGCGGGTGGTCTCCGTCATCGCGGCGACCGGCCTGAGCGCCCGTCCGGCCAGCCACCAGCCGAGCAGTCCGGCCAGCAGTGTCGTGACGAGCAGTCCGACGGCCGACCAGAGGAGCATCTGTCGCAGGGCGGTGTCCTGCACCGCCTGTACGGTCTGGTCGATCTGGCGGACAAGGGCGATGCCGTCGCCGGTCGTGCCCGGCGGCGGAAGAGTTCCCTGGGGGTCCGTGGGTTGTGCGTACCCGCTGGAGGACTCGCCGGAGAACTCGTTGCCGCTCGGCGCGTCGATCTTGGTGATCTCGATCGCTTCGACCTGTCGGGCCGTCCCGTAGCGCGCGAGCAGCACCACGAAGGTCAGCAGCGCCGCGCCCGTCAGCAGGAAGAGCGCGGAGAAGGCCAGGGCCAGCCGGGCGCGGAACGGCATGTCCCGCAGCAGCGTCCGCGGGCTCAGTCGCACAGCCGGTATCCCTGCCCCTTGTCCGCGGTGATGAGGCCGGGGTCGCCCAGCTTGCGGCGCAGCCGGCTGATGGCGACCCTCACCGCGTTGGTGCGCGGGTCGAGGTTCTCGTCCCAGACGGTGCGCACGAGTTCGCCGTGCGACACCGCCGCCCCTCGTGCCTCCATCAGCAGGTGCAGGACCGCGAACTCCTTGGGTGTCAGTTCCAGGGGCCGGCCGTCCACGGACACCTCGTGCCGCGCCCGGTCCAGGGTGATGCCCTCATGTCGTAGCGCCGCCCGTGGCGACTTGGGCGTGCGGCGGCTGAGCGTCCGTATCCGGGCGACCAGCTCGGCGAAGTCGAAGGGCTTGGTCAGGTAGTCGTCGGCGCCGAGAGCGGTGAGCCCGTAGACCTTGTCCGTGATCTCGTCGGCCGCGGTCAGCATCAGGATCCGCGGCGGGTCGATGAGTTCGCGCAGCCGTCGGCACACCTCGTCGCCGGTCATGACCGGCAGGTCGCGGTCGAGGATCAGCACGTCGTAGTCGGTGAGCAGGCACATCCGCTCGGCCTCGTCCCCGGAGACCGCGAGGTCGACGGCCATCGCCTGCCGGCGCAGACCGGTGGCGATCGTACGGGCGAGAACGCGATGGTCCTCGGCCAACAGAACTCTCATGGCCCCCATGAAACCCGGCACGGCATTGCAGGGGGATAAGGAGAGCGGAGCGGCATGTTCCCGACTCCCGACCGTCGCGGGGACCGCGTCCTTACGCCGCTGTAACGCGCTTATCCCGCTGCAAAGGACGCCCTGCTTCTGTTGCGGCCATGAACTTCGTCAAGCGCGCGGGGATGAGCCTGCGTGCCAGGAAAGCCAGGACCGCCGCTCTGCTGGGGATCTTCGTCGTCATCTGCACCCTGCTGCTGGGCGGCTTCCTGCTGCAGGGCGCCACCGCCCGCCAGGAGGCGGAAACGCAGCGGACCATCGGCGTCGACGTGACGCTGAAGGGCAAGGGCCTCACTCCGGCGCTGGCGGACCGTCTCGGCTCGTCCCCACAGGTGCACCGGTACAACCCGCGGCTCCCGCTCGAGGCCGGGGCCCGCGGCATCGAGCCGCTGGAGTCCGACGCCCCGAGGCCGGGCGGCAACCTCACCCGGGCAAAGACACCGCCTCCGGAGACACCGCCTCCCCTGGCACTGAACGGCGTGCGCGACTCGGGCCTGCTGCTGCCTTTCTCGTACGGCTCGAACAAGATCACGGCGGGGCGTGGGATCACCCCCGAGGACGCCGGTCGCGGGGTCGCCGTGGTGGAGCAGCGGCTGGCCGGGAAGAACGGGCTCAAGGCCGGCGACACCCTTCGCGTGCGGTCGGCCGACGGTAAGCGCACCGTGCCGCTCACGGTCGTCGGGATCTACCGGGACTCGACACAGGACCCGTCGAGGTGGGTGCCGCCGCACCAGTTGCCCGGCAATGTGCTCTACGTACCGGTCCGCACGGTTCAGCGGCTGAGCCCCGGCACGGCGGACCTCGCCGAAGCGGTCTTCAGGATCGGCTCCCCGGAACAGGCCGAGCATCTGCACGCCGAGGCCCGGCGGCTCCTCGGCGGTGGGTCGTTCGACTTCCGCGTCAACGACAAGGCGTACAGGGACCAGGTCCGTCCGATCCAGCGGGCCGGTACCTTCGCCGGGCTGATCGTCTGGCTCACCGCCGTGGCCGGCGCGCTGATTCTGGGGCTCATCGTGATGCTGCAGATCCGGGAGCGCCGCGACGAGCTCGGGGTGCTTCTGTCGCTGGGCGAGAAGAAGTGGAAGCTCATCGGCCAGCATGCCGTGGAAGTGGCCGCGGTCGGCCTGCCGGCCGTAGCCGTCGCCGCCCTGGCCGGTCAGGTCGCCGTCCAGCAGGCGGGCGACGCGTTGCTCGCCCGCCAGGACTCCTCCCCCTCCCCGAGGGCCGGCTCCCCGGACACACCGGCCGACTCGCCCCGGATGCGCATCGAGCCCTCCGACCTCGGCAAGGTCGCCGGCATCGGCCTCGGAATCTCCCTGGTCTCCACCGTCGTCCCCGGCATCGGAATTCTCCGCCTCCACCCCCGCTCCCTCCTCACCGACAGCGAATAAGCACCGCACCCCTACAGAACGACCCCTACAGAACGACCGATACGGAACGAGAGAGCCGACCGACATGAACTTCGTCAAACGGGCAGGGCTCAGCCTGTGGTCCCGCAGGGGCAGGACCCTGATCACCCTGTGCACCTTCCTCGTCATCTCCGTGATGGTGCTGGCCGGCGTAATGATCAAGGACGCGACGGCCCGGGCCAAGCACGAGGCCAAGCGCTCCGTGGGCGCCGAGGTCAACCTGGAGATGGACTTGAAAAGCCTGGGCGCCGGCGGTGCCCTCGTGGCCCCTCAGATCAGCGCCGCGGTGGTGGACGAGCTGGGCGCCTCCCCGCTGGTCCAGAAGTACACCTACTCCATGTTCGACCGGGGCGTCGTCAAGGGCGGCACCGAGCTGGTGACCGGGGGCGTGGACGCCGCGGCCTCGGGCATGGGGCCCGATGGCACCCCCACCGTCGGAGTCCTCGACTCCGCGCTGCTGCCCGACTTCCGCAGCGGCAACTTCGAGCTCCTGTCCGGAGCGCACCTCACCGCCGCCGACAAAAACAAGCACCTGCTGCTGATCGAGGAGCGGCTGGCCCGGAAGAACGGCCTCAAGACCGGCGACAAGATCACCCTGGGCGCGCACGAAGGCAAGGCCACGGCGGACTTCACGGTGGCCGGTATCTACCGGGACCCGCGCCCCAGCTCCGAGCCCGAGCCGGAGCACCTCGTCAACCCGGCCAACATGCTGTACGCGTCCGTGGGCGGGTTCGCCGGGCTCAACGCCCCCGTGGACGGGTCCCTGCAGGTCAGGAAGGCGACCTTCCTCCTCTCCGACGCCGATGACCTGGGGAGGTTCGAGGAGGAGGCCGAACGGATCGCGGGTTCCGCGCTCGACGGGTTCGCACTGACCACGAACGACAAGGCGATCCGGCAGATGACGGGCCCACTGGACAGCATCAGCTCCACCGCCACCGTCGCGATGTGGCTGATCGGCATCGCGGGCGCTGCCGTCCTCGCCCTCCTCGTCAACCTCGCGGTCAAGCAGCGCCGCAAGGAGTACGGCGTACTGCTGGCCATGGGCGAGAAGAAGGGGAAGCTCATCGCCCAGCAGGCGCTGGAGATCGTCGCGGTCGCGGCCCTCGCCATCGGCCTGAGCTCCCTGTTCACCCAGAGCCTGACCCAGAGCGCGGGCCAGTCGCTGCTCGGCCGAGAGGCCGCCGCGGCCCGGCACAAGCTCGACTCCTGGCAGCCCCCGGCTCCCGGCAGCACCGGCATCGACCAGGGCATCGACCCGGACGACAAGCCGGTGGAGAACGCCGACCCCATCGACAGCATCGACGTACGCCTCGACCTGGCGGCCCTGGCCACCGTGGGCGGCGTCGGCCTCGGCCTGGGCCTGCTGGCCACTGCCGTCCCGGCCGCCTCCGTACTGCGGCTCACCCCCCGCACCATCCTCACGAAGGGCAAGTGACAGCCACCATGACCAGCGCCACCGAAACCAGCGCCGCCGAAACCCCGCCCGTCCTCCGCCTCGACGGCGTCAGCCACACCTACGCCGACCAGCGCCGCAGGACCACCGTGCTCAAGAGCATCGACTACAGCTTCCGGCGCGGCACCTTCTACACCGTCCTGGGGCCCTCGGGCAGCGGCAAGACCACCCTGCTCAGCCTCGCCAGCGGCCTCGACGCACCCACCCGGGGCACCATCAGCTTCCGCGGTCAGGACCTGACGAAGCTCGGCCTCGGCCGCTACCGCAACAAGCACGCCGCCACGATCTTCCAGCACTACAACCTGCTCACCTACATGACCGCCCTCCAGAACGTCACCACCGCCATGGAGATCACCGGCGTGAAGCCGGACCGTGGCGGCCGCAGGGCCCGCGCCCTGGAACTCCTGGAGCGGCTCGGCCTGGACAAGAGCATGGCCACGCGCAACGTCATGCGGCTCTCCGGCGGCCAGCAGCAGCGTGTCGCCATCGCCCGCGCCCTGGCCTGCGACGTCGACATCCTCTTCGCCGACGAACCCACCGGAAACCTCGACGAGGACACCGCCCAGGGCATCATCGACACCTTCCGCGCACTGGCCCACGAACAGGACAAGTGCGTGGTCGTCGTCACCCACTCCCAGCGACTGGCGGCGCAGTCCGACCGCGTCCTCACCCTGCGCAAGGGCAAGCTGACGGACGAGGCGAGACCACGCTGACCACGCACCCACCCGAGACCGGCCGCGGACAGGGCCGCTCGCCCGTGCGGCCGGTCCGGAAGGGGTCCGTCATGTGGGCAACCTGCGGGGCCGAGGTCAGCCGACGACTTCGAGGACGAGCTGCTGGCAGTGCGCGACACGGTTTCACAGGTCACCGGTTCCCCGGGGAGACCGTTCCGGCAGTGGGCCACGGAGAACGCCGGCCTCTTCCGCTGAGACACCCGGCCGGTGAAAGCCGGTCATCCCGGTGGTTGTCGATCAGGGTCGGAGTGCGGCAGCCTGCCCGCCCCTCGCGTCCCGCCAACTGCCATTGACCTCAACCATGGTTGAGGTGCCAGGCTTCCCGCGGAACCCGAGAAGACCGCAGGGAGCAGGAAAAAATGAAGGCGATACAGGTGACGGCGTTCGGCGGCCCTGAGGTGCTGACCGTGGTGGAGGTGCCGGATGCACGACCCGGTCCCGGGCAGGTCCTGGTCGATGTGGCGGCAGTGGATGTGATCAACCTCGACACCTATATCCGCGCGGGTGCCTGGGAGGACTTCTTCCCGATCCCGCTGCCGTACACCCCGGGAGGCGCGGTGGCCGGGACCATTGCAGCGGTGGGCGCGGGCATCCCCGTGACGCGGGTCGGTGAGCGGGTCGCCGCCTGGCTGGACGGGGTCAGCGGCGGGTACGCGGAGCGCGCGGTGGCCGACGCGGCGTCCGCGGTGCCGGTCCCGGACGGCGTCGGTCTGCGGTCCGCCGCGGCACTGATGCACGATCTGCCGACCGCACTACTGCTGCTCGACCTGGCGGAGATCAAGCCGCAGGACCGTGTGCTGATCACCGGTGCCGCCGGGGCGATGGGCCTGCTGCTGGTGCGGGCGGCGCATGCGGCCGGTGCGGTGGTGGTGGGCGCGGCGCGGGGTGGACGGAAGCTCGAACTCGTCCGCGAGCAGGGCGCGGACGCGGTGGTGGACTACTCGGCCGACGGCTGGGTGGAGGCGGCGAAGACGGCAGCCGGCGGAGAGTTCGCCGTGGTGCTGGATGGCGTCGGCGGGGAGCTGGGGACCGCCGCGCTGTCAGCGGCGGGGGACGGTGCACGGATCTCGACGCACGGGGCGGCAGCGGGCGGATTCGCCCGAGTCGACACGGAGGTCGCCGTTCGGCGGGGGCAGCGGGTGAGCGGGATCGCCGCGGTGCAGATCGGACCGGACCGGGCCGCGGCGGTGCGGCGCCGCTGGGCGGAGGCCCTGCGGACACGGTCCGCGGAGTTCCAGCCGGTGATCGGGCAGACGTTCGCGTTGGAGGAGGCGGGGACTGCGCATACGGCCATCGAGGCCCGGGAGGCGCCGGGCAAGACGCTGCTGATCCCCTGACGGGCACGGCTCTGCGGGAGGTTTCGAGCTCCGGTCGGTGACGGCGGCGGAGTCGTGCGGGCCGCGTCGGCGCCCGTCGTGCGGGCCGACCGGGTAGCCCCACGACGGGCAGGGCCGTCGCACTCACCCGTTTCGGTCTTCCTCACGGGCCGAGCGGCCCGGACGGCCCCGGTCTGTCCCCGCCATCGTCATCGTCATCCAGTTCGACCGCATCCGGGTCGCGCAGCGGCCGCAGTTCCTCGCGCGGGACGGACACGGTGAAGCTGTAACGTCCCAGGACGTTGAGATTCCGGAGCTTGAGCGGGGACAGCCGGGCGATGTCCTCGTCACGGATCTCGTGGCCTTCGGCGCGGAACCGGGCCAAGGAGTTCCGGGACCTGACGGAAGTCGTCACGGGCGACCGCGAACTCCTTGGCAGCGGCATGGAAGGCGGCCCTGTCCGTCAGGGCCGTGGCCAGGGCCCTGCTCCCGCCGGCGGCGTCGTACCGGTGCAGACGGCGGACCGGCTTCCGGTGCTCGAAGTCCGCCGCCGTGTCCGGGAATCGGCCGGCGAGCGTACTCCACACGCCGGCAACCACCCGGACAAACGACTTGGACGGATCTCCCCTGCTCGATGCCGGCCGCGTCGCCGCATCGTCGGGCGCCGCCCCTACACCTCACTGGTGCTGTGACCGGGCTCGTTCACCGGGTCGCCGAACTTGCGAGCAGTAGTCTCCTCCTGTGATCGACCACGGATTTTCCGACGGAACCGGACGGCACGTCACTTTGCGGGAGGTGGGCGACGAGAACTGGCGCGCAGTCGCTGACATCGTGCCTCTCGACGACCAGCGGAGTCATGTCCCCGCCATGGCAGCCCGCTATCTCTTGCTGTCGATGCGCGAAGACATCTGGAACTCGCTGGCGGTCTACGCAGACGACACGGTCGTCGGACACGTCATGTGGGGGCTGGACGAGGACGGCTCGCACTGGATCGGAGGCATGCTGATCGATGGCGCCGAGCAGGGCAAGGGCCTCGGCCGCGCCCTTCTGCGGACCATGACGGGCTGGCTGGCAGAACAGGAACGCTGCTGGACGATCCGGCTGGCATATCAGCCGGACAACGTCGTTGCCGGACGGCTGTACACATCGCTGGGTTTCGTGCCGACGGGAGCAGTTGACGGTGATGAGATCATCGCCGAGTTGGCACCAGGTGGGGTCGGTAGTCGCTGAGAGATGACGGGGACAGCTCATCGGGCCCGGTCATGCCGCGGCTGAGAGGTGGCGTCCGCCCCAGCGGATGCCTTTCTCGCTGCGGATACGGGCCCGCTCCTTGCGTCGGGCGGTCAGGACCTCGGGGTGGCGGGCGTTGACGTTGCGTCGGCGCAGGCAGGCGTGCGGGGCCCGGGTCCGCACGGTGTGGTCGGGACGGTGAGAATTGGCGATGGTGAACTGGCTCAGCGGTCCGAAGCGCGCCTCGATCGGGTTGGTCCAGGAGGCGTAGGTCGGGGTGAAGCACAAGTCGACCTTGTTCTTCTTCACCCAGCGCCGGATGTCGGCGCTCTTGTGGGCGGAGAGGTTGCCCAGGATCACGCAGATCGGGGCACCGTCGGGGGCCGGGCGGCGCGGATCGACTTCGGTGCGGCCAGGGTGTCGGCGGCGCCTTGCGGCGGCGGTCGACGCCCCACAGGGCGCGGGTTCGGGGCAGCCGCTCGAGCGGCTGCCCCGAACCTCCGGGCCGGTCAGTTGACGGCCAGGACCGCCGTGTTGTTCGTGAGGTCCGGGTCGAAGGCGAAGGGGTACTCGCCGAACTCGCCGTACGGAGGGTGGATGCTCACGGCACCGGTCGCGCCGGGCACCACGGTGTCGATGTGCACGGAGAACGCGAACGTGTGCTGGGTGTCCTCCAGCACCCAGTACCGCAGGTCGCAGTCGTAGCGCGGGGCGCCCGTCCGCTTCGGGTAGTAGCCGCCGTCGAGGGTGCGCGGGGAGCAGCCGGACGGCACGCCGGTGACCTTGGTGCCCTCGGGCACGATCAGCCGGACCTCGGCGACCGGGTCGCCGGAGCCGAGGTTGCCGAGCCAGGCCGGGCCGTTGTTCTTGAATGTGAGCTCGGCCGTGACCGTCTCGCCCGCCGCGCCGGAGACGGCGTCTCCGGTCACGGAGAAGTCCGCGGTGTTTTCCGCGCCGATCTGGAGGGCCGCGTAGTCGTTCTGGTAGTCGATGTCCTGGGCGTCGTCGCCCGGCTCGACGCCGATGTCGAGCCGCTCGTTCAGCGCGTGCGGGGCGAGTCGCACCGTCAGCGGTTCGGGCAGTTCGAAGGAGTCGCCCGGCGCCAGCACCTGGTCGAACGTGCAGATTGCCCTGTTCGACGGTGCGTAGTCGTTGCCGTCCGTCGTGGTGTAGGTGCAGGCGTCGTACCGGGTCAGATCCGTCAGGCCGTACGAGGCGTGCAGCTTGACGGTGAACCCGTTCGCGCTCTCGTTGCCGTTGTTGGTGATCCTGAACGGGATCGTCCGCTCGTCGCCGGGCCGGCCGGCCTCGATGTCGGCGACGGGGTCGATGGCGAGGTCGGGCCCGGCGCCGACGGTGAGCGTGGTATCGAAGCTCTCGTGCGGCGCGGTGAGCGTGCCGTCGGGGCCGCCGGTGGCCGTCGCCTCGTAGGTGATCCTGCCCTGTGCGCCGACTTCGGCGCCGTCGGCCGCGCGCACCGTCAGCAACACCTGGTGCTTGTAGTCGCTCCCGATCGTGGGCACCACGGGAACGTCGCACACCGCACTCGTGCCGCTCGGCGTGCAGTTGTCGGGCCAGGTCACCTCGGCGACCCCGGTGAGGTCGGAGATGTCGACGGTGAGCCTGCCGTCGGTCACCGTGAAGTTCTCGTTGTCGTGGGAGAGGCCGACGCGGAGAATGCGGGACTGCGGCTGACCGCCGTCGGTGCCGAGCGGCAGCGTCTGCTCGTACGGCTTGTTGATCCACAACTGGTCGGTCTGCGGCGGGTCGTCGTCGGCGAACGCGGGCGCGGCGAGGCCGGCGGTCAGCAGGCCGGCCGCCGCCACCACGGCGGCGCCGGATCTGAGCCGTACCGGGCGTCCAGCAGAGAACAACAGTCTCATTGCTACCCCCTAAGGGTGTGGTAACGCGACTGACGCGCCGGCAGCCCCGGCGCACCGGCAAGATCATCACACGGCAGGGCAGTCCGCCGCGCCCCGGTTTCCGACCCTGTCGGAGAACACCCTTATGTCGGCCAACCCCTGGCCGCCGAGAAGGACTTCGACGGCCTGAAGGGGTGGACCCTCCACCGGCTCAGCCCACCCTCTTCCACTCCTGGCACCGGTTGGTCTTGAAGTACTCGCCGGTGTTGAGGGTCACCCGTCCCGGGCCGTTCAGGTTGTTGTTGGCGATGATGGAGCCGAACTCGCCGCTGGCGTCCTTGGCCCGTTCCCAGTAGCAGCCGAAGTCGCCGTCGGCCCCGGCCGTCTTGTACGTGCCGGCCTTGATGTCCTCGCCGACGACGTACTCGCCCTCTCCCGAGAAGCTGGTCGCCGGGCCCGGCGCCTTGGTCTTCTTCGGCTTGGCGGTGACCGTCTTGGTCTCGGTGACGGTGGGGGCGGGGGCGGGCTTGGCGTCACCGCCGCCGTCGGCCTTGGCGGTTTCGGTGACGGTGACCGTCGGCCTCGGCTCCGACTTGGTGTCGGCGGCTGCCGTGTCCGCCGCCGCCGTGCCGTCGCCGCTGCTTCCGATGCCGACCCCGATGAACAGGGAGACGAAGGCGACCGCCCCGTACTTCAGCCACCGGCCGCGCTGCTTCGGGGGCCGCGCCGGGCCGGTGGGGGTGCCGAGGCCGAAGGGGCCCTGGGTGCCGGGGCCGGGCTGCGGAGAGGGGGAGTGGAAGGGCTGCTGGAAGGACATGGTCGTGCTCCGTTTCCGTGTGATGCGCTCGTGGGTGTGTTGCGTGCGTGGGATCGCGATGCGTGCGTGGGATCGCGATGCGGGATGAGGTGGAGTCGAGAGGCGCGTGGGCGCGGCGCCCGGGTTCAGAAGCCCCGGATCCTGCGGCCCGCCTCGGTCGCCGGGTAGAGGATCGCGTCGGCGACCCGGCCGCCGGAGTCCTTCACTCCGCCGCTGAAGTTGAGGCGCCCCGAGGTGCCGGTTTTGGCGGCGACGCCGTCCCAGTACTTCGCCTCGCGCTCCCAGTGGATGTCGTCGAGGAGGCGGATCAGGTCCTCCAGGCGGAACGCGGACGCCGATTCGCTCCACGGCATCGTGTGGTGGACGGCGATCCCCAGTCCGGCGAGGACGGCGGGAGCGGTGAGGGCGCTGCGGTCCGTCAGGTGACGGGCGTAGCGGGCGATCAGTTGGCCGAGCACCGGGACGACGGCCTCCTTCACCCGCTCGGGCCGGTTCCTGCCCGGCAGGTCGGCTTCGTGCACGGGTTCGGCGGACCGCTGGAGTCCGCCGCGCCCGTAGAGGGTGGTGACGACCAGGGCGCGCAGCGCGGAGAGGGTGACGACCTCGCGGTCACCGGCCGACACCTGCCGCTTGCTGATGTTGACGAGCCGTGCGAACGGCACCCGCTGTCCGTCCACGTCGACGCGCACGGAGTCGGCGACCAGGTGGGCGAGCCGGGTGCCGGCGTCGCGCTGGTCCATGGACATCGCGAGGTTCTTGGCGACGTCGACGCCCTGCACGTTGCGGTCGTAGAAGATCTGGCGCGCGTCGGCCGGGGCGAGGTCGACGTACAGCTCGAACGGGAGGCGCACCCGGGCGAGTTCGGGGTACGTCAGGCCGTACGCCTCGGGGTCTTCGTAGAGGTCGTGCCAGGCGGCGGTCTGGGTCTCGCCGTCGATGGCGACGACCATGGTGCCGGGCGCGACGGTGAGGGTACGCAGGCCGCTGCCGGGGACGAGTTCGTCGCTGAGCGCGGCGAGCGGTCCGGCGTGCCAGAGCGTGATCGGCGGGGTGGACCAGGCGGCGCCGAGTTCACCCTTGAGGCCGGCGGCGATGTACTCGGCGTACGGCCCGACGTTCTTGCCCTTCTGCGAGGACTTCAGCGTGCGCTGGACGGTGGCCCGCAGTTCGGCGTGGCGGCGCACCAGGCCGGAGGCGGCCTTCAGCCTCCTCGGGTCCTCCTCGGCCCGGGGTGACGGGACGAGCTGGACGAGTGTGGGCACCGCCATCGTTCCGACGACGGCGTCGTCGCGGAACGGCATGACGGTGAGCTGGGTTCCCTCGACGGCACCGGTCGGCATGGTCAGGCGCATGGTGACTCCCCCCGGAGTTCGGACAGGCGTGAGAGAGCGGGCATCGGATGTGGGGCGGCGCCGCTGGACCGCACGGCGGAACGGCACGACCGAACGGGGCCGCCGAGCCGAGCGGCTGCGACTCCCTGCGGAAGCGTCACCAGATAAGCACGTCATTGAAAACGCTGTCAAACACCTTGACGGGTTTGACGGGTGCTGTAGGTTGTTGACGTCCGCTATTGAGAGGCTCAGGTCTTCCGTCATGCCCCAGCAGTCGTCCGCACAGGTGACCGCCGCCGAGATCTCCCGCATCGCCGGGGTCACGCGTGCCACCGTCAGCAACTGGCGCCGCCGGTACGACGACTTCCCCGAACCGTCCGGCGGCGCGGAGAGCAGCCCCCTGTACGACCTGGAGGCGGTCCGGACATGGCTCGCCTCGCGCGGCTACGCCTCGGCGGCCAGTCCGGCCGAGGAACTGCGCACGACCCTTCGCCTCAGTGCCCACGGCACCGGCGACGGCGATGACGGCGGCACGGCGGACCTGCTGCTCCTCGTCCTGGCCGCGGCCCGCCGCACCCCGGACCAGCTCACGGCCGCGGCGCGGCTCCCGGACACGGATCTCGCCGTCCGCGCGGAGCGCGACGCGGCGGGCGTCGCCGACGCCGTACCCGGCGGGGGCGGCGTGCGTTTCGCGGACACCGACGCCGCCGTGCTCCGCGCGCTGTACGTGTGCGTACGGGACGAGGGCGGCCAGGCGACGCTGGGCGTGCTCGCGGAGCGGGAGCTGGAGGACAGCGCGGCGAGCGGCGCGTACCGCACGCCGGCCCCGCTCGCCGACCTCCTCGCACGCCTCCTTCCCGGCGCCCCGGCCCGCGTCCTGGACCCGGCCTGCGGCAGCGGCGCCCTGCTGGAGGCCGCCGCCCGCCGGGGTGCTGCCGAGCTGTACGGCCAGGACGTCCTCCCCGTGCAGGCGCGGCGCAGCGCGGTGGGCCTGCTGCTGACGGCGCCGCCCGGGACCACCGTCTCCGTCCGCGCCGCCGACAGCCTGCGCGCGGACGCCTTCCCCGACCTGACCGCCGACGCGGTGCTGTGCAACCCGCCGTTCGGCGACCGGGACTGGGGGTACGACGAGCTGGCGTACGACCCGCGCTGGGCGTACGGCGTACCGGCCCGCGCCGAGTCGGAGCTGGCCTGGGTGCAGCACTCCCTCGCCCACCTGACACCCGGCGGCCACGCGGCCCTGCTCCTGCCGCCCGCGACGGCCGGCCGCGCCTCGGGCCGCCGGGTACGCGCGGAACTGGTCCGCAGCGGCGCCCTGCGCGCGGTGGTGGCGCTGCCGGTCGGCGCGTCGGTGCCGTTCCACATCGGCCTGCAGATCTGGATCCTGCAACGGCCCGAACCGGGCGGCCCCGAGCACAAGTCGGTGCTGTTCGTCGACACCGCGGAGTCGTCGGCGGCGGACGCGAGGACGGACGCGCGGACGGGCCCACGCACCCGGGGCGGCAGCCGGTCCGCCTCGCTGGACTGGGCGCGGATCACCGGCCAGGCCCTGGGCGCGTGGCACGCCTTCGCGGCGGACCCCGACGCCTTCGAGGACGAGCCCGGCGTCGCGCGCGCGGTCGACGTGGTCGACCTGCTGGACGAGACCGTCGACCTGACACCGACCCGCCTCGTACGCGCCTCACGCGCCGACGTGGACCCGGCGAAGCTGGCGGCGGAGGCCGACGCGACGCGCCGGAACCTGGTCAAGGCCGCCAAGTCCCTCGGCCGCGCGGCCGGTTACGACGACTGGGACGCGGCGGGAGGTTCGGCCCGGGAGTGGCGTACGGCGACCGCGGCCGACCTCGCGCGGGGCGGCGCACTGACACTGCTGCGGACGACGCCGGAGGGATCACGCGGGCGCGGGGACGACGACGGCGCCGGCAAGGGCGGGCGGGGAGCGGGCGCGGGCCGCCCGGTCTTCACCGGCTCGGACATCTCCCGGGGTTCGGGCCCGACGGGTGACCCGGCGACCGTCCGTACGGACACGGCGCCGGTGATCGCCGCCGGGGACGTACTGGTCCGCGCGGTCGCGAGCGGTGGCGGCGGTGCGATGGCCCTGGTCGTCGGGGAGGCGGAGGCCGGTGCGCTGCTCGGCCCGCACGTCCACCTGTTCCGGCCCGACCCGGCCCGCCTGGACGCCTGGTTCCTGGCCGGGTTCCTGGGCGCCGAGGACAACATCGCGGGCGCGTCGACCGGCAGCACGGTGCTGAACGTCAGCCCCGGCCGGCTGCGCGTCCCGCTGCTGCCACTGGAGGAGCAGCGCCGGTACGGGGAGGCGTTCCGCCGCGTCCACGAACTGCGGGCGGAGGCGGGGCGGGCGACGCGGTTGGCGGAGGAGACGGCACGGCTGCTGTCGGGCGGGCTGACCGGCGGCCAGTTGCTTCCGTCGTCCCAGGAGACGGCGGCGGACACGGCTGCGGTACGGGGCCGGGGCCCGGGTAGCGATTCGCCCCATTAGGCACACAGGGCTTCACGCATAGACCACACTTGTCGGACCGCCCCGGCCTGCCAGTCGACCAGGCTCGGCCGAGGTGGTGGGGTTGGGACATTTCGGAAGGAATCCGGGGATCCACTTGAACAGCAGTAAGCACACGGAGTTGGCGAACCACGCGTGGTCCGTCGCCGACCTCCTGCGGGGGGACTACAAGCAGTCCGACTACGGCAAGGTCATCCTGCCGTTCACGGTGCTGCGACGGCTTGAGTGCGTCCTGGAGCCGACGCGCGAGAAGGTCACGGCGCTGGCGGAGCAGTACAAGGACGGCGACATCGACCCGGACCGCTTCCTGCGCCGGGCCGCGGGCCACTCCTTCTACAACAAGTCCGGCCTGACCCTGAAGAAGATCGCGGCGGACCCGCAGAACGCGGCGAAGAACCTCACGGTGTACGTGGGGTCGTTCTCCGACAACGCCCGCGGCGTGCTCGACCGCTTCGAGTTCGCCCAGCAGATTAAGCGCCTGGACAGCTCGGGCCTGCTCTACCAGGTCATCGGCAAGTTCACGGACCTGGACCTGCGCCCCGAGACCGTGCCCAACCACAACATGGGCTACATCTTCGAGGAACTGATCCGTCGCTTCGCGGAGCAGTCCAACGAGACCGCCGGTGAGCACTTCACCCCCCGTGAGGTCATCCAGCTCATGGTGCGACTCCTGGTCGCCCCCGACGGCGACGCCCTCCAGCTCCCCGGTGTCGTCCGTACGGTCATGGACCCGGCCTGCGGCACGGGCGGCATGCTCTCGGCGACGGAAGACCTGATCAAGGACCTGAACCCCGACGCCACGGTGGAGGTGTACGGGCAGGAGCTCAACCCCGAGTCGTGGGCGATCTGCCGGTCCGACCTCATGATCAAGGGCCAGGACCCGGAGAACATCGCCTTCGGCAACTCCTTCTCCGACGACGGCCACGCCCGCTCGACCTTCGACTACATGCTCGCCAACCCTCCGTTCGGCGTGGAGTGGAAGAAGGTCAAGGAGGAGGTCGAGCGGGAGCACGCCACGCTCGGCGACGCCGGCCGCTTCGGTGCGGGGCTGCCGCGCATCAACGACGGCTCGCTGCTGTTCCTCCAGCACATGATCTCGAAGATGAAGCCGGTGGACGTCAACGGCGGGGGCGGCTCGCGCATCGCGATCGTCTTCAACGGCTCCCCGCTCTTCACGGGCGCTGCGGGCTCGGGCGAGTCGGAGATCCGCCGCTGGATCCTGGAGAACGACTGGCTCGAGGGCATCGTCGCCCTGCCGGACCAGCTCTTCTACAACACCGGCATCTCCACGTACTTCTGGATCCTGACCAACCGCAAGAGCCCCGACCACAAGGGCAAGGTCGTGCTGCTGGACGCGCGCGACCAGTGGCAGAAAATGCGCAAGTCGCTCGGCGACAAGCGCAAGCAGCTGAGCGACGACCACATCGCCACGGTGGTCAAGCTTTACGGCGAGGCCCTGCACGCGGCTGCGGACGCGGAACACCCACTGCACGGCAAGGTGAAGGTCTTCGACAACACAGCGTTCGGGTACCAGCGGATCACCGTCGAGCGCCCGCTGAAGCTGCGCTTCGAGCTGACAGAGGAGACTCTGGCGGCACTGGAGGCGTCGAAGGTCATCCAGAAGCTTCCGCAGGCCTCACTGATGCTGGAGGCGTTCCGGGAGCTGAAGGGCAGCAGTTGGGCCAAGAAGGCGGACGCGTGGCTGGCGTTGAAGGACGCGGTGATCCAGGCCGGCTCCACCTGGCCGTCAGGGGCGCCGTTCTTGAAGGCGCTGCGGGACGCGGTGGGGGTGCGGGACCCGGAGGGCGAGGTCCAGCTCGTCAAGGGCAAGCCGGAGCCGGACTCGGAGTTGCGGGACTACGAGAATGTGCCGTTGGGTGAGGACGTCGAGGAGTACCTGAAGCGAGAGGTTCACCCGCATGTGCCGGATGCGTGGATCGACGGCAGCAAGACGAAAATCGGGTACGAGATTCCGTTCACGCGACACTTCTATGTATACGAGCCGCCTAGGCCGTTGGCAGAGATCGACGCGGAGCTGAAGGCGCTGGAGATGGAGATTCAGGGACTTTTGGGGGAAGTTACCGAATGACAGCATCAGACCTGCGCCTCAAAAACCTCTATCAAGTAATTGATCAACGCGCCGGAGCAATCCAGCCACCATTGCTCGCTGTGTCGATTCATCACGGAGTCGTTCCCCGCCACACTCTTACCGATGATCTACCTCGCGCGGAGGACCTAAGCAACTACAAGGTCTGCGAAACGGGTGACATCGTCCTCAATCGCATGCGAGCCTTTCAGGGGGCAATCGGAATTAGCCCCATGCGCGGAATCGTGAGTCCGGACTACCTTGTACTACGCCCTCACAATTCAGTGGAGGCTCGCTATCTCCATCACCTTTTCCGATCTCATTGGTTCGTCGGAGAGATGATTGCAAGACTACGCGGAATTGGAGGCACCGAGAGCGGCTCGGTTCGCACGCCTCGGATTAACTCAGAGGATCTCGGCGACATCCGCGTGACCCTTCCGCGCCTCGAGGAGCAGCGCCGCATCGCCAACTTCCTCGACACCGAGACTACCCGCATCAATCAACTCGCTCACCTTCAAGGGCAAGTAGTGGCTAAGCTTGACGAACGAGAAAGGACCCAGCTTGACTCATCAATCGATGATCTTCTCGATCGGTGGGGAGCAGTACCGCTCCGGCGGTATCTTCTTGGGGTTGACCAAGGCTCGAGCCCACAAGCCTACGCATTCCCCGCTGGCCCTGACGAGTGGGGTGTACTCAAAGTTAGTTGTCTCCGACCGGGTCGTTTCATCCCGGAGGAAAACAAGCGCCTCCCCTCGGACGTGGCTCCAGATCCAAGACACGAGGTGCGAAGCGGTGACCTGCTCATCACCCGGGCAAATACTCCACTGCTAGTCGGCTCCACGGCGACTGTACCGTCCACGCGGGGGAAACTACTCCTCTCTGACAAAATCTTCCGCGTGCGCCTGGACGATCGAGTCACCGCAGAATTCGTTGCAACAGTGGCACGCGGAAGCCGCGTTCGGGACCTCTGCGCCGCTTCCTCAAATGGCGCCTCTCAATCAATGGCTAACATCCGTTTCGAGGAAGTAAAAGCGTGGCCGCTTCCGGCTGCCCCACTTGAAGAACAGCGTGAAATGGTGGAGCGAGTCCAACAGCAGCGCACCATCCTTGACGCACTACGCACCAAAGTTGCACAGCAAACCGTAGTACTCAGTGAACGCCGTCAAGCCCTCATCACCGCTGCCGTAACCGGCCAGTTCGACGTATCCACCGCCAGCGGGCGCAACGTGACCGAAGGAGTCGCCGTATGAGCCCTGTATACGACGAATCGTCCTTCGGGTCTGCCATCGTTGCGGCGCTCTGCGAGCGCGGGTGGCGGGAGGCGAGCCCGAGCGACTACCGGGCCGATCTCGGCCTCGACACCAACGAGCTGTTCACCTTCATCGGGGCGACCCAGCCCGAAGAGTGGAACGAACTCCTCACCGTCTACGGCGGCAACCCCAACGAGGCCCAGCGCGGTTTCGCTCAGCGGCTCGACCGAGCTATTGCCGACGACGGACTTCTTCACGTCCTCCGGAACGGCGTCAAGGATCGCGGAGTCCGGCTCCATGTCGCCTACTTCAAGCCGAACCTGATCTCCGCGGACTCGGTCCTCGACGGCTACCGGGCCAACCGCCTCACCGTCGTCCGGGAACTCCCCTACGCCACCAAGCAGGCCGACTGGGGTCACCGCCTCGACCTGACCCTGTTCCTCAACGGCATCCCAATCGCCACGGCCGAGTTGAAAAACCCGCTCACCGGGCAGGGCGTCGATCAGGCCAAGGAGCAGTATCGGACCGATCGCGACCCGACCGAGCTGATCTTCACCCGCCGGGTCATCGCGAACTTCGCCGTCGACCCGGACCTGGTGTTCGTCACGACGCAACTGCGCGGCAAGAGCACCCAGTTCCTGCCCTTCAACACAGGCTCCAACGGACCCGGCCAGCCAGGCGGCGCCGGCAACCCCGCACCCACGGTCCACGGCACGTACGCCACGTCGTACCTCTGGGAACACGTCTGGCAGCGGGACAACTGGCTCGACCTCCTCCAGCGTTTCGTGCATCAGCAGAAGCACAAGACGCCCGGCGGCGGCACCACCAAGTCGACGATCTTCCCGCGTTTCCACCAGTGGGACGTGGTCAAGAAGCTGACCGCACACGCGGCCACGCACGGCGCCGGTCAGAACTACCTCATCATGGCTTCCGCCGGCTCCGGCAAGTCGAACACCATCGGCTGGCTGACCCACCGCCTGAGCGACCTGCACGCCGACACGGACCCGCGCGTCCTGGACACCGAGGCACTCGCGGACGGCCGCATCAAGCCCGGGGAACCGGTCTTCGACAAGGTCATCGTCATCACCGACCGCCGCAATCTGGACGCCCAGCTCCGTGAGACAGTCGGCAACTTCTCGCAGACCGAAGGCCTGGTCGTGAAGGTCGACGAGAAGCACGGCGCAAAGAGCGAACAGCTCGCCCGCGCCCTTTCCCGGGACACCGGCAAGATCGTCACCGTCACCCTGCACTCGTTCCCCGCCCTGCTCGACTACGTCAAGCGCAACCCGACCGAGATCAAGGGCAGCCGCTTCGCGATCGTCGTCGACGAGGCGCACTCCTCGCAGTCCGGCGACGCCGCCACCGCCGTGAAGTCCGCGCTGCGGGACCTCGGCCTGGACGCCGACACCGAGGACAAGGGCGCGACCACGCTCACCGTGGACGACAGGCTGAAGGCGAAGGCGGTGGAGCGCTCGCAGGCCGCGAACCTCTCCTACTTCGCGTTCACCGCCACCCCGAAGGCGAAGACCCTCGAACTCTTCGGCACGGAGGGCACGGAGAACGGCGAGTCCGTCTACCGCCCCTTCCACACGTACTCCATGCGTCAGGCCATCGAGGAAGGCTTCATCCTCGACCCGCTGCGCAACTACATCACGTACAACACCTACTGGAAGCTCGCGAACCTGAACCGCGACGAGAAGGAGGTCGACCCCTCCAAGGCGAACAGCCTGCTCGCCCGGTTCGCGCTCATGCACGAGCACACTGTGACACAGCACGCGCAGGTGATCGTCGAGCACTTCGTCGCCCACACTCGTGGTCGGCTCGGTGGGCGGGCCAAGTCCATGGTGGTCACTGCCTCCCGTCATTCCGCCGTGCAGATGGCCCGTGCCATCCGGAGTTACATCGCGGACCGTGAGTACGACACCAAGTACCCGGACCTCGGTGTCCTCGTCGCCTTCTCCGGCTCCCTCACCATCGACGGTGAGGAGACGACCGAGAGCAAGGAGAACGGCGGCGGGCTGTCCGAGAGCGGGCTGCCGAAGGCGTTCGCATACACCCGCGCCGACGACAAGGCCGCGAAGGCCGGCGGCAAGGGGCAGCAGGAGTACCGGATTCTGGTCGTCGCCGAGAAGTACCAGACCGGCTTCGACCAGCCGCTCCTCACCACCATGTACGTCAACAAGTCGCTGACCGGCATCGCGGCCGTCCAGACCCTCTCCCGCCTCAACCGGACCGCCGAACGCAAGGCGCAGGCCGACCTCGCCGTCCTGGACTTCGTCAACGAGGCCGAGGACATCCAGGAAGCGTTCCGCCCGTACTTCGAGGAGGCCCACACCCTCCCCTCCGACCCCAACCTCCTCTACACGGCCCAGAGCCGGGTCATGTCCGCGCCGATCATCTCGGAGCAGGACATGGACGAGTTCGCCACGGCGTACTTCGAGGCGAAGGAGAAGGCGGGCGGCTCCCAGGCCAAGTGGGAGAAGCTGCACGCCGAGTTGTACCGGCTCCTCGCCCCCGCCGTCACCCGCTTCACCGTGCTGATGGACAGCGAGGAGGAGGACGACGTCGAGACGGCGGAGGAGTTCCGCGCCCACCTCAACGACTACGTCCGCAAGTACGGCTTCCTCGCGCAGATCGTGCCGTACCACGACCCCGAGTTGGAGCGACTGCACCTCTACGGCCGCTACCTCCTCAACCGCCTCCCCCACCGGGCCAACGGTGGCGTGGACATAGGCGAGGTCGACCTGAGTCACCTGCGCGTCGAGAAGACCGGCGAGCACGACGTGGCCCTCACCCCCGAGGGTGCCGCCGAACTCAAGGGCTTCGGCGACGGCGTGGGCGGGGCCAAGGACGACGATAAGTCCCTGCTGTCCGAACTGATCGACAAGTTCAACGCCAAGTTCGGCACGGACTTCACCGAGACGGACCTTCTGCCCGTCTTCAACCTCACCAACGAGGACCCGAAGGTCCGCGCCGCCGCCGTCGTCAACGACGAGGAGAACTTCGGCCTCGTCTACGACAAGAAGTTCGAGGAGAACATGATGGACCACGTGTCCACCATCGACACCCTCGGCAAGCGCTACTTCGGCGCCGACCGCGAGTTCAAGTCCAACCTCGACCGCAGCGCTCGCCGCGCGGCCTGGCGGATGATCCGCAGCGAGGAAGGTCTGGACGACTTCTGAGACGTGAGGTGAAGGAAGGGGTCCGGCGTGCACGCTGGACCCCTTCCTTCGTTCATCCTCAGCGGGTCAGCGCCCGGCAGCCATCCGTACGAAGCCGTCCCAGGCGTTGACACCGACCACAAGACGGGCCCCCGCAGGCTGCTTCGAGTCCCGGATGAGGACGGCTTCAGTAGTCGTGGCGACCTCAACGCACTGGCCGCCTTCAGCACCGCTGTAGCTGCTCCTGGACCAGGCGACTTCGACGCATTCCCCGCCCTCACCACTGCTGTAGCTGCTCTTGAACCACGCTGACTCAGGAACCGGCAACTCGCTCACACGGTGGGTCATTTCTCTCCCAAGAGTCTCTCGACGAAGGCCATCGACTCACGCGGAGTCAGGGCCTGAGCCCGCAGAATGCCGTACTGCTCCTCGGTGTCCCGCACCTCTGCGCGCTCGGTGTGGAGACGACTCGTTCGCTGCACCTCCACGTACGCCATCCTGCGCCCGTCCCGAGTCTCGATCAAGGTGAACGGCCCGGCCAGTCCGCAGTGTTCCGCCGCTTCAATGGGCATAACTTGGATCTCGACATTCCTCCGGTGCCCATGCAGGAGGATCTGTTCCAACTGGCCCTGCAGAACGGGCCACCCCCCGACTGGACGCCGCAACACCGCTTCCTCGATGACAAAGCTCAGCGTGGGAAGTGGTCTCCGCGAGAAGATCTCCTGCCTTGCCAACCTCGCTCCGACGCGTTGTTCCACGGTCGCGTCGTCGAGAAGCGGGCGGCGCATAGTGAAGACGGCTTTCGCGTAGTCCTCGGTCTGCAACAGACCTGGAATGGCAAGAGCGCCGTACACATGGAGGGTGACCGCATCTGCCTCAAGCCGCGCCATGTCCCGGAAGAACGATGGGTACTGAGCGCGCCCCACCTCCTCCTTCAGCGCCGTGAGCAACCCCCCAGCCCCCAACACCTCATCCGCCTTCTCGATGAACCCCGCCTGCGGAATCCGCCGCCCCTGCTCGATCGAGGCCACCGTCTCCGGCGAGTAGCCCATCCGCTTGCCGAACTCCGGCCGCTCCAGGCCCGCCCGAATCCGCAGCAGCTTCAACTGCCGTCCGAACGCGGTGACGACCCCCGCCCCCGGCTCGTCCCCGGGCCTCCGGTTCCCGCTCCCCTGCCCCTGGCCGCCCTGCACCGGTACCGGCACCGGCACTGCCGCCTGTCCCTGGCCCGTCTCTTCGTCCCGCACGCTCGTCATGTCCCGCGCCTCTCCCCGTGCCGTTTCCGGCCGTTCCGTACCGCTTCGTACACCGTCGTGTGCCGCCGCGTACGAAGGGTTCGCGTCGGCGCGTCACCACTGGTCACGCTAGGCCACGGCACGCCACTGTGAGTACATGACCGCAGCACGACCACCCCTGCCGGTGAACGGTTCACGCTGCGGCTGAACCGGAGCCGCGCCACGGGCCGGCAGCCGGCACCCGGAAGAACCCACGCCACCACGACCTTCCCGCCCACCAGGAGGCACCGATGTTCGCCCACTCCGACCGGCTCCCCACCGGAACGCCGCTGCCCGACGGCATCAGCACGCCCGCGCCGTGGGGGCTGCGCCGCATGGCGCCGTACCCCGCTCTCGCTCCCTCGTACGCCCGCGTCGAGCTGGACCCGGCCACCCAGACCGGCCGCTACTTCGACGCCGCCGGGCAGGTCATGGAGATGCCCGGCCACGGGACCAGCACGGGCACCAAACCCGCGACCAACACCGGCAATCCCTCCGACGGTTCGGGTCCCGGCGGTAGCGGTGGTGGCGACCAGGACTCCGGGAACGACACCGACCAGTGACCGACACGAGTCCGGTTCTGGTCGTCACCAACCTGGACGACCCCACGACCGACCTGGTGATCGACGAACTGCACGGCCGGGGCGTCCCGGTCGTGCGGTTCGACTCCGGGGACTTCCCCGCCACCCTGTCGATCGCGGCCACCCTCACGTCGCACGGGATCGAGGGCACGCTGACCACGCCCACGCGTACGGCGGACCTGTCCCGTGTCCGTTCCCTGTACTACCGCAGGCCCTCCGGGTTCGCCTTCCCTCACCTCGACGGCCAGACCGCGCGCTTCGCCCTCACGCAGGCCCGTTACGGCCTCGGCGGAGTCATGGCCTCGCTGCCCGGCTGCCGGTACGTCAACCACCCGCACCGCATCGGCGACGCCGAGTTCAAGCCGTCCGGGCTCGCCGCCGCGGCCGCGTGCGGATTCCGTCTGCCTCCCACGGCGATCACCTCTTGCCCGGTCGCCGCGCGCGCCTTCGTCAAGACCCACGGTCCGGCGATCTACAAGCCGCTGTCCACACCGCTGTACCGCGTCGACGGCGTCTCCTGCACGGTCGAGGTACGCGAGGTCACCGCCGACGAGATCGACGACGCGGTAACCGCCACCGCCCACCTCTTCCAGCGGCGGATCGACAAGACCGGTGACGTGCGCGTGACCGTCATCGGCGAGCAGGTGTTCTGCGTCCGCATCGACTCGGACCTGCTGGACTGGCGCACCGACTACGCACGACTCCGGTACAGCGTGGTCCAGCCACCGCCCGGCGTCTCCGAGTCCCTACGCGCCTACCTCGACCACTTCCGGCTCGTCTTCGGCGCTTTCGACTTCGCCATCGACCGCCAGGGGCGATGGTGGTTCCTGGAGTGCAATCCCTCTGGGCAATGGGCGTGGATGGAACCTGAGACCGGGCTGCCGATGGTGGCGGCGATGGCGGATCTCCTGGAGAGGAAGACGGCATGAACGACAAGGAGTTGAGGACCCGGCTCGTCGAGCGACTGACCGGCAGCGGCCATCTGCGGACCGGGCCCTGGCGGGAGGCCGTGTCCGCGGTCCCGCGCCACGAGTTCCTGCGCGGCGGCTTCTTCCGGGAGGTCGACGGCTCGACGCCCACCGCCTGGACCCCGGTCATGCCGGACGATCCGCGGTGGCCGGCGGCCTGCTACGACGACGTCTCCCTGGTGACGCAGGTCGCCGGAACCGTCGTGCCCGGGGACGTCCGCGGGGAGATCCTGCGCGCCCCCACCTCGTCCAGCACCCTGCCCGGCCTGGTCGTGCGCATGCTCGAGGACCTCCGGGTCGACGCCGGCCACCGCGTCCTGGAGATCGGCACGGGCACCGGTTACTCGACAGCCCTGATGTGTCATCGGCTCGGCGACGACGCGGTGACCTCCGTCGAGGTCGACGAGGACGTGTCCCTCCGCGCCCGCGCCGCGCTGGGGCACTGCGGGTTCGCCCCGGACCTGGTCGTCGGCGACGGCCTCGCCGGGTACAAGGACGGGGCTCCCTACGACCGGGTGATCGCCACCTGCGGGCTCCTCACCGTCCCCCGCGAGCTGATCGAGCAGACCCGCCCCGGCGGGACGATGCTCGTCACCCTCTGCGGCTGGCTGTACTCCTCCGAACTGGCCCGGCTCACGGTCCACGAGGACGGCACGGCGTCCGGCCGCTTCCTCGGTGGACAGATCTCCTTCATGCTCGCCAGGCCGCACCTGCCGCCGCCGCTGGGGCTGCTCCCCGACCTCGACGCGGGCGACGAGCGGCCGGCGGCCTTCGGCGCCGACGTGCTCGACGACTGGACCACCCGGTTCGTCGCCCAACTCGCCGCGCCGCGCGCTCAGTACGTCACCCTCACCCGCGAAGGCCGCGCGGAGCACCTGTTCCTCGACGTCAACACCGGCGCCTGGGCGGTGCTCCGGGAGCACGACGGCCGGTGGGCGGTCCGGCAGAACGGGCCGTCCCGCATCTGGGACGCCGTCGAGGCGCACCTCACCCGGTGGCGCGGCGCCGGGGCTCCGCCGTTGGAGGAGTTCGAGATCACCCTCACTTCCGAACAGCCGACGATCACCTGGCCGGGCCGCTGACCCGCGTCTCAGGCATGCGCTCCGCCTCACCGGCACCACGGGGCGGAGCGCTTCGCTCCGACGAGAACCCGAAGACCGATCACCCCATCACGCAGCCCCTGGATGACGGTTTCCACAACCCTGCCGGTATCAGCCGTGGTTCCCGGCCCGAGGAGGCTTGTTCCTTCAGCCAGGAGACAAACACCACTGAATGACATAAGTCAGACCAAAGTAGGATGGGGCGGGTCGCGTCCGTACGCGCGGAGTCGCTTTCCCCGACCGAAGCACGGAACCCTTCTTCATGAGCAGGACCACCGAGACAAAAGGCGCCCTGGAAACCCGCGGCATCGAACAGGTGCCCGATCGTGAGCGCACCGCCAGAACCCGCGAGCTGTTCCCCACCTGGGTCGGCGCCAACATCAGCGTGCTGCTGCTCACCATGGGCGCGAGCCTCGTCGTGGCGTATCACCTCAATCTCTGGCAGGCGCTCGTCGTCGCCGTCGTCGCCCCTGTCGTGTCGTACGGCCTGGTCGGGCTCATCGGCATCGCGGGCAAGCGCGGCGGGGCACCCGGGATGGCGCTGTCCCGGGCGGTCTTCGGGCAGCGCGGCAACCTGCTGCCCGGCTCGCTGATCTGGGTGGCCCGCTGGGGCTGGGAGACGATCAACGCGGTGGTCGGCGCCTACGCGATGCTCACCCTCCTGCACATCCTGTTCGGCCTGAAGGCGAACAGCGCGCTGGGCATGGTGATGCTCCTGGCGTTCGTCGTCGCGACCTTCGTGATCTCCGGGCTCGGCATCAACGCCGTGCAACGGTGCAACAAGTACGCGACCTACCTCTTCGGTCTGTTCTCGGTCCTGGTCCTCGCCCACCTGATCGTGGACACCGACTGGCCGAGGGTGTTCGCCCACCCCGCCGGATCGACGGCCGCGGTGATCACCGGTATCGGCATGATCGCGGCGGGCGGTGTCAGCTGGATCCCGTCGGCGCCGGACTTCACGCGCTACCTGCCGCGTACGGCCTCCGCCAGGGCGATCGTGGGCACCTCGATCGGCGGCGCCGGCATCGTCGTCCTGCCGATGGTGCTCATGGGCGCGGTGATGGCGGTCTCCGTGCCGGACCTCGCCTCGGCCGCCGACCCGGTCTCCTTCCTCGGGAAGATCCTGCCGACCTGGATCGCGGTGCCGTATCTGCTGATCGCGCTGATCGGCATGCTGCTGATCAACGCGATGTCGATGTACTCGGCCGGCTTCACCGCGCAGACGCTCGGCTTCCGGGTGCCGCGCCACTGGGCGGTGTCGGTCAACGCCGTGATCTCGCTGGTCTTCGGCAGTGTGCTGATGCTGGTGGCGACCGGCTTCATGGGTTCGTTCATCGCTTTCCTGTCGCTGCTCGCGGTCGCCTTCTCCGCCTGGGTCGGCGTCTTCGGCGCGGACATGCTGCGGCGTACGGAGTACGACGGTCGGGCCATGGCCGACACCACCCGCGCCAGCGCCTACTGGTACCGGGGCGGCTTCTCCCCCGCCGCGGTCACCGCTTGGGCGACCGGCCTCGCCGCGGGACTGATGTTCACCACGTCCGCCTGGTTCACCGGCCCGCTGGCCAGGAACAACGTCATCGGCGAGTACGGCCTCGGCTGGATCGCGACGATCCTGATCTCCGGCCTGCTGTACCTGGCGCTGCCCAAGCCGCCGGTGCCGCCTCGATCGGCGGCCGCCGCGGAGCCAGTCGAGCAGCCCGAGCCCCTGGGCGTCTGACGCATCTCGACCGCTCCCCCTCCACCGCGGGTGGAACTCCGTCAGCGAAAACGTCTGGCCCGCCCGGCCCCGGCCCTGATCCCCTGTTCCCATGAGTCTGCCGGCGGAAGTGTTCGTTCGGGAACCGGACGGCGACGTGCGGAGACTCGACGTGCCGGAGGACCTCCATCAGTCCGCCGGGTTCGAGTCCTGGCGTACGACAGTGTGGGGATCGATGTTGGTGCGCTCGCCGGGTGCCCGCTTCCTCCCCCGTGCCGGCCGACAGAAATCTGGAGGTCGAGGCGGACCAGGTGCCGGGCTTCCTGCGCGAGATCGCCCTGCGCGCCCCTCTCGATCCGATCGCCCTCGGCACCAGGCACCCGCGGACGGCCGAGGAGCACGGGGAGCAGATCCAGCTCCGGCGCGGGTCATCGAGGAAGCCGCTCTGCGAGCCCTGGGGATCGGCGGCGGTGTTCTCATCCGGTGACGTACGGGATGCGGTGGCGTACGGAAACCGCCGCCCTGCTCGGGCGGCGACCGAGCGGGGCGGCGGACGGGACGAGGGGAGGGGCGGCGGGGACCTGGGCCCCTCTCCGCGGGACTGTGCCAGGAGTTACCCCATCTCCTCCAGCGCCTTGCCCTTCGTCTCCTTGACGAACTTCAGGACGAACGGGATGGAGAGCGCCGCGAAGAACGTGTAGATCAGGTAGGTGCCGGAGAGGTTCCAGTCGGCCAGCGACGGGAAGCTCACGGTGATCATCCAGTTGGCGATCCACTGGGCGGAGGCGGCCACGCCCAGGGCGGCGGCGCGGATCTTGTTCGGGAACATCTCGCCGAGCAGCACCCAGACGACCACACCCCACGACAGGGCGAAGAAGAGGACGAAGAGGTGGGCGGCGACCAGGGCGACCAGGCCCTGGGTGGCCGGCAGCTTGCCGTCGACCAGCGGGTGTGAGAACGCCCAGGCCTCCAGGGCCAGGCCGATCACCATGCCGGAGGAGCCGATGAGCGCGAGCGGCCTGCGGCCGATGCGGTCCACGAAGATCATCGCGATCACGGTGCCGATGATGTTGATGATCGATGTCGTGAACGAGTAGAGGAACGAGGCCGTCGGGTTGATGCCGACCGACTGCCACAGCGTCGCGGAGTAGTAGAACGCGACGTTGATGCCGACGAACTGCTGGAATGCGGACAGGCCGATGCCGATCCAGACGATCCGCTTGAAGAGGAAGCTGCTGCCGAGCAGGTCCTTGAAGGTGGACTTGTGCTCGCGCTTCATGGCGTGCTCGATCTCGGCCACGCGGGCGTCGAGGTCGACGCCCTTGCCCTCGACCTCGGCGAGAATCCCGCGGGCGCGCTCGCGCTTGCCGACAGAGAGCAGGTAGCGCGGGGACTCGGGAATGACGAAGGAGAGCATCCCGTACAGCATGGCCGGGACGACCATCACGCCCAGCATGACCTGCCAGGCCTCCAGGCCCAGGAGTTCGCCGCGCTGGTCGCCGTCGGCGGCGTGGAGCAGACCCCAGTTGACCAGCTGGGAGGTGGCGATACCGACGACGATCGCGGCCTGCTGGAAGGAGCCGAGGCGGCCGCGGTAGGCGGGCGGGGAGACCTCGGCGATGTAGGCCGGGCCGATGACCGAAGCCATGCCGATGGCGAAGCCGCCGACGAAGCGCCAGAAGGCGAGGTCCCACAGGGCGAAGGGCAGGGCCGAGCCGATGGCGCTGACGGCGAACAGGGTCGCGGCGATCTGCATGCACCGGATGCGGCCGATGCGGTCGGCTATGCGGCCCGCGGTCGCGGCACCGATGGCGCAGCCGATCAGGGCGATGGCGATGACCTGGGCCAGCTCCGCGGATCCGATGCCATAGCGGCTCCGGATGGCCTGGACGACGCCGTTGATCACGGAGCTGTCGTAACCGAAGAGGAAACCGCCCATGGCGGCCGACGCCGCGATGAAGATGACGTGCCCGAGATGTTCGGGACGAGCCGTACCGGCTCCTGGCCCGGGGGCCTGCTCTGTGCTGGTCACGTGTGCTCCTCGGGCGCCCCGGCGACGCTGCCGGGGTGGGGTCAGCCCTTCCAGGTGAAACCTGAAGGCAAAAGCAACGCCGCAGAGGGCATGGCTTCAAATATCGAAGTCAACACCCTCACTGCTGCGAGATTTCACCGCCCGCCAAGCGGGCTTGAGTTCAAATACTGTGGTCAAGTATCGGACACGATCCGACTACCCCGAAGTCGCGGAGGCACACGGGGTTCGTGGCACAGGAGTTCCCAGGCAGTGGGGCCTCGGCCCGGGCCCGTGCTTCGGCTGGACGAGTCTTTCCGGATGCCTGCGGGCATGCAGCGAGGGCGCTCAAGATCCGCTTGTGACGACGAACTCGACCACTCTCGTGACCGGGCTGTACGTGAAGATCGACGATGACCGGGCCGGGATCGCCCGGCTGCCGGGCAGGCCACCGAGACCGAGTCACTCCGAGTTGCTGTGCCTGGCCGTCATGCAGGCCCTGCCCGGCTTTCACAGCGAGGCCCGCCGGCTGCGGCACGCACGCGCCCACTACTGCGGCAGGTTCCCGTACGTCCCGCAGGAAGCCGGCTGCAACAAGCACCTACGGGCCGCGATGCCGCAGGTCAAACGCCTGATCCGGGTCCTCGCCAAGGAGACCGGGACCTCCCCGCTCCCGAGGACGCCCTCCCGCAGCGGCTCCCCGGGGCAGGGATCGGTCTCCGGGAACAGGAAGGGGTCGTCCGCCACCATGATCACGGCCCAGGTGAGGGCACCGAGCGGCACCGTCCAGAACACCGAGGTCCGCACCCACAGCGGCAGCAGCGGATGCGCCGGCAGCCCGCGCAGCACGACCCAGCCGACCACGAGCCCGACGAAGACCGGGAGCAGCGTCATGACATCCTTGCGATCCTCCGGGCGCGGAGCTCGGTGGCGTAGCCCGCGCCGATGACGAGCAGGGCGGCGACCAGGGTGAGGGACGCGGTCGCCCAGTTCATCCACAGGTAGCTGGGATCACTGGAGTAGACGGTGCCGTCGTCGCGGACGCAGTCGAAACGGAGCGGCAGGTACGAGGACCGGTGGTGGGAGAGGCCCTGTCTCGTCTCCGCGTCGAAGCCGTCGCGGCAGGCCGGAGCCGGAATCGAGTCCGCGCCGTTGCCGAACGCGTGCTCCGACAGCAGGACGCCGGAGAGCCCCAGAGAGTAGACGGCCACGGCCGCCTACCCGGCCGCTCCCGTCGCGCGGCGCAGCAGATGCACCGCCCAGGGTTCGGGCCGACCGGGGAACGCCATCGCGACGACCCCCACCGCGGCGATGAGCGCGCCGAGGGCACAGACCGCGGAGAGACCTAAACCCACCAGCAGCACGCCCGCCACCCCCGTCCGAGCGGGGGCAGGGCTTGAGAGATGAGGGGGGCGGCACGCATGCGGCCACCTCATCAGCACCGCACCGAACCGTCTGTGGCGAAAGCCACTCCACCTGTCACAGTCATGTCACATCGGGCAGAGGCCTCTTGATGTGCGACATCCCGTGAGTTCCCGTGGCCCCTGCTGAGTTCCCGAGCCCCTGGCTCGGGGCTTCTCCCGTTCGCTGCTCGGCCGGCTGGTGACGTGACTCCGGAATTCCTGAAGTTTCCTCATCCGATCTGATCAATCTGCGGCCTGATCGAAGGCGAGGAAGCGCATGCTGTCGGCGCCGGCAGTGATGAGGGGACTCGGCAGAACTCTGGAGAACTTACGGAATGCCGCACTGAGGCGCTTGAGTCTCCAGCGGCTGGAGGGTCCAGGATCTCGCCCATGGACGACGAACACCCCGCCCTGCTCACCATCGGCCGGCTCGCGCACCGCACCGGACTTCCGGTGCGTACCCTGCGCTTCTGGTCGGACGAGGGAGCGGTGCCGCCCGTGGCCCGCTCCGCGAGCGGTTACCGGCTGTACGACGCCGGGTCCGTGGCCCGCGTCGAACTGGTCCGCACCCTGCGGGAGCTGGGCCTCGGGCTCGACGACGTGTGCCGGGTGCTGAGCGGTCGGACCACGGTCGCCGAGGTCGCCCACGCACACGTGGCCGCGCTCGACGCGCAGATCCGCTCGCTCAAGGTGAGCCGGGCCGTCCTGTCCACCGTGGCGACACGTGGTTCCACCGCTGAGGAGACAGCACTGATGAACAGGTTGGCGCGGCTTTCCGCCGCCGAACGCAAGCAGATCATCGACGAGTTCAAGGAGGAGGTGTTCGGCGGTCTCGACGTCGAGCCGCGCCTGCGCGACCGCATACTCACCTACCGCATCGAACTGCCCGACGATCCCGCACCTGAGCAGGTCGACGCCTGGATCGAACTGGCCGAACTGGTGCGGGACCCCGGCTTTCGCGCCCGGCTGCGCACATGGCTGGAGCTCAACACGCCCGTACCGGGGCAGGGCCGTCCCCCCGGGGCGTCCATCTGGTGGGCCAGGCAGATCGTGGAGATCGTCGCGGAGGTCAGAAAACGCGGGGTCGCCCCCGAGGCACCGGAGGCGGCCGAAGTGCTGTCCCCGCTGTTCGGCGACGCCGATCGGACCGCCGTGCTGCGCAGCCTGGAGGCCGGGATCGAGGCAGAGGCGGAGCGCTACCACAGGCTTGTCGCCCGCGTGCGCGGGCAGGACTCGGCGCCCGACGCGACCGAGGAGCTGGAGTGGCTGGCCCGGGCCCTGCGCGCCGCATCTCAGGCCTGACCGGCCGGCGGGCGGGCGGGCGGCGCCCCTGGAGCGCCTACGCGTCGACCGGCACCCTGTGCCCTGTCCCCTGCCCCGCAGTGGAATGCGGAACAGCCACCGCAGCAAAGCTGCCATCGGGTACCGCCCCGTACAACGTCCGCGCCCGCCCCGTACCAATCACCGGAAGCAGCGCGTCACCGCTGGTCACGTTGTGCCACGAAGCGCCACCGTACGTGCATGACCGCAACACAATCACCCCTCACGGCACATCAGTTCACGATGCGCTTCAGCTCCACCCCGCGTGGCGCCCGTCTCGCCAGACGGCTGTGCGGGCACCGCCTCGACGCCTGGGGCATCCCGTACGGCAGCGACGCGCACGACGTCGTCACGCTCGTCGCGGCCGAGCTGTGCGCCAACGCCGTACGGCACGGGCACGTGGCCGGCCGTGACTTCCACCTGCTGCTGACGGCCGACGCCGCGACCGGAACCGTCCGCATCGAGGTGAGCGACACCCGTGGGGAACGTCTGCCAGCGCCTCCGTCCTCGTCTCTGTCCTCGCCTCCGGCCGACGGCGAGGACGGGCGCGGGCTGCTGCTCGTCGCGGCGTTGGCCGACCGGTGGGGGTGCTGCCCGCGCCGTTCGGGCGGTCCCGGCAAGACGGTCTGGGCGCAGTGCATGGCGCCTGGCCTGATCTCACCGCCCCCGCTCCCGTAGGCCGCTGCCTCGCCTGCTCCCACTGGACTCTTCCGTCGCTTACCGGCCAAGATGCCCCTGGATCACATCGGGCGCTCGACGGGCGAGGACGAGGGGCGGGGCGGGACCACGTGCCGGACGACACACGACGGATCGCGGATCGGTACGACCTGCTCGAACCCCTCAGTCACGGCGGCATGGGCGACGTGTGGCGCGGTTTCGACGCCGTGCTGGACCGGCCCGTCGCCGTGAAGCTGGTACGGCCGCAGGCGGTGACGTCGCCGCAGTTGGCCGAGGAGTTCGAGAAGCGGTTCCGGCGGGAGGCGCGGGTCACCGCGCGGATCCAGCACCCGGGCGTGCCGCAGGTGTACGACGCGGTGCTGGACGAGTCGTACGACCAGCTGTTCCTGGTGATGGAGCTGGTCGACGGCGTCCCGCTGACCGCGTACGTGCACCCGGGCGAACTCCTGCCGGTCAGCTGGGCGGTGGCCGTGGCCGCGCAGGTCGCCACGGTGCTGTCGCACGCGCACGAGGTGCCCGTGGTGCACCGGGACCTCAAGCCGAGCAACATCCTGGTGGCCCGGGACGGCACGGTGAAGGTGCTGGACTTCGGCATCGCGGCCATCCTGCGCACCGACGTCACCAAGCTGACGGCGACGGGCAGCCCCATCGGCACGTACCAGTACATGGCGCCGGAGCAGGTGCGGGGCGCGCGGGTCACCCCGAGCACCGACCTGTACGCGCTCGGATGCGTGCTGCACGAGCTGCTGTGCGGGCGGCCGGTGTTCGCCGGGGACAGCGAGTTCCAGCTGATGACCCAGCACATCTCGGCCGCGCCGACACCGCTGCGGCAGCTGCGCGCGGAGGTGCCCGCGGAGCTGGGGGAACTCGTCCTGGACCTGCTCCGCAAGGCGCCCGAGGCGCGGCCGGTGGACGTGCAGGCCGTGTACGAGCGGCTGCGTCCGTTCCTGCCGTCACCCGCGGACGGTGCGGAGGACGCGCGGCTTCCTGGTGAGGCGGGTCCGGCCGGGGCACCCGACCCGACCGGGGTGTTCCGCCGCCCGTACGCGCCCCGCTCGCGTGCCGGATCCGTAGGCACGCGGGCCACCGCGGCCGACGGCGGGCCTGACGCGGTTCCGGCGCCGGTGCTGCCGCCCGCACAGCGCGAGGAGCTGCGGGAGCAGATCCGCGAGGTGTACGAACACTGCGCCGCGCTGTGGGACGAGGACCGCTTCTCGCAGGCCGCCGAGGTGGTCGGCGAGATGATCGAGACGGCGGCCCTGGTGCTGGGCTCGGAGAGCAAGGCGGTCCTCGCGTTGCGCAGGCGCCGGGCCTTCAGCCGTCAGCTGGCGGGTGATCACCGGGCCGCGCTGCCGGAGTTCGAGGCGCTGGCCGACGCGTACGCCCGGATCGCCGGCCCGCACCACGAGGCGACACTGGACTGCCGGGCGCAGGCGGCCCGCTGCAACGGCGAACTGGGCCGGGCGACCGAGGCACTGGCCGGGCTGCGGGGCGTACTGGACTCCGTACGGTCGATCGACGGCGACGTGAGCGAGAACGCCGTGGAGCTGCGCCGCGACATCGGCATGCTGCTGCTCGCGCAGGGGCGGGCGGCGGAG
The DNA here is from genome assembly GCF_045209715.1 of Streptomyces sp. NBC_01635. Lineage (NCBI taxonomy): Bacteria > Bacillati > Actinomycetota > Actinomycetes > Kitasatosporales > Streptomycetaceae > Streptomyces > Streptomyces sp. NBC_01635. The sequence continues at coordinate 7,824,393 of NZ_CP109277.1, read as the reverse complement.
GCGTTCGACGTCCTGGACCCGCTGCACGAGGACCTGTGCCTGGTGTTCGGCCCGGACCACGACCTCACGGCCGAGGTCGCCGAGACACTGGCGGTGATCCGCCTGGACCTCGACGGCGACGCCTCCGGCTCACCCACGTGAGTCCCCTTTCCCGGCCCTCCTCCGCCCACAGCACGACGACTCCCCCGGCCCCTAGGATCGCTCCATGCCGCAGCTCGCCTTCGATGTCGGCTTCTTCGCCGAACTCCCCAAGCTCCAGCCGCCGGTCAGGAAGGGCGTGCTCGACGCCTGGGAGAAGTTCGACCGGCTCAGCCTCGACCAGCTCTTCAAGGATCCGGGGCTGAAGCTGGAGAGTCTGCAGAAGCCGCGGGACAAGCAGATCCGGACGATCCGCATCGACCTGTTCTGGCGCGGTGTCGTCCTCGCCCCGACGAGCGGGGACACCTTCGTCCTGCTGCGGGTCATGCAGCACGACAAGGCAATCGCCTGGGCCAGGAAGCAGAAGTCCACGATCAACACGGTGACCCGGGCCGTGGAGATCCGGGACGCGGCCACCCTGGACGAGATCACGCCGGCGTACGAGCGGGTCGCGCAGGCCTCGCCGAAGGCGCGGCTGTTCGAGAAGTTCTCCGACGGGGACCTGAGCGCGCTCGGCATCGACGCCGAGACGCTGCGGCAGGCCCGGTCGCTCGTCGACAAGGAGCAGCTGGAGGTCTTCGCGCCGCTGCTGCCGCAGGACCAGCGCGAGGTGCTCCAGTACCTCGCGGAGGGCTGCACGGTCGAGGAGGTGTGGCAGGACATCGTCGCGCCCGCCCTCCAGTCGGCGACACAGCCGGTCGACACGCAGGACTTCGAGACGGCCATCCGGCACAGCCGGGCGCGGATCGCTCTGGTCACGGCGTCGGAGGAGCTGCGGGACATCTTCGAGAAGCCCTTCGCGGCCTGGCGGGTCTTCCTGCACCCCTCCCAGCGCAAGGTGGCCTACCGCGCGTCCTACTCGGGGCCCGCCCAGGTGACGGGCGGACCTGGGACCGGCAAGACGGTCGTGGCGCTGCACCGGGTCAAGCACCTGCTCGGGCACCTGCGCAACGGGGACCGCATCCTGCTGACGACGTACACCAACGCGCTCGTCAACGCCCTCCGCGCGGGCCTGGAGTCCCTGGTGGAGGACCCGGAACTGCGGGCACGGGTCGACATCTCGACGGTGGACGGGTTCGCGAGCCGGGTCGTCGCCGAGGTGCCGGACGCGGTGGCACTGCGGCCGCTGATGAGCAACGAGGAGGTGAGTCGCTGGGGCAAGGCCGCCAAGGCGACGGGCTTCACCGGCAGCGCGCAGTTCCTCGCGCAGGAGTACCGGCACGTCGTCCTGGCCCAGGGCGTCGGCACCCTGGCCGAGTACGAGGCGGCGGACCGGCGGGGCCGCGGCAGCCGGCTGACGGCGGCCGAACGGCCACTGGTGTGGGAGACGGTGGAACGGTTCACGGCCGGTCTGGCCGAGGACGGGGCCCGCACCTGGCTGCAGACGTGCGCGGAGGCGGCGCGGCTGCTGGAGGCGAAGGAGCCGCGGTACCGGCATGTCGTAGTGGACGAGGCACAGGACCTGCATCCGGCGCAGTGGCGTCTGCTGCGCGCGGCCGTCCCGGCCCGGACGACCTGTTCGTCGCCGGGGACCCGCATCAGCGCATCTACGACTCGAAGGTGTCGTTGAAGTCGCTCGGCATCAAGGTGACCGGGCGGTCGGTGAAGCTGCGCAAGAACTACCGCAGTACACAGGAGATCCTGCGCTGGTCCACCGCGCTGCTCGTCGGCCGTCCGATCACGCAACTGGAGGACGACGGCCGCAACGAGACCCTGCTCGGGTACCGCTCCGCCCTGCACGGCGACGGGCCCGCCGTGCGGGGCGCGACGACCGAGGAAGCCGAACTGGACGCGCTCGTCGACCAGGTGCGGGCGTGGATGGACGCGGGTGTCGGCGCCGGGGAGATCGGGGTGAGTGCACGGTTCAACAAGACGTGCGGGAAGGCGGTGGCGCATCTGAAGGACGCCGGCATCCCCGCGGTGACGCTGCGCACCGCCACCGGCGAGTCCGCGACGGCCGAGGCGACGGCCGTGCGGGTCGGGACGATGCACTCATTCAAGGGGCTGGAGTTCCGCTGCGTCGCGGTCATCGGCGTCAACGACGAGGCGCTGCCGTTCCCGAAGGCGGTCACCCCGCCCGAGGTGGATCCCAAGCAGCACGAGACGGACATGATGTCCGAACGCTGCCTGCTCTTCGTCGCCTGCACGCGGGCCCGCGACAGCCTGTACGTGTCCTGGTCGGGCGACCCGAGTTCCTTCTTGGCGGATGCAGGTGTATCGAAGCAACGAGCTGTCTGAGCTGTTTCCGCCATGATGCGTCGGGCAGACTTTCCACCGCGCCGTCAGATTGAGGTTGGGCGCACACCGTGTGGCAGGAGGGCCGACCATGGGCGCTCGGGACCCGCAGTTCCCAGATGTGGAGCTCATCGAAAGCACGAGGACCCACGTTCGCTGGACGTTGCAGCAGTACTCCGCGCCCGTTTCGTTCCCCTGCAATCAGTGCCAACGAACGGTCACGGACAATGTTGTCGCCATCAAAACCACGAGCTCGGGCAGAAAACTCCCACACTGCACGGACTGTCATCGGCGGAAAGTCGTCACCACTCTCGACGCCCATGATCATCACACCGCCTCCGAAGCCGCTGCTCCAGAACTCGGCAGCGCTGGAAGCGAAGCAGCCGAGGATCCCGAACAAGAGGTTGTGATCCAGCAGGCCGACCCCGGCCGACCGCACGATGTGGTCGAAACGGAATCTGGTCTCCAGTGGACATTCGTGCTGCGCCAACATCACCTGGACCACGGGTACTGCCCACTGCCCGCACAGACGGTGCGCCGCATGCGGACGGTGAAAGTGGTGCACCTCGACTACGGCCGCGCCTTTCCCACCGTTCTGCCAGCCACTCTCGGGAAGAAGATCACAGGGGAACGTCTCCGGGGCATGCGATGGCCGCGGTCCCAAGTCATGCCGGGTCTACGCATCACGGCCGAGCTCGACCGGAGTCGGCTGCGTCTGTCACTCACCCCTCTGGAACGTCCTGTCCACGTCGCGAGAAGGCAGTTTCTTCACGATTACGACCCGCGGGTCATCGCCAGGGAGCTGCCAGCGATCACACAGCCGGACGGGAAGGGCGTCACTTCCTCGCTCGACCTTCTGGTCCAGGAGACCATCCGCAAGCTCGGCTATCTCGACGAGGAGGGCCGCGCGCTACTGCCGATGCGGAACCTGATCACCAACGTTCGCAGCCACCGCGGCCCGCAGGACTGGCCAGGCGAAGCCGTTCGTGCCGCGGTGAACGGACTCATCAGTCGTCAGCGTCTCAGGTGGGCCACAGGGAGCTGTGCTGCCGACGGCATCCTCAACTACCCGGCGCGTCCAGGTGAGAGAACAATTCGCCTCGTCTGTTACACGCCCTTCGTGCTTCCTGTGCGTAAGAAGGAGCAGCTGCGGGTCGTACATCTGCCGGGCGCCTCTTCCCAGCATGGAGTGGCCGGACATCTGATGAGAATCGAGCACCTGGGCAAGCAGGCCAGCGACGAAGCTCGTGCTGCGTACTCAGAGGCTCACCGGAAGGCAGGCCTCACCGGCAGCCACAAGCTGCCGAAGGGCCACACCTACGTGAGGCCCCACAAGCGTGGAGGCACATAACCGAGCCTGCCGATCGTGCCGCCTACCGAATGCTCTGCAAGAGCTGCCCCGTGGCGGTGACGGTCCAGAACGACCAGCCGTTGCGATTCGGATTGACGTGCGGGTTGAGGGCGTGGACCACCGCCACAGCCGCCCCGCTGGGGGTCTCGTACTCGCCGCGACCGGGGCCGGAGGGAATTGTCACAGTACGGGACGACGGGTCATAGAAGGCGGTGGTCCGCCGGCTCTCGTAGACCGCGTGGATTTCGACGCCCCGCTCGGTGCGGAGCTCCTGGATTGCCGCCCCGACCAGTGTGGGTGCGGCCGGTTCCTCTGCGATCACCTCCTCGTCGGCCGGTAGCTCATCCATTTCCCGGAGAGGCGACTGCCCGTTATAGGCGGGAAGGCCCAACAAGTCGTTGAGAACGTTGGCCACCAACCTTCTGCGAGCGGCTAGGAAGTCGGGGAAGCGGTCGAGGGATCGCAGCTCGACGTCGTCCGGGATCCATTGCTCACCCAGACGCTCTGCCGCGACCCCTGTCATGTACTCGGCAGGTAGCCTGGATGAGATCATTTTGTTCGTCTGCCCCGTGACGAATGCCAGGTTGGCGAGGCTGTTCCACTCTTCCTTCGCATACGTCCCCTGCACGCGGGCGCGCGGGAACACATGGTGAAACTCGATCTTGGCGCCACTGTTCATCGGCTGGTCGCTGATGGCGATGTTGGTCGCCCAGTCCCGCGCCCTGCTCCGCAGCGCAGCGATGTAGAGCAGCTTGAAGAACGGATGCGTGGAGTACTTCTGCTCCAGGTCCCTCGGGTGCAGAGCGCTGTCCAGAGACCGGGGGCCGGAGGCTCGACGAAGCAGTTCGGCAAACAGGACCTCTCCTTCGCGGGACTTGATGAGCCTGGCCTCCGCGTCGAGTTTGCCCTCCACCTGCAGGGAGTAGTGGCTGAACGCCATCGCTGTGTACACCCAGCGACGCAGCAGCTGGGCCTCCCCCGGCCGCAGCTTGCCGTCCCTGTGGTGCAACAGCAGGGCGGGCACGACCGTGACGTTCGGCGACGAGAGGATCTCGGACCGGGGGATGGAGCACTCGCCCTTGAGGAAGTCGATGGCGAAACGCAGAGCCCTCTCGGTGGCCTGCCATGCCTCCTTCAGCGCGATTTCGTCCACCACCGCCCCAATGAGCTTGATGTGATGCGCGCCGGTTCCCGCGAGGAGGCTCATGAGCCGCAGCACAGCTTCTCGGTTCAAAGCGAAGTTGCTGTCCTGCAGTTCCTGGTGGAATGAGTCCATGACGTCCAGGCCCTCAGACCAGCGAGCCGCGATGGCGCTGTACACGAGATCGCCCTTGGAGAGCCGTCGGCCCCCCTTGTTCAACCGGGCGAAGAGCTCGGCGACCTCCTCGTAGTCGTCGGACTCGTAGGTGATGACAGCGATCTGGTGCTGCCTGATGTTGTTCACCTTCTGCAGCCGCTGAATCCACGAGTCGAAACTCGGGTCGTCGATCGACATGCCGGCCTTGCGCAGAACCTGGTAGAATTGCACGTTTTCCTGCAGCAGCGTCGATACCGGGATCAGCAGCGGGTCCTTCCGCTGCACGGCGCTAGGGTTGACGAACTCCTCGGTACGCACGTCGAAGCGCAGGTCGATGAGGCGACCGTCGGCCTTCGACTCCGGTCGGTACACCCAGGCGAGGGAAGTCAGCCGCTGCTGTCCGTCCAGCAGATAGAGAGGCTGGTGCGCCGACTTGTCGGCCTGCACGACGGCAGCCGTCTTGAAGGGGACGGTCAGATTCGTCTTCCACAGAAGCAGCGCACCAACCGGGTAGCCCCGGTAGAGGGAGTCGAAGAAGTCGCGTACATCGGGCCTCATCCAGACGAAGTCGCGCTGAATGGAGGGAATGACGACCCTGCCGTGCAGCAGGTCCTCGACCTGAGAAATGATCTTTTGGTTTGCCAGCCCCATGCTGCCCCCAGCTTGCGAGTGATCTACTGCTGACACGATATCCACCGCCGAGCGCGAGCCGGCTCGACCTCGGCGGCCATGAGCTGGCCCATGGCCCCTCGCCTCTGGTCCAGATCCGGCCATGGCCCTTACATATCCGGCCAGACCTCCGTCGACTCGGTCGCTCAGGCACGACCCGCTCCCCTACGAGCACGAAGTCCGGTTTCCGCACCCGAAAGCCTCGAACGCCCAGGAGATGATCCACACCAGCTCGTGTTCCTCATGGACGGCACAGTCATGCATTCGAATCCGGGCCCCGTCAGCGGGCTCGTCACCAAGGGCGCGTATCCCCATGGCTGTTTGACGATGCACCCACCCGGCACGAAGTGGCGTAGCTCGGAGGAACTGGCCGTGTCCGCCCGCGAGGGCGCTGCGCGAGCGCCACTCGGCAGCCTACCCACCGCGCTGCCGCTGATCGCCTGATAGATCTCGCTCCGGACGCCGGGCGGGCTTGACGCTACGCCCCACGGAGCCTGCTCCAAGCCCTACGCAAAGCTTGCCGGGGTGAACCGCGCACGGTCCGAAACACCAGCCGGTGGCGTGTCGGCACGCCACCGTGGGCGCAGATCAAATCCCTTGGAAACCCGGTGCCCAAGTCAGCTGAATTCCGACTGCCTGGGTCAAGGTGTTCCACCTGTCGTCAGCCGGCTTCTTCTCCAGCACCAGGACCGGCCGTATCAACGGGCCGGTGCCGGAGCGCGCCCGAAGCTGATGGGCGTAGTCGAGTACCTGCCCCACACCCAGACGAATCTGCTGGTCCTGACTCGTACCGGTCAGGCTCTTCACCTCCGCCACAAAGATTTCCTTTTCGACCGCCCAACCCGCGTCGAACCTGGGGCTGTTCCTGGCAAAGGTGTGAGCCTTATGCCCACGGTGGGCCAGGTGCTGGATCAGCAGACCCACCGTTCGTTCGTGCGCCGCGGTTCCCTTGTCCAGGGAACTGAGGTCCACGTTCAACTCCTGGACGGTGGACAGACCGCGCCTCTGCACCTGAAGAGGAGCTCCGAGGATGTTATACGTGGGATGCGGAGGCACCACTGCGGGGGTGCCACCGCGCGAGGAAGCCCGTAGTTCCAGGCATCGTGCGGGAAAACCATGAATCAAGTTGCCGAAACCGTCCTCGTTCACGACGTGGACGTGACGGCCCAGCCCGCGCTCACGGTCGGCGGCGATCAGAGTGTCGCTGTAGTTGCGCCTGGTGTCGGACACCTGCTTGCTGCTGAGGTCTCCGTGGACTACCAGGCTGACTCCACCGGAGAAGTCGGTCTTTGCTGTCGCACCCCGCTGCTTGGCCCTTCGGCCACACTCCGCACGCACCAGCCACTCGCCATCCACGACGACCTTGCCGGTGAAGCAAAGTGTTTCCCCCTTGAGGCCGTGGACCCAACCGTCACATGCCTGACGCACCACTCGCACCTCCATGTTTCTTCCAGTCAAGTGTGTCGCTCATCGGCGGCTCGAGGACGGAAATCCGAGGATTACGACGTCTGCACGGCCCGTTCCCGCGCAATGCGTATGGCTCCGATGCGCCATCGACGAAGGGGAAACGCCCCCTCATCATGAGGTCGTGACCATCGAAGAAGACGTCGCCAAGCTCACGGCCCATGTGCAAACCACCCTGGGCAACGGCCCGTTCCGCGCCGCCGGCGGCTGGCATCACATGGGAGCGGTGATCTGTGACGCGGTCCTCCAGCAGGCCCGGCACTACAGACGATGGGTACGGCCGCGCATCGAGCAACTGCAGGAGAGCTGGCCCGAAGCGGACACGGTGAGCCGTTTCCGTGCGCGTGTGTCCGGAGGCGAGCTGAGTGCGGTCCTTCGGACAACCCACCAGAGGAAACTCGCCGCCATCGCCGCGATCGCTGACCTTGTCGCCGCGGATGGGGTGGAGACGCGCGATGAACTGAGGGTTTGGCTGAAGGAGGGCCCCCACCGCTCCGCGCTTCTCGCCGTGCACGGTGTCGGGCCCAAGACGGTCGACTATCTGGGCGCTCTGGTCGGGGGATCTCATGTGGCGGTGGACGTTCATCTACGCGCTTTCGCCCGGCAGGCCGGTGTGGAGACAACCACCTATCAGGGGCTTCGCCGGGTCTACGAAAGGACCGCCGACCTCCTAGGACACGATCGCGGAGGGCTGGAGCACGCGGTGTGGAACTACATGTCCAACGGCCCGAAATAGCTTCCTCGTGGTCATTGCCCAGGCCCGGAGCGGTTGGGCGGGCGGGACGCGCGGCTCATTGCACGCTGGTGCGGGCCTCGCCGTAGGGGACCTGCAGGCGGGCCCGTGCCAACGCCGCGGCGGCGAGGGCGGTGGGCGCGCCGCATAGAGGCTCCCCGCTGAAATCAGTGTGTTTCGCTGGGCGCCGCTCCGCGGATGGTATGGACGGACGGCACCCGGCCGACAGGCTGCGGCGCCAGTTCTCGAGCGGCGACCTCCACGAGGTACTCCGGTGCATCGCCCTCCAGCAAGGCGGTCGCGTAGGCGATCGTCTCGGCGGGGGACAGCACCGGCAGCCGCCGACGCAGGGCGTGCATGGCGTGAATGCGCCCACGAGTGGAGGCCACCGCGCGCACCTCGTCGTGCAGATCGTCCACGGCGGTCCGCTCGGCCAGCCCTCGGACACGGACGCGATAGTCGGCCTCCCACGCCCCGGTGACCCAGTCGACGACACCGACCTCATGGAGACTTCCGTCGATGCGGTCGACCAGGTACGGCCCGTTCCCGACCAGTATGAACTCCGGCTTTCCGGTGCGCACGAACTCCTCGGACGTCCAGTGGACGATCCACACCAGTTCGTGTTGCTCCACGGACTCCACCGTCGTGCGCCTCGGATGCAGGCCCGCCGACAGCTCCTCCTGAAAGGTGCGCTCGAGCTCTTCCTCGACCATCCGGACGGCGGCCTCTCGCTGAATCACTCGTACAGCATTCCTTACGGGGCGGGAGGGGGAACAGCGAGTTGTTCCCCTTCCTCATACGCCTGCCACCTGCTGCCGTGCGGCGCGTTCGGCCTTGTCCAGCCAGTCGGTGTACCAGCGGGCGAAGGTGACCGGCCTTCCCTCGGTGTCCAGGAGCGGCTCGAGGTCGGCGTCGTCCACTCGGGGATCGGACCAGACCGTGCCGCGGTGAGGGCCGCTGATGACCAGCCATTCCCGCAGGGCACAGCCCAGGTGACAGATCACGATGGCTCCGGCGGTGCGCGCGGGGGCGAACATGACGGCTTCCCACCGCTCGTCCCAGGCCTCGACGGCGTCGTCGAAGTCCTCGATCTCGTCGAAGTCCTCCTCTTCGGGGCGCTCGGCCGTGAGCGCGTCGAGGAGTTCCGGGTCCGGGCCCTTCTCGGGGAACAGCTGGGCCAGCGTGGAGAGGTCCGCCAGGTCGGCGCCGTCGCCCTCCCAACGCCAGCGGCCCCGCACGCGCCGTGCCGGGAAGAGACCGTAGGCGGGGCCCGCGCCGCCCGCACCCACCTGGGTGAGGAACGTCCGGTACTCCGCGGGCAGGCTTACGCCCAGCTGGGTTTCCAGCTCCGTGAGTTCGTCTTCGGTAAGCGGCTCCTCCAAGGTCCAGTGGTGTCCGTGCGAACCGAACACCTCGCTGCCCGCCGGCAGCGCGCCCAGCGCCGCGACCCGCTCCCGCACCCCGGCCCACCTCTGATCAACCATGCGCAGACCCTATGTACCCCCACTGACACAACGGTCTGGGTGGCCTTCCGCGCGGGCGGTCGACTCAGGACGGCTCAGGACGGCCATCGCCAGAAAAGCGTCGTCGGTCGTCGCCCTCTGCCAAGTGCATGCCATCAACTCGGCGCTGGGCGCCGCCGATCGCCGCCTTGCCCAGTGGCAGAGCGCACTCGACAAGCTGCCCGAGGGCAAGGCCGTCGATCTCGGCACGTTGACCAAGTCGTTCCCCGGCGTCGACGACCATGGCGGCATCTTCCGTACCCACCTCGAACTCGCCACCCTGGACATTGCGTTGAAGCGGCGGGTCGTAGTCCTGCAGGCCGTCGAGCACGCCCAGAGCGACCCCGGCAACCTGTTCGAGAACTTCACCCGCGCGCTCAAGCGCGACCAGCAGCGCCTCGACGAACTGGAGTCGAGCATCGCCGGTGGCCTGGGTCGCCTGTCGACGCTGGAACTGGCCCGCCCGCACGGTTTGCGGCCCGTCTTCACGACCGCGGAAGTCGATCGCCTGATGCGCGCGGCACACCGGATTCACCAGCTGGGTGACGGCGTCGTGGTCGACAGCCGCGCGACAGACGTGGCGATCGAGATGGCCCGCGACGAGGACGGCTCGGTGGTCGTGTTCCCGGCGCTGCCCGCGTCGGCGTAGGCGCGCTCGCACTCACCGGTCGGGGAGCCACAGGATGACATCCCAGGATCGTGCGAGTCCGCTGTGATCGCACCGCCCGGGTAGTTCGTGGCAGGTGGTCGGCTCACATGGCGCCGACCACCTGCGGGCCGTCCGGCGTGTGCGTCACACCGGCAGCGCGTGCAGCTTGCGGCCGTGCAGGGCGAGGACGCGCCTGCCGTCGGTGGCCATCGGCCAGGCCGGACACCGTCCGTTTCAGACCGGCCCCCGGCACCGGCGCTTCACGGCGTCGGAGGTGGCGTCGTCCTGCAGTCGGGCACGCCGTCGAGCCACGCCGCTCCCTTGATGTAGATGTTGGTCACCCACGCCTTGTAGTCCGGCAGGTACGACCATACGTCGTTGGTGTAGCCCTCGGCGGTGACCGGTTCGGCGTGCTTCTGGCAGTGGACGCGGATGGTGGTGGAGTACGGGAAGGCGTAGACGCGGGCGGCCCTGACGGAGGGTTCGGACTTGGTCCACACGTCGGTGCCCCAGGTCTGGTGAATGTGACCGGTGACGGGCCCGGTGTTGACGCGGACGGCGCCGAAGTAGTCGCCGTTCAGGCGGACGTCACTGACCATGAGCCTGGTGCCGGATTCCTTGGCCTCGACCATCTTGCCCGCGCCCAGGTAGAGGGCGATGTGGTGCAGGTCCTGCGGGGCGCCCCAGGCGAGCAGGTCGCCGGGGAGCAGCGGGGCCAGGCCCTGGGCGGCGGTGAAGCGGGCGGCGGCGCGGTGCGTGTAGTACTGCTGGCTGGCGACACCGTTGAGGATGTCGGAGCCCGCTGCCTTGGCGTACGCGTGGCGGACCAGGCCCGAGCAGTCGAAGCCGAGCCGTTCGGGGTCGTGTTCGCTGTCCGGGTCGGTCGGGTCGATCTGGCCGTACGTGGCGCCCGGCTGGGCGCCGTGCCCGCCGCCCCACGTGTACCAGGTGCCGGCCGCGACCTCGGCGCAGGCGGCGGCGATCGCGCGTTCGGCCGCCGCGGAGGCTCCGGGTGCGAGGACGCCGCACGCGTCGGCGGCCGAACGCTGCGCGGGTGCCGCGGTGTTCGCGGTGGCGGCGGACACCGGCGCCCAGAGGAGGAAGGCCAGTAACGCGATCAGTGTGTGGATGGAACCGGTCCGGCGGACCATGCCAGGACCCCCGTTTCCTGTGGGTGGTGAAGGGAGTGGTCGCACAGCAGCCTGCTGGCCGTGCCTCGCGGTTGTCGAGATCCGGGCGTCGCCTCCCGCCGATGGGCAACGGGAAACACCTGGGAAACCCCTCTTCGAGCAGGTGAGTCCCCGTCACCCCCGGACGTCGCAGGGCGCCCCGTCGGAAAGGGGGGTGCCGGGCAGGAGCTTCGCGCGCTCGTCCGCACCGATGCCCGCGCGCAGCCGGCAGACCTCCGCCAGCCGGGCCCCGGGATCGAGGTCCCACAGCCGTGCGGTGCCGTCCGTGCCGGCGCTGGCCACCGTGCGCCCGTCGGGAGCGAAGGTCACGCTCCACACCGCGTCGGTGTGGCCCGTCAGCGTCGCCCACGGACGCCGTCCGGCGACGTCCCACAGGCGCACCGTACGGTCGTTGCCGCTGCTGGCGAGCGTGCGGCCGTCGGGAGCGAAGGCGATGCCCCGGGTGGAGCCGATGTGACCGGTCAGGACGGCCTCGGAGCGGCGTTCGCGGACGTTCCACAGCCGTACGGTGCCGTCGTTGCCGCTGCTGGCCAGCGTCCGCCCGTCGGGAGCGAAGGTCACGCTCCGCACTGCGCCGGTGTGGCCGTTCAGCGTGCCGAGCGGGCGGTGCGAGGAGACGTCCCAGAGCCGTACGGTCAGGTCGTCGGCGGCGCTCGCCAGAACCCGGCTGTCGGGGCTGAAGGCGACGCCGTTGGCGAAGTCCGTGTGGCCGGTCAGTGTCGCCAGCGGCGCGCGCTTCGTCACGTCCCACAGGCGTACCGTGCGGTCGGCGCCGGCCGAGGCGAGACTTCGGCCGTCGGGGGCGAAGGCGAGGGAGTAGACCTGCCCGGTGTGGCCGGTCAGGGTCGCCAGCGGCCCACGTGCGGCCACGTCCCACAGCCGGATCGTGCCGTCGGAGCCCGCCGATGCCAGGGTCCGCCCGTCGGGCGCGAAGGACACCGAGAAGACCGCCTCGGTGTGGCCCCGGAGCGTCGCCAGGAGCCGGCGCCCGCCCACCTCCCACAGACGTACCGTGTGGTCGGCGTCGGCGGTGGCCAGCAGTCTCCCGTCGGGGCTGTACCGGGCCTGCCAGACCTCCGTGAACGGACGGGCCGTCAGCGCCGGGCCGCCGAGGTTCCACAGGACCACGGACCGGTCGAAACCGGCCGTGGCGAGCAGGGTGCCGGCGGAGGTCACGGCCGCCCCCATCACGTAGTCGGTGTGACCGGCGAGCACGGCGGTCTGCCGGCCGCTGCGGACGTCCCACAGCCTGGTCGTCCCGTCGCCGACCGCGCCGACGACCGTGGCGCCGCCGTGCGTGTACGCGACGGCGTTGACGTCGTCGCTGCTCCCGGACAACGTCGCCCTGAGCCGGCCGCCGCGCACGTCCCACAGCCGTACGGTCCGGTCGATGCCCCCGGAGGCCACCTTCCGGCCGTCCGGGGAGAACGCCACGCCCAGCACTTCGTCGGTGTGCCCCTCGAGTGCGGCAAGGAGTTGGGCCCGGTCTGTGTCCCACAGCCGCACGACCCGGTCGGCTCCGGCGGAGACCAGGGTCCGGCCGTCGCGGGCGTGATCCAGGGCGTTGACCGTTCCCTCGTGCCCGCTGAGGGAGGCGGTGACGCGGGGCGTGCGCGCGGTGTCCCACAACTGGATCGGCCCCTGCGCGGTCGCGACGGCGAGCCGGTGCCCACGGGGGTCGAAGGACAGTGCCCGGGCACCTTTCGTGCTGTCGGCGAGCACGGCCTTCCTCCGGCGTTCGGCGACGTCCCAGAGACTCACGGGCCCGCGCGTCGACGTCGCCGCGAGGGTGCGGCCGTCGGGGCTGAAGGCGATCGAGCGGACGGGCCCGGACACGGCGAACGTGGCGGTCGTGCGGCGGTCCGACAGCCGTCGCAGGGTCACCGTCCCGTCGGAACTGGCTGTCGCCAGGGACCGGTCGTCCGGTGCGAAGGCCACCGCGTTGACCGGCCCCCGGTGACCGCTCAACCGGCCGGTGAAGGGCTGGGACTGCGTGCTCAGCAGCGCGCCGCGCGCTTCGGCGGTGGTGTGGGCCCGGTAGGCCTCCCCGGCCAGCAGTATCGACGCCTCCGGCCGGCCCCCGGCGAGTGCCTGGGAACGCACGGCGAGTGCCTGGGAACGCGCGACGCGTTCCTGGTCGAGGGCGCTCTCGCGCTGCTGGTAGGCGAGGCCTCCGGCGGTCAGGGCGAGCCCCAGCAGGACGACGAGCGTGGCGAGCATCGACTGCCGGAGCCGGACCTGGCGTCTGGCCTGCCTCTCATGGCCTTCCTGCTCGGCCAGGCTCGCTCCGAGGAACGCTTCCTCGCCGGGGCCGAGCCGGCTCCAGCCGTCCAGTTCGTCGGCCCAGGAGCGCACGGTGCTCAGCCGGGTGCCGCGGTACAGCGCGGACGGGTCACGGCCTTCGCGCTGCCATTCGGCGGCGGCGTGCGCGAGTTGCTGGTGGAGGAGCAGCCCGGCGCGGTCGGCGTGGATCCAGTCCCTCAGCCGTGGCCAGGCGTGCAGCAGGGCCTCATGGGTGATCTCGACCGTGTCGCTGTCCATGGTGACGAGCCGGGCCCGCACGAAGGCGTCGAGCGCGGCGGCCGCGCCGTCCGCGTCGGCGAACTGCTCCATCAGGGCGGCCCTGCTCGTCCGGCGGCGGGTCGCCCCGCCGCCGTCCGCGACGTACACCAGTCGGGACAGGACGCGGCGGATCGTCTTCTGCTCGGCCGGATACAGCCGGGCGAAGACGTTCTCGGCGGTCCGCGCGATCGCGCCCCGGATGCCGCCGGCCCGCTCGTACCCGGCGACGGTCAGCGCGGACTCCTCGCGCCGCTGCCAGGTGGCCAGCAGGGCGTGGGAGACGAGGGGGAGTACGCCGGAGGGTGTCACGTCGGCTCCGGAACCGGCGTCCTTCCCGCTGCCCCTCGGTGTGCTGCCGGGCGGTGTGCCGCCCGGCTCGTCGCGCAGTCCCGCGTCGCGCAGGAGCAGGGGCACCAGGCCCGGTTGGAGCGTCAGGCCGGCGAGTTCCGCCGGTCGGGTGATGGACTCCCGCAGCTCCGCCACGGACATGGGCGGCAGCACGAACAGCCCGTCGGTGAGGACCGGGGCCAGTTCGGGAAGGTCCAGACAGTTGCCGGTGAAGTCGGCCCGGACGCCCAGCACCACGACGGTGGGGCCGTGTGCGCTCTCCTCCGGCCGGGAGGCCGCCAGCGCGCAGAGCACCCGGACGAAGGAGCGCCGTTCGTCCTCGTCCGCGCAGAGGGTGAAGAGCTCCTCGAACTGGTCGACGATCAGCACCGATCGACAGGGCGGGGGCCGGCGTTCCCCGGACGGCTCCGGCGGATCGCCCACCATCGCGCGTACGGCGTCCAGCACCGCGTCGGGATTCTCGCGCACCTCCTCGACGGTGACGGCGAGGTCCCCGCCCACCGTTTTCGCGGTGCGTTCCAGGAGCTCGTCCAGGGGCCGCGAGGTGGGGGTGAACGTCACCACCGGCCACCGGTCGGCGCCCGGCATCGGGAAGTCGCCGCGCCGCAGGGCGGGCACCAGGCCGGCGTTGAGCAGGGACGACTTTCCCGCGCCCGAGGGGGCGACGAGCATCAGCGGGCCGCTTCCCACCCGTTCGAAGACCCGTTCCACCAGTGCGGCCGTCGCGCGCTCCCGGCCGAAGAACCAGTGCGCGTCCTGCGGGGTGAACGCCGACAAGCCGCGGTACGGACACACCTCGTCGAACCGCCGCTCGAAAGCGGCGGCCTCGGCGCCGCTCCCGCTGTCGGCGGGCAGTCTCTCCTGTACGAGCCTGAGCAACTCCCCCTCGGCGCCCAGTACGCGGTCACAGATACGGGCGACGTCGGCGGTCGCCCGCTTCGTGCCGGTCTCGATCTTGCTGAGGTAGCCCTTGCTGTAATGCGTCTGCCGTGCCAGGTCGGTCAGCGACAGGCCACGTGCCTGTCTGAGTCGTCTCAACTGCGCGGGAAAGGAGTGCGTGGTCAGCGCGTTTTGATCCTGCCCGCTTTGGTGGTCGGCTTCCTGCCCGTGCTGCGGATCTCCCACGGTGTCCCCCATGCAGTACGGCCGTGAGACGGTGGACGGCCAGATTACTGCCGGGGTGATGAGCGCAGCCAAACCTTTCCCCCGTGTGGCGTAAACACGAACGTCCGGAACCACGGAGCGGTTCCGGACGTTCGTTCCCGTCGCACGGACGGAAGGGTCAGCTCAGGAAGGCCCCGCAAGCGCTGCGGGCCACCCACCGGTGCGAGGAGATGGTGTCGTTCGCGTTGACACCGTTGGTGAACCGGTTGTCGGTCAGGTTGTCGGCGTAGAGCTCGCCCGGCGCGAGGCAGGCGTGGCCGCCGCCGAAGCCGGAGTTCTCGTAGAACGCGACGTGGTCGAGGCCACCGGTGAAGCCGCGGTTCATGACGGATGTCGCCCTGTCCTGCGAGCCGACCCACCAGTCGCTGTTGCCCGCGGAGCGGATCAGTTCGGCGCCCGAGCAGTCCAGGTCCTCCCAGGCGTACATGTTGCCGTTGCGCGGCCCCCACTTGCTGTCGCAGCCCGGTCCGGCGACGGTGTTCCCGGCCGCCTGCGAGGTGGTGGCGGGTACGACGACGCCCAGGGCGGTGAGCCCGAGGAGGGCGGCCGTGACGGTGAACTTGCGCATGCTGTTTCCCCTCGTTTTCTCTGACGATTCCTCTGACAATGTGGTGCGTTGGCGGTGGTGCGTTGGCGGTGGTGCGTCGGTGTCGGCGCACCGGGCCGGTGGCCCGGCGTGCCCTCACCGGGGGCGGTGTCCGCCCAGGAGCAGGAAGTGGTCAGCCTCGCTCCGGAACGATGCGCACCGCCCGGTCGTAGGCCCGCTGACCGAGGTGCCGGTAGGTGTCGATGTCCTTGCCGAACCGGTCGCGCAGGCGGTCCAGGTAATACGTCTCCCGCGCCGTGGCCACGGCGCGCAGGGAGGTCTCGCGGGCACAGGTCGCGTCGGCGACGGCGGTCTTCCGCTCGGCGGTGAACGCCTCGCCGGCGCGGGTCGCACCCAGCCGGACGGCGTTGGCCCGGACGGCTTCCCGGGCCGCCTGGGGGTCCTCGTAGGGCCGGCCCGCCCTCTTCATGCACCGGGACCAGGCCCGTACCGCCGCGGTCAGGTGACGGTCTTCCATCAGCTCCTTGCCGTAGAGGGCGTTGAGGCCGGTGGCGATCTTGCCGGTGCGGTACCACTCGGCCGGGTCGCCGTAGAGTGCGCGCTCGGCCTCCTCCGTGCAGCCGCCGACGCGTTTGCGCATCTCCCCGCCGCCCGGCAGCGGTGCCGTGAGCATGCGGGCGCCGCCGCCGCCGTCGAGCGCGGTGTCGAAGGCGACGCGCCGGGCCGGGGAGAGGTTTTGGCGGTAGGTTCCGTTGGGGTTGCTCTCGCGGACGCGCAGGCTCTTCACTTCGATCCGGCCGCCGTACCCGTACGTGCGGGCCCAGGCCACGTCGTCCTGCACGTAGCGCACCGGGCGGCTCTCCCGGAGCGTCAGGCCGCGGTCCTCCCAGTAGGTGAAGCCCTGGCGGTGCATGCACTGCTTGGTCAGGCGTTGCTGCGCGTCGGCGACGCGCAGTTCCTGTTGCCAGGTCAGCGCCCGGGGACGCGGACGCGGATCCTGTGGTGCCCGGCCGTCGCCGCCGTCACCGCCGTCGCCGCATCCGGTCGTGACGACCGCCACGACCGCGCACAAGGACACGAGTGCACGTCTCATGGACCCAACCTCCCTTCGCTGCCGCTTGCCGACGAACCCAGACTTGCCCCGCTGCCGACGGAGGTCGACGGGTTTCCTGTTGCCCGCCGGGCGGCTGCCCGGGAAACAAGGCGTGAGCAGGGGAAACGCGGGGATGGAGGCAACGCGGTGGGGACGGTCGGAAGGGTGTGGGTAGCAGTGCGGGTGAGGAGCGGCCCCCTCACCGCGTCGCGATGCCGCCCGGCTCGTCCGCAGCAGCCGCACCTGCTGTCCGAAACACCGGAGGATGCCCGTCGCCTGCTCGCCGTTGGCCGTCAACGGCGCCTTCCCACCTCACCCCGTCCACGCAGACGCGCCCGTACAGAAGTCCTCCGTACGGCACGCGATCCCAATGCCGGCGCTTTAGTGCATCGGTGCAGGTGGAGTACATGCTGAAGATGGTTCTGGGTGAGTAGCCGCCCAGGGTGCACGGGGAGCTCCCCCCTGTCGAACCAATGACCTGGGGGGATGCCGCCGGGCCTGCGAGGCGCCATTGGAGACGCTGATGAGAGGTCTGACTACCGCCCCCCGCCAGGTGCAATGCCCGGCAGTACACGGGCGGCACGTCTGCATGACGTGGATGCGCGCACGACGCCAACGCCCAGGCCGGCACACACGACATCCGTTCGGGAGGACGGCGTGAACGACAGCGACGAGATAGGCGTCTTCCTCGGCCTGGACGTCGGCAAGAGCGCCCACCACGGCCACGGTCTCACCCCGGCCGGCAAGAAGGTCTTCGACAAGCCCCTGCCCAACACCGAACCAAAGCTGCGGGACGTCTTCGAAAAGCTGAAGACCAAGTTCGACACCGTCCTGGTGACCGTCGACCAGCCCGCCTCCATCGGCGCCCTCCCGCTGACGGTCGCCCGCGACACCGGCTGCAAGGTCGCCTATCTGCCGGGCCTGTCCATACGACGGATCGCCAACCTCTACCCCGGCGAGGCCAAGACCGATGCCCGCGACGCGGCCGTGATCGCGGACGCGGCCCGGACCATGCCCCACACCCTGCGCTCGCTGCACCTCACCGACGAGATCACCGCCGAACTGACCGTGCTCGTCGGCTTCGACCAGGACCTCGCCGCCGAGGCCACCCGCACCTCCGACCGGATCCGCGGCCTGCTCACCCAGTTCCACCCCAGCCTCGAGCGGGTCCTCGGCCCGTGCCTGGACCACCCCGCGGTGACCTGGCTGCTGGAACGCCACGGCTCCCCGGCCGCACTGCGCAAAGCCGGGCGCCGCAAGCTGGTCGAAGTAATCCGGCCCAAGGCCCCGCGCATGGCGACACGACTGATCGACGACGTCTTCGAGGCACTCGACGAACAGACCGTCGTGGTCCCGGGCACCGGCACCCTCGACATTGTGATCCCCTCCCTGGCCCGCTCGCTCGGCACCGTCCACGAACAACGACGGGCCACAGAAGCCCAGATCAGCGTCCTGCTGGAGGCACACCCTCTTTCGAAGGTCCTGACCTCGATGCCGGGGATCGCGGTCAGGACCGCCGCCACACTGCTGGTCACCGTCGGCGACGGCACCAGCTTCCCCACCGCCGCCCACCTGGCCTTCTACGCCGGCCTCGCCCCGACCACGAAGTCGTCCGGAACGTCGATCCACGGCGAACACGCACCACGGGGCGGCAACCGGCAGCTCAAACGCGCGATGTTCCTGTCCGCGTTCGCCGCCCTGCACGCTCCCGCCTCCCTCACCTACTACGACAGATGCCAGCCAGAGGAAAGACCCACACCCAAGCCCTCCTCCACCTCGCCCGACAACGCATCAACGTGCTGTTCGCGATGCTCCGCGACGGCACCTTCTACGAACCCCGAACCCCACGCCCCGCTTGACGAAAGACATAGAAGCACCCCGATCTGATGATGTGGCAGATGATCTCGGGACATGGCAACGGGGCTCTCGATAGGACAGAAGATCAACCAAGATCCGACTGCCTGCAAGGGAGCCCAGTTGGGCGCTCAGTCCGCCATCGCTTCGGCCTCACCCAGGGGCCCGGCTGAGGATCACCGACGCGGACGGCTTGCGGCTCACCTGCTTCGCCACCCACACCGCCGGCCGGCCAATCGCCGACCTCGAACTCCGCCACCGCCTCCGGGCCCGCGCAGAGGACCGGATCCGGGCCGCCTGGGCCACTGGGCTGCGGAACCTGCCCCTGCATCACACCGCCCAGAACCACATCTGGCTCGAGACCGTCCGGATCGCGCTCGACCCTACTGGCCTGGATGCCGATGCTCGCGCTGACCGGCAAGACCCGGCTCTGGGACCCCGCCGCCTGTGACTCCGGCTGTTCGCCTCGGCCGGACAACTCGCCTCCACCGGCCGTCGGCGAATCCTCCGCCCCGCCCGGCACTGGCCCTGGACCAGCCACATCACCACCGTCCTCGACCGACTCACCCAACTCCCAAACCCTGGCTGATCAGCAGATTCCCCGCCTCGACAACAGCATCGCCCGACTCGGAGCAGTGGAACCCGGCGCCCACCCGAGGCGACACTCGGGCCGCCGCCCTGCCCACCCTCAGCCCAGCACACGAAAACGGTCCACCGACTCCTCCGGCAGACCATCACGAAAGATCGAGGCCAGTCGGACTCCGCGGACGCGGGCACGCAAGATTGCGACAACAGGGCCTCCTGGAACCGCTCGGTGGCTTCAACAACCCCGAGCTACCAAGAGGCCCTGCCTTCACGCTCCGACCGCACCGCGATCACCCGATCAGGAACCTTGTTCGACCAGGCAAGCCCACTGATCGAAAAGCGGATACCTTCTCAGGTTACTGGCCCGGCGCCTGGACCGGCGTCTCGGCCGGCGTCTGGACCGGCGTCTCGGCCGGCGTCTGGACCGGCGTCTCGGCCGGCGTCTCGGCCGGCGTCTCGGCCGGCGTCTCGGCCGGCGTCTCGGCCGGCGTCTCGGCCGGCGTCTCGGCCGGCGTCTCGGCCGGCGTCTGGACCGGCGTCTCGGCCGGCGTCTGGACCGGCGTCTCGGCCGGCGTCTCGGCCGGCGTCTCGGCCGGCGTCTCGGCCGGCGTCTCGGCCGGCGTCTCGGCCGGCGTCTCGGCCGGCGTCTCGGCCGGCGTCTCGGCCGGCGTCTCGGCCGGCGTCTCGGCCGGCGTCTCGGCCGGCGTCTCGGCCGGCGTCTCGGCCGGCGTCTCGGCCGGCGTCTCGGCCGGCGTCTCGGCCGGCGTCTCGGCCGGCGTCTCGGCCGGCGTCTGGCCAGCCTGCTGGTTGACTGGCCCGGTAATGATTGAACCAATTATTTGGTTCACGTTGTTGGTTGTCTGGTTGATAACCTGGTTCACCACCGTTGACGGCAGATTGAGGCTTTGCGCCTTGGCTCGTGCGGCCGCTGCGCCCTGCGCCCTCGCCTGCTCCTGGGAGGCACCTCGGCTTATAGCAGCTTGCGCTGCACTCGTTCCGGCTGCTACGGCAGCGGACGCCTGTGCTGTGCTTCCTGTGGATGCCCCTCCTGCAGATCCCATGCAGGCCATGGAACCCACGGAGAAGGGCTCTGCGCCCCTGACGACCATTGGTCCAATACGGCCGTCAGGAGAAGAACGTGCGGTCTCCCTACCAGGGGAGACGGTGAAGTTCCCGTTGGGAGCGAAACCCTCTCCTGTCAGAGTGCCCCCCACGACCCGGCAGGTTTGATTCGGGACAGCGGAGGCCGGCTCCACAACGCCGGCAACCATTCCTCCGACCAGCACAGCCGTCACGGCGGCACCCAGCACTGCTTTCCTTCGCATGAAACTCTCCTTTGCCTGTATTTCAACTCGACTTTGCCTGTGTTTCGACTCGCCAAATGGAGGCATATCCACCCGGACAACAGAACCCTAACTCGGCTACTCCACTGACGCATCTAGGGTTGCAAGCACCAGTGGCGAGCATTAATCTGACCGCATTCAGCTTGGGAGCGCTTCTGCGCAACTCCTGGGTTGATTGATGAAACTAGCAGGATGTTTCCGTGACCGTCACCAGCCCGCTCTGACCTGCTACGGATAGGTGACGAGTCAGCCTTCCCCGGAAGCTTCAGTTACCCATGAGGAAATCCGGCTAACGTGAGGCCTGAAATTTTGACACTGTGGCCACTGCCGGAGGCAGCCGACCAATGCACGCCTACGGCGGGGACAGAGTGCGGATTAAATCTGTTGCAACAGTGGCGCCACAGCAGGTTCCTTCGCTGTTCTCGAAGTTGAAGGTGACACTGCATGCACCGACCCCGCCCTCGACGCGAGAGGTGTCGAAAAATTCAATTGACCGATTAACCAATGCATCAGGATGCGAAACGATTCAGTTCCATACGTCAGGGTAACGGTATGAGCAAGGCGACTTTACGAATCTTTTCTGTTGTCGCAGCAACCTGCCTCTGCGTAACTGCAGGTATTTCAGCCGCTCCGGAGAGTGGGGCGCACACTTGGCCGCTGCATGGCCGGATCGAGCCTGCGGAGTCGACTCTCAAGTGTTACAGAACCATCCAGAACCCGTATTCAGTTGTGTGCTATCGACTTTCACGCAGGCCACTAAATGAAGGCGGGAGGATCATTTTTGTTCCCTTCCTTGTCCAAGTTCCCACGCCCTCGAATCCTCCACTGATGATAATCGTCGACAAAATCCCATCGACCTGACGACGATATTTTTTATGGTGTCTCACTCTCGTCGGCGTCAAAGGAGATACACACGATGACGCACCGCAGCGGGCCTGGTGCTCGGCGCCCAGTCCGCCTGGAGCGGTACGCGGTACGCGAGCCAGCCGGGCTGAAGGCTCTCGATTTGCAGCAACGGCTCGGATCATGCCGCGTTGAGCCGCCATGGCTCATCCAACCTGCAGTTCGATGGTCCACCGGTGCCGTCCCAGTCGCTGCGAGGTCTCGATGCCCTTACGGGCGATGCGGTGCCGGATGCTCCCGCCGCGGCCGGCGTCGGCGCCGGCCGCGGCGGGAGCGGATCGGGGGTATGCCTTTCACGAGCGGGATCAGGGCCTAGTTGTCGTGGACGTTGGCGCCCGAGATTCCGATGGGCAGGGGCAGACCGGTCCGCTCTGTGATCAGGTGGACCTTTAAGCCGTACTCCTACGGAACGGTCCGCCTCCCGGGGCTGCTCGCCCTGCTGTACGGCCCCAACCCCCCGGCGTTCACCTGCATCGAGGAGATCGACCACGGGCTGCATCCACAGGCCCTGGAACTCGTCGTGCAGCGACTGCGCGAGGCCGCCGAGCGGACGCAGTTCATCGCGGTCGCCCACTTACCCGCGCTCGTCAACCGGCTGCGTCCGGAGGAGTTCGTCGTCTGCGACCGCGACGAGGACGGCGCCTCGATCATCCCCGCCCTCACGGTCGACGAGGTGAAGGGCATCGTCGAGGAGTCCGGTGAACAACCGCTCGGGGAGCTGTGGTTCTCCGGGGTGCTGGGCGGCGACCTCACCGGGGGTGAACTGTGACCTCGAAGGGGCGGCAGGGCGGCGGGCGTGCGTCCCGGGCTCCGGAACGGGGCGTCATCGTGCTGGCCGGCGAGGACCGGAACGACTGCGAGATCCTGGCCGCGCTCATACGCGCCCACCGGCCCGACCTCGGCGCGGCGGCCAAGCTGGTCCGCATCAACGACCCGGTACGGCTGCGCCGGAAGTCCGGCCCGGTTCTCACCGCCGCCGTAGGGGCGCTGGTCGGCAAGGCACGGGCCAAGGAACGCCAGCAGCAAGCCGAGTTGCTCGGTTTCGTCGTCCACGAGGACCTGGACGGCTACACCGACGCCCAGTACGACCGGATCCGCAACACGCTGACCGCCGAGTTCGCCCGCCAGTCCCCGCAGTCCCGGACGGCACTCGCGCTCGCCGCCTGGGAGAGCGAGGGCTGGCTGCTGCTCTTCCCGGACGCCTTCCCGCACGTCCGTCCGCGCTGGAAGGTCCCTGCCCCACTGCTCGACAAGGACACCGGCCGCGTCAAGGGCACCAAGGAGGAGCTCAAGCTAGGGCTCGGCCTGCCGGTCTTCCGGAAGAGCGACGGCCCCGCGGTCGCCCGCGTCAGGGCCCCTGTCTTCCTATCCCCTTGCCGGTCTCCAACCGCCCCTTTATGGTTTCTCGTATGGGATCTCTGTGAGGATGAGGATGCGCGGCGTTGAGCTGGACTCCGTCGCCGCATCCAGCAGCGTGCTCGTGACGCGTCACTGATACACGCCACCGCCCGGCCGGTTCCGTCGGCTGTGGTGATGTCCGCGTCGTCCCTCCACGGCCGTTTCGCCGAGCGCGCTCACGCATTCCCTCATCCTCATGGTGCATCAGGAGACACGCGTGCCAATTGCGCAATTCGCGTTGCATGACATCACCAAGCGCTACCACGACCGCGTCGTGCTCGACCGGGTCGGCTTCAGCCTCAGGCCGGGCGAGAAGGTCGGCGTGATCGGTGACAACGGTTCCGGCAAGTCCACGCTGCTCAAGGTTCTCGCCGGGCGCGAGCAGCCCGACAACGGCCTGCTCACCGTGGTCGCCCCCGGCGGCGTCGGCTACCTGGCGCAGACGCTGGAACTGCCGCTCGACGCCACCGTCCAGGACGCCGTCGACCTGGCCCTGTCCGACCTGCGCGAGCTGGAAGCGGCGATGCGCCGTGCCGAGGCGGAACTGGCCGAGCACGACACGGACCGCCACGCTACGGACGGCCCCGACACGGACGGCCCCGCATCCGAGCTGTCCGCCGCCCTCCAGCGCTACGCCGGCCTCGTCGAGCGGTATCAGGCCCGTGGCGGCTACGAGGCCGATGTGCGGGTGGAGGTCGCGCTGCACGGTCTCGGGCTGCCGAGCCTGGACCGCGACCGGAAGCTCGGGACCCTCTCCGGCGGCGAGCGCTCCCGCCTCGCCCTCGCGGCGACGCTGGCCTCGGCGCCGGAACTGCTGCTGCTCGACGAGCCGACCAACGACCTCGACGACCGGGCGACGGAATGGCTGGAGGAGCACCTGCGGGGCCATCGCGGCACCGTGGTCGCGGTCACCCACGACCGGGTCTTCCTCGACCGGCTCACCACCACGATCCTGGAGGTCGACTCCGGCCGCGTCACCCGCTACGGCAACGGCTACGAGGGCTACTTGACGGCCAAGGCCGTGGAACGCGAGCGGCGGCTGCGGGAGTACGAGGAGTGGCGCGCCGAACTCGACCGCAACCATGGGCTGATCGCCTCCAACGTGGCGCGGATGGACGGCATCCCGCGCAAGATGTCCCTCTCCGTGTTCGGTCACGGTGCGTACCGCAGGCGCGGGCGCGACCACGGCGCGATGGTGCGGATCCGCAACGCCAAGCAACGTGTGGCGCAGTTGACCGAGAACCCGGTCCCGGCCCCCGCGGCCCCGCTGTCCTTCACCGCCCGTATCGACACCGCGGGCCCGGAGGCGGAGGAGACGGAGGAGGCGGTGGTCGAACTCACCGACGTGCGCGTCGCGGGCCGGCTCGCCGTCGCCTCCCTGAGTATCCGGCCGGGCGAGCGACTGCTGATCACCGGTCCCAACGGTGCGGGCAAATCGACCTTGTTGCGGTTGCTCTCCGGGGAACTGGAGCCGGACAGCGGATCGGTGCGCGTCGGCTGCCGGGTCGGGCACCTGCGGCAGGACGGGACGCCCTGGTCGCCCGAGCTGACCGTGCTGCGGGCCTTCGCCCACGGCCGGGACGGCTACCTGGAGGACCATGCCGGGAAACTGCTCTCCCTGGGCTTGTTCAGCCCGTCCGACCTACGGCGACGGGTGAAGGACCTGTCGTACGGGCAGCGGCGCCGGATCGAGATCGCCCGGCTGGTGAGCGACCCGATGGATCTGCTGTTGCTGGACGAGCCCACCAACCACCTCACCCCGGTACTGGTGGAGGAACTGGAGCAGGCGTTGGTGGACTACCGGGGTGCCGTGGTCGTCGTCACCCACGACCGCCGGATGCGGTCCCGGTTCACCGGTGCCCGGCTCACCATGGACCACGGGCGCGTCGTCGAGTTCAGGGCGAGCTGACTCCTCCGTCCCACCCCGGATCCGGTGTGGTGCTGCGGGCCCGGATGACCGAGCCGAGCCGTCCGGGAGCGTCTTCGCCCTGCTGCGGGCGAAGGCGCTCCCGACCGGTGTCGCGGCCGATACCGGGTGCGGCGCATCGAGGGCACCCCGTCCCGGCCTCCGCCGCCGCCGAAGACTTCCCGGAATTCACCACCGAGCAGGGGGACGCAGCCACCCGCGTCGTCCCGTGCTCTTGGGCGCGCTCGAAGCGCACTGACCCGCGGACGGCACGCCGCCGCTTCTTCCGCGTGCCGTTCGGGGAGCTCGACGACCGACGGTGCACGCGGAAAAGGCGGTGGCGCGTCATCCACTCCCCCTACGCCATGGCAAGGTCCTGACATGCGACGCATCCTGCTCACCCTCGCCACGGCGGCGGCCCTGACCGGTTGTTCGGTCTTCGGCCAGGACGCCTCCTGCACCCAGGCGGACATGGACTCCGCGGTCGCCGTGATGTGGCGGCCCGCCGACTTCGGCGGCACGGACGCGGCGGTGATCCGCGTGTGCGTGGAGGACAGGTGCGAGGAGCGGAAGTCCGGCGACGCGGACAACCCGATCGCAAGGGTGTCGGTCCGGCTTCCGGACGACATCGGCGCCGTCACCGTCCCGGTGTGGCTGAAGGTGACGGCGGCGCGGGACGACCGGGTCGTCGTGGACGACAGCCGCCGCGCACGGTTGACGGAGCAACACCCCAACGGCACTTCGTGCTCGCCCGTGGCATGGACGGCGGCCTTCCGCGCCGACCCCGCCAAGGGGCTCACCTCACCCGAGGGTCTGTCCCTGCGATGAGGTGATCCGGGTGAGCCGATGCCTGGACCGCCGCACCACGGATGGGTCCGGGCTGGACCGGAGCCACCCGGCCCGCCCCCGCACGGCACGGCACGGCACGGCACGGCGACAGAAGAGCCGGTGTTCACGTCCAGTAGGTGCGCCCTCCCTCCGCAAGGAAGGCGGAAACCGAGGTCGCCGGCCGACCCCGTGCCGAGCTCTCCGCCCCACGAGGACTCCACCGCTCGCCCGGCATCCGCCACGCGTCCCTCGTCGTGGCGCCGCGATCACGACGGATAGCACGACGGGCAGCCGGTATTCGAGAGGGTCCCGGTGGCCCGAGCTCGTTCACATCATGTCCATAACCCGCTGCCCTTGCTGGCCGGGGTTGGGCTTCGCTACACAGAGGGCAGGAAGAACAGAACGCAGGACACCTCAGCCCAAGGACAAGTGCCGCCTCCGCTCGCCCCGATGGACCACTCGCCCGTGCCGCCCACGGCGCGCACCACCCCGACGAGGAGCCGCCACGCCATGTCCGACAACAGCACCCCCGAAAGACCGGGTTCGGCACCAGCACCGAACCCGGAACCGGCGTCCTCGCCCCCGCTCCCCTCCACACCGCCCTCGACTCCCCCGGACCCCCAGGCCTTTCAGGCCTTTCAGGCTCCGAGGCCGATGGCCGGCCGCCGCCCGGGGTCAAGACGGCGCACCCTCGTACTCGCCGTCATCGCCGCCGTCATCGTGGCATTCCTCGCCGGTGGCGGTGTCACCTGGTGGGTGCTGGGCGAGGAGGACGACGACGTGAGGGACCACGTCGAGGTCTCGGGCGGCGAACTCGTCGCCGACGACAGCGACGACGCGTACTGCGACGACGACGACATCTACTCGTACAACGACTGCGACACGGACCCCGACGAAACGTACGAGTTCAGCTACCGGATCACCAACAAGGGGGACGGGCCCGCCAACTACTCCGTCGTCGTCAACGCCTTCGACGAGGAAGGCGACTTCGTCGGCCAGACCTACGTCGGCACGACTCACCTGGCCGCCGGCGAAACCGACTCCGACGAGGGCGAGTTCAACGAGTACAGCGATTTCGAGGGGAAAAGCGAGCTGTCCGACATCGCGTCCGTGAAGGTCGCCCACGCGGAACGCATCGCTCTGGCCAACTGACCGCCGCGCCTGGCCGGCCCGGTCCTGCGGCACCTTCCCCGCGAACCGCCGGCCTCCGGCATCGCGTCCTCCTGTGCGGTCGGTCCCGCGGCCGGTCCTGGTGGGGCTCGCCTACTTGTGCTGCAACCTGCCCAGCGGACTGGGGTCTTCGTCCAGCGCGGTGGCCGCGGCCTTCCAGCCGGTGTCCTCGGGGTACAGGGCGCTGTGCAGGAAGGCCGCGGTGAGCTTCTGGATCAGCGCCACGCGCGCGCGGGGTTCTCGTCCGTCGTCGCGGCGGCCCCGTACCCGTAGATCCTTCCGAGCGAGTGCTCCGCCCCGAACAGCGTGAGCAGGCTCTTGCATCCCGGGCGGACCTCGTCATCGCCGTCCACCACCGGATCGCCGCCTGCGCCGAAGCGGGACCGCCCTGCCGGTGGCCGACGCTCCGGGTGCCGTACCAGCGGCCATGTGAGCGTGTCCTGGCCGGACTTGCCGGAAGGGTCCGGCAGATTCGTAACGGAGGCCGCTCCACGTCACACTGGGCGGCCAGATGCGTTCGGCCTCGAACCCGCTCCGGGAGTGCTCGTGGAACTGTTGGCGGCCGGGATGATCGTCGGTGCGCTGATCTCGGTCGTGACCGCGCCCGTCGGGGTCTCCGGCGCGGTGTTCCTGCTGCCGGTCCAACTCAGCCTGTTCGGTGTGCCGAGCCCGGCCGTCACTCCGACCAACCTCCTCTACAACGTCGTCGCCGGCCCGGGGGCCCTGTGGCGTTACCGCCGGGACGGGGCTTTGCGCGGTCCGCTCGCCCGGCGGCTGGTTCTCGGTACCGTCCCGGGGGTGGTGATCGGTGCGGTGATCCGGGTCTTCGCGCTGCCGAGTCCGGCCGTCTTCCGCCTCTTGATCGCCGCGCTCCTCGTACCGCTCGGGCTGTGGCTGTGTGCCAGGACCCTCCGGCAGGGCTCCTTGCGGCGGGACTCGCGGCAGGCTCGTCCCCACGCCGAACCGTCCGGCCGGACCGTGAGCACCCTCGCCCTCGCCGTCGGGGTCATCGGCGGCGTGTACGGCATCGGCGGCGGCTCCCTGCTCGGCCCGATCCTCGTGGGCCGGGGCATGCCCGTCGGCCGTGTCGCGCCCGCCGCTCTCGCCTCGACGTTCGTCACGTCCCTCGTCGGCGCGGCCGCCTTCGCCCTTCTGGGGCTCGTCAGCCCCGGCGATGTCGCACCGGACTGGGGCCTCGGCCTGGCCTGCGGACTCGGTGGTCTCGTCGGCGGCTACCTCGGCGCCCGCCTCCAGCCCAGGCTCCCCGAGACCGCGCTACGCCTCACCCTGGGTACCCTCGCCGTCGCCCTCGGGACGCTCTACGCCATCCAGACGCTGCGCTGACCGCCGGCTCAGCCACTCAGCCGCTCACCCGCACTGTCCGCCGCCATCGCATCGGATCGCATCGCATCGCATGGAGGGCTACTCCGGCAGGTGTGCCTCCGGGTCGTCCGGGCGATGGCCGGGGAAGCCCGAGCGGGTGGCCGTCTCGTGCTGCACCCGCAGGAACTCCAGGTGCCGCTCGTACTGGTCGAGGCCGTCGGCGATGAGCTGTTCCTTGGTGTAACCCATCACGTCGTAGTCCTGGTTGCCCTCGGCGAGCCGGACCTCGAAACGTACGTAACTGTCGTGCGTGCTGACCGACCGGGTGGCGAACGCGGGGGTCGGCAGCTCGACGGGCCAGACCTCGTAGAGGAATTCTTCGCTGGGGCCGATCGGTACCCGCAGGCCGACGTGGGGAAGGCCGTTCTCCTCGGCGATGCCTTCCAGGACCTCCGCCTCCGCTCCTTGCTCCCGCAGCTCCTGGGCGACCTCCTGGAAGGCGGGACGGCACACGTGGTCGACGAATCTCACGGCCGCCCGCCTGCCGGGGAACGCCATCGTTCGTGCCAGCCGGTGCCGCCAGGTCGGCGCCCCCGGCAGGCCGTGCTGCGCCATACGTCCGGAGAGCCTCCCGGGCAGCGTGGCGATTCTCGCCTCCGCCCGCATCCGCTCGGTACGCAACGCCAGATAGAGCCCGGCCATGATCAGGAACATGACGAAGGAGAAGGGCAGACCCATGATGATGGTGGCGTTGGTGAGCGCATGCACACCGCCCACGATGAGCATGGCGAGGGTGAGCAGCCCTGTCGCCACCGCCCAGAAGATGCGCAGCCACGAGGGAGCGTCGGTCACCGGGGTGGGCAGTTCGGCGCTGAGGTTGCCCATGACCAGGGCCCCGGAGTCCGCGGAGGTGACGTACAGCAGCAGCCCGACGAACGTCGCGAGTCCGGCGCTGAACAGGAACCCCGGGTACTGTGCCAACAGGTTGTAGAAGCCGTGCTCAGGGGTGTTCATGGCCGTTTCGCCGAACTCGGTGTTCCCGCCGCGCACCAGGAACAGGGCGCTGTTGCCGAAGATCGACAGGAAGAGGCCGGTGAAGAGGAACGGGATGACCAGCGTCGCCGCGATGAACTCGCGCAGGGTGCGGCCGCGGGAGATGCGGGCCAGGAAGAGCCCGACGAACGGCGCCCAGGCGATCCACCAGGCCCAGAAGAAGAGCGTCCACGCGTCCAGCCACTCGATGGGCTGGTCGTAGGCGAAGGTGTTCAGGGTCATCGACGGGAAACGGCTGATGTAGTCCCCGACGTTCTGGACCAGGGCGTTGAGCAACCGGAACGGTTCACCCACGACCAGGATGTAGAGCATCAGCAGGGCGGCGAGGAGGACGTTGAGCTGCGACAGCCGCCGGATGCCCTTGTCCACGCCGGACGCCGCGGACACGGTGGCCATCGCCACCGCGACGACGATCAAGGCGGTCTGCGCGGAAAGCCCCTCCGGCACGCCGAAGAGGACTTTCAGTCCGTAGTTCAGCTGCACCACGCCGATGCCGAGCGTCACGCCGATGCCGAACACGGTGCCGATGATGGCCGCCAGGTCGACGGCGTCACCGATCCGCCCGTGGATCCGGCGGCCGATGATCGGGTAGAGCGCGGAGCGGATCGCGAGCGGCAGCCGGTACCGGAAGGAGAAGTAGGCGAGCGCCATGCCCATCAGCGCGTACATGGCCCAGCCGGTGATGCCGTAGTGGAACAGGGTCCACACCACGGCCTGCCGGGCGGCCCCGAGCGTCTGCGGGTCGCCCTGCGGCGGCGCGAGGTAGTGGCTGACGGGTCCGGAGACCGAGAAGAACATCAGGTCGATGCCGATGCCCGCCGCGAACAGCATCGACCCCCAGGTGAAGAGGCCGTAGTCGGGCTTGGAGTGCTTGGGGCCCAGCTTGACCGTGCCGTACTTGGACACGGCGATGAAGACGACGAACAGCAGATACAGGGTCGCGGCGAGGAAGTAGTACCAGCCGAACCAGCGGGAGATCTTGCCGACCGCCACTCCGATGACCGTTTCCGCACCGGAGGGGGTGATGATCGCCCAGATCGAGATCGCGAGGACGAGGAGGGCCGCCCCGAAGAAGACCACGGGTTTGAGCCGGACCGTGCCCATCGGTACTTCCTCTGCCGCCATCTCCTCCAGCGCCGTTCCGGGGTCGTTCTCTCCAGCGGTCGACACGGGCGTCTTCCTCCTTGGCTGAGGGCGAGGATGTCTGCTCCCGGCGGCATCCGCCGCGGGCCGTGGGGCTCGGGAGACCTCTTGTCATCGCTCGAGCGCCCGGGGCGCAGGGGACGAGGCGGTGTCCTGGTGGCCCGGTGCCCCCGGCCGGGACCGACCGGACGTGTCGCCCTCCGGGCAGCCGTTCACGCGCACACGCGCGGCGGCCAGCCCTGCGGGAGGCCGCGGACCGGTCACCGCGCTGCTGCCCGGCCGGTGGGCCCAGGGCTGCCGGTGAGCAGGTCGGCGGCGCGTTCGGCGGCGAGCAGGACGGTCACCATGGGGTTGATGGTGGGCATCGTCGGGAACACGGACGCGTCGACGATGCGCACGCCCTCGACGCCGCGCAGTCTCAACTCCGGGTCGCAGACGGCCATCGGGTCGTCCGCCGCGCCCATGCGGCAGGTGCCCGCCGGGTGGTAGACGGTGTGCGCCGCGCGGCGCCCGTACTCCGACAGGCCGGCGTCGGAGGTGACGTCCGGGCCGGGCGCGACCTCGCGGACGAGCCAGCCGCTCAGGGGATCGGTCGCGGCGATCTCGCGGGCGATCTTCAGCCCCTCCACGACGGTGCGTTCGTCGTGGCCCTCGGGGTCGGTGAAGTACCGGAAGTCCAGGGCGGGGTGCTCGGCGGGGTCGGCGCTGCGCAGCCACATGCGGCCGGTGGAGCGGGCACGCGGCACGTTCGGCGTCATGCACACCCCGTGCTCCGGAACGGGGTAGCCCAGGCGTTCGGTGTTGACGGTGAACGGCACCTGGTAGAAGTGGAACATCAGGTCCGGGCGCGGCTGGCCGCGGTCGAGGCGCAGGAACAGGCCTGCGTCGGAGTCCATCGCGGAGTTGGGCGGCAGCGGGCCGTCGGTCTCCCAGACCATCACGGACTCGGGGTGGTCCAGCAGGTTCTCCCCCACGCCCGGCAGGTCGGCCCGCACCTCGATGCCCAGGCCGCGCAGGTCGTCGGCCGGGCCGATGCCGGACAGCATCAGCAGGCGCGGGGTGTCGATGGCGCCGGCGCACAGCAGGAGTTCGCGCTCGGCGCGCACGGTGGCGGGCTCGCCGTCGGCGCCGAGGACGGCGACGCGGGTCAGCCTCCCCGACTCGTCGTCGAGCAGCCGGTGGGCCCAGGTCTCCAGGAGGAGGGTGAGGTTGGGGCGGTCCAGGATCGGGTGGAGGTAGGCGACGGAGGCGGAGGAGCGCAGGTTGCCCTCCGGCTCGTAGGCCAGGGAGAAGAACCCGGTGCCGTCGGCGAAGGGCTCGGCGTTGAAGTCGTCGACGACGGGGACGCCGGTCGCGCGGGAGGCGGCGGTGACGAAGTCCTTGGCGATGGGATTGCGGTCGGCCTCGGCCACCGGGACGATCCGGGTGAGCAGCCGGTCGCGGTAGGGAAGGATCGTCGCCGGGTCCCAGCCGGTGCAGCCGTGGGCCACCCAGTCGTCCAGGTCCTGCGGCAGCGGCAGGAAGCTGATCAGCGTGTTGTGGGAGGAGCAGCCGCCGAGTACGCGGGCACGTGAGTGCAGGATGTGGGAGTTGCCGCGCGGCTGCTCGACGGTGGTGTAGCCGTAGTCGAACTCCGAGCCGAGCAGGTTGATCCAGTTGCGCAGGCGCAGGATGCGGTCGTCACCGACGTCGCTGGGGCCGCCCTCGATGACGCAGACGCGGCAGTCGGGGTCCTCGCTCAGGCGGGCGGCGAGCACACAGCCGGCGGTGCCGCCGCCGACGATGACGTAGTCGTAGGCGGACTCGGCGCCGTGCGGGGTGGTGGGGGCCATGGGATGCCTTTCTTCGGCAGCCGTCGGGTGGGGGAAGGAGCCGTCGGGTGGGGGAAGGGCGGCGGGAGGGCGGTGTTCGCGCCCGGTCAGCCCTTGAACCAGCCGGAGGGTGCGGGCGCGAGGTTCTGGTAGATGTGCTTGGCCTCCTGGTACTCGCGCAACCCGGTGGGGCCCAGCTCGCGCCCGACGCCGGAGCGGCCGAAGCCGCCCCACTCGGCCTGCGGTACGTAGGGGTGGAAGTCGTTGATCCACACGGTGCCGTGCCGCAGCCGCTGGGCGACGCGTTGGGCGCGGCTCGCGTCGGAGGTCCACACGCCGCCGGCCAGGCCGTAGCGGGTGTCGTTGGCCAGTTCCACCGCCTCGTCCTCGGTGCGGAAGCGCTCGAGGGTGACGACCGGTCCGAAGACCTCGTCCTGGACGATGTTCATGGACCGGTCGCAGTCGGCGAAGATCGTTGGCAGGAGGAAGAAGCCGCTGCTCAGCGCCGGGTCGTCGGGGCGGGTGCCGCCGGTGACGAGCCGTGCGCCCTCCGCCTGCGCGGAGGCGATGTGGCGTTCGACCTTGTCACGGTGCTCGGCGGAGCTGAGCGGGCCGCTCTCGGTGCCCTCCTCCATGCCGTTGCCGAGGCGGATCGCCCGGGCGCGCTCGGCGAGGGCGTCGACGAACCGGTCGTGCAGCGAGTCTTGGACCAGCAAACGTGAGCCGGCGGAGCAGACCTGCCCGGAGTGCAGGAAGGCGGCGTCCAGCGCGTAGTCCACGGCGGCGTCGAAGACGGCGTCCTCGAAGACGATGTGGGGGTTCTTGCCGCCCAGTTCCAGGGCGATGCTCTTCGGCCCCCGGGCGGCGGCGGCCATGATGGCGCGTCCGGTGGCCAGGCCGCCGGTGAAGGACACCAGGTCGACCTCGGGGTGATCCGTCAGGGCGGCGCCGACGGTCGCCCCGGAGCCGAGCACCAGGTTGGCGACGCCGGGGGGCGCGCCGGCCTCCTCGATCAGCCGGATCATGGCGATCGTGGTGAGCGGTGTGACCTCGCTGGGCTTGAGGACGAAGGTGTTGCCGGCCGCCAGCGCCGGCGCGACCTTCCACGAGGCCTGCAGCAGCGGATAGTTCCAGGGGGCGATGAGCGCGCACACCCCGATCGGCTGGTAGACGACACGGCTGAGGACGTCCGGGCCCACGTCCACGACCCGGCCGCCGTCCTTGCCCGCGAGTTCGGCGAAGTAGCGGAAGGCATTCGCCACGTCCTCCACGTCGAAGCGGGACTCGGTCAGCGTCTTGCCGGTGTCGAGGGTCTCGGTGCGGGCGATCTCGTCCCGGTCGCGCAGCAGCAGGTCGTGGACGCGCAGCAGGAGGTCGGCGCGGTGACGGGTGGGGGTGTTCGCCCACTCCTCCTCGTCGAAGGCACGCCGGGCGGCGCGCACCGCGCGGTCCACATCGGTGGCGTCCGCCTCGTCGACGGCGGTGATGACGGAGGCGTCGTACGGGTTGACCACCTCACGCCGTCCGCCGGCCGCGGCCTGTGTCCACTCGCCGTCGATGTACAGCTCGCCCACCGCGGGGCCTCCTTCGCATCCGGACGGTGCCGACCGGTCTGCCGGTCGGCACCATGGCCCATGGTGCGGTCGGCGGCCCGGGACCGCATCGCGACCATCGCGACCGGGTGGTTCGGGCGCCCCGGGCGGGCTAACGACCGGACGGGGCTGGACAAGGGCCAGACGGAGGGCCGGACAAGGGGCCGGCGCGGCCCGTCAGCGGACTGTCGTACGGAGCGGGCTTCCCTCCCCGTGCGGCCCACGGACTTCGCAGGGGCGGTTCCGTGCGTCGGTGCGGTCGTCGGACTCTACGGGGCGGGGGTCAGCTCTCGACCCGCAGCGCACCGAGCAGCATCGGCAGTGAGGTGTGCAGCTCGCGTTCCCAGTAGGCCCAGCCGTGAGTGCCCGGTCCGTAGAAGCGGGTGGTGACGTGCTTCGCGCCCACCCGTTCCAGTTCGGCGGCCAGGGCGTGGTTCTGCCGGTTGAAGTCGGCCTCGAGCGCGCTGGTGCTGCCCGGTGGGTCCAGGGGGCCGGTGGTGCCGTCGCCGCAGGACAGGTAGACCGGGATCGACCTGAGGCGCTTGGCCAGGTGGAACGGGTCGTGCGCCGCCCAGATGCGGCGCTGCGCCACCGGGTCGCCCCAGACGCGCAGCGGGTCGTCGCCCTGGCCGGCGAAGAAGCCCATGATGCGGTCGACCGACTCGTCGTTCAGCAGGGGGTGGACGGAGCCGGAGTACGCGGCGGTCGCCTTGAACATGCCGGGGTGCCGGGCGGCGTACTGCAGGGCTCCCTGGCCGCCCATCGACAGCCCGGCGACGACACGGTCGCGGCCGGCGGCCCAGTCCCGCTCCAGGAGCTGCCGCAGCTCGACGGTGTGGAAGGTCTCCCACGCGGGGTCGCCGCCCCGGCCGTGGTTCCACCAGTCGCTGTACCAGCCGTTCCAGCCGGCCTCCGGCATCACCACGAGCACGTCGTCGCGCAAGCTGTCGATCCCGGCGACATCGGTCAGGCTCGTCCACGAGGTGTAGTCGCCGCAGCACCCGTGCAACAGCCAGAGGGTCGGCCAGTGCTGACGCCGGTCGCCAGGGTCCCAGCCGTCGGGGGTGAGGAGCCGCACCTTGACGGTACGGCCGCCCAGGGCCTGTGAACGGACCGACAGATCGACCTGCCGTTCGGCGACCTGGGTGACCGCGACGACCTCGGCCCCGCCACGCTGTTTCGCGGGCCGGGCGGTGTCGGCGGTCCCGTCCACGGCGAGGGCAGGCGCGCCGGTGGCGAGCGCCGGTGCGGTCGGCGCGAGGACGACGAGCAGCAGGACCGCGAGGACGACCGGGAGGCCGGCTCGAGGGTGCAGGACGGCGGTCACGTGCGCGATCACGGCGGCTCCCCGCGGTTCGGTTCCTCACTGCATGAACGGTGCGACCGGACTGGGCCGGTGCCTGCCGGTCGGGATCGTCGACCGTGGCCCCGCCTCATGGTGACATCCCTGCGGACGGCCCGACAGTGCACGACCGCCGGTGGGAGCGGTTGTCGACGTCTCTCCCGGTCTCTCCTGCTCTTCGCTTCATCCGCTTGCCCGCCGGGAGCA
This sequence comes from Streptomyces sp. NBC_01635, assembly GCF_045209715.1. Taxonomy (NCBI): domain Bacteria; kingdom Bacillati; phylum Actinomycetota; class Actinomycetes; order Kitasatosporales; family Streptomycetaceae; genus Streptomyces; species Streptomyces sp. NBC_01635. The sequence goes on along the minus strand of NZ_CP109277.1, from coordinate 7,788,993 downwards.
GTTGAGCGGCGGAAACGAGCACCCCACGACGGTCCGGTCCGCCTTTTCCGCGTCGTCGGTCACGAGACCGCGTGTCCTTGCCGTCACGCGATCGTTGATCTCCACGTCGAAACGCCGAACCGGCCGGGACGGCCACCTCCTGACTGCGGACGCCGGGCGACAACGCCCCGACAACAGCGGCCCTGGCATGCGCCACCGCCGCTCTTCACCTTGCCATTGCGCGCCCCAGCGGGTGGCCTCGTACGAGCCAGGGCGCCCCGAAAAGCACCGGAGTGCAACACGTGAAGAACCGCTCACGCGCCGCCCTGTCCGCCCTGACCCTGCTCCTGGCCACCGCGCTGTCCCCGACGACCGCGACCGCCGCGACCCCCGCAGCCGAGGAGCATCACCGGACGGAACAAACGGCCCCGCGTCCCGCCCCGTGCACCGGCGCGTACCAAGGCGACGCCCGGCTGGGTCCGGAGACCCTGCCCCGTCCCTGGGAGGCCCCGGTGGGGCCGCTGCTGAAGAACTACCAGCGCACCGGCGACCTCTCCCCCAGCGCGTTCCTGGCCAAGTACTGGAAGGACGAGGACCCTGAGGGACCGGCGGGGTGGAAGTACCCGCCCAACGACGGGTTCGCGGAGGTCAACGGGGAGGTCGACCAGCACGTGGAGGTCCTGGAGCCGGGTGAGGACCTGGACCGCTTCGGCTCCGAGTACGGCTCCTACCTCGCCCCCGCCGGCGACCTCTACGCCGAACGGGCGCTGCCGCCGCAGAACCTCAACACCCGCGAGCCGGATTCCCCGTGCGACTACCACCGCTACACCGTCACGCAGGCCTTCGCCGTCTGGCAGGGCGGCATCGCCCCCTGGTTCGAACAGCCCGGCGGCGGCCAGCAGATCAAGCTCGACCCCACCCTCCTCAACCCGGGCGACGGCGAGCGTCTGAACGTCAAGTGGCTCCTGGACCACGGCTACCTCGCTCACGCGGCGGACTGACCCGGGCCCGCCGGTGGACCGCGGCACGCTGCACACCGTCCTGCGCACCCTGGGCGTGCGGGACGGCCACTACTACATCGAGGGCGTGCACGAGCCCTCTCCCCTGCCGACCGACTTCCTCTACCTGCGCCGCTCCCGCACGGCCCCGGGCATGTGGGAGACCGGGGCCTACGAACGGGGCATCTGGGAGGTCGTCACCCAGCACACGCGGGAGGAATCGGCCTGCACGCACCTCCTGCGACTGCTGACCGGAGCCGGGAACCCACCCTCGGGCGGGGGCACCCCGTAGGGCGTCCATCTGTACGACGTACCAGGCGGGTTGCCCGGCACCGGTCTACCCTCGTTGCAGATCTCCGCGGTTCACCTGGGCGAGAAGCGGCGGTTCGGACTGCCCCTCGTAGCCGAGGTGGAGCTCCCGCCGCGCCCGGGTGGCCATGACGTAGTAGGACATCCGCAGTGCGGCGGAGGTCGGGTCGGTCGCGGCGTCCTCATGGGTGTCGGGGATGACGACCGTGTCGAACCCCAGTCCCTTGGCGCTCCGGCGGTGCACGATCACGATGCCGGGCCGACCGAGGTCGAGGTCGAGGTTGCGGTACTGCCCGTCCCTCGACTGCGATGCGTACAGTCGGGGCTTGAGCCGCGGTGCCCGTTTCCGGATGCTGCCGAGCAGGGAGAACTGGGTGTGCTTGGAAGCGGCGATCACCCCGATGCTCTTCTTGGGCTGCGTCTCGGCCAAGAGGACGAGCAGGTCCGCGACGCCCCGCCCGTGGAAGCGGTGCAGGCGTGAGCGAACGATCTCCCCGAACTGCGCCCGGCTCAGCCCCGTGTGCTCGCGCAGCGCTTGGACGACGGCCCCGAACGTCCGCAGGCTGTCCGACGGATCCGGTTCCCGTTCATACTCCCCGCCCGGCACCGCCGGTTCGACATGGTCGGTCGTCATTCGAGGCCCACCTCCAGGTACTCGCACACCAGCTCCCTCTGGGGAAACGCCCGGGGCGACTCAAAGGACACTCGTACAACCCACCCGCCACACCCGTACGCTGACGCGCCGTACAGACAGAATTTCCGTCGGCTGACAAGAGGTCAGCAGTGCCGCTCGAGCGTGCGGTCTTCGGTGTGCAGGCGGTAGTCGTCCGGGTCGAGGCCTATCGCCTACGGGTGCCCTGCAGGGCGGTCCCACGGCGCGTCGGAGAAGCTGACCGGCGAACCGCCGCTTGAGGAAGCCGAACTTTCCCCGAACTATTGTTCCTTGTAAGTTCACGTGTGCATACGGTGGTTGATGATGTGCGCGTGACGGGGGTTGCGGGATGGCGGGCCACAGGCCGACGGATTGGCATGTCCTGGACCTGGACAGGGACCCCACCCCCGGTGACCCGGAGCGGGTGCGCAGGCTCGCGAAGGTGCTGCACGACTTCGCCGACGATGTCTCCGAGGCGTTGCGCCTGGTCAAGGGCATGGCGGGCGAGGGCACGCTGGAGCAGTGGGCCGGCAAGTCGGCGACCGTGTTCAAGGAGGAGTTCTCCGGCGTCCCGAAGAACCTCAAGAAGCTGGAGAAGTCCTACGGGATGTGCGGCGACGCGCTCGCCGCCTACTGGCCGAGGCTGGAACGGGCGCAGGCGCTGGCGGACCGGGCGCTGGTCAAGGCGCGTGAGGCGCGTGCCGATCTGTCCTCGGCGCGGTCCCGGCTGTCGTCGGCGGAGTCGTGGGTGGGCCGGGCGGCGAAGGAGGCCGACCAGTACAAGGACGACCCCACCGGCAGCAAGTCGGACGCGGACAGGCCGGACGAGGCCAAGGTGCGGGCCGCGACGAGGGACGTGCGCAACGCGAGGTCCGCCGAGACCTCGGCCCGCGCGGACGTCTCGGACGCGCAGGACGCGCTGGCCGCGGCGAAGAAGATGGCCGCCGACGCGCGGAAGATGCGCGAGGAGGCCGCCCGGGACGCGAAGAGCAAGATCGACGAGGCCTCGGACGCCGGTATCCAGAACCGGTCGGTGTGGGGGGAGATCGGTGACTGGTTCACCGACAACTGGGACACCATCGTCGCCGCCTGCAAGGTCGTCGTCGCGGTCGTCGGCATCGTCGCCCTGATCATCGGCGGCCCGATCCTGGGCGCGATCGTCCTGATCGCGGCCCTCGTCGTCCTCGCGGACACGCTCTACAAGTACTCCAAGGGACAGGCGTCGCTATGGGATGTGGGGCTGGCGGCGCTGGACTGCATACCCGGCATGAAGGGCCTGACCTCCCTCGGCGGTCTTGCCAAGGGAGTGAAGGCTCTCGGCAGCACCGGCCTCAAGGGCATGGCCCTCGGCGTCAAAGGGCTCGGCCCGCGTCTCAAGGGCCTGGGCCGGCAGATGAAGAGCCTCTTCACCTGTGGTGACCCCATCGACATGGCCACCGGCCAGATGGTCATGTCGATCACCGACGTGGCACTGCCGGGTGTCCTGCCTCTGATCGTCGAACGCAGCCACCGCACCGGGGTGACGGCAGGAGGCTGGTTCGGGGCGAGCTGGACGTCGACCCTGGACCAGCGACTCCTGCTCGACGACGACGGCATCCGGTTCGTCGGGGCCGACGGCACGGTGCTGCACTACGCGGTTCCGGAGCCGAAAGAACGGATGAGACCGCTCGTCGGCCCCGACTGGACGCTCACCTGGGACGGTTCACCGGCTTCCGGCATCACGGTGTTCCAGCCCGAAACCGGTACGACGCTGCGCTTCCGGCACGTGCCGGGAGCGCGCGAGGCCGAACTTCCTCTGGTCGGCCTCGTGGACCGCCACGGCAACAGCATCGATCTGCACTACGCCCCGGACGGAGCCCCCTGCGAACTGGTGCATCACGGCGGGTACCGCATCGGTGTCACGACCGCGTCCGGCCGTGTGACCGCCCTCGCTCTCCTCAGCGCCCCCGGCCGACCACAGCTTCTGGCGTACGAGTACGACCACCACGGTCGCCTCACCGGAGTGGTCGATTCCTCCTCCCGTGCACAGCGGTACGACTACGACGAGCGGCACCGTGTCACCGGCTGGTGTGGCAGGGACGGGTACCGGTACGGCTACACCTACGACCACCGGGGACGTTGCGTCCGCGCCGACGGCGACGGCGGTGTGCTCGCCTACGCGTACACGTACGACGACGACACGCGCACCACCACGGCGACGGACTCCCTCGGGCACACGGTCACGTACACGTTCAACGAGGACTACCTGCCCGTCACGGAGACCGACCCCCTGGGACACGTCGTCACCCGGAGCTGGGACGAGCGAGGGCTCCTCGTCTCGCTCACCGACCAGCTCGGCCGCACCACGCGTTTCGGCCACGATCCCGAGGACAACATCACCGAGGTCGTCCGCCCGGACGGCGGGGTCGTTCGCCGGGAGTACGACGAGTACGGCCAGGTCACGAAAGTCGTGCAACCGGACGGCAGCACCTGGGAGTCGGTCTACGACGACCGGGGCAACCGTGTGGCCGCCGTCGACCCGCTCGGTGCCACGACGTCCTTCACCTTCGACGAGCACGGCGGACTCACCGGCATCACCGACGCCTTGGGCGGTACTCAGCAGAGCACCGTCAACAACGCCTCCGGTCTGGTGGTCGCCACGACGGACGCCCTGGGGGCGACCACCACCCTCGTCCGGGACGCCTTCGGCCGCGTCACCGAGCTCACCGATACGTTCGGACGGGCCACGCGGGTGGGCTGGACCCTCGAGGGCCAGATCTCGTGGCGGCGACGCCCCGACGGGACGATGGAGCACTGGTCGTACGACGCCGAGGGCAACCCACTGGAGTACCGCTCCTCGAACGGTCGCCGCACGACATACGAGAACACTCACTTCGATCTCTGCACGATGCGGGAGGACGCGGACGGGACGCGGGAACACTTCGAGTACGACACCGAGCTGAGGTTGCTCAGCGTCGCCAACGCGGCGGGGCAGACCTGGAGCTACACCTACGACGGTGTCGGCCGGCTGGTGTCCGAGACCGACTTCGAGGGTCGTACATCGACCTACCGGTACGACGCGGCCGGCCAGTTGGTCGAGCGGACCAACGGGGCCGGTGAGAGCACGCGCTTCGACCACGACGCCCTCGGCAACGTCGTGACCATGGAGGCAGCCGGCATCACCACCACGTACGACTACGACCTGCTCGGCAGGATCGTCCGGGCCCGGAACGCCGACGTCGACCTGGTGCGTGAACACGACGCGACGGGCCGGCTGCTCGCGGAGTCGTGGAACGGCTGGGAAGTGCGGTCCGAATACGACATCGCCGGACGGCGCACCGGACGCAGAACCCCGAGCGGCGCGGTCACCAGGTGGTCGTACGAACTCGAACGGCGCACACTGGTGCAGCGGGCCGGCCGCCACGGCATGGACTTCCGGTACGACGTCGCGGGCCGCGAGATCGAGCGCGTGTTCGGTGACGTCGCGCGCCTCACGCACGAATGGGATGCGGAGCGGCTGCGCACGACGCAGCGGTTCTCGACGGGATCGGGCCAGGCCGGGCAGCGGGTCTTCCAGCACCGGCCGGACGGTGCCCTCACCTCGGTGACGGACTCCCGGCACGGTGAGCGAACCTTCGCCGTCGACCGGGCCGGACGGGTGACGGCCGCTCGGGGCGGAGCGGGCTGGGACGAGACCTACGGTTACGACGTCCTGGGCAACCTGACCGCCTTCGCCACTTCGGGGCCCGTGGACGACGACGCGCCGGGTCCCGGGGACCGCACGTACTCGGGGACCGTCATCGAGCGGGCGGGACGCACCTTCTACCGCCACGACGGCCAGGGACGGGTGGTCCGCCGGGTCACCAAGCTACTGTCGGGGGGCAGACGGGAGTGGCGCTACAGGTGGAATGCCGAGGATCAGCTCACCGACGTCCTGACCCCGGACGGCCGCCACTGGCGCTACGTCTACGACCCGGTGGGCAGGCGTGTGGCCAAGCAGCTGCTCGCGGACGACGGGGCGAGCGTCGTGGAGCAGGTCTCCTTCTTCTGGGACGGTGACCGGCTCGCCGAACAGACGGACGGAACCGTCAGCACCTCGTGGGACTGGATCGACGGCCCGGTCCCGGTCAGCCAGCGCGAACGCGCGGTCGGCCCCCTGGGGCCGGACGCGGGGCAGAACGAGATCGACGAGCGTTTCTACGCCATCGTCACGGACCTCCTCGGCACACCGACGGAACTGATCGACGCGAGCGGGAACCTGGCGTGGACACAGTCTTCGACCCTATGGGGCGTACCCGTGCCGTCCGGCGACCACCCGGCCGACTGCCCGCTCCGGTTTCCCGGTCAGTACTTCGACGAGGAAACGGGGCTCCACTACAACCATCACCGCTATTACGAGCCGGGCACCGCTCGATACCTGAGCCCCGATCCCCTGGGGCGGACGCCCGCGCCCAACCACTACGCCTACGTGAAAAATCCGTTGCAGTGGAAGGATCCACTGGGGCTCAAAGCGCCCTGCACGGTGGACCTCTACCACGGCACCTTGGGCCAGCACGCCGACAACATCATGGCGAACGGAATCGACATCCATGCGTCGACCCGGAAGATGGACTTCGGCCGAGGCGGCTTCTACGTGACCAATGATCCACGGCAGGCATTGGACTGGGCGAACAAGCTGGCGGACCGCAACAGTGGTGTGCCGGCGGTAATCCACTTCAAGGTCCCCAAGGCCGAACTGGACAAGCTGGGCAGCAAGATATTCAATGGCCCGGGCGACGAGGTGGCCGACTTCATCCGGCATCATCGCAGGGGAGGGGCCATGCACAACCACGAGATGGTGGAGGGACCGATGCTCCTCAACCTCCAAGGATTCCTGAGGGGAGGGAAGCCGCCGGTTCTCGAAGGCCACCAGATCGCCATATTCAGTGAGCGCGCCGCCGAGTTGTTCTCCAACTCGATTCATCGAAGGGTGGGCCCCCCGACATCATGACAGAAGAATTTCTCATGCGTCTCGACGAAGGAATGCTCGCATACTTCCGAGACATCGCGGATGAAATGGTGTCACGATTCGGAGTATCCCGTTCCGAGGCCGTGGCGAGAATCAACGAACGCTACGAGAAAGCCGAGATTTCACCCTACCCCGACCTCATGTGTCACGAGTTCCCGGAGTATTGGGCATACGGCCTCTACTACTACCCGGACGCGGCGGGCCGTCTGCCCTCCGGCGACGAGGACGAGGACGAGGACATCGATTTCTCCGCGCTGAAGGTGCGCCCCGTACCCGCACCCGGATCGCCGGCCTGGACACTCCGGGAGTGAGTCTGCGGGGTCACGCGCGTGAGCGACACCCCGCTCGGTCCGTACCGCGACCCGAGAGCGGTGGGCAGAAGACGGGAGGCCGGAGTCCCTCGGGCGGCGCACGACCGCGGGAGCGGGCGTCCCTGTGGGCACCGGGGGTCTGCCGGATGCAGGGAGTCGATGCATGAGGAGCGGGCGCTCACCCGGGGGAACCGCGGCCCCGCGGGCCGCCGTCGTGGACTTTCCCGACCTTGCCCCGCTCGACGGCCTGGACCGGGCGTGGAAGCGGAGCCTGAACCCGGTACACGCACTTCGCGGGAACCCTGACCGCGGACGGAACCCGGCTGCTGCAGACCGACCAACGGGGCAGGCACGATGAGGAGCTGGCCCGGGGCGTTCTGGCCTTCGCCCGGGGCACCGGAGGTGCCATTTCCCCCTCGGAGTACCGGCACTTCCAACCCTTCTCCAGGACAAGATCGAGGACCGCCTGCCAGTCCTCCACCGAGGCATTCGGGACCCGCGCGTCCGGCAGCGACCCCATCAGGTCCGGGTCGAAGAAGCACTTCACGTCATCCCACAGCAGATCAGCCCTGGGCGGCAGGCGGAACGCCGGACGTGGGTGGTAGTCCAGATGGTCAGGCCGCCCGCCGTATCCGGTCTCCGTGGCCGCGGATGATGTCCGCGTACCGGTGGCCGGAGCCCTTGATGGTGCGGGTCTGGGTGGCGTAGTCGACGTGGACGAGGCCGAAGCGTTTGTCGTAGCCGTAGGCCCACTCGAAGTTGTCCAGCAGGGACCAGGCGAAGTAGCCGGCGAGCGGGGCGCCCTTGCGGGCGGCGGAGGCGCAGGCGGCGAGGTGCTGCTCCAGGTAGTCCTGGCGCTCCGGGTCGTCGATCGTGCCGTCGGGGCGGACCGTGTCGGGGAAGGCGGAGCCGTTCTCGGTGACGTAGAGCTTGCGGGCGCCGTACTCGTTCGTCAGGCGCAGGAGCAGTGTCTCGATGCCGCTCGCGTCGATCTCCCAGTCCATGCCGGTGCGCGGCACGTCGGCGCGGCGGACGGTGGCGGCGTGGGGGGCCGGGCCGTCGGGGTCGGCCGTCACCACCTGGGGGAAGTAGTAGTTGAGGCCGAGCCAGTCGAGGGGGGCGGCGATGGTCGCCAGGTCGCCGGGGCGCTCCGGGAGGTCGACTCCGTAGACCTCGCGCATGTCGGCGGGGAAGCCGTGGCCGTGCACGGGGTCGAGCCACCAGCGGTTGGTGTGGCCGTCCATGCGGGCGGCGGCGGCCAGGTCCTCGGGGCTGTCGGTGGCGGCGTGGATCGTGGAGAGGTTGTTGACGATGCCCACCTGGGCGTCGGGGGCGGCGGCGCGGATGGCCCGCGCGGCGAGGCCGTGGCCGAGGAGCAGGTGGTAGGAGGCGCGGACGGCCGCCGTCAGGTCGGTCAGACCGGGCGCCATCGTGCCTTCCAGGTGGCCGATCCAGGCCGAGCACAGGGGTTCGTTGAGGGTCGCCCAGTGGTGCACGCGGTCGCCGAGGCGTGCGGCGGTCGCCGAGGCGTACGCGGCGAAGTGCTCGGCGGTGTCGCGCTCCGGCCAGCCGCCGCGGTCCTGGAGGACCTGGGGCAGGTCCCAGTGGTAGAGGGTGACGGACGGGGTGATGCCGGCCTCGAGCAGGCCGTCGGTCAACCGGTCGTAGAAGTCGAGCCCCTTGACGTTGACCGGGCCGTCGCCGCCGGGGACGATCCGGGGCCAGGCGAGGGACAGGCGGTAGGCGTTGGTGCCGAGGCGGCGCATCAGGTCGATGTCCTCGCGCCAGCGGTGGTAGTGGTCGCAGGCGGTGTCGCCGTGGTGGCCGTTGTCGATCGTGCCGGGGACGCGCGCGAAGGTGTCCCAGATCGACGGCGAACGGCCGTCCTCGGCCACAGCTCCCTCGATCTGGTACGCCGAGGTGGCCGTGCCCCACAGGAAGTCCTCGGGGAGGGCGGCATAGTCGATGGCCACAGAAGTCCTTTCGGGTGCGGGGAAGCTGGTCACTTGACGGCTCCCGCCGTCAGGCCGGCGACGAGGTAGCGCTGCAGGAGCAGGAAGCCGGCGACCACGGGGATGCTCACCACGAGCGAGGCCGCCATGATCTGGTTCCAGTACACGTCGTGGAGGGTGGAGTAGCCCTGGAGTCCCACGGCGAGGGTGCGGGTGGTGTCGTTGGTCATCACCGAGGCGAAGAGGACTTCGCCCCAGGCCGTCATGAAGGCGTAGACGGCGACCGCGACGATGCCGGGGACCGCGGCCGGGACGACGACCCGGAAGAGCGCGCCGAGCGGGCCGCAGCCGTCGACCAGCGCGGCCTCGTCGAGGTCGCGGGGCACCGAGTCGAAGTACCCGATCAGCATCCAGATGGAGAACGGGAGGGAGAACGTCAGATACGTCAGGATCAGGCCGCCGCGCGAGCCGAACAGGGCGATGCCCGTGGCGTTGCCGATGTTGACGTAGATGAGGAACAGCGGGAGGAGGAAGAGGATGCCGGGGAACATCTGCGTCGACAGCACGGTCACGGTGAAGACGCGCTTGCCGCGGAAGTTGTAGCGGCTCACCGCGTAGGCGGAGAAGACCGCGATCACCACCGAGCAGACGGTCGCCGCGCCCGCCACGATCAGCGAGTTCACGAAGTACCGGGCGAGCGGGACCGTGGACCAGATGTCGATGTACGGGCGGAACGTCAGCTCGCTCGGCAGCCAGCGGAACGTGCCGGTGACGTCCGCGAGCGGCTTCAGCGAGCTGGAGACCATGACGTACACCGGGATCATCACGAAGCCGGTGAGCAGGGTGAGGAAGATCCGCCGGAACCACAGGAACGAGCGGGGCGGGGCCATGGGCGATGCCGGGGAGGTCGAGGTCGCCGGCGGCACTCGGACCGCCGTCGGTGAACTAGCCATGTGACGGCCTCCGTCGGCGCGAGGTGAAAACGAGGTACACGCCCGTCACGACGAGCAGGAACAGCAGGAGCAGGACGGACATCGCGGAGCCGGTACCGAAGTTCCAGGTGACGAAGGACGCCTGGTAGATGTGGACCGAGATGAGGTCCGCGGCCTCGGGGGCCGTTCTGCCGAACAGGACGAACGGCGTGTTGAAGTCGTTGAACGTCCACAGGAACAGGACCAGTACCAGTACCTGGTTGACCGGGCGCAGCGACGGCAGGGTGATGCGGCGGACCTGCTGGATCATCCCGGCGCCGTCGAGGGCGGCGGCCTCGTACAGCTCGCGGGGGATGTTCTGCAGGCCGGCCATGACGATGAGGAAGGCGAACGGCCAGCCCTTCCACACGGAGACGGTCAGCAGGGCGAAGAAGCTGTTGTCGCCGATCAGCCAGAAGGACGGCTTGTCGGTGAGGCCGAGCTGGTCGTGCAGGACGTGGTTCACCAGGCCGTTGTCGTGCTGGAACATGAACACCCAGGTGATGACGGCGGCGTAGACCGGCAGCGCGTACGGCACCAGGAACAGGGCGCGGAGCAGGCCGCGGCCGCGGAAGGTGTCCTGCATGAAGATCGCGGCGGCGGTGCCGATGAGCCAGCACAGGCCGACCGACAGCACGGTGAAGGCGAGGGTGACGAAGAAGGAGTGGAGCAGGGCCTGGCCGACGGGGGCGTCGAAGTCGACCGACACCTTGTAGTTGTCGAGGCCGGCCCAGGGGGCGGCGCCCCAGTCGCGGATGTAGAACTGGGTGAGCTCCTTGAAGCTCATCACGATGCCGATCACCATCGGCACCAGGTGGACGAGGAGTTCGAGGAGGAGGGCGGGCAGGAGGAGCAGGTAGGGCAGTCCGATGCGGCGGATCCGCCCGGTGCGGCGGCGGGGGCCGTGCTCCGCACCGGGGGAGGTCTTCCGTGCGGCGGCCTCCGCCGCGGGGGCAGTGGCGGTCATGGCGGTGTCCGGGCTCACTTCTTGGGCATCTGCTGCTGGGCCTTGGTGAGGGCGGCCTCGACCGATGCGGTGGTCACCTCGCGGCCGTTGGCGGCGTCGGCGAACAGCTCCTTGACGGCCGTACCGACGGCGGTCTCGAACTGGGACTCGTCGGGGACCTGCGGGAGGGCGACGGCGCTCTGGGCGAGGGTGTCCTTCAGGACGGAGTTGGCAGGGGAGTTGAAGGCCGCGTCCTCCTGGGCCGCCTTGACCGGCGGTATGGAGCTGTAGGCCGTGTTGAGGATCTTCTGCTCGGCGTCGCTGGTCATGAACTTCACGAAGTCGGTGGCGCCGTCGATGTTGTCGCTGTTCTTGAAGACGGCGAGGTTGATGCCGGCGACCATCGAGTTGACCTGCTTGCCCGCGCCCGGGGTGCCGGACTGCACGGGCACGGAGGCGATGCCGTAGGAATCGTCGGCCATGCCCTGGGACTTGAGGTTGGCGGACGCGGACTGCCAGAGCAGCATCGCCGTCTTGCCCTTGGCGAAGTCGCTGACGGACTGGTTCTGGGCGTACTCGGCGTTGCCCGGAGCGATGATCTTGTCCTTGGCCATGAGGTCGACGTACTGCTTGACCGCGGTGACGGCACCGTCGTTGGTGAAGTCGGGTTCGCCGTCGGCGGTGAAGAAGTCGGCGCCGTGCTGCTGGGCGAAGACGAAGGCGTGGTGGATGTTCTCGGAGGGGTTCGAACCCTCCATGCCGATCCCCCACTTGCCGTCCTTGGAGACCTTCTTGCCGGCGGCGACCAGCTCGTCCCAGGTGGCGGGGGGCGCGTCGACACCGGCGTCGGCGAGCATCTGCTTGTTGTAGTAGAGGGCGTACGCCATCGAGTACAGCGGTACCGCGGCCGGGTCCTGGCCCTCGGTGCCGGTGGAGCCGAGGGCGGAGTCGACGAAGCGGTCCTTGCCGCCGATCCTGTCGAAGGCCTTCGCGTCCCACGGCATCAGGGCGCCGGTCGCCTGGAGCGAGGCGGACCAGGTGTTGCCGATGTTGAGCACGTCCGGTCCCTGGCCGGAGGTGGCCGCGGTGAGGATCCGGTTCAGCAGGTCGGACCAGGGCACCACCTCCACCTTGACCTTGATGCCCGTCTGCTTCTCGAACTTGTCCAGCTCGGGCTGGAGCACCTTCTTGTCGATCTCGACGCTGGCGCCCTGGTTGGAGGCCCAGTAAGTGAGCTCCTTGGGCGAGTCGTTGGACCCGCCGTCCGTGGTGGATCCGCCGCCGCAGGCCGTGGCGGTGAGTGCGAGAGACAGGATGACGGCGCCTGTGGCCGCGGCTCGGATGCTGCGCATGGCTTCTGGTGTGCCTTTCCGCGAGGGCAGAGGTGCGAGGAGAGTGCAACGGAGACGCAAGGAGGACTCAGGGGGACGCCGGGGAGGCGACTCATGACTTAATTTAGGACGTGAGTTAAACCCTCCGAAGGGGCGGCGTCAAGGGTTTGGACGGAGTCGCCCAACTCTCGCCGCACCTCTTGACTCATCTGTTCCACGGATGAACCATCAGCGGCGAGAGAGCGCTCCCACCTCCCCCACACCGTTCACTTCCTGAACCAGGAGAGCCGCCCATGACCTCCGACTCCCCCTCCGCCCAGCCGCCCGCCGACGGCCCCCGCGCCGCCGTCCGCCGCCGGGCCGTGCTCGGAGCCGCAGCCGCCGTACCCGTACTGGCCGCACTGACCACCACCGCCTCCGCCGCGCAGACCGCCCCCACCGCGCCGGCCGCCCCTGACGCCGCGAAGAAGCGCGGGAAGCAGAGCCGGCTGCAGGCCGGCGGCGATCTCGGCCCGAACGTGATCGTCTTCGACCCGTCGACCCCGGGCATCCAGGCGAAGCTGGACGAGGTCTTCGCCCGGCAGGAGGCGGACCAGTTCGGCCCGGGTCGCTACCAGTTCTTCTTCAAGCCGGGCACCTACCACGGGCTCAACGCCCAACTGGGCTTCTACACCTCGATCTCGGGCCTCGGACTCTCCCCCGACGACACCACCATCAACGGCGACGTGACGGTCGACGCCGGTTGGTTCGACGGCAACGCCACGCAGAACTTCTGGCGTTCGGCGGAGAACCTGGCCCTCGTCCCGGTCAACGGCACCAACCGCTGGGCGGTCGCCCAGGCCGCCCCGTTCCGCCGGATGCACATCCGCGGCGGCCTCAACCTGGCGCCCGCCGGCTACGGCTGGGCCAGCGGCGGTTACATCGCCGACAGCCGGATCGACGGCGTGGTCGGCCCGTACTCGCAGCAGCAGTGGTACACCCGGGACAGTTCGGTCGGCGGATGGACCAACGCCGTGTGGAACATGGTGTTCTCGGGTGTCGAGGGCGCCCCCGCGCAGAGCTTCCCGGAGCCGCCGTACACCACGCTCGCCCGGACACCGATCTCCCGCGAGAAGCCGTTCCTGTACCTGGACGGCGCCGGCTACCGCGTGTTCCTGCCCGCGCTGCGCCGCGACGCACGCGGCGTCACCTGGGGCAGCGGTACTCCGCGCGGCACCTCACTGCCCCTGGACCGTTTCTACGTGGCGAAGCCCGGCGACTCCGCGGCCACCCTCAACCAGGCGCTCGGCCAGGGCCTCAACCTGCTGCTGACACCGGGCATTTACCACATCGACCAGCCGATCCGCGTCAACCGGGCGGGCACCGTCGTCCTCGGTCTCGGCTACGCCACCCTGATCCCCGACAACGGCGCCACCGCCCTCCAGGTGGCCGACGTCGACGGCGTACGTCTGGCGGGCTTCCTCGTCGACGCCGGACCGGTCAACTCCCGCACCCTGGTGGAGATCGGCCCGAACGGAGCTTCCCGCGACCACTCCGCCGACCCGATCACCGTCCAGGACGTGTTCATCCGGATCGGCGGCGCGGGCCCCGGCAAGGCGACCACCAGCATGGTGATCAACGCCCGGCACACCATCGTCGACCACACCTGGATCTGGCGTGCCGACCACGGCGAGGGCGTCGGCTGGGAGACCAACCGCTGCGACTACGGCGTCGTCGTCAACGGCCACGACGTCCTGGCGACCGGTCTGTTCGTGGAACACTTCAACAAGTACGACGTGCAGTGGAACGGCGAACGCGGGCGCACGATCTTCTTCCAGAACGAGAAGGCGTACGACGCGCCGAACCAGGCCGCCATCCAGAACGGCCCGCTCAAGGGCTACGCCGCGTACAAGGTCGGCGACCGTGTCACCACCCACGAGGGCTGGGGCATGGGGAGTTACTGCTACTACAACGTCAACCCGACGATCGTGCAGCACCACGGCTTCGCCGCCCCGAACCGCCCGGGTGTCCGTTTCCACCACCTGCTGGTCGTGTCGCTCAGCGGCAACGGGCAGTACGAGTGCGTCATCAACGACACCGGCGCGCCCACGTCGGGCACGAACACCGTGCCGTCGAAGGTGGTGTCCTACCCCTGATCCCGGCGTCCGGTGCCCGGTGCCCGCTCCGACCGGCGCCGGCGGTCGCGGCGGGCACCGGTACCACGCCGGTGGCGGGCCCTCCCGGATGAGTGACCGGGAGGGCCCGCCGTCCGTACGCACCGCACGTACCGGCTACCGGATGTACCGGCTACCGCGCGGACGCGGGCGAGGGCTTCGACGCCGGTGCCGGCGCCGGGGCGTACCCGGTGGGGCGGGCGGTGAAGGTGCCGCGGCCCTGGGTGCGGCTGCGCAACCGGGTCGCGTAGCCGAACAGTTCGGCCAGCGGCACGGTGGCGGTGACCGTCGCGGTGACGGCCGTGCCGCCCGTCCGGGTGTCCGAACCGGTGACCCGGCCGCGGCGGGCGGCCAGATCGCCGAGCACCCCGCCCACCGCGTCCTCGGGCACGGTGACGGTGACCTCGACCACCGGTTCCAGCAGCACCGTCGCGCAGGCCCGCAGGGCGTCCCGCAGACCGAACCGGCCCGCCGTGCGGAACGCGGTGTCCGACGAGTCCTTCACATGGGTGGCCCCGTCGGTGAGCGTGACGCGCAGACCGGTCACCGGATGACCGCCCAGCGGCCCCTCGGCCAGGGCGTCCCGGCAGCCGGCCTCGACCGCACGGACGTACTCCTGCGGCACGCGCCCGCCGACGACGGCCGAGCGGAACTCGAACCCGGAGTCCGGGGTGTCCAGCGGCTCGACGTCGAGTACGACGTGGGCGAACTGTCCCGCCCCGCCGTCCTGTTTGACGTGCCGGTACACGAAGCCGGACACCTCACGTCCGACGGTCTCCCGGTAACTCACCCGGGGACGGCCCACGTCGACGGCCAGTCCTTGGTCGCGCCGGATCTTCTCCACCGCGACCTCCAGGTGCAGTTCACCCATGCCGGACAGCACCGTCTGGCCGGTCTCCCGGTCGGTCCGCACCACCAGTGAGGGGTCCTCCTCGACGAGCCGCGCGAGTGCCGACGCCAGTCGCCCGGTGTCCGTGCCCCGGAGCGCCTCGACCGCCACGGAGACGACGGGCTCGGCGACACCGGGAGGTTCGAGGACCAGTGGGGCGGACGGCGTGCACAGGGTGGAGCCGGCACGCGCCGACTTCAGCCCGACGACGGCGACGATGTCCCCGGCGACCGCCCGGTCCAGCGGGGCGTGCCGGTCGGCCCGGACCCGCAGGATGCGGCCGATGCGTTCGGTGCGGCGTGCGGTCGCATCCCACACGGTGTCTCCCTTCTCGATCGTTCCCGAGTACAGGCGCAGGTAGGTCAGCCGTCCGGTGGCCGTGGCGTTCACCTTGAACGCGAGGGCGGCCAGGGGTGCCTCCGGGTCGGCGGCCCGTTCCCGCTCACCGCCGTCGTCGTGCGTCCCGCGCACGGGCGGCACGTCGAGCGGCGACGGCAGGTAGGCGAGGACGGCGTCCAGCAGCGGTTCGACCCCGCGGTTGCGGTAGGCCGAGCCGCACAGCACGACGACGCCCTCACCGCTGCGGGTGAGGTCGCGCAGGGCGGCCGTGAGCGTGCCGGCGCCGAGCGAACCCGCGGCGCAGAACTCCTCCAGTGCGGCCGGATGCAGCTCGGACACGGCCTCCTCGAGGAGCCGGCGCCGACGGTTCGCCTCCTCTCGCAGGTCGTCCGGCACAGGGCCTTCGTGGGCGGCCGCGGCAGTGTCGTCGTCGGTGTCGTCGTCGGTCCAGGTCAGGGCACGCAGGCGCACCAGGTCGACGACGCCGGTGAAAGCGTCCTCGGCACCGATGGGCGACTGCACGACCAACGGCACCGGGTGCAGCCGTTCACGGATCGAGGCGACGGCGGCGTCCAGCTCGGCACCGGCACGGTCCATCTTGTTGACGAACGCGATGCGCGGCACACCGTGCCGGTCGGCCTGCCGCCACACCGACTCGCTCTGCGGCTCCACTCCGGCGACCGCGTCGAACACCGCGACCGCGCCGTCGAGGACACGCAGCGAGCGCTCGACCTCGTCGGCGAAGTCGACGTGCCCGGGGGTGTCGATCAGGTTGATCCGGTGACCGTCCCAGGCGCAGCTGACGGCGGCGGCGAAGATCGTGATGCCCCGGTCGCGCTCCTGCGGGTCGAAGTCGGTGACGGTGGTGCCGTCGTGGACCTCGCCCCGCTTGTGCGTGGTGCCGGTCGCGTACAGGATCCGCTCGGTGACGGTGGTCTTGCCGGCGTCGACGTGGGCGAGGATGCCGAGGTTGCGGACGGCGGCGAGGGGGTTGGCGTGCCGGAGGTTGCGCATGGCCCGTGGCCTTTCGGTGCTCTGTGACAGGGCAGCGCGATTCCCGGACGAGACCCACGGTCGACAACGGGGACACATGAGCGTCCGAGAACCGTCGTCACCACGTGAATTGACTGGTCGTCAATAACCCTGTCCCGTCACGGCATCCGGTACCGGCCGCGCAGCGGGCACCGGACGGCCGAGGACACGAGGAGCACCTCGGAGCGGACGGACCGGGTCCGGAGAGCTGCTGCGGCGGTGTGGTCACGCATGGCCGGACTCCCCTCACGGTCTCGCACGCGCAACCCCCCATCGAGGCAGCTCCTGCTCGTTGCCGAGTGTAGGGAGGGGTGGGCGGGTGGAGCCACGGCTTTTCACGAGGGACGAGGCCGGCGTCCGGTCCGCGAGCGACGGCTCCCGGCGCAGCAGGTCCTGCCGCACCCGCCCTCTTCGGCGAGACCGTCCGGACCGGCGAAGCCACCGTTGCGTGACGGCGAAACCTCAGTCGAGTGGAACCCGCGGGCTCTCCCCCATGTGTCGGGGGTCACGTCGGGGGGAAAACCTGCGGCCCGGCTCGGGCGTCTAGCGGGTGTGAGATCAGTCAGAGCAGCGTTGCACGAGGTGGACGAGGAGCGTCTCGTCCGGCTGGTGGCAAAGGGCGACCGTGCCGCGTTCGAGGAGTTGTACCGGCGTACGTCGCCGTGGCTGGCGGTGCGGCTGCGCCGCCGGTGCGCGGACGAGCAGATCGTCGCGGAGGTCATGCAGGAGACCTACTTGGCGGTGTGGCGCGCGGCGGGGGCGTTCGCCGGGGCCGCGGTCCAAGGGACGGCCGCTGGTTGGCTGTGGGCGATTGCGGCGCGCCGCCTGGTCGACGCGTTCCGGCGCAGGGCTCACCATGCGGAGCCGCCGCCGGCCGCCGCCGTGCCCGACGCGGCGCCCGCCGCCGAGGAGGAGGCGCTCGCGGCGACCGTCGGCGGTGATGTCGGGGACGCACTGCGGTGCCTCGCGCCGGAACTGAGACAGGTACTGCAGGCCATGGTGCTCGACGGGCTGTCCGTCCGGGAGACCGCGGTCCTGCTCGGACTGCCCGAGGGCACGGTCAAGACCCGTGCCCGCCGGGCCCGGATCGCGATGCGGAGGGCGCTGGCGTGAATGTGGAACATGCGTCGATGCGGATCATCGAGGGGTACGCCCGCGGCGGCACGGACCTCGCCGCCGACGAGGTGTGGGCCGTCGAGGCCCATCTGGAGGCGTGCCGGGTGTGCCGTGACCGGCTGTCTGCCGCTGTCGGTGCCGAGGTGCCCGCCGTGGCGTCGCTGGTCGACGCCGTGTGGTCCGGCCTCGAACCCCGGCTGGCGGTCACCGCCACGATGCCGCGCGGACGGCGCCGGCCGGCGCGGCTGTCGAGGTGGATGACACCCACGATGGTGCCGTGGCTGGCCATGGTCGTGAGTGTGACGCTGCTGGCCCTGCTGCTCGACCTGGGCGACACCGGTTCGGGCGAGGTGTCGCTGGTGCTGCTGTTCGCGCCGGTCCTGCCCGTGCTCGGCGTCGCGGCGTCCTGGTCGCGCGGTCTGGACCCGGCGTACGAACTGACGGCCTCGGTGCCCAGGGCCGGGCTCCCTCTGGTGCTGCGGCGCACCGCGTCCGTGCTCGGCGTGGTCGTCCCCGCGCTGCTGGTGGGCGGATGGGCGACGGGGGTGATGGTGGCTCAGTGGCTGCTGCCCTGTCTGGCCTTCACGGCGGCGACGCTGGCACTCGGCGGTGTCGTGGGTGTGACCCGTGCCGCCGTCGTGCTGGCCGCCGTGTGGGCCGCCGTGGTCGTGGCGCCGACCCTGGCCACCAGCCGTACGACCTTCGCCCTGCAGACGGGCGGTCTGCCCGCGTGGGGGCTGCTCCTCGCACTCGGTATCGGGGTCGTGATCGCCCGCAGAGGCGCGTACTCCGTGCTGGGAGTCCATCGATGACCATCGGAAAGGAACACCGCATGAAGTCCGCCGTGAGCGCGGCCGACATCGCACCGACGGCCTACGCCTGGGAGATCCGGGCCACCGGGCTGAAGGTCAGGGTCGGCAGGAAACGCATGGCCGTCGACGGCCTCGACCTGTCGCTGGGCACCGGCGTACACGGACTCCTCGGCCCCAACGGGGCGGGCAAGACCACCCTCATCCGGACCCTGGCCACCGTGCTGCGCCCCACCGAGGGCACCCTGGAGATGCTCGGCGAGTCCGTGGGCGGCATGGGCGAGCACCGTGCGCTGCGCCGCCGGATCGGTTACCTGCCGCAGGAGTTCGGCTACTACAAGCGCTTCACTGTGCGCGAGTTCGTCGAGTACATGGCGTGGCTGAAGGAGGTGCCGAAGGCGGAGATCCCCGCGGCGGTGCAGCGCGCCGTGGAGCGGGTGGGTCTGGCGGACCGCGCCGACGAGAAGCTGAAGGCCCTCTCGGGCGGCATGGTGCGCAGGGTCGGCATCGCCCAGGCCATCGTCAACGACCCGACGATCCTGCTGCTGGACGAGCCGACGGTCGGCCTGGACCCGGCGCAGCGGCTGCGCTTCCGCGAGCTGCTGCAGGAGCTGGGTACGGACACCTGCGTGCTCGTCTCGACCCATCTGGTGGAGGACGTCGCCGCCGCCTGCACCGACGTGGTGCTCCTCGCCGAGGGCCGGCTGGTCTTCCAGGGCACCCCGGACGAACTGGCCGCGGCGGGCGGCCCCGAGCACGTGGGCGACAGCCCCCTGGAGCGCGGCTACTCGGCGCTGCTGCAGGATTCCGACCGGGAAAGGGGCACCTGGTGAACCTCCGCGTTCTGCGCATCGAGCTGAGGCGCTCCGTCGCCCCGTGGGCCGGCGCCGTGGTCGTCACGAGCGCGCTGGCGTTCCTGTACCTGGTGGACGCCTCGTGGTGGAGGGGCACCACGGCGTGGACGGCCCAGTGGACGTCCCTGGCGATGTGGACCCGCAGCCTGCTGTTCTACCTGTGGCCGCTGGCCGTGGGGCTCGGGGCGCTGCAGGGCCTGCGCGACCACCGCTCGAGGATGCCGGAGCTCCTGACGACCACGCCACGGCCCGCCTGGCACCGCGCGGCCATGCTGGCGGGCACGACGGCGATCACCCTGGCCTCGGCCTTCGCGCTCCTCATCCTCGTGGGCGGCGTCCAGGTGCTCGCCCGCACCGAGTACACGCACCTCGGATGGCTGCCGATCTCGCTGGTGGGGGCGCTCTTCCTCGTCGCGGGTGCGGTGCTGGGCATGGGGGCCGGGCGGGCCCTGCCGTCCGTACTCACCCCGCCCGCGCTGGCCATGGGCGCCTTCGTGTTCACGGCCCTCATGCACATGTCGTTGGGCCGGACGGAGACGACCACCGCGGCGGGGGTTTCAAGCACGGAGCCGAACCGGGTCTCCCTGCTGTCACCGGCGGTGGAGGAGGTGCGCGATGTGCTCGTCACGCTCTCTGCCTCCGTGCACGTCGGGCAGACGATCTGGCTGCTCGGCCTGGCCGCGACCGGCTTCGCGCTGCTGGTCGCCACGACCCGGCGCGCCCGGCTGGTCGCCCTGACGCCCGTCCTGGCGGGCGCGGTACTCGCCCTGCTCGTCCTCCCCTCCGACCCGCGCCGGATGTACGTCCTGGACGAGGCCGCCGCGGAGCTGGTGTGCGACGGCCCGGTGTGCGTGACCAGGACGCACCGGGCACGACTCGCCGACCTCGCGGGGCCCGGTAAGGAAGCACTGCGCCTGCTGCACGGCGCCCTGGGCGACCGGGCACCGGTCTCGGTCCGGGAGAACACCGCCGTCCTGCCGGACGGCGCCATGCCGCAGTGGTCCGCCCAGACCGTGCTCTTCGACTTCGACGACGGCGTCATCGCCGCCGCGAAGGGCGAGGAGCTGACCCGGGCCCTGATCGCCGAAGCCATGGTGCCGGGGTGCACCCCTGTGGGCTGGAGCAGTTGGGGGAGCGAGGATTTCGCGCAGGCCGTCGCGGTGGGCTGGGTCCTCGGGGACCTCAGGCCGCTTCCCGGCACGGAGTCGGCGAGGCTGCGCAGCGAGGTCGAAGCCGAGACCCGTCCGGTGTGGAAGGATCTCACGGCGCTGCCGCGGGCCGAGCAGCTCTCGCGGATCAACGCGATGCGCGCCGCCGCGCTCTCCTGCGAGGGCAGGGGCGACGCCTTCGACGCCCTGTCCGGCGGTGCGTCCCGGTGAGGTGGCTGACGCTGTACGCGCGCTCGCGTCAGGTGCCCGCGTCGCTCGCCGCGGTGGTGATCAGCGCGGTGGCGGCGTGGGCGCTCTCCCGGAGCGGGGGCGAGGAGCCCGGTGATCTGCGGCTGCCCGTGCTCGTCCTCGCCGCGGGGGCCATGGCGGTGTCGATCGGGCTCGGCGGACAGGACCTCGCGCTGGACCGGACGGCCGCGATCCGCTGGGTGCCCCGCAGAGCGGCGCACGTGCTGCTCGCCGGCGCGGTCGTCGGCACGGTCCTGCTGACCGTGCAGACCATGGGCGAGGACATGGCCACCATCGCGTTCGTCGTCCGGGACAGCGCGGGCCTGATGGGACTGGTCGCCCTGGGCGCGGCGCTCTCGGGCGGCCCGTACGCGTGGACGCTGCCGTTCGCCTGGCTTTCGTTCTCGTTCTTCGCCCCGCCCCCGACGAGTGTGCCGATGCAGGTGGCGACCTGGATGCTGCTGCCACCCGGCACGGCGGCGGGCACCTGGACGGCCCTGGTCCTCACAGTCGCCGGCACCGCGGCCTACGCCGTCGCGGGACCGAGACGGTAACCGGAACCGGGCCACGGCCGTGATCGTGCGCGACCCCGCCCTCGTGAGCGCTCCGATCCCGCCGCGGCGCTCACGAGGGCGGGAGCAAATCGCGGCAGGTCACCGGCCGGTGAGCGTTGGACAGGCTCAGCCCTACCTCTGCAAGCCGCGCAGCCCATGGCAGCGTGGCACCGACGAGAACACAACCGGCTGCTGCGGCAGTACCTCGCCAAGGGCGCGGACCTCCGCACGTTCAGCCAGGCCGACCTGGACTCCCTCGCCCATGAGCTCAACCATCGTCCGCGAAAGACCCATGGACGTCGCACTCCGGCAGAGGTCTACGCTGATCTCCTGAACAGCGGTGACGCGCCGACCACTTGAGTTCGCCATCGTTCGACGACGGCTGGGGTCGGATCCGTCCACAGGAGCGGGGAGCAGCATGGCCGATCCGGCCTACAAGCGGGTGTCGACCGACCAGCAGTCGACCTACCGTCAGAACCTCGTTCTTGCCGAGGCCGGCGCCTCCAGCCGCCTCCACCCGCTCCAGCGCATGAAGTCCGGCGAGTTGCTCACGTACGCGCGGCCGGGCGACACCGTGCACGTCTCCGAGATGTTCCGCCTTGTGCGAGGTACGCGAGGTACGCGGCACATTCTCGACGTGCGGGACGTCCCGCACCAGGACCGCCTCACCCTGCGCATCCACGACGGCGCGTTCTCGGCAACAGGACTCACCGCATGCCACCCGCGCACCGGAGCGCTGCTGTCCACCGTGAAGTTCATGGTGCAGACCCACGCGGCCGCCGGAGGACTCCATCGGGACCTCCAGCGGGAACCGACCTAGCGCCGGACCCGATCACCGAGTCGAGACTGACTCGCTACCGGTTTCCCGCCGACGAAACGGTGCGGGGGCTCTGTATGCGGACGCCGTCCGTGACCCGGATCCGCAGCAGATCACTGCCGAGCCGAGTCGGGGCCTGAACGACCGGGCGTACCCCCTGCGCCATCCGATGCGCGGTGAGGGAACGGCTCGGTTCATGGCCGGCCGTGCCGCCGGGATGAGCGTCCTGACCATCCTCTTCGAGCCCGCCGCCCAGTAGTACCACCCATGTCAGAAAGGAGGATTTCGATGCGGTTCCTGGTCCCGGACGATCCGGTGTTCCTCGGTATGTTCATCGGGATCGAACAGCCTTTGCTGTACAACCTGTATTACTTCTACCGGAACGATCTGAGTGAGGGACAGGACCTGTTGATCCGCACCGCATATGACAAGTGGAGCGAAATCCAGCAGTGTTTTCCGTCCCAACTCCATTGGCAGGCCTTGGTCCCGGCGGCCCGAGGGCAGGAGGGCCGGAAAGGCTATGCCCTGCACGACTCGCGGGGCCGGCAGCTGACGTGCCTGTACTCCGTGGACATTCCGGCGGAGCATCTGCACACCCTGCGGGCCTGCCACACCATGCTCGCCCGAGCGGAGCAGGGAACCGGCCGGCTCACCGAGGCACTCGACGAGCTGGCGGAGGAGACGGACATACGGTGTCTCGTCGACAACTTCGGACGCGTGCTGGATGTGATGGAGTTCAAGGCGCCGCCCGGCCTGCTCAAGGCCATGGGGCGCGGAGTGCGGACCGGGCCGGTGCCGGCCATCACGCTGGATGCGGCGCAGGAAGCCGAGTACCAGGACTTCTGCGGACGCGTCGTGTACGCCTTGAGCGCCGGTGACGGGTTCACCCACACATCCCACCGCGCACTGTACTGCTGAACCCGGTGCCCGAAGGGCCCGCCCGCGCGTTGTCTCGGGATGCGCCGAGGCGTGAGGCAAGTGCCGTCCTCCGTACGTGCCTCACGCATACCCGAGAGGTCGTCAGGCACGTACGGCAACCGCCCTCACGGGCTTTGTCGACGGCGGGGAACCTTGCTTCAACCAGTCGCAGCGAGGTCCGTCGGGTACGCAGGAGTCACGGCAGGGCCGAGGCGAGGCTGCTTGAACCGTCCAGGTGCAGTATGGGGTGGCGGTCCAGAAGCTCATGAGGCACGGAGAACGCCTCGACCATCTCCAGCGCATGAGGTGCGAGGTCCGTGACGACACTCTCGATGACGTCCGGCAGAACCAGGACCTGATCCGCAGTGAGACGCCCTTGCGCCAGCAGGTCGCCGCTGTGAGCAGCCACTTCTCGAAGGGCGAAGAGGCCGTGCAGGTCCACGAGCAGCGACCGGGCATGCGCTGATGCGGCTTGGGCGGACGCACTCAGCAGAGCCTCGGCGGCCAGACGGTGGGCATGCGCGTCGACGAGCTTCAGGGCCGAGGTGACCGTTGCGTTCCATCGCTCCAGGGGTGAGCGAGCCCCCTTGGTGCGCAGCCGCGTACGCGCCCGCTCGTGCCATATTCGCTCTACGTCCGCCAGGAGGTCCTGCAAGTGCTGCGGATCGCGCAGCGAGCGCTCTTCGGGCAGTGTCTCATTGGCCGGTTTCGGGGTGAGGCCCCCCAGAAGCATCTCCCCTGCCGCCTTGGTCCAGATGACGAGATTGTCTCCCTCGGCGGTGATCGTTCCCTCGTTGGCGGCCAGTTGGAACGTTATGCCGTTGGCCAGGGCGAGCCCTTGCGCGCCACACCTCTCGCGGCACTCCGTCATGACGGTCCGGGCCCGCCAGGTGATCCACCCCTTGGCGACGGCTATCAGCCGTTCGCAGTCCTCACGGTCGGCCTCCGTGGACCGGCTCCACTGCCGGACGACGGACCGGTGCAGCAACGTGGCTGCGTAAGTCGAGGCAAGGGCGTCCAGGAGCGGTGTGTGGTGGCTCCGATGTGACATCAAGGGCACTCGCTGCCCCTTGGTCATTCCTGCTGTCTGCCGGTTGTGGGCGTGCCGCACGGCGATGCCCAAGGCGTGCCGGGTCACTCCCAGGCTGTAGGCGCTCATGCAGAGTTTGCCCATGGTCACGCGCCCGATGGAGTGGAGGAACCGTTTGCGGCTGTTGCCCAGGGAGCTGACGAACCGGCCGTCCGGGCGGAGCCGTCCGTGGTCCCCCTGGAGCAGGGCGGTGAACGGCAGGGGGACGCCGCGGAACGCTGTGGTGCAGTGATCCACGGGAGCGCTTCCGGTCTGGGGCAGGTCCCGGACCTCAACACCCGGCAGATGCCGCCCGCTCTTGTCACTGAGAGGGGTCAGGAACAGGAACACGCCCCTGTCCTCCCCGTCAACGATCAGCCGGGCCGCGACGAGTGCGTCCTTCGCACCCCCTACAGAGCTTGTGTTGGGCATGAACTTTCGGGCGCCGTCGGACGGGGTGTCGAGCACGAAGCCGCCTGACGCCCGATCGAACGTGGCGGTGGTTTCCAGCTGTGCAGCGTCATTGCCGTGCGCCTGCTCGGTGCACAGGAAGGTCCCCAGACGCTCCATCCGGAGGTAGGGCGTCAGGTCCCGGTCCTCGTGGTCGTGATCCAGGAGGCTGCCGAGGAACAGATTGAAGTGGATGCTCGCGATCGTCGCCATGCCGGCATCGGCGGCCCCTGCCCATTCGTGCAACGCGGTCAGGGAAGCGGCGTCGGCAACCAGAGCCCGAGCATCGGGAACAGCCTCATTGACCAAGTGGAGTCGCTGGTAGGACAGTTCGGTGCGCTCTCGATGTGTCAGCCCTTCCTGGAAGGCGAAGGGAGCGGAGCTGAACAGCTCGCGCCATGGCCCATGGAGCTGCTCGGCCTGCGTGCCGAAGAGAACGGTCTGGAGCGCGGACGAACGGCTGTACTCACTGGGGAGTTGAGAGTCGATCACTCAGAGAACGTAGCTCAAGCGAACGAACACCACAGCATGATGATCAACACGATTGAGGCAGCCCGAACGGCGGTAGTTGCCCATGGAACATGACTGAGGAAGCGAACCCGCCCGTCTACCACCGCAGTGGCCCGATCGATCAAAGCGGCACACCCTGACCGCCGGTGGCGGCCACGGTCCCCCGCACCCCCTACTCGGCGACGTCGCATTTGCACTCGTTGCAGATGGTTACAGTGATCTGATCCTCTTGTCCGCGCACGCACCGCGCCATACACGGGTGTGGGACTGATGAGCTCGCATGTCGAGGTGGCGCGTAGTCGGCAGGCGGCGCGCCGCCTTCATCACGGTGAGTGTCGAGCGGCCGGACCGCATGGCGAGGGGCCGTGCGGGCCGCCAGTGGGCGGGATTAGGATTACCTGCTCATGGACACGGGCGCAGGAAGCGAAATGATCGCCGTCCCGCCGGGGCAGGTGACGCTCTCGGACCGGCGGACAGAACGCAGTTGGTCGGTCGAGCTCGCGCCTTACCAATTGGCGGCGTTCCAGGTGACTCAGTCGCTGTACGCACAGATCACCGGGAAGCGGCCGGGAACCTCTCAGGGGGACCGGTTACCCGTGGAGGGTGTTTCCTGGTGGGACGCGGTCCGGTTCTGCAACGCTCTGTCGCAGCGTGACGGGTTCACACTCGCCTACCGCTTCCCCGCCGAGGGTGAGGGCATCGCGTGGGACCCGTCCGCCGATGGGTACCGGCTGCCGACCGAGGCCGAGTGGGAACACGCCTGCCGTGCCGGGACGACCGGACCGCGTTACGGGCCGCTCGACGAGGCCGCCTGGTATCGAGGCAACTCGCAGGAACGAGTGCATGACGTGGGCGGCAAGCGGCCGAACCCGTGGAGCCTGTACGACATGCTCGGCAACGTCTGGGAGTGGTGCTGGGACATCTACGACGCCGAGGCCTATGGCGCCTACCGGGTGCTGCGCGGCGGTGGCTGGTTCGACGAACACTGGAGCTGCCGGGCCTCCGTGCGCCGCCGTAGCCACCCGACCTTCCAGGTCGACGACGTGGGCTTTCGCATCGCACGGTCCGTCAGGGGCTGATCCTCACCGAGCGTGATCCCCAGGAACGTATCTGCTCCAGGTTCCGCCGGCCTCGGTGACCAGGCGGTGAAGGCCTCACCAACGAGGCCGGCGGCGCAGACAGGCACTTACGCGGGCAGCGCCCGGAGGCACCGGACCAGTGATCGCTTGCGGGGGACAACCCCACCGCGCACACTCGCCTCAGCTGCACCACCGACACGCGTGCCAGCCGGATTCTGCGGTCAACCAGTTCACCGAATGATGGATATCGCAGTCTCCACAGCACCCGTAGTCCAAAGGATCAGCCATGTCCCGCACCACGCCCGACCGCCGGTCCGCACACCGGGCCTTATCGGCCCTCGCCCTGCTGACCTTGACGGCTGGCACCGTCACGGCCTGCAGCGACCACGACTCCGCCTCCAAGCACCCGCCCTCGCCGTCCGCCCCCTCGTCCGCCTCGCCGGGAACCAGCCGGGCGGACGAAGCGAAGCTGCACATGATCGACAACGGCGGTCACCGTCTGGCCTTCCACGTCACGCGGGGCCACGGCTCCACCATCGTCCTGGACTCGGGCGGCGGCGAGGACTCCTCTTACTGGAAGGACCTCGTCCCCAGGCTTCACGCGGCCACCGGCGCCACCGTCATCACCTACGACCGGGCCGGACTCGGCAAGAGCGACGTGGTGCCCGGTCCGTGGAAGGTCGAGAGCGCCGTCAGCGACCTCGAGTCGGGGCTCCAGCAGCTGGGCGTCACCAAGAACGTGACCCTGGTGGCCCACTCCCAGGCCGGCCAGATCGCGACCTGCTTCGCCAAGGACAACCCGAAGATGCTCTCCGGTGCGGTCCTCGTCGACGCCAACCTGCCCCCGCTCTTCACGGACGAGGGGATCGCCCGCCTCGTAGCCCTCAGCCGGCCCCAGGTCGACGCGGCGAAGAAGGACCCGGACAAGCCGCAGAACCGCCAGCTCATCTCCACCGCGGAGAGCTTCGTCCCGACGAACAAGGCCTACCACAAGGTCACGTGGCCGGACGCGGTACCGGCAACGGTCATCGTCTCGGAGAAGACCCCGTTCGACGGATCCCCCGAGGACGCCCAGCGCTGGCGGGACGCCGCCGCCTCGTTCGTCCAGGACGGGCCCCACCGAACGCTCGTCACCGCCGAGGGCAGCTCCCACGACGTCCCGAAGGACCGCCCCGACCTCGTGTTCAAGGAGATCGAAAGCATGGTCGCCACACAGCACTGACCCCACCCCTCGAACGACGCCCTCCGCAGCTATCGGGAGCACGGGGAGCGCACTGCTCTCGACCGAGCAGAGCGCACGATCTTGGAAAAGATTGGAGCGGCTTGGAACTCAATGGCCGAGACGGTACGCCACGACCACCTGGACGACCGTCCCTTCGTGCTGGTGCCGCTGCGGCTCGCCGGGAAGGCCTGCGCACCGCCGGCCGCCCTCGCAGGCATCGATCCGGCCCATCCGATGTCGTTGACGGTACGCCAGCCTCGTGACCGTGCCGAGCGATTCGGTTTCGTCGAACGTCTCGCCGCACTGTTGCTGCCGTACCTGGAGCAGGGTCGTGCGGCAGAGCCGGAGACGTACACCGTGGGCCGCGGCGCGGACAAAGAGGAGCATCGGCGCCCTCTGCGCGCGCCACAACCCCTCGTGCCCAACGGCGAGGGCATCGCGTACGTCCGTCGGCACGCCAACGTCACCGGCAGCAAGGAGACAACGGACCTGCGCAATCTGCCGGTCGTGGTGTCCACGGCGAAGAAGTGGTCGTACGTGAAGCCCGAGAAGTGCGCCCCGTGGCGCTGGGCCATCGTCGACGAGGCGCACCAGATGCGGTCGGACGCGCTGCTCGCGACGGCCCCGTTGTTCGGCCCGGAAGACTCACAGGTGCTCTTCGTGGGCGATCCGGGTTAGTTGGACCCGTTCGCGACCGCTGGCACGGCCTGACCTGGGTCCCGCTGCGCAATGCCGTCGACGTCACCCTCGCGCACAACAAGGACCTGAAACGTCACCAACTGCCCGTCTCCTGGGGCCTGCCGGAGATGGCGGTGCCACTGGTCGAGAAGGCGTTCTACCCCTTCTATCCCTTCACCTCGGGCACGAAGGCCGCCGACCATGTCCTGACCTACCGCAGCGCGGCACACCGCACGACCCCGCAGGACACTGTCCTGTCCCGCGCCGCAGAGTCGAGCTGGGGCCTGCTGGAGCTGCCCGCCCGGCACACCCTGGACGACGACCCGGAGGTCGCCGAAGCCCTCGCGGCAACTGCCGCCCGCTTCCTGGAGCGGGGCGCCCTGGTCAACGGCGAGTCGCTCGCCGAGTCCCGCATCGCGATCGGCGCGGCGCGGACGGTGCAGGCGGACGCGGTACGGGCCCGGCTGGCGGCACGGGCCCGGCTGGCGGCACGCGGGTTGACGGCGGTCACCGTGGAAACGGCCAACCGCATCCAGGGCCGCAAGTTCGACGTCACCCTCGTCTGGCACCCGCTTTCCGGCCGCCAGGACGCTTCCGCCTTCCACCTGGAGACCGGCCGCCTGTGCGTCCTGCTCTCCCGGCACCGCTTCGCCTGCGTGGTGGTGGCCCGCGCACCTGCTGGACCGGCATCCGCGCAGCAGTCTGGTCTACCTGGACGTCCCACCGAAGTTTCCGGACGGATGGCGGGCGCATCAGGCGGTGATGGAACACTTGGAGCGCAGCGAACACAAGGTCCACTTCTAAATTTCACATGGTCACCATAGAATCCGTCCGTCTGTGGGGGGGGGCGAGTGCGACAAGGCGAGCATGTCGCACAGAGAGGGATCAGTCGGAGAACGTCGGGCCTGCCCGCATCGCCGTGTCCCTGGAAGAAGTCCGCGCTTTCCCTCCCGGGCCTGAGCAGCGCAACGTGAGAGCAGGGACACGACTGTGACGACGAATCCGGGTGCATTCGGGGGCGGCAGCGATCTGGAACGCCTCAAAACGATCCTGGCGGGCTGGCGCACGTCACTCGTGGACCTCAGTGGACGCAACCGGCTGCTGAACTTCAGGCATACCCGCGCCTCGACGCTCGAGGTGTCGGCTCCCGCACCGGCGGTGCTCGTAAGCCTGCTGGAGAACCGCGCTCTGCAGTTCGCCGCGCTGCCGGACGAGGTGCCTGCGGAGGGCGCGGAGGGGGAGGAGACGTCGCTCCCTCCTCCGGGAAAATACGACGTCGTCACACAGAAGACCACGGCCCCTGCCCTGCAGCGGGCGCTGCGAGCCCTCCGTTCCAAGGCGACACAGGTGTTCAACGACTACGGTCTGTGGACCCTTCACCTGGGTGTCGGCATCCTCCACTGGCGTGAGGACGGAGCCACCACCAGCAGCCAGGCACCGCTGATCCTCCTTCCCGTGGAACTTGTACGGACGCCCACCGGGCGGGTGCTTCTCCAGGCGAACAACGACGAGGACCCGCAGCTCAATCCGGCACTGCCCATCAAACTAGAGCAGTTCGGCATCGACTGGACGCCTGTCGCGGAGACCGACTGCACCGACGTGACCGCGGTGTTCGAAGCCGTGCGCAAGGCCGTGGCCGGCAAGTCCCTGTGGGAGGTGGAGGAACGCGCCGTCATGGCGCTCTTCGCCTCGCACAAGGAGGCCATGTACCGGGACCTGCTCGAGAACGAGGACCGGCTCCTCGACAGCGACCTGGTGCGCGCGGTGGCGGTGGGTCCCGGTGACGCCCTCGCCTCCGACCGTTTCGACTTCGAGGAAGTGCCGTCGGAGCGGATCGACGAACTGGCCCCTCCCGAGGACACCCCCCTGGTTCTGGACGCGGACACCTCGCAGCGGCAGGCCGTCGCCGCCGCTGTGGCCGGCCGCTCCTTCGTACTCGACGGTCCTCCGGGGACGGGCAAGAGCCAGACCATCACCAACATCATCGCCGGGCTGATGCACGCCGGCCGCAGCGTGCTGTTCGTCAGTGAGAAGGCGGCGGCGCTGGACGTCGTACTGCAGCGCCTGACGTCGGTGGGCCTGGACTCCTACGCCTTCCCCCTGCACAGCCGCAACACCAGCCGCAAGGCCGTCGCTCAGGAACTGGGCCGCGCACTCTCCGAACAGCCGCAGGCGACCGAACTCCCCGACCAGGAGAGGGTGCAGGCGCGCGCCGACCGTGAGGCACTGTCGGACTACGCCACCGCGGTGAACGAGGCGCGTCAGCCGCTGGGCCGCTCGCTGCACGACGTCATCGGTCAGGTGGGCCGCCTCGACGACGCTCCCGTCGCCTACGTGTCCGGAGCCGGTGACGGCGCCCCCCGGCGATTCGACGCTTCCTCCCTCTCCGCGGCCGATCTG
Source organism: Streptomyces sp. NBC_01635 (assembly GCF_045209715.1). Lineage (NCBI taxonomy): Bacteria > Bacillati > Actinomycetota > Actinomycetes > Kitasatosporales > Streptomycetaceae > Streptomyces > Streptomyces sp. NBC_01635. The sequence goes on along the minus strand of NZ_CP109277.1, from coordinate 7,758,271 downwards.
GAGAAGGTGCTCCAGGCCGCCGACGCCGTCGGTGATTCCTGGGAGGCGGTGGCCGATCCGGGATTTCCGTGGCGTGGACTGCGCACGGATCTGCCCCACCCCGGCCCCGCGCTGGAGGAGGCACGCACGGCCCTGCACGGACTTCTGTCCGCCGTGGCGGGTTACGAGGCACTCAACACGGACGGCGCGGAGTTCACGACGTCGGACCAGGTCGAGCGGCTCGTTCGACTGCTCGGTCTGCTGGACGAACGGCTTTCCGTGCCTGAGTGGTGGCTCACCGAGGCGGACATCGCGCACGCCGTGACCGATCCGGTCGAGTCCTTCCTCGACGCGTTGCGTCGCGTGGGGCGCGCCCAGCAGACCGCTCAGGATCTGGTGGGTGACCGCTGGCAGGAGGTGTCTCCGCGTCTGCGCACCGAGCCGCCGGCGGCGGAGCAGGCGCTGGCCTCCCTCGAACCGCGGGGCCTCGATCTGACGGGACTGACCGAGCGGCAGGCGAAGGATCTCGGCCAGGACCTCCGGAAGACGGCCGACCTGCTGGGGAGCGCAACGGCCTCGGCCCGCGAACTCGCCCGGGCTCTGGGCGTCGACGAGCCTGGCTCCCTGCCTGAAGCGATGGACCTGTGTGACCTGGCGGATCTGTCCGGTTCCCTGCATCGTCCACTGGAGGCGTGGTTCTCTCCGGAGGGCTTCGCCGCCGCACAGAAGGCGGCCCTCAGCCTCGTGGCTACGGCGCTGGGAGAGTTCGAAGCCCGTCGTGACCGTACGGTCGCCGCCCGCGCGACCGCCCGGGAGCACGCGGGGCCGGGCTGGGCGGACATGCCGGCGCATCTGCCCCAGCAGCCGGAGACAGCAGAGCTCGCGCTCGGCGCACTCGAGCCGCCCGGCGCCGATCTCACCGTCCTCGGCAGGGACGAGGCCGACTCGCTCGCCTCTCACTGGGGTGCCCTCGCCGACATGCTGGACGGCACCGCGAAGTACGCGGTGGATGCGGCAACCCTGCTGGGCTGCGAGCTGCCGGACACCACCTCCGAGGTGCGGTCCGTGACGGATCTCGTCGCGCTCGCCACCCTCACGCACCGGGCTCCCGATGCCTGGTTCGATCCGGCGGTGTTGTCACGAGCACGTCAGGTTGTGCACGAACTGCACCACCTCATGGACGCCCTCGACAAGGCCCGGCAGGCGGCGCAGGACGTGTTCGGTCCCGACACGCCCCACACTGCGGGACTGACCGAGGCCGTGCGCAGGCTCTCGGAGAACGGACGGCGCTTCGCAGCGGGCCTGTCCTCCCAGGTCCGGGCCGACCGCAAACTCGTCGGCGGGGTCAGCACCGGCGGGTCCTGGCACAGCGACCTGCTGGAGCACATAGCCCGGGCGGCTGCCTGGCAACAGACGCACCAAGCCGTACGGGCCGTGGTGACGGAACACGGGGAACTGCTCGGTGCTCACACCAGTGACGACCTGCCTGATCTCGACGCCCTGGAGGGCGCGCTGCGTCAGGCGGAGGAAGCCCACCGGCTTGCTCCGACCGTGGTGGCCGACCCTGTCCGCCGTCGTCGTCTGACCGCGCAGCTCGCCCACGGGACCACTCCCGAGCCCGCCCTCACCCAGTGGGGTGAGCGGTTGGAGAGCGACCTGAGCACCTGGGCCTCCGCATTGCGAGAGCCGCGACTGGGCCGGCACGGCACCGCCCTGGACAGTGCCGGACCAAAGGCGGCCGCCGCGTGGCTGCGCGCCCATGTGCCAGCACTCGGGGACGCCGTACAGCTCATCGACACCGTCCAGTCCGTCGGCCGCCGGGAGTTCGCCGACGCAGCGGGCCACACTCTCTCCTCGGCACGCGCGGCGGTTGCCGCAGCGCACACGGCACAACGAAAAACGGCGTCGTTCGAGTCCCAGGAGGCCCATGACCAGGACCTGCTGTGCACCTGGTACGCGGGCCTGGACACACGTCTCGACGACCGACCGCTCACCGACGGCGACGCAACGGTGGCGGAAGAGCTGCTGCGCCGTGCCCTCCGGCTGACGGCCACGGGCAGCGAGGCCGGAACCGAATCGACCTCGGCTCACGAATCCGTCGCACTGCTGGGCGGGTACGCGCCGGACGGCCGACCCCGCACCGCCGCACTGGCCACCGCGCTGGCCGCCGCGTCCGACGCCCATCGGCTGGCCGGTCCGGTCCTGGCGGACCCGGTCCGGCGAAGCGGTGTTGTCCACGCTCTCTGCGCCGGCCGGCCCACCGTTCGGGGAGTACTCGAGGCAGCGGCCCGGCTGCGGGCGGAGTGCACCGACTGGGAGACCTTCACGAATGCTCCTGCCCTGGATCCTGCCGCCTCTGGTCTGCGGGACCGTTCCCTCCCCGAGGCCCTGTCCTGGTTGCGCGCGCACCTCGACCCTCTCGACGAGGCGGCTTCGTTGATCCACTCGGTGGCTCGTGCCACCGATCCCTCGGGAGGCGGCACCGACTGGCTGACCCTGGGCGGCGCCCGCTCCTCTGTGGCGGCTGTGGTGGCGGCGCGCACCGCCGAGGAGGACTTCCTGAACTCCGAGGCGGAGCACCGCGGCCTGCTCGGCGAGCTGTACGACGGAAGCCGCACGTCACGGGAGACCGTCCACGGCGCCTTGGACTGGGCCCTCAACGCCAGACGCACCGCGTCCGGCACCGGATCGGCCGCTCCCCTGACGTCCGAGGCCGCGCACCTGCTGTGCTACACGGCGCCCGATGCGTCGGTGGAGCGCCGCAACCGCGACTGGCTGGAGCGGAGGGAGGTACTCAGCAGCCACTTCGCAGCGGCGCGAGCAGTGGAGATCCGCGCCGAGCTGGAGTCCGGGTTCCCTTCTGCAGGCGCCCTGCTCGACCGTATGGCCGACGATCCGTACGGCCCGGACGCCTGGCTCCGTTCCGCCGAAGCCCGCGAGGTGCTGAGCGACTACGGGCTGGAGGAGCTGCCGACTCAGCTGGCCGACCGCGATGTGCCGGCGTCGCTGTTCCGCGTGGCTGTGGAACGCACGGTGCTGCGCGCCTGGGTGGAACACCAGCTGGCTACCGACGGCCGCCTCTCAGTGGTGCGGGCCACCGACCGGGACCAGTTGGTGGAGCGCTATCGCCGGCTGGACCGCGGCTTGGTGCAGGCCGCTCACGCGACGGTGATCGCCGCCTGCAACCCACGGCGTCCCCGTAGGGCGACGACGGGCCAGGCCGCGATCCTGAGCCGTCAGGCGAAGCTCCAGCGGCGGCACAAGCCGGTGCGACGACTTCTGGACGAGACGCGGGACGTCGTGCAGCGGCTCAAGCCGTGCTTCATGATGAGTCCGCTGACGGTCAGCCAATACCTTCCGTCGGACTTCCGCTTCGACGTGGTGATCTTCGACGAGGCATCCCAGGTCCTTCCGCAGGACGCCGTGAACGCCATCTACCGCGGTGACGCCCTGATCGTGGCGGGGGACCCTCGGCAGCTCCCGCCCACCTCGTTCTTCAGCGCCGGCGGCGACTCCGACGATGACGACGAGTGGGACGAGGAGGAGCCCGACTCCTTCGAGTCCATCCTGGACGCCTGCAAGGCAAGCGGCGTGCTGCGCGAGCTTTCGCTGCGTTGGCACTACCGGAGCCGCCACGAGAACCTGATCGCCTTCAGCAACCACGAGTTCTACGACAACTCCATGGTGGTGTTCCCGGGCGCGGTCACCGACGGCCACAACGTGGGAGTCGCCTTCTACAAGGCCGACGGCGTCTACGACCGCAGCAACCGGCGCGACAACGTCCGCGAGGCCGAACTGGTGGCCGAACGGGTCGTCCACCACTTCTCCACGCGTCCCCACCTGACCTTGGGCATCGTCACGCTCTCCAAGGCGCAGGCGGAGGCCGTGGAGGACGCGGTCGCCAAGGCGCGCAAGGAGCGGCCCGACCTCGACGAGTACTTCACCGAGGACCGTCTGGGCGGTTTCTTCGTGAAGAACCTGGAGACGGTGCAGGGCGACGAACGCGACGTGATCATCCTGTCGATCGGCTACGGCCCCGACGCGCAGGGCAAGCTGCGCGCCCAGTTCGGTCCGATCAACCGCGAGGGCGGCTGGCGGCGGCTGAACGTGGCCGTGACCCGGGCGCGGCACCGGGTGGAGGTCGTGGCGTCCTTCCACGGCGGGGACCTGCCGGACAGCGCGAACAAGAGCGTCCAGCACCTCAAGCGTTATCTGCAGTACGCGGAGCAGGGCCCGGCGATCCTGGCCACGGCCGCGCCCGACGCGGACGCGGCGCCGGAGAGCCCCTTCGAGGAGGACGTGCTCGCCACCTTGCGTGACTGGGGCTACGACGTACAGCCGCAGGTGGGTGTCGCCGGTTTCCGCATCGACATGGCGGTCCGGCATCCGGGAGCTCCCGGGTCGTACGCGCTCGGGATCGAGTGCGACGGCGCGATGTACCACTCCTCGCGTACCGCACGCGACCGTGACCGGCTGCGGGAGGAGATCCTGCGCGGCCTGGGCTGGAACCTCCACCGCATCTGGGGAACCGACTGGTACCGCAACCGCAAGGACGCGAAGCGGCGGTTGCGTGAAGCCGTCGAGGCGGCGTGCGCGGTCGATCCCTACGCGCCCGCCGCGGAACCGGAACCGGCGGTCGTGTCCGAGCCGGTGACGGCGGAGGTCGAGATCGTTCCCGTCGAGGAGTCGGACCGCTCGCACTGGAGCACGCCCTACCGCGCCACGCGTCTCGAGGAGCTGTACGAGTTGCGACGTGCCCTGGGCAGGCGGACGGGCCTCGGCAGCATCGATCTGCGTGAGGCCGAGGCGGTCAATCTCGTCGCGGAGGTGGCCCGTCACATCATTTCGGTCGAGGGCCCCATTGAAGAGGACGTACTGATCGGCAGGATGAGGGAGGCTTGGGACCTCGATCGTGCGGGCCAGATCGTGCAGGCCAGCGTCCGTAAGGCGCTGAAGCGGCTGGCGGGTAAAAAGTCCGCGGTGCGGACGGGAACGGCGTGGGACCTGCCCGGTCGTGAGGTGGCGACGGCCCGTACGCCCAGTGCGGACTTCGACCGCAAGAAGGTCTCGCATGTTCCGCCGGCCGAGCGTCAGGTGGCCCTGCTGGGCGTGCTTTCCGAGTCTCCCGGCCTGCGCCGCGAGGAACTCGCCAGGGAAGCGGCCCGGTTCTTCGGCTGGCTGCGGTTGGGGGCCGACATCCGGGCCGCCTTCGACAAGGACATCGACGCGCTCATCGCCAGGAACGCGGCCGAGGAAGGGCCGTCGGGGCTGGTCACCGTGGAGGACGCCGCCGGGTGACAGCCGTCCGTCGAGTCGGGGAACAGGCCGGTCACGGCTGACGACTCACGCGAGCGGAGCAGTCGCTCACTGACCGGTCAGCAGCCCCACGGTGAGAACTTCACCCGTGCCGGGCACTTCCCGCGCGCTGCACAATGCGGGAAGTGCCCGGCACGGCGGAAACCTGCGATCCGGATGCGGCGCGGGCAAGTGTGTTTTCAGAGCGCTTGACGTCCCTTCCTCATGCCGGCGACGGCCCCACCACTGGTGCCGCCAGGGCGGTCGGATGCCCGCCGGATGACAGCAATCCCGGTGTGGTGGTGGGGGATACCCGGAAGAATGTCGTGAGATCGGTGAGCAAGGGGGATGAGTGATGAGTACGGCGTTGGTGGCGCTTGCGGCTGCGGTGATCGGGGGCGGGGTTTCCCTGGCCTCGGTGTTCCTTACGCAGCGAAGTGCGGAACGTGGCTGGACCCGTGAACACGAGCGGACCGAGCGGCATCGCCAGGAGGACCAGGTCCGTCACTGGGACAGCCGATTGCTCGAGGAACGGCGCGCCGCGTACACGCGGTTGAACGCCACGGCGCGAGCAGCCCGGGATGCCCTGGCGGGATGCATGCATGACCTGCGCCGGGTCGGCACCCTGGACGAGGTGCGGAGGGCGGAACTGGAGGAGCGTTGGAGCACCTACGTCGTCCAGCATGCAGAGTGCCACATGATCGTGTCCGATGCCGTACTGCCCGTCCTGGGGGCCGCCAACGGTTCGCTGCGGAAGATCTACGGGCTGGTCAAGCGTCTGGACGCGGGGCAGCCGAGGCAGGAGGAGAGCGTCGAAGAACTGAGCCGACGGGTGGACGACCTCTGGGACCGGCTGACCGATCTACGGGATGAGATGCGCCGTGACCTCGGCGTCACCGCACGCGTGGAGGCACCGACCAGGTAAAGGAGTAAGGGCAGCCTGCTCAGAAGGCGAGCTTGCTTCGGAGGTTCGGGGGTGGACTCCGACCAGCCGGCTTGCCCCTTTCTCCGAAGCTGTCAACGGCGCCCGTACGCCGGTCGACGGAGGTCGGTCCCGGCCGGCTCAAGCCCAAGAGGCATCAACTCGCCCGACGGCATGGTGCGTTCCCGGTGACTCCGAGTGGTGTCGTAGGTCTGCTTCACGCTCTGCGGGACACCTGTCTCTCCGTTCTCAGGCGGAACCGCTTGACCCGACGAGCCGTACGGGTTCCGACAGCACCGCACGGGCACTCTCGAAGTCGGCCAGGCGGGCCGCGACCGTGGCGACGGCGAGGCGTTCCGGGAGGGCGGCGGAGAACTTCAGACCGCGTACGGCGCGGGGGTCGACGTCGGGCAGGACGAGGTTCTCACCGACGTTCTCGCGGGCCGCACGCCAGTCGGCGGGGGTGAGGTCCTCGCGCAGGCGCAGCCAGCTGTCGGTGGGGCGTTGCAGCGGGTCGGTGACCGACTGGAGGGTGGCGGCGAGGGTGGCGTTGGCGCGGTAGCCGGCCCAGGTCCACCAGCGGACGTCGCTGCCGACGCGCGTGATCAGTGTGCCGCCCGGATACACGGTGTCGGGTGCGTCGGTCTCACGCTGTTCGGCCAGGCATGCCTCGGCGCGCCGGGTGAGGGACACCGGAGGGTCCGCCTCCAGCAGGACCTCGCGCATGGCGCGCGTCAGGGCGTAGGACAGTCCGGTGATGCCGCCGTTCATCCACTTGGCGACGCCGCCGCCGTCGGCGGGTTCGACGAAGACGCGTTTGCGCAGCCAGTCGATGTACGTGACCTGCCAGCTGCGTCCGCCGAGCAGCAGCCGGCGAGGGCCGGGCCGTTCCTCGGTGAGGATGCTCGGGTCGGTGCGGCCGATCTCCGTGCGCCCGGACAGAACAGTGAACTGCGGCGGTGCGGTGAAGGACGCGGTGAGTTCGATGAAGTGCCGCTTGCCGAAGCGGCGTTCCGCTTCCGGGCCGACGAACAGGAGGCCGCCGTCGGTGTCGAGGAATCCCTCCTCGGTGAGGTGGCGCAGGATGGGTGCCGCCGACCGGTCGAAGGGGGCGAGGCCGTTCCATTGCCGGTCCCACAACTGATCACCCAGCTTGTGCTGTTGCAGGGTGACGGCGAGGAGCTGCTGGGCCACGAGGTGCCGCGGCTCGGGCGGCGGGAGGACGGGTTCCACCCACCCCCGCGACCACAACAGCAGCAAGCCCGCCGCCTGCAGCAGCGAGTCCTTGCGGGTGGTGAGGAACAGGCAGTTGCGTACCGTGCCCGCACGCCGGCCGGTGCGGCCGATGCGCTGCAGGAACGAGGCGACGGAGGCGGGTGAGTCGATCTGGATGACGCGGTCCAGGTCGCCGACGTCGATGCCGAGTTCGAGGGTGGACGTGGAGACGATGACGCAGTCGCGGGCCTCGGCGAAGGCTTGCTCGGAACGGTTGCGTTCGTCGACGGAGAGGGAGGCGTGGGAGAGAAACACGGTCACCTCGCGGGCCCGCAGAGCCGCGCCCAGCTGTTCGACCTGCGCCCGCGAGTCGCAGAAGACGAGCCGTTTCTCTCCTTGGTGCAGCGCCGCGATGAGTTTCGCGGCATTCTCCAGGGACCCCACGTAGTCCAGTTCCACGTCACCCGCCGGCCTGGAGGTCTGCTCCGCGGCGGTCGGGTCGCCGTCGCCCGCCCCGTCGGACGCCGGGAACCGAACCCCTGGGGCCACGAACTGCCCGGTACGGGTCCCCGCGCCCGCGCCCTGCAGCCAGTGCAGCAGGTGGGCGGGGTTGCCGACGGTTGCGGAGAGACCGATCCGCTGGATGGGCCGGCCGGTGACCCGTTCCAGCCGCTCGAGCACGGCGAGCAGGTGCCAGCCCCGGTCGTCGCCCGCGAAGGCGTGCACCTCGTCGACCACGACGGCCCGTACGCTCCCCAGCAGGCGGGCGTGATCAGTCTTGACGCCGATCAGCATCGCCTCGAGCGACTCGGGCGTGGTGAGCAGGATGTCCGGCGATTCGGTGCGGATGCGCTGCCGCTGCGACTCCTTGGTGTCGCCGTGCCAGAGCGCCGCCCGCCGTCCCAGCCACTGGGCGTACGCGTCGACGCGGACGACGAGGTTATTGAGGAGTGCCTTCAGCGGACACAGGTACAGCACCGAGGTGCCGGTCCACTTCTGCTCGGCCATGGCCGACAGCAGGGGGAAGCAGGCCGCCTCTGTCTTGCCGCCGGCCGTCGGGGCCAGCAGGACGGCGTCCTCGCCGTCCATGAGCGGCGTGATCGCCGCCCGTTGGAGGGGGCGCAGGTCGGGCCAGCCGAGGGTGTTGACGATGTGGTGCAGGATGACGGGGTCAAGCCGGTCGAGTACGTCGGCTCCTTCCCCGGTCGGCTCCGCCTCGGCCGGGCTGTCGACGTCCGCCATCACAGTTCCAGGTCGATGTCGTCGGCCGACGCGGATCCGCCGGTGACCGTGGCGGCCAGGTTCCGCTCCACGTCGGTGAGTTCGCTGCTCGCGACGGTCAGCTTGTAGTGCTGCCGAGGATCGAAGTCGTCGAACTGGTCCACACGGTCGAGCACGTCCCCGACGAGCTTCTTCAGGAACAGTCGGGGCGCCACGCCTACCTTCCCGCCCAGGGCTCCGCCGACGGCCCGCGCGAGGTCGGCGACGTAGGCGTCGTCGACGACCGTCCGCACGCGCTCGGGTGCCGTGGCGGCGTCCGCGTACAGGTCCCGGATGGTGGCGCCGAGGCCGACCAGGGACTCCTGGGTGAAGCCGGGCAGTCGAATCTGCACCGCGCGGGGGTTGTCGAAGCGCGGGTCGGTGGTGAAGTCGGTGGCGAGCCGCTGGGCGAGCGGGGCCAGGCGCTGGACGCCCTGCTGGCCGTCATAGAAGGCGGGTGTGCCGGTGATGACGAGGTACAGGCCGGGGAAGCGGCCGGAGTGCACCTCGTCGATGAGCTGCCGCAGCGCGTTGAGCGCCTTGTCGCGGGCGTCGGAGCGGACCCGCTGGAGCGTCTCCACCTCGTCGAGGACGACGAAGAGCCCGGTGTGGCCGGAGTCGCGCAGCACGGTGAGCAGGCCCTGCAGGAAGCCGAGCGCCCCGAAGTGGTCGAGGTCGCCACGCACCCCGGCGGACCGACGGGCGGCGGCGGCCACGTGCGGCTGACCGCCGAGCCATGCCAGCACGGCCGCGGCGGTCGCCTCGTCGCCGTCGGCGAGGGCAGCCCGGTAGCCGCGCAGGGCGGTGGCGAAGGACGGGGCGTGCCGGGACACCTCGGCGAGCCGCGCGGTGAGCAGCTTCTCCACCTCGCCGGGCAGCTCGTCCTCGGTCGCGCCGGCGGCGAGGGCGTCCTCCTCCAGGGCGTAGAACCAGGCGTCGACCACCGGCCGCAGGGCGCTGGGCGGGAAGCTGGAGGTGGTGAGGCGCTCGGTGAGCCGCCGGTAGACCGTCTCCAGCTTGTGCAGCGGCGTCTCGTTCTCGGAGACCTGGATCTCGGCCACGGCGAAGTTGCGGCGCTTGGCCCGCTCTCCCAGCCAGCGGGTGAAGAAGGTCTTGCCGGACCCGTACTCACCGCGCACGGCCTTGAACACGGACCCGCCGGACGCGACGGCGTCCAGTTCCGCGTCGAGGGCCGCCTCGAACCGGTCGAGCCCGGTGGCGAGCAGGTCGAGCCCGCTCTCGGGCACGGCCCCACGGCGCAGGGCGTCGATGACGGTACGGCGGCGGGCCGCGCTGACCTGGGCGGGGCGCTTGGATCCGGTGGTGCTCACGGGGACCAGTGTTCCATCTCCCTGTGCACCAGTACCTCGGCGAAGGGCCATGGTGCCCGGTTCGTGACCATGTGAGTCCGGGCGCGTTGCCGTACAGCCGTCGTCGTGCTGCCAGGCGGTGGGGGCACCGTGGTTCGATGTGCCATCAGGTGACCTGCCTGTGAGTTCGACTCGCAGGGAGAATACGATCCGGCTCAACGCAGTCGGCGGGTCTCAGGAACCCATCCCTTGCGATGGGCCCCCGGTCTAGGGCATCTCGGTGCTGATCACACCGTGTGCCGGGGACTGGTCCCTGTGCTTGCACAGGGTGGCGGAGGGATACAGCGGACCGCCCGCTCCGTGGTCGTGGCGAAGCCACAACCACTCAAGGTGAGGCTCGTCGGCTGCATCTCACCAGCAGGGACAAGGCGGTTCGGTGACGACGGCAGACGACTTTGCGGACCTTACCCCGGAGCAGTTCCTCGAAGCGGTGGTCAGCGGCTCGATCCACCCGTACACCGAGCACCAGATCCCCAAGCGCCGCGGTGGGCTGAGGACGTTGCACGCCCCGGTCCCGCGGTTGTCCGAGATACAGCAGGAAGTCCTGGCCCGTCTGGAGACTCTTCCAGCCGGGTTTCAGCCACACCCGGCAGCGTTCGCCTACCGACGTGGACGCTCGGTCGTGGACTGTGCCGCCGTCCATCTGCGAGCCCACACCGTGATCCGCCTGGATATCGCCGACTTTTTCGGGAGTATCCGGGAACGGCACGTCCACGCCGCTCTGAAGGACGCCTGGAGGCGTCCGACAGAGCGCGAGTACCAGGTCGGTCTCGTGAAGGGCGACAACGGCCGCCGGAAGATCGGCCTGCGTCGCGTCGGCCACACCATGGACACGTACATCACGGCCCGGCTGGTCACCGTGTCGCCGCCTGAGCCGAACCAGACCTGGTCGAACCGTGGCACCGGGCGTCGCAGTGTGTATCTGGAGGCCACCGGGCAGCACTTCTCCGTTCGCCGGCCCAGCCTGGTCTATCAGCACACCCGCGAGGGATTTCTGCCCCAGGGCGCTCCTACGAGCGGGTACCTGTCGAACATCGTCATGCGCGGCGTCGACGAGGTCGTCACCTACCAGGCTGAGTCCTTAGGGCTGCGCTACACCCGCTACAGCGATGACATGTACTTCTCCAGCCGTGGGTTCGTTCACCACGATGACGTCGACCGTCTCGTGGCCGGCGTGAAGGAGGCCCTGGAACCACTGGGCATGAAGCTCAACGCGAAGAAGACCTATGTGGCCCGTCCTGGTGCACGCCGCAGCGTGCTGGGAATCCTCGTCGACGGTCCCACTCCTCGCCTGACACGCGAGTACAAGCGCCGTATCACCAAGCACGTGCGAGGGGCTGCGTCGTTCGGTATCGAGCAGCATCGCCGTCACCAGGACTTCAAGGACCTGGCCGAGTTGGACGCCCACGTGACCGGGCTGCTGTCGTTCGCGCACATGGTCGAGCCCGACTGGGCCGGGAAACACCTCACGGACTGGAAGCGGCTACGTGAGATTCCCCTCGAGCACGAGGAACCGGTGAGCGTGCAGCACGGGCTCGATCTGCCCTGGTATGAGGAGGACCAGGTCTCCCAGGCAGACATGGCCAAGGAATCGATCGACGACCTCGTCCGCGGCGCCCAGCGCTACCGCTCCTCCTCGGACTATCTGCAGATGCTCGAGTTCGTCGGCCGGTTCAAGCGGTACGCGCCGTTCAACGCGATGGTGGTCCACATCCAGAAGCCGGGGGCACGCTACGTCCTGTCCTCCTCGGAGTGGGAGTTGAAGTACCGGCGGGTGCTCAAGCCCGGCGCCAAGCCACTGTTGATTTTCCAGCCCCGTGGGCCCTACATGCTCGTGTACGACGTCGGGGACACCGAAGCCCTGCCCGGAGCCCTGACTCTGCCCAAGGGGATCACCGCCCCGGTGTCGGTGTCCTCTCGAGCCGGAGAGAAGGAAGTCCTCGAGGTCTGGCATCACACCGAAGTGAACCTCGCGCCCCTGGGCATCCGGCTCACCTTGGTCGACCACGGAGCCTCCTCCTGCGGACGCACGTACCGCAGCAGGTCCGGTGGTTCCGTCAAGCGTCCCGGCAGCAGGCGTGGAGACCCGCCGGAGACGTACCCGACGTTGTTCGAGATCGAGGTCAACCGGAACCTGCCGCTGCTGGACCGATACGCCACGCTCGCCCACGAGCTCGGCCACCTGTTCTGCGGGCACCTCGGTGCAGACCCCGGGGAAACTTGGCCCGACCGGTACTCGCGGCCCTTCTCGGACGAGGAGGCCTTGAAGATCCATGCGCGCAACGAGGTCGAGGCCGAGTCCATCGCCTACATGGTCCTCAAGCGTCTGGACCCGGATGTCCGGATGGGCAACTACATCACCGGACACCTCGGCCCCGGCCAGCAGGTTCCCGAGACTGTCGCCCTCAACCTCACGTTCAAGGCCGCCGGCCTGATCATCGAGATGGGCAAGAAACGCATCCCTGCCGCCAAGCTCCAGAAGCCCAAGAAGTGATCCCCTCGCTTTCCCCGGCCTCACATGACCAAAAAGAGCAGGGCCGGACTGTGCCGAAGCCTTGCCTTGAATGCTGCCGTGCGGCGCCGGGAACTGCCCTACAAGCACCCTGCGGCTGAGGCATCGTTCAAACTGACGTCACAGTCGGGACAATGCACCGACGACATTCAGCCATCCCCCTCAAGTGAGTTATGCGACGGGGGCGTTGGACGGCAAGATGGGCTCGGCAGGTCGACATCCGCCTTCCCGGAGGACTCTTTGACTCACTTATTGCGCGCAGTTCGATCAGCAACCGGCTGGTTGCGGGCTCCGTAGAGCTCGTCTGCGCGTCGCGGGGAGGGGCTCTCACCTCGGTGACCCATGCCCTTTTCCCGCAAGCGAGTCAACAAGTCAATGGAGGAACGGTGTCGACCAGCTCGACCCATCAGGCGTGCCACCACCCGGCGCGTGACATCACCATCGTCACCCTCATCTCCGGCGTGGTCTCTCTCGGCACTGCCGTCACGACGATGGCGTTTGATGTCAGCCCGTTGGCGACTCTCACGAGCAGCGGCGGCGCGTTCATCGCCGTCCTCAGCGCGGGGATGAACGTGCTCAACCACGTGAAGCGCGGCGTGTAGCGCCTTCAGGGGCGGCCTGCTTTCCGCAGGCCGCCCCTGCGTGTTCACCGGCAAGCGATCTCGGCCCACACCGTCTTCGTGCAGGCGTCCCACGCCTCGCAGCCCCAGCGTTCGGCGTATGCCGACACCAGGAGCAGCCCTCGTCCCGAGTCCGTTTCGAGTGAGCGGGCCCCGGCGGCGGGGGCTGTCGGCGGCAGCCGTTCGGGACGCGCGTCGGTCACCTCGACACGGACGTGCCCCGGGAGCCGCAACAGGGAGAACCTGAAGTCCCGCCCCGGCAGCCGGCCGTGGGTGACGGCGTTGGCGGCCAGTTCCGCCGTGACGACGGCGACGGTGTGGGACGCCTCGCTGTCGTACGGGACTCCCCAGGCCGCGAGTTGCTGCACGGCGAGACGGCGGGCGAGGCGCGCCCCGCGTCCGGTGGAGCTGAGACGGGCGGTGAACTGCGGGACCTGCGCGGGCACCTCGGTCACTGCGTCGATCGACTTCATACGGTGACCGTCTCGTCGCGCAGGCGATCCGGGCAGGTCGGGCGGCCGTACCCGGCGACGCGGTACGGCCGTTGTACGGGTCGGTACGGCATCTGTACGGGTCCAGAGCCGGGACTGTACGGCGGCCGGGGTCGTTGGGGACGGTACGGGATACTGCGGCAGTCAGGGGGCGCGATGGGCAAGGAGGGCGAACGCGAGTGCCGGACGACGGGCCGGCGCGCACCGGGCAAGGAACATCCCGCGGTGTGGAGCGCCTACGGCAAGCTGGTCCGCCTCTTCCGCGAACAGGCGGGGCTCACCCAGCAGGCCCTCGCGGAGGCCATCGACTACTCGTTGGAGCAGGTTGGCTCGGTCGAGCAGGGGCGGCGCCCGGCCAAGGCCGCGTTCACGGATGCGGCGGAACGGGTGTTGGGGGCGGGCGGGGCGTTGCGGGTGCTCCAGGAGGACGCGGACCGGGCCAAGTTGCCCCTTTTCTTCCAGGACTTCGCCTTGCTGGAGTCGGAGGCGGTCAGCCGCTTCTCCTACGATCCGATGCTGATTCCGGGGCTGTTGCAGACGGAGGAATACGCGCAAGCCTTGCTCGGAGCACACTTCCCGCCGTTGGACGAAGAGACGATCGAGCAACGTGTGGCGGCTCGGTTGGCCCGTCAGGCACTACTGACTCGTAAGAGCCCACCCATGGTCTTTGTCTTCATCGTGGAGGAATCCGCGATCCGTCGCGTGGTGGGCAGCCCGGAGGTGATGCGCGGGCAACTGAGGCACCTGCTGAAGTGTTCGACCATGCGCAATGTCGCACTGCAGATCATGCCGACGGGTCGCGGTGCTCACAGCGGGCTCAACGGTGCAATGGTGCTGTTGGAGTCGACCGACCGCGGGCAGTACGTCTACCTGGAAGTGCAGGACATCGTCAGTGTCAGGTCTGACCGGCACGAGGTGAGTGAGTTCTGGATGCGCCATGGGATGCTGCGGACGCAGGCCCTCAACACTGAGGAGTCCTCTCGTCTCATCGAGCGCATTGCAGGGGAGCTATGAGCACCGATCAGCATGCCGGCCAGCCCAACGACCTCTCGTGGTTCAAGAGCAGCTACAGCGGTACCAGCGGCGGCGACTGCGTAGAGGTCGCCATCGCGCCCGGCACCGTTCATGTCCGGGACTCGAAGGCGCAGGCGGAAGCGATGCTGGCCTTCCCCCGGGAGCAGTGGGCCGCGTTCACCTCCTACGCGGGCGAGAACACCGTCTGACGACGGACCGCACTCCGGGTGTCTCCGAGACGAGCTCTGGAGGCACCCGGAGCCGTGTCCTCAGCCCGCTCCGAGGGCGAACTGCTCGCGCAGCAGCGCCTCGTGGAGCCGCAGCGTGCGGCCGTCCGGCAGGGTCTCCAGGACCTGTACGCCGTCGTAGTTGAGGAGTTGCCGCAGGACGGCGGCGAAGCCGTCGCCCCGGGTGACGGGCATGCCGGCGCGCTGGGCGAGCGCGGTCACGGGCAGGGTGCCGCCCGCGTCCAGCAGTGCGGCGAGCGCCTTGTGGACCTGCTCCTGCTGCGGCTTGCGGGCCAGGCCGCCGAGCTGCGCCTGATACGTCTCCGAGTCGAGCAGCGTGGTCACCAGCGTCTCGGTGCGGGAGACGACGGTCGGGGTGAGGAGGGCGTCGTCTCCCCCGGCCGTCAGCGCCACGTCGAAGAGCGTGTTGTGCGTCCGGGCGACTTCCGCCTGGTTCTTCCTGGCCTTGCCCGTCGGCTTCTTGGGAGCGGAAGCCGTTGCGGTCACCGGCCGAGCGGCGTGCTCGTCCGGCAGCGGTGCCTTGTCGGCCTCCTCCGGAGCCCACCAGACCGGCCGCTGGTCGCCCAGTTCCCGCCATCCCTTGGGCGGCTCCGCGCCGAACGGCAGGAAGGCCAGCACCGGGATGGTGACCTCGGCGAGGGAGGCACCTCCGTGGTAGCCGGCCTTGAGGGCGGTGTAGCGGGAGTCGGCGTCCCACAGGGCGATGACGGATGCCCCGGGTTCGGGCCAGACCACGCGCGGCCCGGACAGGGCGATCTCCCGTTCGGCGAGTGGGCCGTCGCCGGGCAGACGGTGACGGGCGGACGCGGGGTCGGCGGCGGTGTCGACCTTCGTGCCGTGCCGGTCGACGACGTGGCCGTGGTCGCTGGTGACGACAACCGCCCTGCCCTGGGTGGCCGCCACCCGCAGCAGGTCGCGCAGGCCGGGCACGTCGTCGATCCGCCAGGCGCCGTCGCCGAGCTTCTGCTCCTTGGCGAGCCGGTCGTCGATGGCGTTGAGGACGACGGCGACGTGGGTCCTACCGTCGGCCAGCGCCTCCGTGAGCGCCGGGCCGAAGGTGTCGCCCGCGGTCTCGGTGCGCAGGTCGTCCTTGTGGAACACGGCGGCCCGGGCCCCGCCCCACAGCTTCAGCGCGGGGAAGAGCCGCTTCTCGTCGGCCTGGGTGCCCTTCATCAGCGTGCCCGCGAAGAGTGAGGTGCGGGACACGGCCGTCACCGTGGGCAGGGCGGCGGCCATCGCCCGGCGGTACGGGGCATTGCCCTCGGGCAGCGGATCGAACTCGGCCCAGGAGCGACGCAGTTCCTCCCCGAGTTCGTTCGCGATGGCCGCGCTCATGCCGTCGAGCACGAGCAGCAGCACCCGCCGTTCCTCCCCGCGCCGCACGGCCGGGCCGACCACGCGGTCGAGGAAGGTCTCGACGGTGAGCATGGAGCCGGGCTGGGTGCCGGCCTGCGTCCAGGCGGCCAGGGAGCGTGCGAAGGACGCGTCGATCTGTCGCCGTCGGTCCCTGACGCGCGTGCCGAGGGTGTCGTAGGCGGCCTTGAGGACGGGGTCCGGGTCGCCGCCGGCCTCGATGTGCTCCAGGGCGAGGTCCGCCCAGCCGGTCTCGGCCATGTGCCGCTGTATGGCATCGGCGACGGTGTGGGCGTCGGCGGGCGGGTCGGTGGCCAACCAGCGGGCGAGTCGCTGACCCATGCGGGCGCGTTCGACACGGGCGGACTCTTCCGACTCGGCGGCGAGCCGGTGGTCCTCCAGGCGGCGGACGGTGTCCGTCACCGCGGCCGTGTCGCCCGCCGCGAGGGCTTGGCCGACGGCGGTGAACCGGGCCTCGAGTCCGCCGCGCAGGACGGGGCTCGCCGCTACGGCCTCCTCCGCGCCGAACTGGCGGGCCAGCGCGGACGCCCGGTCGAGCACGATGCCGGTGGTGCGGCGTGCCTCGCGGGCCTGGTCGGCGTCGGTACCTCCGGTGCGGTGTCCGGCCGCCAGCAGCGTGGCCACGTACTCCTCGGCGGCCCGCCCGAAGACGGTCACCAGGATGTCGAGCTGGTCGCCGGTCGCCGGGGGCTGGTCGCCGAAGTAGCGTTCGGCGCGGCCCCGGGCCCGGTAGGTCTCAGGGGCGGGCTCGGCGTGCTGCCACAGGGCCGCGCACACCAGGCCGAAGGCGGCGGCGTCCGCGCCGCGTTCGGCGTCGACGAGGGCGAGCAGGGCGCGGCCGGCGAGGCCCGCCTGGTCCTCCTCGCCGACGAAGGCGGCCAGTCCGGAGCGTTCGGGGCCGCGCAGGGCGAGGAGCCGTTCGGGGGCGCCGGGCCGGGTCGACCAGTGCAGCAGGGCCTGGGCGTCGAGCCGGTCGTCGCCGGGGCGGCGCGTGCCGTCCTCGGTGTCGTAGCGGCCCAGACGCAGGCGGCGCTGGGCGAGCGCAGTGAGGGCGTACTGGCGGGACAGCCAGCCGCCGGGGACGGGCGGCCAGCCGCCCTGGGTCGGCGGGGTGGCGTCGAGGAGTGCCTCGGCGGCCCAGTTGACGTCCTTGAGCCGGGGGTCTATCTGCCGGGCGCCGAACGCCTCGCGGACGACGTCCCAGCTGTCGACCGTGTCGATGCGCAGCTTGTGGACGCGGGCGAGGATCGCCGGGTCGAGTTCGTGCTGCTCCCGGTCGGTGAGGACGACCAGGAGGGCGGGGCCGGGACGGCGGCCCGCCAGGTGGTCGAGGACGAGTTCGTGGACGGCGAGCGGCGACGGCGCGACCGCGACGCCGGCCGTGCGGCCCTCGCCCCAGACGGGTTCGGCGGGGCCGTCCCACTGGGGTGCGGACCGCAGCAGCACGACCCGGCGCCGCCCCTCCTCCCCCGTCAGGGAGGCCGCCAGATGCGTTTGGGAGGACAGGTACTGGGTGACGGTCGCGGTGTTCAGCCGCACCGCACCCGGTGCGGCGGTGGCGGTGTCCGTCATTCGATGACCTGCCAGGAGATCTCGATGGTCGCGTCGGGGTGGCGGGCGGCCAGGTCGGCCAGCTCCGCCCCGAGGTCGGCGGCAGCTTGGGACACCGTCGTACTGCGGCGTCCGGACTTCCGCGCCGTACCGCCGCCGCTCGCCGGAGAGGGCGTCTCCTGAGGCTGGGTGTAGGAGAGCCGGGGGTCGCTGGACGGGGTGTTCAGAGGCAGGTCGTCGGCCCGGTCCTGTGGCGTGACGGGTGCGGGCGGTGGGGTGGCGGCGGCCTGGGTGCGCTTGATCAGGGCCACGACCTCGCGCTGGGTGCGGGCGAGCGTGTCGCGCAGATCGGTGGTGCGCTGGTCGTCGCGGGCCACGTTGCGCAGCGAGTCGAGCAGCGCTTCACCCTCGGGGCCGAGTCCGGCGGCGAGCTCCAGGGTGCTCCAGGGCGCGGAGGCGACGGCCTCCGCGACCGCGCGGGCCTTCTTGATGGAGGTGCCGTACCGGTCTGCGCTGGTCTCGCCCAAGTCGAACGAGGCGAGGGCCTCCACGGTCTTCTTCGCCCCGGCCGCGCCCTTGCCGGCCTCTGCCTTGAGCGCGTCCAGCAGTTCCAGGGAACGGCGGGCGAGGGCCAGCCGTCCGGTTTCGGCGGTCTGGTCGAGGCCGAGGAAGGAGGCGTGGGCCTCCAACTGGTGCACCAGGTCGGCCGCGTGGTCCCGGTAGGCGTGGGCGGCCTCGATGATCTGGCGGGCGAACTGGTTGACCATCCGGCCGCGCCGCAACGCGGGCGGCTTCGCCCCGAAGATCGTTTCGAAGCGCTGCCGTGCGGTGTCCCAGTCGGTCTCGGCGGGCAGCGGCTGGCTGCGCAGCGCGTCGTGGTCCTTGATCACGGACAGTTCGGGCGCGGGGTCGAGGACGGTTCCGCCGCGCACCCACACCCGGTCGTCCATCTCGGCGAAGGCGGCGACGATGAGCCGGGCGAGGAAGTCGGGCAGGCCACGCGGGTCGGGCTGGTCGGTCCAGTCGGTGAGCGTGATCAGGGACAGGTCCCCGGTGACGCCCTGGGAGCGGGCGAGCTGCCGGAAGTGGTCGGGCCAGTAGCGGGACAGCTCGAAGTACGCCTCCTTCTGCTGCCCGAGGCGCAGCGGTCCGGCGATGCGCTGCATGAGCTTGCGGTCGGCGGCCGGGACCTCCACCCGCCCGTCGCGCGCCTCGGCGGCGGCCCGGACGTGTGTGAACACCTTTTTGGTGTCGGCGGGCCTGACGGCGATGCCGGTGGCGTCGGGGTCGAGGTCGGGGTGGGCCTGGTACTGGTGGACGAGCAGCTTCCCCGCGACGTGCCGGATGCCGTCGCGCAGGCTCTGCCCGAAGGACAGGGTGAGCCCGTCGACGTCGGGCAGCGCGACGAGGTGGTCGTCGAAGTCGGGCACGACGTCGGCGGCCTGCTTCTGGGCGAGTCCGTACGCCTGCTTGAAGGCGCCCTTGACCTGCTTGAGCAGCGCCTCACGCTGGGTTTCGAGGAGGCCCTTGGCGCGGCTGCGGTTGTCGGCGTTGAGGTGGCCGGCGTACTGGGTGTCGAAGCGGTGCTCGTCGGCGAGGGCCTTGTCGATGACGACGAGGCGCCGGAAGTCCTGGAAGCGCTGCGCGGACAGGTGCGCGGGCAGCCAGGCGACAGTGCGGGACCGCTCACCCTGCTGGCGCTCGCGCAGCCGCTGGATGCGGTTGACGTCCTCGACCGGGCCCCACTCGCCCTCGTCGAAGGGGAGGTCTATGGCGATCCGCCAGCGGCCCTCCTCCTGCGGCATCAGGTCGTGGTCGGGCAGCTCGTCCTCGTCGGCGACGTTCCCGAAGACGATCTCGGCGGTGCGGGCGGTGCCGCGCCAGGTGAAATTGAGCTGGTCGCTCAACTGGCCGTGCTCGACGCCTAGTTCCTCGGACAGCAGGCGGCGGGCGAGCGCGACCCGGTTGCCGGGGTTGTCGTTGACCTGGGCGTTGGCGATGACGGAGTCCACGTCGACGCCGGAGAGTTCGAGGCGGACGCCGGGGTTGGCGTCGGTGCCGGTCTCCTTGATCTCGGGGAACCTGGCCGCCCACTCGGCGACCTTGTTCTTGATGATGCCGACCTCGGCCCCTGGGATGGGAGCGAGGACCGACCCGTGGTTGAGCGCCCCGAGCCGCCGGATGGTCAGTTCGGACAGCGCGGGCACGCTGGGCGCGAGCGCGGACAGCAGCAGGGTGCACACGAGCCGGTTGTCGCCGGCGAACATCCGGCAGCCGTTGAGCCGCTTCGGGTCGGTGAGGGACTCGGGCCGGTTGCGGTACTGCTCGACGTCGTCCTCGGTGATGTCGTACGAGCTGAGCAGGTAGGGCCGCAGCTTGGTCTTGTAGAGCTTGTCGGCGGCCTCGAAGACAACCTTCAGGCTGTCGGTGAACGGCTTGTCGCCGCCCTTCGCGATCACCGGGTAGAGGTCGCCGACGGGGACGAGCTGGCCGAGGCGGATCTCGTCGCGGTGGTCGGCGAGGAGTTCGCCCATCAGCTTCAGACCGGTGCGGGAGCGCTGCAGCGCGGACGAGATGTGGACGAGGGTGTCCATGAACGCCGGCGAGAACGGGTACGTCAGCCGGAACGACTCCGCGTCCGCGCCGGTGGTGCCCTTCTCCGAGCCGAGCAGGGTGTCCCAGACCTGCGGGCCCACCCGCTTGGTCTGCTCGAAGGCGGCGTCGACCTGCTGGGCCGCCTCGGTGTCCTTGGGCTTGAGGAGGCGGGCGTGGGCGATCTGCGGGAGGTTGCGGTCCTCCAGGGTGATCTTGTCGAAGCGGCCGGAGGCCAGGTTCAGGGTGTCCTGGATGGACGACTCGGCCGCGCCGGACACCTCCTCGCCGACCAGCTCGCGCAGGTCGCGCTGGCGGGCGATGAACGACACGACGGGGATGGCGCGGCGGGCGTCGCCGCCCTCCACGAAGTTCGTGATCTTGCTGGCCTCGCGTGCCACGAACTTCTGGTCGTGGATGAGGGTGGCCAGCCACAGGATCAGCTCGTCCATGAACAGGATCAGGCCGTCGTAGCCGAGCGACTTGGCGTGCTCGGCGATGACGGACAGACCGGCGTCCAGGGAGATGAAGCCGTGCTCGTCCTCGGCGGCGTTCCTGGTGAAGCCGGGGAGGAGGTTGGTGCCGGCGTCGTTGACGAGCTTGGCGCGCAGTTCGGCCGGGGTGGAGGGGTTGGTGAGGTTGAGCGGGACGCCCGCCTCGTGGTTCTCCTCGGCGGCGAGCGCGGTGTCCAGGAGCTGCGGAGTCCAGGCGAAGCCCTCGCCCCACTCGTCCTCCTCCCCGTCGTCCGCGTCGCTGCCGCCCAGGCCGCGGATGACCGCCTCGTCGCCCGTGCTGGCGCGCAGCGCGCGGATGTCGGCGAAGAGGGAGTCGGTCCGGTACACCTGCGGGGTCGGCGCCTCCGGATGCAGCTTCTTGACGTGGTGCACGTACCCGCCGAGCACCCGCTGTTCCAGGGCCTTCGCGCCGAGCATGTGGTACGGCACGAGCAGGAACTTCTTACCGTCCGTGGTCAGCCACTCGTGCTTGGTCAGCACCGGGTCGAACTCGGTGCGGGAGCGGGCCGCCGGGTCGCCGCTGAGCAGCGCGTACAGCACGGCCATGAAGTGCGACTTACCGGAACCGAACGAGCCGTGGAGATAGGCCGCCTTGGAGCGGTGCCCGTCGAGCGAGGACTTGATGAGCGCCAGCGCCTCGTCGAAGTTCTCCAGCAGCCGCTCGGTGACGACGTAGTCCTTGAGCGCGTGCTGGGCGCCCTCGGGCGTCGTCGCCTCGGCGAGGGACAGCACGAAGTCCGAGGTGGAGATGGACTCCTTGATGTCGATGACATCGCGGAGGAGGGGCGGCTGGGCCATTGCGGGTCTCGCTCTCCCTGACGGTGGTCGGTGCTGCTGCTCGTACTTGGTGTCGTGCGGGGTCCGCCGCCGGGGCCCGAGGCCGGTCCGAGCGGTGGGGCGGGGATCAGGGGTACGGATGACCGGTGCGGCGGACCGGCTGTCCTGGCCGGTGGCGAGGACGGAACCGGTCACGCGATGACCGGACGGGAACGGCGCTCACGGCGTCGGCCGGGTCAGGCTGGACGGGTTCGCGTCGTCTGCATTCTTCGTCCCCCTCGCACTGAACGTCACCCGTACGGCCTGCGCACAGCACCCTACATCGGTACCCCCCATCGGCCCCGTGCCGTATGTCCTCGCGCACCGTCCGTGCGGGCCGCTCCCGTTCCGTCGTCAGCACTACGGCCGCCATCGCCCCGACCGGTAGGCGTCCAGCAGGTGCCGGCTCGCGACCGTGAAGGGGTGTTCGGGGCCCAGGCCGCGTTCCCGCCGCTCGACGACGTCGGCCATCAGCGCGATCCCCTCCTCCACGTGTCCGAGCGCGGCCCGGGTCCGGGAGAGGAGTTGCCGGGCGGCGAGCACGAGCGGGTACTCGGGCCCGAAGCGCCGCACATACGTCTCGGCGACCCGCCGGATCTCACGGTCGGCCTCGTCGAAGCGGCCCAGGAGGTACAGCGCCCACGCGTGGTTGTGCCGGGCGCCGAGTGTCACGGTGTGGTCGGGGCCGAGGAGCCGATCGCATTCCGACGGCAGCGTGAGCAGTGCGCCGCCTTCCTCGGTGACCACGTCGGCGGCGGGCAGCGTCTCCAGCAGGCCGGCACGGGCCCGCAGGGTCAGCGGATGCGCGGGGCCCAGCGCCGAGCGCCGCCCGGCGACGGTGTCGCGGAGCAGCGCGACGGATTCCTCACGTCTGCCGAGGTTCGCCAGCACGAGCTGGAGCCCGTAGCCGCTGTCCGTGGTGTCGGGGTCGTCGGCGCCGAACAGTCGCTCCTGGGCGTCCCGGACCGCGCGGAGCGCCGCTTCGGCTTCGGCGTATCTGCCCAGCCGGAACAGCGCCCGCCCCGCCCTGGAGCGGGCGGCGAGGACCGTACGGTGGTCCGCGCCGAGGTGCCGCTGGGCGAGGTCCGCCGCGGTGCGGGCGGTCTCCTGGGCGGAGAGGTAGTCACCGGTCCGGTGCAGGGCGACCGACAGACGCGTCGCGACGGCCAGGGCGTCGGCGGCGGAGGGCCCTCCGATGTGCCTCAGCAGGGCCAGCGCGTGAGGTACCAGCAGGCGCAGTCGCGGATCGTGCGGCCCCGCGTCGGGTACGCCGGGCACGGCAGCGTCGAGCAGCCGGACGGCTGTCGTGTCGAGAGCGGGCACCAGGTCCGTGGGGGTCGCCGCCGAGACGCTGTCGAGCAGGACGCCGTGGCTCTGTACGCAGCGCGCGCCGGCGGCGTCGACCTGTTCTGACAGTGATTGGTCGAGGAGGGCTCTGAGGGCTGTCTCGGTTCGGGCACGAGGCAGCACGGCGCCGATGCCGGCGTGGTTGAGCAGAGTCAGCGGCAGCGGCTCGGCGGCGAACCGGGCCAGCAGTCTGAGCAGGGCCGTCGCTTCGGGCAGTCCGCGCGCCTCGAACGCGTCGAGGGTCAGCTGCCAGGTCAGGCCGACCAGGCGCCGGGGGTCCGCTTCGGACAGCGCGTCGGCTCCCCGGTCGATCAGCTGGACCCGTTCGTCTCCGTCGAGCTGGTCCCCGTAAGCGTCCATCGTCCAGGGGTCGATGACCTGGCGGGAGAGGAAGCCGCCCGCCAGGGTGAGGGCGAGGGGCAGCCGCCCGAGCCGGTCCGCGACCCGCGCCGCCTGCTCCGCCGTACCGCTGTGCGGAGCGAGATCGCGCAGCACGAGCGCGGCGTCCTCCCGTGGCAGTACGCCGATGTACTGCAGTTCGGCGCCCGGCCACCACCGGGCCGCCGCGCGCCGTGTGGTCACCAGGACGGTGCCGCGCGGGCTGGTGCGCAGCCAGTCGCCGTCCCGCAGGATCTCCGGCTCGTCGGTGTTGTCCAGGACCAGTAACCAGGGTTCGGCGGAACGGTCGAGATACGTCCAAGCGAGATCGGCGGCAGGTCTGAGGCCGTTGCGTGCGGCGAGCAGTTCGCCGTCGCCCGCCCCCCGGTCGGCGGCGACGGCGAGCATGCCGGCGCGCAGGCTCGCACGGTCGGAAGCGTTGACCCACAGGCCCACCCGGCCCTGTTCTCCGGTGGCCTCCTGGAAGAGGGCACAGGCGACCGCCGTCTTGCCCGAGCCGCCCATGCCGTACAGCACGTAGACCTGGCCGCCGCGCTCCTCCTCAAGGCTCGCCCGCAGTCGTTCCATCACCTCACTGCGGTCGCGCAGCGCGACGGGGGACCGACCGACCGCCGGGCGTCGCACCGAGTCCGGTCCACCGCGCTCCGGCCCGCCACCGCCGTAGTGGTGGTGCTCGCTGATTTGCTGGTCGCCCCGCGCCTGGTAGACGCGTCCCTGGTCCTCGGCGTGGCCGTCCGTCCCGCCCGTCATCGCTCTGCGATGTGCTGGTCACGTCCCGCCTGGTAGACCCGGGCCTGACCGGACGCGGTGGCGTGCTGGGTGATCTGCCGGGCGGCCGAGCCACCGGGGTCGAGTCGGTCCAGCAAGGCGCGCAGTTCCTCGACGGCGACGGGCCGGGCGACGAGCAGCCGCCGTACCATCCCCTGCCACTGAAGCCGCAGTTCGTCCAGGGTCTCCTGGTCGTCCGCGGCTGCGGCGGCCAGCACGTCCTCGCGACCGGCCTCCAACTCGGCGGCGACGGTCTCGGCGCGCTCGGGTTGCGTCCGGCGCCAGAGCTGTGTGATCCCGTCACGCACATGGTGCCAGGCATCGGTCGCCATCAACGCGACCAAGGTGGTCCCCGCGCTCTGTGCGAGCAAGGCCACTTCTGCGTCCACAGCCGCCCCTCCGTTCACCCGATTTTCCGACAGCACAGATGGAAAATGTCACCCGTCAGGCGTTGGCGTGATCTTCATTGCGATCAATATCATTCCACCCCTGAGCGACAGAGAACAAGGAGGAATCAATCCTCGCCAATACCCCCATGGACCGGGCCTGACACATGGTCGGGCAGGCGAGTCGCACGCTACAGTGAGGGATCCCGACCGATCGAGGGGGCAGCGGAAATGGCCAGGCCATGGGAAGCGGATCCGGACACGAGTTTCAAGCAACGCCTGGGAAAAACACCCCAGGAACTGGGAAACACCACCGGAACGCCTGACTGCCCGGACATCTGGGAACTCGCCAACGGCGACATCGCCGTCATCGGCCGGGACCTCACCCAGTCACTCGGCAGGAACCTGCCCGACGGGGTCTCGATCGGGTCGGACGAACGCCTCGTGGTCATCCCCAGGAACATGCTCATCGCGGCGAAGCCGGACATCCCCAGTGTTTGACTCCTTCGCGGGCGGCGTCTCCGAACGCCTGGACCGCCCCACGTACCACGCGGACCTCGGCCGGATCTACTCCAGCGGGATCGGCTTCCTCAACAAGCTCGAGCGCGGCCAGCACTTCAAGGAGCGCGGCTTCCCGAGCTGGGAGGCCTTCGCCGGCGGCGACTGGGAGAGGGCCCTGTCCCTGGCCGACGAGAGGCGCGAAGACTACGCCCGGGAAATTCGGCGGGCGTCGGAACTGGGCGTCACGCATCGCCGCCTCCGGGTGGTGGAATTCCCTGTCACGCCGTATGTGCAGTGGGAGTTGTTCGTCCTGCGCG
The DNA here is from genome assembly GCF_045209715.1 of Streptomyces sp. NBC_01635. NCBI lineage: Bacteria > Bacillati > Actinomycetota > Actinomycetes > Kitasatosporales > Streptomycetaceae > Streptomyces > Streptomyces sp. NBC_01635. Next base: position 7,732,779 of record NZ_CP109277.1, on the reverse strand, counting down.
TGCGTGTGGACCTGGGCGACGACATCAAGGTTCTCGACGCTCGCGATATTTCGAACATCGAGCGGACCCGCCCGGTTCCAGAAGTAGTGATTCTCGGCGATGCGGTCATGTACGAGGTCGTTTACGACGAGGACGGAAATGCTGACGGAGCCAAGCGGTACACGGACGGCTCACTGATCCAGGAAACGAACGCCGGGTTCGATGCGCTGTATGAGCGTGGTGAGGCATTCCACGATTTCTTCGACCGGGAGATCGCCCCCCTGGCCCCGCCGCGGGGGTCCGGTACTCCGACGGGTTTTCGCGGGTCGCGGTGATCAGCGAGGCGGGGTGACTAGCGAGCCCTCATGCCGACAGATCACCGTCCCCGGCGGTGACGACGAGAACGCCCGCCGCCTCAAGCCACGCCTTCGGCGTTCAGGAGGGCGCTCGCAGCGTCAAGAGCGAGGTTCCTCCAACTCGACGGCAGTGGTGTCCGCGCCGTGTTGTTCAGCGTGTGCTGCAACGAAAGTCTCGTGCTCTTCCACGACTTCGCCGTCCACGACTTCCCCCTCCACCACTCGGTACGACGGTTCCGCCAGTGGCAGGCTGGAGAGGTGCGTCTTGAGCCTCTTGGCCATCGGAAGGTAGGTCGCAAAAGTGAGCCCGCCAGAGACGACGGCCCCGACGACAGGGATGGCCTTCGAGACGCTCTTCGCAAAGGACTGCTTCGTCATCTGGACGCCGAGGTAAGCCGCGACCTTCTTCACTATCGGGTAGACGACACCCTTGGTGAGTGCCTTCTGGGGCAGCTTCTTGGCGACCTGCTTCGACATCATCCCGGCGACCTTCCCCACGGCGGCGTTCGCCGACTGGGTGCCGAACATCACGCCGAAGAACAGCGTGAGCACCCCCATGGTCGCGTCATCGACGTCATCGCCCTCGTCGGAGAACAGATCGGGCCAGCTGTAGAGGTACGCGAGTTTCTGCGCGATACGCACCATGTGGCCGAAGTACTGGGCCACGTCGGCGGGCACAGTGGCGGGAAGGGCGAAGATGCCGGGTATCCCGGCAGCGGCGGAGAGAGCGCTGACCTTGCCGGTTTCGAAGCGGATGGAGTCGTTGGCCGCCTTGTCGAGAACCTCGACAGGGATGCCCGCCGCAGCGGGGGTCTCTTCTATCGCTCTTCGGATGTCGTCCTCGGAGCAGTGGCGAGCCAGCGCACTTCGGAGGTACGCCTCCCTGTTGATACGCACACCCGGAAGCTTTGCTGCCGCCAGCAGCACCGCGGAGAAGCGCGACTCGGGGTTCTCGATCCCTTTACCCTGTTTCATGGCAAGAACTTACAGTAGCTCCGCGCTCCAAGGGCCAGCACGTGTCAGCTCCGTTGAGACCTCGTTATGTGAGTGACGGTGACGTACGGGCTGGCTCCCTTCACGATGTCGATCGTCACCCGGGAAGGCGACCGCCGGCGCGAACCGACCGTCTCTGGGCGAACGTTGATCGCCGTGGCAGCCTGCGCCGGAGCGGCACTCGGCGAGCAGGGCGCGAAGGCTGCTGAAGGCGCTGCGGAGGCGGACATGCGCAGGGCCCTCGGCAAGCACATTCCCACCGAAGGCCCTGCCATCAGTGCCACCTCTGTCAGAGCGCCGCGAACTGGACGAACGCGGCCCACGCCGTGGGTTCTACGGCGAGTGCGGCGCGGGTTGTGTCCTTCGAGTCGCGGACGTAGAAAGTGCCTATCCCAGCCGCGACCTCAACGCACTGGCCTCCGTCGCCAGCGCTGTAACTGCTCTTGAACCATGTCAGGGCGTCGGTGTCCAGCCCCGCAGTTTCCCCGCTCATCTCTCTCCCAGCAGCTTCTCGATCAACGCCAGCGATTCTGTCGGAGTGTGGGCCTGCGCGCGCAGGATCCCGTAGATACGCTCAAGCCCTCGCACCTTGTGACGCTCTGTGTGCACGCGGCTGTCGCCTTGTACCTCCGTGTACGCGATCCTGCGCCCATCCTTGGCCTCCATCAAGGTGAACGCTCCAGCCAGCCCCGCATGTTCCTGGCGGGACAACGGCATCACCTGGATCACCACGTTGCGCTTCTCCGCCATCAGCATGAAGTGCTCCAACTGGCCTCGCCCGATGGCCTCTCCACCGAGCTTCCGTAGCAGGACAGCCTCCTCGATCACGAAGCTCAGATGTGACGCCGGGCGTCGGGAGAAGATCTCCTGCCGTGCCAGTCGTGCAGCAACTCTCTGCTCGATGACCGCTTCGTCCAGCAGTGGCTGCCACATGGCAAACACCGCTCGCGCGTATTCCTCCGTCTGCAAGAGGCCATTGACGAGCTGAGTGTCGTACGCATGAAGCTCAACCGCCTCGGCCTCCAGCTTGGCCGCATCGCGGAAGAACGCCGGATACTGAGCCCGAGCCACCTCCTCCTTGCTGGCACTCAACACCCCACACGCCTCCAGCACTTCATCGGCTCTGTCGATGAACTTGGGCGGCGGAATACGTCTTGCCTGCTCGAACGACGCGATCGTCGAGGCCGAGTACCCGGTCAGCGACCCAAGCCTCGCGCGGTCCAGGCCCGCCCGCTCCCGGAACAGCTTCAACTGCCGTCCGAACACGCACAGCATGCCCGTCCCGACCTCGTACTCCTCCGGCTGCTGAACCTCGTCGTCCACGCCACAGCTCCTCTCGCACAACCGCCCGGTCGGCCAACTTCGGGGTCCGGGAGCCGGTCACGCCCAAGACCACGTACAAGCGCACCGATTGCGTGTACAGCCCGTACCCGTCAGCACATCACTCCTGGTCAACGCTACGCAGAGTCCGACACCGTTGACTCTATGAAGTCAGCAACTCCCCCGAACGGGCATGTGCCGCAGTACCCCGCACCCGAACGCGAGTTCACCATGCGCTTCACCTCAACTCCGCGCGGTGCCCGCCTCGCCCGCCGACTCGTCTCGCACCGCCTGAACGACTCGGGCCACCCCTACACGAGCCCGGTCAACGAGACGCTCACGCTCATCACGGCCGAACTCAGCGCCAACGCCGTACGCCACGGCCACCTCCCCGGCCGGGACTTCCACCTCCACCTCACCCTGGCTAAGGACATCGTCCGCATCGAGGTGACCGACACACGCGCCGAGAAACAGCCTCCCGCCAGCCCTCCGGCGGCCGACTCGCTTTCCGAGTCTGGCCGGGGCCTGCTTCTCGTCGCCGCCCTCGCGGACGACTGGGGCGTCACCCCTCGCCAGGTCGCCCCGGGCAAAACCGTGTGGGCGGAGCTGCGCGTGCGGCAACAGGGCCACCCGCTCATGCACCGGGTGGCCCCTGAACCGACGGACGTTGATCTGCTCCTGACTACTGCTTCACTGCTGCGCGACGGCCTCGGGTCGCGGCCGGAGGACGCCAGCCACGGAGGTCGTCGTCAGTGAGTCCGTGCTCGCCCTGCTTCTGCTGGCGGTAACCGGCGAAGAAGTCCGCCGGGGAGCCGCTGTAGAGCATGTCGAACTCGTCGTGCCACTGGGACAGCCACGGCTGGAGTTCCAGCAGGCCGGCGAGGAACGGTGTGATCTCCTCGGTGGACAGCGCGGTGTTGGTGAAGTACGTCGCCAGCGCCTGCGCCTGCTCCTTGTGATCCCAGCCGGCCCAGCCGTACAGCTCGGGGGTGGCGGCGTTATTCTGCCCATAGGAGATGAACCGCTCCTTGGGCACGTCGAGCTTGCCGCGAGCCTTCCAGTAGGACGGGCGGAGGAAGTCAGCCGATGTGTACTTCGGCGGCACGGCGATGGAGTCCCGGATCTTCCGCTTGGTGGGCTCGTCGGGTGCAGCGTCCTCCTTGCGCTGGAGGTCCCACACCTCTTCCCAGTCGGCGCGCTTCTTCAGGCCGGATGGCTTGTAACGCAGGGCAGAGAGAAACGGCACATGCTCGTCGGTGATCAGCTCGGCGACGACCTTCGACAGTTCCTTGCGGGGCGCGTAGAGCTTGGCGACGGAGACGAAGTCCTCGTCGCGGGAGAGGGCATCGGTGAGACGGGCTAGCGTGAGGATGGCGGGCTGGCCGTCCTCGTCGAACCAGTGGTCGCGGTTCTCCATCCGACCGAGCAGCCAGGAGCGCAGGGCTTTCTCCTGGAGCGCGTCCCAGCCCTCGGTAGCCCAGCGGCGCTTGTGCTCGGGGCGCTCGACCATGCCGATGGCGCGGTTCGACTCGATGGCGTCGATGCGCTTCTGGACGATCTCCTGGTAGGGGGCGGCCCAGTGGGCGGGAATTTCTGTGATGGGCGTGGAGCCATGCCGCCTGAACCACTCATCACTGACCTCGCCTGCGGCTACGCGGCGGGCCAAAACGATCTCGAAGGCGCGCTCACCGAGGCGTAGTTCGGGGATGTTGGGGTCATCGGGATCCTCGGAGACGCGGAGGTCTTCAAGGTGAAGGTGGTAAAGGGAGTAAACCTGCCAATCCAACTCCTCTTGGAGGGCCATCATGCGGGCGCGAGTGGACTCCCAGCGGGTCTTGGCTTCCCTAAGCAAGCTAGGCGTCGGTGCGACCTCTGCAGCAACACCTGCAGGGCTTGTGACTTTTACCTGGCGCGCAAGCCTGTCAATCGCCTCACCAAGCACAGCAGGATACTGAACCGGCAACGGAAATTCCCGCAACTTTGTCGCAGTGAATTCGAAGGAATTTTTCCACGCCTCACTTCCCATAGCCGCATATCCAGCGTCAACGCGCGCTCCGCCACCCTCACCCTTGTTATGGGAGACCTGCTGGAGCCAGCAGCAAGCGGTAGAACTGTTCAAAAGGGCTAGCATCTGAAGGTAATCCCGCTCACTTGCTCCTTCACGGAGCTTAATCACGGGAGCAGTTTGCTTGAATACATTACCCCCCCGATCGAGCGCGAAGTGATTATGCGTCGCAACGAACGGGAACGCGATCCCCCAGGGAACCGAGTACCTTTCGGGATGCCAACGGCTCCATTCGTACCAAGTTAGACCAATTTCTTCATGGGTACCGCCCGGCTCTCGCCGCTCACGCAAGACTGGGCGGTAACGCCAGAGAAGCGGCTCGATATCCCTTGACAGCTCAGCCGTCAATTCCGCAGAGTAAGGGAAGATAGATTCGAGTTCAGGCAGAATCCCCCAATCCCGGATCGACTCCCCCTCCACTAGCGCCACAACGTGGCTACTACTGACACCTTGGCGCTCCCAAGTCCCCACCGGAGAGAAATAGGCAGAGTCACTTCCAGTGTGAGCATAACGACCGATAGTCCGACTCACGTCAGAGACCTTACTCGCTTGCACTGCCCCCAACTGCTCAACCATTTCAAGGCCACCGGAAGCCAAAATCCAGGGCTGCCTACCAAAATAGCGAACGCGTTCCAGGTCATCAACCGAAACCCATTGATTAATAGAACCTGGCTTATCAATCTGCTCTACGATCGCAGTCCACACCTTGCCCTTTTCGGCACTTTCAGGGGCCCCAGGTTCACCTTGCACGCTCCGTACTGTGCGAATAGTACTGGAGCGCGCACGACCTTCACGACGCTTGCCTACAAGAATGACAGTGGGAGTGCCATGACCGGGAATGTACGCGCCTGAAGTGTCAATCACTTCAGTCAGCTCAACCTGGTCACGGAAGTACTTCTCGATCAGCTTCGTCCCGAACTCTCGCTTCATGAACGAGTTCGCTGTGATCTGGCCGACCATGCCATAACCGTTACCATCACGATCTCCACGCCGAGCCAACTCAAAGAACCTTTGGGCAAATGGCACGGATAGCGCATATTGCAGTGCACAGGCATCATACAATTCCCGATATAGCGCACTGAGGTTCTTGTCCTTGACCGTAACGTAGGGCGGGTTTCCCACTACTACGTGATAGCGGCCTTGTCGGAGAATGCCCGGGTGCTCGTGCACGTCCTCCGTCGCATACGCGAACGAAGCTAGCGGGTCGTCTACCGCGTCCTCGTCCCCACCCAGCGTCAATTCCAACTGCCTAGCCTTAATGAGGGAATCGCCGACCGCCAGGTGGACCGGCCACTCGTATCTTGCTGCCTCCACCATCGTCCGCACGCCACTCGCTGCCATCGCCGCAACCAGCAGGCGGAAGCGAGCAATAGCCACCGCGAACGGGTTGATGTCCACCCCGTGCACCGAGTCCAGCGCAGCCCGCACCCGCTCATGCACGTCCCGCCCCGGCTGCCCCTCCCCCCACAGTCGCACCAGTCGCCGAAACGCCCCCAACACAAAGTGCCCCGACCCACACGTAGGGTCGATCATCTTCAGTTCCTCGTACCCGAACTCCCGCACCGCCGGGTTCATCGTCCGGTCGAGGATGAACTCCTCCACGAACTCCGGCGTCTGGAGCAACGCATACGTCTTGCGCGCGGCCTCGCTCAGGTCCTGGTACAGGTCGCCCAGGAACCGCGTATCCCAGCCCTCCGTGCCGTCCTCGTTCAGCGGGTCGGTGAAGTCGTGGACGAGGACGCCCGCCTCGTCCCGCTGGCGCCAGAACTCGACCAGCTCGCGCGCACCGTCGTGCGAGAGCGGGACCTGGTACAGCGGGTTGTGCCGCTTGTCGAAGAGCAGGCGGCCGGCCTGGCCCTGGCCCAGCTCTTCGAATGCCTTCTCCAGCCAGCCGCGGTAGGTCGGGTTGTCGTCCGACTCCACGTACGCGTCGTACCGCGACTCCGCCAGCTCGCGCCGGTCACCGTCCGGACCGGTCAGGTAAGGCTCGGGGATCAGCCGGTTGTCCTCGCAGAACCGCACGAAGACCGTGCCCAGCACCCACGCCACGGCGACCTGCGTGACCCGCTCGTCCAGCCACGAGTTCCACGTCGCCGCCGTACGCCCGAGCTTGCGCGCCTGGTCGTACTCGGCACGCAGCCGCGCGCCGACCTCCTCGAGCGCCTTCACCTGCTTGCCGAGGTCGGCCTCGACCGCCTTGACCTGCTGCTTCAGGTCGTCCAACAGAGCCTTGCGGTCGATCACTTCGCGTCTCCCTCGACACCACTTGCCACAATCTCGCCGGACCCGCGGTGGGCGTTGCCCACCCACGTGTCCGGAAGCTGGATCCACTCCCCCAGGCCGGCCTGGTACGGCACGGCCACCTGCCCGAGCCTCGGCTCACGCGAGGGGTCACTCTGCGGGACCAGGAGCCACAGCCCCCGCCCGCCCCGCCGAGCCGCCGATGCCAGCCGGTCCAGGACGCCCATCGCGTCGTACCGGGCGAACACCCCGGCCTCCGTCAGCAGGACCGGACCCGCACTGCTGCCACCGTTGCCCAGCAGCTCCACGATCCGGGGCTCGACCGAGCCCCACGCCGTGCGCGCGTACTCCGCGAACCGCACCGCGCCCTTCGACCCCGGCTCGGCGGCGTCCGCCTTGAGCAGGGTCTCCCAGGTCGGCTTGGTGCCCGGCGTGACCTGCCCGTGCAAGGCTTCCAGGAACAGCTCGGTCACCGACAGGGCCTGTGCGCCCAGCCGTTCGGCGCCCAGTTCCCGCACCGCGTCCCGCACGAGCTGCTGCCGCACGGTCAGCACCCGGTACCCGTCCCGGCGGGCCGAGGCGAGCAGCCGTTCCTCCGCGCGCACCGCGCCCGCGAGCTGCGGGTCGTCCGCATACCGCGTCACCGCTCCCGTACGCGTCGACTGCCGCCACGCGCCCGTCGTGAGGTAGCTGGACGCCTCGTCCACCCGCGTCGGCAGGTAGCGCAGCGTGCCCGTGTCCTCGCGCATGCTCAGCGACAGCTCGAAGCCCGCGTCACGCAGCGCCTTGGTGAGCGGACCACCCGTCGGCAGGTCGTGGGTCGTGCCGCCGCGCCCGTCCGGGACGACCAGCTCGGGGAAGCGGACGCGGACCCGCTCGTGCACGTCCTCGCCGGTCAGACCGGGCTGCCGCCCCTCCGGAACGCCCGGGATCCAGCGGACGAGCCCGGCCTGGGTGAGGCGCAGCGCCCGGACGAGCGACAGGTCGCGCGGGTAGATCTCCAGGCGCGGGGTGGCGGCGGCGTTCACGGACGCGGCGGCGGCCAGTTCCACCATGCGCCGCTCGTCCCAGTCGACGGCGCCGGGCGGGACCGTCAGCGCGCCCAGTTCGGCCAGGACGGTCGCGGCCGTCGGCAGGGTGTCCAGCCGGGCGAGCCGGTCGGCCGTCTTGCCGAGACGGGTCGCGTAGTCGAGCAGGCCGGGCGCGGTCGGGGTGTCCGGGCCGTCGCTCTCGCGCACGTCGAGGGCGAGGAGACCGGCGCCCAGCGACTCGTCGGTCGCCTTGCGGTTCGGCTGGTGCTGGAACTCGGCCTCCTGCGGCACCAGTTGCTCGACCTCGACGACGGCCCGCACCGCCGCCAGGGCCATCGCGCGCCGCTGCTCGCGTCCGGCGAGGTGCGTGCCGCGCCGGACGGCGAGGGCGTCGGCGATCTCCACGGCGGAGGCGACGCGGCCCATGCTCACCAGCAGGTCGATGATCTCGTCCCGCAGCGCCTGGACGGCGGGCTCCGCCTTCCAGCGCTTGCGCTCGTCCTTGAGCATCTGCGGGATGCGGCCGTGGCTGAGGCCGAGCGCGTCGGCGACGTCCTTCTGCTTCGGCCAGACGCCGATGCCGGGCAGGACGCCCTGCTCGTCGGGCAGGCGCAGCAGCAGCCGCACCATCTCCGCCTTGTTGCGGTTGGAACCGTTGTTGTTGACGGCCGGCACGAAGACGGTGGCGAGGGTGTCGAGGCTGACCGAGCGCAGGGTGCGGGCGGACAGGGCGCCCGCCGACTCGCCCGTCGCGAGCTGCCCGACGAGGGCCGACTCGGCGGCGGTGAGCTGCTCCAGCTCCTCCTTCGCCTCCGCCCGACCCTTCGCCGTGAGCGGCGAGACGGGGGCCTCGCGCAGCCGCTCGCCCCATTCCCGCTGCCGCTGCTGGACCTCGTTGCGGGTCTTGGCGCCGAGGCCGGGGGCGTTGACGAGCTTGCGGCGGCTGTGGTCGAGGAGTTCGCCGACCGTCGTGAGGCCCAGGCCGTAGAGGAAGGACTGGGCGGCGGGCGTGAGGCCGGAGACGGTGAGCGGGGTGTCGCGGGTGACCTCGGCGGCGAGCCGGTCGCGCTGCTGCTCGGCGGTCTCCGGCTCGGCGTCCGCGATGCCCGCGGCCGCGCCCTCGGCGGGTGCGGTCCCCTCGGCGGGGGCCGCGGGGCGGGTGCGGTGGCTGGAGGGGACGGTCTGCGAGGCGTCGAGGAAGACCTTGCGCCAGGCGTCCCGCATCGGCTTGAGCTCGGGGAACCGCTTGCCCGCGTCGCGGTGCAGGGCCTTCTGGAAGAAGGCGACGAGCCCGTCCCGCACGGCCGGGTCGAAGGCCTCGGCCGCGATCGTCGGGTGCGGCCACTCCTTCGGGTCGGTCATGCGGGGCAGGACGCTGCCGTCGCCCCACTTCGGCAGCTCGCCGGAGGCCATCTGGTGCAGGGTGACGGCGACGGCGTACCGCTCGGCGTGCGAGTCGTAGGAGCCGCGCGTGATGACCTCGACGAAGGGGTCGAGGTAGCCGTCGGTGCCCGCGTCGGTGCTCTTCGCCGGGTAGCCGGCCAGCGAGAAGTCGATGAGGACCAGCTCGCGGGTGCGGTTGGGGCGGACGCGGACGGCGATGTTGTCGGGCTTGATGTCGCGGTGCCAGACGCCCTCGCCCTCCAGGAAGTCGACGGCGCCGAAGAGGTAGTCGCCGTACGCCTCCAACTGGTCGACCGGGAGGCGGCCGTGTTCGCGGAGCTGGCGGGCGACGGTCTCCTCGCGGCGGCGCGGGCGGGCCGTGCCCTCGGCGCCCTGGCCGCCGTCGTCGCGCTCGTCGCCGACGTACTCCAGCGCCAGGACGGTGCGGCCGCCGATGTGCAGCGGCTCGGGCTCGACGAGGCGGATGATGCCGGAGTGGGGGCGCAGGCGGTGCATGGCCTCGGCCTCGCGGACGAGGATCTCGCCGCGGCTGTCGGACAGGGCGACCTTCAGCACGGCCAGCGGGCGTGTCCTGCGGGTCTCCGCCTCCAGGTCGCGAACGAGGAAGGCGCGGCTGGTGGAGCCGGTGCCGAGGCGGCGACGGACCTCCCAGCGGTCGGCGAGCACGTCGCCGGCGACGACCTCCAGCGGGTCCTTGTCCGCGGTCGCCCCGGTCTCCTCCTCGGCGTGCCCGTCGAGGGCCGCGGCGGGGGCGGTGAGGGAGTCCTCGACGATCTCCAGCAGTTCCAGGAACTCGTCGACGCTGGAGAGGCGCTGTCCGGGCCGGTAGGCGGTGGCGGCCTGCACCAGCTCGTCCACGTCCTCGGAGAGGCCATCGACCAGGGAGCTGGGGCGCAGGCCCTCCCCCGCCTCCAGGCGGGCCAGCAGTTCGGCCTGGCTGGCGGCGGGGGCCTTGCCGGTGACCAGCAGGTAGGTGAGGACGCCGAGCCCGTACACGTCGAGGTAGACCGGGTCGGGGCTGAGAGCGGTGAGTTCCGGCGCGAGGTAGGCATCGGCGTCGTCGGACAGGTGCAGGACGGACAGGGCGGTCGGGGCGAACCGGGTCATGCCCTGGCCCTGGGAGGAGTCGCCGCTGCGCTGGGTGGCGATCTGCCAGTCGGAGACCTGCAGCTGCGGGGTGAGCCAGGCGGCCTCCTCCCCGACGGCCCGGCCCTTCCCGCCGCGCGGGCGGGGGACGACGAGCACGGAGCGGGCGGCGAGCGCCCGGTGGTGGATACGGCTGGCGTGCGCGGAGCGGATGGTCTCGGCGAGCTGGCGCACCAGCGCCATCCGGCCGAGAATGTCCAGCTTCTCGCCGTACTGGACCAGGTACTCGTCCAGCTTCAGGGTGTTCGGGTGGTAGTCGAAGATCAGCGCGGGTCCGGCGGCGTGGCCGGAGGGGAAGTACTGCTTGAGCTGGACGGCGCCGGGGTGCTTGAAACGGCCGAGGACGGCGGCCTCGCGCCGGGCGGCGTTCTCGACGGACTGGCGCAGGGAGGCCTCGGAGCCGCGCTCGCTGAGGTAGATCCGCACGCGGGCGGCCTCGGGCAGGTCGCTGTGGCGGGCGAGGTAGTCGGCCCAGGTGGGCCCGGAGTCGAAGGACTTCCGCTCCAGCTCGTAGGGGCCGACCTTGTACTGGGCGTCGCTCTTGCGGATGCCGATCTTCTTCAGGGCTCCCGCGATCTCGCGCGAGCCGATCGCGGTGATGCGGCGGCGCTCGTCGGGCGGGGGCCGCTCGAGCATCTCGACCAGCTCGTCGACGGTGTACACGCCGTTCTGGTCGTGGGCGGGCAGCCGTACGCGCAGGCTGTTGTCGGTGAAGCAGACGGCCTCGGCGACCCAGACCCGCTTGCCGCCGGTCTGGGCGAGCAGGCCGGCCAGCTCCTTGGCCTTGCGGTTGACCAGGTGCAGCGGGTTGCCGTGGGTGCGGCGGTGGCCGCCGGGGGTGGTCTGGACCCAGGTGCCGTTCTCGGAGGTGACCGAGCCGTGCCAGTCCTTGAGCTCGATCATGCAGACACCGCCGGGGGCGACGACCAGCAGGTCGACCTCGCGGACGTGGCCGGTGTTGGCGGTGAAGGTGAAGTTCGACCAGGCCCGCCATGGATCGGCGTCCGGCAGCTTCTGGCGGATCGCCTCCAGGCCGCGGCGTTCGTGCTCGAACTCGGACTCGGTGACCGTGGCCCACCGGCCTTCCCGCATGCCTGTTCCCCGCTCCTCGTGTCCTTCAAGGGCCACCGTTCCCCATGGTCAGGCCCTCGGGCAGATCCTAGTGGTTGCCTGTGACATGAAAAGAGGCGGTGAAGGACGGGACTATAGGACATACAGCCCGCATGATCACAATGGGATGCCGCACTCCATACAGGCGTACGACAGTGACAGCGGGCCAGGCCTCCGCATACCGGATGAAACCACCCCAGGTTGACCTGACCGCGTGAGCCGAGGACCGTCCCGCTCCCCACTGCCGTGCATGGGCGCGACTCAAAGAGCATGCGCGACCTCCACACAGTCGTTACTCCTGAACCCGTGGCAGTCGCCCATGCGCCACGGAAACTCGTCATCGCCCCGACGTGTACGAGTTCCGCCATCCGCCCTTTTTCTCCACCGGGGAAACACTAGCCTCGCGCTTTCATGAGGCGGGCTGTCCGACAGGTGGTCAGCTCAGCAAAAAGTGCCCCTGCCCAGCGAGAATGAGGATTGTCGAGGTCCTTGTTCCCGCTGAATCCAGGGGCACTTTCCAGGTGAAGAAGCCTACCGGCTCCTACCCCCATGTCCTTGTCCGGAGTGACGGCCAAGCCGTGCTCTCGCAGGCCGGTTCGGTCCTGCTGCTCGAAACCGTCCGCAAGACCGGCCTTGACCAGGCCATCTCCGCAGCGCTTGCCCCCTGGCGGAAGCCGCGGGCCGTCCACGACCCGGGCAAGATCCTCCTGGACGCCGTGCTGACGGTCGCGCTGGGCGGGAACTGCCTCGCCGACATCGCCCGCCTGCGGGCCGAGCCGGCCGTGTTCGGGCCGGTCGCCTCCGACCCGACGGTCTCCCGCCTGGTCGACACCCTCGCCACCGCGGGCGAGAAGGCACTGACCGCCATCCGCACCGCGCGATCTGGAGTGCGCCAACGCGCCTGGACGTTGGCCGGCAGTCGGGCGCCGGACACCGGTGGGCAGGTGATCGTGGACCTGGACGGAGTCCTGGTCGTATCCCACTCCGACAAGCAGGATGCCGCCCCGACCTGGAAGAAGACCTACGACCACCACCCCCTGATGGGGTTCGTCGACCACGGGCCGGGCGGGACCGGCGAACCCGTCGCCGCTCTGCTCCGCCCCGGGAACGCGGGCTCGAACACCGCCGCCGACCACATCACCACCACCCGTCTCGCCCTGGCCCAACTGCCCAAGAAGTACCGGCGCGGACGGCAGACCCTCATCCGCTGCGACTCCGCGGGCGGCACCCACGAGTTCGTCTCCTGGCTCGCCCGGAGCGGGCGCCGGCTGTCCTACTCCGTCGGCATGGTGATCACCGAAACCATCCACCAGCACGTCCTGAAGATCCCCGCGTCGGCATGGACCCCGGCCGTCGAGACCGGCGACGAGGTCCGCGAAGGGGCCTGGGTCGCCGAACTCACCGGCGACCTGCTCGACGGCTGGCCGAAAGGGATGCGGCTGATCGTCCGCAGGGAACGGCCCCCTCCCGGGGCCCAGTTGAGGATCACCGACGCGGACGGCATGCGGATCACCTGTTCGTCACCAACACCGCCGGCCGCCCCATCGCCGAACTCGAGCTCCGTCACCGGCTGCGGGCCCGGGCCGAGGACCGGATCCGGGCCGCCCGCGCGACCGGTCTGCGCAACCTGCCCCTGCACGACACCGCGCGGAACAAGGTCTGGATGGAGATCGTCCAGCTCGCGCTCGACCTGCCGGCTGGGGGCACCCCGGACGGAGTCTGGGGGAGGATGCCCATGCTCGCCCTGACCGGCAAGGCCCGCCTCTGGGAACCGCGCCGCATACGGTTCCGCCTGTTCTCCGCAGCCGGCCAACTCGTCACCACCGGCCGACGCCGCATCCTCCGCCTCGCCCGCCGCTGGCCCTGGACCAGCGAGATCACCACCGCCCTCGAACGTCTCGCACTCCTACCGAACCCCGGCTGACCAGCAGATTCACCCGCCCCTGCGAGAGAACGCTCCAGCCCGGAGCAGTGGAACCCGGCGTCCACCCGAGACGACCCTCGGGCCCACGGCCTGCCCGACCTCGACCAGCGGTAACGAAACGGGCCGCCGACTCCGTCGGCGGCCCGTCACAAAAGATCGAGACTAGGCGATCACGCAGAGTCGTGCTTACTTACTGGGAAAGGTTCATTGTGTCGCCATTACGTGATCACTGTCATGGCGCTGCACGGGGCCGCACTCGCCTGCACATGCGACAAGACCCCGCACTCAGCGTTTCCGCTGGGCACGGGGTCTTTAGGCACCTCAGAAGGGGTGCCCCCGGCAGGATTCGAACCTGCGCACACGGCTCCGATGTCCAGGAAAGCGGAGAGCCCCTCAGAGCTCCGGGCGGCGCTGTCACCACTCGTCGTAGTCGCCGATCACCCGGAAGCTGCCCACGACACCACCGTCACCGAACAGGCTCCCCTGGACGGTACGGGTCACCACGCCATTGGTGGCGCCGTGGGGACCCACGGTGGCGACCGGAGCGCCGTTGTCACAGGTGAAGCCGCGGAAGACCTGGACAGTCTTCCGGCTGTCATTGAAAACGTTGAAGCTGCTGGAGCCCAGTCCGCTGGCCGCGGTGACGCAGCCCCCAGCGGCGGCGGAGTACTCACGTTCGTTGAAGTAAATCCTTCCTTCTTCCTTGTGGCCGTAGCCGCGTCCGCCGCCCTCGTGGTCGCGGCCCTCGTCCTTCTTCTCTCCGCGTGCGCTGTCGCCGCCCGAGGAAGCCGCGGCAGGGGCTGCTTGTTGGGCAGGCTGGGCGGCTTGTTGGACGGGTTGGGCAGCCCGCTGGACAGGTGCGGCCTCGTGGTGAACAGATGGAGACGTCAGGGTGGATCCGGAGGTCGAGGCGTAGGTGATACCGGTGGCTGCGAGGACTGCCGCGCCTAAGCCGGCAGCGGCCACAGCAAATGTACGCGTGGGCATGTCAGTTCTCTCTGTCTCACGGACGTCGGCCGGGCGACCGACCTGCGATGAACGTAACGACACCCCCTATAGCTGTCATTTCGGGCATGTCCCGAGTGTGACGCCATGAGCCCAGCCGGGGGAAAACGCGGCACTCACCGCATACCGATGGGCCGACCTGAGCCGCGGGTCCCTGGTGCTCGGCCCCCGCGCTGGTCGAGGAACTCGGCGGGGCCGTAGTCGGGGTACTCATCCGGGCGCAGCGTCACGTCGTCCGGGTCAGCCGAGTGGAGTACCGGTTCGACGCGCAGGCGCGTGCCGTCCCGGTCGAAGACCTGGAGGGTCCCCAGGCAGGTGAGTGCCCACCGTGCGTCGTCGGGGGCGAGGCTGGCGAGTTCGATGGCCGTTTCGCAGTCGGCGGCGGAGTTCCATCCGGTGCCGAGCTCCTCGACGATGGCGTCGTACCCGGTTCTGACCATGGTGTACGGGTCGTCCGGATCGTCCCCGGCACCGGCGTCGTCCCTCAGCAGGCCGACGGCCTCGACGAGCTCCCGCGCCGTCCCGGTGGCCGAGCCACTCCGCCGGCTCCCGTACCGCCCTGTCCAGGTCCCGGTGCGGCTCAGTCCAGCTTGGCGAAGCCCCGCGGCCACCGGCCCGCGCACTCGTCGCGCGGTTCCCGGTCGCTGAGCCTGGCCTCCAGGCCGTTGTCGCGGGCGGGGCGGCGCCGGTGGCGGCCCCTCCGCGTGTGGGTGCCGAAGGGCCGCCATGCTGCCGGCGGGCTCGGACCTCCGTGCCGGCCCCGGGACCGGCCTCCGCTGCGCTGTCTTCCGCCACCACGCCCCGGAAACCGGGCACCGCATGGGTCCCGGCCCACTGGGCATCCGGTCGAACTACCAAGTGGTCCGGGGCCTGGGGGACATAGGAGAGGAGCGGGGTCGGGAACAGGTGGAGGATGCTCCCGCGGACCTCAGTAGAGGTAGGCGAACGATCTCACCTGGGACGCGGTGAGGGCTCCGTTGAAGACGCGGACGGTGTCCGCCCCGCCGTGGAAGTACTCGCCCCAGCCGCCGTCGGCGGTGTGGCCGCGGCCGATCTGAAGCGGGCCGGGGGCGCTCCAGGAGGCGTTGAACTCCGTGGTGGCCACGG
Source organism: Streptomyces sp. NBC_01635 (assembly GCF_045209715.1). Classification (NCBI taxonomy): domain Bacteria; kingdom Bacillati; phylum Actinomycetota; class Actinomycetes; order Kitasatosporales; family Streptomycetaceae; genus Streptomyces; species Streptomyces sp. NBC_01635. The sequence continues at coordinate 7,717,098 of NZ_CP109277.1, read as the reverse complement.
CCTCGCCCCTGACGTACAAGGTGATGTGGCCCTCGGAGTCGTCGTACACGACGACCACTTCGTCGGTGTGGGACGTGGGAGCGCCGGGCCCGGCGACAACGGTCTCCGCGGCGCCCGGTTCGCTGCCGCGGGTGACGACCAACTGCCACTCGGACGCGGCCGGGTCGTAGCGGACCTTGAAGGCGTCGCTGTCGGCGTCGCCCTGGGACAGGAGGGTCGTCGGCCGGTCGGGGGTGGTGTCGGCGAAGCGGACCCGCAGGCCGACGCTGTAGCTGTCGGCGGTGTCGACGACGGGGCCATCGGTGGCGGCGTAGTCGTCCGTGCCGTCCAGGGCCAGGTGGTCGTTGCCGTCGAGGGCGTCCGCCGGGAACTCGACGCACTCGGGGTCTTCGAAGCAGGCGTCGTAGTCGGGGGTGTAGAAGCCGGCGCCGCCGTGCAGGGTGAGCGGCTTGTCGCCGTCCCGGTCGGGGATCACACCGTCGTCGGTGCGCTCGATGTCCCAGGCGGCGGCCAGTTCGGCGGGGCGGGAACCCAGCCTCTCGATCTCCTTGCGGGGCACGACCCGGTCCCAGACACGGACGTCGCCGATCTCCCCCTGCCAGCGCGCACCGCCGTCGCCGCGGGCGCGGCCGATCTGGAAGGCGCCGGGGGCGGCCACCTGGGCGACGCCGGTCTCGGAGGCGACCTCCTTGCCGTTGACGTAGAGGCGCAGGGTGTCGTCCTCGGTGTCGTACAGGCCGGTCAGGTGGGCCCAGCCGCCGGCGGAGGCGCTGCCGCCGGTGAGGGTGGTGGCACCGTAGCGGAAGGCCCAGGTGGCCGGGGAGTCCGCGGTCGGGCGCAGGCCGAGGGTGAAGGCTGAGGTGCCGTCGGCGGCGTCCTGGCTGGCCACCGTCATCGGGGAGTCGGTGGCGGCGGGGCGGACCCAGGCGGAGAGGGCGAAGGTCCTGGCGGTGTCCGTCGCGGGGGCGTCCGGGGTGAGGTAGCTGTTGCCCCGGCCGTTGAGGGTGACGGTGGAGGTGAGGTCGGTGCGGGAGGGTGCGGGGGCGCCGAAGACGACGCCGTCCTCGGCGCGGGCCACGGGGCCGGCCTCGGCGGCGGCGTTGTCGGCTCCGGCCGGATCGGCGAGCTTCCAGCGGGCGACGGGGGCGCGGCCGGTGGCGACGCGCGTCCAGTAAGTCGTCTGGGAGCTGGACCGCCCGGCCCGGTCGACGGCGCGGACCTGCACGTGGTAGGGCCCGCTGTCCTCCGGCATCCACCGGACGGTGACCGGTCCGCCCGGTTCCTCGGGCCGGACCCGCTTGGGGGCGGAGCCGAGGACGGAGTAGACGTACTCGACGACGTCCTCGGACGGGGAGTCGAACGTGAAGCTGCCGTAGACGCCGACGCCGTCGTGCCAGCCGCTGTCGTCGTCCGGGTACTGCTCCGAGACGATCGTCGCCGGCTCGGGGTTGACCGTGTCGATGACGAACCGGCAGGTGATGCCGGGGGCCTCGTCGCTCCAGGCGGAGGTCGCGCCCTCGCGGTCGACGGCCCGGACGTGCCAGGAGACGACGGTGTCGGCCGGGAGGTCGGAGGGGGTCCGCCACAACTGGGTGGTCGGAGAGTGCACGATGCCGGAGGTGTGGCTGCGGCGCTGCGGGGTTCCGTCAGCGTCGGTCCACCAGGCCTCGAACTCGGCCCCGGCCCCGTTGGTCTCCCCCTCCTGGTTGTCCTCCGTCGTGTCCTCGACGACGGCCCGGAGTTCGGGCGCGGTGGGGACGTGGACGGGTTCGGCGGAGCAAGCTTTGCTCCAGTTGGCAGTGAGGGTGTCGATGCTCGGCTGAAGCGGCGGAAGGTTCTCCCTGGCCGCCGTGGCGATGCCCGGGGTGGCGGCGAGCAACACGGCTGCCAGTCCCGTGGCCGCGGCGGCGGTTCTGGCGCGCCGGCCGGAATGCGTGTTCATGCGGTGGGGTCCCCTGTTTCGGTCGTCCGGTCCTGCGCGGGGGCGGTTCGCCGCCCTTTGACTCGCGCAGGTTCCACGCGGAAACCAACAGCTGTCATGCTCACCATCAGTCGCGGGCTGCACGACTATAGAGCGCTCTCCGAACGCGTTCAAAACGATTTCCGGGCCGGCGCGCAAAGCCCGTCACCGCAACCCGTTGCGCGCGGCGGGGCATGCACGCAGCCGGCCGAACTCCGTACGCACGTCGCCCACGGCGAAGGAGGTGGCCGGGGTGCCATCCTTGACCAGGGCCGTCTTGTACGGCTTCACCGCGTGATGACCGGAGGACTCCAGTCGGATCAGGTCCATTGCTTGTTCTTGACCACGACCGGATCCCTGACATTGGATGATCGTCTCAAATCAATTGCCCCAAAAAGTCTTCGGAGAGTGGACCGCCATGCCCGAGACGTTCGTGACGCCGCTCACTCCTCTGTCGTTCCTGGAGAGATCGTCCGAGGTGTGGGCGAACAAGGCCGCGGTCCTGGATGACGACCGCAGCCTCACCTATGCGGAGCTCGGCGAGGAGGCCATGGGCGTGGCCCTCGGTCTGCGATCCCTGGGGCTGGAACCCGGTGACCGGGTCGCCTGCCTGCTCCCGAACAACTCGCCCATGCTGGTCGCCCACTTCGCGGTTCCCCTGGCGCGATGCGTGCTCGTGGCCGTGAACACCCGCCTGTCCGCGGAGGAGATCCGGTACATCCTGGAGCACTCGGGCTCCAGGGTCCTCATCGCCGACCGAGGGTTCGAGGACCTCGTCCTCGGGGCCCTCGCCGGTGACACGGACGTAGAACAGGTGGTGTGGGTCGGCGACGGGAGCACACCGCAGGGCCGGCGGTCGATGTCCTACGAGGCCCTGCGCGCGCGAGCCGCGGACGGTGATCCTCTGACGTGGACGGTGGAGGACGAGAACTCCGTCATCTCGATCAACTACACATCCGGCACCACCGGCCGCCCGAAGGGCGTCATGTACACGCACCGTGGGGCGTACCTCAACGCACTGGGCGAAGCACTCCACTCCGGGTTCACGAAGGACTCCGTGTACCTGTGGACCCTGCCGATGTTCCACTGCAACGGGTGGTGCACTCCCTGGGCGATCACGGCCGTCGGCGCTCGTCACGTGTGCCTGCGTGAAGTCCGGCCGGAGGTGGTCTGGGACCGCATCCGGAATGCCGGGGTGACCCATCTCAACGCCGCTCCGACCGTGATCACCTCGATCCTCAACGCGACGACGGCCGGTCGCCTCGAGTCGCCGGTCCAGGTGACGACGGCCGGCGCGCCGCCGAGCCCGACCACGATCGGCCAGATGGAGGAGAAGGGCTTCGCCGTCACCCACGTCTACGGCCTGACCGAGGTCTACGGCCCCTACGCGGTCTGCGAGGAGCAGGCCGAGTGGGCGGACCTCGAGCCGTCGAAGAGGGCGCGCCTCATCGCCCGTCAGGGCGTCGGCATGATCCAGGCCGAGCGGGTCCGGGTGGTCGACTCCGAGATGAAGGACGTTCCCGCCGACGGCGTCACCCTGGGCGAGATCGTCATGCGCGGGAACAACGTGATGAAGGGCTACTTCAAGGACGCGGAAGGCACGGCGAAGGCCTTCGCGGGTGGCTGGTTCCACTCCGGTGACCTCGGTGTGATGCACCCCGACGGGTACGTCGAACTGCGGGACCGCAAGAAGGACATCGTGATCTCGGGCGGGGAGAACATCTCGACGGTCGAGGTCGAGCAGGCCCTGATGAGCCATCCCGCCGTTCTCGAAGTGGCCGTGGTCGGCGTTCCCGACGAGAAGTGGGGCGAGCGTCCGAAGGCCTTCGTCATCCCCAAGGCGGGCCGGACACCGAGTCCGGAGGAACTCATCGCGCACGTGCGGAGCACGATCGCGCACTACAAGGCGCCACGAGAGGTCGTCCTCGTGCCGGAGCTGCCGAAGACGTCGACCGGCAAGATCCAGAAGTTCGTCCTCCGTGATGGAGAGTGGGCGGGACACGACAAGCGGATCCAGGGCTGAAACGGCCGGCGGCCCGCAGTGCGCACTGCGGGCCGAGCAGCGGCGCTCCGGTCCGGGAGACGGATCGGATCCGGTGGGCTTCTTGCTGGTCGCAAGGGGAGCGAGCGTCTCACGCGAGGCGGGCGGAGACGAGAAGGGGGATCCACGATCCAGCTGTGGGGATTGTCGCTGCTCGCCTCTGGCGGGAGCGGCTCCTGGTCCACCCCGAGGTCCGTCCGCCGCAGTGACGGCCTCGCGACTCGCCTCGGTGATCTGCTCCAAGAGGTCAGTGGTCGATCACCTCTTGACCTCAACCATGCTCGAGCCGGGCGCGGTCAGGGCACACGGACCGCCGAGATGTCGAACTCGAGCTCGATCTTCTCGCTGACCATCAGGCCACCGGTCTCCAGCTTCGCGTTCCAGGTGAGGTCCCACTGGCTGCGGTTGACGAGGGCTGTGCCGTCGAAGCCGATCCGCTCGACGCCGAAGGCGTCGACCACCAAGCCCGTGTAGAGGAGGTCGATGGTGATCGGATGCGTGCGGCCCTTGACGGTGAGGGCGCCCGTCATCCGGAAGCGGTCCTCACCGACCTGTTCGATGCAGGTGCTGCGGAAGTTGATGGTCGGGTAGCGCTCGACGTCGAGGAAGTCGGCGCTGCAGAGGTGACGGTCGCGCTGCGCGACACGGGTGTCGACGGTGGCCGTCCGAACGACTACTCCGGCTCCGGAGCGTTCTGGTCGTTCACCGTCCAGGAGAAGCCAGCCGTCGAAGTCGGTGAAGCTCCCTCGGACCCGGGTGACCATGGCGTGCCGGGCGGCGAACCCGATGGTGCTGTGCGCCTGGTCGAACAGCCATTCCCCGGAGATCTTGGTCAGGGAGGGGTCGGCAAGGAACGTCCGGGTGCCTGTGCCCGTCGGCGGGGCCGGTGACGATGCCGGCTTGGCGTCGTCGGCAGACCGTGCGGTGCGGAAGAGAGAGCGGAGGACCATCAGATCTCCCGGTGAGGGGGCATGATTGCCGCGTATACGGCTTCAGGAGACCGCTATTCAACAGGTGTAGGGCACATCAAGACGATCTTGTCCGGATTCTTTCTCAAGTTGAGATCTTCGGCGTGGGCCGGGACCGGCGGCGTGGCGGGAAGGCCGCGACTTCGGCGGTCCGCCGTGAACCGCGCCGAGACCCCGGGCGAGGCGCCGGAGGCTCAGGCGCCGGCTCGTCGGCTCGCCGCCGCGCGCCCCGTCCCCTCAGCCACGGCAGGACCCGGCGCCTCCCGCCGGAACGGCGTTTCAGCCGTTCCCGGCGAGGAAGGCCTCCACCTCGTCGCGGCGGGCGAGCGAGGGCTGGGCGCCCGCTCGTGTGGTGCTGATCGCGGCGGCGGCGCAGGCCCAACGGGCCGCCTGTTCGAGGGTGCGGCCCTCGGCGAGGGCGACGGCGAGCGCGCCGCAGAAGGAGTCACCGGCGGCGGTGGTGTCCACGGGCCGGACACGGAACGCCGGAATGTGCAGGTGCGAGGCGCCTTCGAGGAGGAGTACCCCGTCGCCGCCGAGCGTGACGATCACCGCGCCGGCCCCGGTCAGCTTGCGTGCCGACGCGACGACGTCGTCGATCGTCTCCGGCACGGGCGTGCCGGTGAGGGCCGCCAGTTCCGTGCGGTTGGGGACCAGCACGTCGACGTGGGACGGAGGGACGGCGCCGGCGACGGCGGGGGCCGGGTTGTGGAGCACGATGCCCCCGGCCAGCCGCGCGGCGGCGTGGTTGGCCTCGTCCGGCACCTCCTGCTGGAGGACCGTCACGGCCGCCCTCCGCAGCAGGTCCGCCGCTGCCTCGCAGTCGGCGGCGCCCAGGCGGGCGTTGGCTCCGGGGCTGACGATGATGGTGTTCTCGCCCGCCGGGTCGACGGCGATCAGGGCGCGGCCGGTGGGCACTCCGGGGGTGCGGGTGATGTGCGTGGCGTCCACGCCCTCCGCCCGGACGGCGTCGAGCATCACGTCGGCCGCGTCGTCCGCGCCGACCCGGCCGACGAAGGCGACGTCCCCGCCGAGCCGGGCGGCGGCGACGGCCTGGTTGGCGCCCTTGCCACCGGGGTGCTGGGCGATGTCACCGCCGAGGACGGTCTCACCGGGGACCGGATGCCCGGGAACCGGTGTGACGAGATCCAGGTTCAGGCTTCCGACGACTGCGATCACTGTTCTACCTCTGGGGTGCGGGTACTGCGGGTGTCCTCGGCCGAGGACGCGCGGGGTGCGCTGGAGGCGCTGGAGGCGCTGGAGGCGCGTACGACGAGTTCGGGGGCGAGACGGACCAGCCGGCGTGGCCCGTCGTTCTGTCCGGCCAGCCGATGGCCGAGCAGGTGCACGGCTTCGGCGGCCAGTGCGCGCACGGGTTGGCGGACGGTGGTCAGGGCCGGGTCGGCGAGGTCCGCCATGGGGATGTCGTCGAAGCCGGTGACGGCGATGTCGCCCGGGACGTCCACGCCGAGTTGCCGCAGCCGTTGCAGCGCGCCGATCGCGATGAGGTCGTTGGCGCAGACGACGGCGTCCGGCCGGGACGGCAGGATCCGGTCCACCGCGGCCCGCCCCCACTCCAGCGAGAAATCGCCGAGTTCGACCGGTCCCAAGCCGTGCAGGCCCAGGGCCTTGGTCTCGGCCTCGTATGCCGCGAGCCGCTCGACCGCCGCCGAGCCGGTTCCGGCGGCCCCCACGAAGCAGATGCGGCGGCGGCCGGTGGAGACCAGATGGTCGAGGACGAGCGCCATGCCGGTGGCGTTGTCGGTCGTGACCAGGTCGGCGATGCCGGGGCCGCAGCCGCGGTCCAGCAGCACCAGCGGCACGTGGGCCGCGGCCTTCGCCACCGCGTCCCGGCTCTGCCTCTCGTCGACGGCGATGATCAGCAGGGCGTCGACCTGCCGGTCCAGGAGGTCGGCGACCCGGGCGGCCTCGACCTCCGGGTCGTCGTCGCAGTCGGCGAGCAGCACGGCACGCCCCTCGGCGTGCAGGGCGTGCTCCACCTCCCGCACGAGGGAGGGGAAGAAGGGATTGGTGATCTGCGGCAGGACGAGGCCGACGGTGCCGGTGGAGCGGCTGCGCAGGGCGCGGGCGACCTGGTTGGGCCGATAGCCGAGCTTCTCGGCCGCCTCCCGTACCCGGCGGGCCGTCTCGGCCCCGACCGGACGGGTTCCGGCCAGGACGCGGGACACCGTGGCGACGGAGCAGCCCGATGCGCGGGCCACCTCTCTCAAGGTGACGTCGGTCACCGTACGGCCCCCTTCGTTCGGTTCGGCTGCGCTGGGCCCGGTGGGGCCCACCGGGCCGGAAACGGCCTCCCGGAAACAATTTCGGCAAACGTTACCACCACGCAACCACCGAGTCCCTGCCTATCTACATCGAAGTATGAGATGTCCGACATTGACAACAGTGGATGCTTGGATGAGATTCTCGGAGAACGTTTTCCCACTCTATGGCCAAGAGGTGGGCAGCAATGCCCACGCCTTCGGCCGGCGACGGCGATTCCGTGCGTGTCGATGCCCCGACAACGCGGCGGAGACCGCTGCCGCCTTCGGCGCCGGACACGTGAGCCGACGCACCCTCCGCAGTGGCCCGTCCGCGGCCGCCCCTGGGGAGATCCACCTCCTCACAGACCCGCTAGAGCAAAGGGGCTCTCCCGATGACCAGGAAAATCATCCTCGACTGCGACCCCGGGCACGACGACGCCATCGCGATGCTGCTGGCGCACGGCAACCCCGACATCGACCTGGTCGCCGTCACGACCGTGGTCGGCAACCAGACGCTGGAGAAGGTCACCCGCAACGCCCTGTCCGTGGCGCGCATCGCCGGGATCACCGGTGTGCCCTTCGCCGCCGGCTGCCCGCGGCCGCTGGTACGGGCCATCGAAACGGCGCCGGACATCCACGGCGAGACCGGTCTGGACGGCCCCGTGCTGCCCGAGCCGACCCTCGAGCTGGACCGCCGGCACGCCGTCGACCTCATCATCGACACGGTGATGTCGCACGAGCCCGGCGAGATCACCATCGTCCCGACGGCGGGCCTGACGAACATCGCCCTCGCCGCGCGCAAGGAGCCCCGCATCGTCGAGCGGGTCCGCGAGGTCGTCCTGATGGGCGGCGGCTACCACGAGGGCAACTGGAGCGCGGTCGCCGAGTTCAACATCATCATCGACCCCGAGGCCGCCCACATCGTCTTCAACGAGAGCTGGCCGGTCACGATGGTCGGTCTCGACCTGACGCACCAGGCCCTGGCGACGCCCGAGGTCGCCGAGAAGATCGCCGCGGTCGGCACCAAGCCCGCCAAGTTCGTCGGCGAACTCCTGGACTTCTTCGGCGCCACCTACAAGGAGGCGCAGGGCTTCGAGCACCCGCCCGTGCACGACCCGTGCGCGGTCGCGTACGTGATCGACCCGAGCGTCATGACGGTGCGCAAGGCTCCCGTGGACGTCGAACTCAGCGGCGGCCTGACCCTGGGCATGACCGTGACGGACTTCCGTGCCCCGGCGCCTGCCGACTGCAACACCCAGGTCGCGGTCGAGCTCGACCGCGAGCGCTTCTGGGACCTCGTGGTGGACGCCCTCGAGCGGATCGGCGACGTCGAGGCATGAGCACACCCACCACCACGAGCCGGCCCGAGGAGGCATCGGGCCGGCGCACGACCCGGGTGGGCGTGCTGATGGCCGCGCTCCTCGCCGCCTGTTTCGCCTTCCAGCTCAACGCGAGCATGCTCAGCCCCGCGCTGAAGAACATCGAGGAGAGCTTCGGCGCCAGCTCGGCCGAGATCGGCCTCACCCAGACCGCGTTCTTCACCTCGGCGGCCCTGTTCTCGCTCTTCCTGCCGAGGCTGGGCGACGTCATCGGCCGACGCAAGGTCCTGGCCGGCATGCTGGCCCTCATGGCCGTCGGCTGCGTCGTCGCCGCCCTGGCGCCGAGCGTGCCCGTGCTGTTCGTCGGCCGCATCATCCAGGGTGTGTCCGGCCCGGTCGTCCCCCTCTGCCTGATCATGCTGCGGCAGGAGGTGACCGAGCCGAAGAGGTACGGCACCCTGCTGGGAGTGATCACCGCCGTGAACGGCGGCATCGCCGGTGTCGACGCCCTCGCCGGGGGCTACCTCGCCGACAACTACGGCTTCCGCTCGGTCTTCTGGACCATGGGCGTCGTAGCGGTCCTCGCCGCCGTTCTGGTCGCCACCCTGACCCCCGAGACCAAGGCGCCCGCCGCGGACCGGATGGACTGGCCGGGTGTCGCGCTCCTCGTCGTATCCGTCGGCGCGCTGCTCACCGCGCTGAACGAGGCCGGCAAGCTCGCCGACGCCAACTGGCTCCTCGTCGCCGTCCTCATCGTCGTCGGCGCGGTCGCCTTCGCCCTGTTCTGGCGGACCGAGGACCGCAGTACGCACCCGCTGGTCGCCACCCGGCACCTGAAGCAGCGCTCGACCTGGGCGACCCTGCTGACCACCCTGCTGACCATGACGGGCGTGTTCGCCGTCATGAACGGGCTGATCCCGGCACTCGCCCAGGACGGGAACGCCGGACTCGGCATGAGCGCCGAACAGTCCGCGTGGTGGACCCTCACGCCGTACGCCCTGGCCGGCCTGGCCATGGGGCCCCTCGCCGGCCGGCTCGCCGCCACGCACGGGTACGGCCGCATCCTGCGGCTGGGGCTGATCGGGGCCGTGGCGGGCGTGGTCCTGATGATCCTCACGCTCGACTCCCAGTCCCGCGCCATGCTGCTGCTGACCTCGATCCTGGTCGGCGTCGCCTACGCGGGCGTGGCGAACATCGTGCTCAACGGGCTCGGCATCGTCCTGTCCCCCAAGGAGAACCCGGGATTCCTGCCCGGTCTGAACGCGGGGGCGTTCAACCTCGGCGCCGGCCTCAGCTTCGCGCTGCTGTACGCGGTCAAGACGGCGGCCCTGCCGGACGACCCCACGTCGCCCGCCGACTACACCGCCGGCATGATCGCCGGAGTGATCATCCTGGCCGCCGCCTTCGCGACGTCCTTCATGATCCCGAAGCCGGTGGAGGCCGAAGCGCGCGACGACTGAGTCAGCCCTTCCGGTACCGCCGCGACCCGGCGGCGGTCCGGTCCGGCGACCTGACGACGGCCTGCGGCACGGGCCCGGGGATTTCCCCCGGATCCCGTGCCGCAGGCCGTTCGCCGTTCGCCGTTCGTCCGCCGGCTGCTCCGGGTCCGCCCCGGGCCGCTTCCGTCCGCCCCGGGCCGCTTCCGTCCGTCCCGGGCCGCCTCCGTCCGCCCCGGCTCGCTCGCTCGGGCCCGGAAGCACCCACGGGGCCGGCCGCAATCGCCCGCGCGGAGCCGCTCCCGCCCACCGTCCAGGCCCTTGACGTGGGGAAAGGGGACCGGCTCCCGTGGTCCGCCCGCTCACGCTCAGGGCGCCCGGCACCCAGAGTTCGTCCCACATCTTGATACACGCCGACTGACAAGTGAGATGTTTGGGAACCTTAAGTTGCCTGTACCGTACATACGGATTTTCCCCAGGGAAGACCCGTTGCCGGGCGGGCCGTCGGCGGCATACCGCCGGCGCCTGTTCTCCGCCCTCGTGCGAAAGACCGAGACATGCCCGCACCAGCCACCAGCCCGGCCCAGGCACCCGCCAACTCGCGGTCCCGCGTCCTCGTCGCGAGCCTCATCGGCACGACGATCGAGTTCTACGACTTCTACATCTACGCGACCGCCGCGGTCCTGGTCTTCCCCTCGCTCTTCTTCCCGAACAGCGACCCGACCACGGCGCTGCTCTCGTCGTTCGCGGTGTTCGGCGCCGCGATGGTCGCGCGCCCGATCGGCGCCGTCGTCTTCGGACACCTCGGTGACCGGCTCGGCCGCAAGGGCACGCTGGTGGCGTCGCTTCTCACCATGGGCATCGCCACCTTCCTCATCGGCATGCTGCCCACGTACGAGCAGGCGGGCTGGATCGCCACCGCGCTGCTGGTGCTGATGCGGCTCGCCCAGGGCTTCGCGCTCGGCGGCGAGTGGAGCGGCGCCGCGCTGGTCGCCACGGAGAACGCCCCGAAGAACAAGCGCGCCCTCTACGGCACGTTCCCGCAGTTGGGCGCGCCCCTCGGCTTCATCATCGGCAACGGCCTCTTCCTGATCATCGGCGCGCTCCTGCCGTCCAGCGCGGGCGCCGACCCCTCGCAGCCCTCCGAGGCCTTCCTGACCTGGGGCTGGCGCATTCCGTTCCTGTTCTCGGCCGTGATGGTCGTGATCGGCCTGTGGGTGCGGATGCGCCTGGTCGAGGCGCCGGTCTTCTCCCAGACCCGTGAGGCCGGGCTGGTGCGGAAGCTGCCGCTGGCCACCGTCTTCCGCAGCCACTGGAAGCAGCTGGTCCTCGGCACCTTCTTCATGCTGGCGACGTACGTGCTCTTCTACCTGATGACCACGTTCTCGCTCAGCTACGGCCGTACCGCCAAGGACGCCGCCGTGCCGGGCCTGGGGTACAGCTACACCACCTTCGTCCTGATGATGATCTTCGGGGTGCTGTTCTTCGCCGCGTTCACCCTGATTTCCGGCCCGCTCGCCGACAAGTACGGCCGCCGCTCCACCCTGATCTGGGTCACCGCCGCGATCCTGGTCTTCGGGCTGGTGTGGGTCCCGCTGATCGGCATGGGCACGCTCGGCGTGGTGCTGTGGCTGGTGCTCGGCTTCACGCTGATGGGCATGACCTTCGGCCCGATGGGCGCGCTCCTGCCGGAGCTCTTCCCGACGAGCGTGCGCTACACCGGCTCCGGCATCTCGTACAACGTCAGCTCGATCCTCGGCGCGGCCGTCGCCCCGTTCATAGCGGTGGCGCTGTGGGAAGCCGCCGACGGCTCACCGTGGCTGGTCGGCGTCTACCTCTCCTCGATGGCGCTGCTGACCCTGGTCTCGCTGCTCATCGGCAAGGAGACCAAGGACATCGACCTCGACGAGGGCGAGGCCCCTGCCGGCGTCGGTCAGGAGAGCCGGGACGAGTCCGCCGCCGTGGCCCCCTGAGCCGGCCGCGTCCCACCGTGGCCCTCTTCCCCTTGTGCGGGGGGAAGAGGGCCGCGGTGTCGTCTTCACGGGGACTTCGCCAACACGAAGAAAGGGCCTCAACCGTTGGGTTGAGACCCTTGCTTTCACATCGCCACAGCGAGTGTCCGAGGGGGGACTTGAACCCCCACGCCCGATAAAGGGCACTAGCACCTCAAGCTAGCGCGTCTGCCATTCCGCCACCCGGACCAGGTGTCTTGCCGCCGTGTCAGGAGTGATCCCCTGCGGCGACGTGGACAACCATACCAAGGTTTCGCAGTGCCTTTCACCTGCGTTTCCGTGCCCCTGGACGGAGGTCCGAGGCCGGGTGGCGGAACGGCTACCGGGGGTCCGACGCCCTCACGGCATGAGCTGGTACTCCGGGAAGTTGCCCGGCAGCCGCTCACCGGCAGGACCCTGGGTCACGGCCCGCACCAGAAGCTCGCCGCCGACGAACGCGCCGCGCCAGGACGCGCCGAACCCGCCGAACAGCTCGTCGCGGTCGCCCCGGGAGCGTGGTGTGCCGTGGCCGACCTTGAAGGCGCGGATCTGCGGGGCGAGCCGGTCGTAGGTGGCCCGGTCGTCCGTGGACAGGGTGGCCACCAGCGCGCCGTTGGAGGCGTTCATGGCGGCGAGCAGTTCCGCCTCCGTGTCGACGAGGACGATCGTGTCGACCGGTCCGAACGGCTCCGCGTGGTGCAGCGGGGACGAGCGGGGCGGGGCGAGGAGCGTGACGGGCTGGACGTACGCCGAGGTGTCCTGGCCGGGCAGGAAGCGGGCGTTCTCGGGCCTGCCGCGATGCAGGGGCACGGCGCCGCGTTCGACGGCCTCGGCGACCTGGTCGCGCAGTTCCTTCGCCTTGGCCGCGTTGATCACCGGGCCGAAGTCCAGGCGCGGGAAGGGGTCGTCGGGGTGCTCCACCGCGAGCGGGTGGCCGACCCTGAGCGTGCGCACCGCGGGCAGGTACGCGGCCAGGAAGTCGTCGAACAGCTGCCGCTGGACGACGAAGCGCGGGTACGCCGTGCAGCGCTGCTTGCCGTAGTCGAAGAGCTTGGGTACGACCGCCGCGAACGCGTCCCAGTCCGAGTGGTTCCAGATGCCCCAGGTGTTGAGTCCCTCCTGTTCGAGGATGTGCCGCTTGCCGAGGTCGGCGACGGCCGTGGCCACGGCGGCGCCGGTGTAGCGGCCGCCGACGAAGGAGACGCAGCCGATCTCGGGCGCCCGCAGCAGCGCTTCCGACAGCTCGCCCCCGCCGCCGCTGACGAGGGTCACGGGGATCCCCTCGCGGGCGGCGAGCGCCGAGGCCAGGGTCAGGCAGGCGACGCCGCCGTCGGTCGGTGTCTTGGCGATGACCGCGTTGCCCGCCAGTGCCTGGACCAGCAGGGCGTGGACGAGCACGCTCATCGGGTAGTTCCAGCTCGCGATGTTGGACACCGGCCCGTCCAGCGGGGCGCGGCCGGCGACCATGGCGTCGATGCCGTCGACGTACCAGCGCACGCCGTCGATGGCCCGGTCGACGTCCGCCTGGGCGAGCCGCCAGGGTTTGCCGATCTCCCAGACGAGGAGGAGGGCGAGCAGTTCGCGGTGCTCGGTGAGGGCGTCGAGGGTGGCGCCGACGCGGGCCCGGCGTTCCGGCAGCGGGACGTGCCGCCAGGCGCGGTGCTGGTCGAGCGCGGCGCGTACGGCGTGCCGGGCGGTGCCCAGGTCCAGACGTGGCGGGCCCGCCACGGGGCTGCCGTCGACGGGGCTGGCGGCGGGCAGCGCCCGGCCGTCGGCCTGCCAGGCGGCGTTCCAGAGGTTGAGGACCCGGTCGTCCTGGAAGGCTTCGGGAGCGACGGCGAGGCAGCGCTGCCAGGCGTCGGCCCAGGAGGTGCCGGCCTTGAGGGTGAGGGTGGGTGGGGCCGTCGCAGCGGATGAGGCTGTCGGGGTGGTCGGGGTGGATGCCATGTGGTTCGCTCCGCTCTCGGTGCACAGTCGAGAGAAGGGGGCCCTTGGGCCCGCCCTTGGCTGGGGTGGTGGCGGTCGAAGGGACGGGCCGGGGTCACCGCCCCGCTTCCAGGACGGCGAGCACGTGCCGTGCCGTCTCCGTGGGGGTGCCGCCCACCCGGACACCGACGGCTTCGAGCGCTTCCTTCTTGGCCCGCGCCGTGCCCGAGGAGCCGGAGACGATCGCGCCTGCGTGTCCCATGGTACGGCCCTCGGGTGCGGTGAAGCCCGCGATGTAGGCGACGACCGGCTTGGTGACGTGCTCGCGGATGTAGGCCGCCGCGCGTTCCTCGGCGTCGCCGCCGATCTCGCCGATGAGGACGACGAGATCGGTGTCGGGGTCGTCCTGGAAGGCGGCGAGGCAGTCGATGTGGGTGGTGCCGACGACGGGGTCGCCGCCGATGCCGACGCAGGTCGAGAAGCCGATGTCGCGCAGCTCGTACATGAGCTGGTAGGTGAGGGTGCCGGACTTGGAGACCAGGCCGACGGGGCCCGGCTTGGTGATGTCGGCCGGGATGATGCCGGCGTTGGACTGTCCGGGGGTGATCAGGCCGGGGCAGTTGGGGCCGATGACCCGGGTGCCCTTCCGCCGTGCGTAGGTGGTGAAGGCGACGGAGTCGTGGACGGGGATGCCCTCGGTGATGACGACGGCCAGGCCGATTCCGGCGTCGGCCGCTTCGACGACGGCCGACCTGGCGAAGGCCGGTGGTACGAAGACGACCGTGACGTCGGCCCCGGTCGCCCGTATGCCGTCGGCGACCGATCCGAAGACGGGGACGGCGGTGGGGGTACCTCCCAGGCCGTTCAGGCACTGGGGGACGTCGAAGTCGACGGTTTGGCCGGCCTTGCGCGGGTTGACTCCGCCGACGACGTCGGTGCCGGCCGCGAGCATGCGCCGGGTGTGTTTCATGCCCTCGCCGCCGGTCATGCCCTGGACGAGGACCTTGCTCTCCTTGGTGAGGTGGATCGCCATGTCCGGTCTCCTCAGGCTGTGGTGGCGAGTTCGGCCGCGCGGTGCGCGGCGCCGTCCATGGTGGTGACCTGCTCGACGAGCGGGTGCGCGTGCGCGTCGAGGACGGCGCGGCCCCGGGCCGCGTTGTTGCCGTCGAGGCGTACGACGAGCGGCTTGGTCAGCCGGACGGCGCCGAGGGCCTGGACGATGCCGTCGGCCACCGCGTCGCAGGCGGTGATGCCGCCGAAGACGTTGACGAAGACGGACTTCACGGCCGGGTCGGAGAGGATGACCGAGAGGCCGTCCGCCATGACCTGCGCCGACGCCCCGCCGCCGATGTCGAGGAAGTTGGCGGGCCGGGCCCCGCAGCCGGCGACGACGTCGAGGGTCGACATGACCAGGCCGGCGCCGTTGCCGATGATGCCGACCTCGCCGTCCAGCTTGACGTAGTTGAGGCCCTTCGCCGCCGCGACCGCCTCCAACGGGTCCTCGTGGGCGGTGTCCTCGCTGCCCCAACGAGCCTGTCGGAAGCGGGCGTTGTCGTCGAGGGTGACCTTGCCGTCGAGGGCCATGATCCGTCCGTCGCCGGTGCGGACGAGCGGGTTGACCTCGACCAGCAGGGCGTCCTCGCGGACGAGGACCTCCCACAGGCGGACCAGGACGTCGACGGACTGCGGCGGCAGGCCGGCCGCGTCGGCGATACGGGCCGCGGTCGCCGAGGTGACGCCCTCGGCGGGGTCGACGGGGATGCGGGCGACGGCCTCGGGGCGGGTGGCGGCGACCTCCTCGATGTCCATGCCGCCTTCCGCGGAGGCGATCGCGAGGAAGCGGCCGGCCGCGCGGTCGAGGACGTAGGAGACGTAGAACTCGTCCTGGATGTCGACGGGCCGGGCGAGCATGACCTTGCCGACGGTGTGGCCCTTGATGTCCATGCCGAGGATCTGGCGTGCCGTCAGCTCGGCGGCGGCGGGGTCGGCGGCGAGCTTCACTCCGCCCGCCTTGCCGCGCCCGCCGGTCTTGACCTGTGCCTTGACGACGACCCGTCCACCGAGCCGACGGGCGATCCCGCGTGCCTGTTTGGGCGAGTCGGTGACCTCGGCGGCCGGTACCACGATGCCGTGTTCCTCGAAGAGTTCGCGCGCCTGATGTTCGTACAGGTCCATCTCGGCTCCTGTCTGCGAAGACGACGGAAGACTGCCGGAAGGTCGCGGGACGGGAGCGGAGGTGGCCCGGAGTCCGGCGGTGGAAAAGTGTCGCGCACCCCCTGGACACCTCCCATGGGATGCGGGATAACAAGCTTCATACAGTATTCGTCGACTGTATGCAATGTACTGCGAGAGCGATGCACGAGAGCGTTCGCACCCCCTATGAAGGGACAGGACTTCGCCATGCCCGACGACACACAGGACCTGATCTCCGGCGGTCATCTCGTCGCCAAGGCCCTCAAGGCCGAGGGCGTCGACCGCATCTACACGCTGTGCGGCGGCCACATCATCGACATCTACGACGGCTGCGTCGACGAGGGCATCGAGGTCGTCGACGTACGTCACGAACAGGTCGCCGCGCACGCGGCCGACGGCTACGCACGCATCACCGGCAAGCCGGGCTGCGCGGTCGTCACCGCGGGCCCGGGCACCACCGACGCCGTCACCGGGGTGGCCAACGCCTTCCGGGCCGAGTCCCCCATGTTGCTGATCGGCGGTCAGGGAGCCCTGTCCCAGCACAAGATGGGGTCCCTGCAGGACCTGCCGCACGTCGACATGATGAGCCCCATCACCAAGTTCGCGGCGACCGTGCCGCACACGGCGCGGGCCGCGGACATGGTGTCGATGGCCTACCGCGAGTGCTACCACGGCGCCCCCGGCCCCTCCTTCCTGGAGATCCCGCGCGACGTCCTGGACGCCAAGGTGCCGGCGTCCGCCGCGCGCGTGCCGCGGGAGGGCGCCTACCGCGCCTCGACGCGCTCGCCCGGCGACCCGGAGGCCGTCGAGAAGCTCGCCGATCTGCTGGCGCACGCCGAGAAGCCGGCGATCCTGCTCGGCAGCCAGGTGTGGACCACCCGGGGCACCGAGGCGGCCGTCGAGCTCGTCCGCACCCTCAACATCCCCGCGTACATGAACGGCGCGGGACGCGGCACCCTGCCGCCCGGGGACCCGCACCACTTCCAGCTGTCCCGCCGGTACGCCTTCACCAACGCCGACGTCATCGTGATCGTCGGCACGCCCTTCGACTTCCGCATGGGCTACGGCAAGCGGCTCTCCCCCACCGCCACGGTCGTGCAGATCGACCTCGACTACCGCACCGTCGGCAAGAACCGCGACATCGACCTCGGCATCGTCGGCGACGCGGGGCTGGTGCTGAAGTCGGTGACCGAGGCGGCGTCCGGACGCATCGACGGAGGCGCGTCCAGGCGCAAGGAGTGGCTGGACGAGCTGCGGGCCGCCGAGCAGGTCGCCCTGGAGAAGCGGCTGCCGCAGTTGAAGTCGGACGCCTCGCCCATCCACCCGTACCGGCTGGTCAGCGAGATCAACGACTTCCTCACCGAGGACTCGATCTACATCGGCGACGGCGGCGACATCGTCACCTTCTCCGGGCAGGTCGTGCAGCCCAAGTCGCCCGGCCACTGGATGGACCCGGGCCCGCTCGGCACACTCGGCGTCGGGGTCCCCTTCGTGCTCGCGGCCAAGCAGGCGCGGCCCGACAAGGAGGTCGTCGCCCTCTTCGGCGACGGCGCCTTCTCGCTGACCGGCTGGGACTTCGAGACCCTCGTCCGCTACGACCTGCCGTTCGTCGGCATCGTCGGCAACAACTCCTCGATGAACCAGATCCGTTACGGCCAGGCCGCCAAGTACGGCAAGGAGCGCGAGCGGGTCGGCAACACCCTCGGCGACGTCCCGTACGACAAGTTCGCGCAGATGCTGGGCGGTCACGGCGAGGAGGTCCGCGACCCCGCCGACATCGGCCCCGCACTGCGCCGGGCCCGCGAGTCGGGCAAGCCGTCCCTGATCAACGTCTGGGTCGACCCGGACGCGTACGCCCCCGGAACCATGAACCAGACGATGTACAAGTGAGGTGACCCCGGTGACCACCGAGACCGCCACGAGCACGCCCACCGCCACGGGCGCACGCACCGCCAAGGCCCTCGAGGGCATCCGCGTCCTGGACATGACGCACGTCCAGTCCGGACCCTCCGCGACCCAGCTGCTGGCCTGGCTCGGCGCGGACGTCGTCAAGCTGGAGGCCCCGACCGGGGACATCACGCGCAAGCAGCTGCGCGACCTCCCCGACGTCGACTCCCTCTACTTCACGATGCTCAACTGCAACAAGCGGAGCATCACCCTCAACACCAAGACCGAGCGCGGCAAGGAGATCCTCACCGAGCTGATCCGGCGCTCGGACGTCATGGTCGAGAACTTCGGGCCGGGCGCCGTCGACCGGATGGGGTTCACCTGGGACCGCATCAAGGAGATCAATCCGCGGATCGTCTACGCCTCCATCAAGGGGTTCGGCGACGGTCCGTACACCGCCTTCAAGGCGTACGAGGTCGTCGCGCAGGCCATGGGCGGGTCGATGTCGACCACCGGTTTCGAGGACGGGCCGCCACTGGCGACGGGCGCCCAGATCGGGGACTCGGGCACGGGCATCCACGTGGTGGCGGGCATCCTCGCCGCGCTGTTCCAGCGGGAGACCACCGGGCGCGGGCAGCGGGTGAACGTGGCCATGCAGCACGCGGTGCTCAACCTCTGCCGGGTGAAGCTGCGCGACCAGCAGCGCCTGGCCCACGGCCCGCTCGCCGAATATCCCAACGAGGACTTCGGCGACGAGGTTCCCCGGTCCGGGAACGCGTCCGGCGGCGGGCAGCCCGGCTGGGCGGTCAAGTGCGCGCCGGGCGGCCCGAACGACTACGTGTACGTGATCGTGCAGCCCGTCGGCTGGAAGCCCGTCAGCGAGCTGATCGGCCGGCCGGAGCTGGCCGAGGACCCCGACTGGGCGACGCCGCAGGCCCGGCTGCCCAAGCTCGGCAAGATGTTCCAGCTGATCGAGGAGTGGTCCTCGACGCTGCCCAAGTGGGAGGTGCTGGAGCGGCTGAACGCGCACAACATCCCGTGCGGGCCGATCCTGTCCACCAAGGAGATCATCGAGGACGCCTCGCTGGCGGCGAACGGGATGGTCGTCACCGTCCCGCACCCCGAACGCGGCGAGTTCGTCACCGTCGGCAGCCCGCTGAAGCTCTCCGACTCCCCCGTCGACGTGGTCGCCTCCCCGCTGCTCGGCGAGCACAACGAAGAGGTGTTCGTCGGCGAACTCGGTCTGGGCGACGAGGAACTGCGCCTGCTCAAGTCGAACGGGGTGATCTGACGTGATGGCCGAGGACCGCACGCTGAGGGTGCGCGCGCTGCTCGATGCGGTGCGCGCCGACGGGCGCACCGCGCTCACCGCGCCCGAGGGCAAGGTGCTGGCGGACGCGTACGGGATCGCCGTACCGGGTGAGGAGCTGGCGACGGACGTCGACGAGGCCGTGGCGTACGCGGCGCGGTTCGGCGGGCCCGTCGTGATGAAGATCGTCTCACCGGACATCCTGCACAAGACCGATGCCGGCGGTGTGATCGTCGGTGTGGAGGGCGCGGCCGATGTGCGGGCGGCGTTCTGCCGGATCGTGGAGAACGCCCGCGCGTACGATCCGGCCGCCCGGATCGACGGCGTGCAGGTGCAGGAGCTGCTGCCGCAGGGGCAGGAGGTCATCGTCGGGGCGGTCACGGACCCGACGTTCGGGAAGGTGGTCGCGTTCGGGCTCGGCGGGGTGCTCGTCGAGGTGCTCAAGGACGTCACCTTCCGGCTCGCGCCGGTGGACGCCGACGAGGCGCTGTCGATGCTGGACTCGATCCGGGCGGCGGAGATCCTGCGCGGGGTGCGCGGACAGGCCGGTGTGGACCGGTGGGCGGTCGCCGAGCAGATCCGCCGGGTGTCGGAACTCGTCGCGGACTTCCCGGAGATCGCCGAGGTGGACCTCAACCCGGTGATCGCCACACCGGTCGGAGCGGTCGCCGCCGACATCCGGGTGATCCTGGCGACCGAGATGCCGAAGGAGCGCCGCCAGTACTCGCGTGAGGAGATCCTCGCCTCCATGCGGCGGCTGATGCAGCCGCGTTCGGTCGCCGTGATCGGCGCCTCCGCCGAGGCGGGCAAGATCGGCAACTCGGTGATGCGCAACCTGGTGGACGGCGGTTTCGCCGGGGAGATCCATCCGGTGAACCCCAAGTCCGATGACATTCTGGGCCGCAAGGCGTACAAGAGTGTCACGGACGTCCCCGGTGAGGTGGATGTGGCGGTCTTCGCGATTCCCGCCAGGTTCGTGGCCGCGGCGCTGGAGGAGGTGGGGCGCAAGGGGATCCCGAACGCCGTCCTCATTCCCTCCGGGTTCGCGGAGACCGGTGAGCAGGAGCTCCAGGACGAGATCGTGGCGATCGCCGAGCGGCACGGCGTCCGGCTGCTCGGCCCCAACATCTACGGCTACTACTCGACGTGGCAGGACCTGTGCGCCACGTTCTGCACGCCGTACGACGTCAAGGGCGGGGTCGCGCTGACCTCGCAGTCGGGCGGCATCGGGATGGCCATCCTGGGGTTCGCGCGCACCACGCGGACGGGTGTGTCGGCGATCGTCGGGCTGGGCAACAAGTCGGACCTGGACGAGGACGACCTGCTGACCTGGTTCGGACAGGACCCGCGCACCGACTGCATCGCCATGCACCTGGAGGATCTCAAGGACGGGCGGGCGTTCGTGCGGGCCGCGCGCGAGACGGTGCCGAAGAAGCCGGTCGTGGTGCTGAAGGCGGGCCGTACGGCGGCGGGCGCGAAGGCCGCGGGTTCGCACACCGGCGCGCTGGCGGGCGACGACGCCGTGTACGACGACATCCTGCGGCAGGCCGGTGTGATCCGCGCGCCGGGTCTCAGCGACATGCTCGAGTACGCGCGCGCGTTGCCGGTGCTGCCCGCCCCCAAGGGCGACAACGTCGTGATCATCACGGGTGCGGGGGGCAGCGGGGTGCTGCTGTCGGACGCGGTGACGGACAACGGGCTGTCGCTGATGGAGATCCCGCCGGATCTGGACGCGGCGTTCCGCGAGTTCATCCCGCCCTTCGGAGCGGCCGGCAACCCGGTGGACATCACCGGGGGCGAGCCGCCGTCGACGTACGAGGCGACGATCCGGCTGGGGCTCGAGGACCCGCGCATCCACGCGCTCGTCCTCGGCTACTGGCACACCATCGTCACGCCTCCCATGGTGTTCGCGGAACTCACCGCGCGGGTGGTGGCGGAGTTCCGCGAACGGGGCGTCGAGAAGCCGGTGGTGGCGTCGCTGGCGGGCGACGTGGAGGTCGAGGAGGCGTGCCAGTACCTCTTCGAACGGGGCATCGTGGCGTACCCGTACACGACCGAGCGGCCGGTGGCGGTGCTCGGGGCGAAGTACCGCTGGGCGCGGGCGGCGGGGTTGTTGGGGGGCGGTTCATGAGGTGAGCGGACCGGGGGGCCGGCCGACGGTGCGCGTCGGCCGGCCCCGGGACCCGAACGCGCACGAAAGGCATTGGACAGGGGGCGCTGGCCAGAACTTTCGACGCAAGGGGTGCAACACGACATGACAACGACCGATCTGCGGACTTCGGTTCCCCACCGGGAGGTGGCCGACGCGAACGGACGCGTCTACCGCCTCGGTGAGACCGACATCGACATCATGGGCCGCAAGCGCAAGTGGATGGTCATCCTGCCGTGGATCGGCATGATGGGCATCTCCTCGGCGGAGTACGCGTTCGCTTCCGCCGAGGACACGCTGCACACGGCCCATTCGTGGAGCAGCGCGCACATCTTCTGGATGCTGGGCGTGTGGGTGTTCTTCCAGGCGGCGGTGGCCTTCCCGGCGGGCAAGCTGCGGGAGAGCGGCAGACTGCCGGCCCGCTGGGCGATGATGTGCGGCGCGGTGGGAACCCTGCTGGGCTATCTCTCGCTGGCCTTCGCGCCGCATGTGATCGTCGCGTATCTCGGCTTCGGCATGTTCAGCGGTATGGGTGCCGGCATGGTGTACGCGACCTGCGTGAACATGGTCGCCAAGTGGTATCCGGAGCGCAAGGGCGGCAAGACCGGCTTCGTGAACGGCGGTTTCGCCTACGGTTCGGTGCCGTTCGTCTTCATCTTCACCGGCTACATGGACCTCACCAACTTCCGCTGGGTGCTGGTCGCGGTGGGTGTGTTCCTGGCCGGTGTGGTGGCGGGAGCCGGCTACTTCTTCAAGGACCCGCCGAAGAACTGGTGGCCGGCCGACATCGATCCGCTGAAGAAGCCGACCGACGCGCGCACCCGGCGCGCGATGGAGAAGAACCCGCCGGCCGTGCACCAGTACACCCCCATGGAGGCGTGGCGCACCGGCAGGGTGGGCCTGATGTGGTTCTGCCTGCTGTGCACGTCCGGGGTGAACATCTTCGGCATCGCCTTCCAGGTGCCCTTCGGTGACGACGCGGGCTTCGCGGGCGGCATCGTGGCGACCGCCATGTCCCTGAAGGCGATCGTCAACGGCACCGGCCGCGGGGTCATCGGCTGGCTCTCCGACCGGTACGGCCGCAAGCAGTGCCTGATCTTCGTCTGCATCGTCCTCGGGTTGTCCCAGTACGGCATCCTGTTCTCCGGGAACATCGGGAACCTGCCGCTGTTCCTGCTGTTCTCGTCGATCTCCGGGTTCGGCGGCGGTGCCATCTTCCCGATGTTCGCCGCGATGACCGCCGACTACTTCGGTGAGAACAACAACGCCACCAACTACGGCCTGGTGTACTCCTCGAAGCTCGTCTCCGGTCTGCTCGGATCCGGCATGGGCGCCGTCGTGGTGGCGACCTGGGACTACGCGGGCGCGTTCGTCCTGGCCGGTTCGATCTCCCTGTTCGCCGGTTGCGTCGCGGTGTTCCTGCACCCCCCGGGGCGGCCCAAGCCCCGGCGGATCAGCCCGAACCCGCAGCCGCTCGGTGACGAGACGGCCTGACCCCACGGACCGCCGAAGCCGCATACCGTCCCTGCCCCACGACACCGGCACGAGAGCTTCGTCCCCACGGACCGGGCGGCCCCTCCCGCAGTACTGCGGGAGGGGCCGCCCGGTCCGTGTTCCCGGTCAGCGGCGCCGCTTGCGCAGGGCCGCCAGGTTGTCGTAGCCGATCTTGGCCTCGCGCAGTGACTGCCCGGGGTCGGTGGCGCTCGGGGCGTTGTCGTCCTCGACCATCGGGTTGTGGTAGTTCCGCTGCCCGACCCGGGAGAAGAACGTCGTGTAGTCGATGACGCCGGTTCCGAAGGGCACCATCTCGTAGCCCATGCCGTTGGTGGTGCTGACGACGCCGTCCTTGGCGTGGAACAGCGGGTAGCGCTTGTTGTTGCGGGCGACCAGGCCGGCCGGGTCGAAGACGTTCCTGCGCGTGGAGCCGTCGTGGGCGGTGTACGTGTGGAACTTGTACTGGGCGACGTGCGCCCAGAAGATGTCCATCTCCAGCCAGACGGCCTTGGGGTCGGTGACCTTGAGGAAGTACTCCAGCTTCCGGATGCCCGAACTGCGGGTCGGCCGGCCCTGCTCGTCCAGAGGGCCGCCGTCGAGCAGGAAGCCGTAGGCGCCGTCGTGGTTGTGAGTGTAGAGCTTGACGCCCTCGCGGCGGGCGATCGCGCCGAGGGCGTTCCACTTGTCGGCGGCCACGTCCCAGTCGGCGCGGTGGGAACTGCCGGTGGGGTCGCCGCCGGTGCCCATGTGGTCCAGGCCGAGGATGTTGGCGATCTCGAGGTGCTTCTTGAAGGTGTCCAGGTCCGCCTTGGTCAACGGCCAGGAGGACGGGATGAAGCCGTGGTTGCCCTGGGCCCGCAGGCCGTAGTCGTCGAGCCAGGAGCGCAGCAGCCTGGCTCCCGCGACGGATTCGAGGCCGGCGCCGCCGGGTGCGTTCGCGTGCTGGTTGTAGCCGGCGAACTCCACCTGGCGGTAGCCGTGGCGGGCCAGCTGCTTGAACACCTCGCGGAAGCCGGAGGGCAGATCGGTGGACAGGGGGTCGCGGCCGGTGGCGTCACGGACGGTGTAGAGGATGATGCCGCGCTTGTGCGACGGGACGAGCACCTGCCCGCCGTGGCCGTGGTCGTGGTCGTGCTCGTGGCCGTGGTCTCTGCCGCGGTCGTGGGCCAGGGCGGGGGCGGCCCCGAAGACGGGGAGCGCGACGGCCCCGGCCGCCACGGCGGTGCAGGTGCTGAGGAAACGGCGCCGGTCCACGCCCAGGGAGCGGCGCAGTCCCTCGTCCGGGGCGCCGGTGGCCGAGGCGGCGGTGGCCTCGGTGCGGGAGGGGTCGGAGTACGGGGTCACAAGTGGCCTGCCTTCTCGGTCGTGGCCGGTTCCGGTCCCGCCGGGACCGGCCGTTGTCAGTGCCTCGTGTTTCACTCCCAGTAGCTGGATCTCGGAGGGTCGTACGTGATGGCGCGTCAGCCGAGTCCGGCGAGCTGGAGCAGGAGTTGCTTGACATCGGTGGCCGCGACGCGGTCTCCGACGGCACGGGGGGTGGAGCAGATGAGGAGCGGACCGTCGTCGTCGCTCGCCGGGAGGCGGCCGTGGCTGCCCCGAATGGGCGACGGGTCGAGGGGCACGACCGCCATCCGGTAGCGCAGGCCGAGTTTCTTGCGCGCCAGCGCGGTGGCCGCCTTCACCTTGACGTACGGGTCGAGGGGGTCCATGAAGAGCTCGACCGGGTCGTAGCCGGGTTTGCGGTGGATCTCGACGAGCTGCGCGAAGTCGGGTGCGCGGTCGTCGTCGAGCCAGTAGTAGTACGTGAACCAGGCGTCGGGTTCGGCGACGGCGACCAGTTCGCCGGCGCGCGGATGGTCGAGGTGATGGGCCTTCTTGCCCTCGTCGTCCAGGAGCTGGTCGATGCCGGGCAGGCCTTCGAGGGCGGCCCGGGTGGCGTCGAGGTCCTCGGGGCGGCGCACGTAGACGTGGGCGATCTGGTGGTCGGCGACCGCGAAGGCGCGCGAGGCCATCGGGTCGAGGTACTCCATGCCGTCCTGCGTGTGCACCTCCAGCAGGCCCGCGCGGCGCAGGGCGCGGTTGATGTCCACGGTCCGGTTCACCCGGGTGATGCCGTACTCGGACAGGGCGACGACGGTACGGCCCTCGGCGCGTGCGTCGTCGAGCAGCGGGGCCAGGGCGGCGTCCAGGTCCGCGGCGGCCCGCAGGGAGCGCGGGTCGTCGGGGCCGAAGCGCTGCAGGTCGTAGTCGAGGTGGGGGAGGTAGCACAGCGTCAGGTCGGGGTGCCGGGTGCGCATGATGTGGCGGGTGGCGTCGATGATCCACTGGCTGGAGACGAGGTCGGCGCCGGGCCCCCAGAAGTGGAACAGGGGGAACGTGCCGAATTTCTCGGTGAGTTCGTCGTGCAGGGCGGGCGGGCGGGTGTAGCAGTCCGGCTCCTTGCGGCCGTCGGCGTAGTAGACCGGGCGGGGGGTGACGGTGATGTCGGTGTCGGCGCCCATGGCGTACCACCAGCAGATGTTGGCGACGGTGTAGCCGGGGTGCGCGCGGCGGGCGGCGTCCCAGAGTTTGTCCCCGGAGACGAGACCGTTGTGCTGGCGCCACAGCAGGACGTCGCCGAGCTCGCGGAAGTACCAGCCGTTGCCGACGATGCCGTGTTCGGAGGGGAGGGTGCCGGTGAGGAAGGTGGACTGGGCGGCGCAGGTGACGGCGGGCAGCACGGTGCCGAGCGGGGCGCGGGAACCGGACTGGCCGAGCTTCTTGAGGTGGGGCATGTGGTCGAGGAGGCGGGGGGTGAGGCCCACGACGTCGAGGACCAGGAGGGGGGTGGGACCGGCGGCCGTGGGGTCTTTGACCGGTTCTGCGGTGCGGTCTGCTGTGCGGTCTGCTGTGGGGTCCGGGGTCATGGGAGTTCCTTCAGGCCTAGGTCCGTCAGCAGGTCGCGGGCGAGGGTGAGTTCGGCGGCGATGCCGTCGGCGAGCTGGGCGCGGCCCTTGGGCCGCAGCTCGGATGGGAGGGCCTGCCAGGTGTAGGTCTCGACCTCCAGGTGGCGGGTGAGGGGCTGCGGGCCGCCGACGAGCCGGGTCAGGACGGTCTTCAGCACGGGCAGCGTGGAGGTGAGGGGCGCGGTGGGAGCCGCGTGCAGCGGGACGTGGAAGTGGGCGCGCCAGGGCGCCCCGTCGGGCAGGGTGTCGCCGGCCAGGGCCTCGTCGAGGTCGTCGGTGCCGCGCAGTCCGGCGGCGGTGGACGTGCGGGTCTGGTGCAGGAAGCGGGGCTCGGCGAAGGCGCGCAGGGCCTCGCGGACCTCGGGCAGATGGGGCTGCTCGGCGTGCAGGGCGGCGGAGAGCTGGGACTTGACCACGGGGATGCCGGCCCGGACGAGGTCGTCCAGGGCCGTGTGCGGATCCTCGAAGGACGTGGCGAGGTGGCAGGTGTCGACGCAGATGCCGATGCGGTCGTGGCCGATCGCGGTGAGCGGTCCGATGGCGTCGTGGGTGGTTTCGACGACGCAGCCGGGTTCCGGTTCCAGGGCGATGCGGATGGAGCGCCCGGTCAGCTCCTGGAGTGCGTCGAGGCGTTCGGCGAGGGCGCGCAGGGCGGTGCGGGAGGCTTCGGCGCGCTCCGTGTCGTGCGCGGTGCGCCAGGCCAGCGGCAGGGTGGAGATGCTGCCGTCGGGAACGTCGTCGGGGAGCAGTCCGGCGAGGAGGCGGGCCAGCGAGGTGGTGTACTCCAGGCGTTCGGGGTCGGCCCAGTCCGGTGTGTAGACGCGGTACTTGACCTTCTCGGCGCCGAATCCCTCGTAGGGGAAGCCGTTGAGGGTGACGACCTCGAGGCCGCGCCGGTCGAGTTCGCAGCGCAGGCCGCGCAGGGCGGACGGGTCGGTGACGAGGGCGTGGGCGGCGCCCTTGGCGAGCCACAGGCCGATGCCGAGCCGGTCGCGGCCGAGCCGACGGCGGACGGGCTCGCAGTGGTCCCGCAGCTGGGCGAGGACACCGTCGAGGGTCTCGGCGGGGTGCACGTTGGTGCAGTAGGCGAGATGGACGGTGGACCCGTCGGGGTGGCGGAAGCGCATGGCTCACGCCTCCGCGGCCGTGACGCCGGCCGTCCGCGGGGGCTCGTCCCTCGGTACGCCGCGCTGGATGGAGTTGCCCTCGTGGGTGGCCTCGGGGGCGGTGACGTCGAGGGTGAGCCGGCCGCTGAGTCCGTAGAAGGCGACGGGGTTGCGCCACAGGACCCGGTCGACGTCGTCCTCGGTGAAGCCTTCGGCGAGCATCAGGTCGGCGACCTTGCGGGTCTTGAGCGGGTCGCTCTTGCCCCAGTCGGCGGCGGAGTTCACCAGGACCCGCTCGGGGCCGTGGGAGCGCAGGATCGCGACCATCCGTTCCTCGTCCATCTTGGTGTCGGGATAGACGGAGAAGCCGAGCCAGCAGCCGCTGTCCTTGGCCTCCTTGACGGTGGTCTCGTTGAGATGGTCGATCAGGACGTGCTCCGTGGGCAGCGCGGACTCCCGTACGACGTCGAGGGTGCGGCGCAGTCCGGTGAGCTTGTCGCGGTGCGGTGTGTGCACCAGGGCGGGCAGGCCGTGGTCGGCGGCGAGCTGGAGCTGGACGGCGAGCGCGGTGTCCTCCGCGGACGTCATGGAGTCGTAGCCGATCTCGCCGACGGCCACGACGTTGTCCTTGACGAGATACCGGGGCAGCAGGTCGAGGACGGGCGTGCAGCGCGGGTCGTTCGCCTCCTTGGGATTGAGGGCGATGGTGCAGTGGTGGGCGATGCCGTACTGGGCGGCGCGGAAGGGTTCCCAGCCGAGGAGGGAGTCGAAGTAGTCGACGAAGGAGGCGGGCGAGGTGCGGGGCTGGCCGAGCCAGAAGGCGGGCTCGACGACGGCGCGGACGCCCGCCCCGTACATGGCCTCGTAGTCGTCGGTGGTCCGCGACGTCATGTGGATGTGGGGGTCGAAGAGGCGCATCAGGACTCCTTGCCGTGGGGGTCGTCCGTGGTGTGACTCGGGGTGGAGGAGGCGGAGGCTGACCCGGCGGGGGCCAGGGCCAGGGCCCGTACGCGGTGCAGGTCCTCCGGGACGGGGCGGCCGGCGGCGGTGCGCTCGTCGGCGTAGTCGCCGAGCATGCGGGCGAGTTCGCCGTCACCGCGGGCCCGTCGGGCCAGGTCCGCCACCCGGTCCAGGGCGACGCCGGTGAACAGGCACTTCAGTACGGCGTGCCGCCAGGCGTGAGCGTCGAGGTGCCGGGCGCAGTACGGGCCGACGGCGGCGGCGACGAGCCGGGTGTCGTTGGTGCGCAGGGCGTCCTCGACGAGCGGGCGGGCGTCGGGGCCGGGCACGAGGTGGGGCAGGGCGTGCAGGACCGCCCGGCGTTCGTCGGCGGTGCCCTGGTCGTAGACCCGGGTCAGCGCCTCGGTGTCGGCGCGGGCCGTGTGCAGGATCAGGACGCGGACGGCGTCGGCGTGGGCTCCGCCGCAGCGGCGGCCGGCCTCGGCCAGGCGCAGCTCCCATACGGAGATGGGTCCGTGGGTGCCGGGGTGGGCGGCGGCCTCGTCGAGGGCCTGGTCCAGCCAGGCGCGGGCGGCGGCCCCGAGACCGGCGGAGAGGAGGCGGTGCAGTTCGGCGGGCGGGGTGACGGCGGGATTGATCGGGGCGGCGGCAGGGGCGGCGGGGGTGGTGCCGTCGGCTGCCGGGTTTCCCGGGGGGTGGGGGGCCGCCCCAGGGCCGCTGGGGGTGGCCTCCTCCGGGGTCTCCGGGGTGGCATGGGGGTGGCTCACGGGGTGCTGCTCCCTTCTGGGGTGGCGGAGGGATCGCCGGGCGAGGGCGCGGGGACGGAAGTCGTGCCGGCGCCGGTGGCGGTCGCCGCGGTGCGAGCCGCGGCGTGGAGGAGCGGAAGGGAATGGGCGGCGAAGCGGGGGCCCGCATGGGAGTGGCGGGGCAGTTCGACGACGGTCAGGCCCTGGTAACCGGTGGCGGCGAGGGCCGCGAGGACGGGCGGGAAGTCGATCTCGCCGTCCCCGAGGGGCAGGTGCTCGTGGACACCGCGGCGCATGTCCTCGATCTGGACGTGGCGCAGCCAGGGCGCGGCGTCCCGTACGCAGTCCGCGGGAGGGAGGGGTTCGAGGCACTGGCAGTGGCCGATGTCCAGGGTGAGGCCGAGGAGTCTGGGGTCCCCGAGGGTGCGGCGCAGACGGTGGAAGTCGGCGAGGGTGGCGAGGAGGTGACCGGGTTCCGGTTCGACGGCGAGGGGCACGCCCTCGGTGGCGGCGGCGTCCAGGACGGGGGTGAAGGTCTCGGCGAGGCGTTTCCAGGCGGTGTCCTCGTCCGTGCCGTCGGGGACGATGCCGCTGAAACAGTGCACGGCGTGCGCGCCGAGGTCGGCGGCGACGCGGACCGCCCGCAGGAGGAGGTCGACGCGGCGGGCGCGGTCGTCCGGGTCGGGGTCCAGCAGCGACGGGCCGTGCTTGCGGCGGGGGTCGAGCACATAGCGGGCGCCGGTCTCCACGGTGACGCCGAGCCCGAGCGCGTCCAGCCGGTGCGCGACCCGGCGGGTGCGCGCCGCGAGGTCCGGGGCGAGCGGGTCGAGATGCATGTGGTCGAGGGTCAGCCCCACCCCGTCGTAGCCGAGGTCGGCGAGCAGGGCGAGGGCGTCGTCGAGACGGAGGTCGGCGAGGCCGTTGGTGCCGTAGCCGAAGCGGAGGGGCGACGGAGGGACGCCGTCCGGGTCCCGGCTCATGTGATGCTCACCTTCCTCATGCCGGACCTCCTCGCGAACATCCGGCCGGCCGGGGCCAGGGCCGCGACGAGCAGGGAGGTGACGGCCGAGCCGGAGCGGGCGGCGAGCGCGGCCTGGAGCGGGATCGTGGCCCGGATGCCGCCGCCGACGGCGCGCTGGGTGAGCGGGGGCGAGGGGTTGAGTGCGGCGTGGAAGTAGGGCCGGCCGGCCGTGGCGGCGTAGGCGGCGCCCAGGGCGGCGGCGAGGGCCCCCGTGACCTGGAGCGGGTGCTCGGCCGGGCCGGGGCCCGGCAGGCCGGGGGCGGCTGCTGCCCGCCGGCCTGCCGGGAGTCGGGTGCGGCGGTGGGTGACCAGCCGCGTCAGCGCCGCCGTCGTCGCGAGGGCCGCCAGCGGGGCCAGGACCGAACCGCCGGTGGTCTCCCGGCGGGAGACGGCCGTGACCGCGAGGGTGTGCGTGCCGAGCAGCGCGGCGGAGGGCAGGGCCGTCCGGGTGCCGCCGCCGGTGGCGGCCGCGCCCAGGAGCAGGTCCAGTCCGCGGGCGGCGGCCATGGCCGCGGGACCGGCGGGTGTGTGCTTCAGCGCGAGGTCGTAGGCCCAGACGGTCGCCGCCAGGGGCGCGGCGACCGCGAGGGCGGGGCGTCCCGCACCGGCGGCGAGCGCCAGTCCGGCGCCGGTGAGGGCACCGGCGGCGGTGAGGGCGGCGGCCGGGCGGATACGGCCGGACGGAATCGGGCGGTGCGGGCGTTCCGCGGCGTCCTCGGTGCGGTCCGCCCAGTCGTTCAGGGCCATGCCGGCCTCGTACAGGCACAGGGAGGACCCGATGGCGAGCAGGGTGCGGGGTCCGGGGCGTGCGCCGGCCGCCGCCGTGCCGGCCAGGACGTCGCCGGGGACGGTGAACAGCGCGGGCAGGCGCAGCAGTTCGGCCCAGGCGCCCGCGCGGCCGGAGCGGGAGCGAAAGGTGCGGGGTGCGGCACCGGGGAAGGGTGTGGAAGCGTCCTCGGGGGCCGGGTCGTCTGCCGCCGTCGACCCGGCCGGAGCGGGTGTGTCCTGCGCCGGGACGGCCGTGCGGCTCACCGCTGCGCCCCGCGGTCGGGGGCGTCGTCCCGCAGCCGCCCGGCGAAGCGCCTGAGCTCCGCGTACTGCTCGGCCAGCGAGGACGGGCCGTCCCCCACCGGGTCCTTGAAGTAGAAGCCCAGTTCGCCCAGCGGACCGGACAGGCCCCTCTCCCGGGCGCGGGCGACCAGCCGGGCCAGGTCGAGGACGAGCGGCGCGGCGAGCGCCGAGTCGCAGCCCTGCCAGGTGGTCTGCAGGATCATGCGGGCGCCGAGGAAGCCGTCGAAGGCGATGTGGTCCCAGGCCGTCTTCCAGTCGCCGAGCGCGGGCACGTCGTCGATGTGGACCTCGCCCTCGGGGGCGGTGCCGAGGGTGTCGGCGAGGACGCGTTCCTTGCCGGCGTTCTTGGCGGCGGCGGTCGCGGGGTCGGCGAGGGCGGCGCCGTCGCCGCCGCCCAGGAGGTTGGTGCCGGACCAGGCGCGCACGGCGAGGGCGCGTTGCAGGAACATCGGGCCGAGTACGGAGCGCAGCAGGGTCTGCCCGGTCTTGCCGTCGCGGCCCGCGTGGGGGACGGGGGCCGTCGCCGCCTGCTCGGCCAGCGCCGGGTGGTGCAGGCCCGCGGAGGGGGTGAAGTTGACGTAGGGGCAGCCGGCGCGCAGGGCGGCCGCCGCGTAGAGGGAGCTCGGCGGCAGGGAGCCGTCGGCGGGGGCGGGCTCGGTGGAGGCGACGTTCACCACGACGGCGCCCGCGAGTCCCCGGCGGCGCACGAAGTCGCGCATGTCGGCCGCGAACACGTCGATCAGTTCGTCGTCGTGGCGGCCCGAGCCGCCGTCCGTGTCACCGGTCGGGGGGCCGCCGGGCCTGATCTCCCGGTCAGCGGCGACGAGTTCGGCGTGTACGGCGGAGGGCAGACCGTGCGGCAGGACGCCGCCGGCGGCGAGGTGTTCGGCACGTTTGGGCAGCGGGCAGTCGACGGTGTCATGGCCGCCGAAGACGAGGGACGACAGCGGCGGCAGGCCGCACGAGGTGAAGTCGGGGGTCTCGGTGACCATGCCGGTCGGCGGATGGAGTCCGGCGGCGACGGCGGCGCAGCCCGTGATCGCGGTCGTGGCGACGGATCCGCGCGCCCCGATGAGCCAGACGCCGTAGCGAGGGGCCGGGGAGGGGGTGGGGAGGGACGGTTCGGCGGACATGGGCAGCCTCCTTGTCGTACGCGAACCGGGTGGGAACGCCGGAAGCCGACGAGCGGGGTGCCGGGCGCGGGGCCCGGCGGGACGGCGGGCGGAGGTCCGGCGTCCTCCGCCCGCCGCCGTTCCGGTCGCCCTTAGGAGGGCAGTTCCTTCAGCTGGATGTTGCGGAAGGAGACCTGGTCGTCGGCCCCGTGGTTCTGAAGGCCGATGTGTCCGTCGGTCAGGCTCCGCTCGGGGTCCTTGTTGGTGAAGTCGTTGATCTTGACTCCGTTGAGGAACACCTGGAGGCGTTCGCCCTGGACCTTGATCTCGTAGGAGTTCCACTGGCCGGGCGGACGCAGGACCTGGTCACGGGCCTTGATGTTCGCCGACTTGAACGAGTAGACGGAGCCCGTGGTGCGGTCGGGCGCGTCCGTGGCGTCGATCTGGATCTCGTAGCCCTTGTTCACCGCGGACCAGGGGTCGTCGGAGGCCGGGAAGCCCACGAAGATCCCGGAGTTGTCGTCGCCCCGCATCTTCCAGTCGAGCTTGAGGGAGTACGACTTCAGCTCCTTGGCCTGGTACCAGAGCAGACCCATGCCGCCCTCGGACTCCAGGGTGCCGTCCTTGACGTTGAACGTGCCGGGGCCGGCCTGCTTCCAGCCGTCCAGGGTCTGGCCGTTGAAGATCCTCCGGTAGTCCTTGCCGGGCTTGCAGTCCGCCTTAACCTGGCCGGTGGCGTACTGCAGGCCGCCGAGCAGATGGGCGCGGAAGGCCTCCTCGGCGTAGGACTCCTTGGTGTGGCCGCCGCCGGTGTAGAAGGAGCGGCCGCCGCCGTAGCTCTGGCACCAGGCGATCGGGTGGTCGCCCTTCATCGTGCCGCCCTGGTACGTCGTCTCGTCGAGGGTGGCGAGGACCTTGGCCTGCTCGCGCGGGTTGGTGCGGTAGTTGTACCACTCGTCGGTGCGCTCCCACGCGTCGTCCAGGTGCGCGGTGGACGGGTGGTCGTGGTCCTCGACGCGCACGGTGGCCTTCTGGATGGCCGGGTGCGAGTCGAAGTGGGCGCCGACGAGGCCGCCGTAGAACTCCCAGTCGTACTCGGTGTCGGCGGCGGCGTGGATGCCCAGGTAGCCGCCGCCGTTGCCGACGTAGTTCTCGAACGCCTTCTGCTGGGTGGCGTTGAGCACGTCACCGGTGGTGGACAGGAAGGCCACCGCGTCGTACTTGGCGAGGTTGGCCGTGGTGAACTGCCCGGCCTCCTCGGTCGCGTCGACCGTGATGCCGGCCGGGGCGCCGAGTTCCTTGAGGGCGGCCACGCCGGCCGGGATGGAGTCGTGCCGGAAGCCGGCGGTCTTGGAGAAGACCAGGACCTTCTTGCCGTTCTTGAACGGCTGGGTGGAGAACTCGAAGTCGTCCACGTCGTACAGTGCTCCGTCGCCGCCCCTGAAGACCAGGTAGATCTCCGTGGTGCTCTTCGGCAGCGACCGCAGCGGTACGTCGACGTTCTGGAACGTCTCCCAGCCGCCGGTCGGCGGGATGTACGCCGAGCCGTGCAGCTTGCCGTCGGGCGAGCCGGTGCGCAGTTCGACGAAGCCGCCGGCGCCGCCGGAGGAGGCCCGCACGGTCAGCTTCTTCTGCCCGTCGAACCGGTAGGGACTGAAGGAGATCCAGTCGCCGTCGTTGATGTCGCCGACGGTCTTGCCGCCGTTGGCGGCGGTCTTGTCGAAGGTCTTCACGCCCGACTGGGTGGTGAAGTGCTCGGCCTGGCGGTGCAGCGGCTGGAGCACGGTCCGGGCGGTACCGGTCAGGGCTTCCTGGCCGTTGGCCCCGCCGTCGGTGTAACCGGCGCCTACGACACCGTAGATGTTGGCGTTGGGGTCGTGGCCGCCGTCTCCGGCGGGCGGCTTGAGGGTGCCCTCACAGCCCGTCTCGCTGGTCAGCTCGTGGGCGTGGGAGTCGTGGCCGAGGCTGTAGACGACCTTGACCTTGGAGCAGTCGACCTTCTCCTCGGGGTCGGTGACGGTCACCTTGAAGGGAACGGGCTCGCCGAAGGCGGCCAGGCTGCCGTTGCCCGGGACCTCGATCTTCACCTTGGGCTCGGTGTTGCCGACCACGATCCGGGTGCTGGCGCTACCGGTGTTGCCCTCGGGGTCCTTCGCGGTGAAGGTCGCGGTGTAGGTGCCGACCTTCTTGTACTTGTGGGTGGGCTTGAGGCCCTCGCCCTTGGTGCCGTCGCCGAAGTCCCAGCTGTAGGTGAGGTCCGGGGAGTCGGCGTCCTTGGCGGAGGCGGTGAAGGCGACCTTGAGGCCGGCCGCGCCGGACGTCTTGTCGGCGCTCACCTCGGCGATCGGGGAGAAGCCGTCCTCGGCGTTCTCGATCCGGTACAGCGCGGAGTTGTCGTCGCCCTGGAACCAGGAGACGCCGTAGTCCAGGACGTAGAGCGCCCCGTCGGGGCCGAACTCCATGTCCATGATCTGGGTGCCGGTCCACGGGAAGTCGTTGATCTTCGCGACGGAGCCGTCCGCGTTCTGCTCGATCCGCTTGATCCAGCGGCGGCCGAACTCGCCCGCGAAGAAGTCGCCGTCGTACGCCTCGGGGAACTTCACGCTGGAGTCGAGCTCGGGGTCGTAGCGGTAGACCGGGCCGGCCATCGGGGACTCGGAGCCGCTGCCGAACTCGGGCACGGAGCCGCCGTCGTACGGGATCCAGGCGGGCTGGGCGGGCGGCAGGTCGGTGAGACCGGTGTTGTGCGGCGAGGTGTTCCTGGGGGCGGCGCAGTCGAACTTCTCACCGGAGGTCTTGGTGGCGAAGTCGTAGTCGACGTAGGCGTCGTTGTCGCCGGTGCAGAACGGCCAGCCGAAGTTGGCGGCCTCGGTGACCTTGGCGAACTCGACCTGTCCCGCCGGGCCCCGCTTCGGGTCGGCGGCGCCGGCGTCGGGGCCGTATTCGCCGACGTAGACGGTGCCGGTCTTGTCGTCGACGCTCATGCGGAACGGGTTGCGGAAGCCCATCGCGTAGATCTCGGGACGGGTCTTCTCGGTGCCGGGGGCGAAGAGGTTGCCCTCCGGGACGGTGTACGAGCCGTCCTCGGCGACCTTGATGCGGAGGAGCTTGCCGCGCAGGTCGTTGGTGTTGCCGGAGCTGCGGCGGGCGTCGAAGGCCGGGTTGCGGTTCGGCCGCTCGTCGATCGGCGTGAAGCCGTCGGAGGCGAAGGGGTTGGTGTCGTCGCCGGTGGACAGGTAGAGGTTGCCCTCGGCGTCGAAGTCGATGTCGCCGCCGACGTGGCAGCAGGTGCCGCGGGAGGCCGCGACGTCCAGGACCTTCTTCTCGCTGGCCATGTCCAGCGTGCCGTTGGGGTTGAGGACGAAGCGGGAGAGGCGGTTGACGCCGTCGAACTTCGCGAAGTCCGCGGCGGTGCCGGTCTCCGGGGCGTCGCCCGCGGGGGTGTCGAGCGGCGGGGCGTAGTAGAGGTAGACCGCCCGGTTTTTCTTGAAGTCCGGGTCGATGCCGACGCCCTGCAGGCCCTCCTCGTCATGGCTGTAGACGGGGATCTTGCCGGCGACCTTGGTGACACCCGCCTGGTCGGTGAGGCGCAGCGTGCCGTCGCGCGAGGTGTGCAGGACGCTGCGGTCCGGGAGCACGGTGAGCGACATCGGCTCACCCGTCTCGGGCTCGCCCTTGGCGAGCGGTACCTGCTGGAACTGCCCTTCGGCGGCTGCCGGTTCATCGTGTTCCGGGTGCCCGGGGTGGGCGCCGGCGACGGTCGCCGGGGTCCCCGCGGCCAGCATCAGGCCGGTGAGCAGGGCGAGGGCGGTGCGAAGTCTGGGACGCCTCGTGGTGTGGGTGGATGTGGGTCTGCTTCTGTGCACGAAGTCCCTCCGGGAACGGGATGGGGCCGTACGGAACGGGTGCGAAGACGTGCGGTGCGGGCGCCGGGGTGCACCGTCATCCCGGCGGTGTGGGTGTCCTGAACACTTCAGGGACGGTAACCGCGTTCATCCTGAACGAACACCCCTTGGGCCGGGACTGGTTGAACTTTTCCCCAACGCAGGACAAAGCATGATTCGGGCAGGTCGGACCGGGGACCGGCGGACGTTCCGGCCCCCGTCCCCGACCTGCCGTCGGGCGTGCGGTTCAGCTGTTGAACGCCGCGTCGAAGGAGGCCGACGGCGGGTCGAAGTCGTACGCCTTCAGCCGGGTCAGCGCCTCCGGGGCGCCCTGGAGCCGGTCCATGCCGGCGTCCTCCCATTCGACGGAGACGGGGCCCCGGTAGTCGATGGAGCGCAGCATGCGGAAGACGTCCTCCCAGGGGACGTCCCCGTGGCCGGCGGAGACGAAGTCCCAGCCGCGCCGGGGGTCGCCCCAGGGCAGGTGGGAGCCGAGGCGGCCGTTGCGGCCGTCGAGGCGCTTGCGGGCCTCCTTGCAGTCGACGTGGTAGATCCGGTCGCGGAAGTCCCACAGGAAGCCGACCGGGTCGAGGTCCTGCCAGACGAAGTGGGAGGGGTCGAAGTTGAGCCCGAAGGCCGGCCGGCGGCCGACCGCGTCCAACGCGCGGACGGTGGTCCAGTAGTCGTAGGCGATCTCGCTGGGGTGGACCTCGTGCGCGAACCGCACGCCCTCGGCGTCGAAGACGTCCAGGATCGGGTTCCAGCGCGTCGCGAAGTCCTCGTAGCCGCGGTCGATCATCGACTCGGGCACGGGCGGGAACATGGCGACCAGGTGCCAGATCGCCGAGCCGGTGAATCCGATGACGGTGTCGACGCCGAGGAGGGCCGCGGCGCGCGCGGTGTCCTTGATCTCGGCGGCGGCCCGCTGCCGTACACCCTCGGCCTCGCCGTCGCCCCAGATCCTGGCGGGCAGGATGGCCTGGTGGCGTTCGTCGATGATGGCGTCGCACACCGCCTGGCCGACCAGGTGGTTGGAGACCGCCCAGACCTTGAGGCCGTACTTGTCGAGGAGCTGACGCCGGGAGTCCACGTAGGACGGGTCGGCGAGTGCCTTGTCGACCTCGAAGTGGTCTCCCCAGCAGGCGAGTTCGAGGCCGTCGTAGCCGAAGTCGCGGGCGAGCCGGCAGACCTCCTCCAGGGGGAGGTCCGCCCACTGGCCGGTGAACAGCGTGAAGTCGCGGGGCATACGGGTCTGCCTTTCCTCAGGCTGCGATCGGCGTGTAGACGGAGTTCTTCTGGGCGCTCTCCTCCACCGCCGCCAGGACGCGCTGCACCTGCAGCCCGTCGGCGAAGGAGGGTTCGGGCGTGCGGCCCTCGGCGACCGCGTGGACCAGGTCTCGGGCCTGGTGCACGAAGGTGTGCTCGTAGCCGAGGCCGTGGCCGGGCGGCCACCAGGCGTCCAGGTAGGGGTGGTCGGGTTCGGTGACCAGGATGCGGCGGAAGCCCGCGTGCGCCCCGGGCTCGGTGCCGTCGTGGTAGGAGAGTTCGTTGAGCCGTTCCAGGTCGAAGGCCAGCGACCCGCGTTCGCCGTTGAGTTCGATGCGCAGCGCGTTCTTGCGGCCGGTGGCGTACCGGGTGGCCTCGAAGGAGGCGAGGGCGCCGGAGGCGAAGCGGCCGGTGAACAGGGCGGCGTCGTCCACGGTGACCTCGCCGGTGCCGGCGGCGTCGACCGCGGCCAGTCCGCTGGTGGGCGCGGCGGGCAGCGGCCGCTGCCGGACGAACGTCTCGGTGAGCGCGGAGACGCCCGCCAGCCGCTCACCCGCCAGGTGCTGGGCGAGGTCGACGATGTGCGCGCCGAGGTCGCCGAGCGAGCCGGAGCCGGCCTGTTCCCGGCGCAGCCGCCAGGTCAGCGGGAACGCGGGGTCCACCAGCCAGTCCTGGAGGTACGTCACCCGGACGTGCCGGAGGGTGCCGATGCGGCCCTCGGTCACCATCCGCCGGGCCAGCGCGGTCGCGGGGACCCGGCGGTAGTTGAAGCCGACCATCGCCAACCTGCCTTGCCGCCCTGCCTGTTCGGCGGCATCGGCCATCGTCTCGGCCTCGGCCACGGTGTTGGCGAGGGGTTTCTCGCACAGCACGTGCTTGCCCGCGGCGAGCGCGGCCACCGCGATCTCGGCATGGCTGTCACCGGGGGTGCAGATGTCGACGAGGTCGACGTCGTCCCGTTCGACCAGGGCGCGCCAGTCGGTCTCGGTGTCCGCCCAGCCGTGGCGGTCGGCCGCCGCGCGCACCGCGGTGGCGTCCCGGCCGCAGACGACGGCCAGTTCGGGGCTCATCGGCAGGTCGAACACGCGGCCCGCGGTGCGCCAGCCCTGGGAGTGGGCGGCGCCCATGAAGGCGTAGCCGACCATGCCGACGCGCAGGGGCGGTTTCCCCGTCTCCGTGCCGTCCGCCCCGTCTGACTGCTGCGGCTGTGCCATACGGATGTCCTCCTCGTCGTCGTGGCGGGCGGGGGTGGCCCCGCCCGGTGGGCTGGTCAGGCCCGTGGGGCGGGGCTCCTCACTTGAAGCCGGTGGACATGTACTGGTCGACGTTCTCCTTGTCGACGACGGCCGAGTAGCAGGTCAGCGAGGTGGGGATCTCGAACTCGGCGAGACCGCCGACGCCCTTGCCCTGTCCGAGGGCGCGGGCGAGGTCGATCGCGGAGGCGGCCATCGACGGCGGGTAGAGCACGGTCGCCTTGAGGACGCCGTTGTCCGCCTTGATGGCCTGGAAGGCGGAGAGCGCGCCCGCGCCGCCGACCATGAGGAAGTCGTCTCGCCCGGCCTGTTCGATGGCGCGCAGCGCGCCCACGCCCTGGTCGTCGTCGTGGTTCCACAGGGCGTCGAACTTCGACTGGGCCTGCAGGAGTTGGGCCATCTTGGCCTGGCCGGACTCGACGGTGAAGTCGGCGGCCTGGCGGGCCACCTTCTTGATGTTGGGGTAGTTCTTCAGCGCGTCGTCGAAGCCCTGGGTGCGCTGCTTGGTGAGCTCCAGGTTGTCCAGGCCGGCCAGCTCGATGACCCGGGCGTTCGGGGTGTCCTTGAGCTTCTCACCGATGTAGTGCCCGGCGTTCAGCCCCATGCCGTAGTTGTCGCCGCCGATCCAGCAGCGGTACGCCTGCGGTGAGTTGAAGACGCGGTCGAGGTTGACGACGGGAATGCCGGCGCGCATCGCCTTCAACCCGACCTGGGTGAGCGCCTTGCCGTCCGCGGGGAGCACGACCAGGACGTCGACCTTCTTGTTGATGAGGGTCTCGATCTGGCCGATCTGCTGGGCGGTGTCGTTGGAGCCCTCGGTGATCTCCATGGTGACGTCCGAGTACGTCTTGGCGCGCTTCTCGGCGTTGTCGTTGATGGCGTTGAGCCAGCCGTGGTCGGCCTGCGGTCCCGCGAAGCCGATGGTGACCGGCTTGCCGGGCTTGGCGTCGGCGGCCGACTGGTCGTTGGCGGTCGGCTCGGCGTCGCTCGGCTCGTTGCTGGTACAGCCGGTGACGAGGACTCCGGCGGACACGGCGGCGGCTCCGAAGAGCAGCCCTCTGCGGCTCGTGAGAGGTGTCGGCTCTGGCATGGCGGTGAACCCTTTCGTCAGGTCGTGCTCGCGGTACGGCGCTGGACCAGCACGGCGGCGACGATGATCGCGCCCTTGGCGATCTGCTGGACGTCGCTCTGCAGGTTGTTCAGGGCGAAGATGTTCGTGATCGTGGTGAAGATCAGGACGCCCAGCACGGAGCCGACGATGGTGCC
Source organism: Streptomyces sp. NBC_01635 (assembly GCF_045209715.1). Lineage (NCBI taxonomy): Bacteria > Bacillati > Actinomycetota > Actinomycetes > Kitasatosporales > Streptomycetaceae > Streptomyces > Streptomyces sp. NBC_01635. The sequence continues at coordinate 7,677,531 of NZ_CP109277.1, read as the reverse complement.
GCGGCCTCCGGTGAGCAGGGTGCCGCCGATGATCGCGGCGGCGATGGCGTCGAGCTCGTAGAGGTTGCCGTTGGTGTTCTGGCCGGAGCCGGACAGGATGATCAGCAGGAAGGCGGCGATGCCGCAGCACAGCCCCGACAGCAGGTACAGGTACAGGCGTTGGCGGCGGACGTCGATGCCGGCGAGCCGGGCCGCCTCCGCGTTGCCGCCCACGGCGACGGTGCGGCGCCCGAAGGTGGTCCGGTTGAGGACCAGCCAGCCGATGACGGTGACCGCCGCGAACACCAGGACCAGCGGCGGGATGCCGAGGACGTAGGCGTCGCGTTCGCCGAGGTCGAGAACGCTGTCGATGGTGACGACCTGGGTCCGCCCGTCGGTGATCTGCAGGGCGAGACCGCGGGCCGAGGCGAGCATGGCGAGCGTCGCGATGAACGGGACCATCCCGCCGTACGCGATCAGCACCCCGTTGACCAGACCGCAGCCGACGCCGACGAGGACGGCGGTGAACAGGATGCCGGCGAACCCGAACTCCTGGGTGGCCACCGTGGTCGCCCACACCGAGGCCAGGGCGACGATCGCGCCGACCGACAGGTCGATGCCGCCGGAGGTGATGACGAAGGTCATGCCGACGGTGACGACGCCGATGACGGAGGCCTGGGTGAGGACGAGCTGGAGGTTGCGGGTGTCCAGGAACTCGTCCGGCTTGGTGATGCCGCCGATGAGGACGAGTGCGGCGAGGACGCCGAGCAGCGACAGGGTGCGGACGTCGGCGCGGAACAGCACGGTGCGCCAGGCGGGCGCGGGGCCGGCTGCCGGCACCTTGTCGGTGCTGTCCCGCGGCGGGGAGACGGGCTGCGTCATGACGCCGGACTTCCTTCCATGACGAGGTCGAGTACACGGTGTTCGTCGAGTTCCGGGGCGGGCGCCGTGTGGACGACGTCGCCCTCCCGGAGCACCAGGACGCGGTCGGCGAGGCCGAGCACTTCGGGCACCTCGCTGGAGACGAGCAGGACGGCGAGGCCTTCGTCGGCCAGCCTCCGTATGACTGCGTACAGTTCGGCGCGGGCGCCGACGTCGACGCCGCGGGTGGGTTCGTCCAGCAGCAGCACCCGGCAGCCGCGCAGCAGCCAGCGGGCGAGCACTGCTTTCTGCTGATTGCCGCCGGACAGGGTGCGCACGGGCACGTCCGGGTTGTCCGGCCTCAGCGACAGTTCGCGGGTGGCCGCGCGGGCCGCGCCCAGTTCGGCGCCGCGGTCGATCCAGCCGGCGCGCGAGAAGCGGGACATGGCGGAGAGCGACACGTTGCGGGTGACGGACTCCAGCATGAGCAGGGCCTGCGCCTTGCGTTCCTCGGGGGCGAGTCCGATCCCGGCGCGGACGGCGGCGCGCACGCTGCCCGGCCGCAGCGGGCGTCCGTCGACCAGGACCCGGCCGGAGTCCGGTTTGCGGGCGCCGTAGACCGTCTCCAGGATCTCGGAGCGCCCGGAGCCGACGAGCCCCGCGAGCCCGACGATCTCCCCCGGGCGCAGTGCGAGGTCGAGGGGGGCGAACTCGCCCTTGCGGGAGAGGTTTTCGACGGTCAGCACCGGCTCTCCGGTGGGCGGGGAGGCCGGTCGCGGGGGGAAGACGTACTCGACGTCGCGGCCCGTCATCAGGGCGACCACCTCGCGGGTGGGGGTGGACCTGGCGGGCAGCCCGCCCGCGACGGCGCGGCCGTCCTTGAGCACGGTCACCCGGTCGCCGATGCGCCGGATCTCCTCGAGGCGGTGCGAGATGTAGACGACGGCGACCCCGTCGGCGGTGAGGCCGTCGACGATGCGGAAGAGGTTGTCGACCTCGTCCGGGTCGAGCGCGGCCGACGGCTCGTCCATCACGATGAGGCGCACGTCGTGCGAGAGCGCCCGCGCCATCGAGACGATCTGCTGTTGGGCGGCGGACAACTCCCCTACTGCACGGCCCGGTTCGATCTCCGGGTGCCCGAGCCGGGTCAGCAGCTCGGCCGTCGACTCCCTGGCCGTCCTGGGACGGACGACGAACCCGGCGGTGGTCGGTTCGTGGCCGAGGTGGACGTTCTCGGCGACCGTCATGTGTTCCACCAGGTCGAGTTCCTGGTAGATGGTGGCGATCCCGAGGCGCATGGCGGCGATCGGCGAGCGCAGGGTGACGGCTTCGCCGCGCCAGCGGATGGTGCCCGTGTCGGGCTGGTGGGCGCCGGCCAGCACCTTGATCAGGGTGGACTTGCCGGCGCCGTTCTGGCCGAGCAGGCAGTGCACCTCGCCGGCCTGGACGTCGAGGTCGACGCCGTCCAGGGCCCGGACGCCGGGGAAGGACTTGGTGATGCCGGACATACTGAGCAGCGGTGGTTCGGGTGCCATGCGGATTCCCCTCGGCGGGCGTGCGGGCCGGTGTCAGGGCGGTGTCAGGGCGGTGTCAGGGCGGTCCCCTTGCGGGGAAGGTGTTTTCGGGCAGGCCGGGGTGCCGGGACGGTGCGGCGCTGTGTGGGAGGGACGGTGCGGGGACACGGGCGGAGCGGGTGGCGCGGGTGGTTCGGGTGGTGCCGGGCCGTACGTGTGGCGGGGTGGGGGTGCGTGGTGCCGGTGCGCTGTTCCGTCGGTGGAAACGGTGGACGCTCTGCACGGTGGAGGGCAGAGCTGTTCTGTGCGGTGGAACCGGACTTGCTGCGTGCGGTGGAGCGGTGGGCTGCTTACGCGGGTGAGAACAGGTGGTCGCTGATGAGCCGGGCCGCGCCGATGACTCCGGCGGTGGGACCCAACTCCCCCAGGACGATGGGCAGGTTGCCGGTCGCCAGAGGCAGCGACTGACGGTAGACCTGGGTGCGGATGGCGGCGAGCAGGGTGTGGCCGAGGCCGGTCACCCCGCCGCCGATCACCACCAGGCCGGGGTTGAAGAAGCTGACCAGGCCGGCGATGACCTGGCCGGTGCGGCTGCCGCCCTCGCGGATCAGGTCGATCGCGGCGGCGTCTCCTGCGGCGGCCGCGGCGGCGACGTCGACGGCACTCAGCGTGCCGTTCGTCTCCAGACGGCTCGCCAGTTCGGCGGAGAGCTGCTGCTGGGCGGCCTCCAGGGCGTCCCGGGCCAGGGCCGCGCCGCTGAAGTGGGCCTCCAGGCAGCCCCGGTTGCCGCAGGCGCACGGGCGGCCGTCGGGTACGGCCTGGATGTGGCCGATGTCGCCGGCGCTGCCCGTCGTACCGCGGTAGACCTCACCGCCGACGACGATGCCGCAGCCGATGCCGGTACCGATCTTGACGCAGAGGAAATCGGGGACGGTGCGGGCGACGCCCGCGTGCTGCTCCCCCATCGCCATCAGGTTCACGTCGTTGTCGACCATGACCGGGCAGCCGAGGTCCTGGCTGAGTGCCTCCCGCACGGGGAAGCCGTCCCAGCCGGGCATGATCGGCGGTGCCACCGGTATGCCCTCGGGGAACCGGACCGGGCCCGGGACGCCGATGCCGGCGCCGTCGAACCCCTCCGCAAGTCCCGAAGCCCTCAACTTCGCCGCCATGGACAGCACCTGCTCGAAGACCGCGACCGGTCCGTCACGTACGTCCATGGGCTGGTTGATGTGCCCGAGGATCTCCAGTTCGGCGTTGGTGACGGCGACGTCGACCGAGGTCGCGCCGATGTCGACGCCGAGGAGCCGCAGGTGCGGGTTGAGGCGGATGTTGTGGGAGCGCCGGCCGCCGCGCGAGGCGGCGAGTCCGTCGGCCACGACGAGTTCCGTCTCCAGCAGCCGGTCCACCTCCACGGCCAGTTTCGACCGGGAGAGGTCGACCTGGTCGCCCAACTGGGCACGGGAGTTGGGTCCGCCGTCGCGCAACAGCCTGAGCAGTCGGGCCTGATGGGCGTTCGCGGGCCGTGCCGTCATGCGTCTCACGAACCCCTCCCCGCCTCGATCGGCCTCTGCGCGCCGGTTTCCGGCCACGTGTGTGGCGTGCTTTCGAAGGGAACGTAGCAGCGGCTGCCGGAGGTGGGAAGAAGTCGCGCAGGAATTGCCCCCTACTTTTTCCACTCACAGGACAAAGAGGTCGGTGCGGAGCCGCTTCCCCGGGTACCCGGCGTCAGGACTTCGCCTGTTCGAGGTACGAGCGCCGGGTGTGTTCGGTGTGTTCGCGCATGAGCCGCTCGGCCAGCCGCTCGTCGCGGTTCACGATCGCGGTGATGAGGTCGCGGTGCTCGGCCCAGGACTTCCCGCCACGCTGCCGGGCGACGGGGGTGTGGTACCAGCGCACACGGCGGCCGACCTGGGCGGCGAGTTCGGCGAGGACGGCGTTGCCGGCCAGTTCCATGATCTTGGCGTGGAAGCGGGCGTTGAGGGCGACGGCCTCGTCCACGTCGTCGGAGGCGACGGCCCGCAGACCCAGTGCCACGATCTCGTCCAGGGCCTCGATGCCCGCGCTGTCGGCGTTGAGCGCGGCAAGCCGGGCGGCCTCGGCCTCCAGCAGCGTGCGGACGGTGAGGAGCTGGTCGGCCTCCGCCTCCGTCGGCTCGTGCACGAACGCGCCCTGGGCGGGGCGCAGATCGACCCACCCCTCGGTGTTCAGCCGCTGGAGCGCCTCGCGCACGGGCTGCCGGGAGACGCCGAGGTGGCCGGCGAGTTCGCTCTCGACCAGATGCTGGCCGGGACTGAGGGCGCGGGTGGTGATGAGTTCGAGCAGTGCCTCGTAGACGCGGTCGCGCAGCGGGCCCGGGCGTTCGAGCTTGGGCACCGCCCCCTGGGGCAGTCCGGTCGACAGCATCGCGGTCCCCCTCCTCGGCAGCCCCCGTCCGGCCGCACGGCCGGACGTACGGCACCGCCTGTAGTGATTGTCTTTCGTCTACAGTCTACGGCGCACAGATGCCAGGGAGAGGGAGAGTCGACCGCGTCACACCCGTACGAGGGACTTCGCCCGGGGGGCTGTCAGGGGCAGCGGACGACCTGCCCCGCGTACGAGAGGTTTCCGCCGAAGCCGAACAGCAGGACCGGATCGCCGGACGACACCTCGCCCCGCTCGACGAGCTTGGCGAAAGCGAGCGGGATGCTCGCGGCCGAGGTGTTGCCCGACTCGGTGACGTCCCGGGCGACGACCGCGTTGACCGCGCCGATCTTGAGCGCGAGGGGTTCGATGATCCGCAGGTTGGCCTGGTGCAGCACGACCGCGGCGAGGTCCTCCGGCGCGTACCCCGCCTTCTCGCAGGCCTGGCGGGCGAGGGACGGCAGCCGCGTGGTGGCCCAGCGGTAGACGCTCTGGCCCTCCTGCGCGAACCGCGGCGGCGTCCCCTCGATCCGCACCGCGTGGCCCATCTCCGGCACCGAGCCCCACAGCACGGGCCCGATGCCGGGCTCCTCGGGGGCCTCGGTCGCCTCGACGACCGCGGCGCCCGCCCCGTCGCCGACGAGTACGCAGGTGGTGCGGTCGGTCCAGTCGGCGACCTCGGACATCTTGTCGGCGCCGATCACCAGCGCGCGGCGCGCGGATCCGGCCCGTACCGCGTGGTCGGCGGTGGCGAGCGCGTGGGTGAATCCGGCGCACACCACGTTGACGTCCAGCGCGGCGGGGCCGGGGATGCCGAGGCGTGCGGCGACCCGGGCCGCCATGTTGGGCGAGCGGTCGATCGCGGTGGAGGTGGCGACCAGCACCAGGTCGATGTCGCCGGGGGTGCGGCCGGCCGACGCCAGCGCCTTGGCCGCGGCGTGCGCGGCCAGTTCGTCGACGGGCTCCTCCGGGCCCGCGATGTGGCGGGTGCGGATGCCGACCCGGCTCATGATCCACTCGTCGCTGGTGTCGACCAGGCCCGCCAGGTCCTCGTTGGTGAGCACCCGGGCGGGCTGGTAGTGGCCGACGGCGGCGATGCGCGAGCCGATCATGGGTGAATCCCCCTCGTGTTGCGGTTGCGGGATTCACCAGTCTGATCAGTGACCCACGGGTACGCCGACAGGTGATACGACAGGATTCAGGGGCCGGGCTTGTCGGCTTCGGTCAGGCCCGCGGACGCCGGGACTCGCCCTGCGGTGCGCCCGGACGTCCGCGCCCGGGGCCGGCCGTCATCCGGTGAACAGCTGGGTCGCCTTCCGTACGAGTTCGTACAGGCCGTAGGCGAGGGGGACGCCCACCCACAGCCAGGCGAAGGCGATCAGCCCGCGGCGGTCGGGGCCCGCCGCGGGTGCCTCAGGCGGACTCGTGCTGCTCCTGCCGCTCATCGGCGGCCTCCTTCGTCTCGTGGGGGCGGGACACGTGGTGCCGGGGGTGCACGGGACGGACCAGTTCGTTGGCGACGAAGCCGGCCACCAGCAGCCCGATCATGATCATGAAGGACAGTCCGTACAGCGCGGAGCCGTGCCGTCCCGCCTCCTCCTGCCGGTCGGCGACCCAGTTCACGATGAGCGGGCCGAGCACACCGGCCGTGGACCACGCGGTGAGCAGCCGCCCGTGGATGGCGCCGACCTGATAGGTGCCGAAGAGGTCCTTCAGGTAGGCCGGGACGGTGGCGAAACCGCCTCCGTAGAAGGAGAGGATCACCAGCGCGCACAGGACGAACAGCGGCTTGGAGGAATCGCCGAACATCGCGATCAGGGCGTACATCAGCGCGCCGACGCCCAGGTAGAGACGGTAGATGTTCTTGCGGCCGATCAGGTCGGAGGTGGAGGACCAGCCGATGCGGCCCGCCATGTTCGCCGCCGACAGCAGGGCGACGAAGCCGGCCGCCGCGGTCACCGACACCGGCGCGGAGGTGTCCGCGAAGAAGTCGGCGATCATCGGGGCGGCCTTCTCGAGGATCCCGATGCCGGCGGTGACGTTCGTGCAGAGCACCAGCCACAGCAGCCAGAACTGCGGGGTGCGCAGGGCGTCGCGGGCCGAGACCTGCGGTCCGGTGAGGGCCGCGGCGGGAGCACCGGCCGTCGACGGGGCGGGGCGCGGCACCCGCACCAGCAGGACGCCGAGCAGCATGAACACGGCGTACGTCAGCCCGTGCACGAGGAAGGCGAGCGCGATGCCGGTGTTGTCGCCGCCGAAGGACTCGAGCATCTGCGCCGACCACGGCGAGGCGATCAGCGCGCCGCCGCCGAAACCCATGATCGCGATGCCGGTGGCCATGCCGGGCCGGTCCGGGAACCACTTGATCAGGGTCGAAACGGGCGAGATGTAGCCGATGCCCAGGCCGATGCCGCCGACGAAGCCGTAGCCGAAGACGATCAGCCAGTACTGCTCGGTGGCCGCGCCGAGGGCGGAGAGCAGGAAACCGGAGGAGAAGCAGATCAGGGCGACGGTCATCGCCCAGCGCGGCCCCCTGCGTTCCACGAGGGTGCCGCCGAAGGCGGCGGACAGGCCGAGCATGACGATGCCGAGCTGGAACGGCAGTGCGCTCTGGGTGCCGCTGAGGCCGAGCGCGGACTCGAGCGGCGGCTTGAACACACTCCATGCGTAGGCCTGGCCGATGGAGAGGTGGACTGCGAGAGCTGCGGGCGGTACGAGCCAGCGGCTCCAGCCCGGGGGTGCGACGGGAGGACTCATGAAACCCGGACGGTAGGGAGATCATGCGGGAGTTGAAAACCCCGCGGGTCGACCGTATGCGGTGAACGGTATGCGGTCTGCGACGAACGGTCGTACCGACCGGTTTCTTCGGCGCGAGCAGGAAAGCGGGGCCGAGCGGTGGGCCGCGCGCAGCAGACCGTACGCGAACCCTTGCTGCGCCCCCTTCCATACTGTAGACAATATTTCGTCGACATGATGCGGGATTCGATCCGTCGGCAGCCACCTCCGCGGTACTCCCTCGACCGAACGGAGCGTTCCCCAGTGAAAGTGGCAGTTCTCGGCGCCGGGGCCATCGGCGCCTACGTCGGCGCCGCGCTCCATCGCGCGGGTGCCGATGTGCACCTCGTCGCCCGTGGACCGCATCTGGCGGCCATGAGGCAGCACGGTGTGCGGGTGCTCAGCCCACGCGGCGACTTCACCGCCCGCCCCCACGCGACCGACGACCCGGCCGAGGTCGGCCCGGTCGACTACGTCTTCCTCGGCCTCAAGGCCAACGCGTACGCGGCGTGCGGGCCGCTGATCGCACCCCTGTTGCACGGCACCACGGCGGTCGTGGCCGCCCAGAACGGCATCCCCTGGTGGTACTTCCACCGGCACGGCGGCCCCCACGACGGCCACCGTCTCGAGAGCGTGGACCCCGGCGGCGCGGTCGGTGCGGTGCTCGCGCCCCAGCGGGCGATCGGCTGTGTGGTCTACGCGGCGACCGAGCTCGAAGGGCCGGGCGTGGTGCGGCATCTGGAGGGCACCCGGTTCTCGATCGGGGAGCCCGACCGCAGTGTCTCCGCACGCTGTCTCGCGTTCAGCGGGGCGATGGTGGACGGCGGGCTGAAGTGCCCGGTGGAGCCCGAACTGCGCGGCGACATCTGGGTCAAGCTGCTCGGCAACATCTCCTTCAACCCGATCAGCGCCCTCGCCCGCGCGACCATGCGGCAGATGTGTCTGCACGGCGGCACCCGCAGGGTCATCGAGATCATGATGCACGAGACGCTCGCGGTCGCCCGTGCCCTGGGCTGCGAGGTCGGCGTGTCCGTGGAGCGCCGGCTGGCCGGTGCCGAGCGCGTCGGCGACCACCGCACGTCCACGCTCCAGGATCTGGAGCGCGGCAAACCGCTCGAACTCGACGTACTGCTCGCCGCCGTCGTCGAGTTGGCGGAGATCACCGGCGTGGAGGTGCCCACCCTGCGCACCGTGCACGCCCTCTCGGACCTGCTCGCGCTGAGGAGCGCCGCATGAAGAGCACCAGGAAACGCGACCGGAACCCGAAAACCTACACCCGGCTCACCCATCCGCTGGTCCGTGATGCGCGGGACGAGCCGTTCCGGCGGGCGACCTGGGAGGAGGCCCTGGACCGGGCCGCCCGGGGACTCGGCGCCGCGCGCGGCGCGTTCGGGATGTTCTCCTGCGCCCGCGCGACGAACGAGATGAACTACGTGGCCCAGAAGTTCGCCCGTGTCGTCATGGGCACCCACAACGTCGATTCCTGCAACCGTACCTGTCACGCCCCGTCCGTGGCCGGGCTGTCGGCCGCCTTCGGGTCCGGCGGAGGGACGTCGTCGTACGAGGAGATCGAGCACACGGACCTCATCGTGATGTGGGGTTCCAACGCCCGCTTCGCACACCCCATCTTCTTCCAGCACGTGCTGAAGGGGATCCACAACGGCGCCCGGATGTACGCGGTCGACCCGCGGCGGACGTCGACCGCCGAGTGGGCGGAGAGCTGGCTCGGGCTGAACGTCGGCACGGACATCCCGATGGCGCACGCGATCGGCCGCGAGATCATCCACGCCGGTCTGGTCAACGAGGCGTTCGTCCGGCGGGCGACGACCGGCTTCGAGGAGTACCGGGAACTCGTCGAACCGTGGACGTTGTCCCTCGCCGAGAAGGTGACGGGTGTCCCGGCGGCCGCCATACGGGAGTTGGCGCACGCCTATGCCCGGGCCGAGCGCGCCCAGTTGTGCTGGACCCTCGGCATCACCGAGCACCACAACGGCACCGACAACGTCCGCGCCCTGATCAACCTGTCCCTGCTCACCGGTCATGTCGGCCGCTACGGTGCCGGGATGCAGCCGCTGCGCGGCCAGAACAACGTGCAGGGCGGCGGCGACATGGGGGCGATCCCCAACCGGCTGCCCGGGTTCCAGGACATCCTCGATCCGGCGATCCGGCTGAAGTTCGAGTCCGCCTGGGGCACCGCCCTCCAGCCGCGGCACGGAATGACCCTGACGGAGATGTTCGAGGCCATGGAGGACGGTTCGCTGCGGGCCGTCTACTGCATCGGAGAGAACCCGGCGCAGTCCGAGGCGGACAGCGCCCAGGCGGTTCGGCGGCTGAGCGGGCTGGACTTCCTGGTGGTGCAGGACATCTTCCTGACGAAGACCGCCGAACTCGCGGACGTGGTGCTGCCGGCGACCGCCGGGTGGGCGGAGACCGACGGCACCACCACCAACAGCGAACGCCGGGTGCAGCGTGTCCGCCGGGCGGTCGCCCCGCCCGGCGAGGCGCGCGAGGACATCGACATCCTGTGCGATCTCGCCGCCCGCCTCGGCCACGACTGGAAGTACGCGGACGCCGAGGCCGTCTGGAACGAGCTCCGGTCGCTCTCCCCCGACCACCACGGCATGACCTACGGGCGGCTGGAGGAGCACCAGGGCATCCAGTGGCCGTGCCCGAGCACCGATTCCCTCGAACCGCCTTATCTGCACGGCAGGTTGTGGGAAGCGGATGCACAGCGGCGGGGCAGGCCCGCGCCGTTCGGGATCGTGCAGCACGATCCGCCGGTCGACCTCACCGACGAGGAGTACCCGATCCGCCTCACCACGGGACGACGGCTCGACTCCTACAACACCGGCGTCCAGAGCAGCGGTTACTCGTCCCCACTGCGGCGCGGCGAGTCCGTCGAGCTGTGCCCCGAGGATGCGGAGCACTACGGGGTGGTGGTCGGCGAGGAGGTGCGGGTGACCTCGCGGCGCGGATCGGTTCTGGCGCCGGTGTGGGTGGACACCGCGCTGCGGCCGGGCCTGGCGTTCATGACGTTCCACTTTCCCGACGAGGTGGACACCAACAAGCTGACGATCGAGGCGAACTGCCCGATCGCGGGGACGGCGGAATTCAAGGCGTCGGCCATCCGGATCGAGAAACTTCCGGCTCCGGGCCGCGCAGCCGTGTGAGCCACCCGAACCATGCGAACCAAGTGAGGTGACGTAAGTGGACCTGCGCTTCGGTGACAGCAAACCGACGGACGAGGAGCGGGCGGCGGTCGACGCGCTGCTCGGCCCTCCCGAGTCCTCGTGGGAGGGCGCCGACCGTACCGACGCCGATCTGAGGTGGGCCCGGGGCGGGCGGGAGGCCCGGGGCCGCCGCGACCTGCTGCTGCCGGGGCTGCACGCGGTCAACGACCGGGTGGGCTGGATCAGCGAGGGCGCCCTGGACTACCTGTGCCGGCGGCTGACGGTGCCGCCGTCGGAGGCGTACGGGGTCGCCACGTTCTACGCGATGTTCTCGGTCCGCCCGCGCCCCGCGACGGTGCTGCACGTGTGCACCGACCTCGCGTGCGCGGCGGCCGGGGCCGGCGCCCTGTGCGCCGGGATCGAATCACGGCTCGGGACCACGCCCGGGACCGGCGGCACCGGCGGCGTCAGCGGGGTGAGCGTGGAGCGCAGCCCCTGTCTGGGCCTGTGCGAACGCGCTCCGGCGGCGCTGGCGGTCAGGGCCGGGGACCCGGTGCGTACGGCGGTCTCCGCGCCGGCGACGGTGGAGTCCGCGGTGCTCGCGGCGACCGCGCCCGACGCGGCCCCCGACGAACCGCCCGCGGTGATGGCCGTGCCCCAGGCGGGGGACCCCACGCTGACGCTGCTGCGCCGGATCGGGGTGGCCGACCCGGAATCGCTGGACGACTACCGCGCCCACGGCGGTTACGCGGCCCTGCGCCGGGCCTTCGCGCTGGGCCCGGCCGGGGTGATCCGGGAGGTCACCGACTCGGGTCTGGTCGGGCGGGGCGGCGCCGCCTTCCCCACCGGCCGCAAGTGGCAGGCCACGGCGTCCCAGCCGGACCGGCCGCACCATCTCGTCTGCAACGCCGACGAGTCCGAGCCCGGTACCTTCAAGGACCGGGTGATCATGGAGGGTGACCCGTACGCGCTGGTGGAGGCGATGACGATCGCCGCGTACGCGACCGGCGCCCACAAGGGATACCTCTATCTGCGCGGCGAGTACCCGCGGGCACTGCACCGTATGCGGTATGCGATCGACCGGGCGCGGGCGCGCGGTCTGCTCGGCGACGACATCCTCGGCCAGGGTTTCGCCTTCGACATCGAGATCCGGCGCGGCGCGGGTGCCTACATCTGCGGCGAGGAGACCGCGCTGTTCAGCTCCATCGAGGGGTACCGGGGCGAGCCCCGCTCCAAGCCGCCCTTCCCGGTGGAGAAGGGCCTGTTCGGCAAGCCGACGGTGGAGAACAACGTCGAGACCCTCGTCAACGTCCTGCCCGTCCTGACGATGGGCGCCCCGGCGTACGCGGCGATCGGTACCGAACGGTCCACCGGACCCAAGCTGTTCTGCGTCTCCGGCAGCGTCGGGCGGCCCGGCGTCTACGAGGTGCCGTTCGGTGCGACGCTGGGTGAGCTGCTGGAGCTGGCCGACGTAGGGGACGGGCTGCGGGCGGTGCTGCTCGGCGGGGCGGCCGGCGGTTTCGTCCGCGCCGACGAACTCGGTATCCCGCTCACCTTCGAAGGCACCCGCCAGGCGGGCACGACACTCGGCTCGGGGGTCGTCATGGCCTTCGACGACACCGTCCCGCTGCCCCGGCTGCTGCTGCGCATCGCCCAGTTCTTCCGCGACGAGTCGTGCGGGCAGTGCGTGCCGTGCCGGGTGGGGACCGTGCGCCAGGAGGAGGCGCTCACCCGGATCGTGGAGCGCACCGGGGCCGGGGCCGCCGGTGACATCGCCCTGCTGCGCGAGGTGGGCAGCGCGATGCGGGACGCCTCGATCTGCGGTCTGGGCCAGACCGCGTGGAACGCCGTGGAATCCGCCATCGACCGTCTGGGGGCCTACGAATGACCGTGACACCGCTGGGGATTCCCCGCCGTCTGCTGGAGTTCACCCTCGACGGCGAGCCCGTCCGGGCGCCCGAGGGGGCGACGATCCTGGACGCCTGCCGGGCGGCCGGGAAGGACGTGCCGACCCTGTGCGAGGGCGACACCCTGACGCCGAAGAACGCGTGCCGCGTGTGCGTGGTGGAGGTCGAGGGCGCTCGCACCCTGGTCCCGGCCTGCTCGCGCAAGGCGGAGCCGGGCATGGAGGTGCGCACCGGCACCGAGCGGGCCCGGCACGCCCGCAAGGTGGTCCTGGAACTGCTCGCCTCCTCCGTCGACCTGTCGACGACCCCGCGGGCCGCCGAGTGGATCAAGGAGTACGAGGCGAAGCCGGACCGCTTCGGCCCGGACGCGGCCCGGGTCGACGAGGAACCCAGGGTCGACAACGACCTGTACGTGCGCGACTACGGCAAGTGCATCCTCTGCTACAAGTGCGTGGACGCCTGCGGCGACCAGTGGCAGAACTCCTTCGCGATCTCGGTCGCGGGCCGCGGCTTCGACGCCCGGATCGCGGTCGAGCACGACGGTCCGCTGACCGAGTCGGCGTGCGTGTACTGCGGGAACTGCGTCGAGGTGTGCCCGACGGGCGCCCTGTCGTTCAAGTCGGAGTTCGACATGCGGGCGGCGGGTACCTGGAACGAGTCGGCGCAGACGCGGACGACGACGGTGTGCGCGTACTGCGGAGTGGGCTGCAACCTCACGCTGCACGTGCAGGACAATGAGATCGTTAAGGTCAGCTCACCGCACGACAATCCGGTGACCCACGGCAACCTGTGCATCAAGGGCCGCTTCGGCTATCAGCACGTGCAGAACCGGGACTGACGCCAGGAACCGACCAGGGACTGGGGACATGGGACGAGTCACAGAACGACGCAAGGTGGTCCGCATCCGGGACGGGGTGGTGTCCAGCCGCCCGGACACGCTCGTCACCGAGGAGCCCCTGGAGATCCGGCTGAACGGGAAGCCGCTGGCGATCACGATGCGCACCCCGGGTGACGACTTCGCGCTGGCCGTCGGCTTCCTGGTGAGCGAGGGGGTCCTGGCGGCGGCCTCCGATCTGCGGAACGTCGTGTACTGCGCGGGCGCGACCGCGGACGGGGTGAACACGTACAACGTGGTCGACGTGCAGACCGCCCCCGGCGTGCGGATCCCGGACATCACGCTCGAGCGGAACGTGTACACGACCTCGTCCTGCGGCCTGTGCGGCAAGGCGAGTCTGGACGCGGTGCGCACCACGACCCGCCACCCCATCGCCGACAGTCCGCCGCTGCTCGTCACCCCGGAGCTGCTGGCGGGCCTGCCCGACCGGCTGCGCGCCTCCCAGCGGGTCTTCGACCGGACGGGGGGCCTGCACGCGGCGGCCCTGTTCGACGAGGAGGGGGAACTGCTGGACGTCCGGGAGGACGTGGGCCGGCACAACGCGGTCGACAAGCTGGTCGGCCGTGCCCTGCAGGGCGGGAACCTGCCGCTGTCCCGGACCGTCCTGATGGTCTCCGGCCGTGCCTCCTTCGAGCTGGCGCAGAAGGCGGTCATGGCGGGCATCCCCCTGCTCGCGGCCGTCTCGGCGCCGTCCTCGCTGGCCGTGGACCTGGCGGCGGAGACGGGTCTGACGCTGGTCGGCTTCCTGCGGGGCACCTCCATGAACGTGTACGCGGGTGAGGACCGCATAGCCCTGCGGGCGGCGGCCCCCCAGGGCTGACCGGTCCCCCGCGGCACGGCGGCGGGGTCCCTGCCGGCGGGGAGCGCCCCCTGCGCCGCGGGGGCCCCGCCTCGAACCCACGGCCACCGCGCCGTGGTCCATGTGTCAGGGCGTCAGGGCGTCAGGCGCCATGGACCCGCGCCACTCCCGCCACTAACGTCCCTGAGCGTGCCCGACGACGCAGCGCCCGCACGCTCAGGAACACGCACGGAGACCCCGACCCAGTCACCGCCACCGCCACGGACACCACCGCGGCCACGACGGGGAGCAGGTTCCTGGATCGGCCTGCTCCTGGCCCTGACCCTGCTCCTGGGAACCCTGCTGGTCCTCGGACTCCCGGGCCGCGACGACGGGCGGCAGGACGGCGGCGGCGGTGCCTGCACTCCGCACACCGTCGCGTCCTGGGCCGAGGACGACGCCCTCACCTCCGAGTTCGCCCGCTACGGCGACGACGGCGCCCGTACCGACGACTGGACGGGGGGCGACGGCACGCACTCGGTGCGGCTGCCCGACGGCCGCTTGCTGTGGCTGTTCTCCGACACGTTCCTGGGCCGCGTGCACGGCCCGCCCAACCCGGTCGGCGAGTCGTACGCCTGGCGGGACACGACCGCGCCGATGGTGCGCAACTCGGCCGTCCTGATGCGCGACGGCCGGCTGGAGTCCACGCTCCCCGCCCCGCTCTTCCCCGATCCCGCCCCGGACCAGTGGCGCTGGCCGGTCGGCGCCCGGGTCGAACCCCGCTCCCCCGGTTCCACGGAGCAGGTCGTCCGCGTACTGCTGTGGGTGCGTACGGCGGGGCAGTCCCCGTGGATCTACGGGGTGCCCACCGCCACCGAGGTCGCCACGCTCTCCCTGCCCGATCTGCGCCTGGAGTCGGTGGAGACGGTGCTCGACCAGCGGGAGGTGCCCGATCCGTCCCGGCGGGTGCTGTTCGGCACGACCCTGGTCGAGGAGGACGGCTGGACGTACGTCTTCGGCGGCGACGACGGCCGGGCCGTCTCCCGCGAGGCCTCGCGGGCGTACGTGGCACGGGTCCCGGAGGGCGGGCTCGCCGACCCGGCTGCCTGGGAGTACTGGGACGGCACGGCGTGGCAGACCCGCGCCCGCCCGCGCCCGGTGCTCGGGGACGGACGGCGCACCGGTGTGGGCAGCGCCTTCTCGGTGGTGCGGGAGGGCGGGACGTACGTCCTGTTCACGATGGCCACGGGGGTGAAGGGACTGACGACGGTGGCGGCGTACTGGTCCTGCTCCCCCACCGGACCGTGGCGCGGCCCGGCGAAGGAGTTCAGCCCCGCGCTGCCGCACGGCGGGACCGGCGCGTACAACCCGCAGACGCACCCGGAGCTGAGCGGCGACGGACGGCTGGTGCTCAGCTACGACGTGAACCTGCTCGAGACGTCCGGCGCCGGCGCCGCCGTGACGCTCAGCCGGAACGTGTCCCTGTACCGGCCCCGGTTCGTGACCGTCCGGCTGGGGCCGGGACGGTGACCTCCTCGGCCACCGCCGGGGCGACCGCCTCGGGCGGGCCGACGGCGTCGCGCGAGCGGCGTTTGGCGATCACCGCGCACACCATGAGCTGCATCTGGTGGAACAGCATCAGCGGCAGCACGGCCAGCGAGGCCTGCGCGCCGAACAGCACGCTCGCCATGGGCAGTCCGGCGGCCAGGGACTTCTTCGAACCGGCGAACTGGATCGTGATCCGGTCCGCCCGGCCGAACTTCAGCGCCTTGGCCCCGTACCAGGTCAGCAGCAGCATCGCGGCGAGGAGTACGGCCTCCACGGCGAGCAGTCCGCCGAGCCGGGCCGGGCTCACCTGGTGCCAGATGCCCTCGACCATGCCCTGGCTGAACGCGGTGTAGACGACGAGCAGGATCGAGCCCCGGTCGACCAGCCCCAGCACCTTCCGGTGGCGGAGGACGAACTCCCCCACCCAGCGGCGCAGCACCTGGCCGGCGACGAACGGCACCAGCAGTTGCAGCACGATCTTCGTCACCGAGTCGGCCGAGAACCCGCCGGCGCCCAGGCTCCCGTCGCCGCCTCCGCCCCCGCCGAGCAGCGCCGCCGCCAGCAGCGGGGTCGCCACGATGCCGGCCAGTGAGGAGAAGGAGCCGGCGCAGATCGCGGCGGGCACGTTGCCGCGGGCGAGGGAGGTGAAGGCGATCGACGACTGGATGGTGGACGGGACGAGGGTGAGGAAGAGCAGGCCCTGATAGAGGGGGTCGCTCAGAATTCCGGCCGGGACGAAGCCGCGGGCGGCCAGGCCGAGCAGCGGGAAGACGACGAAGGTGCAGGCCAGGACGGTGCCGTGGAGCCGCCAGTGCCTCAGCCCGTCCAGTGCCTCACGGGTGGAGAGGCGGGCTCCGTAGAGGAAGAAGAGGAAGGCGATGGCTGCGGTGGAGGCGCCGGAGGCGAGGTCGGCGCCGGTGCCGCGCGCCGGGAGCAGCGCGGCCAGGCCCACCGTCCCGAGCAGGAGCAGGATGTACGGGTCGACCGGCATCCGGCTCGGCCAGTGCGGGCGTTTCACGGTGCTTCACTTGCTCCACTCACTCGGGGTCCACTGGGTTCCGCCGGGGCGCCCCCGTACGGGCACGAGGAGCCCCTCTCCATCCTGCTCCCTCCCTCCGTGATCGGGAATCCCGCATACCGCTCTCACTGTCATCACGTATCGCGATAGCCGCGCTAGTCTGCCGGGATGGCGGAGGAGATGTACGACCCGACGCAGCTGCGGACCTTCCTGTCCGTGGCGCAGACGCTGTCCTTCACGCAGGCGGCGCGCCGTCTCGGGCTGCGGCAGTCGACGGTCAGCCAGCATGTGCGGCGGCTGGAGGACGCCACCGGGCGGCAGTTGTTCACCCGCGACACGCACTCGGTGGAACTCACCGAGGACGGCGAGGCGATGCTGGGCTTCGCGCGGCGGATCCTGGACGTGCACGAGCAGGCGGCGCAGTTCTTCACCGGCACCCGGCTGCGCGGCCGGCTGCGGTTCGGGGCGTCGGAGGACTTCGTCCTGACCCGGTTGCCGGAGATCCTGGAGCGGTTCCGGTACGAGCACCCCGAGGTCGACCTGGAGCTGACGGTCGAGCTGTCGGGCACGCTGCACGAGAAGCTGGCCGCCGGGGAGCTGGACCTGGTGCTCGCGAAGCGGCGGCCGAAGGACCCGCGGGGTGAGCTGGTGTGGCACGACGAGCTGGTGTGGATCGGCGCACAGGGGCTGCGTCTCGATCCCGGCCGTCCGGTGCCGCTGATCGTGTACCCACCGCCGGGCATCACCCGCGAGCTCGCGCTGCGGGCGCTGGAGCGGCAGGGCCGTGAGTGGCGGATCGTCTGCACCAGCGGCAGTCTCAACGGCCTGGTCGCGGCGGCCCGCGCCGGGCTCGGCGTGATGGTGCACGCGCGCGGGATGATCCCGCCGGGGCTGGTGCGGATGCCGGCCCGGGCGGAGCTGCCGGAGCCGGGCCAGGTGGACTTCGTGGTGGCGCACGGCCGGCGGCGCCCCTCCGCGCAGGGCGCGGCGCACGCGCTGGCGGCGGCGATCCTCTCGGGCGGCGACCGCCTGCACCGCACCGGCGGTCGGGCCCGCTGACCGGAGGGCGCCGGCCAGGATCCGTCAGCCGGGGTCCGTCAGCCGGGGACCGCTCCGACGCACAGGCCCCACCGGGCGCGCCCTGCGCACCATGTGCGCCATGCACATCGTGCGCCTTCGGAACTCCCGCCCCGCGCCCGCCGGCGCACCCCGCCCCCTCCGATGGAGAGATTCGGTGGAGATTACGGCGCCGAACCTTACTCAAAAGTCAGGTTTCTGTCCGGCCCTTCCCCATGTGAGCGCATTTTCCTTCGCCGGCCGGCCCGCACCACCGTACCGACCGGTTTCCCGGCCCCTCCCGTCCTCCGACCGGTTGGGGTAGCTTTCACCGCGCTGTGCAGGGGGAACGCGGGTTCGCCATTCGACGGCCGAGGAGCGGGGAGCGGGGATTGCGCGAGTTCACCAGCCCTGCGCCGGCGCTGCCGCCCCTGGTGGGCGGTCTGGCCGACGTGGTCTTCCAGTACGCCGAGGAGGACCCGCGGCGGGTCGCGCTGGGCCGCAAGGACGCGGCCGGCGCGTGGCAGGACGTGACGAGCGCCGAGTTCCGTGACGAGGTGCTGGCGCTGGCCAAGGGCCTGCTGGCCGACGGCGTCCGGTTCGGCGACCGGGTCGCGATCATGTCCCGTACCCGCTACGAGTGGACGCTGTTCGACTTCGCGCTGTGGACGATCGGCGCGCAGGTCGTGCCGGTCTACCCCACGTCGTCCGTCGAGCAGTGCCGCTGGATGCTGCACGACGCCGAGGTGACGGCGGCGGTGGTGGAGCACGAGGACCACGCGATGACGATCGCCACCGTCATCGACCGGCTGCCGCGGATGCGCCGGCTGTGGCAGCTCGACTCCGGCGCGGTGCAGGAGCTGTACGACGCGGGCGCGCACCTGGCCGACGACGTGGTGCACCGGCACCGCAGGGCGGTCACCCCCGACACGGTGGCGACCGTCATCTACACCTCCGGCACCACCGGCCGCCCCAAGGGCTGTGTCCTCTCGCACGGCAACTTCATGTACGAGGCCGACACCGTCATGGACCGCTGGGAGCCGGTGTTCCACTCCCGGAAGGGCGACCAGCCGGCGACGCTGCTGTTCCTGCCGCTGGCGCACGTCTTCGGACGGATGGTGGAGGTGGCCGGCATCCGCGGCAAGGTGAGGTTCGGGCACCAGCCGCGGCTCGACGCGGCGGTCCTGATGCCCGATCTGGCCGCGTTCCGGCCCACGTTCATCCTGGCCGTGCCGTACATCTTCGAGAAGGTGTTCGACGCGGCGCGGCGCAAGGCGGAGCGGGAGGGCCGCTCGGGACCGTTCGAGCGGGCCGTCGAGGTGGCCGTCGGATACGCGGACGCCGTCGAGGCGAAGGCCTGGGGCATCGGGCCCGGGCCCTCGGCGTCCCTGCGGATACGGCATCGGCTGTTCGACAAGCTGGTCTACGCGAAGATCCGCGACGCGATGGGCGGGAGGATCCGGCACGCCATGTCGGGCGGTTCGGCGATGGACCGCCGGCTCGGGCTGTTCTTCGCGGGCGCGGGCGTGCACGTCTACGAGGGGTACGGACTGACGGAGTCGACGGCGGCCGCCACCGCCAACCCGCCCGAGCGGACCCGGTACGGCACGGTCGGCCGGCCCATTCCGGGGGTGGGCGTGCGCCTCGGGGACGACGGCGAGATCTGGCTCAACGGCGGCACCGTCTTCCAGGGTTATCTCAACAATCCCCGGGCCACCGACGAGACCCTGCACGACGGCTGGCTGGCCACCGGCGACCTGGGCTCCCTGGACGAGGACGGCTATCTCACCCTCACCGGGCGCAAGAAGGAGATCCTGGTGACCTCGGGCGGCAAGAGCGTCTCACCGGGAGTGCTGGAGGAGCGGGTGCGGGACCATCCGCTGGTGAACCAGTGCGTCGTCGTCGGCAACGACCGCCCGTACGTCGCCGCCCTGGTCACCCTGGACCCGGAGGCGGTCGAGCACTGGCTGTCGATGCGCGGCGAACCGAGTCTGTCACCGGCCGAGCTGGTGCGGGACGCGGCGCTGGAGGCGGAGGTGCGGCGGGCGGTGGTGACGGCCAACACCCTGGTCTCGAAGGCGGAGTCGATCCGGACCTTCCGGATTCTGGCGCAGCCGTTCACCGAGGAGAACGGACTGCTCACACCGTCGCTGAAGCTGAAGCGCAGGGCGATCGAGAAGGCGTACGAGAAGGAGGTCGAGGCGCTGTACCGCGCGTGAGGTCCGCCACACGGCGGCGTTCCGGGCCCCGGAAGTGCGCTCACGGCGCGTGAATTGTGCCGTCAGGAATGCATCACGGGCGGTGATCGTTGACCATGGGAGTTCCACCGGACCCCGACCGAAGGATCGAGAGCTCGTGAGCATGGTCCCCCCGATCACCCTGAACAACGGCGTCGCGATGCCCCAACTGGGTTTCGGCGTCTGGCAGGTACCGGACGCCGAGGCCGAGACAGCCGTCGCGGCGGCGCTGGAGGCGGGCTACCGCAGCATCGACACCGCGGCGGCGTACGGCAACGAGGAGGGAACCGGCCGGGCCGTCGCCGCCTCGGGCGTTCCCCGCGAGGATCTCTTCGTCACCACCAAACTCTGGAACGACGACCAGGGCTACGACGCCGCCCTGCGCGGTTTCGACACCTCCCTGTCCAAGCTCGGCCTGGACTACGTGGACCTGTACCTCATCCACTGGCCGACACCGGACCGCGACCGTTATGTCGACACGTACCGGGCGTTCGAGAAGCTGTACGCCGAGGGCCGGATCCGCGCCATCGGCGTGTCCAACTTCCTGCCCGAGCACCTGGAGCGCCTGCTCGGCGAGACGTCGGTCGTACCGGCCGTCAACCAGATCGAGCTGCACCCGCATCTCCAGCAGTCCGCCGCTCGGGAGTACCACGCGGAGCGGGGCATCGCCACGGAGGCCTGGTCGCCGCTCGGCCAGGGCAAGGGCCTGCTGGAGGTCCCGGCGATCGTGGCCATCGCCCAAAAGCACGGGCGTACTCCGGCGCAGGTCGTGCTGCGCTGGCACCTCCAGCTCGGCAACGTCGTCATCCCCAAGTCGGTGACGCCGTCGCGGATCGAGGAGAACATCGACGTGTTCGGCTTCAGTCTGGACGCGGAGGACCTCGCGGCGATCAGCGCCCTCGACGAGGACCGCCGTCTGGGCCCGGACCCGGCGACGGTGAACTGACCTCCGGACGGACCCGCCCGCACCTCCGGACCACGGACGGCGGCCTCCCCCGGGGGGAGGCCGCCGTCCGTCTGTCCCTCCGGCCGCCCGGCCGGGGCTTCGTCAGTTGGGCTGGCCGACGGGACGGACGACCACGGTGTTGACGTCCACCCCGGCCGGCTGTCGCATCGCCCACACGATCGACTCCGCGATCTGGTCGGCGGTGAGCAGATGACCGGGCGGGAGACTGCCGTACGAGTCCCAGAACGGGGTCTCGACACGGCCGGGCGCGACGAGGGTGACACCCACGCCCCACTCGGTCACCTCCCGCCGGGCGTTCTCGGCGAGCCCGGTCACCGCCCACTTGGTCGCACCGTAGAGGTTGCCCGGCGTCGGCACGAACCCGGCGACGCTGCCGACCAGGACGATCCGTCCGCGGGTCTCCTTCAGGGCGTCGATGGAGGCCCTGATCAGCAGGGCGGGGCCGAGCACGTTGGTCAGCACCATCTCGGTCCACCCGGCGGGGTCGCCCTCGGCGACCGAATCGTGGGTGGCGAGACCGGCGTTGGCGACGACCGTGTCCAGTCGGCCGAATGCCGTCAGCACGGTGTCGACCGCGGACCGTACGTCGTCGTACTCGGCCGCGTTCCCGGGGACCGTCACCAGCCCTTCCGGTTCCCCGAGCTCCTTCGCGAAGCCGCGCAGCCGCTCCTCGCCGCGGCCCGTGACGGCCACCCGCTGCCCCGCGTCCAGCAGCCGCCGGGCCACGGCGGCGCCGATACCGCTGCCGCCGCCGGTGATGAGCGTGACCGGTGAGTCGGTCATGGATACCCCCTGGATGTCGTCGAGTGCCGAGGAGTCCACCACTTGGAGAGCTCTCCAAGTCAAGCTCGCGCCACCGGACAGGACCTTGGGGCCCTGGTCCCAAGGGCCCGGACGGGCCCGAGCGGGCGGGCTGGACCGGGCGGGCTAGACCGGGCGGACGGCCGTGTGCACCGTGTGGGCCGCCAGGCAGAAGACGTCGGGGCGGTGGTGCACGCTCGCCTCGTCCGCCGGGTCGAGGAGGCGGTCGAGGGTGGCGCGGTCGTCGGCGTCCAGTTGCCCGGCGAGCCTGTCGCGGGTGCGGGTGAGGGTCGCGACGACGTGGGCACGGACGCGGTCGCCTGCCGGGGCGGGGAGGTCGAGGAGGAAGGTGCGGGAGCGGCTGTGGTGCAGTCCGGCCGCGGTCAGCAGGGCGGGCCAGTCCTCGGTGTGCGCGACGGAGCCCGTCAGTTCGGTGCGCATGCGGGTGAACCAGTCGGCCTCCACGGCATCGATGCGGGCCTGGAGTCCCGGCCGGCCGATGCCGATGTCGCGCGGCAGGTACCGGGTGGGCAGGCCCCCCTCCATGACGGCCAGCGTGCCGCCGGGCGCGACCCGGGCGGCGTAGGCGGCGAGTGCGGCCCGCTGGTCGCCCAGGTGGTGGACGCTGCGGCTGGCCCACAACAGGTCGGCCGGGTACTCCAGTTCGTCGAGCACGTCGGGAAGTTCACCGGCGAGGGTGCCGAAGCGGTCGCCGACGCCGTACCGGGCGGCGCGCTCCGCCGCCCGTTCGAGCAGCGGGGCGGAGCCGTCGGCGGCCACGATGCGGGCGCCTTCGAAGACCTCGGCGAACAGACACGCGATGACACCCGGCCCGCTGCCCGCGTCCACGATCAGTCCCGGCTCCGTTACCTCCTTCGCGAGCCAGCCGAGGGCCCGTTCGTACAGGGGCGTGAACAGTTCGGCCCTCGATTCGAGCAGGGAGGCCATCTCCGCCCAGTCGATCCCGGTGTCCGTGGTGCCGTGGCCGTGGTGGTGGCCGTGCCGGTCGTCGTGCCGGGGGTCGTGGTGAAGGTGGTCGTGGTGCGCCATGGGGGTCAGCCTCTCCGCTCGGATGCGGACAGGGTGCGCCGACGCACCGGGGAGAGGCCAGTATCGTTGCCGCTCCGGCAACACGGTTTCCCGGAATCGCCCGTACGGCGTGAGGGATCCGCCGGGGAGCGGGCGCGTGGCCCGGCCCCCGGCGGATCGGGGTCCATCGGTGGATCGGGTTCAGCCGGAGGCCGGGCCGCCGGTCACGACAGCGGCGGGTACGCGTTGCGCATGAGCTGCTGGAACTGGGCCGAGAACCAGTGGCCGGAGACCGGGGCGTCCGGCAGGGCGCCGGTGAGGTTGTGGCCGTTGCGCGGGGTTCCCGTGTAGGCCGGGTCGCACATCCGGTCGAAGCCCTTGCCCTCGTCGTTCGGGATGGCCTTGCTGGCCCCGTCGGACTCGCCCGGGGGCTTCATCCACACGTAGGCGTCGATGCCGGTCTCCGGTGCCGCCTTCGGGCGTTCGCCGAGTCCGGCGCCGGACTGGTTGCACCAGTTGCCGATGTGGATGCGGCGGTCGTAGCGTCCGCCGTCGATGTAGGTGTCGACGCTGGTCGTCGCTCCCGGTCCGGCGGGCCGGGCGGTGCCGCCCCAGCCGTTGCGGGAGGTGTCGATGAGCATGCCGATGTTCGTGTCGAAGCCGGTCGAGACGAGTTCGTTGCGGAAGGCCTGGGCGAAGCCCAGTTCGTCGACGTACCGGTTCCAGTCGACCCACTTGGACTCGCGGACCGACTTGCCGGCCACGGAGTCGTTGATGGTGAAGTTGTTCTCCTTCAGCGTGCTGTAGTTGGCGGTGTTGGTGATGAATCCGTGCACGTCGGCCGGGGTCGCGCCCTCGGCGGTGGCCGCGTCGTGGAACACGTCGGCGGAGGCGCCGAAGTTGTCGTCCCAGCCGATCCAGCCGTGGTGGCCGGCGTCGACGTAGTTGTACACGTTCCCCACGTCGCCGAGCTTGTTCAGGGCGTAGCCGACGCCCTTGACGTAGTTGCCGTTGGCCTTCATCACGTCGCACTCGGGCGTCGCGGTGGCACGGCTGCCGGTGTTGGTGACGAGGTTGGGCAGGGAGTCGATCTCGACGGTGGTGACGATCCGCAGCGGGGCGTACTTCGCGTCGGCGAGGATCGCGGCGATCGGGTCGATGTACTCCGTCTTGTAGCGGCCGATCTCCGTCGGGCCGAGTTCGCCGTTGGAGGCGAGGGCGGAGCAGTCCCGGCCGGGCAGGTTGTAGATGACCAGCTGGACGACGAGTTCGCCGGAGCCCTTCTGCGCGAGGGCCGCGTCGAGGTGGTCGCGCAGGCCCATGCCGCCGTTGACGCCGTTGATGGCGGCGATGCGGTCCAGCCAGACGCCGGTGGGCTGACTGGCGATGCGGTTGCCGCCCGGTTCGGCGGCCGCCTTCGCGGACCACTCGGGGTTCACGTACACCTTGGCGCCACTGTACGGATTGTTGACGCGGTTGCCGGGGCCGGGCGGGTCCGTGGGGTCGGTCGGGCCGCCGCCGCCGTCGACGTTGCACGTGACACCGTCGAGGGTGAAGGTGGCGGGAATCGCGTTGCTGCCGCTGTAGGTGCCCTGGAAGCCGAAGCTGGCCGAACCACCGGTCGCCAGTGTGCCGTTGTAGGACTCGTTGGCGGCGGTGACGTTGCTGCCGGACTGGGTGACCTTGGCGTTCCAGCCGCTGGTGACCCGCTGGTTGCCGGCGTAGGACCACTTCACCGCCCACGACGACTTGGCGGCACCGAGGTTGGTGACGGTCACGGCGGCGGTGAAGCCGGTGTCCCACTGGTTCTGCACCTGGTAGCTGACGGTGCAGGGGACTGCGGCGGCACCGACGCCGTCGGGGGCGACGGCGTACGCCGTGCCGGCGGCGCCGGCGACCAGCGCCATGGCGGCGAGGAGCGCGGTTCTCGTGCGACTCATGAGTGCGGGTTTCCTATCCGTTGGGGGTGTCCGAAGAGGGCTGTCCGTCGGGGCGCGCGCGGCTCGCGCGACCCGGTGCCGTACGGCGTGGGGGTGCCTCGGGGCAGGGGATCAGGACGGGGTCCGGTCCGCGGTCCGGGAGGTTCGGGGGCCGGACCGGCCATGAGGGGTCCCACGGGAGTGCGCTGTCCCCGCGTCGGGGGTACGGGTGGTGCCGTCGAGCCGGGACACCGCGGATCCGGTGCCGGCGTCCCTCGGGAAGGCCGTGGCGGAGTGCTCCACCGCACACGGCCGGGGCGGGGCCAAGAGCCCCGAACACAAGGGGAGTCCGATCGGCTCGCGGCGTCCGGTGCGTGCGATCGCAAGGCGCCGGAAGGTCCTCGTAGCGGAGCTGCCAGGACCTTTGGGCAACACGGCGAGCGTGCGTGCCGGACGCCGCGAGCCGGGCGCCCATGGTGTTCGGGGCTCTAAAAGTACTGAACGCGGGGGGTGCCGCATGAGCGACTCCTTGCAGTTCGGACGCGTCGTGACGGACGCGTCGACTGATGGAACCGCTCCCACTGGTGCTCATGAAGCTAGCGCCAAGTGACGGCAAAGAACAGGGGAGTTACTGACTTTCACTCGACTCGGGCCGTCGAATCTTTTCGACTCTCCACAAGGCTTGACCGCTTTGGGTGCCGTCCCCACTATGGGAGCGCTCCCACTGGTTCAAGCCTTGACCTCTCCGAGTCGCAGGAGGAACCAGCACCATGCGCCCCCCACCCAGAGGACGCCGCGGCGTCCGGCGACTGTGGACCGCCGCGGCGGCCGCTCTCGCGCTTCCGCTGACGATGCTCTCGTCGGCTTCGACTCCCGCTCAGGCGGCGGCCGTTCAGTGCAGCGTGGACTACCGCACCAATGACTGGGGTTCCGGCTTCACCGCGGATCTGACCCTCACCAACCGCGCCGCGGAAGCCATCGACGGCTGGACCCTCACCTACGGCTACGCGGGCAACCAGCAGCTCGTGAACGGCTGGAACGGCAGCTGGAGCCAGTCCGGGAAGACCGTGACCGTGAGGAACGCCGCGCACAACGCGCGGATCGCGGCCGGCGGCGCCGTCACCACCGGCGCGCAGTTCTCCTACAGCGGCAGCAACTCCGCGCCCGCGTCGTTCGCCGTCAACGGCACCGCCTGCACGGGGGCCCATCAGCCGCCGATCACCGTGCTGACCAGCCCGGCGGCCGGCGCGGTCTACACGCAGGGCCAAACGGTTCCGCTCGCGGCGACCGCGGCGGCCGACAACGCGACGATCACCAAGGTGGAGTTCTACGACGACACCGCGCTGCTGGGCACGGACACGAGCGCGCCCTTCACGCTCTCCGCCGCTGGATTGACCGTGGGCAGTCATTCACTGACGGCGAAGGCGTACGACAGCCTGGGCGCCTCCGCGAACTCGACCCCGGTCGGCATCACCGTCGCCTCGGGCCCGACCGTGGTGGCGACACCGTCCCAACTGGGAGTGCGCCAAGGCGAGTCGGGCACGTACGAGGTGAAGCTGTCGACGCGGCCGAGTTCCAACACGACCGTCACGACGGCCCGCGCGAGCGGCAACTCCGGGCTGTCGGTCACCGCGGGCGCCTCGCTCACCTTCACGCCCTCGAACTGGAACACCGTGCAGAGGGTCACGATCGGCGCCGACTCCTCGGGCACGGGCTCCGCGGTCTTCGAGTCGTCGGCCCCGGGCCACGCGAAGGCCGCGGTCACGGTGACGCAGCTGGGCGCGACGAAGACGTACGACGCGCGCTTCCTGGAGCTGTACGGGAAGATCACCGACCCGGCGAACGGCTACTTCTCGCCCGAGGGCATCCCGTACCACTCGGTGGAGACGCTGATCGTCGAGGCGCCGGACCACGGCCACGAGACCACCTCGGAGGCGTACAGCTATCTGCTGTGGCTGCAGGCCATGTACGGCAAGGTGACCGGTGACTGGTCGAAGTTCAACGGGGCCTGGGACATCATGGAGCGGTACATGATCCCGACCCACGCGGACCAGCCGACCAACTCCTTCTACAACGCCTCGAAGCCGGCGACGTACGCGCCCGAACTCGACACCCCCGCGCAGTACCCGGCGCCGCTGGACACCGGCGTCTCCGTCGGCCCGGATCCGATCGCCGCCGAGCTGAGGTCCACGTACGGCACGGACGACGTCTACGGTATGCACTGGCTCCAGGACGTGGACAACACCTACGGCTACGGCAACGAGCCCGGCCGGTGCGAGGCGGGCCCGACGGCGACCGGGCCGTCGTACATCAACACCTTCCAGCGCGGTTCGCAGGAGTCGGTGTGGGAGACGGTGCCGCAGCCCACCTGTGACGCCTTCAAGTACGGCGGGAAGAACGGGTATCTGGACCTGTTCACCCAGGACGCCTCCTACGCGAAGCAGTGGAAGTTCACCAACGCCCCGGACGCCGACGCGCGCGCGGTGCAGGCCGCCTACTGGGCGGACCTGTGGGCGAAGGAGCAGGGCAACGGCGGTGACATCTCCGCGACCGTCGCCAAGGCCGCCAAGATGGGCGACTACCTGCGCTACTCCATGTACGACAAGTACTTCAAGAAGGTCGGGAACTGCACCAGCCCCTCCTCCTGCCCGGCGGGTACCGGCAAGGACGCTTCGCACTATCTGATGTCCTGGTACTACGCCTGGGGCGGGGCGACCGACACCTCGGCGGGCTGGGCCTGGCGCATCGGCTCCAGCCACGCGCACGGCGGCTACCAGAACCCCCTCGCCGCCTACGCCCTCAGCTCCTACGCCGCCCTGAAGCCGAAGTCGGCGACGGGTGCGCAGGACTGGGACAAGTCCCTGGACCGGCAGCTGGAGTTCTACCGCTGGCTGCAGTCCGACGAGGGCGCCATCGCGGGCGGCGCCACCAACAGCTGGGCGGGCCGCTACACGAGCCCGCCGGCCGGAACGCCGACGTTCCACGGCATGTACTACGACGAGAAGCCGGTGTACCACGACCCGCCGTCCAACCAGTGGTTCGGCTTCCAGGCGTGGTCCATGGAGCGGGTCGCCGAGTACTACCAGCAGACGGGTGACGCCGACGCCAAGGTCGTCCTGGACAAGTGGGTCGACTGGGCGCTGTCGAAGACGACGATCAACCCGGACGGCACCTTCCGGGTCCCGTCGACGTTGCAGTGGTCGGGCAAGCCCGACACCTGGAACCCGTCCTCCCCCGGCGCCAACAGCTCACTGCACGTCACCGTCGCCGACTACACCAACGACGTCGGTGTGGCCGCGGCTTACGCCAAGACGCTGACGTACTACGCGGACCGCTCGGGCGACACCGAGGCCGCAAGGACGGCGAAGGCACTCCTCGACGGCATGTGGGACAACCACCAGGACGCCCTCGGCATCGCCGTCCCGGAGACCCGCGCCGACTACAACCGCTTCGACGACCCCGTTCAGGTCCCGAGCGGCTGGACCGGCACCATGCCCAACGGCGACACGATCAACTCGTCGTCGACGTTCGACTCGATCCGTTCCTTCTACGAGGACGACCCGGCCTGGTCGAAGATCGAGTCCTATCTGGCGGGCGGCGCCGCGCCCACCTTCACGTACCACCGGTTCTGGGCCCAGGCCGACATCGCCCTGGCCATGGGCTCGTACGCGGAGCTCCTCGAGTAGCCCCCGCCGGCGCTCCGCGTGCCGGCCCCGGCACCTGACGCCGGGGCCACGGCGGCCGGGCGGGTCCCCTCGCGCACGGGGGGCCCGCCCGGCCCTCGCACGCCCCCTCCCCGCTCCCCCTCCCCGCTCGTCTCTCCCCCCCGCCCCCCACCCCGCGGAAGGACTTCACCGTGCGAAGAACCCGCGTCCTCACGGCCGTGCTCGCACTGGCGGCCGGTCTGCTCACGGGCGGCCCGCCCGCCCTCGCCGCCGCTCCCCCCGACCGGCCCGCCGCCGCGGCCGACGCGCCGGCCCGGTCCGCGCTCGCCGCCGACACGTACACCTGGAAGAACGCCCGGATCGACGGCGGCGGCTTCGTCCCCGGCATCGTCTTCAACCGCAGCGAGCGGAACCTGGCGTACGCCCGCACGGACATCGGCGGCGCCTACCGGTGGCAGGAGCAGACGAAGAGCTGGACGCCGCTGCTGGACTCGGTCGGCTGGGACGACTGGGGGCACACCGGCGTGGTGAGCCTCGCCTCCGACCCGGTCGACCCGGACCGGGTGTACGCGGCGGCCGGCACGTACACCAACGACTGGGACCCGAACAACGGCGCGGTGCTGCGTTCCGCGGACCGGGGCGCCAGCTGGCGGAAGGCCGACCTGCCGTTCAAGCTGGGCGGCAACATGCCGGGGCGGGGCATGGGCGAACGCCTGGCCGTCGACCCGCACCGCAACAGCGTGCTGTACCTGGGGGCGCCCAGCGGGAAGGGCCTGTGGCGCTCGACCGACTCGGGCGCGAGCTGGTCGAAGGTGACGGCCTTCCCGAACCCGGGCACCTACGTGCAGGATCCGGGTGACACCTCCGGGTACGCCAGTGACAACCAGGGCATCGTCTGGGTCACCTTCGACGAGTCGACGGGCACGCCCGGCAGCGCGACCCGGACGATCTACGTGGGCGTCGCCGACACGGAGAACACGGTGTACCGGTCGACGGACGCGGGCGCCACCTGGCAGCGGGTGGCCGGGCAGCCGACCGGGCAGCTGGCGCACAAGGGCGTCCTGGACACCGAGAATGGTCACCTGTACCTCGCGTACAGCGACAAGGGCGGGCCGTACGACGGCGGCAAGGGCCGGCTGTGGCGGTACACGACCGCGACCGGCACCTGGACCGACATCAGCCCGGTCGCCGAGGCCGACACGTACTACGGATTCAGCGGACTGACCGTGGACCGGCAGAACCCGGGCACGCTCATGGCGACGGCGTACAGCTCCTGGTGGCCGGACACCCAGATCTTCCGCTCCACGGACAGCGGGGCGACGTGGACACAGGCGTGGGACTACTCCTCGTACCCGAACCGGGCCAACCGCTACACCATGGACGTCTCGTCCGTGCCATGGCTGACCTGGGGCGCCAACCCGTCGCCGCCCGAGCAGACGCCCAAACTGGGGTGGATGACCGAGGCGCTGGAGATCGACCCGTTCGACCCGGACCGCATGATGTACGGGACGGGCGCAACCGTCTACGGCACGGAGAACCTGACGAACTGGGACCGCGACACCACGTTCACCATCACGCCGATGGTGCGCGGCCTGGAGGAGACGGCGGTCAACGACCTCGTCTCTCCCCCGTCGGGCGCCCCGCTGCTCAGCGGGCTTCTCGACATCGGCGGCTTCCGGCACACGGACCTGACGAAGGTTCCGTCGATGATGTTCACCCAGCCGAACTTCACCGCCACCACGAGTCTGGACTTCGCCGAGTCCCACCCGAACACGGTGGTCCGGGCGGGCGACCTGGATTCCGGCCCGCACATCGCGTTCTCGACCGACAACGGCGCCCACTGGTTCGCGGGCACGGACCCTTCGGGGGTCAGCGGCGGCGGCACGGTCGCCGCGGGTGCCGACGGCAGCCGTTTCGTGTGGAGCCCGCGGGGCGCCGGGGTGCACCACACGACCGGCTTCGGCACCTCGTGGTCGGCATCGAGCGGCATCCCCGAGGGGGCGGTCGTCGAGTCCGACCGGGTGGACCCGAAGACGTTCTACGGCTTCAGGTCCGGAAAGTTCTACGTCAGCACGGACGGCGGCGCCACCTTCACGGCCTCCCCCGCGACCGGTCTGCCGAGCGGTGACAGTGTGCGCTTCAAGGCGCTGCCGGGCGCCAAGGGCGACATCTGGCTGGCCGGCGGGGAGAGCGGCGGGACGTACGGGCTGTGGCACTCCACCAATGGCGGCCAGAGCTTCACCGAGCTGCAGGGCGTCGACGAGGCGGACACCGTCGGCTTCGGCAAGGCGGCCCCCGGCGCCTCGTACCAGACCGTCTTCACCAGCGCGAAGATCGACGGCGTACGCGGCATCTTCCGCTCGACGGACCAGGGGCGGAGCTGGACCCGGATCAACGACGACGCCCACCAGTGGGGTTGGACCGGCGCCGCGATCACCGGTGACCCCCGGGTGTACGGCAGGGTGTACGTGGCGACCAACGGCCGCGGGATCGTCTACGGCGACACCTCGGACACCGGGGGCGGGGACGACGGCGGCGGAGGTACCGACCCCGACCCGGATCCTGAGCCGACGGGAGCCTGCAAGGTGACCTATGAGATCACCAACCAGTGGTCCGACGGTTTCCAGGCCCAGGTCCAGGTGACCAACACCGGGCCGGACGCCTGGAAAGGCTGGTCGCTGGCCTGGTCGTTCGCGGACGGGCAGCGGGTGTCGCAGCTCTGGAACGGGGTTCACGCACAGTCGGGTCCGGCGGTGACGGTACGCAACGCCGACTGGAACGGCACCGTCGCGGCGGGCTCGTCGGTCGGGTTCGGCTTCACGGCGAGCCGTTCGGCGACGAACACGGAACCGGCGGCCTTCGCCCTCGACGGGCGGGCCTGCACGGTGGCGTGACCGGTTGAGGAGCGGTGAGCCCGCGGGGCACGTACGGCCGGTCCGGCCGTACGTGCCCCGCGGTTCTGTTCGGGGTCCGTGTGCTCAGGGCGTGTAGACCGCCGGACGCGGCGGGGTCGGCATGCCGTCGCCGAGGAAGAAGCCGGTGTGCGGCGGCTGGTTGTAGGCGGTGTTCTGCCAGGCCAGCGAGGTGCGGTACAGGGTGTCGTGGAGCAGTGTCGTGATCTTGATGTTGGTGTCGTGCGGGGTGGAGTAGACGCGCAGCGCGGTGTTGTCGCCGGTGCGCCAGACGACCTCTTCGCGCCAGTCGCCGAGGATGTCGCCGGACAGCACGGGTGTGGCCTTGGTGCCGTTGTTGGAGGCGACTCCGGATCCGGTCAGCAGGCGGGTGTCGGAGGAGGTGCCGTACTTGTCGATGCGGGTGCCGTCCAGGAGTTCGCGCACCGGGTCGCCGTCCCACCAGGACAGGAAGTTGGCGGAGGACGGTTTGCGGCCCTTGGTGCCGCCGCCCTCGTCGCGGATGCTGCCGTCGGAGGAGGACCACATCTCGGGGCCGGAGTTGCCCGACCAGATGTCGCCGGCGACTCCGCGCCCGTTGTCGCAGCAGGCGGAGAGCTTCCAGCGGACCGATCCGTTGGCCGGGTTGATGTAGAGGGCCGCTGGCTGGGAGGTCGACTCGGAGACCTTGTAGTACTCCAGGCCGGCGGTCGACGCGTCGAGGTCGCCGAGGTGCTGGGCGTCGCCGTGGCCGGTCTTCGTGGTCCACAGGCCGTTTCCGTTGTCGTCGACGGCCATCGCTCCGTAGACGATCTCGTCCTTGCCGTCGTTGTCGACGTCGCCGACGGACAGGCTGTGGGAGCCCTGGCCGTCGTAGCCCTTGCCGCTGTTGGTGGAGGAGTTGGTGTCGAAGGTCCAGCGCCGGGTGAAGGCGCCGCCTCGCCAGTCCCAGGCGGCGACGACGGAACGGGTGTAGTAGCCGCGGGCCATGATCAGGGAGGGCCGGGCGCCGTCGAGGTAGGCGGTGCCGGCGAGGAAGCGGTCGACGCGGTTGCCGTAGGAGTCGCCCCAGGAGGAGACGGTGCCGCGGGCCGGGACGTAGTCGACGGTGCCCATGGCCCTGCCCGTCTGCCCGTTGAACATGGTCAGGTACTCGGGGCCGGACAGGATGTAGCCGCTGGAGTTGCGGTGGTCGGCGGAGGAGCTGCCGATGACGGCGCCGGTGCCGTCCCGGGTGCCGTCGGCGGTCTTCATGGCGACCTCGGCCCTGCCGTCGCCGTCGTAGTCGTACACCTGGAACTGGGTGTAGTGGGCGCCGGAGCGGATGTTGCGGCCCAGGTCGATGCGCCACAGCCGGGTTCCGTCGAGCCGGATGCCGTCGACGATCGTGTTGCCGGTGTAGCCGGACTGGGAGTTGTCCTTGGCGTTGGTGGGCTGCCATTTGAGGACGAACTCGAGGGCGCCGTCGCCGTCGAGGTCGCCGACGGAGGCGTCGTTGGCCTCGTAGGTGTAGGAGACGCCGTCCGGGGTGGTGCCGCCGGCCGGCGGGGAGATCGGCACGTCCTTGTAGCCGGCGCGGAACTGGACGGCGTGCACGGAGTCGCCCTGCTCGACGCCGTTCACGACGGCGCGGACGGTGTAGTCGGCCTGGGACGGGGCGCCGGAGTGGAAGAACGTGGTGGAGCCGGTGACGGGGGTGGAGTTGACCTTCGTACCGGCCCGGTAGACGTTGAAGGAGACGTTGTCCGGGTCGGTGCCGAGCCAGCGCCAGCTGACCAGGTTGCCGCTGCCGTTGTACACGCTGACCACGCCCCGGTCGAGTGCCTCGACCTGACGCGCCGTGGCGGCTTCGGCGGTGCCCGCGCCGAGCCCGGTGAGCCCTGCCCCGGCGAGGGCCACGGCGGTGAGGACCGCGGGCAGGGCGAACCGGAGTCCGCGTGGCCTGTGCGGGTGTCTCTGCGTGTGCCTGTACGAGTGCCTGTACGGGTGCTTCACGGGACGAACCTCCAGGGAGGACGAGGGGATTCCGCCCCTCAGTCGCCACCGGTCACGGCCTGGTTGCCGTACTCCGTAACGGAGTTCACCCGAGTCCGGGACACGCCGAGCCGTCTGTGGTTGCCGTCTTTCCCCCCTTCCCGGGTGCCGGTGGCTTCCGGAAGGCGCGGAGGTGGAAGACCGGGTCGGGGCGGGGGCTGTCCTGGCCGGGGAGGGCGGCGAGGCGGGCGGCGAAGGCGTCGGCGAGGGGGGAGCCGGGGGGCACCGTGACGAACCAGCCGCGGCGCAGGTCGGCGACGGTGCGGCGGGGGCTGCGGCCCTGGCCGTGGCCCCGGAACACGGCCTGTCCGGCCGGAACCAGGCCGTGGTCGGCGGCGCAGGCCGCCACGTCGGCGGCGAGGTCGCGCGCCGGGCTGCGCGGGCGGGCGGAGAGGACGGCGTCGATGTCGCTGCCCACGTTGTGCGAGGCGGCCTTGTCGACGGTGGTGACGTAGACCCCGCCGGGTCGCAGGACCCTGGCGCACTCTTCGACGAGGGCCCGCACGTCCTCGGGGCCGGACTGGAGGTGCAGCAGCCACACGCTGACGACGGCGTCGAACCGGGCGTGGCCGAACGGTAGTTTCCGGCTGTCGGCGCGCACCACGGCGCCGGGCAGACGGGCCGCCGCGATCCGGGTCATCGACGCGGCGAGGTCGACGCCGGTCACCCGCAGGTCCGCGCGGGCCGAGGCGAAACGCCGGGTCACGATGCCGGTGCCACAGGCGATGTCCAGCAGGTCGCGCGCCCACAGGGGGATCAGGTCCAGCACCGCCTGCGCGGCGGCCGCGGCCCGGGGCTCACCGCCGCGTGAGGCGTCGTACCGCCCCGCTTCCTCGTCGTAGTCGAGCACACACCTCAGTGTGCACCGTGACCGGGTGCCAAGTCCTCTATTTTATGGGCCAGTTCGACGTCCTTCGCGGTGACGGCGCCTCCCGCGCTGTGCGTGTGGACGGCGACGGAGACCGTGTTGTAGCCGAGGGTGAGGTCGGAGTGGTGGTCGAGTTCCTCCTGCACCTGGGCGACGTGCACGACCATCGCGGTCGCCGCGAAGTGGGAACCGAGCCGGTAGGAACGGGTGAGCCGGCCGTCGTCGAGCGACCAGCCCGGCAGGCCGGCCAGCCGGTCCTCGATCTCCTGCGGCGACAGCGGTTCGGCGGGTTCGGCGGGCATGGGCTGCGCTCCTCCTCTGTCCCCCTGGCGGTCGGGGTTCTCCTCCGCCCAGCGTGCCACAGGACGTGCCGCCGGGCCCTGCGCAAGAAGCCAGAAGGGGGCAGGAGGGAGCAGGCAGGCGGAAGGAGGCCAGGGAGGTGCGGGCTCCCGCTCGCGGCGCCCTCTCGGCTACCGTCCTGGCATGAGCACTCTCCCGCCCGGTACCGCTCCCGCCACTGCCGGAGGCGTGGGTCCGCTGCTGCGGGCCTGGCGGGAGCAGCGGCGGGTCAGTCAGCTGGAGCTCGCGCTGCGCGCGGACTCGTCCGCCCGGCACATCAGCTTCATCGAGACCGGCCGCTCCCGGCCCAGCGAGCAGATGGTGCTGCGGCTGGCCGAGCACCTGGACGTCCCGGTGCGGGAGCGCAACGCGCTGCTGCTGGCGGCCGGTTACGCGCCCCGGTTCCCCGAGACCCCGCTGGACGATCCGGCGCTGGACGCGCTGCGCGAGGGCATCGAGCGGCTGATCGCCGGATACGAGCCGTATCCGGCACTGGTCGTGGACGCGATGTACGACGTCGTGGCCGCCAACCGCGGGGTCATGATGCTGTTCGGCGGCGTGCCGGAGTCGCTGCTGGTGCCGCCGCTGAACGCGGTGCGGCTCACGCTGCACCCGCAGGGCCTCGCGCCCCGGATCCGGAATCTGCGGGAGTGGCGCGGCCACCTGCTGGAGCAGATGGAGCGGCAGATCGCGCTCCGCCGCTCCGCACCGCTGCGCGCGCTGTACGAGGAGGTCGCGGCGTTCCCGGTGCCGGAGGCCGGGCCGGGCGAGGGAGCGGGGGATACGGGCGGATCGGAACAGTCCGCCTCCGTGGCGTACTTCGCGCTGCCGATGAGGATCGAGCACGAGGGCCGGATCCTGTCGTTCGTGTCGTCGATCTCCACCTTCAACACACCGATGGACGTGACCGTCGCCGAACTGGCCGTGGAGACGCTCCTGCCGGCCGATCCAGCGACAGCCAAGTACCTTCAGTCCTGGTTGAGTTGAGACAACTTCAGGGACCTGTGCTGGAGCAGGGCGAAGCCGGCCACGACGAGCGCCTGGAGGACCGCCCACACCGCGCCCGCCGTGCTCGGCTCGAGCCACAGCACGAGGGCGGCGCAGCTCATCACCGCCCAGGCCAGGTTGACCTCGACGACGGCCCGGACCCCGAACGCCGGCGGATGTCTGCGCGAGGCCAGCAGACCCACGGCGGCCGCGTACACCGCGAGGAAGGCGCCGAGCCAGGCCAGCAGACCCGGGCCGACGCCGAGGAAGCGGCCGAGCGGGCCGGAGAGGGAGAGGTAGGCGAGCGCGTTGACGCCGGTCACGGCGGCGTCGAGGACCAGGAGCCGGCGCAGCACGGACTGCGGGCCGGAGGTCCGGGCAAGCGAGGCGGGCTGGGTCGCGGACATGACGAATCACCCTCCGTCAGGATCGGGGTCGGGGTCGGGGTCGGGGCCGAGGTCGAGGTCGGAGCCGAGGTCTCACCGGGTCGGTGGCGGGCCCCGGGTCACCACTGCGGGCTGGGTCGCGGTGGCCGCGTACGCCCTGCAGGATGCCGGATATCGCACACCTTGCGCGCAGCCGGATCACGGGACGGATCCGGACCGGGTCCCGGACCGGAGTGCGCCGGCCCGGAACCCGGTGCGTCCACGATCCCGCCCGCAGCGGGTCGCGGTCGATTACCCGGGACGTCATGCCCCGGGCGCCCGGGAACAGGAGCGCCCGGCCGTCACTCGTGAGAAGGTCGGGCGGGCATGGCAGACTGATCGTGTGTTGTGGGGGCGTTGGGGAGACGTGGCGTGAGTGAACGGCGGGCCGCACCCACGGTGGGCCAAGTGGTGCTCGGCAGGCGGCTGCAGGAACTGAGGGAGACGGCGGGTCTCACCCGGGAGGAGGCCGCCCGGGTCCTGCGGGTGGCTCCCGCTACCGTCCGGCGGATGGAGACGGCCGAGGTCGCGCTGAAGATCCCGTACATCCAGATCCTGCTGACGGCGTACGGGGTGTCCCAGGGCGAGGCGGCCACCTTCATCGGGCTCGCGGAGGACGCGAACCGTCCGGGCTGGTGGCAGCGGTTCCACGACGTGCTGCCCGAGTGGTTCAGCCTGTACGTGAGCCTCGAGGGCGCTGCCCGGGTCATCCGGTCCTACGAGCCGCACTTCGTGCCGGGGCTGCTGCAGACGGAGGGCTACGCGCGTGCCGTCCTGGAGGCCGGGACGATCGGGAGCCAGGGGCCGGAGGCCGTCGAGCGACATGTGTCGCTGCGGCTGGAGCGGCAGCGGCTCCTGGAGCGCCGGGACCCGCCCCACCTGTGGGTGATCGTGGAGGAGACGGTCCTGCGGCGCCCGGTGGCCCGGGACGGCCGGGTGATGCGCGAGCAGTTCGACAAGTTGCTGGAGTGGTCCGAGCGGGACCGGATCACACTCCAGGTGGCCGAGTTCGCCGACGGCCCGCACCCGGGGACGTACGCGCCCTTCTCGCTGTTCCGGTTCGCCGAGCCGGAACTGCCCGACATGGTGTTCACCGAGTACCTGACCGGCGCCCTGTACCTGGACTCCCGCAAGGAGGTCTCGGTGCACCTGGAGGTGCTGGACCACATGACGGCGCGGGCCGCCTCCTCCGAGCACACGCAGAAGATGCTGCGGGAGTTCCGGGACGGCTACTGAGCGCCGCCGCGCCCGTCCTGCCCGCGGCTCCCGGCACGGCCGTCGTTTCCGTCGCTTTCGTCGTCGACGATCTCCGCGTCGACGACACCTTCCTCCTCCTGCGGTGAGGTGTGCTGCCCGGTGTCGCCGGTGGACTCCTGACCGGCCTGGGCGTACATCGCCTGGCCCATCCGCTGGCTGACGGCGGCGAGTTTCTCGACGCCGGCGCGCAGGGCGGCGGTGTCGGCGGACTGCTCCAGCAGGGGCTTCAGGTCGGCGACGGCGGCCTCCACCTCTGACCTGGTGCCGGCGGGGATCCGGTCCTCGTTGTCCCGGATGAACTTCTCGGTCTGGTAGACGAGTTGCTCGGCCTGGTTACGGGTCTCGGCGGCATCCCTGCGCTTGCGGTCCTCGTCGGCGTACTGCTCGGCCTCGCGCATCATGCGGTCGATGTCGTCCTTGGGCAGCGCCGAGCCGCCGGTGACGGTCATCTTCTGCTCCCTGCCGGTGGCGAGGTCCTTGGCGGAGACGTGCATGATGCCGTTGGCGTCGATGTCGAAGGCCACCTCGATCTGCGGGACGCCGCGCGGGGCCGGGGGCAGACCGGTCAGGTCGAAGACGCCGAGCTTCTTGTTGTACGCCGCGATCTCGCGTTCGCCCTGGTAGACCTGGATACCGACCGAGGGCTGGTTGTCGACGGCGGTGGTGAAGGTCTCCGAGCGCCGGGTGGGGATGGTCGTGTTGCGTTCGATCAGCTTGGTCATGATGCCGCCCTTGGTCTCGATGCCGAGGGACAGCGGGGTGACGTCGAGGAGCAGCACGTCCTTCACGTCGCCGCGGATGACGCCCGCCTGGAGGGCCGCTCCGACGGCGACGACCTCGTCCGGGTTGACGCCCTTGTGCGGGTCCTTGCCGGTGAGCTCGCGGACCAGGTCGGTGACGGCGGGCATGCGGGTGGAACCACCGACGAGGATGACGTGGTCGATCGCGGAGAGTTTCACCCCGGCGTCCTTCACGGCCTGGTGGAAGGGCGTCTTGCAGCGCTCCAGCAGGTCGGCGGTGAGTTCCTGGAACTGGGCCCGGGTGAGCTTCTCGTCCAGGTGCAGCGGGCCGTCGGCGGAGGCCGTGATGTAGGGCAGGTTGACGGTGGTCTCGGAGGAGGAGGACAGCTCGATCTTCGCCTTCTCGGCGGCCTCCCGCAGCCGTTGCACGGCCATCTTGTCCCGCGTCAGGTCGA
Source organism: Streptomyces sp. NBC_01635 (assembly GCF_045209715.1). Taxonomy (NCBI): domain Bacteria; kingdom Bacillati; phylum Actinomycetota; class Actinomycetes; order Kitasatosporales; family Streptomycetaceae; genus Streptomyces; species Streptomyces sp. NBC_01635. Next base: position 7,639,016 of record NZ_CP109277.1, on the reverse strand, counting down.
TGCCGTACTGGCTCTTGAAGCGCTGGGCGAAATGGTCGAGGAGGCGCTGGTCCCAGTCGTCGCCGCCGAGATGGGTGTCACCGTTGGTGGCCTTCACCTCGATGACCCCCTCGCCCATCTCCAGGAGCGACACGTCGAAGGTTCCGCCGCCCAGGTCGAAGACGAGGACGGTCTGCTCGCTCTCCTTGTCCAGGCCGTAGGCGAGGGCCGCCGCCGTGGGCTCGTTGATGATCCGCAGGACCTTCAGTCCGGCGATCTCCCCGGCCTCCTTGGTGGCCTGCCGCTGGGCGTCGTCGAAGTACGCCGGTACGGTGATCACGGCGTCGGTGACGTCCTCGCCGAGGTAGGCCTCGGCGTCCCGCTTCAGCTTCTGCAGCACCCGGGCGGACAGCTCCTGCGCCCGGTAGCGGGTGCCGTCCACGGAGCCCTGCTCCGGGAAGTGCCACTGCCCGTCGCCCATGTGGCGCTTGACCGAGCGGGCGGTGCGGTCGATGTTCGTCACCGCCTGCCGCTTGGCCACCTCGCCGACCAGCACCTCGCCGTTCTTCGCGAAGGCCACGACGGAAGGCGTGGTCCTGGCGCCCTCCGCGTTGGTGACGACCGTGGACTCACCACCCTCCAGCACGGCCACCACCGAGTTCGTGGTTCCCAGGTCGATTCCGACCGCACGTCCCATCGCTGTCCCCTTCCGTCAGGGCACACCTCTCCGGCCTTCTGGATTTCCAGCACAAAACTTGAGTGCGCCGTTGTCAATAGTTTGCCTGGGTAGTTTGTCAATCACCCCTCAAGCGCTCGCTGCACGCAGTTGCACGGCGCGCCGGGGGCGGTCGGTGATCAGTACGTCCACGCGCCGGTCGGCGAGGAAGGCGCGCATCGGGGCGTCGTCGTTGACCGTCCACACCATGGTGAACAGTCCGTTGCGGGCCGCCTCGCGGAGCACCCCGCCCCGCGCGAGGCGCTGGTGCGCCGCGATCCCGCGGGCGCCGCAGGCGCGAACCCGCCGCATGGGCAGCAGTTCACTCAGCCGGGTGCGCGCCAGCCGGGTCCGCGGGATCCCGGTGCCGTTGCGGCCGAGGGAGAGCGCGGTGCGTACGCCGGGGAAGGCCTCGGTGATCGCGGCGACGGAACGGTCCTCCAGGCTGGTGGCGACGAAGCCGTCCCGGCCGAGCAGGGCGATCGCGCGGCCGATCAGCTCCCGCTCGTGACCGGTCTCCTTCAGGTCCAGATGCCCGACGAGTTTTCCGGCGATCAGCTCCATGACGTCGTCCACGACGGGGACGGCGTACCCGGCGTGCTCGCAGAGCCCGGCGTGGGTGAGTGCGGCCAGCGGCGGACCGGTGCGTCCCGCGCGGGCGTCGTGGTGGACGACGAAGACTCCGTCGGCCGTGCGCCGCACGTCGAACTCGACGTACTCCGCGCCGGACCGCAGGGCGTCCTCGTAGGCCTCACGGGTCGCGGGCGCGGTGCGTTCGGAGCCTCCCCGGTGCGCGGACACGGCGGGCCGTGACGTCATACGGGTCGTCTCCCTGCGTTCGGGGCCCTGGAAGGTGTTCGGGGGCCCGGAGGCCGGGACCTCCGGGCCCGGTGTTCCGGAGGCGGGTGCGGACGCGTCACAGGCCGCCCCTGCGGAGCGGCCTGCGGTTGTCCTGCGGGTGCGGCGAGCGGGGTCAGGAGAGCTTCGCCGTCAGGGTGATCTCGGTGCCCTTCAGCGCCTGGCTGACCGGGCAGTTGACCTTGGCGTCCTCGGCGGCGGCGAGGAAGGCCGCCTCGTCCAGGCCGGGGACGGTGCCCTCGACCGTGAGGTGGATGCCGGTGATGCCCTGGCCGGGCACGAAGGTGACGTCGGCGGAGGTCACCAGGCGGGTCGGCGGGTTGCCGGCCTTGTCGAGGATGTTGGAGAAGGCCATCGAGTAGCAGCTGGAGTGCGCGGCGGCGATCAGCTCCTCGGGGCTGGTTTTGCCGTTCGCCTCCTCCGCACGCGACGCCCAGGTGACCGGCTGCTCGCCGATGCTGCCGGAGGAGTCGAACGTGACGACCCCGCTGCCCTTGATGAGATTGCCTTCCCAAACGGTGTGCGCGGAGCGTGTGGCTGCCATGACTGTTCCTTCCAAATGTCCGGACGCGGTGTCCGGTCCGTGCTCGGTCCGGGTTCCCGTGTCACTGGGTTCCCATCCCCCCATCTGATCACACTCCGTGTCAACTGACGTGGAAGACGGGTCCCTTCGAAGTGAACGGCAGCCGCGCGCCGCGCGGGATCAGGTAGGCGTGTTCCCTCCGTACCCGCAGCACGTCGCACCAGCCGTCGGTGATGACGAGGACCGGTGCGGTCCTCGGGAAGTCGTCCGCGCGCTGGAGCAGGTCGATGCCGGGCTGGAGCACCGTGCCGCCGCGCCCCCGGACCCGAACCCTCCCCCAGAGCCCGAACGGCCTGGGCGGTGCCCCCATGGCGATCTCGGTGACGGGCAGATAGCCGGCGTCGTGCGGCGCCGCGTCGCAGAACACCACGCGGGCCGCCGGTACGTCGCGGGCCTCGGCGTAGGAGGCGATGGCGCCGAGCGCCTTGCCGAGCAGGACCCGGCTCATCGAGCCGGAGGTGTCCAGGACGACGCCGAAGGTGCAGCGGGAGACATCCTCGGGCGGGAAGTACCTGCCGGCACGCGGGATGCCGGGGGTGGACGCCTGGCGGCGCGCGGGACGGGCGTAGGTCCGTACGGGTTCGGGGCGGGGCACGTACTCGTCGAACCAGCGGGCGAGCCGCGCGTCCCAGGGCAGCGGTGGATGGCTGAGCGCGCGGATCTCCTCGACCAGTCCGCCGGGCAGGAGGCCGCGGTCCTGGCGCTGGTGCAGGTCCAGGCCCTGGGCGAGGCCTCGGCGGTAGAACTCGTCCAGGTCGACGCCGTGGCAGGACAGGTCGAGCGGTCCGAGGCTGCCGTCGAGGATGTCGCCGAGGCCCTTGCCGCGCAGGGTGGCCAGGCGCCGCATGCGCCGCTGGTCGTCGACGATGCGGTCGTAGACCTCCTCGGCGGACAGCCCGGCGAGCCGGGGGTCGTGGAGCAGGCCCTCGGGCATGGTGCCGATGCCCATCTCCCCCAGCCACCCGTTGACGACGTAGTCGCAGGCGACGTTGAACAGGTACGGGTCGCGTCCGCCGCGGCGGTCGCCGTGGCGCAGGGCGGCGTGGAGCATCTCGTGGGCCAGAACGAAGCGCCATTCCTCGTCCTCCAGCCGCCGCAGCGGGTTGACGTAGATCTCGCCGGCCTCGGCGTCGACGGCGGCGACGGAGATGTCGTGGGCGCGGGCGAGTTCGGCGTCGGCGACGAGGGTGATGCCGGCCGCGATGCCACCGAGCAGGGGGTAGGAGGAGACGAACCAGCTCAGCGCCCTGGCCCAGGGGCGCAGCACGGCCGGTTCGCCGTCCGGGCCGGGGCTGCGTCCGCCCGCCAGGTCCATCGCGGTGGACACGGCGCGGGTCAGGGCGGTGGCGAAGGCGAGCTGCCGGTCCGGCGGCTGTCCCCACCAGCCGTCCCAGGGCACGAGGAGCAGGTCCGGCTCGCCGCCGGCGGTGCCGCAGCGTTCGTAGGCGGCGGGCAGGCCGTCCCTGCGCCACCGGGCGGCGAGCTGTTCCTCGTCGCCGTCGGGGTAGGAGGCCGGCAGGTCCTCGGGGGCCGTGCCGATGGTGTGCCCGAGCAGGAAGCGCTCGACGACGACGCAGCGTGCGGCGAGGTCGTGGCGGTCGGGCTGTTCCCGTGGGCCCTTGGCGGCGGGGACGTGGCCGAAGCCGAGGTGGAGGACGGCGTGCGCGAGGGCCCGGGCCCACTCGCCGGGGTCGGCGAGGCGGTCCGGGTGGGCGTGCAGCACGGCGTCGGAGTCGGTCCGCAGCAGGCCGTGGCGGGGGGCGAGGTCGCAGTCCTCGTCGCGGCAGACGGTGAACTCGACCGCGGCGAGTGCCGGGTCGGCCGTCAGCATCCGCATCCCCTCGGCGAAGGCGGCGGCCGCGGCCTCCCGCTTCCGCTCCCCCTTGGTCCCCTTGCCGCCTTTGCCTCCCTTGCTCCCCCGCCTGCCCGTGCCGCCCTGCTGCCCGGGGCGGGTCATCGGCGTGCCTCCACCAGGCGGGGCATGTCACGGGCCGCCTCGACCAGGAACCAGGGCGGCAGGACCGGGTTGCCGTCGGCGTCGGAGGCGATGACGGTCTGGGCGACCTCGACGGAGATCTCGGCGAGCTGCACCAGCAGCGCCTTGGCCCGGTACGCGGTCTGCCGGCCGGTGGCCGACATGTGCGCCTTGTCCGCGGGCAGTTCCTTGACGAGCCGGCCGCGGAACGAGTCGGCGAGGTAGTACAGCAGGTCGCGGTCCTCGGTGCGGTGCGGCCAGCGGGCGTCGCCCTTGAGGACGGCCTCGATGCCGAAGCGGCTGCGCACGATCCTGACGTAGCCGCAGAAGGCGGTGGCGTGCGCGGGAGTGAGCGTGCCGTGGGCGAGGACCTTCAGGGTGTCCTCGTCGAGGTCGGGGCCGAAGGAGTGCAGCGCGTCGGAGAGCATGTGCCAGGAGCGGGGCGTGGAGAACGGCTCCTCGGTCTTCGGCGGCTTGGACCACAGGTGGTCGGGCCGGTCGGTGAGGTGGTCCACGACCCACGGGTGGATGTCGTTGTTCCCGGCCCACACCAGCCAGTCCCCGGCGGAGGCCTCCAGGTGCACGTGGGTGAGGCGGTTGACGAGCGCGGAGGCGATGGGGCGGGCGAGCGCGTTGTCGGTGGCGCGGTTGCCGGCGCCGATGACGAGGGAGCCCCTGGGCAGTTCGTAGGCGCCGATGCGGCGGTCCAGGATCAGGGAGTAGAACGCCTTCTGCACATCGGGTGTGGCCGCGTTCAGCTCGTCCAGGAACAGGCAGTACGGCTCGTCGCGGGCGATCGCCTCGGGCGGGCAGAACACCGAGCGGCCGTTGCGGATCTGCGGTACGCCGATGAGGTCCTCGGGGGCGAGCTGGGTGCCCAGCAGGCTCACGCACTCCAGCCCCAGGGACTCGGCGAACTCCCTCACCAGGGAGGACTTGCCGATGCCCGGCGCACCCCAGAGGAACACCGGCCGTACGGTCGCGAGGCCGAGCAGCAGCTCCGGGACGCGGGCGGGGGTGATGGTGACGGCTGCCTGCACGCGGGGGCTCCTCCTCTTTGCGCCTGAGCCGGCGCCGCTTTCGCGGATGTGGTCGTTCGCCGTCGAGGTTCTCAAGCGGTGGCTGCGGTCGTCACGTGAATATTTTCCGGTCGTCCGATCATGGGTGGGGGTGGCGTCCCCCGCGGGCCGGGCTCAGGCGGCCCGTTCCCGGCGCGGATCGGCCGGCAGGTGTGCTTCGTCCGACTCCTCCAGCCAGCGGCGCAGTACGTGGTGCACCTGCTCGGCGCCGGCGAGCTCCTCCCCGGCGGCGACCGGCGCGGACAGCGCGACCGGGGACAGCAGGAAGGGACGGGACTGGGCGCCGCCGAGGCCCCCGTGGGAGCCGATCTGCTCCTCGAAGGCGAGCACCTCGCCGTCGACGGGGTCGTGGGAGGAGTTGACCATGATGTCGGCGGTGTGCGGGAAGGAGTGGGTGCGGCGTACGGCGTCGGCGGCGCCCGGTCCGAACGCGGCGAGCGGTCCGGGACGGTCGTCGAGTTCGTCCAGGGGGACCTCCGCGCCGTGCGCGCCGAGCACGACGCCGCCGCGCCGTTCGCTGCGGACGAGCAGGAAGCCGATGCCGGGGTGGTTGGCGAGGGTCGGCAGCAGGGCGGGGTGGCGGGCGTCGATCTCCTCCTTGGTCATCCGGTGCGGCACGTCCGGGAAGGAGACCAGTCCGAGGTTGCCGGAGGCCAGGACGACGGGTTCGGAGGCCCGCGTGGGGCGGTGCTGCTCGCTGCCCTCCTCGACCGGGCGGTGCAGCGCCGCCCGGACCGCCGCGCGGGCCTCGGCGCCGCTGCGGGTGCGCTCGGCGCGGCGCGGCACGGGCAGTCCGCAGCCGGCCCGCACCAGGTCGCCGAGGGGGAGGCCGTAGCGGGAGCGGAAGGTCTCGCCGGGACTCTGGCCGTGGTCGGAGAGGACCACGATCCGGTACGGGCGCGGGGCGTGTGCGGCGACGTGCTCGATCAGGGCGAGGGAGCGGTCGAGGCGTTGCAGGACCTTCTCGGCGTCCCGGCTCGTGGGTCCGGAGTGGTGGGCCACCTCGTCGTAGGCGACCAGGTCGGCGTAGACGGAGGTGCGGCCGGCGAGCAGGTCGCCCATGACGGCGGAGACGACCACGTCCCGTTCGACGACGGTCGCGAAGGCCCGTATGAAGGGGTAGAGCCCGCCGCGGGACACGCGCGGGAGCTGTTCGGTCCACCGGGCGCGGGTGGACTGGCCGATCTCGCGGGCCACCTCGGCGGCGAAGGACAGGGCGGTGCGCACGGCGTTGGCCGGATCGGAGAAGTAGGCGAAGTAGCCGGAGCGGGAGCGGTTCTCGCGGCTGCGGCGGCGGGCGGCTATGGACAGCACCAGGGCCTGTTCGTCGGCGCCGCCGCTGAACAGGTTGCCGCGGCTGGCGCCGTCGTCGGCGAGCAGGCCGGGGTGTCCGGCGTACCGGGCGGCGCGCTGCTGGAGTTCCACCGCGCTGCTGGGGCGGTTGCAGACCATCACCTCCCGGCGGTCCTTCTCGTACCAGCGGAAGGCGGGGACGTCGTGGTTGTTGCCGTGCAGGATGCCGAGCTGGCTGGCGCCGGTCTGGCTGGACCAGTCGGTGCGCCAGGGGGTGAGCCGGTGGGAGGAGGGCAGGACGGCGTCGTGGGTGCCGAGCCAGCGGGCGACGGTCGGCATCAGGCCCTGGTCGACCGCGTGCAGCAGGACGTCGTGGCCGACGCCGTCCAGTTGCAGGAAGACGGTGCCGGGGGTGGCCGGGACGGGCGGTGTGGAGCGCCGGCGGCGGTCGGCGAGGCGGTAGAGGCGGCGGCGGTAGGCGGCGTCGTCGCGCACGGCGAGGGCGGCTCCGGTGGCGGAGGCGACGGCAGACATCACGGCGGCGACCACGATCGCGGTCTCCCAGGCGGCGGTGCCGCGCTCGACCGGGGTGATCCGCAGCGCCACCAGCAGGAGCGCACCGTTGAGGAAGAACACCAGCAGGCCGAGGACGAGCGCCGGTACCAGCAGCAGCAGGCGCACCAGCAGCGGCCACACCAGCGCCGACAGCAGGCCGAAGGCACCGGCGCCGAACGCGGCGGTGACCGCGATGTCGGTGGCGCTGTCGCCGTCGGCGGAGCGCAGTTGGAAGTCGGGGAGGATGCCGGCGAGCACCAGCATGGTGAGGGTGGCGACCGCCCACACCGTGACGCTCCGCCCGATCTGACTGGCGATCCGTCGCCACCGCACGCCACTCACGCCCACTCCACCTCACGTCCCGGCCCGTTGCCGCCAGGGCGGCCTGCGCACCGGACCCTGCCCGTGCCCACACCCTGACACAACGCCCGGACGGGCCGTTTCGTCCCCCGGAAACCGACGGGCGAAACCGTGCGACCGGAAACGGGTGATCGGAAACGGGCGGTGCCCCGGAGCCGGGCGGGCCTCAGCGGCCGTCGTAGCCCGCGGTCGGCATGGACAGGCGGCGGTGCACCCGGGCCTTCATCGCGGCGTCGTACAGCGGTTCGGCACGGCCGACGGTCTCCACGCGCACCCCGCGCCGCGCGCACTCGGCGGTGAACTCCTCGACGGAGGACAGGGCGCTCTCCAGTACCCGGCGGCTGGGTGCCACGAACAGGTCGGAGCCGGGCCGTACGCCGTCCCACAGCACGCAGTGGTCGGGGCGGAGGCCGCGCACCAGCAGTTCCCGGGTCACCACGTACCCGCGTTCGACGGCCCAGCGGGCGCACATGGCGTGCTGGCTGCGGGAGTCCACGAGGAAGGGATCGGCGTCCAGTTCCTCCAGCGGCGTCAGACTCGCGATCGCGATCACCCGCACCGGCCCCATGGCGCCCCCTCACCTCCGGACTTCGTCGCCGACCCTACTCCTGCGCGTAGGCTTCGGGCAGTCGCAGAAGGAGGCGAAGCGGTGCCGGTGGAGATCACCTGGTGGGGTCACGCCACTTGCACGGTCGAGGATGCGCACACGCGCGTGATCACCGATCCCCTGTTCGCCCGCCGGCTCGCGCATCTGCGGCGCCGCCGCGGCGTCCTGCCCCCGCCGGGCGCCCGGAACGCGGACGTGGCGCTGGTCTCCCATCTGCATGCCGACCATCTGCATGTGCCGTCGCTGGCCCTGCTCGCCCCGGACACGCACCTGCTCGTGCCCCGGGGCGCACGCCGTGCGGTGCCGGCGCTGCGCCGGCTCTCGCATCTCAGGGTGAGCGAGGTGACGCCCGGCGATGTGCTGACGGCCGGCGGTCTGGTGGTCCGGGTGGTGCCCGCCCGGCACGACGGGCGGCGGCTGCCGCTCGGACGGCACCGCTCCCCCGCCCTCGGCTACGTCCTGGAGGGCGAGGCGCGGACGTACTTCGCCGGTGACACCGGACTGTTCGACGCGATGGCCGAGGTGGTCGGCCCGGTCGACGTGGCGCTGCTGCCGGTGGGCGGCTGGGGTCCGTATCTCGGGGAGGGGCATCTGGACGCGGCGCGCGCGGCCGAGGCGCTGGCCCGGCTGGGGGCGCGCAACGCGGTGCCGGTGCACTACGGCACGTACTGGCCGATCGGCATGGACGCCGTGCGTCCGCACGAATTCCACTCGCCGGGCGACGAGTTCGTGCGGCGGGCGGCCGAGCGGGCGCCCGGGGTACCGGTGCACCGGCTGGGGCACGGGGAGAGTGTACGCCTGGGGGTCCCACGGTGATCCTGCCCGCCGCCCTGATACAGGCGGCCGGTGTGCCCCTGTCCGCCCTGTCCGCCGTGGCCTCGTCGGCGGCCGTGCCGGCGACGGTGGTTCCGGACACCACCCAGCAGGCGATCGGTTACCCCTCACTGTTCCTGCTGGTGCTGATCGGGGCGCTGGTACCGGTGGTGCCGACCGGGGCGCTGGTCAGTTCGGCGGCGGTGGTCGCCTTCCACCGGGCGGCGCCGATCTCGATGCTGCTGGTGTTCGCGACGGCGTCGCTGGCCGCGTTCCTCGGGGATGTGGCGCTGTACTGGCTGGGCCGGCGCGGGATGCGGTCGCGGAACGGCTCGCGCTGGCTGGAGGCGATCCGGGCGCGGGCGCCGGAGGACCGGCTGACGCAGGCACAGGAGAAACTCGCCGATCACGACGTGACGGTGCTGGTGCTGTCCCGGCTGGTGCCGGCGGGGCGCCTTCCGGTGATGCTGGCCTGCCTGATCGCCGAATGGCCGGTCCGCCGCTTCGTCCGCGGCAATCTGCCGGCCTGTCTGGCCTGGGCGGCGACGTACCAGCTGATCGGCGTCCTCGGCGGCTCGCTGTTCGACGAGCCCTGGCAGGGGGTGCTCGCGGCGATCGTCCTGACCGTCCTGATCAGTGTGGCCCCGAGCGTCTGGCGCCACCTGCGGGGGCCCGCGGAGCAGTGAGCCGCCGGCCGTCCCTCGGCCGGCGGGCCGGCCGGTGCGTCGCGGCGGTCAGTCCAGGACGCGGGAGCCGCCTACCGGCAGGTCCCAGAGGTGCTCGCGGGGCAGGTCCGCCTGCTCCCAGGCGGCACGGACGCGGGTGAGGGGTTCCAGCACCGGTTCGGCGGAGAGGACGAACGTCGCCCAGTGCATGGGCGCCATCCGGCGCGCGCCGAGGTCCCGGGCGGCGCGGACCGCCTCCTCCGGGTCGCAGTGGACGTCCCTGAGCCACCAGCGCGGCTCGTAGGCGCCGATGGGCAGCAGGGCGAGGTCGATACCGGGGTAGCGGCGGCCGATCCGGGAGAACCAGTGTCCGTAGCCGGTGTCGCCGCCGAAGTAGACGCGTTGTCCGTCGGAGTCGGTGAGCACCCAGCCGCCCCACAGTGAGCGGCAGGTGTCGGTCAGGGTGCGCTTGGACCAGTGGTGGGCGGGGACGAAGTCGAAGCGGACGCCCCTCAGCTCGGCGGCCTCCCACCAGTCCAGTTCGGTGACGCGGGTGAACCGGCGGCGGTGGAACCAGCCGGCGAGCCCGGCCGGCACGAACACCGGGGTCTCGCGCGGGAGCAGGTGCAGTGTGGGGGCGTCGAGGTGGTCGTAGTGGTTGTGGCTGATGACGACCGCGTCGACGCGGGGCAGGGCCTCCCAGGCGACGCCGACGGGGGTGAGACGGGCCGGGGTGCCGAGGATGCGGCGGGACCAGACGGGGTCGGTGAGCACGGTGAGCCCGCCGATCCGCACCACCCAGCTGGCGTGCCCCGCCCAGGTGACGGCGACCGTGCGGGCGCCGACGCGGGGCAGCGGGCCGGGGGCGTAGGGCAGTTCCGGTATGTCGGCGAGGCCCTGCGGGCCGGGTCTGGTGGGACCCTCGCGGGCGAAGCGGGCGAGACCCTTCAGGCCGGGCAGCGGGGAGGTCAGCCGGTCGTGGAAGGTGCGCGGCCACACCCGTCGTTCGGCGAGCGGGCGGGGTTCGGCGAGCGGGGGGTACGGAGAGGGGGAGGAGGGGGCGGCCGGGCCGGCGGGGTCCGGGCGGTCCGTGTGCGGGGTGGTCGTGGTCGTACTCGTGGTCGACTCGGACTGCTGCGTCATCGATGGGACTCCCCTCGCTGGGCATCGTCGCGGAGATCGTCGAAGACCGTTTTCAGGTGGGTCAACGCGCGTCGCACGTGCGGAAGTTCCCATGGCGCGGAGGATCCGAGGCCTTCCGCGCGCTGCTCGGCGGTGTCGCCGAGCAGGGGCGCGGTGGACAACCGCACGCGGGGCGCTTCGAGGTCGTCGCCGAAACGATGACCGCCCGCCGCGGGCATGCCGAGCCGTCCGGTGAGGAAGTCCTCCAGCTCCTGCGCGTCGCCGACACCGTGCGCGGCGAGTGCCGGAGCCAGCGGCGCGAGGTCGACGTACAGGTGCCGCCCGGCCTGCGGGGGCCGGGCCAGGGCGCCCGCGGCGACGACCGCGGCGCGCGCGGCCGCGGCCACGCGCGCGTGCAGGCGTACGGAGGCCGCCACCCGCGCGGTGACCGGTTCCGGCTCGGACAGCGCGTAGGCGGCGGCTACGGCGACCGGGGTGGCGACCCGCGCGTCGAGCGCGGTCAGGACGTCGAGCACGCGCGCGTGGAGCGGGCCGCCCGCCGCGCCCGCCGGGAAGCGGGCGACCGCGGCGGGCCAGCCCGGCGGGAGCAGGGCGCCCGCCAGGTCGGTGACCACGGTGACCTGTTCGGGCAGCATCTCGGCGGGGCTGAGCAGCACGGTGTCGCGCGGGATGTGCAGGGTGTCGCGCCAGGTCTCGTCGCTGACCAGGTGCAGCCCCTCGCCGACGGCGGCCTCGATGGTCTCGTGCAGCAGTTCGGGCGGAGCGACGGTGCCGGTGGGGTCGTCGGCGACGGAGAGCACCAGCAGGCGCGGGTCGCCGCCCTCGGCGCGCAGCCGCCGTACGGTCTCCAGCAGGGCGTACGGATCGGGGACACCGCCGCTCTCGGCGGGTACCGGCACCGGGAACGCCGGGCGGCCGAGCAACCGGGCGCAGGGCGCCCACCAGGCGGCGCAGGGCCGGGGCACCAGCACGTCCCCGCCGATGGCCGCGGTGAGCGCCACGAGCAGCGCGGGCGCGCCGGGGCCGACGGCCACCCGGTCCGGGACTGCGGGCAGGCCGCGCCGGTCGCCGTAGCCGCACGCGGCGTCCAGCAGGGCGGGGCCGCCACCGACCGGTTCCGTCTCCGCGCGGGACGCGGCGGCGGCGAGGACGGCGGCCAGTTCGGGCAGCACGGGCAACCCGTCCTCGGGCAGCACCGGGCCGAAGCGGACCGGACCGTGGCCGACGGGATCATGGCCCGCGGGGGCACCGCCTGCGGGATCACAGCCTGCGGGGCTGTGGGGTTCGGGGTCCGTCCGCCGCATTCGCGCCTCCACTCCGTGTCCGGTGTCAGTACCCACGGTTCCACCGGCCACTCCCGGCAGGCGCCGCCGCCGACAAGGACCGGGTGGCGAGGGCCGGGGGGACGGGCCGGTCGGCGGACCGGGCCGCTCCGGGCATCAGCCGTCCGTACGCGTGCTCCTGTCGCGGTACAGCCGGTGGACGGCGGCGCCGAACGCGGCCGCGATCAGCAGCCCGCCCGCCACCAGGGCGGACACGGAGTCGGTGAACCCGCCGCCTGCCCCCGCATGGACGCCCCGCGGAACCTCGGACCTGCCGCAGTGGGCGCGCTCGGGTCCGGGGCAGGACGAGGAGGACGACGCAGAAGGGGGGAACGGCTTGTGGGAAGGAGACGGCTTGTGCGAGGGGGAGGGTTTGTGCGAGGGGGACGGCTTGTGGGAGGGGGACGGGGCGCCGGAACCTCCCGGATGACGGGCGCCGACGGTGAAGGGGGCACTCCACGGCTTGCCCTTCTCGCCGGGCGCGGCGGGACACGTGCCCTTGACGGTCCGGGCGGACCCACCGCCCGCCGTGTCGACGGCGTCGAGGGCGCCGAACGCGTCGAGCGCCCCGTCAGCAGGGCTCCCGGCGTCCTCGGCTTCGTCGAGGTCACCGGTGTCCTCGGCGCCGTCGGCGCCGTCGGTGTCGGCGTCGGCCTCCTCGTCGGCCGTCTCGTCGTCGTCGAAGGTCTCGTCCGAGGCCCCCTCCAAGATCTCGTCCAGGGCCTCGTCGCCTCCGGTTCCCGCCGTGCCCCTCGCGTCGTCGAGGCCCCCGGCGGCCCTCACGTCCTGAAGGTCCGCGGTGCCCCGGTAGGTGGGACCGGACTCCTCCGCGTCGCCGCCGGTCACCTGCTTCAGCTCGACGGCACCCTCGCCGAAGGCCTCCGAGGTCGCCTCGATGGTCTTCGGCGGCGGCCCGTCGGCCGGGTCGCAGAGGACCGAGACGGTGACGGTGCCGTCCGGGGCCGCGCTGCCCGGACTGACCTCGGCGGACGGATCCGCGGACGCGGTCGGCGCGAGCACGCCGAGGACGGTGCCGACGGCGGCGGCGAGGGACAGGGCACGGGCGGTGCGGCGCATGGTGCGGGCTCCTTCGGGCGACGGCCGGGGCACGGCGTCCCGTTCGACGGCCGCGGGGGTGATCCCACGTCGTCGGGGCACGGGGTCGAGCCCCCGCATCCATCAGAGCCCTGCGGCCGCCGCGTCGCGCGCGGCCGGACACCATTCGCGGGACGGGCACGCCCGAGCGGGTGAAGCCGGTGCACGAGGGCGCCCGTCCGGTGGATCAGGGGCTGCCGGGAAACCCGCCCGGATCCGTCAGGCCGCTGTGCGCGGCGGCCGGGGCGCCGGCCCGGGGCCCGCGTCCTGCGGTGCGGGGACACCGTCGGGAACCTGCTCACGCACTCCGGGCAGCAGAAGGTCCTCGTAACGGCCCAGCATGAGCAGGACGCCGAGCATGAGCGGCGGGATGAGCAGTGCGAGCACCGCCATGGCGGTCCCTTCCCAGGAGGCGGGCAGAGGCACGTACGGGTGAGGCATCCGGGTCTCCCGCCGTTCCCGGGGCAAACCGGCGCTGCGCGGCCCCGGTACCGAAGGGGGTGACAATCCGGCCGGCGAACCCCGTGTCGGTCTCCGCCCTCCGGGTACGCGGTGCGAACCCCGAACCACCTGGAGGGAAACATGCAGCGAGGCAGCAACCGGCTGAGTGTCCACCGCGACGACGAGATGAAGCACGAACTGCAGGGCCTGCTGAGGTCGGGGCACCCCACCCGGACCGAGGAGTGGAACGACCCGGAGCCGTCCGCCGAGGACGACCCGGAGGTGGCGCGCGGTCCGGTGACACCGGGGCGCACGCCGACGTCGCTGGAGTCGGTGCGCCTGGAGCTGGCCAGGATCCTGACCCGCGGGGCGTTCCCCGCGGGTCCGCGCGAGCTGATGCGCACTCTGAGCCTGCGGCACGCTCCCGACACACTCGTCGAGGCGCTGGAACGCCTGCCCCGGCGGGCCCACTACGACAACGTGCAGGAACTGGCCGAGGCACTGACGCGGACCCGGGAGACGGAGAACGCGTAGGAGCCGCCCGGTTCCCGTGCACCACCACATGAGCGCGCGAACGACGCGCACGAAAGGAAGGACAGAACCCCTCATGCGTATCGCGTTCCTTGTCGCGCCCGAAGGCGTCGAGCAGGTCGAACTGACCGAGCCGTGGCAGGCGGCCGTGGGCGCCGGTCACGAGCCCGTGCTCGTGTCGACGCAGTCCGGCAAGATCCAGGCGTTCGACCATCTCGACAAGGCGGACACCTTCCCCGTGCAGGAGGTGGTCGGCGACACGGCTGCCGACGCCTTCGGCGGGCTGGTGCTGCCGGGCGGGGTCGCGAACCCGGACTTCCTGCGCACGGACGAGGCGGCCGTCGCGTTCGTGCGGGACTTCTTCCAGCAGGGCCGGCCGGTCGCCGCGATCTGCCACGCGCCCTGGGTCCTCGTCGAGGCGGATGTGGTCCGCGGCCGGGAGCTGACCAGCTGGCCCAGCCTCCGGACCGACCTCCGCAACGCCGGCGCCACCTGGGTCGACGAGCAGGTGAAGGTCTGCGACCACGGCCCCGGCAAGCTGGTCACCAGCCGCAAGCCGGACGACCTCGAGGCGTTCTGCGAGACGTACCTCGACGTCTTCGCCGCGGAGTCGAAGGAGGCCTGAGACGGAGACGGCCGTCGGCTCGGCCGTCGCACGTCCGGGACGACGGTCGCCGCAGGCCCGGTCCGGCGGCCGTCGGCCCCCGGGACCGGGCCGTCCGTCAGGTGCCCGGGGGCATGGGGGTCGCCGCGTCCGTGCCACTCCGCTCCCGGGCCCCTTCGCGAGTGCGGCCCGCCGCCACCGGGCGGCGGGGGTTGCGGCGCAGGTACTCGCCCTCCAGCTGGGCCATGCGCTCGTTGTGGGCCCGCAGCGCGTCGTTGGAGGCGTGCAGCAGGGTGTCGTGGCGCGTGCGGTGGATGGTTTCCAGCTCCTTCATGAGCTGCTGGTCGTCCAGGCGGTTCGGCTCGACTCCGGTCATCGTGTGCCCCGCTCGTCGTGTGCGTCCTGCGGTCCGGGTACCCGCCGGGAAGGCCACGGGTCCCCGCGTCCCTGCGTCCACTCTACGAACATCCCGGGCACCGGGCCCGTTCCGCCCACCGGGCCCCCTGCGGCTACCGGGCCCGTGCCACCCGGCGCTCGTCCCACACCGGTTCGGGGGTCTCCCGGACCCTGCCGTCGCCGCCGAAGACCAGGTAGCGGTCGAAGGAGCGGGCGAACCAGCGGTCGTGCGTGACGGCCAGCACCGTGCCCTCGAAGGCCTCCAGGCCTTCCTGGAGCGCCTCCGCCGACTCCAGGTCCAGGTTGTCCGTCGGCTCGTCGAGCAGCAGTGCGGTGACCCCCTGGAGCTCGAGCAGCAGGATCTGGAACCTGGCCTGCTGGCCGCCGGAGAGCCGTTCGAAGGTCTGCTCGGCCTGGCCGGTCAGTTCGTAGCGGCGCAGCCGGGACATGGCGGCGCCCCGGTCCTGGGCGTGCTCCTTCCACAGGATGTCCAGAAGGGTGCGGCCCTCCAGTTCGGGGTGCGCGTGCGTCTGTGCGAAGTGTCCGGGGACGACCCGGGCGCCGAGCCGCCAGCCGCCGGTGTGGCTCACGTCGTCCCCGGCCAGCAGGCGCAGGAAGTGCGACTTGCCGGAGCCGTTGGAGCCGAGTACGGCGACCCGTTCGCCGTAGAAGACCTCCAGGTCGAAGGGTTTCATCAGGCCGGTGAGTTCGAGCTGCTCGCAGGTGACCGCGCGGACTCCGGTCCGGCCGCCCTTGAGCCGCATCCGGATGTCCTGCTCGCGCGGCGGCTCCGGCGGCGGGCCGGCCTCCTCGAACTTGCGCAGCCGGGTCTGCGCCGCCTGGTACCGGGATGCCATGTCGTGGCTGACGGAGGCGGCCTGACGGAGGTTCAGCACGAGCTTCTTCAGCTGGGCGTGCTTCTCGTCCCACCGTCGGCGCAGCTCCTCGAAGCGGGCGAAGCGTTCGCGGCGGGCCTCGTGGTACGTGGCGAAGCCGCCGCCGTGCACCCAGGCGTCGGCTCCGGTGGGGCTCGGCTCGAGGGAGACGATGCGCTGGGCCGCACCGGCGAGCAGTTCCCGGTCGTGGGACACGAACAGCACGGTCTTGCGGGTCTGTTCGAGCCGCTCCTCCAGCCAGCGCTTGCCGGGCACGTCGAGGTAGTTGTCGGGCTCGTCGAGGAGCAGGACCTCGTCGGTGCCGCGCAGGAGCGCCTCGAGGACCAGGCGTTTCTGCTCACCGCCGGAGAGGGTGCGCACCTGGCGCCACTGCGCCTGGTCGTACGGGACGCCGAGCGCGGCCGTCGTGCACATGTCCCACATCGTCTCGGCCTCGTAGCCGCGTGCCTCCGCCCAGTCGGCGAGAGCCTGCGCGTACCCCAGCTGGGCGGCCTCGTCGTCGACGGTGAGGAGGGCGTGCTCGGCCTTGTCGACGGCACGGGCCGCTTCACGGATTCTGGGAGTGGCGACGGAGACGAGGAGGTCGCGCACGGTCGTCTCGTCCCGTACGGAGCCCACGAACTGGCGCATGACGCCGAGACCGCCGCTGACCGTGACCGATCCGCCGTGCGGCTTCAGCTCGCCGGCGAGGAGGCGCAGGAGGGTCGTCTTGCCCGCCCCGTTGGGTCCGACCAGGGCCATGACGGCCCCTTCTCCCACCCGGAAGGACACGTCGCCCAGGAGTGCCCTCCCGTCGGGAAGGAAGTACTCCAGATACGCGGCTTCGAGGTGACCCATGGGAGGCCATTGTCCGGGGCGTCGGCGCAGGTGGCAAACCGTTTTACCGCTCGGGCTCGACGATGTCTCCCCATACCCCCTTAGTCCACAGTGTGAAACGGGGGTCTCACCATGCGGCCGGGGCGCGTACGGTGACGGTCGTTCGGAAGAGGCGTACGCGACGACGAGGGGACGGGTTCACCATGCCGGCACCGCGAGAAACCGCTGTCTACACCCACGGGCATCACGAGTCGGTGCTGCGGTCGCACACCTGGCGGACCGCGGCCAACTCGGCCGCGTACCTCCTCGGAGTGCTGCGGCCCGACATGCGGATCCTGGACATCGGATGCGGGCCCGGCACCATCACCGCGGACCTGGCGTCGCTCGTCCCCGACGGGCACGTCACCGGTCTCGACCGGGCGCCGGGCGTCCTGGAGCAGGCCCGTGCCACGGCGGCCGGGCGAGGTCTGGCGAACACCTCCTTCACGGTGGGCGACGTGCACGCGCTGGACTTCCCGGACGACACGTTCTGTGTGGTCCATGCCCATCAGGTGCTCCAGCACGTGGGGGATCCGGTGCGGGCACTGCGCGAGATGGGACGGGTGACCAGGCCGGGCGGGTACATCGCCGTCCGGGACGCCGACTACGCGGCGATGACCTGGCATCCCTCGTCCCGGGGCATGGACGACTGGCTGGAGCTGTACCGGCGGGTGGCGCGGGCCAACGGCGGCGAACCGGATGCCGGGCGGCGGCTGAAGTCCTGGGCGCTGGCCGCGGGACTCACGGACGTCACCGCCGGCTCGGGCACCTGGACCTTCTCGACCGAGGAGGAGCGGGCCTGGTGGAGCGGTCTGTGGGCGGACCGCACGGTGGCGTCGGCCTATGCCGGGCGGGCCGTCGAGCAGGGCCACGCCACCGGCGGGCAGCTGCGGGCGGCAGCACAGGCGTGGCGGGAATGGGGCGCGCGGGACGACGGCTGGTTCAGTGTGCTGCACGGAGAAATTCTGTGCCGCAAGGAAGCCTGAAACGCGAATTCGGGGCAATCAGAAGAGCAGGAGGTCGACATTATGGTTCCCATTCTGCTCGTTCTGCTTCTGGCCCTGGTCCTTTTCGGCGCCGGTTTCGCGGTGAAGGTGCTCTGGTGGATCGCCTTGGCGGTTCTCGTCGTATGGCTGCTGGGATTCCTCATGCGCAGCACAACTGCGGGCGGAGGCAGGGGCCGCTGGTACAGGTGGTGAGGTGACGGTCGGCGCGTGACGCACGACGTCGCGCCAAGGGCCCGGCCCCGGGGAACTGCCGGGGCCGGGCCCTTGGGGATTCAGTCCCGCGGCAGCAGCGGTCCGAGCGGCCCGAGGTCCAGATTCAGGTCCTCGGGCCGCAGTCCGTAGCGGTCCCGCAGTTCCGCCATCCGGTCCCCGAGCAGCATCAGGGTGAGCCCGATGCGCTCCTCCTGCTCCTCCGTCAGGTCTCCCTCGTCGAACCGGCGCAACGCCTGGCGCTCCATGAGCTGGCGCAGCAGTTCCACGACGGTGAGCACCAGTTTGACCAGGTCGCGTTCGACCGTGTCCGGCTCCAGGTCGAGCCGGTTGCGCCGACCGCTCCGGTCACGCCGGCCACCGTGCGGCTCGTCGGCGTGCGGCTCGTCGGCGTGGTGGTCGTCCGGGGCGGCCGTCAACGCAACTCCTCGAAGGGCGACGGAACGTTCGCGTTCACCGAGCTGATGAGCGCGTTGAGGTCGATACGGACCAGGTCGACGTCCGCGATGCGCAACGTGAGGTCGCCGGTGATGACGACGCCGCCGGCCAGGAGCCGGTCGAGCAGATCCACCAGGGCTATCTCCCGGCGTTCGACGACGGTCATGCCCCCTCCTCCCCCGTCACCGATTCGTCCCCGGCGAACGAATAGGCCGCCCAGGGGCCGGTGAGTTCTACACGTATTCCGGGCGCCCCATCCCTCGTCCGTTCCACCGTCTCCACGAATTTCTCGGACTCCGCCCGCGGCACGAGATAGGCCGCATTCAGCACATTGCGCCCCGAGGCGCCGGAGAGCGTGGGATTCTGCGGCGCGTGCAGCCGGGAATCCTCGGCATAGCCGGAAAGCGTCTCGTGCAGGTGGGTCGAGAAAGCCTCGGCCCGCTGCCACAGGTCGTCGTGCGACTTCGTCTCCCTGCGCCGTTGGCGCAGGTAGTCCCGGCCCGAGGCGGGCTTGCGCGGGGGCGGTGCGGCGGCGGGGTCCGGCGTCTGCTCCGCCTCGACGAAGACCTTCACGCCCCATTCGACCCGGCCGTCCAACCGGTCCAGCGTCCGCAGGAAGCTCTCCTCGCGCGCCTCCATCATCGTCCGTACGCCGCTGTCGTCGCGGAACACGGTGCCGAGCCGCAGCGGCAGCGGCGTCGTGACGGTGGTGAGGGCGTCGATGACGCCCTGGTGGGCGCGGGCGACCGTGGTCAGCCAGTCGAGGTCCTCCAGATGCGCGCGGAAGGGCTCCTCGGCGAAGTCCGCCTCCGGCACATGACTGACGACGGCCACCAGGCCGTGGTGGGTCAGCACCCGGGGCGGATCCCCCGCCACACCGGCCAACTGCGCCTGGAGCGGAGCGCCGAAGGGCCGGCAGACGGCGTAGACGTACCGCAGTCCGGTCACGGGGCCTCCTCGGGTGGACGGTCGGCCTCCCGCTGACGGTCGGCCCTCTGCCGGCGGCCGGTCTCCAGCGAACGGCCGGTCTCCTCCTGACGGCCGGTCTCCAGTTCGGCCAGACGCTCGCGCAACTCGGCGTTCTCCTTGGCCAGTTCGGAGCGGCGGGCGCGGGAGGACAGTGCCGGGTCCGTCTCCCACCAGTCGATCCCCATCTCCTTCGCCTTGTCGACGGAGGCGACGACGAGCCGCAGTTTGATGGTGAGCAGTTCGATGTCGAGCAGGTTGATGCGGATGTCGCCCGCGATGACGATGCCCTTGTCGAGCACCCTCTCGAGGATGTCGGCGAGGTTGGCGCCGCCCCCCTGGCCGTACGGCTCAGGGAAGCGGCCGGGTGTGGTCATCGTCGGCTCCCGCCCTCGGCGTACTCGGGCTCGTACTCCTCCTCGCCTTCGCCCTCCTGCTCGTCCTCGTAGGCGTCCTCGTCCTCGTAGGCGTCCTCCGCCGGTTCCTCGTCCTCCGCGGCTTCGTCCGCCTCGTCCTCGTACTCGGCCTCCGGCTCCTCCTCTTCGCCTTCGCGGGCTTCCTCGCCCTCGCCGGCCTCCTCGCCGGCCGTCTCGTCCTCGTCGCGCGAGGCCTCCTCCTCTTCCTCGGCGACGGCGTCCTCGTGGCTGCGGACGACTTCCCCGTCCTGGATCTCGCCGCGCCAGCCGTCCTCGGCCTCGCCCTTGAACGTGATGAAGCGGGCGAAGTTCTTCAGGTCGAGCCGGGCCCGGCGGCCCTGGGCGCGCCAGATGTTGCCGGTCTTCTCGAACAGGCCGGCGGGGTAGTACTCGATGACCAGGAGGACCCGGGTGAGGTTGTCGGCGAGTTGGTGGAAGGAGACGACGCCCTTCGTGGTGCCCTTGGCCCCCTCGGAGGACCAGACGATGCGGTAGTCGGGGACCTGCTCGGTGGTCTTCGCCTTCCAGCTGCGGTTGGACCAGAAGACCTTCAGCTGCCAGTCCGAGGTGGTGTCGTCGCCCTTGCCGGCGCTCTTGACACCCTTCGCGAAGGTGCTGAAGTCCTGGTACTGGGTCCACTGGTCGTAGGCGGTGCGCAGCGGGACGCCGACATCGATGTGCTCGATGATGACGGTGGGCTTCTTCCCCGCCGAGCGCTTGCCCTTGCCCTTGCCGCCCAACAGGCCCTTGAAGGCACCCATCACGTTGTCCTTGACGCGGGAGGCGCCCAGTTCGACGGCGGTGCGCAGAGGGCTCTTGCCCTCGGCGAGTTTGCGGCCGCCGTCCAGTGCCAGCTTGGCGAACCCGGGGCTGTTGCCCTCGGCGATGTCGGTGAGTTTGCCGGTCGTCTCGCCGAGCTTGCGGCCGACACCGGTCAGCATGCGGGTGGCCTGGACCGCGAGGTAGTCCTGCAGTTCCGCCTTGAGGCGGTCGGCGGCCTCGCTGTGGGCCACGTCGGCGAGCGGGTTCTTCGACGTCCCCTCGCGGGCGGCGGAAGCGGCCGAGCCGAGTGTCCCGGCCATCACTCACCGCCTCCCTTCGCCGTGCGGGAGCGGGTGCCCCGGGACGAGGCCGTCCGCGCGGCCGTGGTCTTCTTGCCGGCCGTCTTCTTGGCCGCTGCCTTCTTCGCCGGAGCGGCCTTCCCGGTCGGCGCCTTCTTGGCGGGGGCCTTCTTGGCAGGAGTCTTCTTCGCCAGGGCCTTCTTGGCCGCCTCCTTGGAGGGGGCCCTCTTCGACGGCCGCTCGGGGGGCGGTTCCGGCTCCTCGCCGTCCGGTTCGTCGTCCCCGGCCTTCTCGTCGTACTCGTCCTCGGCGTCCTCGTCGTACCCGTCGTCCTCGCGGTCCGGCCGGCCGGCCACACCGGTCAGCTGGTCGCGCATCTCGGCGGTACGGCCGTGCAGCTTGCCGGCGAGGGAGTTGAGCTGCCGTTCCACGAGAGCCCCGGACGCCGCCTTGCCCGCGCCGCGCAGATCCCCGCGCAGCTGGTCCCCCAACTCCTTGAACTGCGGGTTGTTCTGCAGCTGCTTGGACACCAGGTCCGTGATCATCCGCGGGCCGAGGTTCAGTTTCTTGCCGGCCACCAGGCCGCCGACGGCGACCGCCGCCTTCAGTTTCTTCGTCCGTCCGAGAAAGTATCCAGCCCCTATCGCGAGGCCAAGTGCCGTTCGGTTCATTGTGGTGTCGTCCCGTCCCCTGTGGCGCCGGTGTGCATCGCGGTCTCCAACCGGTCGAGGAGTACGTCCTCCTGCTGGTCGAACTCCTCCTCGGTGATCTCTCCGGCCTCCAACTGCTCCTCGAGCCGTGCCAGTTCGGTACGGATCGTGGCGGGGTCGTAGTAGATGCGTTCCGCCTCGCGAAGCACCTGTTGGATGGCCCAGCCGCTGCCGCGCACGGGGGCGAACGGCAGCAGCAGTACCTCCGAGATCAGGCCCATGCCGTCACCCCGCTCCGGCGTCCGCCCCGCCGGCCGTGGTACCCGCCGGTTCGGCCGGGCCGGGTTCCACGAAGCTGTACGGCGGCAGCGGACCGTTGAGCCGCACCTCCAGGTGCGGCATGTCCTCGCGAACCCGGTCCACGGCGGCCATGAAGTTCGCGGCGGCGTCGCGCTCCACCAGGAAGGAGACGTTGGCGAGCCAGCCCGTGGACTCGGGGCCCACGCTCACGGCGTCGGCCACCGGTTCCAGGGCGCGCTGCACGGCGGCGCCGTCCTCGGCCTCCTGCCCCCTGACAGCGCCGGCGACCATCTCACCGAGGCGGATCTTGTCGTCGTAACTTCCGCCATTGGACTTCCGGTTGGCCTCCGCGAGGGCACGGACCTCCGGATTCACGGCCATCACGTGGTGCAGTACGGCTTCCTCGACATGATTGGCCTTGACGTTGTACTCGACCCGGCCGTCCAGAGCCCGCAGGCGCTCCTTGTAGTGCTCGGCGCGTTCGGTGAGGACGTCGGTGACGGCGTCGTCGTCGGGGGCGACGCTGCCGAACCGCATCGGCAGCACACAGCCCTCCGCACCCACCTCGCCGAGCACGTTCTGGTGGGCGAGCAGTTCCCTGCGCTTGGGACGCAGCCCTTCGGGGGCGTCACTGACGACGGCCGCCAGGTCGCCCGCCTTCAGGACGCGCAGCGGGCCCTCCCCCACGCCGCTCAGGTGCTCGGGAACGGCGGGGTGCGTACTCGCGATGATGCCGTAGACGTACGTGCTCACTCCTGCTCCTCCTTCCGGCGTGCCGAGGTGCTCTTGCGGGCCCGCGGACGGGACTCCCGCTCGGAGCTTTCGCCGCGTGCCTGCTGGAAGGCGTCGGAGATGGTCTCGGCCGCGCCGGACAGCGCGCCCTTGGACTTGCCGCGGGCGCCGGACTCGGTCATCTCACCGACCAGGTCGGGCAGGCCCGGGTCCTTGCGCGGCCCGGACTCCAGGTCGAGCCGGTTGCACGCCTCGGCGAAGCGCAGATAGGTGTCGACGCTGGCGACGACGACGCGCACGTCGATCTTGAGGATCTCGATGCCGACCAGGGAGACACGCACGAATGCGTCGATGACGAGCCCCCTGTCCAGGACGAGCTCAAGCACGTCGTAGAGGCCACTGCTGCCGCCTCCACCGCCGGACTGTTGTGCCGGTACGACTGTCATACCGTCTGTTCCTCCATTTCTGTGAGTGGGGGGAGCGGGGCCGGGCGGGCCTCCTACTGGCCGCCGGACCTGCGTCCGTCGGCCCGTCCTCGCTCGTAGCGGCGAACACGCCGGTAACCGGTGAGCTGGCCGTCGGGATCGAGCTCCACCTGGTAGCTCGCCATCAGGCTCATCGTGTCGGGGACGCGCTCGAGTTCGAGGACCTCGACCTCCAGCGCCCAGCCCTCCTCCGTCTGCGTGAAGGACGACACGGACTCGGCTTCCATACCGGTGAGCTCCGCGAGCTGTCCGCGCGCCTGGCGCAGCACCTCCATCGGGCCCGGCCGCTTGTTCGCTCTGGTGTTTTCCGTGGACTTGCGGGATTCGCGGGAATCCTGTGCTTCCTGTGAACCCTTGGAATCTTCGGTGTTTCTTGCGTTCGCCATGGGCACCTCCTCCTCCGTGTGGCCGTAAGTCCGTTCGCCAAACCTCGTGGGGCTCACCCGATTGCCACGGCCGGCTCCCTGCCTGCCTGCCCGGCCGGCCGGCCGAAGACGGTCAGCCCCGCAGCGCGGCCAGCCGCCGGCGGGCCGGGCCCAGGGCGCGGCCCCGGCGCGGCAGCCCGGCCCAGGGGTCGGTACGCAGCTGATCGAGGGCGTCGGCGACGGTCCAGCGGCGGGCGTGCAGCTCCGGGTCGTCCAGCCGGTCCCAGGAGAGGGGGGTCGCGACGGGGGCGCCGGGCAGGGCACGGACGGTGCAGGGTGCGACCGCGGTCTGCGCATAGGCGTTGCGCTGCACGTCCAGGTAGAGCCGGTCGCCGCGGTCCTTCTTGCGCGCGGCGGTGGTGAGCCGGTCGGGGTGGGCGTCGGCGAGGGTGTCGGCGACCTCGCGGGCGAAGGCGCATACCTCGTCGACGTCGTGGTCACCGGTGAGCGGCACGATCACATGGAGCCCTCGGGAGCCCGTGGTCATCAGTGCCGAGGGCAGGTTCAGCTCGTCCAGCAGCTCCCCCAGCAGGCGGGCCGCCTCCCGGACCGTCTCGAAGTCGTCCCCCGAGGGGTCGAGGTCGAAGACCAGCCGGTCCGGACGGTCGGTCCTGTCGGCCGGGGCGGCGCGGGAGAGCCAGCGGTGCAGGGTGATGCTCGCCTGGTCGACGAGGTACAGCAGGGTCGCCGTGTCGTCGCACACGGTGTGGCACACCGTGCCGCCCTCCTTGGCGACCTCGGCCCGGGTGATCCACTCCGGGTAGCTCCCCGGGGTGTTCTTCTGCATGAACGTGGGCCCGTCGATGCCGTCCGGGTGCCGCTCCAGCATCAGCGGGCGGCCCCGCAGGTGCGGCAGCATGAAGGGGGCGGCGGCCCGGTGATAGTCGACGAGGTCGCCCTTGGTGTACTCCCCGGCGCCCCCGCCGCCGGGGAAGAGCACCTTCCCCGGCCGGTGGATCCGCACGGTGCGGCGCCCGGCCCGCACGGTCCGCACGGCGTCCTCGCCGCTCACGGCACGATCGCCTGCCCCACCAGCAGCCGCCCGGCCGCCGCGATCGACTCGGCGTCGATGCCGGCGGCGTGCAGCTGCTCCTCGGGGGAGGCCGAACCCGGCATGCCCCGTACGGCGAGCCGCACCAGGCGCGGCACGGGCCGTCCGTCGGTGAACGCGTCGAGGACCGCGTCCCCGAGGCCGCCCTCCGGATGGTGGTCCTCCACGGTCACCAGGCAGCCGGTCTCCTCGGCGGCCCGGCGCAGGGTGTCCCGGTCGACGGGCTTGACCGAGTACAGGTCGATCACCCGTACCGCGATGCCCTCCCCCGCCAGCGCGTCCGCGGCGGCCAGGGCCTCGGGCACCGTGACGCCCGCCGCCAGCAGCGTCATGCGGTCCCGTTCCGAGGAACGCAGGACCTTGCTGCCGCCGACGGGGAACTCCTCGCCGGGGCCGTAGATCACGGGGCTCTCGCCGCGCGAGGTGCGCAGGTACCGGACGCCGTCGAGGTCCGCCATCGCGGCGACCAGACGCGCGGTCTGGTTGGCGTCACAGGGGTAGAGCACCGTCGAGCCGTGCACCGCCCGCATCATCGCCAGGTCCTCGAGGCCCATCTGGCTGGGCCCGTCCTCGCCGATGGCGACCCCGGCGTGCGAGCCGACGAGGTTGACGCCGGCACCGCTGATCGACGCCATGCGGATGAAGTCGTGGGCGCGGGTCAGGAAGGCGGCGAAGGTGGCGGCGTAGGGCACCCAGCCGCGCGTCGCCGTCCCCACCGCCGCGGCCACCATCTGCTGCTCGGCGATGTAGCACTCGACGTAGCGTTCGGGATGCTCCTTGGCGAAGAACTCCGCGCGTGTGGAGTCGCCGACCTCCCCGTCCAGGACCACGACGTCGCCGCGCACGGTGCCGAGGGCGGCCAGCGCCTCACCGAAGGCGTTCCGTGTCGCCACCTTCTCGCCCTTGTCCCACCGGGGCGGTTCGGCCTGCCCGGTGCGCACGGCGTGCAGCACGCGGGCGGCGGGCGGTTCCGGCACCCTCACGCGCAGGTCGCGGGGGCCGCCGAGTTCGGCGATCGCCTCGTCGGCATCCGGCAGCGGCTTGCCGTGCATCCCCTCGCGGTCCTGCACCGCCTCGACGCCCTTGCCCTTGAGGGTGCGGGCGAGGATCACGGTCGGCTGCCCCTTGGTGGAGGACGCCTCCCCGTACGCCCGGTCGACGGCGTCGACGTCGTGCCCGTCCACCTCCATGGCGTGCCAGCCGAAGGCCTCGAAGCGGCGGGCGTACGCGTCGAGGTCGTGGCCGTGCCGGGTGGGGCCGCGCTGGCCGAGCCGGTTCACGTCCACGAGGACGGTCAGGTTGTCGAGGTTCTCGTACGCGGCGTGCTCGGCGGCCTCCCACACCGAGCCCTCGGCCAGTTCGCTGTCCCCGCACATCACCCACACCCGGTAGCCGGAGCGGTCGAGCCGCTTCCCGGCCAGCGCGATGCCGACGCCGACCGGCAGTCCCTGGCCGAGCGACCCGGTGGCCGTCTCGACCCAGGGCAGCCGCCGGGGGGTGGGATGGCCTTCGAGGCGGCTGCCGAGCTTGCGGAAGGTGAGGAGTTCCTCGTCGTCGATGGCGCCGACCGCCTTGAACGCGGCGTACATGAGGGGGGAGGCATGCCCCTTGGAGAGGACGAAACGGTCGTTGCCCGGGTGCTCCGGGCGGTCGAAGTCGTAGCGGAAGTGACGCGCCAGCAGGACGGCCATCAGGTCGGCCGCGGACATCGAGGACGTGGGGTGCCCGGAGCCGGCGGCGGCCGCGGCGCGGACACTGTCCACACGCAACTGCTGCCCGAGCTCGACGAGTTCACCGATGTTCATGAGTCTCCTTCGACGGAATCGACGGGGTTGTCGGGATCGGCCGGGTTGCCCGGGCCGGCGGGGTTGTCGGAGCTGTCGGTGCGCTTGACGGGGCCCGGGGCGAGGTGCGGGCCGGCGGGCGGCCGGGGGCCGGACCGCCTCCTCCCCGGTTCACCGCCGGGCCGGTTCCCGGCGGGCCCGGGGGCCGGCTCGGCGGCCTCCTCGCCGGACCTCTTCCGTCCCGGGCCGGGGGACACCCTGGCCACTTCCGGGGACGCGGTGTCCAGCGGCACCGACCAGGACCGTACGAGCCCCAACTGCACCGCCTGCCGCGGCAGTACGGCGTCCAGCAGCCAGTCGGCGGCGACCCGCACCCGGTTGCCGGGCATCGCCGCGAGGTGGTAACCGCGGGTGACCGCGCCCGCCGCCGGACCGGACAGGTGGACGCCGAGCGGGTTGGCCGCCGCCTTGACACCGCCCAGGTCCACCACGAACCCGAGGTCGCGGTGACGGTAGGAGCGGGGCTCGCCGTCGCCGAGGGAGGCGGCGACGTTGTGGGCGCAGACCTTGCCCTGCCGCCAGGCGTGCTGCGCGGTCATCGGGGTGTACTGCCCGGGCTCCTCCAGATCAGGTACCGCCGCCGCGTCACCGCAGGCGAACACCTCAGGCCGCCCCGGCACCCGCAGCTGCGGGTCCACCAGCAGCCGCCCGCGCTCCATGGGCAGCCCCAGCGACTCGGCGAGCGGATCGGGCCGCACACCCACGCACCACACCAGCGTCCGCGTGTCGACGAACTCCCCGTCGGTCAGCAGCACTCCCTCGCGCGTGGCCTCCTTCACGGAGGTCCCCATCCGCACGTCCACGCCCCGGTCGCGCAGTACCCGGTCGGCGGTGCGGGAGAGGCGCTCGTCGAGCTCGGGCAGGACCCGGTCGGCGATGTCCAGCAGCAGCCAGCGGGGCCGCATGCCCGTCCGCATGGGGTGCTTGTGGACCTGCGCGTCGCTGAACAGCTTTCCGTGCGCGGCGACTTCGGTTCCGGTGTAACCGGCGCCGACCACCACGAAGGTGCACCGGGCGGCGCAGGTCGCGGGGTCGTCGGTGGCCGCCGCGAGCTCCACCTGCCGGGTCACGTGGTCGCGCAGGTACAGCGCCTCGGGCAGCCCTCGGAAGCCGTGCGCGTGCTCGGCGACACCCGGGATGGGCAGCAGCTTGTTGACGCTGCCGGCGGCCAGCACCAGCCGGTCGTAGGAGAGGCTGCCGCCGTCGCCCTCGGGGCCGGTGTAGTGCACGGTCCGGGCGTCGAGGTCGATGCGGTCGGCCTCGCCCAGCACCAGCCGTACCTGCCGCAGCGTCCCGGAGAGGGAGACGGTGACCCGGCGCGGCTCCAGGATGCCGGCGGCGACCTGGGGCAGCAGCGGCAGGTACAGGAAGTAGTCGGTCGGGTTCAGCAGGGTGATGTCGGCCCGGCCCCGGGCCAGCCGGTACAGGGTGCGGGCCGTGCGGTACCCGGCGAAGCCGGCACCGATGATCACTATGCGGGGTCGACTCACGGTTCGCCTCCGGGGCTGTCGTCACGTACCTCGGGAGACTTCCGCGTCCCCCTGGCCGGGGTCGCCAAACGTCCGCGGGCTTCCGCCCCGGTCCTGTCGCCGGTGTCCGCCCCGGCTCCCGGGTGCCCGGAGCAGGACCCGAATCGCCCCTGTCCCGAAGGCACTCCTCTGCCCGGGTACGGCTGTTTCCCTCATGTGAGCAGTACGGTCCCGCCACGTGAGCAGTACCGTCCCGCCGAACCGGTGGAGCAGGCGCGGATGGCCGAACAGGCCGGGTTCAGGGACTGTGGATCTCGGACCACTGCCCTCCGTGGAACGACGAGCAGGGGCAGAGCCCCTTCGTGTGGTCGCCGGGCCGATCCGGTGCGCGGACGCGGGCTTCGACCTCGTCCACGTCCATCGGATCGGCCCGGATCTGCGCGGCTTCCTCGACTTCCACCGTGCGAAGGTGCTGCCGCGGTCGCAGGCCCGGTGACCCGGTGGCCCGGTGACGCCCAGCGGCACGGTGAGGAGGCGGGCCGCGGCCCGTGCCCTCACCGTCTCGTTCGGGGTCCGCCTCGCGGCCGGTCAGCCCCGAGGGCCCGGCGCATCAGGGCCCGGCGCACCGGGGGCCGGAGTGTCCGGCCGCGGCGGTACGGCGCCCGTGGCGGGCGGCGTCGACGGCACCGGCGGAGCGACGCCACCGGTGCGCCCGCGCTCGGCGCCCTGCTGCCCGGGGACGGACGCCTGCCCGGGGGCCCCGGGCCCGGGGACGGGCGAGGGGCGGGCCGCGTTCCGCAGGGCGTAGGCCAGGGCGCCCAGGATCACGGCCGTGATCAGCGCGGCGGCCCAGCCCGGCAGGACGAGGGCGAGGGCGAGCCCCACGGCCAGTGCGACGGCCGCGCCCGCGTACAGGGCGACGGCGCCGGACGCGCCGTACAGGGCGGCCTTGCGGCGCTGCCCCCGCGCCTGTTCACGCAGCTCGTCGCGTACGCTCTCGCGGGCCACCTGCGCCAACTCGTCGACCAGGTGCTTGTCCAGATGCTGCATGTGCTCCAAACGCTGCATGACGCCCGGGTACCCAACGCTCCTCGCACGTAACTCCGTTCCCCAACTAGGCTCGTCGCCATGGAGATTCTGGGTGCCACACTGCGCGTCTGCGTCGACGACATCGAGACCGCGATCCCCTTCTACGAGCGGCTGGCGGGAGGCAGGGCCCTGCGCTTCGAGCGGGCCGGTGTCCACGTGGCCGCCGTCGGCTGCTTCCTGTTGATGAGCGGCCCCGCGGCCGAACTGGACGTACTGCGCAAGGTGGCGGCGACCATCGCGGTGAAGGACGTCGAGGAGACCGGCCGGGTGCTGGCCGAAATGGGCGCGGACATCATCGCGGGCCCGCTCCCCACGCCGGTGGGCCGCAACCTCATCGCGCGGCACCCGGACGGTGCCGTCTACGAGTACGCGGACCGTCTCGCCGTCTGACCCGTCCGGCCACGGCTCCGTCCGTACCCGTTCCGTCCCGGTGCGTGCCTCTCCCGCTCGGGCCGGGGAGGCACGGACCGGGACGGGGTGACGCCGGCGGCCTTCCGGACGCGGGGCGCCGTACGCGCCGACGCGATCAGCGCGGCCCCCGCATCTCGCGGGTGAGGGCCCAGCGTTCGTGGTCGCGCCAGGCTCCGTCGATGAAGAGCATGTCCGGCGAGAACCCCTCCAGGCGGAAGCCGCGGCCACGGGCCAGGGCGATGGAGGCGGCGTTGGCGGGCTGCACGTTGATCTCCAGCCGGTGCAGCCGCATCGGTCCGAACGCGTGCCGCACGACGAGGTCCAGCCCTTCGCTCATCAGCCCGCGCCCCGCCGCGTGCGCGAACGCGCCGTACCCCAGGACGCCGCACTGGAACGCGCCGTGCACGATGTTGTTGATGTTGATGAACCCGGCGATGGAGCCGTCACGGCCTCCGTCGTCCGGGCCCGCGTCGGCGTCCGCCTTCTCGCAGACCAGGAAGCCGGCCCTGGTGGGGTCCTCGATCAGCAGCTGCGCGTACGCGGAGTACGCCGAGGCGCTGTCCGGCGGGAACAGCCAGGGGTGGTGCAGGTCCTTGCTCTCCCGGGCACGGGCAGTGAACTCGGCGCTGTCCGCGTGGGTGAAGTGGCGTACGCCCACACGGGGGCCTTCGGCGAGGTAGCGGGAAGCGGGGTGCGGCACCCTGCCACCCTACGTCGGGTCTTGGGTACGGGACGGGCTCAGCTCAGCGCCGGTTCGTCGAGCGTCAGGGTGCCCGCGTCCGCGTCGAGTTCGGCCGTGACGCCGAACGGCACGGTGAGCGCCCCGTCGCAGTGCCCGAACCCGAACTGCTCGGCCACGGGCACGCCGAGAGCGCCGAGCCGGTCGGCGAGCAGCGCCCGCACCTTCTCGTAGGGGCCGCACTGCGCCCAGGAGCCGAGCAGCAGTCCCGACACCCCGTCGAACCAGCCGGCCCGCGACAGCTGGGTGAGGTACCGGTCGAGCCGGTACGGCTCCTCCCCCACGTCCTCCAGGCACAGCAGCCCGCCGCGCGCGGAGGGCCTGGTGTGCGGGGTGCCGAGGTCGGCGGCGAGCAGGGCGAGGCAGCCGCCGAGCGTGACGCCGCGCGCCCGGCCGGGGACCAGCGCGGTCCCGTCGGAGGCGAGGGTGCGGACGGTCTCGGGGGCGAACAGGGTGGCCTTGAGGTGCTCCTGTGCGCGGGTGTTCTTGAGGAAGTCGACGCCCGCCGCCATCGGCCCGTGCAGGGTGACCAGACCGAGCCGGGTCGCGAACGCCTCGTGCAGGGCGGTGATGTCGCTGAACCCGACGAGGACCTTCGGTCCGGCGGCCCGCATCGCCGGCCAGTCGAGCAGGTCGACCATGCGCTGCACGCCGTAGCCGCCCCGGGCGCAGATCACCGCGTCCACGGCGGGGTCGCACCAGGCGGCCTGCAGGTCGGCGGCCCGGTCCGCGTCGGTGCCGGCCAGGTAGTCGAACTCGCCGTGGCGGTCCAGGACGTGGAGGGCGGCCACCGGGTCGAGGTCCCAGCCGCGCAGCACGTCGAGACCGGCCTGCAGCCGCTCCTCCGGCACGGGCCCGCTGGGCGCGACGACGGCCACCCGGGCGCCGGGACCGAGCCGGGGCGGCCGCCACAACGGCTCGGCCCGGCTCGGCCACGCGGTTCGGTTCATCGGTGCGACCCGGCTCGTCGGGTCAGCTCCAGGACCGGCACGCCCGGTACCGACAGTCCGAAGACCTGCGTGTACAGGGACAGTTCGGCCTCCAGTGCGCGCACCATGGTCTCGGCGCGCCGGAAGCCGTGCCCCTCTCCCTCGAAGGTGAGATACGCGTGCGGCACGCCCCTGCCCTCCAGGCGGGCGAGGAACCGCTCGCACTGCACGGGAGGGCAGATCCGGTCGTCCAGGCCCTGGAGGAGCAGGAACGGCGCGGTGAGCCGGTCGGCGTGTGCGGCGGGCGAGCGTTCGGCGTACCGCTCGGGGACTTCGGCGCGCGGGCCGATGAGGCTCTCGAGGTACCGGGACTCGAAGTCGTGGGTCTCTCCCGGGCCCCAGCCGGTCAGGTCGAGCACCGGGTAGATGATGGTGCCGCAGGCGTAGATGTCGGTCGTGGTGAGGGAGACGGCCGTGGTCCAGCCGCCGGCGCTGCCGCCGCGGACGGCGAGCCGGTCGCGGGCGGCGGTGCCCTCGTCGGCGAGGGCGAGCGCGACGGCGGCGCAGTCCTCGACGTCGACCACGCCCCACTGCTCGCGCAGCCGGTCCCGGTAGGCGCGCCCGTAGCCGGTGGAGCCGCCGTAGTTGACCTCGGCGACGCCGATGCCGCGCGAGGTGAAGTAGGCGATCTCGAGGTCGAGCACGAGCGGCGCCCGGCCGGTGGGCCCGCCGTGCGCCCAGATCACGTACGGCGGCAGCTCGCCGTCGGGCCCGGCGCAGCCGGGGTTGCGCGGCGGGTACACCTGGGCGTGGATCTCGCGGCCGTCCGGCCCGCTGAAGGTGCGGACCTGTGGCTGCGGGTAGTGGGCGGGATCCACGGCGTCCTTGTGCGGGGTGCCGATCACCCGGGCCCTGCCGGTTCGGGTGTCCAGCTCGACGACCTCGTGGGCGCTGCGCGGGCTCGCTCCGACGGCCACGACGCGCTCGCCGTGGGACGCGAGCGTGGGCGTGAACTCGGTCCAGGGCCCGGCCACGTCGACGACCTCGCCCCGCTCCGGGTCGAGGATGCCGAGCGTGGCGGCGCCCCGGCCGTGCACGACGGCGATCAGGCCGCTGTCCAGCGGGGTGAACCAGCGCGACCCCGGCTTCCACAGCGGCCCGCCGAACTCCTCCTCGCGCGGGCAGACGGGTTCGCCGTCGAGGTAGAGGTTCCACCAGCCGGTGCGGTCGCTCGTGTGGAGCAGTCGGCCGTCGTGCGTCCAGTCGGCCTGGGCGACCGACTCGCCCGGGCCGCCGGCCACGGTGCGGGCGTCGTGCAGGGTGCCGTCGGGAGCGACGTCGGCGAGGCGGAGCTCGGTACCGTCCCAGGGCATGCGGGGATGGTCCCAGGCCAGCCAGACGGCGCGCCGCCCGTCGGGCGAGAGGCGCGGCCCGGTGACGAACCGGTGCCGGTCGTCGGTCAGTTCGCGCACGGCACCGCGGTCGTCGGCGGCCGAGCCGTCCAGCGGTACGGCGGCCAGGACGCGGCGCACGTCACTGGGGCCGTCGCCGGTGAACTCCTCCAGGACGCACCACACCTCGCCGCGGTCCGGCAGCAGGGTCGGCTCGGCCCAGCGCAGCCCCTGCCCCACCGGGGAGACGGGGGTCAGCGGCCGCGGCTCGCCGCCCGGTTCGTACCGGTGGAGGCGCTGGTCGGCGAAGTCCACGAACACCACGAGCGGGTCGTCGTCCCGCACGAAGCCGGCCCAGGGCCGTCCGCCGTACTCGTGGACCCGGCTGCGCACGTTCCAGGGCGCGGGCAGGACGGACTCCTCGGTACCGTCGGAGTGCCGCCGCACCAGGGTGCGGCGGCCGCCCTCGGCGGGCCGGGGCTCGGTCCACCACACCTCGTCCCCGACGAACCCCACGTACTCGGGGCTTCCGTCGTGCGCCGCGGCCGTGGCCGCGTCGATGGGCGAGGGCCACTCGCCGTACGGCAGGGTTCGCACCGTCTCCCCCATGGGCTCAGGCCGTCCGCAGGAACCGGTCGAGGACGCGGACGCCGAAGTGGAGCGCCTCGACGGGGACGCGCTCGTCGACTCCGTGGAAGAGGGCCTGGTAGTCGAGGCCCTCCGGCAGCTTCAGCGGGGCGAAGCCGTAGCCGGTGATGCCGAGGCGGGAGAACTGCTTGGCGTCCGTGCCGCCGGACATGCAGTACGGCACGGGGTGGCCCTCGGGTGCGAACTCCTGCACCGCGGCCCGCATCCGGGCGAACGTCGTCGAGTCCACCGGCGACTGCAGGGCCGGCTCCCGGTGCTGGAACTCCCAGTCCACGTCGGGCCCGGTGAGCCGGTCCAGGGTGGAGCGGAAGTCGTCCTCGCCGCCGGGCAGGATCCGTCCGTCGATGTAGGCCTCGGCCCGGCCCGGTATCACGTTGACCTTGTAGCCGGCGTCCAGCATCGTCGGGTTGCTGCTGTTGCGGAGGGTGTGCTCGACGAGCTTCGCGGCCGGGCCCAGCTTGGTGAGCAGTGTGTCCACGTCGGACAGGTCGGGGTCGAGGCCGTACAGGGCGGCGAGTTCGCTGAGCGCCGCGCGGACGGTCGGGGTGAGCCGCACCGGCCACTCGTGCTCGCCGATGCGGGCGACGGCGGCGGCGAGGCGGGTCACCGCGTTGTCCCGGTTGACCTTGGAGCCGTGGCCGGCCCGCCCGCGGGCGGTGAGCTTCAGCCAGGCCGTGCCGCGTTCTCCCGCGGCGATCGGGTAGAGCTGCCGGCCGGAGCCGTCGTGGACGGTGTAGGCGCCCGATTCGCTGATGCCCTCGGTGCAGCCCTCGAAGAGCTCCGGGTGCCGGTCGGCGAGGAACCCGGATCCGTCCTCGGCGCTGGCCTCCTCGTCGGCGGTGAAGGCGATCACAATGTCGCGCCGGGGCCGCACGCCCTGGCGGGCCCAGGCCCGCACCACGGCGAGGATCATCGCGTCCATGTTCTTCATGTCGACGGCGCCGCGTCCCCAGACCACCCCGTCGCGCACCTCGCCGGAGAAGGGGTGCACGCTCCAGTCGGCCGCCTCGGCCGGTACGACGTCGAGGTGGCCGTGGACGAGGAGCGCGTCGGCCGTCGGGTCGGTGCCCGCGAGGCGCGCGACGACGTTGGTCCGGCCGGGGGTGCGCTCGAGCAGCACCGGTTCCAGGCCCGCTCCGGCCAGCCGCTCCGCCGCGTACTCGGCGGCGGGCCGCTCCCGGCAGTCACCGCCGCCCCGGTTCGTGGTGTCGATCCTGATGAGGTCGGACGTGAACGTCACGACCTCGTCCAGAGCGTGTTCGTCAGCCATACTGCTCCTCCACCGCAGCCGAGGCGATCGTGGTGACCGCCTTGAAGGTGCGGATCCCGTCGTACATGGTCCCGCTGGTGTATGCCACTTTCCGCTCGCCGGTCCGGGCCACGCCCGGCACGACGGTGGC
Organism: Streptomyces sp. NBC_01635; assembly: GCF_045209715.1. Lineage (NCBI taxonomy): Bacteria > Bacillati > Actinomycetota > Actinomycetes > Kitasatosporales > Streptomycetaceae > Streptomyces > Streptomyces sp. NBC_01635. The sequence goes on along the minus strand of NZ_CP109277.1, from coordinate 7,604,590 downwards.
GGCCATGGCCAGATGTTCGGCGTCGAACTCGACCGCGACGGTGAAGGGGCCCGCGGCCACCGGCTCGTGGCGCACCGCGAGCGCGGCGGCGTCCTTGGCCGCCGCACGGATGTCGGAGGCCGTCCGGGCGGGTGTCCGGCACACCGCCGCGTACCGCGACACATGGTCCTTGACCGCGACCTTCAGCGCCCCGGGCGCGTAGCCGAGCGCGTCCTCGCAGGCCACGTCGTCGCCGGTGACCAGGACGACCGGCACTCCGTACTCGGCGACGACGGCGGCGTTGAGCAGGCCCTCGCTCGCCCGTTCGCCGTTCAGCCACACCCCGGTGATGGAGTTGGCGAGGAAGGTGTGGGCGAGGACGCCCTCCATGCCGGCGCCGGCGTGGTAGCCGATGAACGCGATGCCGTCCACGTCGCCGTGCTGCACGCCCTCGACCATGGACAGCGTCTTGTGCCGCCCGGTGATCATCTCGGCCCGCTCGTCGAGCCGCTCCAGCAGGAGATTGCGCATGGTCCAGTGCGCCTCGTTGATCAGCACCTCGTCGGCGCCGCCGTCGAAGAAGCCCCGCACGGCGGCGTCGACGTCGGAGGTGAACATGGACCGGCAGCGCTCCCACTGCGGGGTGCCCGGCAGCACGTCGGCCGGCCAGGTGACGCCGGTGGCGCCCTCCATGTCGGCGCTGATGAGGATCTTCATGCGCCTCACGCTACGTCGTGCTGCCAAAACTCTGCCAGGCCTGTGGAGAACTCTCACCGGCCCAGACCAATGACGGTACAGGGTGCACGGAACCGCCTCCCGCCTGCCCCTCCCGCACGCCTCGGCCCGCGGGCCCGGCCTGATCCGGACGACGGTCCGGTCACCCGGCCCGTCCCGTCGCGTACCAGCCGGAGGGCAATGCGATGCGGGAGCCGTCGGGCGCGTACTCCGTCGTGGTGAGGGGCGCGGTGCCGCTCGCCAGGAGGGTCAGCCCGGCCGCGGCCAGGAACTCCGGTACCTCGTCGTCGGCCATCCTCCCGGGGGCTATGCCGTGCCGGAAGACCGCCGCCACCTTGGGCGGCGGGCCGGCGGGCAAGGCCGTGAGGCTCTGCAGCAACGCCCCCGCGGCCTCGGCGGGTTCGACGAGGAAAGCACGGCCGCGGTCGCCGACCAGGGTGGCGATGCCGTCCGCCAGGGGCTGCCGTTCCCCGGCCTCGCACTGGTGCAGCACGCCCCGCACGTAGACGTTGACGTCGCCGAGTTCCGCGTGCAGGTCCTGCGCCTCGCCCTTCTCTGCGGCGTTCAGCTGCCGGTAGGAGGCCCGGCCGGCCGGATCGGCACGCCGGGCGTGGTCCAGGGCGGCGGCGGACAGGTCGGCCCCGACGACGTGCGGGAAGCGGTCGGCGAGGAAGCGGGTCTGGGTGCCGTTGCCGCAGCCCAGGTCGACCATCGGCAGGCCGGGATCGAACAGATGCGGTGCGAACAGGACCAGGTGGCGGGCGACGGTCAGGGCGGGTTCCGCATCCCAGAACACGCTTCCCTGCCCACCCGGCGCCTCGCGCCAGAAACCCTCCCACGCCTCCCGGTACCGACTGGTCACGCTCATGCCCGACTCCCCAGGGTGTGAAGCGAATCCGCCCGCGTGACGGGTCGGTACGGTGTATCGCGCGCCGGGGCGCACCGACAAGGGCACGGCGCATTCCTTCACGCCTCGTTCGCCTCGGGTGAGCCCCTGTTCGCGTCGCGTGAACCCTCGTTCGCGTCGACCGGTCGTCCCCTCGCGTCGACCGGTCGTCCCCTCGCGCCGAACGGGAGGTGAGAGACGGGAGGCGTGCCGGATCAGCGGCGCGGCAGCGTCAGTTCGAACCAGACGCTCTTGCCGGAGTTGGTCCGGCTGGTGCCCCACTCCCGCGCGAGCCTGCTGACCACCCGCAGCCCGCGCCCGGACTCGTCCGTCGGCCCGGCGTTGAGGAGGGTGGGCAGTTCGTGGTCGTCGTCCTCCACCTCGCACAGCAGGGTGTCGCCGCGGACCAGGCGCAGCGCGACGGGCCGGGCGTGGGCGTGCCGTACCGCGTTGGTGACGAGTTCGCCGACCATCAGCTCGACGTTGACGACGTGCTTCTCCAGGCCCCACTCGTAGAGCTGTTCGCGGACCATGGCGCGGGCCCGGGGGACCTCCGACGGGTCGGGGACGAGCCGCCACTCGGCGACGTGGTCGGGCTCGATGCCGTTCAGGCGTGCCATCAGCAGGGCCACGTCGTCCTTGCGGCCGCCGCGACCCGCTTCCGAAAATGTCACAGCGAGGGCGCGGATGATGGTGTCGCAGGCGTCGTCCATGGACGCGGCCGGGTGGGCGGCGGATGCGCACAGGGCGGCAAGGCCGACACCGATGTCCTCGCCGCGCACCTCGACCAGTCCGTCGGTGCACATCACCAGCCGGTCACCGGGCTCCACGCGCACGCGCACGGACTCGAACGGCACACCTCCGACGCCGATCGGGGCGCCGGTGGGCAGGTCCAGCAGTTCGCTGCGGCCGTCCGCCGCACGGACCAGGACGGGCGGGATGTGTCCGGCGTTGGCGAGGTGGAGCTCGCTCGCGATGGGGTCGTAGACGGTGTACAGACAGGTCGCCAGGTGGGTGTCGCCCAGCCGCTGGGCAAGGTCGTCGAGGTTGCGCAGCAACTGCGCGGGCGGCAGGTCGAGTCCCGCCATGGTCTGCACGGCGGTGCGCAGCTGGCCCATCATCGCGGCGGAGTTCAGGCCGTGGCCCATGACGTCACCGACGACGAAGGCGGTGCGGGCGCCGGGCAGCTTCACCGAGTCGAACCAGTCGCCGCCGACCCGGCCGAGCAGCGTGCCCGGCAGATAGCGGGTGGCTATGTCACAGCCCGCCATGCGCGGCGGGATCTGCGGGAGCATGCTGTCCTGGAGCGTCTCGGCGACGTTCTCCTGGTAGGTGTACATGCGCGCGTTGTCGAGCACCAGGCCCGCGCGGGCGGCGAGTTCGGCGCCGGTGACGCGGTCCATGTCGTTGAAGACCTGCCGCTCCGGGTGGCGCAGCAGAATCATGAAGCCGAGGACGACCTGACGCGCCTTCAGCGGCACGACGAGCATCGAGCGGCCGGTGATCAGCGGGCGGATGTCGCGCTTCTCGAACTGCGAGGCGACGGCATGCCCCATCTGCTCGCTGATGCGCGGCACGAGGACGGGCTCGCCGGTGGTCATGCACTGGAAGAACGGGGTGTGGGCCGGGAAGGGCATGGCTTCGCCGACGGGCACGACGTCGTCCCAGCGGCCGGGTTCGTCGGTGTGCTCGAGGGCGACCCGGTGCCACAGGGTGGTGGTGTCGGGCACGCCCTCGTCGAAACCCTCACCGGCGACGACCTGTTCGCGCAGATAGGTGCCGGCGACGTCGGTGAAGCGGGGGACGACGGCCTTGCTGACCTCGACGATGGTGCGGGACAGATCGAGGGAGGTGCCGATCCGGGAGCTGACCTCGTTGAGGAACTCCAGGCGTTCGCGGACGGCGGCGTACTCGAGGTCCTCGGCTTCGTCGCGCTGGTCCTCGGGCACGGGTTCGCCGGCCGCGCGGGCCCGTGCGGCCCGTTCGCGACGCGCCTTGCGTTCGGCGCGGCGGGGCACACCCCAGTCGGGGGTGACGGGCACCCGCTCGTTCTGGCTGAACTCCAGGACGGGATAGCCCATTTCGAGGATCTGGGCGGCGATGCGGGCACTCTCCCCGACGCTCATGCTGGGCAGGATCTCGGGGAGCCGGCGGGCCAGGTCCGCGGAGCCGGGGAAGTCGGTGTGCAGGGCGAATCCGGGGGCGATCCGCTCGAACGCCTCCGTCTCGTCGCCGTGCAGCGCGTCCGCGTCGGCGGCGAGCACCAGCAGCCTCTCGCCACCGGAACCGACCAGCGGGTAGGCCCACCACAGCACGTCGACACGCCCCGTCCCGGACCCGGAGCCGGCTTCGGGCTCGTGGGCGGGAGCGGAGGCAGGGGCGGCGAGGCGGGCGCGGCCCGCGGCCGGATAAAAAAGGCCCCGGCCGAAGGAGGATTCGAAACCGGGGCCGGGACCGTCGTAGTCGGCGTACGACGCGTACGCACCGTGTCGCCCGGCTTCTCTCTCCTCCTCGTCCCCGGGGAGGGCACCGGAGACCGGCAGCAGATCGACGGCCGGGCGGCCGAGGGCGTCGTCCTTGGACGGCCCGAACAGGCGTCGTGCGCCTGTACTCCAGTGCGAGACCAGCCCGTCGCGGTCCACGACGACGACGGCCAGCGGGATCCGGCCGGCATCGAGGCCTTCGGCCGCCTCACCGTCCTCGGCTCCATGGCCGGCCGGTGCGTCCCGCTCGGTGCCACGGTCCATGGCCCAGGCCCTCTCTCCCCACGGCTCCCAAGATCTGTACCGCCGTACCACCGTACGGGCACGGCTGGTTGCGATGTGTGGCAATACGGGAATTGACCGCCGTCGTTCGCACCGGAGCGCGCCACCCGTGCAAACGCCCGTTCGCGACCTCGTTCCCGCCCCCGGTCCCGTTCCTGTACCTCGGTCCTCGTGCCCCAGCTGGAGGTCCCGTTCGGCACGGTCCCGTTCGGCGACCTGCTCGAACCGGTGAGGGGAGCCGGCCCGGACCCGGCCGCACCGGCCGCAGCGAGAAGCCGACCGGCGGCCGGCTTGCGGCCGACGTCCCGCTGCCACCGGCCTCTTGAGGCGGACCGGCCCTTGATGCGGCCGGGCCCGCCCCTTCACCTCGGCGGCTACTTCTCGACCTCGGTGGCGAGGTTGGCGAGCAGCGCGTCGTGGATGCGCGCGAGGCCCTTGGGGGCGAAGGTCCTCTCGAAGAAGCCGCCGATGCCCCCGGCGCCGGTCCAGGTGGTGGTCACGACGACCCGGGACCTGCCCTCCCCGGCCGGGGTGACGCGCCAGGTGGTGACCATGGACGAGTTGCGGTCCTTCTCGACCAGTTCGCCGTCGCTCGGCTCGGTGACCTCCAGGAGGCAGTCACGGACGCGCTTGCTGGTGGCTTGGAGCTTCCAGTGGACGAGGCTGCCCTCACCGTCACCGCCCTCGCGGACCTCGTACTCGCTGTACTGCTCGGGCAGCAGCCTCCCGCGCGTGCCGCTGTAGTCGGCGAGGGCATCGAACACCGTCTCCGCGTCCGCCACGACGATCCGCTCCGTAGTGGCCTCGACCTGCGCCATCGACTTCCTCCAGGACATGGGTTCTCGGTGGGTCGGGGCAAGCCAACCACCCCCTCGCCCGGCCCCCCAAATCGGGAGTCCGGAAGTGATCGGGAGTGTGCTCAAACCAGTCGTTCGCGCGATCAAGGGAACGCTTGTTCTATCGTGTGAGCCCGTGCTTGGTCCAGTACCACCGAGGAGGCGTCATACGCCGGGAGAACCTCACCCCGGACTCCGCACACAGCCGGGCCGACGCCGCGCTGTTCGGCGCGGACGCGGTGGCCACCCGCACCTTCGACACGCCGGAGTTCGCCGGAATCACCTTCCACGAGATCCACGCCCGCTCGATCCCCAGCCGGTCGCCCGGAGCGTCCCGCATGCCCTTCGAGTGGTCCGTGATTCCCCATCGGAGGTGCACGCATGGATGCACACAATTCAGCTTATGATCCTATTCCTCAGGGAGACGCAGTGCCCACCGCGCCGCACGCAGACAGGGTCTGGAGGAACATGACCAGATCCCTCTCGAACCCGACCGACTCCGACTGCCCGACGGCCACCAACCGGGCAGGGTCCGCCGCCTACACCACGCTCCTCGAGGGCGGCGCAGCCCGCACCGCGGACGACTCCACCACCAGGCCGTGGCTACTCCTGCGGGATCACACCACCAGCCGCCTCCCGCATTCATGAACGCCCGCCACACCACCACAGGCCCGCAGGCCCGCGGTGCGGCAGGACACACACAAGCGTCCCGCTGGAGGCTTGCGTGCCACCAGCAGGACGGGGCTCGAGGCCGGCGTCTGCGCTCTCACCGACTGCCCCCGGACAGCAGAAAGGCCACGCCCATCCGCCACGGGCGGCAACGGACGGACGGGGCCGTACCGGTGTCGGCTGCAGAGTGACGGACCAGGTCCCCGGTACAGGGTCGCCTCCCCGTCCGCAGCGACGGTGATGTGGGCACCCACGCAGGGAGCCCTCCCCCGCGGTTGAGCCGGTTCCGCTTCCTGGGCGACCGGCCGGAACAACTACGGGCCACCGTGCGGGCGATCGCCACGGCGGGAGCCACCTCCGTCACGCCGCTCGTGCTGCACCTGCGGCCGGGGGCCCGCGAGTGGTTCACGTCCTGGCTCGGGCAGCACCATCCGTACCTCGTGAACCGGTACGAGCGGCTGTACGGGGAGGGCGCCTAAGCCCCGAAGTGGTACCAGCGCAGGATCACCCGTCAGATCCACGACCTGGCCAGGGAGTACGGCATCGGCCCCGCCCGCGCGGAGATGTCCCACCGCCTCCGGCCCGCCGGACACCCGGTGACCGGCTCTCCGAACCACGGACCCCCTGCCTCCGAGCCCTCCGCCTCCGCCTCCCGACACTCCGACTCCTCCACGTCGGGCCCGACCCAACTCTCTCTGTCTTTAGAAGCATTCGAGGGCATCCGGCGACCCGATCGGGTCAAGAGTCGGCGGAACGCGTTCATCCAGCGGCTCATTCCGGGACGATGCCGCGTGGACCGTGAGCCCGCGGTTCACCGACCTCCGTCCTGGGAGGACCCATGAGGAAACGCGCAGCAGTGCTGTGCAGTGCCGCCGCCGTCATGGCCGGGAGCCTGACGGCCCTGCCCGCCGAGGCGGCCGCACCGAGCGGCGCCGACACGTTCCGCGCGGCGAAGCCCGTGTGGAAGGAGTGCGGCACCAAGGACCATCCGACGCTGCAGTGCGCGTCCGTCGAGGTACCGCTCGACCATGCCCGCCCCGAGGGGCGGAAGATCACCCTCGCGCTGTCCCGCGTTCCGCACACCGCGAAGAAGTACCAGGGCCCTCTGCTGGTCAACCCGGGCGGCCCCGGCGGCAGCGGGCTGGCGCTCGCCGGGTTCGTCGCGGCCTCGCTGCCGAAGAAGGTGGCCGCCCAGTACGACGTGATCGGCTTCGATCCGCGGGGGGTGGGCGAGAGCAGGCCCGCGCTGAACTGCGAGCCGGACTTCTTCGACCCGGTGCGGCCGAACACGGTGCCGAGCACCCGCGCGGTGGAGCAGGCCAACCTCGCGCGCGTGAAGTCGTTCGCCGACGCCTGCGGCAAGAAGCACGCGGATCTCCTGCCGCACGTGAACACGACCAGCGCGGTACGCGACATGGACGTGATCCGGCAGGCGCTGGGCGCGGAGAGGATCAATTACTTCGGCTACTCCTACGGCACGTATCTGGGCGCCGTGTACGCCAAACTGTTCCCGGAGCGGGTACGGCGCCTGGTCCTCGACTCGATCGTCGACCCCACCGGGGTCTGGTACGAGACCAACCTGAACCAGGACCGCGCCTTCAACGACCGCCACCGCGCCCTGATGGCCTGGATCGCCGAGCACGACGGCACGTACCGGCTCGGCACCGATCCGGAGAAGATCGAGGCCGAGTGGTACGCGATGCGCGCGGCCCTGGCGAAGAAGCCGGCCGGTGACAAGGTGGGTGCGGCCGAACTGGAGGACACCTTCCTGCCGGGCGGCTACTACAACGGCTACTGGCCCTATCTGGCGGAGGCGTTCGCGGCGTACGTGAACAAGGGCGACTCGGGCCCGCTGGTCAGGACGTACGAGAACTTCGGCGCGATCGACGCCGCCGGCGCCAACGGCTACAGCGTCTACACGGCGGTCGAGTGCCGGGACGCGTCCTGGCCGCGGGACTGGCGGCAGTGGCGCAAGGACAACTGGGAGGTGTACGAGCAGGCGCCGTTCATGACGTGGAACAACGCCTGGTACAACGCGGCGTGCGCGTTCTGGCCGACTGAGTCGCTGCGGCCCGTGAACATCGTCAACGGGAAGCTGCCGCCGGCGTTGCTCTTCCAGGCCACCGACGACGCGGCCACCCCCTACCAGGGAGGCGCGGCGGTCCACCAACTGCTGGCCGGCTCCAGCCTGGTGGTGGAGCAGGACGGCGGCAATCACGGCATCACGCTGAGCGGCAACGCCTGCCTGGACGAGCACCTGACGGCGTATCTGACCGACGGCACCGTACCGCGCGGCCGAGGCGGGGCCGACGCGGTGTGCGAGGCGCTGCCCGACCCGAGTCCGCGGACGTCGAAGGCCGCGTCCCCCATGTCCCGCGGCTCGACCCTGCACGGCCTGCTCGGTTTCCGCGGCTGAGGAGGCGGCGAGTCGTCGAGGCGGGGAGCCGGGGACGGGAAGTCAGGGGCGGGGCAGGGCGTTGTCGGACCCCTGGTCCACCATGGAGCGATGACTGAGCCGACCCGGATCCCCGCCCCCGCCCCCGCCGATGTATTCACCTCGCCCCCGGCGGGGTTCGTGCCGCGCCCGATGACGGCGGACGACTGCGCCGAGGTCGCCGAAATCCGCATACGCGGCTGGCAGTACGCCTACAAGGGCTTCGTCCCCCAGCCGTATCTCGACGGCCTCGACATCGCGGCGGACGCCAACCGGCAGCGCGCGCGTCTGCTGGCCGGCGACCGGCGCGTGATGAACCTGGTCGTCGACGGCGACGGCGGCAAGCTCCTCGGCTGGGTGTCCCTCGGCCCGTACCGGGACGGCGAGACACGCACCGAGGATGCCGAGTTGTACGCCCTGTACCTCCGCCCCCGGTACATCGGCCGGGGCGTGGGCAGGGCCCTCCTCGCGTCGGCGGTCCGGCACTGCGCCGCCGCCGGACACCCGCGCATGTACCTGTGGGTCCTCAAGGACAACACCCGCGCCCGCCGCTTCTACGAGCGGGCCGGCTTCGCCGCGGACGGCGCCGAGGAGGCCTTCGAGGTGGGTGGGGCGGTGGTGCCCGAGGTGCGGTACGTGAAGGATCTCCGCGGCTGAGTGTCCCGGCCACCGCCGCGGAGCCCGCGGCTACCGCTGCCCCGGGATCCGCGGCCCGGACGCCCGCCGCTGCCCGGGGATCCGCGCCAGGGCCCGGACCGCCGCCTCGGCCAGGGCGGGATGGGCCAGTGCCTCGTTCAGGACGGGTTCGGCGCGGGCGTCGCCGAGTTCGCCCAGTCCCTCCACGCAGGCGAGGGCGACCCCGCGGTACGGGTCGTGCGGGCTCAGCCGCCGCCGCAGCGTGGTGATCAGGGCGGGCACGGCCTCCGGGGCGCGCAGTTCGACGAGCAGGCGTACGGGGTGCAGGGCGTAGGCGACGCGGAGTTCGTTGGTGGCGAGGGCGGCGGCGGCACGGGCGGTGCGCGGGTCGCCGAGGCGGGCCAGGGCGTAGGCGGCGCCGGCGCAGCGCGGGGGGTCCCGGTGGTTGAGGAGGAGCACGAGGGACTCGAAGGCCCGTCGGTCCCCCGCGAGCCCGAGCCGGAAGGCCGCCAGCTCCCTGGCCCACAGCGGCTGCCCCGGTTCGGTGAGCACGGTGGCCAGGGCGTCGGGGTCCTCGGTCGCCAGAAGCCGGTCGACGGCTGCCGATCCGGCCGCCTCGGCCCGTAAGCGCTCCGTGAGCGATCGCAACTCTTCGTCCATGCCCCGAGGTTAGACGGCCCACTCGACTGCCGGGACGTACATCACAAACACCGGGGGCTGGCGCGCTCGTTACCCGCGAGTTAAGCTCAATCGAGCGAGTCACCCACTCGCGTTCTCGCTGTTCGTTTCTCCTCACGGTGGTTTGGTGACGCAGCCACGGTGAGTGCAGTCGGTTCGGTACTCGTACGCGTGTACCGCAGTACGGCTCGGCCTCGGGACAGGGCCGGTCGGAACCGCCGTTCCCGGGCGTGTGCCCGTCATGACGGCACCGGGCGTGTGCGCTCGCAGCCCGGCATCACCCGCATTCCGTACGCATGCACCCGGTGCGCCCCTCGGCGCACCCGGGCGTGCTCTCCGTCGTCACCCTCATTCCTGGAGTCCCTCGATGGCCACTCCCCTGTCCCCCCAGTCCGACACCCCCGCGCCTCCGCTCCGAACCGTCGCCGTGGTCGGCCTCGGCACGATGGGCACCGGCATCGCCGAGGTCCTGGCCAAGGCCGGCCGCGAGGTCGTCGGCATCGACATCAGCGCGGCCCAGGCCACGCGGTGCGTCGCCGTCCTGGAGTCCTCGACCGCCCGTGCCGTGCAGCGCGGCCGGCTCACCGGGGAGCAGCGCACGGAGCTGCTGGCCCGTGTGACCACCTCCACCGATCTCGCGGCGGCGGCCGGCGCCGACCTGGTGATCGAGGTGGCGCCGGAGTCGTACGAGGTCAAGCAGCAGATCTTCCGTGAACTCGACGCCGTGGTGCGTCCGGAGACGATCCTGGCGACGGGTACCAACGCCCTGTCGGTCACCCGTCTCGCCGCCGAATCGGCCCGCCCCGAGCGCGTGCTGGGCCTGCACTTCTTCAACCCCGCCCCGGCGATGAAGCTGGTGGAGATCGTCTCCTCGGTGCTGACCTCGCCGGCGGCCGTCACCGCGGTCACCGGGCTGGCCCTGGACCTCGGCAAGGAACCGGTCGCGGTCGGCGACCGGCCCGGATTCGTCGCCGACGGGCTGCTGTTCGGCTACCTCAACCAGGCCGCCTCGATGTACGAGTCGAACTACGCCTCCCGCGAGGACATCGACGCCGCGATGCGGCTGGGCTGCGGTCTGCCGATGGGCCCGCTGGCGCTGCTCGACCTGATCGGCGTCGACACCGCGCGGACGGTCCTGGAGGCCATGTACGTGGAGTCCCACGACCGGCTGCACGCGCCGGCCCCGATCCTGAAGCAGCTGAGCGAGGCGGGGCTGACGGGCCGCAAGGCGGGGCGCGGCTTCTACACGTACGAGGAATCGGGCAGCGCCGCCGTCGTGCGGGACGCGTCGACCCCGTCGGAGAACGGCCGGCTCGCCGAGGGCCGACCGGTCCGTTCGGTGGGCGTGGCGGGCTCGGGCACCATGGCCTCGGGCATCGCCGAGGTGTTCGCCAAGGCCGGCTACCACGTGGTCCTCGCCGCCCGCACCGAGCAGAAGGCACAGGGCGCCAAGGCCAGGATCGGCACGTCCCTGGCGCGCTCCGTCGACAAGGGGCGGATGACCGCCGAGGCCGCCGCCCAGGCCCTGGAGCGGGTCCGGCCGACGGGCTCCTACGACGACTTCGCCGACGTGGACCTGGCGGTCGAGGCGGTCGCCGAGGACCTGGAGGTCAAACGGCAGCTGTTCGGGACGCTGGACAAGGTCTGCAAGCCGGGCGCGGTGCTCGCCACCACCACGTCCTCGCTGCCCGTGATCGCCTGCGCCCGCGCCACCTCGCGCCCGCAGGACGTGATCGGCATGCACTTCTTCAACCCGGCGCCGGCCATGAAGCTGGTCGAGGTGGTCCGTACGGTGCTGACCGGGGACGACGTCCACGCGACGGTGCGCGAGGTCTGCCGGGCGATCCGCAAGCACCCCGTGGACTGCGGTGACCGGGCCGGTTTCATCGTCAACGCGCTGCTGTTCCCGTACCTCAACAACGCGGTCAAGATGGTGCAGGAGCACTACGCCGACATCGACGACATCGACGCCGCGATGAAGCTGGGCGGCGGCTACCCGATGGGTCCGTTCGAGCTGCTGGACGTCGTCGGGCTGGACGTCTCGCTCGCGATCGAGAAGGTCCTGCACCGCGAGTTCCGCGACCCGGGGCTCGCCCCGGCGCCGCTGCTGGAGCACCTGGTGGCCGCGGGCTGCCTCGGCCGCAAGACCGGCCGTGGCTTCCGCGAATATGCCAAGCGCTGAGCCGCCGCATCGTCTGGGCGACTGGTACCGCGGCGACGGCCAGTGGGGCGGGCTGCTGGAACCCGGCCGGTTCCCGCCGCCCGCCGGCCGCAGCACTCCCCCGCCCTCCGAGGGCGGGGGAGTTCCCGGTCCGGCGCGGCGAACTGCGCGGATGCAGTACGTTCGGGGCATGTCCCAGCCCGCCAAGTCCTCCCGTACACCCGCCACGGCCGAGCCGCCGGAACGCGCCGCAGGCAGTCGTGCCGCCGCCCAGCGGCTGAAGATGCGCCGGGAACTGGCGGCCGCCGCGATGGAGCTGTTCGCGACCAAGGGGTACGAGGCCACCACCGTCGACGAGATCGCGGCCGCGGCCGGGGTCGCCCGCCGCACCTTCTTCCGGCACTTCCGGTCCAAGGAAGAGGCGATCTTCCCCGATCACGACGACACGCTGGTGCGCGCCGAGGCGGTGCTCAACGCGGCGCCGGCGCACGAGCATCCGCTCGACACGGTGTGCCGCGGCATCAAGGAGGTCATGCGGATGTACGCGGCGCGGCCGGAGATCTCGGTCGCCCGCTACCGGCTGACCCGCGAGGTGCCCACCCTGCGTGAGGCGGAGATCGCGTCGGTGGCCCGCTACGAGCGTCTCTTCACCCGTTACCTGCTCGGCCACTTCGACGAGCACGCGCACGACGAGGACGCGGGCGACGACCCGCTGCTGGCGGAGGTCGCCGCGTCCGCCGTGGTCACCGCGCACAACCACGTGCTGCGGCGCTGGCTCAGGGCGGACGGCCGGGGCGATGTGGAGGCGGAGCTCGACCACGCCTTCTCGATCGTCCGCAAGACCTTCGGGAACGGGATCATGGCGGGCCGCCGCACGGCGCCGCCGAGACCGCCGGCCGCCTCGGTGTCCGCCCAGGGCGAGGTGCTGGTGACGGTCGCCCGCACCGACGCCCCGCTGGACGAGGTGATGCGGACCATCGAGCGGGCTCTGAAGGACCACTGAGGAGCACCGCGGGAACGCCGCAGGAGCGCCGGGAAAGCAGTGAAGAAGCGCTGAGGAGGCGCTGAGCACGGGCCTCACCGCTGTGACGACGGCCACGACGGCCACCCCATGGGGTGGCCGTTTTGCCATGTCAGGACCCCTTTTCACGCCCTCTTCGGGAGCCATTCGATCGATCATCGCTCATTTGTTACGTAAAGATTTCATCTGAGATCGATTCATGGCACCCAGTGCCTTGCGTGCTGTCACGGCGTGCCATACGTTGAAGGAGTCCGGGCGGCCGGCGCGCAGCGACCCTTCGTGCGCCGGCTGTCCCAGCAAGCCGGAAGGCCTGCCCGCCCGGACGCCTGCGTCACAGGCACCCTCCCGCGCCACCCAGCGCTGCCGAAGCACCACCGCCGAACCGACGGCATCCCCTCGAACCCTCAGCAGCACCGACGCAACCCTCAGCGTCCCTCCCTCAGGGCGCTGCTCATCGCCGGAGGCAACACCGTGACCGTCAAGGACATCCTGGCCGCGATCCAGTCGCCCGACTCCACGTCGGAGGACTTCGCCGCCCTCCCGCTGCCCGAGTCGTACCGCGCGATCACCGTGCACAAGGACGAGACGGAGATGTTCTCCGGGCTCGCCACCCGTGACAAGGACCCCCGCAAGTCGATCCACCTCGACGACGTGCCCGTGCCCGAACTCGGGCCGGGTGAGGCCCTGGTGGCCGTGATGGCCTCCTCGGTCAACTACAACTCGGTGTGGACGTCGATCTTCGAGCCGATGTCGACCTTCGGCTTCCTGGAGCGCTACGGCAGGCTCAGCGAGCTGACCAAGCGCCACGACCTGCCGTACCACATCATCGGCTCGGACCTCGCGGGCGTCGTGCTGCGCACCGGCCCCGGCGTCAACGCCTGGCACCCCGGCGACGAGGTCGTCGCCCACTGCCTCTCCGTCGAGCTGGAGTCCAGCGACGGCCACAACGACACGATGCTCGACCCGGAGCAGCGGATCTGGGGCTTCGAGACCAACTTCGGCGGCCTGGCGGAGATCGCCCTGGTGAAGTCCAACCAGCTGATGCCGAAGCCGGACCACCTGAGCTGGGAGGAGGCCGCCGCCCCCGGGCTGGTCAACTCCACCGCCTACCGGCAGCTGGTCTCCCGCAACGGCGCCGGCATGAAGCAGGGCGACAACGTGCTCATCTGGGGCGCCAGCGGCGGACTCGGCTCCTACGCCACCCAGTTCGCGCTGGCCGGCGGCGCCAACCCGATCTGCGTCGTCTCCAGCGAGCAGAAGGCCGACATCTGCCGGGCGATGGGCGCCGAGGCGATCATCGACCGCACCGCCGAGGGCTACAGGTTCTGGAAGGACGAGCACACCCAGGACCCGCGCGAGTGGAAGCGTTTCGGCAAGCGCATCCGCGAACTCACCGGCGGCGAGGACGTCGACATCGTCTTCGAGCACCCCGGCCGCGAGACCTTCGGGGCTTCCGTGTTCGTCACCCGCAAGGGCGGCACCATCGTCACCTGCGCCTCGACCTCGGGCTACCACCACGAGTACGACAACCGGTACCTGTGGATGTCCCTGAAGAAGATCGTCGGCTCCCACTTCGCCAACTACCGCGAGGCCTGGGAGGCCAACCGCCTCGTCGCCAAGGGCAAGATCCACCCCACGCTGTCACGGGTCTACTCCCTCGAGGACACCGGCCAGGCCGCCCACGACGTGCACCGCAACCTCCACCAGGGCAAGGTCGGCGTGCTGTGCCTGGCGCCCGAGGAGGGCCTGGGGGTCCGCGACCACGAGAAGCGCGCACAGCACGTGGACGCCATCAACCGCTTCCGGAACATCTGAGGGCCGTTGAATGACAGAACGTCAGAAGGACCGTCCGTGGCTCATGCGGACCTACGCCGGTCACTCCACGGCCGAGGCGTCGAACGAGCTGTACCGGCGCAACCTCGCCAAGGGCCAGACCGGTCTGTCGGTGGCGTTCGACCTGCCGACGCAGACCGGCTACGACCCCGACCACGTCCTCGCCCGCGGTGAGGTCGGCCGGGTCGGGGTACCGGTCTCGCACATCGGCGACATGCGCAGGCTGCTCCAGGACATCCCCCTGGAGCAGATGAACACCTCGATGACGATCAACGCCACCGCCATGTGGCTGCTGGCGCTCTACCAGGTGGTCGCCGAGGAGCAGGGCGCGGACCTCACCAAGCTCCAGGGGACGACCCAGAACGACATCGTCAAGGAGTACCTGTCCCGCGGCACCCACGTGTTCCCGCC
This sequence comes from Streptomyces sp. NBC_01635, assembly GCF_045209715.1. Classification (NCBI taxonomy): domain Bacteria; kingdom Bacillati; phylum Actinomycetota; class Actinomycetes; order Kitasatosporales; family Streptomycetaceae; genus Streptomyces; species Streptomyces sp. NBC_01635. The sequence goes on along the minus strand of NZ_CP109277.1, from coordinate 7,589,546 downwards.
GGGGCCGAGCCTGCGCCTGACGACGGACATGATCGCCTACACGGTCTCCCACCTGCCGAAGTGGAACCCGATCAACATCTGCAGCTACCACCTGCAGGAGGCGGGCGCCACGCCGGTCCAGGAGATCGCGTACGCGATGTCCACGGCGATCTCGGTGCTCGACGCCGTGCGCGACTCCGGGCAGGTGCCGCCGGAGCGCATGGGCGACGTCGTCGGCCGTATCTCGTTCTTCGTGAACGCGGGCGTCCGCTTCGTCGAGGAGATGTGCAAGATGCGCGCCTTCGGCCGCATCTGGGACCGCGTCACACGCGAGCGGTACGGCATCGAGAACCCCAAGCACCGCCGCTTCCGCTACGGCGTCCAGGTCAACTCCCTCGGCCTGACCGAGGCGCAGCCGGAGAACAACGTCCAGCGGATCGTGCTGGAGATGCTGGCCGTGACCCTCTCCAAGGACGCACGCGCGCGTGCCGTCCAGCTGCCGGCCTGGAACGAGGCCCTGGGCCTGCCCCGCCCCTGGGACCAGCAGTGGTCGCTGCGCATCCAGCAGGTGCTCGCCTACGAGAGCGACCTGCTGGAGTACGGGGACCTCTTCGAGGGCTCCAAGGTGGTCGAGGCCAAGGTGGAGGAGCTGGTCGAGGCGTCGCTGGCCGAGATGGGGCGGATCGAGGAGATGGGCGGCGCGATGGCCGCCGTCGAGTCCGGCTACCTCAAGTCCCAGCTGGTCTCCTCGCACGCCGCGCGCCGGGCCCGGATCGAGTCGGGCGAGGAGAAGATCATCGGTGTCAACGCCTTCGAGGGCACCGAGCCGAACCCGCTGACCGCCGATCTCGACACCGCGATCCAGACCGTCGACCTGGCCGTCGAGGCACGGGTGGTGGAGGCGCTGGGCCGCTGGCGCGACACGCGCTACCAGCCGCCGTTCAACCACCCGCGTCCCTGCAAGGCGCTGGAGGCGCTGAAGGAGGCCGCGAAGGGCGACGGAAACCTGATGGAGGCCACCCTGGAGTGCGCCCGCGCGGGGGCCACGACCGGCGAGTGGGCCGGCGCCCTGCGCGAGGTGTTCGGCGAGTACCGCGCCCCGACCGGGGTGTCCTCGGCGCCGGTCGCCGTCCCCGCCGAGGAGGGATCGGCACTCGCCGGCGTCCGCCGCAAGGTGGAGGTGACGGCGCGTGACCTCGGCGTCGGCAAGCTGCGCTTCCTGGTCGGCAAGCCGGGCCTGGATGGGCACTCCAACGGCGCCGAACAGATCGCCGTGCGGGCCCGGGACGCCGGGTTCGAGGTGGTCTACCAGGGCATCCGGCTCACGCCGGAGCAGATCGTGGACGCCGCCCTCGCGGAGGACGTCCACGCGGTGGGCCTGTCCATCCTCTCCGGTTCCCACGCCCAGCTGGTGCCGGACGTGCTGGAGCGGCTGCGCGAGGCCGGCGCGGCCGACATCCCGGTGATCGCCGGCGGGATCATCCCGAACGCCGACGCCGAGCAGCTCAGGGCCGCGGGAGTGGCCGCGGTCTTCACCCCGAAGGACTTCGACATCACCGGGATCATCGGCCGTATCGTCGACGAGATCCGCAACGCGAACAAGCTCGACCCCCTGGAGGTCCCCGTATGACCAGCCCCGCTCCCCAGGTCAACCGCCTTCGCCCCCGGCGCTCCTGCCTGGCGGTGCCCGGCTCGAACCCGCGCTTCCTGGAGAAGGCCCAGGGCCTCCCGGCCGACCAGGTCTTCCTCGACCTGGAGGACGCCTGCGCGCCGCTCGCCAAGCCCGAGGCACGGCACACCATCGTCAAGTTCCTCAACGAGGGCGACTGGACCGGCAAGACGCGCGTGGTCCGGGTCAACGACTGGACGACCGAGTGGACGTACCGTGACGTCGTGACCGTCGTCGAGGGCGCCGGCCTGAACCTCGACTGCATCATGCTGCCGAAGGTCCAGGACGCCCAGCAGGTCGTCGCGCTCGACCTGCTGCTCACCCAGATCGAGAAGACCATGGGCTTCGAGGTCGGCCGCATCGGCATCGAGGCGCAGATCGAGAACGCCCAGGGGCTGAACAACGTCAACGAGATCGCGCAGGCCTCCCCGCGCGTCGAGACGATCATCTTCGGCCCGGCCGACTTCATGGCGTCGATCAACATGAAGTCGCTGGTCGTGGGCGAGCAGCCGCCCGGCTACCCGGCGGACGCCTACCACTACATCCTGATGAAGATCCTGATGGCCGCCCGCGCCAACAACCTCCAGGCGATCGACGGCCCCTACCTGCAGATCCGCAACGTCGACGGCTACCGCGAGGTCGCCCGGCGCGCCGCCGCCCTCGGTTTCGACGGCAAGTGGGTGCTCCACCCGGGCCAGGTCGAGGCGTCCAACGAGATCTTCTCGCCCTCCCAGGAGGACTACGACCACGCCGAGCTGATCCTGGACGCGTACGACTACTACACGTCCGAGGCGGGCGGCAAGAAGGGCTCCGCGATGCTCGGCGACGAGATGATCGACGAGGCCAGCCGCAAGATGGCCCTGGTCGTCTCCGGCAAGGGCCGGGCCGCCGGTATGCGGCGCACCAGCACGTTCGAGATGCCCACCGACTAGAAAGGCCCTGAGCGCGATGCAGTTCGGACGCACCTACGAGGAGTTCGAGGTCGGCGCGGTCTACAAGCACTGGCCCGGGAAGACGGTCACGGAGTACGACGACCACCTCTTCTGTCTCCTCACCATGAACCACCACCCCCTCCACATGGACACCAACTATGCGGAGAAGACGACGGACTTCGGTAAGAACGTCGTCGTGGGCAACTACATCTACTCGCTGCTGCTCGGCATGTCGGTGCCGGACGTCTCCGGGAAGGCGATCGCCAACCTGGAGATCGAGTCGCTGCGGCACGTGGCGCCGACCTTCCACGGCGACACGGTCTACGGCGAGACGACCGTGCTCGACAAGCGGCCGTCGAAGTCGAAGAACGACCGCGGCATCGTCCACGTCGAGACCAGGGGCTACAAGCAGGACGGCACCCTGGTGTGCGTGTTCCGCCGCAAGGTGATGGTGCCGACCGAGACGTACATCAAGGAGCGCGGCGGCGAGCAGCCCGGCCGCCCGGAGCCGCTGGACATGTCGAAGCAGGAGAAGTAGAAGATGAGCCGTCTCGCCCAGACCCACGGCCTCACGGACGTCCAGCGGGAGATCCTCTCCACCGTCCGGGACTTCGTGGACAAGGAGATCATCCCGGTCGCGACCGGGCTGGAGCACCGCGACGAGTACCCGCAGCAGATCGTCGACGGCCTGAAGGAACTCGGCCTGTTCGGTCTGATGATCCCCGAGGAGTACGGGGGTCTGGGCGAGTCGCTGCTCACGTACGCCCTGTGCGTGGAGGAGATCGCGCGCGGCTGGATGTCGGTGTCCGGCATCATCAACACGCACTTCATCGTGGCGTACATGCTCAAGCAGCACGGCACGCAGGAGCAGAAGGACCACTTCCTGCCGCGCATGGCGGCCGGCGACATCCGGGGCGCGTTCTCCATGTCGGAGCCGGCGCTGGGTTCCGACGTGTCGGCGATCTCGTCGAAGGCGGTGAAGGACGGCGACGCGTACGTCCTGAACGGCCAGAAGATGTGGCTGACGAACGGCGGTACGTCGTCCCTGGTGGCCGTTCTGGTCCGGAGTGACGAAGGACACCCGGAGGGTACGGCGCCGCACAAGTCGATGACGACCTTCCTGGTGGAGAAGGAGCCCGGATTCGGCGAGGTGCGGCCCGGGCTGACCATCCCGGGCAAGATCGACAAGATGGGCTACAAGGGCGTCGACACCACCGAGCTCCTCATGGACGGACTGCGCATTCCGGCGGACCGCGTGCTCGGCGGGGTCACCGGCCGCGGTTTTTACCAAATGATGGACGGCGTCGAGGTCGGCCGCGTCAATGTGGCGGCGCGGGGCTGCGGTGTCGCCCAGCGCGCCTTCGAGCTCGGGGTCCGGTACGCCCAGCAGCGGCACACGTTCGGCAAGCAGATCGCCCAGCACCAGGCCATTCAGTTCAAGCTCGCGGAGATGGCTACCAAGGTGGAGGCCGCGCATGCGATGATGGTGAACGCTGCACGCAAAAAGGACTCCGGGGAACGAAACGACCTGGAGGCGGGGATGGCCAAGTACCTCGCATCCGAGTACTGCAAGGAGGTCGTCGAGGACGCCTTCCGGATCCACGGCGGCTACGGCTTCTCCAAGGAGTACGAGATCGAGCGCCTCTACCGCGAGGCGCCCATGCTGCTGATCGGCGAGGGCACCGCGGAGATCCAGAAAATGATCATCGGCCGCAGACTGCTCGAAGAGTATCGATTCCAGGGATGAATGTCCGGATACGGGGTGTTTTCTGGGAATAGAGGATCACACCCCGTCAGCACCCTCCGGCCACCGACTCGACTGCCGGGCTTACCCAGTTGTCGGCCGGAGCCGCTACGATCGCCGGAAAGCCGCCGTCCCCTGTCCATGCGCGGCACTATCCGCTACGAAGGTCATCCATGCCCCACAGCAAAACCTCTGCATCTCGCGACAGCCTCGCCGGCGTGCGCCTCGCGCGCGGAGCATCGCCGTGGCTCCTGCCGACCGTCGCCACCGCAGCCGTCAGCCTGGTCCGCGCCCGCCGCTCGGGTGCCGCCAAGGCCGTAGCCGTCCCCGCCACCGCTCTCGCGGCGGGGATGCTGTGGTTCTTCCGCGACCCCGAGCGCGAGATCACCCGGGGCCGGGTCATCTCGCCCGCCGACGGTGTGGTGCAGAGCATCATGCCGTGGAAGGACGGCCGGACCCGCGTCGCGATCTTCATGAGCCCGCTCAACGTTCACGTCAACCGCGCCCCGCTGGCCGGCACGGTGACGTCGGTCGAGCACATCCCCGGTGGATTCGTTCCCGCCTTCAACAAGGAGAGCGAGAACAACGAGCGCGTCGTCTGGCACTTCGACACCGAGCTCGGCGACATCGAGATGATCCAGATCGCCGGGGCGGTGGCCCGCCGCATCGTCCCCTACCTGCCCGAGGGCACCAAGGTCGAGCAGGGCGAGCGGATCGGTCTCATCCGGTTCGGCTCGCGTGTCGACCTCTACCTGCCCGCGGGTGTGGAGATCGACGTCGAGGTGGGCCAGAAGACCGTGGCTGGGGTGACTCGCATTGACCGTGATTGATCCGGAGAAGGCGCAGATCGGCTGGGTGCCCGACGCCGACGAGGCGGACGACGAGGAGGAGATGCCCCTCTCACTCCGCCTGTCGATAGCGGACACCCTCACCCTCGGCAACGCCACCTGTGGCTTCATGGCGGTGTACTTCACCACCACCGGCATCCTGATCCCGCACCTCACGGGCAGCCAGGAGACCGGGATGGCCCGCCACAGCGCGGCCACCGCCGTGATCCTCATGCTGTGCGCGGCGGTCTTCGACCTCTTCGACGGCCTGGTGGCCCGCAAGCTGCGCTCCTCCCCCATGGGCGCGGAGCTCGACAACCTCTCGGACCTGATCAGCTTCGGTCTGGCCCCGGCGTACTTCGTCCTCGTGTACGGCATGGTCGCGGACGACGCGCACCAGAGGGTGGCCGCGGTCGGGGCGATCGTGGTGCTGCTGGCGGTGGTGCTGAGACTTGCGCGGTTCTCCTGCGTCACCGTCAAGGACGGCACCTTCCAGGGCATGCCGTCGCCGTTCGGGGCGCTGACCATCGTCTCGATCGTGCTGCTGGAGCTGCCGTTCGTGGCGACGGTTCTGGCGATCCTGGGCACGGCCTGGCTGATGGTGAGCCGGGTCGAGTACCCGAAGCCGCGGGGACCCCTCGCGGTGGCGATGCTCTCCTGGATCGTGCTGGCCATGGGCCTGCTGGCGGCCTGGGCCTTCGACGCCCCGAGCGGCCAGCTGCTCCTGCAGACCGGCTGCGCGCTGCAGCTGGTGATGGGCGCGGTGATCCCGCTGTTCGCCACGGCTCGCCGGGTGAACAACTTCCGCGGCAACCGTCGCGAGGCACGGGCGGCGCAGCCGTAACCCCCTGTCGCTTCGGGCCCCGGACCCTGCAGGGTCCGGGGCCCTTTGCTTTGCGGGCATCCGGTGGTGGGTGCGGGCCCCGCCGGGGGCTCCGCCCCTGCGTCCCGGCCCGTGCCCGCCCACCACCCGGCCCGGTGAGCCGGAAGAGCAGCCCTCGGCCGGTCCTTCTCACCGACCGGGCCGGACGGGCCGGGGGCCCGGGGCGGAGCCACCGGTACGGGCGGCCGGGCCGCCTCAGCTCAGGAAGTCCCGCGCGATCCGCTCCGCGGTGCGTTCCAGGAGCGGGCCCGCCTCCGCGATGCACGTCGCCACGTCCGGCTCGAGGTCGGTCAGCGCGTACGCCCGCCGGATCCCCGCCCGCCCCAGCGTCTCCGGAGGCAGTGCGAGCCGCCCGCACACCGCGACGACCTCCTTGCCGGCGGCGCGGGCCGCGGCGGCCACCCCCGCCGGGGCCTTGCCGTGCAGGGTCTGCTCGTCCAGCGAGCCCTCACCGGTGACCACGAGGCCGGCCCGCTCCAGCGCGGGTGCGAAGCCGAGGACGTCCAGCATGACCTCGATACCGGGCCGGAACCGGGCCCCGAGGAGCAGTGCGCCGTATCCGATGCCGCCGGCCGCGCCCGCACCGGGCGAGGCGGCGAACCCGGTGGCCCCGGCCCCGGACGGCTCCTCCAGCACCTTCACGAAGTGCGCGAGTGCCGCGTCCAGCCGCCGCACGTCCTCCGGGGAAGCGCCCTTCTGCGGGCCGTAGACCGCGGGGGCGCCCTTCGGGCCGGTCAGCGGGTTGTCGACATCGCTGGCGAGCACGAACTCGACCTCGCCGAGGCGCGGGTCCAGGCCCGACAGATCCGCCGAGGCCAGCTCGGCGAGACCGGCGCCGCCCGGCGCCACCGGCTCGCCGTCGGCCTTCAGGAAGCGGGCACCCAGCGCGGCCAGCATGCCGGCGCCGCCGTCCGTGGTGGCACTGCCGCCGACCCCGAACACGAGGGTCCGCGCGCCCGCGTCCAGCGCGGCGGTCAGCAGCTCGCCGGATCCGTACGTGGACGCCGTCAGCGGCGCAAGTACGCCGCCCGGCAGCCGCTGGAGGCCGCTGGCCTCCGCCATCTCCACCACGGCGGTGTCGCCGCGCAGCGCGAACGCCGCGGTGACCCCGTCGCCGAGAGGGCCGGTGACCCGTACCTCCCGCCGGTCGAACCCGGCCGCGACCGCCGCGGCCACCGTGCCGTCGCCGCCGTCGGCCACGGGAAGCGCCTCGACCTCGAGACCGGGCACCGCCCGCCGCAGCCCGGCGGTCACCCGCTCGGCGACCTCCACGGCCGTCAGCGATCCCTTGAACTTGTCCGCGGCGACGAGCACCCGTCGCGCCGGCGTCTCCGACTGTGCTGACCGTGCTGATCGAGTACCGCTCACCGCAGCGTCCGCCACTTCCGCCATCCCTTGCTCTCCGGGCCCGTACGTATGCCGGGTCAGTCGCGCCCCCGCCGACCCTAGCCCTCGGTTCCCCGGACCGTCATGCCCCTGCCCAGCCCATGAAACGGCGTCGGGCGTGCGGAGGCCGGGAGGGAGGTCGGGCGCGGGCGGGGCCGGTCGCACCGGGTGGGAGCCGGGCTCCGGCGGGGCCTCCGTGCCCCCGGCGCGTGCGCCGTCCGGTGCCGGCCGCGGGACCGGCGTGTGCTGCCGTGCGCCCTGGCCTGCCGGGCTTCTCGGCCGCGGTGCGGCCGTACGCCGCCACTACCCTTCCCGCATGACCACCACCCAGGACGTTCAGGATTACGCCACCTATATCGCCTCGCTCCCCCGTGTCCTCGCCGGTGCCGCCGCCCTCTTCCGGGACGGCGAGGGCCGCGTGCTGCTCGTCGAGCCGAACTACCGTGAGGGGTGGGCGCTGCCCGGCGGCACGATCGAGTCGGACGACGGGGAGACCCCCCGCCAGGGGGCACGGCGCGAGACGGCCGAGGAGATCGGGCTGGACCGTGAGCTCGGACGGCTGCTGGTCGTGGACTGGGTGCGCGGGGCCGGACGGCCGCCGGTGGTGGCGTACCTGTACGACGGCGGAGTGCTCGGCGCGGATGATCTCGCGGCGATCCGCCTGCAGGAGGAGGAACTGCTGTCCTGGCGGCTCGTGCCGCGCGCGGATCTGGCCGGACATCTCCCTGGCTCCCTCGGGCGCCGCGTGCTGACCGCGCTGGACGTCCTCGCCGACGGCTCGGGCACCGCAGAGCTGGAGGAGGGGCGTCGGGCGAACTGATCATGATTCAACGATGCCCGGAAGGCAGGACGACACCCCGATGAACACGGTGCGAAAGCATGTCACCGCCCTCCGTGACGGATCACACAACGCATAAATGTAGGCACCACCGGTTGATGTGTGAATAATTCAGCCACGTGGCTCGATTTCGATGCCTCCCTCCTCTGCCGCATGTGTTCGCCCTCCTGCGGCGAACACGGTCCGCGAAAGGCATGTGATCGTGACCGCCACACTGACCGATTTCCACTACGGAGCGGTGACTCCCGTCATCTCCTACCTGATGGCGTGCCTGGGGTCGGCGCTGGGCCTGCGCTGCACCGTGCGGTCCATGCGCCGCGGGGCGCAGCAGAGCCGGAGGATCGGCTGGCTCAGCCTGGGAGCCGTGTCCCTCGGCTGCGGCATCTGGACGATGCACTTCGTCGCGATGATCGGCTTCAGCGTCAACGGCGCGGTCGTCGACTACGACACCCGGCTGACCCTGCTGAGTCTGGCCGTCGCGATCGCCGTCGTCGCCATCGGTGTGTTCCTGGTCGGCTACCGCGGCGCCCGCCCGGCCGTCCTGGGCACGGCCGGTCTCATCACGGGACTGGGCGTCGCGGCCATGCACTACATCGGCATGGCCGCCATGGACGCCGGCGGCACCATCCGCTACGACACGGCGACCGTGGCGCTGTCCGTCCTGATCGCCGTGGTCGCGGCCACGGCGGCGCTGTGGGCGGCGGTCTCCGTCCGAGGGCTCTGGGCGAGCCTGGGGGCGAGCCTCGTGATGGGTGTCGCGGTGACCGGCATGCACTACACGGGCATGGCCGCCGTGAGCGTGCACCTCGAGCACGCCGGCACGTCCTCGCAGTCCTCGGTCGGCCTGATGTCCTTCCTCCTGGCCATGCTCGCCAGCCCGGTGGCGGTCCTCGTCCTGGCCGCGGTGGTCGTCATGTTCGATCCCGAGATGGTGCTCGGGAACGACGAACAGTTCCGTGCGGTGCGGCCCGCGACGGGCGGCTTCACCCCCGGGCAGTCCCCCTCGCCCGTGTCGCACCGGTACGAGGGCCCCTGACGGAGCCGGAGGGCGGCGGCTGCCGGAACAGGGCCGGCCGGCCCCGCTCGAAGTCCAGCAGTCGCTGCTTGCGGTCCAGGCCTCCCCCGTATCCGGTGAGGCCGCCGCTCGCGCCGATGACCCGGTGGCAGGGGATCACGATGCCGATCGGGTTGCGGCCGTTGGCCAGTCCGACGGCCCTGGACGCCTTCGGATTGCCGAGGGCCCCGGCGAGTTCGCCGTACGTGCGGGTCTCGCCGTAGGGGATGTCCGTCAGCAGATCCCAGACGCGGCACTGGAACGGGGTGCCCTGCGGACGCAGTTCCAGAGTGAACTCCTTCAGTCCGCCCGCGAAGTAGGCCTCCAGTTGTTCCCCGGCGTCGGCGAAGGCCCTCGCGGCGGGAGCGGCGGCGCGGCCCGGATCGACGCGGTCGCCGAAGGTCTCCTCCGGCGGGCGGTGACGCTGGTCGGTCATGTAGAGGCCGCACAGGACACCGTCGTCGTCGGCGACGAGCGTCAGCGGGCCGTACGGACTGTCGATCACGGTGTGCCGCTTCATCGGTTTCACCTGGTTCATCTGCTTGCTCCGCTTCGTCGGTGCTCGCACGTCCTCATGCCGGCAGGACGTTGATCGGGTGGCTGTCCGTCGCCCACAGGTACTGCACCGCGTACGCCCGCCAGGGCCGCCAGGCCGCCGCGCGTGCGGTGAGCGCGGCGGGGGTGGAGGGCAGGCCGAGTTCCCGGGCGGCCCGGCGGATGCCGAGGTCGGTGGGGAGGAAGGCGTCGGGGTCGCCGAGGGCGCGCATGGCGATGACGTCGGCGGTCCAGGGGCCGAAGCCCGGGAGGGCGAGGAGCTTCGCGCGGGCCTCGGGCCAGTCGCTCTCCACGCCCAGGCGCAGGCCGCCGTCCACGAGTGCGCGCACCAGGGTGGTGAGGGTGACTCGGCGGGCGCGGGGCAGGGCCAGGGTCTCGGGGTCCAGGTCCGCGAGCGCCCCGGGCGACGGAAAGAGGTGGGTGAGTCCGCCCTCCGGGTCCGGGTCGTCCACCGGTTCGCCGTACGCGGTGGCCAGGCGGGCCGCGTGGGTGCGGGCGGCCGCGGTGGAGACCTGCTGCCCGAGCACGGCCCGGACGGCGAACTCCGCCTCGTCGACCGTACGCGGGACCCGGCGTCCGGGCGCCTTGTCCACCAGGGGCGCGAGCACCGGGTCGGTGCGCAGCCGGTCGTCGACGGCCACCGGGTCGGCGTCCAGGTCGAGCAGGCGGCGGCAGCGGCTGATGGCGACGGTGAGGTCCCGCGGGTCGGTGAGGGTGAGGCGGCAGGCGATGTGGTCGGGCCGCGGGGCCAGGGCCACGAAGCCGTGCCCGTGCGGCAGCCGCAGGGTGCGCCGGTAGGCACCGTCCCGCCACTCCTCCACGCCGGGTACGGCGGTGGCGGCGAGGTGGCCGAAGAGGTTGTCGGGAGTGAGCGGGGCCCGGAACGGCAGGCGCAGCGACAGCGCGGCGGGAGTGCCGGTGGTCCCGGCGGGGCCGGGGGTCCGTTTCGGCGCGCGGGCGCGCAGGTCGCTCGGGGCCAGGGCGAAGACCTCGCGCACGGTGTCGTTGAAGGTGCGGACGGAGGAGAAGCCGGCGGCGAAGGCGATCTCCGTCATCGGCAGGGTGGTCGTCTCGATGAGCAGCCGCGCGGTCTGCGCGCGCTGGGCCCGTGCGAGGGCGAGGGGCCCAGCGCCCAGCTCGGCGAGCAGCTGGCGTTCCACCTGCCGGGTGCTGTAGCCGAGCCGGGCGGCGAGGCCGGGCACCCCCTCCCGGTCCACGGTCCCGTCGGCGATCAGCCGCATGGCGCGGGCCACGGCGTCGGCCCGCTGGTTCCACTCCGGTGAGCCGGGGCTGGTGTCGGGGCGGCACCGCTTGCAGGCCCGGAACCCGGCCTGCTGACAGGCCGCCGCGCTCGGATGGAAGACCATGTTCTCGGGCTTGGGCGGTACCACCGGGCAGCTGGGCCGGCAGTAGATGCCGGTGGTGAGGACGGCGGTGAAGAACCAGCCGTCGAACCGCGCGTCCTTGGACCGGACGGCACGCACGCAGCGTTCGGTGTCGGTGTGCATCCCCTTCTGCATGGGTCCAGCATCGGGGAGAGGGCGGGCCCGGTCTCGCGGAAATCCGACATGATCCTCGGCCGGCCTGCACCGCCCCGGTTCGCCGAGCCGACCCGTACGACCGTAGGCACGGCACGGTCGCAGGTTCGTCGCGTACGACGGCCGCGCCGGCCCGGGGCCCGGCGCGGCCGAGTGACCGCGCCGGCCCCGTGGAAGCTGCCGGGGCCGGCCCCACGCCCCCTCTAGTCGGTGAACTCCTCCGCTGTCGGCCGCCGGGACAGCGCCGTCGCCTCGTCCACGTCGGTCAGCGGGCGCAGCCGGTAGGTGTACGCGTAGTCGCGGTTCGCCAAGAGCTTGTACTCGTCGTGGGTGTGGGCGCCCCAGCTGTCGTCTCCGCCGACACCCATCTGCCGGTGGTTCAGCCGCAGCACGACGGCGTCGCGCGGGGTGAGCTGGTAGTCGTGCCGCACCCCGGCCGACAGGTCCTCCGGGGTGAAGTGCGAGGCGTTGACCTCGAGCAGCGGTTCGCCGCCGGCGAGCAGGCCGCGTCCGTCACGGCCGGTCAGCGCCACCCAGCGCACCTCGGTCCTGTTGCCGTTCTCCTGCGGGCGCAGATAGGGCGTCCACTGGCCGGCGACGGTGCCGGAGTACAGCCCGACGTCGGTGCCGTCGGCACGGTCCCAGTGGTTCTCCTCCGGGCCGCGGCCGTAGTAGTCCAGGCGGTCCAGGCTCCGGGGCAGGAACAGCAGGGTGCCGACCTCCGGGATGTACGGCAGGTTCGGGGCGCCCGGGTGCAGGGTGTTGCCGACCTTGATCTCACCGTTGCCGAAGACGGTGTAGGCGGTCGTGTACGTGGACCCGGTCGCGGTGGGCAGGGTCCCGGTGACCAGGATCTCGACGGCCCGGTCCCGCAGGGCCCGCACCCGCACGTCCGTCACCTCACGCCGGGTACCGGCGTCGCGCCAGGTCTGGTTGCGGGTGTGCTGGCCGTTGCCCCGGTCGTTGTCGGTGGGCGCCCGCCAGAAGTTCGGCACGGGGCCGGAGTCGATCAGGCGTAGTCCACCGGCCTCGTAGGAGGTGATGACGCCGCTGCGTTTGTCGACGGTGACGGAGAAGCCCTTGCCCCGGACCGTGACGGCCTTGTCGCCGTCGTCGTGGCGCAGTGCCGGGACGCTCTCCAGCGGTACGGGGGTCACGGCCGGGCTGCCCGCGTCGACGGGGAGCTGCTGGGCGGCCACCTCGAATCCGGCGTCGGCCCATGCGGTGCGTTCCCGGGTGGTGAAGGACAGCCGCACGAAGTACTCGGTGCCGGGTGCCGGGTTCCGCGGCAGCCGCAGGGGCAGGGTGATGTCCTTGGCGGACGAGGGCGGCACGTTCGACTGGCTGCGGGTGAGCCTGCCTCGCTGTACGGCCTTCCCGTCGGCCATGAGGGACCAGCTGCCTTTTAATTCACGGAGGTTGGTGAACAGGTACTCGTTGGTGAGGGTGACGCGCCCCGAGGTGGGCACACCGCTGGAGCCGGACGCGGGCGTGACGTGGACGGCCTGGTGGATCCGCTTGACCTCGGCGGCCTTTCCGGTGTGGCGGCGGTCCGCGGTGACGATGCCGTCACCGGAGAAGGCGCCGTCGTTGGGGTTGTCGCCCCAGTCGCCGCCGTAGGCGAAGAAGTCCTTTCCCCGGGGCCGCAGTTCGGCGTGCTCGGCGTCGGCCGCGTCGAACCAGAACCGCACCCCTTCGTCACCTGGGCGCCGGTCCTTCGAGGCCAGTTCGGGGGCGCCGAGAGCACGCGCGTACACCCGGGCGCGCCGGATGGTGCCGCTGAACTCACGGGTGGGGTTGTCGACATCGGTGGCGAGGGAGAGCGGCGCGGTGTTGGCGTCGGGACCTCGGGAGGTGGTCCGGGTGGCCCGCACCACGCCGTCGGCGTACAGCGTGAGCGTGCCCGCTTCCGCGTCGTAGATTCCGGCGATGTGGTGCTCGCGCCCGGTCCAGTCGGCCGGGAGGCCCCAGGTGGCCGTGATCCACTGGCCGCCGCCGTGGACGAAGAACTCCAGGTTGCCGCCGCTCTGTTTGAGCGCGTACTGGGTGTCCCCCTTGACGATGATCGGCTGGTGATATCCCGTCACCTTGGGAACGATCCATGCCTCCAGGGTCAACGAGCCGGTGAGGTCGAGGCGTTCGTCGCGGGGGAAGACGGTGCCGCCGGAGATGCCGCGGGCGCGGGAGAACGTGCCGCTGGGGTTGACGATCTCGCCGCGCAGACGGGCGGGACCCGACTCGGTGAGCCGGATGCGCGCCGGGGCGGGGTGGCGCAGCGCCTGGTCGGCGAAGTCCCAGATCCAGCCGCCCTGGAGCACGTCGTGCCGGCGGACGACGTCCCAGTACTTCTTGAAGTTGCCATTGGAGTTCCCCATGCCGTGCGAGTACTCGATCATCACGTACGGCCGGGTGTCGCCGGTGTCCTCGGCTCTCTCCTCGACACGGGCGGGGCTCTCGTACATCTTCGAGCGGATGTCGCTGATGCCGGGACGGTCGTCGCCCTCGTACTGGATGACGCGGGTGGCGTCGTAGGAGCGGATCCAGTCGTGCATGGCGTTGAAGGTGGTGCCGCCGCCGGCCTCGTTGCCGAGCGACCAGATGACGACCGAGGGATGGTTCTTGTCGCGGTGCACCATGTTCTGCGCCCGGGCCACGCACGCCTCGGTCCAGTCGGGGTGGCTGCCGGGGTACTCGCCGCGGATGCCGTGGGTCTCGAGGTTGGTCTCGCCCACGAGGTACAGGCCGTACTCGTCGGCGAGTTCGAGCCAGAGCGGGTTGTTGGGGTAGTGGGAGGTGCGGACGGTGTTCATGTTGAGCCGCTTGATGATCCCGATGTCCTCGACCATGTCCGCGCGGGTGAGGGACATGCCGCGGTCGGGGTGCATCTCGTGGCGGTTGGCGCCCCGGAACGAGACCGGCTTGCCGTTGATCCTCATCAGGCCGTCCGTGAGGGCGAACTCCCTCAGGCCGACCCGGTGCGAGAGGGTCTCGGTCACCCTTCCGGAGGGGTCCCGCAGCCGGAGCACCGCCGTGTAGAGGTACGGGTGTTCGGCCGACCAGAGCCGCGGGTCGGGCACGGCCCTGGACGCCTCCACGGTGACGTCCTGCCCTGCGGGTACGGAACGGGTGTCGGCGGCCGACTCCAGGGGCCGGGGCCAGACGGCGTGGCCCCGGGCGTCGTAGAGCTGGGTCTCGACGGTGTACCGGCCCGCTCCCTTCCCGCCCGAGCAGTCCCGCACCTGGGCGGTGACCTTCAGCGCGGCGGTCGTGTGGGCGTCGGCCAGCGGGGTGTCCAGACGGAAGTCGCGCAGGTGGACGGCGGGAGTGGAGTAGAGGTGCACCGAGCGGAAGATGCCGCTCAGCCGGATCATGTCCTGGTCCTCCAGCCAGTCGCCGTCCGAATAGCGGTAGACCTCGACGGCGATCCGGTTGGTGCCGGGCTTCAGGTGCTCGGTGATGTCGTACTCGGCGGAGGTGTAGGAGTCCTCGTGGTAGCCCACGAGCGTGCCGTTGATCCACACGTAGTGGGCGGACTTGACCCCCTCGAAGTGCAGGAAGGTGCGCCGTCCCGTCCCCGTCCAGTCGCGGGGCACGGTGAAGGTGCGCCGGTACTGGCCGACGGGGTTGAAGCGGGTCGGGGCGGCCGGTGGCCGCGCCTCCTCGCCGAGGCCGTTGGCACCCCACCAGGGGTAGGTGATGTTGACGTAGATCGGCGCGTCGTAGCCGTGCAGCTGCCAGCAGGAGGGAACGGGGATGCCGCCCCAGGAGCTGTCGTCGAGGTCGGGGCGGTGGAAGTCGGGGTCGCGGTCCTCGGGACGGTCGGCGTGGGCGAACTTCCAGGTGCCGTCGAGGCTCAGCCGGTACGGCGAGCGGGTGCGGTCGGCGGCGAGGGCCTGTTCGAGGTCCGCGTACGGCATGAGCGTGGTGTGCGGAGGCTCGGTGCCGAGCCGGAAGACGGCGATGTTTCCGTTCCACTCCGGCCCGTTGTCCGCGGCGGGGCTGCCGTCCGGCGCGTCGGCCGCGGTTCTCCGGCCGGCGGCGTGCGCGTCGGCGGGCGCCGTGGACAGGGCGAACGCGCCGAGGAGGGCGGCTCCCCCCTCCAGCAGCCGGCGGCGGCTGACGGGCGGCCGTGCGGCGGGGTGGGCGGACCGCTCGGGGGGAGACACGTGGGAGTGCGGCATGACCGTGGCCTTCCTCGGTTCGACAGCGCACCGCCGCACGCGCACGGATGCACGGACAGGAGCACGGACCGGAGGCACGTCGGGGGCGGCCCTCAGCACACCGTGACGGAGGACGCGTTGCTGTCGGGACGGATCACAACGAGTGATGAAGGAGGTGACGCGGGCGAGTTCTGAGCCAGGCACACCCTAGGACTCGAACACAATCGGAGCAATGACCCTGTCGAAGTCTGTTCGATCCTGAGGGTTCGATGGCTCGATTCCCGTCGTTCGTCCGTGCACGGCGGGCGCGCGGAGAGCAGACCGCGAGGAAGGCCGACGGGGCGGGCCCGCTGTTGCGCGGGCCCGCCCCGTGGTGCACGGCGCGAGCTCTCAGCCACTCGGACGGATCGTCGCGAGGTCGTCGAACGGTCAGCCGACCCTGGCCGGCTCCGCGGGGGCGGCCTCCTGCGGGCCGCCGCTGATCGGCAGGACCTCGGCCTCGGAGGCCCGGACGAAGCGGGGTCCCGCCGGTCCGTACACCCCGCGCGGCTCGGGGAACAGCGCGAGCAGGACGAGGTAGAGCACCGCCGCGAGGACGAGGCCGACCGGCAGCGAGATGTCCATGCCGTCGGCCAGGTTGCCGAGCGGTCCGACGAACTGGCCGGGCAGGTTGGTGAACAGCAGGGCCACGACGGCGGAGACCAGCCAGGTGGCCAGGCCGCGCCAGTTCCAGCCGTGGGCGAACCAGTAGCGGCCTCCGGTGCGGCGCTGGTTGAAGACCTGGAGCGCCTCGGCGTCGTACCAGCCCCGTCGGGTGACGTAGCCGAGGATCATCACGACCATCCACGGTGCCGTGCAGGTGATGATCAGGGTGGCGAAGGTGGAGATCGACTGGGTCAGGTTCAGCGCGAAGCGGCCGATGAAGATGAAGACGATGGACAGGGCGCCGATGAGGACCGTCGCCTGGACGCGGCTGAAGCGGGTGAAGACGCTGCAGAAGTCCAGTCCGGTCCCGTACAGGGCGGTCGTGCCGGTGGACAGGCCGCCGATCAGCGCGATGAGGCAGAGCGGCAGGAAGTACCAGCCGGGGGAGATCGCGAGCAGGCCGCCGACGTAGTTGGGCGCGGCCGGGTCGACGTACTTCGTGGCCTGGGTCGCGATGATCGACGCGGTGGCGAGACCGAAGACGAACGGCAGCAGGGTGGCGGCCTGGGCCAGGAACGCCGCGCCCATGACCCGGCGGCGGGGCGTCGCGGTGGGGATGTAGCGGGACCAGTCGCCGAGGAACGCGCCGAAGGAGACCGGGTTGGAGAGCACGATCAGCGCGGAGCCGATGAAGGACGGCCAGAACAGCGGGTCGGCACTCGAGGCGAAGCTGCCCGCGTAGCCGGGGTCGAAGTCGCCGGCGAAGGCGAAGGCGCCCAGCACGAACAGGGCCGATGCCGCCACCACGGCGATCTTGTTGACCAGCAGCATGAAGCGGAAGCCGTAGATGCAGACCACCAGCACGAGGGCGGCGAAGATCGCGTACGCCACGCTGTACGACAGGGTGGACTCGGGGAGTCCCACCAGCCGGTGCGCGCCGCCGACGAGGGCGTCGCCCGAGGACCACACCGAGATCGAGAAGAAGGCGATCGCGGTGAGCAGCGAGAGGAAGGAGCCGACGACCCTGCCGTGCACTCCCAGGTGGGCGGAGGAGGAGACGGAGTTGCTGGTGCCGTTGGCAGGGCCGAAGAGCGCCATCGGCGCGAGCAGCAGGGCGCCCGCGACCAGTCCGAGCACGGTCGCCGCGAGCCCCTGCCAGAAGGAGAGGCCGAACAGGATCGGGAAGGCGCCCAGCACACAGGTCGCGAAGGTGTTGGCGCCGCCGAAGGCGAGCCGGAACAGGTCGAGCGGACGGGCCGTGCGGTCCTCGTCCGGGATCTGCTCGACACCATGAGTCTCGATTTCGGTGACCGAGGTCGCCATGGGGCTCTCACCTGCTGTTCATACCGGGGACGGGCCCACAGTGTGGGTCACTCGCCGACCATCGACAATTGTGCCGGTCACGAAGAGATAGCCTGTTTCATGTGCCTGCCGACAAACTCACCGTCGAGGATCTCCTCTCCTTCCCCGCCCTCCAGCTGTCCGTGAAGGCGGGCATCAGCGGCCTCGGCCGCTCCGTATCGTGGGCGCACGTAAGCGAGTTGGACGATCCGACCCCATGGCTTCTGGGGGCCGAGATCCTCATGACGACGGGGCTCGGGATCCCTCGCACGGCGGCCGGGCAGCGCCGCTATCTGGAGCGGCTGGACGACGCCGGCGTCTCCGCGCTGGCCCTCTCGGCGCAGCTGCACATGCCCGTGCTGCACGAGGCGTTCTTCCTGGCGGCCGAGGAGCGGGGCTTCCCGGTGCTGGAGGTGCCGCTCGCCGTTCCGTTCATCGCGGTCTCCCAGGAGGTCGCCGCCGCGGTGCAGGAGGACGCCCGGCACCGGCTGGGCGCGCAGTTGCAGGTCTTCGGCTCGCTGCGCTGGATGGTCGCCGAGGACCTCGACACCCCGACCCTCCTGCGCCGCCTCGAACGCCTGTCCGGGTATGACGTGTATCTCTGCACCCCGCAGGGCCGCCCGCTGCTGCCCGGGGTGCCGACGCCCGGTCCGGGGGTGCTGCCCGCCTCGGTGGACGCCGCGCCGACCGTCCCCGGCGGTTTCGTCCTGCCGGTGCCGGCGCCCGGCGGCCCGGCGGGCTTCCTGGTGGCGTACGAGCGGCAGGGCGCCCAGCCCGCCGGCCTCGCGGTGGTCCAGCACATCGCGACGGTGGCGGCACTGCGGGTGGCGATGGTGCGCAGCGAACGCGAGACGCTGCGCCGCGAGGGAGCCGAGACGCTGGCCGAGCTGCTCCAGGAGGTGCTCGACCCGGAAGCCGCCCGCCGCAGGCTGGCCCGGCACTCCATCGAGGGCGACACCGTCCTGATCGTGGTCCGGCACACCCCCGACGAGGCGCTGCTGGCCTGCCTCGAGGACCACTCCCATCTGCTGCTGACCTGGGGCGAGGACCGGTACGTCCTCGGGGCGCCGGAACTGGCCGACACCATCGGCGCGCTGCCGGCCGTGACGGCCGGGATGAGCCGCCCCTTCCGGCCGGGCGCGGCTCTGAAGGTCGCCCAGCGCGAGGCCCTGTGGGCGGTCTCCAAGGCGGGCGAGTCGGGCCGCCCGCTGGTCCGCTACGGCGCCGACGCGACGGGGCGCTGGCTGTCGGACGACCCCGCGGTCCTGACCGCGCTGGTCGACCACGTGCTCGGCGAGGTGCTGCGCTACGACGCGGAGCACGACTCCCAGCTGCTGGTCTCCGCCCGCACCTGGATGGAACGCGACCGCCGCACCGAGACCGCCGCCACGGCGCTGCACATCCACCCCAACACACTCGCCTACCGGCTGCGACGCTTCGGCGCCCTCTCCGGCCGCGACCTGTCCTCGACCGGCGCGCTCACCGAGGTCTGGCTGGCGATCCAGGCGGCCGGGGCGCTGGGCCTCACCGACTGAGCCCACGGGCTGCCGCACGCCGCGGGGGCGGTGCTCCACGGCGCGGCCGAACGGGAGGCCGGCCAGGGTTCCGGCCTGCGCATCACTCCTTGCGCCACCCCCTCGAACGCGCCTCCCCCGCGCCACCGCCCCTCTCCGGCACAAGGGATCGGCGGGCCGGTCACCGCTCTCACGTCACCGCGCCTGCGGCGGTGACGCCACGGAGTTCCTCCTCGGACCGTCGCAGCTGTACGGAATCCTTGGCCCCGTGCGTCGTCCGGCTGCGCTCCGGTCCCCGCGGCCCCGGCTGCACGGCGTTCGGCGTCCTCGCCGCGGCGAGGAGGCCGAACTCGCGGCGCGCGGCCTCCCTCACCTCGTCCCCGGAGTGCACTGGCCGACCCTCGGCCCCGGCTGCCCGGCGCTCGCCCGGCCCGCCGTCCCGGGCAGGTGCTCCGTCAGGTCCGGGACAAGGCCGGGCCCTCCTGGCGCGCGGCAATCCGCACCCGCGCGCGGGCGAGCAGAGCGGCCGGGTCAGGATTCGCCTGCAGGAACCGCAGGACCAGCATCCACCACTGGTCCAGCCGCTCTTGCCAGTTCCGCCCGCCCGGCATCTCGTCCGTCAGGGTGCAGAGCCCGAAGAACGCGCACACGAGTGTCACGGCTGCGGCCGACGGCTCGACTCCTTCGGCGAGTTCGCCTCTGGTGCGGGCCTGGGCGAGAAGCCGGGTGGCGGCCACCGACCAGGCGTCGAACGGCGTGGGTACGTCGGCCTCGATGGTGCGGCGTTCCGCCCACAGCCGTGCACCGGCACGCGCCACGACGTCCTCACTGAGGGACTCCGCGACACGGAAGCTGAGGCCGACCAGCTTCTCCAGCGGAGGGACGCCCGGCCTGGCATAGGCGACGGCGAGCTGCGGCCAGGTGGCGAACTGCTCGCGGACCACGGCCAGTGCCAGCTTCTCCTTGCTGGAGTAATGGAAATAGATCGCCCCACTGGTTCTTCCCGAGTGATCGCTTATGTCATTGACACTCGTTCCCGAATATCCTCGCTCGACGAATAGATGTGCTGCCGACTCCAACAGCACTTTGCGGGTCGCACGCGCCCTGTCCTGCACTGCAGTTCCACCTTCGATCAAACGCGCCAACGCTACGACAGGAAAATCCGGGCACCCCCCATTGAGGCACATGCGCAGCGCGCGAAGATCTTATTATTCTTGGGCCATGCGTGGGTACGGACCTCAACGCGCTCTGCGTCGCCCCGTTGGGAAGAATCGTTTCGGCCGAGCCTGAGAACCTCTGCCCCGGCCGGCTCCGCAACACCCCGGAAGCAGCTCCCACCAGGGACGCCGACCGCATTTCCAGCACGCCGGCCCCTTTCTCCGCCCCTCACCCGGAAGACCGAAGACCTTCGGGCGCGACGTTCCCATGCACCCGAATTGGTGATTGCGGAAATCACAGAAGCGAAATTAACGTAACGGCCACGATGTTTTCGGGATTCGCCCGGAACAACGCCTCGCGTCCGTCACGACGCCCTCAGCCACGCCCGCACGACTGCGGCAGCCGTACGGCATCCCCGCCCCACTCATGTCCGCGAGTGGATCACTTCCATCCAGACACGCCTGCGCCCCGGCATCGAACCGGTCGACGCGGCCTTCGAGAACGGCACCTGCATGACAGCTCATCGCATCCTTTCCTGGTCACCCGCCGCCATCGTCTTCGACTGCGACGGAACTCTGATGGACACGGAACAGCACTGGCAGGAAGCCCGGAACATCACCTTCCGGGCGTTCGGCCTCAAACCGCCGGCCGGGTTCGCCGACCGGGCGAAGGGCATGCACTACACCGAGTGCGGCGCGCTCATGGCCGAGGAGACCGGGAAACCGGACCTCGTGGAGGACCTGACCGGGACGCTCCTCGACACCTTCACCGCGCTGGTCGACCGGGACCCCGTCACCATGCCGGGCGCTGCCTCGCTGGTCCGGAGGGCCGCCCGCCACCTTCCTCTCGCCGTGGCGAGCAACTGCCCCCGCGAGGTGGTGGAGTCATGCCTCGACCGGGCCGGGCTCCTCGGCTGCTTCGGCCACGTCGTGGTCGCCGAGGAGGGCGTACGGCCGAAGCCGCAGCCCGACGTCTACAGGGTGGCCGCCCGTCTCTGCGGTGTGCCGCCCGAGGAGGCCCTGGCCGTGGAGGACTCCTTGACCGGCATGGAGTCGGCCCGCCGGGCGGGCCTGCGCGTCCTCGGCATCGGACCGCGCCCGCCGGGTCGAGAGGCGGAGAAGGCCGACCTGTGGGTCGCGCACCTCGCCGACGGTGAACTGCTGGCATGGGCCCGAAGCAGGATCGGTGTGTAGGGGGCACTGGGGCCCGGTACACCGGGCCCCAGTGCCCCCTGGATTCCGGCGCCCCCGGTTCGGGAGGCGGCCTCCCCGACCGGGGAGAGAAGCAGACGACGACGTCCGGCCCGTCTCCCCGGGCGGGGGAAGGATCAGCCGGTGGACAGGTGGGGTGCCAGGGTGTGCACGGTCTCGGCGGCGGAGGCGAAGAACAGGGCGACGCCCACCGCTCCGGGATCGGGGATACCTGTCGCCCGTTCACCCAGGTAGCTCGCCCGGCCCCTGCGCGCCGTCAGGCACGCGGTGTCCCTCACCCCCTGCCATGCGCCGTCCGCTGCCGCGGCCAGCGCCGCCGCGGCAGGCGTGCCCTGTGCCGCCCGCAGCGCGGCGGCGGCAGGGGCCAGCGCGTCGACCAGTGTCTTGTCCCCGGGCGCGGCATCACCCACACGGCGGATGGCGGCCAGGCCCTCGGCGGTGCCTTCGGCGAGCGCGCCCGTCGTCAAGCCGACGTCGGAATCGGCGGCGGCCCTGCTCAACGCCTGGAACAGCAGACCGAACAGAGGGCCGCTGGTCCCGCCGATCTCGTCGAGGAAGGCGGTGGCCACGGCCCCCAGCGTCTCCGCGGAGCCCGCCGGACCCCCCGTCCGATCGAGCCGGAGCACGGCGGCCCGGACTCCGGCGGCGAGATTGGTCCCGAAGTCACCGTCTCCCACCTGCTGGTCGAGCTCGGTCAGCTCGGCCTCGGTGTCGTACACGGATGCGGCGAAGCGACGCGTCCAGTCACGGGTCCGCGTGCTGTCGAAAACGGCGGTCGTCATGGTGCCGTCCTCCTGCTCCTGTCGGCTGGTCGGCCCCTCACCATCGCCACGCCGGGGTGCGGACCGGAGCGTCGTAGAAGTCCAGCACCGTAGGGTCGGCGACCATGAGGGTCAGGGAGAAGCCCCGCATGTCGAGTGCCGTGACGTAGTCGCCGACGAGGTGCCGGGCGAGCCGCACCCGCCGGGTGTCGAGGAAGCGGCCCAGCTCCCCGAAGATGCCGTACAGCTCGAGCGACGTGACCGAGCCCAGTCCGTTGACCAGGGCGACCAGAGGATCGTCGGGTCCGGGGCGCAGTGCGTCCAGCAACGCGCCCGCCATGTCCTCCACCAGTACGCCCACTTGTTTCTGGCTCCGAGTGCGGTCGGCGCGTTCGCCGTGGATACCGACGCCGTACTCCAGTTCACCGGACGGCAGCTCGAAGGCGTGTTCGCCGGTGACCGGAACATGGTGGGCGGCGGACGCGACGGCGAGCGTCCGGCACCGGTTCGCCACGGTGGTGCCGAGCTCCACCAGTCCGTCGAGTCCCATCCCGGTGTCCGCGGCACCGCCCAGGACCTTCTCCACCAGGACCGTGGCGCCCGTGCCGCGGCGTCCGGCGGCGATCTCCTCGGAGTCGGAGGCGAGGTCGTCGTCGACGAGGACCCGCCCGCAGGCGATCCCCGCGTCGGCGAGCCGCTCGGCCGCGATACCGAAGTTGATCCGGTCCCCCGTGTAGTTCTTCACGATGTGCAGCACGCCGTTCGGCCCCGCCACCGCGCGGGAGGCCCGGAAGATCTGCCGGTTGTGCGGAGAGGCGAAGAGCCTCCCGGGGCAGGCGGCATCGAGCATGCCCGTACCGACGTATCCGGCGTGCAGGGGTTCGTGTCCCGAACCGCCGCCGGAGAGGAGACCCACGGTCCGTGTCGGTGCGGTGCGCCGGGCGGTGATGTATCCGTCCGCGGGGTCGTACTCCACGAGGTCCGCGTGTGCGCGGGCGAATCCGGACAGCGCGTCGGGGACGAGTTCACCGGTGCCGCTCTCGAAGTACCTGGTCATGTGGGGCACCCCTTCCGTCCCCGGCGACGAGGCCGGACCGGTCGGCCTCCGGACGAGATCTCCATGGTGTGGGTGACCACGCGCATACGGCAACTCGCGCAGCGTATCGGCCGTGAAAGCGGAGCCCCGGCGGGTCGGCGGATCGTTCGGCGGATCGGGTCATGGAGGCACCGCGTCGACCGGTTCCGTGTGCGGCGTCCGGCCGGCCTGCGCCGCCGTCGGTCCGGGCCGGTGCGCACCGAGGGTCGTGCCGGCGCCGCGCCCGGCGCGCACGACCGTGCGCGTGGCGGCGCCCCGGGCCGGGCACATGCCTCGGCGGCGGCCGGGGGTCAGCGGAGCTGCGCGGCGAACGCCTCGTAGGCCCGGTCGTCGAAGAGGACGAACCGCACCTCCTCGACGGCGGCGCCGGCCCTCCGCACCGTCTCGACGGCGATGCGCGCCCCGTCGTCCAGGGGCCAGCCGTAGATACCGGTGGACACGGCCGGGAAGGCGACCTTGCGTGCGCCCAGCTCGTCGGCCACGCGCAGGGATTCGCGGTAGCAGGAGGCCAGCAACTCCGAGCGGTCCTCCTCGTGGCTGAACCGCGGGCCGACGGTGTGGATCACCCAGCGGGCGTCCAGCGCGCCCGCCGTGGTCGCGACGGCCCGGCCGGTGGCCAGGCCTTTTCCATAGTGCGAGGCACGTAGGCGGCGGCACTCCTCCAGGATCTCGGGGCCACCGCGGCGGTGGATCGCGCCGTCGACGCCGCCTCCGCCGAGCAGGGAGGAGTTGGCCGCGTTGACGATGGCGTCGGCGTGCTCACGGGTGATGTCGCCCTGGACGAGGGTGATGGTGGTCATGTCTGCCGCAGCCTCCTCCAGACGGCCTTCGCCGCGTTGTGCCCGGACATGCCGTGGACGCCGGGACCGGGCGGGGTGGCCGACGAGCAGAGGAACACGGCCGGGTGCGGGGTGGAGTACGGGAACAGGGAGAGCTTGGGGCGCAGCAGGAGCTGGAGGCCATCGGCGGCGCCGGAGCCGATGTCGCCGCCGACGTAGTTGGCGTTGCGGGCGGCGAGTTCGGGCGGACCCGCGGTGGCACGGGCCAGGACCCGGTCGCGGAACCCCGGGGCGAAGCGCTCCAGTTGGCGTTCCACGGCGTCGGTCAGGTCGCCGGTCCAGCCGTTCGGGACGTGGCCGTAGGCCCAGAA
Organism: Streptomyces sp. NBC_01635; assembly: GCF_045209715.1. NCBI lineage: Bacteria > Bacillati > Actinomycetota > Actinomycetes > Kitasatosporales > Streptomycetaceae > Streptomyces > Streptomyces sp. NBC_01635. The sequence goes on along the minus strand of NZ_CP109277.1, from coordinate 7,565,105 downwards.
GACCTGCTTGCCCGCCGGCGCCCGGGTGGGGTCGACGACACTGGGCTGCACGGTGATGAGGAACGGCCGGTCGGGGGCGCGGCCTTCCCGGGACGCGGCGCGCAGGGCGGCGCCGATCTCGGCACTGTCCGCGCCAATCTGCACGGTGGAGGCCCTGCGCGCCTCCGGAGCGGTCCACGGCACGGGACCGTCCAGCGCATAGTCGATCTTGAAGACGCCGGGGCCGTAGCGGTAGTTCGCGTAGTGGTTGCCGAAGCCGGCGATGCGGGCGAGGGCGGTGGGCGAGGTATCGAAGACGTACGCGCGGGCCGGCGGCAGGTCGTCGAGGCGCTTGACCTCATAGTCGGTGTGGACGGCGCCGCCGAGGTCTTTCAGGTAGGCCGCGAGGGCGTCCGAGAGGGCCTGGGAGCCGCCGCGGGCGACGGGCCAGCCGCGGGCGTGCGCGGCGAGGGCGAAGACCAGGCCGATGGCGCCGGTGGCGAAGCCGCCGAGGGGCGCCATCACATGGGCGACGAGTCCGGCGAACAGGGTCCTGGCCCGCTCGTCGTGGAAGCGGCGCATCAGCCAGGTGGAGGGCTGGAGTCCGACGAGGCCGAAGCGGGCGAGGCCGAGCGGGTCGCGGGGCAGCGCGGTGAGCGGCAGGGACATGAAGTCGCGGGCCAGGGTGTCCCACCGGGGCAGGAAGGGTTGGACCAGGCGTCGGTACGCTCCGGCGTCGCGCGGGCCGAAGGAGGCGGCCGTCTCGCCGACCGACCGGGACAGCACGGCCGCCGTGCCGTCGAGGAAGGGGTGGGCCATGGGCAGGTCCGCGTGCAGCCACTCCAGGCCGTGGCGCTCCAGCGGGAGGGCCCGGAAGGCGGGCGAGTTGATGCCCAGCGGGTGGGCCGCGGAGCACGGGTCGTGCCGGAAGCCGGGCAGGGTCAGTTCCTCGGTGCGGGCGCCGCCCCCGACGGTGCCCCTCGCCTCGAACAACGCGACGGAGAAACCGCGCCGGGCCAGTTCCACGGCGGCGGTCAGCCCGTTCGGTCCCGCACCCACCACGACCACATCGAGCATCGACGCCACCTTCGGAACTCCTTCGTCGGCCGACGGCACCCGGAGGCAACCGGGGGCGATCGGGAAACCCAGGATATGCCGGGACACCGACACCCTCCCGGCCCCGGGCGACCTCCGCCGCGTGACTCGGTGGCTGAGGTTTCCCCTCTCCGGTACGGGCGCCCGGTACCGGTACGAACTCGACGACCAGGGACGTGTCCTGCGGCAGGCGGTCCTCGGCCGGTCGCTGCCGGTGCCGCCGGTGCCGCCGGTGCCGCCGGTGCCGCCGGTGCCGCCGGTGCCGCCGGTGCCGCCGGTGCCGCCGGCCGGGAACCCGCTGCGGGACGTGGCCGGTTCCCCGGACGGCGGCGACGGAGGCGCCGCCTCCCGAACCGGTCTCGCGCGGGTTCGAAAGGGCTTCGGCCAGGTCGGTGTGTTCGTCCACGAGGCCGTGCACGGGGTGCCCACCGAGGGCACCGTCCGGGTGTCGGCGCACGCCGGGAACGTCACCGGGGCCGAGTCCGCGCGGGCGTGGGACTCGGCGAGGCCGCACCGGCACTTCACCCGGTACCGCACCAGGCCCCTGCCGGAAGGTGCGGTCGTCACCGGCACGGTCGTCGCACCGCCCCGGGCAGCCGGGCGCACCGGTCTCGCCGTGGACTTCGGCGGGCCCGGCCGTGGCTTCGGGGACTTCACCCGCCTGCCCGCCCGAAGAGCCGGCCGCCGGTCGGCGCCGTCACCGGGTTCGAGGTCGCCGGCCGGCGCATCACCGCCTCGGAGGGCGCGTCGGACCCGGAGGTCGGACTCCGGGTCCGGAGGTCAGACTCCGGCTGACAGCAGTCCCGTCACCCGGCGGGCCGTGGCCTCGTCGCGGGCCGCGGTGAACGGGAGGTCGTTGCCGCCCGTGATGCGGAAGGGCTCGCCGGCTCGGGTCAGGTGGGTGCCGCCCGCCTCCTCGACGAGGAGCAGGCCCGCCGCGTGGTCCCAAGCGGCTTCCCAGCAGAAGGCGGTGGCGTCCGACTCACCGCGGGCGACGGCCAGGTACTCCAGTCCGGCCGAGCCGCAGGAGCGGGGCGCCACACCGTCCGTCCACAGGCCGAGGAGGGAGCGCTTCTGGTCGTCCGTCGTGAAGTCCGGGTGGGAGGTGGCCACGCGCAGATCGCTGCCGGGATCCGGGGAACCGGCGTGCAGCCGCACGCCGTCGAGGAAGGCGCCCTGTCCCCTTACGGCGGTGGCGAGTTCTTCGTGGACCGGGGCGAACGTCCACGAGGCGTGGACGACTCCGCCGAGCGCGAGGGCGACCAGGGTGCAGAATCCGGTGTCGCCGTGCACGAACTGCCGGGTGCCGTCGACCGGGTCGATGATCCACACCGGCGCCTCGCCGCGTATCCCCTCGTACGACGCCGGGTTGGCGTGCACCGCCTCCTCGCCCACCACGACCGAGCCGGGCAGCAGGGCGGACAGCGCCTCGGTGAGGTACAGCTCGGCCTGCCGGTCGGCGTCGGTCACCAGGTCGTGCGGGCCGGACTTGCGGTCGACCTCGTGGTCGGCGAGCCGGCGCCAGCGCGGCATGATCTCCTGCGCGGCGGCCTTGCGGACGGCGTCCTCCACGTCGGCGGCGTGCTGTGCGAGAAACTCTTCGATGGTTTCGTTGTCCTTGATCATGCCTCCCATGAGAACATGCCCCACTGACAAACCCCACCCGTTCGGTGCACTCCAGGTGGTATCCGCATGAATATGGGTCCTCGGTCCGACCGGGTATGGGCTCAGCGGCCCACCGCGTAGCCCTGCATGCCGCGCGGGTTCGCCGCCGCCGAGAGCACGCCCGTGGCCGGGTCCCGGGCGACCGCGCACAGCCTGCCCTCCGACCAGGCCTCGCCGACCGTCACCTCATGGCCCCGGCGCCGCAGCTCCCGCACCACCGCCGGGTCCGTCCGGGACTCCACGGTGACGCTGCCGGGGCGCGTGCCCCGCGGGTAGAAGGAGCCGGGGAAGCTGTCGTGGTGCCAGTTCGGGGCGTCGATCGCGCCCTGCAGGTCGAGCCCGCCGCGTACCGGGCCGCGCAGCGCGACGGCGAGGAAGAAGTGCAGCTGCCACTGGTCCTGCTGGTCCCCGCCGGGCGTGCCGAACGCCATCACCGGCACTCCGTCACGCAGGGCGAGGGACGGGGTGAGGGTGGTCCGGGGGCGGCGTCCCGGCGTCAGCGTGTTGGGCAGTCCGTCCTCCAGCCAGGTCATCTGGAGCCGGGTGCCGAGGGGGAAGCCGAGTTCGGGCACGACCGGGTTGGACTGGAGCCAGCCGCCGCTCGGGGTGGCCGCGACCATGTTGCCCCAGCGGTCGACGATGTCCAGGTGGCAGGTGTCGCCCCGGGTGGCCCCGTCGCCGGAGACCTCCGGCTCGCCCGGCACGGGGGACGTGGGGGGCTTGGCGACCGTCGGCTCGCCGACGCCCGGCACCACGGCGTCCCTCCCCCGGCCCCCCGCCTCGCGCGGGCCGCCCGCGCCGGCGGCCGCCGCGCGTGCCTGCGCGCTCAGCCGCGGGGTGCGCCCGCCGGGACTGCCCGGCCGCAGCACGTGTGAGGCCCGGGGTCCCACCCGGGTGCGCCGCTCGGCGTTGTACTCCGCCGACAGCAGGTCGTCGAGCGGCACCTCGGCCGCGTCCCCGTACCAGGCCTCCCGGTCGGCCATGGCCAGCTTGCTGCCCTCGATCAGCAGGTGCGTGTAGTCGGCGGAGCCGTACGGGGGAAGTTCCGGCGGGAGCAGGGCGAGCTGCTGGAGCAGGACGGGGCCCTGGCTCCAGGGGCCCGCCTTGCACACGGTCCAGCCGTTCCAGTCGTACGTCGCCGGGGTCTCGTACGTCGCCGACCAGCCGGCGAGGTCGGCGGCGGTCAGCGTGCCGGCGCGGTGCTCGCCGCTGGTGTCCAGGGTGGGCCGCCCGGCCTGCCGGACCAGTGCCTCGGCGATGAAGCCGGTGCGCCACACCTCCCGCGCGGCGTCGATCTGCGCCTCCCGGCCGCCCGCGCCGGCGACCTCGGCCAGCAGCCGCCGCCACGTGGCCGCGAGGGCCGGATTACGGAACAGTTCGCCGGGGCGCGGCGCCCGGCCGCCGGGCAGGTACACCTGCGCCGATGAGGTCCACTCCGTCTCGAACAGCTCCCGTACGGTCTCGACGGTCCCGCCGACGTTCTCCACGGGCGCGTGCCCGTGCTCGGCGTATCCGACGGCGTACTGGAGGACCTCGGCGAGGGAGCGGGTGCCGTGGTCGCGCAGCAGGAGCATCCAGGCGTCGAAGGCGCCGGGCACGGCGGCGGCGAGCGGTCCGGTGCCCGGGACGAGGTCCAGGCCGAGCGCCCGGTAGTGGGCGGCGCTCGCCCCGGCCGGTGCGACGCCCTGCCCGCACAGCACCCGCACCTCGCCGCCGGCGGGCGCGAGCAGGATGGGCACCTCGCCGGCCGGTCCGTTGAGGTGCGGCTCGACGACGTGCAGCACGAAGGCGCCCGCCACGGCCGCGTCGTACGCGTTGCCTCCGCCCTCCAGGACGGCCATGGCCGACTGGGACGCCAGCCAGTGCGTGGACGACACCATGCCGAAGGTGCCCTGAAGGGTGGGACGGGTGGTGAACTGCATCTCTCACCTCGGTGTGTGCGTGCCGACGACCTTGCCCATCCTCCCTGCCCGCGCCGGGGAGAACACGGCCGCGGACGATGTGCGGCTGACCCCGGCGCCGTCGGTGGAAGAACCTGCGGCCCTCTGCGGCGTGGAAGGCCTGGTCACGGGCTCCCGCCCTCCCTCTCGCCTCTTTCTCCGCTCGGCCCTTCGTTCCCGGCGCCCTCAGTGGCCGCAGGAGGCGGCCCCGTTCGCCGCCGGGGTCCGCGCGGCTCGCCGCGCAGGAAGGACGGCGGCCCCGAGGAAGGGACCCGGGAGGGTGTGGAGAGTCCGGGCGGGAATCGTCACGATATTGCGGTCGGGGTAACCTGGGGCCGGCCCACGGGGCGGCGCGTCCGCCGCGGAGCGAACCCATCGGCCCACAGCCGTCGCCACATGGCCGGGTCCGGTACGCAGGGAAGCGGAATGACGTGAACAGACTCGCCGCCGTCGAGCGCGCCCTGCGGGCGGCTCCCCCGCACGCGCTGCTGGACATCGTCACGGCGGCTCTCGCGGAACAGTACGGTGCGGCGCGCGTCGAACTGCGGATGGCCGATTACGCGATGAGATCGCTGCAGGCCGTCGAACCGGTTCCGTTCACGACGGAACCGGTCATGATCCACGACAGCCCTCAGGGCCGCGCCTTCGGATCCCAGGAACCGTACGTGGTTCCCGATCCTCCCGGGCACACGGTGGACGTTCATCTCCCGGTCACCATTCGCGGCGACCGGACGGGCGTGCTGTCCGTCACGATGCCGGAGGGCCGCTACGCGCAGGCTCTCCTTCCCGAGATGCAGCACATCTGCGAGGTTCTCGGCCACGAGATCCTCGTGGCCGAACGCGACACGGACCTGTACGTCCTGGCGCGCCGTGCCACGCGCCTGACCCTGGCGGCCGAGATGCAGTGGCACCTGCTGCCGGGCCGGGCCTGCTCCCGTCCGGAGTTCTCCCTCGGGGGGCATCTCGAACCCGCGTACGCGATCTTCGGGGACAACTTCGACTGGTCGGTGTCCGCGGACCACCTCACGCTGACCGTCACCAACGGCATGGGGGAGGGCATCGAGGCCGCTCTGCTCACCAACCTCGCCGTCAACGCGATGCGCAACGCCCGGCGCGCCGGTCTCGACCTGTCCGACCAGGCGCGCCTCGCCGATCAGGCGGTGTACGCGCAGTACCGCGGCGACGCCCACGTCTCCGTCCTGCTGCTGCGGTTCGACCTCGTGACCGGCGAGGTCGAGGCCGTGGACGCGGGGTCCCCGCGGATGTGGCGGCTGCGCGGGAAGAACGTGGACGCCCTGCCCTTCGACGCCCAGTTGCCCCTCGGCATGTTCGAGGACACCCCGTACGCGTCCGAGCACTTTCAGGTGCGTCCCGGCGACCGCTTCCTGATCGGCAGTGACGGCGTCTACGAAGCGACTTCCTCGGCCGGGGAGAAGTACAGCGAACGGGCACTTGCCCGGGCCCTCATGGCCACCCGGCTGCTGCCGCCGGCGCAGGTGCCGGGCGCGGTGCTGCGTGAGCTCGCGGCGTACCGGGGAGAGAGCCCGGTCGACGATGACGCCCTGGTGGTCTGCCTCGACTGGTACGGGCGTACCGGGGACGGATCGCGACCCGGTTCGTGAGGCGGTTCCGTCGGCCTGCCCGCCACGGAGCGGGGCCCGCCCTCGGGATGCGTCCCGGGCGCCCTCAGGCGGTTCTGTCCGTCCGGGGCGCCTTGTGGATCAGCGCGTTCCGTTCCACCGCGTCGCGGAAGGCGTCCAGCCCGTCGCGCAGGGCCGCGCGGGAATCGGGGGGCATGCTCTCGATCACCGATCGGAGCACTTCCTCGCGCTGCACCCGGAGTTCACGCAGATATGCCGCCCCGCGCCTGGTCAGGTTGAGCATCAGCTCCCGCCTGCTGACGGGGCTCGGGGTCCGCTCCACGAAGCCGAGCGCCTCGAGCCGGTCGCAGAGGCGGCTGACGGAGGGCGGGGAGGATCCGAGGATCTCACCCAGCCTGCGCAGGTTGATCCCCTGTTCCCGTTCGAGGCTGTAGAGCACACGCAACTGCGAGGTGGAGACGGGGGCGACCGGGGCCGCGTCACGCCCCCGGTCCCACAGCACCTCGAGGAGTTCTACGACCTCGCACGCCGCTTCGGCCGCTCGCCCGGGCTGGGGCGAGCGGGGTGCGGTCTGCGCGTTCACCACGTGGGGCACTCCGGCACTCCGATGGGATGGTCGTCCCCGTGTCACGGGCTGAACCGGTTGGACCCCGCCCGCTCTCCGGGTTCCGTCCGGTGCTTCCCGCCCCGCTCCGGCGCTTTCCCCCTCGTCCGTGGCTCGGCGTCCGGGGAACGGGGACGCGGGGCACGGGGCAACAGTATCCTCCGCCGGCCCCGCTCACCGGTCACCGGGAGCAGCGGGCGTCCGCGGCCACTGAGACCTGGCCTCCCCGGTGCCCCGTCGTCCTCCGGCGCGCTCGCGCGGACGTCACAGGAAACGGCGTAGGGGCAGGACGGCCGTCTCGCGCGCCCGCTGGAGCAGCGACCGTCTCCCCCAGCGTCCTCCCCGGATCTGTTCGCTGACCGCCACGTCCTCGTCGAAGTGGGTGTCGAGGGTCGCGGTGAACTCCTCGTCGAGGACGGCCAGCATGACCTCCTCGTCGTGTTCGAGGGACCGCCGGTTGAAGTTGGTCGACCCGATGAGCGCGGCCGTTCCGTCCACGGTGATGACCTTCGCGTGCAGCATCGTCGGCTGGTACTGGTAGATCTTCACGCCGCAGGCCAGCAGGTCCTCGTAGAAATGCTGTCCGGCCAGCTGGCAGACCCGTTTGTCGGTGTACGGGCCGGGCAACAGGATCTCCACCTCCACACCGCGCCGCGAGGCCCGGCACAGGAGTTCGATGAAGTAGGCGTCCGGTGAGAAGTAGGCGGTCGTGAGCCGGAACCGCTCCTCGGCCGACTCGATCATCACCTGCATGAGGGTCTGCATGTCCTGCCAGCCGAAGCTGGCCGAACCGCGCACCACCTGCACCACCGCGTCCCCCTGGGGCCGGTGTTCGCTGAACCGGTCGTGACGGTCGAAGAGTTCGCCGGAGCACTCGGCCCAGTTCTGTGCGAACGCCGCGGCGATGCCGTCCACCGCCGGACCGCGTACCTCGACGTGCGTGTCGCGCCACTCGCGCTCGTTGCGGGCGTCGCCGCACCATTCCTCGGCGATGCCCACTCCGCCGGTGAACGCCACTTGCTCGTCCACGAGCAGCGCCTTGCGATGGCAGCGATGGTTCTGTTTGAGCGGCGAGAGCGCCACCGGCTGCCGGAACCAGGCCACGTGCACGCCGGCTTCGCGCATGTCCTTCAACAGGCCCTTCTCTATCGTGCGACTGCCGAAGCCGTCCAGCAGCAGCCGGACCCGCACTCCCGCGCGGGCCCGCTCCGCCAGGGCCTGGGCGAACTGCCGGGCGATGTCGCCCCTCCAGTAGACGAACGTCATCATGTCCACCGTGTACTCGGCGGACCGCACGCTCTCCAGCATGGCGGGGAAGATCTCGTCACCGTTGCGCAGGGCGACGGAGGGCATTGCCCTCCGTCGCGGCGATGCCGATCAGCCGTTCCAGCCTGCGGCGCATCCGCAGCGCGCGTTCACCGGCGGACCGGTCGGCGGACGGGGAGGGCAGGGTGTGCTGTGTCATGTTGTCGGGGGTCATCCATTCTCCGGCCGGCACGCGAGGCAGTCCGTCCTGCCCGGCCTCGTCCGGCGGAGGTCGACGCAGCGAGGCGACGACGGCGGGCGGCACCTCCCGGGAAACGGTCCCCGGGCGGGCCTCCCGCTCACCGAGCGAGCCCTTGACCGCTTTTATCCTCCGTGGGCGAGGGCAAACGACAGCTACGTCACAGCCCTTGGAGGTATGCGTGGTCATCGTCGGCGTTATCGCCCTTTGTGCCGTTCTCGCCGTACTGGCGTTCCTCGTGCCCCGTCTGTCCCGCGGGCCCGAACGCGGCACCCAGCGGGCCCTGGGCTTCGGCTCCCGCGCGGGAGGAAAGGCGCCCGGCCCTCTGGGGCGCCTGTTCAGCAAGCCGTTCCGCAGCAGCTCGAGGGCCGTGGGGCGCAGCGGTTCCGCCGGTCGCCGCACCCGTGGCCGACTGCCCTTCTGAACCCGGCGGCCCCGCCTGCCGGGCCGCCGTCGCCGCGTGCGGCACGGGCCCGCCCTGCCGTCCGGTCAGCGGTCGGGGGCCGGACGGTCCGGCGCGGCCGCGCCGACGGGGCGGGGAGCCCGGGCCGGCCCCGCGCATCCGCTTCGCGCACGGGGGTACCCGGCGAAGAACGCAGCTCAGCCGTCGGGCCGGGGGCGCCCACGGCGCGAGGGGCGGTTGCGGACGCGCCCCGATTACGGGACAGTTGTCGACTGACAAGTGTTTCTTCGCGTGATCTGAGGTGAGAGCCCGAGCACAAGGGCTCCGACATATGACTTATTCCCCGGACGGCCTCCGTTCCGGTTCCACCAGTGTGGCGAACGCTGCCGCAGCCCCCTACCCGGTGGTGATCGTGGACGCGGAAGGACGTGTCGTGGAACTCAACGATTCGGCCACCGCCCTCTTTCCGGCCGCCCACGCAGGGCGGCCTCTGCCGTCCCCGGAGTGGCTCACCACCGCGCAGCGCACCCCTGGCGCCACCACGGTGACCGGCACGGTGGGCGAGCGCTTCTTCTCGGCGCGCCCGTCCTCGCTTCCCGGCGGCGGGGCGGCGTGGTGGCTGGTGGACGAGACCGCCTACCGGTCCGCACTGAAGGAACTGGAGGGGGAGCGCGAGCGCACGCGGTTCCTCTCCGAAGCCTCGAGTGCCCTGCTCTCGTCGCTGAACCTGGACCGCTGCATGGAGGTCACCGCGCGCCTGGCCGCCGAGTACCTGGCCGACGCCGCGGTGGTCATCGCGCCCACCACGGCCCGGAAACTGCCGATGGTCATGTGCGACCGGCAGGGGCGTCTCACCCGGGCCACCGTCTCCAGCGAGCCGGAGGCGGTACCTGGACTGGCGGAGGCCTTGCAGGGCTTTCCACCGGTGCCGTCACGGTGGATCGACCCCGCCACCGCTCCCGACTGGCTGGTTCCCGAGCACTTCGGCGAGGTCGGTTCGCTGGTGATCACCCCGCTTCCGGGCCACGGCGTGCCGGCCGGGGCGCTGATCCTGTTCCGGCGGGCGCAGAAGGCCGCTTTCAGCGAGTCGGAGGAGGCCTTCGCCGGACTGTTCGCCGCCCGTGCGGGTGCCGCGATGTCCGCCGCGCGTCTCTACGCCGAGCAGAACACGGTGTCCGACATTCTCATGCGCGCACTCCTTCCGCCCGCTCTTCAGCAGGTGGAAGGGGTGGAGTTCGCCGGCGGCTACCGGCCCAGCGTCGACACCGACCGCATCGGCGGGGACTTCTACGACGTCCACCCGCCGGGCGAGGACTCCGCCGACACCTTCGCCGTCCTGGGGGACGTGGCCGGCAAGGGACTGGAGGCCGCGGTACTCACCGGCAAGATCCGTAACACGCTGCACGCCCTGCTGCCGATGGCGGACGACCACGGCAGAATGCTGCGGCTGCTGAACAACGCCATGCGCAACAGCCACAGCACCCGCTTCGCCACCCTGGTGCTGGTCTCCGCCAGCCGCGAGGACCGCGACGTCGTACTGCGGCTGACCTCCGCCGGGCACCCCCCGCCGCTGATCGTGCGCGGCGACGGCACCGTGGAGGAAGCCGACACCGGCGGCTCCCTGGTCGGTGTCCTGCCGACGGTCAGCTCCCGCACCGCCCGGGTACGGCTGACGCCGGGTGAGTCGTGCCTGCTGTACACCGACGGCGTCACCGAGGCCAAGGGCGGGCCGATGGGCGACGCCATGTTCGGGGAGCAGCGCCTCAAGCGCGCCCTGGCCGAGTGTGCCGGCCTTCCCGCGTCCGCGGTCGTCGAGCGGGTCCAGATGCTCGCCGACGAGTGGATCGGCGAAGGAGTCCACGACGACATCGCCGTGCTGGCCATCACCGCGCCCCGCGGTGCGCACCTCAGCGCTGTGGACGGAACCACCCGAGGCAGGTACACCGCATGACGGCCGCTCCCGCCACGGACCGCGCACACGGCACCGGTCATCCCCCCGTCCGTACCCGCCCCGCCTCCCCGCACGGCGACGAGCGGGCCCGGGAATACGCGGACAGACTCTGGACCGCGGTCCGGGCCGCGGACGAGTACTCGGCCGTCGACCTCGTCACCAACGCCCTCCGGGGCGGGCTGGACGCGGAGACGGTACTGCTGGACGTCATCGGCGCCGTCCAGCGCAAGGTGGGCGTCGAGTGGGCGGCCAACCGCATGAGCGTGGCCGACGAACACGCCGCCACGGCCATCAACGACCGCGCCGTCGCCACTCTGCCCGTCCACCGCCCCACGACCGCGCGCGGCAGGGTGACGGTCGCGTGCGTGGACAAGGAGTGGCACGCCCTGCCCGCACGGCTCCTGGCCGAGGTACTGCGGCTGCGGGGCTGGCAGGTGGACCACCTCGGAGCGCAGGTCCCCACCGCTCACCTGGTCGGCCGGATCCACCGCGCCGGGTCGACGGTCGTCTGCCTGTCCGGCTCGCTGTCCACCCGGCTGCCCGTGGCCCACGCCGCCGTCACCGCCGTCCAGGCCACCGGCGTGCCGGTCATGGTCGGCGGCCGCGCTTTCGGGGCCGACGGCCGCTACGCCCGCCTGCTCGGCGCCGACGCCTGGGCCTTTGACGCGCGCGGCGCGGCGGACCGGCTGGCCGCCGGCCCGCTGCCCCTGCCGCGGCCGCCCCACCAGGCCCTCGACGACCTTCCTCACTTGGCCGACCAGGAGTACACCCTGATCGCCCGCTGTGCCCGCGGCCTGGTGCGCCGGACCTTCCAGGACCTGGAGCAGCGCCTTCCCGCCATGCGCGACTACACCGAAGAACAGCGGGAACGCACCGCCGAAGACCTCGCCCAGATCGTCGACTTCCTGGCCGCCGCCCTCTACGTGGACGACGCGGACGTCTTCACGGACTTCCTCGCCTGGACCGCCGAGGTCCTCACCGCACGCGGTGTCCCGGCTCACGCCGTGCTGCCGGGTCTGGACCTGCTGGAGGAGCAACTGCGCGACTTCCCGCGGGCCCGTGGCCTGATCGCCGACGGGCGCGACGCGCTGAGGCCCTTCGTCCGGCCCCGGTCCGCTCCCGCTCCCTGATCCGAACGACAGGCCTCGCGGCCTGGCACTCCCGACCTCGACCCGTGGGAATCATCTGTGGCTGCCTTCCCCTTCTCACCGCCCGTCCGGCCTCTCGCCGGCGGCGCCCCGCACACCGTGCGCCTGGCCCTCGTCGGCGACCTGGACTACGAGGTCGGCGACGAGGTTCTCCACCAGGTCCTGCACGCTCTGCGCGAGGGCGAGGACGTACGGGACCTCCGGCTGGACTGCCAGGGTCTGGGAACGGTCGACTCCGCGGGCCTGGCCGTCCTGCTGCAGATCCACCGCCACACCTCCGAGGACGGAACCGGTTTCCACCTGGACAACATGGGCCCGCGGTTGGAGCGTCTGCTCCACATCACCGGTACCTACGAGTACCTGACGGCTCCGCAGCAGGCCGCCCCGTCCGCCGGTTCCGCCGGTTCCGCCGGTTCCGCCGGTTCCGTCGAGGAAGATCCCGGGACTCTGGATTCGGGGATGTAGCGGCCGGTGCCCTCCCGGCGGTGACCGCACGGGGCTCCCCCTCTCCGCCCGGCCCGGCGCTGCGCCGGGCCGGGCGGGGCCGGCGGGTGTCAGTGGCCCGCGACGACGCCGGAGAGTTCGTCGGTGCTCTTCGGCAGGGTCACGGAGGTGACCTTTTCCCCCGATTCGATGTCCACGGAGTGCAGTTCGCGCGTGCCCGGTTCGGAGACGTACGCGGTGTGGTCGCGGACGAAGAGGGTGGGCCTGGGCTGCTGCCAGATGAGCGGCTCCTGCCACTTGTCCACGACGGGGATCTTCTTCTCGGTCCTGCCCGTCTCCGGGTCGATGACGCGCAGAGCGCCGTCCGTGCCGAGGACGAGTGCCTCGCCGTGGGGTCCGCGGCCCAGCGAGCGGAAGGAGTAGCTGGTGCCGAGGTCGACCAGGCGCAGCTCCGCCGTTCCGGTGTCGATCAGGGACACGCGCGTGGGCCGCTCCAACTCGGCGTCCGGGTCCGTCTTGTAGTCGCCCAAGAGAATTGGGGACGCATCGCTGCCGGCCTGGTTCCCGATGCGGCCGTAGTCGTCGGGGGCGTCGACCTTGGTGAACTCGCCGTCCTTGTAGATCAGGATGCCGTCCTCGCAGCCGACGGCGACGGCCTCGCCCCGGGCGGCGGCCTCGCCGTGGACACCGGGGCAGTCCTCGTTGCGCGCGATCTCCTTGTCGTTCCTGTCGAGGACGAGGGCGCCGGTGCGCTCGTCCTCGGTGCCCACGGTGCTGAGGAGTTCGCCGTTGCTCAGCTCGATGGCGACGCCGTGGTGGGGTTCGGCGGAGGTGTAGGTACGGCCCTCGGGCTTCTCGCCGCCGGCGAGGGCGGCGGGGTCGAGGACGTTGACCTCGCCGGTGCCGTCGGTGAACAGGACGGTCCTGCCGGCGTGCCGTACCACGTGTCCCGGCTTGGCGCCTTCGTACGTGATGTCGGTGAGGGTCCGCCTCGCGGCGTCGAGAACCCGGAAGCCGGAGTCGGTGGAGACGAAGACGTGGGCGTCGTCGCCGGCGGGGTTGACGCGGTTGAAGCCGGGCAGCTCGATCGTTTCGGCGAGCTTCAGGGTCTTGCCGTCCAGGATGTACAGGCCGCCGTCGAAGGTGGCGACCAGCGGCTCCTCGACCGCGGCGGCCCCGGTGTCCCGCGTACCCTTCGCCGCCTTCTGCTCCTCCTGCTCCTTCTGCCCCTTCGTGTCGGACGAGGAGGACGAGGAGGTGTCGCCGCCTCCTCCGCAGGCGGTCAGGACCGCGGAGACCGCCAGGGCGAGGGCCGTACCTGTGAGGACTCTGCTGCGTATCGACGTGTTCACTGTGCGTGTTCCTTTTCTGCCGCGCGGGTGCGGCTTCGGGAGGTGGTGTTCGAAAACGGGGCTTGCGCTCGGGGTTCAGTCGCCGGTCAGGCCGTCCGTCATGGCGGTGGTGTTGGCGCGCATCATCTGCAGGTAGGTGCCGGCGCCCTCGCCCTGCTCGGTCAGGGACTCGGAGTACAGCGCGACGACCCGCACCCGGCCGCCCAGTTCCGTGCGCAGGACCTCGGCCAGCCGGGTGGGCCGTGAGGAGTCCGCGAAAACGGTCCGTACCCCGGCCTCGCGCATGGCCCCGGTGAGCGAGCGCAGGTCCGAGGAACTGGGTGAGGCCAGCGTCGTCCCGCTCGGGACGACCGCGCCGACCGTCCGGAAACCGAAGCGTTCGGCGAGGTAGCCGAAGACGTGGTGGTTGGTCACCAGGGCGCGTCGCTGCTCGGGTATGCGGGCGAAGGAGCGTTCCATCCAGGTGGTCAGGTCGGCGAGTCGTCCGTCGTAGCGGTCGGTGCGGGCGCGGATCGCCTTCTCGTCCACGCCCTCCACGTGCTCGACGACCCGGTCGGCGATGAGGCGGGCGGCCGTGCGCACCCGGTCGGGGTCGGTCCAGAAGTGCGGGTCGGGCTGTCCGGCCGCCGCCTCGGGGCCTCCGTCGGCGGGCGCCCGGAAGACGAGCGGGTCCACCGCCCTGCCGACCTCGAGCGTGGCGGTCCCGGACTCCCGGGCGGCCTCCACGTGCCGCAGTACGTTCTCCTCCAGGCCCAGCCCGTTGGCGATCACGAGGTCGGCCCGCTCCAACTCGGCGGCCTGTACGGCCGACAGGCCGAAGGAGTGCGGATCGGCGTTCGGTTTCATCAGCACCGTGACGTCGGCCTCGTCACCGACGATCTCCCGGGTGACGTCGCCGAGGATGTTCGTCGTCACCACGACCCGGGGCCGGTCGTCGCCGGTCGCGCACGCGGTGGCCGTGCCGGCGAGGGCGAAGGCGATCAGGGTCAGGAGCAGGCGGCGCAGCCGCAGCACGGCGAGCTTCGGTGTCGTCGTCATCGGCCTGTCTCCACCATCAGGGCCGGCTCGATGTCGAGGTCGAAGGTGCGCGCGACGCGCAGGCCGTCGTTGTGGTCGATCTCGTACACGCGCCTGCCCGCCGGGTCGTTGAGGTAGGCGCGACTGCGGTCGACCTCGATGACGGGCCGGGGCGCCGTCGCGTCCGGTCCGGTGCCGGGTACGTCCTTCAGCAGCGGTTTCGTCCGGGACACCCGCTCGCCGGTGGCGATGTCGTAGCCGTGCAGGGTCCCGTCGGTGCGAAGGACGAGGAGGGGGGAGCCCTCACCCGCGGTGCCGGCGGTGACGGCGGGGCCGGTCTCCACCCGTGTCCAGGTGCGTTCGGCGATGTCCAGGACCCATACCGCCCGGTCTCCGGCCGGCGCCGTGAGCGTGTCGCCGCCGGCCCGGTGACGGAAGTCCGTGGCCCGTTCCCGCTCGGGGACGCGCGTGCCGTAGGGGATCTTCTCGGCGGTGAACGTGCCGTCGTCCGCGTGGATCAGCAGGACGCCGTCGGCGCAGCCGAGGACGACTCCCCGCCGGGTGACGGCGTCGCCCCGCGGTTCCTCGCACACGGCGTCCGGCGCCGGGACGCGCTCGCCCTCGCGGTCGTACACCGCGGCCTTCGGGGCGCCCTTCGCGCCGCCGGTGAGGGTCAGCAGGTGCTCCGCGTACGGCACGACGGCGCCCGTGTGCCTCCCGGGCAGCGGGCGGGGAGCGCCGAGGTCCCCTGCCTCCAGGTCGGCCCGGCGGTGGATCTCGGCCCGTCCGTCGCCGTGGGTCACGACGGTCACCGCGGCATCGCCGCGGACGCGCGCACCGGTGCCGTCGGGATCGTCGGAAGCGCCGGAGCCGTCGGAGAGGCGGCCCACGTCGCGTATCGCCGCACGGTAGTAGTGCACGTGGTCGCCGTGGTCCACCGTCCAGGCGCCGGTGTCGAGGACGCGCGTGCCGTCCGCACCGTGGAGGTAGCCGAACCGGCCGTCCGTGGTGAGGGCCGAGGTGCCCGGCGTCCGGGAGACCTCGTGGGTCTCTCCGGTGATCAGGTCGAGGACGCGGGTGTCTCCGCTCCTCGGGTCGTTGAGGAGCAGCCTGGACTGCTGCTCGGCCTTCTCCTGCGCCCCTTCGACGTGTCCGTGCGGGGTGGCGGCGGCCGACGGGTTCGCCGGTGGGGCGGAGGCGGCGTCGTCCCGGCCGCCCGCGCAGCCCGTGGCGAGCAGCGCGAGGGCCAGGAGCGCGCACGCTCCGGCAGTGACGTTTCCTCGGACGGGCAAGGGGATCGCCTCCATCAGGTTTCCGGATCAGGTCATGCATCGGGATCGGGTTCTCGGACCGGGCCTCTTCGGCCGGATCCCGTCAGGCGGTCGCCACGGCGCGGCCGGCCTCCCCGCGCCCGCGGTGGCGGTGGCGGCGGCGGCGGACGTCCGATGCCAGGTGGGAGAGGAAGAACAGGCCCACCGCGAGGGCCGAGACGGTCGCGCCGGCGGCGGTGCTCAGGTGCCAGGAGAGCAGCAGGCCGAAGAAGGTGGCGGCCGTGCCGAGCAGCGCCGCGATCGCCATCACCGCCCGCACGCTGCGCGCCCACGGCAGCGCGGCCGCCGGCGGGGCGATGAGCAGGCCCAGGACCAGCAGCGTCCCCACGATGTGGAAGGAGGCGACGATGGCCAGGGCCAGCAGGCCCAGCAGGACGGCGTGGGCGACGCGCGGACGCAGACCGAGGGTGCGGGCCTTGCGCGGGTCGAACGCCAGGGCGAGGAAGGCGCGGTGGCCGAGGACCGAGACGGTCAGTGCCGGCAGCAGGGCCGCGCCCAGCAGCACCAGGTCCTGTTCCCGGACGGCGAGGACGTCGCCGAAGAGGAACCCGGTCAGGTCGACCGCGAAGGACTGCGAGCGGGACACGATGATGACGCCGAGCGACAGCATCCCGACGAAGAGCAGGCCGATCCCGGTGTCCTGGGACAGCCGCGGGGTGCGCCCGAGGGCGGTGACCCCGGCCGTCATCACGGCTGCGCTCAGCAGCGCTCCCACCAGCAGGTTGCTCCCCAGAAGCGCGGCGAGCGCGACGCCGGGCAGCAGTCCGTGCGACATGGCGTCACCGAGGAAGGCCATGCCTCTCAGCACCACCCAGGTGCCCGCCAGGGCACAGATCGCCGACACCAACATCCCGCCCCACAGGGCCCTTTGCACGAAGGTCACCTCGAAGGGGCCCGTCAGCCATTCCATGCGAGCACACTACAATGACAATCATGTTCAATAAAACCCCCTCCGCTGCCCTCGGGAACCGGATGCCGCCCCGCGTCCGCTTCACCGGGCTCTCCGCCGGCTACCCCGGCCGCCCCGTGCTCGATCAACTCGACGGCGAGATACCGGCGTCGGCCGTGACAGCGCTGATCGGCCCGAACGGCAGCGGGAAGTCCACGCTGCTCGCGGTTCTGGCCGGCGTGATCCGCCCCACCGCGGGCGAGGTCCGGCACGAGGGAGCCCGGCCGCCGGCGTTCGTCCCGCAGCGCGGGGCCGTCGGCGACACGCTTCCCCTGACGGTCCGGCAGACCGTGGAGATGGGGCGCTGGGGCGAGCGGGGACCATGGCGCCGGCTCACGCGGCGCGACCGGACGGTGGTGGACGAGGCCATGGAGCGCCTCGGCATCACGGCGCTCGCCGCCCGTCAACTCGGCGAGCTCTCCGGCGGACAGAGGCAGCGCACGCTCATGGCACAGGGCCTCGCCCAGGAGTCGGACCTGCTCCTGCTGGACGAGCCGGCCACCGGCCTCGACCCCGAGGGCAGGGAGCGCACGGCGGCACTGCTGACGGAGCTGGCCGCCGACGGGGTGACCCTCGTCCACGCCACCCACGACCTGAACGCGGCGCGCTCGGCGGACACCTGCCTGCTGCTCCGCGACGGCCGTCCGGCCGGCCAGGGGCCGCCGGACCGGCTCCTCACCCCGACGGCACTCGCCCACCTGTGGCAACCGGTGTGAGACCTGCGACAGCCTCGCGGACTACTCCTGCGGGCTCCCTCCTGCGGGCCCACTCCTACGGGCTCACTCCTGCGGGCTCATGCCTCGGGTCGGTCCACGCGGATCAGTGTCTGCTGCCCGTTGGCGACGAGTTTCCGTTCACCGTCGTCCTGGACGCCGAACACCTCCAGCCGGCACACGGTCAGGGTGCGGCCGGACTTCAGGACCGTCCCGATCGCCTCGATGCGGCTGCCGACGGCGGGGGCGAGGAGGTTGATCTTGTACTCGACGGTGAGCACTTCGGTGTGCTCGGGAAACAGCGTCAAGGCGGCATAGCCGCCGGCGCTGTCCGCGACGGCACTGGTGGCGCCGGCGTGGAAGTAGCCGTGCTGTTGGGTCACTTCGGGCCGGTGCGGGAGCTCGATGTGCACGCGGCCGGGTCCGATGCGGGTGACCCGCGCGCCGAGGTGGGCCATCAGCCCCTGGCGCTCGAAACTGTCCCGGACCCGTTCCCGCACCTCGGCGCTCGCCTGTTCCTCCTGCTGCGTCGGGTCTTCCACGTGCTCTCCTTCGACGGACATCACGATCGGCGTACGGGATGAGGCCGGGCTGTCGGCGGGCACGGCGTCCCCCGATGGGAACCTCTCCGACGACGATCGTCGCACCCGCCCGCGGGGGACGGTGCGGCGCGTCCTACGACACCCGCCCGGGACACGGGAGCGACAGCGTCGCGGACGCGCGCGAGCGGCCCCGAGCGGTGGGGCGCGGTGGAACCGCGGGCAGGCCGCGCTGATCCGGCTGTACGAGTGGGCGGTGCAGCACGAGGACATGATGGTCAACCCGGTGATCATGCGGTCGTTCCTCGGCAGGAACGACGAGCGGGTTCTGGTGCCGGCAGCTCGGGCGAAGAACGCGCGGAGCGGCGAGGTCCGCTGGCCGACATCGCGGGCGTTTCGCCGCTGGATGGAGGTCGGGTTGTTCGGGTACGGCGCCGACGGCGTCCCGTCACCGGGGCGGGCAGGGCGGCTTGCGGACCGCAACGGCGCCCTCGCCGCCTACCGCGACGCCACCCTCTTCAAGGTCACATACGACTGGGGGTTGCGGCGAATGGAGACGTCCAAAATGTCCGGCCGCGGTTCGGCTTCGCCGACCACCCGGCACTTGTTCGGGCTCCTTGAAAACGGCTCTGTCCGCAGTTCCGTGGTTCTCAAGCGCGTTGTGGCGTGGTCGGGTCCCGGCACATGCCATTCGATCGACTCTGGGTGATAGACAACCTCATGACTTACTACGCAGACCTGACTCCGTACACGTACGACAGGGACAATGGGGATCCAGCAGCGCCAGGCTGCTGGCGAGGTGTCCCGCTGCTGAACGTGGGCTGGCTCAGCCGCAGTAAGACCTACTCGAAAGGGGCGCCACCTTCGGGGTTGGCAGACGCGCTGCAGCGTATGACTCAGACGCATCGGGCCCAGCAGACGCGCGGCTATCACTTCTGCCCTTGGTGTGCCTCGAGACTGCTCGGACCGCGGGGCGACAGTCCACGAGGCAGTGCAGAGATACGCGTCGTGGGGAACGACGTCGCCTACGCTGCTCCTGAGCTGGTTGCTCACTATGTCGAAGCCCACAGCTACTTGCCGCCGGCTGATTTCGTACATGCTGTGCTGTCGCCTGGTGCCTTCTCCTGACCCCGGGACTCAGGGCTGGGTGAGGACGCGGGTCCGAAGGAGGATGACGGCTGGATCAGCGGTGGCGTGTTCGACGAACGCGTCGTAGGTAAGAGGCTGCTGAGCAGTCATGGTGTGGATCTCCGCTGAGGTGGTGACGGGGATGCCTGCTGGGGCGGCCCTTCTTTGAGAGGCGCCCGCACCGTCTGCGGCTGCGCAGGGCCGCCGCCCGGAAGATCAACGCACATCCGGACCCTGCCTTCGGCCGGGCCGTGGGGCAGGGCATTCGGGGAGACTTCAGCATGCCGACCCCCTTGGTCACAGCCGCTCGCCGAGGGCTGCGACCAGCACGGTCGCCCGACAGTGACCGTGCAAGGCCGGTTGATCAGGCGTCCGCGCGGCGCAGCCGCTCAGGTGCTTCTTCGGCCAGCCGGGCGGCGGCGGAGCCGTTCAGCTGGGCGACCGATGCCTTCTTGGCGTTGAAGGCCAGTACCCACAGCCCCGCGGCCCAGGCCACCTCGTACTCCTCACGCGTCCAGTGCCGCCTGCGGGCCCAGGCGTATCCGGCCAGGAACCGCTCGGTCTCGGCGACGGTCGCAGGCCGGTCTTCGGGTCCGCCCGCGGGGAAGACCGCGGCTGCCAGCCCGGCAAGTGCCGCCTCGGGGCGGGCGACCGCACTGTCCCAGTCGTGCACCACGTGCAGCTTGTCGCCGTTCCAGCGGATGTTCTGGGACTCGAAGTCGCCGTGCCCGACCACCTCGGGCAGAGCGGCGCGCCGCAGCCGAGTGCGCACACGGCGGGCCGTCTCGTCCAGCCGGCCGGGGCCGGGGCGGTCGTTGAGGTCCACGTCCATGTCGTCCGGCCACGGCCAGGGCCGCGGATCGTCATGGTCCCAGCCGTTCCACGGCGGCGCGGGAGCCAACGACGGCACGTCCGCAACCGACGGCGCCGCCCTCATCAGGCGGGCCAGCGCCGCCGCGAACAGTTCGGGCGCGTCCGGACGCGGCGGCAGCACGGTGCCATCGGGGACCAATGCCTCGGCCGTGAAGACCTGGCCCCTCAACGGCCCCTGGCCGTCCACGGGCTCCGGCCCGGCCAGCGGTTCCGGGCAGGGGAAGCCGGCTTGGTACATGCGGCGTTGCACCTCCAGGCAGCCGGCCAGCCGGTGCTCGAAGGGCCTTGCCTTGACGACGACTTCACGGCCGTCCGCCAGCCGCAGTCCCATGACCGTGGACAGGTGGGCGCGTTCGAAGAGCGTCCGGGCGGGCGGTGAACCCAGCCACTTGCTGCACCACGTGGACAATTCCCCCACCACAAGAACTCCCTGTCCTCGGCATCACCACCCCGGACAGGGGCGGTCGACTGATCAGCGTTGCTTACGGCCCCCATCCGGGAGCGGGGCCTGTGCGCGAGAGGGCCGGCCCAAGCTGGATGTCAGAACACGGTCGAGCGCCGCCCGGCCTGCGGGTCCCCATGCCGGCTTGCCGCCAGGAAGGCCCCGCTCCCCGTTCTGGCCCATGAGGATGAGGAAGAGGCTTTTCAGAGCAGCGAGCCCTCGGGCGCGCCGGATCGTCGCCTCGTCCGCATGCGCGTACACCTCGAAGAACCGTGAGCCCGCGCCCGCGGGAAGGAGCAGCCACGCGGCCGCGAGGTCCCACGCCGGATCGCCGGCGAACATGTCGCCGAAATCGATCACGCCCGAGAGCGTCCCGTCCGAGACGACGACATTCGCCGGGTGGAGGTCACCGTGCAGCCATACCGGCGGGCCCTCCCACTCGGGGGCCGCAACGGCATCCTCCCAGACGTCCCGGACGGCCCGGACGTCGGCGGCGATGCCGCCTGGGGCAATGGCCTGCAAGAACTTTTCGAAGCCGTCCGTGCACTTCTCGGGGTGAGCGCCGCGGTCCGAACCGGTCGGTGCCTCGGCGGGCGCCTCCACATGGAGCGCCCTGAGGAAGCCCGCCAGAGTGTCGGCCGCGTGCTCGCCGCGGCTGATCGAGGCGGAGTCGAGTGGCTCGCCGGGAACCCACGTCATAATGCTCCAGAGCCTCGGGAAGCGCGCGGACGGTTCGCCGATCCGCACAGGAGTCGGAACCGGGAGCGGAAGGCGCGGGGCCAGGACGGGCAGCCACCGGCGCTCTTTGCGCTGGAGATCCGGGGCACGTTCCGTGCGCGGCATGCGCACGACCAACTCATCCCCGAGGCGCCACATGTGGTTGTCCCAGCCGCCCGCTGCCTCGCGGATATCCAGCCCTGCAAGGTCCGGATGCTGGTCCTTGAGAAGACCGTGTACCAGCTCTGCGGTGATCTCGATCTCGGAGTCGGTCATGCGCAGCCACGGTACGTGGGGGGAGCCGGCCAAGGTGAGTCCAAAAGCCGCCACGGGATGATCTCGGTGAATCAGCAGTGCAGCTCGGCGTCCTCGGCGGGGTCGTGCTCGTCCGGCCGACCGGAGCGCTCGAGGGAAGTGCCGGAGCGGTCGCTGGAGGTGGGGTACCGCCCCGGCGTCCGGTCAGCGGGGGGCGAGGAGCTCGAGCGTGTCGATCACGCGGTTCGAGAAGCCCCACTCGTTGTCGTACCAAGCGACCACCTTGATGTGGCGGCCGTCGACGCGGGTGAGGGCGGAGTCGAAGATCGACGAGGCGGGATTGCCCGTGATGTCGGACGACACGAGCGGGTCGTCCGAGTACTCGAGGACACCGGCGAGCGGCCCCTCCGCCGCGGCGCGGTATGCCGCCAGCACGTCGTCGCGCGTCACGTCGCGGGCGACGGCCGTGTTGAGTTCGACGATCGAACCCACCGGCACCGGTACGCGGATCGAGTCGCCCGACAGCTTGCCGTCGAGGTTCGGCAGCACCAGGCCGATCGCCTTGGCGGCGCCGGTCGTGGTCGGCACGATGTTGACGCCGGCGGCCCGGGCGCGACGGGCGTCGCGGTGCGGACCGTCCTGCAGGTTCTGCTCCTGCGTGTAGGCGTGCACCGTCGTCATGAACCCGTGCTCGATGCCGGCGAGTTCGTCGAGGACCGCTGCCAGCGGCGCGAGCGCGTTGGTGGTGCAGGAGGCGTTCGAGACGATCGTGTGCACGGCCGGGTCGTAGGCGTCGGTGTTGACCCCGAACGCGAGCGTGACGTCGGCGCCGTCCGACGGCGCGCTGACGAGCACCTTCTTCGCGCCCGCGTCGAGGTGGGCGCGGGCGGCCTTGGCCGAGGTGAAGCGGCCGGTGGCTTCCAGGACGACGTCGACGCCGAGGTCGGCCCACGGCAGCTGCGCCGGTTCGCGCTCGGCCAGCACCGTGATCCGACGGCCGTCGACGACGAGGGCGTCCCCGTCGACGGTCACCGGACGCCCGAGCCGGCCGGCCGTGCTGTCGTAGGCGAGCAGCCGGGCGAGCGTGGCGGGCTCCGTCAGGTCGTTGACGGCGACGATCTCGAGGGCGCTGTCGCGTTCGAGCAGTGCGCGCAGCACATTGCGTCCGATGCGGCCGAATCCGTTGATGGCGATGCGAGTCATGAGTGATGTCCCTTTCCTTCGCCACCAGGCTCGCCCGCGGTTCGCGCCGCCGACAGTGGCGAGATCGCCATCGTTCAAAAGGATCCCGCCACGGTGCTATGCGCCCCGGGTGAAGGTCCGCCGGTACTCGCTCGGTGTGGTGCCGAGGACGCGCTGGAAGTGCAGGCGCAGGTTCGCGCCGGTGCCGAGGCCGACGTCGGCGGCGATCTGTTCGACGCTGCGCTGCGACCGCTCGAGCAGTTCGCGGGCCAGGTCGATGCGGGCGCGCATCACCCACTGCATCGGCGTGTAGCCGGTCTCCTCGACGAAGCGCCGGGAGAACGTGCGCGGCGAGACCCCGGCCTGCCGCGCCAGCACGTCGAGGGTGAGGGGCTCGCCGAGCCGGTGCAGCGCCCACTCACGGGTGGCGCCGAAGCGCTCGCCGAGCGGCTCGGGGACGCTGCGCGGCACGTACTGGGCCTGGCCGCCGCTGCGGTAGGGGGCCGCGACCAGGCGGCGGGCCGCGTGGTTGGACGCGGCCACCCCGAGGTCGCCGCGCAGGATGTGCAGGCACAGGTCGATGCCGGAGGCGGCGCCGGCCGAGGTGAGCACGCTGCCCTCGTCGACGAACAGCACGTTCTCGTCGACCTGGACGAGCGGATGCCTGACCATGAGTTCCCGCGTGTAGTGCCAGTGCGTCGTGGCGCGCCTGCCGTCGAGCAGGCCCGTGGCGGCGAGCGCGAAGGCGCCCGTCGAGATGGCGGCGAGCCGTGCGCCCCGGGCGTGGGCGGCGATCAGCGCGTCGACGACGGCCCGCGGCGGGTCGTCGCGGTCCGGGAACCGGTAGCCGGGGACGAAGACGATGTCGGCCCACGCGAGCGCGTCGAGGCCGTGGGCGACGGAGTACGACAGGCCGTCGCCGCCGGTCACGAGACCGGGTGCCGCCCCGCACACCCGCACCTCGTACGGCATGCTCGCGCGGGTCGTGAAGACCTGCGCGGGAATTCCGACATCGAGCGGCTTCGCACCCTCGAGCACGAGGACGGCGACGCGATGCAGGCGGGAGGCTGGCATGGGACAGAGGCTACGTGGGGCGTGACGTCGGTCTCCGGCCGCAGACACTGCACCACTGGGACCGACGTGTGAGCGCGTCTCCGATCCTGGACGACCCGGGCGAGCATCCCGAACCGAGCGTGTCGAAGCCTCAGGCCGAGGCGTCCGCGAAGGGAGACAACACCGACTCCGCACTCAATGAGGGCGAGGGCGTGGCGCACGGTCGGGGTGAGGTGGACGCCGGTGTCGCCGTCCTTCCACAGTCCGATCACGGGCAGGCCGACGGCGGCGACGGTGGCACTGCGTACACCCGCAGACGCCCGGTGAGGACGCCGCCGCGGCATCCCTGCCGGAAAGCGCGGCGAGCGCCACGTGACGAGCGCCGGACGGCGTCAACCGGAATCCGTCCATGCCCCGCATGAGTGACGAACTGGAGTGCGCAACAACCCTGTTGAGACGTAAGTTGTGGGGCAACACACCCGCTGGCTGAATACGCCTGCCTCGGCTGAGAGACGGACCGTACCCATGAGCGACCCCGAGACGACGCCCGGAACCGCCGCACACCAGAAGATCGACACCTCGGTGCCGCATTCGGCCCGGATCTGGAACTACTGGCTGGGCGGCAAGGACAACTACCCGGTCGACGAGGAAGCTGGCGACGCGTACACCGGCGTCTTCCCCGGCATCGTGACCATCGCCCGCAGCAGCCGGGCCTTCCTGCGACGCAACATCACGTATCTGGTCTCCGAGGCCGGCATCCGGCAGTTCCTGGACATCGGGACGGGCCTGCCGACCGCCGACAACACCCACGAGGTCGCCCAGCGCATCGCGCCGGAGAGCAGGATCGTCTACGTCGACAACGACCCGATGATCCTGGCGCACGCCCGCGCCCTGCTCTACTCCACTCCCGAGGGGGCGACCGCCTATGTCGACTCCGACGTGCTGGACCCGGAGCGCGTCCTGGCCGCCGCCGCCGCGACCCTGGACTTCTCCCGCCCCACCGCCCTCATCCTCAGCAACATCCTGGGCCACATCGCCGACCACGACGAGGCGCGCTCCATCGTGAAGCGGCTGATGGACGCGCTGCCGTCCGGCAGCTACCTGTCCATCAACGACGGTTCCCGGGGCTTCGACCCGGGGTTCGAGCAGGCCCAGGACGGCTACAACAAGAGCGGTGCCGTCCCGTACAACCTGCGGACCGTCGAGGAGATCACCTCGTTCTTCGACGGCCTGGAGCTGCTGGAGCCCGGCGTGGTCTCGGTCACCCGGTGGCGCCCGGACGCCGACGCGTCCGACGCTCCGATCATCGCCGAGCACGGCGGCCTCGCCCGCAAGCCGTGACGCCCTGCCGGGGTCACAGGCCGCTGCGGCCTGTGACCCCGGCTCCGGCCCCGCACGTACCGGCCCTCGCCCGTGCGCGAGCCCGGCGGGAACAGCACGACCGCCTCCGGCGTTCCCCGTGCGACGGGACGAAAGGCGGAAATCGTGCACGGTGAGTACAAGGTTCCCGGCGGCAAGCTGGTCGTCGTGGACGTCGAGGTGACGGACGGCGTCCTGCGGAACACGCGGGTCGCGGGCGATTTCTTCCTCGAACCGGACGAGGCGCTGGACGCCGTGAACCACGCCCTGAACGGCGCCCCGGCGGACCTGGACGCGGCCGGGCTCGCCGCGCGGATCGACGCCGCGCTTCCCGAGGGGACCGTGATGTACGGGCTGACCTCGGCGGGCGTCGCCGTCGCGGTGCGCCGTGCGGTCGCCCGCGCCACCGACTGGTCGGACTACGACTGGCAGCTGATCCACGAGGGCCCGCAGCCCCCGGCGCTGCACATGGCGCTGGACGAGGTGCTGACGGCGGAGGTCGCCGCGGGACGCCGTCCGCCGACGCTGCGGGTGTGGGAATGGGGCGGCCCCGCGGTGATCATTGGCAGTTTCCAGTCGCTGCGCAACGAGGTCGACCCCGAGGGAGCCGAGCGGCACGGCATCGAGGTGGTGCGCCGCATCTCCGGCGGCGGCGCGATGTTCGTCGAACCCGGCAATACCATCACGTACTCACTGTCCGTGCCCGAGGCCCTGGTGCAGGGCCTGTCCTTCCAGGACAGCTACGCCTATCTCGACGACTGGGTGCTCGGCGCTCTCGGCGACATGGGGATCCGGGCCTGGTACCAGCCGCTGAACGACATCGCCACCGACCAGGGCAAGATCGCCGGCGCCGCCCAGAAACGGATGGTGGGCCCGGACGGCGGCCCCGGCGCGGTGCTGCACCACGTCACGATGGCCTACGACATCGACGCCGACAAAATGCTCGACGTGCTGCGCATCGGCAAGGAGAAGATGTCCGACAAGGGAACCCAGAGCGCCAAGAAGCGCGTCGACCCGCTCCGCCGACAGACCGGCCTGCCCCGCGAGACGGTCATCGAGAACATGATCGACTCCTTCCGCACCCGCTACGGCGTCTCCGCCGGCAAGGTGACCGGCGAAGAACTGGCCCACGCCCGGGAGTTGGCGCGGACCAAGTTCACGACCCCTCAGTGGACCGCACGCGTGCCCTGACCCGCCCGGCGGCCCGTTCCGCGCCCACCCGTCGGCCGGTGCCGTGACGCCACCGCGACACCTCAAATCGCCTGAACCCAGGGGAAGTACGGCAAAGCACCACCCCCTCGTGACACTCCCCTGTCACCCCGCGCCTACGGAGCGAGTTCGCCCTTCCGCCCCACGGGGAAGCGTGTGAGACTGGCGTCCCGTCCGCAGTGCGGGCCCCCTTCCGCACCGACCCCCACGAGAAGTGCGCCGTGCGTTCCTTTCCTCTGCCGATAGCCCTGACCGCGCGTCTGTCGCCGGTGGTCGTCCTCGCCGCGGCGGGCTGGGCACTGTCGTCCGGGTCCTCCCCCGAGCCGCAGGCCGCCGAGAAGAAGCCGCCGGAGACGACGGCGTCGCAGTCCGCCTCCGCCCCGTCGACGACGGCCGCGCCGAAGACGTACACCGCCGCTCCCGCACCCTGCGGCAGTGTCGCCGAGAAGACCGTCAAGTCCCTTGTGCCGGGGGCGAAGGCGGCCGGTAAGGAGATCAAGTCCACCGACTCCGAGCTGCGCCGGACCTGTTCGTGGAACGCCCTCGACGGCTACGAGTACCGCTGGCTCGACGTGTCCTTCGAAGTCCTGCAGTCGGACGACGCGGCCGAGAAGTCGTACCAGGGGCGGCTGAAGGACAGGAGCGGCGGGGGCGCGGTCCCCGGGCTCGGTGACGCCGCGTACTCGGTCGTGGACCTCAGCACCGAGGACAAGCAGCAGACCCGGGAGGGCGTGGTGGTGGTCCGCGCCTCCAACGCGCTGGTGGTCGTGACGTACAACGGCAGCGACTTCGAGTCGAAGAAGGCCCCCTCCACGGACGAGATCAACAAGGGCGCCATCAAGGCCGCCAAGGAAGCGGTGGCGGCCCTGCTGGCGGGCAAGGGCTGAGTCCGGCGGGTACGACGGACCGGGGCAGGGGGGCGTCTCGGCGTCCGGGACACCGGCCTTCGGGGCGCGGGTCAGCCGTTGAGCGCCGGGATCACGTGCGTCCCGTACACGTCGATCACGGCTTCCGGGGCGTCGTGCATGTCGTAGACGGCGAACTGGTCGACGCCCAGCGCGCGGAGCGCCTTCAGTTTCTCGACGTGCCGCTCCGCCGTGCCGATCAGGCAGAACCGGTCGACGATCCGGTCGGGCACGAACGCGGTGGCGGGGTTGCCGCTGCGGCCGTGGTGGGCGTAGTCGTAGTCCTGGCGGGAGGCGATGTAGTCGGTCAGTTCGTGCGGGACGACGCCGCTGTCGGCGCCGTACCGGGCCACCAGGTCGGCGACGTGGTTGCCGACCATCCCGCCGAACCAGCGGCACTGCTCCCGCGCGTGGGCGAGTGCTTCCGGTGAGTCGTCCTCGGTGACGTAGGCCGGGGCGGCGACGCAGACGGTCACCTCGGCGGGGTCGCGCCCGGCGGCGACGGCGGCGTCCTTGACGGCCTTGACCATGGTCTCGGTGAGGTAGGGGTCGGCGAGCTGGAGGATGAAGCCGTCGGCCTCCTCCCCTGCCATCCGCAGCGCCTTCGGCCCGTACGCGGCCATCCACACGGGGAGCCGGGAGTCCTTCCCGATCCAGGGGAAGCGGACGACGGTGCCGCCGCCGAGGTCGGCCTCCCCGCCCTCGGCGAGGGTACGGATGACCTTCATGGCCTGGCTCATGCGGGCCAGGGTGTTGGGCTTGCGGCCGGCGACCCGCATCGCGGAGTCGCCCCGGCCGATGCCGCAGACGGTGCGGTTGCCGAACATGTCGTTGAGGGTGGCGAAGGTGGAGGCGGTGACCTCCCAGGCGCGGGTGCCCGGGTTGGTGACCATCGGGCCGACGGTCAGCGTCGTCGTGTGGGACAGGATCTGGCTGTGGATGACGAACGGTTCCTGCCAGAGCACGGCGGAGTCGAAGGTCCAGCCGTGGGTGAAGCCGGCCTGTTCGGCGCGTTTCATCAGGTCGACGACCCGCGAGGCCGGCGGGTCGGTCTGCAGTACGAGTCCGAAGTCCATGCGCACCACTCCTAGGTGAGGTACTGACAGGTGGACCGCGGGGTGTAGACGCCGTGCCCCGCGCGTCCGGTGTACTCCCGCTCGGTGATGACGGGTTCGCCGCGCGAGAGGACGGTCTCGACGCGGCCGGTGACGCGCTTGCCCTCGTAGGCCGAGTAGTCGACGTTCATGTGGTGGGTCTCGGCGGAGATGACCTGCTCGGCGTGCGGGTCGTAGATCACGACGTCGGCGTCGGCGCCCGGCGCGAGGGTGCCCTTCTTCGGGTACAGGCCGAACATGCGGGCCGGGGTGGCGCAGGCGATCTCGATCCAGCGGCGGCGGGTGAGGTGTCCGTCGACGACTGCCTGGTGAAGCAGGTCCATGCGGTTCTCGATGCCCGGCAGACCGTTGGGGATCTTCGAGAAGTCGCCGCGGCCGAGGTCCTTCTGTCCCGTGAAGCAGAACGGGCAGTGGTCGGTGGAGACCACCTGGAGGTCGTTGGTGCGCAGGCCCCGCCACAGCGCGGCCTGGTGCTCCTTCGGCCTCAGGGGCGTGCTGCACACATACTTGGCTCCCTCGAAGTTTGGTTCGGCGAGGTTGTCGGCGGACAGGAACAGGTACTGCGGGCAGGTCTCGCCGAAGACGTTCAGTCCCTCGTCGCGGGCCCGTGCCAGTTCGGCGACCGCCTCCGTGGCGGAGACGTGCACGACGTACAGCGGGGCGCCGGCGACCTGGGCGAGCCGGATGGCGCGGTGGGTGGCCTCGGCCTCCAGCAGGGCCTTGCGGACCTCGCCGTGGTAGCGGGGGTCGGTCTCGCCGCGGGCCAGCGCCTGTTCGACGAGCACGTCGATCGCGATGCCGTTCTCGGCGTGCATCATGATCAGGCCGCCGTTCTCGGCGGACCGCTGCATGGCGCGCAGGATCTGTCCGTCGTCGCTGTAGAAGACGCCGGGGTAGGCCATGAACTGCTTGAAGGAGGTGACGCCCTCCTCGACCAGCCGGTCCATCTCCTTGAGGGTGCCCGGGTTCACGTCGGAGACGATCATGTGGAAGCCGTAGTCGACGGCGCAGTTGCCCTCGGCCTTGGCGTGCCAGGTGTCCAGTCCCTCGCGCAGGGAGCGGCCGACGCTCTGTACGGCGAAGTCGACGACGGTCGTCGTACCGCCCCAGGCGGCGGCCCGGGTGCCGGTCTCGAAGGTGTCGGAGGCGAAGGTGCCGCCGAACGGCAGCTCCATGTGGGTGTGGGCGTCGACGCCGCCCGGCAGGACGTACTTTCCGGTGGCGTCGATGGTCCGGCCGGCGGTGAACGTCTCGGCGGCCGGGGTGCCCGAGGCGGCGAGGGCGGCAATGCGGCCGTCCTCTATCAGGACGTCGGCGTGGAGTTCGTCGGAGGCGGTGACGACGAGGCCACCCCGGATGACGGTACGGCTCATGCGTGCACGCTCCGCTGGGTCGTAGTCGAAAGGTGCGGGTCGTCGGTGGCCGGTCGCGCCCGCGCGGCGGTGGCCGCACATCGATCCCGGCCCCGCGCCCCTCGAGGGCTTCGCCCCGCACGGGGGACGCGGGCAACCGGGGGTGGGCGCCGGACCGCTACGGGAGGCTTCGCAGAGCCTGTTCGAGGATGGCGGCGCCCTCCTCCGCCTCCGTGACGTTGAGGGACAGGGGCGGGGCGATGCGCAGGGCACTGGTGTTGTGGCCGCCGCCCTTGCCGAGGAGCAGCCCGCCCCGGCGGGCCGCTTCCAGTACGGCGGAAACTGCCTGCGGATCGGCCTCGTCGGTGCCCGGTTCGGTCAGCTCGACGCCGATCATCAGTCCGCGCCCGCGGACCTCCCGTACGGCGGGCACCTGGGCGGCGACGGCCCGCAGGCGTTCGATGAGCAGGCCGCCGACCCGCCGGGCGTTTCCCTGCAGGTCGTGTTCGAGGAGGTAGGTGAGGTTGGCCAGGCCGGCGGCCATGGTGACCTGGGTGCCGCCGAACGTCGAAATACTGTGGGAGTCGAGGCAGTTCATGATCTCGGCGCGGGCGACGACGCCGCCGATGGACATGCCGTTGCCGATGCCCTTGGCGAAGGTCACGATGTCGGGCGGTCCGCCTCGGCCGTGCGCCTGCCAGCCCCAGAAGTGGTCGCCGGTGCGGCCCCAGCCGGTCTGCACCTCGTCGGAGATCCACAGGACTCCGTGGGCGTGCAGGACTTCGCGGAACGCCGCGTACAGTCCGTCGGGCGGTGAGGTGAAGCCGCCGACGCCCTGGATCGGCTCGGCGATCAGGGCCGCGGGCGGACGCGTGTGGCCGAGCAGGTCCTTGAGGTCGTCGACGCAGGCCGCGATGAACTCGTCGTCGCCGAGCCGGGCGTACGGACCGCGGGTGCGCACACCGCCGTGCACGTACAGGGTCTGCAGCGGGGACAGCGAGGTCGGGGACCAGCCGCGGTTGCCGGTGATGCCGACGGCGCCGAAGGAGCGGCCGTGGTAGCTGTTGCGCATCGCCAGGACCGTGTTGCTGCGCCGGTAGGCGGTGGCGAGCAGCAGGGCGGTGTCGTTGGCCTCGGTGCCGGAGGTGGTGAAGAAGACCCGGGCGTCCGGGATGCCGCTCAACTGGGCTACCCGTTCGGCGAGTTCCACCATCTGTCGGTCGAGGTAGAGGGTGGAGGAGTGGATGATCCGCCCGGCCTGCTCGGCGACCGCCTTCGTCACCTCGGGCAGGGCGTGGGCGGTCATCGTGGTGAGGATGCCGCCGAAGAAGTCGAGGTACCGGTTGCCGTCGGAGTCCCAGACGTGGCGGCCCTCGCCGTGGGTGATCTCGAGGGGTTCCTCGTAGTAGAGGGCGAGCCAGTCGGGCAGCACGGAGCGGTGGCGGCCCAGGAGGTCGTCGGTCACGGCCGCACCAGCCCTTCGTAGGCGTCGGGGCGGCGGTCGCGGTAGAACGCCCACTGCTGCCGCACTTCCTCGATGAGGCCGAGGTCGAGGTCCCGGACCACGAGTTCCTCCTTGCTGTCGCTGGCGACGTCGCCGACGAACTGTCCGCGGGGGTCGACGAAGTACGAGGTGCCGTAGAAGTCGTTGTCCCCGTACTCCTCCTGGCCCACGCGGTTGATCGCGGCGACGAAGTACTCGTTCGCGACGGCCGCGGCCGGCTGTTCCAGCTGCCACAGGTGGGACGAGAGGCCGCGGTGCGTGGCGGACGGGTTGTAGACCAACTGGGCTCCGTTGAGTCCGAGTTGGCGCCATCCCTCCGGGAAGTGGCGGTCGTAGCAGATGTAGACGCCGACCTTGCCGACGGCGGTGTCGAAGACGGGCCAGCCGAGGTTGCCGGGCTTGAAGTAGAACTTCTCCCAGAAGCCCTTGACCTGCGGGATGTGGTGCTTGCGGTACTTGCCGAGGACGGTGCCGTCGGCGTCGATCACGGCGGCGGTGTTGTAGTAGAACCCCGACTGCTCGACCTCGAACACCGGCACGACGATCACCATGCCGGTCTCGCGGGCCAGTTCCCGCATCCGGGTGACGGTCGGCCCGTCGGGCACGGGCTCGGCCCAGCGGTAGTGCTCGGCGTCCTGGACCTGGCAGAAGTAGGGGGAGTTGAAGACCTCCTGGAACCCGATGATCTTCGCGCCCCGTCGGGCCGCCTCGCGGGCGTGCTCCTCGTGTTTCGCTAGCATGGACTCGGTTTCGCCGGTCCAGGTGGCCTGGACCAGGGCGGCACGTACGACGTTGGCCATGAGCTGCTCCTTCGACGCGACGTCAGCGCCTCTACGCACGTAGAAACGGTCGTAGAGGGACGAACGTAAGCCTCTCGGACGGCCTTGCCAAGACCATCGTCGTGAAGCCGCGGAGTCGATCATGTTTCGCACTCCGGTGGGTGAGTTCCGGCACCCGCCGTCGGGGCCTGTCCGGCGGGTGCCGGTCAGGCGGTGGATCCCGCGACGCGCAGGGCGTGCAGCAGGGCGTGCGGCAGGTCCCGGTACTGCTCCTCCGAGACGCCCCGGGTGGCGCCGAGGAGCAGCGGGACGGGCCGCTCGGGGCCGGGAGCCGCGCCGCGGGCCGCCTCCTCGGGGGTGCGCGTCCTGACGCAGGCGCCGAGCAGCGTGCGCACCTCACGGTGGCGGTCCTCGGCCGCCGGAGCGAGGACCGCCCGGCCGGTTTCCTCGGCGGCCGCACCATGCCCTGGCGCAGGATCTGCTCGGCGTCGCCGGCCTGCCCCGCCGCGGTCAGTGCGTCGGCCGCGGCGACGAGCCGGTCCACGGGCAGGGAGGCGGCCTCCCACAGCGGCGTCGTCCAGTCGGCGCCCAGCCCCGCATCCCGTCCGCGAGCAGCGGGAACCGGACGGCCGGCCACGACGCGGCCTCGGCGAGCAGGGCGCGCCTCGCCGCCGCGCCCGCCGGGCGCGGCGGCACCCGGAAGGCACCCGGCCCGGGGCCTTCGGCTCAGGCGGCGACCGGTGGCACGACCGGTGACGCGACCGGCGCGCAGCGGCCCACCAGGTCGTCCATCGACAGGTCGAGCGCGTCGGCGAGGGCGGCCACGGTGAAGAACGCCGGAGTGGGGACCCGTCCGGTCTCGATCTTCCGGAGGGTCTCCGGGGAGATGCCGGCGTCCGCCGCGACCTGCGCCATGCTGCGGTCGCCGCGCGCTTCGCGCAGCAGCCGGCCGAGCCGCTCGCCGCGTTCGCGCTCTTCGGGGGTGAGAGGGGTGCGTACCATACCGGCATTCTAATACCGGTATAGTAATTGGCATGGTGAAGCTGAAGACCGACACGGAGATCGACGCGATGTACAGGACCGGCCAGGTCGTCGCGGACGCCCTGAAGGCCGTACGGAAGACCGCCGGCGTGGGCGTGTCCCTGCTGGAGCTGGACGAGGTGGCCCGGGAGGTGCTGCGCGGGGCGGGCGCGACCTCGCCCTTCCTGGGTTACCTGCCCTCCTTCGCTCCGACCCCGTTCCCCGCCGTCCTCTGCACGTCCGTCAACGACGCGATCGTGCACGGCGTCCCGGACGGCTACCGGCTGCGCGACGGCGACCTGGTCTCCGTGGACTTCGGCGCGGAGCTGGGCGGCTGGGCGGGCGACTCGGCGGTGAGTTTCATCGTGGGCACGCCCCGCGCGGACGACGTGCGGCTGGTCGAGACCGCCGAGCGGGCCCTGGCGGCGGGCATCGGGGCCGCGGTGGTCGGCAACCGCATCGGGGACATCGCCCACGCGATCGGCACGGTGTGCCGCACGGCGGGGTACGGCATCCCGGACGGCTTCGGCGGTCACGGGATCGGCCGCCGCATGCACGAGGACCCGTCGGTCCCGAACGAGGGCCGGCCGGGCCGGGGCATGCCCCTGCGGCACGGCATGGTCCTCGCGATCGAGCCCATGCTCGTGGGCGGCGGCACCGACGGCTTCCACGCCGCCTCCGACGGCTGGACCCTGCGCACCGACGACCGCTCCCGGGCCGCCCACGCCGAACACACCGTGGCCGTCACCACCGCGGGCCCGCGCATCCTCACCGCCCGCTGAACGCGCCCCGCGCGGGGGTGCGCGCGGCTCCGAGGTGCCGCCCCGGAGTGATCGTGCGAGGGTGATCTCGATCGCGCCGCAGGCGACACCCGCACCGCGGGGACACGCATGTGTGTAACCGGGAGACGGCCGGGCACCCGCGTCCGGACCGTACGTCGAGCAGTGAGCGCGCCCCGGGCCTCCTTCGGGCTCCCGGTTCCGCCCGGCCCAGGGAGACCCCGCGGGGGCGCCGGAACGGATGTCCATGAGCAGCGGGTTCACGGGTCCGGAGGGCTACGGCTCGGACCCCTTCGAAGAGTTCTTCGCACGTTTCTTCGGCGGGCCACGCCCCCGGCATGTCGACATCGGCCGGCTCCTGAGCCAGCCGGCCAGGGAGCTGGTGCGCGGTGCCGCGCAGTACGCCGCCGAGCACGGCAGCCGGGATCTGGACACCCAGCACCTGCTGCGCGCCGCGCTGGCCACCGAGCCGACCCGCGGCCTGCTCAGCCGGGCGGGCGCGGACCCCGACTCGATGGCGTCGGAGATCGACGAACGGTCCGGTCCCGTCCAGTACGGGCCGAACGACACCCCGCCGCCGACGTCGCTCTCCCTCACCCCCGCCGTGAAGCGGGCCCTGCTGGACGCGCACGAGATGGCCCGGTCGACCGGTGCCGGATACATCGGCCCGGAGCACGTGCTCAGCGCGCTGGCCGCCAACCCCGACTCGGCCGCCGGGCACATCCTGGACGCGGCCCGGTTCGCCTCCACCGGAATGCCGCCGGACGCACCGGACCCCGCGCAGCCCCGCACCGAGCGGCCCCGCACCGCGACGGGCACGCCGACGCTGGACAAGTACGGCCGTGACCTCACCGAGCTGGCCCGCGAGGGCCGCGTCGACCCGGTGATCGGGCGGGAGGAGGAGATCGAGCAGACCATCGAGGTGCTCTCCCGGCGCGGCAAGAACAACCCGGTGCTGATCGGTGACGCGGGCGTCGGCAAGACCGCCGTGGTGGAGGGACTGGCGCAGCAGATCGTCGACGGGGACGTGCCCGACGTGCTGGTGGCCCGGCGGGTGGTCGCGCTGGACCTGACGGCCGTGGTCGCCGGGACCCGCTACCGGGGCGACTTCGAGGAGCGGATGACCGCCATCGTCGACGAGATCCGCGCCCACTCGGACCGGCTGATCGTCTTCATCGACGAGCTGCACACCGTCGTGGGCGCCGGGGGCGGCGGCGAGGGCGGTTCGATGGACGCCGGCAACATCCTCAAGCCGGCGCTGGCCCGCGGCGAGCTGCATATCGTGGGCGCGACCACGCTGGAGGAGTACCGCCGGATCGAGAAGGACGCGGCACTGGCCCGCCGCTTCCAGCCGATCATGGTGCCGGAGCCCACGCCGGCCGACGCGATCGAGATCCTGCGCGGTCTGCGGGACCGGTACGAGGCCCACCACCAGGTCCGCTACACCGACGAGGCGCTGGTGGCGGCCGTGGAGCTGTCCGACCGCTATCTCAGCGACCGCCATCTGCCGGACAAGGCGATCGACCTGATCGACCAGGCCGGCTCCCGGGTGCGGCTGCGGTCCCGGACCAAGGGAACGGACGTACGCGCCCTGGAGCAGGAGCTGGAGCAGCTGACCTGCGACAAGGACCAGGCGGTCGCCGACGAGAGGTACGAGCAGGCGACCCAGCTGCGGGACCGCATCGGCGAGCTGAAGGAACGTATCGCCGAGGTCGGCGGCGAGGGCCGGGTCGAAGAGGGCCAGAGTCTGGTGGTGGACACCGAGGCGATCGCGGAGGTGGTGTCCCGGCAGACGGGCATCCCGGTCAGCCGTCTCACCGAGGAGGAGAAGGACCGGCTGCTGGGCCTCGAGGAGCATCTGCACCAGCGTGTCGTCGGCCAGGACGAGGCGGTGCGGGTGGTCGCGGAGGCGGTGCTGCGCTCCCGGGCCGGGCTCGCCAGTCCCGACCGGCCGATCGGCAGTTTCCTGTTCCTCGGGCCGACCGGCGTCGGCAAGACGGAGCTGGCGCGGGCGCTGGCCGAGGCCCTGTTCGGCAGCGAGGAGCGCATGGTCCGCCTCGACATGAGCGAGTACCAGGAGCGGCACACCGTCAGCCGGCTGATCGGCGCCCCGCCCGGGTACGTCGGCCACGAGGAGGCGGGGCAGCTGACCGAGGTGGTGCGCAGGCATCCGTACTCGCTGCTCCTGCTCGACGAGGTGGAGAAGGCGCATCCGGACGTCTTCAACATCCTGCTCCAGGTCCTCGACGACGGCCGGCTGACCGACTCCCAGGGCCGGACGGTGGACTTCAGCAACACCGTGATCGTGATGACGAGCAACCTCGGTTCGGACGCCATCACCCGGCGCGGCGGGACGCTGGGCTTCGCGACGGGTGGCGCGGAAGCGGACGAGGAGGCGCGGCGGGAGCAGATCCTGCGGCCGCTGCGGGAGCACTTCCGACCCGAGTTCCTCAACCGGATCGACGAGGTGGTGGTGTTCCGTCAGCTGACCGCCGAGGAACTGCGGCGGATCACCGGTCTGCTGCTGGAGTCGACGCGGCGCGGGCTGCGGGGGCAGGGCGTCACGGTCGAGTTCACCGGGGCGGCCGTGGACTGGCTGGCGCGGCGCGGGCATGAGCCCGAGTACGGGGCGCGGCCGCTGCGCCGCACCATCCAGCGGGAGGTCGACAACCAGCTCTCCCGGCTGCTGCTGGACGGCAGTGTCCGCAGCGGTGACCGGGTGACGGTGGACGCGGCGGACGGGAACCTCACGTTCCGGACCGGGGCGGGCGCCGGCGCAGCGGCGGGGAACGACGCCGGCGCAGGGACCGGGACCGGCTCGACGGCCGGGACCGGATCCGGCGGCGGTTCGACGATCGGCACCGGCGTCCCCGGCGCCGACTCCGCCACCGGTCGCGAGGAGCCTCCGGCGCCCGAACCGCCCGGACGGTGAGCGTACGGGCGCCCGTTCCCCTCCAGGGGCACGGGCGCCTTCCCGCCGGGCGGGCCCGCGGCCTACTTCCCCGGACGCACCACCATCGCCGAGCCGCCGCCCCGGCGGGTCTTCTCCGCCGCGGCGACCCACCGGCCGTCCGGCAACCGCTGCACGGCGGTGGTCGCGCCGATCTCCGGGTTGGCCTGGAAGGAGTGCCCGATGGCCTCCAGCTTCCGCCGTACCGCACTGTCGTACAGGCCGGGTTCGAGGTCCGTGCGGGCCGTGTTGCGCTGGCTGGCGCGCGGCGCGGCGATCGCGTCGACCAGCGGCAGACCGCGGTCGAGGAACCCGGTGAGGGTCTGCAGCACGGTGGTGATGATGGTCGAACCGCCGGGCGAACCGAGCGCCACGACCGGCCGGTCGTGGCGGTCGAGCACGATCGTCGGGGCCATCGAGGACCGGGGCCGCTTGCCGGGACCCGGCAGGTTCGGGTCGTGCACGGCCGGGTTCGCCGGGGCGAAGGAGAAGTCCGTCAGCTCGTTGTTGAGCAGGAACCCGCGGCCCGGCACGGTGATGCCGCTGCCGCCGGTCTGCTCGATGGTGAGGGTGTAGGAGACCACGTTGCCCCACCGGTCGGCGGTGGTGAGGTGCGTGGTGCTCTCGCCCTCGTACGTCGTCGGGGCCGCGGTACCACCGGTCGCGCAGGCCGCGGGGGCGCGCGGGTCACCGGGGGCGAGCGGGCTGGTGAGGACGGCGTCGTCCTGGATGAGGCACTCACGGGAGTCGGCGTACCGCTGGGAGAGCAGTTCCTTCGTCGGTACGTCCTCGAAGGCGGGGTCGCCGACCCAGCGGCCCCGGTCGGCGAACGCGATGCGGCTCGCTTCGATGAGGCGGTGCAGGTAGCGGGTCTCGTCGGCGCGGGACAGGTCGGTCCGCTCCAGGATGTTGAGGGCCTCGCCGACCGTGGTGCCGCCGGAGGAGGAGGGCGCCATGGCGTAGACGTCGAGGCCGCGGTACGACGTCCTGGTGGGCGCCTGGAGCTTGGTCCGGTACGCCGCGAGGTCCCGGGTGGACAGCTCGCCGGGGCGGGCGTTCCAGCCGGAGTCCGGGTCCACGGGCGGCTTGTTGACCGTGTTCACGATGTCCCGGCCGATGCCGCCCCGGTACAGCGCGTCGACGCCCTTCCCGCTCAGCTCCGCGTAGGTGCGGGCGAGGTCGGGGTTCTTGAAGGTGGTGCCGACGACCGGGAGCTCGCCGCCGGGCAGGAACAGTTCGGCGGTGTCGGGGAAGTGGCGGAAGCGGGTCTCGTTGGCGGCGGTCTGGGCGCGGAAGGTGCTGTCCACGGTGAATCCGTCGCGGGCGAGCCGCTGTGCGGGCGCCAGGACCGTCCGCAGGGACTTGCTGCCCCACTGGTCGAGCGCCCGCTGCCAGGTGGCCGGGGTGCCCGGGGTGCCGACGGCGAGGCCGCTGCTGACGGCTTCGGCGAAGGGGAGGGGGGCGCCGTTCTCCAGGAAGAGGCCGGAGTCGGCGGTCAGCGGGGCGGTCTCGCGTCCGTCGAGCGTCCGCACGGTGCGGGACCCGGCGTCGTAGTGGACGAAGTAGCCGCCTCCGCCGATGCCGGCCGAGTAGGGCTCGGTGACGCCGAGCGCGGCGGCGGTGGCGACGGCCGCGTCGACGGCGTTGCCGCCGTTTTCGAGGACCTCGATGCCGGCGGCGGAGGCGTCGGCGTCGACGCTGGAGACCGCTCCGCCGTGGCCGACGGCCACCGGGGTCTTGGCAGGGGTCGGGCCGGGCCCGCCGCCCTGCGGCATGGCGCCCTGCGGCGTGACGGCCGATGACGGCGCTGCCGCCCCCGACGAGACCACGACGGCGGTGACCGCCAGAACCGCCAGTTTCCGTCTGACACGAGGACGCATCCGCACCTCCGTTGAAGGGCTGTCCGCGCAGCCTAATTCATTGCCATGTTCGCGTCAGGAACCTCGCGGGGGCGTGCCGTCGCGGGCTCCCGGACGTCCTTTCCCCGGACGTCTCGAACACGGGTTTGCTCGAGCCCGCTAGCATGCGCGCCCATGAGTGACGACGTACGCAACATTGTTCTGGGTGTGGTCGCCTCCGGCCTCTTCGCCGCGCTGGGCTGGATCGCCCGTACCTACCTGTGGAAGCGCAAGCTCAGGCGCAAGCAGGCCTTCTTCGGACTGCCGGACAACTCCGAGTCGCTCCTCGTCGTCAACCGCGATCCTGCCACGGCGGAACCGGCCGTGCATCGTTTCGACGTGTTCTCGCTGCTCGAGCTCTCGGCGCTGATCAAGGACTGCGGGGCGCATGTCCAGGTGGTCACGCAGGACGCGGCCCACCAGGGTTTCGGCGAGCGCACGGAGTTCTGCGTGGGGGGACCCGCGTCGAACCGGCGGATGGTGGCCCACATGGCGGCGATGCTGCCGGGGGTGCGCATCAACATAGATCCCGAACCGGGCCCGGACCGGGGCGCCTTCCGGATCGGCACCGAGCTCTACCGGATGGAGCCGGGTGTCACGGAGTACGTCCTGCTCGCCCGGCTCACCGTCGGTGAACAGCACGGCACCCGGCCGGTGTTCCTGTTCTGCGGCCAGCGCGCGATCACCAACCAGGCCGCCACCCGCTACCTCGCCCGCCATCACGAGCGGCTGGCCCGCAAGCACGGTTCCCATTCCTTCGTCCTGCTGCTGAAGGTCGTCAACTCGCAGGCCTACGGCCCTGATGTCGTCGAGGTGGTCGGGGACGTGACACGCGCCGCGCAGACCCCTCTGCCGGCCCCCGCCGCCGAATCCCCCGCCGCCCCGGCGCCCGCTCCGGCGCCCACCTCGCGCAAGAGGCAGCAGAAGTCCTGAACCGTCCGGGGAAGCGCACGGGCGGGCGACCGGACACAACCCGCCCGACGCGCAGCTGACCTTCTGCTCGCCGGCGAACAGCCCGTGGCACGGGCCGCCTTCGCCGCGCGGACAGTGATCTCCGACTGCCGCCGGACGGGACTGGCCGATGTGAACCGCCGCCCCCGCGGACGCGGGGCGGTGGGCCCCTCCCGACGGCGGCGTCCCCCGCTCCGACCGCGAAGTCCCCCTCCCCACCGGGATGGAGAAAACATCGTAGTCGAGGCCGGGCGGGGCGGACGTCCCCGCGTCACCCCGCTCACTGTTCGAGAACCCTGAAGACGAAGCCCTCGGCCCGGTTCCCACTCGGATCCGTGAAGCACCCGTAGGGCGTACAGCCCTCGGCGATACGGCCGTTGGCCAGGAAGCCGCCGGCCGTGGAGCCGACCGGCCGACGGCAGGGCGGGCGAAGCCCTCCCGTACGTGACGATGATCACGGCCAGGTCCGCTCCGGCCAGGTGCCGCATGACGTCCAGGGCCTCGTCGACCGTGCCGGCCCCGACGGCCTCCGGCCGGCTGCCCGCCCGGCACGGGGGCGGACCGCCCGGCCCCGACGCGCCGATGAGGACGACCGCCTCTCCCCTGCCCACGGCGAGGCCGATGCCCCGCAGGGCGCGCGGCCCGGGAGCCCGGCCTGCGCCCGGGGGCGCCGGGGCGCGGACCGGCCGGGACCGGAGCGCCCGTCCGGCGTCTCACGCCTCCGCGACCTCGCCGTACAACTGGGACAATTCGGGCACGCCGGCGACGGCCCAGGCGTGCCCGGAGTCCACGACGTCGAACTCCCGCCCGGAGGCGAGCCGTACGACGGGCTGCCCGTCGGACCGGATCTCCCAGACGGCTCCCGGCACGGTGCGCACGATGACCGTGCCCAGATACAGCCCGGCGTCGTTGCCCAGCCGGGTCAGGGTGTCCTCGTCGTCCCGCCAGCTTCCCGGGACCATCTGGTCCAGCGCTTCCAACGAGGCCGGGGAGTCGTCCAGTCGGACACCGGCCCGGGACACCTGGGAGCGCAGCAGCTCGCACTCGGCGAGGAGTTCCGCGAGGCCTTCGGCATCGCGGACTCCGGGCTTCTGGCGTCGGTGGCCCAGGAAGGGGATGTTCATCCCTCCAGCGTGACATTCGTACCGCCGTCCGCACTACAGGGCACGCGGACAACTGCCGCCGGGTGGCCGGTTACCGATCTTCGGTGGCCGGTGATCACACGTCCAGGTCGACCACGACCGGCGCGTGGTCCGAGGCGCCCTTGCCCTTGCGCTCCTCGCGGTCGACGTAGGCGTCGGAAACGGCCTTGGCGAACGGCTCGTTGCCGTACACCAGGTCGATGCGCATGCCGCGGTTCTTGGGGAAGCCGAGCTGGCGGTAGTCCCAGTACGTGAACGGGTGGTCGTACTTCAACGGGCGCGGGACCACGTCGGCCAGGCCGGTCTCGCGCAGGGCGGCGAGGGCGGCGCGCTCGGGCTCGGTGACATGGGTGAGGCCCTCGAAGGCCGCGATGTCGTACACGTCGTCGTCGGTCGGCGCCACGTTGTAGTCGCCGAGGACCGCGAACGGGCGGCCGCCCGCCGCGTCGCCGGCCACGGCGGCCTTCAGCGCCTCGAACCACTGGAGCTTGTACGCGTAGTGCGCGTGGTCCACCTCACGCCCGTTGGGCACGTACACCGACCAGACGCGGACCGGGCCGCAGGTCGCGGAGACGGCCCGGGGCTCCAGCGAACCGTCGTAGCCCGGGCCGCCGGGCAGTCCCTTGACGACGTCCTCGAGGCCCACGCGGGAGAGCACCGCCACGCCGTTCCACCGGCCGGTGGCGTGCACCGCCGACTCGTAGCCCAGCTCACGCAGTTGCTCCACCGGGAAGTTCTCCTCGGCGACCTTGGCCTCCTGGAGGCACAGCACGTCCGTGCCGCTGCTCTCCAGCCAGGCCAGGAGCCTCGGCAGGCGGGCGGTGATCGAGTTGACGTTCCAGGTGGCGATGCGCATGGTCCACAACCTACCCGGCGCCTGTGACAATGCCCGGCCGTCGGGGGCCGAAGGCCTGACTCACAGCTCGGCCGTCGCCCCCGGGGCCAGTCGC
Source organism: Streptomyces sp. NBC_01635 (assembly GCF_045209715.1). Classification (NCBI taxonomy): domain Bacteria; kingdom Bacillati; phylum Actinomycetota; class Actinomycetes; order Kitasatosporales; family Streptomycetaceae; genus Streptomyces; species Streptomyces sp. NBC_01635. Next base: position 7,523,307 of record NZ_CP109277.1, on the reverse strand, counting down.
AGGTGCTCGGCGCCGCCGAGGGCCCCGATCTGGCGGTCGTAGATCGGACGGGCCAGATCGGTGAGCAGGGCGTCGTGGATGTCGTAGGCGCGCTCCGGCCGGACCTCGCGGACGTAGTCGATGACCTCCGAGATCTTGTTCCAGGGGGCCATGACGGGGAGCATCAGCGTCCGGACCGGGTGGTCGGGGACGGTGAGGGCGTCGCCGGGGTGGAAGAGGGCGCCGTCGTCGACGAGGTAGCCGACGTTGGTGACCCGCGGGATGTCCGGGTGGATCACGGCGTGCAGCTCGCCGTGCACCTGCACCTCGAAGCCCGCGGCGGTGAACGTGTCGCCGTGGCCGACGGTGTGCACCCGGCCCGGGAAGGCGGCCGAGAGCTGGTCCGCCACGGACTTCAGGGTCCAGATCCGGACGGCCGGGTCGGCCTCCAGCGCGGCCCTGAGCCGCCCCTCGTCGAAGTGGTCCGGATGTTCGTGCGTGACGAGGACGGCGTCCGCGCCGAGCACGGCGTCCTCCTCGCTGAACCCTCCGGGGTCGACGACGAGGGTGCGGCCGTCCTTCTCCAGTCGGACGCAGGAATGCGACTTCTTCGTGAGCCTCATACGTCCATCCTGCCTCCTCGGGACTCGCTCCGCGGCCTCGCTCCCGGGCCTCACTCCTGGGGTGTGGTCTCCTCGCGGACCACCTGCTGGGCCACCCGGAACGCGCTGTTCGCCGCGGGGACGCCGCAGTAGACGGCCGCCTGGAGCAGGACCTCCTTGATCTCCTCGGGAGTGAGACCGTTGCGCAGGGCGGCCCGGGTGTGGACGGCGAGGTCCTCCAGGTGGCCGCCTGCGGCCAGGGCGGTGAGGGTGACGCAGCTGCGGGTGCGCCGGTCCAGTCCTGGCCGGTCCCAGACCCCGCCCCAGACCGAGCGGGTGACGTACTCCTGGAAGTCGCCCGAGAAGTCGTCGGCCTGCGCCAGCACCTGGTCGACGTGCGCGTCGCCCAGCACCTCACGGCGGACCTTGATCCCGGCCTCGTACGGGTCGGGTGCGCCGCCCCCGGGTTGTGGCGGGACGGCGGCGGCGATCTCGGCGACGGGCCCGGCCTGCTGCGGTACGACCACCTGCCCCGCCTGGACCTGGACGGCGGGCAGGGCGATGTGTCCGGTGGCGGCCTCGAAGGCGGGCTGCCAGGCGGTGGAGAAGTGCCGGACCAGAAGGTCGGTGACGGCGGCGGGCTGCTCCACCGGCACGAGGTGGGAGGCGCCGGGCACGACGGCCAGCCGGGCGTCCGGCACCCCGGCGACCAGCGTGCGGGCCTCGGCGGGGCCGGTGACCTGGTCGTCCGAGCCGACCAGCACCAGCGTCGGCACGCCGACGCTGCCGAGGTCGGCCCGTACGTCGAACGAGGCGAGGGCCTCGCAGGCGGCGATGTAGCAGCCCGGGTCGGTGGTGCGCACCATCTGCACGGCCCACTCGGTGATCGCGGGCTGCGCGGCCGCGAAACCACTGGTGAACCAGCGGTCGGGCGCGGTGCGGGCGATCGGGTCGAGCCCGTTCGTGCGGACGACCACCCCGCGCTGGCGGAACTCGTCGGCGGTGCCGAACCGGGGCGAGGCGGCGATCAGGGCGAGGGAGGCGAGACGTTCGGGGTGGCGCAGGGCCAGTTCGAGGCCGATCGCGCCGCCGAGCGCGCAGCCCGCGTAGCCGAAGCGCTGCACGCCGAGGCCTTCGAGGGTGGCGAGCAGCCGTCCGGTGAGATCGCCGACCGACCCCCCGGGGTACGCGGGGGCGCCTCCGTGTCCGGGCAGATCGAACCGGAACACACGCCACTGCTTCGTCAGTTCGGGGATCTGCCGGTCCCACATGTGCCACGTCGTGCCGAGCGAGGGGCCCAGGATCAGCACGGGCGCTTCCTCTGGCCCGTCACAGCGGTACTGCAGGGTCGGGGTCGTCACTTCACTCACGCGGGCCACGTTCTCACATCTCACGATTTCTCACATGAAGGGGTCCGGCAGCCTTGCGAAGCTCCCCACATTGTGCTGACCTCGCAAAGATCCGCGGCGTCCGGCTTCACATCACAGCGATCCCAGCGTTCCATGGCCCCCTGCCCCGGTGTCCGTTCCCGCCCGGCCGCGGTGTCCTGCGCACGCGCGGCCCGTCACTGTCTGCGGGTATCTGCGGGTCATATTCTGCGGGCCCCGGCGCGTCCTGTCCGTGAGTCTCGTGGACCGGCCCGGTTTTCGGCCACGAACATCACGCGGGCGCGGGGCGTCCGGAGCGTCCGGGCCGGGTTCCCCTGCTCCGCCACCGCGTCCCCCGCCGGTGATCATCGCACGGCGCTGCCGCCGATTACGGGACGGAGCCGTCCCTGCCTTGTTCGGCGAGGCGGTACAGCCGCAGGGCGACTTGGATTTCGAGGGCTTTGCCGGGGGTGTTCCAGTCGGGGCCGAGGAGTTGCGCGACGCGGTCGAGACGCTGGACCACGGTGTTGACGTGGACGTGGAGGGCGTCCTTGGCCCGGGCGAGGCTGGCACCGTGGTGGAAGTAGGCGGTGAGGGTACGGGCGAGTTCCGTGCCGCGCTGGGCGTCGTAGGCGAGAACGGGGCCGAGGACGCGGTCCACGTACCCGGTGATGTCCGTCCGGTCGCCGAGGAGTACCCCGAGGAAGCCGAGGTCGGTCAGGGCGGCGCCGTCGCCGGTGCGGCCGAGTGCTTCGAGTGCCTGGAGGCAGCGGTGTGCCTCGTCGTGGGTGTGGGGAAGGTGTTCCGGGCCCGTGGCGGGGCCTGCGGCTCCGACCGTGATGGGGGTGCCGAGGCCGCGGGTCAGTTCGTGGGCGAGTTCCTGGGCGAGTGCGCCCGGATGCGAGGTGGGTGCGAGCAGGACGGTGTGCCCGCTGCGGGTGCCGGCCAGGCCGCCGAGGAGGCGTGCGCGGCGCGCGGCCTCGGTCAGCAGGCGTGAGCGCAGGGCCGGGTCACAGGTGAGGACGAGGACCGTGTGGGGCCGGGCGAGATGGATGTCCAGCTTTCTGGCGCGCAGCGTCAGGCTGCCCGTGGTGCGATGGCCGCCCGGTTGTTGGGCGGTGAGCAGGTCGTCGAGGAGTTCGCCCCGGACGCGGTCCTCCGCTTCGGCCACCGACCGGCGCAGGAGGAGCAGCAGGGCGGTGACCAGACCGGCTCGTTCGAACAGGTGCCGGTCGGCGTCCGTGAGATCGGCCCGGCCGGTGAGGACGAGACTGCCGAGGAGTTCCGGGCCCGCCAGGACGGCGCACACCCAGCTGCCGTCGACGGGCACGGCCCGCCCGCCTCTGCGGGAAGCTTCGATTCCCTGCTCGGACAGGGTGACGGGACCGGTTTTCAGGCGGGCGAGTTCGGTGCCGTCCGCGTCGTGGATGGCCAGGCCTCCGCCGAGGAGGGCCGCGATCTCGCGGGCCACGTCGTCGACGGCGCCGCCTCTGAGGACCAGGTCGGTGAGCCGGTCGTGGGCGTCGGCCGCGCGGTGCAGGGCGTCGCTGTGGGCGCGAGCCGTTCCGTTGGCGGCGTTCAGTTCGACCAGAGCGGAGCGGGTCTCTTCCAGTAGGCGTGCGCTGTCGATGGCCACGGCGGCGTGGTCGGCCAGGGAGGAGAGCAGGGCGATGGCCTCGGGGGCGAAGTCGCGCGGAGTGCGGTCCGCGGCGAACAGGACGCCGATCACACGTCGGCCGACGCGCAGCGGTACGCCGAGGATGCCGCGCAGGCCCTCCTCGCCGACTCCTTCGTCAATGGTTCCGGTGTGCTTGAAGCGGTGGTCGGTGCGGTAGTCGGGGCTCGCGTAGGGGCGGGCGGTCTGCGCGACCAGACCGCCGAGTCCTTCTCCCATGCCGAGGCGCAGTTGCTGGAACTTGGCGGAGACCGAGCCGGCGGTCACCCGCATGAACGTGTCGCCCGCGGCGGGGTCGTTCAGGGTGAGGTAGGCGACGTCGGTGCCCAGCAGGGTGCGCGCCCGGTGCACGATGGCGCGCAGTACGGAGTCCAGGTCGCGCAGCGCGGCCAGGTCGCTCGCGGTGTCGAACAGGGCGGCGAGCTCGGCCTCCCGTCGCCGGCGCTGGGCCAGAGTCCGCTGGATGTCCAGCGCGGTCCGGGTGGCCTCGTCGATGACGTCCTGGTCGTGCGGGCCGGCGCCGGCGGCGCGTGCCTGCGCCGCGGGCCGGGCCAGTTGCTCGGCCGGAGCGTCCGCGGCGAGCAGGGCGAGCAACTGCCGGAGTGCTGCCGTCGCCGCGGTGAAGGCGTCGTTCTCGGTGGTCATGACGGCAGTCTTCCCTCCGGCGCCGCGGCTGGTGCGTGCATGGGCTGTGATGACTGGTCCGAAGAGCGCTGCGCCCGAAGTGGACGTGCCGCGGTCCACCCGTTTCCTCCTTGAGCGGGCGGACCGCGGCACGGTGGTTCCTCAGACCCGGTTGGTACTGGCGACCGGTGTCTCCTGCTGCTGCTCCGGCGGCGCATCCGTGGTCGAGACGGTCAGGTCTCGGCCACGGGTCTCCTTGATGACGACGACGGTGATGGCGGTGATCACCGCGGCGGCACAGAGGTACACGGCGATGGGAGTCGACGATCCGTAACGCCTGAGGAGCTCGACGGCGATGATGGGGGCGAGGGCGCCGGCGACGATGGAGGCGAGCTGTGAGCCCACGGAGGCCCCGGAGTAGCGGACCTTGGTGTCGAACATCTCGGAGATGAAGGCGGCCTGGGGACCGTACATCGCGCCGTGGAGCAGCAGGCCCGCGGTGACCGACAGGGTGATCACGGTGAAGGACTCCGTGTCGACCAGGGAGAAGAAGAAGAAAGCCCAGACTGCCATGCCGACGGCGCCGATCAGCGTCACGGGCCTGCGGCCGATGCGGTCGGACAGCGCTCCCCACAGCGGGATGGTGACGAAGTGGACGGCGGAGGCGATCAGGACGGCGTTCAGCGCGGTGCTCTTCGGCAGCTCCAGGTGGGTGGTGACATAGACCAGCAGGAAGGAGGTCACGATGTAGTAGGAGATGTTCTCGCCGAACCGGACGCCGATGGCCCCGAGCACCTCACGCCAGCTGCGGCGGAAGACCTCGATGACGGGCGCCTCGGCCTTGGCCCCCTTGGCGGCTTCCGCTTCGGCCTTGGCCTGGGCGGCGAGGAAGACCGGTGATTCGGTCACCGAGATGCGGATCCACAGTCCGACCACGACCAGGACGCCGGAGAGCAGGAAGGGGATGCGCCAGCCCCAGGACAGGAATGCCGCTTCGGACTGGACGGAGGCCAGCAGCGCGAGGACGGCGGTGGCCAGCAGGTTGCCGGCGGGGACGCCGCACTGCGGCCAGGAGGCCCAGAAGCCGCGGTGCTTGTCGCCCCCGTGCTCGGAGACGATCAGCACGGCGCCGCCCCATTCGCCGCCCAGGGCGAAGCCCTGGATCAGGCGCAGCACGGTGAGCAGGATCGGGGCGCCGACGCCGATGGTGCCGTAGGTGGGCAGCAGGCCCATGGCGAAGGTGGCGCCGCCCATCATCAGCAGGCTGAGCACGAGCAGCTTCTTACGGCCGATCTTGTCGCCGTAGTGTCCGAAGACCATGCCGCCGATCGGCCGGGCCAGGAACCCGATCGCGTAGGTCATGAAGGCGAGCAGCGTGCCCACCAGCGGGTCGCTGTTGGGGAAGAAGAGGGTGTTGAACACCAGCGCGGCGGCGGAACCGTAGAGGAAGAAGTCGTACCACTCGACGGTGGTGCCGATCAGGCTCGCGCCGACGATACGGGCGATGCCGCCGGAGCGGGGCTCGCCCGGCTTGGCGGTTGTGGTCTCGGTCATGGGTTCACCGATTCTCGGGTGCGGGTGCGGGGACAGGCGTGGGGGGCGGTCGTGGGGACGGGGGCGGCGCGGGGGCGGCGCCCGGGGCGGCTGGTCAGTTGGCTCCCCAGCCGCCGTCGAGGGGGAGTGAGGTGCCGGTGATGTAGCTGCTGTGGTCGGCGCACAGCCACAGCGCGGCCGCGGCGACCTCCTCCGCCTCCAGCAGGCGCTTGATGGGTGAGCGGGTGAGCAGCACATCGGTCAGGACGTCTTCGGGGCTGATCCCGTGAGCGGTGGCCTGGTCGCGGATCTGGTTCTCGACCAGGGGGGTGCGGACGTAGCCGGGGTTGATGCAGTTACTGGTCACGCCGTGGGGGGCGCCCTCGAGCGCGACCACCTTGCTCAGGCCCTCCAGCGCGTGTTTGGCGGCGACGTAGGCCGACTTGTAGGCGCTGGCCCGCAGTCCGTGGACGCTGGAGATGTTGATCACCCGTCCCCAGCCCTGCGCGTACATGTGGGGCAGGCTGCGGCGCATCAGCAGGAACGGGGCGGTCACCATGACCTGCTGGATGAGGGCGAACCGCTCCGGCGGGAACTCCGTCACCGGCGCCACGTGCTGCAGGCCGGCGTTGTTGACCAGGATGTCGGCCTCGGCCGGCAGCGCGTCGATCGCGGCCGGGTCGGCCAGATCGGCGATGCGCGCCTCGCCGCCGATCTCGGCGGCGACCGCCTTGGCCGCCTCGGCGTCCCGGTCGACCACGTACACCAGGGCGCCCGCCGCCGCCAGCGCCACGGCGCACGCCTTGCCGATACCGCTGCCGCCGCCGGTGACCAGGGCGGTCCGGGACGTCAGGTCCACGCCGGCACCCGTGGACGCCGAGCGGACGGTGAGTGGACGGAATTCGCTTGTCATGGCCGGAAACAGTAGGGACACCGTCACGTCACACCTATGTATTCGACAGACACAATGAGACCTCGGTCTGTAGCGGGTTCCACCACAGACCGAGGTGTTCGGTCGGGCAGGGCATGCGGCGGCCGTGGCGCAGGGCCGCGGCCGCCATGGGGTCACCCGTCGAGACGGCAGCTGGTGAGCAGGCTCGCCGGGGTGGCGCCTTCGGGCCGGACGACGGTGTGGCTCGCGGGCGGACGATGCCCGGTGGTGAGCCAGCTCTCCAGGGCGGTGAAGGCCGAGCGGTGGCAGGGCAGCAGGGGCCGGAGCCGGTCGGGGAAGCTGTCGACGAGGGAATCGGTGTGCGTGCCGTCCTCGATGCGGTAGTAGCGGTGCAGGTGGCCGCGGCCCGACTCACGGATCATGCGGGAGTAGGCGTCGGAGTTCTCCCTGCTGGGCAGCAGGACGTCCAGCGTGCCGTGGACGGTGATCAGCGGCTTGCCGATGCGGCCGGTCAGCGCGACGCGTTGCACGGCCTTGTGGACCTCGGCCGGACGGGTGGCGTAGTCGTAGTCGGCGTCGCAGCCGGGGGTCTTGGGGGCGCAGTACGGTGTGCCGGCTTCCGTCGCACCGTCGAAGGAGGGGTCGAACTCCTCACGGTAGATGCGCTGGGTCAGGTCCCAGTAGACCTGGTGGTGGAAGGGCCACAGGAACTCCGATCCGGCCGGGAAGCCCGCGCGGTGCAGTTCCTCGCGTGCCGGTTCGGCGCCGGGGCCGCCCGCCGCGTAGGCGGGGTAGTGGCGCAGGGTGGGCGGCAGGAAGGTGAACAGGTTGGGGCCCTTCGCGTGCCAGAGGGCGCCTTCCCAGTCGACGCCGCCGTCGTACAGCTCGGGGTGGTTCTCCAACTGCCACCGCACGAGGTAGCCGCCGTTGGACATCCCCGTGGCCAGGGTGCGCACGGGCGGCCGGTGGTACCGCTGGGCGACCACCGCGCGGGCGGCGCGGGTCAGCTGGGTGAGCCGGGTGTTCCATTCGGCGACGGCGTCACCGGGCCGGGAGCCGTCGCGGTGGAAGTTGATACCGGTGTTGCCCTTGTCGATGGCCGCGTAGGCGTAGCCGCGGGCGAGCACCCAGTCGGCGATGGCCCGGTCGTTGGCGTACTGCTCGCGGTTGCCGGGGGTGCCGGCCACGATCAGCCCGCCGTTCCAGCGGTCGGGCAGCCGGATGACGAACTGCGAGTCGTGGTTCCAACCGTGGTTGGTGTTGGTGGTCGAGGAGTCGGGGAAGTATCCGTCGATCTGGATACCCGGCACACCCTCGGGGACGGTGAGGTCCTTCGGGGTGAGGCCGGCCCAGTCGGCCGGGTCGGTGTGGCCGGATGCCACGGTTCCCGCCGTGGTCAGCTCGTTCAGACAGTCGGCCTGCTGATGAGCGGCACCCGGGACGCGGAGGTGGGACTGGTGGGCGCAGTGGCCGGCGGCGCGGTCGGGGGCCGGCCGGGCCGAGGCCGATGAGGGAAGCAGGGCTACGGCAGTGGCCAGGGCGAGAGCACCGAGTGCGGTGCGCCCCCTCCAGCTCGAACTGACGCCGATGGACAAAGCCATGGAGAGCCTCCAGTGGACGGCGGTGGATGGACGGGCTGGAGGCTAGGCGGCACATCCGGCACGGGAACATGTGTGTGCCCGCCATGACGGCGGCTTCTCTCAGGTGGGCCGCCACCATGACGGGCACAGGGCCGTGGATGCTGCGGGGAGGCGTCCACGGCCATGACCGGCCCCGCGTCAGGGGCAGGTTCCGTCCGCGAGGGTGAAGTGGCCGGCGGGTGACTCCTTCAGGGTGTGGGTGACGAATATGTTGTACAGACCCATGTTCTCTTCCGAGCCCTTGGCGTAGGTGTGGCCGCCGCTGGTGGTGGCGCGTCCTGCCTGGACGTGGGCGTAGTTGGTGGCGGTCCAGCAGGCGGTCACGCCACCGGTGGTCCGCGCGGTGATCGCGCCGGAGAGCCGTCCCGGCTCGCCGTCGGCGTCACGGGCGGCGACCGCGTAGGTGTGGGAGGAGCCCGCGGTCAGGCCGGTGTCGGCGTAGGACGTGGCGTCTGCCGTGGTGAGCAGGGCACCGTCGCGGTGGACGAGGTAGCCGTCGGCGCCGTCGACGGGGTCCCAGCTCAGGCGGACGGTGGTGTCGGTGGCCTCGCTCACGGCCAGACCGGTCGGGGCGGGCAGCCTGTTGTCCTCGAAGGGCTCCGACAGGCCGAAGAACCGGGTGATCCAGTGGCTGGAGCAGATGGAGGCCTGGAAGTTGGCGGTGCCGGTGCTGCCGCACTGCTGAGCCCCGCCGCCGGGATCGACCGGCGTGGCGTGCCCGATGTCCGGGACGCGGTTCACCTCGACGGCCACCGAGTCGTCCGCGGCGGCGTACTCCTCGTGCCGGGTGGAGTTCGGGCCGATCACGGACGTGCGGGTCGGCTTCTGGGACAGGCCGTGCAGTGCGGTCCACTGGTCGCGCAGTTCGTCGGCGTTGCGGGGGACGACCTTGGTGTCCTTGTCACCGTGCCAGACGGCCATGCGGGGCCAGGGGCCGGACCACGAGGGATGGGCGTCGCGAACCCGCTGCGCCCACTGGGCCGGGGTCAGGTCGGTTCCGGGGCTCATGCACGTGCCGGCGGCTATGAGGTCGTTGGCGCAGCCGTAGGGCAGGCCCGCCACGACCGCGCCGGCCTGGAAGACGTCCGGGTACGTGGCGAGCATCGCCGACGTCATGGCGCCGCCGGCGGACAGGCCGGTGACGTAGGTCCGCCGGGCGTCCGCGCCGTAGGCGGAGACCGTGTGCGCGGCCATCTGCCGGATCGACGCGGCTTCGCCCTGGCCTCTGCGGTTGTCGGCGGGCTGGAACCAGTTGAAGCACTTGCCCATGTTGTTCGTGAAAGTGGTCTCGGCGAACACCACCAGGAACTTGTGCCGGTCGGCGAGTTCGGGCAGGCCGGAGTTGTCGGCGTACGTCTGGGCGTCCTGGCTGCAGCCGTGCAGCGCGAACACCACCGCCGGCCGGTCGGGCAGGGACGCGGGCCGGTAGATGTACATGTTCAACTGGCCCGGGTTGGCGCCGAAGTCGGTGACCTTGGTCAGGCCGACCGCGGCGTGGGCCGTGGGCGCCGGACCGACCAGGGCGGCGGCGAGGACGAAGACCACGACCGCCACCAGGCGGGACAGCGATCCGCGCCACCCACGCCCCGGCGGGCACGGCGACGCGACCGGGGGCGGTACGGACGGGATACGGGACAGCGGGGCGGTGGTTCCCCAGTACGGCGACTGCATGGCGGCTCCCTCGGTGTCGTGGGGGGACACCGGGCGCTCTCCTGGCTTGATTCGGCCGGAGTGGCCCGGTGTCCGGCACCGTAGGGCGTGGCCGAGGAGCCACGGTATGGCAGGGATCCCCACAGCCCGCTTGCCACGACAGGAACGCGCGGGGATTGTGCCGCCGGCATGGATCTGTTAGTCAGACACCGGCAGGCGCTTCCAGATGTGCGGGCACGAGCAGGTCGGCGCCTGTCGCGGTGCGCACGTCGTCGACGCCGACTCCGGGGGCGAGTTCGGCCAGCGAGAACCCGTCGGGGGTGATGTCGACGACGGCGAGATCGGTGATGACGCGCTGCACGACACCCGTGCCGGTCAGCGGCAGATCGCACTTCGCGACGAGCTTGGGGCTGCCGTCCTTGGCGGTGTGCTCCATCAGCACGATGACCCGGCGGGCCCCGTGGACCAGGTCCATGGCACCGCCCATGCCCTTGACCATCTTTCCCGGGATCATCCAGTTCGCCAGATCCCCGGAGGACGCCACCTGCATGGCCCCCAGCACGGCGGTGTCGATGTGGCCGCCGCGGATCATGCCGAAGGACAGCGCGGAGTCGAAGAAGGACGCCCCGGGCAGCACCGTCACCGTCTCCTTGCCCGCGTTGATCAGGTCCGGGTCGATCTCTTCCTCGAGCGGGTACGGGCCGACGCCGAGGATGCCGTTCTCGGACTGCAGCACCACCTCGACGCCCGGCGGCAGGTGGTTCGGGATGAGAGTGGGCAGGCCGATGCCGAGGTTGACGTACGTGCCGTCCACCAGTTCGCGGGCGGCCCGGGCCGCCATCTGCTCGCGCGTGAGCGCCATGTCAGGCACCGCCTTCCTGCTCGGTACGCACACACCGTCGTTCGATCCGCCGCTCGGCGGCCGGATCGTCGGGAAAGACCCGGGCCACCCGCTGTACGAACACTCCCGGCAAGTGCACCTCGTCCGGATCCAGTTCACCCGGCTCCACCAGGTGCTCGACCTCAGCGACGGTGACGCGACCGGCCATCGCGGCCAGCGGGTTGAAGTTGCGGGCCGAGGAGCGGAACACCAGGTTGCCGTGACGGTCCCCGATGGTGGCCCGCACCAGGGCGTAATCGGTCCTGATGCCCTCCTCCAGCAGGTACTCACGGCCGTCGAACGTCCGCTTCTCCTTGGGCGGCGACGCCACCGCGACCTGCCCGTCCGGGGCGTACCGCCAGGGCAGCCCGCCCTCCCCGATCTGCGTCCCGGCCCCGGCCGGCGTGTAGAACGCCGGGATGCCCGCCCCGCCGGCGCGCAGCCGTTCCGCCAGTGTCCCCTGCGGCACCAGCTCCACCTCCAGTTCGCCGCTCAGGTACTGGCGGGCGAACTCCTTGTTCTCACCCACGTACGAACTGGTCATGCGCGCGATCCGGCCGGCCCGCAGCAGGAGCCCCAGCCCCCAGTCGTCCACTCCGCAGTTGTTGGAGACGACCTCGAGACCACCCGCACCCTGCTCCAGCAGCGCGGCGATCAACGCACTCGGTATGCCGCACAACCCGAACCCGCCGACAGCCAGCGACGCCCCCTCGGGGATGTCCGCCACCGCCTCGTCCATGCTGTCGACCGTCTTGTCCAGCCCCATACTGCCCCTCTCCGTCAAGGGGCGCGTACGCCCCGAACGGCCCAGGCGCGCACATCGTCCGACCTGTGCGCCATGGCCTTTCCCGCAACGCGACGACCTTAAGGACGCACGACAGCCGACCGGTATGGCTGCTTCCGACACCTTCCGGCGGAGCAGAGTGTGGCTCGCGACCAGGTCCGGCGGAAAGGCACGTGCCCGGGCTCACCGGCCTCACGGCCGGCCGCTGTGGCGCCTGGGCCCACACCTGCGGCTTTCCGCTGTGCGATCCGGCCACAGCACCAACGATCCGGCCGTTCGCCACTCGGGCCGTCGCGTCCCGTCCGCACGAGCCGGAAGCACTCCTGCCGCACGAGCCGGAGCTTCCCGGGCCTCCGCGGCTTCCGCTCCCTGCGGATCCCGAAGTCCGTCCCGCCCCTTGGGCCGGGGTGTTGCGACGACCACCGGATCCGAAGTGCCCCGGTGGGACTCCGTCGTCCCCCACGCTCTCGCACAGGTCTCACCGACTGCGCGGACGCCTCCGGGCCCCGACTCTCCGGCCTGGCACGATGCACCTGTCGTGGATCGACTGGACGCCCCTGGAGGGCCGTTGCACCCTGTGCCACGTCGTGCCGGGCGAGGGGCCCGGAATCAGGACCGGGGCCTTCTCCGGCCCGTCTCAGCGGTATTGCAGGGTGTTCGGTGGTGTCTCCCTCACGCTCTGCGCGTTCCCCCCTCTCACGCTCGGGTCAGCACGGGTCCCGCCACACCCCCAGTTCCGGCTTCTTCCGCATGGACGACAGCCTCAGCTCGCGGGACTCGGCACAGAACTCTCCGGTCGGCTCCGCGTACTCCACGTGGAAGACCGCTTTGCCCGCCTCGATGAACGGAGTGAGCTCGGCGCACTCGCCGTACTGCGCGCACTCCTCGTTGACGGCGAAGTCGAAGTCGTCCACGAGGTGCGGGATCTGCGGCAGGTCGTTCTTGAGACCCACCGACAGACCGCGTTCGTGCGCGATGTCCGCGATCATGCGGTTGTAGCGGATCTGGTCGGCGGCGGTGAGCGGGAACCCGGTGTCGTGGTCGTAGCCCTCCACCAGGTCCGGCTCCACCGCGTCGAAGCCCTTGTCCCGGCACATGTCGAACCGCCGCTCCATGATCGGCTTCAGGACGGCGATCCGGCGGATGTCCAGCCAGCGCTCGCCCTGCCAGCCGTTGGGCCTGCCGAGGACGGAGCGCGGGAACGCGTCCCGGTCGGGCCGGAAGTCCTCCCAGGCGCCGACGTTGAGGTAGCAGATCACCTTGCGGCCGTCGCGGTGGAGGCGGGCCACGTCCGCGGCGGTGTTCTCGAAGCCGTCGATGTCGTAGACGGGCACCTCGGCCGACGGGTCCGCCCTGCCGTCGAGCTGCCACTGCCAGGCGAGCCCGGGGCGCGGGCGCCAGAGTGTCCGGTCAGGGGTGCGGGAGGGGCCGGGCGTGGCCGGTGAGGCACGGGGTGGCGGTGTGGTCCGGGCGTTCGTGTCCCCGGCGCCGTCCGGGCCGGAGCATCCGGTCAGGGCCGTGGTGGCCAGCGCGGCCAGTGCGGCCAGCACGGCCAGCACCGTCATCGCGGGCCGCGCGGGCCTTGCGGGCGCGTACGGCGAAGGATTCCTCCCGCTCATGTCCGTCCCTCGTCTCCGGTCACGGTCAGGGCAGGGGTCAGCTCTGCCCAGGGATTGGGCAGTTCACCCGTCACGGGGCCGCAGATCCCCGCGCCCCGGTCCTGCGCGGTGCGTACGGCCAGGGGCACGAGCGCTTCGGGCACACCGTAGACAAGGTGGCAGAGCCGTTCCGGCGGGGGCGACTTCGCCCTGGCGGAGCGGCTGAACGCGGCGACGTAGGTGGACCAGTGGCCCTCGAAGGTGACGGTCAGGTCGGCGAGGCGGACGTAGCCGGGCGCCGGGTCCACGCCGGGGTTGAGCACGACGGTCCGCGCGCCGGTCCGGCGCAGGGACCGGACCAGCCTGCGGCAGCCCGGCAGGCCGTCCGGCCCTGCGGTCACCCGGTCCAGGAAGCAGCCGTCGACCGCGTACCACTCCCGGTGCCGGCGCGCGTCGGCGGCGACCGCGGACGGGTCCCGCGCGCCGTAGTCGGTGTCGACGTAGCCGAGCAGCCGGGCGCCCGCCGTCCGCAGCGCGTCCGCGACCGCCGTGAAGGCCTGGTCCGGGCCGGTCCCGGGGCCGTTCGCGGGGTTGAGCACGACCGCGTAGGTACGGTCGGCGGCCGTGATGAGCCGGTGCCAGGCGCCCGGGTCCTCGGCCGGGTGGACGTACAGGGGGATCAGCAGGCTCACGGCGCGCGGTCGCCTTCCGTGCCGGTGGCGTCCCTACCCGGGGCGTCCGTGTCACCGGTGCCCGCGCCGCCGTCCGCCCACAGCGCGGCCAGTGACTCCTCGAGGGTGTACGAGGGACGCCAGCCGAGTGCCTCGCCCGCCGCCGTGATGTCGGAGCACTGCCACGACACCGCCGCCGAGCGGGCCGAGCCTCCCACGGTCCCCGTGTCCTCCTCGATCCGCCCCCCGAAACCGGCCCGGCAGGCCAGCGTGTGCACCAGGTCGCGCACGCGGACCGCCTCGCCGCCGCCGATGTTGAGGACGGCCGGGAGCGGCCCGGCCGCCGTGACGGCGAGCACCGCCGCGCGCGCGACGTCGCGTACGTCGACGAAGTCGCGGTACGCGGACAGGTCACCGAGCCGCAGCATCGTCCCTGTCCCCGTCCCCGTCCCCGTCGCCGCGCCGGCCTCGCGCAGCAGGGCGGCGACCCGGCCGGGCAGGCCGGTGGGCGGCGCACCCGGTCCCACCGGATTGCCCACGCGCAGCACCACCGCGTCCAGGCCGGAGGCCGTCACCGCCGCCGTGCCCGCGAGTTTGGTCGCGCCGTACGGTCCGAGCGGGCGGGTCGCCGCCGTCTCCGTCACCTTGGTGCCGGGTTCCCCGGGGCCGTACTCGGCGGCCGACCCCAGATGCACCAGACGTGCCCGGGGTGCGGCCTGCCGCAGTGCGGCGCACAGGGCGGCGGGGCCGCGGGCGTTGACCTCGGCCAGGGTGACCGCGTCCCCGCCGGTCGCGCCCGCGCAGTTGATCACGGCGTCCGGCGCCGCCTCCGCCAGGGTCTTGGCCAGCCGGTCCGGGGAGTCGGCGGCCAGGTCGACGCGCAGACCCGCGCCGGCCCCCGTGGACGAGCGGCCGGCCTCGGGGAGGTGGGTGTCCGGCAGGCCGCGCAGGTGTGCGACGACATGACGGCCCAGGTAACCGGTGCGGCCCAGGACGAGAATGCGCATGGGTGCTCAGGCTCCCTTGAGCAGCATGGACTTGCGGGTGGTGAACTCCGCGTTGGCCCGGTCGTAGTCGTCCGGACGTCCGATGTCCAGCCAGTATCCGTCGAACTCGTAGGCGTGCGGCGGACGCCGGGCGGTGAGGAGGTCCAGGACGAGTTCGTCGAAGCCCAGCGGGAGGCCGGGTGTGTAGTCCTCGAGCGTCGAGCGGGAGAGCCCGTAGACACCCATGGAGACGCGGTAGTCCATGCTGGGTTTCTCGGTGAAGGCGACGACCCTGCTGTCCTGTGTGGTCAGCACGCCGAAGTCGATGTGGACCTTGCGGGCGTAGGTCGCGATGGTCAGCGGGGCACCGGACTCCCGGTGCCGGTTCAGGACGTCGGCGTAGTCGAGGTCGGTCAGGACGTCGCCGTTCATCACCAGGAAGGTCTCGGGCAGCCGCTCACGCAGCGTGAGCAGGGGGCCCATGGTGCCCAGGGGGTTCTCCTCGGTGGCGTAGTCGATGTTCATGCCCCACTGGGAGCCGTCGCCGACGTAGGCGCGGATGATCTCGCCGAGGTGGCCGATGGCGATGGTGCAGTGGGTGAAGCCGGACGTGGCGAGCTGGCGCAGCACGATCTCCAGGATGGCGTGCTGGTCGCCGATGGGGACGAGCGGCTTGGGAAGGGCTGTGGTGTAGGGCCGCAGCCGGACGCCCTTGCCTCCTGCCAGTATCACTGCGTGCATGGGGCTTCTCCTTCGGATCCTTCGTGTTCCCCGGGGACGTGCCGGACGCGGATCGGGTGGTGCGGGTCAGAGGGGGCGGGTCAGATGTTGTAGATGCCGGCCTTGTAGCGGGCCAGGTTGGCCGGGTCGCGGAAGAACTCCACGGTCCGGGCGAGTCCTTGCTCCAGCGTGTGGGCGGGTTTCCAGCCGGTGGCGGCGGCGAGCCGGGTGGCGTCGGCGACCAGCCGCATCACCTCGGAGTTGGCGGGCCGCAGCCGGGTGGCGTCCTCCCGCACGTCGAGGGCGGTCTCCATGACCTCGCCGATCAGCGCGACGAGGTCGCCGACCGAGATCTCCCCGCCGGTACCGGCGTTGAAGGTGCGGCCCACGACCTGCTCGGCGGGTGCGGTGCCGACGGCGAGGAAGGCCTGCGCCGTGTCCTGGACGTAGGTGAAGTCCCGCGTGGGACGCAGGTCGCCGAGGGTGATGGTGCGCTCCCCCGCCGCGACCTGGCCGATGACGGTGGGGATCACCGCGCGCATCGACTGGCGCGGCCCGAAGGTGTTGAACGGCCGCAGCGTCACCACCGGGGTGTCGAAGCTCGCGTGGTAGCTGTCGGCCAGCCGGTCCCCGCCCGCCTTCGAAGCGGCGTACGGGGACTGGGTGTTGATGGGGTGGTCCTCGGTGATCGGCACGGTTCGCGCGGTGCCGTAGGTCTCGCTCGTGGAGGTGTGCACCAGTCTCGGCGTGTTCAACTGGCGTACCGCTTCGAGCACGTTGAGGGTACCGGTGACGTTGGTGTCCACGTAGCTGTGCGGCGCCCGGTAGGAGTACGGGATCGCGATGAGCGCGGCCAGGTGGTAGGCGCAGTCGGCCCCGTCGAGCAGGCCGCGGACCGATCCGGGGTCCCGGACGTCGCCGAGGACGACGTCCACGTGGTCCAGGACGTCCGGGGAGAGGGTCTCCAGCCATCCGTAGGAGGAGAAGGAGTTGTACTGGGCCATGGCCCGGACGCGGTGCCCCGAGGCGACGAGCGCTTCGGTGAGGTGTGAGCCGATGAAGCCTTCGGCCCCGGTGACGGCGGCGAGCGGTGCGGAGGTCAACTCGGGTGTCCTTCCGGTTGCTTGAACGGGTGGTGTGCGGCGGTGCCGAGTGGTGCGCGGTGCCGGGCCGTGGGGCGGGGCGGTGCCCGTCCGCCCGGTGGCGCCGGGGTGCGGGTGGTACGCGGGGGCGGTCAGGCGTGCACCGACGGCCGGCCGAGCAGCCTCAGTACGCACACCGACAGGCACAGGGCCGCGGCGCCGCAGCACAGCGGCAGGACGGCCGGCCCCGGTGGCAGGTTCAGCAGGGTGACCAGGGCGGCGCAGCCCGCGGCGGTCAGGCAGATCAGGGCGGAGGGCCAGGCGACGCCGAACGCCTGGAGCAGCAGGGCCGTCCACAGCGTCGCGGCGAGGAGCAGCAGCACGGCCGGGTCGGCTCCGGTGAGGAGTGCCGCGGGCGTCAACGGCAGGAGATAGGCGAGCAGGCAGAGACCGAGGAGGCCGGCCGACCTCAGGAGGAAGGCGGTGGGCGTCGCGGTCGCCCGCAGTGCCGCGACCGACCAGCCGCGGTAGCGGTAGAGCAGCCACTCGGCCGGCCCCATGCTCACGGTCAGCACGATCACGGCGTACGGATGCTGTCGGCCCTCCAGCAGGACCAGTGACGCCGCGGCGAGGCCGAACAGTCCGTAGGGCAGGGAGACCGGCAGCGGTGGCCGGCGCGCGCCGGGGGCGGGCGGGGTGCCGAGCGCGCCCCGCAGCGACCAGCCGGCGGCGGCGAGGGTGGCCGTCAGCGCCAGCAGGGGCAGACCGAGCCTCGGCACGGGGCCGGGCTCCCACCACGGCAGCGGCACGGCGCCGGCGATCAGCGGTGTCAGGGCTGCCAGCAGCAGCCTTTCCCGGGCGAGGACCAGCAGCACCGAGGCGGCGGCCAGGTACAGCGACTGTGCGGCGGCGGCCAGGGTGACCGGTCCGCCGCCGGCCACCGCGGCCGCGGTCGCTGTGGCCAGGGCCGCGCCGAGGGCGGCCCCGGTCAGGAGGGTGCGGCCCGCTTCGTGGCGCCCCGTCGCCAGGCGCAGGTGGGCGCGGTGCCCCAGTGCCTGGCCCCAGGCCCAGGAGACGACACCGGCCGCGATGAGGGCGGGCGCGTACCGTGCCGCCTGCCCCAGCGGTGCGGCGAGCAGGTAGGCGAGGCCCGGCAGGGCGAACAGCACGCCGCGCAGCAGGCAGCGCACGGTGTCGGGGCGCCAGGGGTCGGGGGCGGCCGCGAGCTCGGGGAACGTCCTGGGAACGCGCTCGTACAGCGCGGAAGCCAGGGAGAACAGGTTCGGATGGCCGTACCGCTGCCGGACGGCGTCCGCGGACAGTCCTTCCGCCTCCAGCAGCGCGGCCACCTCGTAGGGGTGGACGGCGGGGCCGATGCGGTCGGCCAGGCCGGCGGCCAGCCGGTCCA
Organism: Streptomyces sp. NBC_01635; assembly: GCF_045209715.1. NCBI lineage: Bacteria > Bacillati > Actinomycetota > Actinomycetes > Kitasatosporales > Streptomycetaceae > Streptomyces > Streptomyces sp. NBC_01635. The sequence goes on along the minus strand of NZ_CP109277.1, from coordinate 7,505,216 downwards.
CCTCCTCCGGGTCCACGGCGGGCCGCGGTAATCGCACGACGAGGGTGGGGTCGTCGGCCGGGAGGGCCCGCGGCAGCCGTAGGGCGGCGGTGGCCGGCCGGAGGGCGAGGGTGTCCTGTTCGGCTCCGCCCGGCTCCAGTGCCATGGGGCCGCTCATATGGCCACCCCCCTTGTCGCCATGGGTGACGGAACCCGTGCGCGCTCGTCCGGGGACGGTGCGGCGAGACCGGCCGGACGCGGTGCGTACGTCCCCGTGCCGTTCCGTGTGCCCTCCTCGGCCGGCGGCCGCCGGGTGCCGGACAGCTCCTGGTAGACGGCGCGGAAGGTGTCGACGGTCCGGCGCAGGGTGAACTGCTCGATCACCCGGAGCCGGGCCGCCTCCCCCATGGCCGCGCGCCGCGCGGGATCGCCGAGCAGTTCCAGCGCGGCGGCGGCCATCGCGGCCGGGTCCCGCGGCGGTACGACGAGACCCGTGTCCCCCACGGCCTCGCGGACTCCGCCGACATCGGTGGACACCGTCGCCCGCCCGCAGGACATGGCTTCGATCAGGGTGAAGGGGAAGCCCTCGCTGATGCTGGAGAGCATCACGACGTTGCCGGCGGCGTACGCGTCCTTGATGTCGTCGACGCGGCCCTCGAAGGTGACGGCGTCCCCGTGGCCGAGTCCGGCGGCGAGGGCCTCGCACCGTTCCCGGTAGGCCTCCCCGCCCCGGGGTGTCCCGCCGAACAGCCGTAGCCGGACGTCGGGACGTTCCGCCCTGACCAGGGCGAGGGCCCGGACGAGGGTTTCCAGGTCCTTGATCGGGTCGACGCGGCCGGCCCAGCTGAGGGTCGGCACGTCCGGTTCGGGTCCGGCCGGCGGGAAGGCGTCCGGGTCCACCCCGTTGTAGACCGTGCGGATCGACGCCGGGTCGGCCCCGCCCTCCTCCTCCCACAGCCGGTTGTAGCGGTTGCCCGGTGTGATCAGGGCGGCCCTGCGGTAGCTCTCCTCGGCCAGCAGCCGGAAGAAGCCCAGGACGAGCGCCTTGACCGGCCAGCGGTAGGGGCCGGTGCGGTAGCCGAGGTAACGCTCGCGGAGGTAGACGCCGTGCTCGGTGAGGAGCAGGGGGACACCGTGCCGTTCCAGGGCGGCCAGTCCGGGCAGGACGGCGACACCCCCGCTGACCGCGTGGGCGACCCCGTCCTTCGGCAGGGGCGCGGCCAGCGGGCGCAGGGCGTGCTCGAGCAGTCCGGTGGCGGTGACCGCGTCGTGCAGCGTGGGGCGGGCCTCACGCACGACCAGGCCCCGGCGGTTCCACACGGCGGTCAGCACGGAGATCGCCCGGTCGCCGCGCAGGAACGGGCCGAGTGTTCCGCCGGCGGCGGCCCGCGCCATGGTGTACAGGGCCGGGGCGAATCCGCTCTCCGCGCACGGGTCGAGCAGCGCCGTCAGGAACTGCTCGTAGGCGCCGGCCAGGACTTCGCGCGGACGCCGCCCGGGCGGGCGGCCCTCGGGCGGGGTTCCCCACATCGGGACGGTCAGGAGGTTGGAGACGTGCGCGGGCAGGTCCCACACGACGGGTTCACGGCCGGTGCCGGTGACGGCGAGGACGTCGAAGTCGATGTCGGGCATGCCGCGGACGAGTTGGTCGCACCAGACGCTCACACCGCCGTGACTGTGCGGATAGGTGCCTTCGGTGAGCAGGGTGACGCGCGTCGAGCTGGGGCGTCGCGCGCCGTGGTGAACGTGCATCGGTGGGCTCCACGGCCGGGTGTGAGGTGCGGGGAGGGTCGTGCGGGTCCCGGTCCCGGCCCCCGCTCACGCGTCGGGGACCGGGCTCACGGGTCGTGCGCCGTTCAGCTCCGCACGGTGTACGGGACGGGGTCGCTCACGCCGGCGGGGACCCGGGTGTCCGGGGCCGGCTCGGTGGCGGGGGCCGTTCCGGCCGGGGCGTTCGTGTCCGGCGCCCTTGTCCCCGGGGCCGTCGTGTCCGGGGCCCGTCCGTCGTCGGTCGTGGCGGACTCCGGCAGGGTGAAGGCCAGGGACCGGCCCTCCTTCGGCGTCCAGCCGGACGCCCGGCCCGCGTACGCCTCGCCGAACGCGTCGCCCGCGAGGGTGGTTCCGGTGGGCACGGTGACGGTGACGTTCGTGCCGTCCGGCGCCTCGACGGTCACCGTGCCGCCGGTGCGGTGGGCGGTGACCCGGCCGTCCCTCAGGGCGTCGGCCCAGGCGGCGCGGCGCTGGAGTTCGGCGCCGATGTCCTTCATCCGCAGGTTCACCACAGGGGTGTTGTCGGCGAACAGGGCCTCGTAGCCGTCGAGTACGCCGTCCAGGACCGGGTAGGCGATGCGGTCCTCGGCCAGGTTGGACTGGTGGATGAAGTGCGGCTTGGGATCGTTGGCGAGGACGTGGCCGAGCGCGATCCGGGTCTCGAGGGGGACGATGTGCTCGGTGTACCCCGTCGCGGTGTCCAGCGGAGCCGGCAGGCACGTCGTGGTGGCCGGGTTGTCCTCGCAGATGCCGCTTCCGCCCTGGGCGCGGCTGGTGTAGATCCAGTTGTACTCGTCGACCTGCTCGGCTGCCCTCCCGGCGTTGTAGAAGACGTTCATCGGGTAACGGGACACGGTCGTGGCCGGGCCGACCCGACGTTGCACGGGGTCACGGGAGTTGTCCGAGGCGAGCCAGGTGATGCCGTTGTCGGCGAGGGCGAAGGCCAGGTTCGGGTTGTCGTCGGGCTGCTGCGGCAGCACCTTGAGTCCGGAGTGCTCGCCGGTCACCAGCTCGTCGTCGTGCAGCGGCAGTCCGGCGGTCCTTCCCCAGACGCGGTTGGTGGCGATCTCGTCGGAGACGGCGGTGCGGCCGACCCACTTGGTGCTGCCGTCGGCGTTGGTGGCGCACCGCCAGGGGACCACCGTGGTGTCCTGTTCGCAGCCGAGGAAGGCATGCGTGTAGGTGTGGTTGATCCAGCGGAACCGGTCGCGCTCGGCGATCAGCCGGTCCGCCAGGGCGTCGGTTCCGCCGTTGTCCTCGCGGTGATCGACGCTCCCGGCGCCGTTGTAGGCGAGGTCGAGGGTGAAATCCTGGTCGCTCTGCCAGGAAGTGGCGTGGTCGACGTCGGCGGGGAGCATGCGGATCGGGTCGGGCGTGCCCTCGCCCTCGGGGCAGTCGACGTCGCCGGGGGTGCAGTTCAGCTCCGTGTCCCAGCGGTCGTCGGCGGCGAGGACGTCGTCGACGTGTACGGCGAAGTAGTTCCTGGAGGCGCCCAGGTGCACGCCGCCGGTCATCCAGTCCACGATGCCGCGGGCCAGCAGTCTGAACTGCTGCTGGTACTGGTTGTAGACGAACGTGACGACGAGTTCCCGCCGCCCGTCGTGCCGGTACTCCCCCACCAGCGAGCCCTGCCCGGTCCGGCCCGGGATCGCGGCCTCGACGTACGGGGTGAAGTCCGCGCCGGCCGCGGGGGTCGAAAGGTAGGCGTAACTCTCGCCCACGGTCGGCGAGTTGTCCTCGAAGGGGACTTGGCCGTCCAGGTAGCCGAAGGGGCCCTCCCGGCCCGCGGCGGTCACCTCGGCCCGCGCCCCGTCGATGCTGCCGGCGTAGCCGCCGTCGACCGGGTACCGCAGGCCAGCCTCCGGACGCGCGTAGGTGTAGGCGTCGACCTGCGGGATGTCGTAGGTCCGCTCGTAGGCGGCGAGCGCCGTCATCTCGGGCGAGTTCACCGGGAACGGGTTGTCGTTGGGCAGGACCACCGCCTGGTACTTGGCGCGGGGCCGCCCGTCCACGGTGTCGGCGAGGAAGCCGGCGTCGAGGGCGGGGCGGTCGGACCGGGTGAGGTCCACTTCGGTGTACGGCGTGCCGGCGGCCTCGAGTTCGGCCGCGATCGCGTCCACGGCCGGGCCTCCGTCGCTGACGACCAGGACGCGCAGGTCGACGCGGGGTAAGTCGTCGGCGGCGTGCGCGGCCGCGCTCGGCGGACCGAGGGCGGCGATGAGTGCGCCCACCGTGAGCACGGCGGTGCGTGTGATCCGCTTCATGCGGTGCAGTCCCCTCCCACGGGCAGGGGTGGACACCGCTCCGCCGGAGCCGACGCACCCCCCGCGCGACGCCGGCGTCCCCCTCAGAAGCCAGTCGTCGACACATCCGTCGCCTCACATCGTGATGCCTTTGTGTGTTTTTTATGGGTGAGTTGCGAAACCTGACGGAAAAGTGCGGGCGTCCATCAAGGCGTCGGCGGTCCACAAGCGACCGGTGCGGCGTCTCGGGACACGGGAGGCCGCAGGGGGCGCGTGGAACACCGGAGCAGGTCGGAGACGTGAGCGGGCCCCCGGCGGGCCGGGGGCCCACCGGTGCGACCGCCGGAGGTCCGGACCTCTTGGCCGGTGCCTCGCCGAACCGGATTCGGTCAACGGCGTCGGGACCGGCAGACCGTCAGAAGCCTGCCGGACCCGTCAGGCCCGTCAGACCCGTCAGGCGCAGAGCACCCGGGTCTCGGGCGTGTGCACCGGACCGCCGCCGGCGTTCTGGGTGTCGCTGAACTCGGCGTAGTAGTACGAGTAGAAGCCGATGTTGCCGTTGCAGCCGGAGTCGGGTGCGACCTGCAGGGTCAGCGTGACGGTCCGGCTCTGCCCGGGCGGGACGGTGGTGCCGTAGTTGGCGCCGAGGTCTGCGGGCCCGGTCCCCGCGCAGGGGGTGCTGCCGGCCGCGGTGGCCAGGGCGCAGCCGGTGAAGCCGTACTTCAGGTCGGGGCGCTGGGTGGTGAGCCACGTGGGGTCGATCGTCTGGTACACGAACCAGATGTCGTACGTCCTGTTGTTGGTGAGGGTCATCGACAACTGGACCGTGCCGCCGGGCGTGGTGGTGGCGGTGTCGGTGGTGAACGTCAGCTCGGCGGGCGCGGGGTCGGCCGCGGCGGCCTGGGGGGCCATGCCGAACAGGGCGAGGACGAAGGCGAGGACGAAGGCCGGAACGGCGGCGGGACCGAGGCGTCTCAGTGGCGATCTCATGACCCGGGAGGCTAAGCAGGCGCCCCGGCGACCGTCTCCCCCGCGCGCGGCCTCCCGCCCGCCCACCGACCGAAAGCGCACCTGCCGTGAAGGAGTTGTGCGCACATCGTGACACCCGCCGGCCGGTGGCGTCGTCGCACTCCACGGGCGGTCCCGGTGCAACAACCGGGGGCGACGGGCGGTACGGAGCGGCCGCACCGCCGCGCCCGGGGGCATTGGCGCGTACCGCTCGGGTGACAGCACGAAGGCGTACGGTGACGGCCGGTGGTGACCGGCGTGGGCGGCGTGGGCGGCGTGGGCGGCCGTCGGGCCTGCCGGCCGCGGTCGGCAGGCCCGACGGCCGCCTGCGAACCCGCCCCGGGCACCCGGCGCGTCACGGAGTGTCCGGGCTGTCCAGGCCGGTGAGGGCTCCGACGGGGTCCGGGTCGGGGGTGCCGCGGGGCCACCAGTCGTCGTGGCCGGGCTCGGACTCGTACGCGTACCAGAGGTGGTCACGGCCGAGGCGAAGCTGGAGGTGCCCCCGGGGGTGGGTGAGGTGGTTGTGCCAGGGGCGGAAGGCGGGCAGGTCCGCGGCGAGCAGGAGGGGGCGGGCCCGGTCGAAACGGCCGGCCGGCGGGTCCCAGGGTTCCTCCAGGACCTCGAGCCCGGCCGGGCCGCCCTGGCGCCAGGCGGCGACCGCGCGGGCCAGCTCGGCAGTGGTGCGCCCGGCCGCGCGGGCGAGGGAGGAGTACAGCGCGCGGGTGGCGGCGGTGAGTCCGGAGCCGGGGCGGGCGGCGGCGAGCCGCACGGCGTCCTGCCACAGCGTGAGGCGGGCGACGGGGTCGCGGCCGGTGGTGAGCAGGGCGTGCGCGCGGGCGGCGGCGTCGGTGGCGAGCTGGTCGAGCGCGAACGGGTCCGGGCCGCCCGGGGCCGCCGGGTACGCCGGGGGCTGCTCCGGGTGCGGGGGCGGGGGCAGCGGTGCCGGAAGCGGCGGGAGCGCGCGCGGCACGACGGCCTCACCGGCCCGCATGCCGGGGAGGGGCTCCGGTTCCCTGTCCCGGGCGGCACGGGCCGTGCGGGCCGCGCTGAGCCGGGACAGGGCGTCGATCACGTCGCGCTCGCCCCGGCCGCGCAGCAGGAGCAGCACGAACGGGTCGGCGTCGAGCAGCCGGGCGGTCTGGTAGCAGAGGGCGGCGGCGTGCTTGCAGGGGTGGCCGGAATCGGGGCAGCTGCACCGCGGGTCGAGGTCGCCGGGGTGGGGCAGCAGCGGGGCCCCGCAGTCGGCGAGGGACTGGGGCATCTCCTTGTCCAGCAGGGCCGCGATGTGGCCGGGCCGGTCGGCGGCCGCGTCCAGGAACCGCTCCCACTCGGCGTCCGCGAAGGTGCGCAGCCGTACCTGCACGCGGTACGGGCGGGGACGGCTGCCCTGGACGTAGGCGAGGACGAGACCGGGGGTGACGGTGATGGCGTCGACGTGCCCCCGCTCCGCGTACCCGCGTCCGCGCGCGAGCCGCGCGGCGTCCAGCGCGCCCTCCTCCAGCGCGGTGACCCATGCCTCGCCCCACCATGTCTCGGCGAACCCCGTCGTGCCGTCCGGGGTGCGGGGCGGGAACGCGGTGAAGGTGCGGCGCAGTTCCCCGTCCCGGGTGGGGGCGGCCATGGAAGGGGGCGTCCGGGGAGTGGCGGGGGACGCCTCGGGGGGCGAGGGTTCCTGAGGTGCCAAGGGCGCCGGGAGGGTCGGGGAGACCGGGGGTTGGTGGGCGACCGACGGCTTGTGGGGGTGGCCGTCGGGCCTCGGGGGCGGTTCGGCCGTGTCGGAGGGCGCGGACGGGGATGAGGGCAGGAGTGAGGGGACCGCGCCGGTGAGCAGATCCCGTACCGCGGGTGCTCCCGTCCCTTCGGCCTGTGCCTCGCCCGGCCGGACACCGGCGGCCCGGTCGCCCCGGGTGGTGCGGGGGACGCGGGGAACCCGGGGAGCCGTGCCCGGCGGGGACGGGGTACGGCTGGTGTGCGGGCCGGGGGTGGTGTCCCGGCCGTCATTCCTCCGGTCACCGGTCGCCGGGCCGGCGGAGGAGCGGTCGGTGGAGGAGCGGTCGCCGGTTGTCCGGTCGCCGGTCTCCGTTCGCGCACGCAGGGCTTCCCGACGGGCCACGCGCAGGGCCTCTCGCGCGATGTCCCCGGGACGCGGAGCAGGCCGGGGCTCCGGGTCCGGGTGGGCCGGGAGGTTCGGACGGCTCCGGACGCCGTCGGCGTCCGACGACGGGGCGGCGCCGTCCGCCGCCCCCGCGCGCCGCTCCGTCTGCACGCCGGTGCCGGTACCGGCGTCACCGGTCGCCGGCCCTTCGTGGCCCGTCTCCGGCGCCCGCTCCGGCTCCGGGTTCGTGTCGCCCTTCAGGTCCCCGAGCCCGCCCCCGTCCCCTTCTCCGTCGGCGGTACCGGGACTCCCCGTGTCCGTCGCGCGCCGGGCCCGTACCGCCCTGCGCAGGGCGTCGCGGGCCACGTCACCGGGGCGTTGTTCCTGGGCGCCCGCGGGTTTTCCGTCCTCCCCCGTGACCGGCCCCGGATCTCCGCTCGCATGCCTGCGGGCCGCCCGCAGGGCCTCCCGGGCCTCGTCGGACGGTCGGGCGGTCATGACGTCCTCCGCAGGGAGACCAGGTCGGACAGCTCGCGGTCGGTCAGTTCCGTGAGGGCCGACTCGCCGGAGCCGAGGATCGCGTCGGCGAGGGCCCGCTTGGCCTCGAGCATCTCGGCGATGCGGTCCTCGATCGTGCCCTCGGTGATCAGGCGGTGGACCTGGACCGGCTGGGTCTGGCCGATGCGGTAGGCACGGTCGGTGGCCTGTTCTTCGACCGCCGGGTTCCACCAGCGGTCGAAGTGGACGACATGGCCCGCGCGGGTGAGGTTCAGGCCGGTGCCCGCCGCCTTCAGGGACAGGACCAGGACGGGGGTCGCGCCGCTCTGGAAGCGGTCCACCATGCGCTCCCGCTCCGGTACCGGCGTACCGCCGTGGAGGAAGTCGACCGGCACCGCGCGCTCGGTCAGATGGGCGGTGATCAGCCGGGCCATGCCGACGTACTGCGTGAAGACCAGGGCCGATCCGTCCTCGGTGAGGAGGGTGTCCAGCAGTTCGTCCAGCAGGGCGAGTTTGCCAGAGCGGGCCGCGAGGCGGCCGCCGCCTGCGGCCCGTGCCTGTTCGTCCTTGAGGTAGAGCGCCGGGTGGTCGCAGATCTGTTTCAGCGCGGTCAGCAGCTTCAGCACCAGGCCCCGGCGGCCCATGCCCTGGGCGGTCTCGATGGCGAGCATCGACTCGCGCACCACCGCCTCGTAGAGCGCGGCCTGTTCGCGGGTGAGCGGGACGGGGTGGTCCGTCTCGGTCTTGGGCGGCAGTTCGGGGACGATGCCCGGGTCGGACTTCTTGCGCCGCAGGAGGAAGGGCCGCACCAGGCGGGAGAGCCGCTCGACGGCCTCGTCGTCCTCGCCGGCCTCCACCGCGCGGGCGTGCCGGGCCCGGAAGGACGTGAGGGGGCCGAGGAGTCCTGGGGTCGTCCAGTCGAGGAGGGCCCACAGCTCGGAGAGGTTGTTCTCGACGGGGGTGCCGGTGAGGGCCACGCGGGCGGGAGTCGGGATGGTGCGCAGTGCCTTCGCCGTGGCCGAGTGCGGGTTCTTGACGTGCTGCGCCTCGTCGGCGACGACCATGCCCCAGCGCTGCGCGGCCAGCGTCGGGGCGGCCGAGCGCATGGTGCCGTAGGTGGTGAGGACGAAGCCGCCGGTCAGGTCCTCCAGGGTCCGGTCCGGGCCGTGGAAGCGGCGCACGGGGACGCCGGGGGCGAACCGGGTGATCTCCCGCTGCCAGTTGCCGAGCAGGGAGGCGGGGCAGACGACCAGGGTCGGCTCGGCGCGGTCCCGTTTCAGGTGCAGCGCGATGAGGGTGATCGTCTTGCCCAGGCCCATGTCGTCGGCGAGGCAGCCGCCGAGGCCGAGGGAGGTCATGAGGTCGAGCCAGGCCAGGCCCCGCAGTTGGTAGTCGCGCAGGGTGGCGTCGAGCCCGGGGGGCGGGTCGGCGGGCCGGACACCTGTGGTGAGGCGGTCCCGGAGGACGGCGAGGGCGCCGACGGGGACCGCCTCGACGGTCTCGCCGTCGGCCTCCGCGGTGCCGGTGAGGGCGATGGACAGCGCGTCGACGGGATCGAGCAGGCCCAGCTCCCGTTTGCGGGCCTTGCGGACGAGGGCCGGGTCGACCAGTACCCACTGGTCGCGCAGCCGGACGACGGGGCGGTGGGCCTCGGCCAGGGCGTCCATCTCGGCCTCGGTGAGCGGGTCGCCGCCGAGCGCGATCTGCCAGCCGAAGCGCAGCAGGTCCTCGCTCTCGAAGAAGCCGCTCCCGTCGGTCGCCGATCCGGGAGCCGGCCGGACCACCGCCGTCGCGGTCAGGTCCTGGGCCAGGTCCCGGGGCCAGTGCACGGCGACACCGGCCGCGGCAAGGCGGGTGGCGGCGACGCCGAGCAGGTCGTTCAGCTCGTCCTCGGACAGGGCCAGGACGTCGGGTGCGTCCTGGTCGGAGAGCCGGTCCAGCGGGGGCCAGACACGGGCGGCCCGGCGGACGGCGAGGGCGGCGTCCACGCGCGCGCGGGGGCCGAACGCGTGGTCCGCCGTCCCCGCCCACAGGGCCGCCGCGTCGGCGACGAGGGTGGGGTCGGCGAGGCTGTGCACCTGGACGACCGCCGCGCCCGCACCGCGCGCGCCGGTGCCTCCCGCGCCCTCGGCGGCGCCGTCGAACAGGTCGTACGCGGAGAGGTCGAGGCGGAGCGAGACGCGCACGCCGGCGTCCATGCCGGCGGCGACCTCGGCGGCCCAGTCCTGGGCGCCGGGCAACCGCTGGGCCTTGCGGGCGGCGAACGGCAGCCCCGAGGCGTACGGAGCGGCCGGGGTACGGGGCAGGGTGTCCGCGACCGCGTCCAGGAAGGCGCGGACCAGGGCTTCCGGCTGCGGCAGCCGGAGCGGGCCGGGGCCGGGCAGCGGGACGGCGTGGCCCTCGAAGGGCAGGGCCGCGGCCACCGCGCGCAGGTGTGCCACGTCGTCCGGGTCGAGAGGCCCTGCCCGCCAGGCGTCATGGCCGGTGGCCGTCAGGCCGGGCAGCAGCCGGCCGCGCGCCGTGAGCCGCAGGGCGTGCAGGGCGGCGGCGCCCCAGCAGGTGGTGGCGGGGTGCGCCGCGGGGTCGTGCCGGGCGCGGACCAGCAGGGGCAGGGCCTCGTCGAGGGGGAGGGAGAACGCGGTGACCGTCCGCCGCCGGACCCCGTCGCCGTGCGGGCGGGTGACGGTGAGGCGCGTACGCGGGGCGTGCTCCGGCACGTCTTCGGCGGGGCCGCTCCCGGGGTCGTAGAAGGCGACGCGTCCGTCGCGCGGCAGGGCCGACGGCAGGAAGACGGCGGCGAGACCGACGGGGATCTCCGCGGTGGCGTCCGCGATCGCCGCACCCGCCGGGCCGGTCTCCCCCGCGCCCGTCCCGGCCGTGTGCCGTTCGGCCGTCACGGTCCCCTCGCTCATGCGCCCTGTCACCTCCCGCACGTCCCCGTCCCCGTCCCCGTGCATGCCCGCCCGTGTCGTCGGACCATCCGCCTTCGACTCTACGGGCGGGCACCGACAACCGGTTCCGCGGCCGGACCCGGGCGGCCTCGAGCAGCCCCGGGCGGCCCGGGCGCCCCCGGTTCACGGGCCGGGAGCGGGGGTGCGGATCAGGGGACCGTCCGGGAGACGACGTACACCCTGGGGAAGCCCGGCTTGCCCTCGTTGACGACGACATCGTGGGTGGGCGCGGGGTTCTTCTGTTCGTTGACGAGACCGGACCAGATGCCGGGGCGGTCGAACTTCCAGCCGGTGACTTCCCGGTCGCGCTCACTGATGGTGATGTCGTCCCGCTTCAGGTCGTCCTGCTGCACGCCCATGCTGGTGAGAAAGGCGCTCAGGCCGGCGTCGGTGGTCTCGAACTCGACGTACAGACGGCTGGTCTTCCAGTTGTTCGTCTCGTAGGTGGCCACCCACCAGGCGGGGTGCGGGACCGGCACCTGGTAGAGGCGGCGCTGCACCTTCGACGGCCAGCCCTGGGTCAGGCTGTTCGCCGAGTACCTGGCCTCCTTGTCCTTGCCGCTGGCCCGGCTCTGGTTCGCGGAGATCATCAGGTACCCGGCCGGAACACCGATGAGCAGCACGATGATCAGCAGGGTGAGCGCCCTGCGGCGGATCATGTGCCCGCGGCCCTCGGGCGGCCGGGGCCCGCCGGGACGGCCGGTCCGGTGGAGAACGTCGCCCGTCACGGCGTCTCCTGGGTGGCTCGGCCCGCCTCCGCATACCGCTCGTAGCGCTCGTACCGCTCGACCCGGCGGCGCTTGGCGCGGCGGAAGCGACGGGCGACCAGGCGGGCGAGGTCGGCGGCGCCGACCATGCCGGCCTCGGGACCGAGCTGGGCGCGGACGATGCGGGCCTCGGGGCGGTAGCCGCGGCCGGTGAGGTGCCGCTTGAACGCGTCCCGCGCGGGGCCGATCAGCAGGTCGTCGGCGGCCGAGACCCCGCCGCCGATGACGAAGCAGGAGGGGTCGAGGGCGGCGGCGAGGTTGGCGATGCCGACACCGAGCCACTGGCCGATGTCCTGGAGGAGCTCGATGCACATGGCATCGCCCTCACGGGCCAGCTCGGTGATCATCGGGCCGCTGATCTCGGCGATGTTCCCTTTGACGTGCTCGATGATCCCGTAGGCGACCGGCGAGTCGGCGGCGGCCAGTTCGCGCGCCTCGCGGACCAGTGCGTTGCCGGAGCTGTACTGCTCCCAGCAGCCGCGGTTGCCGCAGGGGCAGCGGTGGCCGCCGGGGACGACCTGCATGTGGCCGAACTCACCGGCGACGCCGTACTTGCCGCGTTTGACCTGGCCGTCCTCGAGGATCGCGCCGCCGATGCCGGTGCCCAGCGTGATCATGACGAGGTGGTCCTCGCCGCGTCCCGCACCGAAGCGCCACTCGGCCCAGGCGGCGGAGTTGGCGTCGTTGTCGACCAGGACGGGAACGGCGAGCCGGCCGGCGAGGCGGTCGCGCAGCGGCTCGTTGCGCCAGGAAAGGTGGGGGGCGAACAGCACACGGTTGCGGTCGGCGTCGACCCAGCCGGCCGCGCCGATGCCGACCGCGTGCACGTCGTGCCGGTCGGACAGGTCAAGCACCAGTTCGACGATGGTGTCCTCGACGACTTTCGGGCTCTTGGACTTGTCCGGGGTCTCCGTGCGGAGCCGCTCCAGGATGTTGCCGTCGGCGTCGACGACGCCCGCCATCACTTTCGTGCCGCCGATGTCGATGCCGACGGTCGGCACGCGCGGTGCCGTCAGGTGCGAGCGGCGTTCCCTGGTGCCGACCGTGCGGAGCACGGGAGCGCGGCGGGAGCCGATGGGGGCGGCGCCCGCCCGGGCGGAACTCAGCGCCCTGGGCAGTGTGAGGTCGCGGTAGGTGCTCATCGTCGCCGATTCTGCCTCACGGTGACCCCGGGTGGCGTACTCGGGAGCGAAGGGAACGCGTGAAGCACGCCGCCTCCAGGGCTCTTCCGGCCGCTTCCCGATGGCGTCCCGACCGCTCTCGAACAGCTTTCCCTACGACTCCCCCGGCGCGGTCCGACGACTCCGCCCGAGAGGAGGACCTTCGCTTTTCGGCGCCTCCCTCCATGATCTGGTCACATTGTCCGGACAACGCGACGAAGATCACTTCAAGTCCCTCGAATCGCCTGGACTTCACCGGGAGTTCAGCACGGGGAAGAGGGCCGGGGCACGAGGAGGTCGGGGGCACGAGAACCTCGGGCCCCCGGACCACAGGCCCCGAAACCCAGGAACTCCGCGACCCGGGGCGTCACGACCGTACGAGCAGCTGGAACTCGAACGAGTAGCGGTCGGGCCGGTAGGTGTGGGTGCCGAACTCCACGGTGCGGCCGGTGTCGTCGAAGGTCACGCGCTGCATGGTGAGTAGCGGGGCGCCCCGTTCCTCGCCGAGCCGCTCGGCCTCGGCGGCCTCGGCGGCGCGGGCGCCGATGGTCTGGCGGGCGCTGTGCAGGGTGATCCCGGCCGCCCGCATCAGCCGGTACAGACCGGTGGCCTCCAGCTGCCGGGTGTCCAGGTCGAGCAGCCCGAGGGGCAGGTAGTTGCACAGGTACGCCATCGGCTCCCCGTGCGCGAGCCGCAGCCGCTCGATGCGGTGCACCTCGCCCGCCTCGTCCACCCCGAGGGTGGCGGCGACCTCGGGGGATACCGGGACGACCGCGTTGACCAGGACTTTCGTGGTGGGGCGATGGCCGGCGGACTCCAGGTCGTCGTAGAGGCTGCTGAGCTCCAGGGGCCGCTTGACCTGGCTGTGCACCACCTGGGTGCCGACTCCGCGCCGCCGCACGAGCAGACCCTTGTCGACGAGGGACTGGATGGCCTGGCGGACGGTCGGCCGGGACAGCCCGAGGCGCCCGGCCAGCTCGATCTCGTTGCCCAGCAGACTCCCGGGGGTCAGCCTGCCGTGCTCGATGGCCGCCTCCAACTGCTGGGACAGCTGGAAGTACAGCGGTACGGGGGAGCCGCGGTCCACGCTCAGCTCCAGCTGCACGGTCGGGTCCACTCCTGGTTTGGGCACGGCCCGAGCGTAGCCCCGTGCGTGGTGGACGGGAAGTAGTGTAGTTCGATTGTCCGGACATACGGATTGACAGGGAGGAGCGCGGGCCGCAGTTTGTTCCCATGCGCATCGGGGTCATCGGTACGGGCCGTATCGGCACCATTCACGCCCACACACTCAGCAGGCATCGCGACGTCGGATCCTTGATCCTCACGGACGCCGATCCCGCTCGGGCACAGGCTCTCGCCCACCGGCTCGGTGAGACGGCGGCGCCCGGGGTGGACGAGATCTACACCTGGGGGGTGGACGCCCTGGTGATCACCACGGCCACGTCCGCCCACGCCGAACTCATCGGCCGGGCGGCCCGTTCGGGGCTGCCGGTCTTCTGCGAGAAGCCCATCGCCCTCGACCTCGCGGGCACGTTACAGGCGGTCTCGGAGGTCGAGGCGGCCGGGACGGTCCTGCAGATGGGCTTCCAGCGCCGGTTCGACCCCGGCTACACCGGCGCGCGGGAGGCGGTGCGTTCGGGCCGGCTCGGCCGGCTGCACACCGTCCGGGCCATGAGCAGCGACCCCGAGCCGCCGCCGGCCGGGTACCTGCCCCAGTCCGGCGGGCTGTACCGGGACACGCTGATCCATGACTTCGACGTCGTGCGCTGGGTGACCGGCCGGGAGATCGTGGACGTCTACGCCGCGGGGTCCGACGCGGGGCCGGCGATGTTCCGCGAGGCGGACGACGTGGACACCGGCGCGGCGCTCCTCACCCTCGACGACGGCACGCTCGCCGTCCTCACCGCGACCCGGATGAACGGCGCGGGCTACGACGTGCGGATGGAGCTCGCCGGGGAACGGGACCAGATCGTGGTCGGCCTGGACGACCGTACGCCGATCGCGTCCACCGAGCCGACCGGGCCCCCGGCCGCGGACAAACCGTGGACGGGCTTCCTGGAGCGCTTCGGGCCCGCGTACGAGGCGGAACTGAACGGCTTCGTCGAGGTGGTGCGGGGCGAGCGGGCCAATCCCTGCGACGGGCGCGAGGCCCTCCAGGCGCTGCGCGTCGCGGAGGCGTGCGAGCTGTCCCGGCGGGAGCGCAGGCCGGTACGGCTGATGGAGATCGCGGGCAGGGCGGTCTCGGCCTACGGGTGAGCGCCGCCCCCGGGTGCGGGCGCCCGGGCGACGGGCGACAGGGGCTCAGGGCACGGAGACCGGCAGGACCGTGCCCTGGGCGACCGCGCACAGGGTCGCGGTGCCGTCGTCGTCGAGGGTGTGCAGCTCGCAGCGGACGACGGCCTGGCGGCGGCCGGCGTGCACGACCTCGGCACGGGCGCGCAGGGTGCGCCCGGTGGCCGGACGGAGGTACTGAAGGGAGAAGCCGCCGGTGAGGACGTACGGGCCGAGCGCGGTGCCGCCCGCGAAGGTGAGGGCGTTGTCGGCGGCGTAGGAGAGGACGCCGCCGTGCAGGAAGCCGTTCTGCTGGTGGAGCTCCGCGCGCACGTCGATCTCCAGGGTGGCGCCGCCGTCCCCGAAAGCGGTCACGCGCGCGCCGAGCAGCCGGCTGAAGGGCTGGCTGTCGAGGGTCCGCTGGGCCGTGGTCAGGTCGAGTCCGGAGGACGCGGTCATGGAAAACGGGACTCCTTCGGGCTGCGGATCGGACGGGGCACCGGTGACGCTAACGCTCCTCGGTGTCGTCCAGGAGTCCGGCGTCGTGGGCGAGCAGTGCGATCTGCACGCGGTTGTTGAGGTCCAGCTTGGCCAGGATGCGGGAGACATGGGTTTTGACGGTGGCCACGCTCATGTAGAGCTCGGTGGCGATCCCGGCATTGGCGTGCCCCCGGCCGACCGCCACGGCGACCTCGCGTTCACGGTCGTTGAGAGCGGCCAGGCGCGCGCGTGCGCTCGCGCGCCGCGCGTCGGCGGTGGTGCCCGCCGCGTGTGCCATCAGCTGCCGGGTGACCGTGGGCGACAGCACGGGGTCGCCGGCCGCGACCCGGCGCACCGCGTCGACGATCTCGGCCGGCGCGGTGTCCTTGAGGACGAAGCCCGCCGCGCCCGCGCGCAGCGCCCGCAACACCTGCTCGTCCGCGTGGAAGGTGGTGAGCACCACGACCTGCGGGGCGTCCGCCCGCCGGCGCAGCAGCTCGGTCGCGGTGAGACCGTCCACCGCCGGCATCCGGATGTCCATGAGGACGACGTCCGGGCGGGTGCGGTCCACGAGCGCCCCCACCTCGCTGCCGTCGGCGGCCTCGCCGACGATCTCGATGTCGCCGGCGCCGCCCAGCATCAGGGACAGGCCGGCCCGCACCAGCGGATCGTCGTCGACGAGGAGCAGTCTGATCGCAGTCATGGGCCTTACGTCATCACGGTCGGACGGGGGTGACGGGGTGCGCGGAGGCTCAGCTCCGCCGCACGGTCGCGATGTCGGCTTTTGCTCACCCCCACGGCAGCCGGGCCCGGACCTCGAACCCGCCGTCGGGCGCGCGGCCGTGCTCCAGGGTGCCGCCCGCCAGGGTAGCCCGTTCGGTGAGGCCGATCAGGCCCTGCCCGGCGCCGGGGACGGGGGGCACGTCTCCTTGGGGCGGAGGGTTGCGCACGGACACGGTGAGGCCCTCCCCCGGGCCGCCGGCGACCGACACGGCGACCTCCGTACCGGGGGCGTGCTTGCGGGCGTTGGTCAGGGCCTCCTGGACGATCCGGTAGGCGGTGCGGCCGACGGAGGCGGGGACGGCCGCGGAGCCGGGGACGCGCTGGTCGAGGATGACCTTCATCCCGGCCTGCCGGGACTCGACGACCAGCGTGTCCAGTGCCGCGAGCGTCGGCTGCGGCCGGCCCGCGTCCTCGGACTCGCCGGTCCGCAGCACGCCGATGATCTCCCGCAGGTCCTGGAGCGCCTCGTGCGCGCTCTCCCTGATCACTCCGGCCGCCCGCACGATCTCCTCGCGGGGCGCGTCGGGCCGGAACTCCAGTGCGCCCGCGTGCACGCTGAGCAGCGTCAGCCGGTGTGCCAGCACGTCGTGCATCTCCCGGGCGATGGCTTCCCGTGCGCCCCGCTGCGCGTGCTCGGCCCGCAGCCGCGCTTCCGTCTCGGCCCGCCGTGCCCGGTCCCGCAGGCTCAGCATCAGCTGCCGCTTGGACCGGACGAACATGCCCCAGCCGACGACCGCGACCAGCAGCACCGTGAGGAGGACGATCGAGGCGAGATACGGCAGTTCGGGGTCGGGGCGCCACCAGAAGTAGAGCGGGACGAGCACCGCGTGCGCGCCACCCACCCAGGCCACGTACCGGAAGGGGCGGTGCACGGCGAGGGAGAACAGGGCGATCACGGCCACGCCGCCGGAGGTCTCCGAGACGAAGCTGACGGGGACCATCACCGCGGCCAGCCCGAGCGGCCAACGGCGGCGCAGCCAGACCGCGCCCCAGGACAGCGCCCCGATCAGCTGGTCGAGGGCGGCCAGCGAATGCGGGGCGGCGGGGTTTGCGGTGACCGTGTCGGCGCCCAGCAGGCCCACGCCGACGGCCAGCAGGAAACAGGTGAAGTCGACGACCCAGTCGCGCGCGGTGCGCCGGGGCCGGCGCCCGGACCGGGCGGCATCGGGGTCGAGCTCGTGGATGAGAGCGGACGGGAAGAACCATCTGCGTCCCAGGAACACCGGGGCGGTCCACGCCGCCTTGTCACCACTCGTCACAGCCGACGAATGTACGCAGGGCCCGCCCGTCCCACCGCAGGGCGGGCGGGATCGCCTGCCAAAGTGCTGGGGCCGCAGACTTTCGGCGTACCTGCGCGGAGGGGACCGATACTTTCGTCTTCGGGGAACCGCCCGGCGGCCGATGTACGCGCCGAGCGCGCGGGGCGATCGTCTTCGGCATGAAGAAGCTGCTGGAGATTCTCGGAGTGATCGCCCTGATCCAGGGGGTCGCGGGCCTGGTGCACCAGTTCACCGACTGGAACTGGGGCCTGGTGCAGCGGGTGGGGTTCCTGGAGGGCTTCGAGATCTACGCCGGCCTCGCCCTACTGGCGCTGGCCGTCGCCCTGTTCGCCGCGGCGGAGAACACGAAGTCCGGCTGATCATCGACCGGACCTCCGGCTTCTTGGCCCCGTGCCGTTCGTTGTCAGGCGTCCTCCGGAAGCTCGTACGAACCGTACGCGGGGCGCCCCGCGAGGTCGTAGGTCTGGATGGAGACGCCCGGGGCCGTGACCTGGCCGTCGGTGTGCCGGAAGGGGCCACGCGGCGTGATCGCGCTGTAGGACGCCGAGGTCCCACGCGGCGCACCGGTGCGGTGCGGCCGGTGCACCGCGCGGGACCCCGGTGGGTCAGCCGCCCAGTTCCCGGTGGCGTGCGGTCAGGGCGGCCGACCCCCTGTCGGTCAGTGAACCGAACAGGCGCAGCCGGGAGATGCCGCCGTCCGGGAAGATGTCCACGCGCGCGTGTGTGCCGACCGCCGGGGCGGGGAGGACGAAGCGGTGGTCGGTGTCGGGCTGGAGACGGGTCCGGGGCAGGATCTCCCGCCAGCCACCGTCCCCGCCGTCCCCGCCTCGGCCGTCGGCTGCGCCGGCCTCGCTGTCCCGGACCGACACCGAGGCCCAGCCCGCGCTGTTGCCCTTCAGACAGGCCGTGTCGATCGCGAGGGCGCGGATCTCCGCCTGGCCCGCGAGCCGGTAGCTGATCCAGTCGTGCCCCTGGTCACGGCGGCGCCGGGTCTCCCAGCCGTCGTCCATCCGGCGGGAGCGGCCGGGCCGGATGGTGTTCGCGGGCGGTGAGTAGAAGCGGTCGGACGCGTCCTCGACCCGGCCGCCGTTCTCCAGGGCGACGACGTCGAAGGTGCCCAGCGCCTCCAGCCACACCGGGTCCGGGACGACCTCGCCGTACACGCGCAGGCGCGCGATGCCTCCGTCGGGGTACTGGGACAGGCGCAGGTGGGTGAAGCGCCGGTCGGCCGGTACGGCGAAGCCGTTGGCCGCGTGGCCGCCCACCGGGGTGCGCGGGAGCAGCGTCGTCCACGCGACCTCGCCCGACAGCAGTTCCTCCGGCCCCGGGGAGCCGGTCACCGAGGCGCCCTCGACCGACACGTCCCGGGGATGGTTGCCGCGGAAGTGGGCGGTGTCGACGACGATGCCGTGAACGACTCCGGGCGCGCCGAGGCGGATCAGCGCCCAGTCGTGGTCCTCCGCCGCCGGCCAGGGGTCCCCGGCGGCGGCGCCGCGGCGGCGCCGGGTCTCCCAGCCGTCCATGACCTTGCCCTTGTGGCCGAAGTGCTCGGGGTCGAACACGGCACGACCGGGCAGCAGCAGGTTCTCGCGCTCGGCGAAGAACTCGTCGTTGGCGGCGACGACACCGGCGCCGAGTCGGCGGTCGGCGAGGTCGGTGAGCCGGGTGAAGGGGAAGTCGGCGGTGCGGTAGTCCGCGTACGGGTCGCCGCCGCCGTAGGGACGCGCGGCGCCGGTGAAGCGGGACGCCGGGTGTGCGTGCTGCGCGGTCACGGTGGTCCGGTCCTGCCTTTCGCTGGTCGGTGGGCGGTGGGCGGTGGGCGGTGGGCGGTGGGCGGTGGGCGGTGGGCGGTGGGCGGTGGGCGCGTTCCCGGCCGGCGGTCGGCGGGTGCCGGACGCCGGCCGTTCTCCCTCCCCCGCCCCGTCAGGGGACGCGGGTCAGCAGCCGGCCCTGTGGTGCGGTGAACTCGCCGTCGGCCATGATGCGCCGGCCGCGCAGCCAGGTGGACTTCACGACGCCGTGCAGGGTCCTGCCGGCGTACGCCGTCACGCGGTTGCGGTGCTGGAGCCCCGCCGGGTCGACGGTGAAGGTGTCGTCGGGGGCCAGGACGGCGAAGTCGGCGTCCCGGCCGGGCGCGATGGCGCCCTTGCGGTGGTCGAGGCCTATGAGTTCCGCCGTCCGCGCCGACATCCAGCGCACGACGTCCTCCAGGCCGTGCCCCCGTTCGCGGGCCTCGGTCCAGACGGCGGGCAGGCTGAGCTGGAGGCCGGAGATGCCGCCCCAGGCGGTGGCGAAGTCGGCTGTCTTGAGGTCGGCGGTGGACGGGGAGTGGTCGGTGACCACGCAGTCGATGACGCCGTCCGCCAGCGCCTGCCAGAGCGGGCCCTGGTTGGCGGCTTCGCGGATGGGCGGGCAGCACTTGAACTCGCTGGCGCCGTCCGGGACCTCCTCGGCGGCGAGAGTCAGGTAGTGGGGGCAGGTCTCGACGGTGACGCGTACTCCGTCGGACCTGGCCCCGGCGATCAGCGGCAGCGCGTCGCCGGAGGACAGGTGCAGGATGTGCACGCGCGCGTCGAGGCGTTTCGCCTGCGCGAGGAGCAGGGCGATGGCGGTGTCCTCGGCGTCGCGCGGGCGGGAGGCGAGGAAGTCGGCGTACCTGGGGCCGCCGTGCTGCGGGGCGGCGGCGAGGCGGTCGGGGTCCTCGGCGTGCACGATCAGCAGCCCGTCGAAGGCGGCGATCTCCTCCAGGGTCCGGGCGAGCCGGTCCCGTCCGAGGTGCGGGAACTCGTCGACGCCGGACGGTGACAGGAAGGCCTTGAAACCGAAGACGCCGGCCTCGTGCAGCGGCCGCAGGTCCTCGACGTTGCCGGGCAGGGCGCCGCCCCAGAAGCCGACGTCGACATGGGTCCGGCCGGCGGCGGCCCGCTGCTTGGTCCGCAGATGGGCGGTTGTCGTGGTCGGCGGGAGGGAGTTGAGCGGCATGTCGACGAGCGTGGTGATGCCGCCGGCCGCCGCCGCGCGGGTGGCGGTCCAGAAGCCCTCCCACTCGCTGCGGCCCGGTTCGTTGACGTGCACGTGGGTGTCGACCAGGCCGGGCAGCAGGACGTCGTCGCCGAGGTCCGTCAGACGTGCCGTCCCGGGGACCGGCGCCTCGTACGGCAGGACGGCCGTGATCGTGCCGCCGGTGACGGCGACCGACGCGGCGCGCGTCCCCTCGGGAGTGATGACGCGCGTCGAGCGCAGTACCAGTCCGGCGTCGGACACCCGCACCCCCCTCACCCGATTTCAACGTTCTGTTGAAGGAGTCTTCACTCCCGCCCCGATGCCGTCAAGGGGCGCCCTGCCCGCACGGGCGCCGGCGACCACCCCCTGGACTATTCCATAAAGCGGAATTAGAATTCCGGGAAGCAGAATGCATGAATGCGCAGACAGTCAGTCGACCCGACTGCCGGGTAGGCTTCCTCCTTCCCGCCAGTCCGAAAGGAACGCGCCGTGCCGACGTCCAGCGCCAGCACCAACGGCTCCGTCCGGTCCGCTCCGGGCGGCGGAGTGCAGTCCCTCGAGCGCGCCTTCGACCTGCTCGAGCGCATGGCGGACGCGGGCGGCGAGGTCGGCCTCAGCGAATTGTCGGCGAGCAGCGGGCTGCCCCTGCCGACGATCCACCGCCTGATGCGCACCCTGGTCGCGTGCGGTTACGTACGCCAGCAACCCAACCGCCGGTACGCGCTCGGCCCGCGCCTGATCCGGCTCGGTGAGTCCTCCTCCCGGCTGCTGGGCACCTGGGCGCGCCCGTATCTGGCCCGCCTGGTGGAGGAGACCGGCGAGACGGCCAACATGGCGCTGCTCGACGGGGACGAGATCGTGTACGTCGCGCAGGTGCCGTCCAAGCACTCCATGCGGATGTTCACCGAGGTCGGCCGCCGGGTCCTGCCGCACTCCACCGGCGTGGGCAAGGCCCTGCTGGCCGGCTTCCCGCCACAGGACGTACGGGCCCTGCTCGCCCGCACCGGAATGCCCGCGGCGACGGACAGGACCATCACCACGCCGGAGGGTTTCCTGGCCGCGCTCGACGAGGTGCGCCGCCAGGGCTACGCCATCGACGACAACGAGCAGGAGATCGGCGTACGGTGCCTCGCCGTCTCCGTGCCCGACGCCCCCACCCCGGCCGCCCTCTCGATCTCCGGTCCCGCGGGGCGGGTCACGGAGGCGGCGACGGAGCGGATCGTGCCGGTGCTCCAGCAGGTGGCGACGGAACTCTCCGAAGTGCTCACCACCCCGGGCGGCGGCCCGACGGTCTGACCCGGCCCGACGGTCCGCCCCGGCCCGACTCGACCCGGTCACCCATCGCGACCACAGCGCCCGCGCACGCCCCCCTTTCGAGGAGCGCGCGAACGGGTGTGCGTCAAGCCCTGGGTGACGGTCCGAACAGATCCACCGCGTCCCGCACTTCGCCCAGCCCCCGGCCCAGTGCGCTCACCGAGCCGATCGCGCCGGCGATCAGCAGCAGGGAACGGCGTAACCGGGGAATCTCGGGATCGCCGCAGGCCGCGTGGGCGTCCAGTGCGGCGAGTTCGTCCTCCGCGATGACCCGATCGGGGAACTCCGCCGGATGGGCGGCCAGTTGGCGACGCAGCCTGGCCACGGCGGAGCGCAGCTCCGTCACCCGTGGATCCTCTTCTCGACTGCCGGTCGCACGCTGCTGCTCTACGCTCCGCAACACAGTCCTCCCCCTCGCACGCGGTGGTGCGCCTCCCCACCGGCCCCGCCGCCCCGTCGGCCGGTGCGCGCCAGTAAACGCCACCCCACCCCCTCCGCGCCAGCCCGCTGCGTCATCGGCTTGCTCCACAGCGTGACATCGCAGGCCGGATGCGCCCCTTCGCGCTCCCTGCCTCCGCCCGTTCCCGCCCTTTCCGCCCCTTCCGCGCCGCCCACCGCGCCGTCCGCCACGTCACCCGTCGCGCCACCCCGGCGCCACCCGCCGGGTTCCTCCGGCGCCCGGCGGTCCACGGGGTATTGAGGTATGCAGAACGCATGACGACACGTCGGACGGGCCCGGACCCGGGCCGGGCCACCGGAGAGGTGACGGGGCTGCTGCTCGCGGCGGGCGGTGGACGGCGGCTGGGCGGGCGGCCCAAGGCGCTGCTGACCCACCGGGGGCGGCCGCTGGTGGAGCACGCGGTACGGGCCTTGCGCGCGGGCGGCTGCGAGCGCGTGCACGTGGTGCTCGGCGCGCGGGCGGACGTCGTCCGCGCGCGCGCCGAGCTGCCGGACTGCGTGCTCGTCGACAACCCGGACTGGGAGCAGGGAATGGGCTCGTCCCTGCGGGCCGGGCTCGCCTCGCTGGCCGGTACGGAAGCGCGGGCCGCCCTGGTCCTGCTGGTCGACCAGCCCGGAATCGGCCCGCAGGCGGTCGCGCGGCTACTCGCCGCGTACGCGGCACGGGAGACGGGGTACTCGCAGGACACGCGGAACGCGCGCGAGGGGCAGGAGGTGCGGGACCCCCTCATCTCGGCCACCTACGCCGGCGTACGCGGTCACCCCGTCCTGTTCGGGGCCGCGCACTGGGCCGGGGTCGCCGCGGCCGCGACCGGCGACCAGGGAGCACGCGCCTACCTGAAGGAACACGCGGACGCCGTCGCCCTCGTCGAGTGCGGGGACGTGGCCGAGCCCTATGACATCGACACGAAGGAGGACCTGAACCGCCTCGGATGAGCGGGCGCCATCGGTCCGACCCGAGGCGCCCCGACATCAACAAACCATTGAACTTCCACGATAAGGAAACTACTATCCACAGCCCGGAGCGCCCCTCGGACCCGCCCCTCCCCCGGGCGCTCTCCGCCGCCCTCGGGCCGACCGGCACCCGGTGCCGTGCCCGCCGAAGGAAGTGAGAGCTGATGTCCGCACCAGCGCCGCACCCGCTGGCCATCGTCGACGCCGAGCCCCTGCCCCGGCAGGAGGAGGTCCTCACCGAGGCGGCCCTCGCCTTCGTGGCCGAACTGCACCGGCGGTTCACGCCCCGGCGCGACGAACTCCTCGCCCGCCGCGCGGAGCGCCGTGCCGAGATCGCCCGCACCTCCACGCTCGACTTCCTTCCCGAGACGGCCGCCGTCCGCGCGGACGACTCCTGGAGGGTGGCCCCGGCCCCCGAGGCCCTGAACGACCGCCGGGTCGAGATCACCGGCCCCACCGACCGCAAGATGACCGTCAACGCCCTCAACTCGGGTGCGAAGGTGTGGCTCGCGGACTTCGAGGACGCCTCCGCGCCCACGTGGGAGAACGTGGTCCTCGGCCAGCTCAACCTGATCAACGCCTACACCCGGACCATCGACTTCACCGACCCGGTGTCCGGCAAGTCGTACGCCCTGCGCCCGGACGGGGAACTGGCGACGGTCGTCACGCGCCCACGCGGCTGGCACCTGAACGAAC
Source organism: Streptomyces sp. NBC_01635 (assembly GCF_045209715.1). NCBI lineage: Bacteria > Bacillati > Actinomycetota > Actinomycetes > Kitasatosporales > Streptomycetaceae > Streptomyces > Streptomyces sp. NBC_01635. Next base: position 7,481,505 of record NZ_CP109277.1, on the reverse strand, counting down.
GCCATCTCGCCGACGCCGACGGCACCCGGGTGCCCGGCGCCCTGGTCGACTTCGGGCTGTACTTCTTCCACAACGCCCAGCGTCTCCTGGACCTCGGCAAGGGCCCGTACTTCTACCTCCCGAAGACGGAGTCCCACCTCGAGGCCCGTCTGTGGAACGACGTGTTCGTCTTCGCCCAGGACTATGCGGGCATCCCTCAGGGCACCGTGCGCGCCACCGTCCTCATCGAGACGATCACGGCCGCGTACGAGATGGAGGAGATCCTCTACGAGCTGCGCGACCATGCCTCGGGGCTGAACGCCGGGCGCTGGGACTACCTGTTCTCCATCGTCAAGAACTTCCGTGACGGCGGGGAGAAGTTCGTCCTGCCGGACCGCAACGCGGTCACGATGACGGCTCCGTTCATGCGTGCGTACACCGAGCTCCTGGTGCGCACCTGCCACAAGCGGGGGGCGCACGCGATCGGCGGCATGGCCGCCTTCATCCCGTCCCGCCGGGATCCGGAGGTCAACAAGGTCGCGTTCGAGAAGGTGCGCGCCGACAAGGACCGTGAGGCGAACGACGGTTTCGACGGCTCCTGGGTCGCCCACCCGGACCTGGTCCCGATCGCCATGGAATCCTTCGACCGGGTGCTCGGCGACAGGCCGCACCAGAAGGACCGGCTGCGCGAGGACGTCGACGTCCACGCCGCCGACCTGCTCGCGATCGACTCCCTGGAGGCCACTCCGACGTACGCGGGCCTGGTCAACGCGGTCCAGGTGGGCATCCGTTACATCGAGGCGTGGCTGCGCGGCCTCGGCGCGGTGGCCATCTTCAACCTGATGGAGGATGCGGCCACCGCCGAGATCTCCCGGTCCCAGATCTGGCAGTGGATCAACGCGGGCGTCGTCCTCGACAACGGCGAATTGGTCACCGCGGAGCTGGCCCGCCGGGTCGCCGCCGAGGAACTGTCGAACATCCGCGGCGAGCTGGGCGAGGAGGCCTTCGCGGCGGGCCACTGGCAGCAGGCCCACGACCTGCTGCTGACGGTCGCCCTCGACGAGGACTACGCCGACTTCCTCACCCTGCCGGCCTACGAACAGCTCAAGGGCTGACACCCGGCAGCCGTCACCCCCGGTCCCAGCCCCGCCGTGGCGGGGGTGGGTTTGGGGCTGGGACGGGCCCGCGGCCCCGGTTCACCCCAGGTGTACCGACCAGTCCTGCTCCGCCGCGGGCCTGCCGTGCAGATCGGGAACGTTCTTGAGCCAGGCCGGGCGCCCCTGCCGGGTCCGCGCCGCCCGGCGGGCGTTCTCCGCGGCCAGTTCCGCCGCGCCGGGGAAGTCGGTCGGCAGCCACTGGGCCGAGGCCCGCGCCCGCGCATGCAGATACCCCGTGTACGCCTCGCGGGCCTCGTCGGGCGTCGCGAAGTCCGGCTCCCCGGCGAGCCAGGCGTCGGGCACCTCGGCGATGATGGCCCTCAGCAGTTCCTCGGTCACCTTCGGCGCAAGTTCGGCGTCGGCGGCGCGGACGTCGGGCCCGTAACCGCCGAGGGCGTGGTGGCGGAAGTCGTACGCCTTGGCCGGGTCGGACGCGTCCCAGCGGTGGTGGAAGACGAGCGCGGCACCGTGGTCGATGAGCCACAGCCGGGGCGGCGCGACGCCGAGCGTCGGCCAGACCATCAGATTGGAGCTGTGGACGGTCCGGTCCACGTTCACCGTGAGCGCGTCCAGCCAGACGATCCGCCCGGCCTCCACCGGGTCGACGGGAAAGACCTCGGCGACCTCGGGCGTGAAGTCCCGCGCCCCCGGCAGATAGTCCATGCCGAGGTTGGTCCCGGCACTGGCGGCGTGCAGCTCGCGCACCTCCTGATGCGGCTCGCCGTCGGCGATCGCGGGATCGAAGTCCACCAGGACCAGCTCCGGGAACCGCAGCCCCAGCGCACGGGCCAGTTCCCCGACGATCACCTCGGCGACCAGTGCCTTGCGCCCCTGCGCGGACCCCGTGAACTTCACGACGTACGTACCGAGGTCGTCGGCCTCGAACACCCCGGGCACGGAACCGCCGGACCTCAGAGGTGTGATGTAGCGGGTGGCGGTGACTTCGGTCAGCATTCTCCCAGGCCGTTCGACTCTTCGCTCCTACCGTCCACGACCGCCCCTCCGGTCTCCGGCATGAAGTGAGCATAGTAACCAGCGTGACCGCCGCGGCGAGGAGTGCCCGAGCCACCGTGCCGACGTCACCACGGGCTCTCCCGCCTCCAGCACGTGGAATCCCCCCCCTCGGCGCCGCCTCCCACTGCCACTGCCACCGCCACTGCTTCGCCGATCGGGGAAAACCTCTGCCGCGACGGTATGAGGCCCACCCGGTGGGGGATCCACTTCGCGCAGAGGGCCTGGGCAACCGCCGACGCCCTGCGGACGGCGCGTTTCTCCACAGTCACGCCGCACGTCGGCCGGAGTACCGGCCTCGTCCTCTCCTCCGGAGTCCCGAACCGCTTCCACGGTCCGTCCGCCTCGGCGATCGTCCGAAGGCGGGCGGCCTCCTCCGTCGGCCTCCGTCGACCGGCTCGCGGTCGCGGAGCGCCGGGGGGCCGCTCGCGGCGGTCATCAGCTGTCGCTTCGTGCGGCCGGTGAGGCCTGCCGGACGTCCGCGCCGGAGCTGACGTGCCGCTGGGTCTCCTGGGGGCCGTGCCAGTCCAGGCACATCACGGTGGCGTCGTCTTCGAGCCGGCCGCCGGGGGCGGCGTCCCGGACCGCGGACGTCAGCATCAGCGCGGTCTCCCGCGGGTGCAGGTTCCTGGTGCGCTCGAGCAGGTCGAGCAGGTCGACCTGCTCCCCCTGCCGTTCGAGCATGCCGTCGGTCAGCATGAGCAGACGGTCACCGGGTCGCAGATCGATGTCCTGCACCCGGTAGGGGTGGGACGCGAGCGCGGCCAGCCCGAAGGGATGGTCCACTTCGCAGGTGATCTCCTCCGCAGCCCCCTCACGCAGGCGCAGCGGCCAGGGGTGGCCGGCGTTGACGAGCTGGGCCCGCCCGGTGTGGAGGTTGATACGCAGCAGCTGGCCGGTGGCGTGGCCGTGTCCATAGTCGGCCAGGGCCCGGTCGGCCCGGTGGGCCTGGTCGGCCAGGCCGGCTCCTGCGCGGCGGGCGCCACGCAGCGCACCCACCAGGACCGTGGCGGCCAGCGCGGCGGAGATGTCGTGGCCCATGGGGTCGGTCACCGACAAGTGCAGGGTGTCGTGGTCCAGTGTGTAGTCGAAGGTGTCGCCGCTGAGGTCTTCGGAGGGCTCCAGGCTCCCGCACAGCGTGAACTGCGCGGCCTCGCACGACAGCGAGGAAGGCAGCAGCTGGTACTGGATTTCTGCTGCCAGGGTGGGGGGCCTGGAGCGTTTGCCCCAGATGTAGAGGTCGGTGAAGTGCCCGTTGGCGATCACGACGTAGGCCAGGACGTGGCCGACTTCCCCGACCGCGTCGAGGACGTCGTCGCCGGCGCCGGCCGGCAGGAGCAGTTCGAGCAACCCGATGGCGTCCCCCCGGTTGGTGACCGGCACGATCACCCGCTGTCCCCGGCCGGTCGTCTCCCGGTACAGCCGCTGGGTACGGATCACCTCCTCGTAGACGCTGCCGGGCAGGGGGATCCGCTCCGCTTCTCTCCCACCCTCCGCGGTATGGGAGGTGGACAGCCGCGCCACCGACTTCCCCGTCAGGTCCACGATGAGGAAGGAGACCTCCGTGGCTCCGAAACACCGCCGCAGGTACTCCGCAACCACGTCGACGGCCTCCACCGGCGCCGCCGTCTCCGCTGCCGTCAGCAACTGAGGAAATTCGCTCTGCCCACCGCTCACGGCTACGGCCCCTTTCGCGGCCCCTCGTACCAGCTTGGGAACCGCCATGGTGAGAGTCAATCCGTGACCGGTCACGGTCAGTGAAGTATGGAGGGAGCAGGTCATCGGATGTGTTGCTCCGGCGGGACCGGCAGGAGGGAGAAGTGGTTCCGATGGCCTCGGGTGATGAGAACGGCGTCGTCTCCAGCCTCAGCAGGGCCGTCCCGGGTTCCGCCGACCGGTGGAGGGAGTCCGACGGGGAGCCGGGAGCGTCGGGGTGCCGGAGCCGGCCATGGCGTCCTCCCGCATGCCGTCTCCGCGGTCGCTGTCGTGGCGGCGGCGGTGTCAGGGGGTGGGTTCAAGAGCGGGTGGATCAATTGGGCCGCATGGCCGTCATCCGGGCGCGTCACCCGGCGTGCCCGGATGGGCTGGACGGCTGAGCCTGTCCCCGCCTCCCGAAAGCAGAGGTTCTTCATGATCGTCAAGAAGCTGCACGCATCCGGCATCCGTGCCGAGCACGCCTACACCGCCGGCTTCCTCTCCATCGGGATGTCCGTCATCACCTGGTGCGCTTCCCTGAGTGTGGAGAAGAAGGGCGAAGAACGCGCCGACCGCTTGGGCATCTTCGTCGGAGAGTGGGCTCCCACGTTCTTCGCCCTCGGTCTGGCCCTGTCCACCTGCGAGAAGTGACGGCGGACATCGCACAGCGGCTTCGGAGGCCGTCGCGCGACCGAGCTGCCGCTCGTGGCCGGAAACGATGAGCCGCTCGGCGCCCCGTGACGACTCGGCTGCAGCGTACTGCTCGTCGCCCTCCTGGTCCGCTCCCTCCTGCTGCCGCGCCGAGGCCCGGCCTCGGGCCCGGTGGCCCAGGGCCCCGGCCGCCCGTCACCGGACCCGAGGACGGGGAAGCAGTCGGCGTGGCGGCGCCCCGCATGCCGACGACAGGGTCCGCCCCTACCGTGAGGGGAAGGGGAACGCAGTCACGGGAGAGGAACCGTTCCATGCCGGTCACCGGGAGCCCGCTGCACGGACGGACGGCTGTCGTGACCGGAGCGGCACGCGGTCTGGGGGCGGCGATGGCCCGGGATCTGGCCGGCCGGGGTGCGAAGGTGGCGCTGCTCGGGCGTGAGGAGAGAACGCTGGCCCGGGTCAGGGACTCCCTGCCGGCGGGTGCGTCCGAGTGCTGGGAGGTCGACGTCACGGACGACCGGGGCATGGCCCGGGCCCGCGCGGAGATCCGTGCGCGGCTCGGATCGCCTTCCCTCGTGGTCGCCAACGCGGGAGTGGCCGAGGGCGGGCCGTTCGCCGAGTCCGATCCCGCGGTCTGGCGCCGGGTCATTGAGGTGAACCTGATCGGCAGTGCCGTCACGGCCCGGACGTTCCTCGGAGACCTGTTCGAGACCCGGGGTTACTTCCTCCAGGTCGCGTCGCTCGCGTCCCTCGGTGCGGCCCCGATGATGAGCGCGTACTGCGCGTCGAAGGCGGGGGTCGAATCGTTCGCCCACTCACTGCGGGCGGAGGTGGCCCACCGGCGTGTGGGCGTCGGGATCGCCTACATCAACTGGACGGACACCGACATGATCCGCGACGCCGACGAGTACGCGGTGCTGCGGGAGCTCCGGGGCCACATGCCACTGCCGGCGCGCAAGGTCTACCCCGTCGAGTACGTGGCGGGCCGGCTGGTCACCGCGATCGAACGGCGCCGTCCGTCCGTCTACGTGCCCCGCTGGCTGCGGTCGGCCCAGCTCGTGCGCGCCGCGATGCCTCCTGTGGTGACGATGCTGTCGCGACGTGAACTGCCTCGTCTCGCCGCCGGGGAACCGTTCGAGGCCACGGGGCTGCTCGGCGCCGGTGGCCGGGCCGACCAGGCCGGTTCCCCGCATCGCTAGTGCCCCGGCAGGCGACGTTCGCCCGTCAAGGAGCGGCGTCCGGTGCGTGCTCTCGGCGTGCCGGCCGGAAGTCCTCGTACTGGACGTACTTGGACTTTCGGCCGGTGCGGCGAAGGGGGTACCTCCCTGCTCGAGCGAAGCCGAGAGCTTGGGGGCGCGTGCCGGGCGTCGCGACGGGGCGAACGTCGCCTGTTGGGGCACTGGAGCCTCCCGTTCGGATCGTGCCGGGCTCGCGGGCGCGGCCGGCCGAGAAGGGTCAGGACCACCGACGTGACCGTCGGGATCAGCGTCGGCGACGTGGTGCCGCGGGCCTGCGCCGCCCGGCCGGGGCGCCGTCCGGACCGGCTCACCGGCGTCTCACGGGCGCGCCGTCAGGAGCGTGTCCGGGGGGACATACCGCCATGACGCCCACGCCGCTGGGCCGGTGGAGTGACTGTCCTCCGGGAGGGGCCCCGTAACGGGCAGGCATCAGCGCATCCGCACAAGGGCACTCGGCGGAAGCACTGGTGTGCAGGTGACCGAGAGTGAGAAGAGGTTGTGTATGTGGGGACTCGGGCCCACCGTGGCCGACCCGATCGGGCCCGCAGACGGTCCGCTCACGGCCCTCGACGCCGTCCACGCCGTCGAGGCGGAACTCGGGCACGTCCTCGACGAGGCACTGTGCCGGGCCCGTGCCGTGGACCCGCTGTTCGCGCGTGACGTCGCCGGCCGGGTCACCGCGTTCGTCCTGCGGGGCGGGAAGCGGCTGCGTACGGCGTTCGCATGGTGCGGCTGGCGGGCGGCGGGCGGCTCGGGCGACGCGACGGCGCTCCTGCGGACGGGCGTCGCGCTGGAGCTGGTGCAGGCGTGCGCCCTCATCCACGACGACGTCATGGACGGTTCGCCGCTGCGCCGGGGCGCGCCCGCGGTGCACGTCGACCTCGCCCGCATGCACCGCGCCGCGCGGATGACGGGCCCGCCCGAGGCGTTCGCGACGTCCGCCGCGGTACTCGCCGGCGACCTGGCCCTGGTCTGGGCGGACGATCTGCTGACCGGGACGGCGCTCGGCTCGCCGTACGGCCCGCAGCTGTACCGCGAGTGGCGGGCGATGCGCGGCGAGATGGTCGCGGGACAGTACCTGGACATCCACGCGCAGGCCGCCGGGTCGTCCGGGGTCGACGAAGCGCTGGGCATCGCCACGCTCAAGAGCGCCCTGTACACGGTCGAGCGCCCACTGGCGCTGGGTGCGTCCCTGGCCGGCGCCGACGCGCAGACCCTGGACGCGCTGCGCTCCGCCGGACGGTGTGCGGGGCTGGCCTTCCAGCTCCGCGACGACCTCCTCGGCACTTTCGGCGACCCGGACCTGACGGGCAAACCGGCCGGTGACGACCTGCGGGCCCGCAAGCTGACCTACCTGCTCGCCGTCGGCCTCCGGCTCGCGGAGGCCTCCGGGGACCGGGAGGCGGCCGACGTGCTCGGCCCGCACGCCTCCGCCCGGTCGGACGAGACCGTGGAACGGATGAGGGCGGCACTGAAGCGGACCGGTGCGTGGACGGTCGTGGAGGACAGGATCACGGAGCTGGCGGCGACGAGCCTGCGGCACTTCGCGAAGGCCGGTGCGGACCCCGTCGTACGGCGGGAGTTCGCCGCGCTGGTCGAACGGGCGTCGGGCGTTGCCCCGAAGCGGACCGGGGAGGCCGCGTGAGAACCGTGCCGGGGGCGACGGATCACGTCGTCGTGGTGGGCGCCGGGCTGTCCGGTCTCGCGTGTGCCCTGCATCTGCTGGGGGCGGGCCGTCGGGTGACGGTCGTGGAGCGGGACGCCGGTCCGGGCGGCCGGTCCGGCCGCGTGCGCCTCGGCGGCTACGAGGTGGACACCGGTCCCACGGTGCTGACCATGCCGCATCTGGCCGACGAGGCCTTCGCCGCCGTCGGCGACAGCCTCGCCCGGCACGTCGAACTGACGGCCCTGCACCCGGCCTACCGGGCTTCCTTCGCGGACGGGACGTCGCTCGACGTCCACACCGACGGCGCGGCCATGGAGGCGGAGGTGCGGCGGTTCGCCGGGCCGGCCGAGGCGGCGGGCTACCGCGGGCTGCGGGAATGGCTGGAGCGGCTGTACCGGGCGCAGATGCGCCGGTTCATCGACACGAACTTCGACTCGCCCTTCCAGCTCCTGCACCCGGACCTGGCCCGTCTGGCGGGGCTGGGCGGCTTCGGACGGCTGGACCGCCGCATCGGCCGCTTCCTCTCCGACCCCCGGCTGCGGCGGGTCTTCTCGTTCCAGGCGCTGTACGCCGGGGTCGCCCCGGCCAGGGCCCTCGCGGCCTATGCGGTGATCGCCTACATGGACACCGTGGCCGGTGTCTGGTTCCCCCGGGGCGGCATGCACGCGCTGCCCCGCGGCATGGCGGACGCGGCGGCCGGCGCGGGCGCCGACTTCCGCTGGTCGTCCGAGGTGACCGCGCTGGAGCGCTCGGCCGGCCGGGTGCGTGCCGTACGGCTGGCGTCGGGCGAGCGGATCCCCTGCGACGCGGTGGTGCTGACCTGCGAGCTGTCCGCGGCGCACCGGCTGCTGGGGCGTGCCCCGCGGCGCCCGGTGCGGCTGCGCCATTCGCCGTCCGCCGTGGTCCTGCACGCGGGGACCGACCGGACCTGGCCCGGTCTCGCCCACCACACCCTCTCCTTCGGCGCGGCCTGGGAGCGCACCTTCCACGAGCTGACCCGTTCGGGGCGGCTGATGAGCGACCCGTCCCTGCTGATCACCCGGCCGACGACGCACGATCCCGCCCTGGCCCCGCCGGGCAGGCACCTCCACTACGTGCTGGCCCCGTGTCCGAACACCGCCGTCGGGCCCTCGGCCGCCGCCTGGCGGGAGCTCGGTCCGCGCTACCGCGACAGTCTGGTCGCCGAGCTGGAGCGCCGGGGCCTGGACGGGTTCGCGGACAGCGTCCAGGAGGAAATGCTGGTGACGCCGCTGGACTGGGCCGCGCAGGGGCATGCGGCGGGCAGCCCCTTCTCGGTCTCCCACACGTTCGCCCAGACGGGCCCGTTCCGCCCGCGCAATCTGGTGCGCGGCCTCGAGAACGTCGTGCTGGCCGGCTGCGGGACCACCCCCGGCGTGGGCGTGCCGACGGTGCTCATCAGCGGCAAGCTCGCCGCCGCGCGCGTCACCGGCGGCGTCCGCGGCGATTCCGTCCGCGCCGTCCGTACCCGTCCGGCGCCGCGCGTCGCCCGTGCCGCCGCGACCCCGGCCGAGGAAGGCATCCATGACCCGTCGTGAACTGGACGCCGCCGGGATCACCGATCCTGCGCTGCGCGCCGCCTACACCCGTTGCAGACGGCTCAACGCCCGCCACGGCAGAACCTACTTCCTGGCCACCCGGCTGCTCCCGGTGGAACGCCGCTCCGCCGTGCACGCGCTGTACGGCTTCGCCCGCTGGGCGGACGACATCGTGGACGACCTCGACCGGCCCCGGGCGCCGAAGGAACGGGATCTGCTGCTACGGCGCCTGGAGAGCGACCTCGCCCACGGGCTGCGTACGGGCGGCGGGGACGAGCCCGTGGTCCGGGCCGTGGCCGACACCTCCGCCCGGTACGACATCGAGCACACGCTGTTCGCCGACTTCCTGGCCTCGATGCGCAGCGACCTGCACGTCACCGCCTATCCGACCTACGCCGACCTGCGCACCTACATGCACGGCTCGGCGGCCGTGATCGGACTGCAGATGCTGCCCGTGCTCGGCACGGTCACCTCGCGCGAGGAGGCGGCACCGCACGCGGCGGACCTCGGCGTCGCCTTCCAGCTCACCAACTTCCTGCGCGACGTCGGCGAGGACCTGGACCGGGGCCGTGTCTACCTGCCGACGGACCTGCTCGCCGCCCACGGCGTGGACCGGCCCCTGCTGGAGTGGAGCCGCCGCACCGGGCGTCACGACTCGAGGATCCGCGAGGCGCTCGTCGCCGCCGAGGCCCTGACCAGGAAGGTGTACCGGGCTGCGGAGCCGGGCATCGCCATGCTCGACCCGCGGGTGCGTCCCTGCATCCGCACCGCGTTCACCCTCTACCGCGGCATCCTCGACGCGATCGCGGACCAGGGGTACACGGTGCTGCACCGCCGGGCGGTGGTCTCGCGCGGGCGCCGTGCGGCCACGGCCGCCGCGGGAGCCGTCCACATTCTGCGGGCGCGGCGGCACGCCCGCACCGCGGACCGGGCGCCCCGTGCGTCCCGCACGGCACTCCGGGAGAAAGGACCCGTGCGGTGAGGGACCGAGCGAACCGGACCGGCTGGACACCGCCGTTGCGACGACGGCGCCGGTCCGGCTGGGCGGCGCAGACGCCGACCTGGCGGGAGGCGCGGCCCGCGCTGATCGCCGACGTCCTCAAGCGGGCGTCCGCCCGTCCGTCCGGGAACTGGTTCGTCGTCGGGGCCTCCCGGAACGTGCGGGCCGGCGACCGGCCGTACGGCAGGACGGTGGGCGGGGTCGAGGTCGTGCTGTGGCGGTCGGACACGGGCGAGCTGCACGCCGGGCCGGGGGCCTGCCCGCACCTCGGCGCTCCCCTGCGCGACAGCCGGGTGGTGTGCGGCACGCTGGTGTGCCACTGGCACGGACTGGCCCTGGACGGCGGCCCGTTCGCCGGCTGGGATCCGTATCCCGTCCATGACGACGGCGTACTGGTGTGGGTCCGGCTGGACACGGTCGGCGGCGAGGAGCCGACGGAGCGTCCCTCGGTGCCGGTGCGGCCGGCCGCGGGCAGCGGGGTGGACGCCGTGTTCACGGCGGTGGGGGCGTGCGAGCCGCAGGACGTGGTCGCCAACCGGCTGGACCCGTGGCACGGCTCCTGGTTCCACCCCTACTCCTTCGTCGATCTGACGGTGGCCCGGCCGCCGCGGGGCGAGGAGGACGACGCCTTCGTCGTCGACGTCTCCTTCCGGGTGACCGGCGCACTGGTGGTGCCGGTCCGGGCGGAGTTCACCGCTCCCGGGCCGCGTACGGTCGTCATGCGCGTCACGGAGGGCGAGGGGACCACGTCCGTGGTCGAGACCCATGCCACGCCGCTGACCGGAAAGGCCGACGAGCGGCCGCGGACCGCCGTGATCGAGGCGGTCGTCGCGGCCTCGGACCGGCGGGGTTTCGCGCTGGCACGGGCCGCCGCGCCCGCGCTGCGCCCGTTGATGCGCCGGACGGCCGGCCGGTTGTGGCGCGACGACCTGGCGTACGCGGAGCGGCGCTGGGCGCTGCGCAGCACCGGACGGTTTCCGGGCTGAGCGGCCGGTGGGGGCGGGCGGTGCCGCCCGCCCCCACCGGCCGCTCGTGCGCCCCGGTCCCGGGCGCTCTCCTCGCGAGGCCCGGCCTCAGCGGCCGGCGAGGGCGCCGAGTGCCCGCAGCGCGGGTGAGCGGCCCGACCGGGGGACCGTCCACAGCACCTGCCCCCGGACGCCCCGGTCGCCGAGCAGGGTGTTGGCCGCCAGGAAGCCGGTGGTGGCGGCGCGTTCCATCAGGGCCACGGGCAGGTCGCAGCGGATGGCGTCACCGGCCAGGGCCACCCGGGGGTCGGGAGTGCGGACGGTGGGCCGCCGGGAGTGGGTGCCGACCGGGAAGAGCGGGCAGTCGGCGCGCCGTTCGTGACGGGCGTCCACGATCCGCGCCGTCCGGGTCTCCGGGTAGACCCGGTGCAGGCTGTCGATCAGCCGGCTCCGCACCGCCTCGGGCTCCGCTTCGGCGGCGTAGGCGTGCAGTTCCACGACCGAGCCGCCGGTGCGGGCGGCCCACCGCGCGGCTTCGCCCTCGTAGCGTTCCAGGACGCTGATGTTGTCGAGGCCGTCGTAGCCGCTGGTGCCGAGGAACCCGGCGCGGTCGGCACGGACCGGCCGGTCGAGCCAGAGCCGGGAGACGGTGAAGGGCGGGGCGGTGCGCAGGGCGGCGATGTCCTCGCGCCAGGCGGGGGTGCCCAGACCGGGCGACGCCGCGACGACGCCGCGCAGGGCCCCGGGGTCGAGGGCGAGCACCACCGCCTCGTGGCGGTCCGCGGTGGTGGCGGCCCGCACCTCCACTCCCCCGTCGTCGCACGGGTGGACGCCGTGCACGGGCGTGCCGGTGCGCACGTCCGCCCCGAGACGCTCCAGGTAGTCGCCGAGCGGCTCCCACAGGGCCTGGGGGAAGGGCTCGTTCGGCACGTCGAAGAGCAGGCCCTCGGAGGAGCCGAGGAAGTAGATGTGGAACATCAGCAGAAGTTCCGCGGCGGACAGTTCGCGCGGGTCGGCGAAGAAGCTGCGCGAGAACACCTCGAACGCCAGATGGTGCGCGGCTTCGGGGAAGCGGACGCGTTCCAGGAACCGGGTGGCGCTCAGGGAGTCGAAGCGCTCGTAGACCTCGGGCACCCGGACGTCGAGGAGGGGCAGCGCGGCCCGGGGGTCCATGGCGGTGAGGTCGCGCCAGCCGAAGGTGGGGCTGAGGGCGACGAACCCGAGGGCGCTGAACGGTGGGGTGCGCGGGACGCGGGCGAAGCTGTCGGTCAGTCCTCCGCTGTGCCGTAGCGGGTAGTCGGGCAGCGGGCTGAGACGGTCGAGCGCGGGGTCGGTACGCCGCAGCAGGCCGCGCAGGTTGTAGTACTGGCGGAAGAAGGCGTGGAAGCCGCGGCTCATGGTCGCCTCGCTGCCGTCGGCGAGGCGGGTGCGCCATCCCGCGAGACGTCCGCCGAGCGACTCCTCCCGTTCGTAGAGAGTCACACGGGCGCCTCGTTCGGCCAGGAGGGTGGCCGCCGCGAGACCCGCGATCCCCCCGCCGATCACGGCGACACCCGGCGCGTCCGCCCGGGCGAACCGCTCCCGGCCGGGCGCGGGCATCAGGACTTCGGCCTTGCGGTCCCGGCCCCGCCGGGCGGCACGGTGCGCGCTGCTCATCGGTCGCCCTCCGCTGTCGTGGCGGAGCCGTTGCGGGCGAGGAAGGTGTGCACGATCCCGGTCTGCCATCCGGCGACGGGGACGGCCCGCACGCCCGTGAACCCGGCGTCCTCGAGCCGGTCGGCGAAGTCGGGGGCCTCGTCGAAGTCGAGGACGCTGCGCCACAGGTGGTGGTAGAGGGCACGGTTGCCGCCGAGGGTGCCCGCGGGGACGATCACCCCCCGGCACACGGCCGTCCACAGGGCGCGGTGGGCCGCCGAACCGCTGAGGCTGTACTCGTGGACGGCGAGGCGTCCGCCCGGTCGCAGCAGGCTCCGGACGGCGGCCAGGACGCCGTCCGGGTCGGTGACGTTGCGCAGCAGGTAGGCCGCGAACACCGCGTCGTACGGTCCCTTTCCGGCCGTGGCCACTTCCTCGGCGGTCAGGTGCCGGAAGCGCACGTGGACCGGCCACGGTTTGGCCCGGGCCCGCCGGAGCATTCCCGACGAGGCGTCGACGGCCGTGATCCGGGCGTGGGGCGCGGCCCGCAGGAGGGCCCGGGTGGAGGCGCCCGTCCCGCATCCGAGGTCGAGGAGGTGCAGCCCGGCCCCGCCCCGGGGCAGCCGCAGCCGTCGCGCCGAGCGCAGGAGGTCGGTGCGGTAGCCGGGGCTGAGGGCCGTGAGGCGGTCGTAGGTGTACGACGCGTGGTCGAAGGCGCGTGCCAGGTCGCGGTCGCGCAGCAGGGTCATCGCCGGCTCTCTCCGATGCGTGGGGCGGGGTGGGTACGACGGGGCAGGAAAGGGACTTCGACGGCGGTCCGGAGCATGGGGCCGATGGGGGTGCGCAGGCCGATGCCCCACTCCTCCCGGGGTGAGGTGTCGCCGTCGAGGAAGCGCAGCAGCCGTTCCGGCGGAACGCGGCGGAACAGGCCGGTGAAGAAGCCGGGGCCGTCGATCCGCCCGGTGTCCAGGGCCCGCAGCAGGACGGCGTCCATGGCCAGGGCCCGCCGCCCGTGCGGTCGGGGCACGAGGGCCCGGCCGTCGCGCAGGGCGGCGGCGATGGCCCGGCTCTGCCGTTGCACGGCGGCGAAGGTGTAGCCGGTGGCCGGGCGGGTGGCGCCGCCGGCCGTCCCGATGCGGAAGACGGCGCTCCCGGCGCGGCGGGGGAAGCGTGCGTCGGTCATCGGGATGGCGCCCTGTTCCGCCGATTCGACGGTGAACGCACCGAGTTCCAGGATCTCCCGGCAGTAGTGGCCGAGGGCCGCCTCGTACGCCGTCGTGGTCAGGGGGGTCCGGGAGAACTCGGTGTACTCGACGAGCGCCCTGTCGGGCGCCAGCGGCAGTACGTAGCCGAAGGCGAGCCCGTGGCGCGGCTGCGGCACCCGGAAGTCCATCAGGTCGGCGACCTCGGGATCGAACCGGTCCGTGTCCGTGCGCACGAACCAGCCGCGGAAGTGCTGGAGGAGCTGGGTCCGGGCGGGGGGCAGGGCGGGCAGGGGGCGGGAGTCGAACACGTGGCGGGCGCGGAGGGTCAGCGTCCGTCCGTCGGGTGCCGTGCACCGGACTTCCGCTCCGTCGGCCGTGTCGCCCACCGTGTCCGCCGTCGCGCGCAGGACGCGGGCGCCGGGCGAGCCGTCCAGGCGGGCGTACGCCAGCCGTTCGAACGCCGTGGAGCGGAGCATGCGGTAGCGCAGCGGGGACGGGTCCACGGTGATCCGGTCGCCGTCGGCGCCGTGGATCCGCAGCCGGGACCAGGAGGCCGCGACCGCTTCGTCGAAGTCGCCGGCGCCGCCGTCCCAGTAGCACCAGGTCCGTTCGGGCGGGCGCCGCGGGCCGTCCGGTGGTTCCACCAGGGTCACGGTGGTGGAGGCGGTCGCCGTCAGGTGCTGCGCGAGGCTGAGTCCGGACGCCCCTCCGCCGACGATGACGACATCGGACGCCGCGGCGGGGGCGTCGCCGCGGCGGCTCACCGGGCGCGCCGTTCGACGACGGGGGTGCCGTCCGGGGCGGTGCGCAGCAGTTCGGCGTCCGCCGCCATCGCGTCGGCGACGGCGGCGACGACCCGGCGGGGGTCGCCGCCCGGGGGCAGGGGCGGGGCGGTGCCGGCGACGGGCCGGTCGGCGAAGCCGGTGTCCAGGTGTCCGGGCCGGATGTCCAGGACCCGGATGCCGGCGGTCCGCGCCTCGCGGCGCGCTGCGGAGAGCCAGGCGCTCAGCGCGGCTTTGGAGGCGCTGTAGTCGGCCATCCCCGCCTGCGGGCGCTCGGCGACCGCGCCGGTGAAGGCGGCGATCAGGGACCCGGGGGCCATGAGGGCGAGCGCGGCACGGAAGAAGGCGGCGGGTGCGAGGACGTTGACCGCCGTCAGATGCTCCGCGATCTCGTCACCGAGCCCGGCGGCCCGGCCGAAGGCGACCGATCCGAAGGCCGTCACGACCGCGTCCAGCCCGCCCAGGGCATCCGCCGCACCGTGCACGGCGCGGGCACAGGAGGCGGGGTCGTACGCGTCGAAGAGGAGGGCCGGAGCGCCCGGGTACGCCCGGGCGGCCTCGGCGAGGCGGGCCGGGTCGCGTCCCGCGAGCGCCGGGCGCGCTCCACGGCCGGCCAGTTCCGCGGTGAGGGCACCGCCGAGGACGCCGGTGGCTCCGGCCACCAGCACGCGCGCGCCGTCGATGTCCACGTCTCACTCCCGGTCGCAGGGGCAGGTCGGCGGCGCTGCGTGCCGCACTGTGGGTTCCGTGGGCCGGCCGCCGGTGGATGCGCCGGGCCCGGTCCGGTCCGGGTCAATCGAGCGCCAGGTCGTTCAGCGCCTCCCGGGCGGCCCGGGTGCCCGAGGCCAGCGCGCCCTGCACGGATCCGGTCGCCCGGTGGTCCCCGCAGACGTACCGGCCCGGGGCGAAGCGCGTCGTGCGGCTCAGCGGCCAGGGCGGCTCCATCGCGGGCAGCGCCCCGGCCACGGTGTACGTGCCGACCTGCTGCCAGCCGCTCGTGTCGGTGCCGTAGAGCTCGGACAGGCGCCGGCGCACCGCCTCGTCGGCCCCGGGCCGGTCGGGGCCCAGGACGGAGCTGGAGATCAGCGCGGTGCCGGGCGGGGCGTAGGTGGGCGTCACCTCGGTGAGGACGCAGGTGTTCAGCACCGCCCCGGTGCTGTCCACCAGCAGGGTCGGCTCGGCCAGGGGGGTGTGCGCGGCGGCGTGGTAGTACGTGGTGACGGTCCGGCTTTCGGGCACGGCCAGGCCGGGCAGCAGGCGGGCCGCGGTGGCGGCGTCCGTCGCCACCACGACGGACCCGGCCGGCAGCTCGCGGCCGTCCTCCAGGAGAACCCCCGCCGCGGTGAGCGCGGTGACCGGTGTCTCCAGCCGCAGGACGCCGTCGGGCAGGCCGTCGGCCAGCCGGCCGGGGACGGCGCCGATGCCGTCGGCGGGCAGGCAGAGCGTTCCCCGGACCATGCTGCGCCAGACCAGGTGGAAGAAACGGGCGGAGGTCTCCAGCCGGTCCTCCAGGAACACGCCGGACAGGAACGGCCGCAGAATCTCGGTGACCGTCCCGGCCGACAGCCCGGCGCGGGACAGTGCGGCGGCGGTCGAGCCGTCCGGACGCCGGGTGAGGAGTCCGGCGGGCAGAAGGGCGTCCCGCGCGGTGAGCGCCGCCATCGCGGCCAGGTCGCGGGCCGGCAGGGCCCGTCCGGGCAGCAGTGTCCCCGCCGACCTCGGCCGCCGGGTCGGATCGGCGAGGTGGACGGGGCCCGTCGAGGTGTGCGCGGTGATGCCCGGTGTGAAGGGCCTCAGCCGCAGACTCCGCAGGTCGAGGCGTCGCTTCACCTGGGGGTAGGAGGTGTTGAACACCTGGAATCCGCGGTCGAGCCGGAATCCGTCCCGCCGGTCGGTGCGCATCCGGCCGCCCACGCCGTCGGACGCCTCCAGCAGGGCCACCCGCCGTCCGGCACGGCACAGGTCCAGCGCGCAGGCCAGGCCGGCGAGACCTGCTCCGACGACGACGGTGTCCGGGAACCCGTGGTGCCGAGTGTTCATGTTCCTCTTCCTCCGCCGCTCGATTCCCTCTGCGATTCCCTCTGCGCCGAGGGCCGGTACTCGTCCTGGGGCGCGCTTCGGCCCGCACCGCCGCACCCGTCCCACCTCGCCCGCCACGCGTGCGGAACGTGTCGCCGGCGGGCGCCGTGCGCGGTGGCGGGATCCACCGCGTGCCGTGTCCACCCGAGCACGTCGCGTCCGGCGGGGCCAGGCGCCACCACGACCCGGTACCCGCCGAGCCCGCCGGATCACCTGAGCGCGACCGACTCCACCGCCGTGACCGCCTCCGCGAGCCCCGACGGACGCGGCAGTCCTTGCACGGTCTGCCCGGCCCAGCCGGGTCCCAGCGTGAGGACGACCGGCTTCCTGCGCGCGCCGCGCACCCCCCATTCCATCGCGGCCACGTGCTGGGCCAGGGGTCTGCTCGCGGTGGTCCGCGACTGGGCCCACAGCCCCACCGCGGCCGGCCCGGTCCTGCGTACGGCGGCCACGAGCGACTCGACGGGCAGCGCGCCGCCGAACATGCGTACCGGGAGACCCCGTTCGGCCAGTGCGGCGGCGAGCACCTCCAGCGGCAGTGTGTGGTTCTCCGCGGGCACGCAGGCGAGCACCGTGGTGGCGCCGGGCCGGGCGGCGGCCACGGGCGGAGCGTGGCGCCGCAGCGCGCCGGAGACGTGCCAGGACAGGAAGTGCTCGACCTCGACGTATCGCTCGCCCGAGCTCTCCCACTTGCGGCCGACCGCCTGCAGCGTCGGCACGATCACCTCGGTCCAGGCGGTGACCAGGCCGTGTTCCTCCATCGCCGTCCTCAGCAGTTCGTCGAGGGCGGCGGCGTCCAGGCGCAGGGCCGCGCGCGCGACCCCTCTGCACTCCTGACGCACGTCGCCCAGCTGCAGACCGGAGCCGGCCCGGCTGCGTCGGCGGGCGGCCGGCGCCGGAGGGGGAGCGGTGCCCGCCCGGGGCGCGGGCGCGTCGGGCATCACCTCGTCGAGCGCCAGCCGGGCGGCCTCGGCGGGTGGCAGTCCGGTCGCCGTCAGCGCGCACATCCGCTCCAGCCGGGCCACGTCCGCGTCGGTCCAGCGGCGGTGCCGGCCACCGGTGTGCGCGGTGGGGCCGAGACCGTAGCGGCGGTCCCACGTCCGGACGGTCGTGGGTGCCACCCCCAGACGCCGCGCCACCTCACCGGTGGTCAGCCCGCCGCCACGCGGCGCGCTCCCGCTCTCCTCGACGTCTCTGTCCGGGCCCATACTTCCCTCTTCCGACGCACAATCGACGCATGTTGTTTGCGTCGTTTCGGCTCTCCACACTGTAGGCCAGGCACTCGGTCAGGGCGCGCGTGCCGACCGGCGGGCGTGACAGTCGGCCTTCCGCCCCGCACAGGACGCACGCAGGAGGAACAAGGCCATGAGCACGAAGACACGGTCCACCGGTGTCCGCCCCGCGGCGGCGGACGAAGCGCTGTACGAGAGCGAACTGGCCCGTGGTCTGCGCGCCGCGGACGAGAACGCGTTCGCGGCGGTCTACCGGCGCTGGGGCTCGCTCGTCCACACGATGGCCACCCGCTCGCTCGGCGACGCCTATGAGGCGGACGACGTGACCCAGCAGGTGTTCCTCGGCGCCTGGCGCGGACGGGAGGGCTTCCGTCCGGAGCGGGGCCCCCTCGGCGCCTGGCTCGTCGGCATCACCCGTCGGAAGATCGTCGACGCCCTGGCGGCCAGGACGAAACGCCTCACGCTGGTCGACTCGGTGGCACACGACGCCGGCACCCGGCCGCACGAGGAGCCGGCGCCGGACGAGGTCCTGGACCGGGTGCTCCTGGTCGACGCCCTGTCCCGGCTGCCGCGCGCCCAGCGCGAGGTGCTCTGCATGGCCTTCTACGAGGACCTGACCCAGGCCGAGATCGCCGAGCGGACCGGCATGCCCCTGGGCACCGTGAAGAGCCACGCACGTCGTGGTCTGCTCCGGCTGCGCCAGGGCATCGAGCAGGGCCGCGCCGACGACACCGCCGCGTAGGCGGACCGGAACACCGGTGCCGGGCGCATCCGCGTCGGCGTCCCCGCGCGAAACGGACACGAGACCCCGCGACCGGCGGAATCCTCACCGAAGGAATGATCCTCATGACTTCCCGGACCTCTCGGACCTCCCGCACCCTCGCCGCCTCGGCCGGAGCCTGCGCCCTCGCCCTCGGCGTGGCCGCGCCCGCCCTGGCGGCCCCCGACGCCGACGGCGACGACACCGCCATGGTGTCCGTCTTCCACGGCGTTCCCGGCCTGACCGTCGACGTCTACGCCAACGGTGACGAACTGCTCGGCGACTTCGAGCCCGGCACGGTGACCGCCCCGCGGTCCCTCGACGCCGGCACCTACGACATCCAGCTCTTCGAAGCCGGCCAGGGCCCCGACGGCACCCCGGCCGTCGAGAAGAAGATCGAGGTGCCCGCGGGAGCGAACGCCACCATCGCCGCCCACCTCTCCGCCGACGGCAAGCCCCGGCTGACGGCCTTCGTCAACGACGTCTCCAAGGTCGACGCGGGCAAGGCGCGCCTGACCGTGCGTCACGTCGCCGCCGCCCCGGCCGTGGACGTCCGAGCGGGCGGGCAGCCCCTCTTCAAGGGACTGGAGAACCCCGAGGAGGACACCACCGTGGTCGACGCCGGCACCGTCCCGGCCGACGTGGTGCTCGCCGGCACGGACACCGTGGCGATCGGCCCGGCCGACCTGAATCTGAAGGAGGGCACCAGCAACGTCGTCTACGCCTGGGGCAGCGCCGCGGACAAGAACCTGGCGCCGGCGACCCAGACGCTCGGCGGCATGGAATCCGTGCCGAACGGCGTCGACGCGGGCGGCGGCGGCGCCGCGGTCTCCTCGAACTCCTCCGACCAGTGGGTGGCCTGGGCGGCCGCGGCCGGGACGGCGGCGTTGGCGGGCGTCCTGGTGGCCCGCCGGGCCGCGGGCCGGCGTGGGTGACACCGCGCGACGGCTGACCGGTCTCGTCATGGCGACCGCCGCTCTGGCGGCGGTCGCCACCCTGCGCGCCGGGCCCCCGGACCAGGGGACCCCGCCGCCCGACTTCGGGCCGGCGGCCCCGGCACGGGCGGCCGCCGCGAGTGAAATCCCCGGCGCCACCGAGCCGTCGCCGCCTCCCGCCCCGCGCGGCGAACGGCGGGAGGCGCCACCGGAGCGCGTCCTGGTGGGCGACGTGGGCCTGGACGCCCGGGTCCGGCCGGTGGGCGTCACCGAACAGGGCGCGATGGCCGTTCCGGGGGATCCCGCCGTCGCCGGCTGGTACCGCTTCGGTCCCGCGCCGGGAAGCCCTCGGGGGTCGGCCGTGCTCGTCGGACACGTGGACGGCGACACCGGTGCGCTGGGCGAGTTCGCCGCACTCTACGACGTGCGGCCCGGGGCCCGGGTCGAAGTGCGGCGGACCGGCGCCGGGTCGGCGGTCTACCGCGTCGTCGCGCGTGCGACGGTACCGAAGGCCGGCCTTCCGTCCTCGACGTTCCGGCGGACCGGTCCCCCGGTTCTCACCCTCGTCACCTGCGCGCCCCCGTTCGTCCCCGAGGCGGGCGGTTACCAGGCCAACCTGGTCGTCACAGCGGAGCCTCTCCCTGCCTGAGACCGGGCCGGTACGCGCGGACGGAACGCGAACAGGACGCGGACAGGACACCGCGCACGAGATCAGGAGGGTACGTGGCACACGTCGAGCCCGCGCACCTGGTGGAACTGGCGCTGGGCAACGGCGTTTCGAGCGACGACGCCGACGCCCTGCGCCACATCGCCCTGTGCCGCACCTGCCGGGAGGAGCTGACCCTGATGGCCCGGGTCGTGGCCGCCGCGCGCGGCGTGGAGGAGGCCGACCTGCCGGTCGCGCCCCCGCAGCGGGTATGGCGGCGGATCGCGCAGGAGGTGTCCCGGACCGGGGAGGCGGCCCCGCCACCGGTCGCGGAGCCCGTCCGCCGGCCTCGTGCGGTGGGGGGAGCCGGACGTCGCGCCGTCCGCTCCCCGTGGACCGGCACCCGAACGAGCCGCCGGGTGCTGGGTCTTCTCGTCGGAACCGCCGTCGTCGTCCGGTGGGCGGTACGGGCCCGTTCGGCGCGGCGGGTCGGCCGCGGCGGCTGACCCGCAGCCGGTCGTGTCGCGGTCGTGGCTCGGTCGTGCGGAACGGATCCGCCCGCCGGGCGGACGATGACGCCCGCCGGTTCCACCGCGGACCGGCTTGGCCTCGGCGGGTCCGGCGCCGAAAAGAATGCGGCCGGCCCGGGTGGCCGCCCGGCGTGGTCAGGGCTGGGTGCGTGCCTGGTCCGCCGCCTGCTCCGCGGCTCCGCTCTCCGTGGAGGCACCGCGGGTGCTGAGCCGTCCGCCACTGGATTCCAGGTGTGCGCGGACGAACCACTGGAAGAGTTCCAGGCCGCGCAGCTGCTCGATGAGCATGTCCTGGGTGACCGGGTCGGACGTCTCGGTGGCCTGCATGGCCTCCCGGTGGTCCTTGATGACGGAGGTGTACACGAGGTCGAGAGCCCCGAGGTGCTCGATGGCTTCGGCACGGCCGATCGAGTAGTCGTCCCAGGTGCGCTGGTTCACCAGCGCCCCCGGGGTGCCGTCGGGTTCTCCGCCGAGGGTGGAGATCCGCTCGGCGAGGTCGTCGGTCATGGAGCGGACCTGGTCGACCTGGGGATCGATCATCTCGTGCACGGCGATGAAATGCGGTCCGACGACGTTCCAGTGAACGTGCTTGAGGGTCAGGTGGAGGTCGTTGAGGGAGTGCAGACGCATCTGCAGCATCTCGATGATTCCCCGGCTGTCCTGGGTGCTCATTCCTGGCACGGTGTACGAGATGTCCGGCGGCTGTGACGGCATGGCGGTACTCCTTGTGCGATCGGGTGCCGAGACGACCACACAAGCACTGGTCACCCCGGTCCCGGAGCGCGACCGCGGCCTGCCCCCTCTCATGTCACCGGTTCGGGGTAAGGCACGCGGGAACCCCGCGGCCGCTCGCGGTGCGAGCGGCCCGTCGACGCGCGTGCGCCCCTTACGGCCCCGGGTGTCCGTCCGGTCCCGCCCCTGCTCCTTCCCCTGCCCCTGCCCTGCCCCTGCCCCTGCCCCTGCCCCTGCCCCTGCCCTCAGAAGAGCACCGACGCCGGCAGCGGGTGTCCGTAGGTGTTCAGGCCGTAGGCCTGGTAGATCGGGTCGGCGTTGTTGCTGGCGTGGTTCATCGCGGCGTGGATGTCGCGCCAGCAGCGCTGCAGCGTGGAGTCGCTGCGCAGCGCCGAGCCGCCGGCGTGCAGGAACAGCTCGTCGACGGCGTCCACCGCGCGCCGGGCGATGCGGACCTGGTTGCGGCGGACCCTCAGCCGTTCCTCGGGCGAGAACCGCTCGTCGCGCTGTGCCTGCTCCCACATCCGCTCGATGTCGTCGAAGAGCTGGACCTCGCCCGCCTCCAGGTCGGAGATCGCCCGGCCGAGCACGGCGAGCTGGTGCGGATCGTTGGCGGTCTTCACTCCGCGTGCGGTGACCCTGCCCCGCATCGAGGCGATGAACGCGGCCAGGGCGCCCTGCGCCATCGCGACCGTGGCGGTGGTGATGCCCGCGGTGAACATCGGGTGGAAGGGCATCCGGTACAGCGGCGAGTCACCGCGGCCGACCCGGTGGGCCAGGCCGCCGTCCTCCATCGGGGCCGGGTCGAGGATCCGGTGCTCCGGAATGAACTTGTCCTCGATCACGATGTCCTTGCTGCCGGTGCCGCGCAGCCCGACGACGTCCCAGGAGTCCTGGACGATCTCGTAGTCCTCGCGGGGGAGGACGAAGTGGCGCAGTCCGCCCGGGACCGGCTTGCCGTCCTCGTCCACGATCAGGCCGCCGAGGATGATCCACCGGCAGTGGTCGGTGCCCGAGGAGAAGGGCCAGCGTCCGCTGAACCGGAACCCGCCCTCGACCGGGGTCGCGCGCCCCAGGGGGGCGTACGGCGAGGCGATCCAGGTGTCCGGGTCCTCGCCCCAGATCTCCTTCTGCAGGGCGATGTCCATCTGGGCCACCTCGAACGCGTGGACGCCGACCACACCGGCCACCCAGCCCGCGGAGGAGGAGTGGACGCCGATGTCACGCAGGGTGCGGAAGAAGTCGACCGGACCGGCCTCGTGGCCGCCGAACTCGGCCGGCTGGAGCATCCGGATGACGCCGCTGGAACGCAGCACCGCGGCGGCCTTGTCGGTCAGCCGGCCCAGCTCGTCGCTGGGTGCGGCCTCGGCGGCGATCTCCTCGGCGCGAGCCAGGATCCGCTCGTGTACCTCGTGCATGGCAGAAGCCCTTTCTTCCTCTTCTTCCTCAGTTGTGGAGGAGGAAGTCGGTGACGGTGCGGTTGAACTCGTCGGCGTGCTCGAGCTGGGCCCAGTGGCCGCAGCCGGCCAGCAGCACCATCCGGGAGCGGGGCACCAGCGAGACGAGCTTCAGCGAGCTCTCGTAGTGCACGACCCGGTCGTCGCGGCCGTGGACGAACAGGGACGGTGCGGTGATGCCGGCGATCTGGGCGTGGGTGGCCATGTGCGGGCGCGGCCTGCCGATGCCGTCGGCGAAGTTGGCGAGGTGGTCCGGGCGCTCCACCGCGGCCCGGTGGCGCCGGCGGACCAGTTCCGGCGAGGCGTGCGCCGGGGCGAAGGTCATGACGTCGACCAGGTCGCGGAAGTTCTCCTCGGTGGGCTCGCGGTAGGTCCGCTGCAGCACCTTCACGCCCTCGCTCGGCCCGCCGCCGGGGACGAAGAGGTGGGCGCCGCCGACTCCGGCGCCCATGGTGACGAGGTGGCTGGTCCGTTCCCGGTGGGTCGCGGCGAACATGACCGAGGTGGCGCCGCCCATCGAGTTGCCGATGAACGCCGCCTGCTCGATCCCCAGGGCGTCGAGGAACTCCAGCGCGGTCGCGGCGTGGTCGCGGTCGTCGTAGCCGACCGGGTCGGACTTGCCCCAGCCGGGCATGTCGACGGCCAGGCAGCGGAACCGCTCGCCCAGCTCGCGGATGTTCGCCGCGAAGTTGTTCCAGCCGGTCGCACCGGGGCCGGAGCCGTGCAGCAGGACGAGCGGGTGGCCCTCGCCGTACTCGTGGTAGTGGACGCGCCCGCTCGGCAGTTCCACGAAGCGGCTGGTCGCTTCCTCGGTGAAGGTGTCGGTCATGGTCCGGTTTCTCCTGGTGTCGGGTACGGCGGCGCGATGCGGGTCGCGGCCGGGGAGGCGGGCCGGGTCAGCCGTGGACGGGCGGACCGGCGAGAAGTGTCTGCAGGTCCCGGGGCTGGTCGGCGTCCGGGACGGCGTGCAGTGCGTCGAACCAGTCCGCCTTCTCGGGTCCCCGTCCCACGCACTGGTGGAATTTGGCGGCCAGTTCGGCGGACGAGAGCGGCCGGTGCGAGTCGCCGCGGGAGTGGTGGACGTCGCGGACCAGGAGCCGGCCGTCTTCGGTGTGCAGCCGGACGACGGTGTGGCCCGGCTCCTCGGCCGGCGGCCGCTCGGCGAGCTCGATCCGGGCCATCAGCTCGGCCACCCCCGGACGTTTCAGGGCCTCGTCGGTGAAGTCGCCGAGCAGTACGTTCCCGGTCAGCAGGGCGACGGCGAGGGTGTACTCCAGGGAGAACTTGGCCTCGAGCCCGTTGCCCGGCCCGGTGTCCCGCAGCGGGCGGGTGCCGCCGTGCTCGAGGGTCACCTCGATCCGCGAGATCCGGCCGACGCCGGCCCCCAGCTCCTCACGCAGGGAGAGTCCCGCGTCGATCGCGCGCTGGGTGGCGAAGCAGGAGGGATAGGCCTTGATCGCGTAGTCGTCCACCCAGCCGGTCACCCAGTGCTCCAGCCGCTCCCCCAGGACCGCCGTGCGCCGCGGATCGTGGTCGCCGAAGAGGTCCAGGAAACCGCCGCGCGCCTCCAGCTGGGCGGGGTGGGCGGTGAAGCCCCGGCGGGCGAGCCCCACGGCCATCACGGCGTCCCGGGAAGCCAGGCCGGCGTGCATCGGTTTGGTCATCGTGCCGAAGTTCGCCAGGCTCCCGGACGCCTGGGAGGCGGCGATGCCCAGGGCGTGAGCGGTCACGTTCCCGTCCAGGTCGAGCAGGCGGCAGCCGGCCGCGGTCGCGGCCAGCCGTCCGGTGGTGGAGGTGTTGTGCCAGCCCCGGCCGTAGTGGACGGCGTGCGGGAGCGCCTCGGAGACCGCTCGGAAGACGGCGGAGCCGACGCTGTAGGCGGCGTCGAGCTCGGCGCCGGTCACCGGACGGCGGGCGGCGAGCGCGAAGAGCGTCGGCAGCAGGACCGCGGCGGGGTGCATGGCCATCGAGGGAGCGGCGTCGTCCCAGTCCAGGGCATGCGCGGCGGTGCCGTTGACCAGGGCGGCGTCGGCGGGTCCGAGTCTGCTCGTCGAGCCCCACACGGCCGCCGTCCCGGCCCGCGCGACGACGTCGGACGGCGCCTGGTCCTCGACCCAGTCGCGTACCAGCACGGCCGCCGGAGTGCTGAGCCCGGCGACGGCGACCCCGACGGTGTCGACCGTCAGGCCGCGCAGGGCCGCCCGGGTGGCGGGCTCGGCGCGGCGGTCCCGCCGGCGGACGAAGTCGACCAGCTGCGCGGTCGCGCCGACCTGCTGCGGCGTGGGGGAGGCGACGCTCACGGCTGTCCTCTCGGTGGTGGTCCCGGGGTCTGTCCGACACGTCCCCGTCGTCCGCCCGGGCACCGCTGGGTGGGCGGGGATGTGTCGGCCGGACCCCGCGGGCCGCCCGACGGCCCGCGGTGACCAGTCTCGGAGCAGCGGACGCCGAGCGGTCCGTGGCTCGCACCCAGCGGAAAGCGAGTTGGCGGCGGCGGCACGACGGGCACGCGCGGCTGCCGGCCGAAACGGGTCACGGGGCGCGTGGCCACCGGCCGGGGCGGCCCGCACGGGAGCATGCCCGCCGGTCGGTGTTTTCCCCGGCCCGTGGGAGAGCCGCCCGTGGGGTGGGGCGATGCCGGGCGTCGAAACCGTATGCCGTCGCCGGCGGCCGGTCGTGGGTGAGCGGCCGTGGGCGCGGTCGCCGGTGACCGGCCGTGGAGGAGCGGCCGTAGGCGCGGTCGCCGGTGGCCGGCCGTGGAGGAGGAGCCGGCTGCCCGGCGGGGGCCTGCCCCCTTGCCCCCTCGCGCGGAGGCCGCGGCGGTACAGACCGTGGTCGATCGGCTCGTTGCGGGAACGGCCGTGAGGCCGGCCGGGTCCGAGCGATCCGACGGATGCGTGTTCGCGGGCTCTCCCGGGCATGCGCCGGTGCGGCGCACGACCGACGGGACGGCCTGCGGCGCCGCGGCCTCCGGCGCGCCGGGCAGCGCTTACCGCCACGGTGCGCCGGGGAACGGGGGGTCCGGGACCTCCGGCCGTGTCGCCGACGTCCCCCGCTGCTCGCCCGGGCGACGAGGTCGCTCGCCCGGGTGGCCCCGGCAGTGCGGGAGCCCGCCCCTTCAGGCGTGCGTTCTGCCGAGCGCGGGCTCCTCCAGGCTGCCGCGCAGGCCGGCGGAGATGTCCCGGGCGGTGGTCCGGGCCTGGCGGCCCAGTGACACCGGCGGGTGCTGGCCCCGGCGACCGCCGATCATCACGCAGGTGCTCACCGTCTGGTCCTCGGCGAAGACGGGCGCGGCCGCCCAGACCAGCGGGGAGGTGTGCTGTGCGCCGGTGGGAGAGTGCGCGAAGCCGATCTGCCGGACCTGGGCGAGCGTCTGCCGCCAGGCGAACTGCTCGTCGCTGCGCAACGGGCGCGACGTGGGTCGGCGGTCCGGGTCGCGTCCCCAGGCCAGGAGGACCAGGCCCGCGGGGTGCTCGTCCAGTGCCGGTGATCCGAGCTGCTCCCAGACCTGGACCGTGTTGCGCCCGGCGATCTTGTCGATGATGTGCAGCCGGTCGCCCTCGCGGGTCACCAGGGCGACCGGCAGCCGGGTGCTCGCGTGCAGGTCGACCAGGGCCGGGCGGGCGCAGTCGCGCAGCAGCCGGATGTCCGGGACGCCGTGGCCGAGCCGCCACAGGCGCGGGCCGAGCCGGTAGCGGCCGCGGCCGGTCCGCTCGATGGCGCCGTGCTCGGAGAGGGTGGCCAGCATGCGGTGCACGGTCGCCGGCGGCAGGTCGGTCACCGCGCAGATGTCGGCGACCGAACGCTCGGGCTCGCCGCCGGTGAAGCAGCCGAGGATGTCGAAGGCCCGCGCCAGCACGCCGCGCTTGCCGTTGATCTCGCTCATCTCGGCTCCATCCCGCCCATGTCCGACGCTGTCCGTCGGCCAACCATTTTCAGCCAGAACGTATGTGTATACGGAACGTACGCGACGTCCTGCGTTACGTCGAGGTTTCCGTGGGAGCCGAGTTGAAATTCCGATTGGTGAGGGATCGGGCCACTCGAGGGCCCTGTTTTGCCACTGTCGTCATGCCCGCCACGGACGCAACTTCCGAACGAGCCGCACTGCCGGGCACGACAGAAGGACTGGACCCTCATGGCTTCCACTCGTTTTCGCGCTCTCGCCGCGACCGCCGTCGCGGCGCTGGCCCTGTGTACCGCCTGCTCCTCCGACGGCTCGGACGCGTCGGCCGACGGGCCGCTCAAGCTCGCCGTCTTCGCCTCGCTCAACGGCGTCCCGGCCTTCGCCGCGGACGAGGAGGGCGTGTTCGAGAAGCACGACCTGGACGTCACGATCAGCACGGCGAAGACGTCCACCGAGATGGTTCCGCAGCTGCTCGGCGGCAAGGTGGACCTCGCTCTGCTGGACACCGCCACCTCGCTCGTCGCGGCGGGGCAGGGCGTGGACCTGGTCTATGTCGCCGGCGCGACCGACGGCGGCATCCCCAAGGGCCAGGAGGAGTTCAGCTTCGCCAACGTGTGGGTCCAGAAGGACTCCCCGATCAAGTCGCTGGCCGACCTGACCGGCAAGACCGTGGGGGTGCCGCAGATCAAGAGCGCTCCCTGGGTCGACCTGCGCGGTTCCGTCGACGAGGCCGGCGGCGACAGCGCCTCCATCAAGTTCATCGAGTCCCCGGACCCCCTGGCCGCCCTGAAGTCCGGCCAGGTCGACGCGACCACCACGCCCGAGCCGGTGGGCACCGTGGAGCGCGCCAAGGGCGATCTGCGCCCGCTCGGGCCGGTCAACTCCGGCGGCGGCGGGGTGGCGTACGTCTGGGTCACCACCCGGGACTTCGCCGAGGCGAACAAGGGGACCGTCAAGGCCTTCGGCGAAGCGGTGCGCGAGGGCAACGCGGCGGTCAACGACGACCGTGAGCTGCTGGTGAGGACCGCCGCCGAGGTCCTCGAGGCGGACGCCGGCCTCCTGGAGAAGGCCGCGTTCCCGGTCTACGCCGAGAAGCCGCTGACCGCCGCGGACGTCGAGTTCTCCGTCGAGTACATGAACAAGTACGACCTGTTCGAGAAGGGTGCCCCGGACGCCGCGAAGCTGGTCGGGCCGTGACCGGCGCGAAGACCGAACCGAGCGTGACCGGCACGAAGACCGAGCGGGCCGCGGCCGACGCGAGGTCCGGGGCCGTGCCCACCGGCGTCCGGCGGCTGGTCAACCGGCTGCTGGCCGTCCTCGTGGCGCTCGTCGTCTGGCACCTGTTCGCCCTCGGGCCCGGGGCCTCCAGCGACTTCCCGACACCGCTGGAGAGCTTCCGGACCGCCATCGACCTGGCCGGAACCGGCGCCTACTGGTCGAACATCGCCACCTCGGTCGAGACGGCCCTGCTGGGGCTGGCCCTCGCCGTGCTGGTCGGCCTTCCGGTAGGTCTGCTGATCGGCGCCAACGAGCACGCCCGGCGCAGCACCCAGCTGCTCCTCGACTTCGGCCGGACGGTTCCCGCGATCGCGCTGCTGCCGCTGTTCCTGCTGCTCTTCGGCGCGACCCGCGAGCTGGGCCTGGTCCTGATCCTGGTCTCGGCGGTCTGGCCGGTCATCATCCAGACCTCCTACGCGGTCGGGGAGATCTCGCCCCAGCTGCGCCGGGTCGGGCGGGCGTACCACCTGACGCGGTGGCACCTGCTGCGGCACCTGATCGCGCCGTCGATGTTCCCGTTCGTCTTCGTCGGCCTGCGGATCGCCGCGACGCTCTCCCTGCTGATGGCGATCAGTTCGGAGTTCCTCGGCGGCTCCGACGGTCTCGGCTACGTCCTGCTGCAGGCGATGCAGATCAACGACACCGAGCGGGCGTTCGTGTACTCGTTCACCGCGGCGACCCTCGGCCTGCTGCTCAACCTGGTCTTCGTGCTGCTGCAGCGCCGCGTGCTGTGGTGGCACCCCTCGGTCCGTAAGGGAGGTGCGGCATGAGCAGGGCACTGAAGGCCGCCACGCTCGTCGCCCGGGAAATCTGGCTCCCGGTTCTGCTGGTCGCCGCCTGGTGGTGGCTCAGCGCCGGCAGCACCTCGCTCTACTGGCCCGCTCTCTCGGAGATCACCGGCCGTTTCGTCGACCTGTGGTTCTTCGACCACCTTCTCGAGGACGCGCTGCCCAGCGTGGTCCGGCTGGTCACCGGCTTCGGGATCGGGTTCGCCGCCGCCGTGGTCCTCGGCCTGGTGCTCGGCTCCGTCCCGGCGCTGGAGGACGCGACCCGGCCGCTGGTGGAGTTCATGCGGGCGCTGCCCAGCGTGGCGCTGCTGCCGATCATGATGCTGCTGCTCGGCACCGACGACGACATGAAGGTGATCACCATCGCCTTCGTCTCCACCTGGCCGATCCTGCTCAACACCGTGGAGGGCGTCCGGTCCGTCGACCCGGTCCTGCACCAGGTCGCGGCCGGCTACCGGCTCAGCACCTGGCACCGGATCCGCTACGTCGTCGTCCCCGCCGCCCTGCCCCAGGTCTTCGCCGGCGCCCGGGTGGCGCTGTCGATGTCGGTGGTGGCGATGGTGCTCACCGAGATGGTCGGCAGTCCGGGCGGGCTCGGCTACTTCGTCCTCGACTCGCAGCGCACGTTCGACATCGTCGCGATGTGGACCGGCCTGATCGTGCTGGGCCTGATCGGCTACGCGGCGAACAAGGCCTTCGGACTCGTGGAGGCCCGGGTGCTGGCCTGGCACCGCGGTTACACCAAGCAGAAGGAGGATCAGCGATGAAGGCGCAGACCACCCCGGACACGGACGCGCCGGACGCCGGCGCGCCGGACGCCGGCGTCACCGACCCGATCATGCAGGTCCGCGGGCTCGGCCACAGCTACGGCGAGCGCCAGGTCCTGAAGGACCTGGACTTCGAGGTCGGCCGCGGCGAGCTGATGTGCGTCGTCGGCCCCTCGGGCGTCGGCAAGACCACGCTCCTGGAGTGCCTGACCGGACTCCGCCGCCCCAGCGAGGGCCAGGTGCTGTTCGACGGCAAGCGGATCGAGGCACCGCCGCGCGGTCTGGCCATCGTCTTCCAGGACTACAGCCGGTCGCTGATGCCCTGGCTCAGTGTGCTCGACAACGTCGTACTGCCGCTGCGCTCGGCGGGTATGGCGAAGGCCGAGCGGGAAGCGGCCGCGCGGGAGGCCCTGGCCGAGGTCGGTCTCTCCGACTTCACCGGCTCCTACCCCTGGCAGCTCTCCGGCGGGATGCAGCAGCGGGTCGCGATCGCGCGGGCGCTGGCCTACCGGCCGGCCGTGGTGGTGATGGACGAGCCGTTCGCCTCGGTGGACGCCCAGACCCGGGCGGACCTGGAGGACCTGCTGCTGCGGGTCCGCGAGCACCTCGGCATCACGGTGCTGCTGGTCACCCACGACATCGACGAGGCCGTCTACCTCTCCGACCGGGTGCTCGCCCTGGGCGGGAAGCCGGCCGGAATCCGGCAACTGCTCACCGTGGACCTTCCCGGCCCGCGCGAGCAGGTCACCACCAAGGCGCTGCCTCGTTTCGCCGAGCTGCGCAGCCAGGTCTACCGTCTGATCCGCCATGTCTGAGCCGACCACGGGCACGGCCCCGACCGCGATCGACCCGCACCTGCTCCGCGAGGCCCTGGGGCACTACCCGACCGGGGTGGCCCTGATCACCGCGACCCTCGACAGCGGCGAGCAGATCGGGATGGTGGTCGGCACCTTCACCTCCGTCTCGCTGGACCCGCCCCTCGTCGCGTTCCTGCCCGACCGCGGCTCGCGCACCTTCGCCCGGCTGCGGGAGGCGAGCACCTTCTGCGTCAACGTGCTCGCCGCCGACCAGGCCGATCTCGTCACGAGCTGGCGCGGTCCGGAGTCGTTCGCCGGCGTCGCGTGGCGGCCCTCGCCGTCCGGCGCGCCGATCCTCGAGGACTCGGTCGCCTGGATCGACTGCGCCTACCACCAGCTGGTCGACGCCGGTGACCACTACATCGTGCTCGGCGAGGTCCGCTCGCTGGACGTGCAGCGGCCGACGTCTCCGCTGCTCTTCTTCCAGGGCGGCTTCGGCGGCTTCGCGTCCTCGTCGTTCCTGGCCCCGGCCGACCACGACCTGATCCGGGCCGCCCGGCTGAGCGAGGCGGCGATGGAGCCGCTGGCCGCTCTGGCCGCGGAGGAGTCGGCCGACGTCTCGCTGCTCGCGCTGGTCGGCGACCACGACGTGGTGATCGGCACCGAGCGCGGCTCGGCGATCCGCACCTATTTCGAGATCGGCCTGCGACTGCCGCACCTGCCGCCCATCGGCGCGGTCCACCTCGACCCCGACCACGAGGCCGGCCTCGCCCGCTGGCTCGACCGGCTGCCGCGCAAGGACGAGGCGTCGCGCGAGCGCTGCCGGGAGATCGCGGAGCGGGTCGCCGCCCAGGGCTACTCGCTCTGCCTGGTCGGCCACGCCCCGGACCAGGAGATCTGGCAGGACGTCACCCGCTACATCCACGGCGAGCCGACACCGCGACGCCGGCGCCAGGTGCTCAGCATGCACCTGGACCACCTCGACTACTACGAACCCGACCTCGACCCGGACGGCACCTACGACGTCCGCTCGATCACCGTCGCGGTGCCGATGGCCGGCACCCCGCGCCTGGCGGTCCGGATGTCCTTCCCCCCGGCCGGTGCCGACGGCAGGACCGTCGCCCGGTGGTGTGCGCAGGTGCGCGAGCGGGCCGCCGAGGTCGCCGACCTGATCCAGATCCGGTTCGGCCAGGATCGTGTGCTGGGCTGAGCCCCCACACGCACAGAGAACGACTGCGAGGAGAGACATGACCGCCCGAGTCACCGCCCTGGGTTACCTGCGGTTCACGGCCACCGACCTCGACCACTGGCAGGACTTCGGCCAGCGGGTGCTCGGGCTGATGGCCGACCGCAGAGGTGACGACCGCCTGCTGTTCCGCGTGGACGAGAAGAGCTACCGGCTCGAGGTGCGTCCCGGCGAACGGGGCGGCGTGAGCACGGTCGGCTGGGAGACCAGGGGGCCCGCCGAGCTCGCCGGGCTGGAGGCGCGCCTGGTCGCCGCCGGGTACGAGGTGACCCGGCCGGGCGAGGCGGTGGCCAAGGAGCGGATGGTCTCGGACCTGATCCGGTTCCGTGATCCCGACGACTGCTACGACCACGAGATCTTCTGGGGCCTGAGCACCTCCTCGGCGCGGTTCGCCTCCCCGATCGGCGCGGAGTTCGTCGCCGGGACCGAGGGCCTGGGGCACGTCCTGCAGGTGGTCTCGGACCGTGCCCGCTACGAGTCGCTCTTCCTCGACGTCCTGGGCTTCCGGCTCTCCGACCACATCGACCTCGCCCCGGACCTTGCAGCAACGTTTCTGCACTGCAACCCCCGCCACCACTCCTTCGCCTTCACCCCGCAGACGGGGGGCCGCCCGCTGGGCGTGGGGCACTTCATGCTCGAGGTCACCGACCTCGACGTGATCGGCCGGGCGATGGAGCACATCGAGGACGAGCCGCACCGGCTGCTGAAGACGTTCGGCCGGCACAGCAACGACCGGATGGTCAGCTTCTACCTGCTGACCCCGTCCGACGTGGGGCTCGAGTTCGGCACCGGCGGCATCAAGATCGACGACGAGACGTGGACGCCCACGCGGTACGACACCGCGCACTTCTGGGGCCACCACTCCGTCGACCACCACTGACCCGACTGCCCCACCAGAGAGGAAGGCGCCATGAACGCCGTGCTTGACCGCGTGATGGAACACGCCGAGCTGCTGGAGAGCGACGGACCCGTGTCCGAGGAGCTCGGCCGGGTCAGCGACGAGGTCGCTGCCGTGCTGCGCGAGTCCGGTGTGATCCGGATGCTCCAGCCCCGCGACTTCGGCGGCTTCGAGTCCCACCCGACCGAGTTCCTGCGCACCGCCTACGAGATCGGGCAGCGCAACGGCGCGGCCGGCTGGATCACCGGTGTGGTGGGTGTGCACCCGCACGAGCTCGCCCAGGGCGATCCGCGGATGCAGCGCGAGATCTGGGGCGAGGACCCCGACACCTGGGTGGCCTCGCCGTACGCCCCGATGGGCCGGGCGCGGCCGGTGGAGGGCGGCTACGTCTTCAACGGCCGCTGGCCGTTCTCCTCGGGCACCGACCACTGCCGGTGGGTGATGATCGGCGGCCTGATCACCGACCAGGAGGGCGACGTCACCGACCGGGAGACGATCCACTTCGTCATCCCGCGCAGCGACTACGAGATCCTGCACGAGTCCTGGGACGTCATCGGGCTGCGCGGCACGGGCAGCAAGGACATCGTCGTCAAGGACGCCTTCGTGCCGGAGCACCGGCTGATCCGGACCAACCCGGTCACCGACGGCAGCGCCGGGTCGATCGCGGGCCGGGACGCGCCGCTGTACTCGATGCCGCGCAACGTGGTCTTCTCCGGCGCGGTCACCACGGCGACGATCGCGCTGGCCCAGGGCACCCTGGCCGCGTACGTCAAGTGGACCCGGGAGCGCAGCAGCCGGTTCGGCTCGGCCAGCCGCGACCCGTTCCAGCTCTCCGTGCTGGCTCCGGCGGCCGCCGACATCGACGCCAGCATCGGCCACGTCCTGCACGACATGGACCGGGCGTTCGACATCGTCTCCTCCGGACGGCTGCTCACCCTGTCCGAGCGTGCCGAGATCCGCCGCAACCAGGTCTCCGCCTCGCACCGCGCGGCCGCGGCCGCCGACGAGATCTTCAAGGTCAGCGGCGGCTCCCAGCTGCACGCGAAGAACCCGATGCAGCGGATGTGGCGGGACTGCCAGAGTGCCCTGCACCACGTGCAGAACTACGCGGGCCCGCTGTACCAGGCCTACGGCATGAACTACTTCGGCGGCGAGATGCCGGCGGCGGTGAAGGTCTGATGACGGCCGGCACCCGCGAGCAGCCCGCCCACGAGCCGCTCACCCGCGAGTCCACCTCCCGGTTCGTCACGGTCGGCGGCACCCGTATCCACTACCACGAGGCGGGCACCGGCCCGGAGGTCCTGCTGTGCGTCCACGGCGGGGCGCCCGGGGCGTCGGGCTGGGGCAACTTCGGCACCAACATCGCCGAGCTGTCCCGACACGCCCGGGTCCTGGTCGTCGACCTGCCCGGTTACGGCCGTTCCGACGCCATCGAGCTGTCCGGCGGCAAGTACCGGCCCTACGCCGACGTGTTCGCCGCGATGCTCTCCGAGCTGGGCGTCGAGCGGGCGAGCGTGGTCGGTCTGGCCACCGGCGGCGCGGTCGCGCTCGCGATGGCCCTGCACCACGCCGACCGCGTGGACCGCCTGGTCCTGGTCTCCAGCGCCGGCGGTGTCCCCCTGTTCAGCACGATGCCGTCCGAGGGCCAGAAGGCGATCCGCTCCTACTACGCGGGCGAGGGCCCGTCGCGGGAGAAGATGCGCGCCTACCTGCGGATGATGATGTTCGACCCGGGGCTGGTCACCGACGAACTCGTCGAGGAGCGGTACCTGGAGTCGGTCGCCGGCGGCGAGGAGCGCCGGGCCGGCGCCGAATCGGCGGGCGTGCCGGCCGAGCCGCTGTGGCAGGAGCTGGGCCGGATCAAGGTGCCGACGCTGATCGTCTGGGGCACCGAGAACCGGGTGCAGGGCTTCGACAACGCCCTCTTCCTGCTCAAGCAGATCCCCGACGCCCAGCTGCACCTGTTCAAGCGCACCGGCTTGTGGGTGCCGTACGAGCGGGCCGCGGAGTTCACCCGGCTGGTCCTCGGCTTCCTCGCCGAGCACCCGGCCGGCCCGACCGCAGCCTGAGCCCGGCCTCCGCCCTGCACCCACGATCCGATCCGGGCCTGGCCGAGATCCGAGTTCCAAGGAGAAGATGATGACGTACACGAGCGTGTGGTCGGACCTGGCACAGGTCGAGTTCCGTCAGGGATACCTGGAGACGGGGCCGTACCGGACCCGGTTCCTGCAGTCGGGCAGCCCGGACAAGCCGCTGCTGCTGATGCTGCACGGGATCACCGGGCACGCCGAGGCGTACGTGCGGAACCTGGCCGCGCACGCGGAGCACTTCAACGTCTACGCGATCGACTTCATCGGCCACGGCTACTCGACCAAGCCCGAGCACCCGCTGGAGATCCCGCACTACCTCGACCAGGTCCACCGGGTGCTGGACGCGCTGGGTCACGAGAGCGCGTACTTCAGCGGGGAGTCGCTGGGGGGCTGGGTGACCGCGCGGTTCGCGCAGCTGCACCCCGGGCGCACCGAGCGGATCGTGCTCAACACGATGGGGGGCACGATGGCGAACCCCCAGGTGATGGAGCGGCTGCTGACCCTGTCGACCCAGGCCGCCGAGGACCCCTCCTGGGAGCGGGTCAAGGCCCGTCTGGAATGGCTGATGGCCGACCCGTCGATGGTCACCGACGATCTGATCAGGACCCGGCAGGCGATCTTCGAGCAGCCGGGCTGGAAGACGGCCTGCCGGATGAACATGGCGCTGCAGGACCTGGAGACCCGGCGGCGCAACATGCTCACCGACGACGACCTGCGCGCCATCGAGGCGGAGGCGCTGGTCGTGTGGACCACCAAGGACCCCTCGGGTCCGGTGGACGAGGGGCGCCGGATCGCGGACCTGATCCCGCGGGGCCGGCTCGCGGTGATCGAGAACGCGGGCCACTGGCCCCAGTACGAGCAGACCGAGACCTTCAACCGGATCCAGCTCGACTTCCTGCTCGGCCGCTGACCTCCGCTCGGCCTCCGCTCCCCCGGCCGGACCGTCACCGCGACGGTCCGGCGGCCGTCCCCCCTGCTCCCCTGCTCCCCGGCTCCTCTGCTCCTCTGCTGCTCCGTGGCCCGGGAGCCGGGCCACCACGTCGCGTCCCGCTCGGACGCACTCGCCAAGCCTCAGCACAAGGAGTGACGACATGGGACTTCGTTCGGGTGCCGCGTACCTGGAGGGTCTGAGAGACGGTCGCAGCCTGTACATCAACGGTGAGCGGGTCGACGACGTCACCGCCCACCCCGCCTTCCAGGGCGTGCTCACGACGCTCGCCGGGCTCTACGACGCCCAGCTGGACCCGGAGTTCGCCGAGGTCCTGACGGTGTGGGACGACGCGACCGGGGAGGCCCACAGCACCACCCTGCTCGAGGCGCGGAGCCACGAGGACGTACTGGCCAGGCTGCGCTGCGACCGGCTCAGGACCGAGCTGACCTACGGCATGATGGGCCGGCTCCCCGACTTCATGAACGCCTACCTGCTCGACGTCCGAAGCAGCCTCGAGCACGTCGGCAAGCACGAGGAGGCGGCCCGGATGGGGGCCTACCTCGCGCGGCTGCGCCAGGAGGACCTCGCGGTCACCCACACGCTGGTGGACCCGCAGAGCGACCGCTCGACGCAGGACGCCCCGCCGGAGGCGGTGCGGATCGTGGAGCGTCGCGAGGACGGCATCGTGATCCGGGGCGCCCGTCTGCTGTCCACCCTCGCCCCGGTGGCCGACGAGGTCTTCGTCGGCCCCTACGTGCCGCGCCGGCCCGGCCAGGAGGACTACGCCCTGGTCTGCACGCTTCCGCTCGACGCGCCCGGCCTCAAGATCGTCTGCCGGCAGGCGTACGACCGTGGGGACGGTCTCTTCGACACCCCGCTGAGCGGCCGGTTCGACGAGGGCGACGCGATCCTCGTCTTCGACGACGTCTTCGTCCCCGAGGACCGGGTCGTCGTCGCCGGCGACCTGGACGCGTACAACAACGTGGTGCGCAACGCGGTCGGCTACGGCCCGCTCCAGGGCGCGGCGCGCAGCACCGCCAAACTGAAGTTCCTGGCCGGGCTCGCCACCGTGGCCGCGCGGACCACGGGCCGGGCGGACTCGCCGCGCTATCAGGAGGAACTCGGCGAGGTCATGGGCCTGTTGAACGTCGCCGAGGGCGTACTCGACGGGGCCGCGGTCGATCTGAGCCGCCGGATCGGCGAGCGTCGCGACCCCGGATCGGTGCGGCGCGGGCACGGCTGTCCGGACGAGGAGTCGCGGGTCGGCATCGCGGCGCTGACGTTCTTCTTCCCGCACGCGATCGCCAGGGCGGTCGAGGTGCTCCGGCTGGTCGCCGGCAGCGGTGCGATCGTGATGACCGAGGGCGAGCTGCGGCACGAGGAGATCGGTCACCTCGTGGAGAAGTACGTCCACGGCCCGGGGGTCGGCGCCGAGCGACGCCTCCAGGTGATGCGGATGGTCTGGGACATGACCTGCAGCCCGTTCGCCGCCCGCCAGGCACTCTACGAGCGCTACTACACCGGCGACCCGGTCGTCGGCAGGGTGCTGTTCTTCAACGCGCCGAAGACCCGCGAGGCGGAGGCCCTCGCCGAGCGCCTGCTGGGGGCGACGCCCGCAGAGTGACGTCCGGGCGCCGGAGGCGTGAAAGGCCGGCGCCCGCGGCCAACCGCGCTGCCGGCGTTTCCCCTTGGGCGAGGGGGAGACCGTACTGCGATGACATCGACCGAGTTCCGTATCGGCGGGGATCCGGGCGTACGGCGGCTGGGGTTCGGGGCCATGCGCCTGTCGACGGACCCGGACCCGGGGCCGGCCCGCGCGGGCGCGCTCGCGGGCGCCCGGCGGGCCGTCGAGCTGGGCGTCACGCTCATCGACACCGCGCATCTGTACGGTGGCGGAGCCCATGAGGAACTCCTGGCCGAGGCCCTGCACCCCTACCCCGATGATCTGCTGATCACCACCAAGGTCGGGGTCGCCCGCACCGGTCCCGGGGGCGAGTGGAAGCTCGACGGGCGGCCGGCCCTCCTGCGCGACCAGGTCGACCAGGCCCTGCGGCGGCTGCCCCCGGCACACCTTGAACGCCTCAAACGCCTCGAACGTTTGCACGAAGCGGGATAGGTACCGGTTTCCCCGGCCCGCCTACCCGGCGATGTCGAGCGCCGTTCCGTACAGCCGGTCCACCTTCAGCCGGACGACCACCCGGCGTTCGGCGACCAGTTGCTCCAGGAACGCGGCTTCGTCCTCCGGCTTCGCTGCCTCCAAAACCAGCGCGAGCAGTTCCCGCCCCACCGCGTCGCCGGGGACCTTCGTGACCTCGGAGACCTCCGCCTCGCCCTCCGCGACGGCGAACGACCACACGTCGCCGCCCCGCACATGCAGCGCCGCACGCGGGTCGCGCCGCAGGTGCTTGGGTTTGGCGCGGTCGGCCGTCGTCGAGAACCGCACGACGCGGGCCTCGGCGTCCCAGCGGTAGGCCATGGTGGTCAGATGCGGGTGGCCGCTGCTCTTCACGGTGGCGAGGGTGCCGAACTGCTGTGTGCCGAGCAGACGGGAAAGGGCTTCGTCGGACAACGGACGTGGTCCCGGGCGTTCTTCAGTCATGTGGTGGTCAACGTCCCTAACAGCTAATGGTGTTCCTCAGCCTGGCACCTTTACTTGCGTTCCCTTCTCACCCCTCATCGGCAACGACCTTCACCACCCGGCTACTTGCGCACTCCGTCGATACCGAGGGCGATTCCCTGAAGAGTCAGAGC
Source organism: Streptomyces sp. NBC_01635 (assembly GCF_045209715.1). Classification (NCBI taxonomy): domain Bacteria; kingdom Bacillati; phylum Actinomycetota; class Actinomycetes; order Kitasatosporales; family Streptomycetaceae; genus Streptomyces; species Streptomyces sp. NBC_01635. The sequence continues at coordinate 7,443,147 of NZ_CP109277.1, read as the reverse complement.
ACACAGGAACAACACCATGAAGACGGTCAGGTTCGTGAGTCTCACCATGCCCACGGCAAGACCCATGACCAGCAAGCCGGCACCCCACCATTGCGGGTGCACGGGCCGTCGGACCCAGAAGGCGCTGACCCGTCCGGTGACGAGGGCGAACGCACCACCGGCCACAAGGAGCAACGCCAGCAGGACGGTGAGGAGGAGGAAGAACTGTGACACCGGCGAACTCCTGAGGTGATCGGGAAAGGTAGGGCGGGCCGCCCATGGGTCCGGCAGCGGGTGCCTTCGACGAGGCGCCCTCCCTCGCAGACCTCACCGCCACCGGCGGGCTCCCACCCTCACGGCTGAGCCGGTGATCGCCCCTACTGGATCGGATCGCTCCCACCGGGTGAGATAACGGCCGATCATACGCGCGCAACACCCCGCCCCCAGCGAACCGATCCCTGTCATCGACACACCTGCGACGGCGTTGCGTTCACCCGGTGATCCAGGAACGGATGTGCGGACGCCGGAGAGCACGGAATCCTTGACGCCGTAGCCGACAAGCCCTCCAGGGTGGCCATAACACCGTTCCGGGCGAAGAGGTCGACTTCCCCGGCGGGCCCGGGTGACGGCGTCGTGGGCATCGGGTCCGACTTCGGTGCGGACGGAGACCACACCGTCCAGACTCGCGAACTCCACCGGTACATGCGCCGGCGCAACGCCCACGCCCGCCACCCCGACGTGCCGGCCGCCCAACGCGGTGAACGCGCCCGCATCCGCAGCGAGAAGGGCATCCGCCGGGGCGGACGCCGCCTGCTGACGGTTGCCTGACCGGTGCGGCACAGCGCCGGGTGAGACGGTCAGCGTGCCGGACGGACCATGATGATCACCGGGTGACCGCTCTCCTCGTCCAGCTGGTGTTCCCGCTCCTCAAAGCCCATGAGTCCGTAGAAGCCTCGGGCCCTGGCGTTGGCCTCGAACACTCCAAGCCTCAGCTCGCCGCGCAGCGTCGCGGCATGCTCCACCAGCACTCGCCCCACGCCCCGCCCCTGCGCCCGGGGGTCGACGAACAAGCCGCCGATCTCGTTCCCGAGCAGGCCCAGCAAGGCGATGACGTCTCCGGCCTCCTCCGCGACCCAGTTCTCGGCCTCACGAAGGTAGATCTCCCGAAGCTTGCGAGCCCGTTCCCCTTCGCCCTCGCCTTCGACGAACGGATGTGCCAGCTTCGAGGCACGCGACCACAGATCCACTACCACGGCTTCGTCGGACGCCTGATAACGCCGGATGGCAGGCTTCGTATCCATTCTGCGCACGCTAAGCAGGCCTCCCGGTTCGATCAAGCGATTTTCGATTTCGCCGAGACCACCGGGCAGCCCAGAGCAATATCCCCAACCGGCAACCCGGTGAACCTGTGCGGCCACGGCACCAGCGACAAGCAGGGCCGAACAGGGCCGAACAGGGCCGAACAGCGGAGGCTACGCGGCGACCGGGCGGCGCGGCAGGAGAACGCGTGCCCGCGCCGCCAGGCCGGTGTCCTCCAGGGCGAGCCGCCCGGCGGTCACCCGCGCGTGCCCGTAGTAGGCGCTGTCGAGGTCGACGGTGCGCGCCATGTCGAGCGACCACGCGGCGGCCGGGACGTCGATGGTGCCGGGCTTCCTCACCGTGAGGGAGCCCGCCCCGGTGCAGGCGAGCCAGCAGCCGCACCGCTGCTCTTGTGCGCCCTTCCACTCGCCGATGAAGCCGTGACGGGCGGCCATGGCGAACAGGTCACCCGGTTCGTGCACGTTGCCTCCGACGGGAACCACCCCGAGCACGGCGGTCAGCCCGCCGTCCGCCGTGGTGTAGCCGAGGACGCAGTGCGACCCGGTCTCCCAGTCGTGCAGGAACGGGAAGAGCATGAGCCTGCTGCGGCCCGACAGGTGTGCCATCGATGCGCCTCTCTCACCGTGGCGCCAGGCCCGCCCACTGTACGGGCGGACCGGCACCACCTACCTGATCGTGCTGACGTCAGTTGCTGTGCTCGCACGTGGGGAGCGGGTTGCCGCCACCGCCGTCATCTCCGCACGTGTCCCCGCAGTCGGCTCCCTCCTCCCACAGCTCGGGGGCGACCCGGAAGCCCGCGGACTCGATGGCCGCGACCGTGAGGGGGAGTACGTCGGCCGCGGGCGGGTAAATCTTTCCACCGAACCCGTCGCACGGGTTGTGGTTCACCTTCGGCCAGCCGTGCGAGGCGAAGAAGGTGTCGTACTCGCGGGTGTACTCGAGGAAAGCGTGCCAAGCCGGATCAACTGCCCTGCTCATGAACAGGGGCGGTGCGTCCTCGGGCTTCTGTGCACAAGTGGCGAGGTAGGCGATGGCCTGGTCCGTGACGGCCTCCGCCCGTTCCTGGTCCAAGCCATGACTCTGGGCGCCCCTCAGACTCAGTCGCTCGAAGAACGCCGGATCGACCAGCGTCCGCGCCGGAGTGGCTTCCATGACTACTACAGACATTCCGTATTCCACTTCTGGTGTGATGTTTCGGTGTGGTGTCGGCCCGCCCCAGAGCTCGACCTGACCAAGGTGAGGGCCCGGGGCGGGCGTCTTGCGCGCTGTCCCGCCGGAGGCTTGCGGTCGTCCGACGGGACGGGCATTCATGGGGTGCGCTCCTGGCCCTGCGGTCGCCGTGGGGACCCCTGCGCCAGAGGCAAGGACAGCCGGTCAGCCGCCGGTACGACGGGCCATATGCATGCACGTGGCGTGGACGCGTCCGTTACGACCGGCGTCGCCGCTGGGGCCCGCCCGGTCGTACGGCCTGGAGTCCTCGCCGTCCTCGAGGGGCAGCCGGCAGACCAAGCACAGGTGAGCCTGGGTGAGGGTGTCGTAGTGGCCGTACAGGGCACACACCGATCGTGCGAGCCGCTTTACCCGTTCCACTTCGCCGGTGAGGCCCGCAGCCTCGGGTTCGTCCAGGCGACAGCGGGCCTCCCCGACTCCGGCGAGCGCCGCCCGCGCGGGCACGTCGTCGATGTCTCGCTGCCCGGCGAGGTACTCGACCTGCGGAATCAGCTCCGCCACGCAGCGAGCGAAGTCCTGCCCGAAGCGAACCGTGTCGCCATGGCGGGGCAAAGTGGTCCGGTCGATGAACCAGGTGGCAGCAGCGCGCATGGACATGCTGCCCCGCGGGCCGCTCCCCGTGTCGGGCGAGGTGGTGTTCATCTCGTCCCCGCCCGCCCGGCGCAGCGGTGGCAGCGACACGGCGGAAACACGCTGCGGACGGGCACCTGTCCCCAGCGGTCCGTGACGTTCACGCTGCCCCGGTCGTCGATGACGGTCCCGTTCCGATCAACCCGGTAGACGTGAATGGTCATCCTGACCCGCGGCCTTCTGCGGGCTGTAGCGTTCATGACGTCGGCGCTCCTACGCAGCGGTGGCACCCCGGCGAGGTCTCACCACCTCGTCGGGGACTGACGCTTACGAACGTAGAAGCACCTGTACCCCGCCGCCGACCGTAATCCGGTCGCTACTCTCAAGCAGCGAGAATGCCTACCTTCATGGCCAGGTCAGCGGCACGACGGCGGCGGGCCGCCTGGGTCGACTCGATCTCTTCGAGAAGGATCGACCGGGCGTAGCCGTTGTATCGGATCGTCTCCGGGGCGGCTTCGAAGGCCTTCTCCAGAGAGGCGACCGCCACGTCCGGCTGGCCGTCGAGCCGGTAGCCGCGCGCTTCCTCGATGCGGTGCCGGGCCCGGCGGGGCCTCGACTTGATGACGGCCTTGTCCGCCTTCGCCGACTGCCGCACCGCCTCCCCACCCTGATGCAGTTCCACGGCCACCGTCACCGCGTGGGCGCTCATGATGGCCTGCGAGAAGCTGGTCACCGGGTGGAAGTAGTCCGCGGGCAGCCGGGCCGCCATGACATTGGCCCGGTCCCAGTGCCGCCACGCCGTACCCGTCTCCCGTCGGCGTGCAGCGGTGTAGCCCAGCTCGAACTCCAGCGCACCGGCAATGGCGCGGACATCGGCACCGGCGTCCGGCAACAGGCTCCGCAGGTAAGCCAGGGCTTCGCGGTTCACGGCATCGGCGGCGTCGTAGTGGCGGATGCCACGGTCACGGTGCGCCTGTGCCAGCAGCCATGATGCGACTCCGATCGCGTGCGGGTCCTCGCTCTCCTGGGCGGCGATCATCCCGCGCTCGGCAACCCGCCACAGCAGATCGCTGTCGGGCTGGTAGGCGACGAAGAACTGCGACAGGGAGTACGTCTGGGACAGCAGGCACTGCGCCGCGCGCCTGTCGGCGGCCGTGTCCGCGTGCCGTACGAGCGACTGCGTGTCCCGGATGAGGTCGGGCAGCAACTTGCCGACGGTCTCACGATGGTTGGGCGACTTATGTCGTTCCCGCCAGGCCGCGTGCAACCTTGATTCCACGTGCGCCACCGGCGGCGGCTCCGTGTCGGAGGTGAGCGGAAAGGCGTCGACCGCAGCTTTCACAGCGGCCAGACGGGGGTGGCCGGGCCCGACGAACAGATCGACGTGCCCATCCGGCCGTCCCGTCAGATCCGCCAGGTCGCGAACCCTCAGAGCCTCAGCGATCCGTATCACCATGCCGAGAGCCGGTGCCTTCTGCTGTCCGTTCTCGATCTTCCGCATGGTGTGGGGCGAGATGCCCACAAGGCCGGCGAGTTGGGCCTGCGTCATTCCGCGGCGCTCGCGAAGGATCTGCACCCGCTGGCCGAAACGCAGCGGGTCGACATATGGATCGGGGGATACCTCTGGAAGCTTCACGGCCTTGCCCCTCCTAGCAACTTCGTCACTACGAGGGTAGGCACAAGGCAGGTTCTCGTGTGGGTTGCTGTGTCATGCCGTGGGGGTGAAGTGCCTCCGTCCACCTCGCGATGTCCGTGCGTCCAGCTCATGATCGGCAAGGGGGCGGGGCCCAGCGCATGGCCTCAGGCCCCATTGAAGGAACTCGGCGCTGGACGACGGGGAAAGCCCAGCCTGAGCGAATCCCGCATCCGGCGGCGCAACCGGCATGCCGCCCGTGCCTACGTCTCCGCCAGCGGATTGCGCACCGGCAGGTAGCGGGCCGCCGCTCCGTCGGCGTCGGTCCAGCGCAGGAGGAGGTTGGTCTTGGCGGGGAGGGTGGGGGCGGTGAGGAGGGTTTGGGCTTCCGGGAGGGGGTGGCGGGAGAGTTCCCGGCGGACCGCGGGCCAGGGATCGAAACCTGGATGGTGTTCGGTCAGGGCTGCTGCGATTTCCGTCAGGTGGTTGACGATCAGGCAGTAGACGAGGCGTTCCCAGCCTGCCTCCCTGGTCACTTCCGGCAGTAGTTTCACGCCTTCGGCGTCCCGGTACAGGGCCTGTACGGGCATGCCGCCGGGGTCGACGGCGATCAGGGTGTTCTGCAGGTGGGCCTCGACGACGACTCCGTGCCGGGCGAAGGCATCCAGGGCAGGGGGGACGACCTGGGCCAGGTAGGCCTCCCACCAGGCGGCGGGGGCGGTGGTGGAGGCGAGCGGGTTGCCCTCGTAGTCCTCGGTCAGGGCCGCGGCGAGGTGCGGGGTCGTGCCGGGCAGCAGGTGGCGGTGCAGGCCGTCGCGGACCAGGACGGCCAGTTCCTCGAAGGCGAAGTCCGCGGTGCGGTATCCGCGGTCGCTGAGCCAGGCCGCGGGGGCGTCGGGGGTGGCCGAGGCGGTGAAGGCTTCGCCGGTGGCCTGGTCCGTTCTACGAAGCTTCCGCAGGTCGTGGCGCCACAGGCGGCGGATGTCGTTGGTGATGCGCACGTCCAGGCTGAACTTCAGGAACAGGTCGTGTGCGGGGGTGTACACGGTGCGGATCGCGGCCGTGGGCCATACCGGGAACCCGGTCGTGCCGAGCCTGATCAGGCGGCCGTCGGCGAACGCGGGGGCCAGGCTCCGGGCCGCCAGCTCCACCTGCCAGGGATGGGCCGGCAGGAGGCGGTAGCCGGGCGGGGCGGAGCCCAGCCGATCCAGGGACGAGGTGTCGCCCTCCTCCACCACCGCGTCCTCGCGCAGTCCCAGCAGCGTCAGCGGGAAGTGGGCGTACGCCTCCGGTGCGTACGGCAGCCAGCTCGCCGTGGGGCCGGCGCCGCGCGCCTTGGGGGCGGGGTGGTGGGTGTGGCCGGTGAGCAGGGACTGCTCGGAGCGGAGGTAGGGGTCGGCAGGTGGGGTGGCGCCTGCCCGTGCGGCGAGCAGCGTGGCCACCGCGTCGCGGCTGTCGGTCATCTCGGCCGGCAGTTCCCGGTTGGGCACACCGGTGTGCCGACGCAGCTCCTCGGCGACGAGTTCCACCAGTTCCGGGTGGCCCAGGCGGCGCCACGTGCCGTCCTCCGCGCGTACCTCGGGTGCGGTGGGGCGCCGGGTGCCGTGGACGCGTAGCAGGCGGCCGGTGCCGGGCAGGCGATAGGTGCGGGGGGCCTCCGCCCTGTGGTGCCGGTCGCGGTCCCGGTTGCGGTCCTCGTCCGCGTTCTCGTCCGGCACCGGGAGTGCGACCTCGCGCAGCAGGCAGTTCAGCAGCGGTGCGGTCGCGTACGCGTCGGCGTGAGCGGCCGGTCGGGCCCCCTCGGAGGCGCGGGGCGCCGCGTCGTCGTCTGCGGTCGGGGGCATGAGGTCCACGCGTTCCACTGTTCCCTACGGTCTGTCCGGACGGAGACGATCAGTATGTCCGCGTGTCCGCCACGGACCGGCAGTTCGTTCCGCAGCACGTTTCGTACCCGAGGAGTCCGCCCGTGCACCGTCCCTCCGCCGTCGAGGCCGAAATCGCCGACGAGCTGGCCGTCGTACGGCCCGCGCTGGTGCCCCGGTACGCGGCAGCGCTGCCGGGGGCCCGCGCGGCCGTGCTGAGCCGGCTGTGGCGCGGTCTCGCGCACGATCCGCTGCCGTGGGTCACGCGCCGGGAGCCGGACCGTGACGGGCTCACGCTGCGGCTGACGGACGGCCGCCGGCTGCGTGGCCCGCGCCCGGACCCGTATGCGACCGCCGCGTACGTCACCGTCGTGCGGCTGGACGGGGTGGCGTACGGCGATCCGGCGCGGTTGACGGGAGAACTCGCCGTACCGCACTCGGCTTCCTTCGCCGCCGAACTCGCCCACAGCGTGGCCTCGTTGGCGCTGTCCCGGGCGGGAGCGCCGGAAGAGGGCGGGGAAGACGCGGGTGAGTGGCCCCGGTGGGACTGGGAGTGGGAGCAACGAGTGGTCGACGGGCACCCGTTCCACCCCAACTGCCGTTCCCGGCCCGGTTTCTCGGTGGCCGACCAGCTGGCGTACGGGCCCGAGCACCGGCCCGTCGTGGAGCTGGGGCTGATTCCGGTACCGGCCGGGGACTGCCTGGTGACGGGGGCCTGGCCGGAGTGGCTGCGGGACGGGGAGCAGGTGGTGATCCCGGTGCATCCCTGGCAGGCGGCGCATGTGCTCAAGCGGGAGCCCGCGGGGCGGATGGCGGCGCGTCCGCTGATGGCGCTGCGGACGCTCGCACTGCCCGCCGGGCCGCATGTGAAGACGGCGTTGAGCGCACGGCTGACGTCGTCGGTGCGGGACATCTCGCTCGGTTCGGTCGCCGCATCCGCGGTGCTGTCGGAGTTCGGGGAGTCGATGGCGGCACGGGCCGACGGGCTGTTGCACATCACCCGCACCCTGGGCGCCGCGGCGGCCGGTTCCGCCGATCTGGCGGCCGTGGTGCGCGAGTCGCCGCAGGAGTACGCGGCGGCCGGGGAACGGGTGGTGCCGGTGGCGGCCCTGGCGGCGACCGGGCTGCCCCGCTCCCCCGCCTGGACGGCCCGGTTCGCGCGGCTCGCCCTGACGGTGGGACTGCGGCTGCTCGAACTGGGCGTGGCGTTGGAGGCGCACGGTCAGAATCTCCTGGTCGTGCTGTCGCCGGACGGGGAGCCGGTGCGGCTCGTCTACCGCGATCTGGCCGACCTGCGGATCAGCCCGGCGCGGCTCGCCCAGCACGGCATCCCCGCGCCCGAGTTGCCCGCCCGCATGGTGACGGACGACGAACGGACTTTGCGGCGCAAGGTGTTCGGCTCGCTGGTGGCGGGCGCGCTGGCCGGTACGACGGGTTCCGGCCCGGCGCTGCGGGTCGCGCTGGAGAGTGCCGTACGGGATCTGCCGCGCACCCCGGACCTGGCGGCACTGTGCGGCGAACCGCTGCCCGCGAAGGCGCTGACGCTGATGCGGCTTTCACCGCGGGCGGCCGGGGACGAATGGGCGGAACTGCCCAATCCCCTTCAAGGCGAGCCCGAGTGGGGCCGGCCCCGGAACCCCGCTGGGGAGTGCGGTGATTCCGGTCAATAGGATCCGGCGATGATCAGAAGAAAATGGCCGGCAGCAGGCGTCGGCGTCCTGCTCGCCGCTCTGACGGCGGGGCTCGCCTTCCCGTCCGCGGCGGTCGCCGGTGAACCCACGGGCCAGGACGCGCCCCAGGTCGACCTCGTCCTCGATGTGAGCGGCTCGATGCGGACCCGGGACATCGACGGGCAGTCCCGGATGGCCGCGGCGAAGCAGGCGTTCAACGAGGTGCTGGACGCGACGCCGGAGGAGGTCGAGCTGGGGATCCGCACCCTGGGGGCCGACTACCCCGGCGACGACAAGAAGGAGGGCTGCAAGGACACCGCGCAGCTCTATCCGGTCGGCCCGCTGGACCGCACGGAGGCCAAGACGGCGGTGGCCACGCTGAGCCCGACCGGCTGGACACCGATCGGCCCCGCCCTGCTGAAGGCGGCCGGCGACTTCAAGGACGGCAACGGTTCCAAGCGGATCGTACTGATCAGCGACGGCGAGGACACCTGTGCCCCGCTCGACCCGTGCGAGGTGGCCCGGGAGATCGCGGCCAAGGGCATCGGCCTGACCATCGACACCCTGGGCCTGGTGCCGAACGCCAAGCTGAGCCGGCAGCTCAGCTGCATCGCGGAGGCGACCGGCGGCACTTACACCTCGGTCCAGCACCAGGACGAGCTGACCGACCGGGTCAATGAGTTGGTGGACCGCGCGGCGGAGCCGGTGGTGACGCCGGTCGCGACCGAGGGTGCCGCGTCGTGCGCGAAGGCGCCGACGCTGGAGTCCGGTCTCTACACGGACCGTGAGGAGTTCGGGCAGCAGCGCTGGTACCGGGTGGACGTGCTGCCGGGCCAGGAACTGCGTGCGTCGGTGAGTGTGGCGGCGGACCGGGCGGTGAACCCGGACTACGGCGTGCTGCTGCGGGCCGTCACGGTGCACAACCGGGAGATCGTCCGCGGCGAGGCCGCGGGCACCGGCCGTACGGACGTCCTGTCCACCGGCCTGCGCTATCCGAAGCCCGAGCGGGACGACGACGACGGCGACAAGCCGGCCGCCGAGACGGTGTGCCTGGCGGTGACCAACTCGTTCTCGCCGGGTTCCGGTGTGAAGACCACGCCCGGCCTGCCGCTGGAACTGACCATCGATGTCGTGGAGGGCCCGGACGGGTCGAGCGACGTGGCCTCCTTCGGCCTGGGCCGGGGCTGGTGGCTGCTCGGCACGCTGGTTCTCGCCGGCTTCCTCGCCGGTCTCGTCTGGGGCTGGCTGTCACGCTGGCGGTTCGCGGTCTGGAGGACCAGCTGATGCGCATCACCCGCTTGTTGGGCGCGGCCCTGCTGACGTTCGGGCTGTCCGCGGCCGCCGTGGCCCCCGCCGCGGCCGACTCCACTCCCTCCCCCGGCGCGTCGTCCGAGGACGGCGCCGGACCGACCCGCGCGGGCACCTCGTTCCGTACCGCGACGGAGTTCGAGCAGGGGCAGACCGCGACGGCGCGTGCGTCCGTCGGCGACTACCTGTACTGGTCGTTCCCGGCGGGTACGGGGCAACGCCCCACCGTCGAGGCGTCGGTGAAGCTGCCCGAGACGCACGCCGCCGAGACCTGGCGGATCGACGTGTACGACGGTCTGCGCCGTCGGCAGGCCTGCCAGTACGGCGCCCAGACCCGCACCGCGGCGGCCGACGCGGCCTCCGTGGAGCTGAAGTGCGTGCTGCGCACGGTCCGCGCCTGGTCGGAGCCGTGGGCCAACGACCCGCTGCCGGGCACGTACTACGTCCGGCTCACGGCGGTGAACCTCACGGCGGCCGACCTGGGCCAGTCGGTGGACATCGAAGTCCGGGCCGGCTCCAAGGAGATGGGCGGTGCGGCGGCGGTCGACGGCTCGCTCTCCGAGCCGCTGGTACCGGGTATCGCGCTGCGGAACGCCGCGGACGACCAGGACGGCGACGGTGACGGGAACGACTCGCCGACCGCCGTACTGGCCGACCTCGAGCCCGAGGACGGCTGGACCTCGGGCTGGTGGTCCAGCCGCTGGGTGTGGACCGCGGTGGGCGGTGCGCTGGCCGCACTGGCCGGGGTCGCCGGCTACCGGTTGACGCGGGGAACGGGACGGCCGTCCCGGGTGCCGCCGGGCGCGTGACCTCCGGCGGGACGTCCGAGGGACGCCCGGCGCGTGACGCTCTCCCAGGAGGCCCGCCCTGTGCGGGCCTCCTCCCGTTCACGGCCGCGCCTCCCCTTCGCGACCGTGCCACCCGGCACGCCTCCCTCAGCCCGTCACGCCTCGCTCAGCGCCTTGGCGAGCGTGCCGTCGCCGCTCACCGCGATCCGCCCGTCGCGTACCGCGCCGGCGACGGTCGACTCCCCGCGGCTGATCGCCGTACAGGTGCCGGTGTCGAGGACCAGCGTGGCGTCGGGTTCGCCGGGGGCGGGCCCGTCCCCGTAGACCGGCCCGTCCTCGGCGCCGACGCGCAGGTGGAACAGCCCCTCCTCCAGCCTGACTTCGACCAGGCCACCCCCTCCCGCGCCCTCCCTCGCACCCGCACCCACGGCGTCCAGGGCGCGCAGCAGGGGCAGCGCGAACCAGTGAGCCCGCACCGCGTCGGTGGGCCGCCGCTCCCCCAGCGCCGCCTGCCCCCACGCACCGAGCGCTTGCAGCACGGGCAGCAATGCGCGCCCCCGGCCGGTGAGTTCGTACACGTAGGCCGCGCCGGGCGGGGGCAGCCTGCGCCGGGTGGTCAGCCCTTCGCGTTCCATGTCCTTCAGCCGTGAGGCCAGTACGTCCGTGCTGACGCCGGGGAGGTCCGCGTGCAGGTCGGTGTAGCGTCGCGGGCCGGCGAGGAGCTCGCGGACGATCAGCAGGGTCCAGCGGTCGCCGACGGCGTCGAGCGCGCGGGCGGCGGAACAGTACTGGTCGTAGCTTCGGCGAGGTGACATGCGACGCAGTGTAGACAAGTCGTTGGACTTTCCAAGTGGTCACTTGGTAAAACCAAGCAACACGAGATCGGCGTGAGGGGAAGCGGCCCATGGAGTTCCGGCAGTCGAGCAAGCTCAGCGAGGTCTGTTACGAGATCCGCGGCCCGGTCATCGAGCACGCGAACGCGCTGGAGGAGGCGGGGCACAGCGTGCTGCGCCTGAACACCGGGAATCCGGCCCTGTTCGGCTTCGAGGCGCCGGAGGAGATCCTCCAGGACATGATCAGGATGCTGCCGCAGGCGCACGGCTACACCGACTCGCGGGGCGTCCTCTCCGCCCGCCGCGCGGTGGCCCAGCGCTACCAGACCCTGGGCGTGGAGGTCGACGTCGACGACGTCTTCCTCGGCAACGGCGTGTCCGAACTGGTGTCGATGGCCGTCACGGCGCTGCTGGAGGACGGCGACGAGGTCCTCATCCCCGCCCCCGACTTCCCCCTCTGGACGGCGGTGACCACCCTCGCGGGCGGCAAGGCGGTCCACTACCTGTGCGACGAACAGGCCGACTGGTACCCGGACCTGGACGACATGGCGTCGAAGATCACGGACCGTACGAAGGCCGTGGTCATCATCAACCCCAACAACCCGACCGGTGCGGTCTATCCGAAGGAGATCGTCGAGGGCATCCTCGATCTGGCCCGCCGGCACGGCCTGATGGTCCTCGCCGACGAGATCTACGACCAGATCCTCTACGACGACGCCGTGCACCACTCGGCCGCCGCGCTCGCCCCCGACCTGGTCGTCCTCACCTTCTGCGGGCTGTCGAAGACGTACCGCGTGGCGGGCTTCCGCTCCGGCTGGCTGGTGGTCACGGGCCCCAAGCAGCACGCGAAGAACTACCTGGAGGGCCTGACCATGCTGGCCTCCATGCGCCTGTGCGCCAACGCGCCCGCCCAGTACGCCATCCAGGCCGCGCTCGGCGGCCGCCAGTCCATCCGCGAGCTGACCGCCCCCGGCGGCCGGCTGCACGAACAGCGGGACACGGCCTGGCGGATGCTCAACGACATCCCCGGCGTGAGCTGCGTCAAGCCCAAGGGCGCCCTGTACGCGTTCCCGCGCATCGATCCGGCGGTCCACAAGATCCACGACGACGAGAGGTTCGTCCTCGACCTGCTCCTGCGGGAGAAGATCCAGGTGGTCCAGGGCACCGGCTTCAACTGGCCCACCACCGACCACTTCCGCATCCTGACCCTCCCCCACGCGGATGTCCTGGAGACGGCGATCGGCCGGATCGGGCGCTTCCTGAGCGGATACCGGCAGTAGGGCACGCGGGAACCGCCGACGGAACGACCGCGTCGGATCAAGGTATGAGAGACGAAAGACAGGGCTGTGCGGGCATCTTCCTGGCGGCCTCGGGCGCCGTGGTCGCGGTGCTCGCCTGGGCGCCGCGGGCGCGGGTCAGCGTCGACGGCGGGTTCGAGGGCATGCACCGGGACCTGAGCGTCCTCTACGTCGACCTCCCGCTCATCGCCGCCGGCGGCGCGCTCGTCCCGCTCGCCGTCTGGCTGCTCACCCTGCGTGCGCTGCGCCGCCCCTGGCTCTCGGCCGTGATCGCGGCGAGCGCCCTCGCCCTCGGGATCTGGGGCCTGCTCAGCTGGTGGACGCCCTACCAGCGACCCGAGTTCATGGGTTAGGCACCCCTGCAGGGGACGCGGGAAGGCGAGGTCCCGGCGAGGCCCTCGCCATCTCGCCCCCAGGACGGCCTCGCACCACACCGACTGCCTTCGCGGCCCTTTCCGGTCGGCGACGGCTCGCAGGTAGCTGACGCCGCTCAGTTCCTCGGCCACCGCCCAGAACCGCCCGCTTACAGCCGGATCGGCCGCCTCCCGGCTGAGTCGGGCCTCGGTGACCCGGCCGCGCGTTTCCCCGAATCCGGACGGTCCGAAGAACTGGCCGCCCCGCACACCGGGGCAGGTCGCGGCGCGCAACCGGGGCAGCGCGCCCCGCTCCACCGGCTGCGTGACCGGCAGGCCGGCCCCGCGCGATCACCTGCCCGGGCCGGCCGCGGTGCTCCCAGGCACGCGGAGTCAGGTGGGTGCCGGTGAGACCGGTGCGGCCTCACACCGTGCCGTCGGGTGCACGACGTCACCGTACGCCCGCTGTACGGCTCTGTCCGGGCCGTGACGCGTGACGCCCCGCACCGGCGGCGAGTTGAGCACGGGCGGCACAGGGAGGTGTGGGGCATGAGCGTAGAGCCGTACGGCGCGGACGAGGAGTCGGCGGCCGCATCGGCCGGTTCCTGAGCGGATACCGTCAGTGGCGCGGCCGGTCGGCCATGCTCAGGCCGTACACGGCTTCCCGTACGGTCCGGGCAGGTCGCCGGCAGTGAGACTCCTCCCACCTGACGAGGACGCCCCGCCTCCTGCTGGAGACGGGGCGTCGCGCTTCGCGGCGGGGGTGTCAGGCCCGGCGGTGGGGGATGGCGAGGAGGGCCGCGGCGCTCAGGGCGGCGGCTGCGGCGAAGACGTAGAAGACCGTGGTCGGGCCGAGGGAGGCCGTCAGGATCCAGCCGCCGAGCAGCGGCGCCACGATCGCGCCGGCGCGCCCGAAGCCCGAGACGTAGCCGAGTGCCGTGGCCCGGATCGAGGCCGGGTAGCTGGACGCCACCCAGTCGTTGAGCACGGTCAGGGACGAATGGGCACCGACACCGGCGAGCGCGGTCAGGCAGAGGACCACGACGGTGTTGCCGCCCAGCGACAGGCCGAGGACGGCGACCGAGGAGAGCGCCGCGCTGCCGATGGTGACGAAGCGCGGGCCGATCCGGTCGGCGACGGCGGCGATGGCGAACGAGCCGATCACGGCACCCAGGTTGAGCACGAGCGTGAACTGCAGCGCCGAGCCGAGCGGGTAGTCCATCTCGCGCATCAGCTGGGTCAGCCAGGTGTTCAGGCCGTACCAGGCCAGGAGCACCGCGAAGTTGGCGACGACGAACAGCACGGTGGTGCGGGCGCGGCCGTCCGACAGCACGGAGCGGGCCGGTGAGGGGTTCTTCGCCTCGGCCGTCGGTCCGCCGGACGCGAGGCTTCCGCCGGTCCCGGGACTGCCGACGGACGCCGTCGAGGGAGTGGCTCGGGGGTCGGGGGCGTCGGCCGCTCCGGGCCGCGAGTCCGGCAGCAGGGCGTACACGCCGGCGAACACCAGCGTCGACAGCGCCGCGCCGACACCGAACAGGCCGCGCCAGCCGAGGGAATCGCCCCACGCGGCGGCGGTGAGCGCGGCGAGCACGCCGCCGACCGGAACGCCCGCGAGGACGATGGTCGCGACCAGCGCGGAGCGGCCGCGCGGCGCGTACTCCTTCGCGAGGGCCACGCAGGACGGCATCACACCGCCCATGCCGATGCCGGCGAGCAGCCGGAAGAGACCGAACTGCCAGGGCGTGGCGGCGACGGCACAGCCGACGGTGAACAGGGTGAAGATCACTCCCGACGCCAGCACGAGACGACGCCTGCCGAGACGGTCGGCGAGGGGCCCGCAGACGATGGCGCCGATGAGCATGCCCAGATAGACGAGGCTGCCGAGAGTTCCGGCGAGGGACTTGTCGAGGCCCAGATTCGAGTCGGCGAGCATCGACGGCATCGCCACGCCGTAGACGATGAGGTCGAACCCCTCGACCGTGATCGCCGCCGTACACAGGGCGACGACCGCACGGGTCAGGGCGCGGGTGCGCCGGTCCGTCGGATCCGGGGCGGGGGGCCGGGCGGAAGCGCGGGCGGGAGCGGGTGCTTGAACATCAGTGGTCATGCGGCCACGTCCTGTCGCGGAGAGGTGGGGGGAGGGGAGCCGGGCGGGCCGCGATGCGGAGCACCGACACGGTGGGCGGCTCCGCAGACCCCGGTGTCCTCCCGGCGACAAGCGAATGACCCATCGGTGTCCAGAATGGAAGCAGCCCCGTTGCGCAGAGAGCAATGAAACTGTCCAGTAGTTCCGCTCTGCGGTACAAGGGGAGGAATCTTTTTGCACTACGGGCCTGCCGCCGTACCATGCTCCCCCGCTTCGGCCGGGTGCGTACGAGGACCCCGGCCGCCGGACGCCGGTCGGCGGCCGCCGGCTCAGAGTGCCGCCTCCATGCGGCGCACCGCCTCCCCGAGCACAGCGGCCGCGTCACCGAGGCGGGCGCGGGTGAAGCGCAGCGAAGGAGCCGAGACGATCATCGCCGCCACGGCGCGGCCGCCCGGCTCCCGCACGGCGGCGCCCACCGCGGAGATGCCGCGCTCGGTACCTCCGATATTGACGGCGTAGCCCCGCCTGCGGACGGTCTCGAGCGTGCGGTGCAGTGTCTCGGGGTCGGTGTCCGCCTGCGCGGTGCTCCGGGTGCCGTAGATGTCGGCGAGTTCGGAGACGCCCAGGTCGGCGAGGAGCGCCTTGCCGCCGGCGGAGAGGTGCGCGGGCAGGCTCACGCCCGTGCGGCTGCCGACGCGCAGTGCGTGCGTTCCCTCGATGCTGTGCAGGATGCGCGTCTCGGCCCCGGCCCGGACCGACAGGTGCACCGTCTCTCCGAGCTGCCCGTTGAGCCAGAGCATGTGCGGCCGGGCGGTTTCCACGAGGTCGTACTCGGAGCGCTGGGACATCCCCAGGCGGTAGAGCGTGGGGCCGGGCCGGTACACCTTGTCGGCGCCCTGCACCGCGAAGCCGCGGCCGCGCAGGGTGGAGAGCAGACGATGAGCCGTGGACCTGGCCACACCCAGCTCGTCGGCGGCCTCGCTCAGCCGCACGCGCCCCTGTTTGCGGAGCAGGAGCAGCAGGGAGAGGGCGTTCTCCACGGATTCCAGGCCTTGCGCGGGCTTGCCGCCCGCGCTCCGCGGTTTCGCTCCGGGCCGCGACGTACGTTCTGAGTTCTCCACAGCGGAATTCTACGACCGGCTCAGGAAGCGGCACGCATCGCGCCGAAGCTCCGGACGCCGGGAGTGTCAGTGTTCGGTCGTAGTCTTCGAAAGGGCCGGAAAGGCCGGACGGACGGTCGGGGACCGGGGGTGGGTGCGGTGACGAGAGCGTTGGGCGCGGGGCTGCGGCGGGTGGTGCAGGCGGCCGATCCGGTCAGTGGGCGGCTCAAGGGGACCGAGGCCCAGCTTGCGGGGCTGGTCGAGCGAGGGCTCGCGTTCCGGCACCCCCGTGCGCCGCACGGTCACTTCCTGACGCCGGCGGGGCACCGGATACGGGAGGGGGAGGACGACGCGGAGGGAAAGAGCGGCCCGGAGCCAGAGGGCGGGGCCTCCGGTGGCAGGGCCTCCGGCAGCGGGACCTCCGGCGGGGTGTTCGCCGCTCGGGTCGGTGGGGAGGAGGGGGCGGCCGAGGGCGGGGCCGCGCGGTTGCGTGAGGTACGGAGTGCGTGGCAGGGACTGCTGGAGTTGCGGCGCATGTCGCACCCGGACGGTGCCACCGACCGGCCCTGCGGCTGGGAGCGCGGCCATCTCGTACAGGCCGCCGCGCTCGCCCTGGAAGCCGCGGGGCATCGTCCCGCCGGAGAGGGTGCCGGGGCCGGCGGCTACCGGGTGCGGGAGACGCCGCAGCCGGAGGCCGTCGCCGTGTACGAGGCGGACGGCGGGGCGCTGCGGGCCTGCGCGGCCACCCTGGAGGCGGCGGGCTGGCAGGCCGGGGAGTACACGGAGCCGCGGACGCGGGCCCGGTACCTGCTGGCCTCCCCGCGCCGCGCATGAGGGGACGTGCCAGGATCGGTGCTCGACGCAGCGAACCGAGCAGGCATGAAGGGGCAGTGAGGCAGGAGTGAGCGAGCCGTTTTCCGTCCGGGTGACCGTGCGCGGATACGAGACCGATGTGCAGGGTCACCTCAACCAGGCCGTGTACCTCAACTACGCGGAGCACGCGCGCTGGGAGCTGTTCCACAAGGCGGGGATCACGCAGTCCGCGCTCGCCGCGCGGGGCGTGGGGCCGGTCGTCCTGGAGACCACCATCCGCTACAAGCGCGAGCTGCTCGCCGGCGAAGAGGTCGATGTGACCTGTGCCTTCTCCTGGAACACCGGCAAGACGTTCCGCGTGGAGCAGGTCATCACCAAGGCGGACGGCACGGTCTCGGCCGAGATCACAGGCGTCGCCGGTGCGCTGGACCTCAAGCAGCGCAAGCTGCTGCCGAACCCGCAGGACATCTTCCGGGAGCTGGCCGAGGATCCGGGCCTGTTCGGCCTGTAGAACCACGGAAGCGACGGACGAGACGTACGAGACGTACGAGACGTACCGACAGGCAAACCGTCGGACGGCTGCCGGCCGTACCGGGGGCTCCCCTCCCGGTACGGCCGCACGTCGTTCCGGCCGGGGTGAGGGCCGGGTGGACCTTGGGGTCGAAGTGGCCGGTGAGCCGGTCCAGGAAACGGCACACCACCTCGTCGGTGAAGCTCCCGGTGAGGACCATGAAGTGCGTCCGGCCCTGGTGCTGATCGCCGGCATCACGTTCACCGAGAACCGGTTCCCGCTCCGCCGCACCTGCGGTAGCCGGGCCGGCGCGATCACCAGCGGCGGGACCGTCTCACCGCCGGCTTGCGCCGGTTCCTTGGTGCCGGGGATTCCGTGTATCGCGGGCGTATCGAAAATCGCATACGCCACCGCAACGCCCCTCCGTCTCCAATGAAGGCGTGAACCACAACGCATCCCTGTCAGCACCGCCCCGCCGCACGCGCGGGATCGTGCTCCTCAGCCTGGCGTTCCTCGGCGTGGCGAGCGCCGCGTTCGTCATGCGGCGACCGCTCATGATGTCCGCTCCGATGTGCATGGCCGGGCGGTGGCACGGCTGCTTCGACACGTTCAACGGTGTGGTGCTCATCACGTTGGTCACGCTGCCGTTGGCCGCGCTGGTGGTGTGGGCCCTGGCGCGCCGTCGGCGTGCCGCCGGCGTCACCTCGGCGTGGCGGATGTCGCTGGCCGAGGTGGGCATGGTCCACGGGACGGTGCCGTTCGTCTGGATGACCATGATGCCGGGCGCCGGGGCCGGCACCGTCCCCGGCCGGGTGAGCCTGGTACCGCTGCGGGACCTGCTCACGATGGGGCCGCTCGGGATCGTCGGCAACCTGCTGGTCTTCGCGGCGCTGGGGTTCTTCGCCCCGATGCGGTTCGCGGCGCCGGCGTCCGTGCCGCGGATCCTGGCGCTCGGGGCGGGCTGCTCGGTCCTGGTCGAAACCGCACAGTACGTCCTGCGGCTGGACCGGGTGTCCTCCGTGGACGACGTCCTGGTCAACGCCGCCGGCGCCGTGCTGGCCGCGCTGGCGTCGCGCCGCTGGTGGCGCACCACTGCGGAAGCGTCGTCGGACCAGCCGCGCCCCGCGCCGGTGCCGGCACCGGCAGGCTGAGTCGCGTGTCCGGTGTGCACACGTCTGTGCACACGTCGGCGCTATACGTGTTGCTTAGGCTTCAGGCATGCGCGTACTGATCGTGGAGGACGAGCCCTACCTGGCCGAAGCCGTCCGTGACGGTCTCCGGCTGGAAGCGATCGCCGCCGACATCGCCGGCGACGGCGACTCCGCCCTGGAACTGCTCGGCGTCAACTCCTACGACCTCGCGGTCCTCGACCGCGACATCCCCGGCCCCTCCGGCGACGAGGTCGCCCGGCGCATCGTCGCCTCCGGCAGCGGCATCCCGATCCTCATGCTCACCGCAGCCGACCGGATCGACGACAAGGCGTCCGGGTTCGAGCTCGGTGCCGACGACTACCTCACCAAGCCGTTCGAGCTGCGGGAGCTCGTCATGCGGCTGCGGGCGCTCGACCGCAGGCGCGCGTACGCCCGGCCCCCGGTCCGCGAGATCGCGGGCCTGCGCCTCGACCCCTTCCGCCGGGAGGTCTTCCGCGACGGACGCTACGTCGCGCTCACCCGTAAACAGTTCGCCGTGCTCGAAGTCCTCGTCGCCGCCGAAGGCGGGGTCCTCAGTACCGAAGAGTTGTTGGAACGGGCCTGGGACCAGAACGCCGACCCCTTCACCAACGCGGTCCGCATCACCGTCTCCGCATTGCGCAAACGGCTCGGCGAACCATGGATCATCGCCACGGTGCCGGGTGTCGGCTACCGCATGGACACCGGCCCCGGCCCCGGCACCACCCGCCCCGGCCGTACGCATGCATAGGCGCCCAGGGCTCAGCGTCCGCCTGAAACTCACCCTCAGCTACGCCGGGTTCCTCGCCGTCGCCGGCGCTCTCCTGCTGGCCGTGGTGTGGGTGTTCCTGCTGCGCTACGTACCCGACAATCCCAAGGGCCTTCTCGGGGTCTCACCCAACCGCTACCTCCTGGTGCGCGTCTTCGCCCCCGCCGCGGCCGTGGCGATGGCCTTCCTGCTCGTGTTCGGCCTCGTCGGGGGATGGATCCTCGCCGGCCGGATGCTCGCACCGCTCACACGGATCACGGACGCGGCGCGGACAGCCGGGAACGCGTCGCTGTCCCACCGGATCCGCATGGAAGGCCGCCAGGACGAATTCCGTGAACTCTCCGACGCGTTCGACAGCATGCTCGAACAACTCGAGTCGCACGTCGCCGAACAGCGGAGGTTCGCCGCGAACGCCTCCCACGAACTGCGCACCCCGCTGGCCATCTCGCAGACGCTGCTCGACCTCGCCCGCAGGGACCCCACGCGGGACCGGGACGAGCTCCTCGCACGCCTGCAGGCCGTCCATACGCGCGCGATCGACCTCACCGAAGCCCTCCTGCTGCTCAGCCGCAGCGACCGCGGGACCTTCACCCGCGAGAGCGTCGACCTCTCCCTCGTCGCCGAAGAGGCCGCCGAAACCCTGCTCCCCCTCGCCGAACAGCGCGGGATCACGCTCGACGTCACCGGCGGAGCGGCACGGACCGGCGGCTCCGCGGAGCTCCTGCTGCGGATGATGACGAACCTCGTCCAGAACGCCATCGTCCACAACCTCCCCGCCGGCGGCACCGTGACGGTCCACACCGAAGCGCGGGGCGACGCGAGCGTGGTGCGGGTCGAGAACACGGGTCATCCGCTCCCGCCGGAACTGGTGCCGACCCTCACCGAACCCTTCCAGCGCGGAACGCAGCGCGTACGCACCGACGGGCACGCCGGCGTGGGCCTCGGCCTCGCCCTCGTGCACAGCATCGTCCGCGCCCACGACGGGACCCTCGGCCTCGTCCCCCGCCCCGCCGGCGGTCTCCTCGTCACGGTCCGGCTTCCCGCCATGCCGTAGGCATCGTCCCCGGGCGGGGCCGTACGTCACCTGTGGCGCGGAGGCCACTTCCGCCCCGGGGTCTTCCCCGCCGTGCTGCCCCGGCTGTGCGACGAGGTGGGCAGCCCTGGCGTGAGACAGTCCCACCCCACAGGGCGGCCTGAGGACATGGCGGGCCCTCCCGGGACAACCCGGGCGGGCCGGTGCCCCGTTCAGGACCCGCGCTCAGTCCTGTGCCGCGATCGCGGCCAGCCGCCGGGCCTGCGCCCGGGTGGTGCGGGCGATCTCGTCCTCGTCGGCCGTGCGCAGCCGGCCGCCCTCCACGATCTGGCGGCCGTTGACGAACGACGCCGTGACCGGCGCCGGCGCACCGAGGACCAGCGCGGCCACCGGGTCGGCGATGGAGGCGTGGGCGAGGGTGTCCATCCGCCACAGCACCAGGTCGGCGAGCTTGCCCGGCTCCAGCGAGCCGATCTCCGCCGCCCGGCCCAGGACCCGGGCGCCTCCGTGGGTTCCCAGACGCAGCGCCTGACGCACCGTCAGGGCGGCCTCGCGGTGCGGACCGAGGCGGTTGACGAGCAGGGCGTTGCGCAGTTCGGTGTGCAGTTCGCCGGACTCGTTGGACGCGGTGCCGTCCACGCCGAGGCCGACCGGGACCCCGGCGGCCAGCAGGTCGGGAACGCGGGCGATCCCGGCGGCGAGGCGGGCGTTGGAGGAGGGGCAGTGGGCGACGCCCGTCCCGGTGCGGGCGAAGGCGGCGATGTCGGAGTCGTCCATGTGGACGCAGTGCGCCATCCACACGTCCTCGCCGAGCCAGCCGGTGGACTCGAAGTAGTCGGTCGGGCCCCTCCCGAACAGTTCGTGGCAGAACTTCTCCTCCTCCACCGTCTCCGACCCGTGCGTGTGCAGGCGCACGCCGAGACCGCGCGCCAACTCCGCTGACTGCCACATCAGTTCGGTGGAGACGGAGAACGGGGAGCAGGGTGCCACGGCGACCCGGGTCATGGCGTCGAAGGAGGTGTCGTGGTGCTGCCGGACGGTCTCCTCGGTCGCGGCGAGGGCGTCCTCGATCGTCTCCACGGCGAAGTCCGGGGGCAGGCCGCCGTCCTTCTCACCGCGGTCCATCGAACCGCGGGCCAGGGTGAAGCGGACGCCCATGTCGCGGGCGGCGCGGATGACGGCGCCGGACAGGTCGCCGGAGCCGCGCGGGAACACGTAGTGGTGGTCCACGGCGGTGGTGACACCGCCGCGGGCCATCATCGCGAGGGAGCCCCGGGCGGCGGCGTGCACCATCGGCTCGTCGAGGCGCGCCCAGGTCGGGTACAGCGCGACGAGCCAGTGGAACAGGTTCTGGTCGGTGGCCAGTCCCCGGGTGAGCCACTGGTAGAAGTGGTGGTGGGTGTTGACCAGACCGGGCGTGGCCAGGTGACCGGTGGCGTCGATGCGGCGGACGACGTTCTCCAGGCCCTCGGGGGCCCCGCCCGCGCCGAGTGACTCGATGCGGTGGCCGGCGAGGACGAGGTGTCCGGAGGCGTACTCGGTGTCCTTCGCGTCGACGGTCGCGATCGCGCAGTTCTCGATGACGATGCGCTGGACTGCTTCCATGGTTCGTCTCTCCACTCGCTCCGCACGCTCCACTCGCTCCGCACGTTCCCTTTGTTCTCTTCGCTCTCTTCGTTCTCAGAGGTTGGTGAGGTCCGCCGGTATGAGCGCCTCGCAGCCGTCGCGCAGGATCGTGGCTTCGATCAGGCCGTAGGGGCGGTCGGACGCGAAGTACACGGTGCCGTCCGCGCTGTCGTCGTCGAGCCCGAAGGGTTCCAGGTCCACCTGGAAGTGGTGTCTGTTGGGGAGGGAGAAGCGGACCTCGTCTATCTCCTCACGGTGCTCGATGATCTGCGCGCCCATCCGGTACATCGTCTGCTGGAGGGACAGGGAGTACGTCTCGGCGAAGGCCTGGAGCAGGTGCCGTCTCGTCCGCACGTAGGACGTCTCCCAGTCGGGCATCGGCTGCCCGTCGTCGGTCCAGTTGAACCGCCAGCGGGCGGCGACCGAGGTGGCGAGGACGCGGTCCCGGGTCTCCTTCAGGGTCGTGTACCTGTCCTTGACGAAGCCGTGGAACTCGGAGTCGGTGGAGTTCAGCACCTCCAGGTCCTTCAGGCCCGAGACGATCTCCCACCGCCCGCCGTCGTAGGTGACCTGCGTGAGCCGGGTCTCCCGGCCCCTGCGGACGAAGGAGTGCTCGCCGCGCTCCCGCTGGTGGGTGCCGGAGGTGGCGATCCTGTCCCAGGCGTATTCCTCGACGCGGATGCGGGCCCGGTGGATGGGCTCCTGGGAGGTGACGAAGTGCCGGGCGAGGTGGATGCCGAACTGCTCGGCGGACTCGATGCCGTGCTCCTTGGCGAAGGCGAACACGGTGTTCTTGGTGGTGTCGGTCGGCAGGACGTTGGCGTTGGAGCCGGAGTAATGGACGTCCTCCATGTCGCCGGACAGGGCGACGGAGACGTTCAGGTCCTTGATGTGGTGGGTGGCGCCGTTCCTCGTGATCCTGACGACGCGGTTCTCCGCTTTGCCGTACTGGTTCGGGCCGAGAATCGTGGGCATGTCTGCTAGCTCCCTCGGTATACGGAGTAGCCGAACGGGTTGAGCAGCAGCGGTACGTGGTAGTGCTCGCCCGCTACGACGGCGAACGTGATCGCCACCTCCGGGAAGAACACTCCGGTGCCGCTGTCCCGGTGCGCGGGGGCGTCCTGCCGTGCCTCGGCTCGCCTGTCGGTGGGATGTGGCTCGAAGTACGGCTCCACGGCGAAGTCGAGCCGTACGTGGGTGGTGCCCTCCGGCAGCGCCGGGAGGTCCTTGCACCGCCCGTCCTCGTCGGTCGCGGAGCCGCCGAGCGCCTGCCAGTGCCCCTCCCGGCCCGAGCGGGCGGAGAGCCGGACGGCGACACCCCGGGCGGGGCGGCCGACGCTGGTGTCCAGGATGTGCGTGGAGACGGAAGCGGTGGTCTCGGTGCTCATGCGGGCACTGCTCCTAGAGAGGTCGGGGCTGTCGGTCCGCTTCGACAAGCCGGGCCAGGCGGATGCGGTTGATCCTCCCCAGCTCGGTGCGGACGGTCTCGCGTTCCCGCTCCGGCGTGTTGTCCAGGCGTTCCCTGGCCGCGTCGCGCATCTGCTCGCCGGTCCGGCCGGTGGCACAGATGAGGAACACATGACCGAACTTCTCCTGGTAGGCGAGGTTCAGCTCGAGCATCTCCGCCTTGAGGCGGTCCGACGCGGAGGCCATGCCGCTCTGCTCCCGCGCCGAGGCCGGGTCACCGAGCCGGGGTCCGCCGATCGGCGGGTGCCCGGCCATCGCCTCGTCGAGGTCCGCCGCGGTCAGCGTGCTCGTGGCGGCGTCGGCGGCGGCGTACAGGTCACCGGCGGTCGGGTACGGGCGGCCGGCGAGCAGCCGCCGGGCCCACGCCGTGGAGGCGCACACCTCGTGGAGGGCGGCGAGGGCCGCGCTCTCCTCCAGGTCGTTGAAGCGGGCCAGGCCCTGCGGCGTGGAAGCGGACGTCACGGAAGCCTCCCCCGGCCGGGACCGGCCGTCCTGTGGAACGGGCGTGCGAACAGCTAACGCCGCCCCGGACCATCACGTCAACAGTTTGTTGAAAACGCGGCGGCCGGGCCACCCTCGAAAGCCGGCCGAAGCCCTTCAGGAAACCCTCAGAGGCCCCTCACCTCAGGAGCCCTTCTCCCGGTTGAGGTAGTTGTAGACGGTGAAGCGGCTGACGCCGAGCGCGCCCGCCACCGTCTCGACACCGTGCCGGACGACGAAGGCGCCGCGCGCCTCCAGGTTCCGCACGATCTCCTGTTTGGCCCTGCGGTCCAGGTCGGCGAGGGGTCTGCCGTGCCGGCGCTCCAGCGCGGCGAGGAGGTGGTCGAGGGAGTCGGCGAGCTGGGGCAGGCGCACGGCGACGGCGTCGGCGCCCTCCCAGGCGAGGACGACGTCGTCGGGACCGGCCTCGTCGGGCGGGAGCAGCCGCCCGCCCATGGCGTCGACGAGCGGCTTGACGGCGGCGATGAACGACTCGTCCGCCCTGCCGCTCATCCCTCGGCCTCCGCGATCACGTTGACCTGGAGCGAGACCCGGGTCGCACCGGCCTCCAGGCTGCGGCGCAGCAGGGCGTCCACGGCGGCGAGGACCACGTCGGCGCCGCCCTCCGCGGTGTTCCCGAACGGCCCGACGTCCACCGAGTCCAGCGCGGCCCCTTCCACGACCTCCCGGGCCACCACCGCGTGCGCGGGCGCCTCGTCCAGATCGAAGGGCTCGGTCGTGAACTCCACTCTCAATCGCATTGCACTCCCCGAACGCGCCCTTGACCTGCACTTTCACCCGGATCACCCACCGCGAGGGCACATCAGGGCACGACAGGGACGCATCAGTCGACTGCTTCACCACCGCGATGCGCCCCGGACCAATCCATTTCCCTGGGACGGAGCCGCTTCGTCCGCCACGAGGGGACCCTAACCGACCGGGGTATCCCTTCGCCCTGCACCTGCCCGAGCCGCCCGCGCAACGCCATGGCCCCCTAGCCGGTCGTCCTGCATCCGGCTGCCCCGTAGAGCGCGCACCGGTCCGTCGGCTCCGGGCATCTGCCCGCAGACACCTCATCGCCTGGCCCGCAGACAGAAACCAGGCCGGAATCCCGGCAGGAGCCGGGTCCCACCACCGGCGTCACCGCGCCCCCTGGGCCGCCAAGCGGACAGGCCGCGCGCAGGGGTGCCGGCTCCCCGTACGTCGAACCGTCATGGCGGCGGCTCCGGCCGGCCCGGTGTGATGTCCATGGCCGGGTGCGGGAACCTGGCCGACAGGACGGCGGGTGCGGCGGCGATCGGCAGGGCGGCGAGGACGACGCGTGCCGGGCGGGCCTGCGTGGACCGGGCGGTGGGGCGAGGGCGACGACGGCGTCCAGCAGCAGCCGTACGCCGAGGTCGGAGACTGCGGCGCCGAAGAACACGGACGCGGAACGGCCCGCCGGGGACGCCTCGGCTAACGTCAGGGTATGAGCCATCCGCACCCCGAACTCAAAGTCGCCCCGCCCCTGCCCGAAGGAGGGCTGAGGGTCACCGCCTTGGGCGGCCTGGGCGAAATCGGCCGCAACATGACCGTCTTCGAGCACGCCGGCAAGCTGCTCGTCGTGGACTGCGGGGTGCTGTTCCCCGAGGAGACGCAGCCCGGGGTGGACGTGATCCTGCCCGACTTCACGTCGATCAGGGACCGTCTGGGCGACATCGCGGCCATCGTCCTGACCCACGGACACGAGGACCACATCGGGGGCGTGCCCTATCTGCTGCGTGAGCGGTCCGACATTCCCGTCGTCGGGTCGAAGCTGACGCTGGCGTTCCTGGAGGCCAAGCTCAAGGAGCACGGCATCCGGCCGCGGACGGTACGGGTGAAGGAAGGCGACCGGCGGGGCTTCGGCCCCTTCGACTGCGAGTTCGTCGCGGTCAACCACTCCATCCCGGACAGCCTCGCCGTGGCGATCCGTACCGGCGCCGGGCTGGTGCTGCACACCGGTGACTTCAAGATGGACCAGTTCCCCCTCGACGACCGCATCACCGACCTGCGCGCCTTCGCCCGCCTGGGCGAGGAGGGTGTGGATCTGTTCCTCACCGACTCGACCAACGCCGAAGTGCCCGGCTTCACCACCTCCGAGCGGGAACTGAATCCGGCGATCGAGCAGGTGATGCGCACCGCGCCCCGGCGGGTCATCGTCTCCAGCTTCGCCAGCCATGTGCACCGCATCCAGCAGGTCCTGGACGCCGCCCACCAGCACGGCCGCAAGGTGGCGTTCGTGGGCCGCTCGATGGTCCGCAACATGGGCATCGCCCGCGAGCTGGGCTATCTGAAGGTCCCCTCCGGTCTGGTCGTGAGCACGAGGGAACTGGAGAAGCTTCCCGACCACCGGATCACCCTGGTGTGCACCGGATCGCAGGGCGAACCGATGGCCGCGCTGTCGCGGATGGCCAACCGCGACCATCAGATCCGCATCGGCGAGGGCGACACGGTCCTGCTCGCCAGTTCCCTGATCCCCGGCAACGAGAACGCCATCTACCGGGTGATCAACGGACTGACCCGGTGGGGCGCCCACGTCGTCCACAAGGGCAATGCCAAGGTGCACGTCTCCGGGCACGCCAGCGCCGGCGAACTCGTCTACTGCTACAACATCGTCAAGCCCCGCAACGTCATGCCCGTCCACGGCGAGTGGCGCCATCTGCGGGCCAACGCCGACCTCGCCATCCGCACCGGAGTCGCCCCCGAGCGGGTCGTCGTCGCCGAGGACGGGGTCGTCGTGGACCTCGTCGACGGGCGCGCGTCCATCACCGGCAAGGTGCCCGCGGGCAACGTCTACGTGGACGGCATGGAGGTCGGCGGCGCGACCGAGGCATCCCTCAAGGACCGCCTCACCCTGGCCGAGGAAGGCGTGGTCACGGTCGTGGCGATCGTGGACGCCGACACCGGCGCGCTGGCCGAGGCACCCGACTTCCTGGCCCGCGGCTTCGTCCACGACGAGACCACGTTCGAACCCGTCGTCCCCGTCATCGAGAAGACGCTGGCCACCGCCGCCGAGGAAGGCATCGGCGACGCACACCAGCTCGAACAGCTCATCGCCCGCGCCGTGGCCGGTTGGGCGTTCCGCACCTACCGCCGCAAACCCCTCATCATCCCCGTCATCATCGACGCCTGACCGGGCCGCGCCCCGTACCACCCCGGGCGCGGGCTGCCGGGCGCCACCTCAGCGGCGCCCCTGTGCCCAGCGGACATGAGAAAGGCGGGCGGATGAGCCTGCGCTTCGAGGAGCTCGACTGGCAGGAGACGCCGATCGGTGAGATCAGTCTGCGACGGCGCCGTCATCCGGTCTCGGGCGAGGAGGTGTACGAGGTCAAGCTCGGCGACGAGTTCTTGATGTCCAGCCTCTTCACCGCCGGCGAGATCGCGCTGGCGGAGCTGGGGCTGGCCGGGCTGCCGAACACCGGACTGGACGTCGCCGTCGGCGGACTGGGGCTCGGATACACGGCCCGGGCAGCACTGGACGACCCCCGGGTCCGCAGGCTCACGGTGATCGACGCGCTCGAGGAAGTCATCGACTGGCACCGGCGGGGCCTGGTCCCCCTCGGGGCCGGGCTCGCCTCGGATTCCCGGTGCCGCCTGGTCCACGGCGATTTCTTCGCGAGGGCCGGCGGCACCGGCGGACTGGACCCGAAGGAACCGGACCTCCGGTTCCACGCCATCCTGTTGGACGTCGACCACTCGCCGCGCGATGTGCTCCACCCGCGCCACGCTGCGCTCTACCGGCCGTCCGGGCTCCGTTCTCTCGCCGGGCATCTCCGCCCCGGCGGCGTATTCGCCCTGTGGTCGAACGATCCCCCCGACGAACGGTTCCTCTCCGCCCTCACCGAGGTCTTCGCGGAGTCGGCGGCACATGTCGTCGAGTTCACCAACCCCCTGCAGGGCGGTACGTCGGCCAACACCGTCTATGTGGCCGGCACGAAGACAGGCGCGCATTGAGAGGATCCACGGGCCGCCCGGGTCGCCTTCCCGTCGGGTGGCCTTTCCTCCGGAGGCGACGGACCGCGGGCGAACTCGTCGGACCGGTATCCGCAGATGCCCCGGCCCGCAGGCCGCCTGCCCTGCCACTCCGTGATCAGCCGGGTCATCCGGTGATCCGGGGGGCGTGCAGCGGCTCGGCACGTACCTCGAAGCCACCGCGGCCGTCGAACCGCACCTCGTGCACCGCGTCGAACCCGGCTTCCGTCGAGGGCTTGCGGAGCTGTCCCAGCGTGGCCAGGACGCCGGCGTCCGGGACGCGGGCACGGCCCTCGCGGGCGGCGTTGCGCCGCAGCGAGCCGGTCACGTCCGGTGGGAACCAGTACGCCGTCGCAGTGGCACCGTGGGCGTGGGCCAGTTCCACCAGCGGGGTCCACTCCCGCGGTGACGGGTTGGTGTTGTCCACGGCCACCGGCCGCCCGGCGGCCAGGTGCTCGTCCACCAGCCGCATCTGCCGCCGCTGCTTGTTGCGGGCGCCCCGCGGGAACAGGTCCTTGCTGACCAACGCGTACCGGCCGGACAGGCGCCGGTCGAAGAAGGTGGACTTCCCGGACGCCTGAAGTCCGACGAACACGGCCACGTCCGTTCCCGTCGTCATACGGCCACGATGCCACGCCGCCCGGTGATGTCCGACCCTCACCGGAGGCCGGCCCTGGGAGCGGAGCTCCCGTCGGACCGCGCTCGCCGCATGTACTGAGCCTCTGCCGTCAGGGGTGAGGTGGGCCGCCTCGTGAGGTCGTCAGGGTGCTGTACGGCCGTGTGTGCTCGGTGCTTCGGCGGTGTGTGCCCGCTGGAAGGTGCCGTAGAGGAGCCACAGGGACGGGATCAGCAGGACGGCGCCACAGGCGAGGGCGATGAGGCAGGCGGAGAGCACGGCGGGCTGGGAGGCGGCTCGGTCCACGGTAAGGCTGCCGATCAGCATGGCGGGGTACTGGGCCGCGCCCCACGCCCAGAGGATCGCGGCAACGGCCGGCGCAGCCGCTCCGCGCGCCACGACATGGCGCCGCCGGGCGAGCAGGCCGAGGCCCACGACACCGCTGACCGCGCTGAGCAGGACCAGCGGCAGCGCCCGGTGGGTGAGCCCGTGGAAGAGCTGGGGGGCGTCCGCGTGCAGCACGGCGATGCCGGCCAGGGCGACGGCTCCGCTCGCCAGTCCGCTCGCCACGGCCCGTCGGGCGAAGGCCCGCGCCAGCTCGGGGTCGCCCTCGCGGTCGGCGTCCGCGCACAGATAGACGGCGGCGAGATGGGCGCAGGCCAGGACCGCCAGGACGCCGCCGAGCGCGGAGGTGGGGTTGAGCCAACTGGTGATCACATCGCCCTGGGCGAGCCCGGCCGGTACCCGGCCGGAGGCGACTCCACCGGCGACGGCGCCGAGGAAGAACGGGGTGACCAGCGAGGACACGGCGAAGCACGCGCCGAAGAGCCGACGCTGCCACAGTTCGGTGCTGGCCTTGCGGAAGGCGAAGGCGGCGCCGCGGGCGATGATGCCGAGCGCGGCGAAAGTCAGCGGCAGGTAGAGGGTGGACATCACGGCGGCGAAGACGGGTGAGAACCCGGCCCAGAGCAGCACGACGACGAAGATGAGCCAGACGTGGTTGGCCTCCCAGATCGGCCCGATGCTGTGCTCGATCAGCCGCCGTTGCGAGGCGCCCCGGCGCGCGCCGCCGGCGAGCAGGTCCCACACACCGGCGCCGAAGTCGGCGCCTCCGAACAAGGCGTAACAGGTCAGCCCGATCCACATGACGGCGAGGGCGGTGTCGGCGAGCACGGGACCTCCATGACAGACGTCGTTCGTGAGGACGGCAGCGGAGGAGTCGAGAGGCGAACCCCGGGGGCCGGACCGGTCCGGCGAGCCGAGGACGGTGTCCCGGTCAGACCACGGGATACTCCCGCACATCCGCCTCCTGGGGCGCGGCCGGAATGGCCGTACCACGTGCCAGACGGCGGAGCACGTAGACCGTGGCGACGGTCATGGCGGCGTACACCACCAGCACCAGCCACAGCCCCACCATCAGGCCGGGCGCCGGGTTGACGGCGTCCCGTACGCTCATCACCCCCCAGACGATCCACGGCTGCCGGCCCAGCTCGGTGACGCTCCAGCCGCTCTCCAGCGCGACCACGGAAGCCGGACCGGCGAGTGCGACGAGCGCCAGCAGCAGGCGGCTCCCGCGCCGGTCGAGGAGTTCGCCGCCGAAGCGCCGGGTGCGCCACCACGCCAGGAACAGCCACAGGCCGAGGGCCAGCAGGAAGAAGCCGACGGCGACCATGAGGTCGAAAGCCCAGTGCACACCGGTGACGGGGGGCCACTGACTGCGGGGCACCTGGTCCAGTCCTTTCACCACCGTGTCCGCCCGGTATCCGATCAGCAGGGAGAGCCCGTCGGGGATCTCCAGCCCGTACTTCAGTCCGTCCTGCCCGGCGACACCGCCGAGGGTGAGCGGGATGTGGGAGCCGGTGCGGTACACGCCCTCGATGGCCGCCAGCTTCACCGGCTGGTAGTCGGCCAGGAATCGGGCGACCCAGTCGCCCACGACGATCTGGAAGGGCGCGACCACTGCCCCGACGGTGAACGGGATGGCGAAGCCCGCCTTGTGGTAGGCGTCGCGCCGGCCTCGCAGCAGGGCGACGGCGTACACGGCGGCGGTCAGGAACGAGGCCACCATGAACGCCGCGAGGATCATGTGCACGGTCTGCGGCGGGCTCGCCGGGTTCAGCATCGCCGCCCAGGGATCCACGTGTACGACCTCACCGTCGCGCAGGGTGAATCCGCGGGGCTGGTTCATCCAGGCGTTCGCGCAGACGACGAAGAACGCGGAGGCGGTGCCCGCGATCACGATGGGGATACCCGTCAGCAGGTGCCTGCGCGGCGGCAACCGGTCCCAGGCGTACAGATAGATGCCGAGGAAGATGGCCTCGATGAAGAACGCGATGCCCTCCAGCGCGAAGGGCAGCCCGATGACCTGACCGAAGCGTCCCATGAAGCCGGGCCACAGCAGCCCCATCTCGAAGCTGAGGATCGTGCCGGACACCGCGCCCACCGCGAACAGCACGCCCATGGCCCGCGCCCAGCGCCGGGCCAGCAGTTTCAGCGCCGCGTCGTTCCTGCGGATGCCCAGCCACTCGGCGAGGAGGGTGAGCGCGGGCAGGCCCACGCCGAGGCAGGCCACCACGATGTGCCAGGCCAGGGAGAAGCCCATCTGCGCGCGCGCCGCCGACAGGTCCCCCTCGGTCGCGGCGCGTGCCAGGACCAGTACGGGCCACGGAGCGGAGCCGACGACAACGGCGTTCACAAGCGCTCTCCCGCGTGCCTGAAGGACTGTCGCCGCAGGCTGCCCCCGACATCACCGGCACCGACCTACGGCCATTCCGGGATACCCCTCACATTTCTCGGCAAACCAGCCGAAGACATGAAGGGCCGGCCGCCTTGCTCGCACCACCCCCCCCACTCGGACGACGTGACGCCGTACGCCACGAGGGGGCTCGATCCGGAATTCAACCGGCCACGGCGCGAGCTCGGCCTGCCGCGCCGCCGCACGCAGAACCCCCGCCGGAGCAGACCAGCGGGGGATTCCTCGTCCCACGCGCTCGCACAGGTCTCGCCCACTGTGTCGACCTCCTCGGACGGCAGGGCCCTGACCTGCGATCAAGCCCCTGGCCTGGATCAGTTGAACCGCACAGGACGCCGACTGTGACCTGTGCCGAGTCGGGTCGGGCCGGGTCGGGTCGGGTCGATGCCGCATCGGCTGCAAGGTGCCCCTCGCTCACCTCCCCACAGGGCGCATCCAGGGCACACGCGCCGGGAGAGCGCTGCGAAGCGGCGAGAACAGGTGAGGGGCGTTTCTGCGGGCCGGCACGGGCCGGGGAGCGTTCTCGCAGGCCAGAGCCGCGCCACAGGACTTCACTCACCCTCGCGCACGCTCGACCCGGCCGCTCCGATCACTCCCCCGCACCGGCCGGGACCACCCCGGCCCAAGCCCCTGGAGCCGGGCGGGGGTGACGGGCAGGGGCGCGCAGGCCGGGCCCGGCAGGTCTTCGACCTTCCCGCACTCTTGCCGCCCGCTCCCCTTGACAGCCTCCGAGCTCCACGGGCAATCTTCCATCAGACAGAAGAAAGTTTCCATAATTCGGAATCCAAGGAGCGATTGACGTGACCGGAAGGGAGTGCGGCCCCGATGCCACCAGGTACTGAGTGGAGTGCCGCCGCAGACCGGCGCTTCGACGTCAACCTGTCGATCCTCTTCACCGAACTCCCGCTCCTGGAGCGCCCCGCGGCAGCCGCCGCGGCCGGCTTCACCGCGGTCGAGCTGTGGTGGCCCTGGGCCGACTCGCCGACGCCTGCGCGGTCCGAGCTCGACGGGCTGAGAAAGGCGATCGAGAACGCCGGCGTCCGGCTCACCGGCCTGAATTTCTACGCCGGACGGCTCCCCGGCCCCGACCGCGGCGCCCTGTCGCTCCCGGGCGAGGAGTCGGAGCGGTTCCGCGCCCATGTCGACGTGGCCGCGGACTTCGCCGGGGCCCTCGGCTGTACGGCCCTCAACGCGCTGTACGGCAACCGCGTCGAAGGCGTGGACCCGGCCGAGCAGGACGCGCTCGCCCTGGAGAACCTCGTCCTCGCCGCCGGCGCCGCCGACCGGATCGGCGCGATGCTGCTGATCGAGGCACTGAACCGGCCCGAGTCGCCGCGGTACCCACTGGTGTCGGCCCCGGCGGCGGTGGAAGTCGTCGACCGGGTGAACGCGGCCACGGGGCTCGGCAACGCCCGGTTCCTGATGGACCTGTACCACCTGGCCGTGAACGGTGAGGACCTGCCGGCGGTGATCGAGCGGTACGCCTCGATGACCGGCCATGTGCAGATCGCCGACAGCCCCGGCCGCGGCGCCCCCGGCACGGGAGCGCTCCCGTTGGAGGACCTCCTGGGCCGCCTGCGCACAGCGGGCTATACGGGCTGGGTCGGTCTGGAGTACAAGCCCGGCGACCGGCCGAGCGCGGAAGCCTTCGACTGGCTGCCCCGCGAGGCCCGCGCCGCCCGCTGACCATCCGCTGTGCAGACGTGTGACGTGTACGGAGAGGCACTCCCACCATGAGCCACACCCGCGGCACCCTCGACACCCCCGACATCCCTGACATCCCCGACGCCCTTCCCAGGGTCGCCTGGATCGGTCTCGGCATCATGGGCTCCCCCATGTCCGAGAACCTGATCGGGGCGGGCTACGACGTCACCGGCCACACCCTGGAGCAGGAGAAGCTGGACCGGCTGGCCGCCGCGGGCGGCACCCCGGCCTCCTCCCTCGCCGGGGCGGTCCGGGACGCGGACGTGATCATCACGATGGTGCCCGCCTCCCCGCAGGTCGAGGCCGTCGCGTACGGGCCCGACGGCATCCTCGAGAACGCGCGGCCCGGCGCCCTGCTGATCGACATGTCCTCGATCACCCCGCAGACGTCCGTCGACCTGGCCGCCGCCGCGAAGGACAAGGGCATCCGTATGCTCGACGCCCCGGTGTCCGGTGGTGAGGCGGGGGCCGTCGAGGCGGTGCTGTCCATCATGGTCGGCGGTGAACAAGCCGACTTCGACGCCGCGAAACCGCTGTTCGAGGTGCTCGGCAGGACCATCGTCCGGTGCGGCCCGCACGGTTGCGGGCAGACCGTGAAGGCCGCCAACCAGCTGATCGTCGCCGTCAACATCCAGGCGTGCGCCGAGGCCGTGGTCTTCCTCGAGAAGTCCGGCGTGGACCTGGCGGCCGCACTGGACGTCCTGAACGGCGGCCTCGCGGGCTCGACCGTACTGACCCGCAAGAAGGACAACTTCCTCGGCCGGGACTTCGAGCCCGGTTTCCGGATCGACCTGCACCACAAGGACATGGGCATCGTCACCGACGCCGCCCGCACCGTCGGGGCGGCCCTGCCCGTCGGCGCCGTGGTCGCGCAACTCGTCGCGAGCCTGCGCGCGCAGGGCGACGGCGGACTGGACCACTCCGCGCTGCTGCGCGCGGTGGAGCGCCTGTCCGGCACCCGGGTCTGAGGACGCCGGGACCTCCGGGTGCGGATCCGCCCGACGGGCAGCAGCCTGGAGGCATGGCAGATCGCACGGAGCATCCGCACATCGTGGTGCACTCCCCGGCATTGGACGGCTCGCGCCGGGTCACCTCCGGCGACGAGACGCTGGGCGTCGCCTCGCACATCGACGACGTGGGCGAGATCCTGCGGCTCGCCGATCTCTACGTCACCGACGTGGAGGGGGCGGACCTCATCGAGTGGCAGGGAGGCGGCCCCGAGGACTGGCCGGGCCTGTCGGAGGAGCATCACGAGGCCTGACCGCCACCGGTCTACGGCAGCGGCCGTAGACCCGCTACGGCACCCTCAAATCAACCTCTGAACCGCGCCCCGGAGGCTTCGGACACCCCCGCCGCCGGGCAGAAACCCCTCACGCGGGGCCCGCCGGCACGGGGGCGGCGGGCCCCGCTCCAGGGGGAACCATGGGCGACTGCGTCCACGGCGCCGACGCTCGGCGGACGCCGCACGAGATCGCGCTGCTCCGCGGCGGCCCGCGGGCCGCGGTCACCGTCGCCGTCGTCGCCCTCCATCTGCGGGGCGTCCTCGAAGCGGGTCCGCCGGGTACCGTGCGGGCCTCCCGGCCGACAGAGGCCGGTGACGCGGAGCATCCCTTGCCGCCCCTACCGCCGCTCCCTCCCGTCGGAGTCCCGCTGGACCCGCCGGCCACGGACGGCGCGCGCCCCGCAGGGGCCGTCGACACCACGTACCGGGCCCTGATCCTGGAGAGCGCGGTGCACGGCGCCCTCGACGAACCCACCGGCCTGGGCGAGTTGGTCCGGCACCCGGAGGTGCGCTGGGCGGTGGCCGAGGTGCGCGTCGGCCTCGCGGAGGCCGGACTGCTGACCTATCCCCTGCTCAGGCCGACCCGCGCCGCCCGCCGCCAGGTACGGGCCCTGCGGGCACAGCACCCGCTCCCCGCCGTCCGGCGCGGCCTCACCCCGGACGACGCCCTGCTCGCCGTCGCGCTCCACGGTGAGCAGGGCCTGCGGGTGTTCGTGCCGCGCTTCGCCCTCCGGGCGGGGCTCACCGCCCGGGTCAGGATCGAGAACAAGAGCATGCTCCGGCCTTCCCGCAGCTCCGGGACCTACGGCGGCTCCGGCGGCTTCCACTACTGCGGAGGCGGGGGCGGTTGCGGCGGCGGGATGTGAATGCCCTTCCTCACGAACGAGGGAGAGTCCTGGCTCACGCTGCCCGGTCGCCACGGAAGATCCGCTCGGTGGTGCACGGCCACCGCACCACCGACCCGCGCACCGACGCACCGAACTCACCGGCCCGCCCATAGACCATCAGGCCATCAGGCCTTCAAGCCTTCAGTGTCCTGATGGACGTCGGAGCGTGCCACGGTTCCGTGGCGGTCTCCTCGAACTCGACGACGTTACTTATGTCGTTGGTGGTCGACATGGCGATGTCGGTGACCCGCTCGAGGATGACCTCGACGACGACCGGCACCCTGTGTTCCGCGGCGAGTTCCTTCGCCCGTTCCAGGGCCGCGCCCAGCTCACCGGGGTCGGTCACCCGGATCGCCTTGCAGCCGAGGCCTTCGGCGACCCGGACGTGGTCGACGCCGTAGACGCCCAGTTCGGGCGCGTTGATGTTCTCGAACTCCAGGCTGACCTGGAAGTCGATGTCGAACGCCCGCTGCGCCTGCCGGATGAGGCCGAGGTAGGAGTTGTTCACCAGCACGTGGATGTACGGGATCTTGTGCTGCGCTCCGACGGCCAGCTCTTCGAGCATGAACTGGAAGTCGTAGTCGCCGGACAGGGCGACGACCCGGGCTCCGGGGTCGGCCCTGGCCACGCCGAGTGCCGCCGGGACGGTCCAGCCGAGGGGGCCGGCCTGGCCGCAGTTGATCCAGTGCCGCGGGCGGTGGACGTGGAGCATCTGGGCGCCGGCGATCTGGGAGAGGCCGATGGCCGAGACGTACCGGGTCTCGGGGCCGAAGGCCCGGTTCATCTCCTCGTAGACGCGCTGCGGTTTGATCGGGATGTCGTCGAAGTGCGTACGCCG
This sequence comes from Streptomyces sp. NBC_01635, assembly GCF_045209715.1. Taxonomy (NCBI): domain Bacteria; kingdom Bacillati; phylum Actinomycetota; class Actinomycetes; order Kitasatosporales; family Streptomycetaceae; genus Streptomyces; species Streptomyces sp. NBC_01635. The sequence goes on along the minus strand of NZ_CP109277.1, from coordinate 7,407,177 downwards.
CTGGAGGGTGGCCCGCTTCTCCTGGGCCGCCGCCGCCCAGGCGGAACGGTCGGGCAGCCCGCCCTCGGCCCCGTGTTCCTTCGCGACCCGGACGAACAGCTCCAGCGCGGCGCGCGCGTCGGAGGCGATGCCGTAGTCGGGGGCGAAGATCCGCCCGATCTGGGTGGGTTCGATGTCGACGTGGACGAAGGTCCGGCCGGCCGTGTAGACGTCGAGCCGGCCGGTGTGGCGGTTGGCCCAGCGGTTGCCGATGCCGAGGACGAAGTCGGCTTCCAGGAAGGTCGCGTTGCCGTGGCGGTGCGAGGTCTGGAGGCCGACCATTCCCGCGTTCAGCTCGTGGTCGTCGGGGAGAACACCCCAGCCCATCAGGGTCGGCACGACCGGTGTGCCGGTCAACTCCGCGAACTGCACAAGAAGTTCGGAAGCGTCGGCGTTGATGACCCCGCCGCCCGCCACGATCAGCGGGCGCTCGGCGGCGTTCAGCATGCCGAGCGCCTTCTCGATCTGGGCGCGGCTCGCGGCGGGTTTGTGGACCGGCAGCGGCTCGTACGTGCCGGGGTCGAACGCGATCTCCGTCTGCTGCACGTCGATCGGCAGGTCGATCAGGACGGGGCCCGGCCGGCCGGAGCGCATGAGGTGGAAGGCCTGCTGGAAGACGCCGGGAACCTGTGCGGCCTCGAGGACGGTCACCGCCATCTTGGTGACCGGCCGCGCGATGGCGGCGATGTCGACGGCCTGGAAGTCCTCCTTGTGGATCACCGCGGTCGGGGCCTGGCCGGTGATGCACAGGATCGGGACGGAGTCGCCGGTCGCGGAGTACAGGCCGGTGATCATGTCGGTCCCGGCCGGGCCCGAGGTGCCGACGCAGACGCCGATGTTGCCCGGCCGGGTGCGGGTGTAGCCCTCGGCCATGTGCGAGGCGCCCTCGACATGGCGGGCGAGGGTGTGGGTGATGCCGCCGGAGTCCTTGAGTGCCGCGTAGAACGGGTTGATCGCCGCGCCGGGGACACCGAACGCGTCGGTGACGCCCTCACGCTTGAGGATCTCGACTGCCGCGCGGGCAGCGGTCATTCGAGCCATGGAGCACTCCTGATTCGACTGTTCGGATACGCACTCCCGTCGCGCCCTGCGGTGAACCCCCTCCCGGCCGCATCAACTCTCGCTCTGATTTCCACATTGCGGAAAACTCTTTCTGCTATCTGGAATGAATGTAAGTGGGTCCCGCAAAGGCCGTCAAGGGAGCGGTGCGCGTGCGGCCCCCGTGCCGGATGCGTGGATCCGGGAACGGCAACTGCCGGACAGGCCGGGGGTCGTGGGAGGACGATGGGGGCGCCGACCTGAGCTGGGGACGTCGTCCGGGAACGGAAGGGGTGGGCCATGCCCGAGAGCGTGTCCGTACGCTGTCCGGCCTGCCGGAGCGAGCACCGCTACACGGCGCCGTCGTACCCGTGCGCGTGCGGCGCGCCGGTCGTGCCGCCACTGGATCCGGACGCGGCGCCGACACCGGTCGTCCACCGCGCCTGGCAGGAGGAGTGGGTCACCGTGCGCTGCGGACGCTGCGGGCGGCCCGGCGAGTGGCCGCGACCGGAGTCCGGCTGCCCGTGCGGGACGGTGCTGCGAATCCCGGTGACCGGCCCGGACACCCCTCCCGCCCCGAACGGATCCCCCTCGCCCGCCTCGGGCGCCACACCTGACTCGTACGGCACACCCGACTCGTACTCCGCACCTGCACCGGACGGCACCCCTGCACCGGAGTCGCCGAGGGCCGCCGGACCCGCTTCACGCCGCCCCGACATCCCTTCCGTGCCGATCCGCACCGCGCGGGACGCGGTCACGGCGACCGTGCTGTATCTGCGCCTGCTCGGTCACGACGACATCCGCCGCGCCCACCGGCGTCCCCCGTCCGGCATCGGGCTGGCCGGCCGGGGTGTCCTCGCCCAGATCGACCCGTCGGCGCGTCCGGTGACGTCGCGGGACGTGGAGTGCCTGTGGCTCATGTCCATGTCGGAGTCCGCCCCGTGCCTGTACTTCACCCTCGCCGGGTACGCCCCGGACGCCCGGGAGCGTGCCGACCGCCTGGGTGTCCCGTTGTTCCTGCTCGACCTCACCGGCACCCCGCAGCCGGTGAACGCCCCGGCCGAGGCGCTGGACGCCACCCGCTCCTGAGAAGTCCGGGAACCCGGGGGCGCTCCCGCCCCCGCCGTCCGATACTCGGCGCATGCGTACGCACATCCGGCCCGCCGCCCCCGACGAGCTGTCCGCCCTCCAGGACATCGAACGGGCCGCCGGCGCACCCTTCCGGGCCCTGGGCATGCCGGAGATCGCCGACGACGAGCCGCCCGCCCTCGACACCCTCGACCACTACCGGCGGGCGGGCCGCTGCTGGGTCGCCGCCGACGAACGGGACCGGCCCGCCGCTTATCTGATCGCCGAACCGGTGGACGACGCGTTCCACCTCGAGCAGGTCTCGGTGCACCCGCGCGCCGCCCGCCGGGGCGTGGGCCGGTCCCTGATCGCCCACGCCGCCGAGCAGGCCCGCGCGCAGGGCCTGAGCGCCCTGACCCTGACCACCTTCGCCGACGTCCCGTGGAACGCCCCGTACTACGCCCGCCTCGGCTTCCGCACGCTGGCCGAGGCCGAACTCACGCCCGGTCTGCGCCGGATCCGCGCCCAGGAGGGCGGGCACGGGCTCGACCGGTGGCCGCGCGTGTGCATGTCCCGAAGCCTCGGCCGGCCGTGACCGCCGGGGCACACACCTGCCACCCTGCTCGCATGATGATCAGAACAGCGGCAGAGCAGGACCTCCCCGGGTTCCTCGACCTGGCGTCCCAGGTCGAGCAGTGGTTCGGCCCCATGGTCGGGGTACCCGGTTTCCACGACGCGGTGCGCGCGCACCTCCGCGCATCCATGGCGCTCGTCGCCGTCGGCCCCGGCCCCACGGGTCCGGGGCCGGGCCCGGGCCCGGGTCTCCTCGGCGGGCTGCTGTTCGGAGCCGAGCCGCCGGCCCACCACGTCCACTGGCTCGTCGTCTCGGACCGGGCGCGGGGAAAGGGCGTCGGCCGTGCGCTGATGGCGGATGCGACGCGCCGGTGGGTACGGGGTCCCGGCCGGATCGAGGTGGTCACCTTCGGGGCCGACCACCCCGGGGCGGCGGCCAGTGGCGCACGCGTCTTCTACGAGCGCCTCGGCTTCCTCCCCGCCGAACCGGCCGAACCCGGTCCGGAAGGCGGTTCCCGGCAGGTGTTCCGCCGGACCGTCGCCTGACACCCGCCCGCGCGCCTCAGCTCTCCGCGCCGACCGCCCCCTCGGCTCCCTCCGCCGCCTGCGGGGCGTACCGCTCCCGCAGTTCCACCTTGCGCACCTTCCCCGAGACCGTCATCGGGAAGGAGTCCAGGACCTGGAGCCGGCTCGGGATCTTGTAGTGGGCCAGCCGGTCGGCGCAGAAGGCCCGCAGGTCCTCCAGGGTGACCGGGTCACCGGCGTCGCGCAGGACGACGCAGGCGAGGACCTCCTCGCCGTACCGCTCGTGCGGGACGCCGACGATCTGGGCGTCGGCGATCTTCGGGTGGGTGTGGAGGAACTCCTCGATCTCGCGCGGGTAGATGTTCTCCCCGCCCCGGATGATCATGTCCTTGATGCGGCCGACGATCTCCATGTACCCGTCCTCGCGCATCACCGCGAGGTCCCCGGTGTGCATCCAGCGGCCCGCGTCGACGGCCTCGGCGGTGCGCTCCGGCTCGTTCCAGTAGCCGAGCATCACGCTGTAGCCACGGGTGCACAGCTCACCGGCGGTGCCGCGGGGCGCGGTCACGCCGGTGGCCGGATCGACGACCTTGACCTCGATGTGCGGCAGGACCCGGCCGACGGTGCCGGTGCGGTGCTCCAGGTCGTCGTCCATGCGGGTCTGGAGGGAGACGGGGGACGTCTCGGTCATGCCGTAGCAGATGGAGACCTGCTCCATGTGCATCTCGGCGACCACCCGTTTCATGACCTCGACCGGGCAGGGCGATCCGGCCATGATCCCGGTTCGCAGGGAGCCGAGGTCGTAGGTGGCGAAGCCCGGGGTGTTCAGCTCGGCGATGAACATGGTGGGGACGCCGTAGAGCGAGGTGCAGCGCTCCTGCTGGACGGCGCCCAGGGTGAGTTCCGGGTCGAAGGAGGGTGCGGGGACGACGATGCAGGCGCCGTGCGAAGTGACGCCCAGGTTGCCCATGACCATGCCGAAGCAGTGGTAGAAGGGCACCGGCAGGCAGACCCGGTCCTGCTCGGTGTAGCCGATGGTGCGGCCCACCCAGTAGCCGTTGTTGAGGATGCTGTGGTGGGAGAGGGTGGCGCCCTTGGGGAAACCGGTGGTGCCCGAGGTGTACTGAATGTTGACCGGGTCGTCGCAGCTCAGTCCGGCCGCGACGGCGTCGAGCCGCTCGCGTGGCACGCCGGCGGCGCCCTCGGTCATCGCGTCCCAGGACGGGTCGCCGATGTACACGGCCTCCCGCAGTCCGGGGCAGCGCCCGCGCACCTGGTCCACCAGCGCCCGGTAGTCGCTGCCCTTGTGGGAGAGCGAGGCGACCAGCACCGCGACACCGGCCTGCCGCAGGACGTATTCCAGCTCGTGGGCGCGGTAGGCCGGGTTGATGTTCACCATGATCGCGCCGATGCGGGCGGTGGCGTACTGCGTCAGGACCCACTCCGGACAGTTGACCGCCCAGATGCCGACGCGGTCACCGGTCGTGATTCCCTTCGCCAGCAGTCCGCGCGCCACCTCGTCGACCGCGGCGCCGAACTCGGCGTAGGTCCAGCGCCGGCCCGAGGGCACGTCGACGAGGGCCTCGCGGTCCGGGTACGCGGCGATCGCGCGGTCGAGGTCGGCCCCGATGGTGTCGCCGAGCAGCGGGGTGGTGCTCGTCCCGTGGCTGTACGACGGGGACGGCGCGGGCGTCGGCGTCGGGGTCGACGGGGTCACCGGAAGTCCTCCTCGCGGTACTCGGCGTCGGAGCCCGCCGCCGTGGCCTCGCGCAGTTCGATGCGGCGGATCTTGCCGGAGACGGTCTTGGGCAGTTCGCCGAACTCCAGCCGGCGGACCCGCTTGTAGGGGGCGAGTACCTTGCGGGAGTACTCGAAGAGCTCCCTCGCGGTGTCCGGGCCGGGCCGGTGGCCCTCCGCGAGCACGATGTACGCCTTGGGCACGGCCAGGCGCAGCTCGTCCGGGGCGGGTACGACGGCCGCCTCGGCGACCGCCTCGTGCTCCAGCAGGGCGCTCTCCAGCTCGAAGGGGGAGATCTTGTAGTCGGAGGCCTTGAACACGTCGTCGGCGCGGCCCACGTAGGTGAGGTAGCCGTCGGGGTCGCGGGAGCCGATGTCGCCGGTGCGGTAGTAGCCGCCGGCCATGGCCTGAGCGGTGCGGTCGGGGTCGCCGTGGTAGCCGGTCATCAGGCCCACCGGGCGGTCCGACAGGTCGAGTGCGATCTCGCCCTCGGTGGCGCCGGGTGCGCCGGAGACGGGGTCGAGGAGCTCGACCCGGTAGCCGGGCCCCGGGCGGCCCATGGAGCCGGTCCGCAGGGGCTGGCCGGGGCTGTTGGCGATCTGGACGGCGGTCTCGGTCTGGCCGAAGCCGTCGCGGACGGTGACGCCCCAGGCGCGCCGGATCTGTTCGATGACCTCGGGGTTGAGCGGTTCGCCGGCGGCGACCACTTCGCGCGGCGGGGTACGCAGCCCGGTCAGGTCGGACTGGATGAGCATGCGCCACACGGTGGGCGGGGCGCAGAAGGTGGTGACGCCGGCGCGGTCCATCTCGGCCATCAGCCGGGCCGCGTCGAAGCGCGCGTAGTTGTGCAGGAAGACGGTCGCCTCGGCGTTCCACGGGGCGAAGAGGTTGGACCAGGCGTGCTTGGCCCAGCCGGGCGAGGAGATGTTCAGGTGCACGTCGCCGGGTGTGAGCCCGATCCAGTACATGGTCGCCAGGTGCCCGACGGGGTACGAGGTGTGGGTGTGCTCGACGAGCTTGGGCTGTGCGGTGGTGCCGGAGGTGAAGTACAGCATCAGGGGGTCGTCGGCGAGGGTGGGCCCGTCGGGTGCGTAGTGCTCGGCGGCGCCGTAGGCGTCCTCGTAGGGCAGCCAGGCCTCGGTGGCGCCCCCGCCGACGGCGATGCGGGTGTAGTCGCCGGGCACCTCGTCGAACTTCGAGGTGTCGGCGGCGCGCGTGATCACGTGCCGGACGCGGCCCCGGTCGACGCGGTCGCGCAGGTCGGCGGGGCCGAGCAGCGGGGTGGCGGGGATGACCACGGCACGCAGTTTCATCGCGGCGAGCGCGGTCTCCCAGAGTTCGGCCTGGTTGCCGAGCATGACGAGCACCCGGTCCTCGGCCCGTACGCCCTGCTGCCGGAGCCAGTTGGCGGCCTGGTCGGAGCGGCGGGCCAGTTCGGCGAAGGAGAGCCTGGTCTGCTCGCCGTCCTCTTCCACGAGGTGCAGGGCGGTGCGGTCGTTGCCGTCCGCGATCACGTCGAACCAGTCGAGCGCCCAGTTGAAGCGGTCGGGGCGCGGCCAGCGGAAGCCCTGGTAGGCCGTGGTGTAGTCGTCGCGGTGTTCCAGCAGGAAGTCCCGGGCCCTGCGGAACTCCTCCGTCGCCGTCGTCATGTGTTCCCTTCCGTCGCCGTCGTCATGGGTGCTCCGTCCTCCTCGGTCCCGGACCTTGCCGGGTGCCTCTGTGCCATCGTCTAATCCGTGACGCAGGTCTCACCACCCCTGGAAGGGGGTGTGGCTCATTCGGGAGCCGCGGCGGAGAGGCGACCAGGTGACAGCTGACCCGGGCGGGGGCGACCGAGGTGAGGGCGGCCGAGCGGCTGGGGGTGACGGACGGGACCGTGAAGGCGTGTCCGCGCTCGGCGATGTGCGAGCCGGGCGCCCGGACGCGGTGGGAGGCGGTGGTCTCCGCACGCGGGGCGGGGTGGTTGCCGTAGGTTTGCGGTGTTCTCGTGGGGTCGGCATTACCGGTGGTCCGCGGTTTTCGGCCGGTGTGCCGGGACTTCGGATTTCATCCGCGTGTGCGCTGTTAAATGCCTCACGACGCCGCCCCTCCGAATTCAACTGACCCGTTGCCTAATATTGGTCAGGACACGACACAGGAGGGAGCGGTGACCGTGCGCCGGGACTTCAAGGATCCTGCCAGGTGCCGTCCCGACCTGGTCATCGGCAGGGAGGAGCCGTTCGCCGAAGCGCGCGAGCAACTGGCCCGAGGGGGCAGCGTGCTGCTGCACGGGCCGGCCGGAATAGGTAAATCGACCGTGCTGCGGGCACTTGCGGCGGAAAACGCGGGCGGTGCGCCCACGGTGTTGCGCTGCTCCGCCACGGAGTCCGAATCCCACCTTCCGTTCCTGGCGCTCGCGGATCTGTTCGGCCTGGTCCTCGAAAGGGTCTGCGGTGCGCTGCCCGCCGCGCAGCGCACCGCCCTGGAGTCGGCGCTCACCGGCCGCGGCGAGTCCACGCTCCAACGGGACGGGCTCGCGCTGCGCCTGGCGGTGCTGTCCACCCTGCGGGCACTGGCCGCCGAGGGACCCGTCCTGGTCGTCGCCGACGATCTTCAGTGGCTGGACTCGGCCAGCGCGGAACTGCTGGGCTTCGCCGCCCGGCGCCTCGGCGACGCTCCGGTGCAGATGCTGTGCGCGGTGCGGACCGAGGGCACGGAGGGGCAGGAGTACGACCGTCATCTGCGGGCCTGCCCGCCGGACACGCGAGTGGTCCGGCTGGGCCCGTTCTCCCGTACCCAGGTGTCCGCGCTGCTCGACCACCGCGGTTACCCGGGTCTGTCCCGCACCACGGTCCGCGACATCCACCGCACCAGCGACGGCAACCCGCTCTTCGCGCTCGAACTGGGCCGTGCCCTGGCCGAGAGCCCGGCCCGGCCGCGCCCCGGCGAGCCGCTGCCGGTGCCGACCTCGCTGCGTGCCCTGGTGCTCAGCCGGCTGGAGATGCTGTCGGACGACGCGCGCCGCACCCTGCTGGTGGCCAGCGCCGGCGCCCGCCCGACGCCGGCGCTGCTGCACGCGGCCGGCCGGGACCACGCCGAGGAGGAGACGGCCCAGGCGGCCGCGCTGGGGCTGCTGGCGACGGACCCGGAGGAGCCGGCGCTGCGGTTCGCGCATCCGCTGATCTCGGCCGCGCTGTACGCGGAGGCCCCCGCGCACGAGCGGCGGGCCGCGCACGCCGCGCTGTCCACGGCGGCCTCCGACCCCATCGAGCGGGCCCGGCATCTGGCCCTCGCCACGACCGGCACCGACCCGGAGGTGGCGGCCCGGCTCGCCGAGGCCGCCGCGCTGGCCCGCGACCGCGGGGCACCCTCGGTCGCCGCCTCGCTGGGGCTGCTGGCCGCCCGCCACACCCCGGCCGACCGTACGCCGGGCCCGGACGAGCGGCGGCTGCAGGCCGCCGAGGACGCCATCACCGCGGGGGAGGCGGATCTCGCCCGGGACATCGCGCGCGAGGTGCTGACCCGGGCCACGGTGCCCGCGGAGCGGGTGCGGGCGTGGATGGTGGTCATCGAGGCGGCCGGGCAGGCGCTCGGCGAGGTCGACGCGGTCTTCCCGCAGGTGCTGGCCGACGCGGGCGACGACCCGCGGCTGCTCGCCCTGGTCCACTACCAGCTGGCCTGGCGGGAACTGGTGGTCGACGGCGACTTCGGCAAGGCCCGGCGGGAGGCCGCGCACGCGGCGGACCTGGCGGCGCGGGGCGCGGACCGGCGCACCGAGCTGATGGCACTGGCCTTCCAGTCGTCCACCGAGACCCTGATGGGCCACCCGGACGCCCCAGCCACCATCAAACGGGCCCTGAGGGAACCCCAGGACCCCTATGTGGCCTGCCACCACAACGGCGCGGGCATGGCCAGGTTCCGCTGGCTGCTCATGAGCGACCAGCTGCCCGAGGCCCGCAAGAGCATCACCGGGCTGCTGCGGGAGGCACGGCGGCGCGGCATGGTCGAGAGCGAGGTGCACTTCCTGCGCTTCCTCGCCGACACGGAGCTGCGCTCCGGGCACTGCGGCCGCGCCCTGGACCTGGCACGGGAGAGCCTGCGATTGGCCCGGGACTCCGGGATCGGGGAGGGCGCCTCGGCGATGCTCACCTCGCTCGCGGAGGCCTCCGGCGGGGACGTGGAGCGGGCGCTGGCACTGGCACGGGAGGCCGCCGACCACGCCGAGGTGGACGGCGACCAGATGTACCTCTCGCGCGCCCTGGCCGCCTTCGGCTATGCCCAGTCGGTCGCCGGGGACGCGGCGGGCGCGGTCCGTTCGCTGCGCCGGGTGCGGGAGCTGGAGCAGGGCATGGGCATCACCGACCCGGCGCGGGGCCGCTGGCACGGCGATCTCGCCGAGGCCCTGGTGCGGATCGGTGAGCCCGGCGAGGCGCAGGAACTCATCAACCTCACCCGAGTGCACGCGCTGCGGCTGGACCGCGCGGGCGTCCTCGCCGTACTGGACCGCGCGGAGGCCCTGGTGCGGGCGGCCCGCGGGCAGCACGAGGCCGCGCAGAAGCAGTTGACGTCGGCACAGGATCGGCTGGGCCGGCTGGGCTACGGGCTGGAGGAGGCACGGGCCGCGTTCGCGCTGGCCCGGCTGCGCGCCCGGCGCCCGGGGACGGCCCCGGGCCATGCCCCCTACGACGAGGCGGCCCGGTTGTTCCGGCGCTGCCGCGCGCTGCCCTGGCTGCGGCAGGTGGACGCGGCCGTGGCCGCCGGTCCGGTGGAACCGGACACGGTGTCCGCGGCCACCTCGGCGGCGCTGGACGGCCTCGCCTCGATGGAACGGCAGGTCGCCTCGCTGGTGATGGAGGGGGCCACCAACCGGGAGATCGCCGCCCGGCTGTTCATCAGCGTCAAGACGGTCGAGGCGACGCTCACCCGGGTGTACCGGAAACTGGGCATCCGGTCACGGGTGGACATCGTCCGCCTGGCCGCGGGCCGCCGCACCAAGTGACCCCGGGGAGAGGGCGGTACGGCGGGTGCAGGACGGTACAGCGGGTGCGGGGCGGCAGGGGCACGGTGGCCTGGGTCGGGGTACGCGTAGGGGCCCTCGCGGGGCCGTCGGTGAACGCGGTGCCGGACGGTACGGGGCGGTCGGCCGGGACCGAGGGTTTTCCCTGCCCAACTCCCGTAGGGGCTTCCCTCATTGGGGGCTCGCGCTCCGGCTCGTAGCGTAAGGGTGTGCCGCTCGCCGGGCACACGGGGACCGGTAGCCCGGTCCTCGTGCTGGACCCCCACCCCGCGCGCCCCACCGGCAACCGATGAGGAGACCGATGTACGGGCCCACCCGCCGTACGAGGACCGCCGCGACCACCGCCGTGCTCGCCGCCACCTGAATTCCTGAGCACCCCTCAGGTGAATACCAGGGGGCGTTGCGAGCTTCCACGAGCAGCCCGCAACGCCCCCTATCCATGCCCCCGTCGACCGCGTTCCTCCGTCGGCCCTTCGCCCCGCCCTCCGGTCACCGGCGTACGGCTCCGAAGCGGATGTCGTACGGCGTGTCCGGGTGCATCACCCGGAGCATCCGCTCCCCCTCGGCGGTGATCTCGTCCCGCCGGGCCCTGGTGAGCGGACCGAACGGCTTGACCACGAGAGCGTGTTCGTCCAGCCGCCACACCGTTCCTCTGGACTGAGCAGGAGTGGGTCTGCTCAGCCGCACGCCCCGAACGGTCCTGGGCGCACTGGTCCCCGGCGTACTCAGCCCCGGGGCGGCGACACGCATCCTGTGCGTGGTCCGGGCCCAGGAGGCCGGTTCCCTGTACGACCCGGCCCCATGAGGACGGCCGGAGGCGACGGGGAGGCCCTGAACCATCACTCCGGTGCAGCAGGGGCCCCGCTCACTGGCACCGTACCCGGCATCCCAGATCGCACGATCACGTTAACCCGGACGGCCCACGACGCCGCAAGCCCGGAAGCCGACCATCACACGATCGAGTCAAACCGCCCTCGTGCACGCTCCCCGGCAAGCAGCTGACGCCCCCCGCCAGGAAGCCGCCGACGAGGAGGGCGCGGTAGGGGATGTTTCCCTGCCAGGTGCTGCCCCGCAGCTCGTGGGGCACGACGCGGGTACGGTCGGCGTGGGAGAGGAGCAGGTTGTCGAACTCGGGCAGGAACCGCGGCAGGGCCGGGGTGTCCGGGTCGGGCCGGGGCGCGTCGGGGAGGTCGAACAGCTCGACTCCGCGTGCGTCGTGGAAGGTGATCAGGCGCGGCCGGAGGCGGTCGAAGGCTTCGCGCAGCCTGGTCAGTCCGGCCCAGATCTGCATGTCCTTCACGGAGGCCGGTCCGAAGGCGGCGAGTTGACTTGCTCCTCGGGCTGAAGCCCGAGGATTCTGGCCTTCTCTCTCGTTGCTGTGCCGCTACGCGGCACAGGTTTTGGGAGGGAATCCGTGGCTTCCTGCTTCGTTGCGCTGCGCCAGAACGGATTCTGGTCTTACCGGCGCTCCACAGGCCGATACCGCCAGTCCGGCGGCCTTTTTCACGTTGCGTGCGGAGTTGATGTCCCGGTCGAGGAGGGCTCCGCAAGCGGGGCAGGTCCATTCCCGGATGTGGAGGGGCTTGGGTCCATCCACATGGTCGCAGTGCGAGCAGGTCTGACTGGTCGGCACGAACCGGCCGATCTTGATCAGGGTGCGTTCGTACCGGTCGGCCTTGTAGACGAGCATGGCCACGAACTGCGACCAGCCCGCGTCGTGCACGCTCTTGGCCAGTTGGGTGCGTGCCAGTCCGTGCACCGCCAGGTTCTCCACGCCGATTGCTTGGTTCTCGCGAATCAGCTTCGTGGAGAGCTGGTGGTGGAATTCACGGCGCGCGTCAGCGACCTGGGCATGCGCGCGGGCGACCTTCAGGCGGGCCTTCTCCTGGTTCTTGGATCCCTTCCGTTTGCGGGACAGCTCCCGCTGGGCCTTCTTCAGTTTCTTTTCCGCGCGGCGCAGGAAACGCGGAGAATCGATCTTCGTGCCGTCGTCGAGGATCGCGAAGTGTGTCAGCCCCAGGTCGATGCCGACGGTCTGGTCGCTGTCGGGCATCCGGGCGGCGTCGGCGGCCGGGTCGGTGTCGATGACGAAGGATGCGAAGTACCGTCCGGCCGCATCCTTGATCACGGTGACGGAGGTGGGAGGGGCGGGCAGGGTGCGCGACCACTTCACCTGGACGGTCCCGATCTTCGGCAGGCTCAGTCGTCCGCTGTCGGTGACCGACCAGCGGGCGTTGGCGGTGAACCGGATCGACTGCCGGGCGTCCTTGCGGGACTTGAACCTCGGCGCTCCCAGTCTGGGGCCCTTGCGCTCACCCTTGAGGGAGGCGAAGAAGTTCTTGTAGGCCGTCTCGGCATCGCGCAGGGACTGCTGGAGCACGACCGCGGAGGCTTCTCTCAGCCAGGAGCGGGCCTCGGTCTGCTTGGCCTGGGTGATCAGGCGCGTGGACAGCTCCCCGGCTTTCGGGATGGGGCTCCCGCCGCTCTGGCGTCCTCGCGGGCGCGCAGGGCGTCGTTGAAGACGACGCGGGCGCACCCGAATGCCCGTGACAACGCACTGCGTTGGGCGTGATCCGGGTACAGGCGAAAGCTGTACCGAAGCTGCATGAGAGCCACCGTACATACTTGGGCTATGGCAGAGATGCAGGAGATCAGAACTGGTCGGCACTGTGTATTTGTGATGCATGTGCACTTGGTCTTCGTGACGAAGTTTCGGCACGGCGTGTTCACAGACGATCACCTGGTGCGGATGGAGGAGATCATGCGGTCGGTCTGCGCGGACTTCGAGTGCGAGCTGGTGGAGTTCAACGGCGAGACCAGCCATGTCCACCTGCTGGTGAACTTCCCGCCCAAGGTCGCCGTCGCCAAGCTCGTCAACTCTCTCAAGGACGTCTCCTCACGCCGCCTGCGTCAGGAGTTCCCCGACCTGGTGCGCCACTACTGGCGGGCCAGCAAGCTGTGGTCGGGCTCCTACTTCGCCGGGACCGGCGGCGGCGCCCCGCTCTCTGTGATCAGACAGTACGTCGAGCAGCAGAACCGGCCGGTGTGAGCCCTGCCCGGCTCCGCCGGACCAGGCGATCACGGCGCTCCGCGCCGCGGTGGTGCACACGCCGTGTCCGGCCCCGTCGGACCAGATGCGGCGACGCTCCGCGTCACCACCCTCAGATTCGCTTCACCACCGGGCTGAAGCCCGATGCACTGCGAATGAATCCCGGTAGCGCAGCACGACGGCGTCTGGCCCCGGGGAGGGCTCGGCGGGGCGGCCCAGCCACCGCTCGGCGGTGGTGAGCGTCACCTGGCCGCTGCGGCCCCACAGTCCGCGCGGGGTGATCTGGACGAGGGGCAGCCTGCAGTGGGCGGCGACGGACAGGGCCTGCGGGTCGGCGTCGGGGCATTCCTCGAGCAGGGCCTCGCGCAGTTGCTTCATGGTGCGCGGTGCGGACTCGACGAGGTCCCGGGCGAGGACGGTCAGCCGGTCCAGGTCGACTCCGGTCAGCCCCTTGCGGAAGGAGCCGAGTTCGCGGTCACGGGCGGGCTGCACCAAAGGGCGCAGGGTGAGACAGTCCTGGGCGGTGTGGGTGTGGATGGTCGAGCGCAGGGTGACGAGGCGGGCCACGGCGCGGTCGGCCATCGGCCGGGACAGCGCCTCGGGTGTGAAGCCGTCGAGCCGGGCGGCGAGCGCGTAGTACGGCGGCTTGACGTTCTTGTGCCTGGAGCCCGACCAGATGCCCGACGGCCGCCTCCGCGGACAGCGGTGAGCGCCGCAGGAGCAACTGCCGGGCGAGGGTGGCACGGTTCAGGGCCCGGGTGCCGAGCACGGCGGCCGGACACCGCACCGGGGTGATGCTGCGCTTCGCCTTCGTCATACCCGCACGTTAGCGAGGCTTGCGGCCATCCTCTGTCCGCAAGGGCCGGAACACCGTCACGAACACAACCCACCATCCAGGACATTCCTTCGGGACGTGTAACACCGTGACGGGCACCGGACGCTGAGTTCTACGGGGCACGAGAAGCGGCCCCTTTTCCATGTCGTAGGCCAGCACCAGGAAAACCCCACAACGAAGGGCCTCCTCAGTGACTTCCCATCCCACCGGCACCGGTCGCACCGATCGCACCGCTGGACCCGACAGATCCGCCCATGGCTCCGGGCACGCCCCGGGGCACCAGTCCGGACCCGTTCGTCTCCCGGTCTACGAGGGCCTCGTGCGCGAACTCGGGGATGTCCTGGCGGAGACGCGCGAGGTGGCCGAGCGCACGGAGCACCAGATGCGCCAGTTCTTCCCGATACGCCCCCACGGCCGGCCCGCGCCCGTCCCGGCCCCCCGGTGATCCCCCGTGCCGACTGGGCCATGCGGGTGACGCGCCCCCGGCGGGGCCGTCGGCCTGTCCTGATTCCCTAGGATCCCCCCGTGGCCACTTTCCATCTCCAGCGCACGGCACCCCTCCCGCTCGACGAGGCCTGGCGTCGGCTCACGGAGTGGCCCCGGCACGGGGCGGCGGTCCCGCTCACCCGGGTCACCGTGACCACTCCCCCGCCCACCGGTGAGGGCACGGTGTTCGTCGCCCGCTCGGGCCTCGGCCCGGTCGCCTTCGACGATCCGATGGAGGTGACCGTCTGGCAGCCCCCGGTCGACGGCTCCCCCGGCCTGTGCCGGCTGGAGAAGCGGGGTCGTCTGGTCAGGGGCTGGGCGGAGATCGAGGTCCGTCCGGGGCCGGGCGGCCGGACCCGCGTGCTGTGGCGCGAGGACCTGCGGGTCCGGTTCCTGCCCGGCTTCTGCGACCCGGCCCTGCGGGCCGTCTCCCGCGGGGTCTTCGGCCGGGCGGTGAACACCCTGTTGCGGCAACCGTGACGGAGGGGGCGCCAGGAGGGGCACCGGCGCTGCCGCGCCCACACCGATGACACTTCCGTCACACCCTCGAACCGATTCTGCCCGTGGCCCCGGAGGCGTGATCGGGTTCACGGTCGCGATGGATCGGGGCGGGGGCCCCGGTGAGGGGGACCCCGGTCCCGCCCCGGCGGGCGGCGACGATCTCGGCGGCGATGGACACGGCCGTCTCCTCCGGGGTGCGGGCGCCGAGGTCGAGACCGATCGGTGAGCGCAGGCGGGCCAGTTCCCGGTCGGTGACGCCGACCTCGCGCAGGCGGGCGTTGCGGTCCAGGTGGGTGCGGCGGGAGCCCATGGCGCCGACGTAGGCGACCGGGAGGCGCAGGGCGAGCCGCAGCAGCGGTACGTCGAACTTCGCGTCGTGGGTCAGCACGCACAGGACCGTACGGGCGTCCACGTCGGTGCGCTCGAGGTACGTGTGCGGCCATTCGACGACGATCTCGTCGGCGTCCGGGAAGCGTGCCCGCGTGGCGAACACGGGGCGCGCGTCGCACACGGTGACGCGGTAGCCGAGGAAGGCACCGGCCCGGGCCAGTGCCGACGCGAAGTCGATCGCGCCGAAGACGATCATCCGGGGCGGCGGGACGGACGACTCGACCAGGAGCGTGAGCGGCGCTCCGCAGCGGGAGCCCTCCGCGCCGATCTCCAGGGTGCCCGTGCGGCCCGCGTCCAGCAGCGCGCCGGCCTCCGCCGCCACCGTGCGGTCCAGCTCCGGACGGACGCCGAAACCGCCCTCGTACGAGCCGTCCGGGCGGACCACGAGCGCGTGGCCCGTCAGGTCCGCCGGTCCGCCCACGGTCCGTGCCACCGCCACCGCCTCTCCTCGCGCGGCGGCGGCGAGCGCGGACGCGAGCACCGGGCGTACGGGATCTGCCGCCCGCACCGGTGTGACGAGGATGCCGATGACGCCGCCGCAGGTCAGACCGGCGGCATAGGCGTCCTCGTCGCTGTGGCCGAAGCGTTCCAGCAGGGTTTCGCCGTCCTGGAGGGCCTGCCGGCACAGCTCGTAGACCGCGCCCTCCACGCAGCCGCCGGACACCGAACCGATGACCGTGCCGTCGGCGTCCACCGCCAGCGCCGCGCCGGGGGCGCGGGGTCCGCTGCCGGCGACCGCCACGACGGTGGCGACGGCGAAGTCACGGCCCTGCGCCGCCCACCGGTGCAGCTCCTCGGCGATGTCCAGCATCTGTCGGTCTCCCTCGACAAGGGTCCACGGGCCTCGGCATCGGCCTCGGCATCGGTCGGGTCCTGCCCGTCCCGGGCGGGCGCCCTGCGGCGACGGTGCGTCACCCGGTTCCGGTGAGGTGTTCCGGGCGGACCGGTGTGCGGTTCAGCTCCAGCCCGGTCGCGTCCCGGACGGCCGCGAGGACCGCCGGGGTGGACGACAGGGTGGGGGCCTCCCCGACGCCGCGCAGCCCGTACGGCGCGTGGTCGTCGGCGAGTTCGAGCATGTCGACGGGGATGTCCGGCGTGTCGAGGATGGTGGGGATGAGGTAGTCGGTGAAGGAGGGGTTCCGCACCTTCGCCGTCCTCGGGTCGACGACGATCTCCTCCATGACCGCCATGCCCAGGCCCTGGACGGTGCCCCCCTGGATCTGGCCGATGACGGACAGCGGGTTGAGTGCCTTGCCGACGTCCTGCGCGCAGGCGAGTTCGATCACCTTGACCAGGCCGAGTCCGGTGTCGACCTCGACGACGGCCCGGTGCGCGGCGAAGGTGTACTGGACATGGCCGTTGCCCTGGCCGGTGTGCGGGTCGAAGGGTTCGGTCGGCCGGTGCCGCCACTCCTCCTCCGCCTCGACGGCCTCGTCCCCGAGGACGTCCACCAGATCGGCCAGTACCTCGCCGCCGTCGGTGACGACCTTGCCGCCCTCCAGCAGCAGTTCGGCCGTCGCCCACGCCGGGTGGTACGAGCCGAACCTGCGCCGGCCCAGCTCCAGGACCTGCTCCCGGACCAGTCGGCAGGCGTTCCTGACCGCTCCTCCGGTGACGTACGTCTGCCGGGAGGCGGAGGTCGAACCGGCCGAGCCCACCCGGGTGTCGGCGGGGTGGATGGTCACCTGGCCGATGCCCAGCTCGGTGCGGGCGATCTGGGCGTGGACGGTGACCCCGCCCTGCCCGACCTCCGCCATCGCGGTGTGCACGGTGGCCACGGGCCGGCCGCCGGCCACCTCCATCCGGACGCGTGCGGTGGAGTAGTCGTCGAAGCCCTCGGAGAAGCCGACGTTCTTGATGCCGACCGCGTAGCCGACGCCGCGCACGACGCCTTCACCGTGGGTGGTGTTGGACAGGCCGCCGGGCAGCTGGCGCACGTCGGCGCCCTCGCTGCTCTCCCACTGCCGCTCGGGCGGCATCGGCATCGCCTTGACGCGGCGCAGGAGTTCGGCGACCGGTGCCGGGGAGTCGACGACCTGCCCGGTGGGCATGACCGTGCCCTGTTCCATGGCGTTGAGCCGTCTGAACTCCACCGGGTCCATACCGAGGCGCTTTGCCAGCTTGTCCATCTGGGCCTCGTAGGCGAAGCACGCCTGGACCGCGCCGAAGCCGCGCATGGCCCCGCAGGGCGGGTTGTTGGTGTAGAGGGCGAGGGCCTCGATCTCCACGTCGTCCACGACGTACGGCCCGACACCGAGGGAGGAGGCGTTGCCGACCACGGCCGGGGAGGCGGAGGCGTACGCTCCGCCGTCGAGCACGATGCGGCACGTGACGTGGGTCAGCTTGCCGTCGCGGGTGGCGCCGTGTTCGTAGTACAGCTTGGCCGGGTGGCGGTGGACGTGGCCGAAGAAGGACTCGAAGCGGTTGTAGACGATCTTGACGGGCCTGCCGGTGCGCAGGGCGAGCAGGCAGGCGTGGATCTGCATGGACAGGTCCTCGCGGCCGCCGAACGCGCCGCCGACGCCGGCCAGGGTCATCCGTACCTTGTCCTCGGGCAGGCCGAGCACGGGCGCCATCTGACGCCGGTCGGAGTGCAGCCACTGGGTGGCGACGTAGAGGTGGACGCCGCCGTCCTCCTCGGGGACGGCGAGCCCCGACTCGGGGCCGAGGAAGGCCTGGTCCTGCATGCCGAAGGTGTACTCGCCCTCGACGACGACGTCGGCGCGCTCGCGGGCCCGTGCCACGTCGCCGCGCACGATCGGCTGGCGGTGGACGATGTTGGGGTGGGCGACGTGGCGGCTGATGGGGGTCCCCCCTGGACCGGAGCCTGTCGGAGGCCCTTGGGGGACGTCGTCGCGGTCCTCGTGGACGAGGGGCGCGTCGGGGGCGAGCGCGGAGGCCTCGTCGGTGACGACGGGCAGGTCCCGGTACTCGACCCTGATCTTCGCGGCGGCGCGGCGCGCGGTCTCGGGGTGGTCGGCGGCGACGACGGCGACCGGCTCGCCGTGGTGGCGGACCTTGCCGTGGGCGAGGACGGGGGTGTCCTGGATCTCCAGGCCGTAGTGGCGCGTCCCGGTCGGCAGGTCGTCGTAGGTGAGGACGGCGTGCACGCCCGGCAGGGCGAGGGCCTCGGAGGTGTCGATCGAGACGATCTCGGCGTGCGCGACCGTGGAGCGCAGGATCTGGCCCCAGAGCATGTCCTCGTGCCACAGGTCGGAGGAGTAGGCGAACTCGCCGGTGACCTTGAGGGTGCCGTCGGGGCGGAGGGTGGACTCCCCGATTCCGCCGCTGGCCGGGGCGCCCTGGGTGAGGGTGGAGGGTGCGCCGAGGGGGGTTCCGGCGGGGCCGGGTCCGGTGGGGGTGCGGGAGGGCCCGGAGCTGTGCTCGGTCATGGTCGGGTCCCCTCGGACTGGCGGGCGGCCGCGAGGCGGACCGCGTCCATGATCTTCTCGTAGCCCGTGCAGCGGCACAGGTTGCCCGACAGCGCCTCGCGGATGTCGGCGTCGCTCGGGCTGGGGTTGTGTTCCAGCATCTCGTCGGCGGCGACCAGCAGGCCCGGGGTGCAGAAACCGCACTGGACGGCGCCGGCGTCGATGAACGCCTGCTGGATCGGGGCGAGTTCGGTTCCCTCGCCGGTCTGCGAGCCGGTGCCGTGGGCGCCGTCGGATCCCTGGACTCCGTGGGCCTGCCACCGCTGGGCCGCGTCGAGCGGAGTGCCGGTGGCGTCCGGCGCTCCCTCACCGCCCCCGGCGGAGCGGGAGCGCTGCCGGGCGAAGTCGGCCAGCCCTTCGACCGTGACGATCTCCCGGCCCTCGGCCTGGCCGGCCGCGACCAGGCAGGAGCACACCGGGACACCGTCGAGGCGCACCGTGCAGGAGCCGCATTCGCCCTGCTCACAGGCGTTCTTGGAGCCGGGCAGGCCGAGCCGCTCGCGCAGCACGTACAGCAGGGACTCGCCCTCCCATACGTCGTCGGCCTCCTGGGGCCGTCCGTTGACCGTGAAGTGGACACGCATCACGCGACTCCCTCGGTGGTGCGGCGGGTGCCGCGGTACGACTCCCAGGTCCAGGTCAGCGTGCGGCGGGCCATGACGCCGACCGCGTGCCGGCGGTAGCTCGCGGTGCCGCGGACGTCGTCGATCGGGTTGCAGGCCGCGGAGCACAGGTCGGCGAACTGCCGGGCCACCGACGGCGGGACGATCTTCCCGTTGTCCCAGAGTCCGCCCTCGTCGAGCGCCGCGTTCAGGAACTCCTCGGCGGTGGTGGCCCGTACGGGGGTGGGCGCCGCCGAGCCGATGCCGGTGCGGACCGTGCGGGTGCCGGGGTGCAGGGCCAGACCGAACGCGCACACGGCGATGACCATGGCGTTGCGGGTGCCGACCTTCGAGAACTGCTGCGGTCCGTCCGCCTTCTTGATGTGGACGGCGCGGATCAGTTCGTCGGGCGCCAGCGCGTTGCGCTTCACGCCCGTGTAGAAGGCGTCGATCGGGATGCGGCGGGACCCGCGCACCGATTCGGCCTCGACCTCGGCCCCGGCGGCGAGCAGCGCCGGGTGGGCGTCACCGGCCGGGGAGGCGGTGCCGAGATTGCCGCCGACTCCGCCGCGGTTGCGGATCTGCGGGGAGGCCACGGTGTGGGAGGCGAGGGCGAGGCCCGGCAGTTCGGCCCGCAGGTGCTCCATGATCCTCGCGTACGGGACGGAGGCGCCGAGCCGTACGGTGTCCTCTCCGACCTCCCACTCGGTGAGGTCGGCGATGCGGTTGAGGTCCATGAGGTACTCGGGCCTGCGGTGGTCGAAGTTGATCTCGACCATCACGTCGGTGCCGCCCGCGATCGGCACAGCGGTGGGGTGCTCGGCCTTCGCGGCGAGCGCCTCCTGCCAGCTGGCGGGGTGAAGGAAGTCCATGACCGGCTCTCTTCTTCGTCTCGTGGATCGTACGGATCGAGCCAATCCGTGTGCGGCGGGCCCGGCTCCTTCATGGGAGATTCACGCGGAGTGGGTTCAGTACACCGCCCGCTGCTCCACCCGGGTCAGTCACGAAAGACCTGAAGGAGTTGGCTGGCCAACGGGGGCATCTTGTAGATTCATATGAAAAGAGGACCTCGGTAACCTCCTCGTCTTCCTCCGGAAACAGCGGACCCGGAAGACACGGAGTACACAGTCCGGGAGACGGCCGACCGCGCCGGATCGGCCACTCACCCGGGCGCCGCGCGGAAGACCCGCCCGGGCACTGTGTGGAAGGCCCTCCACGGGCCCTTCCACGGCCCATCGTAGACATCGGTACACATCGAGACAGGGAACGGCGGCGACGAGAATGCGGCTGCGCGCACTGCTGGAGACCGACGCGCTGGGGCTCGCGCTGCTCTGCGGCGAGGACGAGCTGGACCGCACCGTGCACGGGGTGATGACCACCGACCTGAGGGACCCCAGCCGCTACCTCTCCGGCGGGGAACTCGTGCTCAGCGGCCTGGCCTGGCGCCGGGACGCCGCCGACTCCGAACCGTTCGTACGGCGGCTGGTACAGGCGGGGGTCGTGGCCCTGGCGGCCGGCGAGGCGGAGCTGGGAACCGTCCCGGACGACCTGGTCGTGGCCTGCGCGCGGTACCGGCTGCCGCTGTTCGCGGTGCACGAGTCGGTGGCCTTCGCGACGGTCACCGAACATGTCGTGCGGCAGGTGTCCGGCGAGCGGGCCGGGGACCTCGCGGCCGTGGTGGACCGGCACCGACGACTGATGACGTCGGGCCCGGCGGGCGGCGGCCCGGACGTGGTGCTCGACCTGCTCGGCACCGACCTGGACCTGCGGGCGTGGGTGCTCTCGCCCACCGGGCGGCTGATCGCGGGGTCGAAGACGGGGCCGCGGCTGCCCGGCGACGTGTGCGTGCGGATCGCGGCGGAGCATCTGGCGGCCGCCCGCGGCGGCCGTCCCGAGCCGCACCGGGTGACGCTGGACGACCGGACGACGTACAGCCTCTTCCCGGTGCACGGCGACAGGTCCACGGCCCCGACGGCGGCGGCCGCCCCGCAGGCCGCACAGCCCGCGCACGACGGGCACGGCACACCGGCCTCCCCGGAGCCGCGGGACGGCCGGGAGACGGTGCTGTCGGACTGGCTGCTGGTGGTCGAGGCGGACGCCGGGGACTGGGCCGAGGAGCGGCTGGACCTGCTGTACGGGGTCACCCAGCTGATCGTGGTGGAGCGGGAGCGCCGGAACGCGGCGCGCGCGGTACGGCGCCGGCTCGCGCAGGAGGTGCTGGAGCTGGTGCAGGCGGGCGCCGCGCCGGCCGAGGTCGCGGCCCGGCTGCGCGTGGCGGCGCCGGTGCTGGTACCCGGCCTCGGGACCGCGCCGCACTGGCAGGTGGTCGTCGCGCGGGTCGACTGGGACGGCGGCGGGGCCGAGGGCGGCGCGGCGGCGCAGGCGCTGCTCGAGGAGATCCTGGTCGACCCGGCGTCGACGGGGCCCGAGCACTCCGACCGGATCGCGGTGGCGCACACCGGGGACGAGGCGGTCGCGCTCGTTCCGCTGCCCGCGGTGGCGGGCGAGCACGACGGCGCCGACGGGCGGGGACTCCTCGCCGACGCCCTGCTGGAGTCCATAAGGGAGCCGCTGACGGCCGGTCTGGACGGCGACGGGCGGCTCACCCTCGGGGTCAGCGCGGCCGTGCACTCGGCGGAGGGGCTGCGCGGGGCCCTGGAGGAGGCGCGGCACGCGCGGCGCGTGGCCGCGGCGCGGCCGGGCCGGGTCTGCGCGGCCGGCCACCATGAGCTGGCCTCGCACGTCCTGCTGCTCCCCTTCGTCCCCGACGACGTACGCCGGGCCTTCACCGCCCGTCTCCTGGACCCGCTGCGGGACTACGACCGGCGCCACCGCGCCGAACTGATCCCCACCCTGGAGGCCTTCCTGGACTGCGACGGCTCCTGGACCCGCTGTGCCGCCCGGCTGCACCTGCACGTCAACACGCTGCGGTACCGGGTGGGCCGCATCGAGCAGCTGACGGGCCGTGACCTGTCCCGCCTGGAGGACAAGCTGGACTTCTTCCTGGCCCTCCGCATGAGCTGACGGCCCGGCGGACGCGGGGCGGGGGCGGTGGAAGTCGCGCGGGGCGGGGCGCGCGCGCCGAGGGTGCGCCGATGGGGTGTCATATGCGCCGTCGGGCGCTCCCCCGTTCGTGCCCGTTGATCCACGACTTTGTGAAATCCTTCACCCACCCTCTTGGCCCGACCCCGTTGTTCGTGCTGAGATGCGGCCACCACTCAACAGCTCGATGGCGTGCTCGGGGAGGGCAACGTGGCGCACACCGCCATGTCTGGTAACGGAACGACCGCTGGTGACGATCCCCTCCAGACCGCGGTATGGCGGCTGCGCTCACGTGCCTGCTGGGCCGACGCCGCCGCTCTGCTCACCCCGGACACCGCGGCCGCCGCGCTGCAGCGGTCGTCGCTCCTGGTGGAGCGGTGCCTGTACACGGAGACGGGCTGGGCCGAGGCCGAGGACGCGCTGCGTACGGCCGAGGCGCTGGCCGACACCGACGACGAACGGGGCGCCGCCGCTTGTGAACGCGGGTACTTGGCCTACGCCGCCACCCTGTTCGCGGTGCGCGACCGGGCCGACGAGGCGCGGGCCGCGCTCGGGCGCGCGGCGGCGCTGATCCCTCCCGAGGCTCCGGCCCGGGCGCTGCTGGACTTCCGGCGCGGGCTGATCGCGGAGAACCTGTCCCGCTCCCCGCAGTCGGCGCGTGCCGCGTACCGCCGCGCCCACGCGGGCGCCACCGCGCACGCCGACCCGTTGCTGCTCTCCGGCACATGGCGTCATCTCGCCGGACTCGCCCTGCGGGAGGGCGAGTTGGCGGAGGCACGGCACGGCTTCGCCGAATCTCTGCGGATCCGGGAGGAGTTGGGCTATCTGGTCGGCACGGCCCCGGCCCTGGTCTCCCTCGCCGACACGGAGACCGAGCCGGAGGCGTCCCGCCTGCGCGAGGAGGCCCGCCGGCTGCTGCGCCTGCTCGGCGGTGTCCCCACCTGGCTGTCCCGCCAGCTGGCCCCGCCGGCCCCGGGAGCGGCGACGGCGTAGGAACGCCCGCGGCTCCGGACCCCGTACCGGGTTCCGAACGCGGGGGACGGGCCGCCGTTCAGACCGCGCCGGTGAAGTGCTCCTCCAGCAGTGACCGCACCGTGTCCTGGTCGCCCGCGATCAGCGCGTCCAGCAGGGCCGTGTGCTGGTGGGCGTCGGCCACCAGTCCCACCCGGCCGAGAGGGCCGGGGGCGGCGCCGGCCAGGGGCCACTGGGCACGGCGGTGGAGGTCCTCGGCGATCCGGACCAGTTGTTCGTTGCCGGCGAGGGCGAGCACCGCGCAGTGGAAGGCACGGTCGGACTCGGCGTACGTGGCCCGGCAGCCGGAGGAGGCCGCGCGGATCGTGGCTTCGGCGAGGGGGCGCAGTTCGGCCCAGCGTTCGGCGGGCACCGTACGGGCCAGCCGCAGCACCATCGGGACCTCGATCAGCGCCCGGACCTCGGCCAGTTCGGCCAGCTCCCGGTCGCCCCGCTCGACGACCCTGAAGCCCCGGTTCGGCACGACCTCGACCGCGCCCTCCAGGGCGAGTTGCTGCATGGCTTCCCGGACGGGGGTCGCGGAGACCCCGAACCGCTCGGCCAGCACCGGCGCGGAGTACACCACGCCGGGCCGCAGGTCACCCGTCACCAGCGCGGTGCGCAGTGCGGCGAGGACCTGCCCGCGCACGGAGGACCGCTGGACGGGCGTCCGTGGCCGGGGAAGGACGGCGGCCGGTTCGCTGTGGGTGTGCTCGCCGCGTACGGCGTCGTCCCGACCGGGTACGGCGTCGCCCTCCCGGCCCCGTGTGCCGGACCGGGCGGGCGCCCTGACCCTGCCCGCGCCCGTGCGCGCGCCCCCGTCCGCGCCTGCGGCCGGGCCGCCCTGTCCGGTTCCGGTGTCACCCGTCCCTGCGAAGCCCTTCGTGCCCTGCCTCACGGGGCCCTCCTCCGGATGTTTCAGTACTTGGGGTCATTACGGCGGCTTGTCAGCCGTTCGTCAAGCACCTTACGGGCACGGGCCCCGCGGTTCACATCTCAACGATCTTAGGTAAGGTGAGGCTTACCTTTACCGCTCCGGCGTCGGGCCGGTTCGGCGAGACGTGAAGGGGTGGTCCCATGGCAGCGCCCGGTTCGGCCGTCGCGGACGCGTACGCCCGTCTGGCGGAGGCCTTCCCGGCACTCGCCGTCACGGAACTCGCCCCCGGCGAGGAGGCGCCCAGAGGCGGCGCCTGGGTGTCCGCCGACGCTCTCGCCGAGGGGGACGGCGGCTCCGCCCTGGACGCCTTCCTGTCCTGGGACGACAGCCAGGTGCTGCGGGACTACGGACAGCAGGCTCGCCCCGACGTGGTCGCCAGCTTCGGCCTGCACCGCTACGCCTGGCCCGCCTGCCTGCTGATCACCGTGCCGTGGTTCCTGCACCGCCGCGTGCCCCGCTACCCGGTGACCCACGTCTCCTTCGACCGCTCGGCCGACGGACTCGCCGTGGGCCGCATGGCCGTGCGCCCCGAATCGTTCGCCTGCCTTCCGGACGACCCGGCGGCCGCGCTGCCCGGCGCCCGCGCGGTTCCGGACGAGGAGGCCCTGCGGGCCGAGGTGCGCGCCTCCGTCGCCGAGCACCTCGAACCCGTCCTGACGGGCTTCGGCCCGAGGATGCGCCGTCGCGGCCGCGCCCTGTGGGGCATGGCGACCGACGAGGTGGTGGAGAGCCTGCGGTACATCGGCCAACTGCTGGGCGAGGAGGAGCGGGCCCTGCGGGAGCTGGAGTTGCTGCTGCCGGGTGCGACCAAGCCGTACGTCGGCGCGGCGGGCTTCCGTCCGGTCACCGGGCCGGGCGGCGAAGCCACGCACACCCGGGACCGGATCAGCTGCTGCATGTTCTACACCCTGCGCCCCGACGACATCTGCGCCAACTGCCCGCGCACCTGCGGCGTCGGGAAGGCGAGCGGCAGGGCGGCCGGCGGCAAGGTCATCAGCATGCCCGTCGAAGACATCGACATGCCGGTGGCCAAGGCGAGTTGACGCCGCGTCGGGCAGCGGTGCGCCCGCGCCCGTCCGCCGCGCCCGCCCGGCTCCGAGCCCCGCGAAGGTCACAGGGACTTCACAATTCCCTCACCTGTCGCGAGGTGTATTCACCTAACCACCCGTACGAGTAGTCTCATTCGAACCCAACTCCTGTCCCTCACACGTCAGTTCGAGCAGAACGCCGCCCCGGGTACTCCCTCGCGCTCCAATGGCGGCCACTTGCCCCGAAATCCCCTGAAGGACGGCGGGATTGGGCCACTATGGCGGGCGTTACGCCCTATCCCAATGCAAGGGACCCCTGGATGAGACTGACCGACATATCGCTGAATTGGCTGCTTCCGGGCGCCGTGCTGCTCCTGGGCATGCTGGCGGCGGTGGCGGTGCTCGCGCGCGGCAAGCGCTCCTCGGTCAAGGACACGAGCGCGGACGACTCGTGGGAGCGCAGCGAGGAGCGCCGCAGGCGCAAGGAGGCGCTGTACGGCACTGTCTCCTACATCCTGCTGTTCTGCTGTGCCGCGGTGGCGGCCGCGCTCTCCTTCCACGGTCTGGTCGGCTTCGGCGAGCAGAACCTCGGACTGTCCGGCGGCTGGCAGTACCTCGTGCCCTTCGGTCTGGACGGCGCGGCGATGTTCTGCTCGGTGCTCGCCGTGCGCGAGGCCAGTCACGGTGACGCGGCGCTCGGCTCCCGCATACTCGTGTGGACGTTCGCGTTCGCCGCGGCCTGGTTCAACTGGGTGCATGCTCCCCGGGGCATAGGGCACGCGGGTGCTCCGCACTTCTTCGCGGGCATGTCCCTGTCGGCGGCCGTGCTGTTCGACCGTGCGCTGAAGCAGACCCGCCGGGCCGCCCTGCGCGAACAGGGCCTGGTGCCGCGCCCGTTGCCGCAGATCCGCATCGTCCGCTGGCTGCGGGCTCCCCGGGAGACGTACCGTGCCTGGTCGCTGATGCTGCTGGAGGGCGTACGCAGCCTCGACGAGGCGGTCGAGGAGGTCCGCGAGGACCAGCGCCAGAAGGACGAGACGCGCCGGCGCCGGCGTGGCCAGGAGCGAGTGGAGCGGGCGCGGCTGAAAGCCATCAGCCGGGGCCATCGCGCCCTCGTGGGCGGCGGCCATCCCGTGGCGGCCCCGACGGTGGAGCGGGCGGACGACGTGGTGCCCGCGGAGCCTGCC
Organism: Streptomyces sp. NBC_01635; assembly: GCF_045209715.1. Classification (NCBI taxonomy): domain Bacteria; kingdom Bacillati; phylum Actinomycetota; class Actinomycetes; order Kitasatosporales; family Streptomycetaceae; genus Streptomyces; species Streptomyces sp. NBC_01635. The sequence continues at coordinate 7,380,701 of NZ_CP109277.1, read as the reverse complement.
ATAGCGGCGCCGGAGGCCGTCCTGCCCGTACGCTCGCGCCCCTCTCTGCAGCCGGTGCGCGGTGCTTCCGATCCGACGACCGTCGACCTCACCGCGGAGGACGACACCCAGGCACTGCCGCGCCTGGACTCCCTGGAGCGCAAACTCAAGGACCTGGAGCAGCAGTTCGGCTGACGTCGGCGGGACGACTGAACGGGGCGGGGCACGGCCTGTGCGGGCCGTGCCCCGCCCCGTTCAGTGCGCCGGCGCCGGTTTCCATGTCGGTGCCGATGCCTGTACCGGTGCCCGTGTCAGGCCGCGTCCGCGTCGAGTTCGAACCAGACCGCCTTGCCCACCCCGTGCGCCCTGATCCCCCACGCGTCGGCGAGGGACTCGACCAGGACCAGCCCCCGGCCGTGCGTACCGTCGTCGGCGTCCGGTACCCGCGGCCGGGGCTCGTGGTCCACGAAGTCCCGTACCTCGACCCGTAATCCCCGGGGTCCGACGGTGGCGGTGAGGACCGCCGCCCGGTCGGTGTGGATCAGCGCGTTGGTGACGAGCTCGGTGGTGAGCAGTTCGGCCGTCTCCGACTGCCCGGGCCTTCCCCAGTGCCTGAGCAGTCGTCGTAGGTCGTGGCGGGACTCGGGCACCGCCCGCAGGTCCGCGCGCCCCAGCCGGCGCCTGAGCTGTGCCTCCGACACTCGTTCCCCGCCCCCGTCGGCCGTCCCTTCCACGGTCGTCACCGAGCCGGTCCCCGCCGTGCCGGGACAACCCCCTTGTACCTGCCTTCTCATGGCCCCCGCCCGCGTTCCGGTGTCGATTCCCCCTGCGGCTCGAACACGTTCGTGGAAATCCATGCCCCGTCACCCACGCGCCAGTCATGCGGCATCGTCAAGGCCGGTTATTGGCCGAACTTCAACGGCCACACACGTGTGCGGGGTCGTCCTCCCGACCCCCGTGGCGAGAGGACGACCCCGGATTCGCGGTGGTCGTAGGGCCCGATGCGGACCATGCCCTTCCGGGCGGTTCCTTCCGGACAGCGGCGTTTCGGACAGGGTTTTCCGGCGTCAGTACAGCTTGTCGACGGCCTTGGTCGTCGTCTTCTTGAAAGCGGCCACCGGGGCGTCGCCGAAGTCGCCCATCTGCCCCCAGCTCACAAGGGTGACCGTCCTCCCGTCCCGTCCCACCGACAGCAGGTGGATGTCGGTGGCGCCCCAGGAGGCCTGGGTGTGCAGTCCGTGGACCTGCGCGCCCTCCTCGACCGGCAGCGAGCCGTAGTACCGGCCCTCGGCCTCGATCTCCGGGTCGGACCGCTCGATGCGGTCCGCGCAGGAACGGATCTTCTTGTTGATCAGGGCGGCCAGCGCCTTGCCCTTGGCGGCCGAGCCCGTCACGACCGTGGCCTGTACGGCGCCCGCGTCCAGCTCGGTGTGGAAGACCCGGTGCCGGTAGTCGTAGGCCGGGATGCCGTCTTCGCCCAGACAGTAGGCGAGTTCGACCGGGAAGCCGTCGGTGACGGGTCCCGCCGTCCACTCGGACGACGGGTGCGGCGGCAGTTGGGACGCCGCGAGGAACTTGGGCGCGGCGGTCTTCACCTTCGGAACGGCGTCCGTGGCCGGCGCGGCTCCGGCCGGCGCGGCTCCGGCCGGCCCGGTGAGCGAGGTGATGGCGGCGAGGGTGATGACAGAGACGGCGGAGAGCGCGGCGGCCCGGGTGCGCAGGGGCATGGGTGTCCCTCGTGAGGAGTGCGTGGTGGGATGCGGGTGCTGCCGGGATGGCCCGGACGGTCCGTCCGGTGGCCGTCGGGGCGACACCAGGAGCATCCGCCGTCCCGGGTGGCCGGCGCAAGCGTCGGCGGCCGTTCCCGGGGCATGGAACCATCCCAGCCCATCTGACGTGCAGGTATATGAGGTGCCTGGGATGCCGTCCCGGGCCCGTTCGGCCCAACGAGTGTGTGCGGGGTGAAGGTGTCGGCACAGGACGACGTGGCGGAGTTCGCGGCTCGGCTGCGGGAACTGAAGGAACGCACGGACCGCAGTTACGGCTCGCTGGCCCGCCGTCTGAACATGAACACCTCCACGCTGCACCGCTACTGTGCGGGCGAGGCGGTCCCCCTCGACTTCGCCCCGGTGGAACGCTTCGCCGCCCTGTGCGGGGCGTCGGGCACGGAACGCCTGGAACTCCACCGCCACTGGCTCGCGGCCGTCACGGCACGGCAACGGCCGCGAACGGGAGAGACGGCGGAGGCGGGGACGGGGACCGAGCAGGAAGCGGAGGGCGACGCGGACACGGCCGCGGGGGCGGAGACGAAGGCCGCGTCCGAAGCGGGGACGAAGACCGCGGCGGAGGGCACGGACCCGCCGTCCGCCGCCGGCGCCACCATCGGCGCCGATCGGCCGCTCCTGGACGCGGGCGTCGTCATCGGCCCACACCCCCCGGCCGGCCCCCATCCCCCGGCCGACCGCCCCCTCCCTCGCCCCTGGTACCGGCGCAAACGCGTGGCGGGGGTCCTGGCCGTCGCGTGTGCGTTACTCGGCACCGTGGGCACGCTGGCCGCGCTGCCCGACGGTCACCGTTCCTCCCCCGACGGCCGCGACCGGGCCACCGCGGACTCCGTGCCGACCGCCTCCGCGGACCCCACGGCACCGGGCCTGCGCGCCTCGTCGCCGCCCGCCTCCGCTTCCCCCTCGTCCGGCCGCCCGGAACGCACACCGGACGGCCCCGGAACCGGACGCGAGCCGTCCGGCCCGGCCGCTTCCGGTGACACCTCCGGGAGTGCCGGAGGGAGCGGCTCCAAAGGTTCGTCCGGGGGCTCGTCCGAGGGCTCCGCCACGCCCGCCGGTACGCCTCTCGCCTGGACCGTCGACTCCCAGGCCTGGGCTTTCGGCTGCGGTCACGACTACGTCGTCGCCAAGCCGCCCGCCCAGGTGCCGCCGCCCCCGGTCCCCCAGGACGCCGGTGCCTGGGCGGCGACGCAGGCGGCGGTGCACGGAGGCGAGACGATCGTGAAACTGTCCGTGCAGGGAACGTCGGACACGGCCGTCGTCCTCACGGCACTGCGGGTCCGGGTGGCCGGCCGTACCGATCCCGCTCCGGGCAACGCGTACGCCATGGACCAGGGGTGCGGCGGTGCCCTCACCCCGCGGTACTTCGCGGTGGACCTGGACAAGGACCGGCCGATCGCCCGCGCGGTGGCCGGGAACGACGCCGGTACGCCGGTCCCGGCGGTCCGCATGCCCTACCGGGTCTCCGCGAAGGACCCGGAGGTGCTGGAGGTGACCGCCACGACCGCGGACTGCGACTGCCGCTGGTACCTGGAGCTGGACTGGTCCTCGGGCGGCCGCTCCGGAACCGTCCGGATCGACGACGCCGGCCGTCCGTTCCGCACCAGCGGTATCGAGGGGCTGCCCCGCTACGAGTACGACACCTCCCACCGCCGCTGGGCGCCCCGCGCGGGCTGAGCGCCCGCGCTCTCGGCCGCCGCCGTCACGGGCGCGGAATGTTGCGCAGGTTGGACCGTGCCATCTGCGCCATCCGGCCGACCCCTCCGTCCAGGACCATCTTGGAGGCGGACAGGGCGAAGCCGGTCACCATCTCCTTGCTGATCTTCGGCGGGATGGACAGCGCGTTGGGGTCGGTGACGATGTCGACGAGGGCCGGCCCCTTGTGCTTGAACGCGGCCTTCAGCGCCCCGGCGAGCTCCTTCGGTTTCTCCACGCGCACCCCGTGGGCGCCGCAGGCGCGGGCGACGGCGGCGAAGTCGGGGTTCTTCAGGGCGGTGCCGTGCGACGGCAGTCCGGCGACCAGCATCTCCAACTCGACCATGCTGAGGGAGGAGTTGTTGAACAGGACCACCTTCACCGGCAGGTCGTACTGGACCAGGGTGAGGAAGTCCCCCATCAGCATGGAGAATCCGCCGTCGCCGGACATCGACACGACCTGCCGGCCCCGGTCGGTGAACTGGGCCCCGATCGCCATGGGCAGCGCGTTCGCCATCGAGCCGTGGGAGAACGAACCGATGACCCGGCGGCGGCCGTTGGGCGAGATGTAGCGGGCGGCCCAGACGTTGCACATCCCGGTGTCGACGGTGAACACCGCGTCTTCGTCCGCGAGTTCGTCCAGGACGGCGGCCGCGTACTCGGGGTGGATCGGTACGTGCTTGTCCACCTTGCGGGTGTACGCCTTCACCACCCCCTCCAGCGCGTCCGCGTGCTTCTTCAGCATCCGGTCGAGGAACTTCCGGTTGTCCTTGGTCCGGACCCGCGGGATCAGGCAGCGCAGCGTCTCCCGCGCGTCGCCCCACACCGCCAGGTCCAGCTTCGTGCGCCGGCCCAGGTGCTCGGGCCGCACGTCGACCTGGACGATCTTCACGTCGTCGGGGAGGAAGGCGTTGTACGGGAAGTCGGTGCCGAGCAGGATCAGCAGGTCGCACTCGTGGGTGGCCTCGTAGGCGGCGCCGTAGCCGAGCATCCCGCTCATGCCGACGTCGTACGGGTTGTCGTACTGGATCCACTCCTTGCCCCGCAGGGCGTGCCCGACCGGGGACTTGATCTTCTGTGCGAACTCCATGACCTCGGCGTGCGCGCCCCTCGTGCCGGCGCCGCAGAACAGGGTGACCTTCTCGGCCTCGTCGATCATGTCGACGAGGCGGTCGATCTCGGCGTCGCCGGGGCGGGCCGTGGGCCGGGAGGTGACCAGGGCGGTCTCGGCGGCCTTCTCGGGGGCGGCCCGGTCGGCGATGTCGCCGGGGAGGGTGACGACGCTGACACCGGAACGGCCGACCGCGTGCTGGATGGCGCTGTCCAGCAGCCGGGGCATCTGCTGCGGGCTGGAGATCATCTCGCTGTAGTGGCTGCACTCGCGGAACAGCTGGTCGGGGTGGGTCTCCTGGAAGTAGCCGAGGCCGATCTCGCTGGACGGGATGTGCGAGGCGAGGGCGAGGACCGGGGCCATGGACCGGTGGGCGTCGTACAGCCCGTTGATGAGGTGGAGGTTGCCGGGCCCGCAGGAGCCGGCGCAGGCGGCGAGCCTGCCGGTGATCTGCGCCTCGGCGCCGGCGGCGAAGGCGGCGGTCTCCTCGTGCCGGACGTGGACCCAGTCGATGGCGGAGTTGCGGCGCACCGCGTCGACGACGGGGTTGAGGCTGTCGCCGACCACGCCGTAGAGGCGCTTGACTCCCGCGCGGGTCAGGATGTCGACGAACTGTTCCGCGACGTTCTGTTTGGCCATGGTTCCCAGGTGCCCCTTCGGTGTCCGTGAATCCCTGGATCTCCGTTCGGGTTCCATGGAGGCACACCCGGAGCGCTCACGCCTCCCAGACGGCGGCGGCCGTGCGGTCGTCCGCGTATCCCTTGACCCGTACCTGGATGTCGGCGAGGAACGCGGCGAGGCCGGGCGGTTCGGGACGGGACCACCGGGTGGCCAGGTGGGCGCCGAGTTCGTCCTCGCCGCGCAGCGGGTCGGCGAGGCCCGGACTGCACAGCAGGAGGGTGTCACCCCGGCGGGCGACGGACGTACGGAAGCGGAAGGGGTCACGCGGAGGTTCGGGGGCGGGCTCGTAGGGGCTCGGGGGTGTCGGTATGCCGAGGTCCATGGTGAGCCGGTCGCCCTCGGGCGTCTCGGAGGGCGGCGAGCCGAAGCCGAGGACGGCCCCGCCCCTGGCCTCGGCGGCCTTCGGTTCGATGTCCTGCCAGGCCCCGTCCCGCAGCCGGAACAGTCCGCCGTCGCCGACGCCGAAGAAGACCCGGGTCCGGCATTCGGGGTCCGCGGGCAGCAGCAGGCAGCGCAGGGTGGCCGCGTACGTCTCGGGTTCGAGGCCCTGCTCGGCGGCGCCCGCCCGGAGCCTGCCGAGGGTGCGGTCGGTGAGGCGGTGCAGCCCCGACTTGAGGTCGCCGCGCCGGCCGGCCCTGATGTCCTCGGCGAGGCGGGCGTGGCTGAGGCCCACCGCCTTGCCGATCCACCGGCAGGCCTCGGCGGCCGCGCGGTGGGCGCCGGGGGTGCCCCGTACTCCGGTGGCGACCGCCACCAGCACCAGGGCCCGGTCCCCGCTGCCGAACCGGGCGGTCAGCAGGGCGTCCCGCCGCAGTTCGCCCCGGTACCGCGCGGAGTCGCCGCGTACGGAGGCGGCCCGCAGGGTGCAGGCCCCGTACCGGGCTCCGTCGAGCACGGTGTCCGGGACCAGGTCGTCCAGTTCGTGGGGGTCGGCGGCGGGCAGCGTGGTGGGCTCGGCGTCGTAGGTGGGCGGCCGGGAGCCCACGTGGCCGCGCGACGAGGGCGGCGGCTCCACGGGCTGGACGGGACGCGGGGCACGGGGGTCGGCGGGAGCGTCGGTGAGCGTGGGGGCGGGGCCGGGCGGGACGGGCGGGAGGGGCGGGACGGGAGGTAGGGGAAAGCCGGTCGCCGAGGTCGTACGGCCCGGCGGGGGCCATGCCGGCGGTGGCCCTTCCGGCGGGCGGGGTGTCCGGCCGCCGGGCTGCGGTGTGCCGGGCGGCCGCCCGGGGGACGTCCCGCTCCCGGGCACCGGCCTCGGAGCGGGTGGCGGGGCGCCGGAGGAGTCCCCTGCGGAGGGCTTCACGTCCGCCGGGCCGCCGACCGCCTCGTTCACCGTGTCCGCCGCCGAGTCGAAGCGGTCGTCCAGGGAATCGGGTGCGGGTGCGGGGCCCGTGTCCTCGGTGGCGCCGTCGTACAACTGCCCCCACCAGGCGTCCTCGTGACCGGTGGACCTGCCTCCCTGCTCGCTCATACCTTGAATTGTCCACCGCGCGGGCCCGATGAAAACGGAGCATCGGGAAATCCGTTCCCGGCACCGCACGACACACGGCACACCGGCCACTCGGGGCACCCGGAGGCACATCTGTTCGACACGAGGGGTCGACGCGAGGGACCGGTGCGCGTCCCCCGCACCTGATCTGCGCCTCCGGTCGTCCTCCGGCACTCTGGACAGATGGGAGCGTGGGATCTCCTGCTGGCCGGAGTGGTGATCCTTTTCGGTCTGTGCGGAGTACTGCTGCCCGGGGTGCCGGGGTCGTGGCTGGTGTGGGCCGCGATCATGTGGTGGGCGCTGAAGGACCCGCGGCCCGTGGCGTGGTGGGTGCTCGTCGGGGCGACGGTCGTCCTGTTCCTCTCCCAGGCGGTCCGCTGGACCCTGCCGCCCCGCCGGCTGGAGGCCGGCGGCATCGACGGCCGGGTGCTGGCGTACGCGGGCACGGGGTCGTTCCTGGGCTTCGTGCTGGTGCCCGTGCTGGGCGCGGTCCCGGGTTTCGTGGCCGGAATCTACGCCTGCGAGCGGATCCGCCTGGGCCGCCACGGCGAGGCGGTGACGGCGACGCGTACGGCGATGCGTTCGGGCGGCTGGAGCGTGCTGACCGAGCTGTTCGCCTGCCTGCTGATCACGGCGGCGTGGCTCGGCACGGTGATCTGGGGCTGAAGCCCACCGGCCCTCGGCTCCCGGCCCCCGGCCCTCGACTCCCGGCCCTCGACTCCCGGCCCTCGCCCTCGGCCCTCGGCTACGGGCGGAGCACTCCCTCGTGGGTGAGCAGGTGGATCTTGCGGTCCAGACCGCCCGCGTATCCGGTCAGTGCCCCGTCGGCGCCGATCACCCGGTGGCAGGGGCGCACGATCAGCAGCGGGTTCGCGCCGATCGCCCCGCCGACGGCCCGTACCGCGGCCCTGGGGGCGCCGATCCGCGCGGCGATCTCGCCGTAGGACACGGTCGACCCGTAGGGGACGTCGTCGAGCGCGGCCCAGACCTTCTCCCGGAAGGGGGTGCCGGTGGTGAGCAGCGGCAGCCGGAAGTCCTTGAGCTCACCGGCGAAGTACGCGGCGAGCTGCTCCTCGGCCGCGCGGAACGGTCCCGGGTCCTGCCGCCAGTCGTCCCGCACGCTGCGCCCGCCCTTCTGCCCGGGCACGGAGAGCGAAGTCAGCGCCCCGTCCGGGCCGGCGGTGAGCAGCAGCACCCCGAGAGGGCTGTCGACACTGGTCCAGTAGGTGTCCACGGCATCCGCACCGCTGGTCGTCGTGCTCGTCGTCGTGCCCGTCGGGATGGGTGTCGTGGCGGGTGTCATGGTGTTCATGAGTACTCCAACTCCCCTGCCGTGCGCAGGTGGTTCAGGGCGTATGAGCGCCAGGGGCGCCAGCTGTCGGGCAGGGCGGGGCCGGGCGGGGCCACGTCCGGGTCGCCGAGGGCACGGGTGCGGATCCCGGCGATGGTACGGGCCTCCAGGCCCGGAACGCCGCGCAGGGCGTCCGCGGCCGCGTCCCGGTCGGCGCCGGGGTCGAGCCGTACGGCGCCGTCGGCGAGGGCGGCGGTGAGCGCGCCCAGGGTGTCTTCGGGTTCGGCGCCGGCGAGGGCGGCCGGTTCGGGGAAGAGGTGGGTGAGGGCGCCGCAGGGGGTGTCGAGCGTCTTGCCGTACCGCTGGACCAGCCGTGCGGCCCGGTCGCGGCCCACCAGGGCCCGTACCGCGAGTTCTTCGGGGTCGGCGGTGCCCGGCGAGCGCAGTCCCGGCCGGGCGGCGACCAGCGGGGCGAGCCGCGCGTCGGCGCCGAGCCGTTCGTCGACGGCGTACGGGTCCGCGTCCAGGTCGAACAGGCGGCGCAGCCGCTGCACGGCGGTGGTCAGGTCGCGGAGGTCGGTGAGGTGGATCCGGGCGTCGAGCCAGCCGCCGGGGTGGGCGCCGGAGCCGGTGCGCGCGGTGCCGGGGTGTTCGTCGACGGCGGTGATGCCGGTGCCGTACGGGAGTTTCAGGGTGCGCCGGTAGGTGCGGGCGCCCGGGGTTCCGGTGACGTCCTCGATGCCCTCGACGGCCTCGCGTTCCAGCAGGTCGAAGACCGGGCCGGGCTGGTACGGGCCGCGGTGGGCGAGGCGCAGGGGGAGGCCGGCGGTGGGGGTGGCGGTGCGGCGGCCGGCCCGGCCGCTGCGGGGCGCGGTGGCCCGCAGCTCACTGGGAGTGGCGGCGTACACGGCCCGGACGGTGTCGTTGAACTGCCGCACGCTGGCGAACCCGGCGGCGAAGGCGATCTCGGTGACCGGGAGCCCGGTGGTCTGCAGGAGCACGCGCGCGGTGTGCGCGCGCTGCGCCCGTGCGAGTGCGACGGGCCCGGCGCCGAGTTCGCCGGTGAGCTGGCGCTGTACCTGGCGGGCGCTGTAGCCGAGCCGTGCGGCCAGTCCGGCGACGCCTTCGCGGTCGACGACGCCGTCGGCGATCAGCCGCATGGCCCGGCCCACGACGTCGGCGCGTACGTTCCACTCGGCGGAGCCGGGAACGGCGTCCGGGCGGCACCGCCGGCAGGCCCGGAACCCGGCGCCCTGCGCGGCGGCGGCGGTCGGGAAGAACCGCACATTGCGCCGCTTGGGCGTGACCGCGGGGCAGCTGGGACGGCAGTAGATCCCGGTCGTCCCCACGGCGAAGAAGAACGCCCCGTCGAACCGCCCGTCCCGGCTGCGCACCGCCTCGTACCTGCTGTCCTCGTCCATCACACCGTCCAGTCTCCGCCGGCCGGAGGGCCCCGGCTGGCGGAAATCGGACATGAAGGTGAGCGGCAGGCGGCCAGGCCGCGGACGGAGGTGCGCCGCCGGAGCCGGAACCTGCCGGGGGACGCTAGAACTGCCTGCCGCCGCCCCGCTTCGCCTCCATGGCGGCCCTGCCCATCGCCCCCTTCCGCTTCCAGTCCTTGCGGATCTCCGCACGCAGGCGTGCGTCGGTCTTGGCGACGATGCGCCGGTTCTCCCGGAGCAGCTTGCGGTAGCTCTCCAGCCGGCGTTCCGCAAGGGCGCCTGTCTCGACGGCCTCGAGGACCGCGCAGCCCGGCTCGCTCTCGTGGGCGCAGTCGTGGAAGCGGCAGCCTTCGGCGAACTCCTCGATCTCGGAGAACACCTGGCCGACGCCGCTGCCGGCGTCCCAGAGGCCGACGCCCCGCAGGCCCGGGGTGTCGATGAGGACTCCCCCGCCGGGCAGGGCGAGCAGGTTGCGGGTGGTGGTGGTGTGGCGGCCCTTGCCGTCGACGTCGCGGGTGGCCCGTACGTCCATCACGTCCTCGCCGAGGAGCGCGTTGGCGAGGGTGGACTTGCCGGCGCCGGACTGGCCGATCAGTACGGACGTCACGCCGGCCGCGACCGCGGTGAGGACGTCGAGCCCGGACCCGTCCTGCGCGCTGACGGTGAGCACCGGCACGCCGGGCGCGCTGGTCTCCACGTCCTGGACCAGGTGTCCCAGCGTCACCGGGTCCGGTACGAGGTCGGCCTTGGTGAGCACCACCAACGGCTGTGCCCCGGACTCCCAGGCGAGCGCGAGGAACCGCTCGATCCGGGCGAGGTCCAGCTCGACGGCGAGCGAGACGGCGATGACGGCGTGGTCGACGTTGGCGGCGAGGATCTGCCCCTCGGACCGCTTGGAGGAAGTCGAACGCACGAAGGCGGTACGCCGTGGAAGGCACGCCCGCACATACCTCGGCGTGCCCCCGGCCGGGTCGACGGCGACCCAGTCCCCGGTGCACACGACCCGCAGGGGGTCGTGCGGAGTGACGAACGCGGTGTCGGCCCGCACGGTCCCGTCATCGGTGACGACGTCGCACTGACCGCGGTCGACCCGTACCACGCGGCCGGGCAGCAGCCCCTGCGCGCCGTACGAGGAGAACACGGCCTCCCACTCCTCGTCCCAGCCGAAGGGGGCGAGAGGACGCGAGGAAGCAGACAGGGAAGAGGTGAGATTCAAGGGAAACCCTTCGAAGGGCGGCCCCGGCACCGCGCGTCACAGGCGCGGCAGAGGAAGAGGTGTCAGCCGAGGGCCACGGAGGTGGGATGAACGAACGTCCGGATGCGGGCAGCACCCATCACGGAGACAGTCATCGGTCACACCTCCCTTTCCCCACACGCCGACAACAGCAGCCGACGGCTCCTGTTCACTTCTGACCACAGCCTAGAGGGAGAGCCGCCCGGGCGGCCAACTCTTTTTCCGCACCCGCACCCGCACCCACGCCACCGCCGCGGGAAGGGAGCCGCCCGCCCCGGCACGTCCCGGCACGTCCCGGACGTGCCGCCGACCGGGTCACCCGGTCGCGCAGGGGCGGCCGTTGAGGGTGATGTCGGTGGGCGGGGAGTTCTTGCCGGTCCAGGACGCGAGGAAGCCGAAGGCGAGTTTTCCGCCGGCCGGGGCCGTCCTGTTGTAGTCGGCGGCGGTGGCGGTGACGCGGGATCCCTTCTGGCTCGCTTCGGCGTCCCACATCTGGGTCACGCGCTGGCCGTCCCGGAAGGTGAAGGCGACACGCCAGGAGTCGAGGGGCTCCGTCGTGGTGACGGTCACGGTGGCCTGGAAGCCGTCGGGCCACTGGTTGCCCTGGTCGTAGACGGCGTGGCAGACGGCCGGCTTGTCGGGCGCGGTGCTCCGGGGCGGGGAGGCCGTGGCGGAGGTGCTGCCCTGGGGTTCGGGGTCGGGATCGGGGTGGGAGCCGGCGTCGTTGTCGTCGTCGGGGGTGGCCCGGTCCGGGGTGTGGTCGTCGGGGGTGGTGTCGGCGGGTGGTTCCCCGCCGTCGGAGGGAGCGGTGCCCGAGGCCGGGGCGGGTGGGGCGCCGGGTCCCGCGGGCGGGTACAGGTCCGGGTCGGCCACCGCCTGGCGGTCGGCGTCGGGGCGGGTCGCGCTGTCGGCCTCCGCGCCGCCGAACTGCAGGAGGGAGACCGCGAGCGCGAGCCCCGACACCAGGACGGCGGCGACCATCAGCCCGCTCCGGACGAGCCGCGTCCGGTCCGGTCCGTCGGCGGGAGCTCCGCCCGCGTCGGAGCCGTCGGGACGGCCGGGGCCGAGGCGCGCCTCGGTCGCGCGGCGGCGGCGCTCCAGATAGGCGAGACCGCCCCAGCCGACGACCCCGCCGGTGAGCGCGACGGGCAGCCCGCCGCCCTGCAGCCGGAGGCAGGCCGCGGCCTCCGCGCACTGCACGCAGGTGGCGAGGTGCCGGGACAGGTCGTCGGGGGTGTCCGCGGCGGGCGAGCGGGTGACGGCGTCCAGCAGCCGGGCGTAGCTGCGGCACTCGGCGTCCATCGGGGAGTCGAGGTGGTTGCGGTGGCAGCGGTCCCGGAACAGGCGTCGGACCTGGGCGAGTTCGTCGGCCGCGAGGGCGGGGTCGAGGCCGAGCCGGCGGGCCACCAGGGGAAGCGGCAGGCTCTCCGCCTCGGCCAGCCAGAGCAGTTCGGCGTCGGCCTGCTGCAGATCGCGCAGTCCGCGCAGGGCGACCGGACGGCTCAGCGGCGGGCCGGTGTAACGGGCGGCCTGGTCGGAGTGGAGCCACAGCCTCAGGTCGGGATCGAGCCGGTGTCCCTGCCCGGCGTCCTCCCAGTCCGTCGCGGTGGCGCGAACGGCCGTCAGCAACAGGGGTATTCGGGGCAGCCGGGACGAACGGCGGCCGGTGCCGCGTACGGTGCTCGCCTCCGCTTCGCGCACCTCTCGTATGCCTTGTGCGAACGCTTCCCGCGCGAGTTGCGCGGCGGCGGTGGAGCCGGCCGTGCAGAGATCGGCGTACGAGAGCACCGCGTCCCAGCACTCCGAGAACAGCGCTGTCTCGGTGGCGTCCTGGGGGGTCGGCAGGTCGGGCATGAGTCTCCTGCATCCACGAACGAGGTCAACTCGCCACATTGGCGGCATAGTTGGGGGGACCCTCGGGGTGATGGACGAGCTTTTCACGTTCCCGACACAACTGACAAGCGCTGTCTCCGCTTCGGGCAGCACGGCGCCCGCGTACGCGCCCCTCGCGCGCGCCCCTCGCCGGAGAATACGCAAGGAAGGCCGGAACGTCTCGGTTCCGGCCTTCCTTGTTTTCTCCGCTTCTCCGCTTCTCCGCTTCTCCGCTTCTTCCCCTTGAGCCGTCTCAGGCCCTCGCGGCCCTCTCGGCGGCCCGCTCGGGTCTCACGCCTCGGCGGGCTCCTGCGCCGGGAGGCTGTCCATGAAGGAGCTGACGGAGAACACCGCGCGCCCCGGTCCGGGCTCACCGTAGCCGGGGGGCGAGGACAGGCCGAAGTCGTCCATCGTCGCGCGGTAGGCCTCGAGCAGCCGGATGTGGTACTCCAGCGGCGCGCCCTGCGGGTTGGCCTTGCCGAGCGGGGTCGTCGGCTCGGGGCACCAGGTGGTGAAGCGGGGCGTGATGCCGTGCGACATGAAGAAGCGCAGCCCCTCGGTGGTGGAGGCGATGGCCTCGTCGACCGTCTTGAAGCCGAACGGCTCGGCCATCTCCACGCCCGCCACGAAGTTGGGGATGACGTTGCGGGCGCCGAAGATCTCCGCGGAGTCCAGGATGCGCTTGTGCCACTCGTCGCGGCCGACGTACCGCTCCTTGCCGGGGCAGTACATCTTGAACAGGTACTCGTCCCACACCTCGTAGTTGGGGTGGTAGATCTGCACGCCGTGATCCTTGAAGCGCTGCACGTCGTCCCGGGGCAGCGCCTGGGCGACGACCTTGCCGATCCAGCGGCCGGGGAAGCGCTCCTCGATGGCCTTGGCGTAGTGGCCGTAGAAGTCGGCCTCGTCGCGGCCGGAGACGGTCTTGGTGATCGCGCCGCCGGTCAGCGTGTAGGCGGTGGACGCCTTCGCCGTGTCATAGCGGTCGATGATCTCCAGGGCCTCGAGGACCTCCTCGACGTCCTTGACCCCGGTGTAGGGGCGGCCGGCCGCCTTGTGCTGGCGCCAGTTGTGGTTGATGTCGCAGTACTGGCACTCCTCCTTGGCGCCGAAGTACTGGCAGACCCGGAAGACGGTCAGGTAGATCAGGTAGCCCCACTGGATGGTCGGGGCCACCTCCATGACCGACTTCCCGTTGGAGAGGGTGTGCCGGTAGTACTCCGGCATGGGCGGCACGCCGACGTCGGAGATCCGCTTCCCGTCGAGGTAGAGACCGAGCACGCCGTCCTCGTTCGCGGCGACCCGGTAGGGGGAGGCGGGGTTCACCCGCACCGAGACCACGGTGCGGCGAAGGTCGTAGGGGCCGCCGGTGAGGATGATCTCCTCGGGCGGGCGCCGCAGCGCGGCCTCACCCAGCTCGGGCAGGGTGCCGTGGTCGAAGGAGAAGATGAAGTACGACTTCGGCTTGACCTCGCCCTTCTCGTTGTCGCTGAGGGCGGACGGATCGAAGGCGACCCCGCCCCGGAGCAGGTCCTCCTTGAAAACGGCCTCGCGCGGCACATGCGGGAACCGCTCCATCAGATCCTCGACCAGCGCGGTACGGCTGCCGCTGCCCATCCCGTGTCTCCTTCCGGCTCGGACGTACGACTCCCGGCTCGGACGTACGACTCCTCACGGTATGCCCCCGCCCCTCGGTCCGTGGTGCCGGGGCCCCCACGTGACGTGGGGCACTCCCTCGGACCTGCGAGAACAGTACGTCTTCCGGGCGTCCGCGGCTTCGGTGCCGTGCGGGTCCCGGGCCGTCCCTCGCGGAAGGACGACCGGGCGACGCGTACCCCGGGCCCCGCGATAAATTCCGGCGGGGGCCTCTCCGGTCCCGCACCTCGGGGAAGGACGACCGATGACCGGGACCGTGACCAACTGGGCGGGCAACATCACGTACGCCGCCAAGGAGCTGCACCGTCCGCACACCCTGGACGCGCTGCGCGCGCTGGTCGCCGGGAGCAGCCGGGTCCGGGCCCTGGGCAGCGGGCACTCCTTCAACAGGATCGCCGAGTCGGGCGAGGCCGGCGTCCTGCTCTCGCTCGACGCCCTGCCCGCCCAGGTCGACGTGGACACGACGGCCCGGACGGTACGGGTGGGCGGCGGCGTGCGGTACGCGGAGCTGGCCCGCCGGGTGCACGAGCGGGGGCTCGCGCTGCCGAACATGGCGTCGCTGCCGCACATCTCGGTGGCCGGTTCGGTCGCCACCGGCACGCACGGCTCCGGGGTCGGCAACGGCCCGCTCTCCTCGGCGGTACGCGAGGTGGAGCTGGTCACGGCGGACGGTTCGGCGATACGGATCGGCCGCGAGGACGAGGCCCGGTTCGGCGGTGCGGTCACCTCCCTCGGGGCGCTCGGTGTCGTCACGACGCTCACCCTGGACCTGGAGCCGGCGTTCGACGTCGAGCAGCACCTCTTCACCGAGCTGCCGCCGGCCGGGCTGGACCTCGCCGCCTTCGAGACGGTGATGTCGGCCGCGTACAGCGTGAGCCTGTTCACCGACTGGGCGGCGCCGGGCTTCCGGCAGGTGTGGGTGAAGCGGCGTACGGACCGGCCGCTGCCGGACTTCCCCTGGGCGGCGCCCGCGACCGAGAAGCTGCATCCCGTCCCGGGCATGCCGGCGGTCAACTGCACGGAGCAGTTCGGGATGCCGGGTCCCTGGCACGAACGGCTGCCGCACTTCCGCGCGGATTTCACACCGAGCAGCGGGGCGGAGCTGCAGTCGGAGTATCTGCTGCCGCGCCGGTTCGCCGTCGACATGCTGCACGCGATCGACGGGATCCGGGAGACGGTCGCCCCCGTGCTGCAGACCTGCGAGGTGCGGACCGTGGCCGCCGACAGCCAGTGGCTGAGCCCTTCCTACGACCGGGACACCGTGGCCGCCCACTTCACCTGGGTCGCCGACACGCCCGCGGTGCTGCCCGTGGTCCGGCGGCTGGAGGAGGCGCTGGCCCCCTTCGAGGCGCGGCCGCACTGGGGGAAGGTGTTCACCACCCCGGTGGCCGAGCTCCGTGCCCGCTATCCGCGGCTGGGCGACTTCCGGGCTCTGGCCCGGTCGCTGGACCCGGAGGGCAAGTTCAGCAACGTGTTCGTGCGGGACGTCCTGGGCGACTGACCGTCCGACCGGCCCCGTCCCCTTCGTACAGCCCCTTTCCGAACCCCTTGTCGAACACCGGCACCGGCCATAGCCTTGCCGCGCGCCGGTGCCGACGCCGCCCGGCACGGCAGGGATGGGGGCACCTCCGGTGAAGCGCACCTCGCGGGACATCCGTACCGCCAACCGCTACGAGGTACTGCGCCAGATCATCGCCGAGTCCCCCACCTCACGGCAGGAGCTGGCGGCCGCCACCGGGCTCAGTCTCGCGACGGTCGCCACCCTCGTCGGCGAGCTGCTCGACCTCGGCATGATCACCGAGGTCGGGTTCGAGGACTCGGCCGGCGGCCGGCCGCGCGGTCTGGTGGCCGTCGACGCGGCGGGCGGCGCCCTGATCGGCGTCGACCTCGCCGAGACCTACGTCCGGGTCGAGCTGTTCGACCTGGCGCTGAACGTGCTGGCCCGCGCCGAAGAGAAGATGCGCCCCGGCGAGAACCGGCCCGAGCAGGTCGTGAACCATGTGGCCTCGGCGGTCGGCTCGGTGGTGGAGCGGGCCGGCATCGAGTCCGCGCGGGTGCTCGGGGCCGGAGTGAGTGTGCCGGGCCAGGTGGACCGCGCCACGGGCGTCTCCGAGTACGCGCCGAACTGGGACTGGCACGACGTGCCGCTGCAGGACCTCCTCGCCGAGCGGATCTCCCACCCCCTGTACCTGGACAACCCGTTGCGCGCCTGCGCGGTCGCCGAGCTGTGGTTCGGGGCGGCGCGCGGGCACGGCGACGCGGTGGTGGTCAACCTCGGGACCGGGGTGGGCGCCGGACTGGTCCTGGGCGGCGGGGTGCACCGGGGGGTCAGCAACAGCGCCGGCGAGTGGGGACACACCACGCTCGTCCTGGACGGGCGCCCGTGCCACTGCGGCAATCGCGGCTGCGTCGAGACGTACACCGGTGCGCCGGGGATCATGCTGAACCTGCGGGAGGTGAGCCCGCGCAGCCCGCTGCTGCGTCCCGGCGACCAGACGGCCACGGTCGACGCCCTGGCGCGAGGGGTGGCCTCGGGCGACCCGGTGGCGGTCAAGGTCCTCGAGGACACCGCCCGTTACGTCGGTGCCGGGATCGCCGGCCTGATCAATCTGTTCAACCCGGAGGTGGTCGTGCTCAGCAGCTGGGTCGCGGCCGCGTTCGGCGAGCCCCTGCTCGACGCGGTGCGCGAGGCCGTCACCCGGCACGCGCTGCGCCGTCCGCTGGCCGCCACCCGGATCGTGCTCTCCCCCATTCCCACCGATCCGGTCTGCCTGGGCGCGGCGACGTTCGCGCTGGAGGGCGCGTTGCAGGCGGCACGCAAGGGCGGCAACGGCACGCACGCCACCGCACCCGCGCGGACCCGCGGCAGCGGCAGCGGCAGCGGCAGCGGCAGCGGCAGCGGCAGCGGCAGACCGTAGCGTCCCTCGCACCACCTGCGTCCCGAGCCTCAACGTCCCCGCCCCGTCGGCTTGTTCGTCATCCCGAACGGTGCGCAACGCTTCGTGCGGGCTTTGTCCAACCCCTTGCCGAAGCCTTAGCCGAAGGTTAACGTCCGGCACCGCAGGCGTTTCCGCGCCCTCCGCCGCACCACCGCCGCACCACCGCCGGAAGCCGTCCGCCGTTCACCGCAGATCCCGCTGCTCCGCGTGCACCGCCCCGTACCGCCAGCGCCGCCTGCACTTCCCCGCACCCGTCCGGGCCACCTGCTCCGCCCGCCCCACCTGCCTTTCGAGCCGTACTCGAGACAAGGACGTCGACATGTCGGCATGGAGTACTCACCACTGGGACCGCCGTTCCGTACTGCGGGCGGCCATGGGTCTGGCTGCCGCCGGCGGGCTCGCCGCGTGCGGCGGCAACACCGGCCGGGACGGCGGGCCGGGGTCGGGCAAGCGTCTGGTCCAGTACTTCCACGCCTACGGCGAGGCCGGCACCGAACAGGCCATCAGGCGCTACGCCAAGGCCTACGAGGAGGCCGACGTGACCACGCAGTGGATCACGGGCTCCAACTTCGAGAGCAAACTGTTCGCTTCCCTGCTCACCGACAAGGCCCCGGACGTCTTCGAGTTCCATCCGCAGATCCAGCTCGTCAAGAGCGGCCAGGTGGCGGACCTGACCGACCTGGTCGAGCCGGTGCAGGACGACTTCAACCCGGCCGACATCCAGTCGCACACCGTCGACGGGAAGATCTACGGGGTCCGGATGATCGACGACCCGCAGTTCTTCTTCTACCGCAAGTCGATGTTCGAGAAGGCCGGCGTGGGCGTCCCCACCACGCTCGACGAACTCCTCGCGACCGCGGCAGAGTTGACCACGGACAAAGTCAAGGGAATCTACCTGGGAAACACCCTGCACCCGATCGTCAACCCGATGATCTGGGCATCCGGCGCCGACACCCTCGACGAGAAGAACGAGATCGCCTACCACACGGACGGGGTGGTCGGGGGGTTCCGCACCCTGCGCAAGCTCTTCACCAGCGGTGATCTGCTGCTCGACGCGCCGACCGACTTCTGGGACCCCTCCGCGCTCAACCAGGGGCTCACCGCCATCCAGTGGTGCGGCATGTGGGCGATGCCGCAGATGCAGCAGGCGCTCGGTGACGATCTCGGGATCTTCCCCTTCCCGAAGGTCACCGACACGGGCAAGCAGGCAGTCACCAACGGCGGCTGGTCGATGTTCGTCAACGCGAAGGGCAAGAACGTCGAGGCGGCCAAGGAGTACGTGAAATGGCTGTGGATCGACCAGAAGGAGTACCAGGAGGACTGGTCGCTCTCCTACGGCTTCCACATCCCGCCGCGCACCTCGATCGCCCGGTCCGCCGACAAGCTCACGTCGGGTCTGCCGGCCGAGGGCGTCAGGCTGTTCAACGAGTTCGGGCACTTCGACAACATCGGCTGGACACAGGCCATGATCACCGCCCTGGAGGACGTCCTCGCCGACTGCGTCCGCAAGGGCGGTGACCCGGAGAGCGCGCTCGACAAGGCCGACGCGACGGTCGACCGCGAGCTGCAGAAGCTGTTCGGATAGACCGCGGACGGGCAGCGACGAGATGTCGACCACCACCGCGCGCGGTGCCGCCCGCCCCGCCCCGGCCAAGGGCTCCCCCCGGCCGCGGCGGCCGCTGCGGACCAGCGGCACCTTCAACTTCTGGCTGTTCACCGGGCCCTTCCTCCTCGGCCTGCTGATCTTCGTCTACGTGCCGATCCTGTGGAGCGCGTGGCTGTCCTTCTTCGAGGCCCGGTTCACCGTCACGCCCAGCGAGTTCATCGGCTTCGAGAACTACCGGGTCATGCTGACGGACGACCAGTTCATGGGATCCCTCGGCACCTTCACGGTGTTCGCGGCGCTCATCGTCCCGACCACCTGGGCGTTGTCGCTGGCGCTCGCGCTGGCGGTGAACCGGCTGCGGTTCATGCGGGCCTTCTTCCGCTCGGTCTTCTTCCTGCCGACGGCGGTGAGTTATGTCGCCGCCTCGCTCATCTGGAAGATGTCCCTCTTCAACGGGGTCCGCTTCGGTCTGGCGAACACCGTGCTCGGCGTGTTCGGCGTGGACGACACCGCGTGGCTGGCCGACCCGAACCCGCCCTGGTACTGGCTGGTCATCGTGACCGTACGGCTGTGGCTCCAGGCCGGTTTCTACATGATCCTGTTCCTGGCCGCGCTGCAGAACATCCCGCACGAGCTGTACGAGGCGGCAGCCATCGACGGGGCCAGGCCCGGCTGGCAGACGTTCCGGTACATCACCCTGCCGCAGTTGCGCGCGACGTCGACGGCCGTGGTCCTGCTGCTGCTCGTGGCCGCGTACCAGGCCTTCGACGAGTTCTTCAACCTGCTGAACAAGACCACGTGGGGGCGCCCGCCGCTGGTCGAGCTGTACTACAAGGCCCTGGGCGACAACCAGGACTACGGCGCGGGCAGCGCGGGCGCGCTGATCCTCACGCTGCTGATCTGCCTGGTGACGCTGCTGCAGGGCCGGTTCATGGGCTTCGGCCGGGGGGAGGACGCCAGGTGACCGCCGACACACCCGCACCGAAGGCGGCGGAACCAGGGGCAAAGGGGTCGCCCCGGAGACCGGGACGATCCACGGGCAGGGCGGGCAAGCCGGGCAGGCCGGGCAGTTCGCGCGGCAGCGTGCTCGGGTCCGCGGGCCTGTACGCCGCGACCTGCCTCGCCGCGCTCCTCTTCCTCGTCCCCTTCTACCTGATCGTCCGCAACGCCCTGTCCACCGATCCTGAGATCACCGGCGAGGAGTGGGCGTTCTTCCCGTCGGACATCCAGTGGGGCAACATCACCGAGCCGTTCGACGACCCGACGGTCGACTTCGCCCGGTCGCTCTGGAACTCGGCGGTCGTCGGGATCCTGCATACCGTCGGCACCCTGCTGGTCTGCTCACTCGCCGGATACGGGCTGGCCCGCATCCCGTACCAGCACGCCAACAAGGTCTTCTACGCCGTTCTGGGGACCCTGATGGTGCCGACGGCGGTCACCTTCGTGCCCAGTTTCGTCCTCGTGTCGTCCCTCGGCTGGGTGGACAGCTACCGGGGTCTGATCATCCCGGGCCTCTTCAGCGGTTTCACCTGCTTCCTTTTCCGGCAGTACTTCCTGGGGTTCCCCCGAGAGCTGGAGGAGGCGGCACGGGTGGACGGGCTCGGTTACTGGGGCGCGTACTGGCGGGTCGTCGTTCCGAACTCGCTGAACTTCTTCGCCGCCATCGCGACGATCACCTTCATCAGCGGCTGGAACTCCTTCCTGTGGCCACTCGTCATCGGTCAGGACCCGAGTGCCTGGACCGTCCAGGTCGCCCTCTCCTCCTACATGACCAACCAGACCGTCAACTTCCATCTGATCTTCATGGCCACGGCCATCTCCATCCTGCCCCTGGTCTGCGTCTTCCTGTTCCTCCAGCGCTGGCTCGTCCAGGGCATCGCACAGACCGGCATCAAGGGCTGAGTCAAGGGCTGTCCGGCGGCTCAGGCCGGAGACGCGGGGGCCGGCACGCACAGCTGCCGCGTTGTCGTCACTCGCCGACTCCCCCGAGCTCTCGGCTCCTCCCCCACTCTCGGCTTCGCTCGAGCGGGGGCACCCCCATGAGCAGGGGGGACCCCCATCCCCTCGACTCCCTCCTCCGCCGTGCGGCTGCACGCACAGGCCCCCGCTCCCCTTCGTTGGACAGGCACCGTAAGCACCCTCCGGCCTGATCCGCCGGACAGCCCCTAGGAGACCGATGTCTTTGCGCACCACCGCGACCGACTACGTCGAGGACGTCTCCCCCGGCCGCGGGACCCTTCCCCCACGCGCCCGGTACGCGTCCTCGGACGCGGTGTCCCTTTCACTGAACGGCAGGTGGCGGCTGCGCCTGTCGGCGACGGCGGACGCCGAGGACGACGCGTTCGCCGTTCCCGGCTACGACGCCGGCGACTGGGCGGAGGTGACCGTCCCCGGTCACTGGGTCCTCCAGGGCGACGGCGCCTTCGGGGCCCCCGCCTACACGAACCACCTCTACCCGTTCCCCGTCGATCCGCCTTACGTCCCCACCGAGAACCCGACCGGCGACCATCTGCACGTCTTCGACCTTCCGGAGGACTGGCCCGCCCCGGCCGAGGGCGACGACGCCGTGCTGCGCTTCGACGGGGTCGAGTCCTGTGCCCGGGTGTGGCTGAACGGCACGGACATCGGGGAGTTCAAGGGATCGCGGCTGCCCCACGAGTTCGCGGTCGGGGCGTTGCTGAAGCCGGCCGGGAACGTTCTCGCGGTCCGCGTGCACCAGTGGTCGGCCGGTTCGTACCTGGAGGACCAGGACCAGTGGTGGCTGCCCGGCATCTTCCGTGACGTGACGCTGCTGCACCGGCCGGCGGGCTGCGCCGGCGACTTCTTCGTGCACGCCTCCTACGACCGTGTCACCGGGGAGGGCACCCTGTGCGTCGACTCCGACACCGACGGGCGGGTGACCGTACCGGAGTTGGGCATCGACGTCGCGACCGGGGAGCCGGTGACGCTGCCGGTCGGTCCCTGGTCGGCGGAGACCCCCCGCCTCTACGACGGGGTGCTCGCCACGGCCGGTGAACGCGTCCCGCTGCGGGTCGGGTTCCGCACCGTCGCCCTGGAGGACGGCCTGATCAAGGTCAACGGGAAGGCGGTCCTCTTCAAGGGGGTCAACCGGCACGAGTGGCATCCCGAGCGGGGCCGCGCGCTCGACGTGGACACCATGCGCGAGGACGTGCTGCTGATGAAGCGGCACAACGTCAACGCCGTCCGCACCTCCCACTACCCGCCGCACCCCGCCTTCCTCGACCTCTGCGACGAGTACGGACTGTGGGTCGTCGACGAGTGCGACGTGGAGACCCACGGCTTCGTCGAGCAGGACTGGCGCGACAACCCCACCGACGACGAACGCTGGACCCCCGCCCTGCTCGACCGTGCCGCCCGCATGGTCGAGCGGGACAAGAACCACCCGTCGGTCGTGATGTGGTCGCTCGGCAACGAGGCGGGCACCGGCCGCGGTCTGACCGCGATGGCCGACTGGATCCACTCCCGGGACCCGGCCCGTCCGGTGCACTACGAAGGCGACCACGACTGCCGTGACACGGACGTCTATTCACGGATGTATCTGCCGCACACCGAGGTGGAGCGGGTCGCCCGCGGGCTCGACGGCGGCTCCCGGCGAAGGCGCCGGCTCCCGCTCATCCTCTGCGAGTACGCACACGCCATGGGCAACGGCCCCGGCGGACTCGCCGACTACCAGGACCTGTTCGAGCGGTACGACCGGCTCCAGGGCGGCTTCGTCTGGGAGTGGATCGACCACGGCGTCCGGCATCCCGAGCTCGGCTACGCCTACGGCGGCGACTTCGGCGAGGAACTGCACGACGGCAACTTCGTGTGCGACGGGCTGCTGTTCCCGGACCGTACGCCGTCGCCGGGGCTGATCGAGTACAAGAAGGTGATCGAGCCGGTCCGGATCGAGGCCGGTGAGGTGGACGGCACCGTGCGGGTGACCAGCCGGTACGACTTCGCCGACCTGTCCGCCCTGGAGTTCACGTGCTCCCACCAGGTGGACGGGCAGACGGCCGGCGCCCACCGGCTCGCCGTGGCACCGCTCGCCCCCGGGGAGTCGGCGGAGGTCAAGCTGCCCGAGGCGCCGGACGGCGGGGGCGCGGAGGTCCACTGGACGGTACGCGCCCTGCTCGCCGACGACACGCCCTGGGCGGGCGCGGGCCACGAAGTGGCCTGGGGGCAGGGAACGGTGGCCCACCGGACGGCCGTGCCCGCCGTGGGGGCCGGGCCAGGCGTACGGCCCGTCGCCAACGGTGACCGGATCACGCTGGGCCCCGCCTCCTTCGACGCCCGTACCGGCGCGGTGCGCACGATCGCCGGTGTCGCGGTGGACGGGCTGCGCCTCGACGTGTGGCGGGCGACGACCGACAACGACGACGGCGCGCCCTGGCAGCCGGACACCCGGTACGGGCTGCTCTGGCGGGAGCTGGGGCTGCACCGCATGCGGCACCGGACGGTCGCCGTGGAGGCGGGCAGTGGCGGCGCGGGGGGAGGCGACGGCGAGGCGCTGGTCGTGCGGACACGAGTGGCCCCGGCCGGACGTGAGCCGGGGCTGCGGGTGACGTACCGCTGGACCTCCGACGGCGCCCTCGTGCGGCTGGCCGTGTCGGTCGTGCCGGAGGGCGACTGGACGGTGCCGCTGCCCCGGCTCGGGATCCGCTTCGGGCTGGACGCCTCGCTCACCGGGAGCGTCCGCTGGTTCGGCGGCGGTCCCGGCGAGGCGTATCCGGACACCTCGGCGGCGTCGCGGCTGGGCCGGTGGGAGGCCGGCGTGCCGGACCTGCAGACGCCCTATGTCCGCCCGCAGGAGAACGGGGCACGGGCCGACGTACGCCGGGTGGAGCTCGGCGGGCTCCGGATCGAGGGCGACCCCGAGTTCTGGTTCACCGCCCGTCCCTGGACGAGCGAGCAGCTCGACGCGGCCCGGCACCTCACCGACCTGGTCCCCGGTGACACGGTGTGGGTGAACCTCGACCATGCCCAGCACGGCATCGGCTCGCAGTCCTGCGGTCCGGGCCCGCTCCCGCAGTACGCGCTGTGGGCCGGGCCCGCGGAGTTCTCGTTCGTCTTCTCCGCGCGGCAAGGTTCCGGCTGAGGCGGGCGGGCGGGCGAGCAGCGTCTCAGGCGGAGAGTCCACGCCCGTCTCCGCAGGACCTCTGCCGCCCCGGAGCAAGGCACCGCCGGGGTGAGGTCCGGCATCCGCAGAAGGGCTTGGGGTGCGAGACGGGTCCGCCACTCGGGCGCATGGTGTTCCGGCCGGGTCCGCGGCCGAACGCCCCCGTGCGGCCCGGCGGTGCGGGGCCGCACGGGGGCGCGGGTGTGCGGGCCGGGGTGCGGTGCGGTCAGTGGTCCGCGCAACAGGGCGTGGGGTCCGGGGACTCGAAGGGGACGAGGACGCCGCCCCTCGCCGGTGTGGCGGCGAGGAGGAGCTCTCCCTGCTGCCACTGCGGGCGGACGTGGTCCCGTGTCACCATCCGGGTCCCGGGGTCGGGCGGGCCCGGTGCGCCGAGGACGGTCACCCGGCTGATCGCGGACCCCGCGATCAGTTCCGCGACCGTCGTCGTGCCGGTGAGCGCCGACGCCCCCGGGTAGACCACGGCCCGGCCGAACGCGTCGGGCAGGCCGGCCGACAGCTCTCCGTGCCCGTCCGCCTCGAGCCGCTCCCACGTGGTGCGCAGGTACGGATCCGAGGGCAGGGACAGGGAGACGGCGACGCGCGGGCGGTCTCCGCGCACCAGGTGCGTACAGCCGAACGTCCCCTCGGGCAGGTCCAGTTCGGCTGCCAGCCGCCGGAGGAGGCGGTCGGCGCCCCGCAGGTCCCGGATGTCCGCGTCGACGGTGAGGGCGTGGGCATGGGCGGGGGCGTGGGGCGTCACGCGGGCAGGACCCATACCGGGTTGGAGTAGAACCACAGGTCGCGCCAGGGGTCGGCGTCGCCGACGACGTCGATGGCGGGGCCCGCCGGGTCGACCTCGGCGCCCCTCGCGCCGACGGCGGTCCGGTTGCCGTCGGAGCCGCGCAGCCGGACGTACACCGGGCGGTCGACGCGGCCGAGGTCGTACGTGACGCGGACCGTGCCGGCCGTCCTGCCGATGTCGTACGAGCGGGTGACCTTCGCGGTGGGCGCGGTGAAGGTGTCCTTGTCGGCGACGGGGCCGGTGACGTCGCCCTGGATGACGTCCACGCGGGCCAGCTGGGGTATGAAGCCCGCCCAGTTGGTGCCGCCGGCGAGCGTCACGTCGGCGGTCAGGGTGACCCTGGTGCCCTTGCGCACGTGCAGCGCGCCGCCGAGCGTGGCCCAGCGGCCGCCGCCGGAGACCCGGACGTCGAGGCCGCTGACGAGCCGGCCGTGGTCGACCCAGATGCGGCCGGCGCGGATGCCGTCCATGACGGCGGCGTAGGAGAAGCCGTCGGCGCCGACGTGGGTGCGGCTGTACTGGCCGGGCCAGTAGTCGCCCTGGGTGACGTCGATCTGCCCGTGGTACACGGGATCCGGGTAGCGGCCGTCGGTGGCGAAGTCGCCGCCGGTGCCGCGCGCCCCGGTGTCGGCGTAGACCTGGTGGGAGTCGGAGTTGGCGGTGATCCACCAGGGGCGGCCCTCGGCGAGGAGGCTGTCCCACAGGCCGCCGACGGTGGCGGTCATCCAGTCGAAGCCGCCCCAGGTGCGGTAGCTCTCCAGCGGGTAGCCGGCGAAGGAGTTGGCGCCGGGGCTGTTGTCGTAGATGCCCCGGGCGCGCCCCATGCCGAGGGGCCCCGGCAGACCGGCGGCCTGGTGGCCGGGGGCGCCCTCGAAGCCGACGGCGATCTGGTGGCTCTTCGGGGTGGCGTCGCGCCAGGCGCGGATCTCGTGCGGGGAGTCGACACCGCGCCGCGCCGGGTGGTTGGCGAGCATCAGGGCGTCGTCGATCCTGCGCCGTCTCACCTGCTCGGCGAGGAACTCCAGGCCCGCGACGGCGAGCGCCTCGTTGGCCGGGGTGGAGTCGGAGGTGCCCTTCACGCTGCCGTCGTAGTCGTTCTCGAACTGCTTGAGGACGGCGACCTCGTTGCGTCCGGGGTGGACGAAGACGGTGCCGTGCTCGGCGGCCGGGATGTTCCACTCCAGGCCCTGGAAGACCAGGGTGTCCTTGTGGGCGGCGCGGGCCTCCTTGATGTCCGGGTTCACCTTCTCCACGCCGATCCTGGCGTGCGTCTCGCTGCCGTGGTCGGTGATGACCAGCCAGTCCATGCCGTGCTTGGCGCCCTGGCGGACCTGGTCGACGACGCGGTACTTGCCGTCACTGCTGTACTGGGTGTGGATGTGGTGGTCACCGGCCAGCCACAGGAAGCCCTTGTCCTTGCCCCGGCCGCTGCCGCGGCTGTTCCCGCCGGACCGGGCGGGTGCGGCGGCCGCGGTGCCCGTGGACAGCACGCTGCCGGCCGCGAGGCCCGCGCCGAGCAGCCCGGCCCGGCGCAGGAGGGTGCGGCGCGACTTCTGCTCCGGGGAGAGGGCCTCGTCGGGCACGGAGGTGTCGAAGGCGGCGGGCAGTGGCGCCGTCGCCTCGTGCCGGTGGTCGTCCCCGTGGTGGTGGGGGTGGTGGCCGTGCGCGTGACCGTGCTCGTGTGTGTGCCCGTGTCCCATGTGCGTGCCTCCTGGATGCCACCGGTGGGGGCGGCTGCCTTCCGCGGCGCGATCACGCCGCGTGTGGAGGATGGGGGCACCGCGTGAACGTCGTACGACATGGGGGTGATCGGCACATGCCCCTGGTGCGGCGGCTCACCGCGCCCGCCCCTCCGGTCGCCCCGGGTCGCGGTCCGGACACCGCGGGCCGCACCTCATGGATGCCGTGGGGCGCAGGGCGTTTTCCGTGCCCCGCGCCGAAGATGCGGTGCCGCGCACCGGCACGAGGCAGGCGGCAGGCATCCCGGTCACGCGCCTCGTCATCATTGCCGTCACCACCGCCGTCACGGGCTGCCGTCACGCATCGGGCGGTCGTGCCGGGTGTGAGACGGCGAAAACAGCGGTACGGACGTTGAGTCGGAGCCGTTTCCCTAAAATGGAACGCACGCGGATGTCCTATGCCGCCCAGCGGGAGGGGGATGAAGCACGCCTTGTCCCCACAGCAGCTCGGCCGCGGTCCGTTGCGGCCCACTCCCCCGGATGGTCCCACCCCTTCCGGCCCGGACGACGGGACATCCCGGCCGATCCGGTCCGTGGGCCCGCTGGGCGGACTCGGCTGCGCGGCGGCCGGATACGCCGTGTTCCAGTTCCTGTTCGAGGTGTTGCCCGCCTCCGTCGGCGGGGAGGCCGCGAAGTACCTGATCGCCTCGGTGGGCGGCCTCGGCACCGCGCTCTCCGCATGGTTCACGGCGGCCCTGCTGCGGGCCCGCGCGACAGCACCGGCGCCGCGACCGCTGCCACAGCCCACGCCCGGAACCGTTCCCCCGGCCGGCGGCCACGCCCCCGGCCCGCTTCCGCAGCTCTTCGCGGCCACCTACGACACGCTCGTCGGCGAGGTGTCGGTCGTCGACGATCCGGAGCGCGGGCGGCTCGTCGGCTGGTCGCACTCGCTGGGCGAGAGCTCCCCGTCCCGCCCCACCTCGGTCGGGACGGCGTACGGGCTGCAGACCATGCTGGATCTGGGAACGACCGACGGGCGCCTCTCCACGGGCGAACTCGCCGACACGCTCTGGCGGTTGCGGCTTCCCGGCGGCGGCTGGTCGGCCCGGTCGCAGGGCGCGCGGGCGCGTCCCGAGGTGACCGCGCTGGTGCTGGGCGCGCTGGCCCGCGCGGGGGCGTCCCGGGGCGGCCGGCTGGCGCGCGAGGTGGACCTCTGCACGGCGGCCTTCACCCAGGACGCCGACCGCGCGGGACGCGAGTCGACCCACGTGATGACGACGGTGCTGCGCGGGCTGCTGCGCGCCGCGCCCGAGTGCGACGCCCTGCCGGTACTGCGGGAGGCGCTCGTCGAGGGGGCGGTGAGCGATCCGCACCGGGACCGTCTGCGCTGCTGGGGCTACCGGCTCGACTCGCCGCACGGACGCCCGTCAGCGGTGCACACCGCGCAGGCGGTGCTCGCGCTCGACCGTGCAGCACGCGTCCTGGGCGAGAGCCCGGAGGTGCGGGCCGCCCGTGAGGACGGCGTGCGCTGGCTGCTGTCCTGCCCCGACGCACCGCACCACGTCTGCCGGGACCTGGAGAACAGCCGGGAGGAGGTCCGCCGTCCCCGCCCCGACGACCCGGCGCGCCACGAGGTGCTGAACGTACGGCTCTTCACCGCGTCCTGGGTCGTGCGCGCCCTGCTGTGCGGGGGCTCGCTGGAGGTGGCCCGGCGGGACGGCCGGGAGGAGACCTGGCGGGAGCTGCTGGACGGCGCGGCCGCCTGTGTACGGGCCGGGCAGCGGGACGGCATCTGGACCTGGGGGCGGGGCGAGAGCACGGAGCTGCGGTGCCCCATGTGGATGACGTATCAAGGTGTGTCGGCACTGCGCGCACACGCGGTGTGGACGTACCGACCGGACGAAGCGGCTCCCGCGCGTTGACCCGTAAAACGGGTTCGCGCGCCGAGTGGGAGCCGGAAGGGCGGAGTGTGCATGGGTGGTCGACAGGTCCTGGCGGCACGGCGGTTACTGGCCGAATCCCTGGACGGTGCGTTGCCCGAGCGGGACCAGGTGGCCGCGGCCTACGCGGTCGTCGACGAACTCGGTTCGCCGGAGCGCCTGTGGGAGCTGGTCGCCGAACTCGCCTGCGGCGAGGGCGATCCCGGGGCGGCGGCCCTGCTGTCGTACCGGCACGTCCTCGGCTTCGACAAACTGCTGCTGGTCGACGCCGGACCACAGCACATGCTGCGCGCCCACGTGTGGCACGCGGGTGCGGGCGGCACGGGCCGGGAGGACATCCACAACCATCGCTCGGTGCTGGCCTCACATGTCGTGCGGGGCCGGCTGTGGACGGAGTTGTACGAGGAAGTGCCCGAAGGGCGGGACGCGGGGCGGGCCGGGGCTGGGGGCGGCTCCCTCGCGGCGGCCCGCTTCGAGGAGTCGCTGGCCGAGGGATCGGCGGACTGGCTGCTGGAACCGGCGGGTCCGGCGCGGCTGCGGCTGACGCATCTGGGCCGGTACGCGGCGGGCACCACGTACGCCCTGCCGGCGCACACCCTGCACCGGGCCTGGTGCGACACGGAGGGGCCGACGGTGACCCTGTTCCTCGAGACGGGCGGTGCGAGGCGCCGGCACACCGATGTGTTCACCCCGGGCGGCCCGCACGCGGGCGCGGTCCCGAAGGCGCCGATGAACGTACCGGGCTATCTGGAGTCTCTCGGCTTCCTGGCGGACCTGCTCAGGAGGCCGTGAGCGCCTGCCGGACGATGTCCAGGTTGTAGGCGTCGATGTCGACGCCGGTCAGTTCGGACGGGCGGAGCCAGGCGTGGTCCTGGTCCGGACTGGGCAGCACGACGTCCCGGGACAGCGGGCGGACCAGGAAGTTCTCCTGCCAGTTCTTGACCTCGTGCCCGGCGTACTCGCTCAGGAAGGACGATTCGCCGACCTTGCGCACGATCTCACCGAGCAGGCCGGTCTCTTCCTTGAGCTCGCGCAGCGCACCGTCCGGGGCGCTCTCACCCGGTTCGAGCTTGCCGCACGGGACGCCCCACACCCGGGGCAGGAATCTCTCGTGCTCACTGCGGCGCACCAGAAGCACGCGCCCCTCGTCATCCGTCACGACCGCTGCCGCCAGCCGTTTGTCGCCGGGGATGTCCATGCCCATGGTTCCTCGGTCCCTCGGTCTCTCGCCGGAGATGAGTACAAGGGTTCTGATACCCGCGAAAGCGTCAACCGTACCAGGGCCCTTCGGGGGATGCAGTGGCGTCGGCCACGCCCCGTACGGAGTCCCTGCTCAGCGCCTGGATCTCCGCGTAGGCCGGTGCGGTGCCGGTGGGCGCGCGTCCTTCCCGGACGTCGGTCGCGGCCTCCACCGCGGCACCCAGCGCCCGCCGGTACAGCAGGGATCCGAGGCTGATCCGGCGCACGCCGAGACCGGCGAGCTGCGGGACGGAGGGGCCGGTGGGCGAGTAGAGGACGTTGAGCGGCACGTCGAGCCGGCGCACCAGGCCGGCGATCTCGCGGGGATCGGTGAGACCGGGCACGAACACGCCGTGGGCACCGGCCTGTCGATAGGCGTCGAGCCGACGGAAGGTGTCCTCCCGCCTGGTGCCGTCGCCCGTGTCGGGACCGGCGGCCCAGTAGGTGTCGGTGCGGGCGTTGACGAAGAGTCCGGGGGCCGCCGCCCGCACCGCGGCGATCTTCGCGGCGGCCACCGCGCCTGCGACGAAAGCCCCGGCCGGCCCTCTCCGACGCGTACTCATGCCCCGTGTGTCCACTGCTGGTTGTTCCCCCCGTTGCAGGTGTACGTGACGAGGGCGGCCGAGTTGGCGGTCGCGCCGCCGGACACGTCGAGGCATTCGCCGGTCGCCCGGGACACGAGGGACACATAGGAGCCGGTGGTGGAGAGCGACCACTGCTGGGCGGTGGCCGCAGTGGAGGCGGAGCAATTCTCCTGCGTGACGGTGCTCGCGTTCTCCTGGAGGCACAACGAACTGTTGCGCACGACGAGTTGGTGGTATCCGTTGCCGACCGGCTTGAACCAGAACCGCTGGTTGCCGCCGCCGTTACAGTCGTACTGCTTGATCTGGGCGCCCTGCCACAGCGACTGGCTCGTCACGTCGGCGCACTTCCCGCTGTGCCGGGCGATGAGCGTCTGGTACGTGGCGGAGGTCCCGGTGACCGTTCCGGCAGCCGTGTCGACGGTGATCTCGGGCGACCAGGACAGGGACATCGAGGTGGAGGACGGGAAGGTCAACGGCAGCCACACGTACCGGGAGTCGTTGACCCTGCCGCCGAAGGAGTCGCCCCAGCGGTCCCCGAGGTACAGGTACGAGGTGCCCGAGGATCCCTGCACCGGTAGAACGTATGCGGTCTGCGATCCGAACGCGGTCGCATCCCCCACATTACGCATCGCCGACCAAGGGCCGGCGAGGCTGGTGGCGGTGGCGTACTGCTGCTGGTTGGGGTTCCAGCCGGTGGCGCCGGAGGTCAGCATGAAGTACACGCCGCCCCGCTTGAACAGGACCGGCGCCTCACGGTGGCCGCCGGGCCACGGGTTGGCCACCAGGCTCGCGATGCCGGTGTGGTCGGCGGTCAGCCGGTAGAGGTGCAGGTCGTAGTTCTCGCGGGCGGCCGAGACCATGTAGCCGGTGCCGTCGGTGTCGGTGAAGACGGTGAGGTCGCGGGACATGTGCTGTCCCAGCGGGCGGAAGCTGCCCCGCCACTCGTAGTCGCCGTCCACGGTGTCGGAGACGGCGACGGCGGCGCGGGCCTCGCTGTAGTCGGAGCCGTTCTCCTTGTGCATCCACCTTTCTTGTCGGGCAGGGTGCCCGGTCCTTCGGGGCCGGGGTGAATGCCCGGTCCCGCGGAGCGGGGCAGAGGTGGCCGCAACGTCTCCAGGGCGATGCGGCGTTCCGGGGGTGGTGGCGGTGGGTTTGACTTCAAGGTAGGTGTGGCATGCGCGGCTGCGGGTGGTGGAGTCGGTCGCTCGTTCGGGTGAGCAGGGCCGGATACGAAGAGGCGAGCGAGTGGCGGGGCTAGGTTGGGCGGCATGTCACGTTTCCGGATGTACCCGACGGGTGAGCAGGCGGGCGTCATGCTCGGGCACTGCGCGCACGCCCGGTACGTGTGGAACCTGGCCGTTGAGCAGCACGCGTACTGGAAACCGGGGCGCAGGTCCGCTCCCGGGTTCGCCGAGCAGTGCCGCCAGCTCACCGAGGCCCGGCGGGACAACGACTGGCTGCGTGCCGGGAACGCGGATGTGCAGCAGCAGGCGCTGAAGGACTTCGCCAAGGCTAAGAACGCCCGGTTCGCTTCCGGGTTCGGTGAGCCGACCTGGCGCAGGAAGCATGTGCACGAGGGCTTCCGCGTGATCGGCACCGACCGGGTCCCGGAGTCCCATCCGGACGGCACCCCGAAGCTGAACTCCCAGGGCAGGCAGGTCATGGGCCGCTCGGTGGTGGTGCAGAGGCTGAATCGGCGGTGGGCGCGGGTGAAGGTGCCCGGCTGCGGCTGGGTCCGCTTCCGCCTCACCCGCACCGAACTGCCGGTGGCGAAGACCTTTCGGGTCACCTTCCGCAACCAGCAGTGGCACATCGCCTTCGCGATCATCCCCGACCCCATCGAGGCGCCCGGCACGGACACGATCGTCGGTATCGACCGGGGCGTGACGATCACCGCCGCCCTCTCCGACGGACAAAAGCTGAACTGCCCGCAGCTCACCACCCGCGAGCGGGCCCGGGTCCGCAAGCACCAGCGCAGAGCGACCCGCGCTCCCAGGGGCAGCGAGGCCAAGGCCGCCGAGTACGCGAAGGTGGCCGGGCTCAAGGCCCGGGAGGCGGCCCGGCGCAAGGACTGGTGCGAGAAGACCTCCACCATGCTCGCCCGCACCTACCGTCTGATCCGGTTCGAGAAGCTGAACATCACGACCATGACCCGCTCGGCGAAGGGGACCATCGAACACCCCGGTACACGGGTGAGGCAGAAGGCCGGACTGAACCGGGCGATCCTCGCCCAGGGCTGGGGCCTGCTGCGCCGCCGGACCGGGGAGAAGGCTCCCGGGCGGGTGGAGGACGTCCCCGCCCCCTACACCTCGCTGCGGTGCAGCGCCTGCGGATGGATCGAGAAGAACTCGCGCAAGAACCAAGCCGAGTTCGTCTGCGCGTCCTGCGGGTTCAGTTGCCACGCGGATGAGAACGCAGCGGTCAACGTCGCGGCAGGACAGGGCGGGATCCCTCGCCCCCGGCGTGCAGCCGGTGCCGGAGGGGTGACAGCGGCCACCGGCCGCTCGAGCACCCGTGAACCTCGACCCACCCGGGTCGGAATCCCCCTCTTTTAAGAGGAGGAGGATGTCAAATCACGAACGTGCCGGTGGCCGCGTTGTACATGACCTTGGGCCGCTCGATGTTGGCGGTGGCGAGTTCCGGGTCGCTGGCCTCGGTGAGGACGTGGTTGCGGAACTCCCAGTTCTTCAGGTCGGCCGAACGGTAGGCGTCGACGTACCGGAAGGTGTTGTCGTCGTTGCGGTGCTCACCGAACCAGTAGTAGTACGCGCCGACCTTGATGATCCCGCCGCCGTGGGCGTGCACGGGATTCCCGGTGACATCGGTGAACCGGACGCCGTTGCCGATCGTCTGCGGTGCGGCCTGCGCGGGCCCGGCGGTGACGAGGGCGCCGGCGAGGGCGAGGCAGAAGGCGAGCAGAACCGCGTACAGGCGTCTCATGTCACGCCCCCGTGCCACTGGTCGTTCCGGTTCCGTCGGCCACGGGAATGCCGAAGTCCGGGGTGCCGTCCGGTTTCCAGCCAAGGGTCTGGACGCGGGTGTGGCGGTTCGGGTCGTTGAGCGGGTCCCCGCTGATCTCCTTGTACTGCCGGGCGTGGTAGACGAGGACGTCGCTGCGGCCGTCCTCGGCGACGGTGAAGCAGCTGTGCCCGGGACCGTACTGCCGGGTCGTGTCGTTGCTGGTGAAGACGGGGACGGGCGACTTGGACCAGCTCGCGGTGTCCATGAGGTCGCTGTCGGCGGGGGCGGTCAGCAGACCCATGCAGTAGTTGGCGTCGGTGGCGCTGGCCGAGTACGTCATGAAGACCCGGCCGTGGCGCTGGATCACGTACGGCCCCTCGTTGACCCTGAAGCCGATGCGCTCCCAGGCGTACTCCGGTGTGGAGAGCCGTATTTGGGGCCCGGTCAGGGTCCAGGGGTCGGCCATCTCGGAGAGCCAGACGGCGGTGTTGTTGTCCATGCCGGGCTCGTGCTGCGCCCAGGCGAGGTAGCGGGTGCCGCGGTGGGTGAAGGTGGTGGCGTCCAGGGAGAAGGTCTCCCAGGCGGTCCTGATCCGCCCCTTCTCGACCCAGGTGCCCCGGAGGGGGTCGGGGTGGGCGTTCTCCAGCACCCAGATGCGGATGGCCCACACGTCCTCGGCGGGCGCGGCGGCGAAGTAGACGTACCACTTGCCGGCGACCCGGTGCATCTCCGGCGCCCAGATGTGGGCGCCCATGTCACCGGTGGGGTGCGCCCGCCAGATCACGGACTCGGCGGCGCTTCCGAGCCCGTTCAGGGTGCGGGAGCGGCGCAGGATGATCCGGTCGTACTCGGGCGCGGTGGCGGTGAAGTAGTAGAAGCCGTCGGTGTGCCGGGTGATGTGCGGGTCGGCGCGGTTGCGGACGAGCGGGTTCGTGTAGAGGGCCGCCGCCTTCGGCCCGTCGGCGGGGGCGGCGGAATCGGCGGGGGCGGCCGCGTGGGCCACCGCGGGGGCGGTGGCGGCCAGGGCGCTTGCGGCGAGGGCGCCCTTCAGTAACAGCCTGCGGGCGGGGGGTGGTGACGAGCGGGGCGGGTCGGGCAGGTCGTCGGCGGCGCGGCTCATGCGGTCTGCCTCTCACGGTGGGAGGGTGCTCGCGATCACGGAATGGTTCGATATTGCGAACGACATCTGGTATGGCGAACGCCGACAAGGTAAAGGTGTGTCACGGACAGGTCAACGGGCCGGGCGGGACGAAGTCGTCCCGCCCGCTCCCACCAAGGCTCGTTACCCCCACCGGGGCCCGCCCCTACGCAGCCCGAGGGACGAAGCGGTGCATCACGTCGCCTTCGGGCTGAACGATGCCGTATCTGCCCTCGGGGACCTCGTTCCAGGCGCCGGGCAGCTCCCCGAGCGGCTCCGACACGATGAGGCGGGTCTCGTCGGAGACCTCACGCAGGAACGCCACGTCCGGATGGAGGGAGCGCAGCGTCTCCACACGGGTGCTGTAGAAGAGCGAACGGGACGCCTTCCGGGTCGAGTAGCGGAACGCCCACAGCCGTTGGCCGTCGGTCACCGCGACCGTCATCTGCAGCGGGAACTCCACACCGTGCTCCCGCCCGACCCGCTCCACCAGGCCCGCCATCCGCGCGACCGCGCCCGGCGGGTCCCGCTCCAGGCCGAAGGTGAGCGCCAGGTAGAACATCAGCTCGGAATCCGTAGACCCCTCGATGGAGAGGAAGAGCTCCGGATCGACGGCCAGGGCGAGGTCGCGCCGGGTGCGGTCGAAGCTCTCGATCGCGCCGTTGTGCATCCAGATCCAGCGGCCGTGACGGAACGGGTGGCAGTTGGTCTCCTGCACCGACGAGCCGGTCGACGCCCGGATATGGGCGAAGAACAGGGGCGAGCGGACATGGTCGGCGATCTCCCGCAGATTGCGGTTGCTCCAGGCCGGACCGATCGCCCGGACGATTGCCGGGGTGTCGGTGTGGGACCCGTACCACCCCACCCCGAACCCGTCGCCGTTGGTCGTCTCGACGCCCAGTTTGGAGTGCAGGCTCTGATCGATCAGCGAGTGCTTCGGCCGGTAGAGGATGCTGCCGAGCAGGATGGGGGTGCCCGAGTAGGCGAGCCACCGGCACATCGTCCACCGCCTTCCCGACCGCGGGCCGTCTCCCTTCAGGATCCCAGCCCTCCCGCACAGGCGCGCTGCGAGAGCCATGAGAGCTGCGAGGCAGGTGGGCGAGCGGCAGGCCCCGGCCCACGGTTCGGCTACCGTCGTCGGTATGAGCGGTACCCCGTCCCTCACCGACGCCCTCGCGGGGGGCACGGTCGTCCTCGACGGCGGCATGTCCAACCAGCTGGCGGCAGCCGGGCACGACCTGAGCGACGAGCTGTGGTCGGCGCGGCTGCTCGCCGAGGACCCCGGGGCGATCGCCGAGGCGCACCTCGCCTACTTCGAGGCGGGCGCGGACGTGGCGATCACCGCCAGCTACCAGGCCACTTTCGAAGGCTTCGCGCGACGCGGCATCGACCACGACCGGGCCGCCGCCCTGCTCGCCCTGAGCGTCGAGTCGGCCCGCACGGCAGCCCGGCGAGCCGGGGCGGCCCGCCCTCTGTGGGTGGCGGCGTCCGTCGGCCCGTACGGTGCGATGCTCGCGGACGGCTCCGAGTACCGGGGCCGGTACGGCCTGACCGTGGCCGAGCTGGAGCGCTTCCACCGCCCCCGCATGGAGGCCCTGGCCGCCGCGGAGCCCGACGCCCTCGCCCTGGAGACGATCCCGGACACCGACGAGGCCGAGGCCCTGCTGCGGATCCTGCCCGGCCTCGGCATCCCGGCCTGGCTGTCCTACTCGGCGACGGGCGACCGCACCCGCGCGGACCAGCCTCTGTCCGACGCCTTCGCGCTCGCCGCCGAGGTGGACGAGGTCATCGCGGTCGGCGTGAACTGCTGCGCCCCGGAGGACGCAGACCACTCGGTCGCCCTCGCGGCCCGTGTCACCGGCAAACCGGTCGTGGTCTACCCCAACAGCGGCGAGACCTGGGACGCCGGGGCACGCGCGTGGACGGGCCCCGCCACGTTCACCGCCGAGCAGGTCACGGGGTGGCGCGCGTCCGGGGCTCGGCTGATCGGTGGCTGCTGCCGGGTGGGTCCGAAGACGATCTCGGCGCTCGCCGCGACGCTACGACGCCCGGCGTAGCGAACTCGCACCAGACGGCTTTCCCGGGGTCCCGCTCTCCCACTCCCCATTTGTCCGCCAGCTCACTCACGAGCAGCAGCCCGCGCCCGCTCTCCCCCGGCTCCGACATGTCCCCGGCCTCCGGTACGGCCGGCACACCGCCCCCGCTGTCATGCACCTCGACCCGCACACCACGGTCACCGGCGCCCTCGCCGTACGGCACCATCCGCAGCAGAAAGCCACGGCCCGGCGGCACACCGTGTACCAGCGCGTTGGTGGCGAGTTCGCCGACGCACAGCAGCACATCGTCCTCGCGCCCGCGCATGCCCCACTCCGCAAGCACCCGGCACGCGAACGCCCGCGCGTCGGGCACGGACCGACGCTCACGCCGAAAGAACCGCTCAAGCGGGAGGGAAGCTTGCGACAAGGGTGAAGTTTCCTGATTCACAGGACGAGAGTCACGCTCCGTACCCATCCTGAAACAGTCCGCGCACCCGTACGTCCTGCATGTACGCCTGCGCGACAGTGAACGTACACGCGCGGGTGGGGAGTTCGACCCTATGAGCACCACGGCAAGACCACGGTCCCGGTCACGCAGGAACGCGTCCGCGATGAAGATGGTGGGAGCCCTGCTCGCCACCTTCCGCGAAGCGGCGGGCCACACACAGCGCTCCCTGGGCGAACACTTCGTCGTCAGCGAGCAGCAGATCGCGTCGATCGAACAGGGCAGACGCCCCCTGAAGCCGGACCTCGCAGACCAACTGGACGACCTCCTGGACACCAAGGGCGCGTTGACGGCTGCGCTGGCTCACATGCCGGAGGTGGACCTGGTGCCGCTGTGGGCGGAGGAATTCCTGGATAGGGAGCGGGAAGCCATCGCCATCTCCTCCTACGAGAATCAGGTGGTGCCGGGCCTGCTTCAGACGGAGGCGTACGCACGAGCGGTCTTCCGTAGCCGCGTACCGGTGTATGACGAGGAACAGATCTCGCAGTTGATCACGGCACGCATCAAGCGTCAGCAAATCCTGCAGGAAAAGGAGCCGCCTATCACGTGTTTCGTGGTCTGGAAGCCTGTGCTTCAGGCCCCGTTCGGCGGGAGAACAGTCTGGGCCGAGCAGCTGAGTCACCTGCGTGAATGCTCTGAATTCCCTGGGCTCATGCTTCAGGTCTTGCCACTGGAGCGCACCTCTCATGCCTCCCTCGACGGCCCATTCGTCCTGCTGGAGACACCAGAGCATCAGCGGCTCGCGTACACCGAGAATCAGCGCGGCAGCCAACTCATCGCTGACCCGCACGAGGTGGCGATCCTGACGCAGAAATGTGCGATGCTGCGGTCACAGGCCCTCACCCCCGAGGACACAAGGGACCTACTGGACCGTCTCCTGGGAGAGCAATGAGCAGCACCGCACTTCGATGGTTCAAGTCGAGCTACAGCGGCAGTGAAGGCGGCAACTGCATCGAAGTCGCCTACACCTGGCACAAGTCCACTCACAGCGGCAGCGAAGGCGGGCAATGCCTCGAAGTAGCCGCCCACCCCACCGCCATCCACATCCGCGACTCCAAGACCCCGGACGCACCCCACCTCACCGTCACCCCGGAAACCTGGACCGCGTTCTTGCCCGTACCGTCGGAGCACACCAGCACGGCGTAGGCATAGGCGTAGCGCCGGCCCCTCACCTGCCGCGGTCAGGGCCTTCCCGGCTGGCCATGATGTCCGTTTCGCTCTTCGGCATGCTCTTGAAGACGATCGCGCCAGGGTGGAAGACACCACTGCCCCGATCGAACATGTCCTCACCGACCAGATACCGGTAGAGCCACTCGGAGAACGACATACGGTGCTCGCAGTACAGCGCCTCGTCGCCGCCGCAGGCAAACAGCCGCCATTCCCCCGCACCCGTCTCGACCGCACCTCGGCCCCTGGGGCAGTGTTCGAGATGTGCGGTCACAGTCCGCTCAGTCCGCCGGCTGCTTATCCTTGTGGCCATGACTGCCCAGCCTCCGGAGCCCTCTCCGCGCCCTGTTCCCTCAGGAGAGCTCCGCGCCTCTCACGACGACCGGGAAGCAGTGGTGGAGCAGCTGCGCGATGCGGCAGCCGAGGGACGGATCGATCTCGACGAGCTGGATTCGCGCCTGGAGCAGGCGCTGAAGTCCAAGACGTACGCCGAGTTGGCCGTCCTGACCGCCGACTTGCCGAGGCTGGATTCCTCTGGGAGCCTGCCGCCGCTGGTCCTCAAGGGCGGCATGTACGGCGCGTCTCGAGGCCCCGGGCGCTGGGAGGTTCCCGGGCACGTGATCGCTCACGGAGGCTTGGGGGGTGTGAAGCTTGACTTCACCCGGGCCGAGTGCCGCCTCACGGAGGTCGCGGTGGAGGCGTACGGGGAGACATCCGGTGTCACGATCGTCATCCCCGACGGCTGGGCCGCGGACACCAGCGGCATGGATCCCGGCGTCGGCGGCTTGAGGGACAAGACCACTCCCGACCGGCTCCCGGGAACTCCGCTGATCCGGCTCACCGGGTCCGGCGGCATGGCGGGAGTGGTCATCCGCCACCCCAACCGTTGGGAACGGCGCAAGCTGGACGGCAACCCGACGCGGGGCTAGGGCGCGTGCCGAGGTGCTGATCAAGATCTGAAACGATCTTGGAATGGCTCGTGGCGACCTGACGGGCGAACAGTGGGTGCGGTGGGAAAGGCTGTTGCCGCCGATACCGACGATGGGGCGACCGTCACGGGATCGGCGGCAGGTCTTCGACGGAATGGTGGCGTACTCGCACGGGCTCGCCGTGGCGGGACATACCTGAGCGGTCCCGTCCGTGGGAGACCGCATACACGCTCTTCCGCCGCCGGCAGATCGACGGCACCTGGGCCGGCGTCCTGAAGTAGTCGCAGGTCGAGGCCGATACTGCCGGTCACTTCGCGTGGAAGGTATCGGTCGATTCCACGATCTGCCGGGCCCACCAGCACACCGCCGGGCGAGGAGAGGGAGGGCCGCCGTACCGCGTACCGCCCGCCCGTCCCGGGCGCCGCCGTCACCGTCACCGCCGCCGACGGATCGCCGTCCCGTCGGGAGCGGTTGTCGGGGGCAAGCGCTATCCTCACCGAGCGCTTGTGACACATGCGTCTGACGACCACCGGGGGGTGTCCGTGCACGGCCGTGATCAGATTTTCCCTCAGGACTGTTCGGGCGGCCACCCGGGTATGTCGACCGAGGCGGGAATCGACGTCCAACGCCAACTGGAGTCGCTGGTCCAGGACTTCCGGACGAGCGATCCTCCGATGCCGGTGATCGTGCTGCATGCCGAGGATCCCGCCGACGACGACCGGGTCACCGAACTCGTCGACGAACTGCGCGAAGGGCAGCGGCAGCACGGCATGCGCCTGGCCGTCGCCTCGACCGAGCCGCAGCCTCGGTCGCAGCCGGGGAACAGCAGTCCCACGGCGCGGGCCGCACAGCTGGTGCGCGATCTCGGCGACTCCAGGAAGTGGGGCGACCGGTCCGCCGCCTACCGGCCCTACTCCTTCCCCCGCCTCAGCCTGGTCCGTGCCCTCCAGGAGGCCACCGACGACCCGGAGATGCGCGAGCACTGGCCGACCGCTCCCGCCGGCACTCCGGAGGGAAACGCCCAGCGGGAGCGGGCCCGGGCCCAGTTGCTGCGCATCCTGGCCCGGCAGCGCTGGCGTCCCCGCAGACCTCCGCGCCGGCAGATCCTGCTCACCGACGTGCAGCAGTTCCTCCCCATGGGCGTCCTGGGCGCCTTCACCGCGCTGCTCACCCGCCCCGAGTGGTACATCGCCGTCCTGGCGGGCATCGGGCTGATGGTCCTGCTCGCCGTCCTGAACCACGTCCCCGGCCGCGCCCCGCTCTTCCTGTGGCTGCGCGGGGAGAGCCGGTGGTTCCTGACCACGACGTTCCTCCAGTCCGCCGCCCGCCGTCAGTCGACCAGTGTGCGGCTGCTGCGGCCCGTCCACTCCTGGAAGGCCATCGCGGCCCGCGCCTACGACGTGGCCGAGGCCATGCGGGAGGGCGGCCCGTTCCCCCTCCAGCTGTACGTACTGGCGCTCCTCGAGGACCTGCGGAGCAACCACCGGCGCGGCAGCTGGGATCTGCGGGGGTTCAAGCGGACGCGTCCGCCGGTGCTGTTCCTGCGCCGGACGGGGCGGGAGAACGGCGGCATCGAACTGATCAAGGCGGTCAGCGACGTCCGCAGCCGGCGCAGTGAACTCGACCCGCTGCTGATCGTGGCGGGTGTGGCGGCGGACGACGCGCCGCTGCTCGACCGCGGCGCGGACGGAAGTCCGCAGGTCTCCCCGTCACCGTCCCGGTACCAGCCCTCGCGGCTCCAGCAGCGGCTGCGGAACTGGTACGACGAATGGGCCGGCAACCTCCGGGCCGACCAGTCGCCGAGCAGGACGAACGCCCTGCCCTGGGTGCTCAGGATTCCGCTGCCCCGCGAGGAGTTGGTGCAGCTGCGGGAGACGGACCGGCGCTGTGTCAGGGCCGGGCACCGGCTGCCCCTGGTCCGCGTGGTGTGGTCGGCGTACAGCCTCGCCCTCGCCCTCGTCCTCGTCTGCACCGCGGGCGGTGTCCACTCCTACGAACTGCACCGGACGTACTGCTCGGCGGGCCTGCTGACCGCCAACCGCGACACCGAACGGTATTCCGCGCCCGGCACCGGCACGGAGTGCGTCGGGATAGCCACCGGGGACGTCCGGTTCGGCGCGTACCTCCGGGACACGGGCGACGAGGAGGCCGACGAGCAGGGCGAAAGACTGCGCGAACTGGAGAACCGGATCCATGACGAGAACGCCAGGGTGCTGCGCAACCACTCCGGCACCCACGTCACGGTGGTGTACGCGGGACCGCTGAGTTCCTCCAAGGTGAACCCCTCACCGGTCAAGGGCGTCGAGGAGCTGACCGGCGTGTACCTCGCCCAGCGCGTCGTCAACGAGAACCACACGGTGAAGATGCGGGTGCTGCTCGCCAACGGCGGCGCGGACATGGGACACCAGAGGGAGACGGCCGAGGCGATCGCCGCGTACGCCGAGCGCGACCCGACCTTCGTCGGTGTCGTCGGCTTCGGCCGTGACCTGCAGAGCAGCCCCGACGTGACGGACCGGCTCCACACGGCGGAGGTGCCCATCGTCTCCGGCACCAACTCGGCGAGCTACCTTCCGAAGGAGTTCTCCAACTGGTTCAGTCTCGCGGTTCCCGACGAGCACCAGGCTGAGGCACTCGGTCACGTCGCCCGGCAGCTGCGCACCCCCGGCAGGGCCACGTACGCCCTGGTGCTGGCCCGCGACCTCAAGGGCTCGCAGGACCGTTACACCAGCGAGCAGGCCGCCTACGGCGGGGAGATGCTGGAGCGGGAAAGGTTCCGGATGCTGCCCACCCAGGAGTACCGGGTGGTGAACGGCGATCCCGAGCTGCGGCTGCACGCGGAGCGCATCTGCCAGGGGGAGAACGTCCCCTCGGTGATCTACTTCGCCGGACGGGTCGAGGACGTCGGACCGCTGATGACCCAGCTGAGCACCCAGCCGGGCTGCGCGGACCAGGAGATCTCGATCCTCACGGGCGACGACCTGAGCAAGGCCAGGTTCTCCGGTACGGGCGGCAGCGACGGCGTGGCCCCGCAGATCACGCTGTACCACGCGGCCCTGGCCGAGCTGGAGGACGCCGCGCCCTCCACCGCCTTCTACGAGGACGCCGCCCGCCACCTCACCTGGATCGAGCAGGACCGGCTCCCGTACACCAGCCCCGACTTCGCCAGCGGTCAGACGGCTCTCTCCCACGACGCCACGCGTGCGCTGTACTGGGCGGCCAGCCGCGAGGACGTGCCCCAGAGCCGCGCGGCGACCTGGGTCAACCTCAGGAGCGTCAAGCTCGACAGGATGGCCACCGGGACGATCGACTTCACCGACGCGCCCCTGTACGGCGAACGGCACGGCCACAGCATCCTCATCAAGCGGGTCCGCAGGACCCCGGCCGGTGTCTCGGAGGCGGAGGTCCTGTGCAGCAGAACGGCCGGCGACATCAAGCCGCTCGACGTGAAGGAGTGCCCGATCAAGTGAACGGAACAGTGATGACCAGGCTTCCGGGATGAGGATTCCAGGGCCCGAAGAGATCCGCGCGCTGCACGAGAAGCACGCGCCCACCGCCGAGGCGTTCGCGCTCGTCCACACCCACTGCGAGATCGTCTGGAGCATCGCCGAGCAGTTCCTCTCCGCGCCGCACCTCGCCCACCTCGACGCCGGCCTGGTCCGCGCCGGCTGTCTCCTCCACGACATCGGCGTCTACCGCCTCTACGGGGACGACGGCCGGCTGGACCACAAGAGCTACGTCCGCCATGGACTGCTCGGCCAGGAGATCCTCGAAGCGGAGGGCTTCCCCGAGGCCCTGTGCCGGTTCTGCTCCCACCACACCGGAGTCGGGATCACCCGGCACGACATCGTGCGCCAGGGCCTCCCCCTGCCTCCCGCGGACTACACGGCGGCGACGCGGGAGGAGCGGCTGGTGATGTACGCGGACAAGTTCCACAGCAAGTCCAGGCCGGCGGCGTTCCTCTCCCCCGACGAGTACGCCGCCCAGGTCCGCCGCTTCGGCGAGGAGAAGGTGACCGCCTTCCAGGCCCTGCGCACCGAGTTCGGCGACCCCGACCTCGCCCGCCCGGTGCCGGGCGGAGGCGTGGACGAGGACGGGAGCGTGGGCGTCCGCCCGTGATCGCCGTTGGCCGTCCCTGCACGGGCTGCCGCGACAGCCCTTGTCGCCGTACACGTGCGCGAGGCAATCACCCGACCGCGCAGGCGAGTTGAAGTCAACGGGGTCGGGTGCGTACGACAACGACGACAGGGCCTCCGGGAACCGCTCGGAACGGGGTCGCGCCCCGAGCTACCAGGAGGCCCTGCCTTCCTGCGCGTACGGCCGGAAGAACACCCGATCAGGAACTCTGTTCGACTTGCACGTTCCGAGATCGGTCGAGAAACGGCTTCTCCCTCCAGCCGTTACTCGACGGAGCCGACCGGGGATGCCTCCTGCCGGACCTGATCGGGGCGGCGACGGCGACGGTGAACCGCCCATGCGATGCCGAGGATGACGAACCACACCGGGGTCACCAGCAGCGCCTGCAGGGTGTCCTCCTTCTGGGTCAGTGCCCAGATGAGGAACGCGAAGAAGGCGAGGACGACGTAGCACATGACGATGCCGCCGGGCATCTTGAACGTCGACGCCTCGTGCAGGTGAGGACGGCGCTTGCGGTACACGAGGTAGCAGATCAGGATGATCGACCAGACGAATATGAACAGCAGCGCCGAGATGGTGGTCACCAGCGTGAAGGCCTCGATGATCGAGTCGCCCATGGTGACCATGACGACACCGGGAAGCAGGAAGAGGCCGGACAGGAGCAGGGCGTTGACCGGCACCTTCCTGGAGGTGAGCCGGCCGAACCGCGCCGGCGCGTCACCCTCTTGGGCCAGGCCGTAGACCATCCGTGAGGTGGAGTAGATGCCCGAGTTCGCGGACGAGGCGGCAGAGGTCAGCACCACGAAGTTGATCAGGGATGCGGCGATGCCGAGGCCGGCCAGCGTGAACATCACGACGAAGGGGCTGCGGTCCGCGCTGATCTGACGCCAGGGCGTGACGGAGATGATCGCGATCAGGGCC
The DNA here is from genome assembly GCF_045209715.1 of Streptomyces sp. NBC_01635. Lineage (NCBI taxonomy): Bacteria > Bacillati > Actinomycetota > Actinomycetes > Kitasatosporales > Streptomycetaceae > Streptomyces > Streptomyces sp. NBC_01635. The sequence continues at coordinate 7,336,768 of NZ_CP109277.1, read as the reverse complement.
ACCACGTAGAACAGCATCACGCGTACCGGGATCGAGTTGATCGCCTTGGGCAGGTTCCGTTCCGGGTCCTTGGTTTCCGCCGCGGTGGTGCCGACCAGTTCGATGCCGACGAAGGCGAAGGTGGCGATCTGGAATCCCGCGACGAACCCCATGGGGCCGGTGGGGAAGAAGCCGCCGTCGTTCCAGAGGTTGGAGAAGCTCGCGGTGGCGCCCCCGGGCGCCTGGAAGCCGCCCAGCACCATGCCGAACCCGACGACGATCAGCGTCACAATGGCGACGATCTTGATCAGTGAGAACCAGAACTCGGTCTCACCGAACGCCTTCACCGTGGGCAGGTTCAGGACGATCAGCAGGACGACCGCCGCGAGCGCCGGGATCCACAGCGCGAGCCCTCCCCACCAGTACGACACATACCCGGAGATCGCGATGACGTCGGCGACACCGGTGACGATCCAGCAGAACCAGTAGGTCCATCCCGTGAAGAAGCCGGCCCACGGTCCGAGAAGGTCCGAGGCGAAGTCGGCGAAGGACTTGTAGCGCAGGTCGGAGAGCAGCAGCTCTCCCATCGCCCGCATCACGAAGAACAGCATCGCGCCGATGATCATGTAAACGAAGATCACCGAGGGGCCGGCCAGTGAGATCGTCTTGCCCGACCCCATGAACAGACCGGTTCCGATGGCCCCGCCGATCGCGATCAGCTGGATGTGCCGGTTGGACAACTGCCGGGAAAGGTGCTGCTCGCCCGCGGGGGAGGGCGTCTGTCCGGGCTCCGTCTCGGGTACGGGAGCGATGGTCGGGCCGAGTTTATTGCTTTCGTGCATGAGCGAACCTCGTGGATCTTTGGTGCGTGCGGGCCGTGACAGGCGTGTCTCGGCAGGCGTGTCTCGGGAAGCAGCCGCACACGCAGGGGGGAACGAGCGGGCACGCGGAGCCGGCGCCAGTGGTGGCGGCCGGCCGGGATGGTGCCGGGTACTCCGAACATGCCTGCAAGGGGCCGTTGGCCGACGAGGGCGGGGATGAGAAAGCCGGAGCTCAGCCGGGGTACCGGCGGGCGGTCGGCGGCCGGAGGCGAGGTAACAGGAGAGTCATCGGGGGGGTCCTCGAAGGTCGAGCACGGGCAGGAGCCCGCGCTGCCGAGTGGAGCCTCCCCCTCTGTCATGGAGCCTGAGAGCTTCGCCGCGGAAGTCCGCGGCTTGCACCGTGGGCGAGGCGCGGGAGCGCCTGCTTTTCAGAGGTGCCTGCCCGAGCGGTAGGGGTGCCTGAGAGTTTCCGGGGAGGTGTTGCTCCTTCGGCGCCCGGGTCTGGCTGACCCGGTGCTCTCCCGCAGCGGGATGAGCGGCGATGTGAGGCTAGGCCCGCACCGGCAGTCGGTCAAGACCTGCGCGAACGTTGATCGTTTACTGCCGGGTAGGACCGCGTTCACCTTCCCGGGGGCGCGGGCCGCCCGAGGAACCGGGTCGGCTTTGCGCGTCGGGCGCAGGGCCGTCCCTTTACGGTCGCGGACGCAGGCGCCCTGCCCGCCCGCGAACCGAGGCAGGCTTCGGCCCCTCCCCTCGGCCCCTCGCCGTCGGCATCCACACCGTCACCCTCCCTCGCCGATACGGCGCGTTCCGGAACCGGTGCGACGCGGTCCGCCCGGCTTTCAGAGCCGCCCCGAGCGTCCGGCGCCACGGACGTACCGGACTTCCCGTCTCGGGCGCAGGTGCACGAGACGGCCCACCTCGCTTCGGAGCGGTCCGTGTCGTCTCCCTCGCACCCATCGTGTGAGGGCTACCGCGTTCGTGGGCGCACCGACACCGCCCGCACGAGGAGGCGCCTACACGACATCACCCCTGGGCTGCCATGTCGATCAGGCCCATAAAACCGATGGGCGAAGTGGCTTGCGCCCCCACCTTTCCGCCGTGTTCCTTCCCGCTGCGCGATCGAGGCATAACGAATCGGAGGCACCCCCTTCCCTTTCCTTCTTCCCACCCGCGAAGCTCTTTGCCCGAGTCGCGGATCAACCGTCAGACGACGCTGTTCGTACGCATGGTGAACAGCCGTCCGAAGAGGAAGCGAGACGAACCATGGTCGGGGACGTCCACACCGAGCGGGACGCCGAGGTGCTTGAGGGTGACACCTGGCTGGCGCGGGTTGCGTTGCGGTTCACCGCCTTCACCGAGCGGTGGCTTCCGGACGCCTTCGGGTTCGTCCTCGTCGGCACGTTCCTGATCTTCGCTCTGGGGCTCGCGACGGGGGAGAGCCCCACCACCCTCGTGGACGCGTGGGGTCAGGGCTTCTGGTCGCTGATCCAGTTCACCCTGCAGATGGCGATGATCATCATCGGCGGGTACGCGGTCGCGGTGTCCGCTCCGGTTGCCCGGCTGATCGCCCGCATGGCGCAGATCCCCGAGTCGCCGCGCGCGGCGATCGCGTTCACCGCCGCGGTGGCGATGCTCAGCTCCTATCTCAACTGGGCGTTCAGCCTGATCTTCACCGCCATCCTGGCGAAGGAGATCGCCCGTGTCGTCCGCGGCGTCGACTACCGGGCGCTCGGCGCCATGGCGTTCCTCGGACTCGGCACGGTGTGGGCCCAGGGGCTGTCGGGTTCCGCGGCACTGCAGGTGGCCGGCCCGGCCTCCAGCCCGGAAGCCGTGCAGGAGGTCATCGCCGAAGGGCGGAACGGCGAGGGGATCATCCCGCTCACCGAAACGATCTTCACCTGGCAGAGCGTGCTGGCGACCTTCGTCGTCTTCGTGGTGGCGGTCGTCATGGCCTGGTTCCTCGCCCCCTCGCCCGCCCGCGCCAAGACCGCCCAGGAGATGGGGATCGAGCTGCGTCCGCTTCTGGCGGAGAAGGACGGGAAGGAGGACGCGGCCTCCGGCTCCACCGGGTCGCGTCCCGGCGACTGGCTGGAGCGCAGCCCGCTGCTCACCGTCCTGGTCGGGATCCTGGGTCTGTGGTACCTGGTGCGCCACTTCACGAGCGTCGAGGGGAACCCGGTCGCGGCGATCGACCTCGACACGGTCAACCTCGTCCTGATCCTGCTGGCGCTCTGCCTCCACTGGCGCCCGATCCGCATGGTCGAGGCGGTTCGGCGGGGGACCCCCGCGGCGTCCGGGGTGCTGCTGCAGTTCCCCTTCTACGGCGGCATCTTCGGCATGATCGCGTTCACCGGCCTGTCCAAACAGATCGCCGGCTGGATGGTGAGCGTCTCCAACGAGCTGCTCTTCCCACCTCTCATCGCGGTCTACTCGGCGGTCCTGGGCGTCTTCGTCCCCAGCGGCGGCAGCAAGTGGGTCATCGAGGCTCCCTATGTGATGGAGGCGGCGAACCAACTGCACGTCAACCAGGGATGGATGGTGGTCGTCTACGACCTCGGCGAGGCGTCGGCGAACCTGCTGCAGCCGTTCTGGATGCTTCCGACGCTGGCGGTGCTGGGCCTCAAGGCCCGGGACATCATGGGATATACGTTCGCGATGTTCCTCGCCTGCTTCCCCGTGGTCCTGATCGTGGTCACCGTCCTCGCCCAGACCCTGCCCTTCCCGTGACCACGCCGTACCCGCATGTCATGTGTCAGAGGAACCCGGTGCGGGGAGCCGTGACCTCGATGGTGTCCTTCACCAGGGCGAGCGCGGCGCCCAGGGGACTCGAGCGTCCCCCGCTCACGAGCACGTCGCCGGCGTCGGGGCAGCCGAACACCACGGCCTTCTCCGGCCCGACGAGCGCGTGCAGGGGGTCACCGGGTTCCGTCTCCTCCAGCCGGACGCGGACGAGGCGGGGCTCGTCCACGGACGCGCTCGCCACGGCCCGCAGGCGGCGCGCCCGGGAGACCGCGTCCAGCGCCGCCCGGGAAGTCCCCTCCTCCACCGGCTCCGCCCGCACCCGTACGGACGCCGGGTCCCATCCCCAGGCCAGCGCTGCCAGCAGCCGCACCTTCGTGGCGGCATCCGCGCCGGACAGGTCGGACGAAGGATCCGCCTCCGCGGTCCCACGACGCTGAGCCTCCCGGATCGCTTCCCCCAGCGAGTCGCCCTCGGCGAGGCGATCGAGGACGAACGTGGCGGTGCCGTTCGGGCAGGCCCGGATCGTCGTGCAGCCCAACCCGCGCAACGAGGTCCCGGCCAGGTCCCCCGCCGGCAGAGCGGCACCCGTCGCCCCGGAGATCCTGATCATGCTGCCGGCCGCGCGGGCCGCTTCGTCGAGGTCCCGCCAGTGGCTGAGCAGGTGGCTCTTGGTGGCCGTGACCACATGAACCCCTCTGCGCAGGGCAACGAGAGCCTCCTCCGCGGCGTGCAGCCGGAGTTCGGGCGAGGACGGGACCGCTTGGACGAACACGCGGGCAGCGGTCCGGTCGAGCGTCTCCTCCAGCGGGACCGGCGGAGTCCACGCCGAGCGGGGCGGCACGGGCTCGCCCTCGCGGAGCCGGCACTGCGCGGAACTCGCCCGTACGGCACCCACGCTCACCCGTACACCGTGCCGGCGAGCAAGCTCGTCCCCCTGCCGCGCCAGGTACTCGACGAAGGCCCGACCGACCGGACCGTATCCGGAGAGCACCACATCGGCCCGGCTCACTTCACGCATGCTTCCCTGCTCCTCTTCGACACTCCGCACGGGAGACCAAGCCTCGCAGAACCACGGGCCGAGGTGGGCCGGAGCGAGAACGGCGACACCACCAGGGGTGGATGACCGCGTGCGTCGGAATTCTGCCCCTCAGCGCCGCCGGAGCGCGCCGTCGCGGCGCAACCTGCTGATGCCCGGGCGGAGTTCCGAGGGAGTGCCGGGCGGGGGGTCTTGGGGGGCGTCAACGGTGTCAGTGGTCCACAGGGCGAGTTCGCGGTCTCGTGGGCCGTACGCGGTGTGCGGCGCGCCGTTGCCGAACCTCCGCACCAGGTGCCTGGCGTCCCAGCGTTCCCACCCCGGCTCCCCGTCGGAGACGAACCGCACCCATGCGCCGCGCATCACGTCGGCTTCTTCCCGCCGGGGTGCCCCGGACCTACAGTAGGAAGCGCTTTCTATACGGTGGCCCTCGGCTGGGCCGGAGAGGTGGGGTCCCGATGGTCCGTACGGGAAGTGCGGGACGGACGAGCGTGGCGGCCGGGCCGACGCTGGCGGTCGTGGCCCGCGAGGCGGGGGTGTCGGTGCCGACCGCGTCCAAGGTGGTCAACGGGCGCGAGGACGTGGCCCCGGACACCCGCCGCCGCGTCACGGAGGCCCTGGACCGGCTCGGCTATGTGCGGCGGCCCCGGTTCGACGGGGCGAGGGCGCCTCGCAGGGTGGACCTCGTGGTGGACTCGCTGGAGAGTTCGGGGTCCGGCGCGGTCCTCCACGGCGCGGAGGAGGCGGCACACGACGCGGGGCTGGAGATCGTGGTGTCGGCGGCGCTGACCCGCGGCCGGTCCGGGCGTCCCGAGCGGGGCTGGCTGGACAAGCTGGTGACCCGCGGGTCGTCGGGGGTCCTGTTCAATCTGGCCGAGCTGGGCGGGCACCAGTACGCCTGGCTGGAGCAGCACCGCATTCCGTTCGTGATGATCGACCCGGTACTCGAGCCCCCGCCGGGCGTCGTGTCGGTGGGCGCGGCGAACTGGCAGGGCGGGGTGACGGCGACCGAGCACCTGCTGTCCCTCGGCCACGAGCGGATCGCCGTCGTCGCGGGCCACCGGCACACCACGTCCAGCGGTGCGCGCGTGGCCGGTTACCGCTCGGCCCTCGCCTCGGCGGGCGTCCGGCAGCGCGCCGAGTACGTCCGTCACGCCGGTTTCGACGAGGCCGCAGCCCTGCGCCGCATGCGCGAACTCCTCGATCTGCCCGAGCCTCCCACGGCCGTCTTCGTCTGCTCCGACCGGATGGCGCTCGGGGTGTACGAGGCCCTGACCGAGCGGGGCCTGCGCGTGCCGGACGACATGAGCGTGATCGGCTTCGACGACCTCCCCGAGGCCCGCTGGCTCGCCCCACCGCTGACGACGGTCCGCCAGCCCCTGTCCGAGATGGCGGCGACGGCCCTGCTCCTCCTGCTCCGCATCATGGACGGCCACCACCCGGAGAGCACCCGCACCGAGCTGTCCACCCGCCTGGTCGAACGCGCGAGCACGGCACCGCCACGCGGCTGACCCGTGCGCGGCCGTGTCCGATTCCTTCAAGACCCAGGAGACGGGGCGCGCCTACGGTGGTCCCATGAGTGCACGATTCGATGCCATCGGGTTGGTCGTCTCCGACATGGGCGCCTCGGTCGCCTTCTATCGGCGGCTCGGGTTCGCGTTTCCCGCGGGGGCCGAGGAGCAGGGGCACGCCGAGGCGGAACTGCCGGGCGGGCTGCGGTTGCTGATGGACACCGAGGAGGTCGTCCGGTCGTTCCACACCGCGTGGGAGCCGCCTTCGGGCGGAGGGCGGGCCTCGCTCGCCCTGCGGTGCGACAGTCCCGCCGAAGTGGACTCCCTCCACGAGGAGTTGGTGGCGAGCGGCTGCCGGAGCGAGCTCGAGCCGTGGGATGCGGTGTGGGGGCAGCGGTACGCCACCGTCCTCGACCCGGACGGCAACGGGGTCGATCTGTTCGCGCCGCTGGACGGATGATCCCGGCCTGGGCGCCGGCGGCGGCCACGGCGCGCGGCTCCCACCCGGGCGGTCCACCTCGATACCTACTCAATAATGTGACTAGTCAGTTTCTTGAGTAGGATGCGGGGGAAGAACCCAGCAGGGGGCGGGCCCGGCCGGGGTCCGGCCGGGTGTCCGGGACGCGAAGGGGAGGGCTGCCGCGATGGCCTTGCGACATGCCGTACTGGCAGCACTCCTCCACGGCGAGTACAGCGGGTACCAGCTGGCGAAGGCCTTCGACATCGGCGTGGCGAACTTCTGGCACGCCCTCCCCCAGCAGCTCTACGCCGAGCTGGCCAAGCTGGAGAAGGACGGCCTGATCACGGGCCGTCAGGTGATCCAGGAGACCCGGCCCAACAAACGCCTGTTCCAGGTGACCGACGCCGGCTTCGCCGAGCTCGAGACGTTCGCCGCCGCCGTGTCGAAACCGTCGTTCATCCGCGACGACCTGCTCGTCAAGATCCACGCCGTCGACCGCATCGACACCTCCCCGCTGATCGAACAGCTCGAGGAGCGGGCGTCCGCCGCCGAGGCCAGGGCCGGGCTCCTCACCTCCCTGCTGGACACGATGCGCGGCGCGCTGGACGAGGAGGAGTACCTGCGCACGGGCGAGCGGATCGGCCCGTACCTGACCTGCCTGCGCGGCCTGTCCTTCGAGCGTGAGCACCGCGCGTGGTGCCTGCGCACGGCGGCGGTCCTGCGCGAGAGGAGGCGGGCCCGTGCCGAACGCTGAACGCGCCGAGCAGGCCGGGCAAGCCGCACCGCCCGGGGAGACCATGCCGCACGAAACCGCCGACACCGTCGAACCCGCCGCGATCACCCCGATCACCGCGATCACCGAGAACTCCAGGAACGTGCCCACCACCGACACCGCCCGCCGCGCCCGTTACACCCGCTACGTCGCCCTGGGCGACAGTCAGACCGAAGGCGTCGGTGACGGCGACGACGTCACCGGCCTCCGCGGCTGGGCCGACCGCCTCGCCGAACACGTCGCGGCCGCCGATCCCGGTCTGGAGTACGCCAATCTGGCCGTACGGGGGCGGGTCGCCGGCCAGGTCCGCGCGGAGCAGCTCGGCCCGGCCCTGGCTCTGCGCCCGGACCTCGCGACCGTCGTCGCCGGGGTGAACGACCTGCTGCGGCCCCGGTTCGACGCCGCGGAGGTGGCGGGACACCTGGAGGCGATGTTCGCCGCGCTCACGGAGGCCGGGGCCCACGTGGTGACCCTGACCTTCCCCGACATCGGGCGGATCGCGCCCGCGGCCCGGCCCCTGCGGTCCCGGCTGTTCGACATCAACGACCGGATCCGCGCGGCGGCCGCCCGCCACGGGGTCTCGGTCGCCGAGATCGAGCCGCACGACGTCTCCACCGACCCACGCCTGTGGAGCACCGACCGGCTGCACGCGAGTCCGCTCGGCCACGCACGGATCGCCGAAGCCGCCGCCCAGGCGATCGGCCTGCCCGGCACCGACGACTCCTGGACCCGCCCGCTGCCGCTCCTGCCGACCCCCACCCGCCTGCGGGCCACGGCCGCCGAACTGCGCTGGGCCGCCACGTTCCTCGGCCCCTGGCTCGGCCGCCGCCTCCGCGGCCGTTCCTCCGGCGACCACCGCCTCGCGAAGCGCCCCGAACTCCAGTCGGTACGCGTACCTGTCCTGTAGGAGCAGCCCTACCTCTACAGGACAGAGACCCTGCCGCCCTCTCCCCGCCCCAGCAGCGCCCGCGGGTGCGCGCAGGCCGTGGTGCGACCACGAAGACGCAAGAAGCGCGGCGTGTTCACGCGATCCCCACCTGGCATTCACCTCTTGATTGACACGCCGTCACGCATCCCCTTAACTTGATCATCAGAAAATGATCAAGGACATGGCAAAGTGAGCGCCGGCGAGTGGACCGGTCCTGCCGAGGGCTCCTACAAGTTCCAGACCACTCAGGTCACCCAAGGCGGCCACTGCTGCCTCAACGTCGGGGTGGTCTACGGGGACACCACCAAGGCCGACAGCTGAGCAGCGATCACCACCGGTCGGGCAGAGCTCCCCGGGAACTCTGCACTCGTCCCCCTTCACTCCAAGGTCCGCACTTGAGACTCCGCACCTCCCTGCGCAGCAGCAGCGCCCTGTGGGCTCTGCCGTTCGTCATCGCGCTCACCGTCCTGTACTACGTGATCTTCACGCGTGTCGTCATCGGCGACAGCACGTACGGCTACGCGCCGGCACTGGTCAGCAGCGCCCTGCGGCCGATCTACGCATTCACCTACGCGACGGCGGCGTGCCTCGGCGCATGGGAGGCCGGCCGACTGCGGCAGGCAGCTGTATGGGAACTGGCTCCCGCGCGCTCCCGCTTCCGGGTCGCCGCGCTGGCACTCGCCCCTGTACTGGGCACCGTGTGGCTGATGCTGCTGCTCCCCGTCACTGTCGCACTCGTACGCAACGCCGCGCTGCCGACCGCGGCGAGTCTGGCACCCCTCGCCATGGGCCTGGCCGTGAGCGCGGCCTACACGGTGGTCGGGTTCGCGGTGGGGCAGTTGCTGCGGCCGCTGATCTCCGCACCGCTGACCGCCCTCGGCGTCTACCTGCTGGTCGGGTTCTCCGCCTCCACGGACAGCTTCTGGCTCCGGCACATCCTCGGCCAGTACCCGGAGATGATGACGTACGGGGAGCAGATCGTGCCCACCACGCTGATTCCCCATCTCCTGCCCGCCTGCGGTGTGGCGCTGGCACTGACGCTGCTCTGGACCTCGTGGGGGCACTGGACACTGCGGTCGCTCGTGGCCTGTGTCCTGGTGGCGGCGACCACGGGCAGCGCCTACACCTGGGTGAAGGACTGGAACCACAACCCGCCCGTCTCCGCCGGCAACGTGACCTGGAGCTGCCAGGGCGAGTCGCCGAAGGTGTGCATGCCCGCCGACACCGCGAGCAGACTGCCGGCGGTCAGACGTGACGTGACGGCCGCTCTCGCGGCCCTGGAGTCGGCAGACATCATCGCCGCGCCCCGCATCGTCGTCGACAGCATCGCCGACGGCCGTTACGGCCGCCGTTCCACCGACGGCACCTGGCGGATCCCCCTGACGGAGGGTGCGGACCGCGGAAGGATCACCTACCTCATCACGCGCGCCGCCGTCCGCTACCCCTGCGCGGAACCCGACACCAAGATCGCCAGGCAGGTCTACTACTGGGCCGCGACGAAGACCGGTACGGAGGGCGCATATATACGACGCCTGGAGACCGAGGGCGACTTCACCGTCCGCAAGAAGAAGCGGTTGCAGAGCCAGGTCGGTGAGGTCCTCGCCCTGAGTCGGACCGCCCAGAACGACTGGTACGAACAGAACCTCGCGGCTGCCTGTGCGGGGCAGGCATGATCTGGTGGTTCAAGGCGAGGCAAGCCCACACACATCTCCCGCTCGCCGTGTTCGCGCTGCTCAGCCTGGTCATGGCTGTCCAGGACCTGCACATCGTCCTGCCCAGCTTCAGTCTGACCGGTGAGAGCAAGCTGCCCCTCATGCTGTTCGTGCCGATACCGCTGCTGGCGGGTCTGACGGTGTGCCTGGAGTCCCGGCTCCCGGCCGCCGAGCTGACCGGAACGCGCAGGATCCCTGTCCTCGACCTCGCCCTCAGCGTCGGCACCGTGGCCGTGGCGCAGGCCACCGGATCGGCCGTCGGCCACTGGTACGGCACCGTGCATCCCGAACAGCTCGGCCGCAACACGGCCTTCCTCCTCGGCCTGATGCTGTGCGGCCGGGCCCTGTGGGGCCGGCCTGCGGCCATGCTCCCCGTCCTGTGGGCCACGGCCGTCACCATGGTCGGCTTCCGGAGTCCCCAGGACCCGTACCCCTGGACCGTCATCCCCGAAGCCTCCGGCACCTGGTACGCCACGACCGGTGCCGCTCTGATGTTCCTCGCCGGCCTTGCCGCCCAGTTCCTCACCGCACGGAGAGTGTCATGACCCTGGAGCTGGTCTCCTGCACCCACGGCTACGGCCGCCGCAGGCCCCCCGTTCTGAAAGACTTCAGTTACCGCCTGCCGGACGGCTTGACCGTCCTGCTCGGCCCCAACGGAGCAGGCAAGTCGACGCTGCTGAAGCTGGCAGCGTCGGTGACACGGCCCCGCAGGGGCACGGTGACCTTCGACGGGCTGGACGCGGGCAGCACGCAGTACCGGCAGGCCGTGGCCTGGATGCCGCAGAACATCATCCCCATGCGCTCACTCACAGCCCGCGAGTACGTCGCCTACGTCGGCTGGCTCAAGGGCATGAACCGACGCGATGCCTGGGGGCAAGCGCCGCAGGCCCTCGCCAGGGTCGAACTGTCCAGTCAGGCCGATACGAAAACGAACCGGCTCTCCGGCGGACAGCTGCGCCGGGTCGGCATCGCCTGCGCCCTCGTCCACGGGGCACGCCTCCTGCTCCTGGACGAGCCGACCGCGGGCATGGACCCGCGTCAACGCCGCGTTTTCCGGGACATCCTCACCGAACTCACCCCGACAGTCAGGGTGCTGATGTCCACCCACGACGTCGCCGACCTCGCCGAGGAGGCGGACCAGGTCACCGTGCTGTACGACGGCCGCATCGTCCACACCGGCGAGACCCGGGCCTTCCTGGCCCACGCCCCGCGCGACGCCGCCCCCGGCCGCGCTGCCGAGGCCGCCTACACGGCGATCCTGGAAGGCGGCCTGGTACCCCGACTCGACGGATGAGCACGCGATGCCAAGGCCGTCATGTGCGGCCTCTTCGCGTGTGCGGCGGCAAGCAGACCTGCTCTAACCGCGAGCGGCCAGTAGCTCCCCCAGGGGCAGACCCGTCAAGTCCCTTACCTCTCGGGACAGATGGGCCTGGTCCGCGTAACCGGTGCGGGTGGCCGTCTCCGCGAACGGGGTGCCCCTGCGGGCCAGGGAGAGGGCTCGGTGGAGGCGGAGGATGCGGGCCAGGGTCTTGGGGCCGTAACCGAACGCGGTGAGGGAGCGGCGGTGCAGCTGGCGTGCGCTCAGGCCGAGTTCGTCGGCGGTCTCGGCGACCGGGCGGCCCGCGTCCAGGGCGGCCACGACGTGTCGGAGCACCGGGTCGGGTGGGGTGGCCGTCTCGGCCGCCCGTCTCAGGGCCAGGTCCTCCAGGCCGCGGGCCGGGTCGGCCGCCGCGTTCACCCGGGCGGTCAGGCGGCGGACCTCCGCCGCCGGCCACAGGTCCGTCAGGTCCAGCCGCCGGTCGCGCAGTTCGTGCGCGGGGACGCCCAGCAGGGCGGGAGCGGTCCCGGGGTGGAAACGAATGCCCGCCCAGGGACTCGACGCGCTGCCCTCGGTGAGGTGGGCGTGGGTGTCGGGGCCCGCGACCAACAGGCGTCCGTCGTGCCAGAGCAGGTCCATGCAGCCGTCGGGGAGCACCCGGCCCGCTCCGGTACCGGTCGGGGTGTTGGTCCACACGACCGCGTCCGGCAGCCGTGACGCCCGTTCGCTGTACACGTAGTCCAGGCTCACGCGTTTCCTTTGGTATCCGTAGTGATGGTGGCATCTGGTGGTGTCGTGTGTCCGGTACCGGTGTCGGTATGGCAGGCGAGTGTGGGGTTCGAATGTGTGACCTTTGCGCGGGTGTGTCGTTGATCGGATGACAGCATCACGGGTGAAGGAGGGCTGGTGAGCCGGAAGCTGCCGGTCGGCGAGGGCGAGACCTCCCGCACAGCGTGCGTTCGTGGCCTGCTGCGCGCGGCGGTTGACGAGAAGACCGGTGAACTCATGTCCGCCTCCTTGCTGGCCGAGCGGGTCGGCTGGGCCGTGGACCTCGTGTCCGGCATGACAAGCGAGCTGATTGCCGAGCGCTGGAATACCACCGACGTGGACATCCTCGCCTCCGGTGAGGATGTGGGGGGCCGGAAGCTTCCGTCGAACGCCTGGATGGCGCTGCGCCGCCTGGGCTGGACCGTGACCGCTCCGGGGGGTGTGAAGGTCAACGACCGGATCGTGCGCATGGCCCAGGAACAGGCCGGCCGCACGCTCCGCTGTGCGAAGTGGCGCGCGGGTCTCACTTGCGGGGTGCTCACGTCCTGGCCCGCCGATCCGGCCAGGCGGACCGCCCAGGAGTGGGACGCGGTCCGCGAAGCGGTACCCGGCGGGCGGCATCTGCCGTCCAGCGTCATCAAGTCCCGCACCCGGCAGATCGCCGCGTTCGCCAGGAAGCACGGGCGGATGCCGGCCGATGTGTTCCAGCTGGAGGCCGCGCCCCGGGTCGCCCGAATGCTGTTGCTGTCCGCCTGCGACGGACAGCAAGCCACCATCGAACGGCACGAGAGTGATCCGGGCCGGGCACTGCTGCGCCTGCAACTCCCCACCCGGCCCGATCCGCGGTCCTACCGGGACTGGACGTGGATCGCCTGCCCCGTTGCGCTGCCGCCGACGATCCCCCAAGGCGCGGTGCTGCACCTGCCCACCCTGCGCATCCACCAGGGCACGGTACGGGCCGATCTCGCCTACACGCACGCCGTCCCGAAGACCCGGCGTAGCGGGCACACGGTCGCGCTCGGTGTGGACTGGGGCCTGAACACCCTGCTGTCCGCCGGCACCGCCCGCCTCCACGCCGACAAGACCATCACCTCGCCCGGCTCCGGAGGCATGTTCCGTACGGCCGGCGTGCTCGCAAAACAGCACCGCCTGCGCCGCCTGTCCGAGCACCTGCGTGCAAAGGCCGACCACTACCAGCGGCTCATCGGCGACGACACCGACCACCCGCTGGCGGCCAGGACTCTGACACTCACCGAGGAGATCCGGCGCGTGTCCGCCCGGCGGTCGAACCTCAACGACGCCCTCGCACAGGCCGGCGCCCGCTGGACCGTCGACCAGGCCATCGCCGCCGAAGCGAGCGTGATCTATGTCGAAGATCTCCGCTCGATGGAGGCCCATGACATGGGCCGCACGATGAACACGCGGCTCTCCCAGCAGGTGCGCGGGCGGATCGTCAACCGGATGCGGCACCTCGCCGCCGAAGCGGGTATCGCCGTCGTCACCGTGCCCGCGAGGAACACTTCCAGGCACTGCCCCCAGTGCCTGGTGCCGTTGCGGCACCGCAAGGCACCGGACCGGCCCACCACCCCCGGCTGGAAATGGGCGCTCTGCCCGTCCTGCGGATACCAGGGCGACCGCGACACGGGCGCGTGGAAGCGTATCGCCGCACGCGGCCTGACCCACCAGGCCAAGACCGTGGTGGACCGCACCGGCGGTGCCATGGTCATCCGCTCCGTGGTCGACAACCTCGAAGCCAAAGCCGCCATCACCCCGACCACCGGCACCGGCCGGGACCGGTCCAAGACCGGACCCACCCGGCATCAGACAGCACGTCCGACGCCCAGGCGACGCCGGACACCCTCCCCCACCAGACCACAAGGCCCGGCGGGCAAGCGTCCGGAGGGACACGCTCCCACGGACCGGACCCGGCTGCCCCGCGCAGCCCACCGGCACCAGGACGTGACGACGACCAGCACACCCACCACCGGCCACCGGCCACGCGGGGCAGCACTGGGCGCGGGATTCCATCTCCACGCTCACGCCTCCCCGCCCAGGTGGGCAGAACCCCCACCGGACCCTACGGTCCGCATAGGTTCACTCAGCTGATCAGAGACGCTACGCGGCCCGTGTCCGCCACTCCTGCGGGCTGACGCCGTACGCCCGTTTGAAGGCCGTCGACAGGGCGAAGGCGCTGCCGTAGCCGACGTGGCGGGCGATCGCGCCGAGGGTGTCCTCCGTGTCGCGGAGACGGTCCGCGGCGAGGGCGAGGCGCCAGCCGGTGAGGTAGGTCATCGGGGGCTCGCCGACCAGTTCCGTGAAGCGGCGGGCCAGCGCGGCGCGCGAGACGCCTGCCTTCGCGGCGAGCGCGGCGACCGTCCAGGGGTGGGCCGGGTCGCCCTGGAGGAGGCGCAGCGCCGGGCCGACGACGGGGTCGCCCAGCGCCTCGTACCAGGCGGGCGGTGCCGCCTCGGGGCGGGCGAACCAGGTCCGCAGCGCGGCGATGACCAGCAGGTCGAGCAGCCGGTCGAGGACGACCTCCTGACCGGGTTCGTCCCGCACGATCTCCGCCGCGAGGATCGGGGTGAGCGGGCAGTTCCAGTCGTCGGCGGTGAGGAAGAGCAGGGGCGGCAGCGCGTCGAGCAGGCGGCCGCCGGTCTCGCCCCGCATCCGGTAGGTGCCGATGAGCATGGCCGTGGCGCCGTCGGTGCTGTCGCCCCAGGTGCGGACGCCGAGGTCCATGGCACCGTTCAGGGGGCGTCCGTCGGGGTAGTGGCACTCCCCGCCCGGCAGGATCAGCGCCTGCGGCGGGGTGCCGGGGTCGTCGGCGCAGGTGTACGGGTCGGGGCCGCGTGCGATGGCGAGGTCGCCGGGGCGTAGCAGCCGCCGGTCGCCGCCGTCCGGCACCAGCCAGGCCTCGCCGCGGACGAGGAGCATCACGGTCAGCGGGGCACGGTCCTCGATCCGGACCGACCAGGGCGGGTCGAAACAGGCCCGGATCATGAACGCGCCACGGGCGCGGGGGCCTTCCAGCAGGCCGGTGAGAGCGTCCATGGGCTTCAGCGTAGACACGGGCCGGGGAATCGGGCGACGCCTTCCGGATCCCTCGGCCCGCCCCCGCCCGCTCTACTTGTCCTCGTCCGGCGGAGACGGCGGAAACGGCGGGGGCGGCGGAGGCAGTGGGGGCGGCGGAGACGGCGGGGGCGGCGGGGAGGCCGGATCCGTCGCCCCCTCCCCCTCCCCGTTCCGCGAGGGACGGTGGTGGCTGTTCTTCGCATGGGTGCGCAGGCGAGCCGTGACGTCCTCCGGGGGCAGGAAACGGGACCAGCGTTCGGGGAACTCGGAGGGCATGTCGGGGTCGGCCTCGTCGTCCACCGCGGCGGTGCGGGCGACGTACTCGGCGACCTGCGCCTGCCGGATCCGTTCGTTCGCCTCGCGGGCGGCGGCGGTCGCGGCAGCCGGCCAGACCCGGTCGATCGCGGCGTTGACCGCGGCTCCGACGAGCACGGCGAAGGCGGACACGCCGATCCACAGCAGTACGGCGACGGGGGCGGCGAGGGAACCGTAGATGGTGGGGCCCTCGATGACGCTGGTCAGGTAGATCCGCAGCAGGAAACTGCCGAACACCCACATGGCGAGGGCGACCAGCGCGCCGGGCACGTCCTCGACCCACGGGGACCGTACGGGCACGGAGACGTGGTAGAGCGTGGTCAGGAAGGCCACCGACAGCAGGATGACCACGGGCCAGTAGAGGATCTGCACGAGCGTCGTCGACCAGGGGACGACACTGACCACGGCGTCGGGGCCGGCCACCATGAGGGGCAGCGCGACCGAGCCGACCAGCAGGGCCACGATGAACAGCAGGAAGGCCAGCAACCGGGTCTTGACGATGCCGCGCATACCGTCGAGGCCGTACATGACGGTGATGGTGTCGATGAAGACGTCCACCGCGCGGGAGCCCGACCACACGGCGAAGAAGAAGCCGAGGGAGATGACGTCGGGCCGGCCGCCCTTCATCACGTCGTTCAGGATCGGCTCGGCGATCTGGCTCACGCCCTGGTCGGACAGCACCGCGCGGGAGGCCTCGATGATGTTGGTGCGCAGGCTCTGGGTGGTCTCGGCGCCGATCCAGGTGTCGACGTAGCCGAGCAGGCCGATCAGGCTGAGCAGCAGCGGGGGCACCGACAGCAGGGTGAAGAAGGCCGCCTCCGCGGCCAGGCCCAGGATCCGGTACTCCATGCAGGAGTTGACGGTGTCCTTGAGCAGCAGCCAGGCGGTCTTGCGTTTGGAGACATTGCGGTACAGGGCTCGGGCCCGGTGAAGTCGACCGGACGGCGCGTCGGGGGGTTCGCTTGCTGGCTGCACGAACCAAAGGTATCCGTCGTGCCTGGTCGGCCTCACCCGAAGGGTCGCGCGGTGGCCGCCCGGTGATCGCGAGGCGCCCTCGGGGTGATGCGGAGGGTGGTGGCGGGTAGGTTCGTGTTCATGGCAGGTACCACGCACACCGTGACCAACCAGGCGCCGCCGCTGACGCAGTACGACGTGTTCACCGCCGACCGGGCGCTGACGGAGGCCGTCGAACGGCATCTGGACCCGTCGCTGCTGGACGAGGGCCTGTCCGAACTGTCGGCGCTCGGGCGCACTTCCGGCTCCGCCCAGGTGCAGGAGTGGGGGGTGCAGGCCAATGAGAATCCGCCCCGGCTGCGCACCCACGACCGGTACGGGCACCGGATCGACGAGGTCGATTTCCATCCCGCCTGGCACCGGCTGCTCGGCAAGGGCGTCTCGGCGGGCCTGACGAACGCGTGGACGCGGCCGGGCGGACATGTGCGGCGGGCGGCGGGGTTCGTGGTGTGGTCGCAGGTCGAGGCCGGGAACGGCTGCCCGCTGTCGATGACGCACGCGGCCGTGCCCGCCCTGCGCGCGGACCCGGCGCTCGCCGCCGAGTGGGAGCCGCGGCTGACGTCGGTGGTGTACGACCGGGCGCTGCGGCCCGCCCACGAGAAGCCCGGTGTGCTCTTCGGGATGGGCATGACGGAGAAGCAGGGCGGCAGCGACGTACGGGCGAACACCACGTCCGCGCGGCCGCTGGCCGAGGACGGGACGTACGAACTGACCGGGCACAAGTGGTTCTGCTCGGCTCCGATGTCGGACGCGTTCCTGGTACTGGCGCAGGCGCCCGGAGGGCTCACCTGTTTCCTGGTGCCGCGCGTGCTCGAGGACGGCTCGCGCAACGTGTTCCTGATCCAGCGGCTCAAGGACAAGCTGGGCAACCGGTCCAACGCGTCCTCGGAGGTCGAGTTCGCGGGGACCTGGGCGCGGCGGGTCGGGGACGAGGGGCGCGGGGTGCGCACCATCATCGGCATGGTGGCGGCGACCCGGCTGGACTGCGTCCTGGGCTCGGCGGGACTGATGCGGCAGGCAGTGGCGCAGGCGGTGCACCACTGCGCGTACCGGGAGGCGTTCGGCGGCAAGCTGATCGACAAACCGCTGATGCGCAACGTACTGGCCGATCTCGCCCTGGAGTCGGAGGCGGCCACCACGCTGGCGCTGCGGCTCGCCGCGGCCTACGACGACGGGAGCGAGCGGGAGCGGGCGCTGCTGCGGATCGCGGTGCCGGCCGCCAAGTACTGGGTGACCAAGCGGTGTGCGCCCCTCGCGGTGGAGGCGGCGGAGTGCCTGGGCGGCAACGGGTACGTGGAGGAGTCGGGGATGCCCCGGCTGGTGCGCGAGTCCCCGCTGAACTCGGTGTGGGAGGGCGCGGGCAACGTCCAGGCGCTGGACGTGCTGCGCGCGCTGAGCCGGGATCCGCAGGTGCTGGACGCGTACCTCGGCGAGGTCGGGCAGGCGCGCGGGGCCGATCACCGGCTGGACGGCGCGATCAAGGGCCTGCTGACCGAGCTGGCCGACCTGGAGGGTGCCGAGGCGCGCGCGCGGCGGCTCGTGGAGCGGCTCGCGCTGGTGCTCCAGGGCTCGCTGCTGGTGCGGTACGCGCCGCCGCAGGTCGCCGACGCGTTCTGCGCGGCACGGCTGGGCGGTGACGGGGGCGCGGCCTTCGGGACGCTGCCGCACACCCTCGACCTCGCGGCGATGGTGGAACGCGCCCGGCCTCAGGTGTGAGACGGCGGAGGGCTGCCCCGGGTGGGACGGCGGAGGGCTGTCCCGACGGCGGCTCGAGCGGGACAACCCGGCCGGGACGAGCCGGTTCTGACAGCTCCGGCACGGCAACCCGGGTGTGACGCGGGGGTGGTGCTGCGCCGACACGGCACCACCCCCGCCGCACAGGCCCCTTGGAGCCGTGGACGCCGCTCGGGACGGCGTCGCTCAATTTTCAAGCAGTGCGGGGCGATCCACCAGGGTTGCAGGGGGTTGCAACGTGCCGCGGTGCGCTGCTGTCCGTTTCCGCACCGAGCGACCTCGCGGCGGGCACACGGCACTATGGGGACCGACGACAGCCAGAACGGATCTCGGGGGCGCGGCCGGCCGGCCGAGCGTTGCCCTCCGAGGCTTTCCCCGGGAGGATCAGTGCCGCTCTCGCCGATGGACGTGACGCACCTGGCCGGCCTGGACACGGTGCGCGCGGCCAGGATGCTGAGTGAGGTCCGCTCCGCAACGCTCTCCGGGCAGCGCGCCCCCATGGCGCCCCGGCCGGTGATCGAGGAGTCCTGGGAGCGGGTGCTGCGCAGCGGGGTCGACCCGGACCACGACTTCCGGACCGGGCTGCTGTCCCGCGCGGAGGTGCAGCGGCGGCGGGAGAGTTCGACGCTGCGGCATGTACTGCCGGTGCTGCGGGAAGGACTGCTGCCGTTCACGGACGCCACCCGCCACATCATGGTGGTGGCCGACGCCGACGGCAGGGTGCTGTGGCGGGAGGGCGGCACGGCCGTCCTGCGCAAGGCGGACCGCCTCGGTTTCGCGGTGGGCGCGGACTGGCGCGAGGACGTCGTCGGCACCAACGGTGTGGGCACCCCGGCGGTGACCGGACGGCCGGTGCAGGTGTTCGCCTCCGAGCACTTCGTGGAGTCGCACGCGGACTGGACGTGTGCGGGGGCGCCCCTGACCGACCCGCGGGACGGGCGGCTGATCGGCGTGGTGGATGTGAGCGGGCCGCTGGAGACGATGCATCCGTCCACGCTGGCCTGGGTCGACGCGGTGGCCAAGCTCGCCGAGGCCCGGCTGCGGGAGCGCCATCTGGAGTCGCTGGAGCGGCTGCGGTCGGTGGCGGCGCCGGTGCTGGCCCGGCTCGACGGACGGGCCCTGGTGGTGGACCGGTACGGGTGGACGGCCGCGGTGACCGGGATGCCGTACCTGAGACGGCTGGCGCTGCCCGCTTCGGCGTCGGCCGGGTCGCGGTGGCTGCCGACGCTGGGCCGGTGCTCGCTGGAGCCGCTGGCCGGGGGCTGGCTGGTGCGGGCGGCGGCCGAGCCGGGCACCCGCGCGGCGAGCCGGATCGTGCTGGATCTCCGGGAGCCGCGCGACGCGTCGGTGGAGGTGTCCGGCGGTGCGGGCTCCTGGTCCCGGAAGCTGAGCCCCCGCCATGCCGAACTGCTGTATCTGCTGGCCGTGCAGCGGTCCGGTCGCAGCGCCGCGGGCCTGGCCGAGGACGTGTTCGGGGACCCGGCCCGTACGGTGACGGTGCGCGCCGAGATATCCAGGGTGCGGCGCTACCTGGGCGGCCTGCTGGAGCACCGGCCGTACCGGTTCGCGCAGGGCGCCGAGGTCGACGTCCTGCTCCCGGACGACCCACGTGACCTGCTGCCGCACTCGACGGCCCCGGCACTGGGCGGCCGCGAGCACCGGCCGGCCACCGGGCTCTGAACCCGGAGGGCAGGAGGCGGAGGCCTGCGGGGAGGCCCGAAGGCGGAGGTCTGCGTCATCGGTGTCGATCGGTGTCATCGGCCCGACGTCCGAGCACAGCACATCTGCACCCATCGGGCCGAGCGTTCCACGGATTTGCGGGGTCTTCGTACCCCTGCGGGGTCGTCTGCCGTAGCATCGCTCCTCGGGCCACCCTCACCTGCTCCACGGTCGGACGGTCGGATCGCCGGACGCAGTTGGCCCGCCTCGGGAGGACGTTATGAAGCATCGCGGCAGACATCGCCGGCGCAGGCGGGGCAAGGCGCTGCGGGCGACGCTGGCCGGGACCGCGCTCGCGCTCACCGCGACGGCCACCCTGATCAGCACGTCGCAGGCCACCGACGCCGACGACCCCGGGGCGCTGAAGCCGCTCACCTCGTCCGCGGAGACCGCGCCGCTGCGGCTGTCCGAGGACCATGTGCCGCCGGAATGGCTCGACCGGCTCTCCTCCGAGATGGGCCGGCCCGTCGGCGTCCGGGCCGTGCTCGACGACACCGACGGCTCCCTGCGCGGCGCGGGGTCCTGTACGGACGACGACAAGCGCGCACTGCCCGTCGAACCCTCCGCCACGCGCGCGTACTGCTGGGACGGCGCCGACGTCGAGGGCTGGCGTCCCGGCGCCGTCACCACCTCCGGGGACGCGGACGACGACGGCCTCTGGGGTCCCAGCCGGGTGGTGCTCTCCGCCTGGAGCCAGGGCGACGCCACGGCGGACGGCACCGCCGCACAGGGCCCTGCCGTGACGGGCGCCGGCGCGGGGCAGGGACTGGCCCGGGTCGCGTTCATCGACGCCGACGACCCCGCCGACCTCCGCTACACCTGGGCGCAGCTCGCCGTCCCGGTCGCCGGGGGACAGGACTACCGCGGACTGGTCTCCCCCGTGACGGGCATGGTCTGGTATCAGGACAAGCTGCTGGTCACCGCCGGGCGGGGGGACGGCAGCGCGCTGTACGTGTACGACGTGGACCGCGTCCAGCGGGCCACCGCGGACGGTTCGACGGTCGGGCGGGTGCCCGGTGGCTGGTCGGCGGCCGGGGCGCGGTACGTCCTGCCCGCCGTCGCCGTGTACCGGACGGCCGACGTGGACGCCCCGCAGCCGGGCGGCATCTCCCTGGACCGCAGCACGGTGCCGGACAGCCTGGTCGCGCACGAGGCGGTCGCCGAGGACCACGACGGGCCGACCCGCCTGTGGCGTTACGCGTTCGACGACGACAGGGCCCGCGCGGGGCTGCTGGCCACGGACCCGCTGCTGAGGGCGGACCCCGTCTCGGCCTACGAGACGAAGCTGACCCATGTGCGCAGTGTGCTGTCGTACGGGTCGGGCTGGTACCTGGGCCGGATGACCGGGACGCCGGACGAGCGCGGGACGCTGTGGCGGCAGGACACGGAGGGGGCCCGGCCCACCCGGTGCGGGGCGGACGAGACGCACCGCTGCTGGAGCGGCCCGTCGGCGTCCCTGTCCTACTGGCAGGAGACCGGCGAGGTGTGGTCCCAGACCGGCCGCATGCTCTTCGCCCTGCCCCTGACCTCCGTCGACGGCTCGCTGGACTAGGACCTGCCGCCACTCCCGTTGACGCGTGAACCGGGCATTCGACAGACGTCCGCGCCGGATGGTTCCCTTTCCGGCATGACGACCATCGCCGTGACCACCTGGTCCCTGGAGCAGACCGCGCCCACCGATCTCCTGCCGGCCGCCGCGCCGGAGGGGGACGTGCGGGTCGTCCGCTCCGAGGTGCCGTCCCCGGAGTTCAGCCGCTTCCTGTACGCGTCGGTCGGCGGTGACATCCGCTGGACCGACCGGCTGGGCTGGACGTACGCGCAGTGGCTGGAGCACCTGGACCGGCCCGGCGTGGAGACCTGGGTGGCGTACGACCGGGGAACGCCCGCGGGGTACGTGGAGCTGGAGGCACAGGACGACGGGGTCGTGGAGATCGTCTACTTCGGGCTGATCCCGGCCTTCCGGGGCCGGCGCGTCGGCGGGCACCTGCTGTCGTACGGCGTCGCGCGGGCCTGGGATCTGGCGGAGCGGTGGCCGGGACGGAAACCGACCGGGCGGGTCTGGCTGCACACGTGCAGCAAGGACGGCGCGTACGCCATGGACAACTACCGTCGGCGGGGCTTCCGGCTGTTCGACACCAAGGTCGAGGACGAGCCCGAGATCGCCACCCCGGGCCCGTGGCCGGGGGCCCACCCGGTCTGAGCACCACGCCCCGCAGACGCCCCGCGTACGGGCCGTACGGCGTCCGTCTCCCCCGAGCCGCTCCCGAGCGGCGCGGACGGGGCCGCCCGCGCCGCTTGCGACCAAGACCACCTGGTCTCTCATGGCGAGACGAAGGTGTCCGCATAGTGGAAGAAGCTGGACTGTGTCCAGATTCCCGTGCCACGCTTCCGTCATGCCTGGAACGGGAATCGCCTTGGTGAGTCGGCGGCACGTCGACCTCGGCCGCATGTCCAGCGCCATCTGTCCGGCGCGCTGAGAGCACGTTCAGCAGCACCCGACAGTTCCCCTCCGCTCCGGTCCGACCCCGCTCGGCACCGTCCGGTTCCGCCCCGTTCCGCTTCGTTTCACGAACTCCCGCGCAATGACGCGCATGTACGCCCATACCCGTCATGCGCAGGTCAAAGCCGCATCCCCGTCTGTCCCGAAGGACGTGTCAACCATGGCCGCCAGCCCGCAGAACCCTGCCGCCGCGACCCCCCGCCGCAAGGTGAGCCGTCACCGCGGAGAGGGCCAGTGGGCCGCGGGACACTTCACGCCGCTCAACGGCAACGAGCAGTTCAAGAAGGACGACGACGGTCTCAACGTCCGGACACGTGTGGAGACGATCTACTCGAAGCGGGGATTCGACTCGATCGACCCCAACGACCTTCGCGGCCGCCTGCGTTGGTGGGGCCTGTACACGCAGCGCCGCCCCGGGATCGACGGCGGCCGCACCGGTGTGCTGGAGCCCGAGGAGCTCGAGGACGAGTACTTCATGATGCGGGTCCGCATCACCGGCGGACGGCTCACCACCGAGCAGCTGCGCGTGATCGGCGAGATCGCCGAGACCTACGCCCGCGGCACCGCCGACATCACCGACCGGCAGAACATCCAGTACCACTGGATCCGCATCGAGGACGTGCCCGCGATCTGGGAACGGCTCGAAGCGGTGGGCCTGTCCACCACGGAGGCCTGCGGCGACACCCCGCGCGGCATGCTCGGCTCCCCCGTGGCCGGGGTCGCCGAGGACGAGATCATCGACGGCTCGGCGGCGCTGGACGAGATCGCCCGCCGCTACCTCGGCGACCCGCGCTTCTCCAACCTCCCGCGCAAGTTCAAGACGGCCGTCTCCGGCTCCCCGCTGCTGGACGTCGCCCACGAGATCAACGACGTGTCCTTCGTCGGCGTCGTCCACCCCGAGCACGGCCCCGGCTTCGACCTGTGGGTCGGCGGCGGTCTGTCGACCAACCCCAAGTTCGGGGTGCGGCTGGGAGCCTGGGTGTCCGAGGCGGACGTGCCCGACGTGTGGGAAGGCGTCATCTCCATCTTCCGCGACCACGGCTACCGGCGGCTGCGCAACCGGGCGCGGCTGAAGTTCCTGGTCGCCGACTGGGGGCCGGAGAAGTTCCGTCAGGTCCTGGAGGACGACTACCTGGGCCGCAGGCTGTCGGACGGTCCGGCGCCCGAGATGCCCGCGCAGCGGTGGCGCGACCACATCGGGGTGCACCGCCAGAAGGACGGCCGGTTCTACGTCGGCTTCGCGCCGCGGGTGGGCCGGATGGACGGCTCGCTGCTCACCAAGGTCGCCGCGCTGGCCGAGGACCACGGCTCGGGGCGGGTCTCCACCACGGCCGAGCAGAAGATGATCGTCCTGGACGTGCCGCAGGACCGGGTCGACTCGCTCGTCGACGCCCTGGAGGCACTGGACCTGCGGGTCAAGCCGTCGCCCTTCCGGCGCGGCACGATGGCCTGCACGGGCATCGAGTTCTGCAAGCTCGCCATCGTGGAGACCAAGGAGCGCGGCAGCGAGCTCATCGACGAGCTGGAGCGCCGGCTGCCCGACTTCGGCGAGCCGCTCACCATCAACATCAACGGCTGCCCGAACGCCTGCGCCCGTATCCAGACCGCGGACATCGGTCTCAAGGGACAGCTGGTCACCGACGCCGAGGGCCGGCAGGTCAGCGGCTACCAGGTGCACCTGGGCGGCGCGCTCGGCCTGGAGCCGGCCTTCGGCCGCAAGGTGCGCGGTCTGAAGGTCTCCTCGGACGAACTGCCGGACTACATCGAGCGGGTCCTGAAGCGCTTCCAGGCGGAGCGCGAGGACGGCGAGCGGTTCGCCGCCTGGGCGGCCCGCGCCGACGCCGAGGCCCTGTCGTGAGCGAGCGGGCCGCGCCGTTCTACTGCCCCTACTGCGGCGACGAGGACCTGCGCCCCGGCGAGGAGGGGCACGGCGCCTGGGAGTGCGGGGCGTGCAACCGGGCCTTCCGGCTGAAGTTCCTCGGGCTGCTCGCCCAGGGGCTCGACCGGCCGGACACCGGACCTGAAACGGGAGGGGACCGAATATGACGTCGGTTCAGGAAAAGCGCACCACCGACGAGTTGAAGGCGCTGGCCGAGCAGGCGGGCCGCGACCTGGAGGACGCCTCCGCGTCGGAGATCCTCGCGTGGGCCGCCGAGACCTTCGGCGGGCGGTTCTGCGTGACCTCGTCGATGGAGGACGCGGTGGTCGCCCACCTCGCCTCCCGCGCCCTGCCCGGTGTGGACGTGGTGTTCCTCGACACCGGCTACCACTTCGAGGAGACCATCGGCACCCGGGACGCCGTGGAGGCCGTGATGGACGTCAACGTCATCACGCTCACCCCGCGGCAGACCGTCGCCGAGCAGGACGCCGAGTACGGGCCGAGGCTGCACGACCGCGACCCCGACCTGTGCTGCGCTCTCCGCAAGGTGCGGCCATTGGAGGAGGGCCTGCGGGGCTACGTGGCCTGGGCGACCGGGCTGCGCCGCGACGAGTCCCCGACCCGGGCGAACACCCCGGTCGTCGGCTGGGACGAGAAGCGGCGGAAGGTGAAGGTCTCCCCCATCGCCCGCTGGACCCAGGACGACGTGGACGCCTACGTCGCCGAGCACGGCGTGCTCACCAACCCGCTGCTGACGGACGGGTACGCGTCGGTGGGCTGCGCCCCCTGCACCCGTCGCGTGCTGGAGGGCGAGGACGCCCGCGCCGGCCGCTGGGCAGGCCGCGGCAAGACCGAGTGCGGACTGCACGGCTGACATGACCGAGCCCTCCGCGCCTCCGCGGCCCCTCACCGGGCCCCCCGCGCCCTCGGCGCCCCCCACGCCCTCTACGAACCAGGAGACCGACGTGACGACCGGAGCCACCGTCTGGCTCACGGGTCTGCCGAGCGCCGGCAAGACCACCATCGCCCACGAACTGGCCGGCCGGCTGCGCGAGCAGGGCCGCCGGGTCGAGCTGCTCGACGGCGACGAGATCCGCGAGTTCCTCTCCGCGGGCCTCGGCTTCAGCCGCGAGGACCGACACACCAACGTGCAGCGCATCGGATTCGTCGCCGAACTGCTCGCCCGCAACGGCGTCACCGCGCTCGTCCCGGTCATCGCGCCCTACGCGGACAGCCGGGACGCGGTCCGGGGGCGGCACGGGGCGAACGGCACGTCGTACGTCGAGGTGCACGTGGCGACCCCGGTCGAGGTGTGCTCCGTACGCGACGTGAAGGGGCTGTACGCCAAGCAGGCCGCGGGTGAACTCACCGGACTGACCGGCGTGGACGACCCGTACGAAGCTCCCGTCTCTCCCGATCTGCGCATCGAGTCGCAGCACCAGACCGTCCAGGAATCCGCCGCGGCGGTGCACGCCCTGCTGAGCGAAAGGGGACTGGCATGACCACCGTGGCCACGGTCGCGACCGGCGACGAGGGCACCGGCGACACGGCCGGACCGTACGCCCTCTCCCACCTCGACGCCCTCGAGTCGGAGGCGGTGCACATCTTCCGCGAGGTCGCGGGCGAGTTCGAGAACCCGGTGATCCTGTTCTCCGGCGGCAAGGACTCCATCCTGATGCTGCACCTGGCGCTGAAGGCCTTCGCCCCGGCGCCGGTCCCCTTCTCGCTGCTGCACGTCGACACCGGGCACAACTTCCCCGAGGTCCTCGACTACCGCGACCGCACGGTCGCCCGGCACGGGCTGCGGCTGCACGTCGCCTCGGTGCAGGACTACATCGACCGCGGTGTGCTGCGCGAGCGCCCCGACGGCACCCGCAACCCGCTGCAGACGGTGCCCCTCACCGAGAAGATCGCCGCCGAGAAGTTCGACGCCGTGTTCGGCGGCGGCCGGCGGGACGAGGAGAAGGCCCGCGCCAAGGAGCGGGTGTTCTCGCTGCGCGACGAGTTCTCCCAGTGGAACCCCCGCCGCCAGCGGCCCGAGCTGTGGAACCTCTACAACGGCAGGCACGCGCCCGGTGAGCACGTCCGGGTCTTCCCGCTGTCCAACTGGACCGAGCTGGACGTGTGGCAGTACATCGCCCGCGAGGACATCGAACTTCCGGAGATCTACTACGCCCACCACCGCGAGGTGTTCCAGCGCGGCGGCATGTGGCTGACCGCCGGCGAGTGGGGCGGCCCGAAGGACGGCGAGAGTGTCGAGAAGCGGCTCGTCCGCTACCGGACGGTGGGCGACATGTCCTGCACCGGCGCGGTCGACTCCGGGGCCGACACCATCGAGAAGGTGATCACCGAGATCGCCGCCTCCCGGCTGACCGAGCGCGGGGCCACCCGCGCCGACGACAAGCTCTCCGAGGCCGCGATGGAAGACCGCAAGCGCGAGGGGTACTTCTAGACATGAGCACGATCACGAGCGAGGCGCTCGCGGAGACCACCCTGCTGCGGTTCGCCACCGCCGGTTCCGTCGACGACGGCAAGTCCACCCTGGTGGGCCGGCTGCTGCACGACTCCAAGTCGGTCCTCACCGACCAGCTGGAGGCCGTGGAGCGGGTGTCGGCGAGCCGGGGCCAGGAGGCTCCCGACCTCGCCCTGCTCACCGACGGGCTGCGGGCCGAGCGGGAACAGGGCATCACCATCGACGTGGCGTACCGCTACTTCGCCACGCCGCGGCGCCGGTTCATCCTCGCCGACACTCCGGGCCATGTGCAGTACACCCGCAACATGGTCACCGGCGCCTCCACCGCGGAGCTGACCGTCATCCTCGTCGACGCCCGCAACGGCGTGGTCGAGCAGACCCGGCGGCACGCGGCCATCGCCGCCCTGCTGCGCGTGCCCCACGTCGTGCTCGCCGTCAACAAGATGGACCTGGTGGACTACGAGGAGACCGTGTTCGCGCGGATCGCCGAGGAGTTCACGGCGTACGCGACGGAGCTGGGCGTCCCGGAGGTCACCGCGATCCCGATCTCGGCGCTCGTCGGCGACAACGTCGTGGAGCCGTCCGCGCACATGGACTGGTACGGCGGCCCGACGGTGCTGGAGCACCTGGAGACGGTGCCGGTCAGCCACGACCTGGCGCACTGCCACGCCCGGCTGCCGGTGCAGTACGTGATCCGGCCGCAGAGCGCCGAGCACCCCGACTACCGGGGATATGCCGGTCAGATCGCAGCGGGCACGTTCCGTACGGGGGACGAGGTGACCGTGCTGCCGTCCGGCCGGACCACGACGATCACCGGGATCGACCTGCTGGGCACGCCCGTCGAGGCGGCCTGGACGCCGCAGTCGGTGACGCTGCTGCTGGCGGACGACATCGACATCTCCCGCGGCGACCTGCTCGTCCCGAGCAAGGACGCGCCGGCCGTCACGCAGGACGTCGAGGCCACCGTCTGCCATGTCGCCGACCAGCCGCTGACGGTCGGCCACCGGGTGCTGCTCAAGCACGGCACCCGGACGGTCAAGGCGATCGTGAAGGACATTCCGGCCCGGCTGACGCTGGACGACCTGTCGCTGCACCCGCACCCCGGCACGCTCGTCGCCAACGACATCGGCCGGGTGAAGATCCGTACCGCCGAGCCGTTGCCGGCCGACTCGTACGCGGACTCGCGGCGCACCGGTTCGTTCATCCTGATCGACCCGAACGACGGCACCACGCTCACCGCGGGCATGGCCGGCGAGTCCTTCGCCGCGCCGGACCCGGTCAAGGACGCGTCCGAGGACGACGGATGGGACTTCTGACCATGGAACTCCCTACGGCGAAACCGCCTGTGCCAGGGCTCCCGACGACGTCGACGGGACTGCCGGCGGCGCGTCCCCTCGACGTCTTCGCCACCTTCGCCAAAGAAGGCGGCCGGATCGGCGGCGGGCGTACCGGAAGCGGGCAGGGCGGGGTCGCGCGATGTGCGTGACGCTCCCGGAGCACCGGGGGCGCGCGCACCGTTCGCGTGTCCCGGTCCCGCGCCGCCACCGCCGAAAACCCGCCGATCCCCCGGCCACGACCGGCTGAGTACGACCAGCCGAGTACGTGACCGCCGGGCCCCCGAGAGGAAAACCTCCCGTGCCTGCCACCCCCGCCGCACCGCGCCGCGCGTTCGCCGTGACGGCCGTGCTGGTCCTGCTCGCCCTGGCCGGATGCGGCTACGGCTCCCAGGCCGAGGAGAGCGCCGGCGCCGGCATCGCGGCCGGGGCGCGGAAGACCGACGGCCTCGACGCGGTGAGGATCGGCCACTTCGGCAATCTGACCCACGCGACCGCGCTGGTGGGCAAGCAGAAGGGCTTCTTCCAGAAGGAGCTCGGCGCGACCGAGGCCCGGTACGCGGTGTTCAACGCGGGGCCGTCCGCGATCGAGGCGCTCAACTCCGGCTCCCTCGACGTCGCCTGGATCGGGCCGTCACCGGCGGTGAACGGCTGGGCCAAGTCGCAGGGCAGGAACCTGCGAATCATCGGCGGTTCGGCGTCCGGCGGGGTGAAGCTGGTGGTGAACCCGGACCGGGTGAAGTCCGTGGAGGACGTCGAGGGCAAGCGGATCGCGACACCGCAGCTCGGCAACACGCAGGACGTGGCGTTCCTCAACTGGGCAGCCGAGCAGGGCTGGACGGTCGACGCGCAGAGCGGCAAGGGCGACGTCACGGTCGTCCGCAGCGACAACAAGGTCACCCCGGACGCCTTCGCGGCCGGGTCGGTCGACGGCGCGTGGGTACCGGAGCCCACCGCGTCGAAGCTGGTCGCCGAGGGCGGGAAGGTCCTGCTGGACGAGGCCTCCCTGTGGCCGGACGGGCAGTTCGTCATCACGAACCTCGTCGCGCGCCAGGAGTTCCTGGAGAAGCACCCGAAGGCCGTCGAGGCGGTCCTCGAGGCGTCGGTCTCCACCAACCGGTGGATCAACGAACACCCGGGCGAGGCGAAGGCCGCCGCCAACGAGCAGCTGGCGGCCGACTCCGGCAAGGCGCTGCCCGCCGGCGTACTGGACCCGGCGTGGAAGTCGATCCGGTTCACCGACGACCCGCTGGCCGCCACCCTCGGCGCCCAGGCGGAGCACGCCGTGAACGCGGGCCTGCTCGAGCGGCCCGACCTGAACGGCATCTACGACCTCGAACCCCTCAACAAGGTCCTCGCGGCCGAGGGCGCGCCCGCCGTCGACGACGCCGGTCTCGGCGTCGGCTGATCCCGGAACCCCGAAGAAACGTCCCAGGAGGTGACGACCATGGCCACGACCCTCGCCAAGGCCGCCGACGGCACCGAGGCGGCCACCCATGCCGCCCGGATCGAGCATGTCTCGAAGTCGTTCGCGGGCCCGGCCGGGCAGCAGCTCGTACTGGACGACATCACGCTCGACGTCGCCCCCGGCGAGTTCGTCACCCTGCTGGGTGCCTCGGGCTGCGGCAAGTCCACGCTGCTCAACCTGGTCGCGGGCCTCGACGCGCCCAGCGCCGGCGCGATCAGCACGGACGGCCGCCCGGCGCTGATGTTCCAGGAGCACGCGCTGTTCCCGTGGCTGACGGCGGGCAAGAACATCGAACTCGCCCTGAAGCTGCGGGGCGTGCCGAAGGCCGAGCGGCGCGGCCGGGCCGAGGAGCTGCTGGAGCTGGTCCGGCTGGGGGGCGCCCACGGCAAGCGGGTGCACGAGCTGTCCGGCGGTATGCGCCAGCGGGTCGCGCTGGCCCGCGCGCTCGCCCAGGAGAGCAAGCTGCTGCTGATGGACGAGCCGTTCGCGGCGCTGGACGCCATCACCCGCGACGTGCTGCACGACGAGCTGACCCGGATCTGGCGCGAGACCCGGGTCTCCGTCCTGTTCGTCACGCACAACGTGCGTGAGGCCGTCCGGCTGGCGCAGCGGGTGGTGCTGCTGTCGTCGAGGCCGGGCCGGATCGCCCGCGAGTGGACGGTGGACATCGAGCACCCGCGCCGTATCGAGGACGCCGCGGTCGCGGAACTGTCCGTCGAGATCACCGAAGAACTCCGTGGGGAGATCCGCCGACATGGCCAGCACTGACACCACCGCGAAGGACGCGCGCACGAAGGACGTGAACGACCTCGCCGGTCTCGAGGCGGGGCTCGACGCACTGGAGACGAGGCAGCAGGCCCGCAGGCCGTGGCGCCAGACCTTCGTCCAGAAGATCCTGCCGCCCGTCCTCGCCGTCGCCCTGGTACTGGCCGTGTGGCAGGCGCTGGTCTCCTTCAGGATCGTCGACGATCCGACCAAGCTGCCCTCGCCGGGTGCCGTGTGGAGCGTCGTCCAGGACGCGTGGCTCCAGGGCGAGCTGCTCGGCTACATCTGGACCAGCGTCTCGCGCGGTCTGCTCGGCTTCTTCTTCGCGCTGCTGATCGGTACGCCGCTGGGACTGCTGGTGGCGCGGGTGAGGTTCGTGCGCGCGGCGATCGGCCCGATCCTGTCCGGGCTGCAGTCCCTGCCGTCGGTGGCGTGGGTGCCGCCGGCCGTGATCTGGCTGGGCCTGAACAACCAGATGATGTACGCGGTGATCCTGCTCGGTGCGGTCCCCTCGATCGCCAACGGCCTGGTCTCCGGCGTCAGCCAGGTGCCGCCGCTGTTCCTGCGGGCCGGCCGCACACTGGGCGCGACGGGGTTGAAGGGCACCTGGCACATCGTGCTGCCGGCCGCGCTGCCCGGCTATGTGGCGGGTCTGAAGCAGGGCTGGGCGTTCTCCTGGCGCTCACTGATGGCCGCGGAGATCATCGCGTCGTTCCCCGACCTCGGCGTCGGTCTCGGGCAGCTGCTGGAGAACGGGCGCAACGCGAGCGACATGGCCATGGTGTTCGAGGCGATCCTGCTGATCCTGACCGTCGGTATCGCCATCGACCTGCTGATCTTCAGTCCGCTGGAGCGGTGGGTGCTGCGCAGCCGCGGCCTGCTGGTGAAGGACTGATCCGATCATGCACCGTCCGGTTCTTCTCGTCATCGCCCACGGCAGCCGCGACCCCCGGCACGCGGCGACCGTGCACGCCCTGGTGCGGCGGGTACGGTCGCTGCGGCCGGAGCTGCGCGTGGAGACCGGCTTCCTCGATTTCGCCGTCCCCTCCGTGCCGGGGGTGCTGGACTCCCTCGCGGCGGAGGGCGTGCGCGACGTGGTGGCCCTCCCGCTGCTGCTGACCCGCGCCTTCCACGCCAAGGCGGACATCCCGGCGGTCCTCGCGGACGCGGACCCGCGGCTGCGCATCCGCCAGGCGGACGTGCTGGGCCCGTCGCCCCTGCTCCTCGCCGCGCTGGAGCGCCGGCTGTACGAGGCGGGCCTCACGCCCGCCGACAAGTCCTCGACCGGGGTCGTCCTGGCCTCGGCGGGGTCCACCGACCCGGAGGCGATCGCAGTGATCGCAGCAATCGCGCGGGAGTGGCGGCACACCGGTTGGTGCGCCGTGCGGCCTGCGTTCGCCTCCGCATCCCTGCCCCGCACCGAGGACGCGGTGCGCGAACTGCTCGCCCTCGGCTGCGAGCGCGTCGCCGTGGCCCCGTACGTGCTGGCCCCGGGGTTCCTCCCGGACCGCATCGCACGGGGCGCGGTGGAGGCGGACGTCCTGGCGGACGTTCTCGGCCCGGCGCCGGAGGTCGCGCGGGTGCTGCTGGAGCGGTACGACGCGGCACGGGTGCCGATGCCGGCTGCTGTGGGGGCCTGAGTCCTCGGGGTGGTGGTGGGCGTCAGCCGCCGGTCACCGCGTTCGAGTCGTACGGCGTCCCCTGATGGAAGTAGAGCAGCCAGTCCCGGCCGGTGCGGCGCCACAGGGAGCTGCGGTGGGCGCGCCGGCCGTTGTGGTCCGTGTCGTAGGTGAGATGGACGGTGTCGGGCGCGAGCTGTACGGCCTTCATCCGGGAGACGGTGCCGGTGAGGCCCCCCGCATCGCGTTCGCCGGCGAGCAGGGCGATGATCGCGTCGCGGTCCCAGATCCGTCCGGACGCGCCGATCTCCACGAACTCCGGGTGCAGCAGCTCCCCGACGCGTTGGGGTGAGCGGCGCACCTCGGGGTCCAGCAGTTTCAGTTCGGCCTCGATGGCGGCGGTGGTGTGGGCGGCGGTGTGCGGGTCAGTCACGGGTGAGCTCCATGAGCTTGACGACGGTGTTCCAGTTGCGAGTGGTGGCGATGAGGCCCCGGGTGGTCCGGGGCCCGGCCAGGCGCTCGGCGAGCTTGGAGCGGCCCAGGCCGTTCGGGGCGTACAGGTACAGGGCGCGGTCGCCTAGGCGGAACTCCTCGGGCAGATGGGCGGCCCGGTCGACGTCCGCGAAACGGCCGGCGTCGACGGCGGTGGAGAAGTAGGTGACGTGGAGCTGCTGGGGCTCCGACTCGGCGGCCGGGAAGGGGCAGTCGTCGACGATCGCCCGCAGGTAGGCGTGGTCGCGCACGATCACGTCGACGGCGAAGCCGAAGCGCCGCTCGACGGCGTCGGCGAGTTCGGCGGCCAGTGCGTCCTCGATCGCGTTCTCTCCCGCCTCCTCGCCCGCGTCCCTGCCTTCCGGTCGGCTGCTCCCGGTGGTGAACACGGCCTGGCCGCTCTGGAGATGGGTGCGCACGGCGTCGTGGCCGAGGCCCTCCATCAGGGCGCGGAGTTCGGCCATGGGGACCTTTTTGCTGCCGCCCACGTTGATGCCGCGCAGCAGTGCCGCGTATGTCGTCGCCATCCGCACACGATAGGACGACCGTGGTGCCCCGTGAGGGTGGGCACGGCGGCCGTGTCCGCGTGAAGTACGGCGGCGCGGGCGTCCTGACGGCCGCCCCGCACCCTGATCACGCCCCCGGGAGAACCCCCGGTAGATGTAGGGGTCCCCTCCTCCCCAGTGGGGAGGGAACGAAGTCCGAGGGGAGGAGTTCCGCGCCCGGAGCCTCACCGGTCAGCACGACGAGACGGTCTTGTCCGGCCCCTACCTTCGAACGTGGAAGGCGGCGGCACAGGTCGCTGTCGTGCACGAGGGAGCGAGCCCGTCATGAGCAACGGAGATGCGCGGGTAAGGGGTTTCGCCGCCCGTGCCGGCGGCTGGAGCGCCCGGCACCGATGGGCGGCCGTCGGTATCTGGGTGCTGTTCGTGGTGCTGGCGATGGGCCTCGGTTCGGCGGCCGGCCGGGTCGACGTCGGCGACAGCGACCAGCTCAAGGGGGAGACGCGGACCGCCGCCCGGATCGTCGAGGACGCCGGCATCGAGGAGCCGGCCGGTGAGACCGTACTGGTGCAGGCCAAGGACGACGGACTGTCGGCCACGGACGACGAGTTCCGCGCCGCGGTCACCGCGGTCGTCACGGCGGTCGAGAAGACCGGTCAGGTCACGGAGGTGACCACGCCGTACGAGAGCGGCACGATCTCGGAGGACGGGCGCAGCGCGCTGGTCCAGTTCGACATGCGCGGCGACTCCGACACCGCCGCCGAGCGGGTCGAGCCGGTGCTGAAGGCCGTGGAGGGGGTTCAGAAGGACCACGACGCGCTGCGGATCGAGGAGATCGGCGGCGCCAGCATGATGAAGACGTTCGACGACGCGTTCGGCGACGACTTCAAGAAGGCCGAGTACTCGGCGGTCCCGGTGGCCCTCGGCATCCTGCTGATCGCCTTCGGCGCACTGGTGGCCGCGCTGCTGCCGGTGGCACTGGCGATCACCGCGATCATGGCGACGATGGGCCTGATGGGCCTGGTCAGTCATCTGCAGCCGATGAGCGAGACCGCCAACTCCGTGATGCTGCTGGTCGGCCTGGCCGTGGGCGTCGACTACTGCCTCTTCTACCTGCGCCGCGAGCGCGAGGAGCGGGCCGCCGGCCACGACGCGCAGACGGCGCTGCGGATCGCCGCCGCGACCAGCGGCCGGGCGATCGTCGTCTCCGGTGTGACGGTCTGTGTGGCCATGGCGGGCATGCTGTTCACCGGGCTCGCCGAGTTCGAGGCGATGGGCCTGGCCTCGCTGATGGTCGTGGCGGTCGCCATGGTGGGCTCCGTGACCGTGCTGCCCGCGCTGCTGTCGCTGCTGGGCGAGCGGGTCGAGAAGGGCCGGCTGCCGTTCCTGCGCCGGCGCACCTCGGGCAGCGGCAACGACAGCCGGATCTGGACGGCCGTACTGCGCCGCGTCCTCGCCAAGCCGCTGCTCGCCGCCGCGGTGGCGACCGGCGCGCTGCTGGCGGTGGCCGCTCCCGCGGTCGGCATGAAAACCCAGAACCTCACGCTGGACCAGGAGTTCGGGGACTCGCTGCCCATCGTGCAGACGTACAACCGGGTCAACGAGGCGTTCCCGGGCGGCGCGGAGCCGGCCGAGGTGGTCGTCAGGGCGGACGACATCAACTCCCCGCAGGTGCGGGCCGCGCTGGCCGACTTCCGTGAGCAGGCGGTGAGTTCGGGCGCCTCGAACGGCCCGGTCGAGACGAGGGTGCACGAGGGGCAGAACGTCGCCTTCGTGTACGTGCCGCTGGTGGGCGGCTCCGACCAGGACAGGGCGGCCGAGAGCCTGCGCACACTGCGCGACGAGGTACGGCCCGCCACGCTGGGCACGGTGGACGGTCTGGAGGCGCCGGTCACCGGGCAGGTCGCGGGCTCCGAGGACTTCAACGACCAGCTGGTCGGCTCGGTCGTCCCGGTCTTCGTCTTCGTGGTGGTCTTCGCCTTCCTGCTGATGCTGCTGTCGTTCCGCTCGCTGACGATCGCGATCACGTCGATCGTGCTCAACCTGCTGTCGGTGGGCGCGGCCTACGGCATCCTGGTGGCCGTCTTCCAGCACGGCTGGGGCGCGTCCCTGGTGGGCGCCGAGGGGGTCGGCGCGATCATCACCTGGCTGCCGCTGTTCCTCTTCGTCATCCTGTTCGGCCTGTCGATGGACTACCACGTGTTCGTGGTCTCCCGGATCCGCGAGGCCCGTCTGCGGGGCCGCACGACGCGGGACGCGATCCAGCACGGTGTGGTCACCACGGCCGGTGTCATCACCAGCGCCGCGGTCATCATGGTCGCCGTGTTCGGGATCTTCGGGACGCTGTCCATGCAGTCCATGAAGCAGATGGGGGTGGGTCTGGCGGCGGCGGTGCTCATCGACGCGACGATCATCCGGGGCGTGCTGCTCCCGGCGGTGATGGCGCTGCTCGGCGAGCGCAACTGGTACCTGCCGAAGTGGCTGCACCGGATGCCCGACCTGACCCACGACGAGTCGCCTACAGGGGCGGGGGCAGGCGCGCCGGTGGCGAAGGGCGGCGTGGACCGGGGCTCGGGCCGGGGTACGGGCACGGACCACGGTGCGGACGAGGGCGAGCGGGTGCGGGTCTGATCCCGCGGCCGCGGTGAGGGCGGGGGAAGGGGCACGGCATTCCGGCCGTGCCCCTTTCCCGTTCTCGCTAGCCGCGCTGCGGCAGCTCCGCCTCGATGAGGTCGGCCGCCCTGCGGGTGCCGCCCTCCTCGGCCATCCCGGCCCAGATCTCCTTCAGCCGGCGGGCGACCTCCGGGTCGCCGGTGAGGTCGAGGGCGGCGGTGCGAAGGGCCTCGGCGGTGGCCTCCTCGGCCGGGAGGTGCCGGGCGACGCCGAGGGCCTGGAGCATGTCCGCGTTGCCGAACTGGTCCACGGCCTGCGGTACGGCGATCATCGGCGTGGCCGTGGCCAGCCCTTCCTGGCTGCCGCCGGCGCCCGCGTGGGTGACGAACAGGTCGGCCTGCTTGAGGACCGCGAGCTGCGGCACCCAGGACCGCACCTCGACGTTCGCCGGTACGTCGCCCAGCTCGGCAGGGTCGACGTGCTTGCCGATCTAGAGCACCAGGTGCCACCCGGGCAGGTCGCCGAACGCCTTGAGGCACTCCCGGTAGAAGCCGGGCTGCTTGGTGAACGACGATCCGAGCGACACCAGGACGGCCTTCCGCGCACCGGCCGGCCGCCGCCACTCCCCCTCCGCGCCGCGGTCGCCCTGGCAGGCGCCGACGAAGCTGTACACGTTCTCATCGACCCGGTCGGCGTTCGGCTGGAGCGCCTTGGGGATCAGGACGAGGGAGCGGGCCGGCCGGCCGACGAACGGGTCGGGGTGCTCGGAGATGCCGTTCTCCTCCAGCCAGGCGTGGAAGCGGGCGTAGTAGGCCTGGCCGCGCTCGGTCCTGAGCGGCTCCTCCCACATCGGCTCGCCGACCTCCTTCTCGTACCGTTCCTAGCCAGTGAGCAGGAGTGAGTCTTGTACCCATACCTGGTCGCTGCGGACATCCCGAACGGTTTTGGGTGTCCTGGTCGCCCGCGTGCTCGCCGCGTCCGGCGGCACGGATCGTGTCCGTGGTCCGGGAGTGCGGGGGCGGGGTCCCTCGCGCCCGAGGGCATCCGGTCGGGCCTGGACGGTCCGATGCCCTTGCTCATCACTCTGGTGAGCAGGGGGCGGTGTCGTCCGTCGCCGGATCGGGTGCCCTTGGGCGCGTCGCCCGATCGCGATGCTCGCCGCATCGTGACGGGTCGCCTTGCGGTTCTTGCCGGTGAGGGGCTTCTGCCAGTACTGGGCGCCCCATTTCGAGGTGTATGCCGGGTCGACAGCGATGATGCTGATGCCGGTCTGATCCGCCATCGAGGTGAGGCGCGCGCGGAGTTTGCCGGTGGGCATGCCGGAGATGAGCTGCTTGAACCGCTTCTTTCGGCCGTGCTTCTCGCGGGTCTTGTCCGCCGCGAAGTCCAGGTCTTCGATGGCGACAGCGGCCACTTCGCAGGACTTCGCCCATTTCAGCAGCCGGGACAGCGCGTGCCGTACCTGGGCGTCACGGTGATCGGCCGACCCGCTGAGCTGGTAGGAGAAGTGGCGGGGCCGCCCGATCGGGTTGCCGTGAGCGTCCAGGCGCCAGGCCGCAAGGTGGTCGGCGTTGGTGTCCACGCCGATCACACCTTCGGCGAGGGCGGCGTCGATCGGGATGGTCCTGGTGGGCGGGATCTGCCACGAGGCGGTCAGGTACCAGTGTCCGCGTTCCACGTCCAGGTGGATGTGGTAGGCAACCGCCCGGTTCGCCTCCACCCGGTCCGCCCATTCTTCGCCGCGGTGCGGGAATGAGACCTTTGCGGCGAGTACGTACCGGCTGTGCTTGGTGTTCGCCAGTTCGGCGAGCGGGGCAGGGAGCTTGATACTCACCTCCCCGTCCGGGGTGACGCGGATCGTCTCGTTCCCGTACCGCTTCCCGGACTCGCCGTCCGCAGCGAGGAACCAGCGCTCGGCTTCCCACCGCTCGCGCCATTCACTCTCGGTGAGTTGCGCGGCGCCGAGGTTGTGCCGATTACGGGCCAGGCGCTTGCCGCCGCGCACGACGTGGACGACGCCGGCCTCACGGTCGGCCCGCTCTCGCTCCAGACGCTCCTCGAGGACATGCAGACGCCGGGTCTTCTGGAACCACTCCCTCTTCGAACGGTAGCCGCCCGGAGCGCGCTTGGTGCCCTTCTGGCCGATCGGCTGGGACAGGCGGTGCCGAATCGTCTTGATACCGGCCTCAAGGCTTTGGATGTGGGCGAGTTGGCAGCGACGCGACAAGGCCCACTGGTCATGCGTGGCCTTCGTGATCGCCCCGCCCCACCGGGACGACGAGGCGGCGGTCAGCTCCCGCTTCCGCGCCGCCCAGGTGTCCGTGGAGTGGCCGAGCCCATCACGGCAGCGGGCCGCGAGATCCCTCGCGGCCAGCGACCCGAGATGCGCGCCGACCAGGCGCAGCACCTGCTCGTCCTCGGTGGTGAGGTGCCCCAGCCGGTCGCGGATCGCCACACCGGTGGGGCCCAGCGCGACGAACGGGACGTCGATCGGGCGGAGGTCAGCCATGCTCGGCGGCCTCCAACGCCTTTCGCGCCCGGTTCGTCGCCGACCTGCGGCCGTACAGGCGAGCGCAGAACGACGTCAGCACCTCCACCATGTCGCGCACGAGGTCGTCTTCGACTTCACCTACGTCGAGGACCAGCAGACGGCGCCCCGACGCGGACAGCGCGGCTTCGACGAGTTCGACGTTCGTACGGCCCAACCGGTCCTTGTGCTCGACCACCATGGTGGTCACCGCCGGATCGGCAAGCATGCGACGGGCCTTGGAGCGGGCGCCGTTCATGCCAGATGCGATCTCGGACTCGACCCGCACCACCTTGCTGCCAGTCTTCGCCGCCCACGCCGACAGCCGAGCGACCTGGCGCTCCAGATCAGCCTTCTGATCGTGGGAGGAGACACGGGCATACAGCCCGAGGCCACCCACAGCTTCCAACGCGGTGTTGGCCTCGATGTTCACCAGGATCGTGCGTGGCCCGACCCGCTGAGCCGGTACCGGCAACGTCCCCTCACGGAACCAGCGATACGCGGTCTGCGGATGTACGCCCTGCGTCTTCGCCCACTCCGTCAGATTCACGCCCTGACAACGACACTCACCCATACATGGTTACGCACACTCAACCACCCCCGAGAACCAGCAGTTGGTTACCCCTCCCAGGCGACGAGGTTCGGCGAGAGGGAGACCACGGGCACGCCCCAGCGGTGGCCGAGCACGCGTGCCGGGTACGAGGTGATGTCGTGCAGCACCAGGTCGGGAGTGTCCCCCTCGTAGGCCTTCGTCAGCTGCGGGAGGGCCTGGACGGCGTCGTCGAGGAACGGTTCGACGTTGTCCAGCAGGGTGGTGCCCCAGGCCTCCGGGTCGTCCTCGGGCCCGGGGAGGGTGGAGTTCCAGAGCTTCACCTCGGCGCCGGTCCCGGCGACCTTGTCCGCGAAGACCGGGGGGATCGCGTACGTCACCCGGTGGCCGCGCGCCACGAGCTCGCGGATCACTTCGAGGCTCGGGTTCACGTGGCCGTGGGCGGCGATGGAGAACATGGCGATGTGAGCGGGACTGGTCATGCCCGAACCCTAGGCGAGACGATACGTCTCGTGCAATCGGTTGGGGGTGCACGACGGTTCCCGAGGCAGCCGCCCCGCCCGCGGCCCACCACCGGCGGGCACCGCGCACATCGCCGACCTGTGCGAATGGGACACTGGCCGACGGCACACAGGAGCACAGGCACAGCCATGGAGGCGGGCGGATGGACGAGGCACGGGCGCGGGACGTCCTGGTGGCGGCGGACGTGCTGCCGGGACGCGCGGCCGGGGACGCGCGGCTGCTCGCCCTGGGCGAGAACGCGGTGTTCGCGGCCGGCGACCTGGTCGTCAAGGTCGGCCGCGACAGCGGTCTGCTGGAACGCGCCCGCCGGGAGCTGTCGATCGCGCTGTGGCTCGCCGAGGAGGGCGTGCCGGCGGTGCGGGCGGCCGAACCGCGGGCCCTGCTCGTCGACGGCCACCCGGTGACGGTCTGGCACCGGCTGCCCGAACCGGTGCGGCCCGCCGAACCCCGGGACCTGGCCGCGCTGCTGCGGGTGGTCCACGCCCTTCCCGCTCCCGCCTTCGGGCTGCCGCCCCGGGAGCTGCTGGGCGGCGTGGAACGCTGGCTGCGGCTCGCGGGCGAGGTGATCGCCCCGAAGGACGCGGCGTATCTGCGGGAGCGGCGGGACGGTTTCGCGGCCGCCGCCGCGGCCCTGACGCCCCACCTGCCGCGGGGCCCGATCCACGGGGACGCGCTGCCCCGGAACGTGCACGTCGGGCCGGACGGGCCGGTCCTGGTCGACCTGGAGACCTTCTCCGCGGATCTGCGCGAGCACGACCTGGTGGTCATGGCCCTCTCCCACGACCGCTACGGGCTGGCGGCGCAGGCGTACGCGTCCTTCACCGAGACCTACGGCTGGGACGTGCGCGAGTGGGAGGGCTGCGCGGCGCTGCGCGGCGCACGGGAGACGGCCAGCTGCGCCTGGGTCGCCCAGCACGCCCCGAGCAACCCGAGGGCGCTGGCCGAGTTCGAGCGCCGCGTGGCGTCCCTGCGCGACGGCGACCCGACGGTCCGCTGGTACCCCTTCTGATCGGTGCGGCACGCGGAATCCGGCCGGCGGGCGCCCCTCCTCGGCACCCACGCGGCGGAGGAAGCCACCGGCCAAGACGGCTCCGCGCTCTGCCTCAGGGCCTGTCCGCCGGACAGGCCTTTAGAGCCCCGAACACAATGGGAGTCCGATCGGCTCGCGGCGTCCGGTGCGTGCGATCGCAAGGCGCCGGAAGGTCCTCG
This sequence comes from Streptomyces sp. NBC_01635, assembly GCF_045209715.1. Lineage (NCBI taxonomy): Bacteria > Bacillati > Actinomycetota > Actinomycetes > Kitasatosporales > Streptomycetaceae > Streptomyces > Streptomyces sp. NBC_01635. The sequence goes on along the minus strand of NZ_CP109277.1, from coordinate 7,296,413 downwards.
TAGCGGAGCTACCAGGGCCTTTTGGCAACGCGGCGAGCGTGCGTGCCGGACGCCGCGAGCCGGGCGCCCATTGTGTTCGGGGCTCTAAGACACTTGCCCGGGGGCGGTCCTGGACAGCGGCGCAGCCGCCCGGCCGCCGGGCTCCCGCTCACGGGGTGCCTCGGCCGGCCCGGATCGCCGGTTCCGCGGGACGGCCGGCCAAGCCGGCTCGACGACTGCCGTCGGGTCCGTGGTCCGCCGCAGGTACGCCTGCAGAGAGGCCGCCTGCTCGGCCGCCGCGCGCACCTGGAGCTCATGCAGGTCCGTCAAGGGCATCGTCCCGACGCGCTGGTACTTCTCGCCCATGCGTCGCACCACCCGGGCGGCAGCCACCGCGTCCGCCCTCGCGTCGTGTGCGTCGTCGAGCGACACTCCATAGTGCGCGCACAACGCGTGCAGGGCGCGCTTTCCCCTCCGGTACTTGTCGACGTGCTTGTCGAGCACCAGAGGGTCGATGACCGGCGAGGGCACGCCGCCCAGCCGCTCGGTGATCGACTCCAGCCCGTACCGCCGGCACTCACGGTCCAGCAAGGACAGGTCGTAGCGCGCGTTCATCACGACCAGGGGCGTCCCTGAGCGCAGGACCTCGGCGACGGCCCGGGTGATGTCCTCGACCGCGGACGACGGCGGGACTCCGTGCTCGCGGGCATGGTCCGTCGAGATGCCGTGGATCGCCGAAGCCTGCTCGGGTATCGCCACCCCGGGATCGAGCAGCCAGGTCCGCTCCGCCGAAACGGCCCCGTCCGGCTCCAGTCGCACGACCGCCGCGGTGACGATGCGATCGGTCTCGATGTCCGTACCCGTGGTCTCCAGGTCGAAGGCCGCCAAGGGGCCGGTGATCCAGCTCATCACACGGCCCCCGTGACGATGCGTGCCTCGCGCGGGTCGGTGCCCGTCGTCTCCGGGCCGAAGCCGATCAGCGGCTCCCGGTGCCATCCCATGGGTGGCCCCCCTTCTGTGCGGTGCGTTCCCCCAGTGGCTCTTACCTTCGCACGCACCACTGACAACCCGAGGGTCGCGTTCCGTTCGCGAGCACGGACACTTCACGACACCGGTCGCGAATCCACCCACATCTGCTCGAACTCCTCGCGGTACGTGGGAAACAGTCCGCCTTCTTCGATCTCGCCCGGTTTGACCACCTTGCCGCCGTTGCGCAGCACCAGCACCGGCGCCTCCATCCCCCGGGCCCGGCGCAGATGGTTCTGCACCACGCCGACGCCGTCGGCGCCGTCCCCGTCGACGAGGTACGCCGTACAGCGGGGCGTCTCGTCGTACACGTGGATCTCGAAGGCACCCGGGTCGCGCAGCCGGGACCGCACCCGGCGCATGTGGAGGATGTTCATCTCGACCGCGCGGCCCAGCTCCCCGCGTTTGAGACCGAGCTCGCGCTCGCGACGCTTGACCGCGCTGGAGGCCGGGTTCAGGAACAGCAGCCGCACCCGGCAGCCGGCCTCGGCGAGCCGCACCAGGCGGCGCCCGGAGAAGTTCTGCACCAGCAGGTTGAGGCCTATGCCGATGGCGTCCAGGCGGCGGGCACCGCCGAAGATGTCCTCGGCCGGGAACTGGCGCAGCAGCCGCACCCGGTCGGGGTGGACGGCGACCACGTCCGCGTACCGGTCGCCGACCAGGTCCTCCACCGCGTCGACGGGCAGCCGGCGGGCGGACGGCACGTCCCCGTCCGCGCCGAGCATCTCCAGCAGCCGCGCGGAGGCCCGCTCGGCCTGGTTCAGCACCGCCTCGGACAGTGCCCGGTTGCGGGAGACGACGTTGCGGGTCACCTCGAGCTCGTCCAGGGCGAGCTCGACGTCCCGGCGGTCGTCGAAGTACGGCTCGAAACAGGGCCAGTGCTGGACCATCAGCTCGCGCAGCTGCGGAAGCGTGAGGAAGGAGAGGACGTTGTCGTCGGCCGGGTCGAGCAGATAGCCCTTGCGGCGGCTGACCTCGCGCACCGCGACCGCGCGCTGCACCCACTCCTGCCCGGCGGGTCCGGCGGCGGCGACCACCCAGTCGTCGCCGTGGACGGGTTCGTAGACGGGCCGCAGCACGGCGGCCACGACCGAGCGCAGCCGCTGTTCGACGAGGTTCAGCCATATGTAGGCGCGGCCGGCCCGCTGGGCACGGGTCCGCACCTCGCGCCAGGCGTCCACGCCCCAGTCCAGGTCCGGCCCGATCGAGCCCGCGTCCATCGGCCGCGCCAGGGACACCGCACCGGGCGGGACGTCCGTGGAGTTCCCCTCGTGACCCTCGCCACCAGGGGGCAGCTCCAGCCCTCCCGAGCCCACCCGCGCACCGCCTTCCACTCCCCCGAGCACTCCCAGCCCCAACGATCAAGGAGAGTACTCCGCTTGCGGCGTGCGGTGCAGCCCGATGACAGTGTCGTTTCTCAACTTCCTTCTTCCACACCACTGTTCTGGTATGCCCGTCCGCCGGAAGTGGACGAAGTCACAGGGTGTGCACAGATGTTGCGGCTCTGACGCGGTCGCGGAGAACCGGAAGACCACGCAGGAAGGACGCGGCGGCGGCGGCGCGACGACGGCACGGCCGCCGACCCGACAAGCGGTACGACAAGAGCACCGCGACAGGACGACACGCCACCACTCCGGGCCAAGGCGCCCCCACCGGAGCCGTACACCTGAAAGAGTCGTGTCCATGCAGGTCTGGCCTGGCGAGGCGTATCCCCTCGGTGCCACGTACGACGGCGCCGGCACGAATTTCGCGGTCTTCACGGAGGCCGCGGACCGAGTGGAGCTGTGTCTGTTGCACGACGACGGCTCCGAGACGGCGGTCGAACTGCGCGAGAGCGACGCGTTCGTACGGCACGTGTACCTCCCCGGCATCATGCCGGGACAGCGGTACGGCTTCCGTGCCCACGGGCCGTACGCCCCCGAACGGGGGCTGCGCTGCAACTCGGCGAAGCTGCTGCTCGACCCGTACGCGCGTGCGATCAGCGGTTCGGTCCGGTGGGGCGAGGAGGTGTACGGCTACCACTTCGACGCGCCCGACCGGCGCAACGACCTGGACTCCGCCCCGCACACGATGACGTCGGTCGTGGTCAACCCGTACTTCGACTGGGGCGACGACCGGCTGCCCCGGACGGAATACCACCACACCGTGCTCTACGAGGCGCACGTCAAGGGCCTCACCATGCGCCACCCGGGGCTGCCCGAGGAACTGCGCGGCACCTACGCGGGCCTCGCGCACCCGGCGCTGATCGAGCACCTGACGGAACTCGGCGTGACGGCACTGGAGCTGATGCCGGTTCACCAGTTCGTCAACGACCACCGCCTGGTGGACATGGGCCTGAACAACTACTGGGGCTACAACACCATCGGATTCTTCGCCCCGCACAACGCCTACGCGTCCTGGGGCGACCGCGGTCAGCAGGTGCTGGAGTTCAAGTCGGCGGTGAAGGCCCTGCACGAGGCCGGGATCGAGGTCATCCTCGACGTCGTCTACAACCACACCGCCGAGGGCAACCACCTGGGCCCGACGCTGTCCTTCAAGGGCATCGACAACCCCTCGTACTACCGGCTGACCGACGACCCCCGCTACTACATGGACACGACGGGCACCGGGAACTCCCTGCTCATGCGGTCCCCGCACGTCCTCCAGATGATCATGGACTCACTGCGGTACTGGGTCACCGAGATGCACGTCGACGGGTTCCGCTTCGACCTCGCGGCGACCCTGGCGCGGCAGTTCCACGAGGTGGACCGGCTGTCGTCGTTCTTCGACCTGGTGCAGCAGGACCCGGTGGTCTCCCAGGTGAAGCTGATCGCCGAACCGTGGGACGTGGGCGAGGGCGGCTACCAGGTGGGCAACTTCCCGCCGCTGTGGACCGAGTGGAACGGCAAGTACCGGGACACCGTGCGGGACCTGTGGCGGGGCGAGCCGCGCGCGCTCGCCGAGTTCGCCTCCCGGCTGACCGGCTCGTCCGACCTGTACCAGGACGACGGGCGCCGCCCGCTGGCCTCGATCAACTTCGTGACCTGCCACGACGGCTTCACCCTGCACGACCTGGTCTCGTACAACGACAAGCACAACACCGCCAACGGCGAGGACAACCGGGACGGCGAGAGCCACAACCGCTCCTGGAACAGCGGTGTCGAGGGCGACACCGACGACCCGGACGTGCTGCGGCTGCGGGCCCGGCAGATGCGGAACTTCATCGCGACGCTGATGCTCTCCCAGGGCGTGCCGATGATCAGTCACGGCGACGAGGTGGCCCGCACCCAGCGCGGCAACAACAACGCCTACTGCCAGGACAACGAGCTGGCCTGGCTCGACTGGCCCTCGGAGCGGGAGGAGCAGCGGCGCCGGGGCCGGCGGGAGACGCCCGACGGCGACACCGGCGGGGACGACGGCGCGGACGACGGTGACGACGCCCGTCTGCGGATGCTGGCCTTCACGCGCGCGATGGTGTGGCTGCGCAAGAACCACCCGGTGTTCCGCAGGCGCCGCTTCTTCCACGGACGGCCGGTCGAGGGCACCCACGACGACCTGTCCGACATCGCCTGGTTCACCCCCGAGGGGACGGAGATGACCCAGCGGGACTGGGACCAGGCGCGCGCCTCGGCGCTGACGGTGTTCCTCAACGGCAACGCGATCTCGGAGCCCGGCCGGCGCGGGGAGCGGATCACGGACGACTCGTTCCTGCTGATGTTCAACGCCTCCCCCGGCCCGCTGGAGTTCGTGGTGCCCGTCGACCACGGCCGGCAGTGGCAGGTGGTCGTCGACACCGCCCGCGAGGACGGCGTACCGCCGGGCACCGGTCCGAAGGTACGGGCCGGCACCCGGCTGACGCTGACCGACCGGAGCCTGACGGTGCTCCAGCGGCCGGTGTGACGGACAGCGGCGTGGAGGGGTGGCGCGGACGGTGCCGCGGCAGCGGAGGGACTGTTGACAGGAAGGGCGGCAGGGCGGGTACGTAGGTCTGCATGACCTCTGAGCGACCTGAGCGATCCGAGCCCTCGGTGCCCACCGCCACGTACCGGCTGCAGTTGCAGCCCGACTTCCCGTTCGCCGCCGCGGCGACCGCCGTGCCGTACCTGGCCTCGCTCGGCGTGTCCCATCTGCACCTGTCGCCGGTCCTGGAGGCGGTGCCGGGCTCGCGGCACGGCTACGACGTGGTGGACCCCGCGCGCGTACGCGAGGAACTGGGCGGCGAGCAGGCGCTGCGGGACCTGTCGCGCACCGCGCGGGAACACGGTCTCGGCCTGGTCGTGGACATCGTCCCGAACCACATGGCGATGTCCCCGCGCCACAACCGGGCCCTGTGGGAGGTACTGCGCGAGGGGCCCTCGTCGCGCCACGCGCGGTGGTTCGACATCGACTGGGAGGCGCAGAGCGGTCAGGTGCTGCTGCCGGTGCTGGGCGGACCGCTCGGCGCCGAGCTCGACCGTCTGAAGGTGGACGGCGATGTGCTGCGCTACCACGACCACGCGTTCCCGCTGCGCGAGGACACCGCCCACCTGCCGCTGCCCCAGCTTCTGGACGCCCAGTGGTACCGCCCCGTGTGGTGGCGGCTGGCCCGCACCGAGCTCAACTACCGCCGGTTCTTCAGCATCTCCGAGCTGATCGGCGTGCGCGTGGAGGACCCCGAGGTGTTCGAGGCCACCCACGCCAAGATCCTCCAGCTGCTGCGCGAGGGGGTCGTCGACGGGCTGCGGGTCGATCACCCGGACGGGCTCGCCGACCCGGACGGGTATCTGCGGCGGCTGCACGAGTCGACCGGGGGCCGCTGGACCGTGGTGGAGAAGATCCTCGCTGACGGCGAGCCGCTTCCCGCCTCCTGGCCGGTCGCGGGCACCACCGGTTACGACGCCCTGCGGCACGTGGACGGCCTGTTCACGGATCCGGCGGGGGCCGGGGAACTGCTCGGTCAGTACCGGCGGTTCACGGCGCCGCAGCCGGACCGGGGCGGCGAGTGGAAGGCGACGGTGCGGCGGGCCGCGTACAAGGTGCTCACGCACGAGCTGGCCACCGAGGTCGACCGGCTGACCCGGGTGGCCCACTGCCTGTGCACGGCCTCCCCCGAGCCCGCGCTGCGCGACCGCGCGCCCTGGGCCCTGCGCACCGCGCTCGAGGAACTGCTGGTCCGGCTCGAGGTGTACCGGCCCTACGCGTCCGTGGACCCGGCCGGTGTGGTCACCGAGGAGGCCGCGGCCGCCGCCCGGCGCGCCTTCGCCGTCCCCGAGGAGGCCGGGGCGGTGGACGTCGTACGGGATCTGGTGCTCGGGCGGTACGGCGACGGGCCGGGGCAGGTGGAGTTCCGTACGCGGTTCGCGCAGACCGCGTCGGCGCTGCGGGCCAAGTCGGTGGAGGACACGGCGTTCTACCGCTACGTGCCGCTGCTGTCGGCGACGGAGGTGGGCCACAACCCCGGCGCTCCGGCGCTGTCCCCGGAGCGGTTCCACGCGCACTGCGCGCGCGTGCAGCGCGACTGGCCGGCGACCGGCACCGTCGTCTCCACGCACGACACCAAGCGCAGCGCCGATGTGCGGGCCGCGCTCCATGTGCTCACCGAGTGCCCCGGACCGTGGGCGGACGTCCTGGCGGAGGTGACCCACGTCGGCGAGGGCGTACCGGACCCGCAGCTGGCGTGGGCGGCCTGGCAGACGGTGTTCGGACTGGGCCCGGCCGATCCGGAGCGGGTGACGGGCGCCCTGCTCAAGCACGTGCGCGAGGCGGGCATGCACACGAGCTGGACGGAGCGGGAACCGGCGTACGAGGAGGCGGTGGCCCGGTTCGTGGCGGCGGGGCCGTGCGGGGCCACGGGCGAACGGGTCGCGCGGTTCCGGGCCTCGCTGGAGCCGTACATCCGCGCGAACGTGCTGGGCGCCGCCCTGGTCCATCTGACGATGCCGGGCGTGCCCGACGTCTACCAGGGCACCGAGTCCGAGTACCGGGCCCTGGTGGACCCGGACAACCGGCGCGCGGTGGACTTCCCGGCCGGAGAGACGGACGGCAGGGACGGCAGGGACGGCAGGGACGGCAGGGACGGCAGGGACGGCGCGGACGATGCCGACGACGGCGACGGCAGCGGCAGCAGCAGCAGCAGCGGCAAGGCGGCGGTGACACGGGCCGCGTTGCGGTTGCGGGCGCGGCGGCCGGAGGTGTTCGGCGACACGGCGTCGTACGAGCCGCTGGCCGCCGAGGGCCCCGGGGCGGCGCACTGCGTGGCGTTCGTGCGGTCCGGTGCGGTGCTGACCGCCGTGACCCGGCTGTCGCTGCGGCTGACGGAGGCGGGTGGCTGGCGGGAGACCCGGCTGGCGCTGCCACCGGGCCGGTGGGCCGACGTGCTGGAGCCCGGACGGGGGTTCACCGGGCACGCGCGCGTGGCGGAGCTGTTCGAGCGGTCACCGGTGGCACTGCTGGAACAGGTCGGGGAGCCGGGCGTGGCGTAGGACCGTGCCCCGGGTGGGACACGGCCGTGGAGGTGCCGGTCCTATGCGCCGTGTGCACCCCCTTCGGCCTCCCCCGTCGCACCCTTGACACCGGTCCGCGGCCGTGGGGTACTGCGGTGTGCGACGACGGGGATTGACGGGGGGTGGGTCTCCTGCCGGAGCTGCGCCACCCGACGGTGGCCGAACTCGTTTCCTCCTCCCGCGCGCTGACGGCCCGGCGGCCCGACCTGTGCGTCCTGCGGGAGGTGGGACTCTCCCGCGCGGGGCGGCCGCTGCACCTGCTGTCCGTGGGCCACGCCCGGCGCGCCGTGCTGGTGGTCGCGGGTGCCCATGCCAACGAGCCGGCCGGCGGGGGCACCCTGCTCGCGCTGGCCCGGCGGGTCGTGGCGGAGCGGGAGCTGCGGGACGAGACGTCCTGGCACTTCCTGCTGTGCGCGGACCCCGACGGAGCGAGCCTCCATACGGCGACGGACCCGGACAGCCTGTACGACTATCACTTGGGATTCTTCCGTCCCGCCGGCCGGGAACAGCCGGAGTGGGCCCCGTCGGTCCTGCCGCCCGACCGGCTGCCGCCCGAGACCCTGGCCCTGACCGGGGTCATCGACGAGCTGCGGCCCTACCTCCAGGTGTCGCTGCACGGGACCGATCTGGGCGGCAGCTGGGTCCAGTTGACGAGGGACGTGCCGGGGCTCGCCGAGCCGTTCGGCAAGTCCGCCGCGGAGCTGCACATCCCGGTGGAGACGGGCGCCTCGGACGCGGCGGGCTGGCCGGTGTCCGGTCCCGGGGTGCGGGTGATGCCCGCGGCGGAGGCCGGTCCGGTGTATCCGAGCCTGCCGGACGACGCGCGGCACAGCACCTGGTACCGCCCGCACCGGTACGGCGGTCTGACGGCGGTCGTCGAGGTACCGATGTGGGCCGGCGGCCTGGTGGACGATCCTGAGCCGCATCCGGCTCCGGCCGAGGCGCTGCGGCATCTCGCGGACCGGCTGCTGCGGGACGCTCGCGAGGTGCGGCAGGTGCTGGAGGAGGTCCGGCCCGGGGCCATGGAGGGCGCCGGTACCGCCGGCGGCCCGCTGCTGCGGGCGACCACCTGGGGGCTGGAGCTGGTGCCGGGACTGGCCGGAGACCTGGTCCGCACCCGGCCGCCCGACGGCACCAGGGCGTACGTGAGCAGCGTGGACGCGTTCACGCGCCGGGTGCCGCTGCGGGCGGCGGCGATGCTGCGGCGGGAGCTGCGGGAGAGCGAGCCGCACGCGGCGGCGCGGCTGGAGCGCCTGGTCGCCTTGTGGAGCGACTCGTTCGCCGTGCGCTTCCGGGCCCGCCGGGTGCCCGTGGCGCACCAGGTGGAGCATCAGGTCCGCACGGTCGTGGCGGCGGCGCTGCACGCCCGCGCGGGTACGGGGACGGGAACGGGCTGAATCGCCCGCTCCCACGACCTCAGGAGGGCTGCGTCCCGTCCAGGGCGAACACGGAACCGGTCCGGGCCTCCATCATGCACCGGTTCGAGAAGGTCTCCGTGTACTCGACCGGCTGTCCCCGCCACTGCCCGTGCGCGTGTGCGGTCACCGGGGCGTAGACCATCGGACAGTACGTGTCCCGGGCCGGAATGCCGGTGATGCGCCCGTTCACCGCGGCGAGTTCCGCGCAGGCGTCGGCCGCGCGCGGATGGCCCTGGGGCGGGTCGCAGAGGAGCAGGTGGCCGGATGCCGTTCCGGTCCGGGTCTCGCCCCGGTCGACGCCGAGGACGAGCCAGGTGTCGGAGGTGTCGGCGCCCCGGGGGCCGGGGTCCGCCTGTGCGGGAGTGGGGGCGAGGCAGGCGAGGAAGGCGGTCGCCGCCAGCAGCGCGCCCCGTACCGCTTTCAGTGAGGTGTACGTCATTCCGGATGCATCGGCACGACGGTGCCGGAACCCCAGCCCGGCTCACCCGAACGGGAAGATGTGCCCGGGTGCCGCACGGCCGGCTCGAACACGGCGACCACGACCCGTGTCCGGTACTCGACCTGACGTGCGACCGGGATCCGGCGTGTCTCGCAGACGTCCCGGTGGTCGGCGCACCGCGCGCCGATGAGCCGGTCCGGTTCCGGCAGCACCCCCGCCGGAACACGGCCGTCGGTGGTGACCGGTCGGTGCAGCGGTCCCGCGGTGCGCAGCGCCGGCCGACGGCCGACGACGGTGAGCGCGGTCGGCCGGGCGGTCTTCATGGGCGGGAACGGGCGGCCGCCCCCGTCGCCGGTGCCGGGGTCCCCTGTGCCGTGCCCGGGGCCGGAGAGCCCGGCGCCGCGGGCCCTGGTGCCGGGGTCCCAGGCGTCGGTGAGTCCGGGGCAGATCGGCACATGGTCGTCGACCGGGGCGAGCAGCCGCGCCGGGGGTTCCCGGTCACGAGGGCGGCGGCCCGCGCGCCCGGCTCGTCGGCGGTCGGACGGCGCAGGAAGGACGTCAGGGCACACCTCCACGAAGTGGCGCCGTCGGCTCGCCACCTCACCCTTCACGGGGAGTGCGCCGGACGCCTGCAGTGAGTCACCGCTTCGGGGGCACGTCAACACCATGGAGAACAAAGGCAGTTCGACGATCTTCCAGCGCGCCCGTGGACGCCGCGGTCCGTCCGGCCGTGTGCGGACGGTCAGTTCGCCGTGAGCCGGTACGTCATCCGTCCGAAGCCGATCTGGTCGCCCTCCCGGACGACGGCCGCGCCGACCACCCGACGCCCGTTCACCGTCGTGCCGTTGGTGGAACCGAGGTCCCGCAGCACCCACAGGCCGCCCTGTCTACGGAGTTCCGCGTGCACGCGGGAGACCGTTTCGTGGTGGAGCCTCAGCCCGTTGGCGGGGTCGCGCCCGATGCGCAACGGGTGGGCGGTCGCCGGATGGGGCAGCATCAGCTTCGGCAGCCGCTCGGCCCGCCATGCCCCGCGCAGCCGTACCGTGAACCCGGAGACAGCCTCCACGGAGGAGAACAGCAGGCGCGAGAAGCGGCCCTCGGTGGGCAGGTCGGCGGTGAGCGGGACGAGCTCCTCGGGGCACCGCGCCGCGAGCGCCAGCTCCATGCGCCGGATGAACGTGTCGTGGGACAGCCGCCCCACCGCGGCGCCGTCCCGCAGTACCTTCAGCGCCTTGTCGCGCTCCACGTCGGAGAGCCGCGCGGGGTACGTGTTGAACTCGAATGACGACGTCACGCTGCTGATTGTCGGCCAGTACGGGCCGGACTGTCCAGGAGACGGCCGAAGCACCGCACGGCCGTCCCCGCTCCCGACGCGGGGACACCCGCCGCAAAGGGAACATTCACCGGCGGATCGCTCTCCGATGCCGCACGATGGACGAGCTACATCACGGTGAGCAGACGAAGGGGAACCGTCCGTGCAGTTCGAGGTGTGGGCACCGCAGGCCGACGACGTGACGCTCCAGTGCGACGGCGTCACGCGCCCTTTGGCGCGCGATCCGGAACGGGAGGGGTGGTGGCGGGGTGAGGCGGACGCGCGGGACGGCTCCCGGTACGGCTTCGCGCTGGACGGCGGGCCGGTACTGCCCGATCCGCGCTCGCGCCGGCAACCGGACGGGCCCGACGGGCGGAGCGCCGTCGTCGACCACGACGCGTTCGCCTGGCGCGCGGCCTGGGACGGGCGCCCGCTGCCCGGCGCCGTCCTGTACGAACTGCACGTGGGCACGTACACGCGCGAGGGCACGTTCGACGCCGCCGCCGAGCGGCTGGAGCATCTCGCCGGGCTGGGCGTCACCCATGTGGAGCTGATGCCGGTGTGTCCCTTCCCCGGCCGCCACGGGTGGGGGTACGAGGGGGTCTCCCTGTGGGCGGTGCACGAGCCGTACGGGGGACCCGAGGCACTGAAACGGTTCGTCGACCGGGCGCACTCCCTGGGGCTGGGCGTCGTCCTCGACGTGGTGCACAACCACCTGGGGCCCTCCGGGAATCACCTTCCGCGGTTCGGCCCGTACTTCACCGACACCCACCACACTCCGTGGGGCGCCGCCGTCAACCTGGACGCCCCCGGCTCGGACGAGGTGCGGACGTACCTCGTGGAGAGTGCGCTGGCGTGGCTGCGGGACTACCGGATCGACGGGCTGCGTCTGGACGCGGTGCACGCGCTGGCGGACACGCGCGCCTACCCCTTCCTGGAGGAGCTTGCGGCGGCCGTGGACGCCCTGTCGGCCGACACCGGCCGGCCGCTGTTCCTGATCGCCGAGTCGGACCGGAACGACCCCCGGTACGTCACGCCCCGCGCGGACGGCGGTCACGGACTGCACGCACAGTGGAACGACGACTTCCACCACGCCCTGCACGCCGCGCTGACCGGTGAGTCGCAGGGTTACTACGCCGACTTCGCGCGTGCCCCGCTCGCGGCGGTCGCCAAGACGCTCTCCGGCGGCTTCTTCCACGACGGCACGTACTCCTCGTTCCGCGGCCGGCGGCACGGGCGGCCCCTGGACCGTACGCGGATCGCCGGGCACCGCCTCCTCGGCTACAGCCAGACCCACGACCAGATCGGCAACCGGGCCCGGGGCGACCGGCTGGCCGCGCTGGTCTCCCCCGGCCTGCTGGCCTGCGCCGCGACCCTCACCCTGACCGCTCCGTTCACGCCGATGCTGTTCATGGGCGAGGAGTGGGCGGCGGGCACCCCCTGGCAGTTCTTCACCGACCACACCGACCCCGAACTCGCCGAGGCCGTGCGCGACGGCAGACGACGGGAGTTCACGGCGCACGGCTGGGCCGCGGGGGACGTGCCCGACCCGCAGGACCCCGCCACCCGCGACCGCTCCTGTCTGGACTGGTCGGAGCCGGAACGCGAGCCCCACGCGCGCGTGCTGGCCTGGTACCGGCAGCTCGTCGCGCTGCGTCACGCGCAGCCGGACCTCCCCGACCCCGACCTCGCCGACACCAGGGTGGTCTTCGACGAGGACCGGCGCTGGCTCGCCTTCCGGCGCGGGGACGTGCTGGTGGCCGTGAACCTGGCCGGTGAACCGGCCGCGATCGCGCTGGGCGCCCCGCACGCGCGCGTACTCGCCGCCTGGGAGCCCGTCGGGACGCCGGGCCCGGACGGAGTGCTGCACCTGCCCGGCGAGTCCGCGGTGGTGCTGCTGCAGCAGTGAGCGCCCGGGGCACACGGCTCGGACGTGTGGCTATGGCATGTCGTCCGCGCCGCGGAGGTCCGTCACCCGCTCCAGCAGGATCGCCTCCCAGGCCCGGCGCAGCCGGACGCGCAGCAGTGGCGGCAGCGGGCCGGTGACCCCGCCGCCCAGCGCCTCGGCGAGGTGCAGGATCGCGTCGCAGCGGGCCAGCCACAGGCCGCGCAGGCAGGGGCGGGCGCCGTAGCCGGCGAGGGTGGCGGCGCGTACGGCGGCCGGGGAGCCCACGGCGAGCGCCAGGCCCGCGATGTCCTCGGCGGGGTCGCCGACCACCGCCCCGGCCCAGCCGAGGACCCCGCGCACCCGGCCGTCGGCGCTGACCACGAGATGCGCGCCCGTGAGGTCGTGATGGACGAGGACCGGCGAGCCGGACTGGGCGGTGAGCTGAACGGCGGCGGAGGGGGTGAGCTGCCGCATGCGGTGGGAGGCGAACTCGTCGGCGTCGGCCAGCCGTTCGGCGGCCTCTGCGGCGGCCCGGCGCAGGGACTCCAGGGAACGCGGGGGGACACGCGGCACGCCGAGCGTCTCCGCCTGCCGCACCGGTACCTCGCGCAGCCCGGTGAGCAGCCCGGCCAGATCGGTCTCACCGACGGCGGAGACCCGGTGCTCCTCCGCCGACCCGCCGGCCAGCCTGGTGTCCAGGGTGCAGATCAGGCCCGGCGCCCACTCGCCGTGCGCCACGCTCGACGGCACCGCGACCGGGATGTGCGGGCGGACGAGTTCCCGCAGCCGCAGCTCGCGGCGCCGTCGGATGCTCGTCTCCCGGTCGAGCGCGAGGCGCAGCACCTGCCGGGTGCCGACCCACCAGGTGGCGGGTCCGGCGTCCTCGCCGACGGGCCGCACCTTCGGTCCGTCGTCGGTCTCGCCGTCCCTCTCGTCCTTGAGGAGGGTACGGACCAGCCGGCGGACGATGTCCGCGGTGGGTGTCGGTGCCTGGGTCATGGTCGCGCCGCTGTCGTTCGGTGGGCGGGGAGGGGACGTCGGGGCCTTTCAGTCCACTATGACCGTCTCCCCCGCCGCACGCTCCGTACGCTCCGTACGGGGGCGAGCCGCGTCGTGGGCGGCGGTGCGGGACGCGGCACCGGGTGTGGTGCGGGACGCGGACGTACTGCCGGTCATCCGGGCCTCCCGGGGCAGGTACAGGGGTTGTGTGCAGCATCCTGCCCGGCGGGCGGGGGCGGCGCGAGCCGATGGGCCGTGTTCGTCCGGATGAGGCACTTCAGGTCGTGCCGACTCCGGCGGTGCCACTCCCCGGTGTTCGGGCGACGAAGCCGGGGACGGCCGTGAGCTGCTGGAAGCCGCCGCTTCGGTGGCGCACCGTGAGGGTAACCTCGGCACCCGGTCTCGCCCGGAGGGCCGCGCGCGCCAGGTCGGCGGCCGTGTCGGTCCGGGTCTCGCCGAAGGCGAGGAGCACGTCGCCCCGCACCAGGCCCGCCGAGAACCCCGGACCCGGCACCTGCACGCCGGCCACCAGGGCCCCCGGCCCGTGGTCGTCCACGACCTCCACGCCGAGCCTGGCGACGACGGGCGCGGACGCCGGGGCGGGGGCGACCCCCTCCCCCGACGCCACCGACAGCCCGGGCGCCCTGGACGACCCGGGCGCCCCGGGCGATCCGGACGGCACGTCAGCGCCCGCGAATCCCGCCCGGCGCTGCACCCCGGCCAGTCCGTCCGCGCCGACGACCGTGGCCCCCGTCGCCCCGACACCCACTCCGGACAGCACCAGGACGGTGCCGAGGAGCATCGCGAGCAGTGTGGCCCTCAGCCGCCGCCCCCGCCGCCGCGCGGCATGCGAACGCGGCCGGCCGGAACCGCACCGGGCCCCGGGCCCGCCCCCATTCCCTCCCCCGCTCCCGTCCCGGCCCGCGCCCCCGCCCGTGTCTCCGGTGCCGGCGCCGGCCGCCCCACGGCCAGGCATCGGCTTGGGTCGCAACGCAGTCTGTTCCATGGATCGCCTCCGCCGGAGTGCTACCCGGATCGACGGGGGCCGACGAGCCACGAAAGAGTGAGACTGACTTCCCCTCAGGTGCGGGTGGCCATGGGCACCGCGGGTGTGCGCTCCGGCAGGAAGCCGTGGACCCGGCCCGAGAGCCACGCGTCCTTGTAGCGGTTCACGCTGCGGTGCCAGTGCAGGATGCCCGCCATCCAGTTCTGCAGGTCCAGCACGTAGTCCCGCATGATCGCGCGCGCCTCCCGGGACAGCCCGAAGTCCTCGTACAGCACGGGTAGTTCATGTGCCACGACGTGCTCGAACTGCTCCATGCGCCGGCTCATCAGGTCGTGGACGATGCCGAGCGCCTTCGGGTAGTCGCAGCCGAAGAAGTTCTGCACGACGAGGATCGCGTTGTGGACCTCGCCCTCGAACTCGATCTCCTTCTGGTACGAGAAGACGTCGTTGAGGAGGCAGGCGTAGTCGATCGCCGCGTTCTCCAGGGAACGGACCGGGCCGCTGCGGTAGACCTCGGGCGGGACGGCGGGGCCGTGGCCCGCCCGGCACAGGCCGAGAGTGAGGTCGGAGCCGAAGGTCTGCCGGCGCATCTCCAGGTAGTCGACCGGGTCGGGCACGCGGTGCACGATCTGGTTGCCCAGTTCCCACAGCCAGCTCTCGGTCATGACGTTCACGGCGTTCTTCAGCGGGACCCGCGCCTTGGGTGTCATGCCCGCGGTGGTGCGGGCCCACAGGTCGGCCAGGGCCCGTTCCATGGCATTGGCCGCCGGGGGCACCGGTTCGGCGTCGACGGGCATGCAGTCGGACAGGCGGGCCGTGGTCAGCCGGGCGGTGGCCAGGTCGCGGCGATGGCCGTAGACGAGCGGGTAGTAGTCGTCGCCGTAGGTGCCGAAGGCGAGCCACTGCGCGCTGATGTCGAGGGCCTCGGGAGTGGCGTCCGGGTCGAGTCCGGCGGAGCACAGGGCGAGGTCGTAGGCCTCGAGCTTGTCCTCGTCCCACACGCCTTCGCTCAGGATGCCCGTCCGGTGGCACCAGTCGACGAGGGCGCTCCGGGAGGCGTCGAGGTGCGGGCTGAGCGTGAGCGGGAACGGCATGCGGATGTCGGGGATCAGGGACGGGCCGACCTTCTGGTACGGCACATGGGTGTGCGCCCGCAGTCTCCCCCACTGCCCGGACGGCGTGGGAGGTGCCCCCGTCGCGCCCGCGGCGGCGAGCAGTCCGGGCACGTCGGCGGCCGAGGTGCCCGCTCCGGACAGGCCCGCCCACGGGGTGGTCCGCCGGGCGCCCTCGTTCATGTACCGGCTGGAGCGCATGTGCCATTCGTGGCCGCCGGACTGCCAGTCCTGCAGCCCTTTCGCGTACGCCGCGACGGCCACGACCTCGTGCGGGGCGAGGCCCTTCTCCAGGGCGGCCGCGGGCACTTCGGTGAACGCGGTGTGCTCGAACTGGTGCAGCCGCGAGGTGAGGATGTCGTTGACGGTGTCGGCGGCCTGCTGGGTGGTGCAGCCGAAGAAGGTCTCCAGGACGAGGACGCCGTTGCTGTTTTCGCCCTCGTCCTCGACCTCGCGCTGGTAGGAGAACAGGTCGTTGCGCAGGTGCACGGCGTCGGAGAACGTCTCCATCAGCACCCTGAGCGGCCTGGTTCCGGCGACGGCTGCGGGCACTTCGGCGGTCGCGTACTCGACGAGCCCCGCCGACCACGGGGCGCCGCCCACCTTGCGGCGCATCTCGATGTACTCGACGGGGTTGGCGATCCGCCCCTCGTTGATGTTGGACAGCTCCCACAACGACTCGTTGAGAAGGTGCTCCGTGGCGACGGCGAACCGGGCGCGCCAGTCCTCGGACATCGCGGGCACGGTGCGCGCCCACAGGTCGGCGAGGCCCGCCTCGACCGGGTTCTGCGGCTCGGGCACCGGGGTCGCCGGGTCCAGCGGCATGAACAGCGGCAGCCGGTCCAGGTGGGCCTTGCCGCCCTCCCGGTCCTGGCTGCGTTTGAACAGTTCCAGGAAGTGGTCGTCGAAGAAGAAGACCCACACGTACCAGTCGGTGATCAGGGAGAGGGCGGGCCCGTCGCAGTCGGGGTGGGTGTAGGCGCAGAGCAGGCCGTAGTCGTGCGCGTCGAGATCGGCCTGCTCCCAGACTCCGGATCCCTCCAGCATGCCCATCTCGCGCGCCCACACCGACGAGTGGGCGCGGGCCTCCTCGAGATGCGGGTTCAGCCGCGCGGGGTGCGGCAGGTAGAAGTGCGGAAGTACGAACGGCTGGGTCATGGCCCGGCACTACCCGTGGGCCCGGGACGGCATCCACCGGCCCGGACATGATCACACCATCGCGTGAACCCTCCCTGAAATGCTGAAATGCCGGAATGCGGGAGTGCCGGTGCGGGAGTGCCGACTGCTCGACGCCGCCACTCCGGTACGGACGTGCGGATCGCTACGCCCTCACCTGGATCAGGGCGTGGGTGCCGCCGGTGCGCCAGCGCTGCTCCTCGGCCGCGACCAGCGCCTTCTCCGTTGCGGGAGCCAGTCCGGTGACGACGTCGGACTTCAGGGTGCGCAGGGCGGCGACCGGGCCGGGGAAATAGCCGGTGACGTCGGTGAAGGGTGTGGTGGGCGGCCAGGTCCGGTCGCCCACCAGGCGGCGGTAGTTGAGGTCGCCCTTGACGACGGTGAGCGCGGCCCGGGCGAAGTCGGCGTGGAGGTCGTCGGGCATCTCCTCGTACGGCAGCGGTGAGCAGGAGAACGGGTGGGCG
This sequence comes from Streptomyces sp. NBC_01635, assembly GCF_045209715.1. Taxonomy (NCBI): domain Bacteria; kingdom Bacillati; phylum Actinomycetota; class Actinomycetes; order Kitasatosporales; family Streptomycetaceae; genus Streptomyces; species Streptomyces sp. NBC_01635. Next base: position 7,279,133 of record NZ_CP109277.1, on the reverse strand, counting down.
CGGAGGACGAGCCGGCCGTCGGACAGGGCGTCCCAGAGCCTGCGCCCGTAACCGGCCGCCGCTCCCTGGGCCTTGACCAGTCGGCGCAGCGCGTCGACGATGTCGGCGGTCGTGGCGTCGGAGACGTAGTACGGGTACGGCTTGACGTGCAGCACCGCCCGGCCGATGGTGCCGTGGTCCAGCAGGTGGGCGATGAGCAGGAGATCGGGGACGAGTTCGCGTCCGGCGTTGTCGGCGACCAGGACGAGGGTGCCCGCGCGGGAGGCGTCCAGCAGCGACCACAGCCGCTCGCTGTCGTCGGCGACCAGCGCGGGGACGGCTGCCGCGAGTTCGGTTCCCTCGGCGGAGAGCCGGAAGCCGAGGTCGGCGCGGTTGCCCCACAGGGAGCCGTGCAGCAGGGCCTGCCCCTGTTCGTCCGCGGACCGGCCGGCCAGGCCGTCGAGCGCGGCGAGTTCGTCGTCCGTCACGGATGAGTCGAGTTCGGCGTGTTTGGAGGGGCGGAAGGGGTCGATGCCCTGCCAGGGGCCGGGGCCGAAGTAGCCTACGGCTTGCAGCAGTTGACGGTAGAACCAGCTCTCGGACCACAACCAGGGCACGTCGTACCAGGACTGTCCGGCGTACGCGTCCATCCCCCAGGCCGTCCAGCGCTCCCGGTCGTGGGCGTCGACGGGGAGGGGTTCGATCGTGCCCTCGGTGCAGTCGGCCAGCAGGGCGTCGAGCGCGCGCCGCTGCTCGGGTTCGTACGGGAAGGCGTCGCGCACCTGCCGGATGATCGCGGGGTGCCGCTCGGCGAGCACGCTGTGCGGGAACGAACCGGGCCGGTTGCCGAGGATCACGGGAGCGGTGGGGGTGTCGGGCATGCGGCTCACCGTAACGCGCGGCGCCGGGCGGCGGCATCGGCCCCGCCGACGGGACGGAGGGCCGGGGAAACCGCCCCGGCCGGGGGCGCCGGCGGGCCGGCGGAAGCGGCAGCCGGGTGTCAGACGGGGACGATCTCCCGCTCCAGCCGGGCGGCCAGACTGAGATAGCGGGCCCTGCGGGTCACCGGGACCAGGCCACGGATGAGGATCTGCCACATCTCGGCGGTGCGACGGGGCTGCCGGGCGACGGGCTCCCGGGAACGGCCCACGACGCGGGTGCCGATGAAGAAGCAGACGAGGGAGTGGGCCACGACGTCGATGTCGACCTCGGGGTGGACGTCGGACTCCTTGACCGCGCCGGCGAGTCGGGCGGTGACGAGGTCCATCCACTCGGTGAACGGATGGCTGAGCGGGGGGCGCGGCCGGGTGCCGCCGGTGGCGAGGCGGAGTCCGGCCCGCAGGACGGGGTCCTCGGCCGACTGGCGGGCTATGCCGAAGGTGAGGCGCATCAGCGCCTCCAGGGAGGTGTGGCCCCGGACCTCGGTGTCCCTGGCCAGTTTGCGGCAGGTGGCGGACTGGAGCTCCAGGATCGCGTGGGCCAGGTCCTCCTTCGCCGCGAAGTGGAAGTACAGGGCTCCCTTGGTGACGTGGGCGTGCTCGACGATGTCGCTGAGACTGGTCGATTCATAGCCCTGTCGGTCGAACAGATCGGCTGCGGCCGTGATGATCGTCGCGCGGGTCTGCTCGGCGCGTACCTGCCTCGCCATGGGCTGAACTCCTGGGCCGAAAAGGAACGGGTCATGCCGTTTGTTTTTACTGCGCGTACACAATAACTCACCCTGCGGCTGCGCTCATCACACCGGTTCGCCCCGTGACGCGGCATACATCCGGCACATCGACTACGGGCGCGGAAAGAAAACAGCGCGTCCGGTATCTGAGTGTGGCAGGTGTGCGGGCGAAAGAGAACGACGAGCGGTCCCGAGGGGAACTCGTCGCAACCGGAAGGGCTGTTGCTCATGGCCGGGCGTCCGGTGGGCCGGGGCGAGCGGGAAGGCGCGGAGCCGCCTGGCGTCCCGCGCGAGGAGGCCTGGCCGTCCGGGCGCCGCATGCCGCCGCGTGCACCCGTGAACACCCTGGAATCCGGGGGATGTTGATCAGCGCCCGGCCGTCCGGACACCGCGGAGCCGGTTCCGTACCGTCCACGTGGTTCGATGCGTAAGGGTGCCTTCCGCCCCTGTCACCTCAGAACTCACCGTTCATCACAATGCGGCAGCATCGTCTCACTTCACGTGGCTGTTCACTTGACTACCAGTAGCAAGACGCGATTGGCTCCCGTCCCAGCGGGAGTCATCCAATCGGCGTACACGCTGCGGTTCCGCCCCTGCTCACGTCCCCTTTTCTCGTCCCTCCCCTCTCCTCCAGCTCGGCGTACAGCGAGGTCCGCTCCCTCATGAACACTCGTCCCCCGGCCCATGGTTTCCCGAGACGGCCCGTCCGCCTCGCGGCCCTGGCGGCAGCCGTCGTCCTGATGGCGACCGGCTGTTCCGTCTTCGACACGGCCGACGACCCCTCGGATGCGAAGAGCGCGGGTGCGGCCGGCGACGGGATGAGCGTCGTGATGGTCACGCACGGCGGTGAGGGGGACATCTTCTGGGACCGGGTGAAGAAGGGCGCCGAGGCCGCCGCCGCGAAGGACGGCATCAACCTGACGTATGTGAGCGACGCGGACCCGGAGGGGCAGGCCGAGCTCGTGCGCAACGCCGTCCGCGACAAGGTGGACGGCATCGCCCTGACGCTGGCCAAGCCGCAGGCGATGAAGGGGCCGGTGGAGGAGGCGCGCAAGGCGGGCATCCCCGTCGTCGGGCTCAACTCCGGTATCGACGCCTGGAAGTCGTCGGGGCTGCTGGAGTACTTCGGTCAGGACGACGGCGTCGCGGGCCAGGCCGTGGGCAACAAGCTCAACGAGCTGAAGGCCAAGAACGCCCTCTGCGTCATCCACGAGCGGGGCAATGTCGGACTGGAGGCGCGCTGCGCCGGCATGCGGAAGACGTTCGACGGCAAGTTCGAGAACCTCTACGTGGACGGCTCCGACGAGCGCGCCGTCTCCGGCATCGTCACCGCGACGCTGCGGCAGGACCCGACCATCGACGAGGTCGTCGCCAACGGCGCGCAGTACGGCCTCCTCGTGGCCGAGGCCGCCAAGAAGGCGGACACCGGGGCGCGGGTCGCCTCCTTCGACCTCACCGAGGAGCTGGTGGACGCCGTCCGCGGCGGTGACATCCAGTTCGCCGTCGACCAGCAGCCCTACCTCCAGGGCTATCTCTCCGTGGACGCGCTGTGGTTGTACCGAACCAACGGCAACATCAGCGGCGGCGGGGTGTCGCCCGTGCTCACCGGGCCGGCGTTCGTCACGAAGAACAACGCGGCCTCGGTCGCGGAGTTCGCCGCCAACGGCACCCGGTGACGGACACATCCGGTGAGGACGTACCCAAAGATTCGGTTACGAACAGACCGTACGGTCACTTGTGCGGATAGCATCCTGCGCATCACCTGTGACGTACCGGACGTACGCCCTCCGCGCGCGTCCGCAGCCCGTCCCCCTCCTGCCCCCTGCCCGCTTTTCCGATGATCCGACCGCTCTAGGACGACGATGTCTCCACGGACAGGTGCCCGGCGCCGTCTCGGCTCCATACGTCTCTCGCTGGTCCTCCTGGCACTGGTTCCCACCGTCACCCTCACCGCCATGTGGGGCGTGACGACGATCCAGATGTTCTCGGAGGGGCTGCGGCTCCGCTCCCAGACGGAGCTGAGCCGGTCGACCGGCGCGATGGGCACCGACGCGACCCTGGCGTTGCAGCGGGAGCGCGGGCTGACCGCCACCTGGCTGGCCTCGCCGAAGGACTCCCGGGCCGCCCTCGACGCGCAGCGCGAGAAGACCGACGCCGCGGTGGCGAGACTGGTCGGACAGGCCGACGCGATCGCCGAGGCGCCGGCCCGCGTGTCGGACCCGCTGTACTCGGTGCTGGGTTCGGTGGGCAGCCTGGAGTACTACCGGAACCAGGTGGACAAGCCGAGCGACATCACCGCCGAGCAGGCGCTCGACCACTACTCCTCGATCATCCAGGACCAGATCCACGCCTTCCAGCAGCTGTCGCAGGTCGACGACGGCGACCTGACCTCCCAGGCCGGACCGCTGGTCTCGCTGGAGCAGGCGGCGGAGGTGCTCTCACAGGAGAACGCGCACCTCACCCTGGCCTGGCCGTCCGGAGAGCTCGAGGACGAGTCCTGGGCCACCTTCACGGAGCTGGTCACCACCCGCCGCTGGCTGGTCGAGGCCCAGATCGTGCCGTTCCTGCGCGGCAGCACCAAGACACAGGCCGAGCAGATCCTGCAGAGCCCCGAGTGGCAGACCCTGCAGGAGGTCGAGGACGAGGTACGCGACTCCCGTCCCACGGCCGAGGACCGGAGGATCAGCCTGCCGGACGCACAGAAGCGGTGGGACGCCGCTCTGGACAAGGTCGCACCCCAGTACGCCGCCCTGATCGAGGAACAGACCGGCGCGCTGCTCACCCGCAGCGCCGACGAGGCCCGCAGCATGCTGCTGACCGCGGCCTCGCTCAGCGCCGGCGGACTGGTCGCCCTGCTGCTCAGCGTCGGCATGTCGTGGCGGATCACCCGCTCCCTGTCCCTCAGACTGCGCGGGCTGCGCATGGCCACCCTCAGCCTGGCCGAGGAGCGACTGCCCGACGTGGTGGCGCGGCTGGAACGGGGCGAGAAGGTCGACGCCGAGTCGGCGATCACGCCCCTCAACTACGGCCACGACGAACTCGGCCAGGTCGCCCAGGCGTTCAACACGGCGCAGCGCACCGCCGTGCACACGGCGGTCGAACTCGCCGACACCCGGCGCGGTTTCCAGAAGGTCATCCTGGGCATCGCCCGCCAGAGCCAGAACCTGGTCAACCTCCAGCTCAGCAAGCTCGATCTGCTGGAACGCACGCACACCGACCCCGAGGTCCTCAAGGGACTGTACGAACTCGACTCCACGGCCAGTCAGTTGCGACGGTACGAGGAGAACCTGGTCATCATCAGCGGTGAGCGGCCCGGCCGTTCGTGGAGCGAGCCGGTCGCGCTGATCGACATCCTGCGCAGCGCCGTCGGTGAAGTCGCCGAGTACCAGCGGGTGGAGGTGCACACCGACGAGGAGGTCGCGCTTGCTCCGCCCGCGGTGGCCGACGTCATCCACCTGCTGGCCGAGCTGATCGACAACGCGACGGTGTACTCACCCGCGCCGAGCCCGGTCGAAGTGCGCGCCGCGCTGGTGGCCAAGGGCCTCGCCGTCGAGATCGAGGACCGCGGCCTGGGCCTGTCGGAGGACGACTACGCCTCGATCAACACCCAGTTGGCCAGCCCTCCGCAGTTCGACGTGGTGGCGCTCGCCGACGACCTCCGGCTCGGCATGTTCGTGATCTCCCAGCTGGCCCACCGGCACGACATCACCGTCACCCTGCGCCCGTCGCCGTACGGCGGGACGACCGCCATCGTGCTGATCCCGCACGCCATCGTGGTGCGGGACGCCCCGGGCACACCCCGGGAGGCCGCACCCGCCCTCGCCGGCGCGACGAACGGGCACCGCCGGGCGGACGGCACGGACAGCACGGCCCCGGGGGCCCTCGGCGACACCGCCACCGGCGTCAGGGAAGCCACGGACGCGGCGAACCCGACGCACGGGACCGACGGCACCGACCCGGCACCCGACACGACCATCGCGGACACCGGGAACACACGGGCTCCCGGGGAAGTGCCGGCGCTCCCGTCCCGGTCCGGGGCCTCCCAACGGATCTCCGCCCGCCCGGCCGCCGCTCCCTCGTCCGCGCCCCGGGCGAACGGGCTCACGCCTCTCCCCCGCAGGGTGCCGCAGACCAGCCTGGCCGCCGAACTCCGCGAGGAGGCGGTGATGCCGCCCGTCGAGGACGACGCCGCGAGCTTCACGGCGGAACACGCCGCCTCATCCCTCGCCGGCTTCCAGCGCGGCACGTCCGAGGCACGCGACGACGACGGAGACGCCCGTGCCGATGCCGCGCCACCCGCCGCGGACGACGACGCGACGGAATCCTCCGGAGTACCCGCAGAGGTGACGGCCCCCTCCCGAGAGCTCTCGACACCGCCCGCCGACCGCTGAACACCGAACGCCGAACACCGAACGCCGAAGAAGGAACACAGTCATGACACGCCCCGTACCCGCCACTCACACTCAGCTCGATCAGCTGCTGACCGGACTCGTGGAGCGGGTCGCCGACGTGAACCAGGCCGTGGTCCTGTCCGAGGACGGGCTGGTGGTCAGCAAGTCCACCGGGTTCCTGCGCGACGACGCGGAACGTCTGGCGGCCACCGCGTCCGGGCTGATGAGTCTCAGCAAGGGCGTCAGCATGGACTTCCGCGGCGGCCCGGTGCGCCAGGCGCTCATCGAGATGGCCAACAGCTATCTGATCCTCACCTCGGCCGGGCCCGGTGCCCATCTCGTGGTGCTCACCGGCCCGGGTGCGGACGTCGGCGTGGTCGCGTACCAGATGAACATGCTGGTGAAGAAGATCGGCGAGCACCTCAGCGCGGCGCCCCGGGGTACGACAGGCCCCTCCGACTCCGGCGCATGAGGTGGCCGAAGGCGATTTCGCGGGCCGGCTCGTCCGACCGTTCACCCTGACCGGTGGCCGGACGCGGCCGAGCCGCGCCGACTTCACGCTCATCACGATGGTGACGACGGTCGAGCCCCAGCCCGTGGAGGCCGCCCGGCCCCAGCCCGAGCACACACGCATCCTGCGGCTGTGCGCGGAGCCCCTCGCGGTGGCGGAGCTCGCGGCGCGTCTCGACCTCCCGATGAGCGTGGTCGTGATCATGCTCTGCGATCTGCTGGAGGCGGGCCGGATCACCGTCCGCCCGCCGCACCACGTCACCCGCACCAAACCGGACCTGGATCTGCTGCAGAAAGTGAGGGACGGCCTTGGCCGGCTCTGACATCACCGCTCCGGCGCCCACCGAGCGTCCGGCACCCGACACGGTCAAGATCCTGATCGCCGGGGGCTTCGGCGTGGGCAAGACCACCATGGTCGGCTCGGTCAGCGAGATCGCCCCACTGCGCACCGAGGAACCGCTGACCATGGCGGGCCTCGGCGTCGACGACCTCGAGGGCATCGAGGAGAAACGTGCCACCACCGTGGCGCTGGACTTCGGCCGGATCACCGTCTCCGACGACCTCGTGCTGTATCTGTTCGGCACGCCGGGCCAGCAGCGGTTCTGGTTCATGTGGAACGACCTGTCCCTCGGCGCGCTGGGCGCGGTGGTCCTGATCGACGTGCGCAGGCCCGAGTCCAGCTTCGCCGCGATCGACTTCTTCGAGCGCCGGGGCATCCCGTTCGTCATCGCCGTGAACGGCTTCCACGGGGAGCACCCGTACCCGGTCGAGGACATCCGGGAGTCGCTGACGCTGCCCGAGGGCGTGCCGGTGCTGCTGTGCGACGCACGGGACCGGACATCGTCCAGGGACGTGCTGATCGCCCTGCTGGACCGGCTGATCGCCACCGCCGCGCCGACGGGGTGAGGCGTGGGGGGAACGCAGGTGGGGCGCGGCCCTCCGCGGGCCCCGCCCCACCCCCTCGGGGAGGAATCGTCACCCCGGAGGAACCTTCGGCCGACGGAGCGTCCGGGGACGGCCCGTCAGACCAGCCCGGCCGACTCCAGCCAGGCCTTCGCCACGTCCAGCGGGTCCTTCTTGTCCAGCTGGACCTGGGCGTCCAGGCCGAGCAGGGTCTCGGTGTCCAGCTTGGCGGAGACCTCGTCGAGCGCGTCGACACCCTCCTGGGAGAGTGCGTCCTTGTGGACCAGCGGGGTCACGTTGGCGAAACCGAAGAGGTTCTCCGGATCCCCCAGGACGACGAACTTCTCCTTCACGATCGTCGGGTCCGTGGTGAAGATGTCCGCCGCCTGCACCTCGTTCTGGGCGAGCGCCGCCTGAGTGAGCGGGCCGCCCGCGTCCAGCGCCTTGAACGACTTGAACTCCAGCCCGTAGACGGACTTCAGTCCCTCCAGGCCCTGGCGCCGGGTCTGGAACTCGGGCGAGCCGCCGATCACCAGCTCCGGTGCGACGTCCTTGAGGTCGGCGAGGGTGGACGACGCGGTGAGCTTGTACTTCTTCGCCGTCTCGGCGTTGACGCTGACGGAGTCCTTGTCCTCGGCCGGCGACGGGTCCAGCAGCGTCAGCTTCTTGTCGAGCTTGGCCTTGACGGCGGTGTTGACGGCGTCGGGGGACTCCTGCTCGGCCTCGGGGTCGAGGTAGGCGAGCAGGGAGCCGTTGTATTCGGGCAGAACGGTGATGGAGCCGTTCTTCATCAGACCGTAGGTCGTCTCCCGGCTGCCGATGTTGTGTTTGTAGGTGACCTTGAGGCCCTTGGCCTTGAGTGCTTCGCCGTAGATGTCGGCGAGCAGGGTGCTCTCGGCGAAGTTGTTGGAACCGACGACGACGGTGCCGGCTTCCGCCTTCTCCTCCTCGAGGGGGTTGTCGGAGGTGCCGCCGGACGAACAACCCGCGAGCAGGGCCGTCGCGGCGGTGAGCGCGACGGCCGCCGCACCGGTGTGCCTCGTCCTGGACCAGCTGCTCTTCGCGGTAGAAGTCATCCACCGATCCAATCCAGCCGCTTCACTCTCCGTCAAGCGCGGCCGGATCACAGTTGTCACTCGGCGGTCCGTGCGCGGGAATCCTTCGCGCGGCCCTCTCGCCTGCGCACCCCCGGGGACACCACGCATCGTCCCGCCGCCCAGAACAGCACGAGCGTGACGAGGGCCAGGAACGCCACCAGCGTGGCGCCGCCGACCACCTTCTCGTAGTCGCGCTGGTAGAGCCCGTCGATGATGTACCGGCCGATGCCGCCGAGGCTGACGTACGCGGCGATGGTGGCCGTCGACACGATCTGGATGGCCGCCGAGCGCAGACCGCTGAGGATGAGCGGCAGCGCCACCGGCACCTCGACCTGGAAGAGGATCCGCGACTCGCGCATGCCCATGCCCCGGGCCGCGTCCACCGGGGAGGGGTCCACGGTGCGGACGGCCTCGTAGGTGGTCACCAGGATCGGCGGGACGGCCAGGACGACCAGCGGGATCATCACGGGCAGCAGGCCGAAGCCGATCAGCAGGACCACCAGCACCAGCAGGCCGAAACTGGGCAGGGCGCGAGCGGCGTTGGCGACGAAGGCGAGCGCGTTCCCGCCACGGCCGGTGTGTCCGGTCAGCAGGCCGACGGGCAGGCCGATCGCGGCGGCGACGGCGAGCGCCAGCAGCGAGTACTGGAGGTGTTCGAGGAAGCGCTGCGGAATGCCGTCGTAACCCTGCCAGTGGGCGCTGTCGCCGAAGAACGCGTGGGCGAAGTCGAAGATGTTCACAGGGCCTCGGCCTCGGCTTCCCGGAACTTCCCCGGACCCACGGCGGACCTGGTCCCGGGCTGTGTGCCGCGGGGCATCCAGGGCGTGAGCAGGACCCGGAGCAGGACCAGCAGGGCGTCGCACAGGATCGCCAGGACGGCCATGGTGATCACGGCGTTGACCGCGAGTTCGGGCCGGTCGTACTTCTGCGCGGCCGCGAGCAGGTTGCCGAGGGCGCCCTGGTTGCCGATCAGGGCGCCGACGCTGACCAGGGAGATGCTGGACGCGGTGGCGACCCGCAGGCCGGCGATGATGGCGGGCGCGGCGATCGGCAGCTGCACCTGGGTGTAGCGCCGTACGGGGCCGAAACCCATGGCGGTGGCGGCGGCCAGGGTCTCGTCCGGTACCGAGCGCACGCCGTCGACGATCGCCGGGATCAGCACCACCAGGCTGTACAGGGCCAGCGGGATCATCACGGTGAGTTCGGTCTGGCCGGTGTAGTCGATGAGGACGACGAAGAACGCCAGGGACGGGATGGCGTACAGCACGGTCGTCAGGCCGAGCACCGGCGGGTACAGCCAGCGGAAGCGGCCGCACAGCTGGGCGACGGGCAGCGCGAGCAGCAGCCCGGCCGCGACCGGGATCAGCGCCTCCCTCAGGTGCAGTCCGATCAGGCCGGCCCAGCTGTGCTGGAGGTCGCTGGGGATGGTGAAGAAGCCGCTCATCCGGCGACCTTCTCGTCGCCGGCGCGGCCGCCTCGGTGCGCGGTGCGGCCGTCCTGGTGCGCGGTGCGGATGGCGTCGCCGATGGTCTGCTGGGAGACGACTCCCCGCACCCGGCCGGTGTCGTCCACGGCGACGGCCCAGCCGGTCGGGGAGAGCACGGCGCAGTCGAGCGCGACGCGCAGCGAGTCCACGCCGGGTACGAACGGCCGGCCGTACGGCAGGAGCTGGTCGGGCCGGATGTCCCCGGCGGTCAGCCGGCGCGGCTCGGACCAGCCGAGGGGGCGCCCCTCGCCGTCGGTCACCAGGAGGTGGGCGGCGTCGGCCGCGCCGATCCGCTCCGCGGTGGCGTCCGGCGGGATCACGGTGTCGGTGGCCAGTTCCAGCGCGGTGGTGGTGAGGAAGGAGAGCCGCCGGATGCCCCGGTCGGCGCCGAGGAAGTCCTCGACGAACGCGTCCGCGGGGTCGGAGAGCAGCTCGGCGGGCGGCGCGTACTGGGCGAGCCGGCCGCCCTCGCGCAGGACGGCGACCATCGTGCCGAGTTTGACCGCCTCGTCGATGTCGTGGGTGACGAAGACGATGGTCTTGCCCAGCTCCTCCTGGATCCGCAGGAGTTCGTCCTGGAGGCCCTTGCGGACCACCGGGTCGACGGCCGAGAACGGTTCGTCCATCAGCAGCACCGGCGGGTCTGCGGCGAGCGCCCGCGCCACTCCGACGCGCTGCTGCTGGCCGCCGGAGAGCTGGTACGGGTACCGCTTGGCCATGGCGGTGTCGAGGCCCACCCGCTCCATCAGCTCCGCCGCCCGCTCCCGGGCCCGCTGCTTGCCCCAGCCGAGCATGCGGGGCACGGTGGCGATGTTGTCGACGACGGTGCGGTGCTGGAACAGTCCGGCGTTCTGGATGACGTATCCCATGGACCGGCGCAGGGTGGTGACCGGTTGCCGCTGGATGTCCGCACCGTCGAGCAGGATCGTTCCCTCGGTGAGTTCGACCATGCGGTTGATCATGCGCAGGGTGGTCGTCTTGCCGCAGCCCGACGGTCCGACGAGGACGGTGATCGAGCGGTCGGGAATCTCCAGGGAGAGCCGGTCGACCGCCACCGTGCCGTCCGGATAGCGCTTCGTGACTGATTCGATCCGTATCAAGACGCCGAATGCCCTTCGGGTGGCTGGAAACTTCTGGCCGAGACGGCCGCACGGTCTGCCGCCGGTCGAGTGTAGACGGCGCCTCCGACATCACCCGGAGAGCGCGTTGTCCGCGCCTCCCGTGTCCCCGCGCCCCTCGTCTCCGGCACGACCGGCCGCCGGACGGGCGGCCCCGACCGCCGGTCGGGGCCGCCCCACGCCGCCACCTGCCCAGCGCCCACCACGGGAAACCCTCTTCGAACCCGCTGTTCGAACCCCCTCCGGGGCCGGGTACCCCCGTATGGGCGGGTGGGGAAAGTACGACTGCTCGTCGTGGACGACGATCCGCCGACAGCCGACCTGGTGGCGACCGTTGCCCGGTACGAGGGCGGGGAGGGCGTCACCGCCCACTCCGGTGAGGAGGCGCTGCGTCGGGCCGCCGCGTTCCGGCCGGACCTCGTGGTGCTCGACGTGATGCTGCCCGACTCGACGGCTCCGGCGTACTGGACCGGCTGCGCGGTTCCCGGGCGATGCTGCCGGTGGTGTTCCTCACCGCCCGCCAGGGCGCACGGCGGCGACATCGAGCTGAGCACCGGCGGACCGGGGCCGACGGTCTTCACCGTACGGCTGCCGTTCGACGGTCCCGGTCCCACGGGCCGTTGATGCCGGACGGGTCTTACGGACCGGTGACATGCGGGCCCCGGAGCTGCTCCGGGGTGGGGGCGCGGGCCTAGCGTGGGCGTATGCGTGTCATGGTCACCGGCGGTGCCGGGTTCATCGGGTCCCACGTCGTGGAGGCGCTGCGGGCGCGCGGGCACGAGCCCGTGGTGTACGACGTCCGCACCGATCCGGCGGCGGACGTCCGCGTCGCCGGTGCCGTGCGCGACGCCCTGTCCGGTGTCGACGCCGTCTGCCATCAGGCGGCGATGGTCGGCCTCGGGACCGGTTTCGCCGACGCCCCCGACTACGTCTCCCACAACGATCTGGGCACCGCGGTGCTGCTGGCCGCCATGGAGGAGACCGGCGTGGGCCGCCTCGTCCTGGCGGGGTCGATGGTGGTGTACGGCGAGGGCCGCTACTCCTGTGCCCGGCACGGGGTGGTGCGTCCGGGCCCGCGCGCGGTCGCCGACCTCGCGGCCGGACGGTTCGAACCCCTCTGCCCCGTCTGCGGGGCGGCCCTCTCCCCCGGCCTGGTCGGCGAGGACGCTCCCGTCGACCCGCGCAACGTGTACGCCACGACCAAACTGACGCAGGAACACCTGGCCGCCGCGTGGGCCCGCTCGACGGGCGGGACCGCGGTGTCCCTGCGCTACCACAACGTCTACGGTCCCCGGATGCCCCGTGACACCCCCTACGCGGGTGTGGCCTCCTTCTTCCGCTCGGCGCTGGCCCGCGGTGAGACGCCCCGCGTCTTCGAGGACGGCCGTCAGCGCCGGGACTTCGTCCACGTACGGGACGTGGCGTCGGCCAATGTCGCGGCGCTGGAGGCCGATACGGCGCGGGGCGCGCTCACCGCGTACAACACGGGCAGCGGCACGCCCCACACGGTCGGCGCGATGGCCCGCGCCCTGGCCTCGGCGTACGGCGGACCGGAACCGGTCGTCACGGGCGAATACCGCCTGGGCGACGTCCGCCACATCACAGCCGACTCCTCCCGCCTGCGCACCGACCTGTCCTGGAAGCCGGAGGTCACCTTCGAGGACGGGATGCGCGAGTTCGCGGCGGCGGGGTTGAGGGGGGACTGAAGCCCTGGCAACGACGGCAGCCGGCGGCAGTCGCAGTAGGCGGCCTGCGCGCGTCAGGCGCATCGCGCGACCGCGCGCGGCGGGCGGCGGGCGGACGACGAGTCGCTGCGGCCGGGTCAGGCCTCCGCGGTCGGAAGGGTCACCTCGAAGCGGCAGCCGCCGGTGACGTTGCGGACGGTGGCAGTGCCCCGGTGGGCCTCCACGAGGCCGCGGACGATGGCGAGGCCGAGGCCCGCGCCGGCGGGTGGGGTGCGGGCGTGGGTGCCGCGCCAGCCGGTGTCGAAGACACGGGGCAGGTCCTCCTCGGGGATACCGCCGCAGCCGTCCGTCACGGACAGGACCACGCCCTCGGCCGAGCGTTCGGCCGCGACGGCGACGGTGCCGTCGGCCGGTGTCCGGCGGATCGCGTTGACCAGCAGGTTGCCCAGGACCCTGCTCATCTCCCGGCCGTCCACCTCCACCGGTACCGACTCGACGCGGTCGTCGACGAGCCGTACACCGTGTTCGCGGGCGAGCGGGTCCGCGCCAGCGAGGGCGTCGCCGACCAGGTCGTACAGGGACATCCGGGAGAGGGACAGGGTGAGGGCGCCCGCGTGGATGCGGGAGAGTTCGAAGAGGTCGCCGACCATGTCGTTGAGCCGTTCCACCTCGGTGCGGATCTGGCCGAGGTAACGCTCGGGATCGGCGGCGACGCCGTCCTCCAGCGCCTCGGCCATCGCGCGGAGTCCGGCGAGCGGGGTGCGCAGATCGTGGGAGATCCAGGCGACGAGTTCACGCCGGGAGGACTCCAGGGCACGCTCACGGTCCCGGGACTCGGCGAGCTTGCGGCTGGTGGCCTGCAACTCCCTGCTGACCGCGACGAGTTCGGCGGTGGCCGGGCCGGCGGGGGCGGCGAATTCCCCGCCCTCGCCGAAGGAACGGGCGGCGAGCGCCAGGTCCCGGCTGCGGGCGACGACCCAGCGGCCCAGGAGCAGCGCGGTCGCCATGGAGACCACGGCGGCCATCGCGACGACGGTCGTCACCACGGTCAGGTCGTGCGCCGAGAGGAACATCGCCCGGGCGACGGCCAGCGTGCCCGCGAGCATCGCCGTGACCGCAACGGCCGCGACCACCGCGAGATGCGCGGTCAGCGTCCACCGCCGGATCAGCAGCAGGACGCACGCGCCGAGCACCCCGGCCGCGGCGGCGCCGAGGAAGGCGAACAGGGCGATGAGCAGTGTGTCGCGCACGGTCACTCTCCCCCGGCCGCCGGGTCGAAGCGGTAGCCGACGCCCCACACCGTCTGGATGAGACGGGGCCGCGCCGGATCGTCCTCGACCTTGCCGCGCAGCCGCCGCACATGGACGGTGACGGTGGACAGGTCGCCGAAGTCCCAGCCCCATACCTCCCGCATCAGCTCCTCCCGGGTGCAGGCCCGCCCGGGGTTGCGCAGCAGGAACGCGAGGAGGTCGAACTCGCGGACAGTCAGTGCCAGTTCGGTGCCGTGCTTGGTGGCGCGGCGGGCGGCGGGGGCGACCTGGAGCCCGGCGGCGCGCAGAACACCGGACACGGGAGGGGCCGCCGGGCGGGCGCGGCGCAGTACGGACTCGACGCGCAGCACCAGTTCGCGCGGGCTGAAGGGCTTGGTCACGTAGTCGTCGGCGCCCACCTCCAGGCCGAGGATGCGGTCGTCCTCGTCGCCGCGCGCGGTGAGCATGATGACCGGCACGGGCCCCCGGCCGCGCATCCGGCGGCACACCTCCAGGCCGTCCATGCCGGGCAGCATCAGGTCGAGCACGACGAGGTCCGGCCAGTGGTCAGCCGCCCTGGTGAGCGCGTCGGGACCGTCGCCGGCCCGGTCGACGACGTATCCGGCGCGGTCGAGGTAGCCCGAGACGACCTCGGCGACGGTGGGGTCGTCGTCGACGACGAGGACCCGGGCGCCGGGCTTCGCGGGTGACTGCTGCTGCTCCATGCGGCCAGCCTCGCACCACGCGCGTGCGGACGTCGGCCGCCGGCCGCCGACGTCCGCGTTTCGTAAGGAGACGATGTCCGGTATGCCGGGTTCGCGTTCGTAGGGTGAAGCCCGTGACCACCTCCCCTTTCTCCTCCTCCGCCTCACCCTCATCCGGATCGCCGCAGGAGCCGTCGGCGGGCGTGGACCTCGTCCTGCCCTGTCTCGACGAGGCCGAGGCCCTGCCGTGGGTGCTGGAACGCGTCCCGCCCGGCTGGCGCGCGCTCGTCGTGGACAACGGTTCGACGGACGGCTCGGACCGGATCGCCCGCGAGTTCGGCGCGACCGTCGTCCGCGAGAAGCGGCGGGGCTTCGGAGCTGCCTGCCACGCGGGGCTGACCGCGGCCACCGCCGACATCGTGTGCTTCTGCGACTGCGACGCCTCTCTGCACCCGGCCGAACTGGTGCCGTTCGTCCGGGAGATCCGGGCCGGCGAGGCCGACCTGGTGCTCGGCAGGCGCCGGCCGAAGGCGCGGGGCGCCTGGCCGGCCCATGCCCGCGCGGGCAATCTCGCGCTCGCCCGGTTACTGCGCCGCCGCACCGGGCTGCGGCTGCACGACCTCGGTCCGCTGCGTGCGGCCCGGCGCACGGACCTGCTCGCCCTCGGTCTGACGGACCGGCGCAGCGGCTATCCGCTCCAGATGGTGGTGCGGGCCGCCGACGCGGGCTGGAAGGTCACCGAGCACGATGTCCCGTACCTGCCCCGTTCCGGCGCCTCGAAGGTGACGGGCACCTGGCGCGGTACGTTCCAGGCCGTACGGGACATGAGCCGGGTGCTGCGTGAGGTGCCGGAGCGTACGGGGGTGGCCTCGTGACCGAGCCGATCGGTCCGATCAGGCCGACCGAGCCGACCGGTTCGTCCGAGCCGTGCGAGTCCTCCGAGCGCTCCTCCGTGACGCCCGGCGCCTCCTTCGGCTCCATGACCCTGCTCGTCATCGCGAAGGAACCCCGTCCGGGCCGGGTCAAGACCCGGCTGACGCCGCCGTTCACGCCCGAGGAGGCGGCGTGGCTCGCCGAGGCCGCGCTGGCGGACACCCTGGACGTCGTGGTGCGCACGCCCGCGCGGCGGCGGGTGCTGGTGCTGGACGGCGCCCCGGGGCCCTGGCTGCCGACCGGCATCGAGGTCGTACCGCAGTGCGCGGGCGGCCTCGACGAACGGCTTGCCGCGGCCTTCGCGCGGTGTGACGGGCCCGCCCTCCTCATCGGGATGGACACGCCCCAGGTGACTCCGGAGCTGCTCACCGTGGATTTCGCGGACTGCGACGCGTACTTCGGTCCCGCCGAGGACGGCGGCTTCTGGGCGCTCGGCCTGGCCGCGCCCGACCCCGGCCTGCTGCGCGGGGTCCCCATGTCGGCGCCGGACACGGGCGCTGTGCAGCGGCGGCGGCTCGCGCACCTGAGGGTGCGGGAACTGCCGCGGCTGCGGGACGTGGACACGGCGTACGACGCCGAGGCGGTCGCCGGCGCGGCACCGGGCGGACGGTTCGCCGCCCGGCTGGCACGGCTGACGGCGACGCACCGGTGAGCGCGGTACCGGTGCGTTCCGTACCGGCGACGGTCGTGCCCGTCGGCCGTCAGCGGACGCCCGGTCCGCCGGAGGCCTCTCCCGAGCGCTCCTGGTCCGCCGACCCCTACTCCGACGCCCTGCGCACCGGCCGGGGACCGCTGTTCCTGCGCCGTACGGACGGGTGGCTGCTGCCCCTGGACGTCGAGCGGTGGTGCGCGCCGGCCGACGCCGCCGACTTGGAGGTGCTCGAGCACTGCGAGGGCACGGTGCTGGACGTGGGTTGCGGGCCCGGCCGTCTGGTCGCGGCGCTGGCCGCCCAGGGCAGGCGGGGACTGGGCATCGACGTCAGCGAGGCCGCGGTCGCACGGACCGTCCGCTGCGGCGGGCAGGCGCTGCGCCGTTCCGTCTTCGACCCGTTGCCCGGCACCGGCCGCTGGGGCACCGTCCTGCTCATGGACGGCAACATCGGCATCGGCGGCGATCCACCCGCCCTGCTCGACCGGCTGGCCCGCCTGCTCGCACCGGGCGGTCTGCTGATCGCCGAGACGGCACCGCAGCCGGACGTCGACGAGCACGTCCTGGTCCAGGTCACCGACGCCCGGGGCACCCCCGGCCCGCCCTTCCGCTGGGCCCGCCTCGGTACCCCGGCCCTGCTGCGGCACGCGGACCGCGCGGGCTGGCACACCGACGCCCGGTGGTCGACGGGCGACCGCTGTTTCGTGGCGCTGCGCACCGGCCGGCCGGCGGCCCGGCCTGCGCACTGATCCTCGTACGGAGAAGGGCGGGCGGCCGAGGCTCCGCACCTCGGCCGCCCGCCCCTTGTCCCCTCCGGCGCGCTGTCAGTCGTCGACCGGCGGGCGCCCGTCCCCCACGCGTTCACACCGCCGGTGCCGTCCCCGGGACCGCACCGCGAACAGGACCGCCGAGCCTGCGAACAGGACGGCCGTGAGGATCAGCCAGCGGGTCGCGTAGCTGTCGGCGGACAGCCCCGTGGCGCCGGGGTAACGTTCCGACACCCTGCCCGTGATCAGCGGGAACCACACGAGCAGAAGGAGTCCGGACAGGGCGGCCGGAACCCGTACGTGGTTGATCCGCCCCCGGCGCCGGCCGGCGCTCTTCACCAGCGCGCGGTCGGCCGCCGCGTACAGGGGCAGCAGGACCAGGTCGTGGAGCACGGCCGCGCCCACGAACCACAGGGCGATCAGGAGCCGGTCGCCGTCGAGCAGCCGCACCCCCGCATACCCGCACAGGGCGAACGAGCAGAGCAGCAGGAGGGTTCGGGGAGGACTGCCGAGCACTGCCGCACACCGCGGCCCGGGCCGCGAGTACCGCGTGGACCGAACGAACCGTGTCATCGGGCAGGCTCCTCACAGATCGCCGAAGGTCAGCCGGGCGACCCATTTGGTGTTGAGCACGCCGGGCGCGCCGGGGACGATGATCCGCGCCGGGTGGCCGTGGTCGGGGGACAGCTCCTCGCCGTTGACGGACAGGGCGAGGAGGGAGCGCGGGTCGGCCACCTGGTTGGCGCGCAGCGCTGCGCGCCGGAAGGCGCCACGGCGCTGCAACGACTCCACGAAGACGTCGACCGGGTCGTCGTGGCCGACGAGTGCGGCGAGGTCCCGCAGCCGTACGCCCCGCCACCACTGGTCGGAGGTGGACCAGCCCTCCACGCAGGCGATGGGCAGTGCCGCACTGTGCTGCGGCAGGGCGAGCAGGCCGGCGCGGTCCAGCCGGACGGTGCCCGTCCGCCCGGCGACCACCAGCCGCCACGCGTCCTCGCTCGTCTCGGCCGGGTGGATACCTGCGTACGCGGCCGTCTTGTTGATCTGGAAGGCGTTGGGTCCGGTGCCGGGCTCGGGGCCGCCGTGCGGGGTGAGGACGGCGGTCTCGCGCAGCGGCCCGTCGAAGCTGCGTCCGGCGGAGGTCGCGAACAGCAGCAGTGAACCGCCGCCGACCAGCCCCAGCGCCCCGCGCCGCGAAACCGTCGGCGGATCCGGCTCGGGGGCCGCCAGGTCGTCCCTGCCCTCGCCCTCGTCCCCGCCCACGTCGCGCTCTTCCTCGCCGCTCTCCCCCGCGCCTTTCCGCTCCTCCCGCAGCCGCCGCAGGTTACGCAGCGCCACCGGCGTCTTCAGCACCGCGTGGACGACGAACGCGCCGAAGAACACCCAGGCGCCGTAGAAGTGCAGCGGGTAGAAGGAGCCGGGGAAGAGGTAGTCGAGCTGGACGTTGAGGATGCCCGTGACGAACTCGAACAGCGCCCCGCCGACGAGGAGGAGCAGCGAGATCCGCTCCAGGGCGTGGGCGACCGAGCGGACCGGCGGGAGGGTGAACAGCCTGGGCGCCACCGACCACAGCTTGGCCAGCAGCACCGGGACGAGGGTGAGCCCGAGCGTGACGTGGACGCCCTGGGTGAGCCGGTAGAGCCAGGGCGGGTCGGTCGGCCAGGCGAAGAGGTAGAAGCCGAGGATCCCCTTGTCGGGGGTCTTGTCGTTCACCGGCGACAGGCCCGGGTTGTACGCGGCGTACGACAGGAGTCCCGTCAGGAACAGGACCGTGAGGCCCACGAGGAGCACCAGCCCGAGCACCGAGGTGAACGGGGTGCCGCGCACCGGGCTGCGCCAGAAGCCCGGCGAGAACGGGCCGTGCGGGGTGCCGCCGCGCCGCAGAGCGGCGGAAGGACCGGCGGGGAGGTCTTCGGGGAGGGAGGGCCGTGACGAACGTGCCATGCCCCGACCGTAGGACCGGAGCACCCCGGAAAGGGCCGGCGAACGATGACGAAACTCTGACGTCCCCGCTCGTCAGCCGCCCGGCGAAGGGCGTCCGGCCTAGCGTGACGGCGTGACCTGTGATCATCCCCCGGCCGTCCGGCCCTTCGCTCCTCCCCTCGACCGGCGTGGCCTCGTCCGGGATCTCGCCGTGGTCGTGGCGGCCGCGCTGCTCGTCCTGGCCGCCGTGCTGATCGGCGGCGCCGTCCAGCGCCGCGACGGCACGCTGCAGGTCCCTTGGCCGCCACTGCTGGCCCACTGGTCGCCGCACGTCGGGCCGGGCACGCCGGCGGCGCTGGTCGTGGCGGCCGCCGCGGTGGTGTACGGCCCGTTCCTGGCGGCCCGTCTGTCCTGGCGACCACTGCTCCTCACCGTGTGGGGGATGTCGCTGACCTGGACGTGGTCGCTCGCCCTCGTCGACGGCTGGTTCCGCGGCGTCGCCGAGCAGCTGACGACACAGCATGAGTATCTGCGGGCCGTCGACCGCTTCCAGGACGTCCCCGGTGCCCTGCGCGGCTTCAGCGGGCACATCCTGCTCGACGCCCCGGACAACTGGCCCGCCCATGTGGCCGGGCATCCTCCGGGCGCGACCCTCACCTTCGTCCTGCTCGACCGGATCGGTCTGGGCGGCGGAGGCTGGGCCGGCGCGTTCTGCATCACCGTCGGCACCACGGCGGCGGTGGCGGTCCTGGTCGCCGTACGTGCGCTCACCGAGGAGTCCCTGGCCCGCCGTGCCGCGCCGTTCCTGGTGCTCGCCCCGGCCGCGGTGTGGGTGGGCACGTCCGCCGACGGCTACTTCACGGCGGTCGCCGCCTGGGCGGTCGCCCTGCTCGCCCTCGCCGTGACCGGGCACCGGCCGGCCTGGAGCGGCCTGGGTTCGGGACTGCTGTTCGGACTGACCGTGTACCTGTCCTACGGGCTGACGCTGTTCGCGGTGATCGGCGCGGCGGTCCTGCTGCTGGGCGAGTGGCGCCGGCGGCCCCGGTTCCTGCCCCGGCTGCTGCCTCCGCTGGTCGCCGGGTTCCTGGTGGTACCGGTGGCGTTCGCCGTCCTGGGCTTCGACTGGTGGGAGGCGTACCGGCTGCTGGTGACCCGCTACCACCAGGGAGCGGGCGGGGTCCGGCCCTACGGGTACTGGATCTGGGCGAACCTCGCCTGCACGGTGCTGATCGCCGGCCCGGCGACGGTGGCGGGACTGCGCCGGTGCGTGGGCGGCCTGCCGGCCCGGCGGTGGCCCGCCCCGCTCACCGGCGGTCCGGTTCTCCGCCTCGCCCTGCTGGTGCTGTCGGCGCTGCTCGCGCTGCTGATCGCCGATCTGTCCGGGATGAGCAAGGCCGAGACGGAACGCATCTGGCTGCCGTTCGTGTTCTGGCTGCTCCCCACCGGTGCCCTGCTGCCCGCCCCGCGCGCCTGGCTCGCCGGGCAGGCGGTCCTCGCCCTGCTCCTCAACCATCTGCTGCGCACCGGCTGGTAGGGCGGGGCTTTCGCCGACCGCCGAAGGGCCGCCGGGAATCCCGGCGGCCCTTCGGTATCAGTGCGGTGCGCGGTGTGCGGATCAGTCCTCGGCGGGCCGCAGCTTCAGCGAGATGCTGTTGATGCAGTACCGCTGGTCCGTGGGCGTCGCATACCCTTCACCCTCGAACACGTGCCCGAGGTGCGAGCCGCAGCGGGAGCAGCGCACCTCGGTGCGCACCATGCCGTGCGACCGGTCCTCGATCAGTTCGACCGCTTCGGAGTCCCGCGGGTCGTAGAACGAGGGCCAGCCGCAGTGCGACTCGAACTTGGTCTTCGAGGTGAACAGCTCGGCGCCGCAGGCGCGGCACGCGTACACGCCCTCGGTCTTGGTGTCGGTGTACTCACCGGTGAAGGCCGGTTCCGTGGCCGCCTGGCGCAGCACGGCGTACTCGGACGGCGACAGTTCCGCGCGCCACTGCTCGTCCGGCTTCTCCACGTCGTACGACATGAGCCTCCAGCCCTTCTCCTCTTACGCCGGCATTCCTGCTTCGACGCGCTTACTTCGACAGACGGTCCAGGATCAGCGGGCCGAGGTCGGTGACGTCGCCCGCTCCCATGGTGAGAACCAGATCACCGGGCTTCGCCATTCCCGCGACGGCCTCCGGGATCTCCGTCCTGTCGTGCACCGGCGTCACGTCCGCGCCGGCCGCCCGCGCCGCGTCGATGATCAGCTCGCTGGTGACGCCGGGGATCGGATCCTCGCGGGCCGGGTAGATGTCGAGGACGACCGAGGAGTCGGCCAGGGCCAGGGCCTGGCCCATCTCCTTGCCCAGTTCCCGGGTGCGGGAGAAGAGGTGCGGCTGGAAGACGACCAGGATGCGGGCGTCGCCCGCCGCGGCGCGCATCGCCTCCAGGTCGGCCGTCATCTCGGTCGGGTGGTGCGCGTAGGAGTCGATGACCTGGACGCCCGCCGCCTCGCCCTTGAGCTGGAGGCGCCGGTTCACGCCGGTGTACGCGGCCAGCGCCGGGGCCAGTTCCGCGGCCGGGATGCCGAGCGCGGCGCCCGCGGCGAGCGCGGCCACGGCGTTGTGCGCGTAGTGGCGGCCCGGGACGGACACCGTGAAGGTGAGCGGGGTGCCCTCGAACTCGACGGTCACCTCGCTCTTCAGCCCCTGCGGGACGACCGACGTCACCCGCACGTCGGCGTCCGGCGACTCCCCGTACGTCACCGTCCGCACGGAACCGGCGGCCTCGGCGGAGCCCGCCGCGTCGCGCAGGCGCCGGGTCAGTTCCCGCGCGCCCTCGTGGTCCGACGAGATCACCAGTGTGCCGCCGGGCACGATCCGGGCGACGAAGGTCTCGAAGGACTCGTGGATCTCCTCCATGGACGCGTAGTTGGCATGGTGGTCCAGCTCCACGTTGAGGATGATCGCGACCTCGGGCGCGTACTTGTGGAAGCTGCGGTCGGACTCGTCCGCCTCGGCGACGAAGATCTCGCCGTCGCCGTGCAGCGCGTTGGAACCGGGTACGTCCAGGTCGCCGCCGATGGCGTACGACGGCCGGCGGCCCAGCTCGGCCAGGGAGACGGCCAGCATGGAGGTGGTCGTGGTCTTGCCGTGGGTGCCGGCCACCGCGATCGGGCGCAGGCCCTCCATGAGGGCGGCCAGCGCGTCGGAGCGGTGGACCACGGGCACGCCCAGTTCGGCCGCGCGGACCAGCTCCGGGTTGTCCTCGCGGATCGCCGACGACACGACCACGCAGCTCGCGTCGTCGGCCAGGTGCCCGGCGGCGTGCCCGATGTGCACGGTGGCACCCAGCGCGCGCAGCGCCTCGGCGGTGGCGGACTCCTTGGCGTCGCTGCCCGCCACCTCGGCGCCGCGCTGGGCGAGGATCTTCGCGATGCCCGACATCCCGGCGCCGCCGATGCCGATGAAGTGCGGTCGGTCCATGGCGGTAGGAAGGCCGGGTGCCATGCGTGTTTCTCCCCAGTGGTGACGAGTGTGCGGGTCGTACGAGTGGTGCGACGAGCGGGACGAGGGTCCGGGCGCCCTCGTGCGAAGGCGCCGCCCCAGCCTATGCCTTGCTGTGCGAGAACAGTTTCAGCACCGGCACCCCCACCTTGTGCCGGGCCCGGGAGGCCCAGTCGCGGTGGAAGAACTCCTCCACGTAGTGCGGATCGGTGAGCACGATCACCTCGTCGGCCCCGGCCTCCTGGACCATCGCTCTCAGGGCGTCCAGCGGGTGGTTCTCGATCAGCCGGCCCTCGGCCACGTGGCCGGCGGCGCGCAGCGCCTGCAGGGACACCTCCAGGGCCCGCTCCCCCGTGGTCTTGGCCTCCTCGCCCTCGGGGGTCTCCCCCTCGCGGACGGCGTCGTCGAGCTCGCCGAGGGCCACGTCGTCGATGGCCCGCAGCAGCCGGTCCGCCTGCTCTCCGCGCGGCTGGAGCAGCACCTGGAAGGTGACCCCCTCGTCGCCGTGCAAGGTGGTGACGAAGTCCACGTCGGCGGACGTCAGAGCCTTCTCGATCATCAGTACGCTTGTGAACACCAGGCGCCCCTTCTCCTCGGAGGGCTGCGGGCCCTCTTTCTCGTGGGCCGAGCCAGGCCCTGCGGAAACCATCCTGCCCCGTGTTCGCACGGGCACTGCCGGATTCAGTCTGCCCGTCGCGGTATCAAGCGGAACGGAACATTCCGCCGATTACCGGACCAGCGGTAACCGTCGAACCCGTTTCCGCATATTTCCGGCCGCGGAACCCGGCGACTTCCGGCCACACCCGGCCGCGTCCGGACCCCTCCGGCCACGCCGGGATCAGGGCCGTGCGTACCGCGTGAACAGGAAGCCGTCCTCCTCCAGCATCGACTTCAGCGTGAAACGCCGCGGAAGTGTCACAGCGGGCCCCCCGGCGATGCGCTGGGCATCACCCGCGGTGAGCATCGGGGCGACGGTCAGACAGAGTTCGTCCAGCACCCCGGCCGCCACCAGCTGCCCCAGCAGTCGCGGGCCGCCCTCGGTCAGCAGCCGGGTGTACCCCCGCTCCGCGAGGGCCCGGACCGCACGCCCCGGGTCCACGCCCGCCCCCTCTCCCGCGGTCACGACCCGGACCCCGGCCGCCTCGGCGGCCGCGACCCGGTCCGGGGGCGCGGCGGAGCCGGTCAGGATCAGGGTGGGCACCAGCGGGGAGGCGAACAGCGGCAGGGAGAAGTCCAGGTCCAGGCTCGCGGACACGACCGCGACCGCCGCCGCCGGCCCCTGCCCGGCCGCCTCCCGCGCCGCCGCGAACTCGGCACGCGCGCGTGCCGGACGATAGCCCTCCTGCCGAACGGTTTCCGCACCCACGAGCACGACGTCCGCCAGCGCCCGCAGCGTGCCGAAGATCCGCATGTCGGCGGGGCAGGAGATGGGCTGCGAGCGGCCCTCGTGCTGGGCCGCACCGTCGAGCGTGGACACCATGTTGGCCCGCAGCCACGGCTCCCGGCCCCCGCCGGGCCCCGAGCCCGCCTCCGCCTCCGCCTCCGGGTAGGCGTACACGGCCGCCAGTTCGGCCAGGCTCCACTCCCGGCCGGCTCCGTCCTCGCCTCCACCGCCTCCGGGGCCGCCACGGCCGCCTCCGGACGTACCGGACCTCCCGCCGGGAGCTGCTGTTTCGTCGGTCACAGGGAACAGGCGTCGCATGACGTGCAGTGTTCCACGCCCCGTAGTATGAGGAAGCGTGTCGTCCTCCTCCCCCGCCTCCCGGCCCGGTGCCACGGCCGAAGCGGTCCCGCTGTCCCTGTGCGCCCGTGAGCCGCACGTCCCCGCGGACCGGCTCGTCGCCGAGATGGTGCCGCCGCCGCGGTTCGACGCGGTCCGCTTCGGCACGTACATACCGGACCCGAACCAGCCCAGCCAGACCGAGGCCGTGCGCGTCCTCGAAGGCTTCGCGGCGGGTCTCGGCGAACCCGGAGCCGGCGGCTCCGGCAAGCGTCGGCTGTTCGGCTTCGGCAAGGCGGCGAAGCCCGCCCCGGCCGGCCCCCGCGGCGTCTACCTCGACGGCGGGTACGGCGTCGGCAAGACCCATCTGCTGGCCTCCCTCTGGCATGCCACCCCGGCCGAGCCCGCGCTCAAGGCGTTCGGCACCTTCGTGGAGCTGACCAACCTGGTCGGCGCCCTCGGCTTCCAGCAGACGGTGCGGACCCTCTCGGGCCACCGGCTCCTGTGCATCGACGAGTTCGAGCTGGACGACCCCGGCGACACCGTGCTCGTCTCCACCCTGCTCGGCAAGCTGGTCGAGGCGGGCGTCGCGCTCGCCGCCACCTCCAACACACTGCCGGGCAAGCTCGGCGAGGGCCGGTTCGCCTCGGCCGACTTCCTGCGCGAGATCCAGGGCCTGTCGGCCCACTTCCGCGCCCTGCGCATCGACGGCGAGGACTACCGTCACCGCGGCCTGCCGAAGGCGCCGCCGCCGTACACCGACGAACTGGTGTCCAAGACGGCGTACGCCACCGAGGGCGCCTCCCTGGACGGCTTCGCGGACCTGCTGGACCACCTCGCGAAGGTGCACCCCAGCCGGTACGGCGCCCTGACCGACGGACTCGCCGCCGTGTGCCTCACCGGTGTCCGGCCGGTACCGGACCAGTCGACGGCGCTGCGTCTCGTCGTCCTCGCCGACCGGCTCTACGACCGCGAGGTGCCCGTGCTCGCCTCGGGGCTGCCGTTCGACCAGCTGTTCAGCGAGGAGATGCTGAAGGGCGGCTACCGCAAGAAGTACTTCCGGGCCATCTCCCGCCTCACCGCCCTGGCCCGGGACGCCGGCCGGCTCACGGGAACCCCGTAGCCGCTTCCTCGCCCGCCGGCTGCATGACCTCACCCATGGCCCCGGCCGGGGCGGCGGGCATATCGTGGCAGGAGTGACCGTAAGCACGTGAAGCAGACCTCTGACGGGAGGTCGTCATGGTCGAAGAGCTGCTCGCCGCGGCCGCCATAACCGGTGCCGCGGGCCTCACCTATCTCGCCGCGGCGGCGCGGGTGGTCAAGCAGTACGAGCGCGGAGTCGTCTTCCGCCTCGGCCGGCTGCAGGGCAAGGCGCGTCCGCCCGGGTTCACGGTGATCGTTCCCTTCGTGGACCGGCTGCACAAGGTGAATCTGCAGATCGTCACGATGCCGGTGCCCGCGCAGGAGGGCATCACCCGGGACAACGTGACGGTGCGGGTGGACGCGGTGGTGTACTTCAAGGTCGTGGACGCGTCCGCGGCGCTGGTCAACGTGGAGGACTACCGGTTCGCGGTCTCCCAGATGGCGCAGACCTCGCTGCGTTCGATCATCGGCAAGAGCGATCTCGACGACCTGCTGTCCAACCGGGAGATGCTGAACCAGGGCCTGGAGCTGATGATCGACAGCCCGGCGGTCGGCTGGGGTGTGCAGATCGACCGCGTCGAGATCAAGGACGTCTCGCTGCCCGACACCATGAAGCGGTCCATGGCCCGCCAGGCGGAGGCCGACCGCGAGCGCCGCGCCCGGGTCATCAACGCCGACGCCGAACTCCAGGCGTCGAAGAAACTGGCCGAGGCGGCGCAGCAGATGGCGGACACGCCCTCGGCGCTGCAACTGCGGTTGCTGCAGACCATCGTGGCGGTCGCGGCCGAGAAGAACTCCACGCTGGTACTGCCCTTCCCCGTCGAACTGCTGCGCTTCCTGGAACGGGCCGCCCAGCCGGCGGCGCAACAGGAACACGCCCTCGAGGAACCCGGACCGCCGGCCGGCCGGGACGGGGACCTCGCCGAAACCGCGGACGGGGACAAGGGCGGGAACCGGCCCCCGGACACCGATCGCCCGGTCCCGGACTTCGGGCGCCTGGCCACGGACACGGGCCTCGGTACGGGCTCCGGCCCCGTGCCCGCACCCACCCCGGCCTCGCCCCGGACGCGTGACGCGTGACGCGTGACCGCCCACGGACAGACGCGTGACACGTGCTCCGCGCGTGGTTCCCGTGACTCACGGCAGGTGATAGACACGGCGGGACCGTAGTTCCTGTCCGCCAGCAGGAAGGTTCCTCCATGTCAGAAACAGGCATGCCGGAAACAGGGTCCGACACCGGATTCCTGCCCTCGACACGACGTCAGCTGCTCGCCCGTTCCGGCGCCCTGGGCATCGGCATCGCGTTCTCCGGCGCCCTCTCCGAGCTGTTCACCCCCGCTGCCGCCGCCGCACAGAACCTCGGCCATCACGGCTACGGCCCGCTCGCCCCCGACCCCGACGGACTCCTCGACCTGCCAAAAGGTTTCCGCTACCGGGTGCTCTCCCGCGAGGGCGACCCCCTGCGCTCCGGAGAGGGTCCCGTCCCCTCCAACCACGACGGCATGGCCGCCTTCGCGGGCGGGCAGGGCCGCGTCCACCTGGTCCGCAACCACGAGAACCGCGCCAACGGCAGAATTCCGGTCCCGGTGGTCAAAAGCCTGACCTACGACCCGGAGGGCAAGGGCGGCTGTACGTCGCTGACCCTGGACTCCCGCGGCCAGGTGCACTCGGAGCGGGTCGCGATCGCCGGTACGGCCGTCAACTGCGCGGGCGGGCCGACTCCTTGGAACACCTGGCTGACCTGCGAGGAGACCGAGGACAAGGCGGGCACCAACGGCTACACCAAGGACCACGGGTTCATTTTCGAGGTCGACGGCGCCGATCCGCGCCGCACGGGCGCCGTGCCGCTGACCGCGATGGGCCGCTTCCAGCACGAGGCGGTCGCGGTCGACCCGAAGCGGGGCGTCGTCTACGAGACGGAGGACGCCTTCGAACGGCCCTTCGGCCTCTTCTACCGGTTCCTGCCCGACAAGCCGCTGGGCGGCACCGGCTCGCTGCGCGCGGGCGGCCGGCTCCAGGCGATGCGGGTGCCCGGGGTGCCGGACCTGTCCTCGGTCCAGGAGACGGGCGCCCGGTTCGACGGCATCGAGTGGGTGGACGTACCGGACCCGCTGGCCGCCGAGACACCCCTTCGCTTCCAGGACTTCGGCACCGGCGGCATCACGCACGCGCAGAAGCTGGAGGGCTGCTACTGGGGCGGGCGGTCGGCGTACTTCGTGTCGTCCTTCGCCCGCAGCGCGGAGGGTTCGGCCGGCGACCACTACGGGCAGATCTGGCGCTACGACCCGGACCGGCGCCGGCTGACGCTGGTGATCGTCTTCGGGCCGGACACCGACGTACGGCTCCCCGGCGAGTCACCGGACAACATCTGCCTCGCCCCCAGCGGCGGCCTGATGGTCTGCGAGGACGGCGGCGGCGCGCAGCACGTCTACGGCGTCACCCGGCACGGCGAGGTGTACGCGCTGGCCCGCAATCGGCAGAACTTAGGAACGCCCGAGAAGCCGGAGTGGGGCGAGTTCGCGGGCGTCGCCTTCTCCCCCGACGGCCGGACGATGTACGTCAACTGCTACTCCCCGGGCACGACGTTCGCGGTCACGGGGCCCTGGCGGCGATGACGGCACGGGGCCGGCCGGGACAGGGTGCCCCGGCCGGCCCCGGCGGTCCGTACACGGCTCAGGCGGCCACCAGCAGGTCGTCCATCTGCCCGATCGACTGCCGCAGCCCCTCGACCATGCCCATCTCGGCCAGCCGCTCCATCTGCTCCCGGGTGTCGAAGACCGAGCGCAGTTCCATCCTGGTCCCGCCCTCGCGCTCGCTGAGGGTCATCCGTACCGAGGTGGTCGGCATCTCGGGGTTTGGTGTGCCGTCCGGGCCGGAGAAGCCGTCGGTGAACTCGAGGGCGGTGGGCGGCGTGACCGTCGCGACCCGCCACCAGCCGCCGAACTTCTCACCCTCCGGACCGGTCATGAAGTACCTGACCTCTCCGCCCGGGGTGAGGTCGTGCTCCTGCACGGTCGCCGGGTAGGTCGGCGGCCCCCACCAGCGCTCCAGCTGCCGCGGGTCGGCCCACAGCTGCCACACCCTCTCGACCGGTGCGGTGAAGTCCGCGATCACGGTGAGGGTCAGCCGGTCGACATCCTTGTCCACGTTCGTGACGGTCATCGGTCCTGTCCTTCCGTCGGTTCCCTGTCGTCGCCGGACCCTGCCGCGGTTCCGGCATCGCTTCCGGCATCGCTTCCGGCGTCGTCCGCCAGCAGACCGGACATCCGGTCCACGCGCGACCGCCAGGCCGTCTCCAGCTCGTCGAGGGCCTGCCGGGCCCTGTCCACCGCGTCGGGGTCGGTCCGCACGAGCTGCTCCCGGCCGCGGCGCTGCTTGGTGACCAGACCGGCCCGCTCCAGCACCGTGACGTGTTTCTGCACCGCGGCGAAGCTCATCGGGTACGCCTCTGCCAGACGTGACACGGACAGCTCACCCCGCACACAACGACGGAGTATGTCGCGGCGCGTCGCGTCGGCCAGGGCGTGGAACAGCCGGTCCACGGCCTCGTCGGTCAATCCATCTACAACCATTTGGTTGTACGTTAACCCCGCCCGCCCCGCGCCGCAAGCGGAGGGCGGGAAAGCGCCGCACCGGGCCTCAGCCACCCGAGTGGCACCACGGCACACTCACCACGAATACGGAGAAACGCCATGACATCACTCATATCTTCATACAGTGATCACATCGGTACGCCGGGCAGCAGTCGTCTGCGCCCTCATCACCGCGCTCGCCGCCTGCGCCGCCTGCGCGGCCCCCCGCCCCGCGCAGCGGCCACGCCCCTCCCCCTCCACCACCCCCGCGACACCGGCCCCGCGCCTGCCCACCCTGGCCCCGGGACCGGCGGGCCTGACCCCGGTCTTCGAGAACGCCCCCCGAAGCACCGGGAAGACCGTCGCCCTCACCTTCGACGCCGACATGACCGCCGACCAGGGTCCGCGTGCGGCGGCGGGCGAACGCTTCGACCACCCCCGGCTGATCGCCACCCTGCGCGCGCTGAAGGTGCCGTCCACCGTGTTCATGACGGGGCGCTGGGCCGAGGAGTACCCGGACCAGGCCCGTTCCATCGGCCGGGACCCGCTCTTCGAGGTCGCCAACCACTCGTACAGCCACTACGCGTTCACGGACGACTGCTACGGCCTGCCGACCGTCGGCCGGGACCGGATACGCGCGGACGTGGAACGGGCGTACACGGCCTTCCGCGAGGTGGGGGTGGCACACCCGATGCCGTACTTCCGCTTCCCCGGCGGCTGCTACGACCGCGAGGCACTGAAGGCACTCGTCCCGGCCGGTGTCACCGCCGTGCAGTGGGACGTGGTCGGCGGTGACGCCTTCGCCACGGACGCCGACGCGGTGGCCCGGCAGGTCCTGGACGGAGTGCGCCCGGGTTCCGTCGTCGTCCTGCACTGCACCCGCAGCGCGGCCCCGGCGACCGAGCGTGCGGTACGGACGATCGTCCCGGAGCTGCGCCGCCGGGACTACCGCTTCGTGAAGGTCTCCGACCTGATCGCGACCGTGCCGACGGCAGCGCTGCCGGGCTGACGGAACCGGGCCCCGGCACTCGGCAGGACGCGGTCCTACGCTGGAGGCATGACCGAGGTCGAGGCCGAGACCGACACGGGGACCGACACCGACTACTGCCTGATCGACGCGACCAGGCCGCCCGAGGCCGAAGGGCCTCCGTACGCGGAGTGCGTGCTGTGCCGGGAGCCCACGGAGCACCCGGAGTCGTACAAGGGGATCACCATGTGTCCGGCGTGCATGGGGGTCCCCCCTGTCCGAGCGAAGTCGAGGACTTGGGGGAGGCAGGAAGCACAGCGCACGGCCTGCCCGGGCTGACGAAAGCGCGGCACGGCTTGGCAGACTGGCGGGGTGAACAGCGATCAGACCCATGACCGGACGCCTGCCGCCGCGAGTCCCTTCCATTCCGAGCCCACCGTCCGCGACGAGGCCCCCCAGTTCGTACTGCCCCTGGTGGCGCGCATCGAGAAGTCGGCGCCCCCGGCCCGCACGGACGCCCTGGAGACGGCGGCCCGCGCGGTGCTGACGGTGCTGGCGGACGAGCGGTCGGCGGGCGAGGGCGAGTGGGCGCAGGCGATGCGCGACTGGCAGGACGCCCGCATCCGCAAGGTGGTCCGCAGGGCCCGCGGCGCGGAGTGGCGCCGCGCGGAGGCCCTGCCCGGCATCACGGTCACCGGCAAGTCGGCGGAGGTCCGCGTCTTCCCGCCCGTCCCGCTGGACGGCTGGCCCAAGGACCTGGCCCGTCTCCAGGTCTCCGGCACCGACCTGGACGACCCTGAACCCCCGCCTCCGGCGGACCCCACGGCCCCCGTCCTCTGGCTGAACCCCGACCTCGGCATGTCGGCCGGCAAAGCGATGGCCCAGGCGGGCCACGCGGCCCAACTGGCGTGGTGGGAGCTGACCGACAAGGACCGCGGCGCCTGGCGCGACGCCGGCTTCCCCCTCTCCGTCCGTCCCGCCGCCCCGTCCCACTGGACCGCCCTGGTCACCAGCGGCCTCCCCCTGGTCCGTGACGCGGGCTTCACGGAAATCGCCCCGGGCTCCAGCACGGTCGTCGCGGACCACCCCGCCCTCCGTTGACGGCCTCCGCCGTAGGCTGAATCCCGCACGCGACGAACAGGAGGCCCAGGTGGCCGGGACGAAGCCGACCGGGACGACGGTGGCCGGGACGACGGTGGCCGAGGTGACGGCCGAACTGGCCGAGCTCGAGGACCCGAAGGCACGCGTGGTGAACGAGAGACACGGTGACGATCACGGTGTGAACCTCGGCAAGCTGCGTGCGCTCGCGAAGCGGCTGAAGACGCAGCAGGAACTCGCCCGCGAGCTCTGGGAGACGGACGACACCGCGGCGAGACTGCTGGCGATCCTGATCTGCCGCCCGAAGGCGTTCGAACGTGACGAGTTGGACGTCATGGTGCGCGGGGCGCGCGCACCCAAGGTGCACGGCTGGCTCGTGAACTACGTGGTGAAGAAGAGCCCGCACGCGGAAGAGCTGCGCCTGACGTGGTCCGCCGATCCGGATCCGGCGGTCGCGAGCGCCGGCTGGGCACTGACCACCGACCGCGTGGCGAAGAAGCCCGAGGGCCTCGACCTCGAAGGACTGCTCGACGTCATCGAGGCGGACATGAGGGACGCCCCGGAACGCCTGCAGTGGGCGATGAACCACTGCCTGGCGCAGATCGGCATCGAACATGCCGAGCACCGCGCTCGTGCCCTCGGCATCGGTGAGCGCCTGGAGGTGCTCAAGGACTACCCCACTTCCCCGGGGTGCACGTCTCCGTACGCGCCCACCTGGATCACCGAGATGGTCCGCCGCCGGCACGACGGGACGGTGGCTTGACCGACGGTCGGCGTTCCTGCGACCACCGGCGGGGCGTTGTGGACGGAGGGCTCGTCCGGCCGTTCCGCACAGGGAGGCCGGTTACTCCTCCAGGGGTGCGGGGCCGGGCCGCAACGGTGTCCCGCCGCGTGTCCTTTCCGGGGGCTCTTCCAGCAGCTCCTGCCCGAAAGCTCAAAAGTTGCTCTGAAGACGGGTGGTCCGGGGTTCGGCCGTGCGGATCGGGGTCATACCCACGGCACGTCCGGCGGGGGCCGGTGGACAAGGGGGACAGTGACATGGAGCGACTCGGGACGGGGATCGGGTGGCGGCCGGAGATCGCCGGGGACGTCGAGCGGATGCCGGGGATCGACTGGGTGGAGGTGGTGGCCGAGAACGTGTGTCCCGGGCATGTCCCCGAGTCGCTGCTGCGGCTGCGCGAACGTGGGGTGACCGTCGTGCCGCACGGGGTTGCGCTCGGGCTCGGCGGGGCCGAGCGGCCGGACGCGGGACGGCTGGAGGCGCTCGCCGAGCGGGCCACGGCGCTCCGGTCGCCGCTGGTCACCGAGCACATCGCGTTCGTGCGGGCGGGTGGGCCGCTCAGCGCCTCCCCTCGGCTCGAGGCCGGTCACCTGCTGCCGGTGCCGCGTACCAGGGACGCGCTCGACGTACTGTGCGAGAACGTCCGGATCGCCCAGGACGCCCTGCCCGTACCGCTCGCCGTGGAGAACATCGCGGCGCTGTTCTCCTGGCCCGGTGAGGAGATGTCCGAGGGCCAGTTCCTGTACGACCTGGCCGACCGCACCGGCGTGCGGTTGCTCATCGACGTGGCCAATCTGCACACCAACCACGTCAACCGCGGTGAGGATCCGGCGAAGGCGCTCGCCGAACTTCCCCTGGAGGCCATCGCGTACGTCCATGTCGCGGGCGGCGTCGAGCGGGGCGGTGTCTGGCACGACAGCCACGCCCACCCCGTGCCCCGGCCGGTACTGGACATCCTCACCGACCTCGCCTCCCGGGTCTCCCCTCCCGGCGTGCTCCTGGAACGGGACGAGAACTTCCCTGAACCGGGCGAGCTGGAGCGGGAGCTGACGGCCATTCGGGAGGCGGTGGAGAAGGGGGCGACCGCACGGAGCACGGCACAGGCGAAGAGCTCCGGAGCCGGCTCCGGCTCCGGCTCCGTATGGGAATCCGGCTCCGGCGAACCCGCGCGGCAGCGGGTCGCGCTCGCCCAGGCGGCGGTGCTGTCCTCGCTGGTCGCCGGGACGCCCGTGCCCGAGGGGTTCGACCGGGTGCGGATGGCCGTGCAGGCGCGGGCGCTCGCCGCGAAGCGGGCGGATGTCGTCGCCAAGGTGGCGCCCGAGCTGCCGGTGATGCTCGGTGAGCGGTATCGGGAGGTCTTCCTCGCCCATGCGCAGAAGCGGCCGATGACCGGAGGTTATCGGCAGGACGCCCTGGACTTCGTCGAGCAGTTGCTGCTCTCCTTTGGACGGCGGGAGCGGCAGGACGAGCAGGTGCCCCTGCGGGAGTTGCGCGAGTGGTGGCTCGAGCGGTCCGGGCCGGTGCCGCGGTCGCGCCGGCCCGCGGTGCGGCTGGCGCGCGCCACGCGGCGGGTGCTGCTGCGGCGTTGAGGACGGGGCACGCGAGCCGGAGCGGGGTCCGTTTCCGGGACCCGGCCGGCCGAACGGAACGTCACGCGCGGACAACACTCCGTCCGGATGATGAACAGGGCATGGTGCTTCCGGGACCGTGTCGTCTACAAACAAGTCATGCTCTGGGTACTCCTCCTGCTCGTCTCCTGGGCCGTCGCCGGCGTCGCCTGCACACGATTGTGCCTGGCCGCCGTCCGCGCTGCGGCCGTCCACGACGTGGGTACGGCCGGGGGCGGGGGACGTGATCTGACGCTGTACGAGACGGCGTTCCTGTCCGGCGGCCCTCGGCGGGTCGCCGACGTCACCCTGGTCGCGATGGCGCGTCAGCGCCGGCTGCTGCTGGCCCGCACCGGCTGGGCGACCGTGGTCGATCCGCTCGGACGGGACGACATGGAGCGGTCGGTGATAGGGGTCATCGGGCCGGAGGGGCAGTCCCTCATCGCCCCGGTGCGGGCCGCCGCGGCGACGACGGACGCGGTGCGCGGCCTCGCCGGCCGGCTGGAGCGGGCCGGGCTGGCCGTGCCCGACGGCACGGCCACGACGATCGTCGACGGCATACGGCGGGTACGGCTCGCCGCGCTGGCCGTGGCCGGACTGGGCGCCGTCGCGCTGCTGCTGCCGGCCGCGTCGTACCTGCCGCGTCATCTGGTCGCCCTGTGGTTCGCCCTGCCGCTGACCCTGACCCTGAGCTGCCTGGTCATCGCGCGGATCGAGGTCCCCCCGTACGCGCTGTGGGCCTCCCCGGCCGGCCGGCGTCTGCTGGGCCCCCTGCCCAGGGCCGGAGCACCCGCCACCGCCGCCGGCGACGAGCGTACGTACCTCACGTCGGTAGCCGTGCACGGCATCCGCGCGGTCGGCGAACCGGATCTGCGGGCGGCCTTCGCACATCGCGAGCACCACCCGGGCCACGCTCCGGGGCACCGTCCGGGCGACGCCTTCGGCCGTCACCGCACGGAGGACGACCCCGGTTCCGGCTCCGGTTTCGGTGGCGCACGGGAGCACTGACGGCGACACCCGCCGACGGTGCCTGCCCTGCCCCGCCCGCCGGACGAAGCGTCCCTCGGGTCGATCGCCCCGGTAGCCGTGCACCGGAGGGAACACGACGAGAACTGCCGTCGTCCACACGGCCGCCGGGTCTCTGCCGCTCACCGCGCCGGCCGTCGCGCCCGGAGCCGCACCGGCGGCTCGCGGGGTCGGCGCCGGTGACCGAGCGGGACACCGGTGCACATGGTGTCGCCGGCGGGTCCAACTCCTGTGGAACGGCCACTTGGAGGCGTATCTGCTCACCGGCCGGGTCCCGGGGCGGCGCGCGTCCTGCGCACCGCCCCGGAACCGGCACCACGGGCGGAGCCGGAGCCGTCCGCGAAGACGGAGCCCCGGCCTGCGGCCTGATCAGGCCGCAGGCTGGGGCTCCGTTGCTCAGGCGAGGCCCGCGACGAGTTCCGCGACGTCCTTGCGGCGGCCCGTGTAGAACGGGATCTCCTCACGGACGTGCATCCGGGCCTCGGAGCCGCGCAGGTGCCGCATGAGGTCGACGATGCGGTACAGCTCGTCGGCCTCGAAGGCGAGGACCCACTCGTAGTCGCCGAGGGAGAACGAGGGAACCGTGTTGGCGCGCACGTCGGGGAAGCCGCGGGCCATCTTGCCGTGGTCGGCGAGCATGCGGCGGCGGTCCTCGTCGGGCAGCAGGTACCAGTCGTAGGAGCGCACGAAGGGGTACACGCTCACGTACGCGCGGGGCTCCTCGTCGGCGAGGAACGCCGGGATGTGCGAGCGGTTGAACTCGGCGGGCCGGTGCAGCGCCATGTTCGACCACACCGGCTCGAGGGCCCGGCCCAGCCTGGTGCGGCGGAAGAGGTTGTACGCCTCCTGGAGCTGGTCGCTGCTCTCGGCGTGCCACCAGATCATCAGGTCGGCGTCGGCGCGCAGACCGGAGACGTCGTACGTGCCGCGCACGGTGACGTCCTTGGCGGCGAGCTGGTCGAACAACTCCTGGACCTCGTCGGCGTACCCGGCGCGGTCCTCGGGCAGCACGTCCTTCAGCTTGAAGACGGACCAGAGGGTGTAGCGGATGACCTCGTTCAGGTCCTTGGCCAGCTTGCCCTTGTTCGGGATCCGGTCGGGTGCGGGGGTGGTGGCGTCGTCGGTCATGTCCCTTATTCTCCTGCTCCTCCGTGGAGGGTTTTCACCGGGTGGCGGTGACGTCCCGCACGACGTGCGGGACGTCACCGTGGATCTGGTCGGCGGCGTCGTACGCGCTCGCGATGCACGCGGGGATGCCGACGCCGTCGTAGGCCGCGCCGCACACGGCCAGCCCCGGGAGGGCGGCGAGGTGCTCGCGGACCCGGGACACGCGCGCGTGGTGGCCGACGGGGTACTGGGGCAGGCCGTCCTGCCAGCGGGTGACGCGGGTGGCGACCGGGGTGGCGTCCAGGCCTGTGGCGGCCTTCAGGTCGTGCCGGGAGACCTCCACGAGGCCGGCGTCGTCACGGCCGAGGATCTCCGTCTCGCCGTGCCGGCCGACGGAGGTGCGCAGGACCGTGAGGTCCGGGTTCTCCTCGTCGATCCAGCCCCATTTGTGCGAGGCGAAGGTGGACGCCTTGATGGTGCGGCCGTCGACCGGCGGCACCAGGAATCCGCTGCCCGCGGGAAGACCGGTCTCCGCGCGGCGGTAGGCGAGCGTGATGAGCGCCATGGAGGCGTACTCGACGCCGGCCAGCTCGGCGGCGGCGCCGGGCGCCTCGGCGCGCAGCAGCCGGGCGGCGGCCGGCGCGGGCACGGCGACGACGACCGCGTCGGCGCGCAGCTCCCGCTCCCCGGTGACGATCCGCCAGCCGCCGGCCGGCTCCCGGCGCAGTTCGGTGACCGGGGTACCGGTGCGGATCTCCCCGCCGCGGGCCCGCACCGACTCGGCGACGGCGAGCGGAAGGGTGCCCACGCCGCCCTCGATGCCCATGAACACCGGTCCGGTCTGCTGCGCGGTGGCGGCCCTGGCCTGGATCTCGCGGACGCCCTCGGTCAGGGAGGTGTGCGTCCGCGCGGCCTGGAACAGCTGGGGGACGGCGGAGCGCATCGAGATGCGGTACGCGTCGCCCGCGTACACCCCGCCCAGCAGGGGCTCGACCAGCCGGTCGACGACCTCGCGGCCGAGCCGGGCCGCCACGTACGCGCCGACGGCGACGTCGTCGCCGACCTCGGTGCGGGGCAGCTCGGCGTCCTGTCCGATCCGGGCGAGGCCCTCGTCGGAGAGCACCCCGGCCAGGGCGGCGGCGGTGCCGGGGACGCCCATGACGTGGCCCTTGGGCATGGGGCGCAGGGCGTCGCGGGTCCACAGCGACGCGGTCGCGGTGGCCGGAGGCCGGAGCCGGTCGGTGAGGCCCACCTCACGGGCGAGGGCCACCGCCTCCGGGCGGCGGGCCAGCATCGACTCGGCGCCCAGATCCACGCGCGCGCCCGCGATCTCGCCGGGCAGCAGCTTGCCGCCGACCCGCTCCGAGGCCTCCAGCACGGTCACCCGTGCCCCGCGCCCGAGCAGCCGGTGCGCGGCGGCCAGCCCGGCGATGCCGGCTCCCACGACGACGACCCGCTGCTCCGCACCCGTGTGTGATCCGCTCATGGCTCCACCCTCTCAGATGCCGCCGGCAACCCCACCAGGGCCGTACGGCCCTCCCGAGTCCCTACCGTGACCGCTTCGGGACCGTTCCGCGTCATCGTTCCACCGCCCTCCGGCGTCGAAGGAACGTCAGTGGTCACGAACCCGGGGGGAACCCACATGCGCACACGACGATCCGCACGGCCGGCACACGCCATGACGGGCCTGCTGCTGGCCGCCGCCCTCGCCCTGGCCGGATGCAGCGGCGCGAGCTCCGACTCCGGCGGGTCCGACGACAAGGCCGCCCTCTCGCAGGCCGACGCCCGGGCGGACGCCGGGGCAGGGGCGAAGGAAGGAGCGGCGCGGGAAGGGGCCCCCGGCAGCTCGGCGGACGGCTCGGCGGGCGGCTCGGCCGCGACGGCGCCGCCCGCGGCCAGAAGCACCGCCACGAGCCACATCATCCGCACCGCCTCCCTGACCGTCCGGGTGAAGGACGCGCCGACGGCACTGGCCGAGGCGCGCACGACCACCGAGAACGCGGGCGGCTACGTCGGCGACGAGACCACCCGCCAGGACGAGGAGGGGCACAAGCTCACACGCGTGGTGCTGCGCGTCCCCGCCGAGAAGTACGACAAAGTCCTCGCGGACCTCGAGGGCTCCGGCAAACTCGTCGCACGCAGCGCGAAGGCGGAGGACGTCACCGACCAGGTCGTCGACGTCGAGAGCCGGATCAAGACGCAGCGCGCCAGCGTGGTCCGGATCCGCGAGCTGATGGACCAGGCCACCCGGCTCAGTGACGTGGTCACCCTGGAGGGCGAGCTCAGCACCCGTCAGGCCGACCTGGAGGCGCTGCTCGCCCGGCAGGCGTCCCTGAAGGACCGCACCAGCCTGGCCACCATCACCCTGACCCTGTCCGAGACGGAGGTGAAGCAGAGCGCCGAGGACGACGACCCCGGGTTCCTGGACGCGCTCGCGGGCGGCTGGGACGCGTTCGTGACCATGCTGCGCTGGCTCGCGGTGGCGATCGGCGCGGCGCTGCCGTTCGCGGCCCTGGCGGCCCTGCTCGCACTGCTGTGGCTGAAGGCCGTACGCCCCAGGCTGTCCCCCCGTACGCGGCCCGCTCCCGCTTCCCCTCCCGTTCCCGCTTCCTCGTCCGTCCCCGCGTCCCGGCCCTCGTCCGCGCGTACGCCGGCCCGGACCCCGGACGAGACCCCGGAGCCGGATGTGAAGTGACCGGCCCCCGTAGCGTGGTCGTATGACCACGAGCACAGGGACGAGCACGGGTACGGGTACAGGCACGGGAACGGGTACGGGCAGCGGCGCAGGTCCGGCCGCGAAGGGCCCGGAACGCCTGGTGGTGATCGGCGGCGACGCCGCGGGGATGTCCGCGGCGTCGCAGGCGCGCCGGCTGAAGGGGCCGGACGAGCTGGAGATCGTGGCGTTCGAGCGCGGACGCTTCACGTCCTTCTCGGCCTGCGGCATCCCCTACTGGGTGGCCGGGGACGTCGCCGAACGCGACAAGCTGATCGCCCGCACACCCGAGGAGCACCGCGCGCGCCACATCGACCTGCGGATGCGCACCGAGGTGACGGAGATCGACCCCGGCCGGGGGCGGGTGCGTGCGCGGGACCTCGATTCCGGCGCCGAGTCCTGGACGTCGTACGACAAGCTCGTGATCGCGACCGGCGCGCGGCCGGTCCGCCCGGAGCTGCCCGGCATGGACGCCCCCGGTGTGCACGGGGTGCAGACCCTGGACGACGGCCAGGCCCTGCTCGACACCCTGGAGCGCACGACCGGCCGCCGCGCGGTGGTCGTCGGCGCGGGGTACATCGGCGTGGAGATGGCCGAGGCGATGATCAAACGCGGCTACGAGGTGACCGTCGTCAACCGCGGCCGGGAGCCCATGGCGACCCTCGACCCCGACATGGGACGTCTGGTGCACAGGGCGATGGAGGGCCTGGGCATCACCATGGTGAACGACACCGAGGTCACCGGACTGCTCACCGGGGACGACGGCAGGGTGCGGGCCGTGGCCACCGCGGACGCCGAGTATCCGGCGGACGTGGTGGTGCTCGGCATCGGGGTCCGGCCGGAGACGGGCCTGGCGCGGGCGGCGGGGCTGCCCCTGGGGGAGCACGGCGGCCTGCTCACCGACCGGTCGATGCGGGTCCGCGGGTACGGGAACATCTGGGCCGGCGGCGACTGCGTGGAGGTGCTCGACCTGATCTCCGGCCAGGAGCGGCACATCGCGCTCGGCACGCACGCCAACAAGCACGGCCAGATCATCGGCGCGAACGTCGGCGGCGACTACGCCACCTTCCCGGGCGTGGTCGGTACCGCGGTCAGCAAGGTCTGCGACCTGGAGATCGCGCGCACCGGTCTGCGGGAGAAGGACGCCCACCGCGCGGGGCTGCGGTTCGAGACGGTCACCATCGAGTCGACCAGCCGCGCGGGCTACTACCCGAACGCCTCCCCCATGACGGTGAAGATGCTCGCCGAACTGCGCACGGGCCGCCTGCTCGGGGTCCAGATCGTCGGCCGGGAGGGCGCGGGCAAACGCGTCGACATCGCGGCGGTCGCCCTCACCGCGGGGATGACGGTGGAGCAGATGACGATGCTGGACCTGGGCTACGCCCCGCCGTTCTCCCCCACCTGGGACCCGGTCCTGGTGGCGGCCCGCAAGGCCACCACGAAGATCCGCGCCACGGCGGGACTGCCGTCGCCGCGTACGTCCTGACAGCCGTCCGGTCTACGCGGTCCCGTTGATCCGTTCGATCGCCTGCCGCGCCTGCTCCGCCGGAGGCCGCGCATGGTCCGTCGCGGGCCGGGGCGGCAGGGACGACACGGAGGCACTGGTGCCGCCGGTACCGACGGAGGCACTGGTGCCGGCGGAGACACTGGTGCCGCCGGTGCCGGCGAGACCGGCCGCCCCGGTACCTCCCGCGCTCACGGCAGCCGGCGGTTGCTCCCCCGTCGGCTTCGCGTGCGCGGCGGTGGCCCGCGCCGAGCGCAGGCGGTGGCTCACCGCCTCGTCCAGCGTCACCGGCCGCTGCATCCGGGAAGCGAGCCGCCCCGCCTCCTGGCCGAGCCGGGCGACGTCCTCCCAGGAGAGGCGCACCACGAGCGTGAGTTCCGCCTCTCCGTCGGGCAGCGCCTGCATCGCAGTGGTCACTCGGTCGTTCATGGCCCGTTCCTCACGTCGGCCCCGCGGCCCCTTCCCCGCGCCGCAGGCAGTTGGGAAGGGATACGCGGGGCCGGACGGCGGTGTTCAGCGGAGCGGCGGATTCACCGGCGGCGGCAAGGGCACAAGTGGGACGTGGTCATCCCCGTTCATGACGTGAATCCGGCACGGCGCACCCCGTGGGTCACCTACGCGCTGCTCGCCGCGAACTTCGTCGTCTTCGTGTTCTTCACGCCCGGTGTCGTCGGCTCGCTGACGGGCAGCGGGAGCAGTCTCGCGGAGCTGTGCGATCTCCAGGCGTTCCTGGACCGGTACGCGGCCGTGCCGCAGGAACTGGTCCACCACCGGATGCCGCGCCTGGTGCCCACGGGCGAGACGGGGGTGGGCCCGCAGGGGCCGGGATGCGTGGCGGGACCGCCCGCCTACGACAAGTCGCCCGAGCTGAGCGTGTTCACGGCGATGTTCCTGCACGGCGGCTGGCTGCACCTGCTGGGCAACATGCTCTTCCTGTGGATCTTCGGCAACAACGTCGAGGACCGGATGGGGCACGTGCGGTACCTGCTGTTCTACCTCGTCTGCGGGTACGCGGCTGCATACGGATTCGCACTCACGAACCCCGACGCCACCACTCCCCTGATCGGCGCCTCGGGAGCCGTCGCCGGCGTCCTCGGCGCCTACCTGGTGCTCTACCCGAAGGCACGCGTCTGGGTCCTCGTCCCCTTCCTGATCTTCCTGCCGCTGCGCCTGCCCGCCTGGATCGTCCTGGGCTTGTGGTTCGTCCTGCAGGCGGTGTACTCGTCGGGCGGGGGCGTCACCGGCGCCGGAACGGTGGCGTACGTGGCCCACGTGGTCGGTTTCGTCGTCGGCATGTTGATCGCCTGGCCCCTCAAACCGGGCACTCCCCCACCGCCCGAACCGGGTGGCGTCCTTTTCGGACGGCAGACCCGAGGGGACTGGTAGGGCCGCACGCCCGGGGCCGGGCAGCACAAGGAGACCCGGAACCGCTTTGCATAAGAGACGTTTGCATTTCCGGGTCGGCCGACGATTGTTGAATGATTCAATCACCTGCATGCTTTGCCAAATTTTTGAGCCTCTGGCAGGACTCATGCTGACCCATTGCTGACTTTCCTGACGTCCCGTCAGGCAGGAAGCGCCCCACAGGGATCACGCCGAGCCCATCCATCACGGCTCGGAGTGGAGGCCCCCAGGGGCTCACAGCCGAGTCCGACAGGGCCCCCAAGCGCCCCCGTCGAAGGTGCCGCATCACGAGGCGGCGCGGAACATAGCCGGAGTTCCCCGGTTAGCCAAACCGGCGATACTCCGCATCATTCTCCTACCTCGACCAGGCCGGTCATCCGTCTTGGCGAATGTTCCTCGGGCCCCGATGAGTACCTCACCGAATGGAGAAGAGATGCCGATGCACACGAGACGGAACCGCTCCGAGAAGACCCCTCGGCCTCATTCTGCTGGGGGCAGCAGCTCCACTGTGGAGCCCATACTCATGGATACTTCCGAGCTCGCAGCCATGATCAACATGTCCGAGAGCTGGGTATACAGAGAAGCCCGAAAGCTGGGGCTCAAGGGCTACAAGCTTGGGCGGGGCAGAAATGCGAAGGTCCAGTACAAGAGGTCCGATGTCTTCAGATGGCTGGAACAGCAAAAGCTGCACTGACGTACTGGCAGTCACCGGCACGAGCCGACCAGGCCCCGACCTATATGAGGACCTGGAACGCTGCTGCCGCGGGGCACAACCTATGTGGTCCTCGACAGCAAGCCGATCGAGTCGGACCGGGTCGTCGCCGTGCGCGAGAACGGCAGCGACCGGTGGTTCAGCCCGGCGGGAATGTGTAGTTCCCGGCCGCCCCCGACAGCGCGCCACTGTGGGGCTCCGAGGCCGAGCCCGGCAGCGTCCCCGACATCAGCCCGCATTCACGTCCTCCCGGCCCTGTACCAGGCGGCCGCCGACGACCTGCCCACCCTCGCGGACAAGGGCTGCCTCGGCGCCTGAATCGGCATCCGCGTCCCGGTCCGACGCCCGAAGAGCCGCTTCGAGCAGCCCTGCACGCCGACACCCGCACCACCAACACCCTGCATGGCACCACCGGCCGTTGGAAACCCGCCACCCGCCGCCGTAGCCGCCTCCGCGGGCGTGGCAGGAGAAAAGTTCCTGGTCGTCCCCGTGACACAGCCAGGGGGCTTCGCGAAGACATGAAGGCCCAGAGCTATCTGGACAAGGTGATCGAGCTGTTGAGTCAAGAGGAAGACGCCACCATCAAGGCGCATCTGCGAGCTGCGTTGGTCCTGAAGCTCTCCGCCGCCAAGTTGCCCGAACTGGACGGCGTGCTGAAGTCGGTCGACCCTGTGTCGGTGCCCGGCGCCAACGGGGCACTGTCGCAGCAGCAGTCGGAGAGTCCCGCGTCATGACCTCCGAGGGCGGTTCTTCAGGTACCAATCGAGGAAGCGCTCGCTGACGCCCTTGCCCTCGCCGAAGTCCTCCTTGAGGACCCGCCACATGTACGCGCTGTCGTGTCCGGACGCGAAAGTGCTGTCCTCACCGATCTCGGTGTCGCAGCCGCAGAGGCAGAGGTTAGGACCAGCGGTGCTCATCATGGCCTCCTGGGCTTTCACGAGAGGACGGGATCCGCATTCTCTCGTGCTCAGGCGGCGATCTGGAAGCTCCGCCGGGGAGCGGGGCCTGGGTGGCCTTCTCGGCCCTCTGAACGTCGAGGCGACGGGAGAGCCATCAGGCGTTGACGGGCGTCAGCTGAAGCTCACAGCTAGATCACGACCGAGGTTCATGTGTAGATCACATGTATGTCTCGTGGTTAACCTGTGCCGCCCGACTCCTTGCGCACGACGTAGTTGCCGGTCAGGGCTCCAAGGAGGCTGTCGTGGAGTACCACCAGCACGTGCCCCAGTACCCGACGGTCCCTCCGTCGCTGCCCAGGCCGAAACGGCCTTGGTGGAGCCACCCGGTGGCCTTGGTGGGAGGCGTCGTTGCTTTCGCTGTCGTCTTGTTCCTTCTGGGCTTCATCTCCGGCAGCAGCAGCTTCACGTCCAGCAGCAGCGGAGAGCCGGACCGTCTTTCCCCTGCTGAGCAGGGGAAAGCTGACGCCCAAGCGATGTATCAAAACCACCTTGAGGGTGGGGACGTGTCGATTATCGGTGGCTCGCCGGATCTCCCCTGCGATGTGGCGGAGAAGGGAATGGGGTTCATCCTCTTCTACTCCGCTGAACAGAGCCAGGAGTACTTGGCTGCCTGCAAGCAGGAATATGTGGCTCTCGGTTACCAGCACCTGGCTGGATGAGCTGCAAGGACCGCAACCACCTGTGAGTCAGCGCTTGACGCCCCGCTGGACGAGCGGGGCGTCAGGCTCAGCGTCGTGATTCGTTGTAGTGGGCCTGGGCGGTCTCCTAGGCTTCCTCGAAGTCCCGCCCTCGTTCAGGCAGCGCTCGTATGCTCACCGGATGCGTATCTCGATCGGGGTGGGGCCCGTCAGGGTGTCAGGACGTCTGGGCGGCAGCCGCAGGAGGCGCAGGCTGACCCCTCAGCAGATCCGGAGACGGAATGCCCGTCTCGAATGGCTGGGACGGGTGTTGAGACTCAATCGCCAGGAGTCGCGGAAGCCCGCTGCTCCTCTCGACCCCGCCATGGTCGCCACGACGACGTACACGGTGTGGGTTACGCCCACGCGGGACGGCTGGGACCTGAAGATGGATAGCGGCGGTCGTGCGACGTGCAGGCACCTCGGCGAGGTCGAAGACATCGCGCGTGAACGGATCGTCTTCTACACCGGGATGCCGCCGGAGCGCATCCTCCTGGATGTGAAGCGGGCCT
This sequence comes from Streptomyces sp. NBC_01635, assembly GCF_045209715.1. Lineage (NCBI taxonomy): Bacteria > Bacillati > Actinomycetota > Actinomycetes > Kitasatosporales > Streptomycetaceae > Streptomyces > Streptomyces sp. NBC_01635. The sequence continues at coordinate 7,235,082 of NZ_CP109277.1, read as the reverse complement.
GATCAGAAGGTCGCCAGGTGCTCAAGTGCAGAACAGTTGAGCCGTTCGTGTAGAAACCATGGATGCCTGGTGGTTAGCCTTTGCCGCCCGACTCTCCGTGCGCGATGTGGCTGCCGGTCAGGGCTTGAGGAGCTTGCGGTGGAGAACACGTCGCCACTTCCCCCGAACGTCCCTCCGCGGCCGTCCAGCGCTCCGGCGACGGCTGGCCCGACAGGGGAGCCGTACGGCTGGCGGGACGAGTATGAGGTCGATCCGGAGTCCCAGCGCATCCTGGCGGCGATGGAGAGCCCTTGGTGGAAGCGGCCGTTGACCTTGTGGGGCAGCGTTGTCGCCGTTGCCGTGGGTTCGTTCTTCCTAGGCGGTGCGGTCCTGGGAACGGGTGACAGCTCGGACCCCTCTTCGCCCAGCCCGTGGGTGCAGGATCAGATGGACGACCAGTCGCAGGAAGGCCAGCAGCAGGACGATCAACCTGCCGGGCTGTCCTACCAGGAGAAGCAGCAGATCCTGTTCAAGTTCTGCACCTCGTCGCAGATGCGCGGAGGGCCTGGGGATAGTTCGGCGTTCCCGACCTGCATGGGGAGCTATCACGTGACGGACCAGGGCATGGTCATGCCGAAGTAGCCGGCTTGGGGTCAGGCGGCAGGAACCAGCACGCGCTTGGCCTTAGCCCGGGTGGCCTTCTCGGCCCTCGCGACGTCGAGATGGCGGAAGAGCTTCTGGCCCCGGTGATCGAGGCCTTCGACTTTCAGGTGGCCTCGGCGGACCCACGAGTAGATCGTCACGACGCTGACGCCAGTCAGCTCCGCGGCCTCTCGGGTCGTCAGCCAGATTTCGTCCTCCACTGAAGCCCTCCCGACATGCGAAAGGCCCCGGTCCGCCAATGGCGTCGGGGCCTGCACGAGGACGTACGTGTCCTGATGTGTTCGATTATACGGTCGTTCGTTAGGGAAAGCAAGTACTTTGTCTGGTGGGCGTCATGATGGGTCTGCACGGGGGCGTCGGCGTCGCTCCAGGTGGGCGCGCAGATATCTCTGGGGAAGAGGTTCACGGCGCAGTACGAAGCCCATAGCGTGGCGGATGTCGATCAACAGAGGGCTGGCGTCCGAGGGGCTGGGCACGCCTCTCCTGTTGTAGAGGACGAACAGCTCAGCGTTGACGGGCGCCATGAACGTGCGTACATCCTCGTCCGAGAACCGGAGGGACTGCTCCTCAACGCCCCGGCACTTCTGCTGAAGCTCAGCGCTCCAGCCCTCCTCCGTGGGATCTCTCACCTCCAGGAGGTCTTCCACCTCGAAGCTCAGCCGGATGATCTCGTTGGCCGCGCTTTCGGCGAGGCCGAGCCGGTAGGCCCGCTCAGCGGCATGAGTTGCCTTCCGCTGCTGCCAGATCACGGCCCCCGTGGAGACCCCCGCACCCACCACAGCACCCGCGAGACCCATCAGCCCTGCCAACGTCTCTGCCTGCATGGCGATCATCCTGCCCGGAGGTGGATTGTGACGGGGCTGATTCCGTCAGGTCCTTTAAGCTTGTTATTTAACCTTTGCGGGCTTTGCGTTGATTGCGTTCGGTGATGCTTTCGGGTCGTCTGGTCGTTTTGCCGACGTCGTAGCGGGTCGCCGGGCGGCGGTTCTTCGATCCAAGTGGCCTGCCTGGTCCGGGCATTGAGGGTTTCGGTGCACGAGCCGGGCAGTGCAGGTGCGGGCGGATGTTCCTAAACCCCCGGCGGACACGGGCGGGGGTGAGCCGGCCGGGCTCGGCCGGCTTCTCCCAGGGGTGGCGGAGGTCGGCGGCGGCGTCGCGGGTGAGGCGGAGCTGGGTATGGGCGGCGACGATCAGCCAGGTCCAGCGGTCCGCGGCCTGGGGAGACCGCAGCTTCGGGCGGGTCCAGCCGAGCGTCTGCTTGATCATTCTGAAGGTGTGCTCCAGATCGAATCTGCGCAAGTACGCCTGCCAGCGCAGGTCGACATCCTGGCTGGTCATGCCGGTCTTCGAGGACCACAGCCAGACGGGCAGCGGGTCCTGACCGCCGGGCAGGCGGTCCACTTCGAGCCAGATAACGGTGCCCTCGATGACGGGCAGTTCGCCGTCGTGGTCGATCCACGCGCTGCGGGTGGTCAGCTTCGGGTGGAGGCGGTCGAAGGCCGTCGCGCGGGCGGTGCCGTAGCGGGCGGTGACCTGCACTGTCGCCCGGTCGGGCTCGCCCCAGGTGGCGGGCTTGGCGAAGCGGAACTCTCCTCCGTGTCTCGGTGGCCGTCCGCCCTGCCCCGGCTGTGTCCAGGTGGCAGGGACGGGCCTGCGCATCACCCGGTCCGCGCGCATCCGTCCCAGCACCTCCACCGGCAGGCCGGCCAGGAGGTAGGCCATGCGCGGGGCGTCGTAGCCGGCGTCGAAGACGATCAGGATGTCGGGGTCGCCGTCCTCCCACTGGCCGCCGTCGATCAGGTCGGTGACCACGCGGCGGACCTGGCGGGCGGTCACCGCGGCGACATCGTCGTCGGGGCCGAGGCGGAGTGCGTCCAGCAGCTGGCACCACGAGGTGCGGCCGGTCTCCAGCGCCGCGACGAACGAGTACGGCCAGCCGGGGACGAGCTGGTCGCTGGAGCGTCCGCTGCGTCCGTAGACGTGGCAGAACAGGCGGTCCGGGCTGCACGGGGCGTCGGGACGCAGCCAGTGGCTGACGTCGACGGCGAGGACGAGCCGGTTGTCGGCGGCCTTGGGCTGCGGCAGCACCGCCAGCGCCCGCCGCAGCCGTGCGGCGTCGATGCGGCCACAGTTCAGCGCGTCGTAGAGCGCGCCGTGCCCGCGGCGATGCTCGGCCACCAAGGTCAGGTCCACCGGCGAGGTCACCGGCCCGCTCTCGCAGAGCATCGCGTCCGCGAGTTCGAACAGGGTGTCCCCGCGCGCGGTCAGACAGGCGTAGAAGTCCTCCCGGAAGTGTGATGTGAAGTCGAGCGCCTCGTGCCGGGCATCGTGATGCAGCAGACTCACCCCTGCGGCCTTCGGTTGAGTGCGGTTCGGTGACAGAACGCATGCTCAAGCGGAGGCCGTCAGTCTGTCCGGCGAATGCCCAGGTGAGTGGCGATGTCCTACCCGGTGTTCGAGCCCGGACCATAAAGAACAAGCTAAGAGTGTCACTTCTGAGTTTTTCGTGTCGGGGTGCGGGGGTTCGCGGTCGGGTGTAGGCCGGAAGGTATGAGGTATCCCGATGGTGGCGGCCTGACCGCGCCCCAGCGTGACCAGCGAGAGCAGGTCCGTTTCCAGGCTGCCGAGATGTTCGCGCAGGGGGCGCGGCCGCCGCAGGTCGCCGAGCGGTTGCGTGTCTCGCAGAAGTCGGCCCGGGCCTGGCACGCCCAGTGGCGCGCGGGCGGGACCGGGGCGCTGCGCTCGAGGGGGCCCAGCGGGCCGTCCAGCCGGTTCAGGCCGCAGTGGCGCACGGAGCTGGCCGCCCTGCTGGAGCAGGGCCCGGCGGCGCACGGCTGGGTGGAGGACCAACGCTGGACGTTGGCCCGGGTGGCCACCGTCATCGGCCGCCGCTGGCACATCTCGCTCAGCGTGCCGCAGACCTGGCGGCTGCTGCGGCAGATGGGCTTCACGGCGCAGGTTCCGGTGCACCGGGCGGCCGAACGCGACGAGCAGGCGGTGGCCACCTGGGTCGAGGAAGTCTGGCCGGTGGTGGAACGACGGTGAGGGAGCAGGACGCCTGGCTGTGCTTCGCGGACGAGTCCGGCCAGGGCCTGCGCCCGTCCAAGGCTCGCACCTGGGCGGTGCGGGGCACCACTCCGGTGGTGAAGGTCAGCGGCAGGGGCGGCGGGCGGGTGTCCCTGGTCAGCGCGGTGTGCTGCCGCCCCGAAGAGCGCACCCGGCTCGTGTACCGGATGCTGGTGCGCCACCCCGGCCGCAGGGGTGAGAAGAAGGGCTTCCGGGAGCCGGACCTGGCGGCCTTCCTGGACGCAGTGCACCAGGAACTCGGGTGCCGGCCGGTCGTGCTGCTGTGGGACAACTCCACCCAGCACACCGACCGCGCGATGCGTGCCCTGCTCGCCGCACGTTCCTGGCTGACGGTGTTCCACTTCCCGCCCTATACACCGGATTTGAACCCTGACGAGGGCGTGTGGGCGCACCTGAAGAAGACGCTGGCCAACCTGGCTGCCTGCACCACCGACCAACTCGCCGCGCTGATACGGACCCGGCTCAAGCGGATGCAGTACCGCCCAAGCCTCCTGGACGGCTTCATCGCCGAGACCGGCCTCGTCCTGACGCTATGACAGGAGCAACGCACCCCGACACGAAAAACTCAGTTGTGCTCCCCAACCGAACCCCGCATGCGGTAACGCAGGCAGTACGGAAGGCGAGCAGAAGTACCACAGATCGGCTCAGGGGCCGGGCGAGCATGGATGCAGGCGCCGCTCGAAGGCGTCTTGATGGAATCCGATGGAGGGTCCGGCTCACCGGTTCTTGGGGGCGGGCGAGCCGACCCCTGAGCCGAGAGGCACGCTCATGACGCTGCAGATCGACTCGACGAAGGGGCTGATCTTCGTTGCTGGCTGCGTGGTGATGTATTTCGTCTTCAAATACACACGCCGGTCCCACCCCGGCCCCGCTAGCCTCGATCTTTCGTGATGGGCCGCCGACGAAGTCGGCGGCCCATTTCGTTGCCGATGGCGGCGGCCGGGCAGGTTGGGGGCCCGGGTGTCGTCTCGGGTGGACGCCGGGTTCCACTGCTCCGGGCTGGAAGCTTCTCTCGCGGGGATGGATGAACCCGCTGGTCAGCCGGGGTTTGGCAGGAGTGCGAGCCGTTCGATCGCGCCTGTGATCTCGTTGGTCCAGGGCCAGTGGCGGGCGAGGCGGAGGATGCGGCGCCGGCCGGTGGTGACGAGGTGGCCGGCGGCGGTGAACAGGCGGAACCGCAGGCGACGCGGTTCCCAGAGCCTTGCTTGGCCGGTCAGGGCGAGCATGGGCATCCAGGCCAGCAGATCCAAGGCGATCTGGACGATCTCCAGCCAGACCTGGTTCTGCGCGGTGGTGTGCAGGGGCAGGTTCCGCAGGCCCGTGGCCCGGGCGGCCCGGATCCGGTCCTCCGCGCGGGCCCGCAGCCGGTGACGGAGCTCGAGTTCGGTGATTGGCCGACCGGTGGTGTTGGTGGCGAAGCAGGTCAGGCGCATGCCGTCCGCATCCGTGAGCCTCAACTGAGCCCCAGGGTGGGGCCGTTCCTTGCGGACGATCAGCCGCATGCCCGTCGGCCATCCGTCGAGGAGGCTGCCGGTGAGTTCGGCGACCCAGGCTCCGTCCCTCACCTCGCCGTCCGGCTCGACGGCCGGCGTCCAGGCCGACGCCGGAATTTTGAGGACGTGCTGGTGGATCGTTTCGGTGATGACCATGCCGACGGAGTAGGAGAGCCAGCGGCCGCGCCGGGCCAGCCAGCCCACGAACTCGTGGGTGCCGCCCGCGGAATCGCAGCGCACGAGGGTCTGCCGCCCGCGCCGGTGCTTCTTCGGCAGCTGGGCCAGGGCCAGGCGGGTGGTGGTGATGTGGTCGGCGGCCGTGTTCGAGCCCGCGTTCCCGGGACGCAGGAGGGCGGCGACGGGCTCGCCCGTTCCGCCCGGGCCGTGGTCGGCGAACGCCATGAGCGGGTGGTGTCCGTAGGTTTTCTTCCAGGTCGGGGCGGCGTCCTGCTTGTCCGAGTGGGCCAGGACCAGCACTCCGTCCAGATCGACGGTCACCTGCCCGCCGGCGTCCGGAGCCCGGCCCGCGGCCAACTGCCAGACGTATTGCCGCACTTCGGAACGTGCGGCGCGGATCGCCGCCAGTGCCTTCCCGTCCGAGGCGGCGAGGGTGTCGATCAGGCGGGAGACCGTCGGGTCGGAGGCGACCGGTCCGAACACGGCCGGCTCCGACCGCAGAGCCGCGATGTCGGCCAGGCAGTCCCCGCCGAGTGCGACCGCCAGGGCGGCGTCCGTGAGGATCTTGCCGGGATCATGGACGGCCCGCGGCTTCCGCCACGGAGCCAGAGCCGCCGATATTGCCTGGTCGAGACCGGCCTTGCGGACGGTCTCGACCAGCAGGACCGAGCCGGCCTGTGAGACCACCGCCCGGCCGTCCCCCTGGACACGGAGACGGGGATAGGACCCGGTAGGCTTCTTCACCTGGAAAGTGCCTCTGGTTTCAGCGGGAACAAGGACCTAGACAATCCCCATTCTCGCTGGTCAGAGCAATGCCGGTGATTTAGGGCATCAGTGCAGGTAGAGCGCGCGATGACGAGTGTTCAGGGTGAGTAGAACCCTGGGATGCACAGGCGGTCCACCACGGACTGATGATGCGCCAGGTGATCTCGGGACAGGGCAACGGGGCTCCCGGTAGGACAGGAGATCGACCAAGATCCGACTGCCTGCGAGGGAGCCCCGTTGGGCGCTCAGTCTGCCATCGCTGTTGCCCCAGCCGTCACCACGGCGGTCCGTCCGGTGCCATCCCGAAGTCCCCGAAGGCGGTCGGAGCCGCAGTTCGGCGACCGGATCCGGCTCGGTGTACTCACCGAGGAGATCACACCCGAAGTAGTCGACGAAGTACTGGAGTTGACCGGAAGGACCGAGCGCCGCCGCAGGCTTCTCCCGGCCCGCGCGGTGGTCTACTTCGTCCTGGCCCTGTGCCTGTTCAGCAGCTCCGACAGCGCCGGGCCGCCGGGATACCGGGCGGTCCTGCGGACCCTGACCGAGAAACTGCGGCACCTGCCGGGCGGGCTCGTGCAGCGCCTGCCCACCAGTTCGGCCCTCACCCGAGCCCGCCAGCGCCTGGGAGACAAGCCGTTGCAGGCCCTCTTCGAACGCCGGTGCGGCGCACAGGCGACACCCACGACCCCGGGAGCATTCGCCTTCGGTTTGCGGCTGGTCGCCTGGGACGGCACCGCGCTGGACGTGCCGGACAGCCCCGAGAACGCCGCCACGTTCGGATTCACCGGCCGCGACGGCACCAACAAGAGCGGAAACCCACAGGTCAGACTGATGGCCCTGATCGAGTGCGGCACCCACGCCGTCATCGACGCGGCCTTCGACTCGATCGCCAGGTTCAGCGAGCACAAGCTCGCCCGCCGCCTGCTCGCCTCCCTGCGGCCCGGCATACTGCTGCTGGCCGACCGCAACTTCGCCGGCCACGAGCTGTGGGGCCTGGTCGAGGCGACCGGCTGCCACCTCGCCTGGCGGATCAAGAAGAACCTCGTCCTGCCGCCGCTGTGGGTCCTGCCCGACGGCTCGTACGTGTCCGTCATGCCCACCCCCGCCGAGGGCCAGCGCCTGGGCAACGCCCGCTTCCAGGGCCGCACCCCGACAGGGCTGCCCGACGGACACCTCGTGCGCATCATCGACTACACCGTCACCGTCCGGCCCCGGCACGGGCCGGTGCAGGTGGAGAAGTTCCGCCTCGCGACCAGCCTGCTCGACCACCGGCAAGCACCCGCACGGCAGTTGGCCCAGCTCTACCACCAGCGCTGGGAGATCGAGAACGGCTTCGCCGAACTCAAAAACCGCCTGCGCGGCGCCGGCTTCATCCTGCGTTCCAAAACCCCCGAGCTCATCTGCCAGGAAATCTACGCACTGCTCACCGTCTACCAGGCACTGTGCGCGCTCAAGGTCCACGCAGCCGAACAGGGCAAGATCGATCCTGACCGGATCTCCTTCACCACGACCGTGCGGCTCGCCCGGCTCACCACCGCCGGACAGACCGCAGCGAACCCGCAAGCCCTGCACGTCGCCCGCCTCGAAGTCGTCCAGGAACTCCTCAACGACCGCCTGCCCCCACGCCGCGACCGCCGCTGCCAGCGACTGAAGAAACCACCGCGGAACACGTTCGAAGCCAAACGTCGGGACGAGCCCCGCCCGCCCAGCCGCGTCAGCTACTCACTCAAAGTCACGCGGAACCCGGGATACCCACCCTCACCTGCGGAAACGCCCTAAATCACCGGCATTGCTGGTCAGAGGCACTTTCTGCTTGCCTGACCGTCTGCTGGACAGCCCATTTCATGAAAGCGCGAGGCTAAGTCCGGGGACATCGTCGGATCCATCACGGCGGGTGCGACCGCGATGGTGGTTCTTGCCTTCCTGGTAGTTCCGGAGGCGAAGACAGTGTCGGACGAGGTCCCGACGCCGACGCCGACGCCGACGTCGAGTTCAAGTTCAGGTCCGACTTCGGGTTCTACTCCGACTCCGGCTGCACCGTCGACCCCGACCTCGGCACGGTGACGACTTCACGAACGAGCTGTCGCCGCCTTCAAGGTGTCCTGCCCCGAACTTGCCCAGCGGAAGTCCTGGTGGCGACGTTCGATTGCCCCGACCCTCACCCCGCCACCCCTCCGCCACGCAGAACCTTCCCGTCGCACGACCCTGCCGACCCCCTGCGGCACAGGCCCCGCCGATCATTCCCTCCGCAGAGGCAACCCGCAGGTTCGACTCCCCGTCTCGATGTCTGAGAGCGCGTTTGATGCGGAACAGACCACCGGAACGGACGCGCGCTTAACCAGGGTTGAGGAGAGAGCTTTTGATACGTGGCCGGAAAGCATGGGCTACCGCGATAGCGGTGCTGACGGTGGCAGGGGTGGCGCCGGCGGGGGCGTACGCCGCCCCGGCGCCGCCGGACATACCCAGGGCTATAACGACACCCGACGCTGGGGAGACGCTGCCGCCCGGCTGGGGCATCGCCGGTGAGGACGGGCGGAACCACCTGGAGTGGCGCGCCCCCGAGCCGGTCCCCATGGGCGATGCGCGCGTGGAGTTCCGCGCGAATGGCGCGCTCGTGGGCGTCCCTGAGCCGCAGGACGATGGCCGGACCTTCCGGATCCCCCTCGACGAGGTTCGTACCGCCGACCTGGACGACCTGCAGGTCCAGGCCGCCGGGCGCCGACTCGACGAAGCCCCAGGCGCGGGCGCGAGCCGCAAGGTGAAGCCGTCGGCCCCGAAGCTCCCGCCCAAACTCCCTGCGGGGACCGTCGACCCGGGCAAGGCCGGCAAGTACGCCACCACCACTGGTGAGTACAGCCTCTCCTCCGTCAAGCTCCCGGGTCTCCCCGCGCTGGTCGAGATGCGCGGGGTCGTCGTCGCCCCGAAGAAGGCCCCCGGCAAGCGTCCGATCGCCCTGTTCCTGCACGGTCGCCACTCCACCTGCTACGTTCCCGGCAAGGACGAGGAGACCTCCGGCAACTGGCCCTGCACCAAGGGCAGCAAGCCGATCCCCAGCCACCGGGGCTATCTGCGCGACCAGAAGCTCCTTGCCTCCCAGGGGTACGTGACCGTCTCGATCTCCGCCAACGGCATCAACGGCCAGGACTGGAACGCCGAGGACGGCGGCGCGCAGGCCCGCTCCTCTCTGATCCGCAATCACCTCGGCCGCTGGGCCGACTGGGCCGCCAAGCCCGCCTCCGCGCCCGCGGCGGTGCGCAAGGGCCCGAAGACCGACCTGTCCCGGGTGCTCCTCGTCGGGCACTCGCGCGGTGGCGAGGGCGTCAACCGCGCGGTGATGGACAGCCTGTACAAGCCGCCGGCCGCCCAGGACGGCTACCGGTCCAGGGCCCGTTGGAACATCCGCGGCACGGTCCACATCGGCCCCACCCTCTTCGGCCAGAACCCGGTGCCCGACGTCCCCTCGCTCACGATCCTGCCCGGCTGCGACGGTGACGTCTCCGACCTCCAGGGTCAGGTGTTCACGGACGGCACCCGGGGTGTCAGCCGGGGCAAGGCCCTGCACAGCTCGGTCTACATGATCGGCGCCAACCACAACTACTTCAACAGCGAGTGGACCCCGGGCCAGGCCGAGGCCCCGGCCGAGGACGACTTCTGGCACGAGCCCGAGTCGCCGGACCCGCTCTGCTCGCCCGGCGCCGCCGGGCGGCTCTCCGCCAACCAGCAGCACAAGGCGGGCGCGACCTACATTGCCGCCGCCGCACGGCTGTTCGTCGGCGGTGACGACCGCGTACGCCAGCTCGTCGACGGCACCGGCCGCCGCGCTCCCTCCGCCGATCCCGCCCGGGTGCTGACCCACGCGGTCGGCGGCGATCGTGGCGCCAGCTTCCTCCCCGACGCCCCGCAGGGCCCGCTGAAGGTCAGCGGCGCCCGTCTGTGCGACGCCGTTGCCCCTGGCCGCTCCGCCTGCATGGGCGAGAAGGACCCCGGCTCCTCGCCGCACTTCGCGCAGTGGCGTCCCGAGCACGAGGCCGGCCGCCGTGCGGTCGCCCTGGACTGGAAGAAGCCGGGCACGGCCGCCCGCCTCACCCCGAAGAAGCCGGTCTCGGTCAAGGGCGCGGGAAGCCTCGCGCTGCGCGTCGCCGTGCCCCCGAACACCAGCGGCACCCGCTTCGACGTCAGCGTCAGGGACGCTAAGGGCAAGCGGGCTGTGCTGGGCAGCGTCGGTATCGACGGGCTGCCGGGCACCGACCGTACCGCCTCGTACTGGGCGCAGGAGGTCCGCGTCCCGCTCACCGCCGCGACCCGCGGCAAGCTGAACCTCAGCAAGATCGCCTCTCTGGAAGTGACCCCCAAGTCCCGCTCCGGCAAGGCGTGGCTGATGGACGCCTGGTCGTGGAAGCCGGGCACGCCCGCGGTGAAGGCCGCGCCGCTCGCCCGCGTCGACATCGGCCGCCTCACGGTCAAGGAGGGCGACTCCGGCTTCCGTACGTACCAGGTGCCCGTCCGCATCACCGGCAAGAACGCGGGCGCGGTCCGGTTGTACGTCATCGACCCGGACACCGGTAGGTCGACCGGCCGACTGGTCAAGGTCGGCCCCGGCACCGCCGGGATCAAGGTCAAGGTGAAGGTCGAGGGCAACAAGCGCTACGGCTGGGACAAGCCCCACGACATCCTGGTCAAGGCCGTTCAGGGCACGGTTATCGGAGCGGACGTCGGCGGTGTCACCGCCGAGAACGATGACCCGATGCCGGAGGTGACCATCGAGCCGGTGACCGCCGACGTCACCGAGGGCGCGCCGCTGACGTGGCGGATCTCCCTCTCGGAGAAGGCGGACATCGAGGTCTGGGCCGTGGCCCAGCTGGTCCCCGTCACCGGCGGCCGCCCGGAGCTGTCCACGGCCGACGTCGACCAGGAGTGGCTGTCCCAGCTCGTGGAGACGATCCCGAACCCGGCGGTCCCGCTCTCGAAGGTCGAGTACGGGACGCTGTGGACGACGATCGAGGCGGGCGAAAAATCCGCGGACCTGACCGTCCCGACCATCCGCGACCCGGTGAAGGAGCTGGCCGAGTACGTCCGCTTCCAGCTGACGGACGACGAGGGTGCGCCGCTGGGCCCGCCCTTCGAGGGCACGGTCCGCGACGCGTCGTAGCCCGCCCGGTGCACCAGGTCAGGCCTCTCCGCACTCCCGCGGAGGGGCCTGCTTCTGTCCGGGCCCCCGGGGAACGACTGTGCCTCCGCCGCCCGGCCGACCTCGCCGCGTACACCTGGTACCGGAGGCTCATGAGGTCCATCGCACAGGCTGATGAATGGACGGATAAGGGCGGCCAGGATGAGTCGCATGACCGTACTGAGGCCCTCAACCAGCTCGCGGACACCCCCGGCCACCTCGTGGACACCCCTTTCCCCCGTGGCGCCGCCGACGAGCTAGGTGGTCCGGGCCACACACCTCACCGCGCTGGTGGTCCTGCCGAGCGGGCCGTGGCGCATCGCCCTGGTGTGAGCTTCCCCCGCTGTGCGGGAGTGACTGACTAGCTGGTCAGGGCGGTTTGGCGGGGTTTCAGGTTCACCGGTTCGGCCGTTGCCTGTTCGGCGTAGTGCTTCTCCTCGAACTCGATGGGGCTGAGGTAGCCGAGTCGTTTCTGGATGCGGCGGGGATTATAGCTTGACTCTGTCGGGGATCTTGGAGTTTCGCGGCGCGACAGCATGATCAACGGGCATGCTCGGGTGGTTCCGATAACCGAAGCAGTTGTCGAGGTGCCCGTTGTCCCTCCGTCCCCGTTCCGGTGAGCAAGTCCCGTCTCTGACCGCGCAGATCGCGCGGGCGAGCAACCCGGATGGCACGACGGCGATATGGGTGAGAGACCGGCTCGATGGGCTGTGGCGCGACGAGGACTTCGCCGACTGGTACCCGCGCGACGGGCGCCCCGGCCTCTCGCCTGCCCAGCTGGCCACCGTCTGCGTGCTGCAGTTCCTGCTCAATCTGTCGGACCGGCAGGCCGCCGAGGCGGTCCGCTGCCGCATCGACTTCACATACGCCCTGGCCATGGAGCCGGACGACCCCGGCTTCCACCACAGCGTGCCGGCCGACTTCCGTGACCGTCTCACCGAGGGCGACCGCGCCGACCGCCTCCTCGACCTCGCGTTGGCCCGCCTCAAGGAGGCCGGGCTGGTGCGCGAGCGCACCACGCAGCGCACCGACTCCACCCATGTCCTGGCCGCGGTCCGCGACCTGACCCGCCTGGAGCTGATCACCGAGACGGTCCGCGCCGCGCTGGAAGAAGTCGCCGGCACCGCCGGTCATCTGCCAGACGATCTGGTCGATGAGGACTGGGGGCGCCGCTACGGCCGGCCGGTCCGCCTGGGCAAGAACCCCACCAAGCCCAGGACCAGGATCCTGGCCACTGGCAACGACGCCGTCCGGCTCCTGGAACACCTCTACCGGCACGGGACGGACCGGGCGTTCGGCCCTCGCGTCCAGGCTCTGCGCCAGGTAGTGATGCAGAACTACTACCGCGACGCTGCGGGCCGCTTGCTCTGGCGCACCGACGAGGACAGCGGGCCCGGACTGCCGCCCTCGTCCCGGGCGATCGTCTCTCCCTACGACACGTCGGCCCGCTACGCGCGCCACGGACACATCATCAGCTGGAAGGGGTTCGCCGCTCATCTGACCGAGACCTGTGCCCCCGACGGCCCCAACGTGATCACGGACGTGGCCACCACCGCGGCTACCACGCACGACAGCAAGGTCCTGCCCGGCATCCACACCCGTCTGCGCCGTCGTGGCCTGCTGCCCGCCGAGCATCTGGTCGACAGCGGCTACACCTCCCTGGTTCACCTGGAACAGGCCGCGCGTGATCACCAGGTCACCGTCTCCGGGCCACTCCGGGGCAACCCCACCCGGCAATACCGTCGGAACGAGGGCTTCGCCCGGGACGACTTCCACATTGACTACGATCGCCGGCAGGTCACCTGCCCCCAGGGCCAGGTGAGCCGGGGCTGGCACGGCCCCTACCCGACCTCCTCGCCGACCGCGGCCCCGCTGATTGTGGCTCGGTTCACCAAGGGCCAGTGTCACCCCTGCCCGGCCCGCACCCAGTGCACCACCTCCAGCGAAAGCGCCCGGAACGTGGGCTTTCCTCCGCGCGAACTACGCGACCTGCAACTTCGCGTTCGAACCCAGCAGCAGACCGCCGAGTGGAAGGCCCGCTATGCGGTCCGCTCCGGGGTCGAGGGCACGGTCAACGAGTTCGCCCACGGCCACGGCCTGCGCCGCTGCCGCTACCGAGGGCGGAACAAGGCCCACCTCCCACCCGTCCTGACCGCCATCGCCGTCAACATCGAGCGCCTCAGCGGACTGCCACCGACCGGAGAAGGACCCTCGCCCCGGCAGCCGACCGCCTTCCAGAGCTACCTTGATCAACGCGCGATCCCCCGCCTCAAGTCCTGGCGAACTCTCGGCAGCTGACCTCTCCAGTTCCAAGATCCCCGACAGAGTCAAGCTAAGTCCAGCTCCTCCATAGCCGTCAGGCGGAGCCCCACTCGCGATAGTTCTCCCTGACCCTGGCCCTGATCCTCTCCAAGCCGATGTCCGGTACCCGGCTCCCTCGGAGGTGAGACGAGAGCATGTCGATCGCGCTCGTGACGCATGCCTTCATCCAGGGGGTCTGCTGGTAACGGTGCTGCCCTGCCACCTCGTACCGCCTGGCGCAGTACAGAGGCTTCGTGAGCTGCTCGCGGATCTGAGAGGCGTTGGGCATCAGCATGATCGCCAACTCGGCGTCGTCCAAGTGCCAGATGGCTATGAACCGCCAGAGCTGGCGATCCTCGGGGACCTCTCCCGCAGTACCGCAGATGATCAGGTGCTGACGGAGCTGATACAGCTCCCCGAGGGCCTTCTCTCCTGCGACGTATCCACGGGCGTCCTGGCGTTCCTCCCGGGCCGTCGCAGCCTGGTGGCGTCGCTGGAGCCATCCACCGAGCAGGGCACCCCCGGCACCCACTATGGCACCACCGAACCCGATCAACCCCGCCAGTATCTCCGCCTGCATGGTGATCATCCTGCCGGGATGCGGGCGTTGACGGGGCTGATTCCGTCAGGGCCCTTCGAGCCCTACCCGCACGCCAGGGGCGCAGTCTCTTCACAACTCGTCCACATGTACGATCGCGCGTCACGGGATGAGGGGCTCCTACCTGCGATGACGCCTGTCGGTAACCCCTCCAGCGCTTGATGGAGGTTGTGTACGTGGGCATCAGTATGAGGAAGAGCAAGTCAACCTTGGTGTGCGGCGTCGTCGTGGTGAGTGCACTCATCGGGACGCTGACGGGGTGTGGCGACGCTCCATACTCGGACGCCTCGTCAACGACCAAGCCCAGCGCTACCGCGAGCGCCACGGCCGGCTCGCCGAAGCCCGTCAGCCCCTCGCCGGAGAAGCCCGTCACGCAGGAGCCGGAGGAGACGGTCACCCTCGAACCGAAGAAGGTCACGATGACCCTCGCGGAGATCGCCAACACCCCCGGCACCTTCGAGCAGTTCAAGGAGTTCGTCGCCAAGCACGGGACCGCCAAGCAGAAGAAGGCGGTCAAGCACCTCAAGGGGTGGCGGGGCTACAAGCGCAAGTAGGTCTACCCGGTCCTGGAGGCCAGCTCCGACTTCCCGACCATCAACTACGAGGCCATAGACGACGGCGACTGGGGGGAGGAGGGCAAGATGATGGACTTGGAGAAGCAGACCCGCTACATCGCCGAGGCCTTCGCGGCCTGGTGGGAGATCAATGAGACGGCGACCCTCCAGGTCTTCGACCGTGGCGGCGAGTACGCCGCTGGCTCCCCCTGCATCCGGCCCGACACTGTCGAGAAAGATGGGTCCTGTTTCTGACCCCTCGCATGTAACGGAGCCCGGGGCCAGGAGGTGATCCTCCAACGGTCCCGGGCTCCCGTCATGACGGCCCTCAGACAGGCGGCAACCCCTTCAGCTTCGGCTCCCGCATCTCCACCCTCTTCCGGGCCTCCCTCGCCGTGCCCTCGGAGTGCGGCAGACCCGCATCGCTCAAGGCGCTGACGATGTGCTTCGTCCCAGGACGCTTCCCTCCCAGCCGGTCGTAGAGCTGCCGGACGACCTGGTCTGCCGAGGGCCTTTGCGGGCTCTCGGAGACCTTCTCCGTCTCCGGGCTGACGCGGGCCGTCACTACGTCAGGTCGGACCGTCGGTGCGATCCTGACGGCCTCGACGGTCGGCGGGTGGAGAGCGGGAGCCCACTTGGACACAACGGGCTTCCACTGAGTCACGATTGCCGAGAAGACGCCCTGCGTCTCAGCAGCCACATCCCCTGCCAGGCCGGCAGCGACGACAGCGGCCCCCATGCCTTCATCCGCTTGGCACGACCGGCCTGCGACTGGTCGCCGCTACCTTCCCCATCTGGCTGATCCGTGCTGTCCGGCGTCGTGTCTGCCATCTGTGGCCCCTATGGTTCGCGAGAAGCACAGCGTGGCGTCAGCAAGCCAGCAAGCTTGCCAAGTAAGGCATCTAGCAAAACTGCCGCATACAGCACCGACATCCGTGCTCTGGGGCGGACGCGCGAGATCGTCGACCGTCTCAGTCGATGCGGACTACATGATTCCCTTCCAGTTCCACGGACGCGGCCCGCGGCGGCCACGCAGGCAGTCAACGCGGTACTGGGCCTGACCTGCCCACTCGGGATTGCTGGCGGCGTGCTGGGC
This sequence comes from Streptomyces sp. NBC_01635, assembly GCF_045209715.1. Taxonomy (NCBI): domain Bacteria; kingdom Bacillati; phylum Actinomycetota; class Actinomycetes; order Kitasatosporales; family Streptomycetaceae; genus Streptomyces; species Streptomyces sp. NBC_01635. The sequence continues at coordinate 7,219,202 of NZ_CP109277.1, read as the reverse complement.
GGCGTATGTCACCATGCGAAGTTCCCGAGCGCCAGCCAAGGTCGGGTAACCGGCCCAGGCGGTTACGTCGTACCCATACGCGGCACAGAACTCGTCGTACTCCGCCAGCGTGATCGCGCCTGTCGTCCGCGCTCGTACGGCTGTTGAGATCAGGTCCCATTCCGGTGGGCCCAGCGAGAAGCGCTCCAGGTCGATCATCAGCGGGCCCCCGGCAGTGCGGATCAGGTTGCCGGGCCAGGCGTCGCCGTGCACAGCACAGTCCGGATGCCCGTGCAGGCGCTCGGCCCACGCTGTCACAAGTTCTTGGTGAAGCCCCTTCAGCCACTGACGGTCCGCGCCAGTCAACGTAGTTGCTGCCTCCAAGCGCTCGCTGATGCGGACGAACGGGTCCAGGTACCCGAGTTCGAAATCAGGAGCGGGCAGCGCATGGAGGCGCTTGAGCAGCTGCGCGACCTCCGTGTGACTGCCGTGTTCGTGCGGCGGGAGTTCCTCCCAGAAGGTGACGGGCCGACCACCGGCCTCGACCGGTTGCCTGACGTCGGCGAGGCGGACAGCCGGCATGTGGTTCTCGGCCAGCCATCGCGCAACCCGTACTTCCCGGAGCGCGGCTGTGGTCTGGCCACGCCGCGCGATTCGGACCATCACGTGCTGTCCGGGCAGTCTCCATATCTGGTTCTCTGCCAGCCGTACGGGCTCGGCCCCGCGGGGGTCGAGCCCCACGGCAGCGCATGCCTGTTCGAGGGCCTCTCGGGCGGGGGCTGCTGCCGAGATGGTCATGCGGAGACCGTAGCGACAATGCGCTCCCGCAGGGCGACGGCCTCCGCCACCTTGGGATGCTTGGTGGCGAACGCCCCGAGCTGTCGCAGGTCGTCGGCGGCGCGGCGGGAGGTGAGCCGGCCCACCTCGTCCAGAGCATCGTGGCCGATGGCAGCCGCCTGGCGGGGATCGCCCTTGGCCATGATGAGTGCGGCGAGTTTCGTGCGGGAGATGGCCCGGGAGCGTTTGTAGGCGTCCGAGTGGCCCTTCACGGCGGCGTCAAGACGGCGGGCCGCTCGTCCCGGGTCCTGGTCCGCGAGGATGACGAGGTCGAACAGCCCGTGAGCGGTGTCGCCGTTGTGCTGGGCCTCGTCGTAGTAGGCCATCCACGGCGGCTCCTCGGACGGGCGAGCGTGGGAGAACGCTTCGTCGGCCTCGCCGACAGCGGCCATGCAGTCGCGGACGTTGCCCATCTTGCCGAACGCCCTGGCCCGTGCCGTGTGCAGCATGGCCCGCTCGGTGGCGGTAAGCCGGTCGGAACGCACCAGGCCCTTCTCGGCATGCGTGAGCCCGTCATCGGGCTGACCGAGCCACACGGCCTGTCGTGCGAGGAACGAGTATGCCTTCGCGCGCAGGTGCCAGTCCCCTGCTTCCTCGGCGCGATCGGCGGCGAAGAGGAACGTCGCTGTGGCGTAGGTGTGGTTGTAGGAATCGAAAGCCGAGGCGCCAACGACGATGCCCAGCCGGGAGACGGCAGCCAGGAGGTCGGACCGCAAAGTTTCCGGACACTTGGCGCCCAGGAGTCCGGCCGCCCACTGCATCACACGGCCGGCGACATCGCCGACCATGCCTCCGCCACCGAACTTGTTGTCCCAACCGCTGATCGCGGTGGCTACTTCCTGAACCTGGTCGACGTTGTGGGAGCTGATCGAATCGGGAAGCGTCAGCTCGGACGGGGCAAAACCGTGCGTGAGGTCTATGGGGGCAATGGCGGCCAGGCCGCTGACTTGGAGGAACGCGCGTCGGTCCACGGGCTCGGGGCTCCCAAGGCGAGGAGGTACTTCGTCACTGCCCAGGATGCGGCCTCGATGCACCTGAACCGATGTCTCCGGCCCCTTGCGAGAGCGTTTATCGGCATCAGGGCGCTTTTTATCGGCATCGCGGAGGCTGAAGGCCATCGGCCATGCCCGCTCGAAGACTCCGCCGGTCTCCAGCACCTTGTCCAGGCGCTGGGCCACCTCCAGCTGGCACGAGGGGTACTGCCCCTTCTCGATCGACAAGATCATGTCATCGCTGACCTGCGCTAACCGTCCCAGAGCCTTGGCCGAGAGGCCATCCGCCTTACGTCGGAAACGCAGCTCACTGCCGAACCAATCCTGCGGAGAGGCTCCCGGGTTGAGCGGCTTCTCTGGCTGCGGCATGTCCGTTCCCCATCCTCGCGATGCCGAACTCTTCGGCTCTCGGCATCAGGGCCTGCACGACGAGCCCGTGCTCTGCCTCAATGGTTGCTGACCGATTCGGTCCCAGTACACACCGCAACCGCCCCCGATGTAGGGCTTCCGGTGCAACGGACGGAGCATCGATGAGCACACTTCTTCAAAGCCCCGGCACGGGCCCATCGACCCGAGCCGCGTCCAGAAGCAGCCGGGGCCAACTCGACATGACCTTCCGGCTCGAGAAGAGGCACCTGGGTCTCGTGCGCGGTGTGGTGCGTCACCATCTCGCCTGGTGGGGGGTCAGCGGTGAAGTCGCCGAGAGCGTCCTTCTCACCGTGAACGAGCTGCTGACGAACGTGCTGGTGCACACCGGCCCGGATGAGAACGGGTGGCGCTCAGCGAACCTGCTCGTACAGCACGTCCCGGGCGGTGTCACCGCGGTCGTCCGCGATCAAGACCCTCGGCCGATTGTGCGGAAGACAGCGGCGCCTCTCGACCTCGGAGGCCGGGGCCTCGCTCTCGTGCGGGCGTTGGTCGACGAGTTCTCGGTGGCGATGTCCGGCGAGGGGAAAGACGTGTGGTTCTTCATCGCCGATCCCGAACATCATGCCCCGCAGACCGCCGAGCCCACGGAGTCGTAGTGCGCAGGGCGTACAGAACAGCTCAGTCATTCCCACTACACGCTGCGCTCCGCAGGTCGTTCGCTTGCGTCCGCCCAGTAGCTCGGGTCGAGCATCTCGCCCGGCCAAGCCGGCTGACGGACAGGGCCCCGGGGCCCCATCTGTTCGAAGTACGGCGCCAGGTCGATCACGGACGTCCCATCGACGGCATCGAGGTCGGTGACCAGAAGATCCCGACCGGCCACGTCGAGCAGCCGTGGGTAGCTGATCGCGAGCTGGTTCGGCCGGCGGTGATTGCGGTGCACAAAGGTCCCTGTGGCCGGCCAACGCCCGTTCCCTCGAGGACTGCGGGCATGAAGCTGCACCTCCTCCGGACGCGCCAGGTGAAAGCGCCACGTCACCACCAGGTGCGAGAACTCCTCGATCCCTTGCAGGGTTTCGAGCGGGTACTCGTCATGGAGACGGATGATCGACCGGACTCCTCCCTGATAGTCGTCCAGGACGCGGGTGTGTCCCCCCACGACCGTGGCGATCGGCCTGACCTCGTACGTGGAGACCACCGTTCGTTCCTCTCGCTCGGCAGGGCGCGTTGGGCGGTATCCCGAGGGTGGGGGCGCCGCCGCCCGGATCGGTGTTCAGCCTATGGTGCGGAGCATTTCGCGTGCGCGGCGGTCCAGCTCCACAACGGGTCGGCCGCCGCGGTGCCGTACGGGCGAGAGGTCGCTCTGCATGCGGACGATGACGTCGCGGGCGCGGCCGGAGTGGATGCCGGACATCGCATCGAGGGCTTCGCTCCAGGTGGCGCATGCCTCGTCGAGGCGTCCCTGCTGGACCTGGACTGCGCCGAGGTAGCCGAGGGTCACGCTGTGGGTGCGGGCGTACTGCTGCCGGCGTCGGGTTGCGACGCTGCGCTTGAAGTGGATCTCCGCGTCGAGCGGCCGGCCCAGGTCGCGCAGGGCGCAAGCGGTCTCGTGGGCGAGGGAGGCTTCCTGGAAGAAGCCCACGCGGCCCGGCGCCTCCCTGTTCTCGGCTCGGGCGAGGTCCCGCTCTGCGCGGCTGATGGCCGCGAGGGTTCCGGGGCGGTCGCTGTCGGCCGCGAGGGCTCGTGCGTGGACGATCGCGAGCAGGGCTTTCTCCCGGGGGCTCGCCTGGCCGTAGCGGTCGCGGGACATGGAGGCGTCAGCCAGGGCGAGTGCCCTGCGCGGGTGCCCGAGGTCCACGGCTTGGTGGGCGAGGGCGCGCAGGATGTGGCCGCCGAGCGGTCCGTCGCCGGCTTCGGCCGCGATGCGGGCGGCAAGGGTGAGGTAGCGCTGGGCGGTGCGGTGTTCGGAGGCATCGAAGGCCATCCAGCCGGTGAGGTAGGTCATCGCCGCCACGGCCGAGTACGTGTCGCGGCGGAGCTGTTCCGTGCGGAACCTGCTGCCGAGCAGGGGCACCGCTTCGTCGCGAAGGTGGCCGGCCAGGGCCGAGCGGCCGGCGGCTCCGCCGCGCTGCTGGTCTCGCGCGGAGTAGAAAGTCGTCAGGTCGCGGACATCGTCGATGTCAGCCTGGGTCGCCGGCCGCGGGGAGACCGCTGGCCGCTTCGCCGCTGCGGCGGGGGCGGCTGCCCACCACGAGGCGGTGGGCAGGGCGAGGCCGGCGGCCGAGTACGCGGCAGTCGCCAGCAGTTTGCGTCGGTGCATCTCGAGGTCGTCGCTTCCCAGCTCGGCCAGCACGGTCAGAGGGTCGACGCTCCAGTCGGAACCGCTGTCGGTTTGGCCTGTGGCTTCACCTTCCAGCCCGAGGTCGGCCAGGGTGAGGCGGCGGCCGAGTCTGCGGGACAGCGTCTCGCGCAGGATATGAGGTGCCTGACCGCTCGGTTGTGTGCCCTGCACCCACATGGCGATGTGCGAACGGGAGATGGCCTCCAGCTCACACACCCCGCTCTCCGCGGCTACCCGGGCGACCGCTGCGGCTGCTTGTGGCTGGGACCAGCCGGCTTCGCGCAGAAGTGCGGCGAGGGCTTCGTTTCGCGCACGGGCCATGGGCTGTCCCTCGGTTCCGAAATGATCTTTGACGCCTTTGACGGCCCCGGGGGTCGCGCAGGCATACCCTTCGGCGGCGATTCACGGTTCACTCAACGTAGCGACCAGATCACTCACTTTGTACGACGACCGACGCCGCCGCACGGCGAATCCCGATCAACTTGGCTTGATTCGAACAGGAGTTGTGTCATGCGTCTTTCGCTGGCTCCACGGCAGGCGGACGGTCAACGCGCCACGCCCAGCAGGAAGGCTCGCGTCACTGACGAGCTGGTCCGGCAGCGCGATCAAGCAACAGCCACGGCGGAGACGGCGGCGTTCGTGTTGGACGAGGGATCGCCGCTGCCGGAGACCGCTGCCGACGTGGAAGACCTCGCGAGGCGTCTGCGGGGTCACATCAATCAACTCGGCGTCATGGTGCCGAACGAGGAACCGGCACTGCGTCGCGCCCAACAGCTCGGCTCGGCGGGGGCCCCGACGGCTATGCGCCCAGCAGGGTGTACCTGGTCCAACTGGCCAAGGCGACCCAGGAGCTCGCCGCGACAGTGGAGACCTGCGGCAGCCACCGTGCGAAGCAGCAGCGGGGACGGCGTCGTTGGACGCCTGGAATCAACGTCCTGCGCGGCGCGGTCTTCGCCCTCGCACTCGCCTGTCTCGTGCTGGCTGCCTCCGTGCCCCGGACATGACCGTCACCGGAGCGGTTCTGATCGTCCTGATCCTCGGTCCCACAGCCTGGCTGGTTCTCCGCGGTGACCGCGCCCTCAGTCCCCGCAAGTCGGCGAGGAGACCTCACCGGCGCAGATCGAGTCGCCGCCGCGACGGTGCCCCGCCTCACCGACAGTTCACCGGCCGCCCCAAACGGCCCTGAAGCCCACCCCGTTCGCGGGGCCTAACGGAGATCTACACGATGAAACGCCTACCGCGCATCGAGCAGTACGACCCTACGACCGGGCGGCAACTGGGCAACTTCCTGCAGGCGTACAGCCACATCGGGGGGATCGGGTCCGCGCTCCTGCTGCAGCAGCTCGACGCGGGTGCTCCCGCGAGCCTGCCCGACGTGCTCCTGGTGGCAGGTGTCTGATGAACGCAACCGCCACGACCATGGTCATCCTGTTCGCCGCCGCGGCGATCGTCGCCGGGGCAGCGGCCTGGGTTGCCCACCGCCGCTGGCAGAAGACGCGGCAGCAGGCTCACCTCCTGGCCCGCGAACAACAGGCCACCGCGCGTGCCCTGCACAAGCTGGTCCACGAGACGCTGCCCCAGGTCCATCAGACGGGCGGCCGGATCTCCGTGCCGGCCGCTGCACCGGAACTGGCCGGCACCGCGGTCGGTGAGCATCTGACCAATGTGGTCAAGGGCACCGCCGGCGTCGTCCAGGCCGTGGTCCGCGAGACCCGGTACGCGGCGCACCAGGAGATCGAGCAGGCGAAGACGCGCGGCGCGGAGGAGTTGCGGCATGCGCATACCACCGCGCAGGAGGAGATCACTCAGGTACGGGCCACTGCGGTGCGGTCGACCGAGGCCGCGGTGCGCAGTGTGTCGTCGGCGCTGGTGGGCATGGCCGCCAAGACCAGTCGCAAGGTCAGCGAGGGGGTCCGCGCGCACGAGGACGACGCCGCGTTCGAGACGCTGACCGGTATCGACCACACCGTCCAGCAGATGCTGCTGGTCGCCCAGGGCTGGACCATCCTGGCCGGCGGCAAGCTGACCCGGCACTGGCCCACCACGACGCTGACCGACGTGGTGCGGGCCGCGATGGGCTCCGTCGAGGACTACCAGCGCGTGCAGCCCCAGGAACTCAACCTCGCGGTGAGGACCCGCGTGGTCGGGCCCGTGGTGCACACCCTCGCGCTCCTGCTGGACAACGCGCTGCGCTTCTCGCCACCGCACTCGAGAGTGCACGTGTCCTTCGAACAGGGCCACCATGGGGTCACCGTCTTCGTGGACGACAGCGGTCTGCAGATGACGCCGGAGCAGCTCGACGCCGCCCGGGACATCCTCACCGGGCAACGCACGGATGACATCACGCAGCTCGGTGCCCGCCCGCAGACCGGGTTCCGGGTCGCCGCCGCCCTCGCGAGTGCCTACGGATTCCGGGTCGATGTCCAGGCGCCCAACTCCCTGCTGGGCACTCGCGCGTTGCTCACCCTCCCCCAGAACCTTCTCACCACGGTGCCACAGGCACCGCAGCCGGCACAGGACGCTCCTCCAGCCGCTCTCGCCCCCGTCCCGGACGGTCGGCTCCCTGCGCTCACCCCGGTTCCTGCACCTTCGCAGCCCTCGCTTGCCCCCGTCCCCCCGACGGCCGGGGAGCCCGTCCACGAGCCCCCGGCTGCCCGAACGACGGCCAGCGGGCTGACGGTCCGCAGCCGCCGCACCACGCCCGCCGCCCCGCCTGCTCCTCGACCGGCCAACGCCGAGCCGGGACGGGCGAGTGTGATCGCCGCTTGGGCGCGCGGCACCCAGCGCGCCCGTGTCGAGCAGGACGCCCCCCACCCCACCGCCGACAACGACCAAGGACACTACGCATGACCGACAAGAAGATCGGCTGGCTCCTCGAAAGCCTGGAAGACACCGTCGGCGTGCAGTACGCCGTACTGGTCGCCGCGGACGGCATGAGCCCGGCCCACACCGACCGGCTGCCACGCGAACGTGCCGAGAAGATCTCGGCCATCGCCTCCACGCTGTGGGGAGCATCGCGGGCCTACGACCGGGAGACGAGCGGCGGGGGCGTCCGCCAGTTCGTCATGGAGTCGGTCGACCACATCTCCCTGCTCATCCCGGCCGGCGAGAACACGATGCTCGCCGTACGGACCGACAGCCCCCACGCGGACATCGGGGTGATCAGCGAGGCCGCTCTGCGCCTGGCCGCGAGCGTGGGTGACCAGCTGGGAGTCGAGACGCGCGTCGCCGGCGGCGCGCAGGCCCCGCTGGCATGAGCAGGCCGCGGCAGGACCCGGATCTGGTCAGGCCCTACGTCCGCACGGGCGGACGGACCCGCCCCAGCACGGACGTGCGTCTGGAGAGCGTGGTCTTCGCCGCGACCGGCACCCGTCCCGGCCTGAACACCGACGCACGCCGCGTGCTCGCCCTGTTCGCACCCGCGCAGGGCGGCGGGCTGGCCGTCGCCGAGGTCGCCTCCGCATTGGCCCTCCCGCCCTCGACCACCCGCATTCTCGTGGCCGACCTCATCGAGCACGGACTGATGACCCTCGCCCAGCGCCAGGACGACGACCGGCCCCCGGCCTCACTTCTCGAAAGGGTTCTCCATGGCCTTCGCGCTCACGCCTGACCGGTTCGTCGCGCCGACGGTGACGGAGACCGCGAAGATCGTGGTCGCCGGAGCCTTCGGCGTGGGCAAGACCACCTTCGTCGGCAGCGTCTCCGAGGTGCCCCCGGTGCACATGGAGGAGACCATCACCCGGGCGAGCGCCCTGGTCGACGACCTGGCCCGCACCCCGGCCAAGTCCACCACCACCGTCGGCGTGGACTTCGGGCGCAAGCACCTCGGCGACGACCTCGTGCTCTACCTGTTCGGCACCCCGGGCCAGGCCCGGTTCAGCTTCCTGTGGCAGGAGTTGATCGTCGGCGCCCTCGGCGCCCTGGTCCTCGTCGACCCGCGCGACCTGGACGCCTCCCACGAAATCCTCGGCCTCCTGGAAGAGAACGGCGTCCCGTACGCGGTCGCGGTCAACCAGTTCGACGGCGCCCCCTGCCACCCGCTCGAAGAAATCCACGAGGCCCTCGCGCTGGAGGGCCATACCCCGCTGACCGTGTGCGACGCCCGCGAGCGGGCGTCCTGCATGCAGGCCCTGATCCAGCTCACCGAATACCTCGCCCGTCTCGCGCACCGTCTGGAGCCCCGACCGTGAGCACCGCGACCCACCGCATCCCTCTGTACGAGCCGGACTTCGCCCAGAACCCGCACGCCGCCTACCGGCGCATGCGCGAGCAGTGCGGCCCCCTGGTTCCCGTGGACCTGGCCCCCGGCGTGCCCGCCACGCTGGTCGTCGGGTACGAGGAGGCCCGCCGCATTCTCGGCGACCCGCAGCGCTTCCCCGCCGACCCGCGCCGGTGGCAGACGTCCGTCCCCGACACCTGCCCCATCCGGCCGATGATGGAGTGGCGCCCCAACGCCCTGCGCTCGGCCGGCGCCGAGCACGCCCGCTACCGGGCCGCGAACACCGCCGCCCTCGGGGCCGTCGACCAGCACGCGCTGCGCGACCACGTCGAACTGGTCGCCGAGCAGACCATCAACGCCTTCAAGGCCGCAGGCAGGGCCGATCTGCTGTCGCAGTACGCCTGGCCCCTGGCGTTCCAGATGCTCAGCCACCTGCTCGGCTGCCCCGACGAGGTCGGCCACCGGATCGCCGACGGGATGGCGAAGATCTTCGACGGGGTCAACGCCTCCATTGGCAACCGGATCCTCCTCCAGGCCGTCGCGGACCTCGTCGCCCTGCGCCGCCGGCACCCCGGCAACGACGTGACCAGCAGACTCCTCACCCACGTCACCCGGCTCGACGACACCGAGATGGGCCAGCAGCTCATCACCCTCTACGGGGCCGGCATCGAACCCCTGACCAACCTCATCACGAACACCCTCCTGGAGATGCTCACCAACCCCGAGTTCTCCGGGGACCTGCACGCCGGCGACGCCTCCGTCCGCGAGGCCCTGGACAGCGTCCTCTACCGTGACCCCCCGCTCGCGAACTTCGCGATGACCTACCCGCCCCGCCCGGCCGACATCGGCGGATTCCTGCTGCCGGCCGACCAGCCGGTGGTCATCAGCTACGCGGCCTGCAACAACGACCCCGCCCTGGGGACTCACCGGCCGCTGGGCAACCGGGCCCACCTCGCCTGGGGCGCCGGCCCGCACCGCTGCCCGGCCAGCTCGCACGCCTACCTCATCGCCGAAGCCGCCATCCTCCACATCCTCGACGCGCTGCCCGAGATGGACCTCGACGGCCACCGCGACGACCTCACCTGGCGCCCCGGCCCCTTCCACCGCTCCCTGACCACCCTGCCCATCACCTTCCCCCTTAGCTGAAAGCGAGCCCACCGTGCCCGAACAGCAGATACTCGTCCTCGACCCCACCGCCACCGATCCAGACGCCGAACACCAGGCCCTGCGCGAGCGCGGCCCGGCGACCCTGGTGGACATCCTCGGCGTGCGTGCCTGGTCCGTCTCCGACCCTGCCCTCCTCAAGCGACTGTTGACCAGCAAGGACATCTCCAAGGACGGCCGCGCCCACTGGCCGGCCTTCGCCGAGACCGTGCCCACCTGGCCGCTGGCCCTGTGGGTGGCGGTGGAGAACATGTTCACCGCCTACGGCGCCAACCACAGCCGTCTGCGCCGCATGGTCGCCCCCGCCCTCTCGGCCCGCCGCACCGCCGCCCTCCAGCCGGACATCGAGGCCCTCGTGACCGGCATCCTCGACGACCTCGACGACCTCCCGGCCGGTGAGACGGTCGACCTGCGCGAGCACCTCGCCTACCCGCTCCCGATCGCCGTCATCGGCAAGCTGATGGGCGTGCCCGCCGACCGGCGCACCGAGTTCCGCACCGTGGTGGACAACGTGTTCGCCACCCACCTCACCGCCGAGGAGCAGGCCGCGAACACCGCCGCCCTCTACGGCCTCTTGGACGCCTTGATCGAGACCAAGCGCAGTGAGCCCGGCGAGGACATGACCTCGCTGCTGATCGCCACCCGCGACGACGAGGGCGACGGTTCCGCCCTCAGCCACGCCGAGCTGCGCGACACGCTCCTTCTGATGATCAGCGCCGGGTACGAGACCACCGTCAACGTCATCGACCAGGCCATCACCACCCTGCTGTCCGATCCGCAGCAGCTCGCCCACGTCCGAGACGGACGGTGCACTTGGCAGGACATCGTCGAGGAGACGCTGCGGCACGAGCCCGCGGTCAAGCACCTTCCCCTGCGCTACGCCCGGATCGACATCACGCTCCCCGACGGACAGACGATCAAGGCCGGGGAGGCGATCCTCGCCTCCTACGCCGCCGCCAACCGCCACCCCGACTGGCACCAGGACGCCGACCGCTTCGACGCCATCCGCCCCAGCAAGGAGCACCTCGCCTTCGGGCACGGCGTCCACTTCTGCCTCGGCGCCCCGCTGGCCCGCCTCGAAGTCGCCACGGCCCTGCGCCTGCTCTTCGAGCGCTTCCCCGACGCCCAGCTCGCCACCGGACACGAGGAGCTGCGGAGGCTGCCGAGCCTGATCAGCAACGGACACACCACCGTCCCCGTGCGCCTGCGCCCGACGACGACCAGCTGACCGACATCAACGAGGAAGCCTGCCATGACCGCCCTCGCCCCAACACAGCGCCTCACCCCGTCTGAACGGCGGCTCGCCCAGCACGTGGTGGAGGGCCTGAACGCTCGCGAGATCGCAGCCGCAACCCAGCTCAAGCTGGGCACTGTCCACTCCACGCTGCGCACCGTGCGCTGGAAGTTGCGCTGCCCCGAACGCTGTTCCCTCGCCGTCGTCGCACACCGCATCCTCGGCGCCGGAGAGATCACCGCCCCGACACCACAGCGGCCCGCTCCGGACATCAGCGCCGAGCGGATCAGCCTGCTCAAGGCCGTCACCGAACACAGCCAGCCCCTCGACATCGCCCGCGCCGCCAACCTCGCCCCGGCCGACCTGCGCGCCGCGCTCGACCAGCTCCTCGCCGACACGGGAGCACAGGACACCACCCAGTTGGTGGTCCTGGCGCACAGCTGGCAGCTGCTGCCGGCCGAGCAGTCCCACGCGACACGAAGCGGAGCGAGCAAGTGACCCGGCCCACGACCTCCACAGCCAGCGAGGAGCGACCCGCTCAGCTCCCGATCACGCCAGCGCCGCCGGTCGCCGTATATGAGATGCGCACGCTGCGCACGGACGCCGAGCGCGAGGAAGCTGCCGCCCTCGTTCAGGACCGCCAGCGCTGGCTCACCATGCACGGTCTGCCCGTCCCCGCCCGAGCCGACCTCCCGGCGCTTTTCCGCGACCCGCAGGAGAAGCCCGCCGGGCTGTTCGAGGACGGGAAGCTGCTGGCCTGCATGATCCCGCAGCGCGACCCCGACCTCGGATGGGGCGAGGGCCCGTGCCTCTTCCTGAGCTGCGTCCACACCCTGCCCGGCCAGCCCGACGACATCACCCGGCTGATCACCCTGTGGGCCTCCGACTTCGCCGCCCGGCTCGACCTCCCGCTCGTACGGGCCGAGAGCCTGGTCCGCCACCCCCTCGAAGCCGAGCCCATCGCCGCCCTTCTGCGTCGACTGACCGGCATCGGCTGGGATGTGCGCGGATCCGTCCCCGGACGAGAGGGCGACCGAGTCGCCCGCCTCGAACTCACGGCCGAGCACCGGCCTGGGCTGAGTGCGCTGATCGGCTGCCGGGTCCACAAGCCGCAGACAGCCCCGGACGATCGGGGCAGCGCGTGACGACCGCCGAACCGCAGCGGCCCGACCTCGCCCACGAGCTGATCGCCCGCGCCGCGGAATCGGCCGCGCACCGGGCCCAACGAGTGCGCAACCAGCTCGACGCCGTCCAACTCGGCCAAGGCCGGCACGCCGACCACGCCAACACCAAGGTGCTGCGCCGCATCCTGGCCGAACACGACTGGCCCGGCCACCGCCTCGTTGGCCCTGCCGCCGCCCGCGCCGCGTGGAGCATCGCCCTGCACAGCAACGACGAACCCGACTTCCAGCGCGCCGCCACCACTCTGCTGGAGCGGGCGGTCCAGGCCGGCGATGCGCTCATCCAGCACTGGGCGCACCTGCACGACCGCGCCCTCATCACCAACGGGCACGACCAGGAGTACGGAACCCAGTTCTTCCTGCGCGCCGGTGGCATCGAGCTGTGCCCGCTGCGCGCGCCGGAATCACTGGACGAGCGAAGGGCCACCGTCGGACTGCCACCGATCGCCGTCGCTCTGAAGACGGTGCGCCGCCGGTACACCCCTGACTGCTCTGCCGATGACGCCCCGACCGTCGTGCTCGCGGGGGCCGCATGAAGAAGCGGAACCCGGGCTCTCCACCAGCCGGACGCTCATCCCCAACCCCGCTCTAAGAAAAGACTGTTGACGTATGAAGCTCACCACCGCCGTCCTCGCTGCCGGTGCCGCTGTCTCCCTCACCAGCGTCATGGTCGGAGCGGCCCGGCTCAGGCAGGACGCGCGGCACCAGGCCAAGCGGAACGAGGCGGTCGTCGCCCGGAATCAGCTCGACTGGCTGGCACAGATGTCCACCAACGCCGACCTAGCCAAGCTCTGGACACCCGAGGCCTGGACGTCGAGGAGTACATGCAGCTGCTGAAGGCCAACCAGCTCATCTGCACGCTCAGCCTGCGCGACCGCCTCGGCTTCGTCCGCGACGGGGATCTGCCGTTCTTCGCCTCAATGGTCATGAGCAGCGACGTCTGCCGGCGGTACTGGAACCGGTTCGGCGACCTCCGCGCCCAGGAGGCCGAGGGAAACGAGCGCGCCGAGCACTTCACCAGGGTGCTGGACCAGGCCGCCAGGAGCCACCCGCAAGCGCAGACCACAGCGGCCTGACAGAAGCCGAACGTCCCTGACCGCTCCCAGTCTTCCGGCACAGCGCTCCGTTCGTGCCGGCGCCGCGTACAGCGGCAACCCCTTCAGCGGCTCTCCCTGAGCCGCACACCCTGTGGAGGAAACAGCAGATGGAGTTCGACGAGTTCGACCTCGACATCAGCGTCGTCGAGTCCGGCGGGACTGCCGTGGCGAGTGTCGCTTCCGACGGCGGCTGCGGCTCGACGTGCACCGGCAGCTACGTGTCCAGCGGCTCCTGACCACACCAGACCACCGGCACAGCGCCCTTGCCGTGTCGGCGCCGCTCACGCGGCACCAACCCCGCGGCTCGATGGGAGCCGCGCACACCAATGGAGGAACAGCACATGGAGCACGACGAGTTCGACCTCGACATCAGCGTCCTGGAGTCCGGCGACGGACAGGCCACGCTGATCAACCTCACCGACGACGGCTGCGGCAGCACCTGCTCCAGCCCGTGCGCCACCAACGTGGCCTGAGCATCTTCCACCCGGCACGACGAGAAGGGAGAGACCGGCATGCACGCCAACACGATCAAGGGCCAGGTGCAGTCCCCGAACGCCACGGCGGACGGTGACGCCTTCGACCTGGACATCAGCATCGTGGAGTCCGGTGACGGTTCCGCCTCGCTGATCAACCTGACGGACGACGGCTGCAAGCCCACCTGCAAGGGGTCATGCGCCACCAACGTGGCCTGACCTCCAGCACGCCGATGTGCCAGCCTGCGCGGTCCTGCGCCGCGCGGGCTGGCACCCCGACACCACGAACCAGGGAGGGTGCATGGATTCCAGGAAGGGCGGACCGCTGTACCGGTGTGCGGACATGGCGCTCGTGCGCGCCGCCCGTTACTCGAGGCTGCCGCTGCCCGCATGGCCAGACCTCACCGACGACACGCCGGCCCGGCAGGTTCGGTGGCAGACATGGCTGCGCGACGTCTGGTCGATGACCGAGGTCGTCGGCACCATCGAGCAGGCCAGCCCCTTGCTCGCACAGCAGATCAACACCCTGTGCTCGGCAGCCCGACCCGAGGCCCGTCAGCTACGCCGCACTGTGGTGTCCGTCATGAAGTACGTGATTCGGATGACGGGCCGAGCCACCCCCAACGGCCTGTTCGCCGGCATCGCACCCGCCTCCTTCGGAGCGCAGCCGGGATGGACCTGGGGCGAGTGGCACCGCGCCGTCGCACGCGCCGACGGCGACTGGATCGCTGACCTGATCACCCGCCTGGAAGCAAGACCCGAACTCCTGCAGCACCTGGACGTGATGGGCAACAACACGGCCTGCGTACGCGGCGACCGGCTGATCGTGCCCTACCCGCCCCGCTCACACCGCACCGCGGACAGCCCCGCGGCAGAAGTGTCCCTGCGCTACACCGCCGCCGTCCGGATCGCCGTCGAGGCCGCTGCCTCGCCCGTCCCCTTCGACGCAGTCGTGAGATTGGTGAAGACCGAGTTCCCCGACGTGCCTGCCTCCCGGGTGGAAGGGCTCGTCACCAGCCTGGTCCAGCGTGGTGTGCTCATCAGCAGCCTGCAGGCGCCGTCCGCCACCCTGGACGCCCTTGACCACCTGGTCCAGCAGACCCAGGCCGCCGACGCGTCGCCAACCGCGGGCCTCGTGGCAGACCTGCGAGCGGTCCGAGACGCCATCCGCCAGCACAACCAGGTCCTCGCCCCGGCCGACGGCCGGCGCCTGCGTACCGCCTTGCGCCAGAAGATGACGGCTTTGAGCCCCGCCAAGGCCCAGCCCCTCACGCTGGACCTGCGCATGGACTGCTCCCTCACTCTGCCCTTGCAGGTTGCCCGCGAGGTGGAGAAGGCCGCCACCGTGCTGGCCCGGCTGTCCGCGTACCCCTTCGGTACGCCGGCGTGGAAGGACTTCCACAACCGGTTCTTCGAGCGGTACGGCATCAACTCGCTCGTCCCGGTCCGGGACCTCGTGGACCCGGACGTCGGCCTCGGGTTCCCGGCCGGATACCGGGACGCGGAGCCCGAACGACGTGAGGCCCTGACCTCCCGAGAGCAGCGGTTGCTCTCCCTCGCCCAGGCGGCCGTGCTCGACGGCCGCGACGAGATCTGCCTGGACGAGGAACTAGTCCGCACGCTGACGGTCGCAGACCAGGACACCCCGCAGCTCCCGGCCCACACGGAGCTGCGCTTCCAGATCTGCGCAACGTCACAAGCCGCCCTCGAAGCAGGTGACTTCACCCTCCAAGGCGTTGCGCCCTCCCGCGGGATCGGCACGACGAGCGGCCGAAGCCTGGGGCTGCTCACACCGGAAGATCAGGCCCGCGTCGCAGCCATGCTGGAGGAGCTCCCAGTCAACGCGCCCGGCTCGCTGCCCGTTCAGGTCTCCTTCGCTCCGCTCGACCGTGGCGACGCCAACGTCACCCGTGTTGCCGAACTCCTGCCGACCGTGATCAGTCTGGCGGAGCACCGTCCGGTGGACGAGCGCACCATCACGCTCGATGACCTCGCGGTGGGCTGCGACCGCCGCAGGCTCTACCTAGTCTCCCTCTCCCGCGGGCGCCTGCTGGACCCCATGACGCTGCATGCTCTGGACCTGCGCGGCCACACGCCGCCGCTCGCGCGCTTCCTCGCCGAGATCAGCCGTTCCCAGGCCGCCGTCCTGACGGTCTTCCCGTGGGCGTCCGCCACCGCCCTGCCGTACCTGCCGCGCGTGCGCTACGGCCGCACGATCCTCTCTGCGGCCAGGTGGCGGCTGGACCGGTCGGAGTTGCCCGACCGCCGGGCCTCCTGGGAGGAGTGGCACAAGGCCGCCGACGAGTGGCGCACGCGCCGCCGCGTTCCGGACGGCGTCGCGCTGACCGAGGGCGACCAGCTCCTCCCGCTGGACCTCTCCGAAAGTGCGCACCTCGCGCTGCTGCGCGCCCACCTGGACACCCACGAGTCAGCCGTCTTGACCGAAGCAGAATCCGACGTCGGCTGGTTCGACGGACGGACCCACGAGATCATCGCCCCGATGACGGCCGCTCGCCCCCCGCAGTGGCCGGCCGTCCCGCCCGTGACCGAAGGGCAGCTCCTCACCCGCGACCACGGCCACCTCCCGGGAACCACCCCGTGGCTGCTGGTCAAGCTGTACGGGCACGTCGAACGACAGCCCGAGATCCTGGCCCGCCACCTTCCCGAACTCCTCGCCCAGTGGGACGAGCCTCCCACGTGGTGGTACATGCGCTACCGCGACCCCCGATGGCATCTGCGCCTGCGCATCGCGGTCCCCAGCCCGCAGGACTTCGCCCCCGCCGCACAGCGCGTGGGCGCCTGGGCGGCCGGACTGCGCCGTGCCGGACTGCTCACCGACATGCAGTTCGCCACCTCCTACCCGGAAACCGGCCGGTGGGGCGCGGGGCCGCTGATGAGCCTGGCCGAAGACGTCTTCGCCGCAGACTCCCGCGCCTTGGCCGTCCAGTTCGCCCAGAGCGCGCGCCCCCACCAACAGGTTCTCACCGCAGCGAACTTCGTCGCCCTCGCCTCCGCCTTCACCGGCAGCACCGCGGGCGGCATGGACTGGCTGACCACCCACGGCCGCCTCAACGACCCGCGCCCCCTGAACCGGACGGTGCTCGATGAGGCGGTACGTCTGGCCGATCCAACCGGCGACTGGGCGGCCCTGCGCGCCGCCCCCGGCGGCGCGGCCATCGCTGCCGCCTGGAGCGAGCGCGACGAAGCCCTGGCCCGCTACCGGCAGTCGCTGAACGCGGCCGGCGGCATCGACCCAGACCTCGTTCTCGACTCGTTGCTGCACGCCCACCACATCCGCGCCGCCGGCATCGACAAGGACGACGAGCGCATGTGCGTACGGCTGGCCCATGCCGCCGCCATGGCCTGGACCCACCGAGGAGATCACCATGGACCTGCGTGAGAGCGCACGGATCGCCGCCGACACCATCGCGGAACGCCTTGCCTCGCCCCAGGACGTACAGGGGCTGCACCACCGCCAGGGCTGGTGGCCGCAGTCCCTCGCGCACGGCGCCGTCGGTGTCGCGCTGCTGCACATCGAACGGGCCCGCACCGACCAGGGGCCCTGGCAGCGCGCACACGACTGGCTCGCCTGCGCCGCAGCAGAACCCGCCGTCGGGGGCACGGACAGCCACCTCTACTACGGGGCGCCCGCGCTCGCCTTCGCCCTGCACGCCGCGGCCGACCGCCCCGGACGCTACGCCCGCGCCCTGAACACCCTCGACAGGTACGTCACGACGGCGATCCGTGACCGGCTCGCCGGCGCCCACGTGCGCATGGACCGTGGCGAGACCCCCGTGCTGGCCGAATTCGATGCGATCCGGGGCCTGAGCGGGATGGGCGCGCTCCTGCTGCACCGCGACGTCCACACCGACGTACTCCGGGACATCCTGACGTACCTGGTCCGGCTGACCGAGCCAGTCAAGCACGACGGTGAACTCCTGCCCGGCTGGTGGAGCCACCTCGCCCCCTCCGGCAAGACCTCGCCGGACTATCCGGAGGGGCACGCCAACAACGGTGTCGCCCACGGCATCGGCGGCCCCCTTGCCATGCTCTCCCTCGCAACGCGCCGCGGTGTCACGGTCGACGGCCACCTCGACGCGATCACCCGCATCCTGGCCTGGCTCGACCACTGGCAGCAGGACGGCCCCACCGGCCCGTGGTGGCCGTACTGGATCACCCGCGAGCAGCTCCGATCCGGTACGCCCAGCCCCGGCCCCTCCCGCCCGTCCTGGTGCTACGGGACCGCAGGATTCGCCCGCGCTCAGCAGCTCGCCGCTCTCGCCCTCAACCACCCCGCACGCCAACGCCTGGCCGAGACCGCCCTCCTCCGCGCGATGACGGACCCCGACCAGCTGGGCGCGACCGTGGACTTCTCCCTGTGCCACGGCTTCGCGGGCCTGGCACACATCACGCAACTCGTTGCCGCCGAAGCCATCACCCCCGGCCTCACCGAGTGCCTGCCCCGGCTCTTGGCGCCGATCACCGACACCGCGCCCGGCACGCTGGCGGGCTCACTGATCGACCCTCCCGGCGGCGGGGACATCGGGCTCCTCGAAGGTGCCGCAGGCACCGCCCTCGCCCTCCACTCCTTCCGCACCGGCACGCCGTCCGCGTCCGGGTGGGACACCTGCTTCCTGACCAACTAGCCAGAGAGAAGGAGGAACATGGCAGCGGACGAATGGCCGCAACGCCTCATCCGGTTCACCGACTGGAGCAGCGCCGAGGCCACCGCCGTGGAGCATCTGCTCCCGGTGCTGACCGCCCACAAGCAGGAACTGGCCCAGTGGTCATTCCTGCGGAAGTTCCCCTGGTGGCGGTTGCGGTACCGCCCCGCGGGCCCAGACGCCGCGAAGGGCCTCGACGCTGCACTGGACGAGCTGGTCGATGCCGGCGTCCTCGCCTCCTGGACGCGGGGCATCTACGAGCCGGAAGAGACTGCCTTCGGCGGCTCGGCCGCCACGGAGATCGCGCACACCCTGTTCCACGACGACAGCCGTCACCTGCTGGACCAGGTGGCCCGCGAGCAGACCGCGAGCGGACCCGGGCTCGGACGCCGCGAGCTGGGAGTCCTCCTGCTCAGCGTGGCGATGCGTGCAGCAGGACTCGACTGGTACGAGCAGGGCGACGTCTGGGCAAGGATCGCGGCCGAACGCCCCGGCGACGATATCCGCCATCCGCAACGGCACAGGGCTGCTGTCCACCGGCTGATGACGGTCGACGTCAGCACCTCCAGCCGCAGCGTCGCCGACGGCCGACTCGCGCCGCTGGCCGAGTGGATAGCCACGTTCGAGTGGCTCGGCCAGCAGCTCGCCGACCTTAACCGCCAGGGCCACCTGGAACGAGGACTGCGGGCCGTGATCGCCCACCACGGCATCTTCCACTGGAACCGTCTGGGCCTACCCGCGGAGGACCAGCACACCTTGTCAACACTCGCGAAAGAGGTAGTCATGGGAACGAGCGACAACGCCGCGTCCACCCCAGCCGAGGGGGCAGCGAGCACTACGGTCAACGGGGTGAACAGTCACACCATGGAAGCCAGTTCAGCCGACCGCCTGCGTACCCAGCTCATCGACCATCTGGTCGAAGAGGGATGCGTGCGCACACCCCGCGTGGAGGAGGCCATGCGGGCGGTGCCCCGCCACCTCTTCGTCCCGGACGCCCCCCTGGAGAAGGCGTACGGGAACGCCCCCGTGAACACCAAGCTCGACGCGTCCGGCGTCTCTATCAGCTGCGCCTCCCAGCCCGACATCGTCGGCATGATGCTGGAGCAGCTCGACGTCGAGCCCGGCCAGAAGATCCTGGAGCTGGGGGCCGGCACCGGCTTCAACGCCGGTCTCCTCGGCTACCTCGTCGGGGAAAAGGGGCACGTCACCACGATCGACGTGGACGAGGACATCGTCGACGGAGCGCGTGCCGGACTGGCCGCCGCCGACATCCACAACGTGAAGGTGGTCCTCGGAGACGGAGCAGTCGGCCACGCCCCCAACGCGCCGTACGACCGCATCGAAGCCACCGTCGGCGCCCACGCCGTGCCCCACGCCTGGCTCGACCAGCTCGCCCCCGGCGGACGCCTCCTCACCCCGCTGCGCCTACGCGGCAGCGTCTCCCGCTCGATCGCCTTCGAGGACCACGGCGGAGCCTGGCGCAGCGTCGGCAGCCAGATGAACACGTTCATGCCGCTGCGCCAGGGCATCGCCGACGACCCCCGCGTCCTCGTGCCCCTGGACCGCGACAACACCGTCACCCTCGTCACCAACGGAGACCAGAAGGTCGACCCGGATGCCCTGAGCGACATCTTCCGCCAGCCCCGCACCGAGGTGTGGACGGACGTCACCTTCCGGGGCCCGGAGTCGGCGGAGTACCTGGAGCTGTGGCTCGCCTGCGCCATGCCGAACGGCCTGAGCCGGATGCCCGCCAAGAACGAGGCCATCGAGAAGGGACTGGTCACCGCGCCCTACCCGTCCTCGACCGCGGTCTTCGAGGGCGGCACGCTCACCTACCTCACCCGGCGCCCGTACGCGAAGAAGGCCCCCGACGGCGCCACCTTGTACGAGTTCGGCGTCATCGGCCACGGCCCCGATCGTGAGGTGCTCGCCGGAGACGTCGCGGATCAGATCCGCACCTGGGACCGTGACTTCCGGGCGCTCGACGTCGCATTCGAGATCCAACAGCTCGACGCGGCCCCGCTCGCCCCGAAGCCCGGCCGCTTCGCCTTCGACAACGTGCTGAACCGCATCGTCATCGAATGGCAGTGACATGGACGTCGGCCAGATAGCGCAGCGGTTCCCGCTTGTTGCCCGTCCACGTCCAGCCTGCCCGCCCCTCGCCGCTCGGGTCCGCGAGATCAGCGACCTCGCAGCCGCCGCTGAGCGCGACGGCACGGTGAACTCCGCGACCGTCGCCTTGAACAAGGCGGCCCTGTTCGTGAGCGACTGCGGCATGCCGGACTTGGCGCGCGTTCTGTGCTGGCGTCACGCCGAGGTCCTCCTGCGCGCTCAGCCCCTGAACGCGCAGGAGGCCCGGTACGCCCTGGAGCCCCTGGTCAACCTGGCGCGTCTACGCATCCGCGACGGCGACGGGCGCGGCGCATACCAGCTGCTCGACTCCTTGAACCGAGCGGTGAGATCAAAGACGGAAGCGGTCATCGACGGCCGCACCCTGTCCTTCCAGCGCCTCACGAAGTCGGCGGCCGACCATCAGACGGTGTGCCAGTGGTTGTGGGCCGTACTCCTCGGCGATGGAACCCGTGCCCTCGTCGCCGCCGGCCAGTGGGACCGCGCACGGGCCCACAGCGAGCAGCACCGCGGCGTGGGCCAGCGCCTCTTCGACGGGCGTCAGGTGGAAGTGCTCGTCCGCTGCCTCGGCGGGCACCCCGGCGAGGCACTGAAGTTCCTGAACAAGAGCACCCTGGTGGAGGACTGGGAGCACGCGGTCGCTGCGTGCCTCGCCGCGCTCTGCCTCGGCGCAGCCGGCGAGGACCCGGTCGGCCCGGCCGAGAATATAGTGAAGCACTATCTGGCCTTCGATACGGATCCCGAGCTTGCCGTCTTCCGCACTCGCGTCGGACTGGCCGTGCTCGACCTCTCCCCACATACCCGTCAGGCCGAAGCGTCGCGCCGCCTCACCCGTGAGGCAACAACGTCCGGGGACGGGTACGTCGCGCGTGATGTCCTCGCTCATCCCGTCTGCCGCAAAGAGATGACCCTCGACGAGCACCGTGCGTTGTCGGCCGCCGTCGCCTCGGCCGGCCTCGGCATAGGGCACATCCCTGCACCTCTGGAGCTGGCCCTGCGGGACGCTACGTCGGTCTCCGTCAAAGTCTGGGAACGCCACTTCGCCGGCCGAGCCAATCCAACTGAGCAGATCAGTCGCCGTCATGCCGCTGATACCGATGGTCAACCTCGACCGGCATCTGATCCCAACAGGTCGAGGTGAGGCTGCCTACGGCTTACTGCTCGCGGCGTCGGCGTTTCGGCCATTTCCGGGCCGAAGCCGATCCAAGCCAGACCAGGGATCCCGCGCCCGCGAGGTTCCCTCACTCAGGAAATAGAGGGCTCTCCGGCACGACCGAATGAGGTGTGTTCGATATCGCAGCCGGGTCGTTAGACCTCACGACTCCGCTACAGCGACCGTCCTAGGGGGAACGATGACCTCGGCCATCACGCAGGATCAGCCGCCGCAACCACCGAAGGGCACCTCGCAGGACGACGAACCGCAGCAGACCGGTGTTCGAGAGGAGGAATACCTCTACCGCGACAAGTCGCGGCTCCAGGCCGGCTCCCTACTGACGTCCCGCACCATGGCGCGGCGCCTGCCCGCGCTCGTACGGCGCTCGGTGCAGATGGCCTGGCGGGTGGACCGCGGCGCGACCATCGGACTGCTGGTGTGCCAGATCGGTACGGGCGTCCTCGCGGCTCTTGGCCTTCTGGCCGTCACGGGCACGATCACCGCGCTGATCTCCTCGGGGGCTATCACCGAGCGGCTGTGGGACGCCGCTCCGCAGCTGGCCGTCATCGCCGCCGCCACCGGCCTGCGCGCGCTGCTGGGCATCGCGGTCGTCTGGCTGACCGGCCGTCTGCGGCCCGTTCTCGGCCGGGCAGCGGAGCTGACGATGATCGAAGCCGCACTCGGCGCGGAACTGGCCGCCAACAACAAGCCCGGATACAACGACGCCTACGACATCGCCGACCGCGGAGCCCAAGTCACCCCCGACCTCGTCGAAGAGGCACAGGACGTCCTCGCGGCGACCGCGACACTCACGGCCGGCGCAGCCGTCCTGACCGTCCTGCACCCGCTGCTCCTTCCCCTTCTCTTCCTCGCGTGCCTGCCGCAGGCCGCCGCCTACGTCCGGTCCGCGCGGGTGATCTACCTCGCCGGGCTGGAGACCTCCGGGCGGCGCCGGATGCTGGGCAAGCTGCGCTGGCACACGGCCTATCAGGAGTCCAGCGAGGAGATGCGTGCCTGCCTGGCCGGCCCCTTCCTCATCGACCGGTACCGGAAGCTGGCCGCCTCGGTCAACGCGGCCGAACGCAAGGCCGCGAACACCGGCGCCTGGATGGGACTGGCCGGTGCCGTCGCAGGCGGAATCGCGTCGACCGCCGTGTGGGCGGCGCTGCTGTGGCTCCTGGCCTCCGGCCGCATGAGCCTGGCGGCCGGAGGCGGCGCCGTCTTCGCCCTCCAGACGGCCACCGGCTCCGTGCGCGGCATCATCAACGGCGGAGCCCGCCTGGTGCGCACCGGCTGGTACGTACAGGACTGGCAGAACTTCCTCGACAACGCCCACGGCCAGGCCATGACCGACTCCCGCGGCACCGCGCCCCTGCCCGCGGCCCCGGAGCGCTTCGAGGTCCGCGACGTCACCTACCGCTACGACGGCGCCCCCAAGGACAGCTTGAGCGGCGTCTCCCTCCACGTGCGGCGCGGCGAGATCGTGGCGCTGGTCGGGGAGAACGGCTCCGGCAAGACGACCCTCTCGCGCCTGCTGTGCGGACTGCTGCTGCCCACCGAGGGCGACGTGGCCTGGGATCACGCCTCCACGGCGGACCTGGACCCGTGGGGGGCGTGGGAGCACGTCGCGCTGGTCCCGCAGAAGTTCACGTACCTGCCGCTGACGATGCGCGACAACATCACGTTCGGGCAGGGCGACACCAGCGACGCGGCCTTGCTCGCCGCGTGCGAGGCGTCCGGCGCCGCAGAGATGCTGCCGAGCCTCCGCTCCGGCCTGAATACCCTCCTGACCAGCGAGTGGTTCGGCGGGCAGCAGCTCTCCGGCGGGCAGTGGCAGCGCCTTGTTCTTACCCGCGCCTTCCATCGGCAGGCGGCGCTCCTGGTGATGGATGAACCCACGGCCGCCCTCGACGCCCGTGCTGAGCACCGGATCTTCGCCGGCCTGCGCGAACTGGCCAAGGACCGCGCCATTCTGCTGATCACGCACCGGCTCACCAACGTGGCCGTCGCCGACCGGATCGTGGTCCTGGACGAGGGCCGGATCGTGCAGGAAGGCACCTACGCCCAGCTCACCCAGGAGCCGGGGCTCTTCCAGGCCTTGTGGGAGCTACAGCGCCGGATGAGCGGCGGCACCGCCTGATCACCACTCCCCAGTCCGCGCCGTATACACGCCCGCCCGCCGTCCTGAAAGGCAGAGCCACGTGACCTCTCCCGTCTCCCCTTCGGATCACGTCGCACGGCGTGCCGCCCTGGCTGCAGCGCCGTATGCATCGTCCCGGCACACAGTGTGGGTCGGCGCTGCCGCGATCGTCACCAACCAGGTCGGCCGCGTCCTGCTGGTGCACCCCACCTACCGCGAGGACGACCGGTGGCTGCTACCCGGAGGCGTCGTCGAACCCGGCGAACACCCGCACGTCACCTGCCGGCGCGAGATCACCGAGGAACTGGGCCTGGCGGACCTGCCCCTGTCGGGCGTGCTCGCCGTCCACTCCCTCTCGCCGCACCACCCCGACATCCAGCCCGGTGCGTCCTGTCCCGGAGAGATCCGGTACGTCTTCGACGGCGGAACCCTCACCCCCGACCAGGTGGAGGCGATCCGCCTGCCTCACGAGGAGCTGTCCGAGTTCGCCTTCCTAGAGACCCGGGACGCGGTAGAGCGGCTACGCCCCGTGGACGGGCAGATCATGCTCGCCGCCTACCGTGCCCGGCTCGGAAACACCGCCACCGCCCACCTCGCCGACGGCCGGCACATCCTCGACGTCCCGGCGCTGGATCGCCATGACGTCCACGTCCGCTACCGGCCTCTGTGGGACAGCCCTCTCGATCGCGGCCCCGTCCCCGAGCGGCTCCCCGTGCAGCAAGCCTGGGCGTGGTGCTTCGTTCCCGACGGCCGCGTCGTCCTCGTTGCCGACCCCGGCCCCCGGGGCGCCCTGCCGATGCTGCCCGGCGGCACCGTGGAGAAGACCGACACGACTCCCGAGGACACCCTCCACCGCGAAGCCGCCGAGGAAGCCCAGCTCACCCTGACCGACCCGGTGCGACTGGGCTGGGTGCTGGACGAGACCGGCGAGGTCTACGGCGGAGTGGGACCCAACGCCCGGCTCCGCCTGGCCGCTCGTGTCACCGCCATCGGGCCGGCGGCCGTCGACCCCGCCACCGGCCACCCCTTCGCACGCCTGCTCGCCACCCCCGTCCAGGCAGCTGCCCTGCTGGGATGGGGCCCGCCAGGAGCGCGGCAAGCCCGACTCGCCGCGGAGACAGCCCGGGAGCGCTGGGGCCTGCCCACCGCTCGCCCCACCGCAATCGAGGAAGTCCCTGCGGAGGGGATGCGGCTGAGCTGACACGAAGGACCATCCCGCATCGACTCGTTCCGTTCTGCGCCCCTCTGAGGTAGACCTATGCCGCTGTCGCACGACCGCATCCGCACCACCGTCGAGACCTACCTCGCTCGCCACCCGCACGAGCGAACACAACTCGGCGGCCTCCTGGACGCCCTCGACCGGCCCACCGACATCGCCTGTCGCTCCACCTTCTCCGGACACGTCACCTGCGGCGCCATCGTCGTCGACCAGCTCGGCCGCGTCCTGCACGTGCTGCACCGGGCAAGCGGGAAGATCCTCGCTCCCGGCGGACACACCGAACCCGAGGACGAGTCCCTGGCCGCGGCGGCCCTGCGGGAGCTGCACGAGGAGACCGGGATCCCACCCCAGGCCGTGGCACCGTGGGCCGGCTACGAGGCCGTGCCGTTCGACATCGACATCCACGACATCGACGCCCACCCGGGCAAAGGCGAACCCGGCCACCCGCACTTCGACCTCCGCTTCCTCTTCCGCCTGCACACAGCGACAGAGGTGCCGGTGGTGCTCCAGAAAGAAGAAGTCGCCGGCATCGAGTGGCGACCCGTGGACAGAGTGACCTCCCCCTCCCTGCGCGAGAAGCTGCTCAAGCTCACGCCCACCGTCGAACCGGAGACCGCCAACGCCTCCGCCCTGATCTACAACGACCGCGACGAGTACCTGCTCCACCTGCGCGACTACTTCCCCGGCCAGATCTGGGAGCCGGGCATGTGGTCCCTGCTGGGCGGCGGCCGAGAGCCCCAGGACGCCGCCCTGGAACACACCGTGCGGCGCGAACTGGCCGAGGAAGCCGGCCTCCACATCGCCGACCTGACCCCGTTCGGCATCGAGGAAGCAACCGACGACGCCGGCGCGACCGTGCCCATCGCCATCTACGCCGGCCGCTGGAACGGCGATCCCCGCGACCTCCACCTGACGGAAGGGGTGATGCTGGCCTGGTTCGCCCCCGAAGACCTCCACCGCCTGCGCATCGCGCCCACCACCAGCGACCTCGTACGCCGCCACGCCGCCAGCCGCACGGCCGGCACATCCCGCGCCGCGTCGCAGAGCGGGGCCTCACCGAACGACGAGCGCCGACCGGCCTCCCCGCACGGCCCGGTCCTCAACGTCATCGGCGTCCACCTCTACCTGGAGCGGCCCGACGGAACGGTGCTGCTCGGGCTGCGCCACCCCGACTCCGCGTTCGCGCCCTCCACCTGGCACGTCCTGGCCGGCCACTGCGAGCAGGAGAGCGCCATCACGTGCCTGATCAGGGAGGCCCGGGAGGAGGCCGGCCTGCAGATCCAGCCGCACGACGTCGAACTCGTCCACGTCGTCCACCACATCGACCGGGCCGGGGACCGGCCTCGCATGGGCCTGTTCTTCCGCGCCCGTACTTGGACCGGCGAGCCGCAACTGCGCGAGCCGAACAAGTGCACCCAGTGGAAATTCTGGGACCCGGCCGCGCTCCCCGACGACCTTGTCCCCTACGCCCGGGTGGTCATCGAAGGCATCCGCGCCGGCCGCCTCTACTCCGAAACGGGATGGGCATGAGCACAGCCACGTCCACGCACCCGGACCTCCCGCCCGAGGAAGTGCGCAGGCTCGCCGAACAGGCCGTGGGGCACATCGCCACCTGGACGGACACCTCATGGGCCCGCGAGAGCAGCCGGGTATGGCGGGCACACGGAGCAGACGGCGGAACCTGGTACGTCAAGATCCACCAGAACACTCGGTTCCACCACCGGGAGGTAGACGCGTACCGCAGCTGGGTCCCGCGCCTCCCAGCAGCTGCCCCCACCCTCGTGACCGCCGACAGCGCGTTGCGCGCCGTTGTCATCACCGCGGTACCCGGCCAGCCCCTACACGGCCTCGCGCACCCGCCCGAGCAGCAACAACACCTCTTCCACCAGATCGGCGCCTTGGCCGCAGCCATTCACCGCAGCGCAGCAGGGCCGTTCCCCACGGCCGAAGGAGTGCCCGCGCTCGCGAAGGTCGAACGGCACCTGGAAGCAGCACGCCCCTACCTGAACCCGGGGGACGAGAAGTTCATCCGAAGCACCGTGGCGCGCGCCGAAGGCGTTCCGCCCCTGGACCGCGTGCCGACACACGGGGATTTCCAGCTGCGCAACCTGCTGCTGGACCAGGACGGCAGCCTCGCGGTGATCGACTTCGAACGCAGCGAGCCCGGCCCGGCCATCCGGGACCTGGTCCGCCTCGCGGACGCCTGGGCCACACAGCCGCGCCTCTGCGACGCGTTCATGGCCGGCTACGGCCGCGAACTCACCCCAGCCGAAGAAGAACGCTTCGTCATCGACTCCGCTCTCGACGCCCTATCCGGAATCCAGTACGGCACCACGCACAGCGATGCGGAAACACAGGACCGCGGGCACCGCACCCTGGCGCGCCTACGAGCCCAAGATCACCCCCAGTGAACCGGCCACCCTGAAGGCTCCGCCCCGGACAAGCCCTGG
Source organism: Streptomyces sp. NBC_01635 (assembly GCF_045209715.1). Lineage (NCBI taxonomy): Bacteria > Bacillati > Actinomycetota > Actinomycetes > Kitasatosporales > Streptomycetaceae > Streptomyces > Streptomyces sp. NBC_01635. The sequence goes on along the minus strand of NZ_CP109277.1, from coordinate 7,191,563 downwards.
CTTGTCTTCCAGTAGCCCGCACACCCCGCAACAGACCAGCCGCAAGCATCGATCGGAGGCGCTCGTGCCTGACGACGTCCAGCAAGCAGTCTCGGCCATCCCTGGTCCGGCGACAGGAGGTGAACGGCATGAGCACCACATGCGCCTGCTCCCGAGGTACTACCGGCAAGTGGAGGCAGGCCGTAAAACGATCGAGGTCAGGGTGGCCACCCCGCAGAAGCGCGCCATCGCAGCCGGCGATCCCATTGTCTTCCACGACCGGGACAGCGACCGGGAACTCGACGTCATCGTGCAGCGGATCACCCGCTACGCCTCCTTCGAGGATCTACTCAGCTCGGAGGACCCCGCGCGCATCGACCCGGACGGACCGCTCGGGGAACTGCTCGCCAACCTCCGGAGCATCTACCCGCCAGCCAAGGAAGCTCTCGGCGCTCTCGCCTTCGAATTCGACCACCGCCCCGCCCGACCGGGCCGCCCCATGCCGATGACACCCACGCAGTACGCACAGACCGTTCCCCACCACACCGTGTACGGCTGCCTGTACGTCCGCGACGAGGACGACCGACCGGTACAGCTGCGCTCGGTCTACGGCTCCCGGCTCTGGCAATTCCCGGGCGGCAACCTCGACGCACAGGGAGAGGACCCGCTCCAGACCGCCCGGCGCGAAGGGCTCGAAGAGACCGGTCTCGAACTCGGGCTGACAGCGCCGAAATTGCTACTCATGCACTTTCTGCACGCCGGGCCGCGCATGCCGTTGAACAAAGTGGGGTTCATCTTCGACGGCGGCCAACTGACCAGAGACCAGCTAGCACAGATCCGCCTCGATCCCGCAGAACACGACATGTGGGCCGTGCACGACATGGCTGGCTGGCAGGAGTTGATGGCGCCTCGTGACTTCTCCCGTCTCAACGCCATCGAACGTGCCCGAACCGGCGAAGGCCCCGCCTACCTCATCACGCGCACCTGACCGCATACCGCCCACCGAGGAGGCACCGTGCCCGTCGAGGACATCAACACTCGAGCTTGGAAGATCTACGGCCAGCGCCAACTCGCGCGTTCCTACACGCCGCCCATTCCCGACCGAATGTCCTGGACGCCATGGGAGGGGATCGGGCCAGGTGCTGAAATCCTTGGCGACATCACCGGCCGCCGCGTCCTGGACATCGGGTCCGGGGCAGGCCATCACTCCGTCCATCTCGCGCGCACCCACGGCGCTCGCGTCACCGGAATTGAACTATCTCCGACCCAGCACGAACGCGCCACCTCCACCCACGTGGATGTCCCGGGCGTGGAGTTCACACAAGGAGATGTGGCCGAATACCTCGCCGAAGTCGAGCCGTTCGACGCCGCGTACGCCATCGGCACACTGGCCTTCATCGACCCACACCGGGCGCTGCCAGCCCTGCACGACGGGCTGCGTCCCGGCGCACCGCTGATCCTCTCGCTCCTGCACACCGACCTGAACGGTCTCGGTCCGTCCACGCAGGTGACACCGCGCGAGCAGATGATCCTGCTGCGCGACGATCCACCGCTGGCCACCCAGATGTGGGTCCTGGCGCCGCAACTGTGGGAGGACCTACTCACCGAGTACGGCTTCCGTGTCGAGACCATTAACCTGCTGCACCACCCGGACGAAAGCGCCGCGGTCATCCAGCAGCTCATCCGTGCCCGCCGCCTGCCCGACCGGCCGGCACTGGTCTCCAGCCGCCCCCGCAGCAGCAGGCCGCCAGTGCCGCACGCGGCTGTCGGCGTCGGAGCCATCCTCGTCAGCAAGCAGGGCCTCCTGCTGGGCCGCCATAAGCGTGGCACCCTCGAACTGCCCGGTGGAACCGTCGAGGCCGGTGAGTCCTTCGATGCCGCAGTGGTGCGCGAACTCGGCGAAGAGACCGGTCTCACCACTCACACCAGCGCCGTCACGCTCCTGGGCACGCTCGTCGACCACGTCGAAGGCGTCCTTCGGGTCACTGTCGGTGCCCTCGTGCATGCCTGGCACGGACAGCCGACCACGCAGCCGAACGAGAACGTCGGCGACTGGGACTGGTACCCACTCGATCAGCTTCCCGACGGTTTGTTCGTGTGCAGTGCTCAGATCCTCACCGCCTGGCAGCCCGACCTGCCCATCGACCACACCCCCGCTCAGTTCACCCCGTACGCAGTCGGCGACGGAGCCCCCCACAGCCTTCGGAAGCGAACCCGACCGCCCGCCTAACCCCCTTCACGGCCCTCCATTAGGGCATCCCAAACCGTCCACCCAGGGCCGATAGCGTGACTGGACAAGGTGATCGTCAGCCGCTGCTGCGCGTGGCTACCAGGCGGCTCCACCGATACAGGGCGCGCCCGACACGGCGCGCCCGCCGAAGCTGCTACTGCAGAAGCGTGAACACCAGGGCAGCGGTGGAGCCCAACGCGGTGCCGCAGACGAGCTGAGCCAGGGTGTGCGCCTTCAGGACGCGACGGGACCACCCCATGGCCACTACGAAAAGGACCGCGGGAAGGACCAGCGTCTGGCCGAAGACCAGGACGAGGATCATCACGGCGCCGCCGGCAACGGCGTTGTGCACGGATATCTGCCACCACACCGTCACCGTCAGCGCGCTGGCCAGGCCGACGAGCATGGCGATGACGAGCGCGAAGACCTCCTGCGGCGCGTCCAGGACGTTCAGGAGAACGATGCCGGTCACCACGGAGGCCAGGGTGGCCGTGAGGGGGGCGATGCGCTGCTTGCGTACGCGGATGTGCTTGTCGGTGAGTTTCCCGCGGCGGACGCCGAAGTGGATGATCCCCATGGGGACGATGCCGCAGAACAAGGCCGCGAACAGGCCCCATCCGACTCCGCTGAAACTGCTGGTGCTGTGCCAGCCGATCAGCAGGAGCAGCGCGATGACCAGGTTGGCCGGTGCGAAGACGTCGGTGAGGACCTTCGCCGTTTTCACGCGCGGTGTGGCTTCGGCGTAGGTGGGGGTGGGGGGTGCGACGAAGGTGCTCATGCCAGTGGCTCCATCAGGCGGTCTTCAGAGTCCGTGAAGTCTCGGACGAGGTCGGAGTGGTAGGCGTCGGACAGCTGGGTGAGCGCGGAGATCTCACTGCGCAGATCTCGACCGCCACCCGCGGGGCGGTGCTCGACGCTGGAACCGGGCGCTGCGCCCCGGAACTTGGCGCGGCGTGCGGCGGCAAGCCAGCAGGCTTCGGCCGCGATAGCGGCCTGCGTGCCGAAGAGGCCCCGGGCTTCGGCGTGCTGCTGGGCCCGTTTCCGGAGGGCGGGCGACGCGTAGTTGTTGAGGGCCAGTGCGGCGTCACGGATCTCGACGCCTCGACGGTACAAACGGTCGTGCACATTGAGCGGGTTGAGGTGTTCGGTCACCGTGCCGCGTGGAGCGTGGAGGCGTACGGAGGGTGTGACCTGTGTGAGGTCTCGCCACAGGGGGCGCAGGCGCAGTAGCGCGTGCCGCTCGGCCCGCCAGCTGTGGAGCAGGCTGAGCATGGGCAGGCTGGTGCCTGCGACGATGAGGACGAGGGCCGCCATGAGCAGGGCGGTGCTGATGTAGTCGTCCACGGCGCCGGGGAAGAGGCCGTCACCGTGGATGCGTGTAGTGATCGTTGTCGCTCTGACGACGGCATACGCGACGCCGGCAGCCAAGCCCATGCCGATGGTTCGAAGTCCCCAACTGAGCGCGGGACCACTTGAGTTGTTTCCCCAGCGCCAACAGAGCCTCATGCCTCCCAGCAGTGAGGCGGTGAGGTAGCCGAGGAAGAGAAGTGTGTAGGCGAGGAACGCGTAACGGGCCACGGGATCCGCGAATATCGACGGCGTCTCGTACGGCTGGAGTTTCGCGAAGAACAAAATCGCCATGGCGAGCGCCGTCCCACAGGCGAACATGATGCGCCGTCGCTTGGTTCGCGGCTCCTCCGAAGCCCCGGAAACCTTACGCAGGAAGGCCAGCAGAGCAGCTGATGCAAGCACCCCTCCGATGAGGTGCTTCAGCAAGTAGGAGAGGTCGGTAACGCCTGTCCATTGGTCGAGCGCTCTTCCGGGCGGCATGCGCAACGTCATCATGATGGCCAGCCCGAAGAACGCCCACCAAAGAGACCGGTCCTGCCCTTTCCGCCAGACCTTGACGGCACGCCATGCAACGGTGATCCACAGGAGTACAGCGACCACGAACGTGAAGATGTTCACCTTCTGCCGTCACCGCGCAACGCCGCGTCAAGACGATCGAGCTCGGGATCACGAGTTTTCGGAAGGGGCGTCAGTTTTGCCAGTTTGGCTATTCGGGTGGCGAGTTGCTCGGCCTCGCGTTCCTGGGGACTGCTGAAGTTCGCCCGCCCCAGCACACTGCGGACAGTGCGGGGATCGATGGTGGTGAACAGTTCGCCCAGGTTGGCGCCCGTACTCGTGTCGCTCGAGGAGCTGTGTCCGAGAAGCATGTGACTGATCTCGTGCAGGACGATGTGGTCTCGGTGCAGCGGGGAGGTCGACGCCTCGAAAAAGATGCAGTCCGCGGTATCGAGTTCCACCCACAGGCCGCACAACTCGTCGTCCGCGCCGCTCACTCCTTCGACTTCCTCGACAAGCAGAGGGCGGCCTCGGTACTCCGCTACGGCGACGCAGAATTTCTGCAGATCGAAGGGGGAAGGAATCTCGATTCCTGACAGTGGGTCCGGATTCACCAGTTTCCGGCGCTGCCGGAAGGACGGTATCCGGAGTCGTCGCTGTGAGCGCAACGAGCCCCTCCCTGGTCTTTCATTTCCGCTTGCTTCAGGCGCACTGACGGCGCATCACCGGTCACTCTATGTGACCTGAGGGTGGTGATCCAGATTCGGCCAAAGAACCTTCGCGACGGCCCCGGCATTTTCAGGACAGCCCGACAGAAGTGTCCTGATTTTTACAGGACCTATCCCCCACAATGAGTGACGAGAGTCATACGTCTCGCTCCGACTGGCCGTCTTCGTCGAGACCCTCGAGCTCCCGAGCTCGCTCAATGAACGCCTGCACGGTGCGGAGGGTCTCGGGAGAAAGGCCGGAGGCGCGCAGGGCCACGGAGCGGACCTGGTTGTCGCGCATCGACTCGAGCAGGGTCACCTCCGCCTGAGCGCGCGCCCCCTCCTCGTCGTCAAAGAAGTACGCCGGCGAAACGCCAAAAAAGCCTGCAATCGCCTTCAGGTACTTGATACCGGGGTTGTCCCGTTGCCCCGTGCGCAACTGGTGAAGGAAGCTCGCCGACATGCTGGGGCCGCCCATGTCCGCCACGCCTCGGGCGACCTCGCGCAGCGAGTAAGGTCCCCGCCCCTCGGGGTGGATCACCCGGAACAGCCGGTCGACCTTTTCCGCCAGAGCGCGCCCCTCCTCGCTGACCCCGTCGCCCACACTTGTCCCCTTTCCGTCACGCACAGGGGCCCATCAAACCAAACCTGTCAACTCAGGCGCACACCGAACCCGCAAAGCCAACGAAGTTGTCCGCTTCAGTTGACAGATGATGCCGCCTGCGACTTACGATCTTGCTCGACTGTCAACAGGTGTGAACAGCCCCCGCGCGAGGCGACCTCAACCGAGAAGCGAGGACCTGGCCGCACGTAAGCCCACTAACGGACAAATCGACACGAGGCGGAGAGTTGTAGAGAGTTTAAGAACCAAGTCTGGATCTTGACGCGGCGTCGTGCGTATGTTCGTCGTCCCCTGGGCAGCCCGCCCGGCGCAACAACCATAAGGAGCAGCGGCATGCGCACCCACCGGGCCACATAGGCCCACAAACAGCGACGGTGCCCGAGAGCGGCAACTCCCGGACACCGAACGCTTCACGGCAGACCGCCCCGGCAAGGGCGGAGATCGCCACCATCACCACGCTGATCCCTTCCACCGGGCGTCTCAGCGTGGCAATACCAAAGGAGATTCTTGCATGCGCTCCGTCCTGCGCAAAAGGCCCGATGGCCTGGCCTGCTCGGTAGCCTCCAGCTTCCCCGACTCCACCCGCCGTCGGCGGGAACACGTCCCGGCCACCGGGCCGACACAGCCCTTCCGCCCGATGATCGGGAGCGGCCGGTGAGCGTCGACGCCCGCGAATGGGTGTGGGAGCACAGCTCCAGCCGTGGGACCGCGCGCCTGGTCCTGCTGTCGATCGCCGACCGCGTACCGGACGAGCAGTGCGTCGCCTGGGCCTCACTCTCCAGCCTGGTCGAGCGCACGAACGCGAGCCGGACCGCGGTACGCGACGCGCTCACGTCGCTCGTCCAGAGCGGCGAGCTGAAGGTGCTGGACCATCTGCAGGGCCCGCAGCGCACCACGGCCTACCGCCTGCCGCGCGCCGCCGCGTGGCTGGCCAAGGTCGCGGCAGCCACGCGGGAGGACCCGGACGCGTACGTCGAGCCGCCGACCGAGTCGGACCCGGTGCCCGAGCTGGACGAGGTACGGCTCCGGCGGCACGGGATCTGGCCCAAGGAGGGCAAGGGATCCGCCCCCTCCCGCCGGAGTTCGACCGGTGCGGAATCCGGCCCCTCGCGACGGAATCCGACCCCCCGACGTACCGGAACCCGCGCCCCGCAAGGTACGGAATCCAACCCCCAGAACCGTAGAGAACCGAAGGTGAACCGTAAAGGCAACAGTAGTGGTGCTGTCCTCACCCCGGCCGGCGAGTGGCGGGTCGACCCAGCCACCGAAGCCTGGGCCCACGAGCAGGGGCACCTCGCCCGCCTCGGCGAGGACGGCCTGCGCGCCGCCGACGCGAAGTGGCGTGCCCACCGGGCCGACTGGAAGCCCCGCTCGGCGGGCGCCTGGGCTGCCGACTGGCGCTCCTGGATCGCCCGGGAACACACCCTCGGCCGCCCGAACCTCTACGCCCTGCCCGGCAGCGGCCCCGCCCCCGCAGGCGGCATGACCCGGGCGGAAGCCCACACCGCCGCCCTCCTCGCCGCCCTCGACGAGCCGACCGAAGCGGAGTAGCCATGGACCGCCGCGAAATCGCCGCCCTGCTGGCCTACATCAGCCGACTCGACCCCCGCACCATCCGCACCGACCAGGGCGAGGCCCGCGACCAGCTCGCCCAGTGGCACGAGCTGCTCGGCGACGTCCCCCTGGCCACACCGCACGGCTGGGACGCCCGCATCGCAGCCCGCCAACACATCCGGGTCTCGCCGTACCAGATCCTCCCGGCGGACATCGCCCGCCCTTGGGAGAGCTACCGACGCGACCGCCTCCAGCGGCACACCGACCCCACCCCGTCCGTGGACCCGGACGACCAGGCGGCCTGGACAGCCGAGCTGGTCGGCACCCGCCGCGCCGTCGCCACCGGCCACGCACAACCCGTGCATCACCGGCAGCTCGCCGGGCGCCGCATCGACCCGAGGCTGGAAGCGCGGCTGAAGGAAGTCGGCTCCTGCATCCCCCCAGAGGCCCGGGCCGCGCTGGCGCCCTTCCGGCCCGCCCGTGCGGCACGAGAGGCAGCCATCGCCCAGGGCGAGCCTGACGCGCTCTCGGTCCGCTGCGAATGGTGCGAGGCCGCGGTCGGCGAGCCATGCCGCCGCCGGCGGGTCGCCCCCGACGGCTTCGCACGCGGCAACGCCACGCGGACCGACCCGCACCACTGCCGCCGGGACCTCGCCGCCTCAAAACAGGCGCGGGATACCCCCCAGTCGGCGATGGCCTGACCGGCCCACCACCGGCACTCCCTGCCCGCTGCCCCGGCAACACCACCTCGTCCCGCACCGGCTGCGGCGCCGCCCCACGCCGCAGCCGACCCCCGACGCCGCGTCCGCCCTCCGCCGGCTCCAACCAGCCGACGCGGCAGCACATCGGAGACCACCTTGCGCCACATCACCACCCACACCTCGCCGACCAGCGGCCTGCGAGGCATCGGCGACACCAGCTGGCACACCCGCGGCGTGTGCCACGGCATGAACCCCGAGGACGCCGACGCCACCTTCTTCCCGCTCCCCCGGGACCACGAGGCCATCACCGAGGCGAAGGAACTGTGCGGCCTGTGTCCGGTCCGCCGCGACTGCCTCAACTACGCCCTGGAGAACGCCCTCAAGGAAGGGATCTGGGGCGGGCTGACCGAGGCGGAGCGGCGCCCCTGGCACGACGGGCTGCCGCAGCGCCTCGACTACGGCCGCGTGATCGCCTTCTTCAACGGACGCGACGTACACCTGACCGGGACCGAGCGCCAGGTCGTCATCGACCACGCCTACGTCCGGGGCTGGCGCCCCGACCGGCTCGCAGCCGCCCTGCAGATCAGCCACAAGCACGCCCGTGACCTGCTGCGGCAGGCCGCCAACAAGGTCTTCGACCGCGACCGGACCCTCGGCGTACCGAGGCGCAAGAACAAGAACAAGAACAAGGGAACGCAGACCGCCCCGCCGACCAGTCGATCCGCGTCCGCCAAGCCCAGCACGAAGCCCCCGACATGCCCGCCGGCGAAGCCCACCTCGGCGCACGCCTCTCCCGGAAAGGCCGCATGACCCACCCCACCGTTCTGTCCCTCGGTGTCGTCCCGGACCTGTCCCTCCTCCTCGCCATCGGCGTTCCCGCCACCGCCCTGGCGCTGGCCCTGACCGCCTGGGCGATCCGTTACCGGAGCGCCCGTCAGCAGAAACGTCTCGGCAGCCCGGCGGTCAAGGTAGCCGCGCTCGCCGCGCTCGGCTGCACCGCCTACAGCGCGGACACGAGCTGGCGGTTCGCCGCCACCTATCTCGACATGGCTGGCACCGCCGAGCGCGTCGGCATGTTCGCTGCCGCCGAACTCGCCCTCTTTGCAACCGCGCTGATGGCCCGGCAGAACCTGGCCGTCCAGGGAGCGCCTGGGCTGCCGGGCACCCTGGTGTGGGTCATCACCGGAGTGCAGGTGATCCCTGCCTACGCCGAGAGCGGTCCCGTCGGCGGCACCGTCCGCGCCTTCGTCGGACCGGTCATGGCGGCGATGCTGTGGCACCTCGCCATGGGCATCGAACTCCGCGTGCGCACCCCCGGCGCCGCCTCCCACGGCCTGTTCGCCATCCTCGGGCGTGAGGCACGCGAGCGGCTGCTGTCCCGCCTCGGTATCGCCGCACGGGACCGCGACGCCGCACAGATCACCCGCGACCGAGCCACCGCCCGCGCGGTCGCGCTCGCCGCACGCCTCGCCGAACGCACCCCCAAACAGCAGCAGAACTGGCATGGTCGGCGACTCACGCGACGGCTGTCGAAGGCGATCGGCCGGGCCTCAGTCGGAACGGACCCTGCCCAGCGCACCGAGCTGCTCGACCAGCTCGCCGCCCGTCGGCACGCACTCGCGCTCGCCACGGTCCCCCTGCCCTCCCCTTGGTCCCCGCACCACGACAACACGACGACCGTCACGGTCCCCGCACCGACGGCCTGGAGCACCGCGGTCCCCGTCGACGGTCCCCGTACCGCCTCCGACCCTGCCGGGGACCGGGGACCGTACATGGAGAGGGGACCGGTCCACGGGACCGGGGATCGTGGAGCGGGGACCGAGCTGGGGACCGGAAACCGTGACGCGGGGACCAGGGGCCGTGACAGCGCGGGGACCGAGGCGGCCAAACCAGAGTCCAAGAAGGACCGCGTCAGTTGCATGAGGACCGGCCTCGCTGCGGCGAAAGGGCCTGCTCAGAGCCCTGACCGGGACCGGGGACCGAGCACCCCCGACACGGGGACCGACACCACCGGGGACCGGGGACCGAGCACCCCCGACACGGGGACCGACACCACCGGGGACCGGGAGCACAAGGTGCCCCTCAAGCGGAAGCCGACCACGGAGGTCAAGAGCGGGGCAGACAAGCGGAGCAGGCCCCGGAGTCCGCAGACGCAGCGTCCGCCGCTCGAGCCGGAGCAGTCCGTGGAGCACCTCGTCGAGCAGGTCCGCCCTCACGTACCGGCCTTGCTCAAACGGGACGGCAACGAAGCCGTGACCCGGGTCCAGCTGAGGGAGATCATCCGGCGCGAGGGCCTCAAGGGCGGCCGGAACGACCGATTGGGCCTCGCCCTCCAGCAACTGCGGAGCGAGGACACCACCACGAAGACAAGGAGCAGCACCCGATGAAGACCTGCCCGCGGTTCATGGCCCTTCGTAAGGAGTACGAGCGGGAGATCGGTTTCCTGAACGCTCACTCCGAGCGGCATGCCGGAAGGCCGGCGGCGAAGTGCAGCGCGAAGTACGCCGCCTCGACGAAGGCCCGGATGGCCAGGGCCCTCAGCGGCCACGTCGGACGCTGTCCCGAGTGCGGCTGACCCACAAAGCTGCAGATCGTTGCATCTATCACCCGCGGTGCCCCGGCTCGATGCCGGGTCACCGCCCCTCTCCAGGAGGCACCCCCGTGATTCCCCGTCCCACACGCTCGTCCGCGCACACGACCATCGAAGCCTGCGCATGGGCCGACGTCCTGGTCCGCCGACGCCTCCTGCACGCCGTGCTCCTCGCCCCGAGCAGCCAGTGGCTCGTCCAACCCGAGGCCGATGGCCCCGTCCACGTCCTCGCGGGGCCGGCCGACATTGTCGAGCTGGCCGCCGCCATCCAGCACCGTATCCGCTCCACCAGGGCCCGTACCCGATGACGAATTTGAACAAGAACGGCACCACCCCGGAACCTGCTCGGGACCTAAACTCGGTCTCGGGGCGAGCAAGTTATCGGCCAAGACACTCTTCCCCGTCGGGGAAGGTGTCTTGGCCAGAGCCCGCCCCGGGGGTGGCGGGGGCGGACCAGCACCGGGAGGTGCTGGTCCGCGAGGCAGCGACCGAGGGCGGATCGCAGCCGGAGGGGAAGCCGTCGCCACGCAAGCACCGCGACGCTAAGAAGACCTCACGCAAGCGCTCGCCGAAGCCGCCTGCACACAAACGTGATTACGTGTGCAGCGTCCGCCTGAACGGCGACGAGAAGAGCCTGCTCGCCGCCGCCGCAAGCGCGACCCGTACGAGCCTGCCGGCCTTCCTTGCTCACAGCGGCCTCGCCGCCGCACACGACCTCGACAACACCGCCGCCGCCATCGCCGGCCATCGCGAGCTGGTCGCCGAACTGTTCGCCGCCCGCCGTCACCTCGGGCAGGTCGGCAACAACCTCAACCAGGTAGCCCGTGCCATCAACTCCGGTGGCTGGCCGACGGAGATCGACGCGGTCATCACCGCGGTCCAGCGCGCCGTAACCCGCGTGCAGGCGGCCACCGACCGCCTGCTGGAACAGAGGTGATCGCGCAGCTCACGCCGACCCCGAGGCACTGCCGGCCAGCAGGTCGCGGACGTCGCGTCGCACGACCTCCCGGACCCGGTGGCGCAACGTCCCGGCTTCGTCCTTCACGGCACGCAGGCCCTGGAGGTCCCGCTGGTCCGCGGTGGCCACGCAGTCGCGCGCACGGCGCAGACCGTAGAAGACTGCGCCAGCAGCCTGGACCACATCCGTCGAGGCCAGGACATGGATCCACTGCCGGGTTCCGCCGAGGTTGCAGCCGGCAAAGGCCGCGACGGCTCCTGCGCGTTCCTGGGCCGCCGTGGTGCTCAGCACGCGGAGGAGGCCCCCGTCTCCTCCATCGCGACCAGGTACTCGGCATACAGCGCCGTACGCAGCTCCAGCAGACGCGCGACCGACTCCCGGCGCCACCGCCGCCGACCGGCCAGCGCCATCGCGCCGGCACCGAGCAGAACTCCCACCAGTCAGCAAGCGGCGCTGCCCAGTTCACCCGTGACAGGTTCCCACCACGCGGACCTGGAACGCACCCTTCCCGCTGACCATCCCAGTTGATCAATCGGTCGAGGACAGCACCATGATTCCCCGGATCCAGAAGCGCGGGCAGCGCACCATCGGCCTCCTGTACTACCTGTACGGGCCGGGCAAGTTCGAGGAACACACCGACCCGCACCTGGTCGCCTCCTGGGACCACAACGCTCCCGACCCCGGCCGCGACGCCGCCGCGACCCTCCAGCAGCTCCAGCAGCTCCTGGACCAGCCCGTCGAGAACATCGACCGGGCGCAACGGCCGAAGAAGCATGTGTGGCACCTGTCCGTCCGCAACGGTGCCGAGGACCGGATCCTGACGGACGAGGAATGGGGTGACATCGCCCGCCGCATGGTCGCCGCCGCCGGCATCGATGACCCCGAGCAGGATGCCGGGTGCCGGTGGGCGGCCGTCCGGCACGCCGACGATCACATCCATATCGTCGCCACCCTCGTCCGCGAAGACGGCTATAAGCCCGACCTCGACCACGATGCCGCCCGCGTCCAAGCCCAGGCCCGCGCCCTCGAAGCGGAGCTGGGCCTGCGCCGCCTCAACAAAGGCGACGGCACCGCCGCGAAGCGCCCCACCAGCGCCGAACGCCACAAGGCCGAACGCCAGGGCCGCGAGCGCACCGCGCGGGAGGAACTGCGCGAGACCGTACGCCGCGCGGTGGCCGGCGCCACGAGTGAGACCGAGTTCTTCGACCGGCTGGCCGCCGCCGGTCTCCTGATCCGCAAGCGCGTCGCCCCCTCCGGCGACCTGCTCGGCTACAAGGTGGCCCTGCCCGACGACCGCAACAAGGACAACGAGCCGGTGTTCTACCCCGGCGCACGCCTCGCCCCGGACCTGTCGCTGCCCCGAGTCCGGGAGCGCTGGGCCACCGGTATCCGCGGCCAGGACACTTCGATAAACGTTCCCGTCGGCACAGCACCGGACAGCCCGTCCGCCGCCCGCCGGCGGACCGCATCAGCCGCCTGGACCGCGATCACGATCGTCGAACACGGCGACGATGCGGTCGCCGCCGCGTACATCGCGGCAGTCGGGGAGGTCCTGGACGCCCTCTCGGCGACCTCCGCCGCCCACACCCGGCGCGAACTGCGCGACGCTGCCTTCGCCTTCGAACGTGCCTCCCGCTCCCACGTCCGGGCCGAGCGCAGACACGGCCGGGCACTGCGGCAGGCCGCCCGCGAACTCGTCCACAGTGGCCCGGTCCTCGGGCGGGGCGAAGACGGCGCGACGACCGCGATGGCGATCGACATGCTGTTCTTCCTGATCACCGCCGCCGTCCACTGGCACGCGAGGAAAGGGCACGCGCAGCAGGCCGCCGCCGCCCGCCAGGCCGCCGAACACCTGCGCTCCGCCTACCAAGTAGCCGCTGCACACCCCCTCGGCGCGCTCTACCAGCGCGGTCGGCGCCTGGGCCGCCCTATGGTCCAGCGGCAGACGTCGGTGCTGCGCGAAGCGGTGCCGGAGCTGGCCGAGCAGATCCTCGCCGAGCCCGGCTGGTGGGCGCTCGCCGCCACCCTCGCAGACGTCGAAGCAGCAGGCCACGACCCGGCCATCCTTCTGTCCGACGCCGTAGAGCGCCGCGAACTCGACACCTCGGGCTCTATAAGCGACGTGCTGGTGTGGCGGCTGCGGCGTCTAGCCGATCTGCCTGCCGACACCTCTGGAGCATTCGAGCACGGCACAGTGAAGCGCCCGTCCGCCATGCGCCCTGCAGCGTCCCGTCCCAAGTCGCCTAACCGGTTCCGCGGCGAAGAGGCGGCAGGCAACACACGATGAGCGCGCTCTCCAGACTGGCTGGCGAGATGGATACTGCGCTGTACAGCTACCGGTAGCGGACACACCCCTCGAACCAGTTGGGGGGCGTCAGCGCTCGGTGGTCGCTGACATCCACCAGCACGGTCGCCACAGTGGGCACCGGCGGGGCCGGCGGTTCCGCCTCATGGGCGTCGAGGAGCCGGAGCACATGGGGCGGCAACCGGTGAGGGCCTCCACGCAGGACGGCGGGAATATCATCGTCACCTTCGCCGTCCAGGGTGCAGGCATCCGCAGCATCCCCCTGGGTGCCGTCGCTGGGAGTTGGTACCGACGAGTACGTCGGTGACAGGCCCATGCCCACGAGCGTCAGCCCTTTGACGGCAGTGAACACTTCGCTAAGGATCTTGCTGCTGGAACGGGAGGACGACGCGTTGGCGGAACTGCGGTGGTCGCACAGCACCCTGTTCCAGGGCAGCGATTCCTCTCGCAGAACTTTGTGACGCACATTGCGCCCCCCTGCCCTCCCGCCGACCTCGCTCTGCACGCGAAACGCCGACAACAGCGTGCATCCATGGTGTGACCCGTCACCGGCGACGTGACCGCACAGAAGTCCTGCCCGAACCGCTTCCTCCTCGCCCCTGACTTCCCAATCCAAGTGGTTGTACAGCAAGTAGACGGGCACGCACCCGACGGCCAGTGCGTGCTGAACGAGCAGGTCGCACTGGTACGCATTCTGTTTCCCGACCGTGTGATCGAAGGGGTACTCCTTCCGCTTCGACGCCTTCTTGGCCTGAATCCGCAGACCGACTCCGTAAGTGCGGTTGTGAATCCACATCTCCCAGTCGGCGCCGTTCTGACCCTCCTGACCCTTGGTGAACTGGAACACCTTGACCCGGTCTCCGACGAACTGACGCAGGTGCCGGATGTTCATGTCGGTGAAGCTCTCCTCACCGGGTGCAGGGGGATAGCGGTGATGGCCGTTGTGCAGCCAGTGGAACGTGTCGCCGGCTATCCACAGCAGCACCTCGCACAGCGAGGGCTCCTGAACCGCCTGGGGGTCGGTGCTCGGCAGAGAAAATGCGCGTCCGATCATGGGCATCAGCTAACCAAAGGCCACCGACATGGGGCGTACGAAATGGCCGCGGAGCGGGGCGTGAAGGCTCGGTGCGGCGTGCGCGGGACCATCTTCCATCCTCGTTGAGCGTGACTGTGAACTTTGTGAATTGAAGCTGCCCGTGACGCGGGAGACGATCATGACGCGTGCAGGACGAGACGAAGGAGACATCAGGGTGTTTCACCGCATACGCCGCAGGGCTGCAGAGCCCAGTGAGGAGCAGCGCCGGTTCTTCGAGCTGTCGGCGCAGCTGGAGGGCCAGGTGCCTCCGGAGGTCGAGCGGGTGCGGGCCGGACTGGATCGTGCCGAGCCGGCCACCGTGGTGGACGACTTCCTTCCGCCGGAGCTGCGGGTGCCCAGCCACGACCAGCTCGACGGCCGGATGACGTCCTGGAAGCAGCCCGTCGTCCTCGACGGCGAAATGGTCGCCTGTACCAAGTGCGGCGCGTACCGGGACTGGCTCATCCTCTCCACCCGGGACCAGATCTGGTTGCGCTGCCGGGCCGGCCACCAGCAGCAGGAGACGCGCCTCGACACCGCCTGGTACAACCGGCACACCGGCCCTGCGGACGCGACCCACGCCACGTTCGAGGACTGCCTGCGCCACCTCGGCCACTGACCCCCACTTCTACGACCCCAGGGCCCACGGGCCCGTACTGACCACCCGTCGCCCAGCATCAAGGGGTCAGTTCCACCATGCGCGTTCGCGTCGCCACTGCCCTCAGCCTCACCGCCATCACCGTCCTCGCCCTGCCCGCCTGCTCCACCGACACCACCGAAGCGAAGCCCGCCTCCACGTCCTCCCCGCACAGCGAGAAGCCGGCCACCGCCGACCAGAACGATGCTCCGCTTTCTTCGACCGCGCTGGAGAAACGCCTGCTCGACGTGAGCGACCTCGGCAGCGGCTACACCCGCAAGCCCGAACGCCCCGCCCAGCACGACGACGTCACCGTCCTCGGCTGCCCCGCCCTCAACGACCTCGGCGGCGCCGCGGCCACGGGAGACTCGCTCGACTTCCCCCGCCAAGCAAAGGCCACCTTCACCTACAATGGCGGCAGCAACTCCGAGGTCTCCGAGGAGCTGTACAGCGACACCGCCAGCAAGCTGTCCGACGGCACCGGCCAGATCTTCGACGCCATGACCGGGTGCCCGGAGTACCAGGTCCTCGTCGGCGGCACGGCGATCGGCATGGCCACGCAGAAGATGACCACGCCCCAGCTCGGTGACGAGCAATGGAGCCAGCTGCTGACCTTCTCCGCAGGCGGGCACGACACCGTGGTGAAGCAGACCGCGGTCCGCAACGGCAGCATGCTGCTGATCATCTCCGGTTCGCCGGCCCTGGTGGACCGGCACCTCGACAAGACCCTCGCCAAGGCCACAGCAACCCGCTGACAGCCAGCCACATGACGATACCGGCGCTCCCGACCGTTACGGTCGGGAGCGCCGGCGCAGGTGGTCCCTGCGATGCTCCACGGCGCCCGGTCCGGTGCTGCTACGAACGGAGCGGGTCGGGAGCGAGGGTGACGGACATCCACGGCCCGGCGCACTGACGGAAGCTGTGCCCCAGGGGCTCCAAGCTGCCGCTCTGCCCGGTGAGGCTGAACGTCGTCACCATGACCATGTCCGAGCCGTCGGCTACGGAGACGAGGTGGGTGCCGCAGCGCGCGCAGTGGCCGCGGCGCAGGGTCGACCAGGTCGAGTACCACGTCGGCTCCCCGCCGCGGCCGGTCCAGATCAGCGTCTCCCGACGGAACCCGACCCACGCCATCGCCGGTGAACCGGACAACAGAGTGCAATGGCCACAGGAACACAGGTGCGGATCGTCCGGAACGCCTGCCACCTCGTACGCGATATCACCGCACTGGCAACGGCCCGTCCGCAGATCAGGTGCGGTGGTCGATTCGGTCACTGCGACATCTCCTTCGACGCGACGTGCATTTGCGGTGCCAGTGTGCTGCCCCCGGAGCAGCCCACGCTGGTGTTCGGGGTTCCGCGCCCCGTGTGGAGAGGCACGTTCACCTCTCACGGTGAACAGCAGCCCAGAACGCGTGAAGCTCGGCCGCCCCGGATCGGGCTGGCCGAGCTTCACGTGTGGCGGGTGGACGGAGTGGCCGGCCTCGACCCTCAGTCGGCCGGAGCGCGCAGGAGCCGCTCCCGCGTGCTCTCGGGCAGCACCCGGCGCAGGACCGGCGCGGTGGAGCTGAGCGCGTTGGCGAAGCACGCGACAAGGTCGTGCGGCACGCCGGCACCGAAGGACGCTGCCCATAGACATGGTGAACCCAGCGCTGGTTCGGCCCACGCCTGCCACCCGCCCGGTCCCACCTCATCGGTCTCAGCCGTCAGGGCGCGCGGGTCGGCGTCCTGGATGAGGGGTGGCACCTCGCCGAGGCTGATGTGCGAGGTGAAGGTCGGGTCCATCGCTCCCGCGTGGGGCTGGTCGATGTCGCGGAACCAGCCGTGCGCGGTAACCGCGTCGAGGACCAGCTCGGGGCCGCCCAACGGGGTACCGGGCTGATCGCGGGCGTCGAGCGCGAGGAGGAAGTCGACGAGGACCTCCCCCGGGACGTCGGGGGTGAAGTAGGCGGACCACTGCGCAAGCGGGCTGCTCGTGTCCGCGCGTGCGGAGACCTGCCAGGCGATCGGCAGCTCCCCCAGCTGGAACGGCTCGTCCGCCAGCACCCATTGGGCCCAGCGGAGGGTGTCGGGGCTGATGTGCAGGACGGTGCTGCGCAGGACCTGGCGGTCCTGCGGCGCCTCGTCCGGCTCCTGCCGTCCGTGGACGATCGTCAGGCTCGTCCAGCCAAGGCCGGCGAGCGTGTCGGCGACGGCGTCGTAGAGGCGTCCGTCGTCACCGGCCAGGTGACGGGGGCCGACCCAGTACGCGGACTGGGCGCCGTTCGGGGTGGACGGGTCGAACGGAGACTCGGGATGCAGGGGCGCCTCCAAAGGCGAGATGCGGTTCTACTTGCCGCCGGCAGTACGGCGGGGGCGGCGCGGGGGCGCCTGAACGGGGGCCTGCCAGGCCAGCTCGACGGCGACCTCGGGCGGCAGATGACCGAGCTGCGTGTCCGCGTCCCGCCCTTCAGCGAGGTAGACGACGGGCCGACCGGTCTCGTCCACAGCCTGGACGACCTGCACGAGGCGGTGCGCCATCGGGAAGAACGGGTTCATCGCCTGCCGCACCGGAGCACTCCGATCACAGGCGGACAACAGGTCGATGAGATCGCCGACGGTCAACTCCGGTTGAGTCACGGACAGTCTCCTTGTGCGGGGGAACGCGGTGAGCGGCGGCCTGTGATGCCGCCGGGGTACGGAGAGTAACCTCCGGTGTCGGACTTCCGGCTCGAGCCTCCGGTGTTACGGGCGCCGGGAGGTCTCCAGCACGCGCGCCACGGCGGCGGCGACGATATCGGCCGGCGTCTCGGTATCGAAGGACATGTGGTAGCCGCGTACCTTGGCTGTGCCGGTGACGGCGATCTTCCACCCCTCGCCGTCGGTGCCGGGACGCCCGAGCGGGAACCACCCGAGGTAGAAGCGGCCGTCCTTGCTGCTGACGTGCACGTCCGCCCGGTCGTCCACAATCAGGTTGAAGTCCTCGGCAGAGAACTGGTCCATGACGAGCGTGGGCTGGCCCGGGCCGAGTTGCCACTCGCGCCGCCGCAGGGCTTCGACAGTGGTAGAGAATCCGGGGCCGAGGGGAGCCACGGTCACGAGCAATCACCTCTCTGACCTGGGGTTTCCTGCAAGATCGTCTACGTTGACATGCCCCTGCTCGCGTTGGCCAGTCTTTCGAAGATCTTTCCTGTCTGCCCCCGGCGAACTGACCGCTCTCATCCAATCGAGGCGTTTACTCAGCGGACCCGGAACGGTTCACAAGGTCCCGCTGACGCTGATGGCCTATCAGCGGTGTTTGAGTTTCATGACGACGGCCCCGTCCGGAACTCCCAGATGGGGCCGCCTCACGTCACGTCAGCACTTTTCGTCGTAGTAGTACTGCGCCATAGCATCCGCAGCTATCGACGAGTCATCCAACATTGAGTCCAGCAGCGCGCCCACCGTCTCCGAACTGGAGTCGGTCATCGTGTCACACAGCATCTGCTGGTTCTCCACGTCCAACGTGTCCCACACCTCGTCGTACATGGCCTCGTCGGCGGCGTCGGCCATGATGTCGTCCACGTGACCCTTCAGTACGTCCCCGACGGCCGCCGCGTACTCATCTTCCGTCAGCCCCTCTCACTCCGGCTCGCCTGACACATCGCTGGGAGTGCCTGACGCGTACCCCTCCTCCATGGGTCTATCAGGAATTAGGCTCTGTCCCGTAATCGGTGGTAGCGCTGTGTAGTGATCACTGGAGGAGGATGCGGTGGCGGAGCAGGGGGAACCCGGCTCGGCCATGCATCTGCCTCATGATCCGTTTGGTTCGTGTGTTGACGCCCTCGGTGCGGCCGTTGTGGTACGGGAGGGTGAGGCCGGCGTCGACGGCGGCGCGGTCGAGCTCGAGGCCGTTCGCGAAGGAGTGCAGGTGGGGCAGGTCAGCGGTGCGAACCGTGGTGATCCAATTGGTGAGCTTGGCGTCGTTGCCCTCCGCCGGGGCCAGTAGCTGGGCGAACGTGCCGGCGAGAGAGGCGAGTTCGGTCATTTCGGGGCAGGTTCCGGTGAGTTCTCGTAGTAGCGCGGTGTCCTTGTCGCGCAGGTTCTCCGGGCGGGTGAGCAGGAGACGGGCGAAGCGCTGCGGGGTGGTGACCGGCTTGTCGCCCTCGGCGCGGCCCTGGGTGATGTAGCGGTAGAGCAGGTTGAGGCTGCCGGTGTAGCCCAACTCCTTGATCTCCCGGAAGAGCTGGAGGACGGGGACGGCCGGGTCCGCGGTGCGGCGGGTGCGCAGGTGGTCGCGGTAGGGGTCGACGAGCGTGGGCTTGTAGCGGGGTGCGCGGCGCTCGGCGGTGGGCTCCTTCATGCGGGAGTACCGCTTGACGGTGTTCAGGGCGACATCGAGGCGGCGTGCGCATTCGAGGAGGCCGACGCCTTGGCCGAGCAGGTCGTGGACGCGCTGCCACCGCTCGCGGGTGGTCTGTTCGCGTACGCCTCCGGGCCGGGCGGGGTTCACGGCGGTTGCCCAGCAGGCCGCGTGGGAGCGGACTTCGGCCAGGACCTTGCCGCACAGGTTGGACCAGAGGTGCCACCGGTCGCTGACCTGCACCGCTTCGGGCAGAGCCTGGCGGATCGCCTCGGCGTAGGTGGCGGAGCCGTCCCGGCACACGTACTCGACCCCGGGATGCTCGCGCAGCCAGGTGACCAGGGTCGGGGCGGTGCGGTCGGGCAGGACGTCGATCCGCTCGCCGGTCTCGGCGTCGATGATCACGGTGGCGTAGCGGTGCCGGCGCTTGAGGGCGAAGTCGTCGACGCCGATCACCCGCGGCACACGTGGCGGTGGTGTCCGCAGGCGCGTGAGCAGGCGCAGAGCCGTCGAAGGAGAGATGCCGCAGCCCCAGGCACGGGACAGGCGGGCGCCCGCCCGGCCCACTGACTCCTTGACCACGAAGCCGAGTCGGCGGGCCAGGCGTGGGGTACGGCGCTGGTAGCGCTCCACCAGGCCCGGCACCTGTTCGCGGAAGGTCTGCCGCGGACATCCCGGCACCGGGCAGACCAGACACCGAACCCGCACCGACACCACGACCCGCCGCCCGTCCACCGGCACGTCCACGAGCGTCCGGCCGTACAGGCCGTGCACCTTGGCCGTCGGCGCCCCGCATGCCGGGCACGGCACCGGATCGTCCCGGGTCCGCGCAGACACCCGGATGACCTCGCCCTCGTCCTGTACACCCTCGATGGCGAGGGCTGACAGCCCCGAAAACACCACACTCACAAGCTCGTTGACATTACGCACACCAGAAACAACGACGGCCGTCACCCTTCGTCACCACCGATTACGGGACAGAGCCTGATTCATGACACTCCCCCACCAGATGGCACGCGCCTGCGGTATCCCGCCTGCTGTACTGACCGGCACCTTGGACCAGCTGGCAGCAACGGGGCTGCTGAAATCCTGGCAGGTCTGCCCGGATTCGGAAGACCTGCACTGGACCCTCCACGCCTTGTCGTGATGCACCCCGTGAGGCCTCGCCGCAGAGAGACAGCCGGCTGGCAGCGGTTACGGCGGCGCACAGCCCGGCACGCCTGGTCTTCGCCGCCGGTCAGGCAAGCGCGGTCGGGACCAGCGGTAGGTTTTCTGCCCAAAAGCGGTCACAACTCGTGCTGAGCGGTCTACCGTTTCCTACTTCGGCGATCAAGGAGGCGGAATGCAGACGACATCGCTGCGCAAGGGCGAGAACACGGCACTGCTGGCGGCGCCGGTGGTCCTGTCGGTAGCAGTGCAAGGCCCTGCGGTGGACGTGTCCGCGTTGCTGCTCGGACCGGACGGCAAGGTCCGTGGTGACAACGACCTCGTCTTCTACAACCATCCGACCCAGGACGGCGTGACGATCTCCGGCTCGGCGGTCACCGCCGATCTGGTGCGCGTGCCGGCGGGCGTGGACCGAGTAGTGGTCGTAGCTAGCGTCGATCCGCTGCAGCCGGGTGCAGTCTTCGCTCGTGCACCCAAGTTGACGGTCAGCCAGAACAGCGCGTCGCCATTGTCGTTCACCGCACCGGACTTTGCTTCGGGGGAGACGGTCGTGGTCCTGGCGGAGCTGTACCGGCGCGGCGAGGGCTGGAAGGTCCGCGCCGTGGGACAGGGATACGCCTCCGGCCTGGCCGGCTTGGCCACCGACTACGGCGTCGAGGTCGACCCCGAACCGGCTGCCGTGCCCCCAGCACCGCTACCGGCACAGACGCGTAATGGTCCTGGGCGGTCGGTGGTGGATCTGACGAAGGTGGAGCGGCAGGCCCCGGGCCTGCTGGCTCCCGCACGACAGGCCGGCCAGGCTCTCGTGGGCCGAGGGATCTCCGGCCGACGGGCTGCGGTGTACCTGATCCTGGACCATGACTGGCACATGGAGGAGCTGTACGAGTCGTTCGCGGTCCAGTCCTTCGCCGAAAGAGTCCTGGCCCTGTCGGCCAACCTTGATGATGACGGCACCGTGCCCCTGGTCTTCTCCAGCGGCAACGAGCCGTTCCTGGAAGAGATCCGTCTGGACAACTACCGCGGCCGCATCGGGCAGCTGCACACCCAGGTCGACTGGGGCTGGGGCAACGTCGCCGACGCGATGCGCCGCGCCGTCGGCCACTACCAGGAATCAGGTGCCACTGACCCGGCTTTCATCGTGACCCAGGTCGGTGACGAGCCCTGGGACAAAGCCGAAGTCCGCTCCCTCCTGCAGAACACCGCCTCCCTCGGCGTGTTCTGGCTGTTCGTCGGATTCGGCCGCGGCAAGCTCGCCTTCTACAAGAACCTCAACGCCTCCGCGTCAGCCACCTTCACCAACGTCGCCTTCTACGACGTCAGCAAGAACCCCGGATCTGTGCCAGGCGAGCAGTTCTACACCGGTCTCATCGATGCCTTCGCCACCTGGATGCGGTCGTGATGCCACGCCGCGGCGCCGGGATGGCAGCGTCACCGCCCCCGCCAGCGCGCAACGATGATCTGCTCGGCCCAGGCGTCGTCCAAGGCTGAGGCGTCGCTCGCCGCCTCTGCATCCGCAGCCGCTCCCGGCGGTGAGGCCGCAGATATCGACCACGTGTGCCGCTGGCGAACGCCTGGCGGTCCGGGGCGAATGCGTGGATGCAGGAAAAGCGGAAGCATTCGCGAACGACCGCCCCCGCAGATGCTGGCCGTCTCCGCGTCCGGCCGCACCGGCAGCCGCAGCCTGCGCAGCACATCTCGCGGCAGCCGCTGCAGCAGAGCGGCGGTCCGTGGGAAGGAAACGGGAAACAGCACTGCTCGTCTTGTCCGTCCGGCCGGGGTTGTCGCAGTCTTTCGTGTGGCAACCCCGTCCACCTGGATGGATGGTTATGGAGGTTTCCGTGCCGCAGCCGTCCACCGTGTTCGGCGAGGAGCTGAGAAGGCGGCGGTTGGAGGCTGGTCTCAGTCTCACCGCACTGTCTGCCGCCGTGCACTACAGCAAGGCGCAGCTGAGCAAGGTCGAACGGGGCCTCAAGGCGCCCAGCCGCGATCTTGCCCGACTGTGCGACGCCGCCCTGCGGGCCGACGGAGCACTCATCGCCCTGGTCGCCCCGCCCGCCGCTGACGCGCCGGACGGGCCGGTGCCGGGCGGGATCGACGAGGAGGAGTGGATGATGCAGTTGTCACCGGACGGCCCGAGCTGGTTCCAGCCCGTGGGCCGGCGGCAGGTCGTAGGCGCCGGCGCCGCATCGCTGATGAGGTGGAGCACGGGGGGTCAGGGAGCCGTCTCCTCGGCTGCCGGGGGAGGCATGCTGGAAGCGTCCCGCTCCCTGTTCACGCACTACCGGCGGCTCGGCCAGAGCGTCGAGCCCGGCTTCCTGCTGCCGGGCTTGATCGCGCAGACGCACACGCTGCGGGAGCTGTCCGCGCACACCGACTCCCATACCCGTCAGGAGCTGCTGGCGCTCGGCGCCCGGTACGCCGAGTACGTCGGCTGGCTGATGCAGGAGACCGGAGACGAACAGGCGGCGCTGTGGTGGACGCAGCGCGCGGTGGATCTCGCGGCCGCCGGTGGTGACCGGGCACTGGCCGGGTATGCGCTGGTCCGCCGGGCGCTGGTCACGCTGTACCAGGACGACGCGGAACAGACCGTCGCCCTGGCGCAACGCGCGCAGAGCGGCACGCTCCCGCCGCGGATCCGCGGGCTGGCCGCACAGCGTGAGGCACAGGGGCACGCACTCGCGGGCGACCGCGACGCATGCCTGCGTGCCCTGGACCGGGCCCGGGCACTGCTGGCCCGCCAGGACGGCGATGCCGACGCACCGGTGATCGGCAGCATGCACCTGCCCGACTCGGTCGGCATGGTCACCGGCTGGTGCCTGCTCGACCTCGGCCGACCACGGGAGGCGGCGAAGGAACTGGACCGGCAACTGGCACGGGTCTCGCCCGAGGCGGTACGCACGCAGGTGCGCTACGGCGTACGCCGCGCACTCGCTCATGCGTCGGACGGCCAGATCGACCAGGCCTGTGCGCTGACCGCGCCGCTCCTCGACGGAGCGGCGGCGGTCCGGTCCGCGACCGTCACGATCGATCTCCGGCGACTCGCCCGCGTCCTGGCCCGCCACTCCGATCACGCCTCAGTACGCCAACTGGCCCCACAGCTTGGCACGTTAACGCGCTTCCCGACGTCCTGAAGAAGAAAGGCCTGGTCATGACCGATGTATTCATCAACTACCGCACCGGGGACGGCGACAAGACCGCCGCTCTGATCGACCAGGAGCTGTCGCGCCGCTTCGGCCGAAAGCGCATCTTCCGCGCCTCAAAGTCCATCGCCCCTGGCCACGCCTACCCCGACGCCCTGCTGACCGGTGTGCGGCGCAGCTCCGTGCTGCTGGCTGTCATCGGGCCGGACTGGACGAACTTCCAGGCCCGGCTGCGCGACCCAGAGGACTGGGTACGCAAGGAGATCCTGGAGGCGTTCGCCTGTGGCATACCGATTGTTCCCGTGCTGGACGGCCGGAAGACGGACCGGCTGAACAAGGCGGACCTGCCGGACGAGCTGGCGCAGCTGGCCGACCTCCAGTCCATACCGTTCGATACGCACGACACCGAGACGGGCCTGAAACGCCTCGGCGACCTGGTGGCCGAGCTAGTTTCCGGGCTGCACGACCTGGACCGGGATGCTGCTTCGTCGCCCGCCCCCGCCGCGGTGAGGAACTCGATCAGGGACGTGAGCGGGACGGCCGTACAGAGCCGGGACTTCACCGGAGACGTCGGCGGCACCGTCATCAAGGACTCCCACGGGCCTGTGCACACGGGCCAGGGCAACATCTACCAAAACTCACGTCACGTGTCGGGCGGCCGGCACTTCTCCGGCAACGGGATGACGTACTTCGAGGGCGACCATCACGGCGACATCCGGCACCGGTTCGGCAGGCCGGACCGACGCGAGGACGACGACCGGTGAGCGAGCACATCAGCACGCGGGTCGAAAACCCACACGCCCCCATGCACACCGGCAGCGGCGACCTCTACGTCACCATCGGCACTCAGCTGCAGGACCCAGACAGACCCACCTTCCGCCGCCTCGCCGACGACCACCTTGCCTGGCTCAAAAAAGTGCTGGTCGACCCGGCCGGCATGGGAGCGGCCCGCCACAAGCTGACCGACACCGGCACCGTGATCCTGGACGGCCCTCCGGGCAGCGGCCGCACCTCGGTGGCCCGGGTACTCCTACGCGAGTACGACCTGGGCACCGGTGTCTTCCACGAACTACTGCCGGACGAGGAAGACGAGCTGTCCCTCAGCAACCCGGCTCTGGTAGGGACCGGCGACCGGCTGCTGCTCGATCTGTCGGCGGCCACCGCCGTCCAGTGGGCCGCAGCCCGGACGGACCTCTCCGCCCTCCGCAAGGCCGTACACGAACAGCACGCGCACCTGGTCGTCGTCATGCCCTATGGGCATCCCCTCGACCCCGACCTGCAGCACTACCGCATCAAGATCGACTCCCCGGACGGCTTGCAGGTCTTCCGGCGACACCTCCGTATGCACGGGGTGCCCTACGAGCCCGCCCCGGCCGTCACAGCATTTCTGGCCGAGTCCCGGCCGATGCGAGAGATCGCCGACTTCGCCGACCTGGTGCGGCGGGCCCGCGAAGTCGCCAGCACCGATGAGGGTTTCGCGCAGTGGTGCGCAACGGCCCGCAAAGCGCGGGACGACCGCCGCGCAGAGATCGCCACGCTCGTCGCCAAACTACGTGAGGGCCCGCAGCGGGCCCTGCTCATCACCGTGGCCATGCTGCACGGCGCTCACGCCGACGTCATCCACCAGGCAGCCCAACTCCTGCTGCACACGCTCAAGTCCCCGCCCGATGAACAACCCTTGCTCCAGCGCAAAGACCTCGCCGAGCGGCTGACGGAGATATCCGCCAGCACCGGACCGGACGGCCACGTACGCTTCACGGAGCTGGACTACGACGCCGCGGTCTGCGCCCACTTCTGGGACCACATGCCCGACCTGCGACAACCCTGGGGCACCTGGGTCGCGCGCAGCGTGGAGTCAAGCGACCCGTACGTCACCCGGGAGCTCCGTGCCAGCCTGGTGGCACGGCTGGCCGAGCAGTATCTGCGGACCGGGCGCAGGGAAGACCTGGCCTCCCTGGCCGAGGACTGGAGCACCACGACCGCGAGCCGGGCCCGGCTGGAGGCCGCGGTGCACGCGCTCACCTGCGGCCTCAACGATCCTGCACATGGCAGGAGTTTTCGCCAATGGATCTACCAGTGGTGTGCTCATCGGCAGCTCAAGGGGGAGTTCGCGCAGGTCCTCGTCCAGGTCTGCGCGGATGTCATCGCCGCCAGCCACCCCGACCAGGCCCTGTTCCGGCTCTACCACCTGGCCCGCCGTGAGCGGGGCACCACCCGTGCCCTGCAAGCGCTGTGCGACCTGGTGGCAACGAGCGGCCGGTTGCGCCGGCGCCTACTCGACCGCCTTGCACGCTCCCC
This sequence comes from Streptomyces sp. NBC_01635, assembly GCF_045209715.1. NCBI lineage: Bacteria > Bacillati > Actinomycetota > Actinomycetes > Kitasatosporales > Streptomycetaceae > Streptomyces > Streptomyces sp. NBC_01635. The sequence continues at coordinate 7,165,438 of NZ_CP109277.1, read as the reverse complement.
CCTCTCGCCCGCTGAACTCCGCATCTTCTTCCCGGTCTGCGATCCCGAGCCGCTGAGCGCCCCGCACGACAACGGACACGCCTTGATCGAGGAGAACGGTGCACGCGAGTCCTTGACCAGCGGCTGGCGGGCGGTACTCAAAGAGCTGCCCCATGCGGAGTGGCACCCGTACGCGGAACGCTGGCTGCACACGGCGACCGACGCCGGACACCGCGGCGACCTGCTGCTCGACCTCCTCGTCGCAGCGGCCGGCCGGTGTGACGACCAGCGCGGCACGGCCTTCGCCGCGCTGTACGCAAGCGCCCGCGCCGCCGAGCGCACAGCTCCTCACGGGGCCGCTCAGGCTGCCGCAACCACGGACCGGCTGCTGCAGGAAATCTCCGCGGCTCAGGGCCTCCAGCCCGCCGCGCCACCGCCAACGGCATCATCTGGGGGGATTACACCGTGACGACCGGCTCCAAGACGACGACCATCTTCCTCACCATCCTGTGCGGCCTGCTGCTGACCATCCTCGGCCTGACACAAAAATGGCCCGCATACGCATGGCCCACACTGACCGTCCTCCTCGTCGCAGTTCCCGCGGCAGCCTTCAAAATCGCCGCAGCGCGCCGTGGCTCCTTGCCCGTCGACGTCGAGGAACAACGCACGGCGCCGCCCGTCGAACGCAGGGAACACCACGTCAGCCGCGTAGCCCTGCCCAGCTACTGGGCCGATTACGACTTCTTGTTCTCGGCCACCGTACGGTGGTACCCCCTTGAAGCGCCCGGCGACGATCCCATCCTCAACCCAGCGGGTCTTGCCGTAGAAGCGGTCCTGAACCGTGCCCGCGCGATCACCGAACAACGGGAACCCGGCCGGCCCACGCTCGTCCAGCACGAACTGAGCGGTGCACTCAGCAGGATGCGCCCGGACCCCACCGGGCGCCTTCAGGTCATGGCGGAGGACATCACACTCGTCCTGCGCGAACACGATCAAGAGCGGTTGGACAGACTCGCCCAGGTGCGCAAGGACAAGGCGGTCTGGGAGCACCAGCGCAAGTACGAACAGAGCAAGCGCGAATACCTGAGCGAAGACGTACTCAAGGACACCGGCAGCGCGGTCGTCTGGTGGCTCGCCAAGAACGACGACCATGTGGAAAAGACCGTGGCGGACATCGGTCTGCTGGCCCAGCTCACCTCCGCCGCCAACGACACCGACGTGCCCGAACGTCTGCGTGATCTCATACCCCGACCGCACGGCGAGCGCCCTGGCCCGGATCTCCTGCAGGGGCAACCCGCTCCCTTCGAACCACAGCCGACGGCCGCAGACCACTTCGAGACCTTCCTCAACAGCATGGGGTTCACGGACGGAGACGTCCGGCGGACGATGCTGGCCAAACAGATCGCTGACGTCATCAGGACACAGGACCAGCACGAGACAGCCGAGGACCTACTGCGCAGGTTCGACCCGCCGGCGAGTTTCACACCGGATGACGGTGAGCCGCCGGCTTCCGCAGACGATACGACCAATGAGACGCCCGCGATCTAACTTTCTGAGGAGAAGAACAATGGACAGTGAGCTGGCCGCCCTCGCCGCATCCGGAGCAACCACCCTGGTCTCGCTCATGGTCACCGACTCCTGGACACACGCCCATGACCTCGTCGGACGATTCTTCTCACGCAGCGGCGCAGACGGCACCGCGATCACCGACCTGGACACCGCCCGGACCCAGCTGCTCGCCGCCGAGGCGGCAGAGGACACGCAAACCGCCTGTGACATCACGGAACAGTGGCACGCCTGCCTGCAACGCCTTCTGCAGGCAGGCTCTGCCACTGGCGACGACCTGCGCGACCTGCTCACCTCCTTGCAGCGGATCGCGGACAACTCAGATCCGCAACCGAGCACCGTGCGCAACGACATCAGTGGCGGAGTCCAGCATGGTCCTGTCATCCAATCGGGTCGGATTGCCGGACTCTGAAGCTTCCCCTTGATGTTGGACACCTGGAGACTGGGACGTGAGGTTCCAGAGGAAGTAGTGCCAGGTGGGAAACAAGAGCAACCGCAGTAGGCGGTACACGGAGGAGTTCAAGCGGGACGCGGTCGCTCTGGTCCGCTCCTCCGGCAGGACCGTCACCGAGGTGGCCCGGGAACTCGGCGTCAGCGCCGAGGGGCTGCGCAACTGGGTCAGGCAGGACCAGGTCGACCAGGGCCAGGGGGCACCGGGCGAGCTGACGACGGCCGAGCGGGAGGAGCTGCGTCGGCTGCGCAAGTTGGCCCGTGAGCAGGCCGAGACGATCGAGGTGCTGCGAAAAGCGGCGGTCTTCTTCGCGAAGGAGAGCGATCGGTGAACGACGTGTACGTGTTCATCGAAGCGGAGAAGACCACCCATGGTGTTGCTCTCTTGTGCCGGCTGCTGAAGGTTGCCCGGTCCTCGTTCTACGCCTGGCGGGCCGGCGAGCAGGCCCGCGCCGCCCGCCAGGCCGCCGACGACGCCCTGGCCCACGAGATCACCGTGCTGCACATCGCCTCCAGACACGCATACGGAGTGCCGCGCATCCACGCCGCACTGCGCAGGTCGGGCAGGCGGATCAACCGCAAGCGCGTGGAGCGGATCATGCGTGAGCGCGACATCGCCGGGATCACCCGGCGCAAACGCCGTTCACTGACCCGCCCGGCGAAGAAGGCGGTGCCCGCTGCGGATCTGATCGGCCGCGACTTCACGGCGAGCGCGCCGGGCGAGAAGCTGGTCGGCGACATCACCTTCATCGCCACCGAGGAGGGCTGGCTCTACCTGGCGACCTGGCTGGACCTGGCGACCCGCGAGATCGTCGGCTACTCGATGGCCGGCCACCACCGGGCGTCCCTGGTCGTCGACGCGCTGGCGATGGCCGCCGGCCGCGGTCGGCTCCAGCCGGGCTGCATCGTGCACTCGGATCGCGGCAGTGAGTACACGTCCGAGGAACTCCGGCGGGAGATAGGCCGGTTGAAGCTGCGGCAGAGCATGGGCCGGACCGGCTCGTGCTTCGATAATGCCGTCGCCGAGTCGTTCTTCGCAGTACTGAAGGAAGAGATCGGCACCCGCCGCTGGCCCGACCGAGCCACCGCCCGCGCCGAGATCTTCACCTTTATCGAGACCTTCTACAACCGCAAGCGGCTACGGAAGCACCCGCACTGGGGCTACCTGACCCCGCTGGAGATCCGGCAGCGGCACGAGCAAGGACATGCCCTCGCGGCGTAAGCATCGAGTGTCCAACGTCACGGGGAAAGTCCACTCACCTTTCACGTCCACCATGCCGCCGCTCCCACGCAGGACTGAACTGAGGCCTCCGCACTGACTGAGGGGGCCTCGTGAACGGCCGTGCTGGGACACGGGCTTGTTCGGAACGAAGCGTGCTGCTGTCAGCCCATACTGCCCCGCCTCCCCTGGCATGAGCGACAGGATCGTCACATGCAGCCGCTCTTCGTTCTCGTGCACAGTCCGTCCGTGGGCCCCTCGACCTGGCACCCGGCGGCCGAACACCTGACGGCGGCGGGACACCAGGTGCGGGTGCCGTCCCTGCTGCACATCGGCGCCGGTGCTCCGCCCTTCTGGCCCCGCATTGTGGACGCCGTCCGCGACGACCTGCGGCAGGTCCCGGTCGGCAGTCCCGTCACGTTGGTGGTACACAGCAACGCAGGCCTGTTTCTCCCGGTGATTCGCTCGGGCCTCGACCATCCGGTGACCAGCTCGATCTTCGTCGATGCTGCCCTGCCGGCCCGGATCGGACCGACCCCTGTCGCCTCACCCGAGGTGCTGGAGTTCCTCCGCGCGATGGCTGTGAACGGCAGGCTGCCCCGCTGGACCGACTGGTGGGACGAGGCAGACGTCGCACCCATGTTCTCCGATCCGCTGGTGCGGCGGACCGTCATCGAGGAGCAGCCCACCCTGCCGCTGTCCTACTACGAGCAGCACATCCCGGCCCCCGGCGGCTGGGACGACCATCCCTGTTCCTACTTGCTGTTCGGCCCTCCGTATGACGGCCTTGCCGCCAAGGCGCGTGAACGCGGCTGGCGCGTGGCACACCTGCCCGGCGCGCACCTCCATCAGATCATCGATCCCGCTGGCACAGCCCGGCACCTCGTCGAACTCGCCACTACGGCTTGATCCACTTTCGATACACGCCCTAGAGTCGCAGCCAACTACGTCGGCACTCTCAGATCGGGATCATATGGCCAAGTCGGTCTTCTACAGCTTCCACTACGAACAAGACGTCCACCGCGTACAGCTGATACGCAATATGAACGCGCTTGCGGGTCAACCACTGCTGAACCCTCAGGAGTGGGAGCAGATACGCAGGGGCGGAGAACAGGCAATCAAGAACTGGATCCACAACCAGATGGCCTACAAGAAGGCTGTCATCGTTCTGATCGGCAAGTACACGGCGAGTCGGCCGTGGGTGACCTACGAGATCGAGAAAGCGTGGGCTGACAAGAAGCCACTGCTGGGAATCCGAATCCATGGGCTCTCGTCCCTGGGAAGTGTCGACGGCGCTGGCTCCGATCCCTTCGCAAAGGCCGATGGTGTGGGCTCGGTGCCGATCTTTGACCCCACGACTCGGGATTGGTCTGGGAAGATCGATAGCAAGGCGACCTACAACAAACTGCTTGACAACCTTGAGACTTGGTCGAGTCAAGGGGTGACTAAGCGATCGTGGTAAGCCCTTCCACATGCCCGTTCTGTGCGATCGCCGCAGGGGACGACACCAGCGCTAGGATGGTGTATCGCAGTCAAGAGATCGCTGCGTTCTTCCCTTTGGAACCTGCCACCCGCGGCCACACCCTGATTGTGCCAAACCGACATGTTTCGGACCTCGCCGACCTAACTGCTGTTGAGGGTCGCGACTTGAGCGAAGCGCTCCTCCGGACAGCACGTGCGATCCGCGCAGCCCTATCGCCTGACGGGTTGAACGTGATCCAGTCAACTGGAGCGGCCGCCACCCAAACCGTGCCCCATGTGCATTTCCACCTGGTGCCTCGCTGGTCCGACGACCGCATGACCCTTCGCTGGCCGACAGGTGCGGCCGAAGACGACCGAGCTCAAAGCCAGACCCTTGCCGCGATCCAGGCCGCACTGCCCAACGAGGCAGGCGCCGTCTCGACCGAGGATCGCCGGCAGCACCTGTCGTTCATCCAAGCCGTAATTACCCGCATGTCGCAGGCGTCGTCATCCTCCAAGGCATGGCTGCTTCCGATAGTAACCGTGACTTACGGCTACGCGGTCACCAATAAATCAATTTTGGTGGCACTTCTTGGCTGTCTAGCGGTACTTGTCTTCGGTGTTCTCGATGCCAACTACCTCAAGCAGGAGCGTGCTTTTCGTAAGCTTTACGACGAGGTAGCAGCAGGCCGCCCCATCCCAGCATTCTCTATGAACCCGGCTCTGGCGTCACCAGCGGGCACCAGGATGAACTATTGGCCTGATTGGCCAGATGTGCGCTCGTGGGCGGTCGCTCCCGTGTACGGCCCCTTGCTGCTGGCCGGGCTGGGTGTGGCTGTCTGGCTGCTCTACCGCTGAGGCGACTGTTGAAGAGTTTTCTGTGAGAGAGAGGGTGTCGGCCTGTTCCCAGCTGTCGGCAACCGCCATTGCCATATGCTCAACCAGCTTCTTTGCGTTCGCTTGCAGTTGTGGTCTTCATCTGTTCGTCGACGCGAGCGCTGTGCCGTCCTGTCGCAGACCCTCGTCCTCCTCTACGGGGCTCTGGTGGCGGCGGATCTCGTGCTCATCGCCCTCTGGATCTGATCCGCCGTGCCAGTTCGTCCAGCTCGGTTTCGTTCCGGGGCGGCTCTCGCGGGGGCCAGATCTCGCCCATGGCGTCCCCCGGCAGACGTGGCACCAAGTGCACGTGCGCATGGAATACGGTCTGCGAGGCAGCCCGTCCTGCCGAGTGGATGACATTCATGCCGGCGGGTTCGAGAACAGCGCGCAGCGCTCTGCCGACCGCCACTACCGTGCGCATCAGGTGCTGCACTTCCACGTCGGTCATCTCCCAGAGGTCCGCGGCATGGGCCCTCGGTGCGACGAGGGTGTGGCCCCAGGTGGCCGGGGTCAGCGGAAAGAAGGCGACCGCGTGGTCGTCTTCGTGGACGACACGCGCGCGAGTGGGATTCGCGACGATGTCGCAGAAGGCGCAAGTTTCCATCAGGTGGTCTGTCATCATTCCTTGCGTGTCGCGCGGCCCTCTCTGATAGGACCGTGCCATGGGTGGGATCTTCATCAACTACCGCAGAAGCGAGCAGCACAGGGGTACGGTCCGCGCGGTGCGAGACCGGCTCGCCGAGCACTTCGGTGCCGATCAGGTGTTTTTGGACGTGGAGTCGATTTCTCCCGGTCGGCGGTACCCGGACGAGCTGCGCAAGCGCTTGGCCGACGCTGAGGTCCTGCTGGCGGTGATCCACGAGGGCTGGGCGGCCGAGAGGGACGAGGACGGTGTTCGCCGGCTGTTCCGCGAGGACGACTGGGTCCGGATGGAGATCGAAACAGCGCTGCGAACCGGCAAGGCCGTCATCCCAGTAGTGCTGGCGGGAGCAGAACCGCCGTCGGCTGATGAACTGCCGGAAAACTTGAGTGAGTTCGCCCTCAAGAACGCGCATTTCCTCAGCTCCTTGGCCAGCGACATGTGGGTTCCCGGGCGGGAAGCGCTGGTCGCCTTGCTCGAAAGAGACCACGTAGCCCCGTTGTGGGAGATCTATCAGCCTTCGAAGCCGGATCGAAGCACCGTCAGCGGGTGTTGGCTGACCGTCCGGACGATCCTGGCTGCGGTGGTGGTCACTGGCCTTGCCTGGGCCGTCGCAGGTGACCCTCGCAGCGAGCCCTGGCTCGCCCCGGTGTCGATCGGGGCGATGTCCTTCGGTCTGCTCCTGGTCTTCACTTTGTGCGTCCCCCTGCGGGGTGTCTTCAATCGTTTCGAGCACTGGCTGCACGGTGTGTCTGAGCGGACGTACCTCCTTCTGACGTCCGGTCCTCTGATCGTGTTGTTCCTCCTGGGGTTGGCCATCGCCGTTCGCCTGTGGACCGGAGAAGTCGAGCCCGGGGCCGTGCTCTTCGCAGTGGTATTTGCTTTCGTCCTGTTCTGGATGGCGATGCGCATCGTTCAGGCAGACGCGAGGGAGCGGGAACAGTGGAACCGGTGGCCGACCAAGCTGCCTCGACGAGTGCCCCGCCGACTGCTGCGCCGGACGGTGGCCCGGCTGGAAGAACGGGTTGCCGCGTGGACGAGCCGGCTCACGCGAGAGCAGCGCGGCAAGGCGAGTGTGGAGCTTGAGGAGATCGAGCATGCGCTGTACAGGCTGAGGGGGGAGACGGAACGGTCCCGGCTGCGTTGGCTGACCGAGGACATGCCGGGGCCCTTCAGCGTGTACGCGGTGTGGATCGCAGCGAACACAGTGCTGGCCCTCGCCTGGCCAGCCGGCGCGGTGACCGTGCTTGGGCTGGCCGCGACGCTGACGAGCCCACTCGTCGCGTTGGCCACTGTGGAGACGCTCTACCGACATCAGCGTTGGCTCCGGCGGGTGGTGTACGCGGAGATCGAGCCGCGGAGGGCCGCACTTGCGGCTACGGTCGAGGAACTGAGCTCCCCTGCCCGCACTAAGCCGACCCAGCCTTCCACCGGACGCGCCCACTGAGCTTGCGCCCTTTACTGATCTTGGCTCTTTGGGGTCTCACCGTTGACGGCCAGACTGGGCGGAACCTGTCAAAGCGATCAAGGCAGGTAGATCGTTCTAACGCTGTGCCGAGATCAGTGGGCCGTCCGGTGCCGGCTTGTTGATCCAGGCCGCTGCGGGGACCTTCGGAGGCTCCGGCGGCTTGCAGACGAAGCGCTCGGGGTGCTTCGCACAGACCGCCCGAAGGACGTCGGCGCGCATCTCGCGGAGCTGTCCGGCGAGGCCGAAGTGCACGTCACAGGGGGTGTGCAAGCCGATCCCGGAGTGGCGGTGCTCCTCGGTGTACCAGGTGAAGAAGCGGGTGCACCACGCCCGGGCGTCCTCGCGGGAGCCGAAACGCTCGGGAAAGTCGTGCCGGTATTTCAGGGTCTTGTACCGGCTCTCGCTGTACGGGTTGTCGTTGGACGTCTTCGGCCGCGAATGCGACGTGGTGACGCCGAGATGGGCCATCATCCGGGCGACGTTCTGCGCGACCATCGGGGACCCGCGGTCCGAGTGGACGGTCAACCGGCCTGGTGCGATGCCGTACTTGGTGATGGTCTCGGACAGGAACCGCTCGGCGAGGTCCTGGTTCTCCTGGTCGGCGATCATCCAGCCCACCGTGTAGCGGCTGAAGAGGTCGATGACCGTGTAGAGGCAGCAGTAGACGCCCTTGACCGGCCCCTTCAGCTTCGTGATGTCCCAGCTCCGGACCCGGTTCGGGCCGTCGGCGACCAGCTCGGGGACGGTCCGGGGCGGGTGGACGGCCCGGCGGCGGCGTTCTCTCGCCGCACCGTGCTTGCGCAGGATCCGGTACATCGTCGGCTCGAGCACAGGTAGACGCCCCGGTCGAGAAGGACGGCGTAGATCTCGGCGGGCGCCATGTCGGCGAACTTTGGGGAATGGAACACGTCGAGGAGCCGTCTCTCCTCCTCGGGGGTGAGGGCGCGTGGGTGCCGGCGGCGCTGGCGTCGCGGCCGGTCGGGTGCGGGGCTGCGGCGGTGGTGGCGGTAGTAGGTGGCCCGGCTCACGCCGAGTGCCGCACAGGCCTGGACCCGTCCAACGACCGAGGTGAGTTTCTCCAGGGCCTGGTCGCGGGCGGCCTCGAACACGGCCGGGAACGGGGCCGTGGTCACTGGTTCTTCTCGCCGTTCTGGTTCGGGGCGCTGTCCGTGGCGAGCTGGTCGAGCAGCGCGGAGAGTTTTCCCTGGACTGCGATGACGGTGCGGGCCCTGGCCGGCTCGGCCTGAAGGCGGGCCTTCTCCGCCTGCAGCTTCGCGATCTCCCGGTCCCGCGGGTCCGCCTTCGGGCGTCCGGCCGGGGCGGCGAGAGCGGTCTGGGCGCCCTTGTCGCGTTGCTGCCGCCACGTCGTGATCAGCGACGAGTACAGGCCCTCCCGCCGCAGCAGGGCACCCTTGCCCTTCTTGTCCAGCGTCTCGTGCTCGGCGAGGATCCTCTCCTTGTACTCCGCGGTGTACCGGCGCGGACCGGTCGAACGGGCTGCTGCCTGCGGATCAGGGGTCCCGTGGTCATCCCTGCTGGCCACCCGGGCACTACTCCTTCTCCGCCCTCGACTCAATGAATCATCCAGTATGCCTGACTCGACCCACTTTGACAGAGTCCCCCATATCCCCTGCGGGGACGCCTCACAGGCGTGAAAATGGGCCGTGGTAGCCGCCCGTCGACGTCGCTCCCTCTTTGGGACAGTGAGCCCGGGACAGAGTCTGGCGCCGGGGCCGGCCGGAGGGGCCGCGCACTATCGCCTTCGAGCACGCCGTTCAGATTCTCGTTTCCCCTCACGGCCCTGCGGGTGGCTGCCGGCCGGCAGGTCCGTGTGAGGGAGGGGACGTGGATGGATGAGTCCGAGGCGGTCGACCAGACAGCGGAACTGGTGGAGCGAGTCGCCGCGATCGATGTGGCCAAGGCATCCGGGATGCTGTGCCTGCGTCTGCCGCACGAAAGGATCGAGGGACGCCGCACCCAGCGGGTGTGGAATGTGGGGGCGACCACGAACGCCATTCTGGAACTGGGCGATCACCTGCTCTGCCAGGGCGTCACCCGGGTGGTCATGGAGGCGACGGGCAGCTACTGGAAGCCGTGGTTCTACCTCCTCGAAGCCCGAGGTCTGGAGTGCTGGCTGGTCAACGCCCGCGACGTCAAGAACGTCCCGGGCCGCCCCAAGACCGACAAGCTCGACGCGGTGTGGCTGTGCAAGCTCGCCGAACGGGGCATGCTCCGGCCTTCCTTCGTGCCGCCCAAGCCGATCCGGGAACTGCGCGACCTGACCCGGCTCCGCTCGGTCTTCATCGGCGAGCGCAGCCGTAACAGGCAGCGCATCGAGAAGGTGCTGGAGGACGCGCAGATCAAACTCTCGTCGGTGGCCACCAACCTCTTCGACGTCTCGGGACGCGCCATGCTGGAGGCGCTGATCGGTGGGGAGCGAAGTCCGCAGGCACTGGCTGGTCTGGCCCGTGGCCGGCTGGTCTCCAAGCGCGATGCGCTGGTGGAGGCGCTGACCGTCCAGGTGGACGAACTGTCGCAGCGGATCACCGCCCAGCTTGCCGGGATCCGTCTGCCGGAGGCGGAGGGGGACACAGGCCGGCCGCGCGGCGCCCCGGGCGGGACCGGCGAGGCGGGACTGCTGTCGCTGGTCGAGCGTCTGGACGAGATCCCCGGGATCGGCCGGACCGCTGCCGAGGTGATCGTTGCCGAACTCGGCCCGGACATGCGGGTCTTCCCGACCTCCGGCCACCTGGTCTCGTGGGCCAGGCTCGCGCCTCGCACGATCCAGTCCGGCGGTAAGAACACCTCGGGGCCCACCGGGCACGGCAACCCGTGGCTCAAGGGGATGATCGGGGAAGCGGCGATGGCCGCGGCCCGGACCGAGACCTTCCTCGGAGCCCGCTACCGCAGACTCGTCAAACACCGGGGACGCAAGAAGGCCCTCGTCGCGGTGGCCCGGTCGATGCTGGTGATCGTCTGGCACATCATCAACGATCCCGCCGCCCGCTTCGAAGACCTCGGGCCCGACCACCACCAACGCCTGGTCAACCCCGTCCGCAAGCCCCAGGCTCTCGTCCGCCAGCTCCAGGCCCTCGGCCACCAGGTCACCCTCACCCCCGTGGAAACTGCGGTCTGAGCACCACAACCGCTCCAAGTCCGTCCACCCGGCTGACGCCGAACTGACGCTGCCGCCTGCCCGGCTGACCTGGGATTTTCCGTTCAGAGGGTACTGAGCAAAGCCCACAGTCCGAGGGGATTGACAGGGTGCGGAGGCCCTTGAACCGGCCGTACTCCGCGCCCTGCTTGGCGTGGCCGTAGACCCGTTTATGGGTGGAGTCGACGTCGATGAATGATTTCTCGCCCGAGCAGGGCAGCAGCGAAGTGTGCCGGGCCAGGACGCCCAGGAACTTCCGGTGCGCGGCGTGAAGTGGAGGGCGTGGCCGTGGGTGAACGCGCGCAGGAAGGTGCCGAGCGTAGACGGGGCGCGGATCCGCCGAACAGGGTCGGCATGGCGCCGTGCCGCAGCACGTCCAGGTTATCGATGCTGTCGGCGCCCGCCACCATCCCGGCCACCATGCTGGTGACCTTGGCGTCCGCCGCGGCACCCGCACCGTTCTTCGCCCTGCCCAACTTCACCTTGTCCGCCGTCAGACGGGCGAGCCCGCACAGCTCGGCCAGCCGCATCACCGGGACCAGCCCGGCACACGAGACCAGATTCGCGTCATCCCTCCCTGTCAAAGTAGGTCGAGGCCTGTAGGGCGTGCTGCCGCTGCAAGAAGCCATGACGGTTGCCGAGAACCGTTGCTGCTGGATCGGCTTGGGCGTCACAGGTGCGGCAGGATCGCTGGCATCAATTCCTGGATGTTGCGGCCGTGAGCCGGGGCGCCGATGGTGGTCATCCGCCAGCTGTCGCTATCCCGATTCACTTTGGCCACGATTTGGCCGGTGTGTTGACCCATGTGGTCGGTGACGGCAAAGTGGACAAGCTCATGGCCGACGGTCTCGTCGATTACCCGGCAGAAGGTGCTCTGGACAGCTTCGAAGGTCTGCCCGATGAAGGAGTTCAGAATGAAGATGATCTGGTTGATGTGCCTTGGGACGCGGGACAGGTCGACCAGGATGGCTTCGTGGTCGGTTCCTTCAGGGGAGTTCACCAGGCTGTCGCCAGTATGCCGGACCGAGCCGTCGTCGCTGGTTTGATGGCGGAAGAAGACGAGGTCGCATGGCTGCCGGTCGGCGAACAGCAGCGCCAACGCGTCGAGGTCGATCGTCGGGGTGTGGTTGCCGTATGGCCAACTTTGCGGGGTGGCCTGCCAACGGAAACCGATTCGGACCGTGGTGAGGGCGCGGCCGTCGGGGCGTACGAGCTTGATCGTCTGTCCCCGGGACAGGCTTACTCCTGCGTGCGGTCCCGGGGGTGGGGCGACGGCCGTGACTTGTGCGGGCGCGCCGACGATCTCGGTGGGCTCGTAAACGGGCGACACAGGCGCGCGTGGTACCGATGGTGATGGCGCAGGCGCGGGTGGTGCCGGAGCAGGGAACGGCCTGCTGATGAGCGCCAGCGCCTCGGCGATGGTCGGCCGCCGATCTGGGTCCTTCTCCAGCAGCCGGGTGATCAGCGGGGCTAGCCGCCCGGCACGCTGAGCCGGCGGTGGGTCGTAGGCCAGCACGGCCGCCAACGTGGTCTGCGTATTCTCCCGATTGAATGGGGAGACGCCCTCGATGGCTCGGTACAAGGTCACACCGAGGGAGAACAGGTCACCAGCTGGCTGGCCGTCCTGTCCCTTGATGCGTTCTGGGGCAATGTAGTCGAGTGAGCCGACGAGCGCCCCCGGACTCGTCAGGGCGGTCTCGTTTGGGTGGACGGCAATGCCGAAGTCGGTGAGCAGTACCTGGCCGCTATCGGCAATCATCACATTGGCGGGTTTGACGTCCCGGTGCACAATCCCGGCGTCATGCGCTGCACCTAGAGCCTTGAGGACTGCTGTGGCAATGTGCCCTGCCTCGGTGACTGAGAGCGCCCCCCGCGTGTGGAGGTGGTCCTGCAACGAATGCCCGACGATCAGCTGCATCACGGTCCACGAAATTCCGTCCTCGACAACCACGTCGTGGACCGCAACGATGTGCGGGTGATCCCGCAAGGCAGCAGCCTTGCGGGCCTCCCGGTTGGCACGGACCGTCCACTCGGTCCGATCAGCGTCGGTGGCCAAAGGTGGCAGCCGGAGTTCCTTGAGCGCTACGTCGACCTGCAGTTTCTCGTCGTGCGCCTTCCACACCTGTCCGAAACCACCGGACCCGAGCTTGTCGAGCAGCCGGTACCGCGAGCTAACTAACCGGCCTGCCTGCACGTCTCGTTCCACTAACCTCGGCCCCCTGCTCACCTCATGGTCTGCCCCTGGCAGCAGCAGCGTACCGCCATGCGGTATGGGCTTACTGATCTCGGCTCTTTGGGGTCTCACTGTTGACGGTCAGACTGGGTGGCGGTGTGCGGTGGCCGCGCTACACCGGAAGGTATGAGGTACGCAGACGGTGGCGGGATGACCGCCAGGGAACGCGCGCGACGTGAGGCACTGCGGATGCGGGCCGCGGAGCTGTTCGCGGCCGGGAGCACCGCGCCGGAGGTCGCCGAGCTGCTGCGAGTGACACCGAAGTCCGCCTACCAGTGGCGGCGGTCCTGGAGCGCCGGCGGCACCGCGTCGCTGGTCTCTCGGGGACCGGGCGGGCAGCGCTGCAAGCTCCGCCCGGCACTGTGCGAGAAGCTGGCCGCGATGCTGGAGCAGGGACCGGCCGCGCACGGCTGGGATGAGGACCAGGTGTGGACCGGCGCCCGGGTCGCCACCTTGATCGGCCGCCGCTTCCACGTCTCCTACAGCGTCTCCGGCGCGACCCGGCTGATGCGCCGGCTCGGGTTCACCCCGCAGATGCCCGCGCATCGGGCGGCCGAGCGCGACGAGGTGGCGGTAGCCGCGTGGAAGAAGAACATCTGGCCGGAGGTAAAAGGGCGCGGGCGGCCGTCGGGGGCTGGCTGTGCTTCGAGGACGAGGCCGGCCAGCACCTGCGGCCGCCCCGGGGACGGACCTGGGGCCGGCGCGGACGCACCCCGCTGGTGAGAGTGTCCGGCGGTCGTGGCTCGGGCCGGGTGTCCATGGCGGGGCTGATCGCGCTGCGGCCCGGTGCGCGGACCCGGCTGTGCTACCGCATTCGGGTCCACCGCGGTCGCCGGGGCGAGCGGCGCAGCCTGTCGGAGGTCGACTACATCCACCTGATCGACGGCGCCCACCGGTTGCTGAGGGCTCCGATCGTCTTGGTCTGGGATCGGCTGGGCACCCATGTCTCCCGGGCGATGCAGCAGTTGGTCGCCGCCCGTTCCTGGCTGACGGTCTTCCTGTTGCCGGCATACGCGCCGGAGTTGAACCCGGTGGAGGGTGTCTGGTCGCAGTGCAAGCGGACTCTGGCCAACCTCACCGCCGGGACGGTCGGCCGGCTCGAGGCCCTGGTCCGCAACCGGCTCAAGAGCCTGCAGTACCGGCCCACCGCGCTCGACGGCTTCATGACCGAGACCGGACTCCCACCGCCATAACCCCAAAGAGCCGAGATCAGTAATACTCCAGCTGTAGATCGTGATCTTGCTGGTGGGCCGGTGTGTAGACAGCTGCGGCCACCGTCACCGCGACCATGACCGCCACGCCGACCGCAAAGCCCGAGCCCGTGCCGACCGTGACCAAGACCGTGGAGGTTGAGGTAAACGAGACGGTTACCGCGAGGCCCGCCGCCGGCTCCGGCAGCGGAGGAAACAGCAGTGGAGGCAGCGGCAGTAGCGGGGGGCAGTGTCTACTACCAGAACTGTGCCGCCGCCCGAGCCGCACCCGTCCGGGCGGCCCGCATGCTCCATGCCCCGGTGGGGCCGCCCCAGAACCCGGACGTGACCGTGGCGCCCGGGGAGTCGTTGCGCTGGTCATGGATGACGACGAGCACCTCGGCCCGGATGAGAGCGAGTACACGCCGGTGGATCACACGGCCCAGCGGCTGGCGCTGCTGCCCCTGGAGGAGGCACACGATCTGCTGCGGCTGCTGCTGACGGTGGCGCAGCAGGAGGGGCCGATGTCGCCGGAGGCGGACCGGCTGGCGAAGGAGATCGCCGCGCGCATCCCGTCGGAGAACTGAGGGCTCCCCGGACAAGGAGTCGGCGTACCGGCCGCCCGGCGGGGCATCCCTTGTCTCCCGGGTCGGGGTATACCTCCACGGCCCGCGCCGACGAACCCCGAGGTGACCCAGGGCACGACTCAGGAAGTGACCCGGAGCGCGCCCCAGGATGCGACTGGCGGACCGGTCGCGACGCCTCCCACGCGCGCGTGGGAGGCTCCTCCGGTGAGCACCCTTCGACGCCCTCTCGGCACCGGCCCGAGCGCCACCAGGAACACGCCGACGACGGACACGGCCCTGCGGCTTCTGCCCGTCGAGCGGATCGAGCCCGCTGCACTCCTGGACGACGGCGAGCGCCCGGACGTGGCCGAGCGGAAAGGCCGGCGGACCCTCGGACCCGGCATCGCGCGGACGCCGTAGGACGAGCACGTCATCCCATTGGATACTCCGCCGCGCCCCGCCGGAGGCCGAGCCAAGTCATCGGCGAAGACCAGCTTCGGGTTTCCGGCCGAGGGCTGCCGGTGAGCCTCCCCTCATAACGTGGAGACACCGTGACGGAAAGGGGACACCCCCACGGTAAAAGGCATCGCTCGGTAAAATCTTGACGGCGCCTCAAGCCTTGAATGGGGTAGCTGAAGCCGGGCGGAGGCGGCATCCGGCCGGTCGCCGGTGAGGGCTTGAACCCGGTCGGCGAGGCAGGCGGGGACACGGAAGACGAGGAGCAGCGGTGGAAGCCAGAGCGAGGACGCTACACGGGCTGTTCGGACCGGATCAGCGTCTTGTCGTCCCGGTCTTCCAGCGGCCGTACGTCTGGACCGAGGACAGGAATTGGCGTCCGCTGTGGGAGGACGTCACTGCTCTGGTCCGTCGGAGGCTGGCGGGTGAGGAGGTCCATCCGCACTTCCTGGGTGCCGTGGTGCTGGATCAGATGCCGACCCCCACGGGGTCGATGCCTGCCCGGCAGGTCATCGACGGCCAGCAGCGGCTGACGACGCTGCAGGTCCTCCTCGCGGCGGTACGCGACGTGGCACGGGAGCTCGACGTCCAGGACAGGTACGTGCGCGCGCTTGCCAAGCTCACCGCCAACGACGACGACATGACGGACGACCCGCACGCGGTCTACAAGGTGTGGCCCACCAACATCGACCGGGTGCCCTTCTGCGCAGTCGTGGACGGTGGGCTGCGGCGGGCCGTCGACGTCGCCGCCCCTGCTGCTTCGGGTGCCTCGGCGATCGTTCAGGCGTACTGGTTCTTCCGCGACCGCACCGTCGAGTGGGCACAAGAGCTGCTGTACGAGAGCACAGTGGACGAGGGTTTCGACGCCTTGGTGCGTGTGCTGCGGGACAAGTTCGAGCTCGTCGTGATCGATCTCAAGCCCGAGGACAACGCCCAGGTCATCTTCGAAGCGCTCAACGACCGCGGCACCCCGCTGCAGGCCTCCGATCTCGTCAAGAACCTTGTCTTCCAGAAGGCGGAGGAACAGGGGCTGTTGGTGGAGGAGCTTTACCGGGACGTGTGGGCGCAGCTGGAGACGCCGGACTGGCGCAAGGAGATACGGCAGGGAAGGCTGAAGCGCCCTCGGCTGGACGTCTTCCTCACGCAGTACCTGACCTGCGAACTCGCCGCTGAGGTACTGGCTCCCGAGCTCTTCTTGACCTTCCGCAGGTACCTCGCGGACTCCGAGATGCCCCTGGTCGACTTGATGGGGCGCATGGTGGACCGGGCGGGCGCCTACCGGCGGCTGACGGCCGAGGAACAGCCGGCCACCCCGGGGGGCCGGTTCCTGCACACCGTCGGTGTCCTGGACGCCAACACCGTTGTGCCCGTGCTGCTGTGGCTGGTCACCCGCTTCGACGAGGACGACCGGGCCGGCGCGGTGATGGCCCTGGACTCCTACCTGATGCGCCGCACGGTCTGCCGTCTGACGACGAAGAACTACAACCGGCTCTTTCTGGAACTGCTCAAGGAGCTGAAGGCCAAGGACGATCCGGCGGTGGTGACCGACTTCCTGCTCCGGCAGGACGCCGACTCTGGCTTCTGGCCCCGCGATCACGACATCCGCTACGTCTTCCGTTCGCATCCGTTGTACAAGCATCTCACCCGCACCCGGTTGCGGCTGCTGCTGGCCGAGTTGGAGGCCACGCTGTATTCGGGCAAGACCGAGCGGATCGTCCACGAGGGGGAACTGACGATCGAGCACCTGCTGCCCCAGGCCTGGGAGGAACACTGGCCGCTTCCCGATAACGGGGACCGCGGCAGTGTTGAAGCTCATCAGCGCCGGCAGGTACTCGTCCATACCCTGGGGAACCTGACCCTGCTCACCCGCAGGCTCAACCCGGCAGTCTCCAACGGCCCCTGGGAGCGCAAGCGCTCCGAAATCCTCTTGCACAGTGCGCTGTCGTTGAACCGTTCCCTGCCCGCGCAGTGGGACGAGGAGGCCGTCCTGGCCCGGGCGGACCATCTGGCGGAGGCGTTCTGCCGACGCTGGCAGCGCCCGGAGGGAGGGGCACCGGCCCTCTCGGTCGCAGACCTCCCGGCCCCCGGGCTGGAGGCACAGAAGATCACGCCCGTCGGCAGGCCGGCGACGGTCAAGGTGCCCAGAGCCCGCCGTGACGTCGCCCGCCACATACGCGAGGCCTTCGCGAGTCTCCCGGCCGGGAGCGTCCTGACGGTCGCGCAGATGGTGGCAGCCCGCACCAGCCAGTACGAGACCGGTGAAATCAGCGCCGGCGCGGTGGCCGCCAGGCTCCACACCGACAACGTTCCCGGCATCCGGGCCGTCCCCGGCTCCAGCCCGCTGTCCGCCCGCAAGATCACCTGACCCGTCCGTCGCTGCGGGGCCGCGGACCCGCTCGCCCCCGAGGCCGCGGTGCCGCCGGGCCGGACGTCAAGGCAGGGGAAACGAGCATTGCGGAGATTCTTCCGGGGCGGACCCCGGTTTCCCAGGGAGAGCACCTGGTGCTTGGGGCGCTTGCCAGCTCCTGGTTGCCGGCGCTGCCCGAGGGGTCAGGGAGCGATGCCGCCATGGTGGGAGCAGGTGCCCCGCCCGGTGGAGCCGGAGATCCAGCCGTCGACGCACACCGTGCCGGGAGAGACCGGGACCGGAACGGTGGGGACGGCGGGCGGAGCGGAACACCCCCGCGTCGGCGGGGAGGACACCGATCCCCGCTACACCGAACTGGTCGACGCCGGAACACCCCTGCGGGTGCGGGGAGCAGGGACGACCGAGGCGCCAGCCGCCGCAGCGAACCGGACCATCCCCGCGGTGCGGGGAGCAGAGGTTGATCAGGCCCACTGAGTGCCGGTGATGGAACCATCCCGTCTCCGTGCGCGAGTGCGCTGCTCCCGCACCCGCGGGGATGGTCTCTGCACGTACGCGATCTGCTGTATCTCGTTGGCCTGTCCCCGCAGCCGCGGTGCTCCCCAGCCGCAGTAGGACGACGAGCTTCCGTACCCCGTACTGACTGCGCTGCGTGAGCGCGTACTGGTGACGTGGCGCGAAGGGATGGAGTGCTGGCCGGCCACCCGCTAAGCCGACTGCGTACGTACTCTGCGCGACCACGAGCCCTTCGCTCATTACCTGAGGTGAGGCCCATGGTCGCAGCTGAGCGGCTCCTACGTTTTGAGCTCACGAGATGAAAGATCTGATTGGTCACACCGCCTTCTGAAATTTTGTGAACTGACATTGCATCTTGTGCGGGGCGGGATGTGACCTCTATGATCGAGATGCACACTGAGGGTGGCGGCGAGGAAGGCCGCCCTGTCTTGAGGAGGGGCAAGACATGAAGCGGCAGAACATCTCGCGCAAGGCCAAGGCCGACAAGGTGCCCGACCGGACGCTCTACCTGATCGACATCGAGAACATGGCCTGCAGCTGCGACCTCACCGTCTCCCGGGTGGCCCAGATCTGCGCTCGCATCCGCGCGGCCATCGAGCCCGTGCCCGGCGACCACACGGTCATCGCAGCCAGCCATTACAACGCCTCGGCAGCCTTCTTCGGGTGGAAGGGAGGGGTGCAGCGGCTGGCGCGCAGCGGCAAGGACGGTGCTGACGCTGCGCTTTTGGAGGTCGTCGAGGACACTGCTTGGACCGCCGCCCGGTATGCCCGTGTGGTCATCGCCTCTGGCGATCACGCTTTCGCTTATGCCGTTGCCGGTCTCAAGGTCGCGGGGTGCGAGGTCATCGTGATTCCCCCGGACACCGGCTTCTCGCCTCAGATGCGTCTGGTCGCCGGCCCCGGCCTTGTCCGGCTCGGCCCGGCCATGCCCGATAACGTCATTTCCCTGTTCCGTCGAAACGACAAGGACGCTGTATGAGCAGCCCCACCGCCAGCCTCACGATCTCGGCCAGTGACATCGCCCAGCTGGCCGGGGTGAGGCGGTCCACGGTGAGTAACTGGCGCAGTCGTTATGAGGACTTCCCCAAGCCTGTGGCGGGGAGCGCGGCCAGTCCCCGCTTCGATGCCGCTGAGGTGCGTGCGTGGCTGAAAGCCAAGGGTAAGGAGATCGCTGCCCTGTCGGCTGACGCGGTCCTGTGGAGTGGGCTGGACGCCTGGCGGGGGCTTGGCTCTCCTGAGGAGCTGGGTGATACCGCCAGCGCTTTGATCACCTGGCGTTACGTCTCTGATCCTGAATCATCCGGGTTCGACGGGTCACTGCCCGAAGAGCTTCAGTGGCCCCGTCTGCGGCATCCGGAAGCTGGCGGCCGTCTCGCCGAAATCATCAGTCGGGGGATGAAAATCTATGAGGAGTCCCATCCGGAACTAGGGCCGATCTTCACCGCGGGGTATTCTCACCGCCTGCTCTCTGCCTTGTCAGAGCAGGCAGGGCTTCTGCACCTATTCGTTGAGACGCTGAGCTCGCTTGAGGTCTTGCAGTTGGGGGAGGCCTACGAAGCCTTCCAGGACCGTCTGACCAACACCGCTCGCCGTGGCTATGACGAGCACGCAAGCAGTGCCGTCCTGGTGGAGCTGATGGCAGCGGTGGCCTCGAGCGTGCCCGGCTCCGTTCATGACCCTGCGGCCGGATCCGGGCGCATGTTGCTTGCCGTCGGACGCAGTGGCGAAGCGCGTACCGCACTCACGGGACAGGAGATCAACTACAGCGCCTGGGCCCAGGCGAACCAGCGAGCCCTGGTCACCGGGCACAATAACGTAATCATTCGCCGTGGTGACGTGTTCACCAAGGACGCCTTCGATGGCGGAAACGCACAGGTAGTCGTACTGGATCCCGCCTACAGCCTCCGGTACCCACACCACGATGCCCTGTACCTGGACCAGCGTTTCCCCTACGGCATGCCGCCCAAGAACAGTATGGACGTGGCATGGCTTCAGGTCGCCCTCTGGCACGTCGCCCCTCAAGGGCGCGCGTTCGTGTACCAGCCGCCGCACACCCTGTTCGCTTCCGGAGCCACCGGCAAGGCACGGATCGAGATGCTGCGTCGCGGCACGATCGAAGCCGTCATCTCCCTGCCTGGAGGTCTGGCGTCGAACACCATGATCCCTCTTTCCCTGTGGGTCCTGGCCCGCCCGGGCGAGACGGCCGATCCCGACAAGGTCCTCCTGATCGACCACAGCCAGTCCAAGGACATTGACGTCCAAGCCGTCGGCGATGCACTGCGGCAGTGGCGTGAGCATCGCACCGTTCCTAAGAACCTCACTGCGGATGCCGTCTCTGTAGCTCAACTGCTCGCCCAGGACGGAAATCTCTCCCCCGCCAGGTGGTTGACCCTCATCAATGACGCACCAGACCTCGAGGAAGTCCTCAGCAAGGTCGAGGCCTGCCGTCAAGCGGCCGATCAAGTCCGGTCTGTGAGCGATCTGACCTCATCTTCACTGGCGCGGGGCCGGGGAGCGGTCCGCATGGTCACTGTGAGTGGCATGGCAAAGGCCGACAGTGTCCGGTTGCTCAGGGCCATCGAACGGATTCAAACGAAGGACCTTGGCAGCGAGGGCACCCCGGTGGTCACCACTGCCTGGATCCGCAGTGGAGATGACTCTCAGAAGTTCGACTTGAGTCTTCTGGAGCGTGAGCCGGTCATCACCCAGCCCGGCGACATCGTCCTGCAAACCACCGGGAACCTGGCAGCTCGCGTGGACGAGGAAGGCGGAAGGGTGCTGCTCAGCCCTCTCCTCTTGATCTTGCGCCCGTTGAACGACATGTTCGACCCGTACTACGTCGCCGAACTCCTGACGACGGAGCAGAACGTCGGCACAGCAGTAGGCAGCACAGTCAAACGCGTCCGAGCCGACGACCTGAAAATCCCGCTCCTGCCACGCTCAGAGCAGTCCCTTCTTGTATCCCGGCTCAAAGAAGTTCGGGAACTGGAGGCCGCAGCCCACCAGGCACTGAACGGCGCAGCGTCACTGCGTCGCAGCCTCGTCGAAGCCGTAGCCGCTGGAGCGGTGCGCATCAACTCCGAGGATTCCTGAAACCAGCCCGCAGTGCCGGTGACGACGGCCAAGAACGCCGGATCTGTGGTCTGGAACCGAAGCTCCGGCCGATGGCCCTCTAGAGCGTTGTCACGTTGCTGGGTGTGCGGGTGTCTGACGGTGTGTCGAGGTGTGGTGGGGCCGGGTGCCGGCCGCGGCAGGCCGGCCGGTGACGCCGGTGATCTGCTCCCAGATAGCGGATGGCGTCCCGCGATGTGGGGCGGAGGGGGTGGCGGTGGGCTTGTCCGTCGCTGTCCCCGACGGGTCGGGCTTCGGGGTGGTCGCGGTCTTGGCGTTGGTGACGGTCACGGTGACCGGGGCGCCGGGGCCAGCGGTGAACGTCTTCGACGGCTTGTAGAGGTCGTAGCCCTCGGGGGCCTTGATCTGCTTGACCCAGAACTCCGTCTTCCGGCTGGAGACGGGGAGTTCGCCGGACGCCGTTCCCTTGGGACCGGTCGTGAGGGTGAGCAGGGTCTTGTCGCCGCTGCCGATGTTCACGGAGGAACCGGGCAGGAGCTTGCCTGTCTTGTCGTCCTTGGCCTTCAGGACGACCTGCGCGGCCTTGAACGGGTCGGTGATCGTCAGGTGGGCGGTGGCGCCGGGGTGACGATGACGTCCTGGTCGGCGACGACGTCGTGGAGCGGGCTGCCGCTGGAAGTTTCCTTGAGCCGGTACACGCCCGGGGCAAGGTCGGAAAAGGTCAGCTTCCCCGGGCGTCGGTCTTCCCACGTCCGACTTCCTGACCGGCGGTGTCCAAAAGAAGGAACGAGGCCCCTGCGAGGGGATCGCCGGCCGGGTCCGTCTTGGTGATGGCGACGCTGCCAGCGTCCGGTGCGGGGCTCTTCGTGGGGGCGCTGGAGGTGGAGGGCGTCGGCTCGGCCGACTGAGCAGTCGCGGTTGGCGCCCAGGTGAGGGTGCCGGTCACCGCGGTGGCGAGGGCAGCGGATCGGACGGCGCCACGGACGATACGAGCGTGCACGAGAAGAAGGGCTCCTTGATCAGGTGGTGGGAGGTCATCGGGTCCGGCCAGGACCTGGCCCCGGAGGAGGCGGGACGCTCTTGTGAGCGGTACGGCCCGCAGCGCGGCTCGGCGCGGACTCCTGCCACGCGCCGGGGAACCAGACGGCGGTGTACTGCTCGATGGCATCGCGCAGCCCGGTGGTGACGACGCCCTCCCACGGCGGCCGGCCGGGGCGGTGGTACTTGTCGAACGTGCCGTACTGCTTGCTGTTCGCGGAGGTGTGGTGGGCTTCGTCGCGGCGGTGAAAGGTGCCGTGGTCCACGAAGCTGAGAGCCACCGCATCGATCTCGCCCCGGTCCGCGTGGACGACCGCCAGGCGCAGGCCGCCGTAGGTGTCCGCGTGGATGGTGCCGGTGAAGCCGATGCGCAGCCGCAGCGGTGCGCCCGCGACGGGGGTGGCGTAGTAGGTGTTGCCCACGACGGTGCTGTCGATGAAGGGGAGGCACAGCTCGGCGAAAAACTCGGGAGCCTGCAGGGACAAGAGGGGTCTCCGGTCGAGGTCGTGCCGGCGTTACCGGCGGGGGCCCGGTAGAGCCGGTCGGCTGGTGGTGCTCCAGCGCGGGACGCTGGCCGTAGGGAGGGCGGCCGGGCGGCGGGATGAAACAGCGCGCTGAACGTCGAGCGGCGTCGGGGCCGGTGCGTGCGGCGGGAGGATCGGAGTGAGGCGGGCCATGCCTTCGACGTAGCTGTGGGTGTCCTCGCGCCATCGGGGCAGCGGGGCGGGATCGGAGACGCACTCGGTGACGGCCCGGACGAGGGCGACGGGGGTGTCGGTGCTGGCGGTGGCGTACCAGGCGGGGCGGGCGAGTGAGGTGCCGGCCCACAGTTGCCAGCGGGCGTCGCGGGTGGTCAGCTCGGCTTCCGGGTCGAGGTCTCCGGTGGTGAACTCCAGCCCGGCGAGTCCGTCGGCGGACCGGACGGCGAATACTCCCCAGCGGGGGCGGTCGATCTGCCAGCCGCGGTTGATGAGCGGTACGACCGCGAGGAACGGGTCGCGGTCCTTGCTCCTGGCATCGGGGGCAGCGAGGTAGGCGTCGGGGCCCTGCTCGTACGCCGCGGCAAGCGCGGTGGTGAAGGCGGTGACGAACTCCGTCGGACAGGAGTCGTTGAAGCAGACGCCCCAGACCGGCGGTCCAAACGGGTCCTTGTAGGCGTTGATGCGCCACAGACCGTCGTCCTCGCCTTCCGGGAGGTAGCCGAGGCGGACCTTGCGGTCGGGAGCGTTCAGGTAGGCGTTGCCAAGGTCGTCGTTTGCCAGTTCCCAGCCGAGGTCCCGGAGCGGGGCGAAGCCGGGGTCACCTATCACGGTGCTGCCAGCGAGGTAGCGCGGGGAGACGTAGACGTCCCCGTCGATGGGGTGAAGGTCGTCGTGGGGTGGCACGCGGCTCCTGAGGGTGAACGGCGATGGGTCAGCCAGTGGTATGCAGCAGGGCTGCCTCGAGGGCCTCGGGCCGGCCGGTGTAGTGCAGGGCGCGCAGCCCCAGGCGCCGGGCGGCATGGCAGTTGTCAGCGCGGTCGTCGATGAACAGCACGCGCTGCGGGTTGCTGACGCCGGTGGCGGCCAGGGCGTGCCGGTAGGCGTCCGGGGCGGGCTTGCAGATCTCAAGCCGGGCCGAGTAGAAGGCACGGGTGATCAGGTGGCGGCACCAGTCGGTGGTGTCAAGGACGTCGCTGAGGTAGTGCGGTGCGTTGGACAAGAGCACCATCGGCAGCCCCGTCTGATGGGCGCGGTGCAGGACGTCCAGGACGCGGTCGTCGGTGGTGGTCCACATGTCGGTGTCCACAGTGCGCAGTTCGCGCAGCAGGCGGGGGCCGGGGTGGGCGCCGAGGACCTTGGTCCAGTACGCCGTGTCGCTGAGCTGACCGGCGTCGTAGGGCTCGCGTGCGCTCCAAAAGGCGCGCTGGAAGCCGGTGAGGTCGTCCTCGGGCCAGGATGCGGTGCGCGCGAGGCGGAGCCACTGGCTGGGGGTGGGCTGGAGGCCGATGACGCCGTTGTAGTCGAGGATGACGGCGTCGGGGGCGGTGGCGGTGTCCGGTATCACGGGGTGGGTTTCTCCAGGGCTCGGTGGGCGAGGGCGGCAACGGTGGCTGCGAGCAGGGCGGGCAGCAGCAGTGCCGTGGGCAGGGTGGTGATGCTGGCGATGGCGCCGATGAGGGCGGGCCCGGCGAGCAGGCCCAGGTAGCCGGTGACGGCGACCGTGGCGACGGCGCCCGGGCCGCCGACGCCGGCGGCGCTGATCAGGCAGGGAACCGTGGTGGACAGGCCGAGTCCGAAGAGGGCCCAGCCGGCCAGGGCCACGGAGGTGGTGGAGGCGAGGACGCCGGTGGTGAGCCCGGCCGCCGCGAGGACGGCGCCGGCCCGCACCACGGCAGCGGGCCCGAAGGTGGCGGTGAGCCGGTCGCCGGTCAGCCGTCCGATGGCCATGGCCGCGCTGTAGAGGGCGAAGGCGGCGGCGCTCACCGCGGCGGATGCATCCAGGCTGTGCAGATGGACGGCCGCCCAGTCGGCGGCTGCTCCCTCGCCCAGCAGGCTGGCGGCAGCCAGCGCCCCCAGCAGCCACAGCCTGGCGGACGGCAGCGACACTCCGGTCTCGCCCTGCCCCGTGGGCGCCGGTGGTTGGTCGGTGCCTGTCAGCGTCCGGGTTGCCGGGGCGGCGGCCAGCGCGGCACCGGCCAGGATCAGGCCGGTCGTCAGGAAGAGGGTGCGGTGTGTGGTGTGGGCGGTGATCGCGGCCAGGGCGGCACCGGCGAGGGCGCCGAGGGAGTAGGCGGCGTGCAGGGACGACATGATCGGTCTGCCGTAGGCGTTCTGGCAGCGCACCGCTGCGGAGTTGGCGGCGACGTCCAGCACGCCATGGGTGATCCCGAAGGCGAGCGCGGCCACGAGCAGCGAGGGGAGGTTGTCGCAGCGGCCGAGGAGGGCCAGGCAGCCGGCGAGGCCGGCTGCGCCGCAGGTGAGCAGCGCGGGCAAGCGATCGGGGCGGGTGAGCCGGCCCCCGGCCTGCAGCCCTGCCACCATGCCGAGCGCGGCGGCCAGCAGGACCAGGGACAGTTGCGCGGTGCTCAGGTGGGCAGCCTGCTGGACGGCCGGCATCCGGGCGCCCCAGACGGCCATGATCGCCCCGAGGCCGAAGAAGTAACCCGTCAGCAGGCCGCGGCTGCGGCGGACGGAGTCGGTGGCCCGGGTCATGCGTTCGGACCGCTGCGGGAGGTCTCACCCACGGCGCGGGGAGAGATCTGGATGCCGAGGGCACCAACGGCCTGTTCGGCACGGGACTGGGCGAGGTCTGCCGTGGGCGCTGTGGTGATCACGTAGCCGATGCGCGCGGTGAACATGTCGCCGCCGTCGCCGGGCAGGACCAGCTCGTCGCCCGGACGGTGCTGGAAGTGGGCGCGCTCCAGCCACTGCGGGCGGGGCCCGTCGAGGCGGAGGCGGGTGAGGATGCCCGAGGTGTCGGGGTAGATCAGGCGGATCGCGGCGGCGGAGGACCTGGTCGGGGTGAGGTCGGGGGCACGGTCGCAGGCGATGTCGGCTGCGGCGCGCGGCAGGTCGATGCCGGTGGCGATGCGGACCAGGTGGCCGATCATGTCCCCGGCCAGTCGGCCGTTGACCTCGACGAGCCGGGGCTGTCCGCCGACGAGGCGCATCTCGACGTGGCTGACGCCGTCGGTGATCCCCAGGGCACGGATCGCGGCCCGCGCGGCGGGGGCGACCTGGGCGAGGAGTGGGTCCGCGGCATCGACGGAGTGCGCGAGTTCCTCGAAGTACGGCGGGTCGCTGACGGTCTTGCGGGTGACGGCGACGACGGCGGTCTCGCCGCGGTAGGTGACACACTCGGCGGAGATCTCGGGCCCGTCGAGGTACTCCTCGACCAGCACGTCGGTGCTCTCCAGGCCCAGGCCAGCGGCCCGGTCGGCGAACGGGTAGGCGGCGGTGAGCTCGTCGGGGTTGTCGACGCGGATCACGCCGATGCTGGCCGCGTGGGCGGCCGGCTTCAGGACGACCGGGTAGCCGATCCGCTCGGCCGCGGCCCGTGCCTCATGGAGAGTGCGGACGCCCACCGATGCGGCCGACGGGACACCGTGACGGGCGAACAGGCTCCTCGCGGTCGCCTTGTTGCGGCATGCCTGCATCGCCTCCGGGGCGGTGGTCGGCAGGCCAAGTTGGCGGGCGAGGCGGGCGACGGGAACGAGGTACCACTCGGTCCACGTGAACACCCCGGTGAGATCGTGGCGTTCGGCCAGGTATCGGCCTGCGGCGGACAGTGCCGCCTGATCGGTCGGGTCGGGCACGACCATGCAGTCCCGGATGTACGGGACCTCCCACGACGGCTCCTCGTCGGTGATGAGGACGACGTCGTAGTCGGCAGCGACGCTTTCGAGGCAGTAGCCCCGGTAGCCTTCGGCTTCCATGTCGGCGGCAGCGACGACCAGGACGACGGGACGGTCGGACAAGAACAGGCTCCTTGAGAGTTCAGGGGTGGAAGATGGCTGCGTGCTGCCGTTCACGGGCTGCGCCGGCGGCGGGCCTCGATGGATGGCGGAGGCCCACTCGGGGTGGGCGGCGAGCAGCCTGCGTGCGTACAGGGCTGTGTAGTTGTGCTCGACGAGCTGTTTCAGGACCCGGTAGACCCATGAGTGCTGGGAGTCGAAGGCGTGGAACTGCTCGGTGATGGTCGGCACCCTGGGGAGGCGAAGGTCGGGCGGCCCGTCCTGGCTGATGGTGGGCATGAGAGGACAGGGACCCTGCCGTGCAGAGGGTCAGGGCACCGGTTTCGGTGGGGCTGGCAGGGTGCGCAGCCGGATGAAGGCGGTTGCGAGACCGGCTGCTTGGAGTAGCGCGGCGGCGGTGACGGCGTGCCCGAGCTGGGAGGGTGGGATGACCGCGACGAGCAGTCCGGCGGCGGGGAACGGCAGCAGGAGCAGCAGGATCGTCAGGCTGAGGGTGCTGCCGAAGACGTCGGCTGGGATCAGGTGGGAGCGCAGGGTGCGCAAGACGACGGTGAGGCCGCCTTCGCCGGCCATCAGGACGGCGATCAACAGCAGGTAGCTGCGGTAGGTATCGGCCTGGGAGACGGCGAGGGTTGCTCCGGCAGCGAGCACGGCGGCTGCGGCGCCGACCGGCCACAGGCCCCAGCGGTCGATCGCCCGGCGGCCGGCGGTGATGGCGAGCAGGGCGGCAACGGCGGCGGCAGACCAGATGAGTCCGGCGTCCGCGCTGGAGCGCCGCAGTTCGGTGATCACGATCACCGGCATGGCCGCCTGCAGGACGGCGATGGCCGTGTTGGAGACCACGAGGCCGCCGACCAGCCAGGCCAGGGCAGGCAGCGAACACAGCGTCGCCCATCCCGTCCGCAGTCCTCCCTTGGCCAATGCCGCGCTCGGCGGCGTGTTCCGTTCCCCGGATCCGAGGGCGGCGGCGAGCAGGGAGAAGGCCGCGAGCGTGCCGAGCATGGTTGCCGGCCCGCCGTGCTCCAGCAGCAGGCCGGCAACCAGCGGTCCGGCGAGCATGGCGGTCTGGTCGATGCCCAGCAGCACGGACTGCACTCGGTGGGCCTGAGCGCCCGCGCTCCGGCTCGCTGCGCCGCCGACGGTCTCGGCGGCCACGTAGCTGAACTCGGTGAGGATGCCGGTGGACGCGGCCAGCAGCATGACCGTGGCGGTCATCGCCGGTGACCCGGCGTCGAGCGCGGTCAGGACGCCGGCGGCGGCGAGCACGGCCAGGGCCCGCGCGAGGCAGGCTGCCCGGAAGACACGGGCCGTGCCGTGACGGTCGACGATGGTGCCCACCACGGTGAAGGCCGCGATGCGCGGAATCCATTCCAGTGCGAAGGCGAGGCCGGTCAGCGCGGCCGAGCCGGTCGCGGCGAGGACGAGAAGGGGGATGCCGTAGGTGGCCATCGCGAAGGTGGCACCGTCGGCGCTGCGCGGCAGGTAGATCCCGCGCAGGAGGCCGGGGGTAGACGTCACGCGGCGACGCCATGGGTGCTGCGGTTTCGCTGATGGGTGTGGACCCACTCGGCCATCAGCCGGTGGATGCGGCCGAGTTCGGCAACGTGCTCACCGTCGGGATCCTGCGTGCCTTCTGTCGGCATTCCCAGAAGAGCGAAGGTGTGCTGGATCCGTCCGGCGAAGTCGCACAGCGGAGCGGGGTAGTTGTACCGCCGGGCCCACCGCGCGGTCGCGTCATAGAGGTCGGCGAGATCCCGGCCGGCCGCCGAGAGGCCCACGCTGCCGGGGGTGCGGGTGAGGAGTCCGAGGGCATCTGCCTGCTCGATGGCTTGGCGGATCTGGCGGGTGGAGAGGTCCGCGAGGGTGCGTGCCAGGCCGCGCACCGGTATCGCTCCGTGGTCGTCGATCTCGCTGACCAGGCGAATCAGGCTCGCGGAGGACAGCACCGTGCACATGTCGTGGAGCTGCTGGTGGGAGAGAGCGGGAATCACCGGCGGGCTCCCCCGGTCGGCAGGACAGCCTTCACTCGGGCGGGGATGGCATGGGAGAACAACTCGCTGGGCTGCCAGCCGGGGCGGCGTGCGGGCTGCGTCGGTACGGCGGGGGCGGGGATCGTGGGCTGGTGGCTGGTCCAGGCGGGAGCAGGACTCGCAGGTCCGGGGGCGGGTCGCCCCCAGAGCGGATGCCGGGCGGCGTGGTCGAGTGGTCGTCCGGCGGACCATAGGGAAAGGGCTCCGAAAACGGGCCCCAGAGCGTCACCGGCCCGCGAGAGGCGGTAGGGCTGCCCGTTGCCCGCGGTCATCACCAGGCCGTCATCGATGAGTTGGCGAAGCGGCGGGTAGATGTTGGTCCAGTAGCCGTCGGGGATGACGATGCGGGCCAGGGCCCGAGCAGTCACCTCCTGCCGTGACTTGAGCACCCAGAGGATCGCGGCAGCCTGTCGGCGGGCGAGGAGGGTGAGACTGTCCTCGACCTGTTCGATCACGGACAGCGGCTGCTCCGGCTTCTCCAGGTGTTCCTCGGCCCAGGCAGCCATCACGGGGAGCACCGGCAGGAGTTGTCGGCCCCGGGTGGTGAGGCCGTAAGTGACGTGACGCGTGGAGTGTTCGGTGCGCTCGGCGAGGCCAGCGTCGCACAGCGAGCGGATCTTGGGATGCAGCTGGCCGCTCTGGAGGTACGGCAGCTTGGCCGCGATCTCCGTGTAGCGCTGGGGCGGCTGGTTCAGGGCCAGGAGGATCCGCACGTTCCAACGCGGGGTGATCATCTGGAGGGCTTCGGTGACCCGGGCGACGTCGGCGTCGTCGGCGGGCGGCAGACCGGTGATGGCCAAGGGGGTGAACTCCTGGGAGGCGGAAGGCCGGACGTTGTCGGGTCAGCGGCTCGGGGCGGGGCTCGCGGCCGGTACGGGCAGAGCGGCAACGGGTGCTGCCGCAGAGGTGGTGGGCAGCTCCGGTGCCGGCGCGCGACCGAGGCTGCGCAGAACCGCGTCGGCGGTTGCGGCCTGCGTGTCGCGGACGGCCACGGCTTCGGCGAGGCGGCGGGCGCAGTCGAGGATGTGGGAGACCTCGTGGGCGCCGATCTGCCGATCAGGTTGGGTCAGGTGCTGCAGCCGCTCTCGGTGCGCGGTGATGCTCTGCTCGGCAAACGCCAGAATGTGGTGGCTGCCGAGGAGAGCGGCCAGCATGCCGGGGGCCTGGCCCTGAGCGTGTGCTTCGAGGCCGGGCAGTTCGGCGCCGTACAGGCCCTCGATCCGTGCGGCGATCTCAGCGGCGGTGGGATGGGGCAATCGGCAGGGCCTCTCATCGTCGTCGGCTGCGGGCCGCCCCGACATGCGCGGGTGCCGGGGCGGCGGAGGCCGGGGGCAGGGTGGTGGTGACCGTCTGCTGGGCGAATCGGACGGGGCGGGCCTGCGCGTGGAGCGGGGGCATGGTGTGCAGCAGGTCGTCCAGCGCGGCGCGGTAGCCGTCACGGGCTGACAGCGCTGCCTCCAGCCACTGCGTGTCCATCCGCAGATCGGCCGCGGACAGCTCGTCCATGTCGCGCTCGGGCGCCATTGCCTCGTGCACGCGGTCACGGATCCGGGCAACCTGTTCCTCGGCCAGGGCAAGGAAGCTGCGCAGTTCCAGGGCCCGGGTGACGGCCTCGGAGGCGTTCGGGTCAGCGGCCTGCGCGTACAGGTCGGTGACCGGGACGCCGAAGACCTCGTGGAGTCGGGTGTCCTGGGTGCAGGGCTTGTCTCGGACGCTCATCGCAGGGCTCCTTGGCCGATGACCGGCGCCGTCGCGGGCCGGGCCGGTGCGCTGGTGGGCACGGCCGGGCCCTGTCGCCGACTGCGGTTGAGGCGGGCCAGCCGGTCTGCGGCGGGGCCCCGTTTGCCTGGCGCGTCAGGGTCGAGCAGCCACCGCACGACCATGGCACGCCCGTCGCGGGTGGAGACGGCGGCGTTGACGCGGTGGGCGAGGTCCATGGTGGGGTCGTCGACCTCGCTGGGCTGCGTTTCCAGAGCGCGTAGGAGGTCGTCCTCCGCGCGCTCCAGTACGGTCTGGGATTCGGTGAGCAGACCGTGCCAGCGCACGATGTCGGTGGCCTGTCGGTTAGCGTCCGGGGCGGCTGTGACGGCGGCCTTCAGCGTTCCAATGTTCATGCCGAAGCGTTGCTCGATCTGCTCGGTGAGCACGCCCATGACATCGTCTGCGTCGTCGGACACAGGGCTTTCCTTCCTGGGAGGCACACGGGATACAGGTAGGCGGAGTTCGAACCCCCTGTCAGCCGAGACACATACGGACGTCGCGGTAGACATAGGGGCCAGAGACCCAGCCCCTCACGCCGGTGGTCGTGCCCGTGATGTGGTGCCAGTTCCCGCTGGTCTTGTGGACGGTAAAGCGGTGGCCGCGGTGGAGAATGCCGAGCCGGGTGGACTTGACCGATGCCTTGGAGCGGATGTCGACGGCCTGCGTGCTGATGCCCCAGGGGCCGGGCCACTCGCATGCCCGGACGGCCGGCATCGTGCTCGGCACGGAAGCCGGAGCTGCCGTGGCCGCCGTCGCGGACACCAGCGGCAGGGCGAGCGCGCCGAACACTGCGGCGGACAGCGCCATTCGCGATGAGCGCATGCGGAAGTAACCTTCGTACGGGAAAAGGGGAATGCAGAGGGAAGCGGACCGGGCGTTCGCCCTCTCGGCCGCTACTAGAGTCCATGGATTCGGCGGTTTGGCTAACCGGCGATCGTCGTCTATATTTCCGGCCGCTTCACAGACTTGAGTTCAGCGGCTGCGGCCCGCGGAGCGTTGTGCGGGGGCCGGAAGGGAATTGGCCGGCTTCTGGGCGGACCGGACCGTGAGCTGGACCGGTGGCAGAGGAGGAGCCTCGCCGCTGAGGGCGTCGCCGCACCACTGCAGGGCTTCTGCATAGGTGGCAAAGCCGCCCTCGCGCAGGGTGTGGGTCCAGGAGTCGGTGTCCACGTCCTCGTGGAGCACCCGAAACGGAGAAGGACTGAGCTCGTCCAGGGAGCGCAGGACCACGACGATTGCGGAGTTCTCAGGGTCGTCATCGGTGTAGCTGTGCAGGAGGGCGAAGTGGTCGCCGTCGCTCATGAGCCGCTGTTCCAGCGCACGGGTCGTCTCGTCCGCCGGGGTGGTTCCCGTGCCGGGCGCCAGGCTGATCTCCTTGGGCGGGCAGCCTCGGTGAATGAGCCAGGACTGTGCCATTGCCGTCAGAGGCAGTGTCGCGTGAGCGAAACGGAACGTCTTCGTTGCAAGGTCGCGCTGCAGGTGCAGGGCAACGAGCTGCGGCTCCCCAGGGATGCCCCAGGTGACGGCACCATTGTGGAGGACGTGGTAGCTCGTGCCGTCGGGTGTGTGATGCTCGGCCAGCGGGGTGAGTTCGGTCTGCTCGATCTGGATCGCACGCCAGAACGCTTCCTGGGTCTGCTCGTCGGCGGCTTCGAAGCCGTCCAGACGAAGGTCGAGTTCGGGTGGGTACATAGGCGCCCTTTCGGTGGGCGGGGCTGGGGCTGTGGGGCTGCGTGGGGTACCTCTTCAGGTCAACGGGCCTGGCGGTACGTGGGCGCCTGAGCCGGACGGGGAGGGCCAGGCATCGCGGAGGGCAGCGGTCCGGGCTTCGCAAGGGGCCCGCGAGTGGTGAGCTGCGGAGAACGGGAGCGGGCTGCGTGAGTCCGGGCGCTGAGCGGCCGGCGGTTCATCCCCAGGCGCTTGCCGACGGTGTCGTAGACGTCGTTGTCGGCCCGGGGCCGTACCGCGACGACGTGGATCTCCCGTCGGTGCGCGGACGTCTCGGGTGCCGGGCGGATGCCGTAGACGACGCGCCACTCCTTGCGGGAGTCCACGAACAGCTTCCGGTAGCCCTCCAGGTCGCCGGTCAGTCTCGTCCCGAAGCGCTCGGTGTTCACGACCTCTTGCAGGTAGACGAGGGTGAGGTCGCGGATGTCGCTGGGGGCCTGGACGAGGTCGGTCAGAGCGCGTGGGTCGAAGCTGAGCCCGAAGGCCGGCTGCCGCCCGCCGCTCATGACGTCGACTCGCCCGACACGCCGGCATCCGACGCGTTCGCCTTCTCCGTGCGGGCCGAGGGCGGTGGGCCGGGCAAGAGGCGGTGCGCGGGTCGGTCCGGTGAGGTCATGCACGCCGACAACGGACCACCCGGCCCTCTGACGGCGACCATGGTGTGGGTGAGGAAGTCGCGGTGCCACACGAGCAGACCGCTCAGTCCGGCCTCGGGGTCCTTGTGCTGCTGGTAGGCGAGCCAGAGCGCGTGCAGCCAGGCCACGACGTCGCTGTGTTCCTGCCACCGCAGGCACCACGGGGCGGCCGTGGTGACCTCGGTCCCGTAGACGGGCAGCAGGAAATCGTCCACCCAGTCCGACAGGGCGTCCAGTTCGTCCTCGTACTCCTCACCCTCCAGCTCCAGGATCGGCCGAGGCTCCGGCGGCGCCGCCGGTGGTCCGCCGAGGCCCGGCATGCCGAAGGCGGCGAACGGAGAGGCACCCGTGGGCGGTGCGGGGGCGGAGGCAAGGTGGTCGAGCTGCTGGGTCTGCTGGGCGGACTGCTCCATCAGTTTCCGGACGCTGGCCTCGATCTCTTCGAGGTGGGGATCGGGAATACGCACCGGCTCCAGCTCGCCCTCATCAGGCGGGTTTACGGGTTCAGACATGACGAGGCAGGGCCTCCTTGCGCCGTGGCTGTCGGGGGACGCGGCACCAATGAACCGGCACCGGCTGGTGGGCTGCGGTGGTGTCAGACGGTCAGGACGACATCGTCCTGGGTCAGGGTCTGACGGACGGTCTCGGTCAGCC
Source organism: Streptomyces sp. NBC_01635 (assembly GCF_045209715.1). Classification (NCBI taxonomy): domain Bacteria; kingdom Bacillati; phylum Actinomycetota; class Actinomycetes; order Kitasatosporales; family Streptomycetaceae; genus Streptomyces; species Streptomyces sp. NBC_01635. The sequence continues at coordinate 7,131,922 of NZ_CP109277.1, read as the reverse complement.
GGTCGGCCGCGATGCCGGCGTAGTGCTCGGTCTTCTCCACACCGATGAAGTCGCGTCCCTCCATCAGGGCGGCGACGCCTGTGGAGCCGGAGCCGGCGCAGAAGTCGAGCACCGTGCCGCCTTCGGGGCTGATCTTGACCAGTTCGCGCATCACCTCGACCGGCTTCTGCGTGATGTGCTGCCGCTTCGAGCCCGATGGCTGGGAAGCGGAGTACAGGCCGGGCAGGTAGACCGGGTTGTGGGAGCCGTCGATCGGGCCCTTCGATGCCCAGACGATGAACTCGCAGTTCTGGGTGAAGCGGCCCTTTTGCGGCCTGGCCTGCGGCTTGTGCCAGGCCAGCACCCCGCGCCACAGCCATCCGGCGGCCTGGATCGCGTCCGTGGTGATGGGGAGTTGGCGCCAGTCGGTGAACAGCAGGGCCGTTCCGCCAGTCTTCGTCAGCCGGTGGGCTTCGGTCATGATCTGGGTCAGCCAGAATCCGTAGCTGCGCTGGTCCATGTTCTCGCCGGTGAAGTCCGGCAGGGTGTGCTTGGCGTCGGCGGAGGTGTACTTCTGCTTCGCCGAGCGGGACGTTCGCTCCTTGGCGGTCCTGCCGCCGGAGTTGTACGGCGGATCGGTGATCACGGAGTCGACGCAGTCGTCCGGCAGCGTGGACAGCACGCGCAGGGCGTCGCCCTGATGAAGGGAAAAAGGCAAAGAGATACCCCGATTCGGGTTCGAACGTGAGGGATTCGAGAGGGCACCCCTCGCTCAGGAGAATCCGGGCGGGCTGAAAATCGGGCATGCAGAAGCCCGGAAACCCGCGAACCGGAGAGCGAAGGAAGTCCCAAAACTTTAGGGGCGAATTGGCCGCTCACCAAGAAGTGCCCTGCCAGGGGTACGGATTCCGATCCCTCAGGACGACTTTTTGGTCAACCGCCGATCCGGGCCTACTGTTTTGGAACCGCCCAACACACACCGCCGCCGGCGCCTTCCCACCACGCCTCGCGGAGGCACCCCATGCCCCGGCACACGTAGCTACCCCGGCCCGCGGACCGAGCGGCAACTCACCCGCAGGCCGGCGCCTCTCGATCGCCCACCCCGGCCGCCGCGCCCCTTCCACCCGTCCCCACGCATACGCGGCACGCCGGACATCATCTCCGAAGGAGACCTTCGTGACGTCTCGTTACCCGTCCCTGCCCGCGCCCTCCGCTGTGCAAGGGAGCCGGGCAGGTTGAAGGCGCTCGCCGCCGGCATCGGCGGCGTCGTCGTCCTCTCCCCCTTTCTCCTTGGCGGGGCGGCCATGATGATGGCCACGTCCAGCGAAGCCGCCGCACAGAGCAGCGCGTCCCTTCAGTGTCTGCCCAACCTGGACACCGACAAGGTCACCGAACAGGTCACCAAGATCCTCGACGGCGCGGACGCCTCCGGTATCTCCATCGAGGGCCTGGACCTGCCCGGTGAGCAGATCCCGAACGCACAGACCGTCGTTGCCGCCGGGATCAGTCTCCACGTGCCCAAGCGCGGGCAGATCGTCGCTCTCGCCACCGCCATGCAGGAATCCCGGCTGCGCAACCTTGCCTACGGGGACCGCGACTCCCTCGGCCTGTTTCAGCAGCGGCCCAGCCAGGGCTGGGGCACAGCCGAGCAGATCCGCGATCCCGTCTACACGTCCGAGAGGTTCTACAAGGCGCTTCTGCAGGTGAGTGGCTGGCAGCAGCTGACCGTGACACAGGCCGCCCAAGCCGTACAGAAATCCGGCTACCCGGACGCCTATGCCCAGTGGGAGCCGCTGGCGACCGCGCTGCAGAAGGCCATCGCCGCCACCTTCCCCGGCGCCGGTGACGATGCCGGCCAGGAGGCTGACGACGCACCCTCGCTGTCCGACTGCACCACGGAAGACGGCTCGTCCTTCGGGAAGATCCCGGAAGGCGCCGTCCCGAAGGGTTACAAGATCCCCAAGAACGCCGACCCACGTGCCCGCAAGGCGATCGTCTGGGCGATGCATCAGCTCGGCACGATGTACCAGTGGGGCGGCACCTGTACCGCGCCGCACGGCCCCGACCCGATGGGCCGCTGTGACTGCAGCTCGCTGATGCAGCAGGCGTACGCCCAGGCCGGCATCCAGCTCACCCGTACCACGTACACGCAGGTCAACGAAGGCAAGGCAGCCTCTGTCAAGGCCATGAAGCCCGGTGACCTGATCTTCAGCCGCGGCAGCGCCGCTCGCCCCGAGCACGTCGGCATGTACCTGGGCGAGGGGCTCGTCATCGAGGCCCCGCGCACGGGCAGGCCCGTACGCATCACCCCGCTCAAGGACTGGAATGTCCTCGCCGTGCGCCGCGTCCTGTGACGCCGGCCTCCGCCCGGCCCACCCTTTCCGTTCCCCACTTCTACCCTCTGGCTTGCGTACGCAAGGAGCCTTGCCGCACCCATGACATCTCTCGCCGACCGGCTCTATCTCGCCTTCGACCCCGGGATCACTCCCAAGGGCGGTGGCCTGCCGGGGCTCTCCGTCCTGAAGAGCGTCGTCAGCTCCATCAACATGTTCGGCATCATCGCCGTCGTCGGCGCGCTCGCCGTCAGCCTGGCAGTGTGGGCCTGGGGCCACCACACCGGTGGCCACCAGGCCGAGGCGAACGGCAAGAAGGGGGCGACTGTAGCCGCGGGCGCCGCCCTCGGCCTTGGCGCCGCGAACGGCATTGTCGCCTTCTTCTCGGCGCTGGGGTCGCAGGTCCAGTGATGAAAAACCGATTCTCTCTGTCGGCCTACGGCGTCGGCTGGTCGGCGAACCGCCGCATCCTCGTGATCTCCGTGGTTCTGGCGTCGTTGCTGGCCCTGGCCGGCGTCACCGCCTATGTCACCGGCCGCCACGGGCAGCACGACGCGTCTGCCGGCCCGGCGCCGTCAACACCGCCCAACTCGGCGCCGTCGAGCGCCGCTTCCACGCAACCAAGAGCCGAGGCGGGGTCGGTGCCCCGGCCTCCGCGGGTATCCGACCCCCTCGCCTTCGCTCGGGCCGCAGCCGAGATGCTGTGGTCCTACGACACCCGCGACACCAGCCACGAGCAGCAGCTTGCCGGTATGGAGGCGTGGATGACGAAGGAGAGCGAGTACGGCGACTGGTCCTCGGTCTCCGCGCAGATGCCCGACCCGACCCTGTGGTCGCGTATGGCCGACCAGAGGCAGCATGCCACTGTCGCCGTCGCCGAAGCTCACTACCCGGCCGCCTTCAAGCAGGCCCTGGCCGAAGACCCTTCCGCGATCACCGAGGCATACATCTACGCCGTGACCGTCACCGGCAAGCAGACCATCGCCTGGGCCAAGGGCGGCGGCGGGGCGGAGGACCGGTCCATCACCCTCGCCGTGCAGTGCCGACCCTCGGCCGGCTGCTCACTCGTCGCCATCGCCCCGACCGTCGCGCCCTGACCGAAAGGAGTCCCCATGGGGTTTTGTGATCTCCCCCTCGCGGACACGCTCTGCACGGTCGGCGAAGCCGTGGATTTCGCCTCCAACCCGGGCAAGGCGATCGGCGACTGGATGGCCAAGAGCGCCGGCGAACTCGCCGCCGCTGCCGCCGACCTCGCGTCCAAGGCCATCGACAGCACGACCAAGGTCGATCTCAACGCGGGCTGGTTCCGCGACAATTACGAGACGATCCTGCCCATCGGCCTAGTGGTCCTCGTGGCCACCTTCTGCGCCCAGCTCGTGCGCGCCGCGGTCAGACGCGACGGGCAAGCCCTGACGCAGGCGTTCACCGGCACCGCCTCCGGAGTGTTCTTCGCGTTCGCCGCCATCGCCCTGACCACCGTAGCGATCGAAGTCGTCGACGCCCTGTCCGCCGGACTGTTCAGAGCCGCGAACATGGACACCGCCTCCGCGGTCCGCCGCATCGTGAAGGTCAATCAGATACCCGCGCTCGCCGGGCTCGGATGGCTTGTCGCCGTCTTCGCCGGTCTGGGAGCCGGCATCGGCGCCGTTCTCTACTGGTGCGTGATGATGGTCCGCAAGGTGGGCATCCTGGTCATGGTCACACTGGCCGTGTTCGCCGGGGCCGGCGGAGGCTGGGAAGTCGCACGCCGCTGGCGCAAGGGCTGGATCGAGGCCACCGCCACCCTTGTCGTCTCCAAGCTGCTGATGACGATCATCTTCGTCCTCGGCGTCGCAGCCATGGGCAAGACCGAGGCCACAGACGGCCTGGCCGCACTCGCCGACGTTCTTGCGGGCATCGTGATCATGATCCTGGTACTGCTCTGCCCCTACGCGACCTTCAAGTTCGTGCACTGGGCAGCCGAAGGCTCCGACGGCGAGACCCTGCACCGCGCCGGTGGCGCCGGAGCGCAGCTCGCCAAGCAGCACGCCGAGCGCGCCGGGAGAAAGGCGGCCGCGATGGCGGCCACCGCCGGAACCGGCGGCGCGGCAGCCGGAGCGGGCGCGGGAGCCGGGGCCGCTCCGCAAGGGCCGGACTCGATCCCAGGGAGTGGCGGGTTTCCCGGCGACATCGCCTCCAGTCCGAGCGGCGGAGGCACCGATCAGGAAAGCGGGCAGTCCGGCGGCTCGAGCGCCCCACCTGGCGGAGACGCCGTCAAGTCCGGCCTGGAAAAGGCCGTGCAGCCTGCGCCGACCAGCGTCACCGACGATACGAACGGCCAGGTCGGCGGCGACCCCGCCGGTGGCGGCTCAGGATCCGGCTCCGGTGCCGCGTCCGGTCAGGTCGGTGGCTGGATCTCCACGCCACCGACCACCACGCCTCCGCCGCAGGGCGCCCCGCCGCCCTCCGGCTCCCAGGCGGCCAGTGCCGGCAGCGGCGCGGCATTCCCTCCGCCTCCCCCGACCAGCCTCTGATCGCCCTGGCCATGCCCGGGGGCGGGACGGGTACTTCGCTCCCCGCCCCCGAGCCCCGCCAGCGTCCCTTGGACCAACCCCTTGTCTGATGTGTCCGTCGCCCCGGTCACGGTGAAGTTCCCACACCGGTCCCGCCGCGGTATCCTCCTCGGTCTTTCCCTCCCCCAACTCGTCCTCGTCTCCTGCGCGCTGGCGCTGCTGCTGATGACAGTGATCTCCACCGGGCTGCTCGGCGCCGTGGCACTGGCCCCGCTGTGGGCAGCCGTCGCCGCGCTGGCCACGATCCGCCGCCACGGCCGGTCCCTGATCGACTGGGCACCGATCGTCACCCGCTACGCGATCCGTCGCCGCACCGGGCACACCCTCTGGCTCGCCCGGCCGGTCACCCGCCCGCGGCGAGACGGCATCCTGCACCTGCCCGGCACCGCCGCCTCCCTGAAGGTCGTCACCCCCGGCGACTCCGCCAACGGCGCCGCAGCCGTCCACGACCCGCACCAGCAGACCCTCACCGCCGTCGCCCGCGCCTCCTCCCGCGCGTTCGCCCTGCTCGACCCGGCCACCCAGAACGCGAACGTCAACGGCTGGGGCCGTGCACTAGCCGGCACCGCCCGCACCGGACACGTCGCCACCGTGCAGGTCCTGGAACGCACCGTCCCCGACTCCGGTGACACCCTCTCCCGGCACTGGGCCCAACACGGTCGGCCCGAGGCCCCGGTCGCCGGACAGATCTACTCCGAGCTCGTCGCTTCCGCCGGACCGGCAGCCGCCCCGCACGAGACCTACCTCGCCATCTCCCTCGATCTGAAGGCCGCCAAGCGGCTCATCTCGCAGGCGGGCGGCGGACTGCCGGGCGCTTTCACGGTCCTGCAACAGACCACCTCCTCCATCGCCCAGGCCGCCCGCAACGCCGGCCTCATGGTCACCGGCTGGCTGTCAGCCCGGGAGATCGCCGCCGTCATCCGCACCGCCTACGACCCCAAAGCCCTCGCCGCCCTGCAACAGTGGTCGGACACCGGCCGGGCGGAGGCCGATCCGGCCGCCGCCGGCCCCGTCGTCCAAGTCGAGGAATACGACCGGCTCGCCACCGACACCGCGCGCCACGCCACGTACTGGGTGGAGAACTGGCCCCGGACGGAGTCGCATGCCGGGTTCCTGCACGGGCTGATGTTCACCACAGGCGTCCGCCGCAGCCTCTCCCTCATCTACGCCCCGCAGGGGCTCGAGTCCGCGCTCCGCGACGTACAGCGCCGCAAGGCGGCGATCATCGCCGACGCCAACGAACGCGCCCGCCGCGGCCAGGTCGACAGCGAGGAGGACTCCGTCGAATACGCCGACGTCAAGGCCCGTGAACGGCAGCTCATCGCCGGGCACGCCGACGTCGCCCTGACCGGCCTGGTCACCGTCACCGCCGAGACCGACGCCCTGCTCGACGCGGCTTGCGCACAGATCGAGACCGCCGCCGTCACCGCCGGCGTCGACCTGCGCCGCCTCAACTACCAGCAGCCCGACGCCTTCACCCTCGGCGCACTCCCCCTCGCCCGCACCGCCCTCTGAACGACGCCGCCCCCCCGCCGAGACCATTCGCCCACCCTGCCCACCGGCCGGTGGCAGGAAGGACCGCCCTCTTTGACCACCACCACCTCTCCCGACGACGCACACCCCTACCTCCGCGCTGCGAGCGCCGGAATCCGCCACCACCGAAAGATCGCACAGGCCGAGCGCACGGCGGTCGACCGCACACACCTCGACGTGCTCCACGCCCACCTCACCGCCGTACACCAGCTCCTCGACCAGCTCGCCGACACAGCCCGGCCCTCCCACCCCACCGCAGGCCGGCATCTCGCCACCGCCCAAACCCGGCTCTGGCAGGCCACCGCAGAGGTTCACTCCGCCTTCCACCTCCTGCCGGCGCCCCTCTTCCCGACCAGCACCCAGGCCACCGAGTGCCGTCCCGACCGGCTCCCCGAGGGACCACCGGTGCTGACCATCTGCCAGCGCCACCTGGCCGCCGGACACATCGCCCGCCGCAAGAACACACCCACCGACCTCAACCACCCGCCGCACACCACCGCATGCATCCGATGAGCACTACTCACCCGCCGAATCGAGAGCCCCTGATGAGCCTCCGGCCCGCCCACCGAACCCGGCGCGCCTCGGCCTCTCCCCTGTTCACCCCGCACGGCACTGACCGGGCCGGCCGCAAGGCAGCCCGCCGCCAACTCGCCGAGGCCGCCGCCAAGGCCCGTTCCGAAGCCGCCGGTCATGCGGCAGGCACGGCCCCCACCGAGCACAAGATCCCCGCCCCCCTCTACCCGCCCAGCGGACGGCCCGGCCCCGCATCGGCCCGCGGAAACCGGCTCAGGCTCCCCACGCACCGCATGACCACCGCCATCGCGGCCGGGGCGTACCCCTTCCTCGCCGAAGGCGGACTCGGCGCCGAGGGCCTCTACATCGGCCGCGACGTCCACGCCGAAGCAAGCTTCGTCTTCGACCCGTTCGCCCTGTACGGGAAGGTCGAGGGCTTCACCAACCCGAACGTGCTGCTGGCCGGGGTGATCGGACAGGGCAAGAGCGCGCTGGCCAAGAGCTTCGCGCTCCGCTCCGTCGCCTTCGGCTACCGCGTCTACGTGCCCTGCGATCCCAAGGGCGAGTGGACGCCCGTGGCCGCCGCGCTCGGCGGCACGTCCGTCGCGCTCGGCCCCGGACTTCCCGGCAGGCTGAACCCGCTGGACGCCGCGCCCCGCCCCGCCTCCATCTCGGAGACCGACTGGGCAGGAGAGACCCGCAAGCGCCGGCTGCTCCTGCTCGCTTCCCTGGCCCGTACCGTCCTCGGCCGGGACCTGCTCCCGATGGAGCACACCGCCCTCGACATCGCCCTCGACGCCGTCGTCACCCGGGCTGCCGACTCAGGCCGGACGCCACTCCTCGGCGACGTCGCCGCCACCCTCAACAACCCCGACCAACTCGACGAGGCCGCCGGCCTCATGTCCGGACGGCTCGGAGACGCCGCACGCGACCTCGCCCACGCCATGCGCCGACTCGTCCACGGCGACCTGGCGGGCATGTTCGACGCCCCCAGTACGGTCGCCTTCGACCCCGACAGCCCGATGCTCACCATCGACCTCTCGCGGCTGGGCGGATCCGGCGACGACACCGCCCTCGTCCTCGCCATGACCTGCGCCTCCGCCTGGATGGAATCCGCTCTCACCGACCCGCGCGGCGGCCGGCGCTGGATCGTCTACGACGAAGCCTGGCGCCTGATGCGGCACCCGGGTCTCCTCCAGCGCATGCAGGCCCAGTGGAAACTCTCCCGCGGACTCGGCATCGCCAACCTGATGGTCATCCACCGGCTGTCCGACCTGCTCACCGCCGGCGACGCCGGATCACAGGGCCGCGCCCTGGCGGAGGGACTCCTCGCCGACTGCTCCACCCGGATCATCTACCGCCAGGAGACCGACCAACTCCACGCCGCAGCCACCCTCCTCGGCCTCACCTCCGTCGAATCCGAAGCCATCGCCCACCTCAACCGCGGGCGCGGTCTGTGGAAGGTCGCCGGCAGGAGCTTCATCGTCCAACACCTCCTCCATGCCCACGAACTGGCCCTCTTCGACACGGACGCCCGCATGCACTGAAACGCCAGGGCTTTCACGGACACCGATCCGCGCTCTCGGCCGCTCATCCGCCTATCACCGCCGACGGTCCCTGCCCTGGCCAATCACTCCCCCTCTACATCCAGGAGGCCCACCTGTATCCGAGCCGCGCCAGTGCCTTCGCCACAGCACTCGCACCGCATCTGCCCGAAGGGTGGTGCCGCAAGTACATCGGGTTCCGGCTCCCCAGCGACCCTCATATAGCCGACCAGCTCTGGGACCGCGGCCCGACCCATTCGTCCCTGCTCGACTGGCCCGACACCCGTACGGGCTTCGTCGGAGGACCAGACGGCGAGGAGCTCTGTGTGCTGGAGCGCCCCCGCCACCCCCGTCAGTACCTGGTGGCTCCCTTGCAGCCCGAAGGGTTCTTGCCACACCACTTCAGGGGCGTCGACGAGCCCACCGGAATCGCGGTCCCCGACGATCCGGTCCGTGCCGCAGCCGCCGTCAACCGACGGGTCCTGCCCCGCCTCCGAATCGCCCTGGCAGCCGTACGGCACAACGCAACCGTTCAGCCCGAGCCTCCCCACCGGCCTGAGCCGCCGCAGGTGGCGTGCGTCGTCACCCTGACCTGGTACGAGGACGGCGCCCTCGGCACGCCGTTCAAGAGCGTCCCCGAGGACGCCCGCACGGACCTGTATGTGCTCGGCTTCCAGTACCACCCCCACCAGGCAGCGTTCCTGCTCCCTGCCGCGTACGGCGAGGACGGCCGTGACCTGCGCTTGCGAGCGCTGGTTCACCAGCTCGCCCGGAAGGGCATCGGCGTGAACCTTCGCCACGCCCCCACTCCCGCCATCGCCGCAACGCGTCCGGCCGTCCCGGTACCGACCAGCTCCTCGGTGACTGCCCACCGCCGGTGAGCCGACCGCTCGCCGCGCCCTTTCCCATCCCCAGCAAAGAGGAGCCCCCATCCGCCCCGCCCGCCGTACTCTTCCCCTGGTCACCGCCGCTGTCTGCCTCGCTCTCACCACGACTGCCTGCTCCAGCGACACGGACGGCACCACCCCGACCGCCGCAGACCAGACGAAGTCACCCAGCGCCACACCGAAGCCGGCCCCCGCGCTCACCCCGGCCAAGGCCCGTAGCGCCATCGCCGCCTACTCGAAGACGAACAACCTCGCGTACATCAAGCGTGACCGCGCACTCCTCGACTCCGTCGAGGGCGGCCCCCGGCATGCGATGTCGCTGGCCGACCTCAAGGAAGACGACGCCCTACCGAAGGCAAACCAAGAGCCGTACCGGCCGTGGTCGTACGACCTCGCCGCAACCGACCTCTACATCCCGCGCCTGAAGGATGGGCAGCAGCGGTGGTTCGCCGCCGTCACCCGGGCCGGCAGCAAGAAGCAGTACACCCGCGTCCTGGTCCTGGCCGAGAACGCGAAGTCGAAGCGATGGGAGATGGTCGCCACCGTCGACCTGGACACCCCCTTCCAGCTCCCGAAGATCATGCTGGACAAGGACGGCTACGCCACGGCGGTCGACCCCGCTTCCAAGTCCCTGGCCGCTCCCGTCGACCTGCTGCGCTCGGCCGTGATCGACAATTTCGCCACCGGAGGCGACCTCACCGGACGCAAAGTGCTGGCCCCCACCGAGGCTGCCAAACGGCAGGTCAAGGTCCACCACGACACGATCCACAAGTTCGGGACCCGAGGCACCACCCAGTTCGCGTCAGCGGCCGCGGAGTTCCCCGCCGGCTACGCGTTGAAGACCTCCACGGGCGCGCTCGTCGTCTTCTCCCACAACCACACCCAGCACGACGCCGTCGCCGCGCCGGGTCTGGAGATCGTGCCGGAGAAGCAGGACCGCGCCTGGCTCGGCACCACACCCCGCCCTGCCTTCACCTACACCTTCACCTGCTCGGACGTCGCCGCCGTCCCGACTGCGCCCGAGCCGTCCAGCCTGCTGGGCTACGGATGCCGCCGCACGGACGCCGAGGCGAGCGGACCCGGCGCCGCCGTCTAGGAGACTTCCCAATGACGTTGTCAAGCTGCTGCCGTGACTGGTGGTGTGGCTTGGTAGCGCGCTCCGTCGCGGATCATGGCCCACAGGACGTTGGCCCGGCGCCGGGCGAGTGCCAGCAGCGCCTGTTTGTGCCCCTTGCCTTCGGCCCGCCTGCGCTCGTAGAACCGTTTCGATGCAGGGCAGCTTCGGAGACTGGCAAAGGCGGAGAGGTAGAAGGCACGGAGCAGGCCGCGGTGGTAGCGGCGCGGGCGGTGAAGGTTGCCGCTGACGCGCCCGGAGTCGCGGGGGACGGGGGCGAGACCGGCGTAGCCGGCCAGGCGGTCGGCGGTAGCGAAAGCGGCCATGTCACCGCCGGTCGCGGCAAGGAACTCCGCGCTCAGCATGGTGCCCATACCCGGCAGGCTCTGGATCACCTCGGCGCTGGGATGCTCGCGAAACCGGGCCTCGATCAGGGCTTCCACTTCGGTGATCTCCTCATCGAGGGCCATCACCCCCTTCGCCAGCCGGGCCACCATGGTGGCCGCGAGCTTCTCGCCGGGCAGGGCAGTGATCTGGGCCTCGGCCGCCTCCACGACGGCCTTGGCCAGGGCCGCACTGCCGTAGACCTTGCGGTTCTTCAGCCAGGTGGTGATGCGCGAGGTGCCGGCACGGCGGATCGAAGCCGGAGTCTGGTAGCCGGTCAGCAGCATGACCGGCCCTTTCCTGGTCAGATCCAGCGAGCGTTCCAACGCGGGGAAAATCTCCAGAAGTTGAGCGCGAAGGCGATTGATCTGCCGGGTTCGGTCACAGACCAGATCGGTGCGGCGGGTGACCAGGGTGCGCAGGTCGACCGATATCTCGTCGCCGGGCCGAAGGACACCGAGGTCGGTGCGCATGCGGGCCTGGTCGGCGATGACGAAGGCGTCCTTCGCGTCGGTCTTGGCCTGGCTGCGGTAGCCGGCCGATGCGCGGTGGACGGCCAGGCCGGTGATGTAGGTGATGTGCTGGTCGTGGCCGACCAGCAGACCGAGCAGCAACGCGGCCCCGCCGTGGTTGATGTCGACCGCCCACAGCACGTCGCGCGACAGGTCCAGGACGTTCGCCACGAGCTTGAGCAGTTCGCTCTCGTCGTTCAGCACGCGTCGCGACAGCAGTCGCTTGCCCTGGGCGTCGATCACCACGCAGTGGTGATGTTCCTTGCCGATGTCCACTCCGGCCCAGATCTCGGGCACGGCCACCTCCGCCAGCTCGTCGTACATGAACCCAGCAGACGACCTCGCCGACGTTGTCCTACACAGCGATCGCGTCGCGTCTCCCAATTAGCGGTCGAGTCGTCGCGGGGCTCTGGGCGGCCAAGTCTCCTGAGCCATCCAACGGCGGCCGCATGCCAGCCATACCCAAAGCCCCTGGGCCCCACCGATCTTACGAATGACCAGTTCAGACCCACATCAAGAAAGGTAGGACCGTATGCAGCATCCCGACTTCGAGCTGTACGACAACGCGGGCCGCGACGGCGACCAGATCGCCGCCGCCCACTTCGGCATCGCCACCCGCGACGACCTGCTGCGCTGGGCACGCCGGGACGCCGAGCCGTTCCTCACCCAGCACCCGCTCCCCGCCGAGGTCAGCGCCGTCACCCAGCGCCTCCTGGACATCGCCCAACCCGCTCTGAGCGCGATGAGCGACCTCCTCGTGGCCATTGCTCGGTGGGGTGGCCGCCACCGGTTCGCGGAGCAGGGGTCTCCGCCCAAGCTGCTGCTGGAAGCCGCCGGCCGCAGCCTGTCCGTACTGGCCGTCGCCGACGAAGCCGACCTGGCAGTCCTGCGCGCCAAGTACGACCCCGCACCGGCGCCGCCGAAGGCACCCGCCTCCGGCCGCCGCCAGGCGCCGTCTGGTCTGCCTCCGAATCCACCGCCCACACCGCGCACCGGCTCCGCGCCCGGCCGGTAGCCGCTTGACCCCCTGGGAGGCCCACCCTGTCGACCCGATCGTCCATCGCCCACACCGAGCTGGTGCGCGCGGCCCCGATGGGCGGCCTCGTCCACGGCAAGGACTACTTGGTGGCGGCCGTCACCATCACCAGCCCCGCCCCCAAAGTCCTGCGACCGCTGCCGGCCCACCGCTCCCGCAAGCACTCCGAGCAGATGACCGCCCAGCACAGAGACAACCAGCTGGAGACCGCGGCCCGGCCACACACCTGGCAGTACCGGCGTGCCCTGCACTCCGCCCTCCACCGCCGAGTGCCGGACCATGGCTGACGCGCAGATCATTCTCGCCTACGGCCGCGATACCGGAATCGTCGCCATCGGCCACGGCGAGAGGTACAAGGCCGCGCACGAGGCTCTCGCCGCAGCCGGCTTCCGCCGTGGCGACGACTGGGTGTTCCACCTGCCGGGCGTGGACGAGGACGCCTCGCGTGCCACCGTGGCCAATCTGGTCCGCCACGCCACAGCGCACGGGGCGGAAGTGGTGACCAGCAGCCAGCGGTTCATCGGCGACACCGCCCGAGATATCGCCCGCCTACTGCCCGGCCAGTGGGACGTACGCATCGAGCTCTACTCCCATCCCGTATGGCAACAGGACCTGGTGCCGTGGCTGTGGGACAGCGGCGAACTCGTCCTCGCCGTCCAAACCCAACGGATCCCCTACGCCGCCACCCTCACCGACACATCCGAGACGACCCTGCTGCTCGTCGAACGTCCCGACCACCAACTCGGCTACCTGGTCGGTGCCTTCGCACCCGAACCGTTCGAGGAGGGGTACGGCGACCCACACGCTCCGCACAGCATCGCCCTGCCACCGTTCGCCGGCCGCGCGGCCCGAGGCATCGCGGACCGTTTCCTGCCCGCCTACGAACGCGCCGTCCACGCCCGCCGGATCGCAACCGTCGCCGAGGCCCTCGACCGCATTCACGCCGAGCAAGACGCCTGGGCCGCCATCATTGCCTCGAGCCGGCACAGGAACGCGTCCCCACTTGGCGACACCGCACTCGGCGAGGCGGCCGAGACGTTCCTGAACCGGGCCTGGGCCGAGTTCCTCGCCGTCGTTCAGCATGCTCCCGTCCTCCTCGACCGGTGCCGTCCTGCTGCCACCAACTGGCCCGGGGACGCCCGTGTGCTCGCCGAGCTGGTCGACGCTCTCACCGATGCCGAGGACCTGGACGGGGATGCGTCGCTCACACGAACGGAGCGGGACGCCCGGCTCCGGGCTGTCCTGGGCACCTGGCTCACCCACAGCGAGCCGTTCCTTCGCCAGGCTCGCGCGGCAACTCCTCCTCGGCAGCACACAGTCCCGGCCGCCGCCCTACCCCACCAAGCCCTCCCACGCGGCCCACACGCGCCCGGCCGCTGACTCCTCCCACTGCCCACCGTAAGGAGATCTCCTCTTTGGATCCTGGCACGCACTTCGTCTTCGGCACCCACAAAGATCATGGTTTCGTCGTCTCCACCACCGCCTTGATGCCCGCCCATCTGGCCCACTGGTTCCTGGTGCGGGAGCAGTTCGAGCCCGTACCCGGCTCGCCGGGCCTGTACCGGCTCACCGCCTCCGAGCGTGACGGGCCGCGCCGCACCCGGCAGGCCGCCCAAGATCTGCGCCGTCACGGCTACGCCGTGCACGTCGACGCCGACGTCGCCCTTGCATCGGCCGACCCGCCACGCCCGCTCCGGCCGAACGGACTCACCGAACGTCGCAGCCGCATCGCCCGGGCCGCCGCCAGCCAGTCATCGCAGCGCCGTGCGGTGCCGACGACCTCGCCGCCGTCCGCACGTTCGATCCCGCCGAAGCCCGCCTACGCGCCGACCGTTCACCTGACCGCTTCCGTCCCCGGACGGTCCCGGTGACCCCCGACACCAAGCCGATCCGCATCACCCGCGGGCCAGGGGGCGAAGTCGAAGCCGAAGGCCGCTTCGACTCCCTCGCCGCGGAAATCCTGCGCCACGCCGGCTTTCTCTTCGAGCCAGCCCTGCACGGCCACTGGATCCGGCTCCCCTTCGACATGGGAGGCGACTGGGAGAACCAGCAGGCGACCTGGGCCGCGGAGATGCTCACCGCCGCCCGCTACCCCGTACTTCTCGCCCGCGACCTGCGTCCAGGCACCCCCAAGTCGTCGACGCCACACACACCGGCCATGACGGCGCAGGCTCCGCCTGGGCGACGGCCGCGCCGCTGACACCGACCACCAGGAAGACCCTGCCTCGAATACCACTCCCCCCTTGGGCCCCGCCGCACCGGGCCCCGGCGCCCGCACGCGGCCCGTAGCACCCCCGAACCTAGGAGATCTCTTCATGGCTGTCCGCACACAGTGGACGATCATGCACGACTGCGGCCACGAAGTCGTCCACGACCTGTCCGACCGGCCCGCCGACAAGCGGGCCGGATTCGCCCGCTGGCTTGCGACCAAGGACTGCACCGACTGCTGGAAGGCCGCCCGCGACGCCGACACCGAATCCAAGGAGCAGTGGCTCGCCACCAAGCGGGCCGAGGAACGGCAGGCCGCCGCCGAGTGGACCGAACGATTCGACATGCTGCCGCTGGAAGGCCCCGAGAAAGCCCTCGACTGGGGTGAGCGCTCCCGCCACCAGTTGATGATTGCTGCGCACACCGCGCTGGTCGTCGAGGGCGCCTGGGACGAGGCCGACTGGGCGGAGCTGGAAGAGAGGGCCCGCGCGATCACCAGGGCCGGCTGGTGGATCGACCAGCGCGACGCGGAAGGCTCTGACCTGCTCGAACTCCTCGACGCCGCCACCGAGTCGGACCGCGGAACCGAGAACCCCTACCGGTAAGGACGGCCCGGAACGTAGCCGAGGATCGCCGGTTGGCCAAACCGGCGATCCTCCGGACCATTGATCCTCCCGCCGCCACCCCCCTGCGTGGATAGGACCTTCCGTGACCGAGCCCTGCCCGCCCCCGCCCCCTCCGGCCTTCGCGCCCACCCCCGACCCGCTCACCCCCTCCCGGGACGTCACCCACGCCCACTTCGAGGCCGGCGACCAGATCATCGTCCTCAAGGGAATCGCCGGCGGAGAGCTGTGGGGAGACGCCATGCGTGTCGTCGCCCCCTCCTGGCACACGCCGACCGACGAGGACGGGTGGCGGCTGCGCGACGCCACCGGCGGAGCCCAGACCTACATCACCGGCCACCCGCGCTACCTCGTGCACCTCTCGCGTCGCTGCCCGGACTGCCTGATCCACCTGCGCGCCATGGAAGACCACCTTCTGCCGAAGTACGCAGGGCAGGACGCACTGATCGACTGCGGCTGGTACACCACCACAGCCCTCGGCCAGCTTGTGCACATCGCCGACATCAGGAGCGGCCAGTGAGCCTGCCCGTCCGCCGCCCCGGCGCGCGAGCACTCCCTGATCACCGCGCTCCGCCCGCGACCTCCGCCACCCAGGTCGCCAAGGCCATCGGAGTAACACCGACGTGATCCCCCGAGTCAGCGCCCGCACCCACACTCCGCACGGCCCGCTCTGCGAGGCCCTGGGGAGAACCGGTGTTGCCACCGCCCCACCCACGGTACGAAATACCCCACGACGATCACCGTAGAAGATTCGTCCCGTTGCCTCTGGCCGACCGATTCCTGGCCGTCCGCCGCGCCCCTCACTCCGACGTGAGGTCCTCGCCCGGGGCGGCGCCCCCGAGGCCCACAGCATTCTTCAGCGCGCAGGGTTCGTCCCTGTCGTCCAGCTCCACTAGACCTGTCACCGCGTACCCATCGATCTCACGGTGGACGAGGAGACCCGCCTCGCCACCAAAGCCGTAGCCCGGCTGCGGGCCGTCGGCTACCACGTCGACTGCGACAAGGACTTCCACACCGCCCGGTGTCCCGCCTCGCTATCTGCCGCTGGGCGCCCAGGTCGCCGAGTGCATCCGCAAGGCCACCACTGACGAGGGTGCCGAGGTTCTCACCGAGCTGACCGCCTCTTACGACGGGACCCTCACCGCCCTTGAGGAAATCCTGCAGGCCACTGCGGACTTCCACGACGGCATGGACGAGGCTGCCGACCCTCATGTCGCTTGCGCTACCTCGCAGACCGGCACACCCAGCACCCCGGCCACAGCACCTACGCGGAAGAGATCCCCGCCACAGAGCGCGAACACTCCACCGTCTGCGCCTGCCGACCCGCCACGTGCCGTGCCAGTACCGCCTCCGCCCACCGTCGTCGGACTTCGCAGCTGACGCCATCCCATCTACTCAAGGAAGACATGCACGACCACGACTTCGGACGCCTTGTCTCGTTCGCCGATGTCCTCGCCGGTGAACTGCCCGATGCCTGGACCAGCAGTCACCACCCGGCCGAGGACAAGGACGACTTCGCCGATCTCACCGACCGTATCTGGGACATGGACCTCGTCGCCCAAACCCTCGTCAAGAACCCGCTCCAGCAAGCGGCGGTCCTCACCCGCCAGGACGGTGCGCAGCTCGTTGTCCTCGACCGGCCCGGACGGGACGGATTCCTCATCGCCGCCGTCGCCCCCAGCAACCTCCCCGCGGAGGCGTTCCGGGGCCTGCGTGAACCGGACGGGATCGTCCTGACGGACGACCCGTTCCACAGCGCGGAGCTGGTCGCCGGCGACCTACTGGCCCGCTTCGACACGGCCCTCGCCCAGGTCCGCTGCAACGCGGCAGGCATCCAGCCGTCCCAGCCGGACCGGGTCGTCCTGACCTGGCAGCCGGACGGCAGCCTCGCCGCCGCCCCTGTCAGCGAGAAGGCTGCCGAAGTCCTGGACGCCAACGGGTTCGTCCGTGACGAGAGCGGCACCTACCGTCTCAGCGGCGACGACACCACCAGTCAGGCACGCGCCGTGCGGGCGATCGGTCCGCAGCTCGACGCGCACGGCATCGCCGTCGCGCTCCAGCACCCCTCGGGCCGGATCCCGCCCACCGCCACCCCGCCGACGCCTTCGCCAGTCCCTGCTGCCACCAGGGCCTCCACCGGGAGGAGACGGTGACGCAAAACATCGGCGAGCACACCGGTCCGCCGGCCGAACCCCGGCACGAGACTCCCCGGCCCATGCGGATCTGCCACCGCCACCACCACTGACCTCGCCCCTCGCTCGGGAGGACCATGCCCCGCACCGCCCCCTACCCGATCCGGCTGGCCGACGAGATCGCGCGCCAGCTCGGCCGGCTCACCGACCATCTCTCCCAACTCCCCGCCCCTGAGGCCGCCCAGGTCATCGCACGGGTCCTCGAACCGCAGGACGGTGTCCTCGGCCGCGTCACCCACCTGGTCGTCACCGGCTCCCACTTCGCCAAGGACCAGGCCGAACGCGGCATCCTGCCGGCCGAGGCCTGGCTCGCCCTCGGCCGGGCCGCGAACGAACTGCACGACATCGCGCTCGACCTCGACGAGCACACCGACGCGCTCACCGAACTGACCACCCGCCCTGCCCCCATTCCCGCACCGCCCCCGAACGCCGCACCACTCGTCGTCCGGCGCCGCCGGTGAAGAAAAAGCAATGGCAAGGCTGGAGTCCGGGCGAGCAGGCCGAGCAGCACTACCTGATCAAGCCCCGTGCCCTCGCAGGCGGCGGAGACATCCGCCACGTCTCCGAGTTCCTGCGCGCCTGCGGGTGGCGGGACCGGTCAAAACCCGACGGGCCCCTGCTCATGGACAGCCCCGACCGCGGCATCCGCATCGGGTACGACCCCTTCGTCCAACCCGGCGGATGGACCATCCACGGCAAGGCCACCGCCCACCAGGAGGAATGGACAGCGATCCTGGGCCGCCAAGCACCGGCCGAAATCGTCGCCGGACTCACCGACACGCTCACGCGCCCCCGCTCCGCACACGCCCCCAACGTCTGGGCCCCGCTCCAGGAACAGCGCTGGCACATCCCACCCGGCGACGGCCACATCACCGCGGTGAGCCCCGACCGCTCGGCCTGGATGCAGTTCCACCAAGCCCCCGACGGCCACGCCATGTGGTGGTCCGGAGCCCAGGACCACCAAGGCAACGGCTGGACAGCCCAGTTCACCGCCACCACCCCGATGCACCTCGTGCAGAGCTACGCCGCCGCCCTCGCCAGCCCCGAGCCCGTCATGCGCCCCCGCGGACGCGTCCCCCACAGCGCCCAGATCCGCACCACCTCCGTCTCGGTCCTCCCCTCGCAGCTCAGCGCCTGGCAGCAAGCCCGCATCACCGCCGCCCGCGCCACCGCCTGGGCCCGCACCTCCTGGCAGACCAACCGGCCCCCCACCACCGCGCGCCCCCGCGCCACCCAGCGCGGCGCCCGCGCCCACCGCTGATCCCTCCACCCCTCACCCCCAAGGAGTCCCGTGCCCGCACCCGCCCCTGGCGACATCCACGCCGCCACCCAGACCCTGGCCCGGCTCACCGAGTACCTGCGCGAGAACCCCGAGCCCGCCGAGGCACTCAGACTCATCGAGCCGCTGCTGGACGAATACACCGGTGTCCCCGTCCAGCTCGCCGACGCCCTGCGCGCCCTGGCCCGAGCCATTCAGGAGCACCCCGCCATCCCTCACACCATCGAAACCGACCTCCTGATCCAGGAGTTGCGCACCGCCGCGTGGGAGCAGGCCGACCAGCACACCCTCCACTACGTCTTGGACGACCTGCGCGGCCTGTACCGGAAGGCGCTCGAGACCATGCCGGAGTGCGGCCCGTGCCCGTGAGCGAACGGCAGCTCGCCGCCTTCGCCGACACACACGCCTGGCGCATCCCGTTCGACACCAGTCCGCGCCACCTGGCCGGCCCCGGCGACGGCCGGCACGTCACCCACGGCCTGGCCGCGGCCGGATGGAAGCGCACGTCCGAGCCGCTGAGTCCCGAGATCGTGCTGACGAGCCCGGATCACCGGCACAGCCTGCAGTTCGACCCGCAGTCCGCCACCGCCGCTCGGTGGCGGCTGCG
Source organism: Streptomyces sp. NBC_01635 (assembly GCF_045209715.1). Classification (NCBI taxonomy): domain Bacteria; kingdom Bacillati; phylum Actinomycetota; class Actinomycetes; order Kitasatosporales; family Streptomycetaceae; genus Streptomyces; species Streptomyces sp. NBC_01635. The sequence continues at coordinate 7,112,626 of NZ_CP109277.1, read as the reverse complement.
GGCCGATCCCACCGACACCGAGCCCGGCTGGTACGCAGAGTTCGGCGAACTCGTCCCCGCCGAGGTCCTGGGCGCTGTCACCGATGCCCTCGTCACCCCCTCGACCGCCGAGCCACGAACTCTCCTGGACGCGGCGGCCGCCGCAGGCTGGCTCATCGGTGCGCGCGGTGCGGCCAGTTCGCCGGACGCTGCGTGCCGCGTCGAACGGCGCCCCGAACGGAACGCCGCCGTGTCCTGGCACGTGGAGGCGCACGAGCCCGAACACAGTCCCCGCGGCCCCCGGCTGTGGCACGCCTGGTTCGATGCCCGGACGCCCACCCGCCTGGTGGACGCCTTCGTCACCGCACTCGCCGACCCCGCCCCGCTCCAGCGCGGCATGTTCGACCGCACCGCGCACGGCGCCGTGCAGGAGCCGAGCCCCCTGTCCCCGCAGCACGTGGTCGACGCACACACCGAGCGACTCCGCGCCCTTCGTGCCCGGACCCGTGCGGCCCGGCGGCGCCCCCAGCCCGAGACGGCCAAGGCCCCCGCTCTACCGCCATCCCCGCCTGCCTCCCTGCGGCGATGACCACCGAACGCGGGACTCCGAACATCACCGCCCCTCAAGGACCCGTCATTTCCGCCATCCCCGCCTCCCACCGCGCCGCGCTGAAGCAGCTCTCCGCCTTCCTGCGCGAGAGCACCTGCATCCTGGCCCACTGGGACTACTACTCCGAAGAGAACACCGACCTCGACGGCTGGCCGTTCGACGAGCACGCCTACGGCCTCCGACAGCGCCAGCGCGACCGCGAGACCGCCGAAGCATTCGAGGCCGTCCGCCCCACCGCACGGCAACTCCTCGCCACCGCAGAAGAACAACTCGCCCAACTGCCCGCCCGTGCGCTCCAGCCCCGCTGGGCCTGGCAGCTCGGCACCCTGCGCGACGCGCTCGACCGCCTGGACACCCTGCACCAGGAGTGGCAGCAGACCTGCGCCGACCTCCCCCTCACCGCCCTGCCCGGCACGCCGACGTACGACGACGCGCTCGCCGACCACGACGCCGAGGCATGGAGCTACCTCGACGACTGGGCCACCCACGGCCACGCCGTCATCGACATCACCACCACTGCCCGCAGCACCCCGTCGCCCCTGGCCCCGACAGCGAAGCCGACGCTCGTGGCCGACCGGACCACCCCGGTACGGAGGTAGTGGTGCCCCCGCCTCCCGAGGCCGTCGATCCGAACCGCATCACACGGACCGAGGCGAACGTGCCCGTCGGCCTGATCGCCTTCGCCCTGGAGAACCGCATCCGCACACTCGCCACCCGCCGTGGCGTACCTCCAGCGGCCCCGAGCGCCCCACGATGCCCGCCTGCCCACCCACGCCTCCCGCCCTCTGCCCTCCGCCCGGAAGCACATCGCCCTTGCCCCCTTCCACCAGCAAGCCCTCCGACGGCTACGACATCGCCTTCCGCCTCCTCCTGGGCGTGGCCGCCATCGTCGTCCCCCTGTCCCACCTCGTCTGGCTGTCCGGCAACATCACCGCCTGGCTGGCCGGCCGGCCCTGGGCCACATACGCGCCCACCACTGCGCTGCTCCACCCCGACCAGCTCTGGCCCCACACCGGAGAACCATCCCTGCTCATCGGGGCCCGCATCGTCCCCGCCGCCGCGCTGCTCGCGCTCGCCACCGCAGCCGTCGTCCTGTGGTCGCGCCACAAGACCAGTGGGGGACGGAAGAAGAAGATCGCCGGCATGGCCAAGCCCGAGGACATCGAGCCCCTGATGGCCAAGGCCATCACCGACAAGGCCCGCTCCCTGCGGCCGAGCCTGAAGACCGCCAAGCGCATCGATGCCAAGGACACCGGCATCCTCCTCGGCAACCTGCAGGGCACCAAGCACGAGGTCCGCATGGGGTACGAGGACGTCGCCGTTGCGATCATGGCCCCGCGCTCCGGCAAGACCACGTCGCTGGCAATCCCCTCGATCCTCAACGCGCCCGGCCCGGTCCTGCTGACCTCAAACAAGGCGGCGGGCGACGCGTACACCGCGACCATCGACGCCCGAGCCGCGGTGGGGCGGGTGTGGTCGATGGACCCACAGCAGATCGCCCACGTGTCCCGCGAGATGTGGTGGAACCCCCTCGCGGACGCCAAGACGCTGGACGGTGCCGGCCGCCTGGCCGGGCACTTCCTCGCCGCGAGCGTGGATGCCTCCCAGCAGGGCGACTTCTGGTCCAAGGCCGGGTCCAACATCTTGTCGCAGCTCTTCCTCGCCGCCGCCCTCGACGAGCGGCCGATCACCGACGTCATGCAGTGGCTCGCCTTCCCCGCCGACCGCACCCCGCTGGACATCCTCCGCGACCACGGCTTCACCGCCGTCGCCGCCCAGCTCAAGGGCACCGTCGAAGGCCCGCCCGAGACCCGCGACGGCATCTACGAGACCGCCCGCCAGTACGCCGCCGCCCTACTGAACTCCGAGATCGCCGCCTGGGTCACCCCGCAGAGGGACGTCCCCGAGTTCCGCCCGTCGCAGTTCGTCACCTCCACCGACACGCTCTACCTGCTGAGCAAGGACGGCGGAGGCGGCGCGAGTGCGCTGATCGCGGCGTGCGCGGACTCCGTGATGCGGGCCGCGACTGCGCAGGCCGAGCGCGCCGGCGGACGCCTCGACCCGCCGATGCTCGCGACCCTCGACGAGGCCGCCAACGTCTGCAAGATCTCTGACTTGCCGGACCTGTACTCCCACCTTGGCAGCCGCGGGATCATCCCGATCACGATCCTGCAGTCCTACCGTCAGGGCCAGAAGGTCTGGGGCGACGCGGGCATGGACGCCATGTGGTCCGCCTCCACCGTGAAGGTCATCGGCTCCGGCATCGACGACCCGGACTTCGCCGACAAGCTATCCCGGCTGATCGGCGACCACGACGTCGAGACCACCTCCACCTCCCATTCCGAGTCCGGCAAGTCCACCTCGGTGTCGATGCGCCAGGAGCGGATCCTGCCCGCCGACGCCATCCGCGCCCTGCCCAAGGGCACCGCCCTGTGCTTCGCCACCGGCATGCGCGCCGCCATGCTCGACCTGCGCCCCTGGTACCTGGAGCCCGGCGCCGACGAACTGTCCGCCGCCTCCGCCCGTGCTTCGAAGGCCATCACCACCCGCGCCGTCGCCAAGCACGCTCTCATACAGGACGACTTCGGCCCTGCGACCTGATCACAGCGCCTCGCCACTCCACCGGAGCCCCACCATCGTCATGCGCCAAATTGACCTGCCCGCGCAGATCGACCATCTCCGCAAGCTCGGCGCCGACTTCGCCGCCCTGCACACCACCGTCACCGCCCTGAACGCCCAACCGGGCAGCGAGATACTGCAGCAGGTCGGTCCCAAAATCCTCGCCATCCACGAGCTCGTCGGCCGCGCCTTGGTCCGCCTGTCCGTGCTCGATGGCAGCCAGTACACGGCCGTGCCCGGCAGTCGTTCCTCCCTGGAGACGCTCAGTGAGGTCATCGCCTCCGGCTCTCTCGCCGCTTCGCAGCTGGCGAGAGCCGTGGCCGACAACCCGCTCGAAGCCGCTGCCTTCGCCGGAAGCCCACCGATCGACGACGCTGTCGTGCACCAAGCCCGGCACGCCGAGGCCAGGCCCCTCCTGGCCGAGAGCCTGACCACGGCCGCCCACCACCTCGACCTGTGCGCGACGTGCTGCCAGTACACGGCGGCCGGGATCGCCCGCGATCTGAAGGACCACCCAGAACACCGCTCGTCACTGCCGCAGTTGACCAACGCCCAGTACACGGCGCTCGACAAGATCGCCCAAGGCGGCGCCCGCCGCTACGAGCGTCGAGGCGGAAGCAGAAGCGTCATGGCCGGCGACGGCAGCAGCATCCACGCCACACCCTTCGCCGTGCTGGAGAAGCACCGCCTGATCCGGATCGACACACAGCACTCCGCCATCGCCGGCCAGGACATCACGGTCACGGCCGCCGGAAAGCTGGTGCTGGACACCCAGCGGCCCGGACCGACGCCCTCAGCATCACCGGGCAAGGCACCCGCACCCAGCAAGCCGAGCGGGAGGCGCCGATGAGCAGCCTGCGCCCGGATGAAGCGGGCGCTCTTGTCGCCGTCATCTCCCACGCACTCCATACGCAGCGCTGAGCGCCGGCCCACTCTCCCCGCCATCTCACCGTCAGGACTTACCATTTCCGCCATTCCGCAGTTCCGCGCCATATCACTCGGCGCGGGAGTCCAGTCCAGCGCCATGCTCGCTCTTTCTGCCGAAGGCGTCCTCCCGAAGGTCGATTACGCCATCTTCGCCGACACAGGTTGGGAACCGGCTGCTGTATATGAGCACCTCGGCCGCCTGGAGACAGAGATAGCCATGCCCGCCGGAATCCCGGTGCTGCGTGTCTCCGCCGGAAGCATTCGCGACGACGCCCTCGACCCGGATCACCGATTCGCCTCCATGCCTCTCTACATCCTGAACCAGGACGGGAAGCAGGGCATGACCAGGCGCCAGTGCACTGGTGAGTACAAAATCAAGCCGATCAAGAAGAAGGTCCGCGAACTCCTTGGATACCCCTATCCGCAGCGCATCCCGAAGGACGTGTTCGTCGAGCAGTGGATCGGCATTTCGACGGACGAATTCCATCGCGCCAAGGACGCCGACGTCCGCTACATGAAGAACGTCCATCCGTTGATCGAGATGGGTTTGTCCCGTAGCGACTGTGTCCGTTACCTGGCGTCGCTCGGCCTCGCGGACACACCGAAATCGTCGTGCCTGGGATGCCCCTTCCACGGCAACGCGCAATGGCGCCGCATCCGCGACACGAGCCCCGAAGAATGGCAGGACGTCGTCGCATTCGACGCCGCGATCCGAAAGGGCAACGCCCGGGCCAACGCCGCCGGCAACAAGCTGCTCGGCCAGGCGTTCCTCCACCGCTCGCGCGTGCCCCTCAGTGAGGCACCGATCGACCACGTCACCGCCGCCGAACGAGCAGCTCTCCAGAGCGAGCCGGCGGACGTGTACGAGCTGGAGCACGGCGTGGCCGACGGGTGCTCGCCCTGGGCATGCCGGGGAGATGCGGACGCGCCGGCGCAGGACGACTTCGGGCTGGCCTCTTGATCCTTGACCTCTTCGCGGGTCCGGGCGGCTGGAGCCACGCCCTGACCGTGCTGGGTGCTCGGGACGTCGGCCTGGAGTGGGACAAGTGGGCCTGCAAGACCCGCGCCGTCGCGGGCCAGTTGACCATCCGGACGGACGTGGCGCTGTACCCGACGTGGCCGTGGGTCGGCCGAACGTGGGGGCTGATCGCGAGCCCGCCGTGCCAGGCATGGTCGATGGCCGGCAAGCGCCTGGGTCTGGTGGACCAGCCGCTGGTACACCAGGCCGTCTCAGACCTGGCTGCCGGGCGGGATACCCGCGAGAAGCTGCTGGCCGCCTGCCGGGACGAACGCAGCATGCTGGCCGCCGAACCGATGCGCTACCTCCATGCCCTGAATGCGGTCGGCGAACCCGAGTGGGTCGCCATGGAGGAGGTTCCTGACGTTCTGCCCTTGTGGCGGCAGTACGCGACCGTTCTGCGCCGTTGGGGCTTCTCCGTCTGGACGGGCATCCTCAACGCCGCCGACTACGGCGTCCCCCAGACACGGCGGCGGGCGATCCTGCTCGCCTCCCGTATCCGTACAGCCGAGCCGCCCGCGCCCACCCACGCCCAGGCCGCCGAGCCCGAGTCGCTGTTCGGGCCGGGCCGCGCCCGGTGGGTCAGCATGGCGGAGGCCCTCGGCTGGGGCGCCACCGAGCGGCCCGTCCCCACCGTGTGCGCCGGGGGCGGACCGGGCGGCGGCCCCGAACCCTTCCCTTCCGGCTCACGCCAGAGTCTCGCCAACGCCCGTAAGCGAGGTCTGTGGCGCCCGCAGGCGGCTCCCACGGAGGTGGTGCTCGAACCGCAGACCCGCGGAGCAGGCTGGACCGCGCGGCACGGCACCCGATCGGCTACCCCCGCGGGAAGCCCGGCGCCCATGTTCACCAGCAAGGCCACCCACTGGAAGTGGGCACTGCGCAGCAACAACCAGGCCAACGCCACCGTCCGGCCGCTGGACGAGCCCGCCGGGACCCTGTTCTTCGGGCACCGCGCGAACGAGTGCACCTGGGTCGCCGAGCCCGTCGGTGTCCCGTCCGAGGGCGAGCCCCCTGCGGCCCCGGAGCCGATCCGGATCACTGCCCGGGAGGCCGGCGTCCTGCAGACCTTCCCCGCCGACTACCCCTGGCAAGGAAACAAGGGCCAGCAGTTCTCCCAGATCGGTAACGCCGTGCCCCCGCTACTCGCCGCCCACCTCCTCGCCCCGCACCTCCGAGTGCCGCTCAACCCCGACGACTTCACCCTCGCCGCCTGATGCTCCCCGACCACGCTCCCGACAAGGACGAGGGCCTCGACACGCTGCCTGAACCGCGGCCGGTGTACTACGCCGAGCAGGCCCTCCTCGGCGCCCTCCTCCTTGAACCCCACCGTCTCCCCGACATCACCGGAGTCGAACCCGACTCCTTCGCCCAGCACGCCCATGGCGCCCTGTTCGCCGCGATCCGCTCACTGCCGACCCCCGATCCCGGCCGACACGCCAAGGACGCCAGCTGGCTGACCGCGGTCCTGACCACCGCCCGAAAGCACACCCGCGGACTGACCGCCTCCTACCTGCACACGCTGGTCCAGGTCTGCCCATGGCCCAAGCACGCACCCGCCTACGCGCGGATGGTCGAGACCGACCACGCCCGCCGCACCCTGCGCTTGCTCGCCCACCGCCTCAAGCAAACCGCGACAGACACCACGCTCCCCCAGCCCGTCTCCGCGGCCCTCGCCGAAGCCGATGCCCTCGCCCGCTGCGCCGACGACCTCGCGGCCCGCTTTCGGGCGCACCCCGGTTCCCTGCCCCGCACGCCGGCGCCACCACCCGGCGGCACGCTCAGCGGCCACGACGAGGAAGCACTCGACGAGGAGCGGTCACTGCTGGCGACCGCGATCGCGCACCCCGCGGAAGCCGAGCAGATGCGCTGGCTGACCGCCCAGGACATCACCCACCCGCTTCACGCCGGCCTGTGGCAGTGCCTGACCGCCCTGACCCGTCGCGGTGCTCCCGTCGACCCGGTCACCGTCCTGTGGGAGGCCCAGCACAAGGGCCTGCTCACCGCGGAGATCACGCCCCGGGAGCTGCTCGACCTCCTCGAGACGCCGCCCGGCGGCTCGCCCCCCTACTGGGGCGAACGCATCCTCAAACGCGGCGTCCTCGCGACCGCACAACGCGTAGGCGCGCGCATCGCAGCGTTCACCGACGATCCGGCGACCACCCCGTACCAGCTCGTCGTCGGCAGCCGTCGCGCACTGGCAGACCTCACCTCGCTGCGCACCCGCTGGGAGCGGGCCAACCATCCCACGCCACCAACCATGCCCGCCTACTCCCGAACCTCACCCCCGCCACGGGCGAGCCCCCCGTCGGTGACGACCCCGCCCTCCCCCCGCATCTCCCGCTGACGTCTACCCGCCCAGGGCCCGGCTCCCCATGACCCGACCCCAGGCCGAATCGAGCAACTCGCCTTGACGACACCGTCCATCGACGCGCACGTCCGCCTCAAGACCCACCCCTCCCATCGCAGCGCCGTCGTCGCCACCGTCGCCGGCACCGCACGACACATCGCCCACGCCCACCTGAGCGTCCGCGGCTTCGAGAGCGTGGACGAGCACACGCTGGTCATGGCCCGCATCGACCACGAGGAGCCCTACTGGGCGGAACGGACCGCCCAGGCGCTCACCGCCGAAGGCATCAGCACCGAGATCACGTCCGGGCTGCGTGAAGCCATTGACGAGGAGTGGACCTGGGCCAACTACCCCATGCCCTGGTGCACCCGCCAGGAGATCCGTGAGGTCTCCGACGAAGCCCAGAAGATCTACGACGACATCCGCCACGGTCGCCTCGCCATCCACGCCCACGCCGACGACGGATGGACCATGGTCGCCGTCGGCTCCTACCGCGACGGCAGCAGCGTCACCCTCCACGGCGAGAACCACCTGCGCACGATCGCGGAAACCTTCGATTCACCTGCCGATGCTCTCGCCGCCTTCGAACGCCTCCACAGCGACACGAAGCGCCCCGGGCCCGCGCCCATGACCGACGTCGAGCGCCAGGCCGCCGAAGCCCGCAGCACACTGCACTCGCCAAACCCGCTGAAACCTGAACCGGCCGTCCAGCGGACCGAGATGGTTCCCGCCTACGCCGCCGACCCGGCGGACCACAACGCCGCCCTCGACGAGTTCGTCACCGAACACGACGACTGGGAGAAATGGCGCACCTGGTCGGACGACACCACCCACCTCATCCACGAGACACAGACCCTGCGGGCCGAACTCGTCCACGAAACGAATCCCCGCGAGACCACCTGGACTGTCGCCGCCTACGAGACACCCGTCTCCGACCGCATGTGGCACCTCACCCTGACTGGCGCCACCCCCGCCCCTCTGCTGAAGACCCTCCTGAACAGGCTCGCGGAAGGAGACGCCTGGGAGACCGCCATCGGCAGCCCCACCACCGAGAAGACCGTCACCGAAGCCACCCGCCCTCTCACCGACGCCGGCTGGAAGCACACCATCGAGGGCCGATGGATCCGCTGGGAGACCACCCCAGGCGACGCTGGCGTCCAGTTCGACGCCTTCGCCGCCCAGAACCCCAGCACCCTGCCAACCTGGACCCTCTGGGCAGGCCCCAGCATCGACCGCCCCACCTGGGCCCTCCACGCCTCCTCCTACACACCCGCCCCGCTCCTGGCCAGTCTCACCGAGGAACTCGCCCACGGCACCGGCACCCGCACGAAGCCGACAGTGCCCCACAAACCCGCACAGCTCAAGGCCACTCCACTCGGCCTCCCGCAGGCCACCACCCCGCACGCCGCCAACCGGAACCTGTGACGACTCAACTCTCTTTCCGCGCCATGACATAAGCGAAGCGTCACCCTCGGACGACCGCTGCCGTAGGTACGCCCCCGAGCCCGAACGCACGTCGGTCCCTGCACCGCATGTCCGAAGGTCGACATGCTGTTTCAGGCAGTCCGGTAGACCGAAGGCATAGGTCCAGGTAGGTGAAAAACCTTTCGAAGTTCGCGGACAAGGCGTGCCCAGCGGACCACCCCCGCGTCGGCGGGGAGGACGCCTCGGCGGCGAAGTACGCGTCGGGGTACGCCGGAACACCCCCACGTCGGCGGGGAAGACCAGCGCATCCGTAGCTGGCACCTCGGCCTGGTCGGAACACCCCCACGTCGGCGGGGAGGACCTGGGGCAGATCGGCGCCGCGGCCGGACCGTCCGGAACACCCCCACGTCGGCGGGGAGGACGCCCCGAAGATCGCGTCGTACAGGCCGTCGACCGGAACACCCCCACGTCGGCGGGGAGGACGGCAACGCCGACCCGGTGGTGGTCGGCATGATCGGAACACCCCCACGTCGGCGGGGAGGACGAGTGGATGTGGCGCATGGCCACCGGCCAGGCCGGAACACCCCCACGTCGGCGGGGAGGACCCGGCCCGCTTCGGCCTCGACTCCCCGGCGGTCGGAACACCCCCACGTCGGCGGGGAGGACGGCGTCTGGCACCCGCACGTTGCGGTTCGGCGTGGAACACCCCCACGTCGGCGGGGAGGACGGTGTCGTCGCGCCGCGGCGGGCGCTCGGGAGCGGAACACCCCCACGTCGGCGGGGAGGACTACGCCCCGCTCCCCCACACCCGCTTGGGGACCGGAACACCCCCACGTCGGCGGGGAGGACAGGCCCCACGTTGCGGCCCGGGTGCGGTTCATCGGAACACCCCCACGTCGGCGGGGAGGACGCGGGGTGGACGGAGGCGACGGCATCCCGCGCCGGAACACCCCCACGTCGGCGGGGAGGACGCGCGGATGTTGACGACGCGGTCCTTGCACAGCGAAACACCCCCACGTCGGCGGGGAGGACAGGTTGTCACCGCGCTTGATCGTCACCCACTTCGAAACACCCCCACGTCGGCGGGGAGGACCCGGTCTCGCCCGCGGTGCCGAGCCGCTGTGTCGAAACACCCCCACGTCGGCGGGGAGGACATCAGCGCGGGCATTCTCGCCGCCGGCATCGCCGAAACACCCCCACGTCGGCGGGGAGGACGAGCCGCCGACCGTGTCCGCACGGACGGTGATCGAAACACCCCCACGTCGGCGGGGAGGACTCCGGGACCGCGGCGAGACGGGCCGGCTCGGGCGAAACACCCCCACGTCGGCGGGGAGGACTCCACGAACCCCGTCACACCCCGGTCAGCGAACGAAACACCCCCACGTCGGCGGGGAGGACGGTGGGGATGAGCGCGAGCGGCTCTTGCACGGCGAAACACCCCCACGTCGGCGGGGAGGACCAGGTCACCGGCCTACCCGAGCTCGCAGAAGCCGAAACACCCCCACGTCGGCGGGGAGGACGGCTTGCCGTGTCATGGGCGTTCCTCGTTCCGCGAAACACCCCCACGTCGGCGGGGAGGACACGCCCCCGCGGCCGCGCCCCGGCCTGTAACGCGAAACACCCCCACGTCGGCGGGGAGGACGAGATGCTGGCGGACGGCGTGGGTTGGTCCCGCGAAACACCCCCACGTCGGCGGGGAGGACACCGGCATCATGCAGGACCGTGTTCGTGAGCTCGAAACACCCCCACGTCGGCGGGGAGGACATCATCAACACGACCGGGATCGTGCAGCTGACCGAAACACCCCCACGTCGGCGGGGAGGACCCTTCCTGACCTGCACCTTAAGAGGGGGATTGCATTTCCTTTACCTTTGGTGCGGCGGTCATGCGGATCAGAGTAAGGCCGTCGAAGTCGACAGGGACCCGGCGGCGGGTTCCTGCGGTGCGGATGGTGTAGCCCTGTTCCGTGGCGGCGGGGTGGACAAGAACGGCGGCGCCGTTGCCCACGACTTCGGTGACGGCGTTCCAGAGTTCATCACGGACGCGGGCCGAGACGCTGCCGACGAAGATGCCGGGCACTACTTCGCTGGTCCATCGGCTGAGGGCGCCGCGCAGGTGGTCGGGGACCGCGGTGGTGGCGATGACGACCATGGAGGGCATCAGCCGCCTCCTTCGGCGTAGTTGACGCCTGCTGGGAGGACTCCGGCTTTGGGGTCCCAGAGGTGGACCATCCGCACGTCACGCCGTTCGGAGCGTTCCTCGTCAATGTCATCGTCGGCTGTGGTCGTGTGGGTGTGGGGCGGGGTCAGCAGGGACTGGACGTCCTGGACGATGCGGGGCAGGAGACGCAGGAGTCGGAGGTCTTCGCGGAAGCGGCGGCGGGCTTCCTGTTCGGGGTTGTCGGAGCTGTGGAGGGCGAAGGCGAGGGGGAGTGTGATGTCGGCTTTGTAAAGGTCGGCGATGTCGTAGATGAAGGCGTGCTGGGTGCCGGCGTGGACGTAGCCGAGGGCCGGGGAGAGTCCGAGAGCGAGCAGGGCGGCGTGGACGACGCCGTACAGGCAGGTGTTGGCGGCGGACAGGGCGAGGTTGACGGGGTCCTGGGTGTCCCATTGGTCGGGCCGGTAGTTGCGGCGGAAGCGTCCGATGCCGTGCTGCTGCGCGAGGATCTTGTAGAACGCCTTCATACGCTGGCCTTCCATACCGCGGAGTTGGTCCAGGGTGACGGATTCCGGTACGTCGGCGTCCTTGAAGCGCATCCGGTACATGCGAACGGCGACCTCAAGACGCCGCGCCGGGTCGGCCCACGTCGCGACCTGTTGTTCGAGCCAGTGGGTGGTGAGGGAGTCCGGGAGGACGCCCGCGTAGGCACGGACGCCGCCCGCTCCGACGCAGACGACGCTGGTGCCGTGCCGGGCGAGGGTGGTCAGGGCCGGGGTGGTGATGGATACGCCCGGGCCGAGGAGCAGGCAGGACAGGGCGGCGGTGGGGATGTAGACGAGGTCGGTGCGGTGTTCGTCGATCTGGATCTGCGCGCACACTCCGGTGTCGTCCTGCACCACGCGGACCATGTCCAGGTAGAGGAAGGACAGGGAGTCCGCGACGCGGGGGAGCATGGCCAGGGTGGGGGCGGCGAGGCGTCTGCGCGCGTCGCCGCCCCGTCGTGGCGCGCTCACGTGGTTCTCACGGGTGCGAGGCTGAGCAGTCCCGCGCCGTACGGTTTGCCACGTCCGATGCCGTGGATGACGGCGTCTCGGAGAGCGTCGGGGTCGGTGACGGCGGCGGTACCGTCGTAACGGAGCAGGCTGTGCCGCATGCGGGGGGCTTCTCGGCCGCGGGGTCGGGCCGGCTCCATGCTGGTGGGGGTCAGGACGTGAAGGTCGAGGCCAGCTTCGGCGGCCCGGCGGAGCCACCACTGGTCGGCGTCGGTGCCGGAGAGCGGCACGATCCGTCCTCGCGTCCCCTTCTCCTCCAGGGAGAGCCGCTCCCGTTTGGCGGGGTTGAGGACGATGCGGTAGCGGACGCCGATTCCCTTGCGCAGTGCGGTGAACATCGGGGCGAGGCTCTTGACGTCGGCCTGGCCGTATCCGGTGGGCAGGTGTGCCGGGTCGAGCCTGGCGGCCTGGACGAGGAGGGTGCTGGAGGTGTCGGTCTCGTCCAGGCGGTACAGCAGCCCGGCCTGGTGACGGGGGGCGTCGCCGAGGCCGTCGGGGACCATCCGCATGACGGTGCGGTGCATCTGGGTGGCGTCGCGCAGGTCCCGCTGCACGTCGCGGCTGTGCGGGTTGAGGCGGATGCGTGCGATCACCGGATGGTCGTTCATGCGCTTTCCTCGAGGTGGGCGTAGTCGATCAGGCGCTGCATCAGGGTCTGTGGGGGGCCTGCCAGGGCGCGGAGCACCGGTACCGGGGTGCGGTGGAGGCGGCGGCCGGTGTGGCTGCGCCAGGCGCAGGCGAGGATCGCGGAACTGACGTCCTCCCCGCCGACGCGAGGGTGTTCCGGTTCCTTCCAGCACTGCGGTTCGAATGCCCATGTCTTCCCCGCCGCCGTGGGGTGTGCCGTCGTTCTGCTCGTCCGTGAGCTGGAGGGCCGAGTCCTCCCCGCCCACTGGGGTGCTCTGCCGACCGGCGACGCCGTCCCCTCGGCCCTGCGGTCCTCCCCTCTGACGCGGGGTGTTCCGGCGTCCCACTCGTACGCGTTCGCGCCGTGGGGTCCTCCTCACCGACGTGGGGGTGTCTCTTTCCCACGGGTCGCCCCCGGCGTCGGCGGGGAGGACGGCGAACCGGCTGAGCGATCCATACGCGGGGTCCGGACATCCTCCCTTCGGCGAGGAGGACGTCGAGGTACAAGAAGTACAGGGAGTCGGCGACGCCGGGGGGAGCAAGGCCAGGACGGTCACGGCAAGGCGCTTATGGGCCTGGCCGCCGTCGAAGGTGGGCTCATGCGGCTGCGCGGGCAAGGCTGAGCAGGCCAGCGCCGTAAGACTTGGCCCGTCCGATGCCGACCAGTACGGCCTCGGCCAGGGCGTCAGGGTCGGTGACGGTGGCGGTGCCGTCATAGCGCACCAGGTGATGCCGCACGGCGGCGGCGCTGTCGCTGCTGCCGTGCACGGCAGCGATCAGGGTGGGCAGCGCTGTGGTCAGGTGCAGTCCGGCCTCGTGGGCGCGGCGTGCCCACCACTGGTCGGCATCCGGTCCGGTGAGCGCGATGCGTTTGCCACGTCGGCCCTTGTTCTCCAGTGACAGGCGTTCGGTTTTGACCGGGTTGACGACGATGCGGTAGCGGACGGCGAGGCCCTTCTGAAGGGCGTTGAACACCGGGGTGAGGTCTTTGACGTCGGCGTGGCCGTAGTCGTCGGGCAGGCGTGTCGGGTCGAGGGCGGTGGCCTGGACCAGGAGCGTGCTGAAGGTGTCGGTTACGTCGAGGCGGTACAGGAGCCCGGCCGCCTGCCGGGGACTGCCGCCCAGGCCGTCGGGTACCAGACGCATAAGGGTGCGGTGCATGTCGGTAGCGTTGCGCAGGTCGCGCTGGACGGCGCGGCTGTGGGGATTGAGGCGGATGCGGGCGAGGGCCGCGCTGGGGCTCATGCGGCGGCCTCCTTCATGGCGTAGTGGATCAGCTTCGTGGGCAAGGTGTGGGGCCGGTAACCAGGTGCAGGGAGTAGCGTTCCCCGGTGCGGTGGAGCTGGCGTCGTCCGTAATTGCGGCCGTGCAGGGCGAAGCAGAGGGGCATGTCGTACACAGTGAGCACGTCTGCTTCGCCGGCCGCCGGGCCGGTCCACCCGGACGGTGAACTCCAGAGCCGCGTACCGGTCGAGTGCGCCCGTGTCCTGGCGGGTGATGCCCTGCGCCGCGGCAAGCGCGCCAAGCAGCGCGGTGCGCCTGGGGAACGGGACGGTGTCCCCGTCGGGGGTGAACGCCGAGCGTTCGCCCCCGGACTGCATCGGGCCGGCCAGCCGGAGCACGAGCCCGTTCACGCCCGCGCCCTGGCGGAGCAGGCAGCGTCGATGAGGGTGTAGCAGGAGTCGTAAGCCGCTTCGAGCGCGTCGGGGAACATCTGCACCATGCGCTGGCACAGTCGGATGCCTTGCACATTGCCGCTCAGTTCGGCGGGCCTCGCGAGAGCAGGGCACGATGGGGGCCGGCCATACAGTCACCGGGTGCTCCTTTCCGCCGTCGCGAAGTGGGTGTCGATGTAGCTCTGGAGCGTCTCCAGGTAGCCGGTGCCGAAGCCTTTGTAGGCGGCGTCCGGCAGGTGCACGGCACGCCGGTACAGCGGCCGAGGCCGGTACTGGCGCGCCAGTGGTGTGAACGACATCGGCTCGTCGGTGACCTCGCCGCTGTGGTGATCCCCGTCGCCCTTATCCGGGGCGTCGGAGTTCACGGGGAGCGCACCGAGCGGTCTGTCGCCGTAGAACTCAATCGGCTGCCGGCCGCTGCGCGGCCTCTTGGCCGCCAAGGGCAGCTGTACCAGGTGGCGCAGCGGATCTTCCCCGCAGCCCAGCAGGATCGGGCCTTCCGGCGGGCATGACCGGCGGCCGAGAAAGAGCGGCCAGTACGGGTCACGCAGGGCAGCGGCGCACGCGTGCAGCAGCGCTTCATCATCGGACGTCAGCGCGAGCGTGAAAGCAGCGTCGGCCAGGTACTGGCGCCTGGATACCAGAGTGCCCTTACCCTCGGGGCGGTGTTTTCCATCGACGGTGATCACCGTCTCATCGGCGGGCAGTCCACCGCCAACGGTGTGGAAGTCGGACAGCACGACACCGGGTCGGTCGACACGTACCGTCATCGACAGCTCCGTGAGGTCGTCCAAGGACGCCTGGCGCACTCGCCCGAGTCCTGCGGCTAGCATGCCCACGATGCCGGACCGAGTGGGGAATCGGGCTGTGTCACGCCGCGCGTACTTGCTGTGCGTGCCCCAGGACTGGAGTGGGCCTGCCAGACGCAACAGCAGCCCTCGGGAGGGACGGTCGGTCACTGCGGGGCCTCGGCGAGAGCGAAGTCGACAGCGGCGGTGACGAGAGCCTCGAAGGACGAGTGACGCTCGCCGAGGTGCTCGAGCTTGTCGAACTGGAGGGAAGCATGTGCCGCGTGCAGAACGCGGTCGGGGCCGAGGAGAGTGTTCGCGGCCTTGGCGTACGCATCGATGCCTTCCACGGAGCGCCCGACGAAGCCGCCGTGTCCGGCTGATCGTACGGGTTCCTCGAAGGCTGCGGCGAACGACAGCGGCCGGTCGGAGCGGACCGCCACGTGGACCAGATGCGGGATGGTGTGCGGGGCGGTGGAGTTCTTCTTCGCCTGCGGCAGGGACTCGATGAAGGAGAGCAGGAACTGGCCGACGAGCTCGCGGGCGGCATCGAGTGCGATGTCGCTGTCATCGCTCAGATTCTTGATGAGTTCCTTGAGATCGACGGTGGCGAACCGGTAGAAGGTGCCGGTGCTGAACTCGGCAGTGCCCATGTGGCCACTGCCCGTTTCATCGCCCTTCGCCTCGGTGACATCGTCGACAGCTGCGAAGTAGTCGAGTTCGACCTCAGTGGTGTGCGTGGTGAAGGCGTGCGCGACCTGGACGGCACCGTCGACATTGGCCTGGTCGACCTCGGTGAGCATGCGACCGAAGAGGTTGATGACCCCGTTCTTTTTGACAAGGATCTTGTCGATCTTCCCTTTCAGGGCGCTTTCGGGCTTGTTCTTTCCTTTGCCGGTGAAGTCTGTCGTGAGCGCGTCCTTGTTGGCTTCGGCGATGTCGGCCAAGTCCTCGACAGCGTCTTCGGGAAGATAGACGAGCGCGTTGGTCAGGACCTTGTTCGTGATGGGCTGCTTGTCCTTACCCTTGGCCACCTCCCACTTGATGCTGCTCCCTGCCGCGACATGCGCGCCCGCGCGTTCGGCAAGCGCCTTGTCCCACCCACGCTCGCGAAGCACCTCGGCGACCCGCTCGCCGATACGGCGTGTGCGCAGCGCGTTCTCGCCGAGCGTGTCCTGGAAGTGCTTGCGGGTGGCCCGCTTCCAGGACTGGCTGGAGATGCGGGTACGCAGGACGTCGCCGTAGAGCATGCTTTTCACCGAATTGGTGTCGTCCCGGTTCAGGTTCGCGTAGGGAACGGGTTGGACGACGTGGATGTCGATGAAGCGTGGCTTGAGGTTCATCGGGGATCTCCTGTGGGTGAGGGTCAGTCCTGGTCGGCGCCGGCCGTGATCCGGTAGAAGTCCTGCAGCCAGCGGCGGCTGATACGCCCCGACTGGTACTGCCAGTCGACCAGGTCTGCCAGCAGTTGTTGCCAGTCGATGGAGGTGTCGGTGGTGCGTACCTGATTCACCGCAGCAGGAAGGTGCAGGTGGATACCGCGCAGGCTCTGCCGCGTCAGGAGGTTGATACGGCTCTCCGCGGCGCTCATCCGCATCGAGGTGCCCTTTGCGGTGACGGCTTGGCCCAGGGTGGCACCGAACGAGGAGCCATACGGGATCGGCCCGGGCGGGGTCTGCCTCTCGTCCGGTTGTCCCTCCTCCCGAGGAGCCTGCTTCTTTGCCGTCCCGTATTCGGCTGCGGTGTCTTCGTCGTCTCCCTGGTCGGGTGAGAAGGCGTGTCGGGGCTGAGCCGCGATCAGCGAGGCCACCGTGTAGTAAGCCTGCGCTGTCTTGTCGTCGCACCCTTCCGGCAGTCGCGGCGTCAGCAGCCGATGCATGGGACGTGTGCGCGGGTGGTCCAGATCGCGGCGCAGGCCCGCGCGCAGCGCCGCACGGGCACCGGGATCTGTGCGGCACAGATGTTCGATGTGTGCGGTGAATGCGGCGTACGTGGCGCGGTTTCTCTGCCGCTTGCTCGGTTCAGAAGCTTGGAAGGTCACAGCTTGTCCTCGGGTCGGCGGGCGACGGTCACGACTTCTTGGCTGCGCTTTTCGTCACCGGTTGCT
This sequence comes from Streptomyces sp. NBC_01635, assembly GCF_045209715.1. Taxonomy (NCBI): domain Bacteria; kingdom Bacillati; phylum Actinomycetota; class Actinomycetes; order Kitasatosporales; family Streptomycetaceae; genus Streptomyces; species Streptomyces sp. NBC_01635. The sequence goes on along the minus strand of NZ_CP109277.1, from coordinate 7,095,291 downwards.
CCATCGCCTTGTACGGGTCTTTCAGGGCGGCGAGGATGACGGCCTTCGCCTTGGTGACGGCCTTCGCGCCTCGTGGTGTGCGCGTCACGGAGTCGGTCACCGCCTCGTAGGCGTCGAGCGCGTGCCGCCCGAAGGCTCGGCATGCGGCCTCGAAGTCGAATCCGGTGTCCGTGGCGCCGTCAGAGCGTGTCAACTGCCTAAACCGTGACCAGAACTCGTCCTCCGCCGACGGCCAGTACCGTGCCGCGACCGCGTCCAGCCAGGCCCCCGGATCGTTCTTCTTGTCATCCGTGTACTTCAGCCAGGCTTCCTTGGTGGCCTGCTCCAGCCGGTGCCCGAAGAGCTCGCCGAGTTCGCGGAGCTGGCGTACGGGCCGCTCGGTGCTCGCCGCATCCTCTTCCACTCGGGACAGGAGCACCGGGGTCACGGAGTCGACGTACTGGTGGTTGGCTGCCTGGCTGGCGTCCTGTTCGAAGCCGAGGGCGCGTACCCGTAAGTACTCACTGACGTCGAAGGCATGATCCATGACCTTCGGCTGGATGGGGTGTGCGTCGTCCAGTTGCTTGAGCAGGAGGGCGTCGATGTCGCGCCACAGAGAACGGGAGGAGTATGCGAGCCGGGGGGATGTCTTCCCGTCCTTGGTGATGTCCCAGATCAGGTAGTCGTCTTCCGGCCGAATCCGCTCGGCGTCATAAGCCCAGGTGATGTACGCGTCGGCCGTATGCTCGCCGTCCGGGGCGGGGACGAGACAGAGCGCGTGCTGTGAACAGGCGGTGAGCCGTGAGCAGGGGCCCTGCGGCTCGGGCATCGGCTTGAGCGGGTCCGGGAGGTCTTCACGCTCCCACGGGCACAGGTCCGTGTGCCGGCTGACGCCGCCGTCCGGCGGTGTGAGACCGGCCAGCAACGTCAGGAGCAGGTTGTCGCACTGCGGGTGGTACGACAGCGCGGCCCGCAGGGGTGACGCTTTCGCATAGTGGCTTCTCACTTGCCCGACCGCACGTCTCGAAAGGGCACCGGGGTCTCCCCAATAATGCCAGGTCAGCAGCGATAATGCCGCCTGCGAAAGATCGAGAGGTACGGGACTGTCGTGGCTCCAGTGCTCGAACCAGGAGTGGTTGTTGCCCGCTGCCCGGCTCATGACCAGCTTGTGGACACCGGCCGTGTTGTTCCTGTCGCACTGGTCAGGGAGGCGGGGGTCCTGGAGCCACGGACGATCACCGTCGAACAGGTCGAAGCGGTGGCTCCACTGACCGAAATAGCCTTCGATGCCGGCCTTGCGGCCGTCAGACAGGTCGATGCTCTGCTCGGGAAACCCCTGTTCCCTGACCTGTTCCCGCCGGTCACCCCAGCTTCCAGGCCCCGCCTCGTCTAGAGCGGTGATCCGGGCGGTCAGCGCGTACAGCAAGCGCAGCAGCGCCGAGTGAGCCGGAGCTTCCGGGATCAGCAGAGTGCGGATCTCTCGGGCGTGCACAAACAGGTCCCTGAGCCCCACTTCAGGTGGACCCGACTGCCCCTTCCCCCACGCGACCGGGATCCATGGCTGGTCGATCAGATTGGACGCAGACGTGATCACGCCCCCTCCCCCCGCATCGTTGCACGTCACGGAATACTAGAAGGACAAGCGGGGAGGATGTGGGCCGTTACGGCAACTGATCGACAGTCAAGCCCAGTTCGCTTAAGCGGAATCGGTGCCTCTCGCCGGTTCGCACCCACGTACCGTCTTCCCGGGTCATGTTCAGCCGGAGGACAGTCTTGAGGGCGGCCATGTCGCGCCAGACGCTGTTTGCATCGCCCGCCACGCCGTCGACGAGTCGCTGCGGTACTGGGATCAGGTAGGGGACAAGCTGGCCCGGCTTCGGTCTGCGCTTGCGCTTGGAATCGAGTGCAAGCTTCTCCTTGAGGACCCCGTCCTCAAGGAGAGACCCTGGGTACAGGCACACCACATGCACCATCTCCTCGCCGAGCACGGAGGAGAGCAGTTCGGGCTCCATACCGGGGTGGTCGCGGCTCAGTAGGCCGAGGTCGCCATCAAGCTCGCGCGGCCCTGGCACCTGCAGCCAACCTGCAGTACCGGTGGCTCTTCGTTCTCGGACCGTCCGCCGGTTGTCCAGCTGCTGAAGCTCACGCGCCGCAGCCTTCCCCATCCTGTCGACGAGTTCGTCGGCGTACACCTCGTCCAACAGCAGGGGCACTTCCTCCGGCATGGAAATCGTCCTGCCGGCCCCCAGGACTATGTCAGTACGCCGCACCAGCGCGACGTCGTCCAGTTCAGACTTGTTGTCCGCTCGGAGCACCACGAGCCGCGGCTGGTCACCCGCGCCCTGTGCCGCACGGGCCAGCAGGTCCGCGAGCGGCGCCGGCCCCGATACGACGAGGTCGAATCGCAGACCTCTGACGTGTTCCAGCATTGGCGTCGTCACCAGCGCGGAAGGGCCGCTGATGCCGCCGTCGGGAGAGAAGGTGTTCCGGCAGGCCGCGAGACGCCGCCATCGGTCCTTGTTGCGCATCTGTTCATGAACCAGGGTCACATCGAGGCCGGACAGGTCCTGCGAGAGCTGACGGAACGTACGGATGGCTTCCGCAGGCGTCGACCGGTAGACGACGGCCCTGCCGTTGCCGGCCTCGACCAGGGGTACAAGAGCCGCCTGGATCTCGTCGTACGGTGCACCATCAAGGACCTTGATGCTGAGCGTGCTGGCGCGGACGGCTCCCGCAGGCTGCCGAGGCAGGTGCCCGCCTCCGGACTGAGCATCCACGAACGACCACGCCGGCAGCCGGCGAGGCTGCACCATCGGCTCCTTGCCCCCTCCAGCGCCACGGCGATAGGCCGCCAGCATCGCATCAACCGACTTGTCCGCAGACATCGCGGCCAGGACAACTGGAATCCGCAGCGCAGCGGCCCACTCCAGAAACCGGAGCATCAGCTTCTGCCCCCAGGCACCGCGGGCATGGGCCTCGTCCACCACGACGACCTTGCCGGAGAAAGCAAAGAGTCGCATCACGTTGAACTTCACCGGCATGACCGCCTGGAGAAGTTCGTCCACCGTCCCCGTGCCCAGCGCAGCAAGCAGCGCGCGGTGATGGGAGTTGAGCCAGCTGTTCGCTGCCGGGGCCCACTCCTCACCAGGCTCCGCGCTGACATCACCGGGCGCATGGGCTTGCGCCCACTGCTTCGCGGCTTCCGCCGGCTTCAACCGCGAAGAGCTGTGGAGCAGGAGCGACCGCCAGGGGCCCGTCAGGGCCTGCTCAGCGAAAGCATGCACCTGCGCCATGTGGCTGTCGGCCGATGAACCGGTCGGCAGCGCATAGAAAAGACCGCGCGCGTCCGCTGCATGCCCGAGGACCGCCGCTGCGCGAAGAGCCGCTTCCGTACGCTCCTCCGACGGCGAAGACGTCACCACCACCAGGCCCGGCCCGTGTTCGGTCACCAAATCAGGCAGCTGGCCCTCCATGCTGGCCAGAAGGCTGGTCTCACCCGCACATTGAACCGGGTCTGGCCGGGCGAAACCCGTCCCGAGCAGGTCGGTCTTCTGCACCAGACGGAGAGCCGCTTCGCGGGTGATCTTCCAGTAAGCGTCCAGGTCTTCAGGAGCCCCAGCCCATCCCTCCTCCTTGAGTCTGGCCCGAATCTCTACTTCGATGCTGGCCAGCCAGTCCGACAGGGTCACCAGCCCCGTCAGAACGACAGCCGCTCCCGGCGTCATCCGCCCTTGCGGAACCGAGGTCGCCCCTGTCACTCTGCGCACCTCGTCAAAGTGGACCCGCCGCTGCTCCTCCCAACTACCCGTGCCCAGACCGGGGTGACGGGCGACAGGGCACCTATAGTCCTTGCCGTGGACGGCCGGGTGGTAGCGACCGCCGTGCCCACCGAGCATCTGGGCCACCGCGTGACTGAGCTGGGACTGCGGACGCCGCTTCGACGACGGATAGCCGATCTCCTCGAAGATCCCCGCCAGCCACCAGTGCGCTGCCGCCTCGTGCGACTGCCTGTCCTGCGTGGCGCCAGCCGCGAATCCGTACCCCTGCTCACCGCCCAGCTCCTGTGCCAGCAGCTCTCCATCCGCGTTCTTCGGGCCGCTCCGGTGGAGTTGGAACGGCACGCTGATCTTCCCGATGTCGTGCAGTCCCGCCCAGAACGCCGCGAGCGCCCGCACCTCCTCGTCCGGAACCTGCAGTGCCCCGACCACCATGCTCCGCTGGTGCGAGGTCAGCAGTTCATCCCAGACGACCTCCGCGACGGCTGCCGTATCCAGCAGATGACAGATCAAAGGGTGCGTGCGGTGAGCCCCGCGGGCGTTCTTGCCCAGCCCGGCAGCCTTGCCCCACAGGCGGGAGTCCAGGGACATGGGGTGCTCCTTGTCGCGGATGCAGTGCAGGTGTGCCTCAAAAGGTCGCGGCAGAAAGACTCGACCGCAACTCCCCCTTCATCCTGCTGCACCTCTTTGAAGACCGGAGGGGGGAAATTCCCTCAAGCATTGCCACACCAACGTGTCTCCGCCGTAGAGTACATACCGCTGCACGCCTCCCTGGGAGGTGCGCGGAACCTCATTGACTCTCCAGGCGACGACAACGCCGAGACGAACGCACGACCCTCCCGAGGGATGTGGCGCAACCTCGGCCCAGTCTGCGCTCTGGAGATGCAGTGTCCCGGTTCCTGCACAGGTTCGTCCTGCGCCGCGAGGTACTTCTCGGTACCTCACGCGTAGTGGTCAGCGCGGTGATCCGTGCTCTGATCAGCGAACTCGTCAGCTGGCTCTTCTGAGCCAACGGTGACGGACCCCAGGGGTCCGTCACCTCTTGTGTGCAAACGATCCCCGCTGGCCGAACACGTTCTGCGCAGCCGGGTTACGCCGCAGGACGAGATATCCGGCTACAAGCGGATGATGCCGACTCCACGCGAGCGGAGGTGACCCCGCCCTCACTGCTGCGCCGGACGGCACGCGTCGCCTCGAGCGTGTCGACGTATGAGGGCCTGGGCGTGCAGCAGGGCCCCAACAGCACGCTCGTGTCCTACCTCAACAAGCTGGCCAGGTGGCCCGCCCCTCCGAGACTTGCCCTCCCCGCCTACGCGGGGGTGTTCCAATCACTTGGAGGTCGAGCTGACCGGCGCGGCCGTCCTCCCCGCCGACGCGGGGGTGTTCCGCGGCAGCGCGCGGACCGCATCCTGTCCCGGCTGTCCTCCCCGCCGACGCGGGGGTGTTCCGGTCATGGACCTCACCCCCGACACCCCGCTGGTGTCTTCCCCGCCGACGCGGGGGTGTTCCGCGGGTGGGCGGTGTGGAGACGGCCCTGGCCTCGTCTTCCCCGCCGACGCGGGGGTGTTCCGTCCGGGCGCAGCAAGGAACGGCAAGACGCGGCGTCTTCCCCGCCGACGCGGGGGTGTTCCGCTGCTGGCCACGGCCGGCCCGAAGACGACGACGTCCTCCCCGCCGATGTGGGGGTGTTCCGATGTTCGGGTACTGCACGCTGGACGCGGGGGAGTTCTCCCCGCCGATGCGGGGGTGTTCCGGGGAGCGACTGGTGGGCCTGTTCCGACTCATCGTCCTCCCCGCCGACGCGGGGGTGATCCGTCACCGACGATGCACAGCACCGCGAGGGTGCCGTCCTCCCCGCCGACGCGGGGGTGATCCGGTTCGGTACTGCAATGCCGACACTTTCACACAGTCCTCCCCACCGACGTGGGGGTGTTCCGCTGAAACTGCCCCGGACGGCCGACGCGCAGTAGTCCTCCCCACCGACGTGGGGGTGTTCCGCCGCCTGACGGGACGACAAAGCCCCCGCCTCGGTCCTCCCCGCCGACGTGGGGGTGCTCCGAACAGCCGGCGCGACTGCCGCTGGGAGTACGGGTCCTCCCCGCCGACGTGGGGGTGCTCCGGAGCGCACGACACATGCAGGAGACTACCGAGCGTCCTCCCCGCCGACGCGGGGGTGTTCCGGTTCGTGGAACTCAGCAGCAGCTCGGTGCCCAGTCCTCCCCACCGACGTGGGGGTGTTCCGCACGTCCTGGAGCCGCTCACCGTCGCCGCGCTGTCCTCCCCACCGACGTGGGGGTGTTCCGGCGTACTGCCAGGTCTTCGGGCCGGTCAGGCCGTCCTCCCCGCCGACGCGGGGGTGTTCCGGCGCTCGGGATCAAGTCGCCGTCGCAGGTGATGTCCTCCCCGCCAACGCGCGGGGGTGTTCCGCGCTGATCTCCGCCTACGAGTACCTGCTCAAGGTCCTCCCCGCCGACGTGGGGGTGTTCCGTTCGGACAGCTCGACGCGACCGACCTGACCGGATCCTCCCCGCCGACGCGGGGGTGCTCCGTGGGCATGGATCACCAGCAACCGCATCACCCCCGCCACGTGGCCCGGCATCACCCCCACCCGCGTCGTCGTCGCCGCCGACCACGCCGGCGGCGACAGCCTCCGCAACGATGAAGTCGGCCTTGCCTCCGCGGCTCGTGACAGCGAGGGATACATGTACGCCCTCGACGACCGCTCCCGCACCATGGGCGCCGACACCTGGGGCACCGAGGTTTGCCAGCTCGCCATCGACCGGCAGGCGGACGCGATCCTGGTGGAGAACAACTTCGGCGGCGACATGGCCCGCCAGATCGTCACCCAAGCCTGGTCCGAGTTCGAACGGCAAGGCGAGACGAAGGGCCTCCTCATACCGGCCATCGTCGAAGTCCACGCCAAGCAGGGCAAACGCCTGCGCGCCGAGCCCATCGCCCAGCTGTACAAGCAGGGCAAGGTCCATCACGTCGGCGAGCACACCGAACTCGAGGGCCAGATGGTCACCTGGCTCCCAGGGATGGACAGCCCCGACCGAATGGATGCCGCAGTGCACGCGCTGACCGAGCTCGCCAACCCGTCACAGTCCGGCCTAGGCGTCGGGCAATACAGCGATCAGCGACTCAGGGGCCGTCGCTAGGCCGTCGCTGGGCCGTCGCTTGCGGTGATCAAGTAGCCGCACAGCGCTGCACAGCGATTCACGAACCATGACAGACCTACACAGAGACACCCCGCCCAGTCGAGTGAAATCACTGATCCGGAAAGTTGCCAGGCCCGAGAAAACGCCTGAACGGCCCGTAGACGCGTTGGAGGTTGCAGGAAGGAAATCAGTCTCGCCACTTTGGAGATTTTCGGTACTCCGACTTTTCTAGGTATGCTGGCAACAGCCGACCGTGAAAGTTGGCGGACAACGCAGAACCGCCCCCCTCGTCAGGGGAGCGGTCCTGGTTTCTCACACGGGCGCCGGACGCGGAGCTACTGCTTCGACATCACCTGGAGAGCCACCTCCAAGACCGCGATGACGAAGCACCAGAAGCTCCAGTCCGGCTGTTCGTTGTTGTTCACATGTCACCTCGTGTAGCGGATCGGTTCCGAAGGGACCGGAGTTCCGCCGTCCTCCGTCCCGCGGGAACACGGAGGCGGAGAAGCAACAGCGAGTGAACGAACACCCACTGCTGAGTTTACGGCCTCCGGGGGAGTACTCCGGACCACATCTCCCCCCTCACATAAGGGCAATTGGGACTTCCGTGATCGGTCCGGACTCATCCCAACGGGTGAATTCCCGCGCATACTGCCGACCTTCAGCGCCAGGCCGGGGGGGGAACCCACCCCTTCCGACGCCCGTACCCTGATCACAGGCGTGGGGCTGTCGAGGGTGAAGGGTGTGACCGGTGGGCCTCATGTCCCGCGCCAAGGCCGTGGTCATCGACGCGTGGTCCTGGCTCAACTACAAACCGATCTACGCCGACCCCCGCGGCATGCGCCACCGCCGCGCCTTCCCCGAGGCCAAAGCCTCCTGGGTCCCGGCCTCGGACGAACGCCGCCTCGCCGCCTCGCCGCCTCGCCGCCTACAAGCTCCTAGCCTCCTACGACAACAACCAGGCCGCTTCCTCCCGCCGACGCGGGGGTGTTCCGTGGCCGGTGATGGTGTAGGCGAGGACGCAGAAGTCCTCCCCGCCGATGCGGGGGTGCTCCGTCGAGGACCCGGTTCTCCGCCGTGTCGGTCAGGTCCTCCCCGCCGATGCGGGGGTGCTCCGAACGCCAAGCCGGACGGGGTGTTTGCGCTCCAGTCCTCCCCACCGACGTGGGGGTGCTCCGCCGACCTGTCGCGCCATCCCGCCCAGCATCAGGTCCTCCCCACCGACGTGGGGGTGTTCCGCCCGGCCAGCTGCCCGAACCGCGGGGGTGAGCGTCCTCCCCGCCGACGCGGGGGTGTTCCGCCCTTGGTCAGCGGCTGCATCGTGAAGCCGGAGTTCTCCCCGCCGACGTGGGGGTGTTCCCTCGGCACCACCGCCGACCTGGCGGACCTCGAGGTTCTCCCCGCCGACGCGGGTATGTTCCGCCCGGCTCAGCGGTCGTCAGCATGTGCTCGACGTCCTCCCCGCCGACGCGGGGGTGTTCCGGCCGTCAAGCTCGCGGCGGCGGGGGCGGCCGCGTCCTACCCACCGACGTGGGGGTGTTCCGAACGAGTACGACTGGGACGGGAGCAACAACGTGTCCTCCTCGCCGACGCGGGGGTGTTCCGGTGACGTGGCCGGAACCGGGGCGGCTTTGTCGAGTCCTCCCCGCCGACGCGGGGGTGTTCCGCCTGAGTCCATGTAGCGGGTGAGGGTTTCGGTGTCTTCCCCGCCGACGCGGGGGTGTTCCGACGTTCATCAACGGCCGCATGGTCGAGGGCGTGTCCTCTCCGCCGACGCGGGGGTGCTCCGACGCTCACCGCCCACCCTTCCCGGTTCGTCCAGTTCTCCCCGCCGACGCGGGGGTGCTCCGCAGCGCACCGAGTGGGAGCGGGCGTGGCGGCAGTCCTCCCCGCCGACGCGGGTGTGCTCCGTCGGCCTGCCCGTTCGACACCAGCCCGGCCAGGTCCTCCCCGCCGACGCGGGGGTGCTCCGACGTCCTCGACCGCGGCGAAGCACCTCGGCTTTGTCTTCCCCACCGACGCGGGGGTGTTCCGTGGGCCGCCTACTTCCCGGCTCTGCCGTCCGCGTCCTCCCCGCCGACGCGGGGGTGCTCCGCCGGGCCTGCTGCCCGAGGAGAACGACAGGCCGTCCTCCCCGCCGACGCGGGGGTGTTCCGCCGGCGCCCAAGCCGAAGTACACCCCGCCGACGTCCTCCCCGCCAACGCGGGGGTGTTCCGTCCCCGATCAGGTCCAGGTTCAGCGTCCGCTCGTCTTCCCCGCCGACGCGGGGGTGTTCCGGCCGGGTCGTCGGTGAGCAGGTACCAGGCATCGTCCTCCCCGCCGATGCGGGGGTGTTCCGGTGATCGGTAACCCGAGTTCCGTCGTGATCAAGTCCTCCCCGCCGACGCGGGGGTGTTCCGGGGCAGACGATGGTCGCCAGCTCCCTTCTTGGGTCCTCCCCGCCGATGCGGGGGTGTTCCGACGGTGCGCTTCGGGTCCAGGCTGAGCCCGCCGTCCTCCCCGCCGACGCGGGGGTGTTCCGCGGCCGGCCAACTCGCCTTGGACACGCCGTGAGTCTTCCCCGCCGACGCGGGGGCGTTCCGGGCGCGCCCTGCGGGTCGATCGTGTTGACGAAGGCCTTCCCCGCCGACGCGGGGGTATTCCGGTGATGCGTCCGCCGTCGCGGTGGAACCACAGCTCCTCCCCGCCGACGCGGGGGTGTTCCGCTCATCTGGATGCCGGCCTGGGTGAGGGTGTGGTCTTCCCCGCCGACGCGGGGGTGTTCCGCCCGAGCACTCCGTGACCGCCGCGGTGCTGTGGTCTTCCCCGCTGACGCGGGGGTGTTCCGTTGATCGGGTGGGGCAGGGTCCACTCCAGGACGTCTTCCCCGCCGACGCGGGGGTGCTCCGCCCACGGAGGAAACAGGCCCATGCCTTCTTCTGTCCTCCCCGCCGACGCGGGGGTGTTCCGATGGGGCTGCTGTTCGGGGCGGAGACGGATGAGTCTTCCCCGCCGACGCGGGGGTGCTCCGCTGCGCGCCCTGCTCGCTGAACAGTGGCAGCAGTCCTCCCCGCCGAGGCGGGGGTGTTCCGATGATGATGAAGGGGATGCAGCTCGACGTCCCGTCCTCCCCGCCGACGCAGGAGTGTTCCGTCGGCCTGCCCGTTCGACACCAGCCCGGCCAGGTCCTCCCCGCCGACGCGGGGGTGTTCCGCCCATGGTCGACGGCTTCATGACGGGCGTCCGGTCCTCCCGGCCGACGCGGGGGTGTTCCGTCGCTGATCGTGAGCGTGAAGTCGCTGCCGTCGTCCTCCCCGCCGACGCGGGGGTGATCCGTCCCCGACCTGTACCGCGTCGTACGGGCGTGACGTCTTCCCCGCCGACGCGGGGGTGTTCCGCACCGTACAAAAGTTGGCGCCGTGTGCGCGAGGTCTTCCCCGCCGACGCGGGGGTGTTCCGGTGTTCGCGTTCGTGCCCCTGGCCGCCGCGCTGTCCTCCCCGCCGACGCGGGGTGTTCCGTAGTCGCCGGTGCTGGACACGCCCGTTTCGAAGTCCTCCCCGCCGACGCGGGGGTGATCCGTCCTCGACGTCAAGGTCGAGGAGCTGAGCGAGGTCCTCCCCACCGACGCAGGGTGTTCCGCCGATGGATCAGGGTGCGGCTCTTTCCCACTCGCCCTCCCCGCCGACACGGGATATCTCACCCAAGGCTGGCAGGGAGGGGCTGGGGGCGGGCCGTCGGTCCTGCCGGTATCCCGCTACCGCTTCGGGCGCCGGCTTCCAACCCTCACACGACAGCTCGCAACTGTTCGTCCAAGATCGTCGCCGCCTTGGTGATGCTTCCGGGCATGAGGTGCCTGTACGTGCGGTAGGTGACCTGGATCGACGTGTGCCCCATCCACTCCGCCACGTCCGTGATGGGAATGCCGTGGCTCAGCGAGTTGGACGCAAAGAAGTGCCGGAAGCTGTACATTCCGACGCCTTCCGCCGGCGGGAGGGCCTTGAACAGCTTCGACACCCGGTATCGCTCGTTCGGTTCGCTGAAGGGCCCTTTCGGCCCCCTCAAGAGGTAACCGTCCTCCGTGGTCCCGTGCTCTTCCGCGAATCGTTCGATGGCGTCCTTGACCGTACGCGGCAGGGGCACCTCCCGGAACTCGCCTTCCTTGCGGTGTTTGAGCTTCGCCAACTGGTGTGTGCTGGAGTGCACCTGCTCGGTCACCCGGTACACGTCGTCCGCGACGATGTTGTTCGCGTTCACCGCACGCGCCTCGCCGTTGCGGAGCCCGCAGCCGACCATCAGGACTATCTCCAGCGCCAACTTGTAGTCCGCCACCTGGATCGCTCTGGCGATGTACTCGACGTCAGGGATGGCTACCCGCTGTGGGGCGTACTCGGGTTTCTGCACTCCGCGCAGAGGGTTATCAGCAATGGCCCCCTTCTCAAACGCATCCCGGAGGAGAGCCGACAGGGCCCGGTAGACGTTCAACTGGTGTCCACGGCCCACCCCCTCCGCCTCCAAGTGATCGAGAAAATCCTCCACCACGGTCGGTGTCACCGCATTCAGCTTCCGCGATCCGATCACCGGGTTGATCTGTACCTTGAAATGGCTCGCCAGGTTTTTCGCGGTCGAGTACTCGGTCATCTGGCGCTGCCGGGGCAACCACGTCCGGGCGTACTCCTCTATCGTCTGATGCCCCAGTTCCCGTCGCGCCTCCGCCACCGAGGGAGACATCTTCTTCCGGTCGGCGTACAGCTCCGTCAGCCTTTCGACCGCCGCGTCCTGGGTCCGGTACCCGGTTTCCTCTCGCTGTTTTCCCCGAGCGTCGCGAAACCGGATGGTGTAGGCGTGCGGGCAACGGCTGGGCTTGGGGCAGTCACAGGGCTTGGAGAAGGAGCCCATGCCGCGGGCGAGCTGACGAGCCAAGGAGTGACGCCTTCCGGAGGACGGGTGGACCAGCGGACCTGGTCCTGCTGACGCGCCCCGCGGTCGGCATGGCGGGGTCTCCCGCTCGCCGCTTGCTGGCTATTTGCTGACCTGGGGCTCAGCAATCATGCCCATGACCTGCACTGATGTCCATCCTTTAGATCTTCGGCAACAACGTCGAGGACCGGATGGGACATGTGCGGTACCTGCTGTTCTACCTGGTCTGCGGGTACGCGGCCGCATACGGATTCGCACTCACGAACCCCAACGCCACCACTCCCCTGATCGGCGCCTCGGGCGCCATCGCCGGCGTCCTCGGCGCCTACCTGGTCCTCTACCCGAGGGCCCGGGTCTGGGTCCTCGTCCCCTTCCTGATCTTCCTGCCGCTGCGGCTGCCGGCCTGGACCGTGCTGGGCCTGTGGTTCGTGCTGCAGGCGGTGTACTCCTCGGGCGGAGGTGTCTCCAGCGCCGGGGCGGTGGCGTACGCGGCCCACGTGGTCGGCTTCGTCGTGGGCATGCTGCTCGCCTGGCCCCTCAAGCCGGGCACTCCCCCACCGCCCGAACCGGGCGGCATCCTCTTCGGCCGCCAGGCGCGACGGGACTGGTAGGACCACACACCAGGAGCCGGGCAGCGCAAGAGAAACCTGAAGAATTTTGCGTAAGCAACATGTGCGTTACCGAGCCGACCGTCGATCGTTGATCGATTCAACCACTTGCATGTTTTGCCAGATCTTCGAGCCTCTGGCAGGACTCATGCTGACCCATTGCCGACTTTCCTGACGCCCCGCCAGGCAAGAAGCGCCCCACAGGAGTCACACCGAGCCCATCCCTCACGGCTCGGAGTGGAGGCCCCTAGGGGCTCACAGCCAAGTCCGACGGGGCCCCCGAGCACCCCCCGTCGAAGATGTCACATCACGAGGCGGCGCGGAACATAGCCGGAGTTCCCCGGTCAGCCAAACCGGCGATACTCCGCATCATTCTCCTACCTCGACCAGGCCGGTCGTCCGTCTTGGCGAATGGTCCTCGGGCCCCGATGAGTGCCTCACCGAATGGAAAGGACTGGGAGGCCGTCGTCCAGAGCCTGACCACTTGCTGGAACTCCGGTCCGGTGGAAGGACGGGTCAACCACATCAAGATGATCAAACGCCAGATTTTCGGACGAGCGAAACTTCCCCTCCCCCGGAAGCGGGTCCTGTGCACCGCAGCTCGAGGCAGCCACCGCCACCAGGCATGACCGGCCTTGAGAGAACGGCCTCATGAGTTCGAACGACGCCCAGATCGCGCAGGCGGAGCGCCGCTTCGGAGTCCGATTTCCCGAGGACTACCGCCGCTTCCTGGCCACGGAGGGGAGCATGGCCCGGTTCGTTCCCCCTGCGGACGACTTCCTGATGATCAATGCCATTGCGGAGCTCATCGAAGTCAATGAGGCCGGCGACTTCCAGAAACGCTTCCCCGGGAGCGTCGTCGTCGGCGGGGACGGAAGCCGCGAAATGCTCACCTACGACTTTCGGCAGGAACCCCCGCTTCTGGTCCTGCTCGACGTCTCCGCTCAGGACTGGTCGTCCGCCATCCACCAGGCAACTTCCCTCTCTGCCCTGCTTGAGCAGTTCCCCGAAACCGGATGGAAAGGGGACGACTCTGAGCCCTCGCCCTCCTGACAGGCGTCCTCACGGAATTTGCGCCTGATCCCCCGGCATTGCTTCTTCATCGGCTTGGCCGGGAACCGCCTCGCGGCCGCCGCGTCGCGCCGGAACCGCACGAGGATGTCCAGCACGTTTCCGTCCTGATCGACCGCGCGCCACAGGTAGTGCCGCACCCCGTTGATCTTCGCGAAGACCTCGTCGAGGTGCCGCTCGTCGTCGGCCCGCGGCCGGCGGCAGCGCAGCCCGGCGGCGTACTCGGGCCCGAACCGGGCGCACCATTGCCGGACCGTCTCGTGGGAGACGATCACGCCGCGGGCGAGCAGCAGCTCCTCGACCTCGCGGAAGGAGAGTGGGAAGCGGTGGTACAGCCACACCGCGTGCGCGATGATCTCCGCCGGGTACCGGAAGCCCTTGTACGACGGCGGCGCGGCCTCCATACGGCCCCTCCCCGGACCCGGCGGGCCAACCCGAAGATCACCGTACCGGCAAGCCCGCAATCAACCTGACAATGCCGCAGCGCTCCACCCTGGATGCCCTGTCCAACAGTTCGATTGAGTTTCGTACGTTCCAGCCGTCGTTTCGGTTGTGATCGGTATCGCATAGTCGAGAGGTGCCAAACCAGAGCCCTGTCATTGCGGACACCCTTGACCACCAGGCCCTCGATCGACTCATGTCGGAGCGGTACAGCTGCCGGGCTTTCCTGCCTCAGCCAGTACCCGAGGAGACGATCCGGAAGATCCTGACTACCGCCCAGAAGACCGCCTCGTGGAACAACATGCAGTCGTGGGGGGTACATCTCACCTCCGGCGAAGGTACCGAGCGCTTCCGTAAAGCACTATCGGAGCACGCCGCCACCGGCGCCGAGCACCGCCGCGACATCCCGGGCCCCCGTGAGTATGCCGGTGTCTATCTGGAGCGTCGCCGCGCCTGCGGCTTCGGCCTCTACAACGCCGTCGGCGTAGAGCGCGGCGACAAAGTGGGCTACGCCCGTCAGACCGGACGCAACTTCGTCTTCTTCGACGCTCCGCACCTCGCGGTCATTACCTGCGAGGAAGCGCTCGGTCCCTACAGTGCTGTCGACTGCGGAGGGTATGTCGCCAACTTCATGACCGCCGCGGCTTCCCTCGGTGTCGCGTCGATCGCCCAGGGGGCGTTGGGGGAATACGCCGACTTCATCCACGACCACTTGGGCATCCCAGACACCCGCCAGGTTGTTTGCGGCATCTCGTTCGGCTACCCCGACCGGGACCATCCGGCCAACTCGTTCCGCACCGACCGCGCCGACCTCTCCGAAGTCGTCACGTGGGTCAACGAATGACGTGACCGCGCATGCGGTGCCGCTTGAGGGGGTCGTCGTCGACCTGAGCCGGGCCTGGCCGGGCCGCAGGCGATGGTGATACTTGCCGACCTCGGGGCACGCGTGATCAAGGTCGAACGCCCCGAGGGCGACGACTCCCGGCGTTGAGGCCCACCCTTCATCGGCAACGCCGATGACCCGATCGCCGCCCACTACCTGTCGTGCAACCGCAACAGGAGTCGGTCACCGCCGACCTCAAGAGCGAAGACGGGAGACATTTCCTGGAGGCGCTGGTTCGCGTCGCAGATCTTCTCATCGAGAACTTCCGTCCAGGGGTCCTCCCTCAGCTCGGATTCAGTGAGGAGCGGTTGCGTGCGCTCAACCCCGAGCTGATGACTGCTCGCTCACCGGATTCGGGCACGACGGTCCGGAGAGCCAGCGGGTCGGCTACGACCAGAGCGCCCAGGACGAGACCGGGCTGGTGAGCATCACCGGCCCCCGCGGTGAGCCGACCAAGCTCCGCGTCTCGATCAGCGACCTGTTCATCGACATGAACGGAGCCCTCGGCATCCTCGCCGCGCTCTTCGAACGAGCTCGAACGGTCGGGCCCGGACAGTGCGCGCGAGCCTGCAGGCCAGCATCGTCGGCGTCCACTCCTACCAGGCGCTCATTACACCGTGGCCGGGCAGGTCCCGGTAGGCGAGGGCAATCGCCATCCGTCGATTGCGCCCTATGGCTCTTCGAGAACGGTGACTCACTGCTGCAGATCGCGTGCGGCAACGACTCGCTGTGGCACTGTCTGTGCGAGGTGGTTGGGACCGACGCGCAGGATCCCCACTTCGTCACCAACTGTGACCGCGTCACTCACCGTGCCCAGATCATCAAGCTGCTCAACGCCCAAGCTTCGTGAAGCGCCGCCCGCGCACTGGCTCGAGTTCTTTGAGCAGGTCGGCATACCGGCCGGTCTCGTGCGCACCTCGGCGAGGTGTACGAGTGGGACCAGAGGCCTTGAGGGCTTCTTCCAGGCGCCCACGATCCTCGCCGGCGTGGAGAATTCCTGGCGCGTTGCGCGTGGGGTCTTCGCTTCGGTGCTTGCGGTCATCCCGCGGCGTGAGAAGCACGAGGCCATCACCACCGCACGCCGCGTCGAGTCCGGTTGGGTCCAGGTCACCCAGGGCGGCGGGCAGGTCGTTGGCCAGCCCTGGGGCGAGTGCAAGGACTCTGGCATCGGACGGGTGTTCGCGATCGAGGGCGCCATCGAAGGCTTCACCCAGACCAAGCGGATCAACGTCAAGTTCACCGTCTGAGGCCGCGGGCATCGTCGGTCCCTCCGTTGGTTCATCCCTTGTCGAGGAGGTGGGCGCGGGCTGCGTCCTCCTCCACGACAGGGAAGAGCCGCAGGGCCAGAGTGACGAAGAAGCGCGCCTCGGGATCGTCGAGGTCGACCTTGAGCAGCTTACCGATCCGCTCGATGCGGTAGCGCAGCGTATTCACGTGGACCTGGAGCGCCCGCGCGGTATCGGCGATGCGTCGGTCACGCTCCAGGTAGACGCGAAGGGTGTGGGTCAGGTCCGACCCGCTGGCTGCATCGGCTTCGAGCAACGGGCCGAGGGTCTCGCGCACCGTGCCGCGAAGTGCCTCGACGCCGCCTATGTGGGCGAACAGGCGGTACATGCCCAGATCCTTGCTGGCGACCAGGTTGCGACCGCTGCTCGAGAACGCAGCCACTTGCCGGGCGAAGATCGCCTCCTTCACGGCCGCCGGGTAGTCGTCCGCGCCCCGGCAGACGGGACCAAGTCCTGCCTTCACCTGGTTGGGTCGACATGCGACCAGCAACTCGTTGATCTGCGCAGGAAGCTTCCTTTCCGCGTCCTGATCGGACACCGGCCAGAGCAGGAACGCCGCGCCCTTGTACGTCGTCGCCTGCCCACTGAAGGTCCGCGACCGCATCTCGCGCACGATCCGGTCCAGCAAGGGGCGACCGATGGGCTCCTTGGCGCTGATGCTGATCACCGCCCGAGGGACCTTCATGTCCATACCCAACAGTGCGGAGCGGCTCCAAAGCCGGCTGAGCTCGTCGGTGTCTGCGGTGAGGAGGCTGTGGACGAACTGGTCGGTGAGCCGGATCTCGGTCTCCATCGAGGCGCGCTGACGGGCGAAGTCGAGACCGACGACCTGTGCAAGGGTCCGCAGCGCCGACTCGGGGAGCCCGCCTTCTGCGGCGAGCTGCGCCTGTTCAGCGCCGGGGATGGGAACATGCAGGAGGGGAGGTTTCGTGGCGTCCTCGGAGATGTCGGAAGCGTGTTTCGCCGGCCCGGGTGTCGGAAGCCCGGCCACCCGCACGCGCGGGCCGAGGATGTCCGAAGTACCCTCCAATGCGACGTCAGCAGACTGGCCGCGCAGGAGGGCCAACGAGAGTGCGTCGACCGCCCGGTGGAACCGAGTTGCCGCCGCAGCTCGCTCAGCCTCGGCGCGCAGGTCCCTGAGCTGCTGGGCGATGCCGGCAACGCCGATGGCCATCCGCAACTCCGCCTCCGCGAACTCGCGTGCCGTGCGGGAAATGAGGACCACGACACCGCGGCTGCCCTCGCCGGGGATAGGTACGCCGGCTGCCGAGACGACGCCTTCGCGCCTGAGGAGCTCACGCCGGGAAGGAGGAGTGGACGTCTCGCGGAGGTAGTCCAGCAGGGCCACGGGCTCGCCCTGTGTGAGCACCATGCCGATGAGTCCCTCGTGGGCACTCATCCGCAGACTTCGGTGGGTCTCGGGCTGAAGGAAACCGGAGACGGCCTGGATGGTGACTTCGTCGCCCTCGACATCCATCCAGACTGCAGCGTCGACGCCGAGCATGGAGCGAGCCGCAACGAGAGCGGACGCGGGCACTTCCCGGGCGGTCGTCGTCTCGGCGATATCGCGTACAGCGATGAGGACATCGGCCGCGGACAACTCAGATGTCGGCATGTATGGAGAATACGACAAGGTGCAGATCCTTGGTCTGAACCAACCGAAGCGGGAGATCCGAATCCCGGATGCCTGCTCCGTGTTGGCCTACTGGGCCGGGAACCGCCGGCGCCAGCTCGGCGGACCGCTCCGCCTTCGCGGCTTGGATCCGGTGCCCGGCGTGCGGGACCACATGCAGCTCGGCGTGGGCAGGCGCTCGGTGAGGCAGTAGCCGCGAGTGGGGAATCGCGCGCTGTTTGACCGACTGGGCGTCGGACGAAACACACGAGGATCGGCTCATTTGCCGGTCGGATCGAACATAGTGCGGTCGGGCCTCGAGGCCGCAAGGTTGGGGTATGAATGACGCCACCTCACCCGCTGCTGTACCTGAGGTCCTTCCGCTCGTCGTGGTGGGAGCCGGCCCAGTGGGCCTGGTCGCCGCGCTCGCCGCCCGCCATCACGACCTCCCGGTGGTAGTGGTCGAAGCGGAGCCCGAGGACCGCATCCGACCCGGAAGCCGAGCCACGTTCATCTTCCGTGAGTCCCTGGACCTGCTCGAGCAGATCGCGCCCGGTGTGACCGAGCCCCTCATCCAGCAGAGCCGCTCATGGCTGGACCTGCGGACCACCTACGCCGGTCGCGAGGTTTATTACCGCCGCTTCCCGGCGGCGAAACCGGGACGCTTCGGCATCAGCCTTTCGCAGAAGGACCAGGAGGTCGTGCTCCTGGACCGCTGCCGACGCGAAGGCGTCGAGTTCCGCTGGGGCAACGGCCTCACGGATCTGGCCACGGATACCGAAGGCGTCACCCTGACCCTCGCGGATGGATCGCTGGTCCGCGCCTCCTACGTCCTGGCTGCGGACGGAGCCCGATCGACCGTCCGCAAGGCACTCGGCATCACCATGGACGGCGGACGCTCGGAATCGAGCTTCATCATCGTCGACGTCAGGGATGTCCCGGACAACCCGATGTCGCTGACCCGCACCTTCCACTACCGCCACCCCGCAGTCGGCGGACGCAACGTCCTCGTGGTCCCCTTCGGCGGTGGCTGGCGCTTTGATCTTGAGTGCAACCCCGGGGACAACGTCGAGGCATTCTCGTCCGAACCGGGCTTGAGTCAGTGGATCACCGCGGTCGCCGGGCCCGGGTACGCCGACGGCCAGATGTGGTCCTCGACCTACCGCTTCAACCACTCGGTGGCCTCGGCCTTCACCGACGCCAACTCGCGGGTGCTGCTCGCGGGGGAAGCGGCGCACCTCTTCCCGCCATTCGGCGGCGGTCGGGGCCTGAACTCGGGCATCCCGGACGCCATCTTCGAGATCGAGGCGATCGCCGATGCCCTGGCGGCTGGCGACACGGCAAAGTCCGCCGAGATCATCGACGCCATCGCGACCGAGCGACGAGACGCCGGCTTTGCCAACCGCGATGCGGCCGCGGCCGCCCTGGTCCACATGGAAGGCCGCGGCCTCTGGAACCGCACCAAGCAGCGGATGGCCGCTCTCATCGCACCGCATTACGAGCGCGCCGGCAGGTGGCTGGACCGTGCCCCGATGGGCCCGACCGCACCCGTCAGCCAGCGCTCCCGCTTCTGACAAGGACACACGGATGCGACACATCGACGGCCTTGATGGACTGCGCTCCCTCGTCGGGGAGCGAATCGGCGAGAGTGCCTGGGTCACGATCGACCAGGCTGCGATCAACACTTTCGCTGACCTCAGCTACGACCACAACTGGGTCCACACCGATCCCGAGCGTGCGGCGAGCTCGCCGTTCGGCAGCACGATCGCTCACGGGGGCCACTCGCTGGCCATCATCGGCGGGTTGCTGCAGCAGATCTTCCGGGTGGACCGGACCCGACTGATCCTCGCCTACGGCTTCGAGAAGGTCCGCTTCCCCGAGGCAGTGCCGTCCGGGTCGAAGCTACGCCTCGTCGTCGACCTCGCGGAGCTGCGGGAGCCGACGGCGGACGCGGTCGACGCCGTATGGCGGTGTGTGGTCGAGGGCGATGGCTTCGCCCGTCCGGCGTGTGCCGCCGACATGCTGATGCGCTACTACGGCGAGGCGTGAGCGACACTGCCCCAGGCAGACCACGAGGGGGTCGGTGCCGGTTCCGGCACCGACCCCCTCGTTCATTCGTCACTTGTGCAGCAGTGCCCGGATCCCGGGCTTGTCGAGCTTCCCAGTCGCATTCCGCGGCATCGTCGCAACGATCTCCAGCCGTCGCGGCAGTTTGTAGCGGGCGATCTGGGTGCCTGCGTACTCGCGAACCCGCTCCAGGGTGACCTCGGCTCCTTCGGTCGGGCAGCAGACCGCAACGACCGTCTCGCCCCACTCCCTGTCGGGCATCCCCACCACCGCCACGTCGCTGACGCCCGGCACTGCGCGGAGCACGCGCTCCACCTCTGCTGGGTAGACGTTCTCGCCGCCGGTGATGATGACGTCCTTGATGCGGTCGATGATGAAGAAGTAGCCGTCCTCGTCCTCATAGCCGATGTCGCCCGAGTGGAACCAGCCCTCGTCGTCGAACACGGCCGCGGTCGCGACGGAGTCCTCCCAGTATCCAGGGGTGACGTTCGGCCCGCGTACGACCAGTTCGCCCGGCGTCCCGGGCTCGACGAACTCTCCGGTTGCGGGGTCGACGACGCGTACCTCGGTGTAGGGCATGGGAACACCCGCCGAGCCGGGCTTGTCGAGCGTGGCCTCCACGGGCATGTGGGTAGCCGTCGGAGCGAACTCCGTGGCGCCCCACGCCTGCTGGATCGGCACCCCGCGTTCGGCGAACCGCCTGATCTGCTCGGGTGGCACCGGCGCGCCGGAGACGACGAGAGTCCGCAGACCTGACAGGCGGGACCACGCGTCCGGCACCGCCTCGAGCGCGTCAAGCATCGTCGGCACCGCGAACGTCGTCTTGACCTGGTAGCTCTCGATATCGTCGAGGAAGTCGACCGGGTCGAAGCGGCGTCGGATGAGGACCGTCCCGCCCCGGACCAGCGACCGCAGCGTGAAGCTGTTGAGCGCGCCGATGTGGAACAGCGGGGCGCCCGCGAGCGTGACGTCGCGACGCTGGGTGTCCATTCGGAGATCGGTGTTGAGCGAGTTCCACCACAGATTTCCGTGGGTCAGGACAATGCCCTTCGGTCGCCCGGTCGACCCGCTGCTGAAGAGGATGACAGCCGGATCGTCGAAATCCCGCGAGATCGCGGGCCCCCAGGCGGTCGCCGCCTTGGTCAGCTCACTCCAACTCTCCCATCGGCGCCGGCCCGCCTGCGCAGGCGCCTCCGGATCGTCATCGACGAGCAGGAGTGCCTTCAGCGCCGTCTGGTCCTTGATTTCATCGATCGCGTCGACGTACGCGCCTTCGCCGACCAGAACCGTGGCACCGCTGTGCTGGAGGGCTGACCGGAGCTCGGGGGCCGTGAGCCGGAAGTTCAACGGGACATAGATCGCTCCGAGGCGCATCGATGCGAGCATCGTGACGATGTAGGCGGAGCTGTTCATGCCGAGGTAGGCGACGCGGTCGCCGGCCGCGATCCCGTGCTCGGCGAACACGGACGCAGCGCGCGCTGCGCGGTCCTCGAGCTCTCCGTAGGTGAGGTTGCCGCCGGCGTAGATGAGCGCGCTCGAGTCACGGAAGTACTTCGCGTTCCTGCTGACCGACGTGGCGGGGTTGATGTCTGCATGCATGGTGATGTCCCGAGTCACTGCTGGACCTCGCGGCGAAGGATGGCTTCGGCCTGGGCGTCGCCGGCGAGACCCGGCGGCGCCGGAAGGGGATCGGAGGCGGATGCTGCATCGGTCGCCGGGGTGTGCAGGTCGTCGAGGCTCAGTCGCGACGTCTCTCGCAGCGCCAGGACGCAGCCGATCGAGATCAGGCAAAGCACCGCCATGATGATCGAGACCATCAGCGGGCCGCCACTGAAGGAAACGACAGAGGCGAAAACGCCGGGGGCGAGGCCGCCGCCGATGGCCGAGACCTGGAACCCGAGCGAGGCGCCGGTGTACCGGTACCGCGTCGGGAAGAGCTCGGCGTACAACGCCGCCAGCGGGCCGAACCAGCACGACAGGAGAATTCCCTGACCGACGACGACCGCCAGCACGAGGAGGGCAGTCGAGCCGCTGTCGATGAGCGGGAACAGAACAAAGGACCAGATGGCCAGTGAGCCGGCGCCGGCGGCGACGAGGGCGCGGCGACCGAAGCGGTCCGAGAGCCCGCCGGCGATGAGAGTGGCGATCACGGCGACCACTGACGACGTCGTCAGTGCATTGAGCACGGTCTGCCGCTCGAACCCGTGGTTGACGGCGTAGGCGATGACGAACGTCGTCAGAGTGGCCTGGGAGACGAAGTAGCCGACCCCCATACCGATCGAGAGGGCGAGGTTCTTCGGGTGGTGCCGCAGTACGTCCAGCAACGGCAGACGGGACGGGGCCGACTTGACGGCGCCGGTGAACGCAGGCGGCTCATCGAGCCGCAGCCGCACGACCAGGCCGATCACCAGCAGCACCGCGCTGAACAGGAACGGGATGCGCCACCCCCAGCTGATGAACTCGGCATTGCTCATCGCCCCCGAGCACAGCGTCAGGATCGCGGTCGACAGCACCATGCCGCTCGGAGCTCCGGCGTTACCGAAGCTGGCCCAGAGGCCGCGGCGGGAGGTGGCATGCTCGGCCGCCATCAGAACGGCGCCGCCCCACTCGCCGCCAACGGCGATGCCCTGGATCACGCGCATGAAGACCAACAGCACCGGGGCCCACGCGCCGATCGATGCATAGGTCGGGAGCAGGCCGATGAGCGTGCTGGCCACACCCATAATCGTCATGCTCAGGACCAGCATGCGCTTGCGGCTGACTCGGTCACCGAAGTGGCCGAAGATCACGCCGCCCAGCGGCCGGGCGATATAACCCGCCGCCAGCGTGCCCAGACTTGCGATCGTCGCCAGTGCGGGGCTCAGGTCTGAGAAGAAGACTTTATCGAAGACCAGTGCCGACGCCGTGGCGTAGAGCAGGAAGTCGTAGTACTCGATGGTGGTGCCCAGATAACCGGACACGACGGCCAGGCGTAGTTGCTGACGCTGGCTCTTTACAGCCGCGGTTGTTCCCATGTAGGGGTCCCCTCTTAAAACAATCAGCCAGCGTGACGGCAGTCACAACTGA
Organism: Streptomyces sp. NBC_01635; assembly: GCF_045209715.1. NCBI lineage: Bacteria > Bacillati > Actinomycetota > Actinomycetes > Kitasatosporales > Streptomycetaceae > Streptomyces > Streptomyces sp. NBC_01635. The sequence goes on along the minus strand of NZ_CP109277.1, from coordinate 7,072,446 downwards.
TGCACGACAACAATGAGGGCAGGCACTCGCGGGAAGCGACGTACAGACCGGACGAAAGCTGCCTCGCGGATTGGCCATTACATACAGCCAGGCGGCTGGCTCTCCGATGGAACCACGTGCAAGCAGCATGGCTGGACGCTTCGTCCAAGGATTCGGCAGGGATTCGGAGAGTCGGACCCTCGCCGGTGTCATCGCCTGTGTCCAATAATCGCGAGAGTGGAATCCATGAAATTCACTCACGAGTCCCTTCCCCAGCGCGTCACCTTCGCCTCCGGTGAGGCGGCGACTGCGGTCAAGGCCGAAGTCGAGGCGCTCGGCGCTTCGAAGGTCATGCTGATCGCGTCCGACCGCGAAAAGAAGCTGGCCGACCCGATCGCAGAGGTACTGCCGGTCGCCCTTCGGCACGACGAGGTCGTGATGCATGTTCCGGTCCAGGTGGCCGACCGCGCGCGTGACGCCGCGGCCACCGCCAAAGCGGACGTCCTCGTGTCGGTCGGTGGAGGATCGACCACGGGGCTCGCAAAGGCGGTCGCGCTGACTGCGGGCCTGCCGATCGTGGCGGTGCCGACGACGTACGCCGGATCCGAGGCCACCAACGTGTGGGGGCTGACCGACGGTGAGACGAAGACGACCGGTGTGGACCCGAAGGTCTTGCCGGCCTCTATCGTCTACGACGCTACGCTGCTCACGACGCTGCCGGGCGACATGACGGTTGCGAGTGGTTTGAACGCGCTCGCGCACTGCGTGGACGCGATGTGGGGCCCCCGGATGGACCCGATCGACCAGGCCATGGCGCAGGAGGCGATCCGTGGCCTTGCGGCCGGGCTACCGCGGGTGAAGGCCGACTCGGCGAGTGTGGAGGGGATCGAGCAGACGCTCTATGGTGCCTACCTCGCGGCGGTCGCGTTCGCGTCCGCAGGCAGCGGGATGCACCACAAGATCTGCCACGTCCTGGGTGGGATGTTCGACCTCCCGCATGCCCAGACTCACGCGGTCGTGCTGCCGTATGTGTTGGCGTTCAACGCACCCAACGCGCCGGAGGCGGAGCGGCGTATCGCGGCGGCGTTCGGATCTGCGACCGCCACCGAGGGGCTGCGCGCGCTGCGGGAGCGGCTGGACGCGCCGCGTGCGCTCAAGGACTACGGCCTGCCCGAGGACGGCGTCGCCAAGGCCGTCGCCCCGGTGCTGGCGGCGATCCCGGCCAACAACCCGACCCCCGTCACCGACGAGAACCTGACCGCGCTTCTGCGCGCGGCCTGGGAAGGAGCCGAGCTATGACCACCGCCGCTTCCAAACAGCGCGCGCAGGTGAACCCCGGAACTGCGGGTGCGGATGCCCGCGGCACGATCTTCCGAGAGGTGAGCCCGGAGCAGCAGGCCGTCGAGCAGCAGCTCGTCGACCATGTGGTGGCGTCCTTCGAGGCGTGTGAGGACCCGCGGCTGAAGGAGTTGATGGTCGCCCTCGTCAAGCACCTGCATTCCTTCATCCGCGAGGTGCGGTTGACCGAAGAGGAGTGGGGGACCGCGATCGACTTCCTCACCAAGGCCGGGCACATCACCGACGACGTGCGCCAGGAGTTCATCCTCCTCAGTGACACGCTGGGTGCGTCGATGCAGACCATCAACGTCAACAACGCCGCCTATGCCGATGCCACCGAGGCAACGGTGTTCGGGCCGTTCTTCGTCGAGGACTCCCCCGCCATCGACAACGGCGGGGACATGGCATTCGAGGCACCGGGTGAGCCGTGCTGGGTCGAGGGCACGGTCACCGACACCGACGGCAACCGGCTGGCCGGGGCGCGGATCGAGGTGTGGGAGGCCGACGAGACCGGTCTGTATGACGTGCAGTACGACGCGGGGAAGCGGGCCGCGCGAGCGCACCTGTTCACCGAGGCCGACGGCAGCTACCGCTTCTGGGGGCTCACCCCGACGCCGTACCCCATCCCCAACGACGGGCCGGTCGGCAGGATGCTCGACGCCGTCGGCCGCTCCCCGCTGCGCGCCTCGCATCTGCACTTCATGGTCAGCCACGAGGGCGCCCGCACGCTGGTGACCCACATCTTCCCCGAGGGTGACCCGATCGGGTGGAAGGACACCGTCTTCGGCGTCAAGCAGTCGCTGATCAAGAGGTTCGAGCCCCAGGCTGCCGGCACCCCGACCCCCGACGGACGCGTCATTGACGGCACCTGGTCACGCGTCCGGTTCGACATCGTCCTCGCACCCGCAGGAGTGTGACGCGGGAGTGTGAAGATGTCAGATCTCCGCGGCGTGTACGCGGCGGACTCTGTTCGCCACACAACTGCGCTGCTCGCCGTCCCACTCGACGTTCGTGCAGGCGACCGGTCGTGGACCGCAATGATCGGCGCTCGCGTCGCCCGAGCCCGTCGTCGACGCGAAGCTGTGCGCCGGTGTCGTCAAGCGGCGCGGAGCCGAGCTCGTCGATCTGCGCCGACGTCGGCATGGATCAACCTGGAGCGATTCCGGAACTATGCCGATTAATTCGCTGTCGCGAGCGCGGTGATGGCCAGGTCGCGGTGCCGCAGCACCTGGCTGATATCGGTCAGCAACACCCCGCGGGTCAGCATCTGTCGGGCCGGGGCGTGACTGTTGACAGTGCTGGAGAGGTGTGGTCCCACCAGGGGCATGCCGACACGTCGGCATGCCCGCTCCACGACCGCAACTGTCCAACAACGCCTGGACGCCGTCGACTGAGACGGTCGGCGGGACGCCGGTGTTATGCCAGCCGGCCGCTGGCGGGATCGTTGCCGCCAACGGCGTGGAGGTGAGCCCGCGCAGAACAGGTAGCGCAACAGCGCACGGAACTCGGCGACTCGGCCCTTGGCCGCGCCCATGCCGCAGCGATCGCACTCGGCCAGGAGGAAGGAACTGAGTCCAGCGCCGGTCAGGCCGGCCGGGCAGGATGGCGTCCCGCCGAGTGGTGTAGCCGATCAAGGCGCCGGAATCCGCAGGTCGGGGACGGCGGCTCCGCCGGACCGGGCGTTCAACTCGCTTCAACAGGGAGCCTCGTGGACTGCCGCCTCTCCGGAGATCGTCAGGGGCCCCGTACCGGAACGCGTAACGCTTGATCCCCTACACCACGACGCGGGCCACGACCCCGGGCAGTGGTCCCGGTGTCTCGCTGAACCAGGAACTTTCGCGCGATGTTCTCATGGCGCAGCACCGACGCATCCGCTGCCGGCCGAGGAGGTCGTCGGCCGGGATCGCTCCGCGCTGGTGCCCCGAAGGGCTGCCGGCGGGTTCCCGACCCGGAAGACCTTCGACGACTGGGGGCCCCACCGCGTCTTCGACCCCGCTGCCCACCCAGACAGCGCTGCGCTCCCTGGAATGGCTCCACCGCCGCGAGAACCTGATCGGCTGTGCACCCTCCGGCACCGGCAATACCTCCCTGTTCGAGGCGCTGGGTCAGCAAGTCGTCGAACAGGGGCTGAGGGCGGCCTGGTTCGCCCTCGAAGACCTCGACGCGCTGCGCCGACACCGTGCCGACGACACCGTTACCAAGGCCATCGCCAGGGTACTGCGCGCCGACTTGGCCGTCGGGGACGATTTGGGCTGCTCCCGGTCGCCCACCGACCCGCCGAAGGATTCTGCCGATGGGACGACGCCGCCCATGAGAAGCGCTCGATCGCGAGTAACCTGCCCCCTCCGGTCCGGCGAGCCGATGTCCAAAACCCTGGCCACCGCCGCCGTCGACCGGCTGCTGCGCCACACCCAGGTCTGCCGAACCAGCGGCGATTCCGCCCGGCTCACCCAAGCCCTAGCCGGTCAGAGGTGAGCCCGTTGACCAGCTGAGCACCCCGGGTGGTGGACGGCATTGGGCAGGTTTCATGGCCGTCTGCGGGCAAAAGGGTGACGGGGCGTGCCGAGTCTGGTGCACCCCCTGAAGGGTCCTCGGGAGCTCGGCATACTCGTCGGGCGGCTCACCGCTCCACAGCCGTAGGTGAGTCGGAAGCGGAGCCGTACCGTCGCCGAGACCTCGTCACCGTTACTGAGTGGCACGGCCGGGTGGGCATCAGGCATCATCGAGGTTTGCCCTTGCCTGACGAACAATGGCGTCGCTGACGGCGGCGACTTCCGCGCGACGCAAGTTGGCGTGGCGGCCGGTCATCCAATAGCTGAGGTTCGCAACCGCCTCGTTCTCGAGAACTGGTACTAGGTCGCGATGTCGTCGGGCGAAGTACACGGGCAGAAGGCCTACCCCAGCTCCAGCCGTTACCAGGGCCACCTGTGCCGCGACGCTTGTCGCTCCTAGGAGTCCCGGCCGGCCCGGGAAGAACCGGTCGACGAGATCGAGGTCTGCGACCTGAAGCATCGACTCCACGTAGTAGACGGGCAGGTGACCGCGCAGATCGTCGCGGGAGTGCAGAGGGCCGCGGGTTTCGAGGTAGGAGCGGGAAGCGAACAGTCCCAGCTGGTAGTCGGCAAGCCGAGTGGTGTGCAGACGGGGCGAGACCGAGCGAGTGACTCCGATGTCGAGGTCAGCGCTCGGGCCGTGAGTCGGTGTCGTCCGGGTCATCGAGATCAGCTCGAGGTGTACGTCCGGATGCGCTTTGCTGATCGTCGCCGCGGCCGGTGCCACCACCTCGGCCATGAAGACCTCCGGGGCGGTGACGCGCACCAGGCCCCGCAGCACGCGGGTTTGAGAGGCGCGGCTCAGGGAGGCGACCGCGGCCTCGACCGCCCGGGCGCCCTCGCAGGCGGTCTCGCCCAACGGGGTCAGCTCCCAGCCACCGGGCGCCTCGACGAGCAGTCGGCCGCCCATCGCAGCCTCGAGCGCTTGTACCCGCCGGGCCACCGTCGTGTGATCGACCCGAAGGTCTCGGGCGGCGGCGCTGAATGTGCGGCGCCGGGCAACGGCCAACAGCACCAGTAGGTCGTCGGTTCGCAGGTCTGCCACGCGTGCATTCTTGCAGAGTGAGTCCGCAGGGTTGGGCATTGCTCCTCGGGCCGAAGGCATATGGGATAGGCGCTGCCGAAGACTTACTAGGGCGTCCTAGCAAATTCTCGTCGCCGCGTTCTTGTCCACCTACTCTCGGGAGTCGCCGTGCCGCAGGCCCACAACATCGCGCCGTTGAGTGGAGTAGTGGTCGTCGACCTGAGCCGAGCCCTCGCCGGGCCGCAGGCGACGATGATGCTGGCGGATCTCGGGGCGCGGGTGATCAAGGTGGAGAGCCCCGATGGGGACGACAGCCGCCACTGGGGCCCGCCGTTCGTCGGCGACGACGGCATCTCGACCTATTTCCTCTCGTGCAACCGGAACAAGGAGTCGGTGACCGCGAACCTCAAGTCCGAGGAGGGTCGGTCGTTCCTCACGGCGCTGCTCCAGGTCGCCGACGTGCTGGTGGAGAACTTCCGGCCGGGGGTGCTGGAGCGGCTGGGGTTCGGCGAGCAGCGTCTGCGCGAACTGAACCCGCGGCTGGTGATCTGTTCGCTGACCGGTTTCGGGCACGACGGGCCCGAATGGCAGCGTGCGGGCTACGACCAGATCGCCCAGGGCGAGGCGGGCCTGATGAGCCTCACTGGCCCAGCCGGCGAGCCGACGAAGGTGGGTGTTCCGATCGGTGACCTGCTGGCGGGGATGAACGGCGCCTACGGAATCGTGGCCGCCCTCTTCGAACGCGAGCGCACCGGTCGCGGTCGGGTGGTCCGTGCCAGCCTGCTCTCGAGCATCGTCGGCGCTCACGCCTTCCAGGGCACCCGGTACACCGTCGCCGGTCAGGTGCCCACGGGGGAAGGGAACCACCACCCCTCCATCGCGCCGTACGGCATCTTTCGCACTGCCGATGTCTCGATCCAAATCGCCTGCGGCAACGACGCGATCTGGCGGCGCCTGTGCCAGGTGCTGGATCTGTTCGTCGAGGACCCGCGCTTTGCGAGCAACCAGTTGCGCGTTCAGCACCGCGACCGCGTGACCGCAGTGTTGGAGACCGTGCTGCGGGGGGCGCCGGCCGACCACTGGCTGAAGCTGCTCGAGCACGCGGGCGTCCCCGCCGGTCGGGTACGCACCTTGGACGAGGTCTATGCCTGGGACCAAACCCGTTCCCAGGGCCTGCTGGTCGAGGTCGACCATCCCACCCTCGGGCCGGTCGAGCTGCCCGGTCCGGCCTTGCGCTTCGACGACAACCCGTATGCCGGCGCCCGGGAGCACCACACCCATCCGCCCCTCTTGGGCGAGCACGACGACTCCGTCCGTGCGTGGCTCGGGCTGACCTCCGCTGCGTTGGACCCGGGAGACAAGCCGTGGGCATCGACGAGGCCGGCCTGAGGGCGATGATGCAAGCGGTTCGAAAGTTCGCCGAGAGCTCGTACGTCCATACCTGTCGGAGTACGCCGTGGAGCGGATCGTGCGTGACCTACGGGTGCACCAGCTCCTCGAGGGCACCAACGAGGTCATGCAACTCATCGTCAATAGAGCAGTACTGGAGGTAGCAGCATGAGTGACCAGCCGACCATTGAGCCTTCGGTCCTCGCCGAGCAACGTGGTCCCCTTGGCCTGTTGACCCTCAACCGGCCTCGTTCGATCAACGCGCTCACCCACGAGATGGTGGGCCTGCTGCAGGCGGCGCTCGACGACTGGGCGACCGACCCGGACGTGACCGCAGTAGTGGTCAAGGGGGCGGGGGCGCGTGGTCTGTGCGCGGGCGGCGACATCGTCTCGATCTACCAGGACGCCGTGTCCGGTGGGCACGGGGCTGTGGACTTCTGGCGCGACGAGTACCGCCTCAATGCCTTCATCGCCTCCTACCCCAAGCCCTACGTCGCGCTCATGGACGGGATCGTGCTCGGTGGCGGTGTCGGTGTGTCCGCCCACGCCAGCCACCGAGTGGTCACCGACAAGACAAGGGTCGGAATGCCGGAGACCGGCATCGGGTTCGTCCCGGACGTGGGCGGTACCTGGCTGCTCTCCCGTGCCCCCGGCGAGCTCGGCACCCTCGTGGCGCTCACCGCGGGCCACATGACCGCCGGCGACGCCATTGAACTTGGGCTGGCCGACCACTTCGTGGATTCCGCCGATCTCGAGACTCTCGTCGACCTGCTCGTGGACCATTCGGTCGAGGAGGCGCTCACGAAGGTCACCCGTCCGGCACCGCCCTCAAAGCTCGCCGAGCAGCGGACCTGGGCCGACGTCGCCTTCGCCCACAACACCGTCGCGGAGATCCTCGACGCGCTGAACAGACGACCCGAGCCGGAGGCTGCCGAGGCCCTGGCAGCGATCCGCTCCAAGTCGCCCACTTCCCTGGTTGTCACTCTCCGCGCGCTACGCGCCGCCCGCCGGATGACCCGGCTGGAGGAGGCGCTCGCGCAGGAGTTCCGGTTGGCGGTCCGCCTTCTGCGCGGCCACGACATGGCTGAGGGCATCCGGGCGCAGGTCATCGACAAGGACCGCAATCCGCGCTGGGAGCCACCCCAGGTCGCCGACGTCGATCCCGTCGAGGTCGACGCCCATTTCGCTTCGCTGGGGGACGCAGAGCTGGAGCTCGACCCCACCTCGTCAGTAGGCCCGGCCGCGGCGCCGGAGCAGGAAGGAACTGCATGAACAGGAAGATCGCGTTCGTCGGTCTGGGCAACATGGGGGGCCCGATGGCGGCGAACCTCGTGAAGGCGGGCTACGCCGTGACCGGGTTCGACCCCTCACCGGCCGCCTGTGAGCAGGCCGTGGAAAAGGGCGTCGTCCTGGCGGGGTCCGCGGCGGAGGCCGCCGCCGGGGCGGAGGCCGTCATCACGATGCTGCCGACCGGCGACCACGTCCTCGACGTCTACCTCGGCCGCCGTGGCGGCGCACCGCTGCTGGAGGCCGTCCCCACCGGCGCCCTGCTGATCGACTGCTCCACGATCGCCGTCCAGGACGCTCGGACCGCCGCCGGTCATGCGGTCGAGGCGGGCCACCGTGCGATCGACGCGCCGGTCTCCGGCGGGGTGGTCGGGGCCGCGGCCGGCACGCTCACGTTCATGGTCGGCGCCGACGAAGCCGACATCGACGAGGCGCGCACGATTCTCGAGCCGATGGCCGGCCGCGTCGTGCACTGCGGCGGTGTCGGTGCCGGGCAGGCAGCGAAGATCTGCAACAACATGATCCTGGGCATCTCGATGATCGCCGTGTCAGAGGCGTTCGTCCTCGGCGAGCGCCTCGGGCTGACTCACGAGGCGCTCTTCGACGTGGCATCCACTGCTTCCGGACAGTGCTGGGCGCTGACCACCAACTGCCCGGTCCCCGGCCCGGTCCCGGCCAGCCCCGCCAACCGGGACTACGCACCCGGCTTCGCCTCGCCGTTGATGGCCAAGGACCTCGCCCTCGCCATGAAGGCGGCGGACGCCACGCTGACCGACGTCAGGGTCGGCCGGCTCGCCACCGACCTGTACCGCGACTTCGCCGTCGGCAGCGGCCGCACCCGCGACTTCTCGGCCATCATCGAGCAAGTCCGCCAGGAACCGTTCGAGCCCACCCAGGAGGTAACCCGATGACCGCGACCCCCGAACAGCAGAATGGCTACGAGAACATCATCGTCGAGCGCCGCGGGCGAGTCGGCATCATCACGCTCAACCGCCCTCATGCGCTGAACGCCCTCAACGCCGCGCTCATGACAGAGGTCGTCGCTGCCGCAACCGAGTTCGATCAGGACCATGGCATCGGTGCGATCGTGCTGACCGGTTCGGAAAAGGCGTTCGCCGCTGGTGCCGACATCAAGGAGATGACGAGCCTGACCTACGCCGACGTCTTGCTCTCCGACTTCTTCTCGGCATGGGACAGATTCGCGGCCGTGCGCACACCCACGATCGCGGCCGTGGCCGGGTACGCCCTCGGCGGCGGCTGCGAGGTCGCGATGATGTGCGACCTGCTGATCGCGGCCGAGAACGCGCGGTTCGGGCAACCCGAGATCACTCTCGGGACGATCCCCGGCATCGGCGGAACCCAGCGGCTGACCCGGGCGGTGGGCAAGGCCAAGGCGATGGACCTGATCCTGACAGGCCGACTGATGGATGCCGCCGAGGCGGAACGGGCCGGACTGGTCTCGAGGATCGTGCCGACCAAGCGCCTCCTCGACGAGGCGATCGAGACCGCGGAGAAGATCGCCGCGATGTCACTGCCGGCGGCATACGCCGCCAAGGAAGCCATCGCCCAGGCATTCGAATCCACCCTCGCCCAGGGCGTCACCTTCGAGCGGCGTACCTTCCACGCCACCTTCGCCCTCGCAGACCGAGCCGAGGGGATGACCGCGTTCGTCGAGAAGCGGCCGCCCACCTTCGAGCACAGCTGAGCGACCCCGACCGATCAGACCCCCTGCCCAGAAAGCTGGCATCCGATGAAGCACCAGACTGTTCTCGAACTGAACGGCACCGACGCCCCCGACTGGCCCATGTACATCGACGGTGAGTGGGTCGACTCGGTCGAGGGCGCCTGGACCGAGGTCGTGTGCCCCTCGCGGGCGGGCACCGTCCTGGCCCGGGTCCCCAACGGCTCCGCGGCCGACGTCGACCGCGCTGTCGCTGCCGCCCGAGCGGCGCAGCCGGCCTGGGCCGCCCTGCACTTCACGGCCCGGCAGCGAGCCCTGCTGCAGATCGCCGACGCCCTCGAGGGCGAGGCGGAGTCCCTGGCGGCCTTGACCGCACAGGACACGGGCAACGCTTTGCGCACCCAGGCGCGTCCGGAGGCGGCCACGCTCGTCTCGCTGTTCCGCTACTTCGCCGGCGTGGCCGGCGAGTTCAAGGGAACCGTGCTGCCGGCGGGCGAGAACCAGCTCCAGTACACCCGGCTGGAGCCGCTCGGCGTCGTCGGCGCGATCCTGCCATGGAACTCCCCGCTGATGATCGCCGCAATGAAGATCCCGGCCGCACTCGCCGCCGGCAACGCCCTCGTCGTCAAGCCCGCCGAGGATGCACCGCTGACCATCCTCCGGCTCGCGGAGCTCGCCGCCGAGCACCTGCCCGCCGGCGTCCTCAACGTGGTCACGGGACGCGGCAGCATCGTGGGGGAGGCGATCGTGCAGCACCCCGGGATCGACAAGGTCTCCTTCACCGGCTCCTCGTCGGTTGGTCGGCACGTCGCCACCGCTGCCAGTGAGCGTCTGGCCCACGTGTCGCTTGAGCTCGGCGGAAAGAGCCCGAGCATTGTCTTCCCCTCCGCCGCGACCCCCGACCGAATCGACGCGACCGCCGCCGGCGTGCTCCTGGCGATGCGCTTCACCCGCCAGGGCCAGTCCTGCACCGCAGGCTCACGGCTGTTCGTGCACGAAGACGTCTACGAGGCCTTCCTGGACCGACTGGCGGCCCAGGTCGGTGCGCTTAAGGTCGGCGACCCGCTCGATGAGGCCACCGACATGGGGACGATCATCAACGCCAAGCAGCACCAGACGGTGCGTGAGTACGTCGAGGACGGCAAGAGCCAGCCCGGCGTGCGCGTCGTGCTCGACGGCAGCACCTTCAGCCCCGAGGGCCTCGAAGGCTTCTACCAGGGCCCGACCATCCTGGCCGGTGTGCGCAACAGCTGGCGTGTGGCCCGTGAGGAGATCTTCGGCCCGGTTCTGGTGGTCATCCCGTGGCGAGACGTGGACGAGGTCGTCGCCATGGCCAACGACTCCCACTACGGTCTGGCGGCCTACGTCTGGTCGGCCGACCTCGACGAAGCCCTTGCCACCGCCCACCGGATCGAGTCCGGCTGGGTGCAGGTAAATCAGGGCGGCAGCCAGATGGTCGGGCAGTCCTACGGCGGCTACAAGCAGTCGGGGACCGGGCGGGAGTTCTCCATCGAGGGCGCGATCGCCTCGTTCACTCAAACCAAGCAGATCAACGTGAGCATCCGGCGCTGAGCAATACGGTGTGGTCAGGATGTGCACCGGTGGCGGGCAGGCCTGGACGCACTGCTCCGGAATGGTTTGATGGTCCACCTGCAACCCCGCTGCGCGCGGTGCGAGCGGGACGGCGGGGCCGGCAGGATCATCCTTGAACGTCCGGAGACCCCCACGCCTTCAACCTGCCCGCAGCCCGCACACTCCGGGACGCGGTAACGCTCCGAAGACTCGGCGGTGCGCGGGGTCGCAGTCACCGCCGAGGGCAAACGGTTCCGCCCGGGCGGGGACGTGAACTCGTTCCTCGTCGCCCGACGGCGCTGCGGCGTATCTGCTCCTCCTGGCCAGCGCGCTGGAGCAGCAGTTCCGCCGGCTTTTCGAACCGGTCCAACCGGTCTTCCTGTGCCGGCACCCGGTCATGGTCAGCATGGCATGAGGGGCCGACACCGCCGTCCGCGTCACAGCCATTCGTTGATCGCTGCGACGTGGACGGTGGCCTGGAAACGGACGGCGAGCTTGTCGAACCGGGTGGCCACCGCCCGGTTGCGTTTGAGGCGGTTGATGCCGCACTCCACAGCGTGGCGGGCCTTGTAGTCCTCGCGGTCGAAGGCCGGGGGACCACCGCCGCTGCTGCCGCGGCGTTTGCGGTGGCCGATCTGGTCGGCCGGTTCCGGGATGGTGCTGCGGATCTTGCGCTTGCGTAAGCAGGCACGGTTGGCGCGCGAGGAACAGGCCTTGTCGCCGCGCACCCGCAGCGGTCGCCGACGCGAGCGGCCGGGCCCGAGCCGGGGCACGCGAATGCCTTCCAGCACGCCGGGAAATGCGGCCTCTCCCCCCTCCGCCGGCCTGCGGTGACCAGCGGAGACAAGGGCCTTTGGCGTTGTTCGCAGGCCAGGTGGATTTTGGTGGTCCAGCCGCCCCGGGACCGGCCGAGTGCATGGTCGTCCGGCTCAACGCGGATGCCACCGGGCGGCTCTTTCTGGCCCTGTCCGTCCCGGCGGGCGCCGGCCGCGTGCTGATGCGCCCGGCAGATCGTGGAATCGACGTTCACCTCCCACGTGATCAGCCCTGCCGCATCCGCCCGGGCCTGGAGACCGACCAGCACCATCTGCCACACACCGGCCCGCTGCGCGGCGGAAGAGCCCATAGACCGTCTGCCGGGGTCCGTATTCCACCGGCAGATCACGCCATGGAGCCCCCGTCCGCACCCGCCGTCGGATCCCATCAACCAGTCTGCGTCGGCATGCAGATGGCCTGCCGACCTGTGCCACGGGCAACAGCGGTTCCAGCACAGCCCACTGCTCATCCGAGAGAGCCCCACGCCCCCACCGCGATCACCACGGCACGAGGCGCGGCAAGTAGCCCAGTCCTAAAACACGGCCTAACGGTGCTCGAAGACGGGCGGTCCGATCTCGGCTCTGGATCCGCCGCCGGTCCGGGGTCCTCGGTCGAGCGCCGTGTGGGACATCCCGCGGCCGGAGCGGGCGGTCCAGCGGCCGTCGCGCCGCTCGACCTCGATGGGCCGTTGGAAGCACGCGCTCATGCCGTCACTGGTGAGCACCTCTTCGACCGGACCGGACGCCTGGACCCTCCCGCCTCGCAGGAGCAGTGCGTGTCCGGTGCTGGCCGGCAGTTCCTCCACGTAGTGGGTGACGGTGACGGTGGTCAGGTCGGGGCGGGTCGTCGCGAGATAGTGCAGGGCGTCGATCACGTCCTCCCGGGACGGCAGATCGAGCGCGTTGTACGGCTCGTCGAGCAGCAGCAGGGACGGATCGGACATCAGGGCCCTCGCGATGAGGACCCGGGCACGCTGGCCGCCGGAGCAGACGCCGTACGGGCGGTCCGCCAGGTCCTTGCAGCCCAGCTCGCCAAGCAGTTCGTGGGCCCGCTCGCGCGTGGCAGGGCCGTACTCACGCCACAGCGGCTGCACGGTCCCCGTCGCGCCGGTGAGGACGACCGCGTGCACGGTAGCGTCGCGCGGCACCTCCTGCCCCGGGGACACGAAACCGATGCGGGTGCGCAGTTCGCGCAGGTCGACGCGGCCGATCCGGTGGCCCAGCACGTCGACGCTGCCGCTGGTCGGATGCATGAGGGCGCCGACCAGCCGCAACATGCTCGTCTTGCCGGCACCGTTGGGGCCGAGCAGAGCCCAGTGCTCACCGGCCCGGATCGTCCAGTCGACGCGGTCGAGGATGACCTGACCTGCCGGGTACCGCAGGACGCTCACGCCGTTCAGCGCGGCCACGATTGCTCTCACGAACCCACTCCCGTCGGACTGCCGCCGCATACGGGGGCGATCGGCGACGGAACCCCCACGTGCGCCTTGACCCACTCGACGACTTCTTGGGTGGGCGTGCCCGGGGTGAAGACGCGGGCGACGCCCATCCGCTCCAGCGGAGGGATGTCCCCTGTCGGGATGATGCCGCCGCCGAAGAGCGTGATGTCGGCCGCGTCGAGCTCCTTGAGCAGGTCGAGAACCCTGGCGAAGAGCGTCAGATGGGCACCAGACAGCACGGACAGGCCGATTCCGGCGACATCCTCCTGGATGGCCGCCTCCACGATCTGCTCCGGCGACTGATGCAGGCCGGTATAGATCACCTCGAGCCCAGCGTCGCGCAGGGCCCGGGCGATCACCTTGGCCCCGCGGTCATGACCGTCCAGACCGGGCTTGGCCACCAATACACGCAGGGGACTGGGTGTTGTTGTCATTGCCACTCACTTCTCAAGGCGTCCTGTGATGAGCACCGTTACGAACGTTCAGAAGGCGTCGCTCGGCACGTAGGTCCCCCAGATTTCCCGCAGCGCGTTGCACACCTCGCCCACCGTGGCCCGCGCGCGCAGCGCGTCCTTCATCGGGTAGAGGACGTTGTCCTCGCCCTCGGCGGCCTTCTTCAGGGCGGTCAGGGCGGTGTCCACCGCCTGCTGGTCGCGCTCCGCGCGCAGCTTCGCCAGGCGTTCGGCCTGCTGGGCCTCGATCGCCGGGTCGACGCGCAGCGGCTCGTAGGGCTCCTCGGCGTCGAGCTGGTAGCGGTTGACGCCGACCACGACCCGCTCACCGGAGTCGGTCTCCTGGGCGATGCGGTAGGCGGAGCGCTCGATCTCACTCTTCTGGAAGCCGTGTTCGATGGCGTCGACCGCGCCGCCGAGGTCCTCGACCCGCTCCATCAACTCCAGCGCCGCGGCCTCCACCTCGTCGGTCATCCTCTCCACGACGTAGGAACCCGCGAACGGGTCGACGGTCGCCGTCACGTCCGTCTCGTAGGCGAGGACCTGCTGGGTGCGCAGGGCCAGGCGGGCGCTCTTGTCGGTGGGCAGCGCGATGGCCTCGTCGAAGGAGTTGGTGTGCAGCGACTGCGTGCCGCCGAGGACCGCGGCCAGGCCCTGCACGGCGACGCGGACCAGGTTGACCTCGGGCTGCTGGGCGGTCAGCTGGACACCGGCCGTCTGCGTGTGGAAGCGCAGCATCAGCGACTTGGGGTTCTTCGCGCCGAACTCCTCCTTCATGAGCCGGGCCCAGATCCGGCGGGCCGCGCGGAACTTGGCGACCTCCTCCAGGATCGTCGTCCGGGCGACGAAGAAGAACGACAGGCGGGGCGCGAAGTCGTCGACGTCCATGCCGGCCGCGACCGCCGTACGGACGTACTCGATGCCGTCGGCCAGGGTGAACGCGATCTCCTGCGCCGGGGAGGCCCCCGCCTCGGCCATGTGGTAGCCGGAGATCGAGATCGTGTTCCACTTGGGGATCTCGGCCCGGCAGTACTTGAAGATGTCCGCGATCAGCCGCAGCGACGGCTTGGGCGGGAAGATGTACGTGCCGCGCGCGATGTACTCCTTGAGCACGTCGTTCTGGATCGTGCCGGTGAGCTTGTCGGCCGGGACGCCCTGCTCCTCGGCGACGAGTTGGTACAGCAGCAGCAGGAGGGAGGCGGGCGCGTTGATCGTCATCGACGTGGAGACCTTGTCCAGGGGGATCCCGCCGAACAGCACCCGCATGTCGTCGATCGAGTCGATGGCGACGCCCACCTTGCCGACCTCGCCCGAGGCGATCGGGGCGTCGGAGTCGTGGCCCATCTGGGTGGGCAGGTCGAAGGCGACCGACAGGCCCATCGTGCCGTTGGCGATCAGCTGCTGGTAGCGGGCGTTGGACTCGGTCGCCGTGCCGAAACCGGCGTACTGGCGCATCGTCCAGGGGCGGCCGGTGTACATCGTCGGGTACACGCCCCGGGTGAACGGGTACGTCCCCGGCTCGCCCAGCTGCTCGGCCGGGTCCCAGCCGGTCAGGGCGTCGGCTCCGTAGACCGGTTCGATGGGCAGCCCGGATTCTCCGAGCCGCGGCCCTCGAGGTGTCGGGGTCATGTGCGTGATTCTTTCCTTCGGTCAGGCAAGGGTCGGAGCGAGCTCGCGGAGCCAGGCGCAGACGCTTTCGCTGTGCTCTCCGAGGCGCGGCGGCGTGAGGTGTCGCTGTCGGTCGCCATCGCCGAGGATCGCGTCCTGTAGGTGTCGTCCGGTCGGCAGCATCGTGATGACGACCTGGGCCTTTGCCACGACGTCTGCGACGGAGCCGGCGGTGACGACTCCGGCCTGCCGAGCCGCCGCGGCAGCGTCCGAGGAGAGGTCGTGGCCACGAGGTTCGTGGCCGTGGGGCAGCCCATGTTGCCAAGACCGATGAACCCGGCAATGGCCATCCCACTACCTCCTGGTGCCGTGGAGTACGTACGGCGTCCAAGATCCGGCTTGCGTACCTGCTCGGGCAAGAGGCACTTTGACACAGCCACTGTGCAAACATGCACACGTACGGTGGGGCTGGATTTACTAGGACGCCCAACTATATAGTCGCGGCGAAACCCCGCGGCGCAGGGAAGCCGGCGTGATCCGCCGCTGTGACCTGGGAGTAAGCCGTCGAGCAGGACGTCACTGACGAGCAGCCTGTCAAGCGGACGACACTCGCTGACCGAGCGTCAGAATACCGGCCGCGGGATGTTCCATGTTGTCCCCAAGGATGGAGCTGACACGCATGGCGTAGGTGCGCAGTCACAATCCCGTCCGGTCCGCGCGAAGGGCCATGCTCCACCACGGGGTTCAGCTGCGCTCGGCCGTCGCGTTCTGGCGGCCCTCAGCCATACGCGATCTCGCGCAACCCCGCATCCGTACGCCATGGCGTACGGATGCGGCGGCCCGGCGCGCCGTCCGGACCACCTGACGAGAGCTGGCACCCCCATGATCCATACCCAAGAACGCGCTTCTGTAGGCGAGTTGACCCACTTCTCCGGCGGCAGGCCCACCCCGGGCCCCTCCGGTGCCTTTGGCGAGGTCCACGACACCGACACCGGCGAGGTCCAGACCCGCGTTCCCCTCGCGAGCCGGGCCGAGACCGAGGAAGCGATCAACGATGCCGAGCGGGCACAGCATGAGTGGGGCCAGTGGAACCTTCAGCGCCGCGCCCGGGTACTGCTGCGGTTCCTGCAACTCGCCCAGCAGGAGAAGGACTCGCTTGCCCGGCTGCTGTCCGCCGAGCACAGCAAGACGGCCGCCAACGCGCACGGCGACCTCCAACGCGGTCTGAAAGCAGTCGAGTGTGAAGCAGGCATCCCGCACCTACTCAAGGGTGAGTTCACCGACAACGCTTGCACCGGCATCGACTTCTGCATACGAACGAAGACGGTCACCTCGCGTCGGCCCGCCGGCCTGAGGGAAGGCGCGAAGTTCACGATCCCGACGACGGGGTGAGCGCGATGACCTCCACCCTGCTCACCGAGGACCAGCAGGCCCTCGTCGAGACCACTCTCGACTTCGCCCAGGACCACCTCACCCCGCACGCCCTCGACTGGGACCGGGACAAGCACTTCCCCGTCGACGTCCTGCGCAAGGCCGCAGGGCTCGGCCTCGGCGGCATCTACGTCCGCGAGGAATCCGGGGGCTCCGGTCTCACCCGGGCCGACGGCGTCCTCGTCTTCGAAGCTCTCGCCTCGGGTTGTCCGTCCATCGCGGGTTATCTCTCCATCCACAACATGGTCGCCTGGATGATTGACCACTACGGCGACGCCTGCCAGCGCGAGCGTTGGCTGCCCCGCCTGTGTGCCATGGAGGACCTGTCCAGCTACTGCCTGACCGAGCCGGGCGCCGGCTCGGACGCGGCGGCCCTCACCACCCGGGCCACCCGTGATGGCGACCACTGGGTCCTCACCGGCGTCAAGCAGTTCATCTCCGGCGCCGGGACCTCCCAGCTGTACGTGGTGATGGCGCGCACCGGCAACGATGGCGCGGACGGCATCTCCGCCTTCGTCGTCGACGAGGACGACCCCGGCCTTTCCTTCGGCCCCAACGAGCGGAAGATGGGCTGGAACGCTCAGTCCACCCGGCAGGTCGTGCTGGATGCCGTACGTGTCCCGGCTGATCGGCTGCTTGGCCGGGAGGGCCAGGGCTTCCGGATCGCGATGAACGGGCTCAACGGCGGCCGCCTCGGCATAGCCGCCTGCTCCCTGGGCGGTGCCCGCAGCGCCCTCGACCGCAGCCTCGCCCACCTAGCCGACCGGGAGGCCTTCGGTCAGCGTCTGCTCGACGCCCAGGCACTGCGCTTCGGCCTCGCCGACATGGCGACGGAACTCGCCGCGGCCCGCGCCCTGGTCCAGCAGGCCGCCCAGGCACTGGACCGGGGCCACCCGCAGGCGCCGTACCTGTGCGCCATGGCCAAGAGGTTCGCCACCGACATCGGGTACGCGGTCGCCGACCGGGCGCTCCAACTGCACGGCGGATACGGCTACCTCAACGAGTACGGCATCGAGAAGATCGTCCGCGATCTTCGCGTCCACCGGATCCTGGAAGGAACCAACGAGATCATGCGCGTCATCGTGGCCCGCGGCCTCACGGAGGCGTTCGGATGACCGACAGCGAAGAGGCGGTCCGGCTCCACACCGCTGGACGCGTCGCCCACCTCACCCTCAACCGCCCCCGCGCCCTCAACGCCCTGAACCACGCGATGGTCCGCCAGGTCGACGAAGCCCTCACCGCCTGGGAGCAAGACCCCGCGGTCGAGACGGTCGTCATCACCGGCGCGGGGGAACGCGGCCTGTGCCCGGGCGGCGACATCCGAGCCATCCACGACGACGTCCGGGACGGCGACGGCAGCACCTCAGCCGCGTTCTGGCGCGACGAATATCGCCTTAACGCCCGCATCGCGCGCTACACCAAGCCCTACGTCGCCGTTATGGACGGCATCGTGATGGGCGGCGGAGTCGGTGTCTCCGCACACGGTAGCGTCCGTGTCGTCACTGAACGGTCCCGGATCGCCATGCCCGAGACCGGTATCGGTTTCGTACCGGACGTCGGCGGCACCTATCTGCTCGCCCTCGCGTCGGGGGAACTCGGCACGCATCTCGCCTTGACAGGCGCCGTCATCGGTGCCGGCGACGCCCTGCTCTGCGGCCTCGCCGACCACTTCGTCCCCTCCTTCGCCCTACCGCGCTTTGTCGCCGACCTCGCCGACCTGCCCGTGCGGGACGCCGTGGCCCGCCATGTGCGGCCCGCGCCGCAGGGGGAGCTGGCCGGGCGGCGGGAGTGGATCGACGCCTGCTACTCGGCCGGCTCGCTAGAGGAGATCGTCCAGCGGCTGCTCGCCCACCCCGACCCCGCCGCCAAGGAGGCCGCCGAGAGTCTGCTCGCCAAGTCGCCCACCGCGCTGAAGGTCACCCTGGCCGCCCTGCGCCGCGCCCGTCGGCTCGGCCTACTGGAGCGGGTCCTCGACCAGGAGTATCGGGTCTCCTGTGTCGCCCTGACCGCTCCCGACCTGGTGGAGGGCATCCGCGCCCAGGTCATCGACAAGGACCGCAACCCGCGCTGGTCGCCCGCCACCCTCGCAGAGGTCACCGAGGCCGACGTCGAACGCTTCTTCACCCCTCTCGGCGAGCGCGAACTGGGGCTGGCCGCCGGATCCGTCGCGGAAGTGGCCTAGACGGTATGTAGGTGCCGGTCGTGGGCCCGGGCCTCACTCACAAGTTGTCGTGGGTTTCCGGCCGGGCGCAGCCTGGCCGGTAGTGCCTACATTTGCGGGAGGCCCGGTGTTTTCTGAGCGTACGAGCGTCGGGTCGGATGTGCATGCCCGCAGCGTGGTGGCGTGCGCGATCGACACAGTGACCGGGGAGTTGATCTGCTGTCGGCTCACGCCGCAGCATGTTGACGTCCTCGGGTGGATCAGTTGCCTGCCCAGTCCAGTCGCGGTGGCCTACGAAGCCGGGCCGACCAGGTTCGGCCTGGCCGTG
Source organism: Streptomyces sp. NBC_01635 (assembly GCF_045209715.1). Classification (NCBI taxonomy): domain Bacteria; kingdom Bacillati; phylum Actinomycetota; class Actinomycetes; order Kitasatosporales; family Streptomycetaceae; genus Streptomyces; species Streptomyces sp. NBC_01635. Next base: position 7,053,390 of record NZ_CP109277.1, on the reverse strand, counting down.
GCGCTTTCGGTGGCGGGGATACACTGCGAGGTACTCGCGCCCTCAAGGCTGCAACGTCCGGCCGATGAGCGGGTGAAAACCGATGCGCGCGACGCTCTGCACTTGGCGAAGCTGCTGCGCCTGGGCGAGTTCACCGCGGTGCAGGTGCCGTCGGCGGCCGAAGAAGCCACCCGGGATCTGGTGCGGCGCGCGAGGATGTGCGCGGGGATCTGATGCGTGCCCGCCATCAGGTGAGCAAACTGCTGCTGCGCCAAGGGCTCGTGTGGAGCGGCGGGGTCACGTGGAGGCCGGCTCACCACGCGTGGCTCGGCGCGCAACGCTTCGACGACGTGGCGATGAAGGCCGCCTACGACAGTGCGTACGAGGCGGTGGTCCTGGCCGAAGGACGTCGGGCCCGTCTCGATAAAGCGATCGCCGCGATGGCCGCCGACTCACCGTGGTCTGCGGTGGTCGCCCGGCTCGGGTGCCTGCGCGGAACCGACGCTCTCGCCGGCTTTGCCCTGGCCGTGGAAATCGGCGACTGGGAGCGGTTCACCGGAGCGAGCATTGGCGCCTACCTCGGGCTGGTACCGAGTGATGAGCTGCCCCGAGTTTCGCGATCCGATCACCGGTTTGATCTATGCCCTGAAGTGGCTCGCCAGGGCTTTCTCAGTCGAGTACTCGGTTATCTTGCGCTGCCGAGGCAACCACGTCCGGGCGTACTCCTCTATCGTCTGCTGCCCCAGTTCCCGTCGCGCCTCCGCCACCGAGGGAGACGTCTTCTTCCGGTCGGCGTACAGCTCCGTCAGCCGTTCGACCGCCGCTTCCTGGGTCCGATACCCGGTCTCCTCTCGCTGTTTTCCCCGAGCGTCGCGAAACCGGATGGTGCAGGCGTGCGGGCAACGGCTGGGCCTGGAGCAGTCACAGGGCTCGAAGAAGGAGCCCATGCCGCGGGCGAGCCGACGAGCCAGGGAGCGACACCTTCCAGAGGACGAGCGGACCAGCGAAGGCCGGCTCTGCTGTCACGTCCCGCGGTCAGCAAGGCGGGGCCTCCCGCTCGCCGCTTGCTGGCTACTTGCTGACCTGGGGCTCAGCAATTATGCCTCTGACCTGCACTGATGCCCACCTTTTAGATCTTCGGCAACAACATCGAGGACCGCATGGGGCATCTGCGGTACCTGCTGTTCTACCTGCTCTGCGGCTACGCAGCCGCATACGGATTCGCACTCACGAACCCCGATGCCACCACTCCCCTGATCGGCGCCTCGGGCGCCATTGCCGGCGTCCTCGGCGCCTACCTGGTCCTCTACCCGAGGGCCCGGGTCTGGGTCCTCGTCCCCTTCCTGATCTTCCTGCCGCTGCGGCTGCCGGCCTGGATCGTCCTGGGCCTGTGGTTCCTGCTGCAGGCGGCCTACTCCTCCGGCGCGGGCGTCACCGGCGCCGGAACGGTGGCCTACGCGGCCCACATGGTCGGCTTCGTCGTGGGCATGCTGCTCGCCTGGCCCCTCAAGCCGGGCACTCCCCCACCGCCCGAACCGGGCGGCACCCTCTTCGGACGGCAGACGCGACGGCCCTGGTAGGGCCACACGCCAGCGACCGACGGTACGGCACGCGTGCCGTACCGTCGGCTCCCTGGTAGCCCTTGTCGGCCCAGCAACGGATGCCGGCCTCGGCCAGGACGTCGATGACGCCGTGGGTACGGGCCGCGCAGGCGTCGTGGACCGCGCCGGACAGAGCCGGCGAGGCCCACAGCAGGTGCCGAACGGGTCGGCGGGGACCCGCACGTTCACCCCGTTCTTCCGGTGCTTTCCGGGGTAGTACGGCCGGTCAGTGGCGATGCGGTAGTCAGCCGGTGGGATGGCGCGCGGGAAGGTTCCGGACGAAGCCGCCCCGTTGCTGCCACCGCGCGCCCATCACGGCCTGACTCAGACGGCTTCCAGGACGCTGACGTAGTTGGCCACTGCCAGACCGCCCATGTTGTGTACGGCGGCGCGCCGGGCGCCGGGCAGTTGCATGTCGCCGGCGGCGCCGGACAGTTGCATGGCTGCGAGGGCGATCTGGGAGACCCCGGTGGCCCCGACGGGATGGCCCTTGGCCTTGAGGCCTCCGGAGAGGTTGACCGGCAGCTTGCCTCCCCGGTACACCCAACCCTCCTCGACCGCTCGGCGGCCCGCACCCCGCTCGGTCAGGCCAATGACCTCGTAGAGCACGAGCTCGGCGATGGTGAAGCAGTCGTGCACCTCGGCGAAGTCGAGGTCGTCCAGGGATACGCCGGCCATCGCCGTGGCCCGCTGCCAGGCGGTGACGCTTCCGGCGAAGGCCACCGGATCGCGTTTGCCGGCGGGCAGGAAGTCGTTGGCCTGGCCGAAGCCGACAAGTCGGACCGGAATTGTTGCGGCGGACAGCGACGAGGCGGTGGTGGTGAGTACCAGGGCTGCGGCGCCGTCGGATATGGGCGAGCAGTCGGTGCGGCGTAGCGGTGCGGCCACCACGGGGTTGCGGTCGGAGACGGTCTGGCAGAAGTCCTCGCCGAGGTCCTTGCGGAGTTGGGCGTATGGGTTGAGCATGCCGTTGCGGTGGTTCTTGGCCGCTATGGATCCAAGGACGTCACCGACCGCGCCGTATCGCTTCTCGTAGTGGTTGGCCACGTCGGCGAAGAGTCCGGCGAACCCTGTCGTGGAGTGCTGCCCGGCCATTTCGTAGTCGGCCCCCAGGAGGGCCGCGCCGACCACGTCGGCTGTCGCGTGGGTCATCTTCTCGGCGCCGATGACCAGTACGGTGCGCGCGGTCCCGGCCAGCAGGGACTTGACGCCCTGGTGGAACGCGGCGGAGCCTGAGGCGCAGGCGTTCTCCACCCGGGTGGCCGGGACGCCCGCCAGCTCGTCGGAGGCCTGGAGCGCCAGGGACGAGGCGAAACCGAGCGGGACCATACCGGAGTTGAACTGGCCCAGAAAGACCTCGTCGATCTGGCCGGGTTCCACACCGGCGTTGCGGATGGCCTCCGCGGCCACCTGGACGATCAGGGATTCAAGGGTCTCGTCGGAGTGCTTGCCGAACCTGGAGTGCCCCCATCCGGTGATCAGTACGTCCTTGCCGAACTGTTCTGTCAGGCTCATGCCGCCAACGTCTCCTCGACCTCGTCACTCACATCGAATTCGGCGTCGGTGTGGTCCCGAAGCTCGCGCATCGTGACGCCGGGGGCAATGCGCCGCAGCAACAGGCCGCGTTCGGTCACGTCGAAAACGGCACGGTCGCTGATGATCCGGTCCACCACCTTGCGGCCCGTCAAGGGAAGGGTGCACTCCTTGACGATCTTGGGAGTGCCGTCCTTGGCGACGTGGTCAGTGAGCACCACCACGCGGGGGGTTCCGGCGACCAGGTCCATGGCTCCTCCCATCCCCTTGACCAGCTTCCCCGGGATGCTCCAGTTGGCGAGGTCACCGGAACCGGAGACCTGCAGGGCGCCGAGGACGGCGATCTTCACGTGGCCGCCCCGGATCATGGCGAACGACTCCGAGGAATCGAAGATGCTTCCGCCGGGCAGGATGGTGACGGTCTGCTTGCCGGCGTTGATCAGGTCGGCGTCCTCGTCGCCGTCGTAGGGGAAAGGTCCCATGCCCAGCAGGCCGTTCTCGCTGTGCAGGGTCACTCGCACCCCCTCGGGCAGGTTGTTGGCCACCAGAGTGGGGATACCGATGCCCAGGTTGACGTAGTCGCCGTCGTTGAGCTCACTGGCCGCGATCGCGGCCATCTCGGCGCGGGTCCATGGCATGGTGTGCTGCTCCTTCGTCCTTCTTTACTTGGCTGCGGCCGCCGCCATCGGCCGGGGCCTGACGGTGCGCTGCTCGATATCCTTGAGCCGGTCGTCCGCCCGCACGACACGCTGGACGTAGACCCCGGGGGTCACGATGTGGTTCGGGTCGATCGCACCGGTGTCGACGACCTGCTCCACCTCGGCGATGGTCGTCCTTCCGGCGGTGGCCACGACGGGGTTGAAGTTCCGGGCGGTCCAGCGGTAGACGAGGTTGCCGTCCGTGTCGGACAGGTGCGCCCTGACCAGAGAGACGTCGGCGACGATGGAGCGCTCCTGGACGTAGGTTTCGCCGTCGAACTCGGCGTGCGGTTTCCCTTCAGCCACGAGTGTCCCTACACCGGTCTTGGTGTAAAAGGCGGGAATCCCGGCGCCCCCGGCGCGCAGACGCTCGGCGAGCGTCCCTTGCGGATTGAACTCGACCTCCAGCTTCCCGGAGAGGAACTGAGCGGCGAAGAGTTTGTTCTCGCCCACGTACGAGGCCACGACCTTGGCGACCTGCCCGGCTTCGATCAGAACGCCCAGGCCCTTGCCGTCGACACCCATGTTGTTCGAGACGATCGTCAGGTTCTTGACTCCGGAGCCCCGGACGGCGTCGACCAGATCGACGGGAACTCCGCTGAGCCCGAACCCGCCCACTGCCAACGTCATTCCGTCGTGCAGCACGTCCTGGAGCGCTTCCGCGGCGCTCGTCCAGAGTTTTGACATGATGTTTCCCATCCTTCGAGGGGCGCGGCGAGGCCGCGCATGAAGCATCTGGTCTTGGCATGCAGCAACTACGGCCCCGGCGGGGGCCGACAGGCCCGACGCCGTTAGCGTCAGCTGTTGGCGGGAGGGAGGACTCGGCCCGTGCACTCCCCGAGCGCGATGACGCTGCCGTCGGGGCCGGGGGCGGTGGCCCGCATGCTGACCTCGTCGCCGTCCCGGAGGAAGGTGAACTCGCTGCCGTCCTTGAGGGTGAGCGGCTCCGAGCCTCCCCAGCAGATCTCCAGGAACGATCCGCGCTGGTTGCGCTCCGGCCCGGAGACAGTGCCGCCGGCGAAGAAGTCGCCCGCGCGCAGGCCCGCCCCGTTGACGGTCATGTGGGCCAGCATCTGGGCGGCGGTCCAGTACGTCTCGGCGAAGGGTGCCACCGAGATCACCTCACCGTTGAGCGAGATCTCGATCTGCAGATCGAAGCACCACGGGTCGGCATCGCTGTCGTCGAGGTACGAGGCGAGCGGGGTGTCCCGGGGCGGCGGCGCGACACGGGATCCCGCCAGGGCGGCGAGCGGGGTGACCCACGGCGAGATGGTGGTGCAGAAGGACTTGCCGAGGTTGGGGCCGAGAGGAACGTACTCGAAGCTCTGGATGTCCCGCGCCGACCAGTCGTTGGCGAGGGTGAGGCCGAAGACGTGCTGTTCGGCCTCGTGGAGCGGTACTCGGCCCTGCGGCACCGGGGAGCCGAGCACGAAGCCGACCTCGGCTTCGATGTCAAGGCGCCGGCTGGGGCCGAAGCTGGGCGGCCCCTCGGGCTCGGGCCGCATCCCTTGCGGACGGGGGAAGTCCGTCCCACTGGGGACGATGGTGCCGGCGCGGCCGTGATAGCCGATCGGCAGGTGCTTCCAGTTCGCGGTGAGCGGCTCCATGTGCGGGCGGAAGATCTTGCCGACGTTGCGGGCGTGGAACTCGTTGCCGTAGAAATCCACGTAGTCGGCGACGGTGAACGGCAGGCCGAGCGTCACGTCGCTCAGGGGCACCGCCGTCGCGAGGATCGCGTCGGTACGGGCGGGGTCCAGGAACGCTGCCTGCAGCGCGCCGCGCACCTCGTCCCACACCGCCTTGGAGCAGGCCAGCAGCCCGTCCAGGGAGGGGGAGTCGGCGGCTTCCCGGGCAGCGGCGCTGACGTTCCCTCCGGCGAGGTCGAGCACGGCCGCCACATCGAGGACGTGATCTCCGAGCCGTACGCCGAGCCGAGGTGCCGCGTCCCCTGCCGTGAACGATCCGTAGGGAAGGTGCTCGACGCCGTTGCCGACGGTGCCCAGTGCCGCGGCGGCGCTGGTGGGGGACGGGGTGCTCATGCGGTGCCTCCATCAGGGGCGGGGAGAAGGGCTGGGTCCAGAAGGCCGAGATCGATGAGGGATTCGACCGGCTCGAGAATGCTGCAGGTGCCGAAGGACTCGAACGTGCCGCGCCATCCGGCGCCGGCCTCCAGGTAGGCGCGGCGGACCTCGCCACGGTCCTTGAGGGACAGCATCCGTACGACCTCTGCCAGGGGCGCGCCCTGCTGCGCTGCGGCGGTGGCGAGGGCGATGTTGAGGAAGCCGTGATGCGGATAGCCCGTTTCCAGCCCGACGTACCGGATGGCCCTGTGCAGTCCGGCCGTCAGCTTGTACGGCACCCGAGCCGCGACGGCCGCGTCGATGACCGCGGCGAGCTGCTCGGCAGTGGGGAACAGCGCGGCGTCGAGGCCACCGGTCCGGAACTTCAGCCGGGCCGGTGTTCCGCCGAGGGCCGCGACCCCTCCCTCTCCGACAGCGTCACCGGAGAGCTCGACATGCACGGTGTAGGGGGACGTCGCCGCCAGGTCCACCGCCGCACGCAGTTGCTCAGGCCATCGCTCGTCGGTCTTCACCTCCAGGCCGCAGACCACGAGCCCTTCCGGGGGGTCGTCGGCGATGCGGCGCGCCGTGTCCAGTGCGCCGGGGGCCACGACCAGTCCGGTCCGAAGCGGTTCACTTCCGAGGTCGTGGCCGAGCTCGGTGCTCGTGGCCCGGGCGATTCGTGCGGCCTCGGGGACCCGGTCGACCGTCAGCAGGAGCGGTCCGACCAGCGGAAGGAGGGGCGTGGAACGGCGGGCCAGGTGCGCGCGTACGGCGTCCGGCAGGGTGGCGGATCCCGGCGGGAAGATCGCGGCGTCGTCGAAGAAGCCGGTGAATGCCGGGGCGGTCGTCGTCACGCGAGCCACCGCCCGCCGCTCCAGGACGACGCGTAGGCCTTGTCCTCGGTCGCGAGGCCGGCCTCGCCCAGCTGCAGCGGCCGGAAGGTGTCGACCATGACGCCGGTTTCGTCGAAGTAGTCCTTGCCGAGGCTGGCCTCGATCGCGCCGGGCTGTGGCCCGTGGGGGTGGCCGCCCGGGTGGAAGGAGATCGAGCCGAGTCCGATGGCGGAGCCCTTGCGAGCCTCGTAGTCGCCTCCGACGTAGAACATGACCTCGTCGGAGTCGACGTTGGAGTGGTAGTAGGGCACCGGCACCGCCTTCTCGTGGTAGTCCACCTTGCGCGGCACGAAGTTGCAGATCACGAAGTTCTTGCCCTCGAAGACCTGGTGGACCGGCGGCGGCTGGTGCACCTTGCCGGTGATCGGCATGAAGTCGGCGATGTTGAACGTGTAGGGGTAGAGGCAGCCGTCCCAGCCCACGACGTCGAACGGATGGTGGGGCAGCGTGTGGATGGTGCCGGTGACCCCCGCCGGGCTCCGGTGCTTGATGTAGACGTCGACGTCCGTCTCTTCGACGTGCAGCGGCTCGGACGGGCCCACCAGGTCGCGCTCGCAGTACGGGGCGTGCTCGAGCAGCTGCCCGTACTGCGACAGGTAGCGCTTGGGCGGCGCGATGTGGCTGTTCGCCTCGATGGCGTAGAGCCGGACCTCCCGGCCTTCCTCCACGACCCATCGGTGCGTGGTGGCGCGGGGGATGACGACGTAGTCGCCCTGGCGTGCCGGCAGGGCACCGAAGACGGTCTCGACGACGGCCTCGCCGGCCTCCACGTAGACGCACTCGTCGCCGAGCGCGTTGCGGTAGAGCGGTGAGGTGCCGCCCGCGACGACGTAGGAGATGCGCACGTCCTCGTTACCCAGAACGAGACGACGCCCCCTGACGGCGTCGGTCTCGGCGAGGGTCGTGGCATCCGCGAGGTCGTGCAGCCTCAGGTGCCGGGGCAGCAAGGGAGCGTTGGGGGTGAGCGTCTGGTCGGGAAGCTCCCAGCGTCGGGCGCCCACGACCGCTGACGGGATATGACGGTGGTACAGGAGGGAGGAGTCGGAAGAGAAGCCTTCCTCACCCATGAGTTCCTCGTAGTACAGGTCCCCGGTGTCCGACCGGAACACGGTGTGCCGGACCGGCGGCACCTCGCCCAGTGAGCGGTAGTACGCCATCAGGCGCTCCTTGGTGATCGTCGAGCTGTGATGTGCCCCGATCCTGTGAAGGGGTCTCCTCGAGACGCAAAGCCGGCCCGGGCCCCTTGGACGCCTTGGTCGCGACGCCCTCTTCGAGCCGGTTTCCCGCTCTCCGAGCGGGTGAGGCGCGGGATGCCGCGTCGGCGAGAATCCCGATCCGGCCGGGCAAGATGCTTCCACGTTGACATGGAAATGAAATGTTCGGCGTGCCAGAGTCGACGTTGGGCCCTCGTGACCAGGGCCGCAGCGCTCATCGCTGCCGCAATGCCAGGAGAGGAGGCCGATTCCGTGAGGACACGTGACATCGGCGACGATCCCCGGACGCGCCGTGCACGGACCGGCGCCGCCTCGGTCTTCCCGGTGCCGGCCCAGCGGCTGGCAGTGGTCGACCTGGGGAACGAGCTGCACACCAGGCCCCACGTCGGGGCGATGTCCGAGAGACTGAACTGGAGCGTGCTGCACCTGCACGAGGCCGAGGAACTGGGCTGGGCGCTCACGGTCAACCGCCCGGCTGCCGTGCTCGTCATCATCCCCGCAGACCTGCCGCCCGACCCCACGACCGTCGCACGGGTGCGCCGGGCCACGCGTGCACCCATCGCCGTACTCGCCGACGTCACCGGGCCCCAGAGCGTCGCGCTGATCTCCGCCGGAGCGGACACCGTGCTGCCCACCAGCACCCGGGAGGAGGAGATGGGCGCTCGGGTACTGGCATTGGTGCGGCGGGCGGCCGAAGGCTCCGACGCGGGTGCCCGCTACCTTCTGTCCGGGCCGCTGCGCGTCGACCTGTGGCAGCGAGAAGCCACCCTCGACACCGAGCCGGTACGGCTGACCAACACGGAGTTCAAGCTGCTCGTCTGTCTGATGGAGGCCGGAGGACAGGTGGTCCCGGCCAGTCGTCTCACCTCCCGTGTGTGGGGGTGGGCCGGCGGTGACGACGGACTCAACACACTCCGTATCGGAGTCGGGCGTCTGCGGCGCAAGCTGGGCGACACCGTCCATGAGCCGCGCTTCGTCCTCTCGGTGCGAGGCTCCGGCTATCGGTTCGGTGGTCAGGTCACCGAAGTGGGGGCCCGGGAGGAGGAGCGGCGCACGTCCGAGACGGGCAGCGACCTGCTCCTGGCCGAGCGACTGGCCCGGCGTTGCGAGGAGCTCGCCAGCGCACCCGACGCCAGGTCCGCGGCGAGCCTGGTCGCCCGCTCCCTCGTCCAGGAAGGGACGGTCGATGCGATCGGCCTGCACCTGTTGGACGGTGATCGACTGCAGTTGGTCGCCCATCACGGGTTCAGCGCCGCCTGGCAGGAGGCTGCCCAGGAACTGCGTCTTGCCGACTCCGGATTCGCCGCCGTCCGCACGCTCACGGCGGAGGAACCGGTGCAGTTGCGCCGCTTCTCGACCAAGGCGGGGTATGCCCGCACGGCGGCGCTGGCTCACGTGGAGTTGCCCGGCACCTACCTCTTCGTCCCGCTGCGCAGCGGTTCCTCGGTGGTCGGGGCGATGGGCCTGCACCGTCACTCCTCCGAGCCCTTCGGCCCGTTGAGCATCACCTACCTCAAGGCGGTGGCGGCTCTGTGCGGTGTGTGCCTGAGCGCACGCCGGCGTACCACTTCCACCTGATACCGGCTCACCCTTCCCGATCCGCCCTTGCCGGAGAGCCGGCGAGGCCGAGATCCCACCTGGCCGCACCCGGGCGCGGTCGTGGGCTCTGCGATGCTGGGCACATGATGCCCCAGAAGCCGGAGCCCGACGTCACCGACCTGGACTTCCAGTCCTTCGCCGAGTACGCCCACGGGCGCACCAGCGAGCTCGTCGACGACGCCGATCTCGAGGCCGCATCCCTGGTGCTCACTCTCCACCGCGCGGCGGGCACAGTCGTCTACGACCTGGAGTCGACCGTCCACCGGCCCGCCGGGTGGAGCTGGTCGGGCTTCCGCCTGCTGTACGTGCTCTGGGTCTCGGGGCCGCTCGAAGCCCGGCACGCGGCCCGCCTCTCCGGCATGAGCCGGCAGAGCACCTCGACGCTGTCCAAGACCCTCGAACGCCATGGACTGCTCACCCGTGCCCCCCTGCCCGACGACGGCCGGTTGATCACCTATGCGCTCACCGCCGAGGGCGAACAGCGGGTTCGAGAGGTCTACCGCGCCCACAACGACCGCGAACGGCTGTGGTCGCGGCTCCTGACTCCCGAGGAGCGTGCCGCGGTCGTGAGCGCTCTCGGCAAGCTGCTCGCAGCCGCCGACGACCTCGAAGTACGTCGCCGCGCCGACTGACCGCCCTGCCGCGACCCGTCCCGGTGACGGGCGCCGGCGAAAAGCTCTCCGGATCCCCTTGCCGGACGTGACGCTTCCCCCTACGGTCTTCCCATCCAAGGTCATCAAAGGTTTTACGACCTTCCGGACCTCATGACCTCTACGCGATGGAGCCGCCATGTCCAAGCCGTTCGCTTCCACCGGTGAGACCAGGGTCAAGCAGCAGACTCTGGAGGTACTCGCCGACGGCGTCTACGCCGTCACCGCCGAGGGCGATCCCAACTTCGGCGCGGTCGAGGGAGAGGACTACCTCGTCTGCTTCGAGGCACTCGCCACACCGACCGTCGCCCGCAGGACCCTGGCGATGGTGCGGGAGCACACCGACAAGCCGGTGCGCCACCTGGTCCTGTCGCACTACCACGCGGCCCGCGTCCTCGGAGCGAGCGCCTTCGAGCCCGACGTGATCATCGCCCACGCCCAGACCAAGGCGTTGATCGAGGAGCGCGGCAAGCAGGACTGGGACTCCGAGCAGGGGCGTTTCCCGGTGCTCTTCGAGGACCCCGACTCCGTCCCCGGACTCACCCGGCCGGATGTCACCTTCACCGACGGGCTGTCCATCGACCTCGGCGGCGACCGGGGCGAGCTGCAACTCCTCTTCCTCGGCCGGGGGCACACGTCCGGTGACATCGTCGCCTGGCTCCCGCGCCACAAGGTGCTGTTCGCGGGCGACCTGGTCGAGACCCAGGCCGCGCTGTACACCGGTGACGCCTACCACCGGGAATGGGCCACCGAGACCCTCGACCGGGTCGCGGCCCTGGGCGCCGAGGTGCTGGTGGGCGGCCGGGGCGTCATCGCCCGAGGCCGGGACGAGGTCTCCGCGGCGATCGCCCAGACGCGAGGCTTCCTCACCACGTTGATCAACACCGTTCAGAGCGTGCACGCCCGGGGAGGCGACCTCAAGGAGGCCTTCGAAGCCGCCCACGGCGCACTCGAGCCGCAGTACGGCAGCTGGCCGATCTTCGAGCACTGCCTGCCCTTCGACGTCGCCCGGCTCTGGGAGGAGCTCTCCGGTGGCGAGCACCCGAGCGTCTGGACAGCGGAGCGCGACCGTCAGGTCTGGGCCCAGCTGCAGCACTGAGGACGGGACGACACCATGACCACCACCGACAGAAACCGGATCGACGCCCCCGTCGTCGTCATCGGCAACGGCCCGGTCGGCCAGACCGCCGCCCTGCTCCTGGCCCACTGGGGTCTGTCCACCATCGTGTTGGACCAGCGTCCCGAGCGCGATCCGGTCGGCTCCAAGGCGATCGCCCAACAGCGCGACATCCTCGACATCTGGGACACCCTCGACGGAGCCGGACGGCAGATCGCGCAGGAGGGACTGACCTGGAGCCGTGCTCGCACGTTCTACCGCGAGCACGAACTCTTCTGCACCGAGTACACCGACGACGGCAGCGTCTTTCCGCCGTTCGTCAACCTCTCCCAGACCCGCACCGAGCAGGTGCTCGACGAGCGGATCGCCGGCCAGCCGCTCGTCGAGGCGCGTTGGGGGCATCGGGTCACCGACCTGATCCAGCATCAGGACCACGTCGAGCTGCTCTGTGAGACCGCCGACGGGAACGTCACGGTCCGCGCGGCCTACGTGCTGGCCTGCGTGGGCGCTAGAGGGCATGGCCTGCGCGAGCGCCTCGGAGTGGAGTTCGGCGGCCGTACGTTCGGCGACCAGTTCCTCATCTGCGACATCCAAGCCGATCTGCCCGGCTGGGAACGGGAGCGGCGCTTCTACTTCGACCCGGAGTGGAACCCCGGGCGCCAGGTGCTGATCCACCCCTGCCCCGATTCGACGTACCGGATCGACTGGCAGGTGCCCGAAGAGTTCGACATGGCGGCCGAGGAGAGCGACGGCCGGCTCGACCGCCGGATCCGGGCTGTGATCGGCGACCATGCGTATCGGATCGTCTGGAAGTCGGTCTACCGGTTCCACTCCCGGGTCGCCGACCGGTTCCGGGTGGGTCGGGTGCTCCTGGTGGGCGACGCCGCCCATCTGGTCTCCCCGTTCGGCGGCCGGGGCCTGAACTCAGGGGTGCAGGACGCCGAGAACGCCGCGTGGAAGGTCGCCGCGGTCCTGCACGGCATGGCTGGGGAGGGCCTGCTGGACAGCTATCACCACGAGCGGCACGCCGCGGCCCTGGAGAACCTCGCGATCACGGGAGCCACGATGGAGTTCCTGGTGCCCCAGACCCCCACGGAACAGGCCCGGCGGCTCGACGTGCTGGAGCGTGCCGTGGCCGAACCGGCCGCCCGGGCGCAGGTGGACTCGGGGCGGCTGGCAGAGCCGTTCTGGTACGTCGACTCGCCACTGACCACCACCGACCCGGCGCGCCCCTTCGCCGGTCGCCCGCCGAAGGGATCCGTGCCGGCACCCGGACCTGGCGTACTGGTACCTGACATCCCGGTCACCGATCCCGCCACGGCCAGGGCTACGCGCCTGCGACTGCTGGCGCGCAGGCGTTTCACGGTGGTCACCGGCGACGAGGTGAACGCCGCCGCGCTGCACCGGGAGCTGCTCGACCTGGGCCGTGCCGTGCCCGTGCACCGCAGCGCGGACCTGGCCGAGGGCGGCGCCGCGAGGCTGGGCATCAAGCCCGACGAGGTGTGGGTGATCCGCCCCGACGCCCACCTGGCCGCCACACTCACCGATCCCACCGCAGTCGAGGTGAACGCCGCCCTCACCCGGGGCCTCGGAGCCGCTGTCACCGCGTTTCCGCAGCCGCCCCGGCCGGACATCCTCCCGGGCCTGACACCGAGCTGTTGAACGCCATAAGGACGACGCAAAACAAGAAGGAAGCCAAAGAAACTGATGAACTTCACTCACGAGACGCTGCCGCAGCGTGTCGTCTTCGCCGCCAGCTCGGCCGCAGAGGCCGTAGCGGCGGAGGTGGCGGCACTGAAATGCAGCAGGGTCATGCTCATCGCCTCCGGGCGGGAAGCCGGCTTGGTCGACCCGATCGCGAAGAAGCTCCCGGTCGTGCTCCGGCACGAGGACGTCGTGATGCATGTGCCTGTCGAGGTAGCTGTCCGGGCACGCGAGGCCGCAGAGACCTCGGGAGCTGATGTCCTGGTGTCGGTTGGCGGCGGATCGACAACGGGCTTGGCGAAAGCGGTGGCCATGACAACCGGTCTGCCGATCATTGCCGTTCCCACGACGTACGCCGGGAGTGAGGCGACCAGCGTGTGGGGCCTGACCGAGGGTGAGACGAAGACCACCGGTGTGGACAACAAGGTTTTGCCGGCCTCGATCGTCTACGACGCCTCGCTGTTGACCAGCCTGCCGGGAAAGATGACTGTGGCCAGTGGGCTCAACGCGATGGCGCATTGTGTGGACTCGATGTGGGGGCCGCGGTCGGACCCGATCGATCGGGCGTTGGCGCAGGAGGGCATTCGCGGCCTGGCGGAGGGGCTGCCGGTGGTGGCAGCTGACCCGGCGAGCATGGCGGGGATCGAGCAGACGCTCTACGGCGCCTACCTGGCCGCGGTCGCCTTCGCCTCCGCGGGGTCGGGGGTGCATCACAAGATCTGTCATGTGCTGGGTGGGATGTTCAACCTGCCGCACGCACAGACGCACGCTGTCGTACTCCCGTATGTCCTGGCCTTCAACTCACCCAACGCAGCTGACGCTGATGTCCGGATCGCGACCGCATTTGGGTCGCCGACCGCCACTGCGGGCCTCGCCGCGTTGCGCAAGACCCTCGACGCACCAAGGGCGCTCAAGGACTTCGGCATGCCGGAGAGCGGGATCGAGAAGGCGGTTGCGCCGCTCCTCAGAGCGATCCCGGTCAACAACCCGACTCCAGTCACTCACGAGAACGTCACCGCCCTTCTGCGGGCGGCTTGGGAAGGAAGCGAACCCGCATGAGCCCGACCGACGCCCGGAACCTTGCTGTCCAGCGGATCGAATACGCCGAGGCCGAACAACAGACCCCGTGCCGGCCAGTCAAAGCGCGCCAGGCGGAGATTGAGGAGGACGTACTTCAGCGCGTGATCCGCTCCTTCGACGGCTGTGCCGATCCGCGCCTGAAGCGAGTCATGGTTTCGCTGGTAGAGCACCTGCATGCGTTCCTGCGCGACGTGCGGTTGACCGAGGAGGAGTGGGGCGAAGCAATCAAGTTCCTCACCGCGGTCGGGCACATCACTGACGACAAGCGCCAGGAGTTCATTCTGCTCTCCGACACCTTGGGCGCCTCGATGCAGACCATCGCGATCAACAACGAGGCGTACAAGGACGCCACCGAGTCAACCGTGTGGGGCCCGTTCTTCGTCGAGGGTTCCCCGGAAATTCAGAACGGCGAGGACATGTCCTTCGGAGCCGCCGGCCAGCCGTGCTGGGTTGAGGGCACCGTCACCGACACCGAGGGCAACCGCCTCCCCGGCGCTCGGATCGAAGTGTGGGAGGCCGACGCGGACGGCCTGTATGACGTCCAGTATGCGGACGGCCGGGTCGCCGCCCGCGCCCACCTGTTCGCCGACGAGAACGGCGCCTATCGCTTCTGGGGCGGCACGCCGACGCCGTACCCGATCCCGTATGACGGCCCGGTGGGCAAGATGTTGCAGGCCGTCGGTCGCTCGCCGTACCGGGCGAGCCACCTCCACTTCATGGTCACCGCACCTGGGTGCCGCCGACTGGTCACCCACATCTTCGTCGCCGGTGACGATCTGCTCGACAAGGACAGCGTCTTTGGGGTCAAGGAGTCCCTCATCAAGGACTTCGTCGAGCAGTCGGCCGGCACGCCCACACCTGACGGACGGGTTGTCGAGGGCACCTGGACCCGCACCCGGTTCGACATCGTCCTTGCCCCCACTGGGTCGTGAACGCTCCTTCCCTCACCGAGGTCCGAATCGCCGAAGCCGCTCTTTGTGCCGCAATGGCCGCGGGCGACATCTATGCGCTGACAGACCTACTTCCTTCACACCGGCCTGCGCTACAGACTCACCAGAGGCTTGTGGGACACCAAAACCGAATGCCTTGTCAAACTGAGCGATGGAATACCTCGACATGTCCTCGACGGAGGTCGGTGCCAGTTCGGTTGGCGACGTGGTGTTCCTGTGGGTCCACGCCAACGCCCGTGTCCCTGCACTGGTCGGCCAGCGTCCGATCTACAACGCGTGCGTCAACAGCGTGGATGAAGGATGTAGGCCGTTGTTTGAGCGCCTCGCGCCTCCAGGCCCTCGGCACACGAGGCACCCTTGATCCCGCGACACGACCACAAGCCCTTGCTATTCTACGATGCATGTCATACAAGCATTGACGATCGGGTTCCGAGCGTTGGCGGAAGAGGTGAGCATTGCCAATGACGACCAGGGCAGGATTGCTGACAAGGACACCGCTACGCCGATTCAGCGTGATGGAAGACGCCGAGCTGGAGGCCCTCGAGGCGAGCGCCCCGGCTTGGCTCACCGAATGCAAGTTCAAGACGCCTCGCCGTCAACTTGCCGCCATCACGCGAGCGTCGCTTTCGGCGACCACGCTCGGACCAGTGAAGCTCGTCTACGCCCACACCGTCGGCAGCGAGTTGGCCGTCGATTTCACTCGGCAAGAGTCCAACTACGTCGTGAGCTTCGCGCTTGCAGGCACCAACCAGGTGACCGTAGCCAATGAGCAGGCGCTCTGCTCGGCCACGCGAGCGGTGATTCTGTCGCCGCAGATGGTCGCCGGCATGCACCTCAGCGACGGGTACGCGCAAGTGCACGTCGGCATCGAGCGTTTCGCCCTGGACCGGAACCTCGAGCGGATGCTCGACAGGCCGGTCACCAAGCCGATCCGGTTCCAGATAGACATGGACCTGACCCGACCCGCCCTCGCATCCTGGGTCAGGGGGGTCAAGGTGCTGCTGGAGGATTTGGATGAAGCCTCAGGCCTCAGCGCCGTAGGAGCAGAAGCCAACCCGTGGCCAGACTTCCTCATGACGGGGCTGCTGTTGGCCCAGCCGAACAACTACTCGGAGTGGCTCAACCAAGGACAGGTCAATGGATTTCGCCCCCAGTCACTGAAGCGCGCGGTCGAACTCATCGAGCAAGAGCCTGCCGGCGATCTGTCGTTGAGTCGGCTCTGCTCGGTGGCGGGGGTTAGCGCGCGGGCTCTGCAGCGACATTTCCGCGAGCACGTCGGCCTGTCACCGCGAGAATACGTGCAACGGGTTCGGTTGGAGCATGCGCACAACGACCTGGCTGCGGGGGCGGGGAAGACGGTCGCCGAGATCGCTTACCGCTCGGGTTTCACCCACGTGCCTCGCTTCGCCGGCGCATACCGGGAGCGCTATGGCGTCCCGCCGTTGGTGACTCTGCGTGAGTCTGCGACCCGGTAGGACAGCCCCCGCGCATGCGCGGCAGTGCGTACTGAGCGGGTGAGTCGCATGGGGGACCGCGGAGCCGCTCTGCTGATCAGCAGGCAGCAAGTCGTAGGGACAAGACCGCAGGACCTGCCCTGGTCAGGGCAGGTCCTGCGGTCTTGTCCCTGGCAAGTCCACTGCGTTCCGGCCCACGGGCAGTGTCATCGCCCCCCCCCACAACTGGGGTCGCATTACGGATCGGCACGTCGCAACGCGGATCGGAGGTTCGTCCAGACCCTCCTAGCGTGAGACACCCAACACATCCCAGAAACAATGGAGCACAATCAATGGGCGCCATCAGCGACGACACGAACGGCATCAAGTTCGTACACCAGTACGGTCTAGGTCTGCACACCACCGACCGGGTGCCGGATGTGCACAACCCCACCTGGCAGAAGCGGCAGATCGACGACTTCGTCGAGTTCGCCCAGCTCGCCGAAGAGCTCGGATTCGATGGTCTGACCGTCACCGAGCACCACGCGCCACTGATGACCTGTCCCTCGCCGCACCTGCTGATCGCGGCGGCGGCCGTGAAGACCAGCACGATCCGCCTCGGCACGGCAGTCACGATCCTGCCGCTGTACAACCCCATTCGGGTGGCCGAGGAGGCCGGCACCCTTGACCTGCTTAGCGGCGGTCGGTTCGAGCTGGGCATCGGACGAGGCGCGCCGGGCGAGGCACGCATCGCGCTGGGGCGCGACCTCAGCGAAGCGGATCTCAAGGAGGCATGGCTGGAGTCCCTCGAGCTCGTCCGACTCCTGCTCAGCGAGCACGACGTCACCTTCGATGGCAAGTACTTCAAGGTCACGAGGCCGACCTCGATCGCCACCCGCCCGCTCCAGGAGGAGTTCCCGATCTGGCTGGCATCCGGCAGCCTCGAAAGCATGGCGGTCGCCGGCGGGTACGGCTGGAGCGTGATGCGCAACTTCGGCACCGACCAGTCCCACAAGGAGGCGCTTGACTACTACCTCCAGGTCTCCAACGAGCACGGTCACGATCGGTCAGCGGCCAACATGATGGTGGAGCGCTTCATCGCGATCGGCGAGACCGAGGCCGAGGCTGAAGCCAACTGTGACGTCTTCGCCAACACGTTCAATCAGTTCATGGCGCACTACGCCTCCAACGGCCGCTCGGTCCCCAAGAGCGACGGCGAGTTCGCGATTGACAAGAAGAAGGACCGCCCTGCACTCACGGTAGTCGGCACGCCGGACCAGATCATCGACCAGCTCCAGGAGGCACTCGACGCAACCGGCGCGCGCCGCCTGCTCGTCGAGACCTTCACCCCCGACCAGGCCCGCCTGTTCGCGCGGGAGGTCATGCCTGTCCTGCGAGCGCGCAATGCAGGCTGAGTCCAAGCCCGTGACGAGCGCTGTGCGCCTCGCCCAGCAGGGGTATTTCTGGGTCGGCGTCACGTACCAGGAGAGCGAGGGCCAGACGCTTGTCGACGGCACGCAACTCTTTGTCGACTTCCAGGTGCCGGAGGAGCAGACGCAGGCTTACCCGGTCGTCCTGATCCACGGTGGTGGGGGCCAGGGCCTGGACTGGATGTCGACTCCCGATGGCCGACCCGGCTGGCGGACGCTCCTGCTCCAGCGCGGCTTCTCCGTCTACACCCTCGACCGCCCGGGACAGGGCCGTTCCCCGGTCCGTCCCGCTATCACCGGCCCCTCGCCGATGCCCTCCTCGGTGGAGACGCTCGGCGTCATGTTCGCCGGAGCGAACAACCCCGAGCACACCCAATGGCCAGGCACCGGTCTCGCGGACGACCCCGCACTCGCCCAGCTCCTGGCCTCCCAAGGACCAATGCCCGACCTTGCGCACGACCACGAGCTGATGCGGAGGCGAGGAGCGGAGCTCCTGGATCAGATCGGTCCGGCCATCATCATCACCAACTCCGCCGGCGGCCCGGCTGGATGGCTGATGGCCGACGAACGGCCCGACCTTGTGCGGGCCATTGTGGCACTGGAGCCGCTGGGTCCGAGCGGGCCGTTCCCGCTCCCGTGGGGGCTCGCCGCCTGCCGGATGAACTACGACCCGGCACCGTTGGCCGCCGCAATCGACCTGATCAACGTCCAGGCCACCGACTCGGAGCCTCCGATGCGACTGCAAGCCGCCCCACCCCGTCGCCTGCCGGGCCTCACCGACACGCCGATCGCGATCGTCACCGGCGAGCAGTCCTTGGCCGGGCCCATGGACGCCGGCACTGTCGCCTTCCTGCGCCAAGCCGGGTGCGAGAACGTCGACCACCTTCGACTTGGTGACCTCGGGATCCACGGCAACGGCCATCTCATGATGCTTGAACGCAACAACGACCAGGTGCTTGACGCCGTCATCACGTGGGTCAGCGAGCACGTCGTTCTCACGCCCTAGGCCTTCCTCGACCACGCGTCGACCGCCCCGTCCGGCGTGACGCCGTCACGCCGGACCGTGAATCCATGAAGGACATATCCCTATGAACTTGCGCCCGTTGTCGGCCGACCCGACCGAACTGCGACATGCCTTCGCCTGCTTCCCCAGCGGTGTCGTGGCTGTGTGCGGCTGCATCGAGGACGAGCCTGCTGGCATGGCCGTGAGCTCCTTCACCTCGGTCTCCCTCGACCCCGCCCTGGTGTCGGTCTGCGTGCAGAAGACGTCGTCGACGTGGCCCTTCCTGCGGGACCTGCCCCGGTTGGGCATCAGTATTTTCGCCGAGGACCAGGCGACGGCCTGCCGAGCCCTCGCGGGACGGGGCGACAGGTTCCGCGATGTTGGGTGGAAGAGGACCGTCGAAGGTGCGATATTCATCGACGGTGCCGCAGCCGTGTTCGACTGCTCGGTCTACCAGGAGATCGACGCCGGCGACCACGTGATTGTCTTGCTCAAAATCGAGGCGCTGCGGGCGGACCGTGCACGGCTGCCCCTCGTGTTTCACCACAGTGAGATGGGACGACTGGCCAACTCCCACGGCCGCACTGCTCAGGGACTCCCGTTGCTGTTGGTCAGTGAAGGTGGTGCGGCGTTGTTTCCGCCCGTGTGCTCGTAGGACGAGCCATCACGAGCCCCGTCTCGGTCGCGGGCCCCGTTGTCTCCACTGCGGCGAACGCCGTGCTGGACCTGGCGGGACGGTCACCTTGCGAACGACCGCCGAGGTCCGGGTGCCGGCCTTCTTGGCGCGGCGGGCCTGGTGCTTATTGGCTTCGGCCGTCCGCTGTACTCGTCGGCGTTGCAGCCGAAGAGCTTGCCGGCCGTCTGGCCGCCGGCCTGGTCGAGCTGGAAGCGATCAATATGGGAGGCCTTGAATTTTAAGCTGCACCGGTGACCGCTGGCGTATTGGGGGACCGTGCTGTTGGCCTCCAGCTCGCCCATGAGCGTCCATTGGCCGCGGCTGAACACCTTCCCGGGATTCGTGGTGTCGGACACGACCTCGACGCCGATTCCCTCCCGACGCCCGGCGCGGGCGACCTGCGCGTACCGGACGACCCCCCTGCCGGAGCCGGGGCAGCACGTGGTCCTGGACATCGGCGATCATGTCGGGAATCTCGAAGCGGTCAAACCGGTCACCACGGACAGCTCGGAGAAGTCCTCGGCGATGCCGAAGCTGGCGGGATCGTCGAGGATTGCCAGAAGTAGGGCTGTCGAGTCGAGGCCGAGGCCGTAGGAGAGCGACTTGTGCGGAGCTGCGCGGAAGGCTGCCAACGTGTCCGCGGCTACCACGTCCGCCGGGGTGCGGGAGGGCGTCGGCGAGGTGGGTGCGGGGTCTCGTCGAGGTGGTGGTCAAACAGGATGAGCGAAGTCATGAGGGTGCCTATGAGCTGCCAGCGGTGGTGAGGTGGGGGCGATGCTGGGGCCGGTGCGGCCGTCGTCGCCGTTGATGGTAGGGGGATTGCCGGCGGCATCCCGGTACTCGACGAGGCTGAGCCGGGCCAGGGAGGCGCTGGTCGGCCAGTCGACGGCGGCCCGCTGGGCGTCGCTCAGGATCGCGCGGCCTCCCCGCGCCGGTGATGAAGTACGGTCCGACGCCGCTTCTTCTGGGCGGTCCCCGGAGGCAGCCGGTAGCGGTCGCCGTCGTTGCGGTAGACCAGGTCATCGTCCAGGTAGACCTGGAGCGTCGCGGCGCTGACGTTTCCGATGAGATGGCCGTCGGGTGCAGGCACGCGGCCCGAAGGTGCTGGGGTGCGGGAGGGTACGTGCTGGTCATCGCGGTCCCTCCAACGCGGGGAACTGCCCTGGGAGCAAAGCGGCCGCCTGCGGGTGCTTTCCGGCTGGCTGGTCGGCGGTGCGGCAGCCGTCAGGGGCCCTCTCAGCTCGTCGCGGCACGGGGGTTCGTCCGCCGCCACTTCGAGCAGCGCCACATCAGTCCGGCCGAGACCGCTGCCGTGACGATCGCGCCCTTCTGCTCGGTGTCGGCAGCGGCAAAGGGGTCTGCACAGCGAACGGGTCTGTCCACCATCGTGTTGGACCAGCGTCCCGAGCGCGATCCGGTCGGTTCCAAGGCGATCGCCCAACAGCGCGACATCCTCGACATCTGGGACACCCTCGACGGAGCCGGACGGCAGATCGCGCAGGAGGGACTGACCTGGAGCCGTGCTCGCACGTTCTACCGCGAGCACGAACTCTTCTGCACCGAGTACACCGACGACGGCAGCGTCTTTCCGCCGTTCGTCAACCTCTCCCAGACCCGCACCGAGCAGGTGCTCGACGAGCGGATCGCCGGCCAGCAGCTTGTCGTGACACGCTGCATCAGGAGCTGCTCGACCTGGGCCGTGCCGTGCCCGTCCACCGCAGCGCGGACCTGGCCGAGGGCACCGCCGCGACGCTGGGCATCAAGCCCGACGAGGTGTGGGTGATCCGCCCCGACGCCCACCTGGCCGCCACACTCACCGATCCCACCGCAGTCGAGGTGAACGCCGCCCTCACCCGGGGCCTCGGAGCCGCTGTCACCGCGCTTGCGCAGCCGCCCCGGCCGACCTCATTCCGGGTCTGACACCGAGCTGTTGAACGTCACCCGCAATCGACATGTCACTGAAATGCATTCCGGGTCACAGTGATGCCCATCGGTGACGACGATCACGTCGAAGGGTGGTGGGGCATCACGTCACCCACCACCCCTCGGTCAAGCAGACCGGCGTCCCCCTCCTCCTGAAAGGCCGCACAGTGACTGCTACCCCACATGCCACGGGTGCTCCCGATGCACCGTCGCCGGCCGCGCGGCTCGACCGTCTGCCGGTCGGCCGGTGGCACTGGAAACTCACCGTGCTGGTCGGGATCGGCGCCTTCTACGAGTACTACGAGGTCTTCCTCGGCGGAGTGCTCGCCGCGGTCCTCGGCCCGCTGTGGCAGCTCAACAGCTTCGAAACCGCCAGCCTCATCGCTTCGGTGTTCCTGGGCATGTTCTTCGGCGCCCTGACCCTGGGGCGCCTCGCCGACCGAATCGGCCGACGGCGCATGTTCCTCATCAACCTGACCATCTACCTGTTCTTCAGCCTGGTCGCCGCGTTCGCCCCCAACCTCTGGGTGCTGGTCGCCTGCCGCTTCATCGCCGGCATCGGCGCCGGCGCGGAGGCCGCCCTCATCCCGGCGTACCTCGCGGAGTTCATCCCGCCGAAGCGTCGAGGCCGCCACATCGGCTACGCCTTCACCATGGCCTTCCTCGCCTACCCGGTGATCACCCTCATCGGAGCCCCCCTTGCGGGGAGTCACTTCCTCATCGACGGGTGGCGCTGGCTGCTGGTGATCGGTTCCAGCGGCATCCTCGCCCTGCTCTGGTTCCGCCGTGGTCTGCCCGAGTCGCCCCGCTGGCTCGCCTCGGTCGGTCGCCTCGACGAGGCCGACGCGCTGATCACCAAAATCGAGAAGGAGATCGCCGAGAGCACCGGAAAGCCGCTTCCGCCCGTGCCGGTCACCGTGTCCCAGGCACCCGCGCACCAGGGCGAGGACCGAGCACGGGTCTCCGACCTCTTCAAACGCGGCGCTCGCAGAGCCATGATCGCCGCCGGCGCACTGTGGACGCTCAACGTTCTCGCCTACTACGGCTTCAGCTCGCTCACCCCGCTCCTGCTGGCCGACAAGGGCTACGACCTGAAGAGCTCCCTGCTCTACACGGCTGTCATGGCGATCGGATACCCGCTCGGAGCGTTCACCGCCGCACTCATCGCCGAGCGGTACGAAAGGCGGACCGTCTGCATCGCCACCGGTCTGGGCACAGCCGCAGCCGGCCTCTTCTTCGGCTTCGGGATCGGCAGCCTGATGATCATGGCCGCGGGCTTCGCGATCGGGTTCCTCTCCAACGTGCAGACCAGTTCCATCAACATGTACGGCTCGGAGGTCTTCCCCACCAGACTGCGCACCACCGCGATCGGGCTCTGCTACGGCACCGGACGCCTCTGCGCCGTCGCGATCCCCTTCCTCGGCATCGCGATCCTGGACAACTTCGGAGGCACAGCCGTCGTCCTGCTGTCCGTCACCCTCTACGTCGTCACGGCCGTCCTGGTCTGGATCTTCGGCCCCAAGACCACAGGCAAGTCCCTGGAGGAGATCACCGAGGAACACAGGCCGAGTTCGCCGTCCGTCGCGACGGTGGCCTGACCGCCCGACAAACTCTCCACAGCGAGGAGCCCTGGTGTCCCCTACGGAACAGCTGATCGACTTCGTGCGGTCGACGCGGCTTGACGAGATCGACCTCGAAGCCCGACGCATCGTCCGCACCATGATCACCACTGTGCTCGGCACCACGGTGGCCGGAGCCGGTGAAGACGGGTGCCGAGAGCTGAGAGGACTCCTGCTCGAGAACGGTGGTGCCCCACAGGCCACCTCACTCGTCCACGGAGACCGCCTGCCGGCCGCCTCGGCTGCGCTGCTCAACGGAGTCATGGCTCGTGCGCTCGACTACTGCGACGCCATGGAACCCGGCCTCCACCTCGGCTCCTCGCTGGTCCCCGCCGCCTTGGCCGCCGCCGAGTTCCGCGGCGGGGTCAGCGGCGAGGAGTTCGTCACAGCCGTCGCGGTCGGCGCCGAACTGGGATCGCGGCTCAACCTGACCGAGGCCCTGTACGACGGTTTGGACCCGACCGGCGTCGTCGCCCCGCTCGCCGCCACCGCGACGGTCGGCCGCATCCTCGGACTGTCGGGAGACCAGCTACTGGCGGCCCTCGGCCTGGCCTTCAATCGCGCCGGCGGGAGCTTCCAGAGCAACGTGGACGGCTCCCTCGCCGTGCGACTCATCCAGGGCTGGGCCGCCGAGGCAGGCGTGACCTGCGCGCTCTGGGCCCTGCGAGGGCTCACCGGCCCCCACAACTTCCTGGACGGCGTCTACGGGTACACCCACCTGTACGGGCGGGGCCAGGTCGACGCAACCACCTTCGTCGAGGAGCTGGGCGATCACTATGCGCTGACGGGGACGATGTTCAAGAAATACCCCAGTTGCGGCCTCACACAAGGGGTGACCGAGCTGGCCCTGCAGGCTCGCCGGTCGGGAATCCTCGCCGATCGGATCGACCGGGTCGAAGTAGTGCTCCCGCCGTACGCCTACCGGCTGGTGGGGCATCCGTTCGCACCCGGCACCAACCCGAGGGTCAATGGCCAGTTCAGCGCTCGATTCTGTGTCGCCAACGCATTCCTCAACGGCTCCTCCCGGCTGGAGCATTTCGCTCCGGCGGCCGTGACCGGGAAGGCGGTCGGTGACCTTGCCGCCCGAGTGCACGTCACCGCGGACTCCGCGCTCGACGAGCGCGGCCACAGCGCGGTCGACCTCATCGTCGTCAGCGGCGACTCCGAGCAGCACTTCCGACTCGACATCGCGCCGGGCTTCCCCGGGAACGCCCTTTTCCAGGAAGATCACGACCGCAGGTTGCAGGACTGCCTGGCAGCCGCGGCATCCCCCTTGCCGGACAGTCGGATCGACAAGCTCATGGAGTCTCTGCGGACCCTCGAGGAACTCGACGACGTCACGGATCTGGTCGCGGACCTGATCAGCCCGGAAGTCGACGCCGACAGAACGGCCTGAGCACGGAAATTCCTTGAGTCCACGCAGCTTGCGGCGGAACTTCAGCCTCTCGTTCTTCTCCCAGTAGAACCGCAGTTGAGGCATGTCGTAGCACAGGCTTCATGAACCGCTCCGAGGTCAGTGGAGGCTTGGGACCTGTCCCGGAGCGGTTCAGTGAGGTTTTCTCAACGATGGTCACTTCCAGATTCCGTTGAGGACGAGGGCGGCGCGGGCGATGTCGCCGATCCGGCTGGGGCTGAGGGTGACGTGCTGCAGCGTGCGCCAGCGCTGCTTGAGCTCGGCAGCGGTGCGCTCGCCCAGGGCCCGAACGCTCCGCACGAGGGTGTTGAAGGCACGGGTGTCCGCGCAAAGTGCCTGCTCGGACTGGTTGTTGGGGCGGCGGACGGGAATGAGGATGCCGATGCCGGCGCCGATGTAGCCCTTGTCGGCCAGGGTCGGCAGCCCGTCGGCCGCCGCCTTGTAGAGGGCGGGCAGGGCGTGGATGCGGGCGGCGGTGACGTCGGGGGTGGAGCCGGGTTCGACGTCGGAGACCCACAGCGGGGTGCCGTCCGGAGCGGCCAGGAACTGCACGTTGCCGCCGAACGCCTTGTGTTTCTGGCTGAACCACCAGTCGTTGCCGTTGTCGCGGACGCCGGCGAGGCGGTCCGATTCGATCAGTGTGCCGTCGAGGATCACGTGGGTCATCCCCGCGCGTCGGCAGTGGTCCAGGACCGCGTGCAGGTCCGGGGCCTGGGCGGCGAGGACGTCGATGCCCTCGTGCAGGTAGCGGTAGCCGGTGGCCTGAGAGACGCCCGCGTCGCGGGCCAGGCAGTGCACGCAGCCGCGTTCGCGGAACCAACGCAGCACCAGCACGGCCTGGCGGAACGGGCCGAGCGCCCGGCTGCCTCGCGGAGTGCCGATTCGGCGGCGGTGGGCGGCGAGCAGACGCGAGAGGTGGTCCACGACGTGGCGCGGGACATCGAGCGTGGCAACATAGGTGACCAACGTGAAGCCTCTGGTGGTTACGGACATGATCTTGTGGTGAGACCTGTCCTACCAGGGGCTTTACGTCTGTCCACGGCCGGGCCCAGTCCGTCCGGCCTGCTCACGCATGGAGCGGTTCATGCCGCTTCGCGTAGATCATTTCGCTGAGAAAACGTCAGTGGCACCGCATTCAGCTTCCGCGGTCCGATCACCGGATTGATCTGTACCTTGAAATGGCTCGCCAGGGTTTTCGCGGTCGAGTACTCGGTCATCTGGCGCTGCCGAGGCAGCCACGTTTGGGCGTACTCCTCTATCCTCTGCTGCCCCAGTTCCCGTCGCGCCTCCGCCACCGAGGGAGCCGTCTTCTTCCGGTCGGCGTACAGCTCCGTCAGCCGTTCGACCGCCGCGTCCTGAGTCCGATACCCGGTCTCCTCTCGCTGTTTTCCCCGAGCGTCGCGAAACCGGATGGTGCAGGCGTGCGGGCACCGGCTGGGCCTGGCGCAGTCCCAGGGCTCGAAGAAGGAGCCCATGCCGCGGGCGAGCCGACGAGCCAGGGAGCGACACCTTCCGGAGGACGAGCGGACCAGCGAAGGCCGGCTCTGCTGTCACGTCCCGCGGTCAGCAAGGCGGGGCCTCCCGCTCGCCGCTTACTGGCTACTTGCTGACCTGGGGCTCAGCAATTATGCCTCTGACCTGCACTGATGCCCACCTTTTAGATCTTCGGCAACAACATCGAGGACCGCATGGGGCACCTGCGGTACCTGTTGTTCTACCTGGTCTGCGGCTACGCGGCCGCATACGGATTCGCACTCACGAACCCCGACGCCACCACTCCCCTGATCGGCGCCTCGGGAGCCATCGTCGGCGTCCTCGGCGCCTACCTGGTGCTCTACCCGAAGGCCCGCGTCTGGGTCCTCGTCCCCTTCCTGATCTTCCTTCCCCTGCGCCTGCCGGCCTGGATCGTCCTGGGCCTGTGGTTCGTCCTGCAGGCGGTCTACTCCTCCGGCGCGGGCGTCACCGGCGCCGGAACGGTGGCATACGCGGCCCACGTGGTCGGCTTCGTCGTGGGCATGCCGATCGCCTGGCCCCTCAAACCGGGCACTCCCCCACCACCCGAACCGGGCGGCATCCTCTTCGGACGGCAGACCCGGCGGGGCCGGTAAGACCGCACGCCAAGGGCCGGACAGCACGAGGGAGACCTGAATCACTTTGATGTGCACCGGCTCGCCTGGAGTCGAGTTGCCGGAGTCCAGGCGATCGAGGGGGTTGTCCTCAGCCCGAACTCGACCGGTGTGAGCATGCCGAGCGCGGTGCGCCGGCGTTGCCGGCGCACCGTCCGGCCGTCCTACGTTCGGCCCGGGGGCAGGGTGGCGTCGGTGACGCGGTCGATCCGGTAGTAGTCGGCGACGCACCCTCCGGGCCAGTAGAAGCGTCCCTGCCGGCCGAACGGCTCCCGCATCTGGCTGATCGCGAGTCGCTCGTACGGGAGGACCCGGGCACCGGAGCTTGCGCCCTCGCGCAGTCGCCGGTCCTGGGCATCCCACTTCTCCGCCCGCGCGCGCATGTTCGCGTCGAGGTCGAGCAGGGCGACCGCCGGGCCGAAGCAGACCAGGACGCAGAGCACGGCACACGTGGCCTGCAGGGGGCCGGTCCGCCGTAGGCGCTGCCGGGCCGCCATGCCCAGCATCGTCCCGGCGCCGACGAGGAGGGCCACGTACACCAAGAGGTAGTCGTTCCAGAGCCGGTTGGCGCTGGGAGCACTCACCCGATCCTGGAAGACCGGGTAGGTGATGACCGTGCAGAGGTAGCCGGCCACGAGGAGCGCGGCCACTCCGGCACAGGCCGTCACCGGCCAGTGGGCGGGCGGGCCCGGCCGGCTCCCGTCCCGGTGTCGGCACAACAGGCCCAGGAGCACCCCTACCGCGACCGCCCCGACGTACTGCCAGGTGGTGACAACGGTATGGGCGATCCCCGCGAACCCGCGCAGCGAGGCGGCGAGCGACTCCGGCGCGAGCATGGATGTCGTACCCGCACCGAACCGGTCCCGTCGGGCGTTCGAGCCGGGTGAGGTGATCAGGACAAGACCCCCGGCCGCGGTCCCGACGATGGCCGCTGCGCACCAGAGGCGGAGGAAGGACCGGGAGGGACCGGCGGCGGCACGGCCGCTGAGAAGGAGGACGGTGACCAGCAGCACCGCCACGACGATCGCGGTCTCCTCCGACAGAGTACCGATGGCCAGACCGGCGAACAGGGCGACGGCGAGGGCCACGCCCCTGCCCCGGCGCGAGTGCCCCGCCAGGAACGGGAGCAGTGCGGCACAGGCCACTACCGGCGGCATCGTGTGCGAGACCGATGCCGCGGGCCAGTAGAACGTCTTGTACGTGTTGGGCGTGGCGAACAGGAAGAGGGCGGTCGCCATGGCCGCGACCAGCAGCGGCAGCCCGCGCGGCACGGCGATCCTGGCCCGCCGCAGCGCGAGGGCCGTCACCGCCCACAGCACCGTGAGTGTCAGCACACCGCTGACCAAGGCGAACCATTGGTGGCCCGCGACCTGGAACTTCGCGTAGGCACCGACCAGCGCCGCGTTGGCGACCCGTCCGTTGTCGTCGAAGTAGAACCGGCCGATGAGGCCCGTGATGCCCTCGTCCCGCACCGCCGGCAGGAAGCACCAGTCGTCCGCGCCCGGCCGGACCGATCGCCCGAACCACGCGGCCGCGGCGAGCAGGGCGAGGGGCGGGAGGGAGAGGGCGGTCGCCCAGAGCGAGGTCCGCGCGCGCGGCCGGGAGCCGTGCTCCGGCCGTCCCGGCACGTCCCGCGGGTCGTGCGGCTCGTACTGCCGCGTGGCGTCCGGCCGGCCCGGGGCCGCGGATTCCGGTGTGCTGTCGGACATCCGTGCTCACCGGTCCTCGTGGGAAGGGAGGGGGCGGGCGGCGCCCGGTTCGCCCACCGGCCGTTTGGGCGGCTGTGCGGCCGCCCCGGCCGGGGCGAAGGCTTCGCTGCGGCCCGACATGATCGCCCACCGGGCCAGCAGGAAGGAGACGGGGGTGACGAGGACACCGGCGACGAGGGCAGCCAGGTTCTTGTCCAGGCCGAGACCGCTGACCGCTCCGTAGAGCAGCGCGCCCGATGCCACGAGATTGACGAGGCTCGACACGGGATAGCGCACGAGCGCGTGCCACGTCGGCTTCGTCCGGCAGGTGACGTACGAGTTGAGCAGGAACGAGCACACGATGCTGATCCCATATCCGAGGACATGGGCGACCAAGTAGGGGATCCCTTGGTTCAGGACGGCGTAGACACCGAGATAGACGGCCGTGTTCACGCATCCCACCAGGACGAAACTGCCGAACTGGCGCGCGGTGCGGACCCGGACCGGGAAAAGCTCGTTCCGAGGGGAGACAAGCTCGTTCAGTTGCGAGGCGACCGGGGGCAAAGGGCGGTCCGACAGCACCGGACAGCTCTCGTCGGTCTCCCGCACCAGGTACGGCGGACGGTGCTTCGCCTCCTGATAGATGCGCCCCACATATTCGCCGATGACACCAAGGGTGACCAGCTGGATGCCGCTGAGGGCCACCACCGCGGTGAGCAGAGTGGCGTAGCCCGGCGTGGCGGCGCCGTGCAGCACGACGGTCGCAACGGTCCACACCGCGTAGGCCAGTGCCGACAGGAAGACCCAGAATCCTGTGTAGATGGCCAAGCGGAGCGGACGGTTGTTGAAGGAGAGGAGCCCGTCGATGCCGTAGTTCAGCAGCCGCTTGCTCCCCCATTTCGACCGGCCGGCGACGCGTTCGCTGTTCCGGTAGTGGAAGCTGACCGTGTCGAAGCCGATCCAGGAGAAGATCCCCTTCGAGAAGCGGTTGTTCTCCGGTAGGGACAGGACGCTCTCCACCGCCCGCCGGGACAGCAGCCGGAAGTCACCCGATCCGTCGAGGAGCTCCACGTCCACACAACGGCGCACGGCTGTGTAGTAGGCGCGGCTGAGTGTGCTGCGGACCATGCTCTCGCCCGAGCGGTCGCGACGCGGGATGACCTGGTCGTATCCGTGTCGGTGCAGTTCGAGCATGCGGGGGATGAGCTCGGGTGGGTGCTGGAGGTCGGCGTCCATGATCACCACAGCGGCGCCCCGCGCCATGCGGAGACCGGCAAGCATGGCGGCCTCCTTGCCGAAGTTCCGGCTGAACGCCGTGTAGTGGGTCCGCTCGTCCTGTGCGGCGAGGGCGTTGAGCAGCAGCCGTGTGCGGTCGAGACTGCCGTCGTCCACGTAACAGATCTCGAAGGTGTCTCCGAGCCCTTCCAGGACGGCGATCAGCGCCGCGTGGAAAGACCTGAGGCCCTCGGCCTCGTTGAAGCAGGGCACGACGACCGACAGCTGAAGGCCGGTCACGCGACACCTCCGGACGTCTCGGACTCGGACCTGTGATCTCGGATTGCTCCGTTCCACCACAGTGGCCCATCCAACGGTGAGGTGTTCCTCTTCGCGCTCCGCCGCGCGAGCCGCCGCCCTCTTTCGCACGAACGGCGCACGGGCAGTGCCCGGAATCGGCAGAGCGCCGGGGCGATGAGCCTCGGTCAGGCATGTCAGGGCCGGCTCGGGGTGCTCTCCGGCAGCCACTGCTGCGTGGGCAGGTGCCTGTTCCAGCCCGGCCTCTGGACAGCGATCCATGCCCCGAGGTCCTCGCCCTGGACGACCTTGCCCGCGGCCGCCGGCAGCGTGCCGCCGGCCGGACGGAGGCCAGGGACGACCGGAAGCACGCTGCCGACGCGGACCGCGGTCTGCTCCACCACCGTGTCCGAGCCGCTGCCGGAGGGTGATGACGGCCGGGCATTCAACTCCGGCAGCCGCAGCCGCAGCCGCTTGCCGTCTTCGCTTCAGCGACCTCGGTGGAAGGGTCGGTCGCCTGCTCGTGTGGTGTGCAGCAGGCGTTGACGCCGCAGCACTCACCGGTCGCGCTCGAGCTGCCGGTCTCAGCGGCGCCGGCCGGCTCGACCGCGCGGATGGTGGCGGAGTGCACGCCCTCGGCGACCGGGTGGGTCAGGGCGATTTCGACGTCGGTGAACCCGGCGGCTTCGAGGCCGGCGCGGTACTCCGCGAACGACGAAGAACCGGCCGGACACGATGTCGGAGTACGGAGCTGCCGGTGGAGACCCTCTGCGGCTCTCATCACCTGTCCTCGGGTGGCTCGGTGATGTCCTGCGGCTCGGGCGGCACCGGATCGGCTTCGTCAGGAGCGTCACCGGCTGGAGCCGGTCCGGTGGACCTGACGACGTCCGCGGCGGGTCGGCCATCGGCGTCGCCGGGCGGAGGGCGGAGCAGGCTCAACACAATGGAAACGATCAGCACGGCGGCGATGACGGCGAGACTGAGGGGTGAGGGAATCTCGGGGACGGCGGTGCTGATCGTCTTGTGGGAGGCCTGGAGGACGAGCTTGACGCCGATGAAGGCGAGGATGAGCGCCAGACCCTTGCTGAGGTACTGGAAGCGGTCGAGCAGGCCGGCGAGCATGAAGTACAGGGCGCGCAGGCCGAGGATGGCGAAGGCGTTGCTGGTGTAGACGACGAAGGCGTCGCTGCTGACGGCCAGGACGGCGGGCACGCTGTCGACGGCGAAGACAAGGTCGGCGGCCTCGATGGCGGCGACGACGGCGAGCAGCGGGGTGGCGACGCGTTTGCCGGCTTCCCTGACGAAGAAGCGGTGTCCCGCGTAGTCGTCCCGCACAGGGATGATCTTGCGCAGCAGCTTGACCGCGACGCTCTTGCCCGGGTCGAAGCTGTCGTCCTCCTCTTTGAGGATCTTGTAGGTGCTGTAGAAGAGGATGGCCGCGAAGACGAACAGGACGGCGGTGAAGCGGCTGACCACCGCCACACCGGCGGCGAGGAAGACGCCCCGGAAGACAAGGGCGCCCAGGACGCCGAGGAACAGCACGCGGTGCTGGTAGGCCCTGGGCACCTTGAAGTAGCCGAAGATGAGTGCGAAGACGAAGAGGTTGTCGACTGACAGGCTCTTCTCCAGCAGCCAGGCGGTGGTGTACTCCACTCCGGCGCTCGTGCCGACCACGAGGAAGACGGCGACGCCGAAGACGACGGCCAGACTCACCCAGACTCCGCTCCAGGCGGCGGCCTCCCGGAAGCCGATGACGTGCGCCTGCCGGTGCGCGAACAGATCGACCGCCAAGGACACCAGCACGGTGACCGCGAACACCATCCACAGCCACAGCGGTACGTCATGCACAGGTCCGACCCCTTACCCGCGATCGACCGGCAGCCTCCTTCCTCGAGTGTGGGGCATGCGAGAGGTTGTTGCCTCCCCTGCCCGGACCGGTGGCCTGGTTGTCCAGCACCTGGGTGCGGCTCTCACGCGAGAAGTGACCCCCGGGTCCCGACACTTCCGTTTTGTGCCGCGAGGTCCAGCGGTTGATGGCAGCGGACCCTCACCGTCGGCATGCACCGCTCCGTCGCCGGCCACGACTGACCCGCTGTGGTCCAGCTGCCGGCCTACGCGCCCGGTCTCCACCCGGCCGAAGGCGTCCGGTCCGCGCTGCGGCGCACCACGTTGGCCGACCTGGCCTTCGCCGACCCCGGAGAACTGATCACCGCTGTCCGACGCGGCTTACGCCGGCTCCCGTACCGCCCCGACGTCCTCGACGGCTGCCTCACCGGCCTCCCTCAGCGCCGGCCACCATGACGACCTGCACATCCAAAGTCAGTAGATGACGGCTCCCCACCGTGTCGTCTCCGCGCACAACAGGCGGCGGCTTTCCGGAGGATCTCGCTGTCCTCCTTCAGCCGGGCAGTCTCCCGCCGCAGGCGCTTGAGTTCTTCCTTCTCCTCAGGGGCCATGCCGGCGTCGTCCCGCCGCCCGCGGGCTGGGCCCGTGCCCTGTCAACGCGGACCCGCATGCGCAGGGTCTCCAGAGGGATGCCCAGACTGTGGGCGATGCCGGTGAGGGGACGGTCCGTCGGGGGGGGGCGCTTATCCGGTGCTGCATCCGAGGGCGCGCGTCCGGGTGCCGGTGCCGTTCCTGATCTTCCCGCCGCTGCGGCTGCGGGCCCGGATCGTGCTCGGCCTGTGGTTCGTGCTGCAGGCGGTGCACTCGTCCGGCGCGGGCGTCACCGAGGCCGGGACGGTGGCGTACGCGGCGCATGTCGTGGGCTTCGTGGCCGGCATGCTGATCGCCTGGCCGCTGCGCCCCGGTACTCCCCCACCGCCGGAGCCGCGCGGCCTGCTGTTCGGCAGGCGGGCACGGCTCCGGCACCCGTGGTGAGCGCCCCGCGCGGTCAGCGGGCGGTGGCGGTGTGGACGTGGTCGACGAGGCGGGTCAGCGCGTCGGCGTCGGTGTTCGGCATGACACCGTGGCCCAGGTTGAAGATGTGGCCCTCGAGACCCTCGGCCGCGGCCAGCACCTCGCGGGTCTTCGCCTCCACCGCCTCCGTGCCGGCGAACAGCACGGTCGGGTCGAGGTTGCCCTGGAGCGCCTTGCCGGGGCCGACCCGGCGGGCGGCCTCGTCCAGCGGGACGCGCCAGTCGACGCCGACGACGTCCGCGCCGGCCTCGCCCATCAGGCCGAGGAGTTCGCCGGTGCCGACGCCGAAGTGGATGCGGGGGACGCCGTAGCCGGACACCGTGTCGAGGACCTTGGCCGAGGCGGGCAGCACCGAGCGCCGGTAGTCGGCCGGGGCGAGCGCGCCGGCCCAGGAGTCGAACAGCTGGACCGCGGAGGCGCCGGCCTCGATCTGCACGGTGAGGAAGGCGGCGGTGATGTCCGCGAGACGGTCGAGGAGGTCGGCCCAGAGCTCCGGGTCGCCGTACATCATCGCCTTGGCGTTCTCGTACGTGCGGGACGGGCCGCCCTCGACGAGGTAGCTGGCGAGGGTGAACGGGGCGCCCGCGAAGCCGATCAGCGGGGTGGAGCCGAGTTCCGCGGTCAGCAGACCGTACGCCTCGGTGACGTAGGAGACGTCCTCCGGGGTGAGGTCGCGCAACCGGGCCAGGTCGGCGCGGGTACGGAAGGGCTCCTCGACGACGGGGCCGATACCGGGCTTGATGTCGAGGTCGATCCCGATGGCCTTGAGGGGGACGACGATGTCGCTGAAGTAGATCGCCGCGTCGACGTTGTGCCGGCGCACCGGCTGGAGCGTGATCTCGGCGACGAGGTCGGGGCGCATGCAGGAGTCGAGCATCGCGATGCCCTCGCGCACCTTGCGGTACTCCGGCAATGAGCGGCCCGCCTGCCGCATGAACCACACCGGAGTGTGCGGCACCGGCTCACGCCGGCACGCCTTGAGGAAGGCACTGTCGTACGTCTGGGTCGGCTGCTTGCCCCGGGGGCTGACATTGGCACTCACCCGGCCAGTCTCGCATGGTCGGCCGACGGTCCCGCACCGCAGGTCACCCGGGCACCGCGACCCGCGCCACGCCGGGCACCGCGACCCGCGCCACGCCGGTGCGACACGATCCGGCCACCGTTGCCCGGCACGGGTGTCCCTCCCCACGCCGGGGCCCGCTTCCGCTTAACCTTCCCCGCATGGCTGCGGCTCAGGGACGACTGTCGGACGGCACGGGCGGAATGGACGAAGCGAAGGACACCGATGCGGATCTCGGGGGCGGGGGCACGGCCCCCCCGTTGCCCTTCCGGACCGCCGTCGAGGCGTTGCGGGGCGCGCGGCTCCGGCCGCAGATCGAAGCGGAGACCACCCCCGCGCCCAAACGGCTCGCCCCGTACGCGTACGCGCTGGAGGCGGCGGTCGTTGACGGCGACCAGGACCTGGCCGACGGCCGGCTGGTGCTGCTGCACGACCCGGCCGGGCAC
Source organism: Streptomyces sp. NBC_01635 (assembly GCF_045209715.1). Classification (NCBI taxonomy): domain Bacteria; kingdom Bacillati; phylum Actinomycetota; class Actinomycetes; order Kitasatosporales; family Streptomycetaceae; genus Streptomyces; species Streptomyces sp. NBC_01635. The sequence continues at coordinate 7,019,060 of NZ_CP109277.1, read as the reverse complement.
GATGCCTGGCGGGGCACCTTCCGGCTGGTGACGCTGGTGCGCGCGGAGCTGGAGCCGGAGATGGCGGCGGATCCACTGCTTCCGGAGGTGTGCTGGTCCTGGCTGACCGGTGCGCTCGAGGCACGCGGTCTGACGTACGGCGAGCCGAGCGGCACGGTCACGCGGGCGAGTTCGCACTACTTCGGCGGGCTGTCCGAGCGCCCTGCCGCCTCGCAGATCGAGATCCGTGCCTCGTGGACGCCGGGGGAGGGCGCGGGCGGGGTGCCGGACGCGGCCACGCATCTGATGTCGTGGTGCGATCTGCTGGCGCAGGTCGCCGGGCTGCCGCCGGCCGCTCCGGGGGACGCGTCGGTGGTGACGCTGCCTCAGCGCAGGGGACCGCAGTCACGCTGAGTCCGCCGCGCCGCTGAGCCCGCCGCGCCGCTGAGCCCGCCGCGCCGCTGAGCCCGCCGCGGGCACGGACCCTGCGGCCCCTGCCGTACCGAGCCCCTCGTGGGGCTCCCGGCGATCCTCCAGACCGGTCTTCGGACCGGTCTCTTTGTCGTTCCCGGGCCGTTCACGAGGCCGGTCACCGCTCCGGTCACCGAGCCGGTCGCCAAAGCGCTGACGAGCCGGTCTCTTTGTCGATCTCCCCAGTCGCCCCCTTGCCGATCTTCCCGAGATCTCTTTGACGACCTTTTTGGGGATCTCTTTGTCGATACGGCCACTTCCGGAAGCGTTGCGACGTGGACCGAAACCGTTCGATCTTCGAATGATCGACCGCGCGTCCGAATTGCACGGATTGTTACTCACTGGATCGTGATCATTCTCTAAAGGAGACCCCGTTTGTTGCCGAAGACGACTGTGACCTTGAAAGCACGGTTGAGCCCGGCTCCCCCACGAGCCGGCCCCGTCCCGCGCCCCCCAGGAGGCCTGGTGTCCGTTCTCCTCGAGCAGCCCGCAAGCCTGGTCGCCTACCGCCCGAACAAGCCGACCGCCATGGTGGTCGTGGCCGACCCCCGCGTCCGCTCCACCGTCACCCGCCATCTGTGGGCGCTCGGTGTACGCGACGTGATCGAGGCCTCGTCCGTCGCGGAGGCTCGTCCCCGCATCGGCAACCCCCGTGACATCTGCGTCGCCGACGTCCACCTGCCGGACGGTTCCGGCCTCACCCTCCTTTCGGAGACCCGGGCCGCAGGCTGGCCCAACGGCCTCGCCCTGTCCGCCGCCGACGACATCGGCGCCGTGCGCAACGCCCTCGCCGGCGGAGTGAAGGGCTACGTCGTCACCGGCACCCGTACCAACCTCGGGCTTCCCTCCCGCCCCGGCGCCGCCCCCTCGGCGGCGCCCGTCTGCACCGCCGCCCCCCGGGTGCCCCGAGCCACCCGGGCGGCTACCGCGAACTGTCCGGCCGTGAGGTCGAGGTGCTGCGGCTGGTGGCGGAAGGGCAGTCGAACAAGGCCATCGGCGTCTCGATGGGCCTGTCCGCGCTGACCGTCAAGAGTCACCTCGCCCGCATCGCCCGCAAGCTCGGTACGGGCGACCGCGCCGGGATGGTCGCGGTCGCCCTGCGCACCGGCATCATCCACTGACCCCTGCGGCACCGGCCTCCGCGGCCGTACCGCCCCCTTCCCCTCCTCCGCCCTTCCGCCCCTCCTCCCTTCCCCCTCCCCTCCGGGCCGCTTCCCCTCGGCCGGGCAGGCACCGGCCTGACTTGTTTGCGACCCTCTGGAGCCCGCCGCCGGAACGTTACGTCGGCGGGCCCCTTCGTGGCATGGATACTCTTGACAGGTGACCGACGCCCACGACACCGCAGCAGACAGTGCCCTGCGAACCACCGGAGGCGCTCCTCCGGACGACGACGGATCTTCTGCTACGGAGGCGCCGATCCCCTTGCTCGAACCGCGTGAGGGCATTCCGCCCGTGATCACGGACGACGCCGCGCTCGCCGAGGTGATCGCCGCCTTCGCCGCGGGCACCGGCCCCGTCGCCGTCGACGCCGAGCGGGCCTCCGGCTACCGCTACGGCCAACGCGCCTACCTCGTCCAACTGCGCCGCGAGGGCGCCGGGTCCGCACTGATCGACCCCGTCGCCTGCCCCGACCTGTCGGGCCTGGGCGAGGCCCTGTCGGGCGTCGAGTGGGTGCTGCACGCCGCCACGCAGGACCTGCCCTGTCTGCGCGAGATAGGGCTGCTGCCCACCCGCCTCTTCGACACCGAGCTGGCCGGCCGCCTCGCCGGCTTCCCCCGCGTCGGGCTCGGCGCGATGGTCGAGAACGTGCTCGGCTTCGTCCTGGAGAAGGGCCACTCCGCCGTCGACTGGTCCACCCGCCCCCTGCCCGAACCCTGGCTGCGGTATGCCGCCCTCGACGTCGAGCTCCTGGTCGACCTGCGGGACGCCCTGGAGAAGGAACTGGACCGGCAGGGCAAGCTGGAGTGGGCGTGGCAGGAGTTCGACGCGATCGCGTCCGCGCCGCCGCCGGAGCCCCGCAAGGACCCCTGGCGGCGCACCTCCGGCATGCACAAGGTGCGCCGGCGCCGGCAGATGGCCGTCGTCCGGGAGCTGTGGCAGACCCGGGACCGGATCGCGCAGCGCCGGGACATCTCCCCGGGCAAGGTGCTCTCCGACACGGCCATCGTCGAGGCCGCTCTCGCCCTGCCGGCCGACGCGCACGCCCTGGCCGCGCTGAACGGGTTCGGGCCGCGGGCGGGGCGGCGTCAGCTGGAGCAGTGGCAGGCGGCCGTGGACCGGGCGCGGGCACTGAGCGAGGCGCAGTTGCCGCAGCCCGGTCAGCCGGTGACCGGTCCCCCGCCGCCGCGCGCCTGGGCGGACAAGGACCCGGTCGCCGCCGCCCGGCTGTCCGCGGCCCGCGCGGGAGTGAGCGCGCTCGCCGAGCGACTGAACATGCCGCAGGAGAACCTGATCACCCCGGACACGGTACGGAGGGTGTGCTGGGAACCTCCGCAGCCCGCCGGTCCGGAGTCCGTCGCCGCCACGCTGGCGGGATACGGGGCGCGGCCGTGGCAGGTGGAGCAGGTGACACCGGTCCTCGTCGCCGCGCTGGCCTCCGGCGGTTCCGAAGTCGTCTGAGCGCGGTGGGACCTGCCGGTCCGGCCGTCCGCGACGGTGCCGTTCCCCTGGTCTACTTCGTCGCCCCCCTCATGAAGCCGTTGTAGATGAAGCGCTGGAGGGTCAGGAAGACGATCAGGGTGGGGAGGATGACCAGGATCGCGCCTGCCGAGATGGTCTCCCAGTGGGCTCCGAAGGGGCCCTTGAAGCGGAACAGGGACGTCGAGATCACGCCAAGATCCTCGGAGGGCATGTAGAGGAAGGGGATGTAGAAGTCGTTGTAGACGTTGATCCCCTTCACGATGACCACCGTCGCGATCGCCGGTCTGAGGAGCGGGAGGATCACCTTCCGGTAGACCGTGAACGCGTTGGCGCCGTCCAGCCGTGCCGCCTCGTCCAGGGAGACGGGGATGGAGCGGATGAACTGCAGGAAGATGTAGATCGACACGATGTCCGTGCCCATGTAGAGGGCGATCGGCGCCCACAGGCTGTCGAACATGCCGAAGCTGTCGACGATCTGGAAGGTCGCCACCTGGGTGGTCACGCCGGGGACGAGCGCGGCGAGCAGGAACAGGGCGACGACCGGTTTCCGGAAGCGGAAGGCGAAGCGGTCGATCGCGTACGCCGTCATCGAACCGATGAGGACGGTGCCGCCGACGGCGACGACCAGGATGACCGCCGTGTTGCCGAAGGCGGAGAGCATCCGGCCGTCCTGGAAGGCGGTGACGTAGTTGCCGAGGTTCAGTGGGTTGTCGGGCAGGGCGAGCGCTCCGCTGCCGCCCGCCATCTCCTCCGAGGTCTTCAGCGAGGTCAGGAGAACCACCGTCAGCGGCAGCAGGACGACCAGTGCGGCGAGGACGAGGGTCAGGTACATGAGCGACCGGGCCACGGTACGGCGGGTCATACCAGGTCCACCTTGTCGTCGGGGACGATCCGGCGCTGCACCCAGGTGACCGCCAGGACGATCAGGAGCAGGACGACGGCGGCGGCCGAGGCGAGCCCCGTCTTGTTGAACTGGAACGCGAGCTTCACCGTCTGGATGACGAAGGTCTCGGTGCCGGTGGCGCCGCCGGTCATGATGTACGGGATCTCGAAGACCGACAGGGAACCGGAGACGGAGAGGATCACGCTCAGGCCCAGGATGGGTCTGATGCCGGGCGCGATGATGTACCGGAACTGCTGCCGGCGGGTCGCGCCGTCGATTTCGGCCGCCTCGTACAGCTCGCCGGGGATGGACTGGATCGCGCCGAGGAACAGCACGAAGTTCAGGCCCAGATGGCGCCAGACGGACACGCCGGCCAGCGAGGTGTTCGCGGAGAACGGGGTGCCCAGCCAGGCGTGGCCGGTGTCGACGCCGAACAGCCCGAGCACCGAGTCGAGAGTGCCGCCGTCCTGGAAGAAGTAGAGGAAGACGAAGCCGATCGCCACCCCGTTGATCAGGTACGGGAAGAACAGCACGCCCTTGAAGAAGTTCCGGAAGCGGACGTCGAAGCTGAGGACCGTGGCGAAGTAGAGGGCGGCGGCGATCTGCAGCACGGAGGCGACGAGGTAGTAGCCGCTGACGAAGAACACCTCGAACAGTTCGGGCCGGGTGAAGAGTTCGGTGTAGTTCTCGGTGCCCGTCCAGCTCAGTTCGGGGCTCACCCCGTCCCAGTCGGTGAAGCTGTAGGCGACCATGTTGGCGAGCGGCGCGTAGGTGAAGGTGAGCAGCAGGGCGAGCGGCGCGATCAGGAACAGCCAGGGGGTGACGCGCCGCCACAGCCGGGCGCCGCGCGGGGCAGGGGCCGCGGCCGGCCCGGCGGACGCGTCCGGGGGTGCCGGCCGCGCCGCCGGGGCGGCGGTGTCCGCCATCAGGACCCCAGGGAGGTACGCGCCTCGGCCCAGCGTGCGCCGAGGTCGCCGAGGAAGTCGTCCAGGCCGCCCTTGCGCGCTCCGCGGGCCAGGTCGACGAGGTCCTGGCGGTAGTCGGGCTTGTAGATGCCGACCTCGGAGTTGTTGTCGATGGACTTGACCTCGGCGCCCTTGGTGTCGTCGAGGTCGATCAGTTCGACGCCCGCGTCCTGGTAGGGCCGGAGGATCTCGGGCAGGGGGTCGTCCTTCAGCGGGGACAGGGCGAGGTTGGCCTGCGCGTAGCCGGACTCGTCGGTGAACCAGTCGATCCAGGCGCGGGCGGCGGCCTTGTGGTCGGAGTGGACGTTGACGGCCTGCTGGTAGTCGGGAGAGGTCACCGCGCAGAAGGCGCCGTCCTGTTGGGCGGGGAAGGGCATGAAGCCGATGTCGTCGGGGTCGGTGCCGGCCTGCTTCGCGGCTTCCCGCATCTGGACGACGGCCCAGGAGCCGAGCCACATGGTGGCGATCTCGCCCTTGGCCAGCTTCGGTTTGGACGCCTCCCAGTTGGTGGTGGTCGGGTCCTTCTCGGCGAGGCCGCCGCGCACGATGTCGTGGAGCAGGGTGTCGGCGACGCGCAGGTCGGCGCCGTCGGCCCACGGGTCCCCCTCGGCGAGCTTCGTGGTGGCGCCGGTGTCGCAGCTGACCGAGCCGTTGACGTTGGTCCACTGGGTCAGCGGCCACATGTCCTTGAAGTTGGTGTAGTACGGGACGGCGTCGGTCCGGGACTTGACGGCCTTCAGGTCGTCGAGGAACCGGGCGGGGGTGGTGGGCCAGTCGGTGACGCCGGCCCGCTCCCATACCTTCTTGTTGTAGAGGAATCCGGGGACCACGCCGATCGGGCTCTGGCCGTAGACCTTGCCGTCGACGGTGGAGTAGTCGGTGAAGCGGTACTTCTCGCTCAGTTCGGCCCGGCTGCCCAGCGAGGCGAAGAACTTCGGGTAGTCCTTCTTCTCGATGACGGCGGGGATCATGAGGACGTCGCCGTAGTTCTCGGTGTTCATCCGGATCTTGACCTCGCCCTCGTAGTCGGTGAGGGCGTCGAACTCGACCTTCACGCCGGGGTGGGTCTTGTGGAACTCGGCGGCGTAGGCCTCCATCGTGCCGTCCTGCACCAGATCGGTCCGGTGGGTGAGGACGGTGATGGATCCCTTGGCCTCGGACGGGTCGTCGGGCGCCTCGGCGTCCGCGCCCCGGGAACTGCCCCCGCTGCCGGTGCAGGCGGAGGCCAGGAGGGCGAGGACGGCGATCGATCCGGTGAGCACAGTGCGGCGGTTCATGAGGACCAGCTCCGTTCGAGGACACGGGACCCGACATGAGTCAGTTGGCTGGTTCGGCACTCTGACAGCCGCTACTAAACCGGTAAAGCCATAATTGCGCCAAGGATACGAGGGCGCCTACGAGTTATCGGGTCAACCGGTCTAGAAGCATGGCGGCCGATCGGGCCGGAGAAGGGGCCGGGGGTGCGCCCGCCGCGAGGCCGGGCCGTGCCGCCCACCGTCCACCGGCCCCTCACCACCGGGCCGGTCCGGACACGCCTCGCGGCAGGCGGGGGCGGCGCGGACACCGTTCGGGAACATGCGCGCCGGGGCCCGGATTCACGTCCCGTACCGGCCCCGGTCCGCGCCGCGCCGTACGACGACTCCCCCGGAGGTGTGACCTTCACCGCTCGGAGGCGTAGGACTGGGCAGCTACATTACCCACAAGTAGCATAGGCTCTGAGCGCGCGCTCAGCGCAACGCAGCAGTGCCATCCCGCACCCTGGAGGAGAGCCATCGTGCCTCGTACCGTCAGGGACGTCGTCTTCGTCGACGGCGTCCGCACCCCGTTCGGCAAGGCGGGCCCGAAGGGCATCTACCACGAGACCCGGGCCGACGATCTCGTGGTGAAGGCGATCCGGGAGCTGCTGCGCCGCAACCCCGGACTCGACCCGAAGAAGATCGACGAGGTCGCCATCGCCGCGACCACGCAGATCGGCGACCAGGGCCTGACCATCGGCCGCACCGCCGGCATCCTCGCCGGCCTGCCCACCTCGGTCCCGGGCTACTCCATCGACCGCATGTGCGCGGGCGCCCTGACCGCCGTGACCGCGGTGGCCGGCTCCGTCGCCTTCGGCGCGTACGAGGTGGCCGTCGCGGGCGGTGTCGAGCACATGGGCCGCCACCCGATGGGCGAGGGCGTCGACCCCAACCCGCGCTTCGTGAGCGAGAAGCTGGTCGACGAGTCCGCCCTGTTCATGGGGATGACGGCGGAGAACCTGCACGACCGCTACCCGACGATCACCAAGCAGCGCGCCGACGAGTACGCGGTCCGCTCGCAGGAGAAGGCCGCCAAGGCGTACGCCGACGGCAAGATCCAGGCCGACCTGGTGCCGGTCTCGGTGCGCCGCACCGCTGTGCCCGACAGCGGCTCCGCCGCGGGGGAGGCCGGTGAGACGGGCTGGGGCCTGGTCACCGCCGACGAGCCGATGCGCCCGGGCACCACCCTGGAGAACCTGGCCGGCCTCAAGACGCCGTTCCGCGTCCACGGCCGGGTCACCGCCGGTAACGCGGCCGGCCTGAACGACGGCGCCACCGCCTCGCTCATCGCCTCCGAGGACTTCGCCCGCGAGAACGGGCTGCCGGTCAAGATGCGCCTGGTCTCCTACTCCTTCGCGGGTGTGGAGCCGGAGGTCATGGGCTACGGCCCGATCCCGGCGACGGAGAAGGCACTGGCCCAGGCGGGCCTGTCCATCTCCGACATCGGTCTGTTCGAGATCAACGAGGCCTTCGCCGTCCAGGTGCTGGCCTTCCTGGAGCACTACGGCATCGCCGACGACGACGCGCGCGTCAACCAGTACGGCGGCGCCATCGCCTTCGGCCACCCGCTGGCCTCCTCCGGCGTCCGTCTGATGACGCAGCTGGCCCGCCAGTTCGAGGAGCAGCCGCACGTCCGCTACGGCCTGACCACCATGTGCGTCGGCTTCGGCATGGGCGCGACGGTCATCTGGGAAAACCCGCACTTCGAGGGGGACAAGTGAGCACCACCGCAGAACTGTTGAAGGGCGCGGCCGCGCTCTTCCCGGACGAGGTCGTCACGACGGCCCACGTACGCCACTTCGAACTGCCCTTGGGCGCCGGGCGCTTCGCGCTCATCACCCTGGACAACGGTCTTGACCACACCAAGCCGACCACCTTCGGCCCGCAGTCGCTGGCGAACCTGGACGCCGCCATCGACCAGGTCGAGAAGGAGGCCGCGGACGGCACGATCGTCGGCGTCGGCATCACCGGCAAGCCCTTCATCTTCGCCGTCGGCGCCGACCTCAAGGGCGTCGAGCAGCTGAAGGAGTGGGACGACGCCCACGCCATCGGCAAGGGCGGCCACGACGTCTTCAAGCGGCTCTCGAAGCTCGCCGTCCCCACCTTCGCGTACTACAACGGCGCGGCCATGGGCGGCGGCGTCGAGGTCGGCCTGCACTGCGCCTACCGCACGGTGTCCTCGGCCATCCCCGCCTTCTCCCTGCCCGAGGTCTTCCTCGGCCTGGTCCCCGGCTGGGGCGGCTGCGCGCTGCTGCCGAACCTGATCGGCGCCGAGAAGGCCGTCTCGGTGATCATCGAGAACAGCCTCAACCAGAACAAGCAGCTCAAGGGCGAGCAGGTCTACGCACTCGGCATCGCGGACGCGATCTTCGAGGGCGCGGACTTCCTGGAGCAGTCGCTGATCTGGACGGCGGCCGTCCTCAAGGGCGAGATCGTCGTCGACCGTCCGGTGATCGACCGCGGCGAGGCCTGGGACCAGGCCGTCGCCAAGGGCCGGTTCATCGCCGACTCCAAGGTGCACGGCGCCGCCCCGGCCGCCTACCGCGCCCTGGACATCATCGCCGCCGCCAAGAACGGCGACCTCCAGCAGGGTTACGACGCCGAGGACAAGGCGCTCGCCGACCTGATCATGGGCGGTGAACTGCGCTCCGGTCTCTACGCGTTCAACCTGGTGCAGAAGCGCGCCAAGCGCCCGGCCGGTGCCCCGGACAAGAACCTGGCCCGCCCGGTCACCAAGGTCGGCGTCGTCGGCGCCGGTCTGATGGCCTCGCAGCTCGCGCTGCTGTTCCTGCGCCGCCTCGAGGTGCCGGTCGTCCTGACCGACATCGACCAGGAGCGCATCGACAAGGGTGTGGGCTACGTCCACGCCGAGATCGACAAGCTGCTCGGCAAGGGCCGGATCAACCAGGACAAGGCCAACCGCCTCAAGGCGCTGGTCACCGGTGTGCTGGACAAGGCCGAGGGCTTCGCGGACGCCGACTTCGTCATCGAAGCGGTCTTCGAGGAGATGGGCGTCAAGCAGCAGGTGTTCGCCGAGGTCGAGGCGGTCGCCCCGGCGCACGCGATCCTCGCCACCAACACCTCCTCGCTGTCGGTCTCGGAGATGGCGTCGAAGCTGAAGAACCCCGAGCGGGTCGTCGGCTTCCACTTCTTCAACCCGGTCGCGATCCTGCCGCTGCTCGAGATCGTCCGCGGCGAGCAGACCGACGACGCCTCGCTGGCGACGGCGTTCGGCGTGGCCCGGAAGCTGAAGAAGACCGCGGTGCTCGTCAAGGACGCCCCGGCGTTCGTCGTGAACCGCATCCTGACCCGCTTCATGGGCGAGATCCAGAACGTCATCGACGAGGGCACCCCGGTCGAGACCGCGGAGAAGGCCGTCGAGCCGCTCGGTCTGCCGATGTCCCCGCTGGTTCTCCTCGAGCTGGTCGGCCCGGCGATCGGTCTGCACGTCTCCGAGACGCTCAACCGGTCCTTCCCGGACCGCTTCACCGTCTCGCCGAACCTCAAGGCGGTCGTCGGGGCCGGCAAGCGCGGCTTCTACGTCTACGACAGCGGCAGGCCGGAGCTGGACCCCGAGGTCGCCGCCCTGCTCGAGCAGGGCGACACCGTCCTCACCGAGGAGCAGGTGCGGGCCCGGGTGCTCGACGCGGTGGCGCAGGAGATCGGGCTGATGCTCGACGAGGGCGTCGTCGCCGAGGCCCAGGACATCGACCTGTGCCTGATCACCGGCGCCGGCTGGCCCTTCCACCTGGGCGGCATCACGCCGTACCTGGACCGCGAGGGCGTCTCCGAGCGCGTCAACGGCAAGCGGTTCCTGGCCCCGGGCGTGGCAAGCGTCCCCGCCTGACCGGCAGGCCCTGACAGGGGCGGGCCGCACGGGAACGATCCGTGCGGCCCGCCCCCTTTTCGTGCCGTGGGAACCTGGCCGCATGGAGAACAGCGCCGCCCTGCTCGTGATCGTCGACGCCGCGAATGTCGTCGGATCGGTGCCCGACGGGTGGTGGCGGGACCGCCGGGGCGCCGCGGAGCGGCTGCGGGACCGGTTGGCGGAGCGTGGGCTCCCGGGCCGTACGGGCCCGGCGGAGATCGTCCTGGTGGTGGAGGGCGCCGCGCGGGGCGTGGAGTCGGTGCCGGGAGTGCGGGTGGAGTCGGCGCCGGGCAGCGGCGACGACCACATGGTCGGCCTGGTGGCCGGCGCGGGTGAGCGGCCGGTCCTGGTCGTCACCGCCGACCGCGAACTGCGGCGCCGGGTGACCGCCCTCGGCGCGACGGTGGCCGGCCCCCGGACCGTCCACCCCTGATCCAGTGATCCAGCCCGCCGTCCCGCTGGCGGGCCCTCTACGGCCCCGTGGGCGCACGTGCACGGGGTCCGCACGGAGCGCTGGGGGCCCGCACGGGGCCGAGGGGTCGCACAGGGCCGGGGCGGGAGCCGGCGGCGCTACCGGGAGGCCGGGCCCGACGGTTCGGCGGGCTCGACGGGGCCGGCTCCCTCGCCTCGGCCCAGGCGGCTGTGGCTGCGGCTGTAGAGGAAGTAGACGACGATGCCGATCACCATCCAGAGGGCGAACCGCAGCCAGGTCTCGGCGGGCAGGTTCAGCATCAGCCACAGCGAGGCGGCGACCGACAGGATCGGCAGGAACGGTACCCACGGGGTGCGGAAGGCCCGCGGCAGGTCGGGGCGGGTCCGGCGCAGGATGATCACGCTGAGCGCGACGATGACGAAGGCGAACAGCGTGCCGATGTTCACCAGTTCGGCGAGTTCCGTCAGCGGGGTGAAGCCCGCCAGGACCGCGATGACGACGCCGAGCAGGATGGTCGGCCGGTGCGGGGTCCTGAAGCGGGGGTGGACGCGGGAGAAGAAGCGGGGCAGCAGCCCGTCCCGGCTCATCGCGAAGAACACCCGGGTCTGGCCGAGCAGCAGGATCATGCAGACGACCGTCAGGCCGACGGCGGCGCCGAAGCTGATGAAGCCCGCGTACCAGGGATGCCCGGTGGCCTTGAAGGCGTCCGCGAGCGGGGCGTCCACGGACAGCTCGCTGTAGTGCTGCATGCCGGTGACGACGATCGACACGGCGACGTACAGCACGGTGCAGATGAACAGGGAGCCGAGGATGCCGCGGGGCATGTCCCGCTGCGGGTTCCTGGTCTCCTCGGCGGCGGTGGCGACGATGTCGAAGCCGATGAAGGCGAAGAAGACCACCGAGGCCGCGGTGAAGATGCCCATCACGCCGAAGTCGGCCGGCGCCCAGCCGAACATCAGCTGGATGAGGGGTGAGTGGAGGCCGTCACCGGCCGCGACGGGCTTCGCCTCGGGAATGAACGGGGTGTAGTTGTCGGTGGTGATGAAGAAGGCGCCGGCGACGATGACGACCAGGACGACGGCCAGCTTGATGGCGACGACGACCGTGGTGACCCGGGCGGACAGCTTCATGCCGAGGACGAGAATGGCGGTGAGGACCAGCACCAGGGCGGCGGCGAGGATGTCGAAGCCGAAGACCTCGGCGCCGTCCCGGACACCGAGCGAGGCGGGCAGCTGCCAGCCCGCGTTGTCCAGCAGCGAGTGGATGTACCCGGACCAGCCGACGGCCACCACCGCGGTGCCGAGCGCGAACTCCAGCACCAGGTCCCAGCCGATGATCCACGCGGGCAATTCGCCCAGGGACGCGTACGCGAAGGTGTAGGCGGAGCCCGCCACCGGGACGGTGGAGGCGAACTCTGCGTAGCAGAGCGCGGCGAGCGCGCAGACGACGCCGGCCACCACGAAGGCCAGGGCCACCGACGGTCCGGCGTTGTTCTTGGCGACCGTCCCGGTGAGGACGAAGATGCCGGTGCCGATGATGACACCGACGCCGAAGACGGTCAGATCCAGCGCGGACAAGGACTTCTTGAGCGCGTGCTCCGGTTCCTCGGTGTCACGGATGGACTGCTCGACCTTCTTCGTCCGGAAGAGGGTGCTGCTCACGGGTACCTCCCACGCTGTGTCGTCCCCGACATGATCGAGAGGGGGCCTGGGTCTGCCTGACACATACCCGTCGTCCGCCCGGAGGGCGGGCTCAGCGGCGTCCGGTGCGTGCGATCGCAAGGCGCCGGAGCGTCCTCGTGGCGGAGCCACGTGGACGTTTCGGCAACGCGACGAGCATGCGTGCCGGACGCCGCTGAGCAGGCGGTACGTGTCAGGCAGACCCTAAACCGTGTGCCCCGGCACGGGCCCCTTCACGCGAACGGGTCGCCCGCACCACTCTTCACAGTGGCACAGGCGACCCGTTCGGGCGTATCGGCGGGAGGTGTCGGTTCAGTCGCGGGCCGGTTCCACCGATTCGGCGGCGGAGCGCGCGTATCCGCCGTCCAGCTTCGAGACCAGGCCGGTGACCTGGCGGGCGATGTCGGGAGCGGTGAGGCCGATCTCCGCCATCACCTCGGCGCGCGAGGCGTGGTCGAGGAAGCGCGGCGGGATGCCGAAGTCGCGCAGCGGCAGGTCGACGCCCGCGTCGCGCAGGGCCTGCGCGATCGTCGAACCGACCCCGCCGACGCGGGAGTTGTCCTCGACGGTGACGACGACGCGGTGCTTCTCGGCGAGCGGGGCCATGGCCTCGTCGACGGGCTTGACCCAGCGCGGGTCGACGACGGTGGTGGAGATGCCCTGCCGGTCGAGCAGGCCGGCGATCTCCAGGCACATCGGCGCGAGGGCGCCCACGGAGACCAGCAGCACGTCCGGGGTGTCGGTGCCGGGCTCGCGCAGGACGTCCATGCCGCCCACGCGGCCCACGGCCGGTACGGCGGGCCCGACGGCGCCCTTGGAGAAGCGGACCACGGTCGGCGCGTCGGTGACCTCGACGGCCTCGCGGAGCTGGGCGCGGACCTGGTCGGCGTCGCGCGGGGCGGCCAGCCGCAGGCCGGGGACGACCTGGAGGATCGACATGTCCCACATGCCGTTGTGGGAGGCGCCGTCGGTGCCGGTGATGCCGGCCCGGTCCAGGACGAAGGTGACGCCGCACTTGTGCAGGGCCACGTCCATCAGCACCTGGTCGAAGGCGCGGTTGAGGAAGGTGGCGTACACGGCGAAGACGGGGTGGACCCCGCCGTGGGCCAGGCCCGCCGCGGAGACGGCGCCGTGCTGCTCGGCGATGCCGACGTCGTAGACCCGGTCGGGGAACCGCTTGGCGAACCTGTCGAGGCCGACGGGCTGGAGCATGGCCGCGGTGATGGCGACGACGTCCTCGCGCTCCTCGCCGAGCTTGACCATCTCCTCGCCGAAGACGGACGTCCAGTCGGCGCCGGAGGAGGCGATCGGCAGGCCCGTGTCGGGGTGGATCTTGCCGACGGCGTGGAAGCGGTCCGCCTCGTCCGCCAGGGCGGGCTGGTAGCCGCGGCCCTTCTCGGTGAGGCAGTGCACGATCACGGGGCCGCCGAAGCCCTTGGCGCGGGTGAGGGCGGACTCCAGGGCCTCGATGTCGTGGCCGTCGATGGGGCCCACGTACTTCAGGCCCAGGTCCTCGAACATGCCCTGCGGGGCGATGAAGTCCTTCAGGCCCTTCTTGGCGCCGTGCAGGGTGCCGTAGAGCGGCCGGCCGACGACCGGGGTGCGCTCCAGGAGGTCCTTGGTGCGGGTCAGGAAGCGCTCGTAGCCGTCGGTGGTACGCAGGGTGGCCAGATGGTTGGCGAGGCCGCCGATGGTGGGCGAGTAGGAGCGCTCGTTGTCGTTGACGACGATGACGAGCGGGCGGTCCTTGGCGTCGGCGATGTTGTTCAGCGCCTCCCAGGCCATGCCGCCGGTGAGGGCGCCGTCGCCGATGACGGCGACGACGTGGTCCCCGGTCTTCCTCAGCTGGTTGGCCTTGGCGAGGCCGTCGGCCCAGCCGAGGACGGTGGAGGCGTGGCTGTTCTCGATGACGTCGTGCTCGGACTCGGCCTGCGAGGGGTAGCCGGAGAGGCCGCCCTTCATCTTCAGCTTGGAGAAGTCCTGCCGGCCGGTCAGCAGTTTGTGCACGTAGGACTGGTGTCCGGTGTCCCAGAGCACTTTGTCCCTGGGGGATTCGAAGACGCGGTGCAGGGCGAGGGTGAGTTCCACCACGCCCAGGTTGGGGCCGAGGTGGCCACCGGTCTTGGAGACCGCCTCGACGAGGAAGGTCCGGATCTCCTCGGCCAGCCGGTCCAGCTCCTCCAGGGTGAGCCGGTCCAGATCGCGCGGTCCCCTGATACGGGTCAGCAGCGGCACCCGTGCCTCCTTGCAGTAGAGCTGATCGAGCTGTTGCCGGGCTCGTCGAGTCTAATGTTCCGGTCGGGCGCCCTGCGCCCGGGCGGTGCTTCGTAGGTCACGCCCTCGGCCTTACCCGTGATCGGCCCGCGCTACGGCACGTTCCGCGGCACGCCTGTGCCCGGTACCGCGCGGGTACCGGGCACAGGCGTGCTTCGCGGACGGTGCCGCTGCGGGAGGTGCTGGGGCCTCTCGTTCGGATCAGGCCGGGCTCGCGGGGTCCGGCCCGATCCAGACGAAAGACCCTAGGCGCGGCCCGCGGTCTTCTGTGTCTTGCGGGTGACGGCGTCGATGACGACGGTCGCCAGCAGGACGCCACCGGTGATCATGTACTGGACCGGCGAGGCGATGCCCTCGAGGGCGAGGCCGTACTGGATCGAGACGATGACCATCACACCGAGCAGCGCGTCCCAGGTGCGGCCGCGGCCGCCGAAGAGGGACGTACCGCCGATCACGGCCGCGGCGATGACGTTCATCAGGAACTCACCGGTGCCCGCGCCCTGGTTGGCGGAGGCGATCTTCGAGGCGACGAAGAGTCCGCCGATCGCGGCGAAGGTGCCGGCGATCGCGAAGACCGAGATCCGGACCATGTCCACGTTGATACCGGCACGGCGGGACGCCTCCACGCTGCCGCCGAGCGCGAAGACCTTGCGGCCGTAGGCGGTGCGGCGCAGCACGAAGTCCGTGAACACCAGGAACGCGAGGAAGATCACCACGGCCAGCGGCAGGCCCTTGTACTGGTTGAAGACGATCGCCACGGCGAACGCCAGCACGGCCAGCAGCACGGTCCGCACGATGATCTCGTTGAGCGGCCGGGACGGCACACCGGCGGCCTCGCGGCGGCGGTTGTCAGAGAACGCGAGGAGGAAGTAGCCCACGGTCGCGACGATCGCCAGGCCGTAGGCGGCGGCCACGTCGGAGAAGTAGTGGCTGGTCAGCTTGGCGACCAGGCCCTCGGAGTCGAGGTTGATGGTGCCGTTGCTGCCCAGGATCTGCAGCATGAAGCCCTGCCAGAACAGCAGGCCGGCCAGGGTCACGGCGAAGGCCGGGACGCCGATGCGGGCGAATATGAAGCCGTGGATGGCTCCGGCCACCGTGCCGGTGAGGATGGCCAGCACCAGGGCCAGCACCTCGTTCATGCCGTGCGTGACGCTCATCACCGCGAAGGCGGCGCCCGCGACACCGCTGACCGAACCGACCGACAGGTCGATCTCGCCGAGCAGCAGGACGAAGACGATACCGACCGCGATCATGCCCGTGCCGACCATGGCGACCGACATGTCGGAGAAGTTGCCCGCGGTGAGGAAGTTGGGGTTCAGGCTGGTGAAGATGCCCCAGATGATCAGCAGGCCCACCACGACGGGGAGGGAGCCGAGGTCACCGGCCTTCAGCTTCCGCTTGAACTCGCCGATGTAGCCGGCGAGGCCCTGTTCGCGGACCAGCAGCCGGGGGTCGACGACGGTGACCGCCGCGGCGGCCGCCTCGGTGTTCTTGACCGTCCCGGTCTTCTTGTCCATCACGGTGCTCTTGCTCTTGGAGCCGTCGTCGGTCCCCGAGGTCTCTTCGCTGCTCACTTCTTGCTCTCCCCGTTGGCACGCGCCGCACGACGGGTCACGGCGTTCTCCGTGGCTCCGGTGATGGCGGAGATGATCTCTTCCTGCGAGGTCGACTTGACCTCGAATGTGCCGTTGTTGCGCCCGAGGCGCAGGACGGCGACCTTGTCCGCCACGGCCTTGACGTCGGCCATGTTGTGGCTGATGAGGATGACGGCGTGGCCGCGCTCGCGCAGCCGCTCGACCAGGTCGAGGACCTGAGCGGTCTGCTCGACGCCGAGGGCGGCGGTGGGCTCGTCGAGGATCACCAGCTTGGGCTCGCCGAGCATGGACCGGGCGATCGCCACGACCTGGCGCTGACCGCCGGAGAGCGAGGCGATCGGGATGCGGACGCTGGGGATGCGGATCGACAGCGTGTCGAGCAGCTCACGGGAGCGCCGCTCCATCTCCACCTCGTCCAGGACACCGCGCCTGCGGAGCTCCCGGCCCAGGTAGAGGTTGCCGACGACGTCGATGTTGTCGCACAGCGCGAGGTCCTGGTAGACCGTCGCGATGCCCAGGTTCTGGGCGTCGTGCGGGCGGCTGATCTGGACGGCCTTGCCGTCCCACTCGATGACGCCCTCATCGATGGGGTGCACGCCGGCGATCGTCTTGACCAGCGTGGACTTTCCGGCGCCGTTGTCGCCCACCAGGGCGACCACTTCACCGGCACGGACCTCAAGCTCTACGTCGGTGAGCGCCTGGACGGCACCGAATCGCTTGGAGACCCCGCGCAACGCCAGCACGGGCGTAGCGGACACGTGAACCATCTCCTTCGCCGCCTGACCCGGCGGGAGGTTGTGCAGAAGTAGGGGGGTGTTCCGTCCGGCGCCCCGCGTAGCTTGCGGGGCTGGTGTGTGCGGGGCGCCGGCGGAGTTCATGGCAGTCGGTCCCGTACGGGAGCCCGGTGCGGACTCCCGTTCAGCTGCGGGGACTCGGGACTGCGGACCGCGAAGAGGTCTACTTGAGACCGATCTTGTCGCAGGCGGCCTTGTACTTGCCGGTGCAGATCTCCTCGACGGTGTAGACACCGTCCTTGATCACCGTGTCGTTGATGTTCTCCTGGGTCAGCGAGACGACCTCGACGAGGACCGACGGCACACCCTTGGTGGTGGGGCTGTCGACCGTGTCCTTGGCGATGGAGTCCAGCGACTTGCCCTGGGCGAGCGCGACGGCCATCTCGGCGGCGGCGTCGGCCTCCGGGGCGTACGGCTTGTAGACGCTCATGAACTGGTCGCCCGTCACAATGCGCTGCACGCCCGCGAGTTCGGCGTCCTGGCCGGTGACCGGGACCTTGATGCCGGCGGCCTTCAGGGCGGTGATGATGCCGCCCGCCATGCCGTCGTTGGCGGAGTAGACGCCGACGATCTTGCCCTTGCCGATGGCGGAGATGGCGCCTTCCATGTTGGCGTTGGCGTTCTCCGGCTTCCACTCCTTGGTGTCGTACTCGCGGCCGACCTTGACCTTGCCGTCGAGGGCGGCGTGCGCGCCCTCCTTGAACTTGGCGGCGTTCGGGTCGGTGGAGGAGCCGTTCATCATGACGATCTGGCCCTTCTCGGCCTTGTCGCCCAGCGCCTCGAGCAGGGCCTCGCCCTGCGTCTTGCCGACGGTCACGTTGTCGAACGACGTGTAGGCGTCGATCGGACCCTCGGCGAGGCGGTCGTAGGCCACGACCGGGATGCCGGCCTCCTTGGCCTTCTTCACCGAGCCGGCGATGGCCTTGGCGTCCACCGCGTCCAGGATCAGCACGTCGACCTTGTTGGTCACCATCGTGTCGACCTGCTGGTTCTGCTGGCTGGCGTCCTGCTTGGCGTTGGCGTAGATGACCTCGCCCTTGTTGTTCGTGAGCTCCTTGATCTTCTTCTCGATCAGGGGCTTGTCGAACTTCTCGTACCGCGCGGTCTGGTTCTCCGGCAGGAGCAGACCGACCTTGATGTTGTCGCCCTTGGCGGCGGACTTGCCCGAGTCGCTGTCCTTGTCACCGGACTCGGCGGCACTGCCGCAGGCGGCGAGAGAGACGGCCAGCGCACCGGCGGCAACGGCTATGGCGGTACGGCGCATACGCGTGTTCACTTCAGAAACCTCCCTGACGAGGCCGCGACGTTGCGGCCGAGGTGGCTGGAAGTCAACTCGGCCGCACGTGCGACGTCAAGAAGTAAATCCTTAACGAGATGGCAACGGTGCCAATCGTTCTCTAAGTGAAGGCAGGAGAGGTCGCGGCGAGGGTGCCTCCCGCCGTGCCGTCCAACAGGGTCGAATCGCCCATTTCGCTCAGTGCGAGGGCAAGCGCGCCCAGCACCTCCGCACGGCCCCCAAGTGCCCCGGGGAGCACGGACAGTTGGCGGGCGGCGCTGGGAATCGCGTAGCGGCCGACGGACTCCCTTATGGGGCCGAGGACCAGCTCGCCGGCCTCGGCGAGGTCACCGCCGAGGACCACCCGGCTCGGGTTCAACAGATTACAGAGATTGGCGACTCCACTGCCGATGTGACGGCCGACGTCGGCGATCACCCTACGGCAGCCCGGATCGCCGCCGCGCGCCAACCGTACGACGCCTTCCATCGTCAGATCCGTGCCGTGGCTGGGCTGGAGCAGGGGCAGCACGTAGCGGGCCGCCGCGAAGGTCTCCAGGCAGCCGCGATTGCCGCAGCGGCAGACGGGGCCGGACTCGTCGAGCGTGATGTGCCCGATCTCCCCCGCGGTGCCGCCCGGCCCGCGGTAGATCTTGCCACTGATCACCAGACCGGCGCCGACACCGCTGGCGACCTTGATGTACGCCAGGTCGCGCACGCCCCGGCCGCTGCCCCAGACCATCTCGCCGAGGGCGCCCAGGTTCGCGTCGTTGTCCACGTGCACGGGCACGCCGAGCCGCCCCCGCAGCTCCTCGGCGGGCTTGGTGCCGGTCCAGCCGGGCAGGATCGCGGTCGAGCCCAGGGTGCCGGACTCCACGTCGATGGGTCCGGGCACGCCGAGGCCGATCCCGGCGATCTTGGCAGGATCCACGCCGGTCGCCTCGATCAGCCGGTTGACCAGTTGTTCCGCCCGGTCGAAGCCCTGGGTCGAGGAGGCGTCCACGTCCAGCGGCTCGGCCTCCTCGGCGAGCACCTGGTGGGCCAGGTTCCCGACCGCGACCCGCAGGTGGGTGTGCCCGAAGTCCACCCCCACGACGATTCCGGCGTCCCCGCTGAGCGAGACGCTGCGGGCCCGGCGGCCGCCCGACGAGGTGGGCGTGACCTCGACGGTCCCGCTCTCCTTCAGCTCCCGGACGATATTGGACACCGTCGCCGCGGACAGGCCCGTGGCCCTCGCGATCTCGGCCTGGGTGAGGGAGCCCGCCAGACGTACTGCTCGAACGACCCGTTCAAGATTGGCTCGGTGCAGCGACGACTGCGACCCCGGAGTCTCCACGACGACCTCCTGCGCGCGGGGCCGCTTCGGTGAGGCCCCGTTCCGTGTCCAACTAGTGAACTCTAAGATGAGCCGTTCGGGTCGCCTCCCGTCAAGAGGTTGAACCGTTTCCGGGTCCTTGGACGCCGTCGCACCCGCCGCTCCCTGGGGCGGGAGCTGCGGGTGCGCGGGGCAATCCGGAGGGTGACTTCAGAGGGTCCGGGGACGGCTCCCCGGGGCGCCTTCCGAGCAGTGCCGGCCGGCCGCCCGGAAGGAGGCCGGCGGCTACTTCAGGGCGCCCGCGGTGAGGCCCTGCACGACCTGGCGCTGGAAGACGATGTACGCCGCGAGCACGGGGAGCATCGCCATCACGAGGCCGGCGAAGAGACCGGACCAGTCCCCCTTGTAGCCCTGGCTGACGGCCAGCTGCACCAGGCCCTGGGTGAGGACGTGCTTGTCCTCGTCGGTGTTGAGCACGGTGGGCAGCATGTACTGGTTCCACTGGCCCAGGAAGTTGAAGATCCCCACGCTGACCAGGCCCGGTTTGGCCATCGGGAGCATGATCTGGAAGAACGTCCTGCTGTGCGAGGCGCCGTCCACGAACGCGGCTTCCGCCACACTGCTGGGCAGGGTCCGGAAGAACGCGGTCAGGAAGAACACCGTGAACGGCAGCGAGTAGGCGATGTAGACCAGGATCAGCCCGTGGATCGTGTTCAGCAGGCCCATGTTGTTGACGACGTAGAACAGGGGGACCAGCGCGAGCATGATCGGGAAGCTCATGCCGCCGATGAACAGGTAGTAGATGAACCGGTTGCCCGGGAACTCGAAGCGGGCCAGCACGTAGGCGGCCATCGAGCCCAGCACCAGGGTGCCGATGAGCGAACCGCCCACCACCAGGACGGTGTTGAGGAAGTAGTCACCCATATGGGCCTGGGTCCAGGCCCGTGACCAGTTCTCGAAGTGGAGCGTGTCCGGCAGCGACCAGGGCGAGCCGAAGATGGCGGCGTCGTCCTTGAAGGACGTCATCACCGCCCACAGCAGCGGCAGGGCCACCATGATCGCCCAGATCACTAGGATTCCGTGCGAGAAGACGTTGAGGACGCCGCCCGCCTTCTTCTCCTCGGGGGGCGCGCCGGCGGGGACGTCGGCCTTGGTGACGGTGACACCGGACTCGGCCGGTACCGGGGCGGGGGGCTCGGTCGTCTTCATGGGATCAGTACTCCAGCCGCTCGCGCCGCCCCAGTTTCATCACCACGGCGGCGAAGGCCAGGGTGACGAGGAGGAGGGCGACACCGATGGTGGTGGCGTAGGCGGCCTGACCGTCGCGGAACGCCTTCTGGTACACGTACAGGACCATGACGGTGGTCGAGTAGTCGGGGCCTCCGGGACCGGTCGTCATGATGTGTACGACCGCGAACGATTCGGCGCCCAGGGCGAGGATGCCCATGTAGACCCAGCCGGACTGCACGGTGTCCCACAGCAGCGGCAGGGTGATGCGGAAGAAGGTGGTGATCCGGTTGGCGCCGTCCAGCAGCGCCGCCTCGTAGAGGTCCAGCGGGATGGACGCCATCCCGGCGGAGAAGAGGACCACGAAGAAGCCCACCGTGGACCAGACGATCACCGCCATGACGGCCCACAGGGCGAGGTCCGGGTCGCCCAGCCAGAGCGGCTGGATGCCGTCGAGTCCGACCGCCCGCAGGAACGAGTTGATCGCACCGCTGTCGGGGTTGTACGCGAACGCGAACAGCAGGGAGATGATCGCGATCGAGAGCACCTGCGGGAAGAAGTAGACGATCTTGTAGAAGGCGGAGCCGCGGACCCCCGAGATCACCGGTCCGCCGCGGCGCCGCCGGCCGCCCACATTGATCATGAAGGAGAGGAACAGCGCCAGACCGATCGTCACCACCGGTACCAGCAGGGCGAACAGCAGGCTGTGCCGCAGCGACTTCCAGAAGATGTCGTCGTCCAGCATGCGTGCGTAGTTGGCGAACCCGACCATCTCGAAGTCGGGGCTCAGACCGGTCCAGTCCGTGAACGAGTAGTAGATCGACTGGACGAACGGCCAGACGACGAAGAGCGCGTACAGCCCCAGGGGAACCGCCAGGAACCCCACGATGAACCGGTACTTGCCGTGCTGCATTACTGCGACCCCGATCTGCGCGCGGGCTGCCACCGGGGCCCGCCCGGCAACGGTGCGCCGGGCAGGCCCCGGTGGCGGATGCTCACCGATTGCTCACTGACTGCTCACTGGTGCTTGTAGTGCTTGACCGACGAGTCCTTGGCCGTCTCGTCGGCGAAGGCCTGGATCTTCTTGATGGTCTCGGCCGGGGTCGCGCGGCCGGCCATCATCTCGCCGATCCCGGAGACGCCGATCTTCTCCTTCTGGAGCTGCACGTACCAGTCCTGGAGGCGCGGGTTCACCACGTTCTCCCCGGCCACGTCCAGTGCGGCGACACCGGACTTCAGACCCGGGGTCAGCTCGATGCCGTCGGTGCCACCGTTGTAGGCGGTCAGCGACTTCACCTTGCCGGTGAAGTTCTTCGAGGACGCCTCGCTCAGCATGATGCGCAGTTGTTCCATGCCGCCCGGGGCGTTCGCGGCCTTGGCGGGGACGACGAAGGGCTCGCCGCCGGAGGCCCAGATGGTGCCGAAGGGCAGCTTGTCGGAGGAGTCCAGGCCGGTGGGCGCGGAGACGGCCAGGTCGAAGTCGTCGGGCATGACGTTCGCCGACTCGTTCTCCACCCAGGAGCCGTTCGGGATGAACAGCGCGTCGCCCTTGGCCCAGGCGGTCTGGGACTGGATGTGGTCCAGGCCCGGGGTGCCCTTGAGGACGTAGCCCTTCTGCTGGAGTTCGTAGTAGGCCTCGAAGCACGCCTTGACGGCGGGGTGCTTCCAGGCGTTCGGCTCCAGGTTGTCGATGGCGTCGAGCACCTCGCGCCCGCCGACCTTGCCGATCATCGGGTACAGCGAGAAGGGGAGGTAGTACGGGTACTTGCCGGCGTAGGTCCAGCCGGCCATGCCCTTCTTCTTGGCCTTCGCGCAGACCGCGAGCATCTGGTCCCAGGTCTCGGGGTACTGCTCGTCGAGCGAGTCCAGCGCCTTCTGCGAGTACCAGACGCCGTAGACCGTGTAGGCGTAGTAGAGGATCCAGACCTGCTCGCCGTCGAACTGGCCCATCTCGACGATGCCGGGCCGCAGCGTGTCGCGGACCTTGGTGCCCGGGTCGTCGTAGGAGGGGGCGTCCAGCAGCGGGGTGAGGTCGGCGAGCTGCTTCTTGCCGACCAGGGTGCCCATGTCCATCTGCTCGGCGCCGGAGTTGTCGATGAGGTCGGGCGGGGTGCCCTGGTTGAAGCGCGGCTGCAGGGTGGACTGGATCTTCTGGGTGGCGGAGAACTTCACCTTCGCCCCGGGGAAGGCCTTTTCGTACACCTTGACGGCGTCCTCGGCGTACTCCTTGCCGAAACCGCCGTCGAACAGGACGAATTCCAGCTTCGCGGTGTCATTGACGCCGAGCGGGTTCTTCGCGGTCTTCTTGCCCGTCTCGGCCTTCTCCTGATCGTCCCCGCCGCCGCTGGCGCACGCGGACAGGAAGCTCATCGTGGGGACGGAGATCAGGCCGAGCGCCGCGGACCGTTTGATCAGGTCGCGGCGGCCCACTCCCGTGGTGCCGTGGCCGGTTCGACCGCGGGCGCCGCGCTCGCGGGTGCCGTGCTCGTGCGTGCCGTGCTCGTGCGTGCCGTGCTCGTGCGTGCCGTCGTACTCGGCGGAGTTGGATCCCATGCTCAAGTCCTCGCCTTCTCCAGGACTCAGGCGGTGAACCGGATCCTTCCCGGCACCGCGTTCGGGTCGCGCTGGGTCGTGCAGGAAGTGCTGGAAGTGCGGCTGGCGCCGGCGGCACCAGTGGTACGGGACGTGGTGGTGTTCGCTGTTCGGGCGCTGTGAGGATGCCCCGGAGTGCCGACAGGTATAGTCCACTTTCCGCCGCCGGAGCAAGATCGAACACAAGGTTCGCCGTCGGTCTTTTCCGAGTTGAGACCTGGCGGAAATATGAGCGGTCGTCGCGTTCCACAACGGAAGATTCCTTGCCTCCGGAATCGAGCGCCGCATTCAACACCCTTGACACCACAAGCAACTTGGCCCACTACTGGTGCTTGCGCAGCAATTCTGACAACGTTGTCCAGCCCAGGGAGGGTGCTCGCGCATGCACCACAGAATTCGGCACAGATGGGGCCCGGCGGTCGTCGCGACGACCGCCTTTGCCGTGGCGGCGGCTTCCCCGGGCGTCGCGGTCGCACTGCCCGGGGCACCCGCGAAGGCGGACCGGGAGTTCGCTTCGTCGTTCGAGGCCGGGGAGCCCGCCCCCGACTGGCTGAACACCGTCGACACCGCACGGGGCGGCAAGAAGCGCGCCTCGGGTGTCGACGGCGGCTACAGCAGCGGCATACCGGGCAGCGTCACCGACCATGTCACGGACGTGCGCGCCAGCTCGGAGAACGCGGGCGCCGGGGAGGTGAAGGAGAACCTCGTCGACGGCGAGCCCAGCAGCAAGTGGCTGGCCTTCACGTCCACCGGCTGGGCCGAGTTCGACCTGGACGCACCGGTCGAGGTGGTCCGGTACGCACTCACCTCGGCCAACGACTTCGCCCCGCGCGACCCGCGGGACTGGACCCTGAAGGGTTCGGCCGACGGGAAGGACTGGACGACCCTCGACACCCGTTCGGGCGAGACGTTCGCGGAGCGGTTCCAGACCAAGGTCTACGACCTGGACGCCTCGGCCGTCGCCGGGTACCGGCACTTCCGGCTGGAGATCACGAAGAACGGCGGGGCGGACGCGCTCCAGCTCGCCGACGTCCAGTTCTCCACCGGCGACACCGAGGAGCCGATACCCCAGGACATGCTCTCGCTGGTCGACCGCGGGCCGAGCGGTTCCCCGACGGCGAAGTCGGGCGCCGGATTCACCGGAAAGCGTGCACTGCGTTACGCCGGACGGCACACGGCCGACGGGCGGGCGTACTCGTACAACAAGGTCTTCGACGTCAACGTGAAGGTCGACCGCCGTACGGAGCTGTCGTACAAGATCTTCCCCTCGATGGCGGACGGCGACCTCGACTACGACGCCACGAACGTCTCCGTCGACCTGGTCTTCACCGACGGCACCCATCTGAGCGAGCTGCGCGCCATCGACCAGCACGGCTTCCCGCTGACCCCGCGGGGGCAGGGCGACGCCAAGGTGCTGTACGTCAACCAGTGGAACAGCGTCGCGTCCGGGATCGGCTCGGTCGCGGCCGGCAAGACCGTCGACCGGATCCTGGTCGCGTACGACTCCTCCAAGGGCCCGGCGAAGTTCCGGGGCTGGCTGGACGACGTGTCGCTCAAGTCGGTGAAGCCCGAGCGGCCGAAGGCCCATCTGTCCGACTACGCGGTGACGACCCGGGGCACCAACTCCAGCGGGGGCTTCTCGCGCGGCAACAACTTCCCGGCGACCGCCGTGCCGCACGGCTTCAACTTCTGGACGCCGGTGACCAACGCCGGTTCCCTGAGCTGGCTGTACGACTACGCGCGCGGCAACAACGCGGACAACCTGCCGACGCTCCAGGCGTTCAGCGCGAGCCACGAGCCGAGCCCCTGGATGGGCGACCGGCAGACCTTCCAGGTACTGCCGTCCGCCGCCTCCGGCACCCCGGAACTGGGCCGTGAGGCGCGGGAGCTGGCCTTCCGGCACGAGAACGAGACCGCGCGGCCGTACTACTACGGGGTGCGGTTCGAGAACGGCCAGAAGGCGGAGATCGCGCCGACGGACCACGCGGCGGTCATGCGCTTCACCTACCCGGGCGACGACGCGAGTGTCCTGTTCGACAACGTCACCGACCAGGCCGGCCTGACCCTCGACGAGGAGAGCGGCACCTTCAGCGGCTACTCGGACGTGAAGTCCGGGCTGTCCACGGGCGCCACCCGGCTGTTCGTGCACGGCGAGTTCGACAAGCCGGTGACGGACGGTTCCACCGAGGGCGTCAAGGGCCACCTGCGGTTCGATGCGGGCAAGGACCGGACGGTCACCCTGCGCCTGGCCACCTCGCTGATCAGCGTCGACCAGGCGAAGGACAACCTGCGCCAGGAGATCCCCGCGGACCGGTCCTTCGATTCGGTCAAGCGGAGCGCCCAGCGACAGTGGGACGAGCTGCTCGGCAAGGTCGAGGTCGAGGGCGCCACTCCGGACCAGCTGACCACGCTCTACTCGAGCCTCTACCGGCTGTACCTGTACCCGAACTCGGGCTTCG
Organism: Streptomyces sp. NBC_01635; assembly: GCF_045209715.1. Classification (NCBI taxonomy): domain Bacteria; kingdom Bacillati; phylum Actinomycetota; class Actinomycetes; order Kitasatosporales; family Streptomycetaceae; genus Streptomyces; species Streptomyces sp. NBC_01635. The sequence continues at coordinate 6,993,318 of NZ_CP109277.1, read as the reverse complement.
AGAAGGTCGACGGGAAGCACAAGTACGCCTCCCCCTTCTCGAAGATGCCGGGTCCGGACACCCCGACGCACACCGGCGCGAAGATCGTCGACGGCAAGGTGTACGTCAACAACGGTTTCTGGGACACCTACCGGACCACCTGGCCGGCGTACTCCTTCCTGACCCCCTCCAAGGCGGGTGAGCTGGTCGACGGGTTCGTGCAGCACTACAAGGACGGCGGCTGGACCTCCCGCTGGTCCTCCCCCGGTTACGCCGACCTGATGACCGGCACCTCCTCGGACGTCGCGTTCGCCGACGCCTACGTCAAGGGCGTGGACTTCGACGCGGAGGCGGCGTACGACGCGGCCGTGAAGAACGCCACCGTCGTGCCCCCGTCGTCGGGCGTCGGCCGCAAGGGCATGGCGACCTCGCCGTTCCTCGGCTACACCGGCACCGAGACCCACGAGGGCCTGTCGTGGGCCCTGGAGGGCTACCTCAACGACTACGGCATCGCGCAGATGGGCAAGGCCCTCCACAAGAAGACCGGCGACGAGCGCTACAAGGAGGAGTCCGCCTACTTCCTCGACCGGGCCCAGGAGTACGTCAACCTGTTCGACTCCGAGGCCGGGTTCTTCCAGGGGAAGAACACGAAGGGCGACTGGCGCGTCGAGTCCTCGAAGTACGACCCGCGGGTGTGGGGCCACGACTACACCGAGACGAACGGCTGGGGCTACGCCTTCACCGCCCCGCAGGACAGCCGGGGCCTGGCCAACCTGTACGGCGGGCGGGACGGTCTCGGGGACAAGCTCGACGAGTACCTGTCCACCCCCGAGACGGCCTCCCCGGAGTTCAAGGGCTCCTACGGCGGGGTCATCCACGAGATGACCGAGGCGCGGGACGTCCGGATGGGCATGTACGGACACTCCAACCAGGTGGCCCACCACGCCCTGTACATGTACGACGCGGCCGGGCAGCCCTGGAAGACCCAGAAGAACGTCCGTGAGGTGCTGTCGCGGCTCTACACCGGCAGCGAGATCGGGCAGGGCTACCACGGGGACGAGGACAACGGCGAGCAGTCGGCCTGGTACCTGTTCTCCTCCCTCGGGTTCTACCCGCTGGTGATGGGCAGCGGCGAGTACGCCGTCGGCTCCCCGCTGTTCAAGAAGGTGACCGTGCACCTGGAGAACGGCCGCGAGCTGGTCGTCAGGGCGCCGAAGAACAGCGCGAAGAACGTGTACGTGCAGGGGTTGAAGGTCAACGGCAAGCGCTGGGACTCCACGTCGCTCCCCCACTCGGTGGTCGCGAAGGGCGGGGTCCTGGAGTTCGACATGGGCCCGCGGCCGTCGTCGTGGGGCACCGGCAAGAAGGCGGCCCCCGTGTCGATCACCCAGGACGACGAGGTGCCCACGCCCCGCGAGGACGTGCTGAAGGGCGCGGGCGCCCTGTTCGACGACTCCTCGGCGACCGGCGCCACGGTGTCCACGGTCGACCTGCCCGTGAAGGGGGACGCGAGGGCGGTCCAGTACACGCTGACGTCCTCTGCCCACACCAAGGCGCCCACGGGCTGGACCCTCCAGGGGTCGGCCGACGGCACGACGTGGAAGACCCTCGACAAGCGGGCGGACGATCCCGAGGCCTTCCGCTGGGACCGGCAGACACGGGCCTTCTCGGTGGACGAGCCGGGGAAGTACGGCCACTACCGGCTGGTCCTCAGCGGTGAGGCGACGCTGACGGAGGTGGAACTGCTGAGCTGAGCCGGCCGCGCGCCGCAAGCGGGTCCGGGCCGTGGTGGCCCGGACCCGCTTCGTCGTGTCGGCGGCACGTCGTGTCACCGCCGCGCACGGGGCTGGTTCAGCCGACCCGGCAGGGCAGGCTCGTCGTGCTGTCCCCGCCGGAGCCGGAGACGACGTAGCCGAAGGTGGCGCTCTGCCCCGGATTCAGCGAGCCGTTGTGGCCGGCGTTGTGGACCATGACGTTCTGGCTCTGGTAGGTGGCGTTGCCGTTCCACAGGCTGTCGACCCGCTGGCCGGCCGGGAGGGCCCAGTCGACCATCCAGCCGAGCATGGGGACGTTACCGCTGTTGGTGACGGTCACCTGGGACTGGTAGCCGCCGTTCCAGCTGCCTGTCGTGCTGCGGGTGGCGGTGCACTGACCGGGGACGGGCTCGGTCGGAGTGTTGCCGGGCTCCTTGATGCCGGTCACCTCGCCGTTGCCGCCGTCGAAGACGACGTCGGAGCAGGAGTAGAAGGTCTCCGCGCTGTCCGAACGCTGCCAGACCATGTAGACGATGTGGCGGCCCGACTTGCCCTGCGGAAGCTTCCCGGTCCAGGAGTAGTTGGCGTCGACGGTGCCCGGGGACCCGTTGAGCGGCGGGTGGTCGACGGAGAGGAACGGCTGCTTCTCCATGTCGGCCCAGGTGAGGGTCCGGGTCGGGTCGAAGCCGTCCTTGGTGATGTACACGTAGAACCAGCCCGGGTGAGCGGCCCAGGCGTTGTAGGAGAAGTCGACGGTCGCACCCGACGTGAGGTGGGTGAGCGGCCAGTCGTTGCGCGGCTGGTTGAAGCCGGTGAAGCTGGTGTTGCCGCCGCTGCACAACTGCCCGTCCGGCACGAAGCCTTCGGTACGGCCGGCGCCGTCGGAGCGCAGTACGGAGAACCAGTTGTAGAACGGTGTGGTGCCGCTGACCTGGGCGGCGGCCTTGCACGCCGGGTTGACCGGCTTGATCTCACCGGTGCTGGTGAGCCCGTCCTGCCAGCACAGGAAGGTCCGGCTGGCGGGCTTCATCGGCGTCCCGTGCGCCTCCGCCTCGCCGCCCGCGCTCATGACCAGGCCGACGGCCGGGACGGTGGCGAGCAGGGAGACGAGGACCAGGAAGAGGGCTCTGGCGCGAGTAGGGAGGGTGAGCCGGGGAGGGGTGCCGCCCCTCGCCCTTGTTCTCATTTTTGCCATGATCATGACATACCTGTCCGTCGCTGTGGGTGCTACGGGTCACGGGTCGTGCGCATGTATACATGTGCGCATGTGCGCATGTGCGCGTTCGTGCGCATGCGCGCGTGGGGGGGCGAGCGAGACGGGGGCGTTCCCGCGGCGGGTTCCGGTCCGACGAAGGATGGGAGCGCTCCCATCTCACTCGTACGGGGAAGGTAGCGCCGGAGGCTCCGCTTGTAAACGGGTGGCGCGACAGGGGGCGCGCGAGGGGCGATTACGAGCCGTTCAGGACGGCTCGTCGAAGGTCCGTTCGATGGCGGCCGCCGCCCGCGCTCCTTCGAAGAGCCCGACCACGCTCGCCAGCACGCGGTCCCCGCGCGGCACGTCCAGCGCCGCCCGGACGATCACCACCACGTCCTCGCGGAGCCGGGTCCCGCGCAGGTCGACCGGGCGGTCCAGCTGCTCCCCCAGGACGGACGCGAACCGGGCCCGGCCCTCCGGGTCCGCCATGCACGACAACGTGCTCAACTCTCCGGTGAGGCGCAGGAAGAGGGTCACCTTCCGGGAACGGCGCGGGGAGTCGGAACGGAGGGCGGCGCCGGACTCCGGCTCCCCGGCCGGACGGGGAGCCGAGGATGCGGTGGGGGCGGTGGGGGCCGCGGGGGCGGAGCCGGAGGCAGCACTGCCGCCCTGGACCAGCTGCCGCTCCAACCCGGCGGCCACGCCCTGCCCTTCGAAGAACTCGACCGTCCACAACAGCGCACGCACGCCACCGCTCTGCTTCACCGCGGCCCACGCCGTCATCGCCACGTCCTCCCGCAGCCGGACGCCCCGCAGGTCGACGCGGCGGCTCAGCTCCTCCCCCAGCACCATCGCGAACTCCGCCCGGCTCCGGGCGTCCTCCATGCATGCCAGTCCGCTCAGCAACTCGGCGATCAGCACCACCTCGGGGAGCCGCGCGGAGGGGTCCTCCTCACTCGGCGAGGGCCCCGGGGACACCGGACCGTGCCCGTGCCACTGCTCCTGCTCCTGCCCCTGTTCCCGTCCCTGCTCCTGCCCCTGTTCCCGTCCCTGCACCTGCCCCTGTTCCCGTCCCTGCACCTGCCCCTGTTCCCGTCCCTGCACCTGCCCCTGTTCCCGTCCCTGTTCCCGTCCCTGTTCCTGTTCCTGTCCCCGTCCCTGTCCCTGTTCCTGCCGCTGCTGCTGCCCGCGCACCGAGCGCGCGACCACGACCCGGTGCTCCAGCTCGGCCCACATCTGGGGGCGTTGGACGACCTGGGCCGCCTGCAGTTCGTCGTACACGTAGTCGTAGAGCTCATGGACGCCAATCACCCCGTCCCCGTCGCGGTCCGCCTCGCCCGAGCGCAGGCCCTTGATGACGGCACCGGTGAACTTCGAGGGCTGCGGCTCCAGTTCGTCGAGCCGATCGCCCTCCCAGGCGTACTCGGTGCGGTTGGTCGCGGTGAGCACCGCCCGGCCGTGTCCGGCGAGTTCGTCCCTGAGGTGCACCACGGTGTCGCCCTTGCTGCCCGGCAGGAAGGCACCGCTGTAGCAGCAGTCCAGGAGCAGGACGATGGACCGCGCCCGGCACCGGCGCATCTGGGTGTGCAGGAACGCGGCGGGGACGGAGGTGGAGGCGAGCAGTCTGTGGTCGGTGTCGGTGGTGGCGAAGTGCAGTTCGCCGTTGTCGTCCTTGATGCCGTGGCAGGAGAGGTGGAGCAGGAGGACGTCGTCGCGGCGGCGGTCGAGGAAGAAGAGCTCGACGGCCCGGGTCACCTCGTGGTGGCGGCCGTCGACGACCCTGCTGACCTCGAAGTCGCCGATCAGCGGGTCCTCGAGTACCTCGGCCAGGCCGTGTGCGTCGCGCACGGGTGAACGGAGCTGTCTCAGCGCCTGGTTGTCGTAGCGGCCGGTGGCGACGAGCAGGGCGAAGCGGCGGCCTGTGGACACGGTCGTCCCCTCAACCCTCCGGCCCGGCATCGGGGGCGCCGGAGCTGTCGTCGTCCGCGTCCCGGCCGCCGTCCTCGCCCGTCGCGGTGCGGGCGGCCAGGAAGGCCTCGATGAGGCGCTGCTGGTCGGCGGCGGAGACGGCCTCCAGCTCCAGACTGTCGTCGCCCAGCGTGATGCTGACGGTGCGCACCGGCCGGTTCTCGATCCAGGTCTGGACGAGCCCCAGCACCGAGCGGAGCGCGAGGGGTGCCAGGGTCACCGCGAGTGCGCCGACGGCGATCGCGTCCGCCGGTTTGGCGCCGGCGGGGACGTGGTCGGTGCGGACCGGTTCGACCCGGTCGACGTCCAGCTCAAGCAGGCGCTCGCGCAGGTGCCGGGTCAGTTCGTCGAGCTCTTCACGGTCACCGTCCGGAACTCCGGTCAGTACGAGTTGCATGCGCTCACTGCCGCGGCTCACCGCCACCCCCGTCGCCTGGTGATGCTCCAGCGTACAACGGGGCCGGGACGGGGCCGGGGTGAGGAAAGGACGGGAACCGGGACGGGGCGGGAGCGGGGCAGGAGCGGGACAACGGCGAGGGCCGCACCCCGGTGGACGGGATGCGGCCCTCGACTGCCCTGCGGTAACCGGCCTGCGGTACCGCTTGTTCGCCGATCAGGTCACTTGCTGATCAGGCTGCGCAGCACGTACTGCAGGATGCCGCCGTTGCGGTAGTAGTCCGCCTCGCCGGGGGTGTCGATGCGGACGACCGCGTCGAACTCACGGCGTACATTGCCGGCTTCGCCGGGGGCGGTGTCGGTGGTGACCTTCACCGTGCTCGGGATGGTGCCGTTGTTCAGCTCGGTGACGCCGGTGAAGGAGAAGGTCTCCTCGCCGGTGAGGCCGAGCGTCTCGGCGGTGTGGCCCTCCGGGAACTGGAGCGGCAGGACGCCCATGCCGATGAGGTTCGAGCGGTGGATGCGCTCGTACGACTCGGCGATGACGGCCTTGACGCCGAGCAGCGCGGTGCCCTTGGCGGCCCAGTCGCGGGACGAGCCGGAGCCGTACTCCTTGCCCGCCAGGACGACCAGCGGGATGCCCTGGTCGATGTAGTTGCGCGAGGCGTCGTAGATGAACGAGACCGGGGCTCCTCCATCACCTTCGGCGGCCTGCGTGAAGTCGCGCGTGTAGCCGCCCTCGGTGCCCGGCGCGATCTGGTTGCGCAGGCGGATGTTGGCGAACGTACCGCGGATCATGACCTCGTGGTTGCCGCGGCGGGAGCCGTAGCTGTTGAAGTCGCGGCGCTCGACGCCGTGCTCCGTGAGGTACTTGCCGGCCGGGGTGTCGGCCTTGATGGCACCGGCCGGGGAGATGTGGTCGGTGGTGACCGAGTCGCCCAGCTTGGCGAGGACCCGGGCGCCGGCGATGTCCTCGACCGGGGCCGGGTCCATGCCCATGCCCTCGAAGTACGGGGGCTTGCGGACGTAGGTGGACTCGGCGTCCCACTCGAAGGTGTTGCCGGTCGGGATCGGCAGCGCCTGCCACTGGGCGTCGCCGGCGAAGACGTCGGCGTAGGACTTGGTGAACATGTCCTCGCCGATGGTGTTGGCGACGACGTCGTTGACCTCGGCCTCGCTCGGCCAGATGTCCTTCAGGAAGACCGGGTTGCCGTCCTGGTCCAGGCCCAGGGACTCGCGGGTGATGTCCACCTTCATCGAGCCGGCGAGGGCGTAGGCCACGACCAGCGGCGGGGACGCCAGGTAGTTCATCTTGACGTCGGGGTTGATCCGGCCCTCGAAGTTGCGGTTGCCGGAGAGGACCGAGGTGACGGCGAGGTCGTGCTCGTTGACGGCCTGGGAGACCTCGTCCGGCAGCGGGCCGGAGTTGCCGATGCAGGTGGTGCAGCCGTAGCCGACCAGGTTGAAGCCGACCTTGTCGAGGTACGGGGTCAGGCCCGCCTTGTCGAAGTAGTCGGTGACGACCTTGGAGCCCGGGGCGAGGGTGGTCTTGACCCAGGGCTTGCGGGTCAGGCCCTTCTCGACCGCCTTCTTCGCCACCAGGGCGGCGGCGACCATGACGTACGGGTTGGAGGTGTTGGTGCAGGAGGTGATCGCGGCGACGGTGACGTGGCCGTGGTCGAGCTCGTACTCCGTGCCGTCGGCGGCGGTGACCTTCACCTTGTTGCTGGGGGCGCCGTTGGTGATGGCCGGGGCGTCGGAGGCCGGGAAGGACTCCTGGCCGGCCTCGTCGACGTCGCCGCCGTCCTTGACGTAGTTGCGTACGTCCTGGGCGAACTGGGCCTTGGCGTCGGCGAGGACGATGCGGTCCTGCGGGCGCTTCGGGCCGGCGATGGAGGGCACGACGGTGGACAGGTCCAGCTCGAGCTTCTCGGAGAAGTCAGGCTCGGCCTTCGGGTCCAGCCAGAGGCCCTGCTCCTTGGCGTACGCCTCGACGAGCGCGACCTGCTGGTCGCTGCGGCCGGTCAGGCGCAGGTAGTTCAGCGTCTCGTCGTCGATCGGGAAGATCGCGGCGGTGGAGCCGAACTCCGGCGACATGTTGCCGATGGTGGCGCGGTTGGCCAGGCTCGTCGCGGCGACGCCCTCGCCGTAGAACTCGACGAACTTGCCGACGACGCCGTGCTTGCGCAGCATCTCGGTGATGGTCAGCACCAGGTCGGTGGCGGTGGTGCCGGGCTGCAGCTCGCCGGTCAGCTTGAAGCCGACGACGCGCGGGATCAGCATGGAGACCGGCTGGCCGAGCATGGCGGCCTCGGCCTCGATGCCGCCGACGCCCCAGCCGAGGACGCCGAGGCCGTTGACCATGGTGGTGTGCGAGTCGGTGCCGACCAGGGTGTCGGGGTAGGCCTTGCCGTCACGGGTCATGACGACACGGGCCAGGTGCTCGATGTTCACCTGGTGGACGATGCCGGTGCCGGGGGGGACGACCTTGAACTCGTCGAAGGCGGTCTGGCCCCAGCGCAGGAACTGGTAGCGCTCCTTGTTGCGGCCGTACTCCAGGTCGACGTTCTGCTTGAAGGCGTCGTTGGTGCCGAACTTGTCGGCGATGACGGAGTGGTCGATGACCAGCTCGGCCGGCGCCAGCGGGTTGATCTTCGCCGGGTCACCGCCCAGCTCCTTGACGGCCTCGCGCATGGTGGCGAGGTCCACGACGCAGGGGACACCGGTGAAGTCCTGCATGATCACACGGGCCGGGGTGAACTGGATCTCCTCCGACGGCTGGGCCTGGGAGTCCCAGGAGCCGAGCGCGCGGATGTGGTCGGCGGTGATGTTCGCGCCGTCCTCGGTACGGAGCAGGTTCTCCAGCAGCACCTTCAGGCTGTAGGGAAGGCGTGCGGCGCCCTCGACCTTGTCCAGCCGGAAGATCTCGTACGACTCGTCGCCCACCTGCAGCGTGCTGCGGGCGTCGAAGCTGTTCGCCGACACGACAGTCTCCTTCATTGATGTGCGCGTACCACCACACCGCAAACCCTTTGCGGCTACCGCCGCGTGGCGCCGCCACTACGCCTGGACCGATCCGCTAAGGTAAGGCTAAGTTAGGCATCCCTTACCGGGCCGTGGCGACTGCGGTGCACCTCGGCAGATATCTCGATGTCGAGATAACCCTAATACACGGCGGCCGAATGGTCATGCGCGGGCCCGCCTCAGGGCGCCCGCATGCCCGGATTCCGGGCCCATGCCCCTTCCGGGTACCCCGCCCGCCCCGGGCGCACCACCCCGAACGCTCCGGCCCCGGCCTTCCCCCTCCCGCCCCCGTCGCCCGTCATCACCGGGCCCGGACGGGGTATGCGCACCGGGACGACGCCATGAACCCGGCGCCGCGAACCCGGCACCACGAACCCAGAGAGGGAGGCAGGGATGCCGCTCACGTTCCGCAAGAGTTTCAGGATCTTTCCGGGGGTACGGCTGAACATCAACAAGCGCTCCTGGTCCATCACCACCGGCGGCGGGCGAGGCCCGCGGCACACCACGAGCAGCACGGGACGACGTACGACATCGATGGATTTGCCCGGACCTTTCGGATGGCGGAGCACGCGCAGCACCCGGCGCGGCAGGTGATACTGACTCTGCATCACCCGAATGGCCCATCCAAGGGCCCCCCGGGAGGTGCCATCTCATATCTGAGATAGCCTCAGTCTCATGTCAGACGACTACCTCGTACGCATCGGTAAGCTCATCCGTGACGCCCGGCAACACCGCGGCTGGACACAGGCACAGCTGGCGGAGGCACTCGCTACCAGCCAGAGCGCCGTCAACCGCATCGAACGCGGCAACCAGAACATCAGCCTTGAGATGATCGCCCGCATCGGCGAGGCGCTCGACAGCGAGATCGTCTCACTCGGCTACGCCGGCCCCATGCACCTGCGGGTCGTCGGCGGCCGCCGCCTCTCGGGCGCCATCGATGTGAAGACGAGCAAGAACGCGTGCGTGGCACTGCTGTGCGCCTCGCTGCTCAACAAGGGCCGCACAGTGCTGCGCCGCGTCGCCCGCATCGAGGAGGTGTACCGCCTCCTGGAGGTGCTGGGCTCGATCGGCGTCCGCACCCGGTGGATCAACGAGGGCGTCGACCTGGAGATCGTGCCGCCCGCCACGCTGGACCTCGAGTCCATCGACGCGGACGCGGCCCGCCGCACCCGCTCCATCATCATGTTCCTCGGCCCGCTGCTGCACCGCACGGACCGCTTCATGCTGCCGTACGCCGGCGGCTGCGACCTCGGTACGCGCACCGTCGAGCCGCACATGATCGCGCTGCGCCGGTTCGGTCTGGAGATCGCCGCGACGGAGGGCCAGTACCACGCGGTGGTGGATCGTTCCGTCAGCCCCGGCCGCCCGATCGTGCTGACCGAACGCGGGGACACGGTCACCGAGAACGCGCTGCTGGCCGCCGCCCGGCACGACGGCGTCACCGTCATCCGCAACGCCTCGTCCAACTACATGGTCCAGGACCTGTGCTTCTTCCTGGAGGCCCTGGGCGTCAAGGTCGAGGGCATCGGCACCACCACGCTCACCGTGCACGGCATGCGGACGATCGACGTCGACGTGGACTACTCCCCCTCCGAGGACCCGGTCGAGGCGATGAGCCTGCTCGCCGCGGCCGTCGTCACGGAGTCCGAGCTGACGGTGCGCCGGGTGCCGATCGAGTTCCTGGAGATCGAGCTCGCGGTCCTGGAGGAGATGGGCCTCGACCACGACCGCACCCCCGAGTACGTCGCGGACAACGGCCGCACCCGGCTGGTCGACCTCACCGTCCGGCCCTCCAAGCTGGAGGCGCCGATCGACAAGATCCACCCGATGCCGTTCCCCGGCCTGAACATCGACAACGTCCCGTTCTTCGCGGCGATCGCGGCGGTGGCACAGGGCCAGACCCTCATCCACGACTGGGTCTACGACAACCGCGCCATCTACCTGACCGACCTCAACCGCCTCGGCGGCCGCCTCCAACTCCTGGACCCCCACCGCGTCCTGGTGGAGGGCCCCACCCGCTGGCGCGCCGCCGAAATGATGTGCCCGCCGGCCCTGCGCCCCGCCGTGGTCGTCCTGCTGGCGATGATGGCCGCCGAGGGCACGTCGGTCCTCCGCAACGTCTACGTCATCAACCGCGGCTACGAGGACCTGGCCGAGCGCCTCAACTCGGTCGGGGCGCAGATCGAGATCTTCCGGGACATCTGAGAGGCGAGCATCAGCAGGCTTCACCGAGCTGCACGGAGCCCCAGTCGACCGGCATCTGCCGACTGGGGCTTCTGCTCGTTGGCTACTCGTATCCAGGAAGCCGATCCAGCTGCTGGAGAGCGGCCAGGTCACCACTCGCCGACATGGCCCTCACCCGGATCATCTCCATGCGCGAAGCACGCGGCAGGTGACGAGGCTCGACGTCGCTGTCATCGAGTTTTTCAAGCACCAGGGTCCCTCCCTGAAAAGCCGAGACAGTCCAGGAGGATTCCTCGTCCGTGACCGACACGTCCGGGTGCTCGTCGTCGACCGGCCCATCGAGCTCAGCGGCGGGCGGGCGGCCGGGAGGGCCGGGCAGCGGACACCTCGTCGAGGTCGGCGTCGATGCCTGGCCGTTTGCCGATCAGGCGGGTGATGAGCTGCCGTGTCCTTGCGGGAATCCTGGCCCGCGTCTCCTCGATGAGGCGCTGGAGAATGTCAGGAACAGATCGTCGATGATCAGGACGCCGGCGGCGCGCCGTCGCTCGTTCAGGACGGGCAGCCTGCGTACGCCTGATCTGCGAAGCGCCCTGGCCGCGGCCGAGACGCCGTCGGTGGCCCACCGACCGTGAGCCCGACGGCACGCTCACCCTCCGGACATCGCACGGAAAGCAGCGGACATGACCGAAGCCGCCCATCCACCCGAGGAGCTCGTACGGGCTGTTCGAGAAGCCGGTATCAGCGACGAGCGCCTGCTCCAGGCCGTACGAGCGACGCCCCGAGCGGCATTCGTCCCCACCGGTCACCAAGCGCACGCCTACCACGACGTGCCCCTTCCGATCGGGCACGCACAGGTGACCACGCAGCCCTCGCTCTCCGCCATGATGATCGAGGGCCTTGACCTGAGCGGGGACGAGCACGTCCTCGAGATCGGTACCGGCCTCGGCTTCCAGACCGCGCTGCTCGCCCGGTCGGCCGCCGATGTCGTGACCATCGAGATGTGGCCGGACATCGCCCGGCAGGCACGGCGCAACCTCGCCAGGCAGGACATTCGGAATATCGAGCTGCGCGTCGGAGACGGCAGCGGCGGCGTGCCGGACCGCGCTCCGTACGACGCAGTCATCGTGTCCGCCGCGTTCCCGGAGGTCCCCGCGCCACTGGCCGGGCAACTGCGCTTCGGCGGCCGCCTCGTCCAGCCCATCGGGCCGGGTGGCCGGGAGCAGGTCGTGTCCTTCCTGCGCACCGCGACGGGGCTGGAGCGCCGACGAATACTTACGCCCGCGCATTTCGTCCGCCTGCAAGGGCGGTACGGCTTCCCCTCCTGAGCCCCGCCGACCGCGTCGGACTGCCGGCATTCCGACGGACCCTGCGACACGAGGAGGGTGACGGTCAGCTCGCCGCGGCTGGGGCTGCGTCCACGCCGACGCGACATCGACACGCGCGGTGATACGGCGGCAGCGTGCCGGTGCCGACCGAGCGCAGCCCAACGTCAAAACTCCTTGGCGCGCCCGGCGGTGTGAGCTCCGGCCTCTACGGCATGCTGATCATTGCGGTCATCGTCATGTTCATCGCGGGGCTCATGGTCGGCCGCACTTCCGAGTATCCGGGCAAGAAGATCGGCACCCGCTGGATCAAGCCGGCCGCCTGCTACCTCCTCGTCACCCCGGCCATGGTGCTCATCTTCACGGCTGCGACCAAGGCACTGCCGACCCCGGCCAACTCGGTGATCACCTCCGGCGCGCACGGATTCTCCGAGATCCTGTACGCCTACGGCTCGAGCGCCGACAACAACGGCTCGGCCTTCGCCGGTCCGAACGCGGACACGCAGTGGTTCACCACCATGAGCGGGCTCGCGATGCTGCTCGGCCGACCTGGATTGTCATTCCGTTGATGTCTGAGGCCGTAGTGCCTGCGTTGACGGTGCGTCTCACCGGTCCAGCTCCGCGAACATCTCCACCGCCCGGGTCTTGCCTGTGACGATGATGACGTCGCCGGGATGGACGACCGTCTCGGCGGTGGCGTGAGTGAAGTCGGCGCCGGGGCGTTTGATGCCGACGACGGTGACGCCGTACGTACTGCGCACCCGGCTCTCACCCAGCGGGATCCCGCCGACGACCTTCGGGGCGAGCGTCTTGATCAGCGCGTAATCGCTGTCGAAGGCGATGAAGTCCAGCATCCGGCCGGTGACCAGGTGGGCCACGCGCTCGCCCATGTCGTGCTCGGGCAGGACGACGTGGTGGGCACCGATGCGTTCCAGGATCTGGCCGTGCTGCCGGGTGGCGGCCCGGGCCCAGATGGCGGCCACGCCGGCGTCGACGAGGTTGGAGGTGGTCAGGATGCTGGCCTCCAGGTCGGTGCCGATACCGACCACCACGCGGGAGAACTCGCCGACGCCGAGCTGCGCCAGCGCAGCGGGGTCGGTGCAGTCCGCGGCGGCAACTTGGGTCAGCTCTTCGCCGACCTTCTGGACGACGCCGACGTCGGCGTCGACGCCGAGCACGTCCCAGCCACGCCGCATCAGCTCCGCCGCCACGGACTGTCCGAAACGGCCGAGACCGATCACCGCCACTCTGGAATCGCGGGCCGGGCGACGGTCGGCGGAACGCCGACGTCGGTGTGGACGCAGGAACTCGAAGTGGTCAGCCAATGATGGGTCGCTCCTCGGGCAGGGTGTACCGGCGGTCGCGCTGACGCAGTGCGAGCGCGCTGGCGAGAGTGATCGGGCCGACGCGTCCGACGAACATCATGACGATGACGGTGAGTTGGCCCGCTGCGGGAAGGTTCCCGGTGATGCCGGTACTCAGGCCGACCGTGCCGAAAGCAGAGACGGCCTCGAACAGGACCGCCAGGACCGCGTCGGCTCTTTCCTTGGTGACGGCGAGCAGCACCAACGTGCCCGCCATGACGAGACCCACACCCAGCAGCGCCACGGTGAGGGCCTGGCGCAGCGTGGCCGCGGAGAGCCGGCGGCCCATGATGTCCGCGTCGGTGCGCCCGCGGATCTCGGCCAGGATCGCCGCTCCCAGAACCGCGAACGTGGTGACCTTGATGCCGCCCGCGGTACCCGCGCTGCCGCCGCCGATGAACATCAGCACGCAGATGCCCAGGAGGGTGGCCGGTTCCATCGCACCGGTGTCGACGGTGTTGAAGCCGGCGGTACGCGCGCTGGCAGCGGTGAAGAACCCGTCCAGCAGCTTGTCCCCCCATTCCAGGGATCCGAGAGTCCTCGGGTTGCTCCACTCCAGCGCGCAGGTCATGACGGTGCCGACGGTGAGCAGGACCGCGGAGGTGAGGAGGGTGAGCCGGGTGTGCAGGGACCAGCGGTGCCGGGTGCCGCCGCGGGCGCCCGGGCGGCTGCGCAGCAGTTCGAACAGTACGGGGAAGCCGAGGGCACCGAGCACACAGGCGGCGGCGATCGGCAGGACGATCCAGGGATCGTGCGCATAGCCGACGAGGTTGTCGTCGCGCAGCCCGAACCCGGCGTTGCTGAAGGCGGAGATCCCGTAGAAGATCCCGTGGTAGACGGCGTTTCCGGCTGTCAGGCCATGGCCGATGTGGAAACGGACCGTGAGCACGGCGGCCGTGGCCAGTTCGACGGCCAGCGTGATGCCCGCGACTCCCAGGACCACCCGACGGATGCCACCGACGCTGAGGCTCCTCTCCGCCTGCGTGGCGAGCTGTGTCCGCAGTCGCAGCCGACCGGAGACGAGCAGGGCCAGCAGCGACGCGAGTGTCATGATGCCGAACCCGCCGATCTGGATCAGAGCCAGGACCACGCCCTCGCCGAACGCGCTCCAGTGGCTGCCGGTCCCCACGAGGGGCAGCCCGCCGCTGACCGCCCCCGTGGAGGTGAACAGGGCAGTCAGTACGCCGGTGTCCCTGCCGGACTCGGTGGCGGCCGGCAGCATCAGCAGGGCCGTACCCAGCACGACGACGAACGCGAAGGCCAGGACGACGCCACGGGCGGGATAGGCGGCCAGCCGGGACCACCGGGCCCGAGTCGTACCCACGGCCACCAGCAACCTCCGATGTCCCTCCGCCGCTTTTCCTGTCGTGCCCCGTCGCACAAGGAGGCCGGTGAACGCGGCCACCTGCCCACAGCATCCCTCCCGGAGCGGGCGTACGGAACGCGCCACGGCGTCGAGAAGGCGTGGGAACCGGCTGATGGCGGTACGCCGTGTGCGGGTCACCGTGTGGCGTCGCGGGTTTCGCGGGAGTTCGTGCGCCGGTGCGGGAACCGGCCGTGCGCGGCTTCGGAGTGGGTCACCACATGGACGTCGATGTCATCGCCGGAGCCTTCGATGATGGTCTCGCCCACTCCCCGATGGCCGGGCCACCTGGCCAGGGGTACCCCCTCCCCCTCCACGGTGCCGCCGTCGGCCTGGTGCGCTCCGGAGAGGATCTGCACCGGGGTCGGCCTGCCGACGCCGTTCATGCCCATGAGGGCGTGGATCTCGCCGGGGTGGAGGTCGCGGCCGACGCCTTTGAGGGCCGCCGCACCGCCGAAGCTCTTGGTGACGCCCCTGACGCGGAGGACGGCCGTGGAAGGCGATCGGTCGGTGGCGATGGCGCCCTTCTCGGTCATGGCGGTCCCTCCCCGCGTGCTTCCGTCCCCGGACGGGCTCACGGCCGCTGTCCGCATGTGCCTGATGATTCCTGTGCCTAGACTGGCCTTCGGCGCAAATCACCTCAATTTTTCCAAACGGTGTCAAGGAGGCGATTCGTGATGGCGAAGGTGCTTTTCGTGGTCACCGGAGCTACGTACCTGGTCCTGAAGGACGGCACGAGGTACGCCACCGGCTACTGGGCGGAGGAATTCGCGCAGCCGTACAAGGCGATCACGGAGGCGGGCCACGAGGTCGTCGTCGCGACGCCCAACGGCGTGACGCCGACCGTCGACATGATGAGCCTGCGCCCCGCCATGGCCGGCGGTGAGGAGGGAGCGCTCGAACTGGAAGCCATCATCCGTTCCGCGGAGGTCATGCGCCGGCCGATCAAACTCTCGGACGTGCGGCTGCAGGACTACGACGCGGTGTATCTGCCCGGAGGCCACGGCCCGATGCAGGACCTGTCGGTGGACGCCGACGCGGGACGGATACTGACCGGGCAACTCGCCTCGGGCAAACCACTCGCAATCGTGTGCCACGCTCCTGCCGCGATGCTGGCCACCAGGATCCACGGCGAGTCGCCCTTCAAGGGCTACCGGGTCACGGGCTTCACCAATGAAGAGGAGGAGGCCGTCGGACTGGCCGACAAGGCACAGTGGCTCCTTGAGGACGAACTCAAGGAGAAAGTGGGCGTCGAGTACAGCCGGGGCGAGGTGTGGAAGCCGTACATGGTCGAGGACCGCAACCTGATCACCGGGCAGAATCCCCACTCCGCCGAAGTGCTCGCAGAGCGGCTGCTGAAAACCCTCGTGTGAGAGCTCTCATGGTGTGGGGCGGCGTGTCCATTGAGTGCCGGCCGAGTGCCGGCGCGGGGAGTTCGGGAGGGGATTCCCGCCGCACCGGCTCGCCGTCGGCGTGAGCAGTGCGCTCAGGTCTGTGAGCGCACTGCGGGTACGCGGTTGCCGGCGTCGGACTTCGTCGGCCCCCGCCGCTTCGGCCGAAAGGTGCCTTCTCACGTGCCAACTGGTCTGGAGCACGATGCAACGCTCGGGCCGCGGTACTTCCGCGTCCTCGTCGCTGGAACCGGTTGCTGCCTTCCGGCGGTACCGAGCGCGCGAGCCGTTGTGCGAGGTGCGGACGCGCAAAGCCCCGTGGCACCGTCAGAGGTGGCCCGGGGGCAGCGACGTGGGCAACAGGCGTACCCCTGGGCCCGCGTTCGGGCGCCTTGGACGCTGGGAGGCCACGTCTTCCACGAGAGAGGAAACCGGTCGTGGCACGGATCGCCGGGCCGGACGGACCATTCAAGGGTCATCGCGGAGCGGAGCTCCCGTAGCGATCGGGCGGCGTCCGACCTGATCGCGGCTCCGTTCGGGGGAGACAGATGACCACCAGCGAACTCGCCCTTCCCGTCGTCGCCGGGACCTTCACCGAACGGAGCGAACCGATGCAGGAGTTCCTCGTCGAGATCACCACGACGGTCCCCGAGGGGGCCAGCCAGGAAGAGGTCGACAGGCGGAGGGCGGCCGAGGCGGTCCGTGCGGGGGAGCTCTCGGCGACCGGCAACCTGGCCCGATTGTGGCGTCCGGTCGGCGAGTCGCGCAGCATCGGGGTCTGGCGGGCCGCGGACGAGAAGGAGCTCCACGAGAAGGTGCTCGGCACACTGCCGCTGCGCCCCTGGATGACCCTCACCGTCACCCCGCTCGAACCCCACCCCAACGACCCCGGGCGGGCCACCGACGGCACGGGGTGACGGCGGAGCCCCCATAGCCATGGACCGCGGCCGGTCGCAGCCGCCGATCTCCACCGCCGGTCTCAGACTCGCTCTGATACCCGCGGAAACCGCGAGGAACCCGTCTCAAGTGTGCACGCACGGTGCGCCGTCCCTCTCCGGTCAAGTGCTGCGCTGCGGTCCCCTTGGGGGCACGTCTGCCGGTGCCCGCAGGCTCGGAGCGGGGGCCGCGATACCGTCCGTGTCGGCGCGGTGAGGGCGCCGCTCATCACAGGTCCAGGACGATCCCCTCGGTGGGCTTGGAGCAGCAGATGAGGATGTTGCCGTCGGCGGGGGGCTCGACCGGGTCGGGAGCGTACTGCACCGCCCCGGACATGAGGGCGAGTTCGCAGGTGTGGCAGACGCCGGTCCGGCACGACCATCTGACGGGGACGTCGCAGGCCTCGGCGAGTTCGAGCAGGGACTCCCGGGCTTCGTTCCAGGGGACCTCGAGACCGCTGCGGGCGAAGACGACTGTGGGACCGGTGCCCGCCCGCCCGGCGGGCTGGTGGGGTGCGGCTGTCGCCGCGCCGTCGATCCCAGGGGTGAGGGACGGGCCCGCGCCGAAGATCTCGGTGTGGACGCGGGACGCCTCCAGGCCCGCGTCGACGAGGGCGGTGGTGACGCTGTCCATGAAGGCCCCGGGGCCGCACAGGTAGGCGTCGGCGTCGATGGGCAGCCCCAGGCCGAGAACACGGTCGCCCGACAGGTGGCCGATGTTTGTGTAGTCGACGTCCCGGCGGTCTTCGGCGGCCGGTTTGCTGTAGTAGATCCTCAAGCGGGCCCGCGGAAGCATGCCGACCAGTTCCCGGCTCTCCCGGGCGAAGGGGTGCTCCGTGCCGTCATGGGCGCCGTGCAGCCACCACACCTGGCGGCTGGAGCGGTCGCGGGCGAGTGCGTGCAGCATCGCCAGCACGGGAGTGACCCCGACGCCGGCCGACAGCAGGACCACCGGATTGTCCCCGGTGGTCAGGCAGAAGGTACCGCGGGGCGCCGCGACGTCGAGGTGGTCGCCGGTGCGTACGTGGCTGCGCAAGCGGTTGCTGGCCACGCCGTGGATTTCGACTTTCACGCTGATCCGGTACGTTCCGGTGCCCGGCTCGCCGGACAGCGAGTAACTGCGGATCAGCGGCGGCGCGTCCCCCTCGGTCGGGACCTTGACCGTGACGAACTGCCCCGGCAGTGCGGTCGGCAGATCCGAACCGTCGGGGGCGGCCAGCGACAGGGAGAACACGCTACGGCTCTCGGGCTGGATGCGGGTGACGACCAGCGGGCGGAAGCCCGGCCAGGCGGGGCGCGGGGCGGTGGCCGCGGCATTCAGCCCGGCGCTGCCGGACGTTCCGGCGGCCCCGTTGTCCTCTTGATCCAGCAGTGCCTCCATGGACGCCTGCCAGCCGGGGCTGAGCGCGGGGATCCGCAGGGCACGTTCGACCTGTCGGCGGGTGTGCCCGGGCAGGTAGAGCACCCGGTCGATCTCCTCGACGGTCATCGCCTCGGGTCCGGTGGAGACCTTGACGATCTCCTGCCCGGCTTCGACCTCGCCTTCCTCGAGCACGCGCAGGTAGAAGCCGGGCCGGTGGTGTGCCACCAACAGTGCCGCCATCCGCGGCTCGCCCATCCGCAGGCCGACTCGGTAGCAGGTCACCCGCGGCTGGGTGACCTCGAAGAGCGCGTCGCCGATGCGGTAGCGGTCACCGATACAGACCTCGTTGTCCGGCAGGCCGTCGACGGTGAAATTCTCCCCGAACTGACCTGGCTGGAGATCGTCGCGGCCGAGTTCGCGAGCCCAGAAACGGTAGGAATCGGTCTGGTACACGAGCACTGCCCGCTGCTCGCCTCCGTGACCGCCCAGATCGCCCTGGCCGTCGCCGTCGATGTTCAGCCGCCGCACCATCCGCGGCCCGGGCACAGGCCTCTTGTAGACGCCGGTGTGCACGGTCTTGCCGTGCCAGGGGACATCCTTCGGCATCCCCACGCTCAAGGCTCTCAATGTGGCCACCCTGCCACCTCCCTTGCGGGCGATCCGCTCCGGGAACTTCGCCGGAGACCCCCTGCGGGCCTCGCCCGGGCGCCCACTGGCCCCAGGCTCTCGCCCGCGCCGGCCGCCGAACCCATGTCCTTCGAAGAGGCATCACGACCATGTGGCCCGACGCCACGATGACAACGCGGCAGGCATCCCCGCCGGCTGCACACGGGCCCTCGGGCAAGCCTACCCACGCGAACCGGCGCACCGCATCAGACGGACGAGGCACGCGGAACCTGCCAAAGCGATCAAGGCAGGGTGGAGAGGAGCGTCATGAATGAGGCTCTGTCTCCCATGTGGTGGTGACGGTAAGTAGTTACTGTGACCGGCGGTAACACTCCTGGACCGGCACGGGTGACGCGGCCGTCGACACCGCGCCGGTCCCTCTCGGCAGCGCGTCCGAGATCGCTCTCCCCGGAACTCGGACCGGGCACATCAGCGATGACACCCTGTCACCATCACATGGGAGACGGAGCCGTTGACTCGTATCGATCCGGTCGACATCCGTATCGAATCGGCGGAAGGTGTGCAGTGCCTCCTCGCTGACCGGGACCGACTCGTCCGGCCGCTCCGCCCCGACCACCGCATCGGCCTGCACGCGGCCCTTACCCCTTCCGGGGCGACCTGGGTGTGCTCCGCGACACGCCACGCGGTGGCGTCCATCAGCGGTTGAGCGGCACCCGCGCGGAACTTCTGCCGCTGACTGATGAATACTCCCCGCACGGCGACGACCGTTACGCGACCCTTGTGCTCCGGCCCCCCTTGCCTCGGGACCGGAATCGTGACAACTTGCCGCTCAGCAAACCCGGCCGAGCGCGACCGGGGGAAACGACCGGTCGGCCGTCCCGCACACCACGCGACCCGCCTTCCGGACAACACCGTGCTCCCATGACCCCATGGGAGCAGACAGCGATCTCCCTGCATGACGTGTAAGGGGGTCCTTCGTTCCACAGGAGGCCCTCGTGCACGCCCCCGACGCATCCAGCACGCCCCAGAACTGGGAGCTCTACCGCCACGCGGTCGTGGACATCCACTTCCAGGACCGGACCGTACGGGTCGAACCGCGTGCGCCGGGCACGACCGAGGGATCCTTCCCGGAACCGGCCGGCAACGCCGCCCTTCATGTGATCACGGCCTGGAATCCTTATGGTCGTACCGTCTCCGCCGAGCACAACGCCCGTGCCCATGGCCTGCTGCTCGACGAGCTCGACCGGCAGCGGCTCACCTGGTGGCCCGCGGCAGGAGGCGACGCGTGCGGCACGCACGTCGAGGAGAGCGTCGCCGTCGCCGGCCTGAGCGACGACGCCGCACGGGAACTGGGGCGGCACTTCGGCCAGGACGCGGTCTTCGCCTGGACTCCCGACGCATGGCGTGTGTCGGCGTGCTACAGCGACACAGCCACCGTGAGTGGATGGGCGGCGTTCGCCCGGAGCGGCCGGACGCCGTGACTCCCCCGGCCGACGGCACCGGCGACGGCCGCCGGAACGCCCCGTCGGGCCGCCGCTTCGACGACCACTGACATACCCGACCGCCGTTGCACGGCAGGAGTGATGACGATGGGCACACCATCGCCCCCAGTTGAGTGCGCCCGTATAGGCAACCGCGGTGCTGCGAGAGCTGGGTACAGAGGGTAAGCGACGCGACAAGGCGGAAAGGACCTTCAGCGAGACCATCCGGCGCCACTGGTTGGGCGATGTGGAGGTTCCGGAGCGTGAACACCTGGAGCGGCACGGCATCAGCGCGTTCGAACTCCGTCTGGCCATCCAGGTGGTCCTTCATTCGCTACCCGCTCCAGACAAGCCAGCTGGCGAATGGAGCAGGACCGCGTTCCACGCCTTGACGGACCACGCCTTCGGAAACCTCAGCCAACCTGCTGTGACCAGGGCTTTTCTCTGCCCGAAGAAGATGCAGTTGAAGCCTGCCATCCGACTCGCAAGCACAAGCACGAAGGCACGTGACCAAGCGCGGCGATTGCGCGGCAACACCATCCACGGAGTGAAGGGTGAGCAGTTCGACGCGGTACTCGTCCTCATTCCACCCGCTAAGAGGTTGTCTCACGTGGCAAGTTTCGCGAGCTTCTCATAGCAGGTCAGGGCGGCCATGGCCAGGCCTCGGCTCCGCCTGTCGTTGCGGACCACGTACGGGATCTTGAGACCACGAGCAGCCCATGGCAGGCTCATGCCACATGATCGATGAATTCGCGAAAGACAACCTGCACGGGAGACTGCGGCGGGACCGCAAGGCGCTGCTCTGGAAACTCGACGGCTTGTCCGAATACGACGCCCGCCGACCTTTGACAGCGACCGGGACCAACCTCCTCGGCCTGGTCAAACACGTGGCCACCGTCGATGCCAGGTACTTCGGCGAGGTCTTCGACCGCCCTTCCGCGGAACCGCTGCCCCGATGGCAGGACTCCAACGGCAGCGATCTGTGGGCGACCGAGGACGAGACCCGCGATCAGATCATCGGGTTCTACCGGCGCACGTGGGAACACTCGGACGCGACGATCAACGAGCTTCCCCTCGACGCCCCCGGCCACGTGCCGTGGTGGCCGGAGCCTTATGCCGACACCAACCTGTTCGCCATCATGGTCCATGTCCTCGGCGAGTCCATCCGGCATGCCGGGCACGCCGATATCCTGCGCGAGGGCCTCGACAGCCGGACCGGGTTGCGCGCCGAACTCGAGAAGCAGATCGACGAGGAAGCCCGTGCAGCCTACTGCGCGAAGATCGAGCAGGCCGCCAGGTCGGCCGCACCAATCAAGGCTTAGTACTCCAGCCGGACTTCTGTATTTACCCTGGTCAACGGCCTGGCAGCGGGGAGTGTAGCGGGTGCGCTGTGGTCGTGGGACGGTCTTGCCGGGGCCGTCCCACCAACGTGTGCCCGCGCCGCATGTAATGACAGCGCGACGAGCAGTCCGTTGTCGTGATCCACGACGTACCGACGAACGCCTGGGACCTGGAACTCGAAGAACTCTTCCTGCGGATCGGTGGACGCTTCTCCCGTGTGGAACCACGCCGGCGGATGCGGGACTACGTCCGCGGGCTGCTCGGCCCGGTCGGCCGCAAGAACAGCTGGCAGCTCGCCGAGTACGCCGGCCACGCCACCCCACACGGCCTGCAGCACCTGCTCTCCCACAGCCGGTGGGACGCCGACGGCCTGCGCGACGACCTGCAAACCTACGTCGCCGAACAACTCGGCATGCCAGACGGTGTGTTGATTGTCGACGACACCGGATTCGTGAAGAAGGGCACCACCTCTGCCGGAGTGCAGCGCCAATATTCCGGCACAGCCGGCCGCACCGAAAACTGCCAGATCGGGGTGTTTGCCGCCTATGCCACCACCCGCGGCCACGCCCTGGTCGACCGCGAGCTCTACCTGCCCAAGTCCTGGACCGGTGACCGCGAGCGCTGCCGAGCGGCCCGCGTCCCCGACGACCGCACCTTCGCCACCAAGGGCGACCTCGCCCGCGACATGATCGAGCGCGCCCTGGCCTCTCCGCTCCCTTTCACCTGGGTCACCGCCGATTCCGCCTACGGCCAGGACTCCCACTTCCGTCGTTTCCTGGAAGACCGCGGCCTCTTCTACGTCGTGGCCGTGCCCAAGTCCCAGCAGGTGAACGGCCCGCGCATCGACCATCTCATCGAGCAGGCCCCGCTCGAGGCGTGGCAGCGTCTGTCGGCGGGGCAGGGAGCCAAGGGCGAGCGCTCCTACGACTGGGCCGCCGCCCGTCTGCCCGCCGTGGCCGAGCCCGACGGCGGCGAGCCGACCCGGCAGCGATGGATGCTGGCCCGCCGCAGCATCAGCAAACCCGACGAGATCGCCTACTACCTCGCCTGCGCCCCGCTCGAGGCCACCGCCGCCGACCTGGTCCGCGTCGCCGGTTGCCGCTGGAAGATAGAGGAGTGTTTCCAGAGCGCGAAGAACGAGTGCGGCCTGGACCAGTACGAGGTCCGCCGCTACGTGGGCTGGTACCGGCACATCACGCTCGCCATGCTCGCCCACGCGTTCCTCGCGGCGATGGCCGCCCAGGAACGCGAAAAAGGGGTGACACGGCCGACACGCCCGACCTCGTGGACCTCACACCGGCTGAAATCCGCCGTCTGCTGGCAACTGAACCCCGCCGCTATCCTGCAGGCCGCGACCACGCGGTGAACTGGTCCCGCTGGAGACGCCGCCACCAAGCACGAGCCCGACGCTGTCATTACATGCGGCGCGGGCACACGTTGGTGGGACGGCCCCGGCAAGACCGTCCCGCGACCACAGCGCACCCGCTACACTCCCCGCTGCCAGGCCGTTGACCAGGGTAAATACAGAAGTCCGGCTGGAGTACTAAGTTGGATGATGTGAGTGCGTGGGGGCGAAGTTACCGATATGTCGGACCGGTTGAGTTGAAGACTGCGGTCCGACCTGGCAGCGGCGGGTGCCGGATCAGCTCGGCAGCTGAGTTCGGCAACTGGGCCGCTGGGCGATCGGCGGCGGAGCTGGCCGAACCGTTCACCTTCGTGGTCAGCACGGACGGTGTGCTTCGGTTGGCGCCGCGACGGAGCGAGCACGTGGCCTGTGCCGACGCGGAAATGGTGCTGAGTGCCGGCGAGATTGAATTCGTGCGCGAGGCGGACCGGTGGGCTGTGCGCGAGGTCAGTAACCAGTCCACCGGTTACTGCCCGGACACTGGCTCCTGGTCGGCAGTCGCTCGCGCTCTGGACGACGTAGGGCTCGAACGACCGTCCGGCTTCACCCACGAGGTGGTGTTCCGGCGGTGCCCCGACTGCCAGGAGCACAACATCGTGCGCGAGGACGACTTCGTCTGCGTCTTCTGCGGCAGCAATCTGCCAGAGACGTGGAACATGGATACCACCGTCTGAAATACGAACCTCACGAAGTCTCCCTGCACGCGGCGGGCGCCGCCTACCGCACGCGCCTTCCGGCTCGTCCGACGACCTGAAGGCCCTGATCACCCTGGCACCGGAGCTCGCGAACCCTACCTACCGGAACCACACGTTCCTCGGCGACCAGACACTCGACCAACTCGTCTGGGATCCCTCTGGGACTTTTCTGGAACTTCCGCTCGTATCAACGGGCATGACCGCGAAAGAGCCGAAACACCATCCGCCCAGGTCAAGGGCTCGCAGCTCCCATAGTGGCAGGCCACGGGGCCGCCTGGTCTTTTCCGGGACATTTGAAGGTTTTCGGGAACAACACCGCCGCCCCCTCCTGCCCTGCATGAATGCGAGGCGGGAGGGGGCGCGTTGGCGCTTCCGGGACTTTCTGGGGCACGGGGCCGGGACTGAGGACCACCTCTCGTGACCGATTCGACGCCCTTGCCCGGTGGGGAGCTTCGTCGACGACGCCACCGGGGACGCGTCACCCGCCGGCTGAGCACCCGGTCGAGGTGGGGCTCCTCCGAGGCGGGCGCATCGGCACCCAGCCAGGCGAAGGCGGGGTCCACACCGTCCAGCGCGGCGACGGGAAACTACACCGCACCGGCGTAGAACCGGGCGTCGTCGAGGCCGCCGCAGTCTGCGCCGAACAGCATCCGTGCCTCGGCGTCCGGGCGCGGGAACTCGCCGCCACGAGACGACAGCCCTGGCCGGGATGGAGGTCAGGGCCCGGTTTCCGAGGCCGGGTGGAGCGCCGGTACGGGTCGGGGTTCGCCGGCCGTCAGCGGTGAAGGGATGTCGAGCCGGTGTCCGGTGCTGTCCTGGCGGGGCGGCCTGTTGCGCCCGAGGCGTTCGTGGGCGTCGGCGAAGTGCCCGGCGACGGCCGCGGAGACCGTCGAGAGGTCCAGGGCCAGGGCGAAGCCGGCGATGATCTCCGCCAGCCGGACGGCGCTTCCCCGGCCGGTGCATCCCATCGCTTTCAAGAGCTCGTGCTGCGTGGGCAGGTGGGTACCGCCTCCGACCGTGCCGAGTGCCAGGCCGGGCAGGGTCATACTCGCGTAGACGCCGTCCCCCGTGCGTTCCAGGATGAACTGCCCCACGCTCGACTCGTGCACGCAGGCGATGTCCTGGCCCGTCGCCGTGAAGATCGCCGCCACGATGTTGGCGGTGTTCGCGTTGGACCCCAGGACCCCGCTGTGGACCGCTCCGGCCGTGATGTGCTGGTACCCCGTGACCAGTTCGTCGGGAGTGGTCCTCAGGACCCGTCGGACCACCCCTGCCGGCAGGAGGCAGTCGGCCGCCACCCTGATCCCGCGGCCTTCCGCCACAGCCTGGGCCGACGCCTTCTTGTCTCCGGACGTGTTCCCTTCGATGATGAAGGATTCCAGCTCCCCGTCCGCGACCAGGTGCGGCTGTCGCAGGATCCACTGACACGCGTGCCAGGTGCAGGCGGTCGTCATGTTCTGCCCTGCCGCGTCCCCTGTGGTGTACCTGAACCTCAGGTGAACGGTCCTGCCCAGGACCACGGGCTCGATCGAGAGGAGCGCGGCGTGCTGGGACACCTGCCGGATGATCGTGCGGAGGTCGCCGAGGTGCTGGAGGATCGCCGAGGCGAAGCGGCCGGCGCCGGCCAGTCGGGAGAACGCGAAGACGGGAGCACGCGTCATCGCCTGCTGGGCGGCGCGTGTGCTGACGCCGCCCGCCATGGTGACGGCCAGGGCTCCCCGCGTCGCCGACGAGACCAGGGCTCCTTCCGTGGTGGCCATGGGAGCGTAGATCTCACCCTGGACGTTCGTCCCGCGGAACAGCAGGGGTCCGGCCACGCCGACCGGGATTTCGACGGTGCCGACGAGTCCCTCGATGTTGCCGGTCAGCTTGTCGGCGTCGAGCCGTGTGTGTTGCAGGGAGTCCAGTGCCGACCGGGTCGTGGAGCGGAGCCAGTTCAGCCGCTGAAGCCGCGCCGCCTCCGTGTAGAGCCCCCGGGCGGGCACGTACCGTCCTGGGGGCCGTGACGGACGGGGCAGGCCCGGGCTTTCTCCAGAGCTCATACGACATCGCTTTCCTCTGTGGCGGGCGTCGGCCCGACGGGTTGCTTAGGGGATGATGGCCCCCGGGTCGTACCGGGGGGCGAGCACGATCGCGGTGGCGGCCGGCAGGACGGGGGAGGCGGCCGCATCAGCGCCGGCCCGTGCCGGCGCGGCCCGTTGTTCGCGGGTGTCGTCGCGGTACGCAGGGGCCACCGGTTCGACGCGGTCAACGGCCCCACGGCGCCTGGCACATGTGGTCCCGCAGCCGGGCCCGGCGGACGGTGCGGCGAGTCGGCACCTCGACGACGGCCTCCTCCCCCGGCCGCGACGGGCGCCCCCTGACGACTCCTGCCCGATGCCTTGTCCTGGCCACGCGCGAACTGCTCCCCCTTCCCGCCCCGACCTGCGGTGGCAGCCCCGGCACCGGCTCAACGACACCTCGCTCCCCTGGTTACGCACGCAGGAGGGCGTCGAGGTGTTCCGGTTCCCGGCGAGTCGTCCCGTTCCCGGCCAAGCCCCCGGCCGCCGCGTTCCGGACCGTGCTTCGACACCACCGGCGAGCAGGTCGACACGGACACCGGGGAGGTCACTGCGCCCGAGGTGGAGATGCCGAAGGCGACGGAGGAGCGGATCGGGCAGGTGGTCCCGCGCCACGAACCGGCGGCCGCGACCGCCGCGCTGTTCGAGCCGACCCCGCCGCTCGACGCGGGCGTGGACGCGGACGCGGCACGGCGGACCGGGCTCGTCACCCGGTCCGGCACCGTGCGGCCGTTCCCGAAGCTCCTGGTGACGGTGGACGGGCGGGTTGTTCGGGAGTCAGTCGGGCGACGAGGCCGAGAGCCATCCTGGCCGAGGAGGGTGACACACCGCCTTCGGGCTAATGCCTCGGCTTCTCCGCGGGGTCGCGCCACGCTGTGCTCGTTGTGATCACGGTCGTGTCAGGGAACGCAGGGCGGCGCTGTTGCGCCCCGGATCCCACCCCGCCGGCGGCTCTTGCCGGCCCGGGTCATCCCGCCAGGAGAGGAAAATCATGACCCAGCAGCAGGCCTCCGTGCCGATTCTGATCAATGACGTGCGCGTCTTCGGCGCCGACGGCTGCGGGCTGACCCCGCCGACGTCGGTGCTCATCCAGGACCGCAGGATCGCCGCGATCAACGCGGAGAACCCGCCGGAGGGAGCCGTCGTCATCGAGGGCGGTGAGCGGGTGCTCATGCCCGGCCTGAGCGACGCGCACGTGCACCTCTTCGCGGCCGGCACCACCCATGCGGACCTGACCACGGGGGCCACGGGCATGGGCTACTACAACGCGCTCGCCGAGGCCGAGCGGATGCTCATGCGCGGCTTCACCAGCGTCCGGGACATGGCCGGCGACGTCGCCGCACTACGGCAGGTCCTGGACGCCGGCACCTTCCCCGGCCCGCGCATCTACCCGAGCCAGGCGGCCATCTCCCAGACCTCCGGACACGGCGACTTCTCCGCCGTCTACGAGGACGCGACCACCTTCTCCTGCGGACTGCACACCCGCGCCGAGCAGATCGGCTTCATGCGGGTCGCCGACGGCCGTGACCAGGTGCTCGCGGCCGTGCGCGAGCAACTGAAGAAGGGCGCCTCCCAGATCAAGATCATGGCGGGCGGCGGGGTGTCTTCCGCCTACGACCCCCTGGACGTCGTGCAGTACACGCCGGACGAGCTCAGCGCCGCGGTCGAAGCCGCCTCCGACTGGGGCACCTACGTGTCCGCGCACGTCTACAACGACGAGGGCATCCGCCGCGCGATCGCCGCCGGAATCAGGTCGATCGAACACGGCCACCTCGCCGCCGGTCCCAAGACCATCGAGCTGATGGCGAACAACGGCGTCTGGCTGAGCACCCAGCCCTTCCTCGAAAGCGACCACGAGTACTCCACCCCGGACAACACCGAGAAGAACCAGCAGGTCTGCAAGGGCGTCGAGAACACCTTCACATGGGCACGGGAAGCGGGAGCGAAGATCGCCTTCGGCACCGACCTGCTGCTCGAACCCGGGAAGGCCGGCCTGCAGAACGAGATGCTCATCCGGCTGTACGACAATTTCGGTTTCAGCCCCACCGAGGCGCTGAGGATCGCCACCGCCGGCAACGCCGAACTCTTCCGCCTCTCCGGCGAGCGTGACCCCTACAAGGCGGCCCGCCTCGGCGAGATCACGGTCGGCGCCTGGGCCGATGTCCTCCTCGTGGAAGACGACCCCACCCAGGACATCTCCGTACTGAAAGACCCGGACAAGAACCTCGCCGTCATCATCAAGGACGGCCGTATCTACAAGAACCTCCTCGGCTGACGGGCCCCGCAGGGCCGAGTGACCGACTCCTTCCCCTTGGGCCGCTTCGTCACCGTCCGTCTGCGCGAACACCACCCGGCCGCATCGTCCGCGAGCCAGGGGGTGGGGCGACGAAGGCACAGGGCGATGGGCAACCCGCGCCACGCAGTCGTCTGTCCGGTCGCCGGCCGGATCCCCGTGCTGCGCAGCAGCCCGGCACCGCTCGTCCTGTTCGCCGCAACGGAGCGGGAGCGCGACCGCATCGCTTCGCAGGCCGCTCCCGGACAGGCCCTGGGGTTCCCGAGTGCTGTCAGGGCGTGCCGTCCGCCGCTCCGGCCGACGGCACGCCCTCGAGTCGCTCAGCGCTCCGACGCAAACCGCACGAACTGCCCCCAGCCTTCGCGGCCGACGGCGAAGGGCGGGCGGGTCACGTCCTTGGAGTCCCTTACGTGGACGGCCTGTTCGGCGATCGCGACCTCCACGCAGCTGTCGCCCTCGCTGCCGCTGTAGCTGGACTTGAACCAGGCGAGTTCCGACGTACCGCTGCTCATAGCTCTCCTCGCAGTCGCTCCAGCAGGTCCCGGGATTCTGTGGGATTCAGGGCCTGCGAGCGCAGTGTGTCATAGCGCTGGCAGAGCACAGTCACCTCTTTCGCGTCGGAAATCAGCCGCCCGTTCTTCTGCCCCTCGGAGTACCCGAGCCGCCGTCCCTCCGAGGTCTCCAGGACCTGCACGGGCCCATCCAGACACGCGTGCAGCCGAGCCCCCACCGGCACCACCTGAAGCGTCACGTTGCGCGGGGCCGTGAGCTCAAGGACGTGGTCCACCAGCCCGCGCACCGCCTCCGCGCCCCCGAACCCCCTCCGGAACACGTGCTCCTCGACGATGAAGCTGAACGGCACCGTCGGCCGCTCCCGCATCATCACCTGCCGTTCCATTCGTGCGGCGAGCTGCACTTCCAGCTCCTCGTCGGTCCGCAGCGGGATCGTGCCCTCGAACACCGCCCGCGCGTATGCCTCCGACTGCAACAGCCCCGGCACCAGCCGGCACTCGTACGTGCACAGGCTCACCGCCTCCCGCTCCAGCCGAGCCCACCGCCGGAACCACGCCGCGAGGCCCGCCTCACCCCGGGTGAGATGCCGCGCGGCCTTCCGCAGCGCACCCGTGTTGCCCAGCGCCTCCTCCGCCCGCTCCACGAATGCCTCGTCCGGCATCCGCCGCCCCAACTCCACCGACTCGACCGTGTGTTTGGAGTACTGGACCCGGGCGCCGAGGTCCACCCGGCTGAGCCCCGCGTGCTCGCGCAGTGCCTGGACGACGGCCCCGAACGTCCGCAGGCTGTCGGACGGATGCGGCTCCCGCTCCCACTCCCCCACCGGGACCGCCCGCGCACCGGCGCTCTCCGCCGCCTCCCCCTCGACTTCGACGATGTCCATCCGGCGTCCCTTTCCTCCGTGCCGCACCGCGACGGCTCCTCACGCCGCCCCGCGTTCACCGTCCAGCGTGACGGAAAATCAGACGTACCGTCCACTCTCCGCGTCCATACGCTGACTCAGCGTACGGGGTGCCACACTCGTCCCCGCCCCGTCCGGCCGCCACTCTGACGTCAGGGAGAGCGAGGAGAAACCGCCCGTTCCCGCCGTCCGGAGCCACGACGGGAACGCGTCCGTCGGCCGCTCGCGGGGGCACCCGGGCGGCCGTCGCCCCTCCCGTGAACTCCCGTCCGGTACGGGCGGCGGCGGTCGGCCCTGGCCGCGTTCAGACGAGCTGGAAGGTGCACCGATGCAGAACGGAACCACCCTGTACGCGCTCGACATCAGCGGAGCCTCGTTCGTGAAGGCGTGCGGCGGCCCCTGTACCGAGGGATGCGTGACCCTGGCCCGGATCGGCGAGGACGCCTGGGCCCTGGGCGACAGCAAGCGGCCGGACGCGCAGCCGCTGCGGTTCACCACGGAGGAGCTGGACGCGGCCGGCATCGATCCGGCGCGCTTCGGCCTCGGCGCCTGATCCTCCCTTCCATCCTCCCCACCGTCGGCCGGACCGGGGGTCCCTCTCCGCGTCCGGCCGGCGCTCCTCGAAACGGGAACAGCTCGTGCACCATCACGCCTACCTGTGGACCGGCCCGAAGGAACGCTTCGACGACGAGGCCCTGCGGCGGCCTCCGCACCCCGATCCGCCCCCGGCCGGAGGCAGACCGGAACTGATCGAGCGCTACCGCCAGGTGACCGCGGAGTTCCGAACGTCGGACCTCCCGCCCCTGGAGACGGCGTACTGGCTCGTCAAGCCCCGCTCGCTGGTGCGGGGCACCTGGGACGAGGCGAAGGAGGCGGCGGCCTGGCTCGGTGAGCGGCTGGCCGAGTACACCCCCCGGTTCGCATCGGAGGGCGACCGGGACACCGCGCGCCTAGCCCGGTTGGTGGAGGCCGCCGCCGAGCGGCTGTGCTCGGGCGCCGACGTGTCGTACGGCCACTACCTCGAACGCCCCTCGTACCTCTCCCTGGCCGTGGTGACGTGCTCCCCGAACCGCGCGGCCTCCGAACTGACCTGCCCGTGCGCGTAGCCGAGGGCCGGGACTTCGCACCGGCACGCACCACCACCTTCCACATTCGTACGCTCACCCCGCGTACGGGGTGCCGCTCTCGCCCCCACTCACATCCGGCCGCCACTCTGGCGTCATGAACCACGCAACATCCCAAGTGGGCGCCCCCGTCAGCACCTTCACCCAGCTGCTGTCGTCCACGCGGCGCGGCGCCCGTCTTGCCCGCCTCCTCGCCGTGACCGAGCTTCACTCTTGGGGCACCCCGCAGGACCTCACGGAGCGTGCCGAACTCGTCGTCGGGGAGCTGGCCGCCAACGCCGTCCTCTACGTCGACCGCACCGGTATTCCCTGGCGCCACCTGCCCCACGACTTCGCACCGTGGGAGACGGTGTACGGCTACTTCGCCGCCCGGCAGAAGGAAGGTGTCTCGACCAGCTCAACGGCCTGCTGCGTCGTCTGGTGCGCGAGGCCGAAGGTCAGGATGCCGAGCCGAGCGCCTGCGTGCTGGACGCTCAGAGCATCAAGACCTCCGCCAACGTGCCCGCAGCCGGCCAGGGCATCGATGTCGAAACCGCCCGACGCGACCCCGGCCAGAAGGGCTTCAAGGCCATCCCGCGGCACTGGGTCGCCGAGGCCCCCGCTCCGGCTCGGACTCATTCGGTGAAAACCGCCCGCGCGAACTCGTCGGGAGCGGAGCTCGCTTCCGCAAGCAGTTCCCCGTCGGCGGACCAGATGCCCGAGCGGCCGGACGTGCGGGCGAAACCGCCACCGGTCGGACCCGCGAAGGCCGCCGTGGCGACCCACACCCCGTGGTCGGCCGCGATCCTGCGGGCGCGCTCGCCGTGGACCTCGGCCTCGTGATCGGCGTGGACGACCCCGGCCACATACCCGTCGATGCCCAGCACTGCGGTCCTCGCGGCATGTTCGGGAACACCCGTGTCGCGGCAGACGGCGAGTCCCAGCCGCCACCCGTCCACTTCGATCGCGGCGGGGCTCCCGGGCACGAAGGCGACGGCCTCGCCGCCGTGCAGGTGGACCTTCCCATAAGCCACGCGTGCGCCGTCTCCGTCCACCGCCAGAATGCCGATGTGCGGGCCGGGCACGGGCGCGCCGACCAGGGCGAGCGTTCCGGTCCCGGCGCACGCGGCGACGATCGGAGCCAGCCGTTCGTCGTCCGGGGAGACCGGCGCCGCGTCCAGCTCGTATCCCGTCAACGACATCTCGGGGAAGACCACCACCCGCGCGTCCACCGCCCGAACGGCCTCCGCGTGAGCCGCCGCGTTGGCCGTCACGTCGTAAGCCGTGCACCTCGGTTGCGCCACCGCGATGCTCAACGGCTGTACCACCGCGATGCTCAACTGCCGCTCCATCCCGAACTCCCCTCGCCGAATCGCACGATCATCCTGGATCCTGGAGAGCGGCCGCACAGCGAGCTCCTCGGCCGGAACCGACGGCGAGGCCGGTCGGCTGGTTCGCAGGACGCTACCCGGCCGCCCCGGGTTCCAGCAGGTACAGCGCCTCCGTCCACCGGAAGCCGTCGGCGCCTTCACCGGCCTTCGGTCGGTCCGGTTCGTGCGAGCCGAGCAGGACTCCCATCCCGGTCAGCCGTTCCAGGTTCTGCCGGTAGGCCGGGTGGGCGGCCTGGGCGGCGTTGAGGTACGGCAGGAGGGCGATGGGGACACCCATGCCGTACGCCTCGCACAGGACGCCCAGGGCGAGGGTGTCGGAGATGCCGGCGCCCCACTTGTTGGCCGTGTTGAACGTGGCCGGGGCCACGGCGATGGCGTCCGCGGGCGGGAGGGGACGGGCCTCGCCGGGCTTGCGCCAGGCGGACCGGATCGGGTAGCCGGTCTGCGCCTCGATCGCTTCCACGTCGAGGAAGCCCAGTGCCTGCGGCGTGGCCACGACCCCGACATCCCCATTCCGTTCCTGCGCGGCGGTGATCAGTGTGCCGACGTCACCGGCGATCCCGCTCGCGCAGACGACGACGTACAGGAAGGACTTCTTGTCCAGGGCGGACGGGGCGGACGGGGCGGACGGGGCGGACGGGGCGGACGGGGCGGTCACGCGGGAACTCCCGGTCGGCGGCTGAAGTGACGCAGTCCGGGCAGGACACGGCGGCGGTCGCGGACGCTGAGGTCGGCGGTGGATGTGTGATGAGCACCCGACCGCCCGGCAGGACCCCCCGGACAGCGCGGGTCCGGGGTGTCCGGGTGAGCCGGGCGTGTCAGTCGGCTTCGAGGGGGAGGGCCGGGTCGGCGGCCCACTCGGTGAGCGAACCGTCGTAGACGGCGACGTCGGAGCGGCCGAGGACGGCCAGCTGGAAGGCCAGGCCGGTGGCGGCGATGCCGCTGCCGCAGTACGTGATGACCTTCTTGGACTCGTCCAGGGCTCCGGCGTCGTCGAAGAGCCCGCGGACTTCGTCCGGACCACGGAAGAGACCGTCGGAGTCGGCGAGTTCGGGGAACGGAACGTTCGTGCTGGAGGGGATACGACCCGGGCGTGCGTAGGTCTGGCGGGTGCCCGCGAAGGTCGGCCGGTCGAGGGAGTTCACCAGCCGGGTGCCGGGGTCCTCGATCGCGGCGAGGACCGCGTTCTTGTCGGCGTAGAGCTCGGGGCGGCGCCGGGCGGTGAACACGGCGGGCTCGTTGGACTCCACGCCGCTCTTGACTTCGTAACCCGCCCGGGTCCAGGCGGGGAGACCGCCGTTCAGCACCGACACGTCGTCGAAGCCCTCGTACCGCAGGTTCCACCACAGCCGGGTGGCCCAGATGTTCGGGCCCTGGTCGTAGACGACCACGTGCGTGCCGGGGCCGACGCCGAGAGCGCCGAGCCGGGCGGCGAACGCCTCGCTGTCGAGCGCGGTGAACGTGGTGGCCGCGTCGGGGTCGGCGAGGTCGTTCAGCAGGTCGGCGAAGACGGCGCCGGGTATGTGGGCCTTCTCGTACGCCTGGCGGCCCGACTCGACGTCGTAGTAGCCGTCGCCTTCGGGCTGGGTGAGGAAGGTGGTCGCGTCGAGGATCCGGATCGCGGGGTCCCCGAGCCGCTCGTGCAGCCAGGCCGGGTCCACCAGCAGGGGGTGAGACATGCGTGTTTCCTTTTCTCGCATTCTTACGACTCCCGGCAAAACGTCGAGGTCTCCTACAAACGTACCTGTTTGAGATACATGTCTCAGTAGGCGGACATCTGGGTGGTCCGGGGGCCTTTCAGGCCGGGGCCTCGACGGCTGCCTTGATGGGCCGGTCCATGTCTACGGTGACCTCGAACCGGGTGGTGCGGGACCGGGCATGCGCACTCGCCGCCTCGCAGCGGCCGACGGCCGTCGCCGCCGGCAGCGAACCGACCACGGCGGTCGCGTGGAAGACGATCCCCTCGTGGTCCCTCGTGGCCACCGACGACCGCACGATCGGCACCGAGAACCTGCGCTTCATGGCGAAGCGGGCCGGCTCGACCACCGTCGAGGTCGACGCCCCGCACGCCGTACCGGAGACCGACCCGGACGACGTCACCGACCTGATCCTGCAGGCCGCGCACGGCTCGCACCCCCGTCTCGCCAAGACCGGCGCGAATGAGCAGACCGCGGTCCTCGGCGGCGCGGCAGTCCTCGCGGCAGCCGGCGGCACGGCCCTGGTCGTCCGGTCCCGCCGCACCTGAGACGGAGGGTGTGACCACGTCCCACTGCGCCAACGGCTTGTCGTCGACATAGGTGTCGGCAAAGTGCGGTCATGGCCTCGGTGAGGCGGGCGGAGTCCACACTGGCGGTCAGGCGGTGGCCGTCGAGCCGCACATCCTGGAGTACGGGCAGGTCGGCCCAGAGCCGGGCGGGCGTGGCCCCTCCTGCGGGCAGGCGCTCCAGGAGGGCGTGGATGCTGGTGCGGGCGTGTCCGCGCAGCTGGTCCAGAGTGCCGGTTTCCACGACCTTGCCGTCGCGGATGATGCTGATGCGGTCGGCCAGGGCCTCGACCTCGGTGAGGATGTGGCTGGACAGCAGCACGCTCACACCCCTTCGCTTGGCCTCGCCGACGACCTCCTGGAAGACGGCCTCCATCAGCGGGTCCAGGCCGCTGGTGGGCTCGTCCAGGATGAGCAGCTCCACGTCACCGGCCAGGGCGGCGATGATGGCGACCTTCTGCCGGTTGCCCTTGGAGTACTGCCGGCCCCGCTTGGTGGGGTCGAGCTCGAACCGGTCCACCAGGTCGGCGCGCCGCGTCTCGTCGATGCCGCCGCGCAGCGCTCCGAGCAGGTCGATGACCTCGCCGCCGGTCATACCAGGCCACAGGGAGACGTCGCCGGGCACGTAGGCCAGGCGGCGGTGAAGGGCCACGACGTCGCGCCAGGGGTCGCCGCCGAGCAGACGCACCTGGCCGGTGTTTGCCTCGGAAGCGGTACCGATCACCTCGGCGCCCGGCGCCTTCGCCTGCTGGATCAGGCACACGCCCACCGCGCCCGACGCGCCGTGGACGAGGATCACGTCGCCGACCTGCGCGCCAATGGCGTGCAGCGCCTCACCGGCGGTGTTCCGGCACAGCGGTGACGAGCGCCGTCGCGGCGTCCGGCCGGTGGACCCGACGCCGCGGTCCGTCGGCCCGAGCCGGTGATCGGGGCCTCTGCCCGAGGAAGCGCCGGGCTAGTTGCGTACGACGCGCCACCGGTTGTCGGCCGTGCCGTCGTCGGAGGCCTGGACGGCGAAGGCACCGACGGCGGTGGAGTTGCCCGCGATGGCGAGGAGTTTGCCGCTGTGTTCGTTGCGGATCTTGTATGTGCCGTCGTTCTGGTCGAGCAGGACCCAGCGGTGGTCGGCGGTGCCGTTGTCGGCCCACTGCAGGACGGTCGCGTCGTTGGCGGTGGACATGTCCTGGACGCCGAGGACCTTGCCGCTGTGGGCGTTGCGGAAGCGGAAGGCGCCGCCGTCGGTGAGCATCTCCCAGTTGTGGTCGGCGGTGCCGGAGTCGTTCCATTGCAGGGCCCGGCCGCCGTCGGTGGTGGCCATGTCCTGGATGCCGAGGACCAGGCCGCTGGCCGCGTTGACGAGGCGGACATGGGGGACGGTGCTGGTGTTCCAGTAGACGGTGTAGTTGTGGCCGTGGGCGTCGTGGAACGGTCCCAGGTTCACGGTGGCGCCGGCCGCGGTGGCGGTGAAGGCGAGCGTGCTGGTGCCGGTCCGCCTGATCGAGGAGGTGTCCAGGGACGGCAGGGCGCTGAGCGCCGTGTTGCCGTAGTTCCCGGACAGGACGACCGGGCCGTAGGTGATCGCGGCGACGTTCGGGTTGTCGTTGGCCGGCCGCATGACGACCCGCATGGGCAGGCGGGCGGTGACCGTGTCGCCGGAGGTCCAGGCGCGGGTGAGGGTGGCGTAGCCGCCGGGTGTGGTGGTGACGTTCTGGGTGACGCCGTTGACGGCGATGGTGGCGCCGGTGGTCCAGCCGGGGATGCGGATGCGCATCGTCCAGGTGCCGGCCGCGCTGCCGGTGACGCGCAGGGTCGTGGTGTCGCTCGTCGGGTAGGAGGTGGTCTGGGTGACGGTGATGCCGCGTTCGGTCCAGGTGAGGACCGAGGGGACGAACAGGTTCACCGTCAGGGTGGTGCCGGCGTAGTAGTAGATGGAGTCCATCAGCCGGGTGTGTATCTCCAGGCCGGTGCCCTGGCAGCACCAGAAGGTGGTGTAGTCGGTGCTCCAGGTGCCGCCTCCCCAGGCCGGGCCGACACCGCGCCGGCCGCCGGGGTTGAGGGGGGTGAAGTAGGTGACGTGGCCGTGGGGGTCGGCCGGGTTCTGCTGGCCGATCATGTGGTTGAGCCATGCCTGCTCGTAGAAGTCGAAGAGCGCGGCCCGGTTCGGGTCCAGGGCGAACAGTTCGCGGGTGAGGGTGAGCATGTTGACGGTGTTGCAGCTCTCGCAGGTGTCCTGGCGCAGGTATGCGGCGATGGCGTTCGGGGCGTGGAAGTGCTCGGCCTGGCTGTTGCCGCCGATGGCGTAGGTGTGGGTGCCCACGCAGATGTTCCAGGCGTTGGTGGCGATGTCGCGGTAGCGGGTGGTGCCGGTGGCCTTGTACTCCCGTGCCGCGCCGATCCACTTCGGTACCTGGGTGTTGGCGTGCAGACCGTCGAGCCGGTCCTGGCCGGCGGCCAGGGGGTCGAAGACGGCGGCGTGGTCGAAGCGGCGGGCGACGGTGAGCCAGCGCGCGTCGCCGGTCTGCTGGTACAGGTCGGTGAGCACGGCGTTCATGCCGCCGAACTCGGTGCCCAGCATGGCCTGTGTCTGTGCCGCGGTCAGCCGGCCGGTGCGGGTGTCGACCCATCCGGCCAGCGCCAGCAGGACGTCGCGGGCCTGGGTGCTGCCGAGGTGGCGCCACACGTCGAGCAGACCGGTGAGGGTCTTGTGGATCGTGTAGTAGGGCACGTTGCCGTTGTTGAGGGTGCGGGCTTCGAGGGCGGTGAAGTCGGCCTCGGGATAGCCGGACAGGTACCCGGCGGTGAATCCGGCGGCGCTGTTGTTGGCCTGGCACTTGGCCAGCTCCGCGACCATGTACGTGGCCTTGTCCCGGCAGACGGTGTCCCCGGTCACGGCGTACAACTGCGCCCAGGCCGTGAGGAAGTGGCCTTGGACGTGGCTGCGGAAGGGGAAGTCCGGCGCCTCCCAGCCGCCGGTCGCGGCGGCGCCGGCCGTGGAGAGGCGGTGGTTGGCGCGGAAGGTGTACAGCAGCCGGTCGACGTCCACGAACCGCAGATAGCTCGCGGTGCGGTTCTGGTTGTCGAGCCAGCGGCTCGCGGTCAGCCGGACCTGGCCGAGTGCGAAGGGGTGGGCCAGGGCCCCGATGTCCGCCCGGACGGGCGGGACCACCGCCGCGTGGGCGGGAGCGGTGCCGAGGAGGGGGCCGGTGGCGGAGGCGGCGGCCGTGGTTCCGGCAATCTGGAGGAGGCGGCGTCTGCTGAGGGAGGAGGTCATCGTGCGCTCGCTTCCGTGCGTGGGAGGCGGTGGGGTGGGGGGTGTGGCTCAGGCGTGCCGGAAGGGCCGGTCGGAGGCGAACGGCTTGCCGGTCCGGTACGGGTCGAGCCGGAGGGCGAAGTCGCGGTGACGGACGTATCGGCCCGGGTGGCTGCGGGATTCCAGGGCCACGGCTCCGGGAGCCGAGCCGGGTCGGGCGGTGAACGTGGCGTCACGGGCGAAGACGGCGGTGCCGTTGCCGGGGTCCGGTCGCCGGCGGTAGGCGGAGTGCCGCACGTAGCGGCCGTCCGGGACGCGCAGGGAGCATCCGCGTGGGTCGGCGAGGCCGGGCCCGCGGCGGTGCGTCCGGAGAGTGACCGGTATCAGAGCGCGCATGAACGTCTCCTCACCGTCGGAAGGAGCAGAAGTCGGATGCGGAAACGCGGGACTTCGCGAAACCGGAATGAATGTGAACCCGCTATATCGGTGACCCGCATCTGCGTGTTCGATATTTCGAAAACCGTTCGCAGTGACGCCGGAACTTTAGAGGGCACGTAATGCGGCGTCAATACTGCCGACACCCTCGAGCGGCGATCGGATGGCGGGGGTCACCCGCGAAGGAACACATGACGAAAATCGCACCCACGGCATTGACGGACCACGAACAGCGCCTTACTTTCCTGACTGGCCTGCCGAACTCTGTTCCATATATCGAACTTTGGTGAAGCTGCCGAGCCGGCCTCCTTCCGCGGTCGACATGTCCGCCACTGTTCGCTCACCCGACCCGCACGCACCCCCGGAGAACCGATGAGCGCACATTCCCGCACCCCCGTCATGCCGTCACGCAGACTCTTCCTCGGCGCCGCCACGGCCACGACGATGGCCCTGGCCACCGATCTGACGCTCGGAGCCCGATCCGCGCATGCCGCCGACTCCGCCTACGTGATGGGGTACTTCACCGAGTCGCCGAACGGCATCGGCACCGACTACGGCCTGCACCTGGCCGTCAGTACGGACTCCCTGAACTGGACGCCGCTGAACCAGAACAACCCCGTGGTCACTCCCACCGCCGGCGCCGGCGGCCTGCGCGACCCGTTCATCATGCGCAAGCGGGACGGCACCTTCGTGGTCCTCGCCACCGACCTCAAGGGCACCGACTGGGGCTACAACAGCCAGTACATCCACGTCTGGGACTCCACCGACCTGCGCACCTTCACCAACTACCGCCGCCCCCACCTGCACGGCATGGTCACCCACAGCTGGGCCCCCGAAGCCTTCTGGGACGCGAGCCGCAACCAGTACGCCATCCTCTACTCGGCGGTGAACTCCTCCGGCCACAACGTCCTCATGGTCAACCACACCAGCGACTTCACGACCGTCTCCGCCCCCCAGGTCTTCTTCGACCCCGGCTACGACGTCATCGACGGCGACATGGCCGTCGGCGTCAACGGCGTCAACTACCTCTACTTCAAGAGCAGCAGGACCGGCGGTCTGGTCGGCGCCCGCTCCACCTCGCTGAACCCGGGCAGCTTCACCCCGTTCAGCACGTCGGTCGCCCACGGCGGTACCGAGGCCCCCACCCTCGTGAAGTCCCTGACCTCGAACACCTGGTACCTGTGGGGCGACACCTACACCCCCAACGGCGTCTTCTACGCCTGGCGGACCACCGACCTCGCCGCCGGCACCTGGACCCCGGTCGACCAGAAGCTCTACACCCACCCGGTCAACGCCAAGCACTGCACCATCGCGCCCATCGCCGGAACCGAGTACACCAATCTCCTGGCCCGGTGGGGCGCCCCCGCCTGGAACCGGCTCAAGTCGTACAACTACCCGGCTCGCTACGTCCGCCACGCCGACTACACGGCCCGGATCGACACCTACCCCTTCGACCCGTACACCGACTCCCAGTGGAAGCTCGTACCCGGCCTGGCCGACGCTTCCGGCGTCTCCTTCCAGTCGGTCAGCCACCCCACCCGCTACCTGCGCCACTACGACTTCGCGCTCCGCCTCGACGCGAGCGACGGCACCGGCACATTCGCCCAGGACGCCACCTTCCACCGCGTCGCCGGCCTCGCCGACACCTCCTGGTCCTCCTTCCGCTCCCACAACCAGCCCACCCACTACATCCGTCACTCCGGCTACGCCCTGCGGATCGACCCGATCAGCACCGCCACGGACCGGGCCGACGCCACCTTCTCCGTCGGTCACTGACGGGGCGGGCAGGCCCGCGAGGAAGGTGAGAAAACTCCTTTCGAAAAAGTGATAGGAACGGCCGAAAAACGTCTAGTTGGGAACTCGGCCGCTCTCGGAGCGCGACACCATTTTCCCCGTGCGTGGCGGGAATCCAACGTCACGCACGCGTATTCGGCATGCGTTCGCGTACGCCCGAGGCCATTTCATACACGCGCAGAAATTTCCGGATCACAGCATGCCGAGCGATGACGACGACGGTGAACGCAGACTTCTCAGGGCCGTACGGCGCGGAGAGCGGCGGGCGACGCAAACGCTCGTGCAGCGTTTCCCGCCCCTGGTGCACACCCTCGTCGGGCGGGTTTCGAACGGGGACGCGCGCACCGGAGCCGATGTCCGGGACACCACGCTGTGGGCCGTGCGCGAACTGCCGACACCACCCGCGGCCCTGGCGGTGCGGCAACTCCCCGCACGTCAGCACCGAGATCAGGGACACCCGGGTTTCTCGCCATGCCGGTCGACCCGGCCGGCTGCCCGGCCGCCGACCGCGAGACGCTGACCTCCGGGGTCCCGGTGAACAGCACGCGCCACTACGGTGGGCCAATGGCATCGATCAAGCAGTTCCAGGTCACCTTCGACTGCGCAGAACCTGAGCGCGTCGCTCGTTTCTGGTGCGAGGTGCTGGGGTACGTCGCACCGCCGCCGGAGGGGTTTGCCACTTGGGACGATTCCGATCGCGCACTGCCCCCTGAGCATCAGGGTCCGGCGTTCGCCTCATGCGCTGATCCCTCGGGCGCGGGCCCGCGACTGTTCTTCCAGCGCGTGCCCGAAAGCAAGGCCGCCAAGAATCGGCTCCATCTTGACGTGCGGGTCGGCACCGGGCTCGTGGGGGAAGAGCGCCTCGCCGCACTCGAGGCCGAGTGCGCACGACTGGTCGCGCTCGGCGCGGTACGCGTACGGCTGCTGCTTGCCGATGACGACAACGAGTCGTGCCTCGTGATGCAGGACATCGAGGGCAACGAGTTCTGTCTCGACTGAGGAACCGCCCTCGACCTGTCAGGGCGCTGTGGCGCAGGTCGCCGGCCGATGTTCCAGGCGCCGCGGGGCCCCGCTTCGATCCGCGGACCGTGAGGACGCACGCGGTCTCGTTGCGGTGTGGTCGACCGGCCCCGGCGAGGCGGCAGAGTTCGTCATGGCGCAACCGCGGGCTCGCGGTTCCGGCGAGCGGACCTCGTCGGAACCGCGAGCCCGCGGCTGCGCCGCACCACCGGGCCGCACCACCGGGCCGACGCACGCCGACCTCCTGGTGCCGGCCCGCCAGGACGAAGCGGGCTCAGCCCTTCGCCACGAGCTGGAGAATCTCCCGGGCGTGCTCGAGGGACCCGTCGACGGTGCCCACGTCGTACATCGAGTCGATCATGAAGTGGTCGATGCCCGTCCGCTCGTGGATCTCCTTGACGGTGTCGGCGACCCGCTCCGTGCTCGTGCCGGCGTCGATGTTCACCCGCAGCACGGTGTCGATCGCCTGGGGATCACGACCGTCCTGCCGGGCCAGTTCGTCCAACTGCGAGCGCTGCGCGACGAGTCCGTCGACGTCGACGTAGCTGGGGACGACGATCAGCGGCAGCCAGCCGTCACCGCGTCGGGCGACACGGCGCAGGGCGCGCTCGGACATCGCGCCCAGGTAGAAGGGCGGACGCGGCTTCCGGGCCGGCTTCAGCGGCGAGTGGTGCTCGGGCACGGAGAGCTGCGCGCCCTCGTACCGCGCCGGGTCGGTGGTCCAGATGGCGTCGAGGGCGTCGAGCAGTTCCTCCATGCGGGCACCGCGGCAGGTGAAGTCCAGACCGGCCGCCTGGTACTCCTCGGGAGACCAGCCGACCCCGAAACCGGGCAGCAGGCGTCCGCCGCTGATCAGGTCGATCGTCGTCAGCGACCGGGCCAGCTGGACGGGCGGGTAGAGCGGGGCGACCAGGACATGAGAGCCCAGCAGCACCCGGCTGGTCGCGGCGGCGGCGACGCCGAGGAGGACGAACGGGTCCGCCGCGGGGTTCAGTTCCTCCGGGATCGTGTTGCCCTGTCCGCCGTAGCCCACGACGGGACGGACCGCGGCCAGGTTGCGGTCCCCCACCCACAGGCTGGCACCCCCGGCCTCCTCGATCGCGGAGGCGAACGTGCCCGTCTCGGCGATGCCGTACGCCTGGTGGTGGAACTGGGGTAAGGCGAAACCTATCTTCATGGCATCCTTCACACTGTGTCGCTGCCGGGCGCGGCCCTTCGGCTTCGCAACGGCATGATCCTCATCGGGCGAAGCCCACCCTAGGCAGGTCCTTGCGCCTTCAACATTCGGCGCGCCGTGCGTAGTTGACACAGCATGGGCGACGCCGGCGACGACCGTTACGCGGCCCTTGTGATCCGGCCCCCCTTGCCTCGGGACCGGAATCGTGACAACTTGCCGCTCAGCAAACCCGGCCGAGCGCGACCGGGGGAAACGACCGGTCGGCCGTCCCGCGCACCACGCGACCCGCCTTCCGGACAACACCGTGCTCCCATGACCCCATGGGAGCAGACAGCGATCTCCCTGCATGACGTGTAAGGGGGTCCTTCGTTCCACAGGAGGCCCTCGTGCACGCCCCCGACACATCCAGCACGCCCCAGAACTGGGAGCTCTACCGCCACGCGGTCGTGGACATCCACCTCCACGACCGGACCGTACGGGTCGAACCGCGTGCGCCGGGCACGACCGAGGGATCCTTCCCGGAACCGGCCGGCAACGCCGCCCTTCATGTGATCACGGCCTGGAATCCTTATGGACGTACCGTCTCCGCCGAGCACAACGCCCGTGCCCATGGCCTGCTGCTCGACGAGCTCGACCGGCAGCGGCTCACCTGGTGGCCCGCGGCAGGAGGCGACGCGTGCGGCACGCACGTCGAGGAGAGCGTCGCCGTCGCCGGCCTGAGCGACGACGCCGCACGGGAACTGGGGCGGCACTTCGGCCAGGACGCGGTCTTCGCTTGGACTCCCGACGCATGGCGTGTGTCGGCGTGCTACAGCGACACAGCCACCGTGAGTGGATGGGCGGCGTTCGCCCGGAGCGGCCGGACGCCGTGACGTCCCCCGCCGACGGCACCGGTGACGGCCGCCGGGACGCCCCGTCGGGCCGCCGCTTCGACGACCGCTGACGTACCCGAACGCCGTTGCACGGCAGGAGTGATGACGATGGGCATGTACCCCATGCGAACCCCGGACCACTGTCCTCGCTGCGGCAGGACTCTCACCGGCCCACCGGCCGAGCGGGTCAGAGCCGACGGATTCCCGGCGGAGGTGACGTACGAGACCGATCCCCTGTGCGGTGCGCGCTGGCACGTGTGGGACAGGACGTCTCCGCTGCGCCGCCTGGCTCGCTCCTGGGTGGACGGCACGGACTGACGTCGCGATGCGCCGGGGGCCGTTCGATCCGCAACGCCATCCGCGACAAGACGGAGCCGAGGGCGCGCAGGGGCCGCCTCCCTCCGGGCGTGCGGTCGGGCCGGGTTCGGACCACCGGCTGTGGCCGG
The DNA here is from genome assembly GCF_045209715.1 of Streptomyces sp. NBC_01635. Lineage (NCBI taxonomy): Bacteria > Bacillati > Actinomycetota > Actinomycetes > Kitasatosporales > Streptomycetaceae > Streptomyces > Streptomyces sp. NBC_01635. The sequence goes on along the minus strand of NZ_CP109277.1, from coordinate 6,950,013 downwards.
CGGGGGGGCGGTCAGGCAGCAGGCTGGAGGGCGCTGCGTTCCAGGGCGGAGGCGAAGCCGTCGACGACGCGTTCGAGGTGGCGGGCGGTCTCCGGTTCGATGTCCAGGGTGCCGTCCGGGGCGGTGGCCAGGTGCTTGTCGAGGACGAACCAGCCGGGGGTGATGTGCTCGGCGCCCATCGAGGCGAGGACCGGGCGCAGTGCGTAGTCGACGGCCAGCACGTGGGCGGTGGAGCCGCCGGTGGCCAGGGGCAGTACGGTCCGGCCGGTCAGGGCGTACTGCGGGAGCAGGTCGAGAAGGGACTTGAGCAGGCCGGAGTAGGCAGCCTTGTAGACGGGGGTGCCGATCACCACGCCGTCGGCACGTTCGAACAGGGCGGTGGCCTCGCGGACCGCGGGATGGCCGAAGTCGGCACCGAGCAGCGCCTCGGCGGGCAGGGTGCGCACGTCCAGTGGGATCACTTCGTGGCCTCTGGCGGTCAGTCGCGCGTCCAGGTGGCGCAGCAGGCGGGCGGTGCGGGATGCGGCGGAGGGGCTGCCGGAGACGGACAGGATGGTGGCCACGGTGATCACCTCGGATGTGTACGTGCGGGGGGGGGGGGGGAATGCGGTGGAGCAGGCCGGGGGCGGGCCGGCCCGTCACCTGGTTCGCGGACGTGCTGGTGAGTGCCGGTGAGTGCCGGGGCTGCGCCCGAGGGCGTGGCCCCGGCTTCGGGGAGGGGCGGCCGGTTCTCAGGCGGTGTCGGCGAGCGGTTCCCGCACCCGGGCGGCCACCTCGACGTGGCCGCCCCGGCGCAGGGTGTTGTAGATCGGGCAACTGTCGGTGAAAAGCCCGACCAGGACATCGGCCTCGTCCTGGTCGACTCCCTCGAGCAGCAGCTCGATCCGCAGGTACGCGTAGCGGGTGGGGTCCTGCGGGTCCCGCTGGTAGCTGACCTCGGCCCGGCCCCCGGTCAGACCCGAGCCGCGTTCCTCGGCATGGAGTTGGATGTTGCTCAGGGAGCAGGAGGCCAGGGAGGACAGCAGCAGCTCTCCTGCCTGGACGGCCTCTCCCGGGCCGGTGCGGGCGTCGGAGACGAAGTGGTTCGTCCGGGCGGTCACCAGCAGGCGCCCCGGGGTGTCGGTGGTGCGGCCGGTGATGCTCGTGATGTCGCCTGCTGCTGTCATGCCGTGAGGTCCTTGGCGTCGCTGTGCGGGTTCCGGTGTGCGGGTTCCGGTGTACGAAGGGCGGGGTCAGCCGTTGTCGCCGTCGGCGTTGCCGTGGCGGCGGTCGTGCCACTGCCCGGTCTCGGGGCGGTCCAGGGCGAGGTGGTCGCGCAGAGTGGTGCCCTCGTACTCGGTGCGGAACAGGCCGCGGTTCTGGAGCTCGGGCACGACCTGGCGGACGAAGTCCTCGAAGGCGCCCGGGGTGTGGACGGACCCGATGGTGAAGCCGTCGCAGGCGCCCTCGGTGAACCACTGCGCCATGCCGTCGGTGACCTCGGCGGCGGTGCCGACGAACGATCCCTCGGTGCGGCCGCCGTACTTCTTGCCCAGCTCGCGCAGGGTCAGGCCCTCGCGCCGGGTCATCTCCACGACTTCCTGGTAGTGGCCCTGGACGCCGGGGACGTCGACGTCGGGCAGCGGCTCGTCGAGCGGCAGCTCCGAGAGGTCGATGTCCAGGTGGTAGGCGAGGGTGGACAGGCCGGCCAGCGGCGGGACCAGTTCGAACAGGCGCGCCTCGGTCTCCCGGGCCGCCTCGGTGGTGGGGCCGATGATGGGGGTCGCCATGGGGAGGATCTTGACGTCCTCGGCACGGCGGCCGTGGGCCACGGCGCGGGCCTTGATGTCCTGGTAGAAGTCCTTGGCCGACTCCAGCGAGGCGTGGCTGCAGAAGATGACGTCCGACCAGCGCGCGGCGAAGTCGCGGCCCTTCGGGGAGGCGCCGGCCTGGATGATCACCGGGTAGCCCTGGGGCGAGCGCGGGGTGTTCAGCGGGCCGCGGACGGTGAACCAGTCGCCCTTGTGGTCGATGCTGTGGACCCGGTCGGGGTCGGCGAACAGCGGGGTCTCGGCGTCGAAGACGAGGGCGTCGTCCTCCCAGCTGTCCCAGAGCTTGCAGGCCACCTCGAGGAACTCGTCGGCCCGCGCGTAGCGCTGGTCGCGGTCGATGTGCCGGTCCTCGCCGAAGTTGCGGGCCTCGGAGTCCTGGAAGGAGGTCACCACGTTCCAGGCGGCGCGTCCGTCGCTGAGGTGGTCCAGCGTGGAGAGGGAGCGCGCCACCGGGAAGGGGTCGAAGTAGCTGGTGGAGATCGTGGCGGCGAGGCCCAGGTGGGTGGTGGCGGCGGCGACCGCCGACAGCACGGGCGTCGGGTCGAGCCGCAGGGAGCCGAGGGCGCCGTAGCGCAGCTGGCTGTCCATGCTGCCGCCGAGGCGGTCCGGCACGGACAGGATGTCCGGGAGGAACATCAGGTCGAACTTGCCCTGCTCCAGCACGCGGCCGATGTGCTGGTAGTAGGAGGCGGAAAGCCAGCCGGGCTCGGATCCGGGGTGGCGCCAGCCGCCCGGCCGGCCGGGGCCCGCGGTCACGAAGGCGGCGAGGTGCATCTTGTTCTGGGGGGTGCTCACTGCGTGTTCTCTCTTCCCTGCTGTCATGCGCTGTCTCGTGCGGTACGCCGGGGCCGTCACTTGGCCAGTTCGGCGGCCACCGTCTTCTTGATCGCGTCGAACCGCGAGTCCTCCAGGAACCCGGTCACGTCGATCTTCGACGGGTAGACGCCCAGGTCGTGGAAGTTGTCGGCCAGGTCCTGGGTGTTCTCGCTCGCCTTGCTGTCCACCGGTCCGAGCGTGTCGGCGAGGGACTCCGACTGACGCTTGTCCTTGGTCACCTCGAGGAAGACCTTGCGTTCGAGGTCCTCCGAGCCGAATCCGCCGATCTTGTCGAAGAACTCGACGGCCGCCTCGGGGCGGGCGTTGATGCGGCGCTGGGTGTCCCGGATGACACGGACGACCTTCGCGGCGGCCTCGGGGAACTCCTCGACGAACGACTCGCTCGCCACGTAGAAGGTGTAGTCGTAGGTCCTGACCTTCGGCAACGAGCGTGCCTTGTGCCGGGCGCGGCCCAGGCTGATGGCCGGGGTCCAGCTGATCCAGGCGTCCACCTTGCCGTTGGCGAACGCCGACTCGGCGTCGGCGGCGGGCAGGTTGACGTACTCGACGTCGTCCAGCCGCAGGCCGGCGGTCTCCAGGTACTTGATGAGGCTGTAGGTGCCGGTGGTGCCCTGCTGGTCGGCGACCCGCTTGCCCTTGAGGTCGGCGGCGCCCTGGATGGGCGAGTTCTGGGGGACCAGGATCTCGACCTCGTTGGAGGGCAGCGGGTAGGCGGCGAGCGGCACGATGGGCACGCCGCCGCCGATGGCGTAGGCCACGGCGGTGGCGGTGGCGAAGGTGAAGTCGACGCTGCCGGACTTGAGCGCCTCCATCACCGGCAGCGAGGCGGTGAACCCGGACGGCCAGGAGACGGTGGTGCCGCCGAGTTCCTTGCCCAGGTCCGCGCCCTCGAACTTGTAGCGCAGCGCCGCCGGGATGCCGGTCTTGCCACTGCCGATGACCGCGTAGCGCAGCTTCTGCGGCACGCCGTCGGCGAGGGCGGCGGAGCCGGGCCGTGATCCACCGCCGCACGCGGCCAGGGCCGGGGCGAGGGCGGCGAGGCCGCCCGCGGCCAGGACACCGCGGCGCGAGAGCTTGCCGGACAGGAGCGGCGAGGCTCCGGTGATCGAACGGGCGGACGGGCGGTTCACGGTCACGGTCGGTTCTTTCTCGGTGGGGCGTTGCTCGGGTGGGCGGATGCGCGGGGCGCGGCCGCGGGGGCGTGCTGTCGCGGGCTCAGACGTCGGCCGGGGCGGTGGAGTGCGGTGCGAGAAGGCCCTGGAGCAGTTCTTCCTTCCAGGCGACGAGGCGGGGGTGGCCCCGCCTCTCCCCGCGGGGCAGGTCGATGCGCAGGTCGCGGCCGACGGCGCCGTCGGCCAGGACCAGGACGCGGTCGGAGAGCACGAGCGCCTCCTCCACGTCGTGCGTCACCAGCAGGACGGTGCGCGGCTGCTCCAGCCACAGGCGTTCCAGGAGCTGCTGCATGGCGATCCGGGTGATCGCGTCCAGAGCTCCGAAGGGCTCGTCCAGGAGCAGGAGTTCGGGGTGGTGGAGCAGGGCGCGGGCCAGGGCGACGCGCTGTCGCTGCCCGCCGGAGAGCTCGGCCGGCCAGGCGCCACCGCGGTCGCCCAGGCCCACCGCCTCCAGCAGTGCGCGCGCCTCGTCCCGGCGGCCCTTGACTCCCAGCAGCACGTTGTCCTCGACCGAGCGCCAGGGCAGCATCCGGTCTTCCTGGAACATCATCCGCACCATGGGCGGCTGCGGACCTTCTCCCTGGAGTCCGACGGTTCCCGCGCTCGGCTTCTCGAGTCCGGCGACGATCCTCAGCAGGGTGCTCTTCCCCGCGCCGCTGGGGCCGAGGAAGGAGACGAACGAGCCGGCTTCGACGTCCAGGTCGAGGTTCTCCAGGACCCACCGGCCGTCGTACTGCCGACCCAGGCCCTCCAGGGCGAGCCGGGCACCTGCCCGCGCCGGGGTCACTGGTTCGCCCTGGGACGGTAGTTCGGGTGCCACCGCAGCACCCTCCTTTCGATGAGCCGGGTCAGGAGGTCGGCGAGCAGACCGGCCAGTGCGTACAGCACGATGGCGAGGACGATCTGGTCGGTGCGCAGCAACTCTCGGGCGTTCTGGGCGAGGTAACCGATGCCGTCGCTGGCCGAGATGGTCTCGGCGATCACGAGGGTCATCCAGGCGACGCCGAGGGAGTACCGGATGCCGGAGAGGATGGTGGGCATCGCTCCGGGGACGGCGATGTCGCGCACCAGGCGCCACCGTCCCAGTCCGTAGGAGCGGCCGAGCTGCAGCAGTTTGGGATCGACTCCGCGGATGCCGGTCACGGTGTTCAGGTAGATGGGGAAGAAGGTGCCCAGTGCCACGAGCAGGATCTTGGGCTCCTCGCCGATGCCGAACCAGGCGATCATCAGCGGCACCAGCGCCAGGTGCGGGATGGTGCGCACCATCTGCAGGGAGCGGTCGAGGAGGATCTCGGTCACCTTGGACATGCCGACCAGGAACCCGAGGATCAGACCGGTGGCCGCGCCGAGGGCGAAGCCCTGGAGGATGCGCCGAAGGCTGGTGAGGATGTGGAACTGGAGTTCCCCGGCGGCGGCCAGGTCGGCTCCCGCCCTCCACACCGCTTCCGGAGCGGGAAGGATGGACGGCGGCAGGATGCCGACCGCGGCGGTCCACTGCCACACCACCAGGACCAGCACGGGGACGGCCCAGGGGCCGGCCGTGCGGGCGGCGCGCAGCAGCACCCGCCGGTTGCGGGCGGCGGAGGGCGACCCGGTCCCCCGGTCCTTTCCGGCGCCGGGCCGACCGGACGGGCCGGAGTGCGGTTGTGGGTCCTTGGCGAGCAGCAGCTGCTCGGTCATGGAGATCCCCTTCAGGAGTGGTTCGGCCACCCGTTGGACCGCCTGGCCGGTGAGCGGCGGCAGCCGAGGAAGCCTGCGGGGTCGTGGGGGGGGGCTGTGGGGCCGTGGGGCAGTGCCCGGGGCCGACTCCCCTGCCATGCCGAGTAGGGGGCGGGGCGGGGCGGTCCGGGGCATACGACGGAGCGGGGCGCGCCTGCGACCGGGCCGGACGCAGCCGCGCCCGCCGCTGATTCAGCGGCCGGGACGCGGCAGGCGGAGGAGGCGCGTGATCAGCAACAGCCCGTGCTGAAGACACGCATGAGGTCGATGTGCCGACGGCTCGTCAGGCTGTTGCAGAAACGGGAGGCCAGCCCGGCTACCGGGTGCGCCGGGTGGGCGGCGTATCGCCCTGGCTGCGCGCCACGATGCATCAGAAGCTCCCGAAATCCTGTCAGGCGTATAGGGGTCATGCACTCGAACACATGGACCCGGACCTGAGGACGCGACGGAGCTCAAGTCCGGATTCAGCTGCAAGCAACTGTATACACATGTAGACAGTGGCAGACTATGGCCGTCTCGAATCGCGAGAACACCTGTCCGCAAAGAGCACCGCTCCGCGTGCGCCGCCGACGGGTCGGCCCTCGCCATGGAAGAGGAGCGAACAGCTTGAGCACCGCACGGGGAGACCGGGGCGCCGACGCGGGCGCGGGCAGCCACTACGCCCGTATCCGGCGGAGCATCCTCGACGGCCAGTCACCGCCCGGAACCGTCCTGATCCCGACGGGTCTCAGCACGCAGTTCAACGTCTCGCGCACCCCCGTCCGGGAGGCGCTGATCAGGCTCGAACAGGAGGGCTTGGTGACCCGGGCCACTCGCGGCTACGTGGTCCGTACGCGCACTCCCCAGGAGATCCTGGAGATCTGCGAGGCGCGCATCGCCCTGGAGTCGACCGCCGCACAGGCGGCCGCGACCCGCCGGACCGAGCTCGACCTCGCCCGACTCGTCCACGTCCACGAGTGCGCCGTGGCGTCGGCGGACCCCGCCGAGCTGCAGGATCTCAACGAGCAGTGGCACCGGGCGCTGCGCGAGGCCGGGCACAACGCGACGATCATCGAGCTGATGGACCGTCTGGACGCCCAGTTGAAGGTGTACGACTCCGGCACCACCACTCAGCCGGAGAACCTCGCGCTGATCGTCGAGGAGCACGAACGGATCCTGGACGCGGTCCGCCGTGGCGACGCGGCGGCCGCCGGGCAGTACGTGATCGAGCATCAGAGCCGCACCCGGGACCTGCGCATCGCGGCCCTCGCGCGGTCCTGAGTCCCGTCCCGAGTCCGGTCCGGGCGTCGCCGGCTCCGCGTCCCGCACACACCGGGTACACACGTGGCGGGCCAGGACGAAGGGCCCGCCACCGGGTAGGACGCCGTTCGCACAGGCAACGCGGGGCGCCGAACGGGTCTGTTATCGTCGGGCCACGCCCAGAGCCGGGCTCTGTGACCTCGGAAGGCGGTGCCCACGTGTCCGTTCCCTCGTTCTTCCCCAAGGGAACCGTCTGCCACCGTGCCGCCGCCTCCGCCGGCCGGTCCTGTCCCGCTCTCGCCGGCCGGGCCGCTTCTGTCGCGTGACGCAGCACCCGCGCACCGACATCCTCCCCCCGGCCTCCTTCGGCGACTTCATCGACCTGGTCGTCCCCGAGCTGAGGGCACGCGGACGCGTCTGGGAAGACTACGAGGGCAGCACGCTGCGGGAGAGCTTCCACGGCCCGGGCCGGCAACGCGTACGGCCCGACCACCCTGCCGCCGCTTACGGAAGGCGAACCGATGCCGCTTCCTGACCACCCCGCCGTGCCCGCCCCGCCGACCGCCGCCGTCGATCTGCCGGGGCCGCTGGTCGACGCCGCCTGGCTACGGGAGAACCTGCACCGCCCCGGCCTCGTCGTGCTCGATGCCACGGTGCGGCAGAAGCCCCTCCCGACGGACGCCGCCGCCCCCTCCGCGCCCGGTGCGGAGGCAGCGGGGAACACCGCCCTGCCGCCCACCGGCCGGGACGGCTGGGAACGGGTCCGCATTCCCGGCTCCCGCTACGCCGACCTGGCGGGCGCGCTCGCCTCACCGGAGGCCGGGTTCTCCTACGCGATGCCCGACAGCGAGCGGTTCACCGCCGCCCTGCGCGAGCTGGGCGTCGGCCCGGACTCCCGCGTCGTGGTCTACGACGACGCCTCCCGCATGTGGTCGACCCGCGTGTGGTGGGCCCTGCGGGAGATCGGCCTGCACACCGTCGCCGTCCTGGACGGCGGTCTGCAGGAGTGGCTGGCCCAGGGCGGACCGGTCGTCTCCGGCCCCGCGGCCGACCTGGACGCCGCCGACCCGGCCGCGCCCGCCGCCGGTTGGCCGGCCGAGCAGCGCGGCACCCTGGTGGACACGTCCGAGGTGCTCGACGTCATGAACGGCTCGCGCCCCGACCGGGTCCTGGTGTGCGCGCTCGGCGAGGACGCCTTCCACGGCTGGGCGCCCACGCGGTACACCCGCCGCGGCCACATCCCCACGAGCCTCAACCTGCCCGCCAAGGACCGGCTGTTGGACTCCCGCGGCCGGTTCCTGCCCCGCCCGGAGCTGGAGGAGGCGGTCAGTGCTCTGCCCGCCGACACCGGCACGCTCCTCTATTGCGGCGGCGGCATCTCGGCGACGCTGCTCGGGTTCGTCCTGGTCCTGCTGGGACGGGACGACGTGACCGTGTACGACGGATCCATCGAGGAATGGTCGGCCGACCCGTCCCTGCCCATGACTCGGACACCGCCCGCGAACAGCTGAACCGCCGCCCGCCGTACCGTGTGCGGGTGCCGGGTCATTTCCCCCCGGCATCCGCTCCCGCCCAAGCGGGACGGCGTGGAGCCTTCCCCAAAACGGTCCCGGCACCACGGGCGGACCGGCGGCTTCCGCACGACGACGCACCAGACCCGCGAAGCCGCCGGCAGGGAGCGGTACGCGGCGAAACCCCCGCGGGGCGGGTCCTTGCCGGACGCCGGGGAGGCCGCAGGGCCGCGAGGCTGTCGCGGAAATCAGGCATGTCGGCGTGCTCGACGCGGTCCTCCCCGACGACATCGGCGAGTTCGGAGACCTCGCCCGCGTGGGCGGTACGGGAAGAAGCGCTCGATGACGTCCTTGCTCCGTTCCCGTTACGCGCCGGAGCTGTGGCGGACTAGGTAACGACGGCTCGGTCGACCGTGACAAGGCGTCCGCCTTTCCGCTGGCCCAGGCCGGGTTGCTGGCGATCCGGGTCATACCCCACTGAGCCCGGTGGCCCGTGCCGGCCTGCGCACTTCCGGTCAGGCCGAGGCCTCGACGGCGGCCTTGATGCGCCGGCCGAAGGCGGGGGCGTCCTTGCGTGCCGCGCTGCCCGCGAGGGGAAGGAGCGCTTTGCCCAGGCCGTGCCCTTCGAGGACGTTGAAGAGGCGCACCCGGGTGCCGCCGTCGGCGGTGGGCTCGAGGTCGTAGCCGCCGTCGTCGGCGGTGATGGAGTGGTGGGACACCTCGTGCCAGCGGATACGGGTGGGGGCGGTCAGTTCACTGATCTCGAAGTCCCGCCGGGACTTCATGCCACTGTCCCTGACGGTGCTGTGGAAGACGGTGCCCACGTCGGTGACGCCCTCGGGACTCTTCTCGATCTCCAGCACGCGAGGGCTGAACTCGGGGTCGTGGCGGCCGTCGGCGAGGTAGGCGAAGACGTCCTCGATGGGCCGGTCTATCTCTACGGTGACATCGAACCGGGTGCTCATGTTCTCTCCCTGCGAAGACACACCACTCGAACCGTGGCTGCGGTGCCGGCGCGGAAGCGAAGATCGGCGCCGGGCAGAAGGGCGTCGGCCTGAGGCGTCTCGGCCCCGACCGGGTGGCGCACCGCTGGGGCGGGAGGGCTCGCAGGCGCCGATCGAGGCCCTGCGGCGCCATCCGCCCGACGAGGGCCGGACGCCGATTCACGGTCTCCTTCGGTACTTGCCGTGACCTCCCTGAGCGGCTGTGTCCGCCGGCGCGGTCTTCACTCGACCGGACCATTTCATGGTGCCGCACCAGCCGGTGGAACGCAGTGTCGTCGTGCAGTCATTCCCCTCGGCGAAAGAGTGGTTATGAAGCACATACGGCATACCGCCCGGCGGGCACTCCCCCTGGCCGTCCTCCTCCCCGCCGCGGCCCTGACGGCCGCCGGCCCGTCCGTGGCCTTCGAGAGCGGCGGTGGGGCCGAACCTCATGAGGGCGCCAAGCCGACCATCGTGCTGGTGCACGGGGCCTGGGCGGACGCCTCGGGCTGGAACAAGGTCATTCGGAGCCTCCAGGCTCAGGGCTATCCGGTGGTCGCCACCGCGAACCCGCTGCGCAGCCTCTCCGGCGACTCCGACTACCTCGCCGCCCGACTGAAGTCGATCAAGGGCCCCCTCGTTCTCGCCGGTCACTCCTACGGCGGTTCGGTGATCACCAACGCGGCGGCCGGCAACCCGAACGTCACGTCCCTCGTGTACGTCGCGGGGTTCGCCCCGGACAAGGGCGAGACGGCTCTGCAGCTGGTCGCCAAGCACCCCGGCAGTCATCTGACGGACGACCCCCGGGCCCCCGTCCCCACCGCACTGGACGCCGTGCCGCTCGGCGGCGGTCCCCACGATGTCGACCTGTACATCAAGCCGGACAAATTCAGCGACGTCTTCCTGAGCAACCGGCTCGACGCGGCTCGGGCGAACGCCCTGGCCGCCTCACAGCGGCCCGCGAACGTGGCCACGAACACCCAGCCGAGTGAGGGGGCCGCCTGGAAGACGATCCCCTCGTGGTCCCTCGTGGCCACCGACGACCGCACGATCGGCACCGAGAACCTGCGCTTCATGGCGAAGCGGGCCGGCTCGACCACCGTCGAGGTCGACGCCCCGCACGCCGTACTGGAGACCAACCCGGACGACGTCACCGACCTGATCCTGCAGGCCGCGCACGGCTCGCACCCCCGTCTCGCCAAGACCGGCGCGAATGAGCAGACCGCGGTCCTCGGCGGCGCGGCAGTCCTCGCGGCAGCCGGCGGCACGGCCCTGGTCGTCCGGTCCCGCCGCACCTGAGACGGCCGCTGAAGATCTCCTCGGAGCTCGCGGAGGATGAAGAGGACCTCGCGGAGGGCAAAGAGGATAAAGAGGACGAAGAGGTATCGACGTCCATGCTTCTTCGGTCGGTGCCCCGCTCCCGTCCGCCGGGCGTCGCGGTGCCCGACCGTGAGCTGATGGCCTGCCCCCGGACCGTCGGGGGCAGGCCATCAGCTCACGGTCGGGCGGGCTGTCGGCCCGTGTCTCACGCCTCGGCGGCGATCAGCGGTACGTCCAGGCGGCCGGCGAGTTCGTCCAGGGTGGTGCCGAAGGTCTGGGTGACCCGGAGGCCCTGGGGGGTGATGTCGAAGACCGCGAGGTCGGTGTAGACGCGGTCGACGCAGCGCAGGCCGGTGAGCGGGTAGGTGCATTCGGGCACCAGCTTGGGGGCGCCGGTCTTGGTGAAGAGCGTCATCATGACGAAGACCTTCTTGGCGCCGATCGCCAGGTCCATGGCTCCGCCGACGGCGGGGATGGCGTCGGGTGCTCCGGTGTGCCAGTTGGCGAGGTCGCCGGTGGCGGAGACCTGGAACGCGCCCATGACGCAGATGTCCAGATGGCCGCCGCGCATCATCGCGAACGAGTCGGCGTGGTGGAAGTAGGAGGCTCCCGCCGGTTCGGTCACCGGGATCTTGCCCGCGTTGGTCAGGTCGGGGTCGACCTCGCCCTCCTTCGCGGCGGGCCCCATGTTGAGCATGCCGTTCTCGGTGTGGAGGACCACGCCGGAGTCGGCGGGCAGGTGGTCGGCGACGAGGGTCGGCTGCCCGATGCCCAGGTTGACGAAGGCGCCCTGGGGGATGTCGCGCGCCACGAGGGCGGCCATGTCCTGCTTGCTCAGCGGACCTTGCTCGTTCATCACTCGGGTCGTGGTCATGCGCGGTCGGCCTCCTTCACCACACGGTCGACGTAGATGCCGGGGGTCACGACGGTTTCGGGATCGAGGTCGCCGGTCTCGACGATCTCGCGGACCTGCGCGATCACCGTGGTCGCGGCGGTGGCCATGACCGGGCCGAAGTTGCGGGCGGTCTTGCGGTAGACGAGGTTGCCCATGCGGTCGGCGCGGTGGGCGCCGATCAGCGCGACGTCGCCCTTGATCGGGTACTCCAGCACGTAGGTGCGGCCGTCGATCTCGCGGGTCTCCTTGCCCTCCGTGAGGAGGGTGCCGACTCCGGTGGGGCAGAAGAAGGCGCCGATGCCGGCCCCGGCCGCCCTCATCCGCTCGGCGAGATTGCCCTGGGGGACCACCTCGAGTTCGATCCGGCCCGTGCGGTAGAGGTCGTCGAACACCCAGGAGTCCGCCTGGCGCGGGAAGGAGCAGATCACCTTGCGGACCCGCCCCTTGGCCAGCAGCGCGGCGAGTCCGGTGTCGCCGTTGCCGGCGTTGTTGGACACGACGGTGAGGTCCTTGGCGCCCTGGCGTATGAGGGCGTCGATCAGGTCGACCGGCATGCCGGCCATTCCGAACCCTCCGACGAGCACGGTCGAGCCGTCCTCGATCCCGGACACCGCCTCGTCGGCGTGGTCGCACAGCAGGGTGGTCATCGGTTGTCCCCCGAGACGTTCTCCAGGACCACGGCGAGCGCCTGGCCGACTCCGATACAGATGGCGGCGACGCCCCACCGCTGCCCCGACTCCTTCAGCCGGTGGGCCAGGGTGCCCAGGAGCCTGCCTCCGGAGGCGCCCAGGGGGTGGCCGAGCGCGATCGCGCCGCCCTTGGCGTTGACGATCTCCGGGTCGACGTCCCAGGCGTCCACGCAGGCCAGCGACTGGACGGCGAAGGCTTCGTTGAGCTCGACGGCCGAGACGTCGGACCAGGTGATCCCGGCGCCCTTCAGCGCCCGGTTCGCCGCTTCCACGGGGGCGTATCCGAACATCTGCGGGTCCAGCGCGGACACGCCCCGGCCGGCGATGCGGGCGACGGGGTCGGTGCCGATGCGTGCGGCGGCCTCACCCGAACCGAGGAGCACCGCGGAGGCGCCGTCGCTCAGCGGGGAGGCGTTGCCGGCGGTGATGACGCCGTCGGGGCGGAAGACGGGCTTGAGTCCGGCGAGCTTCTCGGCGGTCGAACCGGGGCGGATCCCCTCGTCCCGGGTGACGGTCGTGCCCTTGCGGTCCGTGACGACGGGCACCACCAGGTCGTCGTAGAAACCGGCGTTCCAGGCGTCGTCGGCGAGGTTGTGGGAGCGGGCGGCGAAGGCGTCCTGCCGCTCGCGGGCGATGGTGAAGCGCTCGCCCAGCTGCTCGTTCGCCTCGCCCAGGGAGACGGTCCACTCCTTCGGCATGCGCTGGTTGACCAGCCGCCACCCGAGGGTGGTGGACACGGCGGTCACGTCCGCGGCGGGGAACGCGCGCGAGGGCTTGGGCAGGACCCAGGGCGCCCTGGTCATCGACTCGACGCCGCCGGTGAGCACGATGTCCACGTCGCCGGTCTCGATGGCGCGGGAGGCGATGACGGCGGCGTCCAGGGAGGACCCGCACAGCCGGTTGACGGTCGTGGCGGGGACCGAGGTGGGCAGTCCCGCGAGGAGGACGGCCATCCTTCCGACGTTGCGGTTGTCCTCGCCCGCGCCGTTGGCGTTGCCCCAGACGACGTCGTCGATCTCCGCCGGGTCGAGCCCGGGGGTCTTGGCCAGGGTCCCGGTGACAGCCACCGCGGCGAGGTCGTCGGGCCTGACCTCGGCGAGGGCGCCCGAGAACTTGCCGAAGGGCGTTCGTGCTGCTGCGTAAAGGTAACTGTCGCTCACGCCTCCACCGTACGAGCGCCCGCTTCATCATGTCCAAGACCTAGTAGGCATCGATTCATAAGCAGGCCTTATAAAATGGGGTTCATGGAACTCCGTCAGCTCCGGTACTTCCTCGCCCTGGCCGAGGAGTGCCACTTCGGGCGCGCGGCCGCCCGCCTGCACGTGGCGCAGCCGGCTCTCTCCCAGCAGATCAAGCAGCTGGAGCGGGAGCTGGGCGTCTCGCTGTTCAACCGGTCCACCCGGCGCGTCGAGCCGACCGAGGCCGGCCGTCACCTCACCGACTACGCACGTGCCCTCGTCGCGGAGGAGGAACGCGCGCGGACCCACATGCGGGAGCTGGCCACCGGCCATGCGGGCCGGGTCTCCGTCGGCTTCATCGGCACGGCCACCTACGACGTCCTGCCGCGGGTGGCCCGCACCGTACGGGCGAAGCTGCCCAAGGTCACCCTGGACCTGCGGGGTGAACTCCTCACCCCGCTGCTCGTCGAGGGCCTGCTCTCCGGCACGTTCGACCTCGCCGTCCTGCGGGACGCGGCGCCGGAGGAGGACATCCGCATCACACCGTTGCGGTCCGAACCGCTGGTGGCCGTACTGCCGTCCCACCACCGGCTGGCCGGCCGCCCGGGCATCCCGCTGGAGGCCCTGGCCGACGAGCCGTTCGTCATCCACCCCTCGCAGTCCCGGTCCTCGATGTACGACCGGGTCCTGTCCGCCTGCCGACGGGCCGGCTTCCGGCCCGCCCCGCTCCTCGAGGTCGGCGAGACGGCCACCCTGGTCGTCCTCGTCGCGGCCGGCCACGGCGTGGCCCTCGTGCCGCAGTCGGTGCAGAGCCTGAGCCTCGACGGCGTGACCTACGTACCGCTCACCAGCCCCGAGTCGGTCGAACTGGTACTGGCCCGGCGCACGCACCGCGTCTCGGCCGCGGTCGAGCAGGTCGCCTCGGTGATCGAGGACTGCGTCCGCGGCTGAGGCGCACGGCCGGCAGGAACCGGCCTCCCGGAACAGCCGCTCCGGAGGATCAGCCGGGGCTTCGCCTCACGTCGCGCGGCCGTCCCGAGTGGCCGGCCCGTGCCGCCCGGCGCCCCGCACCCAGCCGCCCGACGCCCTGCGCACACGAGCCCGCTCCCACTGTCCTCGGCGGCCACGGCACCGGCCACGACCACACCGCCCCTGCTCGGCGGCACCGGACGGCCGCACCCGACCGGACCGAAGGGGCCCTGAGCGAGTACCGTTGACCCGTTCGTATGGAATGCGCAGGACGTACATGTTGAAGCTTGTTTGCTCCTGGTGTCCTGAATGTCAGGGCTTCCGCAGGGCAGGTCCGGCAGGCGGGTGGTCCGGTGGACGGTGACCGCGCCGGGACGGCCCGTACATCGCCGCGGAGGAGGCGAACGAAGCAGTGACAGCAGATTCCCGTCGCCCTCCCGGCACGTCACCCCGCGGCTTCAGGGGTCTTGCCGCCCGCATGGGATCCGTCCGGCGCCGGGCCCGGGACCGGCAGGAGGACCGGCAAGGGGACCGGCAGGAGGGCCGGCAACGGGACCGGCAGGAGGGCCGACAGCGGAACCGGAGTGACGACGGTCCCTGGCCGGCGCGGCTCCCGGGGCGGCTGCGGCCCCTGCTCCGGGTGCGGAGCGTGGCCGGCCAGGTGTTCGTGCTGCAGATCCTGGTCGTGGCCCTGATCATCACCGCCGCAGTGGTCACTCTCGCGCTCCAGGCCCGACGCAACAGCACCCATGAGGCCGAAGCCCGGTCCCGGGCCGTCGCCACGACGTTCGCGTACTCCCCTCAGACACTGACGGCGATGACCGGACCCAACCCGTCCGAGGCCCTGCAGCCGGTCGCCGACAGGATCGTGCGGGTGACCGACGTGGATCTCATCGTCGTGTACTCGTCGGACGGGGTCCGCTACGCACACCCCGACCCCTCCAAGATCGGCAAGCCCGTCGTCGGCCCGCTCAAGCCGCCGACCTCCCCCCGGACCCAGCAGATCGACACCTCCAAGGGCCGCGCGGTGGTCTCGTACGTCCCCGTCACCAGGCCCGACGGGACGATCGTCGGCACGGTGGGAGTCGGGATCACGGTCCACAAGGTGGCCGGCATGGCGGCCGAGCAGCTGCCCGTGCTCCTGGGGACCGCGGGCGGGGCGCTGGCCGTGTGCGCGGGCGGCACCGCCCTGGTGAGCCGGCGGCTGCTGCGCCAGACCCACGGTCTCGGCCCGGTGGAGATGACACGGATGTACGACCACCACGACGCGGTGCTGCACGCGGTGCGGGAGGGAGTGCTGATCGTGGGGGACGACGGGCAGTTGGTGCTGGTCAACGACGAGGCGCGGAGACTGCTGGACCTGCCGCCGGACGCGGAGCGGCGGCAGGTCACCGACCTGGGTCTGAGCCCGGACATCGTCGAACTGATGACCTCGGAGCGGACGGCCACCGACGAGGTGCTCCTCTCGGCAGACCGGTTGCTGGCGGTCAACAAGCGACGCGCAGTGCCCGACGACGGGAGTGCCGGGAGCGTGGTGACGCTCAGGGACACCACGGAGTTGCGGGCTCTGTCCGGTCACGCCGAGGCCTCACGGGAGCGTCTGAACCTTCTCTACGACGCAGGGGCGCGGATCGGCTCCTCCCTGGACGTGGAGCGCACCGCACACGAACTGGCCGAAGTGGCGGTTCCGCGCTTCGCCGACCTGGTCACCGTCGACCTGGCCGAGGAGGTGCTGCGCGGCGAGGAGCCCACCGGGCGGAGCACCGTCATGCGGCGGGCCGGCGTGAGCACCGTCCACACCGGTCTGCCGCTGATGGCGGTGGGCGAAACCGTTCGCTTCCCCGACGCCACACCACAGGCACGGTGCGTGAAGAGCGGCCGCGCGGTGCTGGAGGCGGATCTGAGCACCGCCGAGGGATGGCGGACACTGGCCCCCGACCGCGCGGAGGAGCTCCTGGGCCACGGTTTCCATTCCCTGATCGCGGTACCGCTGCGGGCTCGCGGCACGGTGCTGGGTTCGGTGGACTTCTGGCGTTCGGAGCGAGCGGAACCGTACGACGAGGGCGATGTGCTGTTCGCCGAGGAGCTGTCCGCCTGGGCCGCCGTGGCGCTGGACAACGCCCGCCGCTACACCCGCGAGCACGCGTTGGCGGTCACCCTGCAACGCAGTCTGCTGCCCCGCGACCTGCCGGACCTGAGCGCGCTGGAGGCGGCCCACCGCTATCTGCCGGCCCAGGCCGGGGTGGGCGGGGACTGGTTCGACGTCATCGAACTGTCCGGCGCCCGGGTCGCACTGGTGGTCGGGGACGTGGTGGGGCACGGTCTGCACGCGGCGGCCACCATGGGGCGGCTGCGTACCGCGGTGCACAACTTCGCCACCCTCGACCTCCCGCCGGACGAGCTGCTGGCCCGGGTGGACGACTTGGTGGCCCGGCTCGACCGGGAACGGGCCGATCAGGGTGACGACGAGGGGCTCATCGGAGCCACTTGCCTGTACGTCGTCTACGATCCGGCCGTCGGCAGGTGCAGCGTGGCCCGGGCCGGCCACCCGCCCCCCGCCCTCGTCCTTCCGGACGGCACCGTGTCCTTCCCCGACCTGCCCGCCAGTCCGCTGCTGGGCCTGGGCGGTCTGCCCTTCGAGACCACGGAATTCGAGGTGCCCGAGGGAAGCCAGCTCGTCCTCTACACCGACGGGCTCATCGAGAGCCGCGACCGGGACATCGACGTCGGTCTGGAAATCCTGCGTGGCGCGCTGTCCCACCCCGACCGGACTCCCGAGCAGACCTGCGACGCGGTGCTGGACGCCCTCCTGCCGAACGGCGGGAACGACGACGTCGCCCTGTTGGTCGCGCGCACCCGGGTGCTCGACCCCGAGCGGGTCGCCGACTGGGACGTGCCCGCCGAAGCCGCGGCCGTGCCCAGCGTCCGCGCCCACGTCACCCGCCAGCTGGCGGCATGGGACCTGACGGACGCGAGCTTCACGACCGAGCTCATCCTCAGCGAACTGGTCACCAATGCCATCCGGCACGGCACCGTCCCCATCCACGTCCGCCTGCTGCGGGACCGCAACCTGATCTGCGAGGTCTCCGACGGCAGCAGCACCTCACCCCATCTGCGCCAGGCGGCGGACACGGACGAGGGCGGACGCGGCCTGTTCCTCGTCGCCCGTTACGCCGAACGCTGGGGCACCCGGTACACACCGACCGGCAAGGTCATCTGGACCGAGCAGCCACTGGACGGAACTCCGGGCGAGCCCGGCGGCAGCATGAGCGGCGACGACGTCCTCGACCTGTGGTCCGACGCGACCCTCTGACCCGGCCCTTCCTCCTTCTGCGACACCTCGGTCATGCGGCGTCAGGGGCAGGGACAGGAAGGCCCACGGCCTCCCGGAGGGGGCGACGCAGCCAGGTCGTGAAGAGGGCGGCACCGTGGAACCAGGAGTCCCGGACCATGGCGCCGTCGAGACTTCGGATCGGGAACGGGCCCCTCGTCGCACAGCCCAGGAGTCCCGCAGCGCGGTGGCCACGCACAGCCGGTGGAAGGCCACTCCGCCGGCACCGCCCGGTGCGCCGCCCGGTGCGTGGACCTGGGGTCCGTCCGGGGTCAGCGGCCCCTGCGCACCCGGGCCGCCGCACGGGCCTCCGCCGCCTTGCGGGCCTCGGCGGCCTTGCGGGACTCCTTGACGGGACGCCCCGGACGGCTGCCGAGGCCGCGGAAGGGCGCGTTGCCGCTATTGGCCTTCGTCCCGGCCGGCGGGCGCTTCGCACCGGTGAGGGCGGTCAGCGTCGCCTCCCCGGAGCGCACCGGGGTGACGGTCGGCCGGACACCGGCGTCGGACATCATCCGGTTCACCTCGCGCCGCTGGGCGGGAGCGACCAGGGTGACCACGGTCCCGGCCTGTCCGGCCCGCGCTGTGCGCCCGCCGCGGTGCAGGTAGTCCTTGGGGTCGGCCGGCGGATCGACGTTGACGACGAGGTCGAGCGCGTCGATGTGAAGGCCCCGCGCCGCGACGTTGGTGGCCACCAGCACGGTGATGTCACCGTCCGTGAACCGGGCGAGCGTGTGCGTGCGCTGCGGCTGCGACTTGCCGCTGTGCAGGGCGCCGGCCCGCACACCACTGGCCCGCAGATGACGGGTGAACTGGTCGACGGCCGCCTTGGTGTCCAGGAACATCAGTACCCGGCCGTCCCGAGCGGCGATCTCGGTCGCCGTGGCGTACTTGTCGGCGGGATGGACGGTCAGGACGTGGTGGTCCATCGTGCTCACCGAGCCCGCCCCGGGGTCGACCGACGCGTGGACCGGGTCGTTCAGGTGACTCCGCACCAGTTGCTCGACGTGACGGTCGAGCGTGGCCGAGAACAGGAGCCGCTGCCCGTCGGAGGGGACCTGTTCCAGAATGTCCGAGACCTGCGGCAGAAACCCCAGGTCGCACATCTGATCCGCCTCGTCCAGCACCGTGATCCGCACGTGGTTCAGATGGCAGTCCCGGCGCGACACGAGGTCGGCCAGCCGCCCCGGCGTCGCGACGAGCACATCGGCACCGCTCCGCAGCTCCGCCACCTGCCGGTTGATCGACAGCCCGCCGACCACCGTCGCCAGTCGCACGTTCAGCTTCCGCGCGTACGGCACCAGGGCGTCGCTCACCTGCTGGGCGAGCTCCCGGGTCGGCACCAGGACCAGCGCGAGCGGCCTCTTCGCCTCCGCCCGCCGGCCCGCCGTGCGGACGAGCAGAGCGAGCCCGAAGGCCAGCGTCTTGCCGGACCCCGTCCGCGCCCGTCCCAGGACGTCACGGCCGGCCAGCGCGTCGGGCAGCGTCGCCGCCTGGATGGGGAACGGTTCCGTCACCCCGAGCTCTCCCATGGTCTCCACCAGCTCCGGCGGCAGCCCGAACGCGTCGAAGGACGCGGCCGGGGTCACCTCCGGGGACGCTGTCACTCGCGGGGACGTGCCACCGCTGGAGAGTCCGGAGGCCGACGGCTTCGCGTTCATGAGGCACCTTCCTGATCTGGCGCCCGGAACGCACCGGGGTCCGTACCGCTCGGTACGGACCCCGGTGTAATGAAGCGCGGGGACAGCTTACCAGCGGCCCGGAATGCGCCTCCGGCACTGTTTTCTCCCCCTTCGCCGGCGCCCGCATCCTTCGTTTCGCCGTCCCTCCTCGCCTTGTGGATCGTGGCGGAGAAGCACGACCGGGCCCGGCTCGGCGCCGGCCCGAGTTCCGCCTTCACCCACAGGTTCACTTGCACACGTTCACTTGCTCAGGACGTCGCCGCCGTCCTGAGCTGCCCGAGCCGTCCGGCCTCCCCGGCCGCGGCCGCCGCCGTCCCGACGCCGAAGCCACCGGCCCCGCCCCGGCCTCTCCCCCAGCCGGCACCGCCGTCCTGGACGCCGAGCGTGATCGCGTCGGCAAGGAGTGCCGACCGGGCCCCGAGCGAGCCCTGCCCCGGCGTGAGCAGCCGGGACGACGGGTTCCTCGCCGGCGCCGCCGCCGTGTCCCAGTGGACCGTGCGGTCGCACCAGTGGTCCAGGAGGGTGCGGTCGTGGCCGACGGCGAGCAGGCCCGCGCCCGTGACCGTGCGGTAATCCTCGACGACCTGCGCGCGGACCTCGCCTTCGTAGGCTCCGGCGGCATCGCTCCCTACGGCCTGACCGGCTTCCACCTGACCGACTTCCACCTGGACGAGGCCGCCACCGAACGGGGCGTCCTCGCCGACGCCTCGCACCGCTGTGTGCCGGCCGACTCCGGCAGGTTCGGCCGTACGGCCGCGCACCGCGCGTACGAGCCGGACGGCTTCCACCCCCTCATCACCGACACACCGTTCCCGGCCGAGCTGCACACCGCCCTGGGCCGGGCCGGCAGCGACGTCATCACAGCCTGATTCCGGGGCGCCCGGCGGAACGATCCGTATGCCCTCACACCTCAAAGGAGGCCCGCCTCCCTCAGAGGAGGTCCTCGATCGTGATCGGCAGCTTGCGCACCCGGCGCCCGGTGGCGTGATGCACGGCGTTGGCGATCGCCGCCGCCACGCCGACCTGGCCGATCTCACCGACCCCCTTCACACCCAACGGGTTGACGATGTCGTCCTCGACCTCGATGAGCTCGATGTCCACGTCCGGAGCGTCCGCGTTGACGGCGACGAGGTACTCGGCGAGGCTCGAGTTGGCCCAGCGGCCGGTGTCCGGCGCCATGTGGTTGGCTTCCAGCAGCGCCTGCCCCAGCCCCCACAGCATGCCCCCCATCAGCTGACTGCGGGCCGTCTTGGCGTTGAGCACCCGGCCCGGCGCGAAGGCACCGGTCATGCGCCGCACCCGGACCAGGCCCAGTTCCGCGTCCACCGCGACCTCGGCGAACTGGGCGCCGAAGGTCATCATCCCGTAGGGGATGTCGTGGGCGGGCGGGTTCCACTGGCCCAGGGCTTCGGCGTCCGGCCGGCCGTTGCGCCGCAGCAGATCGGTGTAGGCCTCGGACGCGGTCCCGGCGGTCATGACGCCGTCCCGGACCACGACGTCGACCGGGTCCGCGCCGTGCAGAGGTGAACCGGCGTCGGCCACCGCCTTGTTGACGAGCTGACCGCGCAGAGCGGTGGCGGCGCTGTGCACGGCCGCGCTGATCATGCCGGCGCCCGCCGAGCCCACCGCGGCGGCGATGTTGGGCAGGTCGGTGTCCCCGTTCTCGAAGCGGCAGCGTTCCACGCTCATGCCGAGTCCGTCGGCGGCGACCTGGGTCATGACCGTGGCGACGCCGGTGCCGAAATCGGGGGTGGCGGCCTGGACGACCGCCGTCCCGTCGGCGTAGAGGCGCGCGCGGGCGCGCTGCGGGTTGGCGAGCGGGGCGACGGGATACGTCGCGGTGGCCATGCCGGTGCCGATCAGCCAGTCCCCCTCACGGCGCGTGGCCGGCCGGGGATCGCGGCCGGACCAGCCGAACCTCCGGGCTCCACGCTCGTAGCACTCCCGCAGCCCGCTGCTGGACCAGGGGAAGCCCGACATGGCGTCGACGTCGGTGTGATTGCGCAACCGCAGTTCGACGGGATCCACCCCGAGTTCGTGGGCGAGCTCGTCCATCGCGCACTCGAGCGCGAACATACCGCTCGCTTCACCGGGCGCCCGCATGAACGTCGGGGTCATGGTGTTCGCCCGGAACAACCGGTAGACGCCCTCGTAGTGGGGGCACGCGTAGATCTGCGACGAGGTGCCGAGGGAAGGTTCGGCCCAGTCGTCGAAGGGGGAGGTCGGGGAGAGTTTGTGGTGCCGTATGGCGGTCAGCCGGCCTTCGCGCGTCGCGCCGAGCGTCATGTGCTGCTCCTGCTCCTCCCGATGGCCGACGGAGGTGAACATCTGCTCCCGGGTGAGGGCGAGCTTGACGGGCCGGCCGACTTCTCGGGCCGCCAGGGCGGCGAGCGTCGGGTGTGCGTGGATCATCGCCTTGCAGCCGAAGCTGCCACCGGCGTAGTGACCGATGACCCGGATCCTCGACATCGGAACGCCGAGCAGCCGTGACACGGTCATCTGCGTGGCGTTGACTCCCTGGGTGGAGTCGTACAGCAGCAGGGTGTCACCGTCCCAGTGGGCCGTGGTGCTGGACGGCTCGATCGGGTTGTGGTGGTTCGCCGCGTAGGTGTACGTCGCCTCCACCCGCACGTCCGCGTCCCTCAGCCCGGCCTCCACGTCGCCGCGCTCGATGCGTCCCGGTATCCACCCCCCGAAGATGCTCTCGGGCACGTACGTCCGGTCCCGGCCCTGGTCGAGGGTGGTGACCGGGGCGGTCTCCTCGTACGAGAAACGCAGCAGGTGCGCCGCGTGCTGGGCGCGTTCCCAGGTGTCGGCGACGACGAGCGCGATCTGCTGGCCGGCGTAGTGGACGATGTCGTCCTGCATCGGGAAGTACGTCTGTCCGGGCGCCGCCGTGCCGGCGAGCGAGGGCACGAGCGGCGGCTGCTCCGCGATCCTCGGCAGGTTCTCGTGGGTGAGGACCGCGAGTACGCCTTCCTCGGCCGTTGCGGCACTCGCGTCGATCCCACAGACCCGTCCGGCGGCGATGCGGGAGCCGACCACGTAGGCGTACGCCATGTCCGGGAGGGGGATCTCGGCGGAGTAGTGCGCGCTCCCGGTGACCTTGGGACGGCCGTCGACGCGGTCGAGGGGCTGTCCGATGGCGGACGGTGTCGTCGTGTGCATGGTGGTCATGACGGGCTCCCGGCCCCGGGTCCGGGCTCGGACCCGGCTCCCGTTCCGTCGCTGAGCAGGTCGAGGACGCGGACGATCGCGCGCTGCGCGAGTTCGACCTTGAAGGCGTTCATGGGGGTCGGCCGGGCATCGGCCATTTCGACGCGGGCGGCCATGGCGAAGTTGTCCCGCTGGACGCGCGCGCCGATCAGGAAGTCCTCGGCCCGCCTGGCCCGCCAGGGCTTGGTGGCCACCCCGCCCAGCGCCATCCGTACGTCGGCGATCACGCCGTCCGCGACGGAGAGCGCGGCCGCCACCGAGACGAGCGCGAACTCGTACGAGGCGCGGTCCCGGACCTTCAGATAGTGGGAGTGCCGGGCGACAGGCATGGCGGGCACCTCGATCCCGGTGATCAGTTCACCGTGCTCCAGGGGGTGCTCGCGGTGCGGAGAGTCGCCGGGGAGGAGGAAGAAGTCGTCGATGGCGTAGGTTCGTTCGCCGTGCGGGCCCGTCGTGCGCACCTGGGCGTCCAGCGCGACGAGCGCCACGGCCACGTCCGAGGGATGCGTGGCGATGCAGTGCTCGCTGGTGCCGAGCACCGCGTGTCCTCGGCTGAAGCCCTCGACGGCCGAGCAACCGGTGCCGGGATCGCGCTTGTTGCAGGGGGACTGAGCGTCGCGGAAGTACGAACAGCGCACGCGCTGCAGCAGGTTGCCTCCCATGGACGCCATGTTGCGCAACTGCGCGGACGCCCCCAGCTCCAGCGCCTGGGCGATCAGCGGAAAACGCTCACGGACGACGGGGTCGGCGGCGACGTCGCTCATCCGGGCCAGCGCTCCGATACGCACCCCTCCTGCCGGGGTGCCCTCGACCTCGGTCAGCGGGAGAGCGTTGATGTCGACGAGGCGGCGGGGGTTCAGCACGTTCTGGCGCAGCAGATCGACCTCGGTGGTGCCGCCGGCGAGGAAGTCGCTGGTGGGGTCGGTGCTCACGGCGGTGACGGCGCTCGCCGTGTCGGTCGCGCGGAGGTAGGTGATGGGCCGCACTGGGCGCCTCCTACATACGGTCGCGGGCGGTGCGTATCGCGGCCCTTATGTGGGGGTAGGCCGCGCAGCGGCAGATGTTGCCGCTCATCCACTCCTTGATCTCGTCGTCGTCCCCGGCATGCCCCTCATGGACCAGCGCCACGGCGGACATGATCTGGCCGGGAGTGCAATAGCCGCACTGGAAGGCGTCCTCGGCGATGAAGGCCCGTTGCATCTCGTGCAGTCCGCCGTCCTCGGACAGCCCCTCCACGGTGGTGATCTCACGGCCTTCGCAGGTCACGGCGAGGGTGAGGCAGGCCAGCGCGCGCCGCCCGTCGACCCACACGGTGCACGCCCCGCAGGTTCCCTGGTCGCACCCCTTCTTGGCACCCGTCAGGTGCAGGTGTTCACGCAGCGCGTCGAGCAGGCTGACGCGCGGCTCGATGTCCAGGGTGCGCCTGGCGCCGTTGACCGACAGTCCGACCCGGACCGGGCCCGGGCCTTGTTCCAGCAGTGCCGCGC
Organism: Streptomyces sp. NBC_01635; assembly: GCF_045209715.1. Taxonomy (NCBI): domain Bacteria; kingdom Bacillati; phylum Actinomycetota; class Actinomycetes; order Kitasatosporales; family Streptomycetaceae; genus Streptomyces; species Streptomyces sp. NBC_01635. The sequence continues at coordinate 6,925,977 of NZ_CP109277.1, read as the reverse complement.
CTCGCTCGGTGAGGGCCGGGCCGCGTACGGACATGACACACCTCCCAAAGAACCATCCCTTCATTCTCATCGACACCCAAATGCGTCGCAAACGTAATATTTAGAATATGGACCAACGTGTGACCGAAGCCCGAGAAGCGGTGACAGTGGTCTACACCTGGGAGGTGATGCCCGGCGAGGAGGCGGAATTCGAGCAGTGGGCCCACGGGGTCGAGGCGGAGGCCGCCGCCTTCACGGGACACCGGGGCGTCACCTGGCTCCGGCCCGAGGACGACAGCCACCGCTACCACGCGGTCGTCCGCTTCGCGGACACCGAGAGCCTGGACCGCTGGATGACGTCACCCCAGCGAGCCGCCTGGCAGGACCGAGTCAAACCCTACGGCCACCCGGCCCACCCGAAGCTGACCACCACCGGCCTGGAGACGTGGTTCAACATCCCCAACGGCGCGGCCCGGCCGCCGGCACGCTGGAAGATGTCACTGGTGACGATCCTCGCCGTCTATCCCTTCGCGCTGCTCTACGACGGCCTGTTCGCGGAGTTCTTCCACACCTGGCCCCTGGCGGCACGCACCCTCGTCTTCCCGATCGTCCTCGCCCCCCTCCTCACCTACGCGGTCATGCCGCTCATGAGCCGCCTGCTCCGACGGTGGCTGTACCCGGAACACCCGACCTCCTGACCGGGAGGCGCCCGCACGTCGTCCTGGGTCAGGTGCTCAGCCCGCCGCTCCTCAGGACGGCGGTCACGAACGAGGGCCGGCCCGCCGTGACGCCATCCAGACCGTGCTCGGCTTCATGGCGCCGGCCGCCACGGCCCGGGGTGCCGACGCATCTCGCATCGACGACGTCCTCGCCCGCCAACCCTGAACCCCGCGCGCCCGCCTCACGCCGGCTTCCCCAGCGGGCCGTGGTCTCCCCGGGCGCCGCTCCCGCCCGCTCGGCTCGCTCCCGCTCGGCTCGCTCCCGGCACAACGTGAAAATCCGCGGCGTCTGCCCGAAGGACTCGGTGACGGGCTACGGCTGCGGTCCGCTCAGGACAGGGCGGTCGGTCTGCGGGGCGGCGGGACGGCCCTCAGCAGTTCCCACAAGGGACGTGAGCCGGACGCCCAGACTCCGAGGGTGTGGCGGTCGACCACGTGGAGGCGCTGCTGCTGGGCGAAGGCCACGGCCGGTGCGGTGACCCGACCGTTCGTCACGATCACCGCGACGTCGGCGCCGTGGACCTGACGGGCGGTGCCGTTGAGGACCTGAAGGTCCGGCGTGCCCACGGCGGACCCGGAAAGGCCGCTGCGCCTGTGTTTGCACTGGATCACCCAGCGCCGCCCGTAGGGGTCGGTGGCCTTCACATCGGCGCCCAGATCGCCGCCGCCCCCGACGCGGACCGCGTCCCCACAGCCGTCACGGCGCATCAGGTCCCGCACCGCGTCCTCGAACCGGGAGTGGTGCAGGGCGTCCAGCTGGGACAGCCCGTACCGCAGACCCTGCGCGCGGACCGCTTCCCACCGTGCCTGCTGCTGCTTCTGGTAGAGCCGGCCGCCGCCGGCCAGCACCGCGAGCACGCCGATGACGACCATGACCCACCAGTGGACCAGCAGCCAGTTGACGACGGCCACCGCCAGGGCGACGGCCAGGCCCACGGCCACGAGGAGACCGACCAGCCGGTCGTCCGCCCGCTGCCGCCGCCTGCCGGGCCCGCGGGTGCGCCGTCGCGCCGGCGGGCGCCTGGTCGCCGGCGCCCGGCCCCTGCGCGCGCGGGGGCTCATCGGCCGGCCTGCGTAACGCCGCTCGCGAGCTGCCCCAGGATGTCCAGGATCCCCTGGCCGACCGGAGTGGGTGCAAGCAGGACCCCCAGCGCCAGGACGATCACGACGGTCACCTTCTCGTCGAAGCGACTGCGGGCCTCCGTACGCCGCCGCAGCCGCCAGACGACAATGACTGCGAGCAGCACCGCCACGTTGATGGTCAGCAACCGTCCAGACCCCCCTCGCCGTCCGGCCAACACCCCATGGGGAAGGCAACACGCCGCCCCAGCCTTCTTGTTTAGCCGCGCCTCGGTGATGTGGAAGGCGGTTGCCGACGAATGACACAAAGCGATCGGACCTGGCCGAATTGAACCGCCGACTTGTACGGGGGTAGCGGGACGCGGTCGGGTTGGCCGCTCGTGGCATGCTGCAGGACCAGTGTCTTTGAGCCACTGTGATGCGCTGTCTGATGTGTGCCGCACACATCGCCAGTGTTCTCGTGTCGCCTCTACGGTTCCGCTACCACACGGACCGGCGCCCTTGGCCGGACCGCAAGCCCCAGGGAACAGGTGCACATGATGCGAACCCATCAACGCGTCTTCTGGTGGTCCCCCGCCTTGATCCTCTCCGTCCTGGCGGCCCTGCTGGCGTCGGCAGGTACCGCCCAGGCCGCCACTCCCCACACGGTTCCCCCGGTGTCGGGCAGTCTCACCGGCCACAACATATCCGGCGTGTACGTGTCCGGAATCTCCTCCGGGGGCTACATGGCCGGTCAGCTGCACGTCGCCCACTCGAAGAAGGTCAAAGGCGCGGCGATCTTCGGGGCGGGACCGTACTACTGCGCCCAGAACAACGTCTACCAAGCCCTGTACGGCTGTGGGGACACCCTCTACCCCACCTATCTGAGCACTCTGACCTCGAGGGCCTCCACCTGGTCCTCCTACGGGTGGATCGACCCGGTCAGCAACCTGTCCGGCAGCCCCGTGTACCTCTACCAGGGCAAGAACGACACCACGGTGAAGCCCTCGGTCGGCGATGCCGGGAAGGCCTTCTACCAGCACTTCGGTGCGAACGTGACCTACGACAACACCTCCGCGGCGGGGCATTCCTGGGTCACCCCGTACGGGCCCAACAGCTGCACCGCGAACAGCGCGCCGTACATGAACAACTGCGGCACCGACCCCCAGAGAGCACTGCTGCAGAAGCTTTTCGGCTCGGTCTCCTCCCCCAACACCGGACCGCTGACGGGCAAGCTCGTCAAGTTCGGACAGAGCACCCACGCCGTCAACGGACTGGCGAGCACCCTGAGCATGGGCAGCTCCGGGTTCGCCTACGTCCCCAAAGCCTGTGAGTCGGAATCGAGTTGCCGCTTGATGGTTTCCCTGCACGGCTGCAAGCAGGGGTACGACAAGATCGGTACGACCTTCGTCGACCGCGCCAACCTCAACCAGTACGCCGACAACAACAAGATGATCGTCCTGTATCCGCAGGCCACGTCGTCCGCCGTGAACCCCAACGGATGCTGGGACTGGTGGGGCTACCTCGGCGCCACCAACTACCCCATCCAGGGCGGCGCCCAGGTCGAGACCATCATGAACATGGTCACCGCACTCGGCGGCTGAGCCCCACGCGCCGGGGTGGGATGGCACCGCAGAACCGCCCCGGCGCGCTTTCCCCCCTCGCAGTAAGCGACTCTTTCGGGCATCTTAGGATTCGAAGGACACCGTCGCCGATCGCCCGGGACACCGCGGGAGTTCAGTCAAGCCCCGCGCGACTCCCCGAGGTGATCGGCGTCCGTCCGTCCCCGGCCCAGGGCTTCGGCATAGTCGCGTGACATCCGTTTCATCTGATTCCTTTCATGGATACCCCCGCCTTCAGGCGGGGAGGAAACGGAACCCCTGCGGAGCAGGGCGGGAGGCGGGGTTTCGCCGCCAGGGCGAAAGACCGTGCCCTGACCGGCGGGCTTGATCCTCACAAACAAACCCACTAGTTTGTGAACTGTGGCCACTCACGTGAAGCGGGCGTACAAGTACCGCTTCCATCCGACCGATGCGCAGGCAGCGGAGCTGTCGCGCACGTTCGGCTGCGTGCGAAAGGTCTACAACCTCGCCCTCCAGGCCCGCACCGAGGCGTGGACACGGCAGGAGCGGGTCAACTACAACGCCACCTCGGCGATGCTGACGGCCTGGAAGAAGACCGAGGAACTGGCCTTCCTCAACGAGGTGTCCTCGGTCCCGCTCCAGCAGTGCTTGCGGCACTTGCAGACGGCGTTCGCGAACTTCTTCGCCAAGCGGGCCAGGTACCCCCACTTCAAGAGCCGGAAGAAGTCCCGGGCGTCCGCCGAATACACCACCTCCGGCTTCCGGTTTTGCGACGGCCGGCTCACCCTGGCCAAGATGACCGAGCCGCTGGACATCGTGTGGTCGCGCCCGCTTCCCGAGGGGGTGAAGCCGTCCACGGTGACGGTCTCGCAGGACGCGGCCGGGCGCTGGTTCGTGTCGATGCTCGTCGAGGACCCGACGGTGAAAACCCTGCCCCCTGTGGACACGGCGGTCGGGATCGACGTGGGCCTTACTTCTTTGCTGACCCTGTCGACCGGCGAGAAGATCACCAACCCGAGGCATGAACGCAAGGACCGTGCCCGTCTGGCCAAGGCCCAGAAGGCACTCGCCCGCAAGGAGAAGGGCTCCGGCAACCGGGCCAAGGCCCGCCTCAAGGTCGCCCGCATCCATGCCCGGATCACCGACCGCAGGCGGGACCACCTGCACAAACTGTCGACTCGTCTCGTGCGTGAGAACCAAACGCTCGTGATCGAGGACCTGACCGTGCGCAACATGGTCAAAAACCGGAGGCTGGCCCGCGCCGTCTCCGATGCCGCATGGACCCAGTTCCGCTCGATGCTGGAGTACAAGGCGCAGTGGTACGGCCGGGAGGTGATCGCGGTCGACCGCTTCTTCCCCTCCTCCAGGCTGTGCTCGGCCTGCGGAGCCCTGCAGAGCAAGATGCCGCTCCATGTCCGCACCTGGACGTGCGGCTGCGGCGCCGTGTATGACCGCGACGTGAACGCGGCGAAGAACCTTTTGGCCGCCGGACTGGCGGCAGCAGCCTGTGGAGACGGTGTAAGACCTCAACGGAGCACTCCGGGCGGGCAGTCGTCGATGAAGCAGGAACCCCGGCGGGCGACCGCCGGAATCCCCCGCCTTTAGGCGAGGGAGGAAGTCAAGATCATGTGATTCCGAGGAGGGCGAGCGGTCGGCCGGCGTCGCGGGCGTTGCGCCGGAGGCCGGCGGCGATGCTGCTCTTCCCGGCGAGGCGAAGGGCGCCGATGGCGAGGTTGCGCCAAGTCGCCATGGTGCGGGGTGCGGAGCCGGTCGCTCCAGCAGGCCCGGGATCTCCTCGGGCACGGCCCTGGGATGCTCGCGAAGTTGGTCGAAGGCAGGCGGGATCGGCGATGATGCGTCGGCAGGCACGGTCTTCCACTCGGATCACAGGGCGTCGAGAACTCCATGATCTTGGAAGTCCGCGCCTGTCACGTCCCCGAAACCCCGTCGAACTGACAGATCGTCACGAATCGGGTGTCAAGCGACCACGGTGAAGCCCTGACTGCCTCCCATGGACGAACCCCCGCCCTTCCGCGCTGGAAGGGCGGGGGCTTGCGGTGGGAGCACGTTCGCAGGCCGCGATCGTCGACCAGGACGGTGCGGTGCAGGTCAACCGGAATCCGACCAAGGGGGTTGGGGCGGCGCTGCGGGTGATCGGTGATCCACGTCCATGCGGTCCACGTGCCGTGTTACGAGCCGGTGGTGCCAGACGTTTTCACGCCCGCCCTGGGCGTGTCATCCGCCCGCGGCATCCTCGGCCTCCCAGCGCAGCAAGTCGCCCGGCTGGCAATTGAGCACCTCGCAGAGCGCGGCGAGCGTCGCGAAGCGCACCGCCTTGGCGCGGCCGTTCTTGAGTACCGCCAGGTTGGCGGGCGTGATGCCTACGCGGTCTGCGAGCTCACCCACGGACATCTTCCGCCTGGCCAGCATCACGTCGATGTCGACGACGATCGGCATCAGATCACCTCGTCCAACTCGGCCTGCATCTGTGCCGCTTCGACGTCGCGCGCGACGGCCTGGGCGAGCAGCATCCGCAGCACGAGCACGATGAGCGCGACCCCCAGGATGGCCACGCCAACCCCACCCATGATGACGGTGACGCCCGGATCGTCCCGCTGGCCCGGCGCATTGAGGGCCGTGACCGCGAACCATACGAGGGCAGCCGCCACGATCGCGCCGATCACGCCGTCCACGTACCGGAAGGCGGTGGGGGAGAACACGGTTCCGCGTCGCACCATCGTCACCAGCCGCCATACGCAGACCAGGGCGACCTGGACCGACACCATACCCAGGATCGTGATCACGCGCAGCGGGGTCAGCGGGAGCGATCCGTCCTCCGGGTCGCTCCCGCTGACCAACGCCCACACCATCCCTGCCTGTACGAACACGGTGCCGACGAGCACCACCACGAGCACGGCGCGCAGCGCACCCACTGTCAGCTTTCCCACGACCCAACCTTCCATCGAGTTACGATCAGAATCTATCGAATTTCGATAGATGAAGCAAAGGCTGGGGACGGAGAGCGGGCGGCGGCTTCGCGCCGTGGCGGGACGCCGCCGCCCCTCCAGTGGCATGGCGTTCGCGCGAACCGTCTTGATCTTGTCGAATCCGGCGTCGCTTGAGCACAAAACGGATGCCACCCGACTACGCCGAAGCCCTGGCCGTGGCAGGCACGGATGTACCCGGTCGAACCACACCGGCCGCCGTCCACAAGAGCCGCTCCTTTGTCCGCAGCGCGCCCATCCGCTCACGCTTCCCCGTTCACGCGATGGCCTTCCACCCCAGGCGTTCGCTGCTCGCGATAGACACCGGAAGGTATGACGGTGGCTACTTCTTCGAGGGCGAGCTACTTCTTCCGCACCTCAAAACGGGCGTGTTCACTTCTCTCATCGAGCACGAACTCGGCCGTCAGGTTCTGGGCCTGGAATGGCTCGATGAACACTCTCTTCGTGCCCTCATGGCACCGCCCGATGATTGGCAGGACGAAGCGGTGCACGAGGACGGACACGTCGCCGTGGCGCACCGGAGCGACTGGACTGCCGTTCTCGCGCAGTCGCTCAACGGTCGGGACCTGGCCGGCCCAAGGGCCCCCGCCCCGCGCCCCGACCCCCGCGAGGCAGCGCAGCGAGCGGTCGCCGAACTGCGATCTGTCCGGCAGGCCCAACGACCCGTCCCTTCGAAGGATCTCCGAGGAGGCATCTACGTCAACCGGATGAAACGAAGCGGCTCGGTCACGAATGGAGTCTGTGAACGCGGCTTGATGATCCAGGTCAAGGCTCGCTCACAGACCTTTGACGCCAACCCATCGACCCGGAGCAAGCCCAACGGATCGGGGACCTCCAGGAAGCTCGTTGGCGTGTGATGGCGTGTCAGTACGTGAACCTGGCGCTGTTGAGCCCTCAACGCAGCCGGGTTCCACGACCGCGTGCTCCGGCTGCCCGACCAAGCATGACCGCTTGACCTGATGCTGCCAGGCTGCCTTCTGCTGGACCTTGACCATCCGGATGGCCTGTGCCGTTGTTGTCGAAGGGCACCCGCCGGCCGAAGGCGAACGGGAGCGCCTGATCGCCTTCGGTGCCGAGGCGGGCGAGCAGGTTCGCGACGCTGCCCCTTGCAGCGCTGTCACCGTGGCCCGGGGTGGGTGCAGGGTCTGTCCGGCGGTGATTTCCTCGTAACGGTCAGCGAGGCGTTCGAAGGCGCCCTGGGCCCGCCCGATTCGCGGCGAGTTGTCTTGCTCACCCAGTGGACTGTTGCTAAGCCTTGGGCACTCGACCTAGGGAGCACGCTGTGCATCAAGAGCCCCCTCTCCCCTTTTCTCCGCGTTCACGTGTCCGAGCCTTCATCTGCGCCGCCGTGGCCATCGCCCTCGTGATGCTCACCGCCGCGGCCAGTCCCCCCGACGCGGACACCCGGACCGCGGCAGACCCGGCAGCCGTGGTCCGCGAGTGGAACGCCATCGCCATCGACACGATCAAGACCAGCCTCGGCCCCCGCCCCTCCGGGCAGGTAGCGATCTGGGAGGGGTTCGTCTCCGTCGCCGTGTACAACGCCGTGGTGGGGATCGAAGGCGGCTACGCCCTGTACAAGTGGCGCGAGCGCGGTCCGGCCAAGGCATCCTCCGCGGCGGCCGCCGCCACTGCGGCCCACGACGTCCTGCTCACCTTCTTCCCTGCGTTCAAGGAGGGGCTCGACACCGCCTACACGGACTCGCTCGCCGCTCTTCCGGCCGGTCAGGCCAGAGACCGGGGCGTGGACTACGGAAGGCGCGCTGCCGCCCGCATCATCGAACTCCGGGAAGGGGACGGCCGGTTCGCGGACGTTCCCTTCACCGCTTCCCCGGCACCGGGGGTCTGGCGGCCCACCCCGCCCGCGTTCCAGCCCTTCATCGACACCTGGCTCGCCAGGCTCCGCCCGCTCCTGCTCGCCTCCCCGCAGCAGTTCCGCCCCGGCGGACCGCCCGCCCTCTCCTCGACCGCTTACGCCGAGGATTTGCAGGAGCTGAAAGCCATGGGCGCGAAGACCGGCTCGGGCAGGAGCGCGCAGCAGACCGAGACCGCCCTCTTCTTCAGCGGCAACTTGGTCGCACAGGTCCAGACAGCCGTACGAGACCACGCCGCCCGGCACCGGCTCGGGATCGCCGAGACGGCCCGGCTGTTCGCCGCGGTGAACGCGTCGGCGACCGACGCCGTCGTCACCGCATGGGACGCCAAGCTCCACTACGGCTCCTGGCGGCCGATCACCGCCATCCGCCTCGCCGACACCGACGGCAACCCCGCGACGACGGCAGACCCGGCCTGGGAGCCGCTGCTCCTCACCCCACCACACCCGGACTACATCGCCGGCCATACGACCGTCGCCGCTGCCGTGGCACGCGCCCTGACCGGCCTCCTCGGCACCTCGCGCGTCGACCTCTACCTCTCCTCCGAGGTCACCGGCACCACGCGGTTCTACGGGTCCGCCGACGACCTCAACCGGGATGTCGTCGACGCCCGCGTGTGGGGCGGCGTCCACTCCCGCACGGCGGACGTAGCCGGCTGCCGGGCCGGCACCCACGTGGCCGCCTGGGCGCTGGACCACTACTTCCAGCCAGTCGCCAAGGACGGCACCCAGCCGTCCCCGCCGACACGAACTGCTCGGCAGTACAGGCTCGCCGAGCCGAAGTGCGGCAACGACACCGACTGAACCACAGAGCCGAAGAGGACCCGGCGTCGAGCCGGGTTCTCTTGGCCGCCCCTAAGGTGACTTCAGCCGAAGAGCGACCAGTCCCAGCCCAGCTGCTCTCCGAGCTGCCGCAGGCTGACGCCCTTCTGGGCCCGCAGCCGTCATAGCTCCTCGGCGAACCGTTGACGTGGTTCCTGGCTGCGGCTCGTGACGACGCGGCGCTGTGACAGGGCCGCTCACCTCCATGGACGTTGCGGAAGGCGCGCTTCCCGGCGGAGAGTCGTACCACGCCCTCGTAGCGCACTGAATACGCAACGTAATGCGCGATGTTGGGTCACAGTGAGTTATTCACGCGAATTCACCCTGTCTCGCTCCCTCCGCGGCCGCCCCCTTTTCCGGGGACGTCACCGTGTTCCAGTGGAGGGTGCGGTCGCACCAGTGGGTGAGGAGGGTCTGGTCGTGGCCGACGGTCAGGAGGCCGGCGCCGGTTTCGGTGCGGTAGGCCTCGACCACCGCTACCAGCGCGGCCGTGGTCGACGCATCGAGCATGGCGGTCATCTCGTCGCAGATCAGCCAGCGGGGGCGGAGCACCAATGCGCGGGCCAGGCAGGCGCGTTGGAGCTGGCCGTCGCTGACCTCGTGGGGGCGGCGGGTGAGGAGGTCGGGGGTGAGGCCGACGGTGGAGGCCAGTTCCGGGACGCGGTCGGGGACGGTGTCGCGGCGGCCGGTGGCGCGCAGGGGTTCGGCGATCAGGTCGGTGAGGCTCAGGCGGGGGTCCGCGGAGAGGCGGGGCTGCTGGAAGACGACGCCGAAGGCGGTGCGGAGCGAGCGGGGGGCGCGGTGGCGGAAGTGGCGTACGGGGGTGCCGTCGACGGTGACGGTGCCGGCGTCGGGGCGGTGCAGGAGGGCGGCGACTCTGGCGAGGGTGGATTTGCCGCAGCCGCTGGGGCCGAGCAGGCCGACGGCCTCGCCGGGGGCGATGGTGAGGGTGGCGTCGCGGACGACGGGGGCCGACCGTCGGTCGTAGCCGGCGGTGATGGCGCGCAGCTCAAGCACGGACGTCCTCCAGGGCCTCGACTGGGAGCGGGTGGTGGCAGGCGACCGTCTCCGTCAGGGGTGGGAGGGTCGTGCAGCGGGCGGTGGCGTTGTCGCAGCGGGGGGCGAAGGCGCAGCCGTCGGGGAGGGCGCCCAGTTCGGGAGGCATGCCGGGGATCGGGGTGAAGGTGCGGTCGGGAAGGGCGTTCAGGAGGCCGCGGCTGTAGGGGTGGCGGGGGCCCGGGGTGCCGAAGAAGGCGTTCGCTTCGGTGAGTTCGACGATGCGGCCCGCGTACATGACGGCGACGCGGTCGGCGATGCGTTCGGCGGCGGCCAGGTCGTGGGTGATCATCAGCAGGGCTCGGCCCTCGCCGGTGCCGTCGTCGGGGGCGTCGACGTGGCGTCGCAGTTCGTCGACCGTGTGGTCGACCAGGTCGCGGTCGAGGCCGGTGGTGGGTTCGTCGGCGAGGAGGAGGGGCGCGTCGCCGACGAGGGCGAGGGCGGTGGCGGCGCGTTGGGCGAGGCCGCCGGAGAGTTCGTGGGGGTGGCGGTCGAGGTGGTCGGCGGGGAAGGCGGCGCGGTCGGCGGCCTTCTCGGCGGCGGCGCGCAGGGCCGTGCGGCCGCGGACGCCGGTGAGTTCGGCGACCGTCTCCTCCATCTGGGAGCGGATGGTGCGGACGGGGGTGAGGTGGGCGGCCGGGCTCTGCGGGATGAGGCCGATGCGCCGGCCGCGTACGGTGCGGGCGAGGGTGCGTTCGTCGGCGGCGAGCAGGTCGAGGTCGCCGAGCAGGGCGCGGCCGGCGGTCTGCGCGTTGGCGGGGAGCAGGCCGAGCAGGGCGGAGGCCAGGACGGACTTGCCGCAGCCGCTCTCGCCGATCAGGGCGAGACATTCGCCGGGTACGACGTCGAAGTGCGCGTCGGTGACGGCGGCGACGGGGCCTCCGCCGGGCACCAGGAAGCGCACCGACAGTCCGCGGACCGACAGCACGGGGGGTCGCTCGGTCACAGCATCAGCTCCGATCGGCGGCGGGGGTTGATCCGCTCACGCCACACTCCGGCGAGTCCGGCGATGGCGAGGGTGGGGATGATCAGGAACAGGCCGGGGAAGAGGGTGGGCCACCACTGTCCGGCGAGCAGCGTGCCGCGGGCGCCCTGGATGAGGGTGCCGAGGCTGGCGGTGTGGGTGGGCAGGCCGAGGCCGAGGAAGGACAGCGCCGACTCGTGCCACATGGCGTGCGGGATCATCAGGACGGCGGCGAGGCCGGCCTGCGGCAGTACGCCGGGCAGCAGGTGCCGCAGCACCACCCGCCGCCGGGAGGCGCCCCCGGAGACGGCCGCGTCGATGTACGGGCGGGAACGCAGCGAGAGGACCTCGGCGCGGACGATGCGGGCCGTGGACAGCCAGTGGGTGGCGGCGACCGAGACCACCACGGGCCAGACGCCCGGCCGGAACATGGCGACGATGAAGATGCCGAGCAGCAGGTGCGGAACGGAGGAGAGGGTGTCGACCAGGCGCATGACGAGGCGGTCGACCCAGCCGCCGAAGGTTCCGGCCGCGGCTCCGACGGCGGTGCCGATCACGGTGGCGGTGAGCGCCGCCACGACGCCGACGAGCAGGGAGACCCGCAGGCCGTAGACGCAGCGCAGCAGCAGGTCGCGGCCGACGTCGTCGGTGCCGAAGGGATGGGCCCAGTTGGGCGGGAGGAGTTTCGAGGCGAGGTCGACGGCCTGCTGGTCGAGCTGGACCAGCGGGGGGACGAGCAGGACCGCGAGGGCGGTCACGGCGACCAGTGCGGCGGAGACGCGCAGCCGCAGGGTGTGGGTGGAGCGGCGGGCAGTGCCGCGCGAGCGCCATGCGACGGCCGGGGCCGCGGACCCGGCCGTGCTCGCCTTCTCCAGGGTGGTGTCAGCCATCGGAATCACATCTCACTGAGCTTCACCCTCGGGTCGGTCAGTCCGTACAGGAGGTCCGCCAGGAGGTTCCCGGCGAGGACGGCGGCGGTGGCGAGGGTCGTCAGCGCGGCCAGGAGCGGGAAGTCGACGGCGGTGGCCGCCTCGACGGTGGCGGCCGCGATGCCCGGCCAGCTGAAGACGGTCTCCACCAGCAGGGCACCGGTGATGAGCTCGGGGACGCGGGAGCCGATCAGGGTGAGGACCGGTAGGAGTCCGGAGCGCAGGGCGTGGCCGAGGAGCACGGTGCGTTCGCCGAGGCCGCGGGCGCGGGCGCCGCGTACGGGGTCCTCCGCGAGGGCGTCGCCGACGCCTTGGCGTACGTAGAGCGTGAACCAGGGGAGCTGGGAGACGGCGAGGACGCCGGCGGGGAGGATCAGGTGGCTCGCGACCTGTCCGGCGGTGACGTGTTCGCTGCCGGTGTCGGTGAGGCCGCCGGCCGGAAGGACGTCCAGGTGGAGGGCGAACAGCCAGACGGCGAGCAGGGCGATCCAGAAGACCGGCGCGGCTTCCAGGGAGTACGCGAGGGAGGTGACCGTCCGGTCGAGGAGCGAGCCGGGGCGGCGGGCGGCGAGCACGCCGAGCAGGGTGCCGAGCAGGATGGCGACGGCGAACGCGACGGCGCACAGCAGCGTGGACCACACGATCCGCTCGCCGATCGCCTCGGCGACCGGCTGGCGCAGCACGCTGGACTGGCCGAGGTCGCCGGTGACGGCGGAGGTCAGCCATTCCCACCACTGGACGGCGAAGGAGCGGTCCACGCCGAGGTTGTCCCGGAGCCGGTCCAGGGTCTCCTGGTCGGCGCCGAGGGCGGCGGTGCCGGCGTATGCCTTGACGGGGTCGAACGGGGAGGCGGCGGCGAGGGCGAAGGCGCCGAAGGTGACGACGAGGAGGACGGGCACGGCGAGCAGGGCCCGCCGTGCCACGAGGTGTCCCATCGCCCCCCAGGGAAGGGTCTTCACTTCTTGGGCTGCCAGTCCTCGGCGTTCCACCAGGGGCCGCTGGCGAAGCCGTGCTCGTGCGGTTCGACCTGGGTGGTGAGGCCTTCCCAGCGGTCGGCGAGGACGTAGAGGTGGTCGATGTGGGTGAGGAAGGTGTAGCCGGGGTTCTTGACGAGTGCGCGCTGGAGGTCGTCGTAGGCGGCCTTGCGGTCCTCGGGGTCCTGGCTGCGGCGGCCGGTGTCGAGGGCTTCGTCGACGGCGGGGTTGTCGTAGCGGGCCATGTTGTTGAAGCCGTCGCCGGCGAGGGAGGAGTGCAGCAGGGTGTAGAGGCCGAAGTCGGGGTCGCCGGTGCTGCCGAAGCCGGCGAGGACGGCGTCCTTGCCCATCCGGGGTTCGATGACCTCCCAGGTGGCGCCTTCGACCTTGACGTCGATGCCGGCCTTCTTGGCGTCGGAGGCGTAGGCGAGGGCGTGGTCCTGGCGGACCTTGTCGCCGGAGGGGTAGTAGAGGGTGAACGTGGCGCGGGCGCCGTCCTTGGCGCGGATGCCGTCCTTGCCGGACTTCCAGCCGTCGCGGTCGAGGATCTTCTCGGCCTCGGCGAGGTCCTGGGGGCGTTCGACGTCCTTGGTGTACCAGGGGTCGTCGAGGGGCAGCGGCCCGTAGGCGGGGCGGCCGGCGCCGTCGAGGATCTTGTCGACCATGGCCTTGCGGTCCACGGCCAGGTCGAGGGCGCGGCGGATCGCGGTGTCGCCGGTGACCTTGTTCGCGGTGGGGAGGGTGACGGCGCGGAAGTCGTAGGTGGTGGCCTGGTACGTCGTGCGGTCGTCGTCGTTCTCGAAGGTGGCGGCGAGGTTGGGCGGGAGGGTCGCGCCGTCGAGGTCGCCGGAGCGCAGCCGGGTGGCGCGGACGTCGTCGTCGGCGATGATCGCCATGGTGAGCTTCTTCACCTTCGGTGCGCCGCCCCAGTAGTCCGGGTTCGCCTTGAAGGTGAGCTTCTCGCCCTTGCTCCAGCCGGTGAGGACGTACGGTCCGGTGCCGATCGGCTCGGTGTTGAAGGAGCCGGTGTTGGGGTCCTGCTTGCCCGCGATGTGTTCGGGGACGACGGGCAGCACCGTGCGGGCGGCGAAGGCCGCGTAGGGGTACTTGAGGGTGAAGACGACCTTGTCGCCGCCGTCCGCCCGGACCTCCTTGACGGCGTCGAGTTCGCTCTTGGCGGCGTTGTTGGTCTTGTCGTCGAGGACCGTGCGGTACGTGTAGACGACGTCTTCGGCGGTGAGGGGTTCGCCGTCGCTGAACTCGACGCCCGGGCGCAGGGTGTAGGTGTAGGTGCGGCCGTCGTCGGCGATCTCGGGAAGCGCCTTCGCGAGGGCGGGCTTGAGTTTCAGGTCGGCGTCCCGGGCGAGCAGCCCGTCGAAGATCTTGGAGTTGCCGTCCTTGCCGTAGCCGAGCAGGGGGTTCAGGGTGTCGGGCTCGGTGGAGACCCCGATCACCACGGACTCGGCGGACCCGCCGCCGCCCGTGCCGGCGTCCGAGCCGCCGGTCGGCGCCGAGCAGGCGGCGGCCAGCGAGAACGCGGCGGCCGTGGCCGCCGCGCCGGTGGTACGCCGTATTCGTCGGGTCGTCATCGAACCTCACACCTCTGCTGACTGGAATTCGTTTTTGCATATTAATTGCAGCAAGGTTCTGCCCAGGGCCCCGGCCCCCCATGCCGACGCTTCGGCGCGCGGTGGCCGCCCGGGCGGGTGGCGCGTGTGTGACCGCCGCCCCACCTGCGCACCCCCGCCCTCGAGGCCGCGGGGGTGCGCCGGGAGGCGAGCTGCGGAACGCCGCCCGCGCGCCCCCGGCACCCGCTTGTCACCGGGCCGGATCCGGGTCTACTGTCGCCACGCCTTGGTGAACGGGAAATCCGGTGCGATACCGGTGCGGCCCTCGCCACTGTGATCGGGAAGTCCGGCTCCGGCCCCTGGTCCTGTCCTCCGACAGGACCGACGGGCAGCCACTGGGTCCACTTGGGGCCTGTCGTCACATTCCTGTCGTCCGCCCGGAGGGCAGGAATGTGACGACAGGCCCCAGGACCCGGGAAGGCGGAGCTCGGGCGGTGGTACCCGTCAGCCAGGAGACCGGCCAAGGCGCGTCAACCATCCACGAGGTGCTGGAGAGGGTCTGCTGAGCCATGCACATTGCCGAAGGTTTTCTGCCACCGGCGCACGCGGTCGCCTGGGGCGTCGCGGCTACGCCGTTCGTCGTCCACGGAGCCCGGTCGCTCATCCGTGAAGTCAGGGAACATCCCGAGAGCACGCTGCTGCTCGGCGCCTCGGGAGCGTTCACCTTCGTTCTGTCCGCGCTGAAACTGCCCTCGGTGACCGGGAGTTGCTCCCACCCCACCGGCACCGGGCTGGGCGCCATCCTGTTCCGGCCGCCGATCATGGCGGTGCTGGGCACCATCACCCTGCTGTTCCAGGCCCTGTTGCTGGCCCACGGCGGGCTGACCACGCTGGGCGCCAACGTCTTCTCGATGGCGATCGTCGGGCCGTGGGCGGGGTACGGCGTGTACCGGCTGGCGCGGCGGTCCGGGGCGCCGCTGATGGCCGCGGTGTTCTGCGGCGCGTTCGTCGCCGACCTGTCCACGTACTGCGTCACCAGCGTGCAACTGGCGCTCGCCTTCCCCGACCCGGGGAGCGGGTTCCCGGGCGCGCTCGGGAAGTTCGGCTCCATCTTCGCCGTCACGCAGATCCCGCTCGCGGTGAGCGAAGGGCTGCTGACCGTCCTGGTGATGCGCCTGCTGGTGCAGTCCAGCAAGGGCGAACTGACCCGCCTCGGCGTGCTGTTGACCGGCAAGCGAGGGGCAACGGAAACGGCGGCGACGGAAACGGAGCCGGAGACGAAGCAGACGGCGGGCACGGCGGGAACAACGAGTACGACGGGTACGACCGGTACCGGGACGGTGGCTCGATGACCAGGAACGCGAAAATCAACACCCTGCTGCTGCTCGCCGTGGCCGCGCTCGCGGTGCTGCCGCTGGCGCTCGGGCTCGGCGACCACAAGGAGGAGCCGTTCGCCGGTGCGGACGGCGAGGCGGAGACCGCCATCACCGAGCTCGAACCGGACTACGAGCCGTGGTTCTCCCCGTTGTACGAGCCCCCGTCCGGTGAGATCGAGTCGGGGCTCTTCGCCCTCCAGGCCGCCGTCGGCGCGGGGGTCCTGGCGTACTACTTCGGGGTGCGGCGCGGGCGTCGGCAGGGTGAGGAACGGGCACGGCAGCAGCAGCCGGCGCCCGGTACCGGCTCGGACGCCGGCCCGGGGCTCCCCGACGAGGCGGTCTCCCCCGGTCCCCGGGCCTGATCGCGCGTGCTGCCGATCGACGCGGCGGCGCACAGCAGTCGCTGGCGCCGCCGTCATCCCGTGGACAAGGCCGTGCTCGGGCTGGGGCTCACCGTGCTCGCGATCTCCCTGCCTCCGTGGCCGGGTGCGGCTCTGGTGCTGGTGACCGCGCTCGTGGCGTTGCTGGGCCCGGCGGGGGTGCCGGGCCGGCGGTTGTGGCGCGCCTACCGGGTGCCGCTGGGCTTCTGCGTCACCGGGGCGCTCACCCTGCTGGTGCAGGTGGGCGGGCCGGACGGGTTCGTTTCCCCGGCCCCCGAAGGACCGCTGCGCGCGGGCGAGTTGCTGCTGCGCACCTCGGCGGCGTCCCTCGGGGTGCTGCTGTTCGCCTTCACCACGCCGATGTCGGACCTGCTGCCGCGTCTGGTGCGGGCCGGGGTGCCCGCACCGCTGGTGGACGTGGCCCTGGTGATGTACCGCATGAGTTTCCTGCTGCTCGACTCGGTGCGCCGGATCGGTCAGGCGCAGGCGGCCCGGCTCGGGCACACCACCCGGGCGGCGTCCTGGCGTTCGCTGGGCGGTCTAGGCGCGACGGCGTTCGTCCGGTCCTTCGACCGGGCGGCGCGGTTGCAGGCGGGGCTCGCCGGGCGCGGTTACGACGGCACACTGCGCGTCCTGGTGCCCGAGGCGCGCGTCTCCGTACGGTTCACGGCCGTGAGCCTGCTGCTCCTCGCGGCACTGGCCGCCGTCGCCCTTCTCCTGGAAAGCCGGATGCCATGAGCGATCCCGCCCCGGTCCCCGCCCTGGTCACCCTGCGGGACGCGTCCTTCGCCTACGAGGACGGCCCGGCCGTGCTCACCGGCCTCGACTTCGAGGTGCGGGAGGGACGCGCGCTCGCACTGCTGGGCCGCAACGGCAGTGGCAAGACCACGCTGATGCGGCTACTGAGTGGTGGACTGCGTCCGAGCGGGGGCGAGTTGGCCGTGGCGGGCCGGCCCGTCCGGTACGACCGCAAGGGGCTGACCCGGCTGCGGACGACGGTGCAGCTGGTGGTGCAGGACCCGGACGACCAGTTGTTCGCGGCGTCCGTGGGCCAGGACGTGTCGTTCGGGCCGCTGAACCTCGGACTGTCCGACACGGAGGTACGGGCGCGGGTCACGGAGGCGCTGGCCGCACTCGACATCACCGCGCTCGCCGAACGGCCCACCCATCTGCTGTCCTACGGGCAGCGCAAGCGGACCGCGATCGCGGGGGCGGTGGCGATGCGGCCGCGCGTCCTGATCCTGGACGAACCGACCGCGGGTCTCGACCCGGACGGTCAGGAGCGGCTGCTCGCGACGCTCGCCGGGTTGCGCGAGCGGGGCACCACGGTGGTCATGGCGACCCATGACGTGGATCTCGCCCTGCGCTGGGCCGACGACGCCGCGCTGCTCACGCCGTCCGGGGTGCGTACCGGGCCGGTCGCCGAGATGCTGGCCCGTACGGATCTCCTCGCGGCAGCGGGACTGCGGCTTCCGTGGGGTATCGCGGCCGCGCACCTGCTGCGCGCGTGGGGGCTGCCGGCCGACATGGCCGCCGTCCCCCTCACCCCGGAGGAACTGGCGGCAGTGGCCGCGACCGGCCTGTGAAGTGCTCCATCCGCCAGAAAGCCGGCAGGCGGCGCGGGCGGGTGGGCGGGCGGGCGGGCGGGCGGCGCGGACATACGGGTGCGCGGGTGCGCTGGCACCGGCCGGGCAGGGCGGCGCGGTGCCATCGCACGCGGGGGGGGAGAGCGCGCACACCCGGGTCCGCTAGGCCACGGAGCGGAAAGCGGGCAGGTATCCCCCTGACTGCCCGACGGCCTTCGGGTGGTAGGAGTTGATGATCGGAACCGACACGCTGTGGAGCCATGCGTCGCCCGAGCAGAGTTCATGTCCGGTGAACTCGTCCACCACGCTGGAGAAGGTAAACCCGGCGTTGGCCGCCTGCTTCGCCATCACCCCGTTCAGCACGTCCGAGGCGTTGTTGATCGCGCTGCGCTCGGTCTCGGTGAGCCCGGCGATGCAGCTGCCCGAGAGTCTGTAGAAGCGGGGATATCCGAGTACCACCACATGGGCCTGCGGGGCGCGTGCGCGGATGTTGCCGTACAGCGAGTCGAGTTTCCCCGGCAGGGAGCTCTGCACCTGCGAGACCGCGGTGTTGACACGACTGACGCAGTTCGCCTGGCTCTGCAGCACACAGGTCTGCATGACGTCCGCGAAGCCGACGTCGTTCCCGCCCGCCGTGACGCTGACGAGCGTGGTCGACGAAGCCAGGGCGCCCAGTTGGCCGCTGGACACGCTGGTCGTCGTCGCACCCGAACAGGCGACGAACTTGAACGAGGACGGGGCGTTCGCAGCCGCCCAGAGGGACGGGTACGCCTTGGTGCTGCGCTTGCAGTCCCCGCTGTCGGAGGTGTAGCTGCCGGCGCCCACTCCGGAGGAGTAGGAGTCGCCGAGAGCCACGTAGGCGTCCCCGGCGGCCGAGGCAGGCTGTGCCAGACCGAGCACGGCTGCGGCACCCATCGTGAGGGTCAACACGGAGGCCCAGAGAGAACGAACTGACGCTGACATGACAATCAGCCTTTCCGAACATGAGGGGGTGAGCGGGTAGTTGATGAAGCAACCGTGTTTGTAGCAGGAGTGACTACCCCTCGGTAACACCCAGGAAAGAAGTCGCCCGGAATGCCTTAATGATCATTCCGCCGATCCGCTCCGCGCGTAGACAAACCTTCAATCGGCCCTTGGATCAGCGAAGTCGGAGGTCTTTCGGGTACTGCCCCGTTCCCCCCGGGACGGTCACGGCGACACCCTCCGGGGACCTCGGCCGGCCCGGCCGTCCGGCCGAGGGCGGCCGCCCCGCCCGACCACAGATCTCCCCCTCCTCGTGCCGGGTCGTCGGACGGGTCATGAGCCGGCGCGGGTCTGCGGCGCGGGTGATGGCCGACTCGACGGCGGCGATGCGCTCGCCGAGGAGGGCGAGGGCGGCGACCGCCCCGGTGGCGGATGACCCCGGCTCAGGCAGCCCCGCACGGAGCGCCGGTCCACGAGCCGCACGTCGACGGGTACGGCCACCACCGCAGGTCACATGAGTCCCCGGGGCGGAAGGTCTGCGGCACCTCGTTCAGCGGATGCGGCGGCACGCCGGGGACGGCGGCATGGGGCGAACCCTTTCTGCCAGGTGATGAGCCAAGCCGAACCCTTTGACTGCCTCATCCACACACCGGCCGAAATCCGTACTAGAATCTGTACAGAATCAAGACTCTAATGGGTACGGTGACAGCATGGAGATCCCTGAGGTCGTGACCGTCAGCGACGCGCGCGCGAGATTGTCGCGGATCCTGACCGACCTGTCGGAGTCCGGCGCGAATGCCGACCCGGTCCTGATCGGCGCCCACCGCAAGCCCCAGGGCGTCCTCCTGTCCGTCGAGGCCTTCGAGGCCCTGAGCGGCCGAGCGGCACGACGTGGGGCCGTCGCCTCGGCCACCGGCTCCATCGAGGCCGAGGGACTCCACGCCTCCGAGGCCTCCAACCGCGACACCGAGGCGTACGTAAAGGGCGACCTCGACGCGGACACCCTTGTCGCCCGCGCGATCGCCCGCCACCGACAGACTTCGGAGCGGCGGGCAGGGTGAACGATCCGTACGCCATACCCAACGGCGTGCTGCGCAACAAGCTCGGCATCACCGACCATCGGTTACTCGAGGCAGCGGAGGCGGACATCACCCGGGCCCGCCTCGTCATGCTCACCGAACGCCCCCTACCCGGCGCGTACGACCTCGGCCATCTTCAGGCGTTCCATGCCTCGATCTTCGGCGACATCTATCCGTGGGCAGGCGAGTTACGGACTGTGAACATCGCCAAGCGCACACCGTTCTGCCCGGCGAGAAACCTGGTGTCCTATGCCGGAGAGGTCTTCGGCCGTCTCACCTCCGCCGGCCATCTTCGGGATCTCCCTCGTCAGGAATTCCCCATCCAACTGGCCGAGCTGTACGGCGACCTGAACGTCCTCCATCCGTTCCGCGAGGGCAACGGCCGTGCCCAGCGGGCGTTCCTGGCGCAGCTCAGCGCGGACGCGGGATACAAGCTGAACTGGACGGGCATGGACGCCCAACGCAACGAGGATGCTTCGGTGAAGAGCTTCCTCGGTGACAACGGCCTGTTGGAGCAGATGCTCGACGAGCGGGTCACCACGAACTGACGATGCCTCGGGCGACACCGAGGCGGTAGGAGACGTCGGTGAGATCGCCGCGGGCGAACTCGGAGCTCTGGAACGACGCGGAAACGCACACACGGCTCCTCACCGGTGCTAGCCTCCAGGTGGCCTGACGGAGGCCACTCCCGGCGCTGAACTGCCCCGAATTCAGCGTCACTCAGGGACGAAGGAGCCATAGCTTCACCGGAACTGGTATCTGGGTTCGCATGCGCCCACACGTTGGGTGCGCCGATCAGTTGTCGGATGCTTAGGGGCAGGAGCGTTCGAGGACGGATCATGCAATGCCTAGTGGTCGACGCCTCTCCAACCTGACTCGTACCCGCTGCGTCTATACCGGCGAGCCGTACCAGTTCGCTCTGAAGGAGCTCAGGAAGCCGGGCAAGCCACGTCCCGTTCCTGACGATGCCTCGCCTCAGGCACTACTCGAGTCACAGGTCTTGTCCAAGCTGGGGGATGGCGGAGCGTGGTCCGCTCACCCTCTGGGGATCGCCCACGTGCGGGTGAGGAGCGATGAACCCATCGTCGTCCACCTCGACAGCCACGTCGAGCTCGCACAGGGCGACAACTACCCCATGGCCTTCCACGCTCTCGATCGCCTCTTGCCGTATGCCGAGCCGGGGGTTCAGGTGAATGGCGTCCCAGGCCTCCGCATCGCCGCTATCCGCGGGAACAGTCTCCACCTCACCCTCGTCAATACAAACAGCCGCCTCATCCTCCGCGGGATTCCCGGCACCAGTTGGAACGAATTCCTGAATGAGCGATGGAAATCGCTCGATGCAGACGGATATCCACCACTCTGGAAGTCACCCAGACTGACGACCCACGAGCGCGACGACGCAGATTCATACCGCCTGGTGCGGCAGACGGAGCTCGATATGCAGTGGCTGGGGTCTGGGTTACTCCGAAGGGTCGCCCTGTTTCATACCTCCAGCTCCGCGTATTCGACGCAGTCATGGATCACCGACGACGAATGGATCTTCGAGCTCGACACGCGAAGCGATGTGCGGCTCGATCACGACACCCTGCTCTCCCGCCTCGCCGCCCCTGGGTGGGGGCTGTCTCTTCGCCTCTCGTCGCACCACTGCACTTGTGATGATCCGCCGCTACCGGACAGCCAGTACATACGGCAGTGCACGTACCACCTGGCGAACTCACAGGGGCTGCCGTGTGGCATGCAGATTCGGTTCCGGAGCGGCCCCGCCATGTACACCGACGATTCGGGACGCGAAAAACTCTTGCGGCTGGGCGCCCATACTGGCTGGCTGGACCGGGTCCTCCCAGAAGACAGCAACAATTCCGATGAGGAGGCGGGACAATGAATTGGGACAGCATCACCTTGACCATCTTCGCCGGATTCGGCGTCGCTCTCCTTACCCTGTCCCAACTCCGCGAGTTGCTGGCAAAGATCACCGAGATCATCCACGCCTGGCATGAGTTGAAGAACAGCGTGCGGGAAAGGGAGGAACGAGAATCTCCGTCCTCCCCCACCGTTCCTGGGCGGCGATCCGCTGGTTCATGCGCAGGGCGCTGGCGTCGAGGATTTCCTGCTTGCGGCGGAAGGGGTGGTTCGACAGGCGTGCGTTGTCCGCGGAGAGGGTGATGTCGCTCAGGGTGTGGACGAGCAGGGCGTGAAGTTCGGTCGGACTCCGGCCGTCCTCGGCATCCTCGGCAAGAAGGTCGTACCACTGCTGGGCCGGGCTCTGCGGCAGCACGTGCTCGACGGTGAGGGATGCCTTGGCGCAGTCGACGGGCTCACTGCCGCCATAGCTCTCCTCCGGTCGGCGCAGCACCTGGAAACGCTGGTTGCTGCGGCCCGCCTTGCAGAAGGGGCGGGTGCGGACCGCTTCGCGCAGCGCTTCGTCGCCGGGCCAGACGCGTGCCCCCGTCCTGTTCCACGACAGGAAGCGGCGTACGGCGTCCGCCGGATCGTCGTCCTTCTCCACTTCCTTGGGCATCTCCATGAAGACCCGGTTGCTGCCTGTGGTGGACAGGCCCGCCAAGTCGATCCACAACCACGGCTGCGCCGGGTGGCATGGCACGTCACCCGCCCCACCAGCCACCATCCGCTTCGTGCACCTCTGTCCGCACCATCTGCCCTATCCGCCCCCTGTGGAACCTCACTCCTCCTTTGAACTTCCGTCCCACTCCGGCCCCTCCCCGGGTCGCAGAGCCCAGCGGGGCGCCTCGCGGGCCACCAGGTCGGCCCTGAGCCGGCACGGGTCTGCGGCGCGGGTGATGGCCGACTCGACGGCGGCGATGCGCTCGCCGAGGAGGGCGAGGGCGGCGACCGCGCGGGTGAGGGCGTCGTCGTCGGGGCCGCCGAGGGCGTGGGTGCGCACGTGGGCGGCCTTGATCCCGGCCCAGCGGTCGGCCTGCGCGGCGGTGAGCGTGCCGCGCAGCTCGGCGAGCTTGAGCAGGTTCGCCTCGGCGCCGGTGGTGAGGGTCTGCGCCTCGGCCGCGTAGTGGTCGTCGATGACGGCGGAGAGTTCGGCGTCGTTCATGACCGGCTGGATCCGCTGGGCGATCTTGTTCATGTTGCGGTAGGAGCCCTGGAGGCGGAACGGCGGCTCGGTGCGGGCGTCGTCGGACTGGGCCGCGGAGGCGATGTAGGCCTCGTTGACCGCGAGGACGGTGCGGCGGGCGGTGAGCAGATGGCGCAGGACGGTGAGGACGCGGTCCAGTTCGGTGGGCGCGTACGGGTGGGCGAGCCGGTCGGCGTGGACGGTGGGGTCGCCCTCGGCGAGGCGGATCAGCAGGTCGAGGTCGCCGCGGTCGCGGCCGGCGAGCGGGGCGAGCACCGTGTTGGCGGTGAGCGCGTTCTCGATGAAGCTGGCCGCGAAGGCGTCGTCCTTGCCGGTGAGGACGTCGCCGAGGTTCCACACGTCGGCGCGGTTGGCCAGCATGTCGGGCACCCGGAAGAGGTCGCCGGACTCGGTGTAGGGGTTGCCGGCCATGCAGACGGCGAAGCGCTTGCCCCGCAGGTCGTAGGTGCGCGGTTCGCCCTCCCACACGCCCTCCACGCGGCGGGTGGCGTCGCAGAGCGGGATGAACTTCTGGAGGAGTTCGGGCGAGGTGTGCTGGATGTCGTCGAGGTACAGGAGGGTGTTGTTGCCTGCGGCCAGCGCGAAGTTGATCTTCTCGATCTCCTGGCGTGCGGTGGCGTTCGGCGCCTCGGCCGGGTCGAGGGAGGTCACGGAGTGGCCGAGGGCCGGGCCGCTGATCTTCACCAGGACGAGGCCCAGCCGGTCGGCGACGTATTCCATGAGGGTGGTCTTGCCGTAGCCGGGCGGGGAGACGAGGAGCAGCAGGCCGCCGGTGCCGGTGCGCCCCGACTCGCCGGTGGTGCCGAGTTGTTTGGCGAGGCTGTCCCCGATGAGCGGGAGGTAGACCTCGTCGACGAGGCGGTTGCGGACGAACGACGACATGACGCGCGGGCGGTGGTCGTCCAGGCGCAGCCGGGTGCGTTCGGCGGTGACCAGGGCGGTGCGGCGGCGCTGGAAGGCACGGAACGCGGGGGTGTCGCGGTCCCTGAACTCCTCGGTGCGGGCGAGGAATTCGTCCAGGCGGAGGGTGAGGCGCCGGTCGGTGATGCGGGGGTGGGTGCCGAGCAGGCCCTCCACGGTGACGGTGAGGGGCGCGTCGGACTCGTGGCGGGGCTGGTCCGGGCAGAGTTCGGCGGCGACGGCCTCGGCGAGGTCGCCGGGGGTGAGCCGGCTGCCGGTGGCGGCGGTGTACGCGGTCAGCCAGGCCTCGACGAGCTGGCGGCGGGCGGCGAGGGTGTCGAGGGCGGGCAGGTCCTCGTCGTAGGCCTCGGTGGCGACCGTGCGGCGGAACTTGTCGAGCAGGGTGCGGGTCTGCGCGCCGATGACGAACCCGTCGGGTCCGGTGGTGAGTTCGTCGAAGAGGTAGGCGGCGGCTGCCTCGGGGCGGGCCGGTGCGCCGGCCGTCACGTCGCGGTCGGCCCGGTCGCCGATCCGGCGGGCGATCTCGGCGCACAGGTCGGCGAGGGCCGGGGGCGGACCGAAGGCGTCGCGGACGCGGGCGAGGGAACGGGCCCGGCGGGTGAGGTCGGCGCGTTCCTCTGCGGTGGTGCCGTGGGTCCAGTGCAGCAGGGCGAGGGCGCGGGCCGCGGGCTCGTGGCGCAGGAGTCCGGCCCCGTCGTGCAGGGGCAGGACGGCGGTGAGCAGGGCGGTGGCGTCGTGGTCGTGGACGCCGCGCTCGTATCCCTCGTCGTAGGTCTCCTCGGCGGCCCTGCGGACGAGGGCGGCGAGGTCGTCGGCGCCGTGCAGGGCGGCGGGGCCGTGCTCGTGCAGCAGGCGGGCGGCGAGGTGTTCGGCGCGGTAGACCTCGGGCGACTCGGAGGGCAGGTGCCGGTTCCAGTAGCGGCGGCCTTCGGCGAGGGCGGGGTCGGTGACGGGGGCGCGGTAGTCGGTGCCGGTGAGGGCGAAGGCGAGGCCGTCGCCGTGCGGGACCAGGGTGAGGTCGAGGGGCTGGGTGGTGACGGCGAAGCGGTGGCCGCCCAGGCGGATGGCGCGGCCGCCGTCGGCGTAGAGGTCGGTGCGGTCGCGCAGGGCGCGGGCGGCTTCCTGCCGGGCGGAGCGCAGCCGGCCGTCGAGTTCCTCGGCGCGGACCCGGTCGCCGAGGTCGCGCAGTTCACCGGCGGTGCGGCGGACCTTGGCGACCAGCGGGTCGGAGGCGAAGTAGGTGCTGACCTCGTCGGTGTCGGCGAGGGCTGCGGAGCGGCGGGCGATGGTCTCCAGGACGCGTTCGGCGGCGGAGGCGAGCTGTTCGGCGCGGCGGGCGCGGGCGTCGGTGAGGCTCTGTTTGCGGGCGGCGAACGCCTCGTAGATCTCGGTGCGCTGGTCGGCGAGTTCGCCGAGCACGTCGTCGAACTCCGCGAAGCGGGATTCCAGGGTCTCCAACTGGGCCAGTACGCGGGTCAGTTGTTCGTCGCACGCCTCAGGGTCGGCGGCGGCCGCGAGGGCGCCGGTCACGGTCTGGCCGAGCAGGGCGAGTTCGGCGGCGAATCCGGCGCGGGCCTCCCGGTCGCGCAGGCCGCGGCGGCGGGCGTCGAGGGTGGCGCGGGCGCGGTTGACGCCGCCGAGGGCTTCGGCGACGCGTTCCAGTACGGCGGTGCGGACGGTCGCGTCGCCGATGTCGAGTCCGGCGACGACTTCGGTCACCGTCCGCAGTCCGTCGGCGAGTTCGTCCAGGCGGGCGGCGACGGGGACGGCCTCGGCGGCGGTGTCGATCTGCTCGGCGTCGGCGACGAGGCGTTCGACGTCGGCGTGGTGGGCGGCGAAGGCGTCCTCGTGGGCGAGGTGGGCGACCGCGCGTCGGCCGAAGGAGTCGAGGTCGTGTCCGGCCTCGTCGGCGAGTTCGTCGATGCGGGCGTGATCGGCGTACCGCATCTCCTTCAGGGTCAGCAGATGGCCCTGGGCGTGGCGGAGTTCGGTGAGGCCCGCGACCCAGGCGGCGGCCTCGCGGGGCTGCTCGCCGCGCAGCCGGCGCACCACGGAGCCGATGCGGGCGGCCGCCTCGTCGAGCGCGGCGGCGGCGCGGCGGCCGAGGTCGCGTACGGTCTCGAACTCGGCCAGGACCTGTTCGGCGGTGGTGCGCACCTCCTCCAATGGTCCTCGTAGATCGCCGAGTTCGGGGTCGTCGAGCCAGTGGTGGGCGTCGGCCGTGCGGACGCAGGCGGCGGCCAGGGCCTCGTAGACCTCGGTCGTCGGGGTGGTCTCGGTGACGGAGCGGACCAGGGAGAGGCAGTCGGAGATACCGCGGACGAGGTCGGCGTTGCCGACCCGGTCGAGGGGGCCGTCGCCGACGGGCCGGCCCGCGGCGTGGGTGTCGGAGACGTAGGGCGAGTGCCACAGCTGGAGCGGGTGGACGCGGGCGGGCTCGTCGCCGTCGGGCCGCAGCAGGGTCAGCGCGCCGTCCTCGGACAGCGCCCAGCCGTGGCAGCTCAGCGGCGGCGCGACCTCCTTGCGGATCACGTTGTACGACAGGAGCAGGGCGCGGCCCCGGCCGGGTGCGTGGAAGGCGTACAGCACGTCCTCGCCGTTGGGTGAGCGCACCTCGCGTTCGAACTCCATGCCGGTGGTGTCGAGTCCGTACGTCTTGTGGGTGCCGGCGGCCAGGCAGTAGCCGCCGGGGAAGACGATGCCCTGGTCCTCGGGCAGGCGTCGGCAGCCCTGTCCGATGCCGTCGAGGCGGACGACGGTGCGGGTGAGGGTGTCGAAGACGAGGTGGCGGTGCGCGGTCTCCTTGTAGGGCAGGACGCGCAGCAGGATCAGCGCGCCGACGCGGGCGTACGAGACCTCGGCGTCGGCGAGGGACTGGAGCGGCTCGTCGACCGGCTCGGTGTGGATGCCGTCGGGACTTTCGGTGTCGCCGTCCGTGCTGACGGTGAGGGTGCCGCCGAGCGTGTCGACGAAGACCTCTCCCTGGACGGAGACGTGCGGGTGCCGGCCGAGGACGTGGTCCTCGCGGGTGGTGCGGATCCATTCGATGTCCGGGGCCGGGGTGCGCGCGTGGTCGCGGTCGCCGCGCGCGTCGAGGAAGACCGCCTGTCCGTCCTCGGACACCGACCAGCGCAGGACGCGGATGTCGCCGGCCTTCTCGCCGGTCTGGAACACGGCGAGAAGCCTGCCGTCGACGCGACGCAGCCGCAGCAGGCGGGCCTGCCGGTAGTAGCGGTGCAGGGCGGCGAACTCCCGTACGAAGGCGGGGTCGTCGAGGAGTCCGGGCACGGCGTCGTCGGGCAGCCGGTTCAGGTCGCGGTCGTGGGCGGCGAGGACGTCGCCGACGGTGGTGTCCGTCTCCGGGCGGGGCTGGGCGCCGTAGCCGAAGAGGAGCACGTCGCCCACGGCGACGATGTCGCGGGGCACGCTGGCGCGGTCGGTGCGCAGCCGTTCGGTGCCGGTGAGGCGCAGTTCGGCGGAGCCGAAGGCGTCGATCCGGAGCCGGTTCAACTCCTCTGTGCGCCGAGCGAGTTCGGCGGCCTGCACGGTCAGGCGGTCGCGCAGCACCTGGTAGGTGCCGCCGTCGACCGTCTCGTGGACGCCGGTGCCTGCGCCCGCACCCGCCGGGGCGTGCGTGGGCGCGGCGGACCGGTCATGGGTGCCCGTGCCGGACTGCTGGTGGGTGCCCGTGCCGGGCTTCTCGTGGGTGCCGGTGGTCATGGCTGCCTCTCGAACGGGAGCGGTCGGGGAGCCGCCGTCCCCTGTGCGGCGGCTCCCCGACCAGGGGGTGGTCAGGCCCTGGTGTGGCCGTTCAGCGCGGCCAGCGGTGTGTCCGCAAGACCCAACTCCCCAGCTTTTTCGATCAGTTGCTTGATCTGTCCGGTGTTCTCACCGTCCGACTTCATCAGCTTCATGAGCAGCGCGGACACCGTCAGGTTCTGTACGTCGGCGCTCGACACGGAGCCCAGGATCCGGCTCAGGTCGTCGGGGAAGCTCGCCGATCCGTCCAGCCACGGGCCGGCGAGGGCCTGGACGGTCCCGGAGTTCTGGACGAGGCCGTCGATGCCCTTGCCGAGCGCGATCGACGACATCAGCCGGTCGAAGAACACGGACTCCCCGCCGACGATGCTGATGTCGGCGCTCTCCAGACCGGTCGCGAGCACCGTGGCCTGCGCCTCGGCGACCTGCCGCTGCACCTCGAGCCCGGCCAGCCGGACGTCCTTCTCCGCCTCCAGGCGCAGCCGGTACTCCTCGTGTCCGCGGGACGCCTCGTCCAGCGCGGCCATCGCCGCCGCCTTCTCGGTGAGGCCGGCGGCCTCCGCCCTGAGCCTGCCGCTGATGCCCTCCGCGTCGGCGAGCGCCTTGGCCCGCGCACCCTCGGCCTCGGCACGCATCCGGGCTTCGGACGCCTCGGCCTCGGCACGGCCGGCCTTCTCGATGACGTCGGCCTCCTTGTCGCGGACCTGCACGGCGGCGAGCCCTTCGGCGGCGGCCTCGGCCTGGATGCCCTCGGCCATCCGCACCTTGGCGCGGGCGTCGAGGTCGGCGGCCTTCAGCCGGGCCTCGGCCAGGGTCAGTTCCTCGGCGGCGCGGTGCGTGGCAGACACCTCGGCGGCCTCCGCGGCCTTGATGTCCTTGACCAGCTTCTCCTGCGCCTCGGCCTCGGCGGCGATGATGACGGCCTGCCGCTCCCGCTCGGCCTCCTCCACGGCCCGCAGCCTCTTGATCGACTCCTCCTGCTCGGCGACCGTGCGGTCCACCGCGACCCGCTCCCGGACGACCTCGGCGATGTCGCGCTTCTCCGCCTCGACCTCCTTGTCGGCGGCGATCCGGGTCAGCTCGGTCTCCCGCTCGCGGGCGATGACCTCGAGCATCCGGTCCTTCTCGATGCGCTCGCTCTCCACGGCGATGACCCGCTCGCGGTTCTTGGCGGCGACGGCGACCTCACGGGCCTGGTTCTCGCGCTGTACGCCGAGCTGTTCCTCGGTGCGCAGGAAGGCGCTCTGTGCGCGCAGCCGCTCCTCCTCCATCACCCGCGCCGTCTCGGCCTCCTCGCGGGCCCGGACGGTCTCGATCTCCCGGCGCTGCTTGATCTCGGCGTCGGCCTGCCGGCGCTCCAGCTCGAGGATCGCCTCGCGCGCGTCGACGTTCTGCCGGGTGATCTCCTTCTCCTCGCCGCGCTGGGCCTCGTTGGTGCGGACGTGCTCCACGGCCGTCAGCTCGGTGATCTTGCGGATGCCCTGCGCGTCGAGCACGTTGCCCGGATCCAGCTGGGCGAGCGGCGTCTGCTCCAGGTAGTCGATCGCCGCGTCCTCGAGGTGGTAGCCGTTCAGGTCGATGCCGATGACCTCGATGATCCGGTACCGCAGTTCCTCGCGCTTGGTGTAGAGGTCGGTGAAGTCCAGCTGCTTGCCGACGGTCTTCAGCGCCTCGGAGAACTTCGCGTGGAACAGCTCCTGCAGCGTGTTCCGGTCGCTGGCCCGCGCGGTGCCGACGGCCTGCGCGACCTTGATGACGTCCTCCACCGTCTTGTTGACCTTGACGAAGAAGGTGATGCGGATGTCCGCCCGGATGTTGTCCTGGCAGATCAGGCCTTCCTTGCCGGCCCGGGTGATCTCTATGGTCTTCACCGAGATGTCCATCACCTCGGCCTTGTGCAGCACCGGCAGCACGACCTGACCGGTGAAGGTCACGTCGACCTTGCGGACCTTGGAGACGATGAGCGCCTTGCCCTGCTCCACCTTGCGGAACAGCTTGGACATGATGAACAGCACGACGAGTACGACGAGAAGGCAGGCGCCGACGAGCACGGCGATGCCCACGGTGGCAGCATCCATGGGATACGTCCTTCGGAGCTGGGTGACGGACGGAAGTGACGGGTCGGCGCCGGGCGCCGGGACATGGGACGGCCGGGGCCGCCCCGGTGCCGCTCGGCCGGACGGCACGGTGACGGCGTGGTGGTGACGTGGCGGTGAAGTGACGGCAGTGTGGCGGCGGCCCGGTGGTGCGGTACGCGTGGCCCGCACGGGAGCCGCACGCCGGCTCCGCCACGAGACACGCCGGGCGAACCGCCCCGGTTCCCGCCGGGCCGCGGAACTACCGGGACGGCCCGGGTTCGTCGGGCAGCAGGCGGTGCAGCGGACGCACGAAGAAGCGGGTGAGCCGCCAGGCCGCGAACAGCGCTCCGGCCAGGGCCGGCAGGCGCAGCAGTCCGGCGCCGGGCCCCTCGGGGACGTGCGCGTCCAGCAGCACGGTCACGCCGGTGGCCAGCAGCCAGGCGAACAGGGTCAGCAGGGAGAGCGCGAGGGCGACCGGCACCCCGCCCATCCCCCAGGCCTCGAGATCCGCGTCCGAGTCGAAGGCCTGCGGTGTGGTGACACCGACGGCCACCAGCAGCCAGAAGCCGGCTGCCACGACGAGGGCGGCGGTGAGCAGAAGCGTGGGCGGGCCCGTGACGGCATCCACGATCATGTGCATCCCCGGCCACCCCTTCCCGGATTCCCCGCGTCCCGCGTTCTGCGTCCCGCGTCCCTCTTGACGGCTCGCGCCGACGACCGCACCGGCCCCCGCCGGTTCCGGGGCCCCGCACCTGCCGGTGCCAGGCACCGGAACCGTCCGCGGTGCTCCCCGCGGACCATGATGCCCGGCCAACTACCGCCCCCGCATTGCCGGATTCCGGCAATGTTCACTAGGGTCTGCATGCCGGGTGTGGATCAAACCGCGCGTCAGGACGGCGTCAAAGGTGCATCAAGGATGCGTCAGGATTCGGGGGGCGATGTGGCGGAGCGGGAGATTCCCGAGGAGTATCTCGAAGGTTATGCCCAGATTTTGGAGGAGGTCGCGGCCACGGGCCGGCGCCTGTCCCGCGACGAGCTGGCCTCCCGCCGGAACCTCGGGGAACGGGCCGCGGAGGCGGGCTTCGGACTGCGCGCCCTGGTACGCACCCACCTGACCGCCGCGCGTGACGCCTGGCCGCGCGGCCGGGACGACTCGGCCGAGGAGGCGCTCGCCGCCGTCCAGCAGGCGGTGGACGCGTTCGCGGAGGGCTACGAGCGGGCGCAGCGACTGGCCGTCCGTCAGGAGGAGGCGGCCCGGCGGGAGTTCATCGACGACCTCCTCTACGGCCGCAGCGACCTCGGCCGGCTCGCCGAGCGCGCCGAACGCTTCGGCCTGCGGCTCTCCCACGAGCACGCGGTCGCGGTCGCCCGGGGCCCCGTCGCCTACGACGAGGGGGACGCCGTGCCGCGGCAGGTGGAGCAGGCCCTCATCTCCCGGTTCGGTGACCGCAGCATCCTGCTCACCACCAAGGACGGGCGGCTGCTGTGCGTCGCGCCGGGGCACCAGGGCGAGGTGCTCACGCACTTCGCCAAGCAGGCGCACGCCGCCACCGACGGGGGCCAGGTCGCCATCGGCCGCCCGCAGTCCGGATCCGGCGGGGTCGTCCAGTCGTACGAAGAGGCCCTGAGCACGCTGGAGATAGCGGAACGGCTGGGGCTGGACGAACCGGTGCTGCGCGCCGCCGAGCTGCTCGTCTATCCCGTCCTCGCGCGCGACCGCCAGGCCATGACCGACCTGGTCCACAACACCCTCGGCCCGCTCACCTCGGCCAGGGGCGGGGCGGAACCGCTCCTCGACACGCTCACCGCGTACTTCGACTCGGGCTGCGTGGCGGCGGAGGCGGCCCGCCGGCTCTCACTGAGCGTGCGCGCCCTGACGTACCGCCTGGAACGCATCCACAAGCTCACCGGCGCCAACCCGGCCGAGCCCGCACACCGTTACATGCTCCAGACCGCGGTCATCGGCGCCCGCCTGCTGGCCTGGCCGGCCGAGCTGCTCTGACCCGGGGCCGGCGGACGGACCGGCGCGGTCCGGGCCGGCCGAACGGCGGGCGGGTGCCCTGCACCACTCACTCGGCTGCGGACCACTCGGCTGCGGACCAGGGTGACCTCCTGCTGGTGGACCGCGTGGACCACGGGCAGCAGCAGGAGGCCGGCCGAACGCAGCTCGGTGAGGGTGGCCTCGACGTCGGCGGCACCGGCCTTCAGGGCGCCGGAGGGGACTCGTCCGGTGTTCTCCCACTCGTGGGTCTCGCCGTCGCACACCGCAAGGGTGCCGCCGACGCCGTACCGCGTGTGGGCGGCACCCTGGTGGACGGAGGAGCCGACGAGGACCGGGCCGGAGGCGTCCAGGCAGCGGTACATGCCGGAGAGGGTGACGGTGCCGTCGTCGGCGATCCTGCCCTTGGAGTCCACCGTCACGGTCTCCTGGACGGGAGCGGGAGCGGCGGACGCCGCCGGGGGCGCGGCCACGGCGGTGCCGAGCAGCAGCGCCGCGCAGGCCGCCGCGCGGATGAGGACGGGGCGCGCGGACCCGGACACGGATGCGGAAGCGGGTACGGACATGGGGAACCTCCCGGAACGAGGGGAACGAGGGGAACGAGGGTTTGAGGCCCCACCAGTACCGGGAGAGCGGGCCGGGAGGGGTGACCCTCACCCCTTCGGTGGCGAGTCGGCATCGGTCGTCAGGGAACCGTCCCGGGACGGTCCGGGAGCTGTCACGCTTCGTGGCCGGCCGTTCCGGCGAGTCCGCGGCAGGGGCATGGTCCTGGTGGACGACCCCTTCGGATCGATCCGCCTATGTGGAGGTGCGCCATGTGTGCCCACCGGACGTCATGCCCTCAACCCCGTGTGCAGGTCCCCCATGTGGTCGCCGCCCACCCCGAACAGGGCTGGAGCCTGCTGTGCGACGGCGCGATCGTCTTCGACGACGCGGGTGAACTGCTGCCCGACGG
Organism: Streptomyces sp. NBC_01635; assembly: GCF_045209715.1. Taxonomy (NCBI): domain Bacteria; kingdom Bacillati; phylum Actinomycetota; class Actinomycetes; order Kitasatosporales; family Streptomycetaceae; genus Streptomyces; species Streptomyces sp. NBC_01635. The sequence continues at coordinate 6,893,244 of NZ_CP109277.1, read as the reverse complement.
CCGCGTGATCGCCCCGCACCGGATCCCCGCGGACCACCTCACCGTCGCCGCCTGAACGGACACGGCAGAAGGTCGCGCCGCACACCCGTCCCCTCCGCCCGTCCCACGGGACCGGCCTGCGCCCCGGACGTCCCACCGGCCCGCCTCCCCTTTACCGGAACCTCCTTTTCCAGTAAGGGAGATGACCAGGCGTGATGCCGACGCCCGGGGGAGGGCGCCGAGCGGCACGACCTAAGATGATCAACGTGTCCGACCAGCCTGCCCCACGGTCTCTCATCGTCACGCTCTACGGCGCGTACGGCCGCTTCGCGCCGGGCCCCGTGCCCGTCGCCGAGCTGATCCGGCTCCTGGCCGCGGTCGGTGTCGACGCTCCCGCCGTGCGTTCGTCGGTGTCCCGGCTCAAGCGGCGCGGGCTGCTCCTGCCGGCCCGCACCGCCCGGGGCGCGGCCGGCTACGAACTCTCCCCGGAGGCCCGCCGGTTGCTGGACGACAGCGACCGCCGCGTCCACGCCTCCGCGAGTCCCGGGGACGAGGGCTGGGTGCTCGCCGTGTTCTCCGTGCCGGAGTCCGAGCGGCAGAAGCGTCACATCCTGCGCTCCCGCCTGTCCGGCCTCGGCTTCGGCACCACCGCCCCGGGTGTGTGGATCGCGCCGGCCCGGCTGCACGAGGAGACCAGGCACACCCTGGAGCGGCTGGGGCTGGACGGTTACGTCGACCTCTTCCGCGGCGAGCACCTCGGGTTCACGCCCACCGTCGAGGCGGTCGCCCGCTGGTGGGACCTGGCCGGGATCGCCGAGGAGCACGAGGCCTTCCTGGACCGTCACGCGCACGTGCTGGACGCCTGGCGGCAGCGCGAGGACACCCCGCCCGAGGAGGCGTACCGCGACTACCTCCTCGCCCTCGACTCCTGGCGCCACCTCCCCTACACCGATCCCGGGCTGCCTTTCGGGCTGCTCCCCGAGGGCTGGCCGGGAGCCCGCTCGGCGAGCGTCTTCCACGGTCTGCACGCACGCCTGCGGGACGCGGGGGCGGTCTTCGCGGGCCTGTGACACGTGCCACGTGACGCACGGCTCGCGAAGTCTCCTTCCGCCGTCGTCCTCATTCCCCCCTGACCGCCCTCGTCGTCGCTCCTCCGTGACCGCCGTCATGATTGCGCCACAGGTGGGCTGGGCATGATCGGTGCGACGGGTTCCGGGGCCCGCCCGGCCGGCACGGCTTCCCGTGCCGGCCGGGCGGGCCCCGGAACCTTGACGTCCGTCACGGGCCGACGACACCTCCTGGGAGGTGGCGCCGTACCATTGAGTAATTGAAAGCAGGACCGCCTGCCTGCTCTCCATGATCGGATCCAGCGTGCACGAACCCTCGACCTCCGCCTCCTGGCGCGTCGCACTGCCGCACACCACCGCGGCCGTGCCCGTCGCCCGTGCGCTGGTCCGTACCGCGCTGGCCGAGCGGGAGCACGCCGCGGACCGCGACACGGCGGAGCTGCTCACCGCCGAGCTGGTGGCCAACGCCGTGGAGCACACCTCCGGGGGCCATCCGATCGAGCTGGTGGTGGAGCTGCTGCCCACCGGATGCCGGGTCGAGGTGCACGACGCCGATCCGAAGCCGCCCGGCGACCTGACCCGCCCGTCCCGCGGCGCGCCGGACCCCTGGCAGGAGCACGGGCGCGGGCTGCTGCTGATCCGCGCCCTGAGCGCGTCGTGCGGGCACCGCCCGACCTCGTCCGGCAAGGCCGTGTGGTTCCGGCTGCCGGCGGTGCCGCGCCCGCGCCGGCCCGACTGAGCGGACCGGCCGGCCCCGCCCCCGCTCAGGCCAGGGTCGCCACCAGGACCGCCTTGATCGTGTGCATCCGGTTCTCCGCCTCGTCGAAGACGACCGAGTGGGCCGACTCGAACACCTCGTCGGTCACCTCCAGCGACTCCAGGCCGTGCTTCTCGTACACCTCGCGGCCGACCTGTGTCCCCAGGTCGTGGAAGGCCGGCAGGCAGTGCAGGAAGCGGACGTCCGGGTTGCCGGTGGCCCGCAGCACGTCCATGGTCACCGCGTACGGCGCGAGGGCGGTGATCCGCTCGTCCCAGACCTCCTGGGGTTCCCCCATCGAGACCCAGACGTCGGTGACGACGAAGTCCGCGCCCGCGACGCCCTCGGCGATCTCCTCGGTGAGCGTGATGCGGGCCCCGCTGGACTCCGCGAGCGCGCGCGCCCGGTCGACGACCTCCTGGGCGGGCCAGTACGCCTTCGGGGCGACGATGCGCACGTCCATGCCCAGCAGGGCCGCGGTGACGAGGTAGGAGTTGCCCATGTTGAAGCGGGCGTCGCCGAGGTAGGCGAAGGAGATCCCCGTGACCGGCTTGGCGCTGTGCTCGGTCATGGTGAGCACGTCGGCGAGCATCTGGGTGGGGTGCCAGTCGTCGGTCAGACCGTTGTAGACGGGCACTCCCGCGTACGCGGCGAGGGTCTCGACGGTGGACTGGGAGTCACCCCGGAACTCGATCGCGTCGAACATCCGGCCGAGCACCCGCGCGGTGTCCTTCGCCGATTCCTTCTTCCCGATGTGCGAGCCGCTCGGGTCGATGTACGTCGTGGAGGCGCCCTGGTCGGCGGCGGCGACCTCGAAGGAGCAGCGGGTGCGCGTCGAGGGCTTCTCGAAGATCAGCGCGATGTTCCTGCCCTGGAGGTACCGGGTCTCGACACCGGCCTTCTTGGCGGCCTTCAGCTCCGCGGCCAGGTCGAGCAGGCCGAGGAACTCCTGCGCGGTGAAGTCCACCTCCTTGAGGAAGTGGCGGCCGGCGAGGGCGGTCGGGACTGTCGCCATGGGGCGCTCCAGAGCTGCGGGTACAGGGATGAATGTAACTGTATACAAGTATTGGAATTTATATGCAAGCGGGTGGCGGCGGCGGCGGGACGGGTGCGTGCGCCCGGCCGGGGCCCCGGGCTAGACCGCGTCCCGCTCGACCGGGCAGCTCATGCAGCGCGGCCCGCCCCTGCCCCGGCCCAGCTCGCTGCCGGGGATCTCGATCACCTCGATGCCCTGCTTGCGCAGATGTGTGTTGGTGGTGGCGTTGCGCTCGTAGGCGACGACGACGCCCGGTTCGACGGCCAGGACGTTGCAGCCGTCGTCCCACTGCTCGCGTTCGGCGGCGTGGACGTCCTGGGTCGCGGTCAGCACCCGGATCTCGCTGAGCCCGAGCGCGGCGGCGATCGCACGGTGCATGTGCTCCGGCGGATGGTCGGTGACCTTCAGTTCCCTGTCCCCCGAGCCGGGTTCGATCGTGTACGAACGGAGCATGCCGAGGCCCGCGTACTGGGTGAAGGTGTCCCCGTCGACCATCGTCATCACCGTGTCCAGGTGCATCACGGCGCGCCTCTTCGGCATGTCGAGGGCCACGATGGTCTCGGCGGACCCGGCGGCGAACAGTTTGTGCGCGAGCATCTCCACGGCCTGCGGGGTGGTCCGCTCGCTCATGCCGATCAGCACCGCGCCGTTGCCGATGACCAGCACGTCCCCGCCCTCGATGGTGGACGGGTAGTCGGCCTGCCCCTCGGACCAGAGGTGGAAGCCCTCGTCGCGGAAGAGCGGGTGGTGCCGGTAGATCGCCTCGAAGTGCACGGTCTCGCGCTGCCGGGCGGGCCACCGCATGGCGTTGATGGAGACGCCGTCGTAGATCCAGGCGGAGGTGTCGCGGGTGAAGAGGTGGTTGGGCAGCGGGCGGAGCAGGAAGTCGTCGAGTTCCATGGCGTGGAAGCGCACGGACGTCGGTTCCGGGTGGGCGTCCAGGAACTCCCGCTTGGTCATCCCGCCGACCAGTGCTTCGGTCAGTTCGGTCGACGGCAGTGTCTCGAAGGCCGCGCGCAGGTGGTCGGTGGCCAGCGGGCCGTACTCCTTCTCGTCGAAGACACGGTCCAGGACGAGCGTGCGGGCCGCCGGGACGTCCAGCGTGGAGGCGAGCAGGTCACCGAAGAGGTGGACGGCGACCCCCCGGTCGCGCAGGACGTCGGCGAACCCGTCGTGCTCGGCGCGCGCCCGGCGCACCCAGAGCACGTCGTCGAACAGCAGGGCGTCCTTGTTGCTGGGGGTGAGCCTTTTGAGCTCGAGATCGGGCCGGTGCAGGATGACACGGCGCAGCCTTCCGGCCTCGGAGTCGACGTGGTAGGTCATGACTCCATCCTGACCACCCGAGGGGGTGTTCACCCCTCCGCGGCCGGGACGGACCTCGGCCGCCGTCCGCGCGGCCCGGACGGCTTGGACGGCTTGGACGGCCCGGACGGCCCAGACGGGGAGATCCGCCCGGACCGGCCGGTCGCCGTACGCGTCCGTCCCCTACAGCCGCGGGTCGACGGGCTCCGACTCCAGGGCCAGGACGCCGAAGACGGCCTCGTGCACCCGCCACAGCGGCTCGCCTTCGGCGAGGCGGTCCAGGGCCTCCAGGCCGAGGGCGTACTCGCGGATCGCCAGGGACCGCTTGTGGCCGAGTGAGCGGCCGCGCAGCCGGGCCAGGTGATCGGGGCGCGTGTACTCGGGGCCGTAGATGATCCGCAGGTACTCGCGGCCCCGGCACTTGATGCCGGGCTGCACCAGACGACCCCGCGGGTCGCGGACCAGGGCCCCGACCGGCTTGACGACCATGCCCTCGCCGCCGCGTCCGGTCATCTCCAGCCACCAGTCAACGCCCGCCCGCACCGACTCGGGGTCGGCGGGGTCGACGTACAGACGCCGGGTGGTCTGCAGCAGGCCCGTGGCGTCGTGCTCGACCACGCGGTCCAGCAGGGCGAGCTGCTTGTCGTGCGGCAGACCGGCGAGACTGCGCCCCTGGACCGCGAGGATCTGGAAGGGGGCGAGACGTACGCCCTCCAGCTGGTCGGTGGTCCAGCAGTAGCGCCGGTACGCCTGCGTGAACGCCTCGGCCGCACCGGCCCGCTCACGCTGGCGCTCCAGCAGGTCCCCCACCTCGACGCCCCGGGCGGCGGCGCTCTCCAGGGCCGCGAGCGCGCCCGGGAACACGGCGCCACTGGCGGCGCCCACGGCGGCGTACTGCGAGCGCAGCAGCCCGGACGCCTTCAGCGACCACGGCATCAGCTCGGCGTCCAGCAACAGCCATTCGGTCTCCAGGCTGTCCCACAGCCCGGCGTCGGTGATCGCCGTGCGCAGCCGGCCGAGGATCTCCCCGGTGACCGCGGTGTCGTCGAAGAACGGGCGGCCGGTGCGGGTGTAGAGCGATCCGGCCGGGCCGTCCTCGACGCCGAAGTGCCGGGCGGCCGCGTCCGCGTCCCGGCAGACCAGGGCGACCGCGCGCGAGCCCATGTGCTTCTCCTCGCACACGACGCGCTCCACCCCGTCCTCCTTGTACTGGGCGAACGCCTCGGCCGGGTGCTCCAGGTAGCCGTCCAGGTGCGAGGTGGCCGTGGGTGCCATGGTCGGCGGGAGGTACGGCAGCAGGCGCGGGTCGATCGCGAAGCGGCTCATGACCTCCAGCGCGGCGGCCGCGTTCTCCTCGCGTACGGCCACCCGGCCGGCGTGCCGGGTCTCCACGGCCCGGCGGCCGTGCACGTCGGCGAGGTCCAGGGGCCGGCCGTCCTGCCCGCCGGGGGCCTCGGTGCGCAGCGGGCGGGCCGGCTCGTACCAGACCCGCTCGGCCGGTACGTCGACCAGTTCCCGCTCCGGCCAGCGCAGCGCGGTGAGCTTGCCGCCGAAGACGGCGCCGGTGTCCAGGCAGATGGTGTTGTTGAGCCAGGTGGCTTCCGGGACCGGGGTGTGGCCGTAGACGACGGCGGCGCGGCCCCGGTAGTCCTCCGCCCACGGGTAGCGCACCGGCAGGCCGAACTCGTCGGTCTCGCCGGTGGTGTCGCCGTACAGCGCGTGCGAGCGGACCCGGCCGGAGGTGCGGCCGTGGTACTTCTCCGGCAGACCGGCGTGGCAGACGACGAGCCTGCCCCCGTCGAGGACGTAGTGGCTGACCAGACCGTCGACGAACTCCCTTACCTCGGCACGGAATTCCTCGCTCTCCCGGTCCATCTGCTCGATGGTCTCGGCGAGCCCGTGGGTGTGCTGGACCTGGCGGCCCCTGAGGTACCGGCCGAACTTGTTCTCGTGGTTGCCGGGGACGCACAGCGCACTGCCCGACTTCACCATCGACATCACCCGGCGCAGCACACCCGGACTGTCCGGGCCGCGGTCGACGAGGTCACCGACGAAGACCGCGGTGCGGCCCTCGGGGTGCACGCCGTCGGCGTACCCCAACGCGCCGAGCAGGGACTCCAGTTCGGCGGCGCAGCCGTGGACGTCGCCGATGATGTCGAAGGGCCCGGTGAGGTGGGTGAGGTCGTTGTACCGCTTCTCGGTGACGACGGTGGCGTTCTCGATCTCCTCGACCCCGCGCAGGACGTGCACCTTGCGGAACCCCTCGCGCTCCAGGTGCCGCAGGGAGCGGCGGAGTTCGCGGATGTGCCGCTGGACGACCCGGCGGGGCAGGTCTGCGCGGTCGGCACGGGCCGCGTTGCGCTCGGCGCACACCTCCTCGGGCACGTCGAGCACCACGGCTATCGGCAGCACGTCGTACTGCCTGGCCAGTTCGACCAGCTGGCGCCGGGCGTCCTGCTGGACGCTGGTGGCGTCGACGACGGTGCGGCGGCCCGCGGCCAGCCGCTTGCCCGCGATGTAGTGCAGGACGTCGAAGGCGTCCCCGGACGCGCTCTGGTCGTTCTCGTCGTCGGCGACCAGGCCGCGGCAGAAGTCGGAGGAGATGACCTCGGTGGGCTTGAAGTGGCGGCGGGCGAAGGTGGACTTGCCCGAGCCGGAGGCCCCGATCAGCACCACGAGGGAGAGATCGGTGACGGGCAGGGCCCGGCCGCGGCCCGGGCTCCGGCCCTCGTTCTCGCCGGGCTGGGCTCCGGTGGTGGTCTCGCGGGTCATGCCGCCTTCGCCTCCTTCCTGTCCTTCATGTCTCCGGTCACGGACTTGTCCATGGTCACGAAGACGGCCATCTGGGTGGGCGGGCCGACCTCGGGGTCGTCCGGTCCCACGGGTACGAACTCGACGTCGTAGCCGTGCCGTTCGGCGACCCTGGCCGCCCAGGCGCGAAACTCCTCGCGGGTCCACTCGAAGCGGTGGTCACCGTGCCGGACGTGCCCGGCCGGCAGGCTCTCCCAGCGGACGTTGTACTCGACGTTCGGCGTGGTCACGAGGACCGTGCGGGGGCGGGCCGCGCCGAACACGGCGTACTCCAGGGCAGGCAGCCTCGGCAGGTCGAGGTGCTCGATCACCTCGCTGAGCACGGCCGCGTCGTACCCCTTGAGCCGCTTGTCGGTGTACGACAGCGAGCCCTGGAGGAGCTTCACCCGCGCCGCCTGCCGCTCCCCCATGCGGTCCAGCTTGAGTCGCCGGGAGGCGATGGTCAACGCGCGCATCGACACGTCGACGCCGACGATCTCGGTGAAGGCCGGGTTCCGCAGCAGTTCCTGCACCAACTGGCCCTGTCCGCACCCGAGGTCGAGCACGCGTGCGGCACCGGAGGCACCGAGCGCGGTGATGATCGCGTCCCGGCGCTGCACGGCGAGCGGGGTCGGCCTCTCCTCGGACTCGGTGTCCGCCTCGACGGCATTGTCGATCTCCTCGACGTCACTGTCGTCCGCCTCGGCCAGCCGGACCAGCTCGAGCCGTTCCAGCGCCTGACGGGTCAGCGACCAGCGGCGGGTGAGGTACCGGCTGGTGATCAGCTTCTGCTCAGGATGGCCGGGCAGCCAGCCCTCGCCGGCCCGCAGCAGCTTGTCCACCTCGTCGGAGGAGACCCAGTAGTGCTTGGCGTCGTCGAGGACGGGGAGCAGCACGTAGAGGTGCCGCAGGGCCTGGGCGAGGGTGAGGGTGCCCGCCTCCAGGACGAGGCGCACGTACCGCGAGTCGCCCCACTCCGGGAACTCGGTGTCCAGGGCCACCGGGTCGGCCGTGACCGTCCAGCCGAGCGGCTCGAAGAGCCGCCCGACCAGGGCGGGGCCGCCGCGCGCGGGCAGTACGGGTATCTCGATGCGCAGCGGCAGCGGCTGTCCGGGCAGCTCCGGACGGGCCTTGCACACGCCGCGCATCGCGCTGGAGAAGACGCCGCTGAGCGCGACGGCGAGCAGCGAGGACGCCGCGTACGGGCGGTCGTTGACGTACTGGGCGAGGGCGGCGTCGGGGGCGCCACCACGGCCCTTGCCCTTGCCGCGCCGGACCAGTGCCACCGCGTCCACCTCCAGCAGCAGCGCCGCCGTGCAGCGCTCGGCGTCCGCCTCGGGGTAGAGGACGTGCGCGGTGCCGTAGGACAGATGGGCCGAGAAGGGGCTTTCAGGGTGCTTATGGAGGAGGAAGCCCAGGTCGGTAGCGGGGTTGGTCCGGTCGCCGGTGGTCGAGATCGTCAGGAACACGTAACCGAGTATGGGTGGCGTGGGGCCCGTGCCGATACTTGTTTACCCCGCAACAACAGCGGAACCCCACCAGGTCGGCAGGCGTCCAGCCGCAGAGGGAACTCCACTCCGTGGCGTAGGCCCACGACGGCGGTACGGCTCTCGACACGCCCCCGCACCGTAACCGCACCGGATCGAGCGGGGCAGCGGGGCATCCTGGTGAAGACAGACATCTCCGCGAAGGCATCAACCCAGCCGTTCCTTCTGCTCAGAAGCTGAATCCGCCCCAAGCAATCACAGCTTCCCGAGCTCATGGCTTCAGCCGGATGCCTGGTGGGCCGTCGCCTCCCCGCCGTTCAGTGCGTTACTGATCTCCCGAAGGCGGCCCTCGGGCAGAGCGAAGGCGTTGCCGGGGTTGCGGTACGAGTGCCCACCGTCGTTGATGCAGACGCCGTCGGACGGCCTCCAGTGAGCAGGAGCCCACTGGCCCTGGTTCTCAAGGAGCATGCTCGCCACTTCGGCGGGCTCTTCGATCAAGGTGAGAGCGGTGAGCGCGGCGGTGAGGGCGACGGTTGCGTCGTCGGGAAGGTGCGCATCGCCGAGTGTCGGAAAGAGCAGCAAGAGACGGGCGTCGGGGTCGTCAACACCCTCTGTCGCCGGCTGCCGGGCAACGGACAGCAACTCCGGCCAGGCCATGCCGGGCCCCATGAAGTGACCGTCGTCCACGGCAAGGGTTTCCGCTGCGGACCACGCCGGGTGATGTATCAGGTAGTCCACTCCGTGTTCGCCCTCGATGTTGCGGTAGACGGCATGGACGGTGTGCCCGGAGGGCAGAGGCACGCTGAACACCGGCCACTCACTCTCGGCGGACAGTGCGCGATACAGCTCCGTGGCCGCGTCCCAGTCGGCACCGAACGCGGCTCGCTGCGCGTCCTCACCGCGCAAGCAGGTGCCGAGGTGCACGGGCCAGAACAACGGATCGTCCAGGTAAGCAGTGCCCTGGACCAGAGGGCCGTTTTCGTATCCGGGGATCTTCAGCACGTGAGGATGATGGCACGAGGGACGGACACCGCCTCGGGGTTCGAGGTTCGGCAGCCCCGCCTCGGTCTCCGTTGCGTTCACCACCGTTCGCCGACGTTCGGCCGAGACCAGTGGGCCGCTCCCGCCCACGGCCGGCCGCCGGTGAACCCAGGTGAACGCCCCTGTGCACACCCCCGCCGCCCCACCGACACGGTGGGAAAGCGTGTACGCGAGAGAGCACGTTCGGTGTACTGACCCGCGTGCGCCCGGGTGGTATGACGCCGCCGGCTACGCGCCCTGCCCTGCGTCTGCAAGGTGGCGCAGGCTGGATACCTTGAGCGCGGGGCGGACTGCCGGGGGTGGACGGTGGGTGAGTGGAAACAAGGGAAGTGCGGCTGGCCGACGACGGCCGGGCGTCGCTGTCGGAACAAGACGATGAAGGGCACGGCACGCTGCCACCTCCATCAAGGTGAGTGGACGAAACGCGGCCAGGCCGAGCTGAAGAAGAGGGCGAGCAGGCGGCGCAAGAAATGAACCACTCCGGCGGTCGGCACACTCAGTAGCGTACGAAGAGCCACTGAGCGTTGTTCAACCTGAATCCGCTGGTCGTGGGGCTGGTATGGGCGGGGACTGAGGTGCTCGTGCCGGTCGGTGGTGTGATCGGTAGCAGGTGATCATCCGATGCGTTGCCGGTTCGCCGGAGTCGCGATGTGGGATTGGGAGTGCCTCGTAGGCTCCGAGGGGAGCCGGGTGGGAAGGGGCTGCTGGTGACGGACATGCTGGTCTGGGTGATGCAGCGGAGAGTGGTGCTGGCCGATCGCGCCGAAGGGCTGCGCAAGGAACTCGCCGAGATCGATGCCGAGGTGGTCCGGCTGGAAGCCGCCGAGATGGTGATCGGGCAGTTCATCGAGGCCAAGCGGAGCGGGCAGACCGACGACCCGGACGTGGCCGAGGAGTTGGAGCGGGTGACGACTCCGGGCGCGGGCGGGATGCTGCTGGTCCCGCACCGCGAGCCGGGCATAGACGAGAGCGCGCTGCCCGCCGACTACCAGACGATCATGAAGCTGGTGGCCGCGGCCTCGGATCCGACCCCGGCCAAGGACGTCAGCGTCCAGCTCGGCAGAGGCACCCAACCCGGGCAGGTCGAACCGGTACGCGACAAGCTCAGGCGCCTGGCGGACCGGGGCTGGTTGCACCGCACCCCCGCCGGCCGCTTCACCGCCCTGCCGCAGCCACCCGCCTGACCGGCCACGGCCTGATTCTGGCGTAACACGCATGCTCCCGGCGAGAGTTGGGGATTCCATGCGAAAGAACACCAGCCTCGCCGAGGGCACTGAGGGGCTTGTCTACCAGTGCCGCCTGCCGCTGTCGAGCGCCACCCTGGACCTGGTTTCCGGCCTGGTCCGCGCCCACCTGAAGAAGATCCGCTCCCGCTGGCGCAAGCTCCCGCCCGGCCGGATCGCCCTGATCGTCCTCGCGGTCCTCCGGCACGACCAGCGGCTTTCCGACATGGCGGGCGGCAACGGTGTCTCCGCCTCCACCGTGCGCCGCTGGCTGCTGGAAGTGATCGGCCTGCTCGCCGCGCAGGCCCCGCGCCTGGACCGCGCGCTGAAGAAAATCGCCCGGAAGGGTGGCGTCGTCGTCCTGCTCGACGGCACCCTGGTCCACACCCGCCGACGCGCCGGGAACGAGAACCGGGCGAACTACAGCGGGAAACACAAGGCCCACGGCCTGCTGTTCCTGGCCCTGACCGACGAGCGCGGCAACCTGGTCTGGATCTCGGCGGCACGGCCGGGCCGCTCCAGCGAGATCACCACCGCCCGCCACAACAGGATCACCACCCGCCTGCGGGAGGCCGGTCTGGGTGCTCTGGCCGATCTCGGCTTCGTCGGCCTGGACGACGACCCCGACGCCCCGGTCATCGTCACCGGCCGGCGGGCGACTCGCGGCCATCCGCTCACCGACGCCCAGAAGGAGGCGAACCGGCTGGTCAGCCGCGAGCGCGCGGCGAACGAGCACGGCTTTGCCGACCTGAAGAACTGGCGGATCCTCACCAAGGTCCGCATGAACGCCCGACACGCGACCACGCTGCTGCGGGCCCTCCTCGTGCTGACGAACGCCGAGGTCCACCGCTGACGGATGATCACCTCCTACCGATCATGCCTCTGACCGGCACGAGCACCCCAATCGCGACCCACGCCAGCCCCGTGACCTGCAACTTCAGGTTGAAACGCGCTCATTGAACGGGCGAAGCTAGGCAAGCTCACCTCGTACACAGAGCTCAACGTCACCTTGGCTAGGCGAACCGGCTGCCATGCCTTCGACTTCGAGCGCGCCGACGAGCGAGCGGCCATGGGGCACCTACTGGGGCTGATCGTGGAACGAGACCAGCAGATCGCCCCCTCTGACCCCCCGCTGATGCTCTCAGCTTTGGTGAACTACTTGACTGCCAACGACGCCGGGCCCGGCTTCTACCAGCTGGCTAAAGAGCTTCAGCTTCTCCCCATGAGTGCATCCAAGGAGGAGAAGGACAGCTTCTGGATCAAGCAAGTGCGACGGCTCCATGAACGCCACGGGGCAAGGTCACCCCTGGTCTGAGGCGACCCACCTGCGTGTCTAACTGCGTGACAACCACGTCGAACAGCGGCGGACAAGTACGGACGTCTGTGGACCATCGCAGCAGGTTAGAGGCACGGCAGCTCAAGGTCAGACACCTGTCCAAGTTGCTTCGGGACGAAGAGGTCGTAAATTCACATCCCTCCACCCCGACGCTGGGCAGGGGGCCAATCGCATGATCGCGACTGACCCCCTGTCGTGCTCGAGGACCAAAAGGGCCGAACGAAGTTGATCAGGCCCGCGTCGCCCTCTTCCCGGTCTTCGGCACCCTTCCCCTGCTCTTCGGTGTGGAAGCTGAGGAGCGGGGCGGGCAGGGAGCGGGGCGGGTACCGGCGACGAGCCGGCCCCGTGACTGGACCGGCACCACATTGACGCGGTCTCACGCCGTGGTGCGCGGCGAAGTCCCACGGCCGGCGCACACGAGCTGATCCACCGGCTGCGCCTGACGGTCGAGGCTTGCGGACGGGCATCCGCAGACCAGAACGCGAGAGGACCAGTGAGCGACGAGGCGTGGCCGGTCAGCCGCGTGCGAATTCGAGGAGGTCGGCGTTGAACCGTCCCGCGAACTCGGGAACCATCGACAAGCCGTGCGGAGCCCCCGGGTAGACCTTGAAGGTCACGTCCTTGACGAGCTGCGACGATTTATTCGCGGATGCCACGATGGGAACAATCTGATCGTCGTCGCCGTGAATGATCAGCGTGGGAATGTCGAACTTCTTGAGGTCCTCAGTGAGGTCGGTCTCGGAGAACGCCTTAATGCAGTCGTGGGCGCCTATGATGCCCACCGTCATGCTCCAGAGCCAGAACTCGTCGCGGATCCCCTGCGAGACGGTCGACCCTTCGCGGTTGGCGCCGTAGAAGGGAGCACTGAGGTCCTTGTAGAACTGAGAACGGTCCGTCAGTACGCCTTTTCGGAGCTCGTCGAAGACGTCGATCGGCAGCCCCTCCGGGTTCGCTTCCGTCTTGAGCATCAACGGGGGGATCGCGCCGAGCAGAACCGTCTTGGTGACACGACTCGAACCATGTCGGCCGATGTAGCGTGTGACCTCTCCCCCACCGGTCGAGTGACCGACCAGGATGACGTTACGAAGGTCGAGGGCCTCGATGACCGAGGCCAGATCTTCAGCGTACGTGTCGAGGTCGTTCCCCTTCCAGGACTGGCCCGAGCGTCCACCCCCGCGCCGGTCGTGGGCCACAGCCCGGAAGCCGTTGTCCGCCATCAGCTTCAGCTGCGGATCCCACGCGTCCGCGATCAGTGGCCAACCGTGGGAAAAGACCACCGGTGGGCCCGACCCCCAGTCCTTGAAATAGATCTGTGTGTCGTCCTTGGCAGTGGCAAAGGCCATGATTGCCTCTCTAGCACTTGTCCGGAACTCCGCGCTTCATGGGAATTCAGTGCCCGAGCCGCACTTGGAATGTCACGCCACGACCAGCAGCGGACGCACATGGGGGGCGACGGCGAGGCTGGCAGCGGAAGGCGGCCGATGAGCGCGTCGTGTGTTCCACCCTACTTGGGAAGCTCCACTTCAGCGCATCGAGAGGCGCACTGCGACACCCTCGCTCGGGCCGTCTCTGGGCCGTGCGGGGGTGCTCAACGATGACAGATGACAACAGTCGACGACGGCTCTTTCCCTGCTCAGAGATGGTGCTTCGGGTACCGACGCAGGTGCCCATCGGTGAAGCAGAGTTGAGCAACAACTGATGGCGACGACGCTATTGGCGCCTATGTGCACGCAACGCAGCTTCCGAGGTCTCCGTGAAGCTTCCCCTTGATGTTGGACACCTGGAGACTGGGACGTGAGGTTCCAGAGGAAGTAGTGCCAGGTGGGAAACAAGAGCAACCGCAGTAGGCGGTACACGGAGGAGTTCAAGCGGGACGCGGTCGCTCTGGTCCGCTCCTCCGGCAGGACCGTCACCGAGGTGGCCCGGGAACTCGGCGTCAGCGCCGAGGGGCTGCGCAACTGGGTCAGGCAGGACCAGGTCGACCAGGGCCAGGGGGCACCGGGCGAGCTGACGACGGCCGAGCGGGAGGAGCTGCGTCGGCTGCGCAAGTTGGCCCGTGAGCAGGCCGAGACGATCGAGGTGCTGCGAAAAGCGGCGGTCTTCTTCGCGAAGGAGAGCGATCGGTGAACGACGTGTACGTGTTCATCGAAGCGGAGAAGACCACCCATGGTGTTGCTCTCTTGTGCCGGCTGCTGAAGGTTGCCCGGTCCTCGTTCTACGCCTGGCGGGCCGGCGAGCAGGCCCGCGCCGCCCGCCAGGCCGCCGACGACGCCCTGGCCCACGAGATCACCGTGCTGCACATCGCCTCCAGACACGCATACGGAGTGCCGCGCATCCACGCCGCACTGCGCAGGTCGGGCAGGCGGATCAACCGCAAGCGCGTGGAGCGGATCATGCGTGAGCGCGACATCGCCGGGATCACCCGGCGCAAACGCCGTTCACTGACCCGCCCGGCGAAGAAGGCGGTGCCCGCTGCGGATCTGATCGGCCGCGACTTCACGGCGAGCGCGCCGGGCGAGAAGCTGGTCGGCGACATCACCTTCATCGCCACCGAGGAGGGCTGGCTCTACCTGGCGACCTGGCTGGACCTGGCGACCCGCGAGATCGTCGGCTACTCGATGGCCGGCCACCACCGGGCGTCCCTGGTCGTCGACGCGCTGGCGATGGCCGCCGGCCGCGGTCGGCTCCAGCCGGGCTGCATCGTGCACTCGGATCGCGGCAGTGAGTACACGTCCGAGGAACTCCGGCGGGAGATAGGCCGGTTGAAGCTGCGGCAGAGCATGGGCCGGACCGGCTCGTGCTTCGATAATGCCGTCGCCGAGTCGTTCTTCGCAGTACTGAAGGAAGAGATCGGCACCCGCCGCTGGCCCGACCGAGCCACCGCCCGCGCCGAGATCTTCACCTTTATCGAGACCTTCTACAACCGCAAGCGGCTACGGAAGCACCCGCACTGGGGCTACCTGACCCCGCTGGAGATCCGGCAGCGGCACGAGCAAGGACATGCCCTCGCGGCGTAAGCATCGAGTGTCCAACGTCACGGGGAAAGTCCAGTTCTGCGGCATGATGACCGCCGTGAACACCGAGATACTGAAGGACGTCTGGCAGCGGTTTCTCGCCGATTCCCGCAAGCCGTGGGTGTTGTTCGAGCATGGCACGTGTGTCGTGCTGACCGCTCCGGACGGAGAGCCGACCGAACAGGCCACCGAGATGCTGAAGGAGTTCGGCCCGGTGCATGCCGGATCTTCGGCAGGGGACTTCAGGGTGATCGACCTCAAGGACGCCGAGGGATGGGTCGTCACCGGGCAGCACAACGACGTCCTTACCTATGTCGGCCCTGATGAGCCTCACGATCAGTCGAAGATCGCCGTCGGGCTGTTCGGACGCGCCAAGCGCCATCGGGACGGCACCGAACTTCACGTCGTCCACGTCGAGGACAAGCGAGGCTCGGCGGACCCGGCGTAAGGACCCGCGCTTCACCGTCGGAAGCCGGGAACGGGGAGGCCGACCCGCCGTCAGACCGGATAGGCGTGGGTCTGGGTCGCCTTGAGCGTGGCCCACACCTCCGCGCCCGGGTGGAGGTCGAGTTCGGCGGCGGCGACCGTGGTGAGGTCGGCGGCCAGGGGGAGTTCGCCGGTGAGGGCGACACGGATCTGGTCGCCGTGGGTCTCCATGCCGGCGACCTCGCAGCGCCAGAGGTTGCGCGCGCTGGAACCGGTGGGGCGGCTGCTGTGGAGGGTCACGGCGCCGGGCGGGAACGCGACGAAGACCCGGCCGGTGAGATCCTCGGTGGTGGTGACCGTCGGGCCGCCGTCCAGCCGTACGGTGTGGCCCTCGGCCCGGCCGGTGTAGAGGTTCAGGCCGACGAGCTGCGCGATGTAGTCGGTGCGCGGGTGACGGGCGATGTCCTGGGGCGTTCCTTCCTGGACGACCCTGCCGTGCTCCACGACCACCAGACGGTCGGCCAGCACCATCGCGTCGAGCGGGTCGTGCGTGACGAGGACGGCGACGGCCTCGAACGCGGCCAGATGGCGGCGGAGCTGGGCGCGTACGTCCAGGCGGGTACGGGCGTCCAGGGCGGCGAGGGGCTCGTCGAGGAGGAGCAGTCGCGGGTTGGTGGCCAGGGCACGGGCGAGGGCCACACGCTGCGCCTGGCCGCCGGAGAGACGGCGGGGCTTGGCGCCGGAGTGCTCCGCCAGACCCATACGGTCCAGCCACGCGGCGGCCGTCGCCCGTGCCTGAGCCTTCGTGGCGCCCTGGCAGCGGGGGCCGAAGGCCACGTTGTCCAGCGCCGTGAGGTGCGGGAAGAGGAGATAGTCCTGGAAGACGACGCCCACGGGACGGGACTCGGGCGGCAGACGGTCCAGCTTCTTCCCGTCCAGGTGGAGATGGCCGGCGGTGAGGGGCGTCAGCCCGGCCAGGGCGCGCAGCGCCGTGCTCTTGCCGGCGCCGTTCGGGCCGAGCAGGGCGACGACCTCGCCCGGCGCGGCGGTGAGGGCGATGTCCAGGCGGAAGGTGCCGTGGTCGACGACGAGGCGGGCGCCGAGGCCGTCGGGTTCGGGGGCGCCGGTCTCGTCACCGGTGAGGTCGTGTCCGGGCTTGCCGGTGTGGGTCATGACGCGGTCATCCATCGGTCGCGCAGGCCGGCCAGCACCGCGATCGAGACGGCGAGCAGGACCACGCTGAGCGCGATGGCCGCCTCCGGGTCGCTCTGCAGGGCGAGGTAGACGGCGAGGGGCATGGTCTGGGTCCGGTCGGGAAAGCTGCCGGCGAAGGTGATCGTCGCCCCGAACTCGCCCAGCGCCCGTGCCCAGGCCAGCACCGAGCCCGCCGCGATGCCCGGCGCGATCAGCGGCAGCGTGACCCGGCGGAACGCGGTGAAGCGCGACGCGCCCAGCGTGGCCGCGGCCTCCTCGTACCGGCGGTCGGCGGCGCGCAGCGTGCCCTCGACGCTGATGACCAGGAACGGCATCGCCACGAACGTCTCCGCGACCACGACCCCCGCCGTGGTGAACGGCAGGCTGATGCCGAACCAGGCGTCCAGCCACTGCCCGACGATGCCGTTGCGGCCCAGCGCCATGAGCAGGGCGACACCGCCCACCACCGGCGGCAGGACCAGGGGGAGGGTCACCAGTGCCCGGACCAGGCCCCGGCCGGGGAATTCCGTACGGGCCAGCAGCCAGGCCAGCGGTACGCCGAGGACCAGGCTCACCGCCGTCGCCGCGGTGGCGCACACCAGGGAGAGCCGCAGGGCCTGCCACACCACGGGGCTGGTCAGCTGCTCGGGCATGCCCTGCCACGGGGCCCGGACCAGCAGCGCGAGCAGCGGCACCAGCAGGAACGCCAGCGCGAGGAGCGCGGGGAGCAGCAGGGGCAGCGGCACGCCCTGCCCGCCGACCGCCCCCACGCGGCGGCGCCGCGGGCCGGTGCCCTTACGGGTGCCCTTGTGGGTGCGAGCCGCGGTGCCGGAGGCGTCCGCCGGGGTCACGACGTCAGGAACCCGGCGTCCGCCAGCACCCGCTGACCCTCGTCGGACCGCACGTACGCGATGAACGCCTCGGCCGCCACGGCGTTCGGGGCGTCCTCGAGCAGGGCGATCGGGTAGTCGTTGACGGCCTCGGCGGCCTCGGGGAAGTCCACGCCCACCACCTTGTCACCCGCCGCGTGCACGTCCGTCTTGTACACGAGGGCGGCGTCGGCCTCCTTCAGCTCGACCTTCGTCAACGCGCTCTTGACGTCCTGCTCGTACGACACCGGGGTGAGCTTCAGGCCGGAAGCGTCCAGCGCCGTCTGCGCGGCGGCCCCGCACGGCACCTTCTTGTCGCACAGGACGACCTTCAGCTTCGGATCGGTCAGGTCCTTCAGGGAGGAGATGTGGTCCGGGTTGCCCGGCAGGGTGGCGATCTCCAGCTGGTTGCGGACGAAGGTGACCGGGGTGCCGGCGGCGTCCCCCGCGTCCGTGACGATCTTCATCGTCTTCGGGCTGGCGGAGGCGAAGACGTCGGCGGGGGCGCCGCTGGTGATACCGGCGGCGAGACTGTCGCTGCCGCCGAAGCTGAACGTGACCTCGGTGCCGGGGTTCGCCTTCTCGAACCGCTCGCCCAACGTCGTGAAGCTCTCCGTGAGGGAGGCCGCGGCGAACACGGTCACCGCGCCGGACAGCTCACCCGAGCCCGAGCCCGAGCGGGAGCCGGCTCCGGCCTCGTCCGAGGAGCAGGCCGTCGCGGCCCCCAGAACCAGCAGCACGGCAGCACCGGCACCGGCTGACCGGGACAGGCGGGTCCGGGGTGCGGGGCGGGTCGTCACAGGGCTTCTCCCTCTGCCTACTGCTGCTCGCGGACCGATCCAGCGGGAATGCATGCGCTGATCGTACTGCCGCAGATGCAAGCTGGAAATGTCCTTTCGCGTCGCATCAGCTGCCTATGTGGAATCAAGGATTCGCATATGCGGCTTATTCGGGGTCGCTGTCCGGGGTTGCCATCCGGGAGGTGGTAGTCCACGAGCGCCTGGAACCGCACAGGGCCGACCTCGATGCGGGTCTCGACCTCGTCGTCACCCGGAGTCGGTGCGAGGTCCAGGGGGCGGCTCCGGTGGCCTTCCTCCGAACTCCGCTCCCTGGGCGTGAGATGAGCATGAACGACCGCTGGTGTATGAGATACGAAAGAGCGCACCCATGGTGTCCGGAGCCTTGCCAGGCCGACGGAGGCCGCCCTATTCTCCCGTAGGGAAAGCGCTTTCCCCCGGTTGTCGGTTCGGATCCAGCGGAGTGAAGTCGCCGCGTCAGCAGGTGGCTTCGCGTATGAGCCGCCGCGGTTCCGGCGCGGGAGTGCGGTCGCGGTGATCTCGTGACCGGCGTCGGCCGACCTGCCGGCCGGGAGAGGAAACGGCACCCGTAACACCAGCACCCGCTCACAGCAAGCACCCGCAGCAGGGCAGGGCCAGGGCGCCGGCGGGGCGCGATCACAGTACGGCCGCGTACGCAGCGAGTGGCCGAGCACGGCCGAGTGCGGCCGCATCCGTCCGGAGAGAGGTCCGCCGGGTTCGACCGCACCCTGTATGACATGCCCATGCCATTAAGGCCGTCCATCGCGGCTGCCCCGACCCATGCCACCTGTCCCCGGCACGTGCAGACGAACAGGGAGAGACACGGATGAAGAGATCAGCAGCAGTGCGCCTCAGTGCGACGCTGGCCACGGCGGCCCTCGCGGCCGCGACCGGGCTGGTGGTGTCGACGTCCTCGGCGTCGGCGGCCGTGACCGGCAGCGCCACCGGCTACGCCACCCAGAACGGCGGGACCACCGGCGGCGCCGGCGGGCAGACGGTGCGCGCCACCACGGGCACCGCGATCCACTCGGCCCTGTGCAGCCGGGCCAGCAGCAGCACCCCGATCATCATCGAGGTCCAGGGGACCATCAACCACGGCAACACCACCAAGGTGTCCGGCAGCAGCTGCAACACCGCCGCCGGCGTGATCGAGCTCAAGCAGATCAGCAACGTCACGATCGTCGGGGTCGGCAGCGGTGCCGTCTTCGACCAACTGGGCATCCACATCCGGGAGTCCAGCAACATCATCATCCAGAACGTGACCGTCCGGAACGTCAAGAAGTCCGGCTCGCCCACTTCCAACGGCGGCGACGCCATCGGCATGGAGAGCGACGTCCGCAACGTCTGGGTCGACCACGCCACCCTCGAGGCGTCCGGCGGGGAATCGGAGGGCTACGACGGCCTCTTCGACATGAAGGACAACACCCAGTACGTGACCCTGTCGTACAGCATCCTGCGCAACTCCGGCCGCGGCGGCCTCATCGGGTCCAGCGAGAGCGACCGCTCCAACGGCTACGTCACCTTCCACCACAACAAGTACGAGAACATCGACTCCCGTACTCCGCTGCTGCGCGGCGGCATCTCGCACATCTACAACAACCACTACGTGAACCTGCACGAGTCCGGCATCAACTCCCGGGCCGGGGCCCGCGCGAAGGTGGACAACAACTACTTCAAGGACTCCAAGGACGTCCTCGGCACCTTCTACACCAGCGAAGCCGGCTACTGGCAGGTCAGCGGCAACATCTTCGACAACGTGACCTGGTCCGCCCGCAGCGGCGACAACCAGCCCGCCGGCCCCAACCCGACGTCCAACACCTCGGTGAGCATCCCCTACTCCTACAGCCTCGACAGCGCGAGCTGCGTACCGGACGTGGTGAACCGGACGGCCGGCGCCAACAAGGGCAACCAGGTCTCGAACGGCAACTGCACCCCGCAGACCCCGGGCCCGACCGACCCCACGACTCCCCCCACCGACCCGACCGATCCCCCTACCGGGGCCAACCTCAGCCTCGGCGCCGGTGCCGACGGCTCCAGCAAGGCCAGTGGCACGAGCTACGGCAACGTGATCGACGGCAACCTGGGCAGCTACTGGTCGCCGAGCGGCTCGACCGGCTCCGTCTCGGTCAAGTGGTCGTCCGCCACCTCGGTGTCGAAGATCAGCATTCGTGAGGCAGCGGGCTCCGAGGGCGGTATCCGCAACTGGAGGGTCCTCAACAACGACACCGGTGCCGTTCTGACCTCCGGCAGCGGAGCGGGCGTCATCTCCTTCCCGAAGACCTCGCTGAAGAAGGTCACCTTCGAGATCACCAGCTCGAACGGCAGCCCGCGGGTCGCCGAGTTCGAGACCTACAGCGGCTGACGCCGGAAGCCTTCACGCGTCCGGCTCCAGGTCCCCGCCCGGGACCCGGGGCCGGACGTCGACGGTGTCGCCGGAAAAGGGGAGTGTACGTTCGTACGCTCTGCGGATAGGGTCCGGCGTATGACCATTGACGTACTGCGGCGGCCGGGCCTGGCCGAGCGGCAGGCTCGCGCAGCCGTTGCCGTGCTCTTCTTCACCAACGGCGCCCTGTTCGCGAACCTCCTGCCGCGCTATCCGCAGATCAAGGCGGATCTCGGCATCGGCAACGCCGCCTACGGGCTGGCCGTCGCGGCGTTCCCGGCGGGGGCCGTCGTGGCCGGCCTGGCGGCGGGGGTTCTCGTCCGCCGGCTGGGCTCGGCGCGGGCGGCGGTGGCGAGCACGCTGCTGACCGCGGCCGGGATCCTGGTCGCCGGTCTGTCGCAGTCGGTGGTGCTGTTCGCGATGGCGCTGTTCCTGGCCGGCGCCATGGACGCGTTCACCGACGTCGCGCAGAACGCCCACGGGCTGCGGGTGCAGCGCCGCTACGGGCGCTCCATCATCAACTCCTTCCACGCCATCTGGTCCATCGGCGCCGTCACCGGCGGAGCCATGGCCGCCGGTGCGATCGCGCTCGACCTCCCGCTCGGGGTGCACCTGCTGATCTCGGGCGTGCTCTTCGGGATCGCCGCCTGCGTCGCCCTGCGGTTCTGCCTGCCCGGACCCGACACCGAACCGGCCGAGGAGACGGAGACGGAGACGAAGGAGGCGAAGGGGGAGTCGCGGGAGAAGGCGAGCGCCGGAGGCGGGCGTTCGGCCATGACCTCGCGGACGCGGTACGTGCTGGCCGCGCTCGTTCTCATCGCCACCGCCGGCACGCTCGTCGAGGACGCGGGCAACTCCTGGGCCGCGCTCTACCTCTCCGACTCGCTGAACGCGTCGGCGGCGCTGGCGGCCTCCGGCTTCATCGCCCTGGTCGGGGCCCAGTTCGTCGGCCGGATCCTCGGCGACCGGCTCGTCGACCGCTTCGGCCAGCGCGCGGTGGCCCGCGCCGGCGGCTTCATCGCCGCGGCCGGCATGGGCCTGGCGCTGGCCGTGCCCACGGTCCCCGGCACGATCCTCGGTTTCGCCGCGGCCGGGTTCGGCGTGGCGACCCTGGTGCCGGCGGCGATGCACGAGGCCGACGAACTGCCCGGCCTCAAGCCCGGATCGGGGCTCACGATCGTCTCCTGGCTGATGCGGCTCGGCTTCCTGCTCTCCCCGCCGGTCGTCGGCCTCGTCGCCGACGAGGCCGGCCTGCGCCTCGGCCTGCTGGTGGTGCCCCTCGCGGGCGCACTCGTGGTCGTGCTCGCCGGAGTGCTGGGAGCACGGAAGCGTCGACCGGCAGGCGACGAGGGGCAGGAGAGCGCCGCGGCGAGGTAGGGGAGCGCCGCGGGGACTGCCGGGCGCGGAGAGTGTACGTTCGTACGCTCCAGGGTGTACCGTCGGTTTCATGGCGACGGAATACTTCGCGCAGGACCCCCGTACGAACCTGGAACGGATGCAGGCGGGCGACCTCTACATCGCCGACGATCCCGAGATCGCCCGCCGGCAGCAGGAGGCCGTACGTCTGGCCGCCCGCTTCCAGGCCGCCTTCGTCGAGGACGCCGCCGCGGCGCAGTCGATCCTCGCCGAACTGCTCGGCGCCGTGGGCGAGGAGGCGCATGTGCGCCCGCCCCTGTACGTCGACTACGGCAGCAACATCACCATCGGGGCGCGCACCTTCGTCAACTACAACCTGACCGCACTGGACGTCGCGGCCATCGTCATCGGCGAGGACTGCCAGATCGGCCCGAGCGTCCAGCTCCTCACCCCCACGCACCCCGTGGAGCCGCAGCCCCGGCGCGACAAGCTGGAGGCCGCGCAGCCGATCACCATCGGCGACAACGTCTGGATCGGCGGCGGCGCCATCGTCCTGGCCGGGGTGACCATCGGGGACAACTCCGTGATCGGCGCCGGCGCGGTCGTCACCAAGGACGTGCCGGCGAACGTGGTCGCCGTCGGCAACCCCGCCCGCCCGGTCCGCGACATCTGAGGCTCCCGTGGCCACCGGACACACCGACCCGCGGCGGCGCGAACGCATCGTCGCCGCCACCCTCGACCTCATCGCCGAGGAGGGCCTCGCGGCGGTCTCGCACCGCAAGATCGCCCAGCGTGCCGGGGTGCCGCTGGGGTCGATGACGTACCACTTCAACGGGATGGACGAGCTGCTCAGGGAGGCGTTCGGCGAGTTCACCGGCCAGGTGGTCGGGGTCTTCGACACGCATCTCGCGGCGCCGGCCGGCCGGGAGGAGGCCATCGAGGCCGTGGCCGACCTCGTCCACGTCCTGTCGGAGGGCAGCCGGCGCGACCTCGTGCTCACCCAGGAGCTGTACGCCCTCGCCGCCCGCCGCCCCGCCTACCGGGAACTCACCCACGAGTGGATGCGCCGCAGCCGGGTCCACCTCGAGAAGTACTTCGACCCGGACACCGCCCGCCAGCTCGACGCCCTCATCGAGGGACTGACCCTCCACCTCGCCCTGTCCCGGGAACCCCACGACCGGGCCCTGACGCTCGACGCGATCACCCGCATCACGGCAACCGGCACGCCCCGGGAGCCCTGAGCGGGACCCCCAGCCGCCCGTGCGGCACAGTCCTGACCACTGTGCCGCACGGGCATCACGCCTCAACCGGTCCCGCCCCCGTCCCCGTTCCCGTCTCCGCCCCGACTCCGCCCTTGTTTCCCCCGTCGCCCTCGTCGGCACCGGTCGGGGCGGCCTCGCCCGGTCTCCGCCAGGTGACGCGCCGCGCGGAGACGGACACCAGCAGTGCCGAGGCGGCGACCACCGCCATGCCGACCGTCAGGTCCGTTCGGCCCGCCACGAAGCCGATCAGCGCCGGGCCCGCCAGCAGGCCGGTGGTGCCCAGGGCGGCGACCAGGGCCAGTGCCCTCGGACCCTCCGCGGCGGCCGCGACGTAGAGACAGGGCGTCACGGTCGCCATGCCCAGGCCCACGCAGGCGAAGCCGACCAGCGCGGGCCAGGTCCCGCCGGCCGCCAGGGCGAGCGCGAGACCGGTGCCGGCCACCACGCTGCCGACGTGGACGACCCGTGCGTCGCCCAGACGGCTCCGCCAGCCGTCGCCGAGGAGGCGGGCCAGCACCATCATCACCGAGACCACGGCGATGCCCAGCGGCGCGAGCTGCCCCGACGCACCGGTCTCCGCCGTGAGATAGAGCGCCGACCAGTCGTTCATCGCGCCCTCGGTGACCGTGCCGAACACCATGGCGCAGCCCAGCCAGAGCGCCGCCCCCGAGGCACCGGCGAAGCGCCGGACGGCCTTGGCGGCGCCCTTCGCGGCGCGCTCCTCCGACGCCTCGGCCCTCCCGGTCGCCCCTTCCTGCTCGGACCCTGGATCCTGCCCGGACCCCGGAGTCTGCTCGTCCGCCGACAGACGTGGGCGTGCGGCGGCGAGCAGCAGCAGGAGCAGGGCCGCGGCGGCGGCGAAGTGCGCGGACACGGTGTGCGTCACGACGTTCATCCCCGAGGCGAGGAGCGCGGCCGCGAGCGAGCCCGCGCTGAACGTGGCGTGCAACCGCGCCATCGCGGCCCGCCCGTACCGGGCCTCGAGCGCCGCGCCCTGCGCGTTCATGGCGACGTTCAGACAGCCGACGGCCACCCCGTCGACGAAGACCACCAGCAGGGCGAGGGGATAGGAGCCGGCCGCGGACAGCGCCGGCAGCACCGCCGCCAGGGCCAGTGCCGACCAGAGCGCCAGACGCCGCGAACCGAGCTGCCGCATCAGCCGGGCGACCAGCGGGAAGGACACCGCGGCGCCGGCCCCGCAGACCATCAGCAGCAGGCCCAGCCGTGTTTCGTCGAGGCCGAACCGGTCCTTGAGGGCGGGCAGCCGGGAGACCCAGGTGGCGTACTGGAAGCCGAGGAAGCAGAACAGCGCGGCGATGGCCAACTGGTCGCGGCGGAAGGCGCCGGGCGCGCGGGGCACGGGGGTGCGGGGGACAGGGGTGCGGGGCATGGGCGTCAGCCCTCCGTTTCGGGGCCGTCGGGTCGTCCGCCCGGGACCGGGCCGGACATGTAGACCGCGTTCTCGCCGTAACTCGCGGGGAGTTCGACCCGCCGGTCGGGCCGGAACCCGTGCCGGGCCCAGAAGCTCTCGGTGCCTCCCACGGCGACCAGGGAGACCTCCTCGTACCCCTGCCGTGCGGCCGCGGCGAGATGGCGCACGAGCCTGCTGCCCAGGCCCCGGCCGCGCAGGTCGTCGGCGACGACCAGGTCGTGCAGGTGCAGATGGGATGAGGTGAAGGACCGCTCCTCGGGCCGTTCCAGGTCCGGGTAGCGCGACGGCGGGTAGGGCAGGGCGAGGACGTAGCCGGCGATCCGGTCGCCGGCCTCCAGGACGAAGCAGGTCGACGGGGAGGCCCGGCCCCGGGACTCCAGTGCCTCCCGGCCCTCGGACAGCCCGGCGGGCGCGTACACCTCGGCCTCCAGAGCGGCGACCCGCGGCCAGTCGCCCTCGGCGAGGGGGCGGATGCGCAGGCCGCCCGGTACCCGCTCCCGCCCGGAGCGGCCCGGGGAGTCACCCCTGCCACCGCCACCGCCGTCGCTCCCGCCCACGCAGCTGTGGGGGAGCGGGGCGAAGCCGTTGAAGCCGCGGGTCATGTAGCTGGTGGCGTAGGCGCCGCTGGACAGCACCCAGACCGGGTCGCCCGACGCGAGTTCCTTCGGCACGAGGACGCGGCAGTGCTCGGGCGCGTAGGAGTCGTCGCCGTCGCAGGTGGGGCCCGCGACGACGGCGGGGACCAGGTCGGCGTCGGCCGGGTGGGTCGGAAAGACGAGCGGATACTGCAACTCGTCCATCTCGTAGAGGCCGTTGAACTTCCCGCAGCTCAGATAGAGCCAGTACGCGCGTTCCCCGTCCGGCCGCCGGCGCGAGGTGAGCCGGGAGACGTGTGCCCTGACGGCACCGTGGTCGGCGACCAGATGGCGTCCCGGCTCGACCAGGAAGTCCAGCGGGCCCGGGGCGAGTTCGCGGAGGCGTTCCATGCCCTCGCGCAGCACGGCGAAGATCTTGTCCAGCGGGGGTTCCAGCCGGTCTCCCCGCCGGTCCGTGTAACCGAGCGCGGGCAGGCCGCCGCCGAGGTTGACGTGATCGGGCGCGATCCCGCGCGCGTGCAGTGCCGTCAGGACCTCGCCCAGCGTCGCGAACGCCTGCTGCCAGGCCTCGGTGGTCATCTGCTGCGACCCGACGTGCACCGACAGCCCGGCGGGCACCAGACCCGCATCCCGCGCCGACTCCAGTACGCGTACGGCGTCGTCCGCCGAGCAGCCGAACTTCCGGCTCAGCCCCCACAACGCCCCCTGGCCCGTGGTCGCCAGTCGGCAGAACACCCGGGAGCCGGGGGCGTGTACGGCCAGCGCCGCCACGTCCTCCGGGCTGTCGGTGGCGAAGTCCCGTACGCCGAGCCGGTGCGCCTGGGCGATGTGCTCGTCGGACTTGACGGTGTTGCCGTAGTGGATCCGGTCCACGGGCGCGCCCGTGGTGAGGGCCTGGACGATCTCCCGGGGGCTCGCCGCGTCGAACCCGGCACCCCGGCCGGCCAGACACGCCAGCACTTCGTCCACGGGGCACGCCTTCATGGCGAACCGGACGCCGACGCCGGGCAACTCCCCGGTCAGCGCGTCGAACCGGGCGGCGATGCCGTCCAGGTCATGGAAGATCCGGTCGTCCGGGGCAGCCGCGAGCGCGGCACGCAGCGCCGGATTCACCGGACCGCGCTCCGGGACCGGGCGGTGCCGCCGGGGCGGGCCGCGCTCCGGACGTCCGTCGCCCGGCTCGCGTCCACCAGCGCCGCCCAGCCGTCGATCAGCAGGACGAAGTCCTCGATGTCCCGCCCCGCCTCCGCCAGCAGCCGTTCCCGGTCCGCGGCCACCTGCTCGGCGAACTCGGCGTATCTTCCGCCCAGTTGCCGGTAGGTCCGCTGGACGACGTCCAGCCGGCGCTCGTTCTCGGCGCGGCCCTGCCGCAGGCTCTGCGTCAGCAGGGCGCGGACCGGAGCCGCATCGAGCCGCTGCCCCTCGTCGAGGAGCGCGGGGCCGACCTCGCTCATACCGGCGTAGACGAAGTGGAAGTGGAGCATCGACAGCAGGAACTTCACGAACCGCCGCTGGTACGCCATGAATCCGGCATGCGTACGGCGCTCCCCGGTGTAGAAGTTCTCGATGTCCCGGTTGTGCAGGACACCGGGCAGGGTGGCGTCGTGCACCGCGTGGATGAGGAAGTAGTCGCTGCCGATGGTGTCGGTCGCGGGCGGCAGCGGCAGCCGCTCGTACACGTCCCGGTGGAAGGCGATGTTGCACATGTCCACCCGCATGGGGTCGACCAGGGTCAGCGTCGCGTGGTCGCCCCGGAAGGGAAGCAGCCCGGCGCCCTTGAAGGACTCCTCGGCCAGGCCCGCCCGCTCCTCCTCGGACCACTCGGCCGGGGCCCACAGGCCCACGACCGTGTCGTACGCGTCCTTGTCGAGTTCCCGGATGCCGCCGAGGTCGACGGAGAGTTCTCCGATGAAGGACGCGCCCACCATCGCCACCGGCCGATGGGCGAGCGACGGGTCGAGGTTCACCTCCGACACCCCGGCGGACGCGTCGGCGGCCCGCCTGCCGAGGGACGCCAGCTCGTGATGGATCGGGAAGACGGGCTCGCCCTCCCACACCTGGTAGCGGCTGTCGGAGTCCCGGCGGTGCACCGAACGGCATCCCAGAGCGGCCGCGACGAGGAACGCCCGGTCGGTGCAGGCGCCGTACGAGACGCCGTCCGGGAGCAGGAGGCCGAGCAGGCGGTCCGGCTCCGGCAGCGCGGCGCGCTCGATCACGGCCCGCAGGAAGGCCTGTTGGACCTGCTCGTCGAGGTGGTGCACCACGACACCCGGCACCACGGGCAGTCCGGCGACGGTGCGGGCGTGCGCCGACACGGTCGGAGCGTCGGAGGAGTCGAGGATCAGCAGGTGCACCTCGACCCCGAACCGCCGTGCTCCGTAAGCAGCTTCGGCGGCGACGGCGGAGATGGTCGCCGAACACGCCCGGTTCGTCGGGAGCGTCAGGCCGACCCTGTGCCGGCGGGGCACGTCGGACAGCCCGGTCATCGCGCCCGCCCGGGACGGTCACCGTGCTCGTGCCAGGAGTCCAGGCCCAGCAGTCTCCGCCCCAGGCCGTCGAGTTCGGCGGTGCCGTACCGCTCGGACTCGTGCCGGGTCGCGTCGCCGAGCAGGGTCGCGTTCCAGTCCGGCGTACCGAGCGTGCGCCAGGACTCGATCCGGGACCGGCGCAGCTCCTCGTGCTCCTCCAACGCCGGCATCATCGACAGGTACTGCACTGCCCGCACCCCGTCGGCGGAGCTGTTGGGCGCCACGCCGTGCGCCAGCATCCCGTTGAAGATCAGCAGGTCACCGGCGTTGAGCTGAGGCCGGATCACCGGGAACTCGGCCCGGTCGACACCGGGCCGGATCGGGTCGCGGTCGGCGGGCCGGCCCACCTTCCACTCCTCGAAACGGTGGAAGAGCTCGGGCGAGCACTGGAAACCGCCCTGGTCCGGCTCCGTGTCCGTGAGCGCGACGATGCCCTGCACCCGCTGCGGCGGCACACTGGCCGTGGTGTCGACGTCCCAGTGCAGCTCGATGTCGAAGCCCTCGTCCGTCGGCTCGATGAACGACCGGGAACGGTTCCTCACGTTGGGCGGGTTGAGGTTGAGGCGGTCCAGGGTGACCCAGAGCTCCTCGCAGTCCCACACGTCGGCGAAGGCGTCGTAGACGCGCCGCGACTGCCTGCTGTCCCAGAGCAGTTGGTGGTGGTACGCCTCGACGAAGCCGTAGACGTACAGGTCCCGGTCGAGGTCCGAGCGGAAGGTGCGCTCCTCGTACCAGGTCTCGGGACGCTGCGGGTCGAGGCCCTGGAAGTCCCAGGCGAACTCCAGCAGCAGCTTGGCCGCGTCCGGGGATATCGCCTCCCGGACCACCACGTAGCCGTACGTCTGCCAGGAGGCGAACTCCTCCTCGGAGAGCACCCGCAACGGCCGGGACTTGGTGAGGTGCCGCAGCTGGGTTCCGGCGAGGTAGGTCTCGCCGTCGGCACTGAAGTACGGGCGCTCGGAGGCGGCGCGGTGTAAGAAGCGGTGGTGCGTCGGGCTGTGGTGCGTCGTCATGCGGTCACTCCGGAGATCCTGGGTCGGCGGTGCGGCGGTGCGGCGGTGCGGCGGTGCGGCGGTGCGGCGGTGCGGGATCGGGCAGAGGTGCGGGATCGGGCGGTCGGGCGCATTCGGGCAGGAGGACAGGACCGGGCCGCGTCGGCGCCTGCGCGCGACCGGGGCATGGAGGAGGAGAAGGGTGGAGGTCGGGTGAGGTGAACCGGTCAGGTGTCGCGGACCGCGGCGCGCCGGACCGCCGCCGGGGCGCTGCCGGCCCCGGCCCTGTGGCCGGAGTGGGCCGCGTCCCGCCGCAGTCCGCCCGACCAGCGGGCGAACTCCTGTACGTGGGAGGCGGCTTCGGTGAGCCGTTCCTCCGGCAGGCGCCCGTCCCGCACGGCGCGGACCAGGGCGTCGGCGAGCCGGGCCGCGGTCCGTTCGTCCGCGTGCCCGCCGCCGACGCAGACCGCGTCGGCCCCCGCGGCGACGGCCCGGACGGTGGCGCCGGCCACGCCGTAGCGGTCGGCCACGGCGCCCATCTCGACGGCGTCGGTCACGATCAGACCGGTGAAGCCGAGTTCGCCGCGCAGCAGGTCCTGGGTGACGGCGCGGCTCAGGGTCGCCGGCCGGCGGTCGTCGTAGGCGGGGACCAGCAGGTGGCCGGTCATGACGGCCCGCACGCCCGCGTCCATCGCGGCGATGAACGGCGGCAGCGCGGTCAGGGCCATGGCCCCGGCCCGCGCCGGGACCTGCGGCAGCCCGAGCCGGCGGCTGACGACGGTGTCGCCGTGGCCCGGGAAGTGCTTGGCGCAGGCGGCGACCCCCGCCGACTGCAGGCCCCGTACCCACGCGGCGGCGTGCCGGGAGACCACGTCGGTGCGTGCGCCGAAGGAGCGGACCCCGATCACCGGGTGGTGCGGATCGGGGTCGACGTCGGCGCTCGGCGTGTAGCTCAGGGTGATGCCGAGCGCGTGCAGGTCCCGTCCGACGCCGTGGGCGACCCGCTCGGTGACATCGATGTCGTCGAGGGTGCCCAGCGCGTGGTTGCCCGGCCGGAGCGCCCCGGTGCGGGCGCCGGGGCGGGTGGCGTCGCCCGCCTCCTCGTCGAGGGCGATGACGAGGTCGGGATTCTCGGCGTGCAGCGCGGAGGTGAGCGCTGCCACCTGCTCGGGGCCGTGGATGTTGCGGCCGAACAGGACGACGGAGGCGAGCCCTTCGGAGATCCGGCGGCGCACCCAGTCCGGCACGGCGGAGCCGGTGAAGCCCGGTTGGAGCACGGAGTGCGCCAGCCGCAGCAGGCGTGGGTGACCGCTGATGCGACTGTGGTCGGCCATGCGGAACCTCCGGGCGGAGTGGTGCGCGTGACGGAAGGGGAAGGGGAGGAGGGTCGCGGCGCGGGATGGCGCCCGATGCGACGGGTTCAGGCCCGATGGCCCGGCCTGATCGGTGCGTTGGATATTGGCCTGGACCAATGAGGCATGTCAAGAGCACTTGAACGCGAGCATGTCAAGAGGGTCCCGTCGGCGTAGAGGTGCGGACGGCGTCGAGGTGCGGAAGGCGTCAAGGTGCGGGCGGCTTCAGGGTCGCGGTGAACCGGTACCGCGAGCCGCGGTACACCGCGCGGACCCATTCGACCGGCGTCCCCGTCTCGTCCCGTGAGTGGCGGGACAGCCGCAGCATCGGCAGGCCCACGTCCGTGTGCAGCAGTCCGGCCTCCCGCGGCGTGGCGGGCGAGGTCTCGATGGTCTCGTCGGCCTCCGCCAGACGTACGCCGTACACCTCGGTGAGTGTCGTGTAGAGCGAGGTGCGGCGGGCCAGGTTCCGGCGCAGGCCGGGGAAGCGGCGGGTGGACAGATGGGTCGCCTCGATCGCCATGGGCTCGCCCCCGGCCAGTCGCAGCCGCTCGACGCGCAGCACCCTCTCGCCCCGCTCCACCTCGAGCAGGGCCGCCAGTTCCTCGCCGGCCGCCATGTAGTCGATGTTCAGGACCTGGGAGGCGGGTGTGAGGCCCTGGTTGCGCATGTCCTCGGTGTACGAGGTCAGTTGGAGGGTCCGGTAGATCTTCGGGCGGGCGACGAAGGTGCCCTTGCCCTGGATGCGGACCAGCCGGCCCTCGCTCACCAGCTCCTGGAGGGCCTTGCGGACGGTGGTGCGCGAGGTGCGGAACTCGAGGGCGAGGAAGCGCTCGGCCGGCATCGATGAGCCCGGCGGGCGTGCTTCGGTCATGCCCAGTAAGCGCTGTTTGATGCGGTAGTACTTCGGGACGCGGCCGGTGGGGTCCGGTGCCCCCGTGTCGGCCCGGGCGCTGCTGAGGTCCGTGCTCATGACCTGCCTTCCGGCTGCGGGGTCCGGCGGCGCGGACGGCAGGCGCCGGCCGCGGTGCACGTCGGCGGACGGCCGGGTTCGGCGCCGCACGCTCGGCGGTCCCGTTATAACCGCACACCCTCTTTTGGTCTAGTCCAACCCTCGACACGTCCCCGTTTGAGGGGAGTTGCAGGCCCCGGAGGGGGTGCCGGAAACGGCTCGGGCGATTGGCCGCGCGACCCTTGACAGGGCTATAGGTCTAGGCCAAGCTCCCCCTTGCTGGTCTAAACCATTTAGAGGAAGCCGGGTCCCAGCACGCCGCGTGCCGCGCCAATGCGAGGGCCACCGCCGAGGGCGTGGGTGTGGAAGGCATTCCTGAGGAGGGGTGGCGCGTGAAGCGCAAGCTGATAGCCGCGATCGGGGTCGCGGGCATGTTGTTCTCCGTCGCCGCGTGCGGGGGAGACGACGGCGACGGCAAGAGCACCGGGGCGGACGGCTACGAGGGCCAGACGCTCACCGTATGGGTGATGGACGGCTCCTCGCCCGACGAGTGGCAGAAGGACCTCGCCGCGGAGTTCGAGACCAAGACCAAGGCGAAGGTCAAGTTCGAGGTCCAGCAGTGGAACGGCATCCAGCAGAAGCTGACCACCTCCCTGTCCGAGGAGAACCCGCCCGACGTCTTCGAGGTCGGCAACACGCAGACCCCGGCCTACGCCAAGACCGGCGGCCTCGCCGACCTCACCGAGCTGAAGTCGTCGATCGGCGCGGACTGGACCGAGTCCCTCAACGAGTCGTCCGTCTTCGACGGCAAGCAGTACGCGGCGCCGTGGTACTTCGCCAACCGCGTGGTCCTCTACAACAAGAAGGTCTGGGCCGACGCGGGCCTCAAGGACACGCCCAAGACCCGCGACGAGTTCTACGACGCGCTCAAGAAGATCGGTGACAAGACCGACGCGGAGCCGATCTACCTGCCCGGCCAGAACTGGTACCACTTCGTCGGACTCGTCATCGGCGAGGGCGGCGAACTGGTCAAGAAGGACGGCGACCAGCACGTCTCCAACCTCGACGACCCGAAGGTCGCCGCCGCCATGGAGACGTACAAGAAGTTCCAGGCGCTGTCCAAGGCGCCCAAGGACAAGGACGAGGCCACCCCGCAGCAGGGCGAGGTCTTCGCCAAGGGCAACGTCGGCGCCTTCATCGGCATGGGCTGGGAAGCCGGCATCGCCATCGAGGCCAACCCGAAGATCGAGCAGGACATCGGCTACTTCACCATCCCGGGTGCCGCGGCCGACAAGCCCGAGGGCGTCTTCCTCGGCGGCTCCAACCTCGCCGTCGCCGCGGGCAGCAAGAAGCAGGACCTCGCCCAGGAGTTCCTGAAGCTCGCCCTGTCCGACAAGTTCGAGGGCGGGCTGGCCAAGGCCAACGGCGTCATCCCCAACAAGGAGTCGCTGCAGGGCAACCTGAAGGGCAACGCCCCCGCCGAGGCCGCCGCACCGGCCGCCGCCGTCGGTGGCACCACCCCGCTGATCCCGGAGTGGGCCGCGGTCGAGAACGCGCCCAACCCGATCAAGACGTACATGACGGCCGTGCTCAACGGCAAGTCCCCGGCCGAGGCCGCCGCGCAGGTCGAGGGCGAGTTCAACAAGCGCCTGGCGCAGGAGCAGTAGGCGCGCGAGCGCACGGACCGGAGCGCGGGGCCGGCCACCCGGCGGCCCCGCCCCGGCGTTGAGTACGTCGAGAAGAGAGAGCGCGAGCATGACCGTGCAGACCGAACGGCCGCCCTCCGGGCCGGCGGACGTCCGCAGGACGGGCGACGGGGCACCCGGCAGGCCGAAACCCCGAGCCGCGTCGCGCGCCGGCGCGCTCGCCCCGTACCTGTTGCTGCTGCCCGCCTGCGTGGTCACCGTGCTGCTGCTCGGCTGGCCGCTGCTGAAGGACGTACTGCTGTCGTTCCAGAACCTCAACATGGCGCAGCTGATCCAGCACGTCACCGAGTGGAACGGCATCGACAACTACAAGGAGGTCCTCACCGGCGAGGACTTCTGGCGGGTCACCCTCCGCTCCATCCTGTTCACGGCGGTCAACGTCGTCCTGACCATGGTCCTGGGCGCGCTGACCGGTCTCCTGCTCGCCCGCCTCGGCAAGCGGATGCGGTTCACCCTGATGATCGGCCTGGTGCTGGCCTGGGCCATGCCCGTGGTGGCCGCCACCACCGTCTACCAGTGGCTGTTCGCCCAGCGCTTCGGCGTCGTCAACTGGGTCCTGGACAGGCTCGGCTGGCACTCCATGGCGGACTACAGCTGGACCAGCAGCCAGATGTCGACGTTCTTCGTCGTCACCCTGCTGATCGTCTGGATGTCCGTCCCGTTCGTCGCGATCAACCTCTACGCGGCGACCACCATCATTCCCGGCGAACTGTACGAGGCCGCCTCCCTCGACGGCGCCGGGGGCTGGCGCAGCTTCACCGCGGTCACCCTGCCGTTCCTGCGGCCGTTCCTCTACGCCACGACGTTCCTGGAGATCATCTGGATCTTCAAGGCATTCGTCCAGGTTTTCACCTTCAACGGCGGCGGCCCCGACCGGCTCACCGAGATCCTGCCCGTCTACGCCTACGTCGAGGGTGTCGGCAACCAGCACTACGGCATGGGCGCGGCGATCGCCGTCCTGACCATCCTGATCATGCTCGGCCTGACCGCCTACTACCTCAGGATCGTGCTCAAGCAAGAGGAGGACGAGCTGTGAAGCGCTCGCTCTTCGGCCGCCTGTGGCCCAACGTCACGGCCGTCGTCCTGTTCATCGTCTGCGTCTTCCCCGTGTACTGGATGTTCTCCACGGCGTTCAAGCCGACCGGCGACATCATCTCGGAGACCCCCGTCTGGTTCCCGACCGACGTCACGTTCGAGCACTTCAGGACCGCGACCGACGCCGACCACTTCTGGACGTACGTCCGCAACTCGCTGACCGTCACCTGCCTGGCCGTCCTCTTCTCGCTGATCATCGCGCTGGCCGGCTCCTTCGCCCTGGCGCGCATGCGGTTCAAGGGGCGGCGCGGCTTCGTCATCGGCTTCATGCTGGCCCAGATGGCGCCCTGGGAGGTCATGGTCATCGCGATCTACATGATCGTGCGGGACGGTTCGATGCTGAACAGCCTGGTGCCGCTCACGGCCTTCTACATGATGATGATCCTCCCCTTCACCATCCTGACGCTGCGGGGCTTCGTCGCCGCCGTGCCGAAGGAGCTGGAGGAGTCGGCGATGGTCGACGGCTGTACCCGCGCCCAGGCGTTCCGCCGGGTCATCCTGCCGCTGCTCGCCCCGGGTCTGATGTCCACCTCCATGTTCGGCTTCATCACCGCGTGGAACGAGTTCCCCCTCGTCCTGGTGCTCAGCAAGGAAGCCGGAGGCGCGCAGACCCTGCCGCTGTGGCTGTCCAGCTTCCAGACCCAGTTCGGCAACGACTGGGGCGCGACCATGGCCGCCTCGTCGCTCTTCGCCGTCCCCATCCTGATCCTCTTCGTCTTCCTGCAGCGCAAGGCCGTCAGCGGCCTGACCGCGGGCGCAGTGAAGGGATAACGCCACCCGATGACGACATCCACCACCGGCACCGACACCCTCACCCGCGACGCCCTGGCCGTGCTCCAGCCCGGCTTCGCCGGCACCACCGCGCCCGACTGGGTGCGCCGCCGGCTCTCCGAGGGACTCGCCTCCGTCGCCCTCTTCGGCCGCAACGTCGCCACCGCCGAACAGGTCACCGCCCTCACCGCGCAACTGCGCGCCGAGCGGGACGACCTGCTCGTGGCCATCGACGAGGAGAGCGGCGACGTCACCCGGCTGGAGGTCCGCACCGGCTCCTCCTTCCCCGGCAACCACGCCCTCGGCGCCGTCGACGACACCGCCCTCACCCGCGGCGTCGCCCGCGAACTGGGCCGCCGACTCGCCGAGTGCGGCGTCAACTTCAACTGGGCGCCCTCCGCCGACGTCAACGCCAACCCGGACAACCCGGTCATCGGCGTCCGCTCCTTCGGCCGCGACACCGACCTGGTCGCCCGGCACACCGCCGCCTACGTGGAGGGCCTGCAGTCCACCGGCGTCGCCGCCTGCACCAAGCACTTCCCCGGCCACGGCGACACCAGCGTCGACTCCCACCACGCCGTCCCGCACATCGACCTCGACGCCACCACCCTGAACGAACGCGAACTCCAGCCGTTCCGGGCGGCGATCGCGGCCGGCACCCGCGCCGTCATGAGCGCCCACATCAGGGTCCCGGTCCTCGACCCGGACCGCCCCGCCACCCTCTCCCGCCGCATCCTCACCGGTCTGCTGCGCGGCGAACTCGGCTACCAGGGGCTGATCGTCACCGACGGCATGGAGATGCGTGCCATCTCCGGCACCTACGGCCTCGAACACGGAGTCGTCCTGGCCATCGCGGCCGGCGCCGACGCGATCTGCGTGGGCGGCGGGCTGTGCGACGAGGACACGGTGCAGGGTCTGACGGACGCGCTCGTCGCCGCCGTCCGCTCGGGTGAACTCCCCGAGGAGCGGCTCGCCGACGCCGCCGCCCGGGTCCGCGCCCTGGCCGACTGGACCGCCGGGATGCGGCGCTCCCCGGCCCTCGAGGGCGACCGCGAGCCGGAGATCGGCCTCACGGCGGCCCGCCGCGCGGTGACCGTGACCCGCACCGGGCCCGCCGCACCGGTCACCGGGCCGGTGTACGTGGCCACCTTCCACCCCGCCGCCAACATCGCCGTCGGCGACGAGACCCCCTGGGGCGTCGGCGCGGAACTGGAGCGGCTGCTGCCGGGCACCGCCACCGGCTCCTTCACCGGCCCCGACGCCGGTGCGCGGGCACGCGAGGCCGCGGCCGGCCGGCGCGTGGTCGCCGTGGTCCGCGACGAGCACCGGCACCCGTGGATGCGTACGGCCCTGGACACCCTGCTCGCGGCCGGGCCGGACACCGTGGTCGTGGAGATGGGCGTACCGCAGTCCGCGCCGCGCGGCGCGCTGCACGTCGCCACGCACGGCGCGGCGCGCGTGTGCGGGACCGCGGCGGCGGAGGCGGTCGTCGCGGGCTGACCCGCGGGGAAGGCCCCGGCCGTCGGCGATGGTGCGCCGGGGGCCGGGGCCTTCGTGGTGGGGACGGGGTGTGCGGACGACCGCGTCAGACCGCGGTCGGGGCCTGGGGCTGCCCGGCCGGGGTCTTCCCGGCGGTGTCCTCCGTGTCCAGGGCCTGGGGAGCGCGGACGCCGGCCATGCCCACCACGGTCACGATCGCGGCCACGAGAGCGGCGACGGCGCACACCGTGTAGGCGAGGCTGTAGCCGCTGCCCAGGGCGTCGAGGGCGATGCTCTGCGCGGCCGCGCCGGGGGTGTCCGGAGGCAGGCTGTTGACGGCGATCGGACCGGCCGCCCGGCCGATCTCGGTGGCGGCGCCCAGCTGGTCGGGCGGCAGGTCCGCGCCGGCCAGGTTCGAGGAGAACGTGTCACCCGCACGGCTGAGGGCGACCGCGCCGACGACCACCGGGCCCAGGGCGAAGCCGAGGTCGCGCAGCATGTTGGTGGTGGCGCTGGCCATGCCGGCCAGCCGGCCCGGCACGCTGTTCAGCGCGACGGCCGTGATCGAGCTGACGCCCAGGGCGAAGCCGATGCCGATGAGCAAGGTCGGCAGGATGAAGGGGGTCAGGCTCGTGTCGGTGACGTCCAGCCGGGTGCACAGGAACGAGCCGACGGCCATCAGGAGGAAGCCCGTGGTCAGCAGCCAGTTCGGGGCGACCTTGTGGAGCAGCCGGGAGACGACCGGGATCAGGACGAACGCCGGTCCCTGCAGCAGCAAGAACGGAACGGCGACGCGGAGCGGGTCCTGGTGCTGGACGGGGCCGAGCCACATGCTCGTCGTGAAGCAGGCGCCGAGGAAGGCGATCATGCCGATGACGGCGACGATCGATCCCACCGTGAAGGCGCGGTCCTTGAACAGGGTCAGGTTGAGGATCGGGGAGTCCGCCCGGCGCTCGATCAGGACGAAGGCGACCAGGAAGCACGCGCCGAGGGCGAACGCACCGATGATGTCCGGCTCGCCCCAGCCCTTCTCGGGTCCCTCCACGGCCGCGTACAGCACCAGGATGAGACCGAGCGCGAAGGTGATCTGGCCGGGGACGTCGAGGCGGCGCCCCGAGGCGGCCTTCGACTCCTTGGCCATGGTCAGGCTGAGCAGCACGCTCGCGAGGGCCAGCGCGACGAGGACCAGGTAGGAGCCCCGCCACGACCCGATCTTGGCGAAGACGCCGCCGATCAGCGGGGAGACCGCCGCGCCGGCGGACAGGAAGCCGCTCCACAGCGCGATGGCGCGGGCCCGTTCCCGGGCGCTGCGGGCCACGTCCGCGATCATGGTGAGCGATCCGGGGAACATGGCACCGGCGCCGAGACCGTTCAGCGCGGCGCCGACCCACAGCGTCTGCACGTTGGGCGCGAGGGAGGAGACGATGCTGCCGACGACGACCATCGCCGCACCCGCGGCGATGAGCCGGCGGCGGCCGAACAGGTCGCCGAGGACACCGAAGGTGAACTCGAAGACGACCACGGCGATCATGAAGGCCGCGGTGATCCAGGTCAGCTGGGACCCGTGGGTGCCCAGGTCCTGCTGGAAGAGGCCGTTGAGAGAGGCCGGCAGGGCGTTGGCCAGCTGGGCCACGAACACCGCGCAGCTCGCGGCCGCAAGCGTGCCCGCGTAGCCCGGTCTCCGGGCAGCCCCCGCGGGAGGGCCGGAGGACGTCGTTGTCCCGTTGTTGAGCGTCACTGCGTTCTCCCTGACTGGGATGGTGAGACGGTTCGGCCCCTTGTGGCCGATACCGGTTTGGTGGTGAGCCGCCGTTCAGGGCGTGGGGGAACCGGGTCGGACGGCCCGGACGGGCTTTTGGGGCGCAGCACGTGCGCCGGGAGCCGAACGGGTGGGTCGGTTCGTTCGGCTCCCCTGGGGGCGGGGAACGTCGGGAACCGGTCGGTGGTGCCGTCGAGCACGGCACGCTGTCCGACGCCCGCGAGGCGGGGCGTCGCTGAGGCGGGAGCACGCGGCCGCCGGGTGGCCGGCCCGGTGGCGCCGCGGCCACGGCCCGGGACGGCCGGCGACGGTCAGCCGGCGGGCGGCCGCTTCGGCCGCACCAACGGCCTCCGGCGCGCAACGAAGTACCTCACTCGGGGAGTTCCTCTCTGAACCATGGGCCGAAAAGTGCTGCGGCCTCACATCCGCGACGGGGGAGCTGGAGCGGTGGAGACGCCCGTCCGGCCACGGGTGAACGTGGCCCGAAGTGGGGGAGGAGCGCCGGGTCGGGCTGTGGGAGTGGCGCGGATCAAGCGCGGTGACGGCGAGAATGGCACTTGGCTTTACGTTCCGTCAAGGAAATGTGCGCCATGTATTGGAAACAATCTTGGGGTGAGGACTCCGAGGTCGGGCGCGGTGCCCGGCGCTACGATGAACGCCATGACCGCCCCCACCGCCGACCCGCCGCCCCTCCCGTCCGACACCCGGGGACGGGGGCACTGACATGGCCGGCCTCCGCGAGGCGCAGAAGCGGATGACCCGCCAGCTTCTGCTGGACTCGGCGCTCGGCCTGTTCCGCGCCAAGGGCTACGCCGCGACGACCGTGGACGACATCGCGGCCGCTGCGGGCACCACACGGGTGACGTTCTACGCGTACTTTCCGTCCCGCAGCGATCTGATGCGGGCGCTCATCGGCGAGTTGAACGAGAAGCTCGAGCGCGTCGACTCGCCCGCCCGCCGCTCCACCGCCCGGCGGCTCGTCGAGGTCGTCCAGGACGGCAGCCGAGAGGCGATCACCGAGTGGCTGTACGACATCTCCGGCCGCTGGGACTCCGTACGGCCCCACCTGGTGGCCGCGTTCGAGGCGGCGGCGGTCGACCCGGATCTGCGCGGACTGGTGAACGCCTGGCTGGACGAGGCCGTCAGCGACGTCGAGGAGGGCCTCCACCGGGCCGGCCGCTTCGCACCGGACAGCCGCCACCTGCGCGGCGTCCTCGTCATCGCCCAGCTCGACCACGTCGCCCGCAACTGGACCCCCGGCCGCTGGAAGGCCGACCGCGAAGCCATGATCGACATCCTCGCGGAGAGCTGGACGGGCCTCCTGAGCGACGGCGCCACACAGGCACCGGCACCGGACCAGCCCTGACCCTGCGCCCCCGCACGCCACGGACGGACCGACCGCGGGGCCGCGGGCCGCTCAGGTCATCGTCGCCAGGTCCGTGCCCAGGGCTCGGGCCGCCGCTTGCAGGGTGGCGACCAGGGACTGGAGCTCGTGCGGGTCGTAGCGGATGCCGGGCATGGAGATCGACAGGCCCGCCAGGGTCCTGCCCTCGCGGTCGCGGACCGGGACGCCGACGGCCACCAGGCCGCGCTCGGAGCGGTTGCGGTTCACGGCGAAGCCGCCCTTGAGGACACCCTTCAGCTCCTTGGCCAGCCGGTCGAGATCCGGGCGGTCCTGCGGCCGGTCACGGTAGCGCTCGGGCGCGTACACCTCCGCCAGTTCCTCCTTGCTCAGCTCGGCGAGCAGCAGCAGACCCCCCGTCGTACGGTGGGCCGGGAAGACCATCCCCTCGCGGGAACCGACCCGCAGCGCCTGGTGGCACTCCACGCTCGCGATGAACCTGGCCGTGTCCCCGGTGCGGATGGTGAGGTTCGTGGTCTCGTTCAGCAGGTCCACCACCCGGTGCAGATGGGGGAGGGCCGCCGTCCGCAACCGTGACACCAGGGAGCGCGAGTGCGTCGCCAGCTCCAGCACCGGACCCGCGTGGTACACGCGCTGCTCGTCGCGTACCGCGAAGTCCCGGTAGACCAGCATGGCCAGCAGCCGGTGCGCGGTCGACCGGGCGACGCCGAGCCGCTCGGCGACCTCGGTGACGGTCAGCGCGCCCTCGAGCTGGAGCATCGTCGCGGCCCGCAGCGCGTGGTCGACGCTCGTGATCGCATACGGCGGCGGCGTTTTGAGGGGCTTGTCCACGGCGAGCCTCCCGGCGTCAACGGTTCTGCTCTCCAGAATTTACATGTTCGTTCCCTGGGACAAGAGAGATGCTGCTCGCGTGACTACCTCATTCAGCACCCCCTCTGCCACGGGCTCCCCCGTCCGCCTGAGTGCCGTCAGCGCCGCGGACCAGCCCGACGTCACCCCGGCGCTCGAGGAGCTGTACCGGGGCTTCGAGAGCGAGCTGCTCGTCCCGCTGTGGACCGAGATCGGCGACCTCATGCCGGCTCACCCGCGCTCCCGCGCCGTCCCGCACCTGTGGCGCTGGGAGAAGCTGCGGGAACTGGCCGCGCAGGCCGGCGAGATCGTCCCGGTCGGCCGGGGCGGCGAGCGGCGCGCCATCGCACTGGCCAACCCCGCCCTCGGCGGACGGCCCTTCGCCACGCCCACCCTGTGGGCGGCCATCCAGTACCTGATGCCCGGCGAGGACGCCCCCGAGCACCGTCACACCCAGCACGCCTTCCGCTTCGTCGTCGAGGGCGAGGGCGTATGGACCGTCGTCGGCCGTGACCCGGTGGCCATGCGCCGCGGCGACTTCCTCCCGCAGGCCGGGTGGAACATGCACGCCCACCACAACGCCACCTCCCAGCCGATGGCCTGGATCGACGGCCTGGACATCCCGTTCCAGTACACCAGCGAGTCCCAGTTCTTCGAGTTCGGCCGCGACGAGATCAGCGACGCCGAGCGGATCACCCCCGACCGGTCCCGCTCCGAGCGCCTCTGGGGACACCCGGGGCTGCGCCCCGTCGCCGCCACCACGGACGCCCCCGGCACGCCCCTCCTCGCGTACCGCTGGGAGCACACCGACCGCGCGCTCACCGACCAGCTCGCGCTGGAGGAGGAGGGCTTCGGCGGCACCGTCGAGCCCGGCCACGCCGCCGTCCGGTTCACCGACCCCTCCAACGGCACCGACGTGCTGCCCACCATCCGCGCCGAGGTGCACCGCGTGGTGCGCGGCGCCGAGACCGCCCCGGTGCGCGAGACCGGCTCGTCCGTCTACCAGGTCTTCGACGGCTCCGGCACCGTCACCGTCGGCGACACCTCCTGGTCCGTGACCCGCGGCGACCTGTTCGTCGTCCCGTCCTGGCAGCCGCTCTCCGTGCGCTCCGAGGCCGGCTCCACCGACTCCGACTCCGGCGCCCTGGACCTCTTCCGGTTCAGCGACTCCCCGATCTTCGAAGCCCTCCGGCTCAACCGTCACCACGTGGAAGGAACCACCCGCTCATGAAGCTCGCCACCCTCCGTACCGACGGCACCACGAAGGCCGTCCGGCTCGACGGTGACGTCCTGGTCGACCTCGGGTTCCCCGACGTGGGCACCCTCCTCGCGCAGGACGACTGGGCGGAGCTCGCCGCCGCCCCCGCCGCCGGTGACGCCACGACGTACCCCGCCGAGGGCGCCGACCTCGCGCCCGTGGTCCCGCAGCCGTCCAAGGTCGTCTGCGTCGGCCTGAACTACCGCAACCACATCCAGGAGATGGGCCGGGACCTGCCCGAGCACCCCACCCTGTTCGCGAAGTTCGCCGACTCCCTGATCGGCGCGGGCGACGACATCGTCCGCCCCGAGGAGACCGAGCAGTTCGACTGGGAGGTCGAACTCGCCGTCGTCGTCGGCAAGCAGGTCCGCCGCGCCAAGGGCGAGCAGGCCGAGCAGGCCATCGCCGGCTTCACCGTGCTCAACGACATCACCACGCGCGACTGGCAGTTCCGCACCCGCGAGTGGCTCCAGGGCAAGACCTGGGACTCCACCACCCCCGTCGGCCCGTACCTGGTGACCCCCGACGAGCTGCCCGGCGGTGTCCGCCCCGCGCTCGACGTCAAGCTCACCGTGGACGGCGAGGTCATGCAGTCCGACAACACCGGTGACCTGCTCTTCGACCCGGTCGCCCTGGTCGAGTACGTCTCTACGATCATCCGCCTCAACCCCGGCGACATCATCGCCACCGGCACCCCCGGCGGCGTCGGCCACGCCCGCAAGCCCGGCCGCTACCTGGTCGGCGGCGAGACCGTGGTCACCGAGATCCAGGGCATCGGACGCCTGGAGAACAAGGTCGTCGAGGAGAAGCAGGCCTGATGTCCCGCTCGTTCGACGACGCCCGCCGCTGGGCGGAGCTCGGCACGAACCTGGTGCTCGAGGCCACCGCCGACTTCGACGACCAGGCCTACGACGCGCCCAGCGCCCTGCCCGGCTGGCAGCGCCGTCAGCTCGTCGCCCACATCGCCGCCAACGCGGACGCCCTCGGCAACCTCGTGCACTGGGCGGCGACCGGCGAAGAGACCCCGATGTACGCGTCCCCCGAGGAACGGGCCGCCGGCATCGCACGCGGCCTCGGCATGCCGGCCGCCGAACTGACCGGGTGGCTGCGCCGCTCCGCCGCCGAGCTCGCCGCTTCCACGGCCGGCCTCGGCGACGGCCAGTGGCAGCACCCGGTCGTGACGGCACAGGGCCGCACGGTGCCCGCCACCGAGCTGCCCTGGATGCGCTCCCGCGAGGTGTGCGTCCACGCCGTCGACCTGGACGCCGGCATCACCTTCGCCGACCTGCCGGCCGATTTCCTCGGCGCCCTCTGCGACGACGTCATCGCCAAGCGCGCCAAGGCCCCCGGCCCGGCACTGCGCCTGACGGAGACCGACACCGGAGAGGTCCGGGAACTCCCCGGCGACGGCGAGCCGACCGTGCTCACCGGCCCGCTCGCCGAGATCACGGCCTACCTCACCGGGCGCCGGCACGCCCTCACCGCTCCCGACGGCGGCCCGGCACCCACTGTGGGTCCCTGGCTCTGAACAACCGGGCCGGACCCCCCGGCCCAGACAGGAAGTACACGATGTCCCCTGCGACCCCTCCCACCGAAGGCCGACCCGACGTCCTCATCGTCGGCGGTGGCATCGGTGGCCTCAGCACCGCCTTCGCCCTCGCCCGGGAGGGGCTGCGCATCCGCGTTCTCGAACGCGCCCCGGAGTTCGGCGAGGTCGGCGCCGGCCTCCAGATCGCGCCCAACTGCACCCGCATCCTCGACGAGTACGGTCTGCTCGACGAGGCCAAGGAACTCGGCGTGGTCCCCGAGAACATGGTCATGCGCGACGCGCTCGACTCCCGCGAGCTGGTCCGCCTCGACCTGGGCGACCTCGAGCGCCGCTACGGCTTCCCGTACATGGTCATCCACCGCAGCGACCTGCACGGCCTCTTCCTGCGGGCCTGCCGGGAGGCCGGCGTGGACCTGGTCACCGACCAGACGGTCGTCGACTACGAGAACACCGACGGCGGCGCCCGCATCACCCTGGCCGACGGCCGCACCGAGGAGGCGCCGCTCGTCATCGCCGCCGACGGCCTGCGCTCCGTGGCCCGGCAGAAGCTGATCGGCGACGACGTCGTCAGCTCCGACTACGTGGCCTACCGGGCGGCCGTCCCGATCGAGCAGGTCCGGGACAACGGCATCGCCGAGAAGGACGTCACCGTCTACGTCGGACCCCGCTGCCACTTCGTCCAGTACGCGCTGCGCGGCGGCGACATGTTCAACCAGGTCGCCGTGTTCCAGTCGCCCAAGGCCCTCGCCGGGCAGGAGGACTGGGGCACCCCCGACGAACTCGACGCGGCCTTCGAGGGCACCTGCGAGACCGTGGGCAAGGGCATCCCGCTGATGTGGCGGGACCGCTGGTGGCAGATGATGGACCGCGACCCGATCGACACCTGGGTGCACGGCCGCATCGTCCTCCTCGGCGACGCCGCCCACCCGCCGCTGCAGTACATGGCCCAGGGCGCGATCATGGCCATCGAGGACGGCTGGGTCCTGGCCCGGCACGTCTCCCGGCTGCGCGCCGAGGACGCCGCCCCGTCGGCCGTCGACTGGGACGCCGCACTGGCCGCGTACGAGGCGGTCCGCGTCGAGCACTGCCGCCGGATCCTGACGACCGCCCGCGCCTGGGGCGAACTGTGGCACCTCGACGGCACGGAACGGCTGCAGCGCAACGCGATCATGCGGGGCGTCGACCCCGCCGAGTACGCCTTCACCGACTGGGTGTACGGGCCCACCGCGCTGTTCCCGGACGAGGAACCGCCCATGTTCCGGCCCGTCCCGCTCACCTCGGCCCGCATCGAGGAGAGCGAGGCGGCGGCCCCCGACGCCGCGCTCGCCGGCGGCACGGCCCGCTGACGACGGCCTTCGCCG
This sequence comes from Streptomyces sp. NBC_01635, assembly GCF_045209715.1. Taxonomy (NCBI): domain Bacteria; kingdom Bacillati; phylum Actinomycetota; class Actinomycetes; order Kitasatosporales; family Streptomycetaceae; genus Streptomyces; species Streptomyces sp. NBC_01635. Next base: position 6,848,862 of record NZ_CP109277.1, on the reverse strand, counting down.
CGACCGCCGGTGAGGCGGTCGCGCAGGCGGCCGACGGATCAGGGCCGGTCCGGCGGATCATGCCGGAGGCGCCGGGGTCGGCACGCCCTCCCCGAGCGGCTTCGAGCAGGCGTGCCCCCAGTGGCGTTGCCGTCGGTCACCCACTCCCCCGTTCGGCTTCGCTCGAGCGGGGGATCCCCATGTGCGGGAGGAATGTCCATGCGCGGGAGGGGCCCCAGCGCGTCGGCGTCCTTCTCCGCCGCGCAGCTGACCGCACCGGTCCCCGCTCACCCCAGCCGGTCGGATGCGGCCGGCTGCCTCCACCCTGATCCGTCGGCCCGGCCCATGGGCCCGCGCCGACGTGGAGCACGGGTCCACGTCCACTGACACGACGAACGCCGGCCGGTCCGCAGGTAGCGGACCGGCCGGCGTTCTGTGGTGCGCGCGGCCGGAGAGCGGTCAGCCCCCGGCCGGCAGCATCAGCCGGGCCAGCAGGTCGTCCAGGGTGACCAGGCCGGTCAGCCGGCCCGTGTCGTCCCGGACGACCGCGAGCGTGCCCCGGCGGCGGCGCAGCACGTCGATCGCGTCGGCGACCGTCGTGGTGTCCGTCAGCTCGGGCACCGGACGGGCCAGCTCGCGCGCGCTCGTGGCACGGCCCCGGGCGCGCGCGACCAGCGCGTCACGCGCGTGGAGCGAGCCGAGGACGGTGCCGCCGTCACGGACGAGCAGCCGGGTCCGGTCGTACGCGGCGGCCGTCCGCAGCACCTCGTCGACGCCCGCGTCACCCTCGACGGAGTCGATCTCGTCGGCCGGGATCCGCAGGGCGGAGACCGGGGTGTCGGGCTCGGTCAGCGAGCGGGTCAGCAACTGCGAGTCCGTCTTGCTGATCAGGCCGAGCCGCTCCGACTCCACCACCAGGTGGGTGAGCTGTTCCCGGTCGTGGACCGAGGCCAGCTCGTCGCGCGGGCTCACCCGGCACAGCCGTACCAGCGCGTTGCTCACCACGTTCAGCACGTGGATCAGCGGCCGCACGACCTTCACCACCGCCCGGAACGACGGGGCGAGCAGCATCGCGGAACGCTCCGGGTGGGCGATCGCCCACGACTTGGGCGCCATCTCGCCGACCACCATGTGCAGGAACACCACCACGGTCATCGCGACGGCGAACGCCACACCGTAGCTGACCGCGCTCGGCAGACCCAGGCTGTGCAGCAGCGGGTCCAGCTCGTGCGAGATCGCGGGCTTGGACACCGAGCCCAGACCCAGCGTGCACACCGTGATGCCCAGCTGGGCGCCGGCGAGCATCAGCGACAGCTCGCGCATGCCCGCCAGAGCGGCACCGGCGCCGCGCCGCCCCTCGGACGCCGCCTTCTCCATGCGGTGCCGTTTGGCGGCGACCAGCGCGAACTCGGCCGCCACGAAGAACCCGCTGCCGATCAGCAGCAGCACGGTCACGAAGAGAGCCGTCGGGAAACTCATGCGGGCTCCTCCGTCTTCCCGGCTTCCTCCGCCTGGGGCGCGATCCGGGTGAGGCGCACCCGATCGGCGACATGCCGGTCCAGGGTGCGTACGTCGATCACGGCGTGGCCGTCCTCGGGCAGCTCGACGGTGACCCGGTCACCCACGGTGGGGAAACGGCCCAGCCGGTCCACGATCAGGCCGGCCACGGTCTCGTAGTCGTCCTCCTCGGGCAGCCGCACGCCGGTCGCCTCGGCGACCTCGTCCAGCCGGCGGCCCGCGTCCACGAGCCAGCCGTCGCCGTCGGTGACCGCCAGTTCGGAGACCTTGTCGGACTCGTCGGCGATGTCACCGACCAGCTCCTCGGCGATGTCCTCGTAGGTGACGATGCCGGCCACGCCGCCGTGCTCGTCGAGGACGACCGCGAACTCGTCGTCCTGCTCGCGCATCCGCGCGACCGCGTCCGGCAGCGGAAGCGTGTCCGGCAGCAGCAGGGGCCGCCTGGCCATCGTGCCGGCGGTGGCTCCGGCCGGCCGGCCGGCGGGCACCGCCATCAGCTCGCGCACGCCCAGCACCCCCGCGACGTCGTCGGGGTGGTCCCCGAGCACCGGGTAGTTGGAGTGGCCGTGCGCCGCGATCAGGCCGACCGCCTCGTCGGCGCTCGCCTCCCCGCGGACGAAGACGGCGTCCGCGCGCGGCACCATCACCGTGTGCAGGGTCCGCTCGGAGAACTCCAGCGCGTGGTCCAGCAGGGTGGCGGTGTCCCCGGGCAGTGCCCCGCTCTCGTGGGACTCGCCGATCAGGTGGCCGAGCTCCTCCAGTGTGGCTCCGTGGTGCAGTTCCTCGACCGGCTCGATGCCGATGCGGCGCAGCAGCCGGGAGGCGGCGTTGTCGAAGATCCGCACCAGCGGTCCGACGACCTTCAGATAGGCCAGGGTGGAGCCGGCCAGTGCCTTCGCCAGCCGCTCGGGCACGGCGATGGCGAGGTTCTTCGGGGCCAGTTCGCCGAGCACCATCTGGATGACCGTGGCCAGGACGAAGGCGAGCACGACGGAGATGCCGCTCAGGGCCGCGTCCGGCAGTCCGAGGCCGGACAGTGCCGGCCGGAGCAGCGCGGACACGGACGGCTCGGCGATGAAGCCGACGACCAGACCGGTGACGGTGATGCCGAGCTGGGCGCCCGACAGCATGAAGGACAGCCGCTCCAGGACCTTCAGGGCGCGGGCGGCCCTGCGGTCCCCGGCCTCGGCCTCACGGGCGAGCGCGAGCCGGTCCACGGAGACGTAGGCGAACTCCTGGGCGACGAAATAGCCGGTGCCGGCGGTGAGCACGAACACGGCGAGCAGGCCCAGCAAGGCCTCTACGGCACTCATCGAACACCACCCCGCCGGGTGCCGGTTTCAACCATTGCGTGACGGGGTGGTCGGGGACTGTGCCCCGGGGGGTCCGTCGATCTGGCGGACACGTGCGTGGCTCCTCGTATATGTGCTGGTGGGATCTGTCAGCGGTCCAACGATTCCGACGGGGGCCATGTTCCCGCAAGAGGCCGGACCGCACCCGCCCGGGTGCGGTCCGGCCAGTGGCGCAGAGATCGACCTCGTGCGGCGGCGGCCTCAGGGCGAAGCACGCCTCACGGACGACCGCCTGCCCGTTCCGGTCGAAGCCACCGTCCGCGCCGCCGATGACGATGCCGGTCGGGATCACGGCACGCGTCTCGACCGGCTCCTTCTTCGCGTCGAGCCGGCTCTGCGTCCGCGGCGCGGATTCCTCGATGCGGTCCCACGAGGCCATGCCTACTCCAAGCGTTCGGATGGGGGGCGGGCGACTTCACGCCTTGCGGTAGGCCGGGCCCCGGTCGGCCTCGGCAGCACATATCTACATCAATGTAGAAGTTGGCGGATCCGGCCCCCGGGCAGAAGGGCTCACGCCGGGCAGCCCGAGGTGGCGGAGTGTGTCGCATTGGGCCGAACGGGTGGCCATGCGTAAGAATTGACCGATGCAGACAGTCAGCGCGACCCAGGACGGAGCATGCCGGTGAACAGCCACGATGTCACCGACGAACAGTGGGAGGGGCTCGCCCAGGTCGTTCCGCTGCGGGGCCGCGACGCCTGGCCGTCCTCGGTGGGCCACCGGTCCAGGCCCGAAGCCGAGACCGAGGCGCGACGCCGCTTCGTGGTCCTGAGGGTGAACGTGTTCGCGGACGCCCGCGACGTCGCGGAGACACTGATGGCCGGGATACCGGTCCTGCTCGACCTCACCAGTGCGGAGGGCGACGTCGCCAAACGGATACTGGACTTCAGCACCGGTGTCGTCTTCGGTCTGGGCAGCGGCATGCACCGCGTCGACCGCAACGTCTTCCTGCTGACCCCGGCCGGCACCGAAGTGGCGGGCCTGATGCAGGGCGTCGGGATCCCCGGAGACGGTCAGGGTCCCGGGGAGTGAACGGGCGGGCGGTCCGCTTCGCCCGATCGTGGGAAGCCCGCACAAGCGGAACGGTTCGCCCCGCGCCGTGGCCCTAGCGTCCCGCACATGACCCTGCCCCGCCTGTCGCCGCCGCCCATGTCATCCCCGTCCTCCTCCCCGGCTTCCGTCGCCCCGTCCGCCGGGGCTTTCCCCGGGGAGGGCGCCGCCCAGGGGCGCCCGGACCGGCCGCACCTGACCGAGCTGTTGCTGTCCGCCTTCGCCGGGCATCGCAACACCGGGCTCCCGCTCGGGCCCTTCACCCTGCTGGCCGGGGCCAGCGGCAGCGGCAAGACCAGTGCCCTGCGGGCCTACGAGGCGCTCGCCCGGCTCGGGGGCGGGGCCGAACTCGGCGAGGCCTTCCCCGAACCGGACGCGTGCGTGCCGGAACGGGCCCGCGCCGACGCGCAGGACCGCCGGGGCTTCCGCATCGGCTGCACCGCCGACGGCCCCGAGGGACCGGTCCGGCTCGAGGTCGCCGTCCAGGCGGAACCCGGGCTGCGGATCGTGGGGGAGCGGCTGACGGCGGACGGTGTGGTCCTGCTGGAGACCGCGCTGCGCGACCCCCGGCGCCGCACGGTGCAGGCCGCCTGGCACACCGCCGGGGCCACCCCGGTCACCCGTGGCCCGCTGCCCGACGACCGTCTGGGCACCGCGCTGCTGCCGCTGCGCGTCGCCGGCCGGACGCCCGGCGAGCGCAGGGTGCTGGCCGCGGCCGAGCAGATGGTGGTGGCCCTGCGCTCGGTCTTCGCCTGCGACCCCCGGCCCGACGGCATGCGCGACCCCGTACCGTCCGGCACCGGGCGGCTGCTCGGCGACTGCGGCAACCTCGCCGACGTGCTGTGGCGCACCCACGCCGAGTGCGCGATCCGGTACGGGCTCCTGGTGTCCGCCGTGCGCGCCGGATGCGCCGGGCCGGTCGCCGGCCTGCTCGCCGAACCGTACGGCGGTGGACTGGTCCGCGCCCTGCTCGACCGGGGCGACGGAATCCGTACCGAGCTCGGACGGCTCGGCGACGGCGAGCTGCGGTACGTCGCACTCGCCCTGGTGCTGCTCACCGGACCCGGTGTACTGGAGGTCGACGCGCCGGGCGAGGTCCCGGCCGCGCTGCAGACCCTCACGGTGCTCGCCGACGGGCTGGACCGGGGCATGGACCCGCACCAGCGCGTGGAAATGCTGCGGCTGGCGGCGCGGATGTGCGAACGCGGGCACATCCGGCTGGTCGGCTCGGTGAGCGACGCCTCCTGGGTCGCGGGGGTGGGCGGCGTGACGGTGGTACACCTGGACCGTGACTGACACGCCCGACCCGATGCGCCCCACCGCCCGCGCCGCCTCCACCACCCCCGCCGGCCGGTCCGCCCCGCTGGACGTGGCCGGACTCCAGCGCAGGCTCGCCGAGTTCGCCGCGGCGCGGAACTGGGAGCCGTACCACACCCCGAAGAACCTCGTCGCCGCGCTCAGTGTGGAGGCCTCCGAACTGGTCGAGATCTTCCAGTGGTTGACGCCGGAGGAGTCGGCCCGCGTCATGGAGGACCCCGACACCGCGCACCGCGTCGGCGACGAGGTGGCCGATGTGCTCGCGTACCTCCTCCAGTTGTGCGAGGTGCTCGGCATCGACCCCCTGGCCGCGCTGGACGCCAAGATCGACCGCAACGAGCACCGCTTCCCGGTCTGAACGGGCTCTTCGGGGACTGCCCCTCCGCAGACTGTTCCTCCGCGGAGGGGGCTTCTCCGTTATCACTCTCCGCAGTCGATATGTCGACCGTTTTCGAATTGTTGTCCGCAGATTTCCACCTTCCGACAGGTGTTCTGTCTCAAACGGTCTCACTCTGGGTAGTGAACAAGGAAGTTGGGCGGACGCGTGGGCAGCGCGTCGGACAGACAGGGGCGGCGCATGGACGCTGTGCGGCTCATAGCGACGAGCAGGCGGGCCCTCACCACCGCCGGCGATGTGCCGGAACTCTCGGCCGAGGTGTGGCAGGCGCAGGCACTCGCGCAGGCGATAGGCAGTCGCCTCGCGGTCACCGGCCCGCCCGAACTGCGCGGCGAGGCCTTGGGGCTGACCGAGCTGGCGGGCCGCGGCTGCGGCGTGCTGGACACCCCGAGGCTCGGCGCGGGCGAACTGCGCGCGGCCCTGCTCACCGACCTGGGTGACGCCCGGCAGGTCCTGCTGCACCTGGGCGGACTCCTCGGCGAGGTCGGCATCGCGCTGGTCGGCATGGCCTCCGTGGCGGACGACGAGACCTCGTACTGGCAGTGCGTGGAGGCCATCGACGCGGCGGACGAGTCCCGCGACCGCGTCCTGGAGATGCTTCGCAAACTGGCGGACCGCGACCGGACCCTCGCGGAACGCGAGACCGGCTAGACCGTGCTGGGGAAGTGGTGAGCCGGCCGGTCGACCGTCCGAGGGGAGAGAGGGGATGACGGGCGGCCCTCCAGACGCCGAGGGCGCGGGCGATGCCGTTGACGCCGGTTGAGGTGGTGACCTTGTGCTCGCCGCGGGTGCCGTCACGCCGGACGATCCCGTAGCCGCCTTCCACCAGGACGGCCACTGAGGCGGACCGCACGTGGTCGTCCTCGTCGGGCTGGACGACCACGAAGGTGTTGCCGGAGTCGTCGAGGCCGCTGATCACCATGAACAGCGCGTCCTCGGACGGGTCGTCGACACGGTCGACGGCGCTGCAGCGCATTCGCCCTCGACCACCTCGTCCCGCTCTCCCGCGGCGGCCACCTGCTCGAACCGGCCAACGCCCGGCCCGCACACCGGCGGTGCAACGGAAGCCGCGGCAACCGGACCACCACCGCCAAGTCGGAACGATGCTTCAGGCAGTGGTGAACCTCTCGGAGGCGGTAGTTCCGACACCGCGACGGGAAGAACGAGTCCATGGACGATCCCCGGACGAACCGCACACCTGCCGACGAGGCCGTCGACCAACGTCTGTGGGAGTGGGTAGTACACGAAGACTCCATGATCTACGAACGCGGGAATCTCTTCCTGGTCGCACAGTCTCTGCTGGTCGTGGCCTACTCGACCGTACTGACGACCGATCAGACAGCGGCCCGGGTGATCGCCGCGTTCGGGCTCCCCCTCACGTTCGTCTGGCTGTACGCAGGACACCGGCACCTCCGGTACTCGACTGCAGTACAGGCCCGAACAGCGGAAAAGCTCCCGGACTACGCCGCGACGCGAGCAGCGACACGGCAAGCAGGCGTGCGCGCCACACCGGTCATCGTCTACGCCCTCCCGTCTCTGGCCAGCATCATGTGGATCGTGCTCCTGGTGATCAGCTAGGAGCGACACGGGTACGGCACGGGACCACGGACCGGCCGGGCCCTGCTGGGTCTGAGCAGGCAGGATGGGGGAATGGATCTCCGTATCTTCACCGAGCCCCAGCAGGGGGCCACCTACGACACCTTGCTCACCGTCGCCAAGGCCACCGAGGACCTCGGCTTCGACGCCTTCTTCCGTTCCGACCACTACCTCAAGATGGGCTCCGTGGACGGCCTGCCCGGCCCCACCGACGCCTGGATCACCCTCGCCGGTCTCGCCCGCGAGACCCAGCGCATCCGGCTCGGCACCCTGATGACCGCGGGCACCTTCCGCCTCCCCGGCGTCCTCGCCATCCAGGTCGCCCAGGTGGACCAGATGTCCGGCGGCCGCGTCGAACTCGGCCTGGGGGCAGGATGGTTCGAGGACGAGCACAAGGCGTACGGCATCCCCTTCCCGAAGGAGAAGCTCGCCCGCCTGGAGGAGCAGCTGGAGATCGTCACCGGCCTGTGGGCGACCGAGACCGGGCAGACCTACGACTTCCACGGCACGTACTACGACCTCACGCGGTCCCCGGCGCTCCCCAAGCCGGCCCAGGCCAAGATCCCGGTGCTCATCGGCGGCCACGGCGCCGTCCGCACCCCCCGGCTCGCAGCTCGATTCAGCGATGAGTTCAATATGCCCTTCGCTTCGATCGAGGACAGCGAGCGCCAGTTCGGCCGGGTGCGCGCCGCCGCTCAGGAGGCCGGCCGCGACCCGGGCGACCTCGTGTACTCCAACGCGCTGATCGCCTGCGTCGGCAGGGACGAACAGGAGATCGCCCGCCGGGCCGCCGCGATCGGCCGCGAGCCCGACGAGCTGCGGACCAACGGACTGGCGGGCACCCCCGCCGAGGTCGTCGACAAGATCGGCCGCTACGCGGAGATCGGCGCCCGCCGCATCTACCTCCAGATCCTCGACCTGCCCGACCTCGACCACCTGGAACTGATCTCCTCCCAGGTCCAGTCCCAGCTCAGCTAGCCTCTCCGGCCGTGCGGGCAGCCTGCCCGCACGGCCCACACGACCGTGTCGGCCGTGCGGGCAGGCTGCCCGCACTCCCGGCAGGCCTGCGGACGGAGTCTCGCCGTCCTCGCACTTGAGGTCGCAGAAGTGGGTCACTGGGACGGCTACGGCTCGCACTTCAGCTCGCCCCAGACCTGCTTGCCCCAGCGCGACAAGCTGCTCCACATCCTCCGGTTCGGCTGCTCCTACGAAGCCGTTGCCGACAGCACATGCTCAGCGACCACGATCCGCAACCGCCGTGACGAGTGGATCCGGCTCGGCGTGTTCGCCCGGCTCAGACAGCTCGCGTTGGAGGCGTACGACCGGATCGTCGGCCTCGTGCCGGACCGGATCGCCATCGGCGGTGCCATCACCAAGGCCCCCGGCGGCGGAGAAGCCGCCGGACGGTCCCCGCTCGATCCGGTGCGTTTGTGGTGCGGCCGTGGTGCGCACACCAGACTTCGTAACCTTTGATCGCTAGCTCTATGTGGCTCGGTCAACGACTGGGGGGGCGTGTCAGTCGCTGCAACGTCGCCGAGGGCCGTAGCCGGTCGGGGCCAGCTGCTGTGGGTGCTGCACTTCGCTGCTGAAGCGGCACCCTTGTGACCGGTGCCGAGCATATTGAGCAGTGGTCGCGTACCCCCTCACGAGATGATCTTTCCTGTGACAGAAGCGGCAGGCTTGGGCATCGACGACGACCATGAATGGGTCGAGGGTTTGGCGTGGGCTCACGGTCTGGTATCAGCGGACCCCGCTGAGCGCGCTGCTGCCCTCGACCGTCAGGCTGGAGCCCGCATGGAGGTCGAGGCTGCGTTTGACCGGTTGAACGAAGGCCGGTTCCCCAGGCTGTGGTTCAGAGCCAGGATGCGGGCTTACCGCAGGGCCTGCGGTCGCTGCTTTCCGGGAGCGCTGTGGAGCGGGAGCGAGTACGCCCACGGGGAAATCAGCACGTGGCCGCGGTTGCCCCTTGCGCTGCTCTTCCTGGAGTGGGAGGCACGCTATCCACAGGAGTGGACGGAGCACGCCAAGGCCTGGGGTGCGAAACAAGCTCTGATCCGTGACCTGGCCGCCGCTGACCACGATCAGTATCTGAGAGCGAAACTTGTCGACCTGGTCGACCTCGCTGTGCAGCGGCCCTATCGGTGCAAGGACCGTGAGTACGTGCGTGTGGCCCGGGCGGTGGACGGAGACGAGCTGCGCGGCAGGCTCCACAGGGCTCATCGCTCGGGGAAATCGTGGGCACAGCTCCACGCGGGCTACGTTCTCCGGCTCCTGGACCATCCCGAGGTGCCGAACACCCGACATGTTTGGAGGACGTGGCTTGCCGGCACTCGCACCTGCTGATGCAGGGCGCACGCTTTCCCACTGTGCTGGCGGGGTGTGGGTGTGTGCACAGGGGTGTTCACCTGCGTTCATGGGCGGCTCGCCACCGGATGGGGACCGGCTTCCGGTCTCGGCTGAACGACGGTGAACCAGGCTGAACGAGACGGAAAGTGAGACGGGCGCGGCGGTCGTTGTCAGTACAGCCTCGTACTGGGCCGTACTCGGCTGTTTGGCCGACGAAGCGAGATGCCGTGCCGGGCGTCGCGAGCGTCGAAGGCCTTCGACCTGTGACCATGGAGCGTTCATTAAAAGTGATCGACGAGGAGCTCCAGGCCACGGGGCCGATGTGTCGCCGCGTGGGGTGCTCGTGGAAACGGGCTGTAGGTGATGTGGTGGACTGGTTGACCTCGCTGCCGGCGGTGGTGCTGGTTGTGGGCGGACTCTTACTTGCCTTACTGGTCGCGGCCGTGGCGCGGATCGGCGTCCGGATGCTTGTACCGGTCGAGGAACGGGACCGGGTGCCGCAGATCGCCACGCCCCTGATGCCGACACTCGGCGCTGCCTTCGCGATCTTTGCGGCACTCTCACTGGCCAGCGAGGCCGGCTACCTGCGCGCAGCAGAGGGGCTGGTGAGCGACGAGGCGGCCGCGGCCTCCCGCCTGGCATGGGCGGCGACAAGTCCGCGAGTCCAGTCGGAGCCGATCCATGCGGCGCTGCTGGACTACTTGCAGACCACGCGTGCCAAGGAATGGAAGAGTCCAGCAGCGGCGTCCGGTGACGACCCGGCCACCGCTCGCGCGATCGCAGGGCTGGAGCGAAGCGTGCGCGCCGAGGCAGCCCGGCCCGAGGTGGGAAGCACGACAGGCACGGAGCTGGTGGTCTCCCTGGACGACGTCACCAATAGTCGGCGCGCCCGCATCGCGGCCGCCTCGCGCGAGGTTCCCACGCTCTACGTCGTCACGCTTCTGGTCAGCGGACTGGCCTTGATCGTGAACTCCGGCGCACTGGTCTTCCGCAGCAGCCTGCGAACGTCACTGCTCATCGTGGGTGTGGCGAGTGTGGTCGGGCTGAGCCTGGCGTTGCTCTTCGCACTCAGCGCGCCCTGGAGTGGACCGTTGATCGTCAGTGGGCATCCACTCGATGCCGTCATCGGGGACCTGAAGTCCGGCTTCTTCCAAGGCGGGCCGTAGGCGGCGGGCGCGATCAGTACGCCAACTTCTTGCCCCGGGTCTTGTCGGGGATTTTGGTGAGCTGGGTTTTCGCTGGTCAGGATGGTGTTCATGGGTGGTCGAGTGGTCTTCAGTGGTCGTCGTCGGCCACTGTCGAGCGACCTCGGACGGCCCAGAGACGGCCCAGTCGGCGGAAGCGGCCCGCCACTGTGCGGTGATGTACTTCTTCCATGTTCCACCACTCCTCGGCTGCACCGTCCAGCGCACAACTCGGATGACGACGGGCTCCGGTCGGCGCTAGCGTGCGGCGATGATCAGCAATGAGGGAGCACACCTGGGTGCGGAGGCCGCGCGTCGCCTGGCAGAGACAGGTCTCTATGAGCTCGAGCCGGGGCTGACGGACGCCGAGTTCGCGCGCATCGAGCGCGAGTATGGCTTCGAGTTCGCGGACGATCACCGAGCATTTCTTGCGGCAGGCCTTCCGGTCAACGTTCCTCCCGACGACGGGCAGACCTGGTCCAGGCCGTGGCCGGAGTGGCGCGGCGGTGATCTGAACAGTTTGCGTCGACAGCTCGACTGGCCGGTCGAAGGTGTTCTGCTCGCCGTCGAGCACAACGGGTACTGGTACGAGGGCTGGGGTGAGCGTCCAGCTGGACTTTCCCCGTGACGTTGGACACTCGATGCTTACGCCGCGAGGGCATGTCCTTGCTCGTGCCGCTGCCGGATCTCCAGCGGGGTCAGGTAGCCCCAGTGCGGGTGCTTCCGTAGCCGCTTGCGGTTGTAGAAGGTCTCGATAAAGGTGAAGATCTCGGCGCGGGCGGTGGCTCGGTCGGGCCAGCGGCGGGTGCCGATCTCTTCCTTCAGTACTGCGAAGAACGACTCGGCGACGGCATTATCGAAGCACGAGCCGGTCCGGCCCATGCTCTGCCGCAGCTTCAACCGGCCTATCTCCCGCCGGAGTTCCTCGGACGTGTACTCACTGCCGCGATCCGAGTGCACGATGCAGCCCGGCTGGAGCCGACCGCGGCCGGCGGCCATCGCCAGCGCGTCGACGACCAGGGACGCCCGGTGGTGGCCGGCCATCGAGTAGCCGACGATCTCGCGGGTCGCCAGGTCCAGCCAGGTCGCCAGGTAGAGCCAGCCCTCCTCGGTGGCGATGAAGGTGATGTCGCCGACCAGCTTCTCGCCCGGCGCGCTCGCCGTGAAGTCGCGGCCGATCAGATCCGCAGCGGGCACCGCCTTCTTCGCCGGGCGGGTCAGTGAACGGCGTTTGCGCCGGGTGATCCCGGCGATGTCGCGCTCACGCATGATCCGCTCCACGCGCTTGCGGTTGATCCGCCTGCCCGACCTGCGCAGTGCGGCGTGGATGCGCGGCACTCCGTATGCGTGTCTGGAGGCGATGTGCAGCACGGTGATCTCGTGGGCCAGGGCGTCGTCGGCGGCCTGGCGGGCGGCGCGGGCCTGCTCGCCGGCCCGCCAGGCGTAGAACGAGGACCGGGCAACCTTCAGCAGCCGGCACAAGAGAGCAACACCATGGGTGGTCTTCTCCGCTTCGATGAACACGTACACGTCGTTCACCGATCGCTCTCCTTCGCGAAGAAGACCGCCGCTTTTCGCAGCACCTCGATCGTCTCGGCCTGCTCACGGGCCAACTTGCGCAGCCGACGCAGCTCCTCCCGCTCGGCCGTCGTCAGCTCGCCCGGTGCCCCTGGCCCTGGTCGACCTGGTCCTGCCTGACCCAGTTGCGCAGCCCCTCGGCGCTGACGCCGAGTTCCCGGGCCACCTCGGTGACGGTCCTGCCGGAGGAGCGGACCAGAGCGACCGCGTCCCGCTTGAACTCCTCCGTGTACCGCCTACTGCGGTTGCTCTTGTTTCCCACCTGGCACTACTTCCTCTGGAACCTCACGTCCCAGTCTCCAGGTGTCCAACATCAAGGGGAAGCTTCAGAACACCGGCACAGGGGACGGTCGACCGGCGCCTACGGCGAATGCGCGGCTCCTGGACATGCGGACCCACCAGTCCCGAGCCCGGTCCCGGACACGCGTGAACCCCTACTGTCTCGTCTCACCGAAGGTTGAGCGTTCTCACCGAACTTTGACCGCCTCAGTCGGGTCTGCCCGCCCTCGGCACCCGACTGGTGAGAACAGGAGGCGGGCTCCTCAACTGCCTTGAGGAGCCCGTCGGCACATGCCGGTCTCGGGTTCTACCGCGTCGGTCAGACCTGAAGGATCAGCGCTTCCACCTGTTCGAGCGTCGTCACGCTGGCCTGGGCCGCGGCCCGGACCTTCGTCAGCTTCTCCATCCACTCGATCCGCTGCTCGGCCGGGAGCGCGTCCTCTCCGAGCTGGACTCGCAGGCGGTGCGCCTCTTCGAAATCCGTCATCAGGGTGTGGGCGGAGTCCACGGCCTGCTGGTAGCCGCTCTCGACGAGTTCCACACGGGCGGGCAGCTCCCGGCGCAACGTGGCCAGCTGGTCGTGCGGGTCGGCCGGCGGAGCGCCGTGCACGGTAGCAGTGGGATCCGTGCTGGTCCCGGCCGTGGGGGACGTGGTGGTGCTTCCGAGGCTGCCCGGGGCCGGGCGGCCAAGCTCCACGGGGAACGTCTCGTCGAACCAGGCCTTGTCGGCGACGTAGTGGGTGGGCCGGCCCTCGGTGTCAGGAGCGATCACCATCCCCGCGGTGATCGGCGTCCGGCCCTCAACCCAGTGCCGCTCCCCGTAACAGACCAGAGGCTCACCGCCTTCCGTCTCGGGCGGCTGCGTCGCGTCCGGGTGTTCCAGCACGGCCTTTGCGAACGCGAGGAGGAGTGCTCGGCTGATGTTCGGGGCGCTGGTTGCCGTGTACGCCAGAGTGAGGGCGGCGAGGGCGCTCTTGGGGGTGCGGCGCACACCCTTGCGTCCGTCGCCTGCCTCGCTGCCCTGGCCAGCGGTGATGAACGGTTGCGGAGCGTGGATCAGCGCCGGTGCCATGCGCTGGACGAGGGCGGCCCAGGCTGTCGCGTCGCCGGCCTCTGCCCCGAGGAGGAGCACCTTGAGTGACCGCGGGTCCTGCCCGGCGCCCTTGGCGGTCTCCGGGACACCGAAGAAGCCGAGGGCAGAGAGGATGTTGCCCCGGTGCAGGAACAGTTGGGCGATGGCGGCAGACCACAGGCGGGTGCGTGCCTCTGCTGTCTTCGCCTTGGTCTGGCTCCACGCCGGTTCTTGCAGCGTGCCCCTGACGACCGGCCAGAAGCGCCCCGTGTCGCGGACGGTGCGTGCGTTCGTCCGCTTCGGGGCCTCGGGCGGGATCTCGGGGAACACGAGTGCGGTGATGGCGCGCACCGCGATGTCGCGGAGCACGGTGGAGGAGACGTCGTTGCCCGCGGGCACGAGCGGCACGAGTGGGTCGAGCGGTCCGTTGGCGGTCAGCGCGTCGCGCACCCCGACCAGGTCGAGGAGGTCCGCGCCGCGCGCGTCGGGAAACGCCTCGGCGAGCGCGTCCGCGAGGAGCGATTCCCTTGCGTATGCGTCGACGAGCGTCGCGAACAGGGCAATCAGGCGTGCGTCCTCGTCGTAGGGCTGGATGCCGCGCAGGTGGTCGTTGACGTTCAGCGTCCTCAGAACGTGTTCCAGCGCCGCCGGCTTGGTGCAGCCGATCACGATCTCCGCGGAGACCGTGGCGATCTTCTGGGCCCGGACCGATGGGTCGGTCGCCTCCGGCTCTGGCTTGGCGGCGGCCTCGTTGAGCCGGTCGGAGAGCCGGTTCAGGATCTCCCGCTGGCCCAGCAGCAGCAGCTCGGGATCGGCCTTCTTGTCCTTCGGCATGGGCAGGAGGGACTGGGGCATCCCCGTGACCAGGTGTTCCGGACGCACACGGAAGATGTTGAGACGGGCCAGTGCGCGGTTGTTGCCGGTCACGGCGGCCAGCCGCCACAGCTTCGACACTGTGCCGTCCGGGCGGGTGATCTGCCACTGCTGCAGGACGTTCATGCCCTTGGAGAGCTGGCCCGCGTCCACGAGGGACTCGGCCAGGTCGTAGCCGCGGGTCTTGCCGGCACGTTCCAGATTCTCGGCGGCGTACCGCTGCATGTGAACGGCCACCTCGTACGGTTGCTCGGCGAGAGTAAGCGCCGCCTTCGGCTCCCCGTCCTCCTCCGCCGCCCGGACCACAGGACGCGGCCGCCGGCCACCGAGGGCGGTGAGTAGGGCCTGGCGCTCACCTTCGAGTTCCCCCACGCGGCGCTCAGCGTCCTCGTGCTTCTGCGTGGCCGCCGCCAGGGCCTGCGCGGCGTACGTGTCGTCGCCGGCCGCGCGGCGGCAGCTCTCCCGCTCCTTCTCCGCGGTCTTCGCGGTCTTCCTGGCTTCGTGCAGCGCCAGCTCGGCGGCGATGAGGTCCTTGACGCGCTGGCCGGCCTCAGCAACGGGCGGCGACCAGCAGCCGACGGTGCGGTCGTTGAGGTCCCATGGGACCACCGCAGCGCCATGGGCGTCACACATCAGCAGGAGTACCTGCTCGTCGCCGGCCTGCACGAGACGGTAGGCCGAGGGCTTGAGCACCTTCTTGCCGCTCCGGCTGGCGATCAGGCCCCTGATCTCGGTGTCCGGGAGAGCGGTGGCCAGCCCCTCGGTGATCGCCTGCCGGGGAGGGGGCACGACCCCGTGTTCCGCGCAGGTGTTCTCGATGGCGTCCGCGAGGTTCCGGCCCCAGGCGTCGGTGCCGATATGCGGGAAAATGCCGTCGCGTCGTTTCGCGACCATGATGTTGTCCTTCCACCCGGGCGTGCCGGGCGAACACAGAAGCTCTCGTCTCTCGGGAGCGTGTCACGCGCCCGAGCGCCGAAGCCTCGTGCCGACGAGGAACGAGCCAATACCCTGCAGAAGGGTGTGTGGCGGTCCTCGCCCCGTACGGCCCACCTGCCAACGCCCGAAGAACGATCAGCCCCAACAACGCCTCGGTGGCGTCTGGACGTCTCGCAGCTTGCTCCTGCTCCGCCGACGGCGGCATGAGGCGGACGCCGGTGATGAGCCACCGACGTGCACCACGGAATCTGCCACCCGCGCCCGTGCAATGCCGAACTAGCACGGCGGAGTTCATTAGATCAGGTGAACTAGCAACCAACTATGCTGCTCACAGGCCGATTTGAGGTATCGCACGATAACAACGGAGCGGTGTCAGCTGGCAAGCCGGGCTATGAGGTTCTGACCTGCGGGCCGTCGGCGGTGAGTAACTTCGACCTGCGCGGTACCCCTGGCTCAGTAGGCCCGCAAGGCGGTCAAAGTTCGGTGAGAACGCTCAACCTTCGGTGAGACGGGACACCTACGGCCGGTTCGAGCCCGACATGAACGGCCACCTGGAACTGGACCTGACCGCCCGGGCCCGCTGGAGCGGTGACGGTGCCCGGCCCCTGCACCCCGAGGACCGGACGGCGGCGGCCCCGCGTGATCAGAGACGGGGCCGGGCATGCCGCGGAGACATTCGCACGCGGACACAGCCATCACAGGGACTCCGTGTCCGACCGGCCTGCGTGCAGGCGGGACGCCTGCTTTCCCGTCTCAGCGAAGTCCGGCCGATCTCACCGGAGTTCGACTGTGGTGCCCCACCGGCGGGTGTGGCCCGGGAAGCGCGGTGTCAGAACGGGGGTTCGGTGCAGAACGTGCCCGTCCAGACGGGTGCGACCGGCTCGGATGTGCGCTGCTGAAGAAGGGCCACGGCATCCTTGACCCGGCCGAGGTCGATGAGGTAGCCGGCCAGAGGGCCGCCGTTGGCGGGGGCGTGCGGTTCGAGAACGGTGACGGCCTCCTCGGCCCGACCAATCTCGGCGAGTAGGTCGGAAATGGTCCAGGCCGCGTACCAGGTGTCGCCCTCGGGATGCGCCCGCGCCTGCTCGATTGCCTCATCGAGCAGACCGCAGTCGGCCATGAGCCGAAGTCGCATCCTGAAGAAGTCCCGTTCCTCCTCGCCGCCGCGGCGCGTCTTGAGTGCGTCGAGGTGTGCCAGGCCGTCGTGGGCGCGGCCGTGGTCGGCGTACAGGGCACACAGTGTGTCGACAAGCCAGTCCTCCACGCCGCCGGGTGAGTCCACGAGCGTGTGCATCACCTCAATCGCCTCGTTCCCCCGGCCGTTCCGGGCCAGGAGCCACGCCAGTTGCACCACACCGCGATGCCGGCGGACCGGTGAGCCGTCCGTTTGCCGGTACGCGGCGATCGCGCCCTCCACGTCACCGCGCTCCTCCAGCACCTCAGCGAGGCGCCGCGCGGCGTGCCCGTGGTACTCGGACGCCGCGTACGCGCGCAGTTCCCCGATCCGGTCGTGCCGCGCCAGCAGATCGGCCAGTCGGTCGTGGTTGTTGACGGAGGTGATGTGTTGCCGGGTGTGCAACAGGGCGATCGCTTCGCCGACGCGACCCTGGCGCTCACGGACCGCGGCAAGCAGGCCGATTGCCGTGTCGGGGCGAGGCCGCAGCAACACCACGGGGTGTCGCACCGGTGCTGGGCCGGGATACGGACGGCCAGCAACGCGGCGATGTCCTCGTCCCGGCCCGTCTTCTCGTGATGTCGACCAGAGCGGTGGCGAGGAGCCGGTCCTCGATTCCGGCACTCAGCAACACGACCGCCTTGTCCTGGCGTCCGTGCCGGGTCAGCAGTCGTGCGAAGAATTCCAGCGCGGTCCCTCCGACCTCTGCGTACGGCCGGGCCAGCGCGATCGCCTCCTCTGTCCGCCCCCAGCTCTCCAGCAGTTCCCCCTGGGCCCAGGCGGCGGGCCACCAGCCCGTGGCGACGTACGGAGCGAGCATCTCCAACGCCTCTGCCTGCCGACCCTGGTCACCGAACAGCCGCGTCCACTCCCGCGCGCAGAACCATTCCCCACGGCCGGCCTGGAACTCCACTACCTCTCCATGGCCGAGCTCGAGAAGCCGGGAGACCAGGAGCGGAGGAACGCAGCCGGACAAGATCCGGGTCCGGTGGTCAAGCCCAGCGGCGTCCATGGCTGTGCACCCTAGCCACCGCCCCCGACATCGGCTTGCGACCTCTGCCGGGAGTGGACAAGGTCCCGGCCGGAACGTCGGGCCCCGCTCAGCCCCGGCGGCGCGCGACGGGGTCTTCCTGAGCGACGTGCCGGGCGACCGTGTCGACGCCGGGGCGGGCGTACCGCTCCGGGAACGCACGGAAGCGTGCCGGGAACGGGCCGGCAGCATCGATGGGGAATGCCGTTCCTCGGCATCGTGCGTGAGGGCGCTGTGTGGGCAGACTGCAAGCGCTGGTCGACGAGGTAGGCACAGCGGCGGCGTGGCCAAAAGCCGTATCTCACCGGCAACGATCAGAAGCATGCCTGGCGGGGCAGGCGGCCCAGTGCGGCACGGAACCTCTCCCGCCCTGCCGTGACGCTCGCGTCCCACAGGCTTGAAGCGTCACCCCTCAGGGAGAGGGACTGGAGCCGTTGTTCCTCGGCGAGAAGGCTGACACCCGCCACGTTCTGGTCCAGCAATCCCATCGCGGTGAGCGCTGCATGGCCGCAGGACACCGCGTCATCAGCGTTTCCCGAGCCGTGGGCCAGCAGGGCATACCGCAGGCTGAGGACAGCGAAGAAGGCGTAGGTGTCGGCGACATCAGTGATCCCCTCCTCGTCCGGCTGAAGCTCCGGGAACCGCTCCAGCAGGCGTACGCGTTCGGCGGCGTCGGCCAGCGGCCGGTCGGCATACCAAAGATCGCGCACGGACTCCGCGTAGAAGTCCAGGTCGGCTTCCCGCCCCGGCGCGCTCGCCCGCAGGCCCACGAACAATGACGCCATGCGTTCGGCGCAGGCGGCGACATACAGACGGGGCACCTCGCCGCCCCCGCCACGAAGTGCCTCCGCGACGGCCCCCTCCACCAACGTCTCCACGCCCCGCCCCTCATCCCGTTCGAGCAGATCGACAGGCTACACAGCGGGCTGACGGCCACAGCTCGACAAGCCAGGGCCCTGAGGTTTCCGGATAGCCCCGTTCACCGGGCTGAGCCCGCGGCAGTTCGGCAAACCGGTCACTGCGACGCGGCGCGAGGGCGCGGACCCGGTACGCAAGGGCCGGCCGTGGAGCCTGCCACTGGGGGACCGGATTCTGTCGCTGGTGCCGGGTTCCTCGAACGGGGTGCGCGTATCGGCTTCGTCGAAGGCGAGTTGGCGGCACGGGTCTGCCCCATATCCAGGGGGCCCGGGTGTTGAACTGGGCTTTTGCGAGGCGTGTGGCGTGTTCGATCTCGGGCGGTCCGGCGAAGGACTGGCCTGCGAGCCGCCTCGGTGATCCGCGGCTCGTGGCCCTGCCCGCCCAGATCTTCCCATCCATCCAGGCCCAAGCGGTTGAAGCGGTGCAACCGGCGGCGAACCGTTCGGGAACTGCACCCCGGCTCGTCCGGGATGGCGGACACTCGTTGCCCGGACCGGCTCAGCTCGATCATCTGTGCCCGCAGTACCAGATCACGCGGCGCCTTACGCGCCCGCGACAGCCGACGCACGACTCGTTTCTCGCTCCCGTCACGGCCCGGCCGTGCCCGCAGCACCACCGTTCAGCACCCGCCCCCGAGCACCCGAACCACCCCGTCACCAGGACATGTACCCAGCGAAAGGGGAGCCCGGCACTATGGCCTGTCTTTCGGATCTTCCGTTCTGATTGTGCTGAGCAGAACCGTGTGGACGATCATCGGGTCGTGAACACGGACTATTGGACGGTGCTCGAGGACTCCGAGCGGGATCTCTGGCGGTACGTCCCACGTCAGACCATCGGACCGCTGGACTTTGGAATGAGCCGGGAGGCCGCCGTCACCGCCATGGCGGAGCACGGCTTCACCGCGGAGCAGCACAACATGGGGAGCTGGCACTCGACAGGCCGTACTCAGTGGCGCGTCGAGTTCCTCAAGCCGCGACCGGCCTTGAGCCGTCCCGCGGTCAAGTGCTACTTCGTCGAAGGCGCGGGCCTGACGTGCGTACTGGTCGACGGACTGCTCGGCCCGCAGGTAACCCACGAGCGGGTTCGTCTGATCGGCCGCGTTCCATCGGAGCTTTTCGAAGACATGGAGGCGTACGCGATCCAGCACGACACAGGGCTCCGGTCCAGTCCAGGAGGGGACCTGTCCGTCGACGCCTTCGAGATCGAGCTGGGCGCACAGCGAGCCGGCGACACCGTGGTCACCTGGGCCCTCTTCTTCAACACCGGAGAGATTGCGGGCACCTCCTGGGATATCGCCCCCGAAGAGATCTGGCACCACTGGTAGGGCTCCTCGTCCCTGGCGCGACGTGGCCGGTGGCTTCCGGTCACCTCGTGGACCAGATGAAGATGCCCCCGATATGGAGTACGGCAAGGCAAACGGTTGCGGTCTTGTCATACCGAGCGGCCGGTCCGCGCCACTGCTTGAGCTTGCCGACACACCGTTCAGCTGTGTTCCGCTGCTTGTGGAAGTCGCGTTCAAAGGCCGGAGGCCGCCCACCGTGGTTGCCCAGTCACTTACGATGTGCGACCTGGTCCGCCGGCTGCGGAATCACCGCACGGATCCCACGACGACGCAGGTGACTGCGGATCGCGCGGGACGAGTACGCCTCGTCGGCCAATACCACGGCCGGCGTCGTTCGCGGCCTGCCGACCGGCTCGGGTACCCGGATCCGGGCCATGACCTCCTCGAAAGCGAGCGCATCTCCGGCTCGCCCAAGCGTGACGACGAGGGCGAGTGGCAGTCACGTATACGTGCCCGGTCGACCACCCCGGCGTTGGACCCTGCCCAGACCAGACAACCAGGGGCGAGTCCGTGTTCGCGGGGCGGTCGTGACGACACTCCCGACCGACCCATCGGACAGAACCTGGGCAGACGGGCGCGTCGAGGACCCGGCTCACGGGGCTCGTCGAGGCGTCCCTCGGATGTCCGGGGTGGGTTCAGGCGGCTGCTCCGGAGGGGGTGACGCGGAGGGGGCAGATCACCGGGGTGCCGTGGACCGGGTCGGTGAGGATGGCGCTCTCCACGCCGTAGAGCTCTCGGACCAGGTCGGGGGTGACGATGGTGGACGGCGGGCCCTGGGCGACGATCGCGCCGCCCTTGAGGGCGATCATGTGGTCGGCGTAGCGGCAGGCGGTGGTCAGGTCGTGGAGGACCAGGACCGGGGTACGGCCCTGCGCGGCCAGCGACCGGACCAGTTCGAGCACTTCCAGGGCGTGGCCCATGTCGAGGGCCGAGGTGGGTTCGTCGAGGAGGAGGATCGGGGTCTCCTGGGCGACGGCCATGGCGATCCAGGCACGCTGGCGCTGCCCGCCGGAGAGGGTCTCGAGCGGGCGGTCGGCGAGGCCGTGCAGGTCGGCGGCGGTGAGCGCCTCCTCGACCGCGCGGGCGTCGTCGGCGGACCACTGGCGCAGCAGGCCCTGGTGGGGCTGGCGGCCGTAGCGGACGAGGTCGCGGACGGTGAGGCCGTCGGGGGCGATCGCGGACTGGGGGAGCATGCCGATGGTGCGGGCGATCTCCCGGGTGGGGATCCTGGTGAGTTCGCGGCCGTCGAGGAGGACGGCGCCGCCGCGCGCGGGCAGGGTGCGGGCGAGCCCGCCGAGGAGGGTCGACTTGCCGCAGCCGTTGGGGCCGACGATGACGGTGACCTGGTGTTCGGGCAGCGCGAGGTCGAGGCCGTCGACGACGACCCGGGAGCCGTGGGCCAGACGCAGGTCGCGCGTGCGCAGACGGCTGTCCGGCTCGGCCGGGTGCGCGGAGACCGACTGGTCCGGGTTCACAGGGACCTCCTGGTACGGGTGGTGAGCAGCAGCCAGAGCAGGTACGGGCCGCCGACGACGGCGGTGACCAGGCCGACGGGGATCTCCAGCGGGGCGAGCACGGTGCGGCCCAGCAGGTCGGCGAGGAGGGTGAAGAGCGCCCCGGCGAGGGCGGAGAGCAGGACGGGGACGGTACGGGGCCCGGCGATGCGGCGGGCGGCCTCGGGAGCGGCGAGGGCGATCATGCCGAGCGGCCCGGCGACGGCGACGGCGAGGCCGCCGAGGACGACGGCGAGGGCGATGACGGCCAGGCGCAGGCCCTTGATGCGGACGCCGAGACCGGAGGCGACGGAGTCGGACAGGCGCAGCAGGAGCAGTCGGCGGCCGAGGACCATGGCGAGCGGCAGGACGACGACCAGGGCGAGGGCGAGCAGGGCGACGGCGTCCTGGTCGCGGCTGTTGAGGGTGCCGACGGTCCAGCCGTAGGCGGCGTTGGCCGCGTCGGCGGCCGAGCGGGCGAGGACGAGGCTGGTGACGGCGCCGAAGACGGCGCCGACGCCGAGGCCCACGACGAGGAAGCGGTAGCCGCCGCGTCCGGCTCCGCCGCTGAGGGCGAGGGTGAGGGCGGCGGCGGTGGCGGCGCCGGTCAGGGCGGCCCCGCTGGGCAGGAGGCCGGTGGTGAGTCCGGTGACGGAGGCGACGGCGAAGGCGGCGGCGCCGTCGTTGAGGCCGACGCTGTCGGGGGTGGCGAGTCGGTTCTGGGCGAGGGTCTGCATCAGGCAGCCGGCCGCGCCGAGGGCGGCGCCGACGGCGAGGCCGGCCTGGAGGCGCGGCAGCCGCAGGCGTTCGACGACGAGCAGGTCGCGGGGGGTGCCGTCGCCGAATAGGGCGCGCAGCGCGTCCAGCGGGTGGACGAAGATCTCGCCGACGGCGAGGTGCACCGCGCTCGCGGCGATCAGCACGACCAGGGCGGCGGCGGTGCCCAGCAGCGGCTTGCGCGGTATCAGGACGGCGTACGGGCCGACGGCCACGCGCCAGGTTCCGGGGACGGCGAGCGAAGGAAGGCGGGCGGGTGCCGCGGGCTTGGTCGCGGTCGCCGGTCCGGGCGGGGCGGGATGCGTTGTCACAGCGAGGGCAACCTGTGGGATCGGACGACGGCGACCAGGACGGGTGCGCCGAGCAGCGCGGTCATGACGCCGAGGGGCATCTCGTAGGGGCGGGCCACGAGCCGGGAGACGACGTCGGCGGTGAGCACGGTGGCGGGGCCGAGGAGGACGGAGACGGCCAGCAGCCGGCGCAGGTCCGGGCCGACCAGGGCGCGCGCGGCGAACGGCACGACGAGTCCGACGAACGCGACGGGGCCGGCCAGGGCGGTGGCGCCGCCGACCAGCAGGGCCACGGCGGCGACCGCGACGGCCCTGACCCGGCCGGGTTTGTGGCCGAGGCCGGTGGCCACGTCGTCGCCGAGGCTCAGGGCGGTCAGGGCGGGGGCCACGAGGACGGCGAGGAGAAGTCCGAGACCGACGACGGGGACGACGGCCCACAGGTCCGCCAGTTCCCGACCGGCCACCGATCCGATGGTCCAGAAGCGGATCTCGTCGGCGGCGCGGGCGTCGACGAGCAGCATCACCGAGGAGCCGGCGGCCATCAGCCCGCTGAAGGCGGCGCCGGCGAGCACGAGGCGGACGGGGTCGTCCCCTGCGCCGCGCAGGCGGGCGGCGCCCAGCGCCAGCAGGCACCCCGCACCGGCCCCGAGGACCGCCACGTAGGGGCCGAGGGTGGCGGCCGAGGCGCCGAGCACCAGGGCGACCACCACCGCGAAGGAGGCTCCCGCGCTCACCCCGAGCAGGCCCGGTTCGGCCAGCGGGTTGCGGGCGGCGGCCTGGAGCAGGGCTCCCGCGATCCCCAGGGCCAGACCGACGGCGACGGCGACCAGCGTGCGCGGCAGCCGCAGTTCGAGCACGGTGAACCGGACATCGCCGTCGGCGCCGCCCAGCAGGGCGGACAGGGCACGCTCGGGCCCGACGTCGCCCGCACCCAGGAGCAGGCTCGCCACCACCGCGGCCAGCAGGACCCCGGCGCCGGGGAGCAAGCCGCGCAGGAACAGCGCACGCAGCGTCACAACCGCCCCTCCTTTCAGATTCAACCAAGGTGAGGTTAACCTAACTTTGCTTTCGCTATACATCCACCTCCCCTGGAGACACCCATGCCCAGAAGCCGCTCCCCGCTGCGCTCCGCCGCTCTCGCTCTGGCCGCCGCTCCCCTGGTCATGACCCTGGCCGCCTGCGGAGGGTCCGGCTCCGCCAACTCCGGTGAGAACAAAGGAAACTCGGCGGCCGGCGGGACCGAGCGGGTCGTGCAGACGGCCTTCGGTGAGGTGAAGATCGACGGCACACCCAAGAAGATCGTCACCCTCAGTGACGTCTCTTTGGACACCGCCCTGTCTCTCGGCATCACCCCGGTGGGCACCAGCGCCGCCCGGGGCTCGGAAGGCGCTCCCGCCTACCTGGGCGACCAGGCTGCCGACATCCCGCTGGTCGCCACGGTGCGGGAACCCAACGCCGAGGCGATCCTCAAGGCCGAGCCGGACCTCATCCTCACCGGCCCCAACCTGGAGAAGTCGCAGTACGAGACGCTCTCCGCCATCGCCCCCACCATCGTCCCGGCCGCCGGTGACTGGCGCTCCGGCCTCGACACCTACGGCGAGGCGCTGGGCAAGTCCGACGAACTCGACAAGAAGATCGACGCCCTGGTCGAGCGCGCGGGCGAGGCGGGCGACGGCGCCAAGGGCACGGGCGTCGTGATGCGGTGGATGCCGGGCGGCCCGATCGTGATGAACTCCGCCAACATGCCCACCGCGATGCTGGAGGAGGCCGGTCTGTCGCCGCTGCCGATCGCCAAGGACCTCGGCAAGCAGCCGCACTCGGACCCGCTGTCCCTGGAGAACCTCACCAAGGCCGACGCCGACCACGTCTTCATCGCCACGCTGAACGCCGAGGGGGACGAGGCGCTGGAGGCCGCCCGCTCCGAGAAGGCCTTCACCCGGATGAAGGCCGTCAAGGCGGGCCGGTACCACGGGGTCGACGGCCAGGTCTGGAGCAGCAGCAACGGCCCGATCGCCATGGAGAAGGTCATCACCGACATCGAGAAGGCCCTCGGCAAGTGACCTGAGCCGACACGGGCAGGCCGACGGCCCCGCGATCCGAGAAGGGCGCGGGGCCGTCGCCCGGCCCGGGCAGCCGCCCCGACCGCCCATGCCCGAGAGCGGACACGAAGGACACCCGGCCGACAGCCGGGACCACACGCACCGGACCGCGCGGGAGCCGGCTGTCCCGCCCGGGACGGCGGCGGCGAAGTCGTCGGAGACCTCGACGCACTCGCCTCCGTCCTCCCGGAAGGGCCTCGTGAAACGCACTCGCTCCGAACAGCCGGGAGTTCTACGCTCGCCCCATGACCAAGCCCCTTGTCGCCCTCCTGAGCGGCGCAGGCATCTCCACCGATTCCGGCATCCCCGACTACCGTGGCCCCAATGGGCTGTGGCGGAAGGATCCGGAGGCGGAGAAGCTCGTCACGTACGAGTACTACATGGGCGATCCGGAGATCCGGCGGCGGTCCTGGCAGATGCGGCGCAAGAACCGCACACTCCAAGTGGAACCCAACGCGGCGCACCGGGCCGTCGTCGAGCTGGAGCGGTCGGGTGTGCCGGTCAGGGTGATCACGCAGAACGTGGACGGCCTGCACCAGCTCGCCGGGATGCCCACCCGCAAGGTCCTCGAACTCCACGGCAGTGCCCGCAGCACCGTGTGCACGAAGTGCCATGCCCGCGGGCCGATGGGGGATGCCCTGGCCCGGGTCGAGGCCGGCGAGGACGACCCGTCCTGCCCGGAGTGCGGCGGCATCCTGAAATCGGCGACGGTCATGTTCGGTGAGCGCCTCGACCCCGTGGTCCTGCACGATGCGCTCGCCATCACCAAGGCCTGCCAGATCTTCGTCGCCGTCGGCACCAGCCTCCAGGTCCAGCCCGCCGCCGGTCTGGCCGGCGTCGCCGCGGATCACGGCGCCCGGCTGATCATCGTGAACGCCGAGCCCACTCCGTACGACGACCGGGCCGACGAGGTCATCCGGGAACCGATCGGCACCGCACTCCCCAAGCTGCTGCGCACGCTGAGCGACAGCCCGCGGTGAGTCGAGGGTCCGGCGGCAGGCCCTGTCCTTCCGCCCCGACGTCCGGCCGGCGCTCACGGCGCCGGCGTCCGACGCGCGCCTGCGCCTCCGGTGGAGCGCCGGGGTTTCAGGCCCGCGCGATGCCTGGTGGATCGAGGGCCTCCACGACGCGGGCCGCTGCCTCGCCGAGGGCTCGCTTCTGCTCGGGCGTGAGGCTGTCGAACACGTAGCGGCGCACGGCGTCGACGTGCTCGGGCGCGGCGGCGGCGACCTTGTGCCACCCCTCGTCGGTGAGCCTGGCGAGGGTGTACCGGCCGTCGGTGGGGTCCGGGACGCGCCGTACCCAGCCGGCCTTCTCCAGGCGTGACACGACACGCGACAGGTGGGACAGCGCCATGTTCGCGACGGCCGCGAGTTCGCTGAGCCGGAGCGTCCGTTCCGGCGCCATCGAGATCTGCGAGAGCGCGTGGTACTCGGGAAGGCTCAGGTCGGAGTCCCGACGAAGCTGCGCGTCGAGCCGCACGGGCAGCCACACCGCCATCGTCCAGACCGCGAGCCACGCCTCGGATTCTTCCGGCGCGAGCCAGCGCGCCCCCTCCTCGGACTCCATGGCCACCACCCTAGCATTCACTTGACACGGAAAGTGAATGGTCCGTACAGT
Source organism: Streptomyces sp. NBC_01635 (assembly GCF_045209715.1). Taxonomy (NCBI): domain Bacteria; kingdom Bacillati; phylum Actinomycetota; class Actinomycetes; order Kitasatosporales; family Streptomycetaceae; genus Streptomyces; species Streptomyces sp. NBC_01635. The sequence goes on along the minus strand of NZ_CP109277.1, from coordinate 6,822,644 downwards.
CACTTTCCGAGGAAAGTGATCGATCCGTGACCTGCAGGCGGGGGGGTCCACAGGCCGCGGCACGACACGCACCACCACGCACCACAGCAAGGGACCCCGAATGACAGTCAACGTCCGGACCGACCTCGTCGCCCTTCCTCGCACCGGCCTCACCGCCGTTCCCCTGGTTCTCGGCGGCAACACGTTCGGCTGGACCTCCGGCCGCGAGGAGTCGTTCGCCGTGCTCGACGCCTACGCGGGCGCCGGTGGCACGCTCGTCGACACGGCCGACGCCTACTCGTTCTGGGTGGAGGGCCACACCGGCGGCGAGTCCGAGACGCTCCTCGGCGAGTGGATGGCCGCGCGCGGCAACCGGCACGACGTCGTCGTCGCCACCAAGGCCGGCCTGCTCCCGCCGTTCGACCAGCAGGACCGCGCATCCGTCACCGCGGCGCTCGACGCCTCACTGAAGCGCCTGCGCACCGACCACGTCGACCTGTTCTACGCCCACCAGGACGACGAGAACGTGGCGATCGAGGACCAGGCCGCGACCTACGACGAACTCGTCCGCTCCGGCAAGGTCCGTCACGTCGCGCTCTCCAACTACGCGCCCGAGCGCATGCTCCGCTGGTTCGAGCACGCGACCGCGGAGAACCTCGCCGTGCCGGTCGCGATCCAGCCCCAGTACAACCTCGTCTTCCGCAAGGACTACGAGCAGGGCTACCGCCCGGTCGCCGAGAAGTTCGACGCGGCCGTCTTCCCGTACTTCTCCCTGGCCTCGGGCTTCCTGACCGGCAAGTACCGCTCCCTCGCGGACCTCGAGGGCCGGGCCCGCCAGGGTCTCGCCCACGGCTACCTCTCCGAGCCCGGCCTGAAGGTCGTCGACGAGGTCGTCCGCGTCGCCGAGGCGCACGGCACCGAGCCGGCCACGGTGGCGCTCGCGTGGCTGCTCTCGAAGGGCGTCACGGCGCCCATCGCCTCGGCCCGGACGGTGGAGCAGCTCCCGGCCCTCCTGGCCGCGCCGTCGCTGCGGCTCACCGAGGCCGACATCGCCGCCCTCGACACCGCGTCGCAGCCTTTCGCCTGAGCTTCGCCGCCGACCGCACCGCGATGAACCCGGCCGCACCGCGACAGGCCCGGCCGTACCCGCCGCGTCCCACGAACGGAGATCCCGTCCATGACCCTCACCCGCACCACACCAGGACTCGGACTGACCGACCTGCCCAGGAACGGCGGCACCGTCCTGGTCGCCGGGGACGGCGGCCTCATCGGCAGCCACGCCGCCCGCGAGTACAGCCGGCTGGGGTGGACGGTCCACGGCGTGAGCCGCCGTGCCCTCGACGACGTGCCCTGGCAGCACCACAGCGTCGACCTGCTCGACGCCGAGAGCGCGACGACCGGCCTCGCGGGCCTCGGGGACGTCACGCACCTCGTCTTCGCCGCCTACATCGAGAAGCCGACCGACGCCGAGCTGATCGAGGTCAACGACGCGCTCCTGCGCAACACCCTCGACGCACTGCGGGCCGCCGGCGCCCCGCTCCGCCACGTCACGCTCTACCAGGGCGGCAAGGCGTACGGCCATCACCTCGGGTACTTCACGACGCCGGCGAAGGAGAGCGACCCGCGGCTCGTCGCCCCGCACTTCTACTCCACGCAGGAGGACCTTCTGCGGCAGGCCGCCGCCGGCCGGGGTTTCGCGTTCACCGCGCTGCGCCCCGAGGGGGTGACCGGCTATGCGACCGGAAATCCGATGAACCTCCTGCTCGTCATCGGGGTCTACGCCGCAATCTGCAAGGAACTCGGTCTGCCGATGCGGTTCCCCGGCACCCGCGCCGCGTACGACGTGCTGTACCAGACCACCGACGCGGAGCTGCTCGCCCGGGCGACCGTGTGGGCGGGCTCCGCCGGGACCGCCGTCGGCCAGGTCTTCAACGTGACCAACGGCGACCAGTTCCGCTGGTCCGGCCTCTGGCCGCGGTTCGCCGAGCACTTCGGCATGGACTACGCCCCGCCGCAGCAGATGTCGCTCGCGCAGGCGATGCCGACCCGCGCGGACGTGTGGCAACGGCTCGTCGACCGTCACGGCCTGGTCCCGACGCCGTACGAGAGGCTCGTCGCCTGGCCGATCGGGGACTTCCTGTTCCACCACGAGGCGGACAACATCACGTCGACCGTGAAGATCCGTCAGGCGGGTTTCGCGGACGCACTCGACTCGGAGACGCGACTCCTGCACCTGTTCGACCGCCTGGTGGAACAGAAGGCGCTCCCCCCGTTCCGCGACCGCTGAACCACAACGCCGCATGGGTCCCCTCCCCGGCTTCGGCCCGGGAGATCGGCCCAGTTCGAGGCTCCCGGAGTGGTGCGGGTCGTAACAGTCGGCATGTTTTCGGGTCTCCGGGGCATCACGGCGATCACCCGCGCACGGCTCCGTCGCGCCGTAGCCACCGGCTGAACGGTATTGCGGACCAACCGAATTGAGCTTGCTCCGAAGGTCCTCCTGTTGGAGGCTGAGGCATGCGGAATCTACCGACGTTCATTCTTGTCCACGGGGCCTTCGCGAACTCGTTCTCGTTCGCGCCGCTGCAGGCCGAGCTTGCCCTGCTCGGCCACCGCTCGGTCGCGGTCGATCTTCCGGGGCACGGGTTCGAGGCGACGTTCCCCGCCGCCTACCAGGCTCCTCAGGACCTCCACGTGCTCGCCGCGGAACCGGGGAACATCAAGGGAGTCACACTCGCCGACAACGCCGCCCGCGTGATCGACGTCCTCGAACGGGCGAAGCGCAACGGGCCGACCGTACTCGTCGGCCACAGCAGGGGCGGCGCCACGGTCACCGCGGCCGGCAACGCACGGCCCGAGCTGATCGACAGGATCGCTTACGTCTCCGCCTGGTGCCCGGTCGACCTGGACGTCGGCGCCTACTACGCCGAGCCGGAGATGGCGGAAGTCGATCCGGGCGCCTTCGCTCCGGCGATCGCCGGAAACCCGGCCGAGCTCGGTCTGCTCCGGATCAACTTCCGGACCGCCGACCCGACGGCACTCGCCGCGTTCCGACAGGCTTTCGCCGCCGACCTCACCGATGACGAGTTCCGGACGTTCCTGAACACCTTCCAGCCCGATGAGAATCTCGACGTCGGTACGCCCACCGACCGGGCACAGGCCGCGACCTGGGGCCGGATTCCCAAGACCTATGTGCGTCTGGCCGACGATGCCAGCATTCCGCTCGCCATGCAGGACCGTATGATCCGCGAAGCCGACGCGCTCACACCCGACAACCCGTTCGAGGTCCGGACACTCGAAGGGAGCCACCTGCGCTGGCTCGTCCACCCGAAGCCCGCCGCCGAACTGCTCGCAAACCTCGCAACACGCTGACACCCCGCCGGGCGATCGGCGGTGCCGCAATGGCCGAGTCCGACGAACGGACCTCGTTCCGGGGGACGTACGGGTCCTTGGGCCGTGCCAAGGACCCTCTGTGGCGCCAAGGGAGTGCCCATGAGTTACGGCCCCATGGCGGCGCTCCTCGCCACGGTGGGCTGACGGGCGGCAGCCGAGATCGGCGGATCACGCGGATCCTCCGGGTGTGACGAGTCCGGTCTCGTAGGCGAGGACGACGGCCTGGGCCCGGTCGCGCAGGTGCAGCTTGGCGAAGATCCGGGCTACATGGGTTTTCACCGTCGACTCGCTCAGTGTCAGTTCTTGGGCGAGTTCGGTGTTGGACAGGCCCCTGCCCATGAGTGTCAGCACCTCGTGTTCGCGCGGCGTCAGTGCGGCAAGGTCGCGGTGGACGGCGGGGAGCGACGATCCCGAAGCGGTCCGTCCGGTGCGGGAGCCGTAGCGTTCCACCAGGCGGCGGGTGATCGAGGGGGCGAGCAGTGCGTCACCGGTGTCGACCAGGCGTACGGCGGCGGCGAGATGTGCGGGGGTGACGTCCTTGAGCAGGAAGCCGCTGGCGCCGGCGGCGAGGGCTGCGTAGACGTAGGAGTCGAGGTCGAAGGTGGTCAGCATGATCACTCGGCAGCCCGGGGTCCGCACGAGGACGCGGCGGGCGGCTTCCAGGCCGTCCATGGTCGGCATACGGATGTCCATGAGGACGACGTCGGGGCTCAGGCGGCGTACGGCGTCGACGGCCTCGGCTCCGTCCGCGGCCTCGCCGACCACGTTGATGCCGCGCGCGGTCAGGATCAGGCGGAAGCCGGTGCGGACCAGTTCCTGGTCATCGGCGATCACGACCCGGGGGCCTGGATCGGTGGGTGTGGTCATGGCCGGTCCAGGGGGATCCGGGCGCGGACCCGGTAGCCGCCGCCCAGGCGGCGCCGGGCGTCCAGGTCGCCGCCGTAAACGGCGATCCGCTCCCGCAGGCCGATCAGTCCGCGTCCCGCTCCGTCGGCCCGGTCCGTGACCGGGCGTCTTGGGAGCGGTGCGGAGGCGGCACCCGACAGGACGCTCGGTCCGCTGTTCAGCACCTCGACGCGCAGGTAGTGCTCCGCGTACCGCACGGTCACCTCGGCCTTCGCTCCGTCTCCGTGTTTGAGGGCGTTGGTCAATGCCTCCTGGATGATCCGGTAGGCGGTGACGTCGATCCCGGTCGGCAGGGTGCGGGGCTCCCCGGAGATCCGCACCTCCACGGGTAGGCCGGCGAAGGCGATCCGGTCGATCAGCGGGCTGAGCCGGCTGAGGCTGGGCTGTGGTGCGAGGTCCTGGCTGTAGGGTTCGTCGTCGCCGGTCTGCGCGGGGGCGAGCAGGCCGAGCAGGTGCCGTAGCTCGGTCATCGCGGTCCGTCCGGCGCTCTCCACAGCGCCCAGCGCGGCCTCGGCCTCGGCGGGCAGGGTGGCCAGCACCTCGCGGGCGGCACCGGCCTGGACCACCATGAGGCTCACGTTGTGGCTGACGATGTCGTGGAGCTCGGACGCGATCCTGGCCCGCTCGGCGTCGACCGCCGTCCGCGCCGCGCTCTCACGCTCCCGCTCCAGCAACCAGCCGCGCTCTTCGATGGCCGCCCGGTACCGCCGCCGCGCCCTGATGAGCGCCGCTCCCAGGAAGGCGACCGCCGCGCACGCCGCCGCCAAAACCGCGACCAGCCAGATCAACCCTGAACTCCTCACTCGCACAAGCCTCGCAGCTCGACGCGCCCCTCCGCGTCATGCTCCGGGTCCAGCCCCCTACATCCCCAGGATGACCGACGGGGTCGGTTACACCCGGGGAGGGACGTCGCGCCTGTTCCGCCGCTTCTAGGTTCATGCCATGACTACTGATCTGGACAGCTCCCCACAGGTCGTCGTCCGGCTGGACGGCGTCCACAAGGAATACGGCGACACGAAGGCCCTGGACGGCGTCTGCCTGGAGATCCGTGCCGGGGAGGCGGTCGCGGTGATGGGGCCCTCCGGGTGCGGCAAGTCCACGCTGCTCAACATGGTCGCCGGCCTGGACCGCCCGACGTCGGGGACGGTGCAGGTCCACGGCCGGGACCTGGAGAAGCTGAACGAGACCGGGCTGGCGCTGTTCCGGCGGCGGCACATCGGCATGATCTTCCAGTTCTTCAACCTGATCGACGACCTGCCCGCACTGGACAACGTGGCGCTGGCCGCCCAGTTGACCGGCACGTCCGCCCGGCAGGCGCGCCGTCGTGCGCTGGAACTCCTCGACGAACTGGGCATCGCCGACCGCAAGGACTCCTATCCGGCCGCATTGAGCGGAGGCGAGCGTCAACGCGTGGCCGTGGCAAGGGCGCTGATGAACCGTCCGGCCCTGCTCCTGGCCGACGAGCCGACGGGCGCGCTGGACAGCCGCTCGGGCGAGCAGGTCATGGACCTGTTGATCGACCTCAACCAGATCGGGCAGACCCTGCTGATCGTCACGCACGACCCACGCCTTGCCACCCGCTGCGCCAGCCGCCTGATCGAGGTCGCCGACGGCCGAGTAGCCCGGGAAAGCACGTTGGAGCCGACCGCATGAGCGCCGTGTGGAGGGCCTCGCGGGCGGCCGTAAAACGCCGCAGACTCCAGACCTTCGTCATCGGACTCGTGGTCCTGTGCTCCACCACGACCGTCCTGCTCGGGCTGGGGTTACTGACCGCGGCCTCGGCGCCCTTCGACAGAGCCTTCGACCAGCAGCGCGGCGCCCACACGGTGGCGGCGTTCGACCTGTCGAAGGCGTCGAGTGGGCAGTTGGCGCGGACAAGCCGCCGCCCCGGCGTGGAGGCCGCCGCCGGGCCCTTCGGGCAATCCCTTCTCGAGATGTCCGAGGACTGGCTGTGGATGCCGGCCGGTTCCCTGTCCGTCGTGGGCCGGGCCGGTCCGGACGGCCCGGTGGACCGCATCCGCCTCCTGGAAGGCCGTTGGGCCACCGCTCCCGGTGAAATCGTCGTCAACTGGCCCGTCGGCGGTACACCCGGCCCGGATCGGCTCGGCACCGAGCTCACAGCCCGTGGAGCCCCGCCCCTCACCGTCGTCGGTTTCGCGACCAGTATGAGCAAGTCCGCCGGAGCCTGGGTCTCGCCCGAGCAGATGGCCCGCTTGCAGCCGACCACCGCCCAGATGCTGTACCGGTTCACGCACGCCTCGACCGACCGGGAGCTGCGTACCGGCCTCACCACGGCCACCGCCGAACTGCCCGCCGGCTCACTGACCACCGCACAGTCCTACCTCACCCTCAAGCAGGCCTTCTCCGCACAGGCCGACGCGTATCTGCCGTTCATGACACTCTTCGGCGTCCTCGGCCTTCTGGTCTCCGTGCTGATCGTCGGGAATGTCGTCAGCGGGGCGGTCGTCTCCGGGCACCGGCACATCGGCGTGCTCAAGTCGCTGGGCTTCACCCCGAACCAGGTGCTGGCGGTCTACCTGACGATGGTCTCCGTCCCCGCAGTCATCGGCTGTGCCCTCGGCACCCTGATCGGCAACGCGGTGGCCGGCCCCATCCTGCGGGTGGCTTTCGCCGGCATCGACACGGGCAATGCCTCCATCGGTATCAGCTGGTGGCCATCCGTGGTCTGCCTGGTGGGCATGCCCGCTCTCGTCGCCGCAGCCGCCCTGATCCCCGCCGTGCGTGCGCACCGGCTGCCCGCGGCCCAGGCGATCACAGCAGGCAGTGCATCGCGGACCGGACGAGGGCTGCGCATCCAGCATCGGCTCGGCGGAACCCGGCTGCCACGTGCCGTGAGCCTTGGACTGAGCCAGCCGTTCGCCCGACCGGGCCGCTCCCTGTTGACCATGGCGGCCATCGTCCTCGGGGTCACCACCGTGACCCTGACGACCGGTCTGACCAGCACCATGGTCGCGTTCGTCGGCAAGGACGACGGGGCCGACCGGGTCCACGTGGAGGCAGGTTCGCCCGCACGCGGCCGGACCGCTTTGAAGCTGAGCGACCTTCAGTTCGAACAACGTCTGCGCTCTCTGCCCGGGGCGGACAGGGTGACCGCCCGCGCGCTCACCAGAGTGAGCCTCGCCGGTCACACGCAGACCGTGTTCGCCGACTTCTACCGTGGGGACACTCAGGACCTCGCTGCCCGTGTCGTCAAGGGGCACTGGCCGGACGGTGACGGAGAGGCCGCGGCCGGGCCGGCATTTCTCACACAGCACGGGCTGTCAGTGGGCGACCGGGTCACCATCCAGCTGAACGGCACGCAGGTACCCGTCTCCATCGTGGGTGAGCTTTCGGACGGCAATGCCAAGGCGCTGGCATCCGGCTGGCGGACTCTGAGGCAACTCGACCCCACGACCCGGGCCGTCGAGTACACGGTCCGACTCGCTCGCGACGCCGACGTCCAGAACTACGTCGAAGCGGTCAAGGCAGCCGACCCGGCTCTCCGCCCCGTGGTGCAGAAGCCTGACAACACCGTGACCAAGACCGTTGTCGGCTTCGCGTCGGTGTTCACCGTGCTGCTGGCCGTCGTCGCCTCGCTCGGGGTCTTCAACACCGTCCTGCTCAACGTCCGGGAGCGGCGCCGCGACCTGGGCATGCTCAAGTCGATCGGAATGACGCCCCGCCAGGTCATGACGATGACGGTGTCGTCCGTCGCGGCGCTGGGCGTCGTCGGCGGGCTCCTGGGAATCCCCCTGGGGATCGTTGCGCACCGGCTGGTCGTGGACCACGTCGGAGTGATCTCGTTCCCCGAATCCGCGAAGCAGGTGTGGCACGTGCCGCAGTTGGCCGCTCTCGTCCTGGCAGGCGTGGCGATCGCCGTCCTCGGTGCGCTGATCCCGGCGAGGTCGGCAGCGCGGCTCACCATCGCCAAGGTGCTGCACAACGAATAGCCGGTCTCCCCCTCGGTGAATTTCTCCGCCGGACCGCCCACGCCCTCATCGTCCTGAGCACGGCGTACGGTCGGGAGCCGGACGTCTCCGAGGCGACTGCGCACCCTCCGGTCCCGGCCGTTCACCCCGTGCGAAGAAGCAGCACGGGGTGAACGCGTCACGCACTGCGCCGCCACCCTGCACGCCTCCGGGCCGAACGGCCCCGCCCCATCAGATTCTCAACTGATCGCCCCTGACCGCGGAAACGAAGGACGCCCAGCCGGCAGACGGGAACACAAGCACCGGTCCGTGCGGGACCTTGCTGTCCCGCACGGGGACTACGGCGGCGAAGTCGTCGGAGACCTCGACGCACTCGCCTCCGTCCTGATTGCTGTAGCTGCTCCTGCGCCAGGCTGCGGCACTCAGGTCTAGGGGTCGCACAGCACTTCCTCCAACATGGCCAAGACGAACTTCCGCGACTCAGCAGGCGACAACGCCAGGTCGCGCATCGCATCGTATGCACAATGCAAGCGCTCAACTCTCGCGTTTTCCTCGATGAGATCGCCCCAGTAGCCGTTCTCCGTGTAGGCCACCGTACGTCCGTTCGTCAGCCGCAGGAACATCACAGTGGCGTTCATCAGGCCATGCAGCCCGGCACTCAGCGGAAGCACCTGCATCGTCACACTGGGCCGCTCCGCCACGTCCACCAGATACTCCAACTGCCCGCGCCACTCCCCCACATCGCGCAACGGTGTCCGCAGCACCGCCTCCGACAGGATGGTCCGGAACGAAGGGGCCTTCTCACCCTCCAGCAGCTCACGCCGCCCCATCCGCGCGTCGACCTGCTGGTCGAGTTCCTTGCCCTTGAGCCCTCCCGCCGCCAGTACCTCCCTCGCGTACCCCGGCGTCTGCAACAGCCCCGGCAGCACGCTCACCGCGAAGTGCCACAGGCTCACCGCCTCCGCCTCCAGCGCCATGTACCGGCGGTACCGCTCGCGGAACTGCGTGTGGTCCCCGGCGGCCAGTTCCCACAGGGCCAGCAGCAGGCCCGGGGTTCCGTAGTGGGTGTCGAGGGCCTGGACGACCTCCGGACTGCCGATCGTCTCGCCCTTCTCCATCTTGCCGAACAACGACCAGTCCCAGCCCAGCCGTTCGCCGAGCGCCCGCAGGCTCATACCGCTCGCGGAGCGTAACGTCCGCAGTTCCTCGGCGAACCGCTGGCGGGGTTCCTGGCTGCGGCCGGTGATGGCGCGTCGCTGCGACATACCGCTCCTTCCGGGACGTGCTGATGGCTGGCGGCCGATGACTGATGAACGACGTGACCGTGTGGGGCGCGTGGACTCCGTGGAACCACCTCCACACGCCGGGGACTCACCACCCCGTCCACGGCGTGGGCGACCGCACCCCGGGCATTCTTGTAACGACCGGACTACGCAGCGTAATTCATCCAGCGCAGTCGGGTCGGGGGATCGGCGAACCCGCGTCGATCGCCGCACGCCCGCACACGGCCCACCGCACCCTGCCGAGGACCCCATGCCGCACACTCCCAAGATCCACGAAGCCCTCGAGGCCCGTGACGCCCTCGCCACCGCCCTCACCCGGGCCGGTGTCCAGCTCCCCGCGATGGACGTCCGTACACCGTGGGCGGACGACCGCAGAACCGGCGAGGCCCCGTACGCCCTTGTCCACCTCGGCGTGTGCTCGGCCCCGGTCGCCCTCGCGCTCGCGGACGTGATCACCAGGGGGGTTGCGAAGGGAAGCTCGGCGGACAGCGCGGCGGGAGTCGTCGAGTGACGGACGACGTCAACTTCGGTGTCGGCCACCTCCCCGGTGTCGGCGCGGCCGTCCGCGACACCGTGCGCGACCGCATCGGGCGGGTCATGGGGTGCGTGGGTCCGTACGTTCAGCTCCGCCCGCTCGCCGGTGGCCGAGAATGGGACGCCGACCCGCTTCACCTGTGCCCCCTCACCCCGTCCGAGCTGCTGAGCGCCCTCGTCGCCGAGGCGAACGCCCGCAGCAGACAGCCAGGGTGACGGCGCTCAGCCTCCATGGGCGTGCCATGGACGCTGTCGGGCCGGCCGGCCGCATGTTCCCCGGCACTCGGGGACGTTGTGCCGGGGCGAGGTCGGGAGATCGGTGCCGGTGCGATGAGACCCGGCGGGCGTGGCTATCCTCGTCTTCCCCACTGGTCCTGACCGCAGGAGAGCCGACCGTGCGCAATGCCGCCGTGACACCCGGGGGTGACCGGATCCGCTGGGTCGAGCTGCCGGGGCAGGAGCCCTCCCGCGTCTACGTGCACGGTCTGGGCGCCACGTCGCCCGCCTACTTCGCGCAGGTGGCGGTGGATCCGCTGCTGGCCGGCCGCCGTTCGCTGCTGATCGATCTGCTCGGTCACGGCCTCAGCGACCGGCCGACGGACTTCGACTACTCCCTGGAGTCGCACGCCGATGCCCTCGCCGAGGCGCTGACCGCGGCGGGGGTCGCCGGCGCGGAGCTGATCGCGCACAGCATGGGTGGCTCGGTGGCCGTCGTCCTGGCCGCGCGGCACCCGCACCTGGTGGCCCGGCTGGTCCTGGTCGACGCCAACCTCGACCCGATCCCGCCGCGGCCCGGTGCCCTCGGCAGCAGCGGTATCGCCGCGTACTCCGAGGAGGAGTTCCTGGCGGGCGGCTGGGAAGAGGTCCGCGACCGGGCCGGTGAGCACTGGTGGTCCACGATGCGCCTGGCGGGCCGTGAGGCGCTGCACCGCAGCGCGGTCCACCTCGCCCGCGGCACCGTCCCCACCGTGCGCGCACTCCTGCTCGACCTGAAGGTCCCCCGCACCTTTCTGCTGCCGGAGGCCGACGGCCCGCTGCCCGGCGCCGACACGCTGGAGGCGGCGGGCGTGCACGTGGTCGCGATCCCGGAGTGCGGGCACAACATCATGCTGGACAACCCGGAGGCCTTCGCCCGCGCCGCCTCGGCCGCGCTCGCGGACTGAGAAAGCTGTCCCGTTGTCCCGTCCCTACGGGTGTACGCCCTGCGACCGGGGCGGCGCCGTCGACCGGCGGGGCACGAGCGAGGGGGTCGCCACGGGGCGGGGCCGGACCTCCTCGCCGGCGATCACGTCGAACAGGACTTCGGTGACCTCCGCCCCGAACCGGTGCACGTCGTGGCTCATCGCCGACAGGGTCGGATGCGTCAGGCGGCACAGCTGGGAGTCGTCCCAGGCCAGCAGGGACAGGTCGTCGGGCACGGAGACGCCCATTTCGGCCGCCACGCCCAGTCCCGCGACGGCCATGATGTCGTTGTCGTAGACGATCGCCGTGGGGCGGTCCGGCGTCAGCAGCAGTGACCGGGTCGCCCGTGCGCCTTCCTCTCCCGAGAAGCCCGTGTCGACGTGCCGGCCGCCGTCCAGGCCGAGTTCCTCCAATGTCCGCTCGAACGCCTCCGCCCGGATGGCGCTGTGGCCGAGTCCGGCGGGTCCGCCCACCCGGGCGATGCGCCGGTGGCCGAGGGCCGCGAGATAGCGCACGGCCTCGGCCACGGCGGGGGCGTCGTCGGTCCACACCGACGGGAAGCCGCCGGTGAGGTCCGGGTGCCCGACGGCCACCGCGGGCAGCCCGAGCTCCCGCAGCGGAGCGATCCGTGGGTCCCGCCGGTGGAAGTCGACCAGGACGGATCCCGCGATCTGGCGTTCCTTCCACCAGCGCTCCTGGAGGGTGATCTCCTCCTCCAGTGAGCCCACCAGGCGCAGCAGCAGGGAGCAGTTGCGTTCGGCGAGCACGCTCTCGATGCCGGAGATGAACTCCATGTAGAAGGGTTCCAGGCCCAGCAGCCGGGCGGGCCGGCAGATGGCCAGTCCGATGGTGTCGACCGACTGCCGCGACAGACTGCGCGCAGACGAGTTCGGCGCCCAGCCCAGTCGGCGGGCCGCCGCGAAGATGCGGTCACGGGTGGCCTCGGACACCCCCGATTTGTGGTTGAACGCCAGCGACACCGCGCCTTTGGAGACTCCGGCGGCCGCGGCGACGTCCTTGATGGTGACGCGTTCGGAGGGTGCGCCCGGCGTATGGGGGGCATGGGGCGTACTGGGTGGTGTGCTCACGCCGGTTCCACACTGGAGAATGCGCTGCGCACGGCGTTGGCGCCGGTGTCCACGGCGTTCCCCACCCGTAGCCGGATCGTCTCGCCGGGCAGCAGGGTGCGCAGTCCGAAGTCGCAGACGGCGTCGGGGCCCAGCCGGTCGGCCCGCAGGAGAAGGTCCCGTACCAGGGTGTGCGCAGTGACCACGACCTCGACACTACCGCCACCGCCGCTGCCGCCGTCACCCTCACCGGCGCCGTCTCCCGCGTCGGCCGGACCCGTCGGTCCGACCGGGGTCCGCACGACGACGTCGTAGCGCGGGGCGGGGTAGGCGAAGTCCTTGTCGGCGACGGGGAAGTACAGGGCCCGCAGGCCTTCCTCCCTGCCCCCGCCCCCGCCCGTGCCCTCACCCGCATCCGTGTCCGCCTCCGCATCCGCGTCCGCGTCCGCGTCCGCGACGAGGAACTCCTTCGCGGACGGCACGTCCGGTACCAGGTCGCCGGGCACGGTCCGGCGGCTCACCCGGCGCGCGGGGACGGTCAAATCGAGGACCTCTTCCACCAGTACGGTGCCGTCCGCGCGCATGCGGCGCAGACGCACGGCGGTGTGCCACGGCTCGGCGGACTGATTGATCACGGCGAGCACCGGGCCGCCGGTGTCGCCGTCCGGGCCCGGCTGGAGCGTCAGGAGTCGGTCGGCGTAGACCCGGCGCAGCTCGTGGTACAGCGGCTTGGGGCGGCCGTCGCCGTCCACCGCGGACCACGAACTCACCGGCCAGCAGTCGTTGAGCTGCCAGACCACGGTGCCGGCGCACACCGGCCAGTGCGACCGCCAGTGCTCGATCCCGGCGGCGACCGCGCGGGCCTGTACGACCTGGGTGAGGTAGTGCCAGCGGTCGAAGTCGTCCTCGGGGAGCGTGAAGTGGCGCTCCACGCCCCGGTTCAGCTTGCCGTTGCCGTCCTCGGCCTTCTGGTGGTGGAGCATGCCGGGTGAGTCGGGGGCGAGCCGCTCCCCGGGGAGCGCACGCCTCAGGGTGGCCAGCGCCGGCGGTGCCTGCCAGCCGAACTCCGCCACGAAGCGCGGCACGCTGTCGCGGTACTCGGCGTAGTCACGGCGGTTCCACACCTCCCAGGAGTGGTGGGTGCCGTGCGCGGGGTTGTTGGGGTGGTGGTCCCAGGAACCGGACCAGGGGCTGCCGGCGGTGTAGGGGCGGGTGGGGTCGAGTTCGGCGACGACGCGGGGCAGCAGGTCCAGGTAGTACCCGCCGCCCCAGGAGTCGCCCCGCAGTCCGGGCTCCCAGTCCCAGTCGCGGAACCCCCACAGGTTCTCGTTGTTGCCGTTCCACAGGACGAGGCTCGGGTGCGGCATGAGCCGGACCACGTTGTCCCGCGCCTCGGCCTCCACCTCGCCGCGCAGGGGCTGTTCCTCCGGGTAGGCGGCGCAGGCGAAGAGGAAGTCCTGCCAGACCATGAGGCCCAGCTCGTCGCAGAGGTCGTAGAAGGCGTCGTCCTCGTAGATGCCTCCGCCCCAGATCCGCACCAGGTCCACGCCCGCCTCGGCGGCCTGGCGCAGCCTCGTGCGGTAGCGCTCGGGGGTGACGCGGGAGGGGAAGACGTCGTCGGGGATCCAGTTCACGCCGCGGGCGAAGACCGGTAAGCCGTTGACGACGAAGGTGAACGCGGTGCCGTGTTCGTCCGGTGAGCGGTCGAGGGTCACGTCGCGGAACCCGATCCGGCGCGTCCAGGAGTCGAGCGGCAGGTCCTCCGCGGGGGTTTCGGCGGTTTCCGCTCCCTGGTCGACGAGGGTCACCTCCAGGTCGTACAGGGGCTGTTCGCCGTATCCGCGCGGCCACCACAGCCGCGGGTCGGGTACGTCGAGGGTCAGCACCGCCCCGGTCCCGTCCACCGCGGCACGGGCCTGCGCGCCGCCCACCGCGGCGCGTACCTCCAGGCGGTGGTCCGCGCCCCGCTCGGTGCGCTCGACGTCGACGCGCACCTCCACCCTGCCCATGCCGTCGCGGACCGTCACCAGGGGGCGGACGGTCGCCAGCCGCGCCGTCGACCAGTGCTCCAGCCGGACCGGGCGCCAGATCCCGGCGGTGACCAGCGTCGGCCCCCAGTCCCAGCCGAAGCCGCACGCCATCCTGCGGATGTACTGGAACGGCTCGGGGTAGGCGTTGGGCCGTTCCCCGGTCAGCGCGCGCACCGCCGCGGCCTCCTCGTAGGCGGACGTGAACGCGACGTGCAGCAGGCCATGGCGGCCCGTGACGTCGAAGCGGTGGCGCCGGTGCATGTTCCGGGTCCGGCCGAGCTCGTACCCGTCGAGGGTGATCACGGCGGCGGTGTCGAGGCCGTCGAAGACCAGGTCGGTCCGCTCGTGGCGGTCCGCGGCCGTCTCGCCGGGCGCCAGTTCCCTGGTGTAGGTCCAGGCCCGGCGGCCCACCCAGGCCACCTCGGGCTCGTTCAGCCCGACGCAGGGGTCCGGGATCAGGCCGGCCGCGAGCAGGTCGACGTGCACACAGCCGGGGACCTGAGCGGGTAGGGGGCTCCCGTCGTGGACGAGGTTCCATCCCCCGGTGAGCTGGACGGCTTCCTTCATGAACGGCTCCTTCGGCAGGACGGCCCGGCCCTCTCGTGTACGGCTCCGCTCAAACTAACGGCAGCCTACTGAACCGGTCTAGTACGCCCCGGCGCCGTATCCGAGGCGCGGGAGCCGTCCCAGGAAAAGTGCAGGCGAAGGACACCCCACAGAGCACTGCCGCGTAGGTGAAGGGACGACCACGGGCAGCGCGGAGACATTCTCGGCTTTACCGGTTCATCATTAGGACCCGCTCAAGGGCACCCAGGGGTGCCGGGAGCGTCAGGGCGCCCGGGGTGCAGGAACCCGCGCGCTTTCCGTCCCGTCGCGACCGGCACCGGATCCACCGGCCCGTCATGCCTTCGGGTCGTGGACCCAGTTCACGAGGGAGTACGGGTCCGGCCAAGGTGAGCCCAAAAGCCGCCACGGGATGATCTTGAAGGGCTGATCTGCCGGAAGGTGGGGTCCCAGTAGTACGGCGTTGGGACTGGTAGGCCCGCATGTTCAGGAGTCGCGTATTCGCCGTAGCCGTCGGTCGATCGTCACCCTGTGTCGGTGCTTTGCGGCATGATGACCGGCGTGAACACCGAGATACTCATCCCAGAAGGTCAAAAACGCTGACAAGCACACCCCGGATCCGCTACAGAGAGCTACTTGTCACTTCGCCGTGGCTTCGGGAGAACAGGGCCTCGTCTGACTGCCCGCTCATCCGGTGCCTCGCCGGCTCCGGATTGTCCGGACCGGGCAGCGTCTCCACCGGCGCGGCCAGCGTGACCGTCCGGCCCGTCCGCACCTCGCGGGTGGCGGCCAGCACCCGAGCGGGAGTGAGCGCGGCCAGAGCACCACGGCCGCCCTCGGCCCAGGAGGCGCTCGAGAGCAGCCGCCGGTACAGCGCGTCGAACTCGGTCGCCGTCAGCGGTGGCGGTCCGGCCGGACGGGCATGCGTGACCATGAGTCAGCGCCCGGTCTCCGCGTCGAGCGCCTGGTCGAGAGTCATGGCGGCCATGATCAGGGACAGATGGGTGAACGCCTGGGGGAAGTTGCCCAGTTGCTCCCCGCTCGGACCGATCTCCTCGGCGAACAGCCCGACGTGGTTGGCGTAGGTCTGCATCTTTTCGAAGGTGTAGCGGGCCTGGGCCAGCCGCCCCGCCCGGGCCAGCGCGTCGACGTAAAGGAAGGTGCACATACTGAAGGTGCCCTCCGAGCCGCGCAGCCCGTCCGGCGATGCCGCCGGGTCGTAGCGGTAGACGAGGCTGTCGGAGACGAGCTTGTGGTCCATCGCGTCGAGCGTGGAGAGCCATGCCGGGTCCTTCGGGGCGATGAACCCGACCCTGGGCATGAGCAGGAGGGAAGCGTCCAGGACGTCGCCGTCGTAGTGCTGGACGAACGCGCGCTCCTTCTCGCTCCAGCCTCGTTCCATGACCTGGTTGAAGATGGCGTCCCTCGCCGTGCGCCATCGCTCCACGTCGGCGGGCCTGCGGAAGGTCTCGGCCAGGCGCAGCCCGTGGTCGAGGGCAACCCAGGACATCACCCGGCTGTAGGTGAAGTCCTGGCGGCCGCCGCGGGTCTCCCAGATGCCCTCGTCCGGCCGGTCCCAGGCGTCTGCGAACCAGTCCAGCGTCCTGGCAACCGTCTGCCACCCCTCGAAACTGGCCTGCTGCGCGATCTCGGCGCCCTGGGACACCGCGTAGATGGCCTCGCCATAGATGTCCAGCTGGAGCTGGTCGGCGGCGCCGTTGCCGATGCGGACGGGGTAGGAGCCGCGGTAGCCCTCGAAGTGATCGAGTGTCTCTTCCGGCAGGTCGGGGTTGCCGTCGATCCGGTACATGGTCTGGAGCGACTCCCCCTCCTTGCCCTCGCGCTCCCGCAGCCTGTCCGTCAACCAGTGGAGGAAGGCGGTGGCCTCCTCGACGAAGCCGAGGTCCAGCACGGCCCGCACGGACAGCGAGCCGTCGCGTACCCAGGTGAACCGGTAGTCCCAGTTGCGCTCTCCGCCGACCTGTTCGGGCAGGCCCATCGTGGCCGCCGCGATCAGAGCGCCGGTGGGGGCGTAGGTGAGAAGCTTGAGGGTGATGGCCGAGCGGTGCACCAGCTCGGGCCACCGTCCCCGGTAGCGGGACTGGCGCAGCCAGTGCCGCCAGAACCGGCTGACTTCCTCGAACTGCCCGGTGAGCCCTTCGACCGTGGGGGGTGTGGGCGCCTCGCCGCCGGACGCACAGACGGTGAACACGGCGCCACCGGATTCGCCGGCTTTCAGAGTCACCTTGGCGCGCACGTCCTGGCCTTCCCGCTCCAGCGGGAAGGTGGACTGCAGGTGCCCGTCGATCCCGGGGGCCCGGAACAGAGCGCCGTTCTCGCCGAGTTCGAGTTCGTGCTCGGCCCGGCCGTAGTCGAAGCGCGGCCGGCACTCGAGGGTGAAGTCGACAGTCCCCCGCACGGCACGGACGCAGCGGACCAGGGTGTGCCGGTCGGTGGCGGTGCGGGTCTGGTCCGGGGGCATGAAGTCGATCACCTCGCCCACCCCGTCCGGCGACAGGAACCGGGTGACGAGGATGGCGGTGCCGGGGTAGTAGAGCTGCTTGCAGGTCACGTCGGGGTATTCGGGGGCCAGCCGCATGTACCCGCCGCGGTCATGGTCGAGCAGGGCGGCGAAGACACTGGGCGAATCGAACCTGGGAGCGGCGAACCAGTCGACGACGCCCTGCGACGAGACGAGCGCGGCGGTCTGCAGGTCGCCCACCAGGCCGTGCTCGGCGATGGGAGGGTAGCGGTCCATTGCAAACTCCGAGGTCTCGGAAGAAGCCCCTGCTTCCACTATCCGGCACCTCCGTCACTCCTGCCACGTCGAGGCAATCGGAGATCACCCGCCCACGGCGCTGCCGTCGACGGTCTGTCAGACGCATGCAGCGTACAGAGACCTTTCTTGACTGACCATCACTAAGAGCAGAGATTCCTGACGGTCCGTCAAACAGGTGACGTGTTGCCGGAACCACGAGGTGCGGCCCTGGTGAGGGAGCCGCACAACGTGCTTTCACTGGGAGTGGTCAGTGCCGTCAGTGGCCGCCGCCGTGGCCTCCGCCACCGTGGCCGCCGCCGTGGCCTCCGCCACCGTGGCCGCCTCCGTAGCCGCCTCCGTAGCCGCCATGGTTGTCATGGCCGCCGTATCCGTGGTCGCCGCCGTAGCCATGGCCGCAACCGCCGTCGTTCCACCGGTCGCCGCAGTCACGGCTGACGTGGTGGTTGGAGTTGTGATTGGAGTCGTGGGCTGAAGCGGTCCCCGTAGCGCCCATCGCCGCGCCGCCAGCCATGAGAACACCGGCTGCGGACACCGCGAACAGACGCTTCGCGCGCTGGGCTCGCATTGGTATACCTTCTTCCCATCTTCTCGCGTCGTTCGGAACGCGCGAGACCGATGGCCGCGGCCGCCAGACGAAATGTGCGGCGCGGTCTTAGGCGTCGCCGCAAAGGATATGAGGAGCACGTCTCGTTCTACGGCGCCGCTGTGCCGTCCGCGTAAGGTTCCGCGGGCGATGCGCTGCAGCCGCGGTCCCCACTGTGGAGATCCAGCCGGACGGAACGTGCCCGGTTGCGGCTCTCACCTGTAGACGCTAGTCGCTCCTTTACCGATCGGCATCCTGGGTGAGCGGTCCGGACAACGCGGCCTACTGCGCCGGCAAAATCGCCGCCTGCGAGCGTGCGCCGTGTCATCGAACGCCGGGGAGTGCTGGACAGTCCGGCGACCGGTGACCTCAGTGGCCGGTCGTGGTGAAAGTGTCCCGCACTGTCCCGAAGACGGGGCGGTAGGTGTCCCGTTCCTCGCCCCGTAGCGACAGGTTGATGTCATTCCCTTCGGCGCCTCCTGTAAACCTGTGCCAAACATTGGAAAAATAGTGGCGAAATGCCCCTTCGTTGCCCCTCGCGGGCCGTGCAAGCGGTTCTCCGTGATCCCACTCATACGGCGCAACGGCGAAGGACAGCGGGCTCGCCGCAGCCTCGGCCCTGGCCGGCTCTACTGCTGCGGTCGCGTTCCCCATCAGCTCTGCTCGATGTGCAGGTGGATGGGACCGCGTAGGACGGGGCTGGGCCGGTACGGTGGCGGGTCGGCGACCAGCCTGGGCCGGTCCAGGCGGCGTACCAGCTCGTTCAACGCGATCTGGGTCTCCAGCCGGGCCAGCGGGCCGCCGAAGCACAGGTGGATGCCGCTGCCGAAGCCCAGGTGCTGGTTGTCCCGCCGATCGGGGTCGAAGCGGTCGGGATCGTCGAAGCGGTCCGGATCGCGGCTGCCCGAGGCGAGCATGAGCATGATCTGCGCGCCCTTGGGGATGACGGTGTCGGCGACGGTGATGTCGCTGTACGCCGCCCGCCAGGGAATGATGTGCACCGGGGGCTCGTAGCGCAGCAGTTCCTCGACGAGCCGCACGATCAGGTCCGGTTCGTCGCGCAGCCGCTGCAGCACCTGCGGGTGGCGCAGCAGGGTGAGCATGCCGTTGGTGATGAGGTTGACCGTGGTCTCGTGGCCGGCGATGAGCAGCAGGTTGGCGGTGCTGATGATTTCGTCGTCGGTCATCCGCCCGTCGGGCCCGTCGTCGTTGGCCAGCCGTGTCAGCAGGTCGTCGCCGGGCCGGCCGTGGCGTTGGTCCAGCAGCCCGCCGAGGTACTGGCGCAGGTCTTTCCTGGCCTGCACGCCGTTGTCCAGCTTCTCCTTCGGGTCGGTTTTGGGGTCGTAGTCGAGCGAGTCGACGATGGCGTTCACCCACACGTGGAACCGCGGTTCGTCCTCGCGTGGCACGCCGAGCAGGTGGCAGATCACGGTGACGGGGAACGGGTAGGCGAAGTCGTCGACGATGTCGATCTGCTCTTTGCCCGCGAAGTCGTCGATCAGGCCGCTGACGATGGCGGTCAGGTCGCCTTCCATGCCGGTCACCAGCCCCGGGGTGTGCGGGGGGCCGAAGTGGCGCATCGCCAGGCGCCGCAGGCGGTCGTGCTCGGGCGGGTCGAGGTTGATGAACGACGGCGTGGTAGCTGCCTCGGTCGTGGCCATCGGCCGCGACAGGTGGCGGACGTCGGAGCTCAGGTGCGGGTCGTGCAGTATGCCGGTGAGCTCGCGGTAGGTGCTGATGACGTAGCTGCCGTCCTCCTGCAGAGCCACCGGCGTCTCGCGCAGCTCGGCGTACAGCGAGTACGGGTCGGCCCGGGAGGAGTAGTCGAGGATCCGGCGCAGCGTGTCGGGCGTCTCGGTGGTGGTCATGTCGCTTTCCCTCCTACCGGTGCTGCCACGCGGCCGTGACGCGCCGCTCGCCCGGGTCGTGGCCGGTGACGACCACGGTGGCGCCCTGGGCGAGAAGCTTGGGGCCGGGGAAGTCGACAGGCACCGGCTTCGCGTCGGCGGGCTGATCGGGCGTCGGGCAGGGCGGCGGGAAGGGCGCGGCCGTCTCGATCAGCTGTCGGTAGTGGTCCAGCCACTTGGCGTTGTTGAAGCTGACCGCCGCGGTCACGCGGCCCCGGTATCCGTATGCGGCGACGAAGCGGCGGTCGGCCACCGACCCCTGGGTGACGACCACCTCGTCGGCGAAGGTCGGCACGCCGACGGACTTGATGTTGACGCCGAACTGGATCGACCAGAACGTCGGGATGGACAGGTGGGGCCAGCGGTCCGCCTGGCCGCTGACCATGTTGTGCGCCGCGACCTGGGCCTGCTCCACGGCGTTGACCCAGTGCTCCAGCGAGATGAGCCGGTACTCGTAGATCGGGTTCGGGCAGCGGGCCACGTCTCCGGCGACGAAGATGTCGTCGGTGATCAGGCCGTTGAGGTCGAGGGCGCGGCAGCCCGTGTCGCAGGCGATGCCCCATGGGCCTGCCGCCAGGCCCGAGTCCCGCAGCCAGTCGGTGTTGCGGATGCCGCCGAGTGCCACCACCGCCACGTCGGCGTCGACGGTGCTGCCGTCGTCGAAGTGAGCACGGCGAAAGCGCCCCTGGGTGTCGCCCTCCAGCCGGGTGACCTTGACACCGCAGCGCAGGTCGACGCCGTGAGCGCGCTGCATGTCCGCCGCGATCTCACCGATCATGGCACCGAGCGCCCCGACCAGCGGAGCCGGCGCGAGTTCGGCGACGGTCACGGGGATGTCCCGCTCTCGGCAGATGGAGGCGATCTCGGAGCCGGTGAATCCCGCTCCGATGACCAGTACGCGGGAGGGCCCGGCGGCAAGGGCTCGCTGCAGGCTCTCGGCGTGCTCGCGCGTACGCACGACGAACACCCCGTCCAGGGCCGCCTCGCTCTCGACGAACCAAGGCCGGGCCCGCACCCCGGTGGCGATCAGCACCCGGTCGAAGGGAACCTCGCGTCCGTCGGCAAGGTGCACGTGGTTGGTCGCCAGGTCGAGCCCGTCGGCGGGCACGCCCAGCAGCCACTCCGCATCGATGTCACGACGCCGCGGCAGCTTGGTGCCGTCGGCGGGCACCCACCCGGTCAGGACCTGCTTGGACAGGGGAGGCCGGTCGTAGGGCTCGCCCAACTCGTCACCGATCATGGTCAACGATCCGGTGAAACCCTCGTCGCGCAGAGTCTCCGCGGCCCGCAGTCCCGCCAGTGACGCCCCGACGATGACGATGCGGCCGTCGCGCTTGAATCCCTTCAGGGTGTCGGCGCTGGTCATGACTGCGCCGTCCCCACCGGTGCGTCCCGCCCCTCGAGCTGGTCGACCAGAATGGCCTGGAGCGGGCAGGCTGCCGCGGCGCGCAGCACCTGCTCGCGCTGGGCATCGTCGGGGTTCGGGTCGTACATCAGGGCTTCTTCGCCGTGCATCCGGAACGCGTCCGGAGCCAGGAACGCGCACTGCGCATACCCCTGACACCGAGAAAGATCAACGACAACTCTCATCCCGAACTCCATTTCAGGGACACAATGTTGCGGGCCCTGAGGCGGCACTGCTACGGCGCCGAAAGCGCGAGGCACGCCTTCGATGCAGGGATTCGGCTGCTGTTCACCCCTGCGAATGCGAAGGGGTGCACCACGCACGTCAAAGGTCTCCGCAGGAAGATTTGGTCATCGGGAGTGCGGCCTGGGCGTCTGCAAAACCGCCCGGAGAACCTGACCTTGCCGTTAGAAGCGTATCCCGCGCGCGCGTCGTCCGCACTCCGGAAAAGGGACGTACGGGTGTCGGCGACCCCGGTGTCCGAGGGGTGACCGAATGAGAGAAGTGTGCCTCTGAGCTGGGCGGAAGGGGCTTGCCGAAGGAGTTGTCCACCGCGGTTCAGCAAGCACTCCTGGCGGCCTCTGGCATACCCGACATGCTTCGCGAGAGGCCACACGGCGGGACGATCCTTCACACCCTGGCGGGTCACCGCCGAGCACGCGTTGGCGTACGCCGGGATCCGAAAGAATTTCGAATGCGCCTGATTCATCCACGCCGCCGACACCACCTCGGTGCCGGCCGGTGGCCGACGGCGCCCACAACAGCCACCCGGACCGGGCCGCCCGGCTCGCCGGGGAGCAGAAGCTGTGGCCGGCCGCCAAGTACCGCGGCGCCCGTACGATCCTGTGGCCCACCGTACCCCGCGAGGGCGTCGCCACGATCCTCGCCGTCGTCAACCCGGCGCTGCTCTCCGCCCTTCCGTGGCCGGACGGACCGCCGTGACCACCCGCTGCAGGCTCGCCAGCCAGATGGCCGCGTCGACGGCGTAGTACAGCAGCGGGTCGGGCGCCCGGCCGCCCGAGGCGGCACATACGTCGGCGATGACGGCGTGGTCCGTCGGCACGGTCTGGTCCGCGGGCTCGACGGGCGCGGGGCGTGGCTTCCCGGAGCGCAGGTCGTACGTCAGCGACAGCGCGGTCAGCCGAAGATGGTTCGCGGCGTCGCGCAGATGCGCGGCGGTGTCCGGCCAGGCCGCCAGCGCGCCCGGCAGGCAGTGTTCGATCAGGGTCTGACCCATGGCGATGGCCCGGTCCCCGGCGAGCATGATCGCCTGGAAGTCGGTTCCGGCGGGGTGTTCCGTGTCCGGGGCGCCGCGCTCGGTGGCGTACTGCACGTAGCTCGCCTCCGCGATCACCTCGGCGAGGCGGGCCCGGGCCAGCGCGTCGCCGGCCGTCCCGGCCCCGGTGATGGTGTCGATGATCTCGGTGACGGCACGGGTGCCCTGGTCCAGCAGCCGGGAGCAGGCCCGCCGCAGCTCCCCGGTGCCGCCTTGCGGCCAGGCCAGCAGCCCGACCAGGGCGCCGGTGACACCGCCGATGACGATGTCGGTGAACCGGACCGCGGCCACCCCCGGCCCGGTGGGAGCGAGCTGGGCGAAGGCGGCGACTGCGGCGATCGCGGAAAACGCCTGGCCCCATCCCATGCCGAGCACGGGCCCCGCCGAGAACGCCAGGAGATACAGGGGCGCCAGCACGACCGCGTACACCGCCACGTGGCCGCCCACGGAGTACAGCATCACAGCTGCCACGGCGGCCCCCGCCAGCGTGCCGCCGAACGCCGGCCACAGCGCCGTACGAGTGCCCGCGGCGCTGGTCCGCATCACGGTGATGGTGGCCAGCAGCGCCCACAGGCCGTGGGACAGATCGAGCACGCCCACGACCAGCCGGGCGGCCGCCAGGGCCAGCGCGATCCGGACGGAGTTCTGGAAGTACACCGACCGCGGCGTGAGATGGGCCCGCAGGCGGCGCGCGTACAGCGAGAGCGATGACCGGCCTGCGTACCAGAACGGGCCCGGCCGGTCCGCGGACGACGTCGCGTCCGCGGGCACGGGCACGGGCGCGCCGAGCGCGATCCGCACCGCCGTGACCAGGAGCGCCCCGGTGTTCGCGATGTCCAGGGCGATCGCGCCGCCGTGCACCACGGCCGCGCTGTTCGCGCCCCGCATCTGCGGGCGGACGCGGTGGGCTTTGAAGTCCGCCGCGGCGGCGGTGTACGGGGCGTCGGAAGGCGCCGGACCCCGGCCGGACAGCCCGAGGGCGACACCGTGGCATGCGGTGGCCGACGCGTGCAGCAGCCGGGACGCCGCGGGGTCGCGGGCGCCGGGCGTGTCGCGGGCCTCCTGCGTCATCTGCCAGGTCTGGGCCAGCAGATGACGCATGTAGGAGGCGCCCTGGCACAGTGCCCGGTCCCGCGCCGACGCCGACGTCGGGCGCTCGTCGTCCGGCACCCGGCTCATCCGCAGCTCTTCCGACGCCGTCATCAGCCGCTCCGGGCTCTCGAACGGTGACCGCGGCTCCGCCGCGAGCGCCCGCAGCGCCCCGGACGCCAGCGCCGCGGCGCGCGCCAGCCGGTCCGCGTAACGCCCCGGTGGGAAATCCGGCAGCAGCCACACCTCGGCCGCCGCCATCAGCACCATCCCGGTCGCCAGCCCGGCCAGGCGCGCCCCCAGCGTCTCGGGGACGTACGGCGGAAAGCACGCCAGGATGTAGAACGCCTGGAGACCGCCTGCCAGCCCCCAATCCGGGGCGCGCCCACCCCCGCGAACGACACCAGAAAGCCCACCCCGAGCATCCCGAGGGCCGCCGTCCACGAGTGCACCGCGAGCACGGTGCCCAGGGTGACCAGCGCGGCCGCGACCGGCAGCGCCGCCAGCAGCGTGCGGGCGCGCTCACGCGGCGTACCCGGGACGAAGGACATCCCGCCGGTGGCGATCGCGCCGAACAGTGCGTAGATCGCCGCGACATGGTTCCCCAGGCCGTAGCGGGCGGCGTAGAAGCCCGCACACGCCACCAGCGTCACCCGGACCGAACGACGTACCGCCCGCAGGCCCGGATCACGGGCCTTCAGCCACTCCAGCCCACCGCCAAGGGGCACCCGCGGCCTCCTCCTTCATTCGGCACAGCGCACGCCCGCCCCCACTCATCACGGTAGGCCGGGCGGGTGCGCCGGACCACCGCGCACCGGGTCCGGTCAGGCGAAGGAGAGCAGCCTCGCTCCACAGTCCCCGTGTGCGTCCGGCAGCAGCAGGACGCGGCCCAGGCGCAGGGCCGCGATGGTCCCCTCGCCGTGAGTGATCATCACGATCGCCCCCGGGTAGGTGCCGACCGCGGCCAGGCCCGGGCACCGTACAAAGAGCGATCGGTACTGGAGCGCCGAGGAGGGGACTGCCATTCCTCCCGCCATAGCCCCAGGCAGAGCCGAACAGACTGCCCCCTGGGTCGAGCCCGCGCCACATCACTCTGGGCCGACGGCGGACGGGATGACAGGAGGCGCCATCGTGGTGCTGGGAGCGGCCCTGCGAGGTCGACTCTGGACTCGTTCCGACAGGACGGAGATAACGTCATTGCGACGACAACCGTGGACGCCCTTCGCGTGGACGATCACCTCGTGAAACGGCTGGGCTGCCCCCGGGCCGATGCCCCGCCTCCGACCGGGCGAAGGTCCTCAGTCGGTCAGCGCAACGCTGGCTCAGTCGCGGTGCCACTCCTCGTCCGCCGTGTTTGTGTGGCGTCTGAACCTCCGGGCCACGGCCCGTCCGACCCCGGTTACCCAGTGGAAGGAGAGAGCCATCGTGAGTTCCGCCGAGGGCGCACCTCAGAACGTGGTCCCCGCGCACCTGTTGAAGGGCCAGAAGGCGCTGGTCACCGGCGCGAACTCCGGAATCGGCCGGGCGACTGCCGTCGCCCTGGGCCGGGCCGGGGCCGATGTCGTGGTGAACTACGTGGCCGGCCGCGAGGAGGCGGAGAAGGTGGTCGAGGAGATCACCGGGTTCGGGGTCCGGGCGGCAGCCTATGAGGCGGACGTGTCCGACGAGGACCAGGTCGTGGCGATGACGGAGCGGATGGTCGAGGAGTTCGGCACCATCGACATCCTCGTCGCCAACGCCGGACTGCAGCGCGACGCCCCGTTCACCGAGATGACGCTCGCCCAGTGGCAGAAGGTGCTGGACGTCAACCTCACCGGGCAGTTCCTGTGTGCGCGCGAGGCGACGAAGGAGTTTCTCCGGCGCGGCGTCGTGCCCGAGGTCTCGCGCGCGGCTGGCAAGATCATCTGTATGAGCTCGGTGCACCAGATCATTCCGTGGTCGGGGCACGTGAACTACGCCTCCTCCAAGGGCGGCATCCAGATGATGATGGCGACCCTCGCCCAGGAACTCGCCCCGAAGAAGATCCGCGTGAACGCGGTCGCTCCCGGAGCCATCAAGACCCCCATCAACCGCAGCGCCTGGGAGACAGCACAAGCCCAGAAGGATCTCCTGCGACTGATCCCCTACGACCGGGTCGGCGACCCCGAGGACATCGCGTACGCGGCCGTCGCCCTTGCCTCCGACCTCATGGACTACGTCGTGGGCACCACCCTCTACGTCGACGGCGGGATGACCCTCTTCCCCGGCTTCGCCACCGGCGGCTGACCTCACCCCATCCGCGTCGGCCCCCGGAGAGACCCACGTGCATACGGTCCTGCTGCGGGCGGACGCCCCGCAGCAGACCCTTCCGGCCAGATCGATGATGGCCTTCACTCTCGCCTCCCACATCATTCTGGTGCCCCTGGGCGTCGCACTGCCGCTGATCACGCTCGTCATGCACGGCTACGGTCTGCGCCGCGGCGATGCGACCTCCCTGCTCCTGGCGCGCCGGTGGTCGGCGGTGATGGCGGTCCAGTTCGCGATCGGGGTCGTCACCGGGACCGTGCTGTCCTTCGAGTTCGGGCTGCTGTGGCCGGGCATGATGGGTCGGTGGGGCGATGTCTTCGGCATCGGGTTCGGTGTCGAGGCGGGGGCCTTCTTCCTGGAGGC
The DNA here is from genome assembly GCF_045209715.1 of Streptomyces sp. NBC_01635. Taxonomy (NCBI): domain Bacteria; kingdom Bacillati; phylum Actinomycetota; class Actinomycetes; order Kitasatosporales; family Streptomycetaceae; genus Streptomyces; species Streptomyces sp. NBC_01635. The sequence goes on along the minus strand of NZ_CP109277.1, from coordinate 6,796,092 downwards.
CGTGCTCATCGCCATCTATCTGTACGGCTGGCGAAGGCTTCCTTCCCGGACCCACTTCCTGCTGGGACTGTCGCTGCCCGTCGCCGCGCTAGGACGGAGCCGAGGACGGTGACATCCAGGAATTCTTCAAGCGGCTCGACCGGCACATGACCGCCCCGGTCACCGAGGACAGCGTCTGGCGTACCACGGCCGCGAACGAGGACTTCGAGCCGAATGCCTCCGCCCCGATCATGCGTCAGCAGAACGTCGTGCACCTGACCAAGGTGATCACGGACTGGTACAAGAAGGCCCCGGCTGCCATCTGATTCACCAGCAACACAGGAGCCCCCTCCACATCTCACGCGGAGGGGGCTCCTTGCTTTCCAACGTACCCGACAGCGAACCGAGTGCACGTGTCCCGACCAGCCCGAGGACCGCATACCTGATGGCGTCCTCCCGTTCCGCTCGAAAACGACATCGGACCGATCGGCGCCACCTCATCCGGCGTCAGACTGCCATTGCGCTCCGGGTGCCAGGTCGTCGTGATCTCCGGGTACGTCACGGCCAGCGCCCCGGCGTACGGCCGGCCGGGCTTGTTCCCCGTGGGCTTGGTCGTCACGCGGCCACCGCTTCTTCCTCACCCAGCACGCTGAAGTCGACGTCCAGGTGGGCGTCGTAGTCGTCCGGAGTGACGCCGAGCTCGTGGGTGGAGTACTCCCCGAACCGCATGATGTGCTCGGTCAGGTACGGGGAGATTTGGGCCAGGTCGAGCGGGTCGACGACTTGGCCCTCGGCCTGGAGCTGCCGGACCACGTCAGCGATGTCCAGGGTGTTGTGGAAGATCACCAGGTTGGCCAGGAGCGAGGTGAACTTCACGTCCTTTTCCTGCTCGACCGGGTCGTTGACTGCCACCGTGCCGCGCTGGCCGAAGCGGACCCAGTCGGAGAAGCCGTTGAACGCCTCGACCTTGTTGGTCGCGGCCGTCACGCGGGCCCGCAGCGGCGCGTCCGAGAGGTAGCGCAGCAGCTGGATGGTGCGGATCACGCGTCCCACCTCGCGGAACGCGGTGTAGGTGGCGTTGCGGTGCGAGCCGGAGCGAAGCCGCTTCAGCAGCAGAGTGGAGGAGATGGCGCCCTCGCGGACCGAGACCGTCACGCGCATCAGGTCCTTGAAGTGCGTTTCGATTAGGCCCCAGTCGATGACGTTGCGGCCCGGCTCTCCGAACAGGACATCGATGTGCTCGTAGTGGGCCATACGGGAGGGGCGGAAGAACAGCAGGTCCTTCCAGTTGCGGATCCTGGGCATCAAGTCGATACCGAGCAGGTACGCCAGGGAGAACACCGGGTAGCTCTGGCCCTGCGTGTCGGCGTGGATCGTGGTGGGCTTGATCTCGGAGGTGTTCTTCAGCAGCCCCTCGATGATGTAGACGGCCTCCCAGACGCCGCACGGCACGAAGTGCGTGAACAACGCGATGTAGAGGTCCGAGATATGGTGGTACGCGATGCCGCCCACCGCCCCGTACCTGACGCTGGTCTCGGCGAGCAGGTTGTCAAGGTAGGTGTCCATGTGGGTGCCGTCGGCGGCCGCGGTGGTGCCGTTGCCCCAGGCGCGGGACATGTCGAGCTTGGCGTGCGCGTTCACCACATCGGTGACCGCCTCGTTCAGCTTCGCCAGGGTCGTGTGGCGGCGGGCGGCGATGGACAGTTCGTGCGTGGTGACGCTGGCGATGTGCCGGGCGGCCTCGGCGAACGTCATGTTCGTGCCCTTCACGAACGTCGTGATGACGTACCGACCGAAGGGGTCCTTCAGCTTGGGATCGTTGCCGGAGGCCGGCCCGAACCGGCGCCACCACTCGATCCAGTACGCCGTGCGGGCCACGATGCCCAGCAGGGACCGCTCCGGCATCCGCTCCTTGATCGCCTGCTCCAGTACCTGGGCGCTCTTGCGGGGCTTCTCCGCCCGACGCGCCTTGAGCTTGGGCGCCCCGGAGTCGGGTTCGATGAACAGCTCGTCGTTCTCCGGGTACTCGCCGTCCGCCTTCGCCGCCGCCTCACTCAGCCGCCTCCGCAGCTGGGCGACCAGCGCGCGCCCGTCGAACGGGGTGGTGTAGCCCGCCTCGCGCAGGCCGACCTCCACCAGGTACTCCGGCAACTTCTCCTCGACCTGATTCCACGACAGCAGCTGCTCGGACCAGTCGGCGTATTCCTCGGAGCCGATCACCGCGACGTCGCCGGTCCGCAGCTCCTCGGCGAGGTAGTAGAACACCATGGCCTCGAAGTGGCGGCGCACGAAGTACCCGGGGCGGCGCCGGTCACGGATGACCTTGCGCCAGTTCTGCGTGGCGAAGGAGATGTCCACCGGCCGGCCGTTCTCGTCCCAGTCGGGGATGTAGTCGCGGGCCGGTGTGCGGTGGGCCTTGGCGTGCGCGACGGCGTCCAGGACACTGGAGTCCTCGCTGGTGGCCTTCAGCTCGATGACGTCGCTCAGGTCGTACATCACTGGCCGGTCGGCCTTCAGGTGACCGTGCAGCAGCACCTCCCAGTTGTCGCCGTGGTGGGCGGAGACCTTCTCGATCTGGGCGTACTGGGCGTCGAACCCGCCGAACTTGTCCACCGCGGCGGCCAGCGAGGCCAGGCCGTTCGACTGGACCATCAGCCCCTCGGCCAGCAGCAGGAACGCGGGCGAAACCCGGCCCTCCAGGCGCTCGGTGACCTCCTGCGCGGTGGACTCCTCGTCCAGGCCCTCCAGCGCGTCGAGGGCCTGCTTGGTCATCGTGGCGGCCTTGATCTGGGCCTTCTGCGCAGGACCGTCGGCATCGACCTGCTGGAGAAGGGTGCGGTAGTTGCCTACCAGGGCCTCCACGATCTCCTGCTGCTGGCGGCGGATCTCCTCCAGCTCCTCGCGGGCCTTCTTCGCCTTGGCTGCCATGCGCTTGCAGAACATCGTGGCGATGTCGTCGCGGGCGCGCATCCTCGCCTTCGCGGCCAGGCACGCCATCAGCGCGACCCGCTTGGCCTCGGTGTAGTCCTTCAGCGTCGCAGCATCCTGGGCCTCCGCCTCGCCGGCGAAGTTCGCGACTTTCCCCGGCGCCACTTCCTCCAGCCACTTGCCGGTGTCGCCCAGACCGTCGACCCATTCCAGGTGGTCCTTCAGCCTCTTGAAGTTCGACCAGGTGGCCCGCCCGGCGTTCTGCTTGAGCGCGTTGAACAGCGTCTTGCGGTCCAGCCCGATCACGTCCGGCAGCCTCAGCAGCCAGCGTCGCTCCTCGCCGGTCATCCGCTCCCGGATCCCGGCCAGGATCTCCTCGTTCACTTCGCCGCGAACTGTGGAGGCCATAGCGTCCAGCGTCGAGAAGCGGGGGATCTCCAGACCGGCCTCGACCAGCTTCTCCAGCGCGATGTTGATCAGGTCCGCCGGGTTGTTCTTCGACGCCGCCTCGATCCGCATCGTCTCCTCGGCCAGTGCGCGCGCGGCCGGCCCGTCGTAGCGCACACCGCACCGCTCCCGCACCCACGACCTATGCCGCTCGGCCGTACGGCCGGAGGCGTACACAGGCAGCGTGCTCTCCGGCAGCTCCATCACGCGCCGCACGAACTCCACGACCTGCTCTGGCACGTCGTCCTGCTTCGGGAAGCAGCCCAGCCGCTGATACGACTTCAGCGCCAGCAGCAGCGCGAGCTGGTGGTCGTCCGAGTCCGTGACCTCCTCGGCCCAGGCCCGCTCCTCCTCGGCCGGCGTGAAATACACGTGCAGCTCGCGCGCGGTGATCAGCCGCTTGAACCGCGGGTACGCGGTCCGTTCGATCGAGGTCATCCCCACCCCACTCGACGCCCAGCACCAGAACGGAGGCGCCACACGCGCCCCCGCGCGGGATCATCGCGGGACGCGGGGGGCCGAAGATCAGAACCGTGGAATCCGGGACAGGTGTGGGCCCTCAGTGATAGAGCGCAACCAACGGCTCAAACCTTCAAGATCATCCCGTGGCGGCTTTTGGGCTCACCTTGGCCGGACCCCGAGTACCGCCAACGGGATTCCGTGACATCGCCGTCGGGCCGCTGCCCGAGGTGTCGGTGCGCGTAGCCGACGACCTTGCGCATGTGCGCGATGTCGTCTTCGGCGAGGTCGGCCTTCTTCTTTTCCAGCGGCTCCACGATGCGGCGCCCGGACGCGTGCCCCACGCTCTCGCCCCCGCCGTCCGACTGGCCCACGCTTTTCGAGTCGTCCGTGGCAAGCCATTTCCTGAGTAGGCGTTTTTTGAACTTGGCACCGCGTTAGAACTCATTGGCAGGCGGTGGCCCGGCTTGAGCGCACCCAGATGGCCTGAGCTGCCTCGTACTTCAGTCAGAAGGTGCCGCGCGTTCGTCGCCGCGGGGTCGTCGACTGCTGTCGAGGACGAAGCGCAGCACCGGCCGGTGGCTCTCTCACGTGGCGGCTGGTGCGTGTTCGCGGGTCTCGGTGAATGCGCTGTGTCGGTAAAAGGAGTAGGCCTTGCTCACTGCCTGGAGGAGGTTGGCAAGGGCGAGAGCCGTCCACAGGGCGGCAAGCCCCCCGGCTGTGGCGACCGGAGCGGCGACAGCGGCCAGGACTCCGTAGCAGATGAAGGTCGACACGAAACTCGGCACGGTGCGCTTGAGGCCGATGAGGCCGAAGCCGACGACTGCCTGCAGCGCGTCGGTGACGACCACGGCCAGCACCAGCGGTAGAAGGTCCATGATCTGTGGCCGCACATCGGCATCCTGGGTGAACAGTGGAACGACCCACGCACTGAGGACGATCACCGTTGCCGCGATGAACCCCACAACGGCCAGTGCCAGCCACGTTCCCGCCCGAACGCTGCGGCGGATACTCACGCGGTCGTGCTTCTCCGCATAGTCGGAGATCAGAGGGATGGTGGCCTGACCGATCGCCACCGCAGCTGTGAAGATGAGGTTGACCAGGGAGATGCCGACGCTGTGCACCGCGGCGCTGTTGGTCCCGATCCTGGCCGCCGCGAAGGTCAACACGCCCAGGACGGCGAACTTGACGAGTACCGTGCCGGCCAGCGGAATCCCCACGGCGCCCAATGCCCAGACCTCCTTCACATCAGGCCGGCCCGGATACAAAGAGCGACCGATCAGCACGGTAGAGCGGCGGAGGGCCAGCTGGTTGACGCAGGCGCTGATCACGCTGGAGGCAAGCATGGCGACGCCTGCCCCGGTCAGGCCGTAACCCGGCAGCGGGCCGGGACCACCCACGAGGAGGACGGAGAGCGTGGCGGATGCGGCGGTGCCGAGCAGTCCGGCCCGCATCACCAGCTTTGAGTGGCCCAGTGCCACCAGGACGGACGTGGCTGACGAGCTGACCGCGATGGCGAGCACGCTGCCGGCCAGCAGGAAGGGGAAGATCCCCAGCTGGTCGAGAACAATGCGGGGAATTCCGGCCGCTTGGCCGATCAGAGGAACTGACGCGACCGCCGCCGCGGCGATGGCACCCACGGTGATCGCGAGCCACATCCCGCTGCGCACCACGGACAGGAGATGGTCAGGATCCCCCTTGCGCGGCGTGACAAATGGCATCACGCCGCGCAGCGCGCCCGCCACCGTGGCGGTAGCGGGGCCGAACACGGCCATGGCGACGGCGAAGGCCGCAAGCGTAGCGGTGGAGTGGTTGCCGAGCAGCGCGGTGTCGACCAGAGCGCCGGCCGATGCGGCGATCATCGTCAGGTACAGCGGGAGTGCTGCCGCTGCTATCCCGATCCACGTACTGCTTCCGGCCGGTCCAGTCCCCTTGCTGATCACGGGTTCGATCATCACACCGCGAGAGCCGACAGGTCAGCGGAAGTGGCGGATTCGGTCCTGCCGGCTCAGCGGGCGGGCTTCGGCTTCTTCGTCCAGCCGGGGGCGGGCTTCTTGCGAGTCAGTTGCCTGGTCATGACGGTGATGAGTGCCCATTTTTCACTTTCCCGGGAACGCTCTGCCCGTGACTGCTCCAGGAGACCCGGTCACCCTTGCGGAGCCTTTTGCCCTTTGCCCTGATCGTGCGCTCCCTCGACTTCGCCCCCACGACGGGCGACGTTCTTCACTGTCCCGCCGTTCACGGCTGAGCGCATTCCGGCGGAGCACTGCCGCGGACGCCCACCCGGAAGAGGGCCCGACCGCCCCGGCTGCCGCTCCGCTCACGACGCGGTCCCGGTCGCCCCGCGGGCAGCGGGGCGACCGGTGACGGGGTGAGGCGTCCGGCCGGCTCGGCGGGCGGCTCCGAGAGGTGCGGTCACTCCGGCCAGGCGGAGTTCTGGATGACCTCGACGAAGTCGGTGCGGCGGAAGCCGGGGACGAAGTGTTCCAGCACGTCCGCGTTGACCGTGCCGAAGGTGGTGTCGGGGCGGTGCTTGAAGCCGTCCGTGAACGCCTGCAGGATCTGCTGCTTGAAGTCGGGGCGGGGATGCGCGGCGGTGACCTCGTCGATCTCGGTCCGGCTGATGTTCGCCAGACGCAGCCCGAGGACGTCGGTCTCGACGCCCGCGGTGGTGGCCGCGATCTCGGGAGCCATCTTGTACGGCACCTCCGGCGTGGTGTGCAGGGCGACGGCCGTCCACACCGTGTCCGCGTCGCCGGCCGGGATGTCATGGCTGAGCAGGAAGGCACGTGCCTGGTCCGCGCCGTCCATCTCGAACCGCTGGTCGTCGCTGCGGTACGGCGGCACCAGACCCGTGTCGTGGAAGAGTGCCGCCACGTACAGCAGCTCCGGGTCGGGCCGGATGCCCAGGGCCCGCGCCTGGAGGCTGCCGAAGAGGTAGACCCGCCGGGAGTGGTGGAAGATCAGCGGCGGGGTGGTGTCGCGGATCAGTTCGGTGGCGTCCTGGGCGAGCTTGCTGTCGGGGATCTCGATGCCGGCGATCTTCTCGGTCACGGTGGCCTCCTGGGAAACGGTGACGTCGGTGGTCTGCTGCCCTTCCACTCTCCGCCGGAACCGCCCGCCGTGTCCGCTACCGGACGGCCGACAACACCTCGGAAACGGTCACGCGCCCTCGCGGCCGTCCGGATCGGCGGGCGGGACGGCGCGGCGGCGGCGAGGTGCGGGGCTGGTGGTGGTGAAGCGGTCCCGGTAGCGGGTCGGTGACACGCCGAGGTGGCGGGCGAAGGCGCGCCGCAGGCTCTCGTAGCTGGGGAAACCCGACAGTGAGGCGGCTTCGGTGGCGCCGTGTCCGGAGTCGAGGAGGGCCTTGGCCATGTCGAAGCGGATCAGTTCCACGTATTTCATCGGCGTGGTCCTCAGTTCGGTGCGGAACATGCGGGTCAGGTGCCGGGGGCTGACCCGGGCCCGTTCCGCGAGCGTCTCCGGGGTGTGGTCGGCGGCCGGGTCGGCCTGCACGAGCTCCTGGACCAGCCGCAGGACCGGGGTCCGGGGCGCGGGGCCCTGGAGCGAGGCGGAGAACTGCGACTGTCCGCCCGGCCGCTGCATGAAGACCACCAGTGAGCGGGCGACGTCGCGGGCCAGGCCGGGGCCGTGGTCCTCCTCCAGCAGAGCCAGCGCCAGGTCGATCCCCGCGGTGACACCGGCCGAGGTGTAGATCGAACCGTCCTTCACGTAGAGGGCGTCCGGTTCCACCCGCGTCGACGGATAGCTGCGGGCCAGCAACGCGGTGTGCTGCCAGTGCGTGGTCGCGCGTCTGCCGTCCAGCAGTCCCGCCCCGGCCAGGATGAACGCGCCGGTGCAGATCGAGGCGACCCGTCCGGCGCCGCCCGCGAGCCGGAGGGCGGCCGCGCGGAGGTCCGGCTCGACGGGGCGGACCGGCAGCAGGTCACCACCTGCGACCAGCAGGGTGTCGAAGGCGGGTGCCGACGCCGTGTCCGAGTCCACCGGCACCCGCAGGCCGATGGACGTGCGCACCGGGTTCCCGTCGACCGAGACCACGCTCAGCCGGTAGTTCGCCCCGTACCGGTTGGCCTCGCTGAAGACTTCCGCCGGCCCGGACAGGTCGAGCATCTTCATGTCGTCGAACACCAGAACGCCCACGCGATGCTCTTTCGCCGCCACCAGTCGTTCCTCCGCCTTCCACCGGTTCCTCGGACCAGGCCGACGCGCGACCCGGCGGCCGACCGCGCTCAACTCTGGCAGCAGGAGGGCCGCGGAAGGGACAGGACGCCGGCCGGGGAGTCCGGCGCGGGCGCGGTCTCCATGGCCGGATGCGTCGCCGCCTCACCGATCGTCGGCTGAGCCGGTACCCCGTGGGGGGCGGCGCCACCCGACTGAACGCCTCCCCCCGGTTCCGCTCGCCACCCGGGCCGGAACGCCTCGGGCCGGGAACGGAAAGGCGCCATTGCTCCATGGGAGGGAAATTCGGCGCCGCACAGGCAGAATCCCCCCGACTGTCATAGGTTTCCGGTAATGGGGAGAGAAAGCCTGCGCCATTCCAGCCGAGGAGAACCGATGGCTGAACGCACAGCCCATCGACGTGGTTACCGAAAAGGCCTCGCCGGTGAGATGATCGCAGAGTTCCTGGGGACGTTCGTCCTGCTTCTATTTGGTATCGGGTCGGTAGCCGTTGCCGTCGTCGGCCTGCCCGGATCAGGGCGGCAAACAGTGGACTTCGGTCCCGCCAACTGGCTCATCATTTCGTGGGGCTGGGGTCTCGCCGTGGTGTTCGGCGTGTATGTGGCCGGCGGTATCAGTGGCGCCCACCTCAATCCCGCGGTGACTCTGAGCTTCGCCGCGTGGAGGGGCTTCCCCTGGCGGAAGGTCCTGCCCTACTGGCTGGCGCAGGTCGCGGGCGCCTTCGTCGCCGCCGCGCTCGTCTACGCGTGCTACCGGTGGGCGATCGACGCGGCCAATGTCAAGGCGGGGGTCCCGCGGGACGAATCACTGGCGACCTACTCGATCTTCGCCACCTTCCCCGCCGAATACTTCGGAGATTCCTGGTGGGGCCCCTTGCTCGACCAAATCGTGGGCACCGGGATTCTGCTGCTGCTGATCTGCGCGCTCATCGACACCCGCAATACCGCTCCGATGTCGAATCTCCACCCGTTCCTCATCGGTCTGGTGGTCGTCGCGATCGGTCTGACATTCGGCACCAACGCCGGATACGCGATCAATCCCGCACGCGACTTCGGCCCACGACTTTTCACCTTCTTCGAAGGCTGGGGCTCCATTGCCCTACCCGGGTCATTCGAATGGTTCAGCGGCTACTGGTGGATCCCCATTGCCGGCCCCCTCATCGGCGGACTCCTGGGGACCGCCGCGTACGACCTGCTCATCAGTCCGGTGATCAAGGCCCGGATGGGGGCGTCCGAGGAAGGCCCGGCCACCGAGGAGGCCTAGGACAGCAGCGGGCGGGCGCCGTCCGTCGTACCGCACGACCACGAGAAGAGGTGGCCACGATGCCCGAATTCGTCGGCGCGGTGGACCAGGGCACCACCAGTTCACGTTTCATGATCTTCGACCACGCCGGGAACGAGGTGGCGAAGCACCAGCTCGAGCACCGCCAGATCCTGCCGCGGTCGGGGTGGGTCGAGCACGACCCGGTGGAGATCTGGGAGCGCACCAACACGGTGATCCAGAACGCCCTCCGGGCCGGAAACCTGTCGGCCACCGACCTGAAGGCCATCGGCATCACCAACCAGCGCGAGACGACCGTGGTCTGGGACCCGCGCAACGGCCGCCCGCACTACAACGCCATCGTCTGGCAGGACACGCGCACCGACAGCATCGCCGCCGCCCTCGAACGCGACGGCCACGGCGAGGTCATCCGCCACAAGGCCGGCCTGCCGCCGGCCACCTACTTCTCCGGCGGCAAGATCAAGTGGCTGCTGGAGAACGTGGACGGACTGCGCGAGGCCGCCGAGGCGGGCCACGCCCTGTTCGGCAACACGGACGCCTGGGTGCTGTGGAACCTCACCGGCGGGCCCAACGGCGGTGTGCACGCCACCGACGTGACCAACGCCAGCCGCACCATGCTGATGAACCTGGAGACCCTGGACTGGGACGACGAACTGCTGGGCATTTTCGGCATCCCGCGCGCGATGCTGCCGACCATCAACCCCTCGTCCCATCCCGAGGCGTACGGCCAGGCCCGGACCTCCCGGCCGCTGGGCGCCCCCGTGCCGATCACCGGCGTGCTCGGCGACCAGCAGGCGGCGACCGTCGGCCAGGTCTGCTTCTCCCCCGGCGAAGCCAAGAACACCTACGGCACCGGCAACTTCCTGGTGCTCAACACCGGCACGGAGCTGGTGCGTTCGCAGCACGGGCTGCTGACGACGGTGGCGTACCAGTTCGCCGGCAGCCCCGCGGTCTACGCGCTGGAGGGATCCATCGCCGTCACCGGCGCGGCCGTGCAGTGGCTGCGCGACCAGCTGAAGATCATCAAGAGCGCCCCGGAGAGCGAGGAGCTGGCGCGTTCGGTGGACGACAACGGCGGGATGTACTTCGTACCGGCCTTCTCCGGCCTGTTCGCCCCGTACTGGCGCTCCGACGCCCGCGGCGCCATGGTCGGCCTGGCCCGCTACAACACCGGTGCCCACATCGCACGGGCCACCCTGGAAGCCATCTGCTACCAGAGCCGTGACGTGGTCGATGCCATGGAACAGGACTCGGGCGTCCACCTGGACGTGCTCAAGGTCGACGGCGGCGTGACCGCTAACGACCTGTGCATGCAGATCCAGGCCGACGTGCTGGGTGTGCCGGTCAGCCGTCCGGTGGTCGCCGAGACCACCGCGCTGGGCGCCGCCTACGCTGCCGGCCTCGCCACCGGCTTCTGGCGCGACACCGACGAACTGCGCTCGCACTGGCAGGAATCGAAGCGCTGGAGCCCGGCATGGAGCAAGGAGCAGCGCCAGAGCGGCTACCAGGACTGGAAGCGGGCCGTGGAACGCACCCTGGACTGGGTCAAGGTCACCTGACGACCGGCTGCCGACGCGACGGTCAGCGGTCGGCGATGTCCTCGCGGAGGCCGTCGGAGAATTCCCACCACGACAGAGGAAGCCAGTCGCCGTTGACAAAGGCGTCGACCGTCGCACCGCCCCCGCGGACCGTGACGGTTGTTCCTGGCGGGTAGGTGATGCCTGACAATCCTGGCACGGGGACGAGCAGGGTTCCCAGCCTCTGGGCTGCCATGGTCCGTCACTCCCTTCCTGGTGCGACGCCGAAAACTTATATGCCCAGAGAGTACCGGTTTGCCCGATCCGGCAGACCGGAGAATCATGAGAGATGAGTCACGCGGAGAGCGGGCCGGGGCGTGGCGACCGGATACGTGTGCCATCGAGCAGGAGGTCGCATCCATGAAGGCCGTCGTATACAAAGAACCGTTCAGCGTCGCGGTCGAAGAGGTCGACAAGCCCAGCATCCAGCATCCGAACGATGTGATCGTACGGGTCAGCTCCACCGCGATATGCGGCTCCGACCTGCACATGTACGAGGGCCGCACCGCCGCCGAGCCCGGCATCGTCTTCGGCCACGAGAACATGGGAATCATCGAGGAAGTCGGCCAGGGCGTCACCTCGCTCAAGGAGGGCGACCGCGTGGTCATGCCCTTCAACGTCGCCTGCGGCTTCTGCACCAACTGCGTCGATGGATTCACCGGCTACTGCCTGACCGTCAACCCCGGTTTCCCGGGCGGCGCGTACGGCTACGTCGCCATGGGGCCCTGGAAGGGCGGCCAGGCCGAGTACCTGCGCGTTCCCTACGCCGACTTCAACTGCCTGAAGCTGCCGCCGGGACAGGAGCACGAGACCGACTTCATCCTGCTCGCCGACATCTTCCCCACCGGCTACCACGGCTGTGAGCTCGCCCAGGTGCGTCCCGGCGAGAGCGTTGCGGTGTACGGCGCAGGGCCGGTCGGGCTCATGGCCGCCTACTCGGCTCTGCTGCGCGGCGCGAAGAAGGTCTTCTCCGTGGACCGGGTCCCCGAGCGGCTGCAGAAGGCCGAGGAGATCGGCGCGGTTCCGATCAACTTCGCCGAGGGCGACCCGGCCGAGCAGATCAAGGAGCAGACCGAGGGCGTCGGCACGGACAAGGGTGTCGACGCCGTCGGCTACCAGGCGACGGCGCACGGCGCGGACCACGAGGAACCGGCGACTGTCCTGAACTCGCTCGTCGCTACGGTCCGGGCCACCGGAGCGCTCGGCGTGCCCGGCCTCTACGTCCCGTCCGACCCGGGAGGCCCGGACGAGCAGGCCAAGCACGGCATGCTCCTCGTCGCGATCGGCAAGCTCTTCGAGAAGGGCCTGCGGATGGGTACGGGACAGTGCAACGTGAAGCGCTACAACCGGTACCTGCGCGACATGATCATCGAGGGCAGGGCGAAGCCCAGCTTCGTCGTCTCCCACGAACTTCCCCTGGACCAGGCGGCGTCGGCCTACGACAAGTTCGACAAGCGGATCGAGGGCTACACAAAGGTGGTGCTGCACCCGTAGCGCCACGAGCCTTCGGGAATCGCGCCCCCGGCCGCAGGTCGGCGTCAGCCCAGTGGCAGCACCGCCGCCACCGAGAACTCCCGCTCCTCCGGCCCGGCACACAGGGTTCCGCCCAGTGTGACGACCTGACCCTTGAGCCCAGCCAGGCCCGTCCCCCGCCCTCCGGTCGCCGGAGGGCGGGGTGGCACCGATCCGGCGGCGACACCGTCGTTGCGCACGGTCAGCCGTATGTGGTCGACGCCGGTACGGAGTTCGATCTCGCAGAACCCGGCCCGGCTGTGCTCCAGCACATTGCCCACCGCCTCGTGCAGCACCGACCGCAGACAGTCCGCCACCGCGCCCTCCCACCGGAAATGCGGGGGCAGCGAGGTGCGCACCGCTGTCCCGGAGGCGGTGAGGAGCCGCTGGACGTACCCGAACTCGTCGGCGAGTGAGAACGTCGCCCCGGGACTGCTGGTGCGCCGCACGTCCTCCTGCGTCCGCCGCGCCAACTCCACGATCTCCGCGAGCACCAGCGGAACACCACGGCTGGCTGTAGCCGCGACTCCCGGCCGGGCGCACTCGTGAAGACCTCACTCCTCACGGCGTGCGCGCACAGGCGACGGAGAGTCCCACGCGGCCCCGCCGACCCGGGCAAGGTCTCCAGGTGGCACAGTGGGAGACCCGCTGCCCACTTCCCTGGAGACAGGCCCGTCCCCATGCGCTTGCTGCTCATCCGCCACGGTCAGACCCCGTCCAACCTCAAGCACCTGCTGGACACGGCCGCACCGGGGCCGGCGCTGACCCCCTGGGCCAAGAGCAGGCGGACGCCCTCCCCACCGCACTCGCGGAGGAGAAGATCGGCGCGCTCTACGCGTCCACGCTGCTGCGCACCCAGCTCACCGCCGAGCCGCTGGCGGCCCGGACGGGGCTGGAGGTCCGGGTGCGGGACGGCATCCGGGAGCTGTCGGCCGGCGACCTGGAGATGCGGGGCGACGACCAGGCCGTCGAGACGTACCTGACCACCGCCTTCGCCTGGTCGGCGGGAGACACCGGGCTGCGCATGCCGGGCGGGGAGAACGGCGTGGAGGCGCTGCGGCGCTTCGACGCGGTGGTCGAGGAGGCCGCGGGCACGGGGGCGCGGACCGTGGCCATGGTCAGCCACGGCGCCGCCATCCGTATGTGGGCGGCGGCGCGGGCCGAGAACATCGACGTCGACTTCGCGGCCCGGCACGCGCTCCGGAACACCGGTGTCGTCATCCTCTCCGGCGCCCCCGACGAAGGCTGGCGGGTCCATACCTGGGCAGGCCGGTCCGTCGGTCCCGCGGCCGGCGTCCCCGGCGCGAGCGGTCCGGCGGGGGAAGCCGTGGAAGGCGTCGAGGCCTGACCGGTCTCGTCCGTCCGTACTCCGCCGCAGGTCCGTACCCCACACAGGTCCGGAACAGCAACGACGCCAGCGACACTGTGCCGCTGGTGGGCCCCTTCCCTCCCGGCGCGCACCATGTGTACGTGGCGACCGGGTTCGGCGGCTGGGTTCGGCGGCTGGGGCATGAGCGGTGGCGCCATGGCCGGACAACTGCCGGCATCGCTGATCACCGGCGCGGAACCCGAGTGGGCGGGACTCTACGACCCTCGTCGGCTGCGCAGCACCGTCCGGGAGGGCGCGTCGCTGCTGAAGCATCAGGCGGAGGTCGCCCGGCACTTCGTGGGCGACCGGCTGAAGAGCGGCCACGTGGACTCCATCGCCGAGATCGCCCCCGGATCGGGCGCGGTCGTGCGCGTCGAGGGGCGGCGCTGCGCCGTCTACCGCGACGAGGGCGGAGCCGTGCACGCCGTGTCGGCGCGGTGCACGCATCTCGGGTGCCTGGTCGCCTTCAACGAGGCGGAGACCGCGTGGGAGTGCCCCTGCCACGGTTCACGGTTCGGCGTCGACGGCGAGGTGCTCCACGGCCCGGCGGTGCGACCGTTGCCCCCGCGGACGACCTGAGCGCCCGCCGACGGCCGGGCGGCCGGGGCGCTCCACCACTCCCCGGCCGCTGTCCCTCACACGCTGCCGGCTGTCATCCCCGACGCTGACGCAGCGCCGACCGTCCGTTCCGCCATGCCTTCAGGAGATGGGACGCCAGCCGGTTCTCCAGGTGGACGGTGGCATCCGCTCCGAAGGCCACGTCCGGCTCCAGGTGCGGCTCGTCGGCGAGCAGGCCCCCGATCACTTCCCGGCGTACGACCTGTTCGTGCACGGCGTCCGCTTCCACGTGCTCCGCGTAGAAACGCTCGGCCGCGGGGCCGGCGCCGGTGCGCCGCATCGCCGCGGCGAGCCGGCGGGAGCCCGGCGACGAGGTGACCTCGACACAGGCGAAGTGGCCGACCAGTGCTCCGCGCAGCGCGCGGTGCAGGCCGAACAGCGTCATCACGTTCACGACGGCGAGGGCGGGGGCGGGAGCCGCCTCCAGGTAGTGGCCGTAGCGCGTGTCCAGTCCCAGGTCCGCCATCAGGTCGGCGAAGAGCTGGGCGTGGATGTTCTCGGCCCGGCCCGCACCGAACTCGTCGTACTCGATGGCGACCATGCCGGCCTTGGCCCGTCCGCGCAGCCGGGGGATGACCCACGCGTGGGGGTCCGCCTCCTTGAGGTGATAGAGCGAGCGCAGCGCGGCGTACTCCCGGATCTGCCACAGCTCCCCGTGGTGCTCGAGGTGGTGGGCGACGCTGTCGCCGTGGTCGGTGGACTCCACCAGCAGCTCGCCGAACGCCTCGTCCGTGGTGCGGCCGGCCGGCACGTCGGCGCGCAGGGCGCCGAGGAAGCGCTCTTCGAGGGCCCGGCGCAGGGGCATGAGCGCGGGGTCCCACTCACGGTCCTCCGCGACGTCGGCGAAACCGCGGTAATGCAACTCGTAGAGCACGTGGAGGGCCAGGTGCAGGTCCTCCCCGTACGGATCGGCGGCCGCGGCCTCGCCCGCCTCGGGAGGGGCTTGGCCCGGTGAGGCGAGGGCGGCGAATAGTCCGGCCGAGAGCGGTCCCCTGGGCGCGGGCACGGAGGCGGCGGCAGGGCTGCGGTCAGTGCTGGTCGCCGTCATCGGTGTCCTTCGGGTCGTGGCTGTGCGGCTGGTCGCCCTCCTCGCGGGGCGCGGCGCCGGGGGGTTTCCTGCGGCGGCGGTGGCTGGTGTCGCACCACGGGAGGATGCGGCTGCGGCGGCAGGTGCAGACGGCGACGACGAACCGGTCGGAGGCGGCGATCGTGCCGTCCTCCTGAACGATCTCCACCGGTCCTTCGATCAGCATCGGCCCGTTGCCGTCGACGGTCACACGCCTGGGCCGGTCAGCTTCGTTCGGCACGGATGACCACCAGTTCCTCTTTGTCCTCGCCGGGGCCGATCAGGCCCTGGGCCCGCAGCCACGGCAGCCGCTCGGTGATCACGGGACCGAAGGGCACGTAGGAGCGGTCCGTCACCGAGCAGCGCAGCCCGCTGTCGGTCAGTTGTCGCAGCGTTTCCTCCACGCCGCAGAGCCCGGAGTGCACCATGAGCAGGACGCCGTGCGGTCGCAGCACGTCCCGGGCGTGCGCACAGATCCGGTCGACGGCCTGCCGTCCGCGGCGGCCCGCGTCCCAGGCGACCGCCGGTCTGTGGCTGCGGGGGCGGTGCGCGTGGGGCGTGGGCACGTACGGCGGGTTGCTCACCACCACGTCGAAGCGCTGCCGGGCCACCGGCCCGGTGAGGTCGCCGCGCCGGACCCGGACGCGGTGCCCGGCACGGACGGCGTTCATCCGGGCCGTCAGCACCGCCCGCCATGAGATGTCGGTCGCCGTCACCCGGGCCCCCGTCCGCGCGGCGAACAGAGCGAGCGCGCCGCTTCCGGTGCAGACGTCGAGGACGTCCGTGTCCGCCGTGACGCCTTCGGTGTGGAGCGCCTGTGCGAGCAGGTAGGTGTCGGCCTGGGGGGCGTAGACCCCGGGCAGGGTCCACAGGTTCCCGAAATCGGCGGGCCGTAGCCGTACGGCAGCAGTCGCCATCTGAAGCCTCCATGGGATACGAACAGGGACCGGTCTTCGTCCGTCTCACCAGGCGCGTGCCCACCTCATTCAGGTTCGGTGTGCCCACGGCACGCTGCCACTCGAGCAGTGGTCCCCGATCGGTCTCCTGCCCTGTGAAAGCTGTCGCATGCTGAGGTACTGGTGGACAACGCCGCACAGGGGACGCAAGCGGCACGAGGGACGCGGGGTGGGGACCTGCCGACCGGCGCGCGGTCGGGGCGGCACGAGTGTCCCCGGAACTCCGGAACTCTCCTGCCGCTCCTCCCTCCGTCTCCGTGTTCCCGGCCGGGCTCACCCGCTCGCTCCCCGGCCGGGCGTACTCGTCAGACGGCGGGGGTGAAACGGTCCCAGGCGCGGTGGCCCGAGAGGAGACCCGTCACGTCCCGCAGCACCGCGGCCGCGCGCTCGCCGACCACCACGCCCACAAAGGCCGCGGACAGGCCGGCCGCCTCCAGAACACCGGTCCCTCCGCCCCAGGCCCCGAGGACCTTGCCGTGGCGGTACGCCTCGGTGACCATCAGCAGCAGCCGGGGGTCCACGCCGGTGGCCGCGGCCGCCGTGCCTCAGGTGTGATGATCACGAGTGTCGGCGACGTCGGCCGGATCCTGAACACGGCGGAGCCCCCGGTGCGGCGGGAGCTGTCCGGGAACTCACCGCACGGAGGTCTTCGTGTCTCGCCGCAACGCCCGGTCGACCTTCTTCGGGAGGCTTCTCCTGGTCGAACGTGTCGTATCCGGCCGTCCGGCGGCTCACGTCGCCGCAGGAACGGGCGTCTCCCGGACCACTGCTCACCCGTGCATGCGACGGTGGCGGGCCGACGGCCGGGGCAGCCCGGCACGCGTACGTCCGCCCGGCCGAAGTGGGCGTCGAGGTGACCTCCCGCCCTCCTGTCAGGAGCTCTTCCCCTTTCCGACGGCACTTTCCCGAAGGCGCGAAGCGGCTCCCCCCGGACCACCGCACCCCTCACAGCCATGCGCCGAGCCGTGCCCCGGCTATGTCTCCACGCCGGGCACCCGGGCGAGAGCCGTGTCGAGCAGGCGGCGCAGCCGGGCGGGGGTCGGTGCGACAGCGGTGGCGAGCAGTGCCGAGCCGTCGGCGAGCGGTGCCAGAACGCAGTGTCCCTCCACCGGGTCGCCGAGGAGGACGGCCGCCGGGGGCACGTCCAGCCCGGGGTCGACGAGGAGGAGCTGGCCGGTCGCGCGGTGGCCGCCCAGGACGGCGGGCCCGTCCCAGGCAGGCGTCGGGGCGCCGTAGACGGTGTGCTGGTCGAGGATCGGCCGGCCGTCGCGCCGCACGGTCAGCCGCGTGGACAGGTGGCCCGGCGGCTCGGCGGTGCGTCCGAGGAGCTGCTCTTCCCGCAGGAGCAGCCGGGAGCTGCCGGCGAGTTCCACCCGGTACGTCTGATGCACGGTGCTGCCCCGGGTGCTGATCAGCGGCTGGGGCAGCCAGCGCAGGGAGGCTTCCTCGCCGACGGTGAGCCGTACGTCGTAGGTGGCGGGGTCGGCGGTGGGGCCGCGCAGGGCGATGGTGGCGGCGGCCGTGGTCACCTCCAGCCGGGTGCGCGCCTCGGCGGTGACGTCGAGCGCGAGTCTGTCCCCGCCGAGGGGTGCGCTCATCGCGCCCAGCACGCAGACCCGTGCCCACTCCCCACGGGGCCGGAGCCGGCGCAGGTGGAAGGGCCCGTCGCTGTGCAGGAGAGGGACCGTGGTGGCGCGGCCGTTGTGGGTGGCCCGCAGGCGGGCGGTGGCGTGGACACCTGCGGGGTGGGCGGGAGCGGGGTCGACGGTATGGGGAGCGGCGGGGCAGGCGGCCGGCAGCGGTGCGGCGGCCCTCACCGGGCGGCTCCGGCGTGCCAGGCGGCGAGGCGCTCGGTGACCCAGTCGGCGACCGGGCGGACCCCGTCGGCCGTCGTCAGGCTGGTGAAGGCGAACGGCAGGTCCTTGCGCTGCCTGCGGGAGTCGGCCGCCATGGCGTCCAGGTCGGCTCCGACGTACGGGGCCAGGTCGGTCTTGTTGACCACGAGGAGATCGGCGGTGGTGATGCCCGGGCCTCCCTTGCGCGGGATGTCGTCGCCGCCGGCCACGTCGATGACGAAGACCTGGTGGTCGACGAGTCCGCGGGAGAAGGTCGCGGTGAGGTTGTCCCCTCCGGACTCGATGAGGATCAGGTCGAGCGGTTCCAGGGTCTGTTCGAGCTGCTCGACCGCTTCGAGGTTGGCGGAGATGTCGTCGCGGATCGCGGTGTGCGGGCAGGCTCCCGTCTCCACGGCGGTGATCCGCTCCGGTGGCAGCACCGCCTCGCGGCGCAGGAACGCCGCGTCCTCCTGGGTGTAGATGTCGTTGGTGACCACGGCGATCGACAGCCGGTCCCGCAGCGTGCGGCACAGGGCGGCGACGGTCGCGGTCTTGCCCGAGCCGACCGGTCCGCCGAAGCCGATCCGCAGGGCGCGGCGGCTGCCGTCCGGGCGCCGGGGATCGGCGCTGTAGGTGTGGCGCTGCGGCATGGTCACGGGGTGGTCCAGATGCACGGGGGCTCCAGGTCTGCGGGGGGTCAGGAAGCGAAGAGGCGAACGGTCCAGGCGGCATGCTGCTCGCCGGTGATGTCCAGCAGGGGGGCGGACGCGGCGGGCAGGACGGTGACGCCCTCGGCGGCGACGCGCCCCGCCGCGTCGGACGCGGCGCCGGCGACGGCGTCGAGGTCGTCGGCGAGCCGGGCCAGCACCGCGGTGGCCTCGAAGGGGTCGAGGCTCAGCAGGCGCACCGCCGCGGTCGCCGGACCGCCGACACTCTCGTACACGGCGGCGTGGGCGGCGTCGAGCGCGGTGAGTCCGGCGGCGCGGGCCGCGACGCCGAGGACGACCGGCTGGTGGGCCCCCTGCGGCCGGTGGCGGGCGAGGTGGTCGAGGCCGGCGCAGGGCCAGGTGGCGCGGGCCGCGCGCATCATCTGCCGGCCCAGGCGGCGCGCGACGCGACGCAGCGTTGGTGCGGGGGTGCGGGTGTCGGCGGCGTCGTCCAGGGCCAGGGCGTCGTATCCGGTGGCGGCCGCGGCGGCGAGGCCGGCCGCGGTCAGTCCGGCGGTGTGCAGCCGCCCGCGGCAGAACGTCTCCAGGCTCGCGGTGTCGTGCACGCTTCCGGAGGCGACCGCGGCCTCCATCCCGCCGGAGTGGGCGTGCCCTCCGGCGGGGAAGCGGCCGTCGGCCAGGATGAGCAGGGCGGTGCGGCTCATGGGGTGACGGGCCCTCCTTTCGCGAGGCGCGGGGCCGGCCCCCGTCGGTGCGGCCGGCCCGGATCGCGGGTGTCGGAACAGTCGGAACGGTCAGAACAGGAAGTAGCGCTGGGCCATGGGCAGTTCCGTCGCGTAGTTCCGTCCGACCTCGTGTCCGTCCACCGTGGTGCGGACGTCGGAGGTGGTGGCGCCGCCGATGGTGACCTCGAAGGTGTCGGGGTCGACGACGATGTCCGGCAGGCCGTCGTTGTGCACCATGTCGGCCTTGGTGACCTCCCGGGTGGAACGGATCGCGCGCAGGGGCTTGAGCAGTCCGGTCCGGGAGAGTTCGCCGTCGAGGGCCGCCTCCGCGACGAAGTTGAAGGAGTTCGCCCCGGGGGACCGGCCCCGGGAGCCCCAGACCGGGCGCGGCAGATAGGGCTGCGGGGTGGGGATGGAGGCGTTGGCGTCGCCGATCTGCGCGTAGGCGATCTGGCCGCCCTTGATGACCATGTGGGGTTTCACGCCGAAGAACTTGGGTTCCCAGAGGACCAGGTCGGCGAGTTTGCCCGGCTCGACGGAGCCGACCTCGTGGCCGATGCCGTGGGTGAGGGCCGGGTTGATGGTGTACTTGGCGACGTAGCGCCGGGCCCTGAAGTTGTCCGCGCCGGCGTCGTCCTCCCGCAGGTGGCCGTAGCGGGACTTCATGACGTGCGCGGTCTGCCAGGTCCGCATGACCATTTCTCCGATGCGGCCCATGGCCTGGGCGTCGGAGGACATCATCGAGATGGCGCCCATGTCGTGCAGCAGGTCCTCGGCGGCCATCGTGGAGGGCCGGATCCGCGAGTCGGCGAACTTCATGTCGGCCTCGACCTCGGGGTTGAGGTGGTGGCACACGATCATCATGTCGACGTGTTCCTTGACGGTGTTGACCGTCAGGGGCCGGGTGGGGTTCGTCGAGGCGGGCAGCACGTTCGGCTTGCTCACGAGGCTGATCATGTCGGGCGCGTGGCCGCCACCGGCGCCTTCAACGTGGAAGATGTGCAGGCTGCGGTACTTGGCGTCCTTGGTGCGGCGGTCCTTCTTGGTGGCGGCGAAGGTGTGCTGCACGAAGCCGGACTCGTTCAGGGAGTCGGCGTGCAGGGCGACCTGGACCCCGGTCTCCTCGCACACCGTCAGGGCCGCGTCGATCACCGCGGGGGTCGCGCCCCAGTCCTCGTGGATCTTGAAGCCGAGGGCGCCGGCGGCGACCTGGTCGAGCAGCGCCTTCTCGGAGACCGTGCTGCCCTTGGCGAGCAGGCCGATGTTCACCGGGTAGGCGTCGAGTGCCTCGAACATCCGCTGGATGTGCCACTTGCCGGGCGTGACGGTCGTGGCCGTACTGCCCTCGGCGGGGCCGGTGCCGCCCCCGATCAGGGTCGTCACGCCCGAGGCGAGCGCCTCGTGGATCTGGTTGGGGCACAGGAAGTGCACGTGCGTGTCGACGCCACCGGCGGTCAGGATGCGCCCCTTTCCGGAGATCACCTCCGTCTCGGGCCCCACGACGAAGTCGGACGCGCGCGGGTCGTCGTTGGGGCGCGGCGACATGGTCTCGGGGTTGTACGCCTTGCCGATCGCCTGGATCCGGCCGTCGCGCAGTCCGATGTCGGCCTTCACCACACCCCAGTGGTCCAGGATCAGGGCGCCGGTGATCACCGTGTCCACCGGCTTGCGCGGATCATCGCGGGGGATGTGCGACTGGCCCATGGACTCGCGGATCACTTTGCCTCCGCCGAAGACCATCTCGTCACCGCTGCGTCCCGGGCCGCCGCACCAGTCCTCCTCGATCCTGAGGACGAGGTTGGTATCGGCGAGCCGGACCCGGTCACCGGCCGTGGGGCCGTAGAGGTCGGCATAGCGGGACCGCAGCAGTGGGGCCGAAGGGTTACCGGTCTCGTCGGGCATCGAGGTGCTTCTCCTCTTCGCTCTTGCCGGCCTGGAGTCCGCCGACGATCCGGTCGCCGGCGAGGGGCACCAGCGACACGGTCCGCTCGTCACCGGGTTCGAACCGCTCGGACGTGCCGGACGCGATGTGCAGCCGCATGCCGTGGGCGGCGTCGCGGGGAAAGTCGAGCTCTTCGTTCACCTCGGCGAAGTGGAAGTGGGAGCCCACCTGGATCGGACGGTCCGAAGGATTGGACACGTGCAGCGGGACGGGCGTGGAGCCCTCGTTGAAGGCCACCCGGTACTCGTCCTCGTCCGGCAGCGGTTCCGTTTTGCCCGGGTGGACGTCGACCTCGGTGGCTGCCGCGTCGAACGGGTCGTGAAGGGTGACCAGCTTCGTTCCGTCCGGGAACGTCGCCTCGACCTGGACGTGGGTGATCATCTCCGGCACGCCGTCCATGACGTCGCCGCGCCGCAGCACGTGACGCCCGGACTCCATCACGGAGTCGACCGTCGCCCCGGCCCGCGCCTCTTCGTAGACGTGCGCCGTCAGCAGCGCCATGACCTCGGGATAGTTCAGCGGCAGTCCTCGCTCGCGGCGCCGCCGGGCGACATCCGCCGCCACGTGGACCAGCAGGCGCTCCTGCTCGTGCGGAGTCAGGTGCATGCCGTCCCCCTCTCCTGTTCGTCGCTTCACCTGGGCCGTGCGGCTCGTCGGAGCCACACGGCGCGACGCCCCTCCCGCGTCCGCCGCAGGCCGATCCTCGGGGAGGAAAGGACTCCGATAAGGAGAAATCGACCTCAAAGGCCCTGATCGAATGAAACGGAGGCACGGGTGGCATATGGGGCGCAGCCGCGGGAACGCCGACCGCCCCTTCCAGCCCTCTCGGGCAGTACACGACCGTTGCCGCGGGCGCAGCCGTCCATGGGCCGCCCCCGCTCAATAGGCCGGCCGCACCGCAAGCGCGCCCGGCCTATTGGGCGGGGGCGTTCCGCTCGCAGGCGTACAGGTCAGGCGTCGCACACGCGCTCCCCGTTGCCCAGGGACCAACGGCCCTGTTCCCCAGGGCCCTTGGGGCATATACCCCCGATGTCATACTGACCTGCGGTTTCTCCCCGTCAGGACCCGTCGGTTCGGTGTCTGTTCACCGCCGAACCGCTCCCGCGCCCCGACCCGTTCCTCAAGGAGCCCAGCCATGCCCCGACTCTTCTGCCCGCTTCCGGCGAAGGCCCCGGACCGACCGGGCCGGTGGGCTTCCGGCCCGGTCGCCGCCCGGGCCGGGTCCGGGCCCGGCTCCGTACAGGGCGCCGTCGTCGGGCGCGAGACGGGAAGGGCCCGCTGACCATGAGCACGGAGGACAGGACGTACCACACACTCCTCGCCCGGCACGAGGCGATGCGGCTGCGTCAGCAGTTGCTCTCCCCCGGGGGCGACCCGCGCACCGGCCGCGGTGGCCGCACCGGCCGGCCCTCGGCCGAAGAGGCGCACGACGCGGCCGCCGACCGGCAGATCATCATGCGCGACCTGGACCTGGTGGCTCCGCTCGACGAGCTGATCACCGACCTGTACCGGGCGCTGTTCACCCGGCATCCCTCACTGCGGTCGCTCTTCCCCGCCTCGATGGCGTTCCAGCAGGAGCATCTGGCACGGGCATTCTGGTATCTGATCGAGCACCTGGACCGCCCCGAGGAGATCACCGAGACCTTCACCCGGCTCGGCCGCGACCATCGCAAACTCGGTGTACGCCCGGCGCAGTACGCCGCGTTCAAGGACGCGCTGCGCGAAGCGCTGCGGCTCCGCGCGGGCGAGCACTGGAGCCCGGAGCTCGAACGGGCGTGGACGCGGATGCTGCAGCTCGGCGTCACCGCCATGGTCCGGGGCGCGGAGTCCGCGTTGCACGAACCACCGTGCTGGCAGGCCACGGTGACGGGCCATCGGCGATACGGGCCGGACCTGGCGGTGCTCCGTCTCCTGCCGCACGAAACCTTCCGGTACCGGGCCGGCCAGCACGCCGCGCTGGAGTCCGCCCGGCTGCCGCACACCTGGCGCCCGTACTACCTGGCCGACGGACCCGGCCCGGACGGGGAGGTCGAGGTGCACGTCCGGTGTACCGGACCCGGCGGGGTCAGCGAGACGCTGGTACGCCGCACCGCGCCCGGGGACGAGGTACGGCTCGGGCCGCCGAAGGGCGACCTGACGCTCGGCACGGAGCCCCTGGACACCGTGCGGTTGGTCGCCTGGGACACCGGCTGGGCCGCGATGAAGGCGCTGCTGCAGGAGCTGGACGGTCACGTGCGGCGGTCACCCGCACACCGGGTACGCCGGGTACGGCTCTTCCTGGGTGCCGACTCGCTGTCCGACCTCCACGACACCGAGTACCTGACCGGCCTCGAGCAACGCCACTCCTGGCTGACCGTGGTTCCGACGGCGGGCAGGGCTCCGGGCGAGGGCATGTACGACCGGCTGGTCCTCGCGGTGGCCCGGAGCACCCCCCTCGCGGAGGGCCGCACCCTGGTCGCCGGGCCGCCGGACATGGTCCGTACGGTGGCGGCCGGACTCGTCCACGCCGGGCATCCCGCCGCTCGCATCGTCCACGACACGTTGCCGCCCGGCCCGCCCGTCCTGCCACGGTTCACGGAGGGGCACGGGACGACCGGGGACTTCATGCCCCCGGGTCAGCAGGTTCCCGCCTGAACCGGCCGCCTGGGCGCGGACCGGCATACACACCCTCATGGCCATGCGCCGCGGGCCGATCCCGGCAGGATGGCGCTTTTCGCTGCCGACGTGGTCGGTGCTCCCGCCCTCCGGGGGCCGACTTCGGCGCCCGCTCGGTGAGCTGCCGCGACCAGCGCTCTCGCCGGTCCGGTCGGTCGCGGGCCCTCGCCTCAGGTTCCGGGGGCGATCCTCGCGGCCGGCTGCCCGTCGGTCTCCGCATGCGGCAGGGCCCCTGAGAGCCCCCTGCGGGCCGAACCGACCCGGGCTCACCGGCAGTCCTGGCCCTCCGGCGTCTCCTCGGCCATCGGATCCGCCGTTGCCCGGACATCTCCCCACCCGAGGGTGTGGAGCGCCTCGCGCAGCGCGGGGCTCGGGGCGAAACCGTACGCGGCCCGGAGGGAGCCCGCCAGCAAGGTGATCCAGGCATCGGCCAGTGCGCCGATCTCCACGGGACGGCCGTTCCTCAGCCAGAGGAGGGACATCTCGTCGCAGGCGGCACCGAACCCCCGTACGGGCAGGAGGAGCGCGGGGTCGTCGGCGTCGAGGCCGAGCAACGCGCAGATGGCCCGGACCCCTTCCTCCCGTGTCGCCTCGAAGGCCGCCGACGCCACGTCGGCGGCCTGTGCGCGGCGCAGGACGAGATTCAGCGCGATGTCCTCGTGCTCGGCCAGAAAAACCAGATGCGCGGTGAAATGCTGCCGCAGCCGGTCGACGACGGGCCCTTCGGAGGCGAACTCCGTTGCGGTCCGCAGTTGTTGGTCGACCTCTCGCACGGCCTCGGCGTAGAGGCTCTCCTTGCCCTTGAAGTGATGGGACAGCAGTCCGTGCGCGACACCTGCCGTCCGGGCGATGTCCCCGACGGTGACTTCCCCGTAGGGGCGCCGGGAGAAGTTCTCCAACGCCGCCCGCAACAGCTTCTGGCGTGTCTCCTGGGCAGCCAGCTGCCGCCGGGTCGGCGGCTTACCTGCTTCGGGCGGGGCCACCTCAACTCCTTCCCGGCGATGACGACCTGTCGTCCCGCAGCGTATGCGAGGCCGGCGCGCCCTCCTGCGCCGGGACCATTGATTGATTGGCAGTCAATGACTTACATTCAACATAAGCTGCGGCATGCCGCTCGGGCGACGCCGCGAGACGCGAGAAGGGACCACGACATGGTTCTCCGCTTACCGCTCCCCGCCGAGGACGACCCGGTCTGGACGTCCGCCAACGGCTTCGTCGTCCGCAGGAACGAGGGCGTCGTCCGGCTCACGGGGCACGAGACGTTCTCGGTCAAGGTCACGGGAGAGGAGACGGACGGCGCCCTCGCGTTCATGGACGGAACCGTCGAACCCGGCCACGGCAACGTCCCGCACGTCCATTCGAAGGAGGACGAAGCCTTCTACGTCCTGTCCGGCGAGTTCGAGTTCCTCAACGGGGCCGAGAGGTTCACCGCCGGTCCCGAGGACTTCGTCTACATCCCCAAGGGCACACGTCACGGTTTCAGGAATCCGAGCCGGGAACCGGCCCGGCTGCTGGTCTTCTACACACCCGCCGGACCCGAGTCGTTCTTCCTGGCCCACGGCGAGACGGACCGCGCCCCGGAACCCTGGCCCGACGAAAAGTTCAACGAAATGGTGGACATCCTCGGCGCGCACAACATGGTGCTCCTGCCCGGGGACAACGACTGGGACTGAGCACCTGTCCGGAGACCCGGCCGGGGTGAGCGTTCGCGTGGAGTTCGACGGGGAGAGCGTCGGCGCGCTGCAGGCCGACGCTCTCCTCTCCTCCGTCAGGACACTTCAGGACGGCGTCGAAGCCGCCACGGGTCACTCCTTGGGTGCGGCGTCGGCGGGCTTCTGGCCCGGGAAGACGTCTTCGATCTCCTCGGCGGACCAGCCCTGGCGTGAGATGGCCTGCGGCTTGTCGGTCTCCGGCTTGCGGGTCGCCCGGTAGCGGGCCGGCGCCTCCCGCACCGAGGGCGCCTCGCGCAGCGCGTCGGCCGGCGCGCCGGCGTCCTCGATGGCGGAGTTCGCACCCTGGCCCCGGTGGTTCGGATGCGGCGACATCAACCATTCGGTTTACAGGGCATCAATGAAATGAACATCCTGAAAAAACAATACGGGGGGAGCGATTCGGGCACGTCAGGCCCGCCTCGGCGGCTACCGTCGGACAGGGCGACCGACACGCGCGCCACCTGAAGCATGAACTGCGTGCATGTAGCTCCATGCGAATCATTCATTTGCTGGATGTAAGACCGGCCACTTCACTGGGGGCATGACTCCTCCCCCTGCCTCCGACGTCGACCTTTTCGCCGACGACGTCCTGGTCGACCCCTACCCCGTCTACGCCGAACTGCGAGAGCTGGGCCCCGCCGTCCACCTCCGTAAGAACGACGTCTACGCGCTGACGCGGTACGACGTCATCCGTGACGCACTGGCGGACTGGGAGTCGTTCTCCTCGGCCTCGATCGCCTTCAATCCGATGGCCAACGAGGCGCTCACCGGCACCTCGCTCGCATCCGACCCGCCGGTGCACACCCAGCTGCGCGCCACGCTCACCGAGAACCTCTCCCCGCGCGCGCTGCGGGGCATGAAGGGGCAGATCGAGGCGAAGGCGGACGCTCTCGTCGCCGAGCTCGTCGAGAAGGGTTCCTTCGAGGCGATCGACGCCCTCGCCCGGGCGTTCCCGCTGGAGGTCGTCGCGGACCTGATCGGCTTCGAAGGCCACGTGCGCGACAACATGCTGCGCTGGGGACAGGCGGCCATGCAGGTCCTCGGCCCGATGAACCAGCGCACGGCCGAGAACTTCCCCATCGCCGGCGAGCTCTACGGATGGTGCTCCGAGGTCAAGGCCGACGACCTGGCCGAGGGGTCCGTGGGCCGCGGCATCTTCGACGCCGAGGCACGGGGCGCCATCCCGCCGGGCACGGCCGGCCACATCATCCACCAGTACCTCGGCGCCGGCGTCGACACCACCATCGCGGCGATCGGCAACATCGTCGCCCTCTTCGGCTCGCACCCCGACCAGCTCGCCCTGGTCCGCGAGGACCCGTCGCGGGTACCGGCGGCGTTCAACGAGGTGCTGCGCTTCTGGGCGCCCATCCACGCCTGGGGCCGACGCGCCACCAAGGACGTCGACATCGACGGGACCGTCATCCCTGCGGGCGCGCAGATCGCGATCCTGCTCGGCGCCGGAAACCACGACCCCCGGCACTACGAGAACCCGGACTCCTTCCTCGTCGAGCGCAATCCGGTCGACCACCTCTCGTTCGGCTACGGCCCGCACGGCTGCGCGGGCCAGGGACTCGCCCGCCTGGAGGCCCACGCCGTGATCGAGGCGCTCTCCCGGCGCGTCGAGCGCCTCGTCGTCGGACCCGAGGTCCGCGTTCCCAACAACACCACCCGGAGCATCGAAGAGCTCCCCGTCCTGGAGGTGATCCCCGCATGAAGATCGTTCTTGACCGCCCCCGCTGTGAGGGCCACGGCCTGTGCGAGGAGGCCGCCCCGCAGCTCATGCACCTCGACGACGAGGGCGAGCTCGTCCTCGACCATGAGGAGGTCGACGGGGCCGACATCGCCCTGGCGAACGCCGCCGCCCGCGTGTGCCCGGTCGCAGCACTGAGGGTCGTATGAGCACCGGCACCGTGAACCGCGTCGTCGTCGTCGGCAACGGGATCGCCGGGCTCACCGCGGCCGACACGCTCCGCGAGGCCGGCTTCGACGGCGAACTGACCGTCGTCGGCGACGAACAGCACCCGGCGTACAGCCGCCCGGCCCTGTCGAAGGCGCTCCTGCTCGACGGCGACGACCTGTCGTCGCACGAACTCCCGCCGACCGGCCACGGGGCGACCGAGCTCCTGGGCGTCCGCGCCACCGGACTCGACCTCGACCGTCGGCTGGTCAGTCTGGACGACGGTACGGCTCTGCCGTACGACCGCGTCGTCCTCGCCACCGGCTCCCGGGCCCGACGGCTGTCCGACCTTCCCGAGGAGCTCACCCTGCGCGGGCTCGACGACGCCCTCGCCCTGCGCAAGCGGCTGGCGGACCGGCCGTCGGTCGTCGTGGTCGGCGGAGGCCCGCTCGGCATGGAGATCGCCTCGGGCTGCCTGGCCGCCGGCTGCCGGGTCACCCTCGTCTCCCAGGGGGCCCCGCTGACCCTCCAGCTCGGTCCGCACCTCGCCGGTGTCTTCGTCAAGGCCGGGCTGGACCTGGGGCTCACCATCGTCGAGACCGAGCTGGCACGGCTGGAACGGCGTGGGGAAAGCACCCGGGTCGTCCTCCACGAGGGCCCGGTCCTCGAGGCGGACATGCTCATATCCGCCGTCGGCGACCTGCCCAACACGGAGTGGCTCGCGGACACGGGTCTCGCGGCGAAGGGCGCCATCGCGGTCGACTCGCGCGGGCTGGTCCGCCCCGAGGTCGCGGCCGTCGGCGACCTCGCGGCCGTCCAGACTCCGAGCGGTCTGCGCCGCGTCCCCTTCTGGAGCAGCGCGATCGAACAGGCGAAGGTCGCCGCGAGGGCGCTGGTCCGGGGCGACGAGGCGCCACCGCTCCAGTTCCAGCCGTACTTCTGGACCGAGCAGTTCGGACTGACCCTCAAGGCGGTGGGCCATCTGCCACTGGACGGAGAACCCGAGTACGTCGACGGGGAGCCCGGCGGCGGGCCGGCGCTGATGCGCTGGTCGCAGGACCACGGCAGCGGTGTGGCCGCGGCGCTCAACTACCGGATCCCCATCCCCCGGCTGCGCCGTATGACTCAGGCGGCCGCGTAAGGTCGGTCTCATGGGCGACGGAGAAGAGGGCATCACGGGTTCGGGCCTGGACCGGCTGGCATCGGTCAACCTGAACCTGCTGGTGCCCCTTCTCGCGCTCCTCGAAGAGCGTTCGGTGACCAGGGCGGCGCAGCGGGTCGGCCTGTCGCAGCCGGCGATGAGCCACGCCCTCACGAGAATGCGGCGTCTGCTGGGCGACGACCTCGTCGTCCGGCAAGGGACGGGCGTGACGCTGACCCCGCGCGCACTGGAGCTGATCCCGCCGCTGCGCAGTGCGCTGCAACAGGCGGCGCACATCGTGAACTTCCCCTACTTCGACCCCGCCACGGACCGGCGCGTCATCACCATCGCCCTGACGAACAGCACCGCGTTCGTCATCGGCCCCCAACTGGCGCGGCTGATTGCCGAACGCGCCCCTCATGCCACGCTGCGCCTGCGGACGATCACGGTCCCGACCGAGGCCACCTTCACCGACATGGGCGTCGACGTCGTGCTGATCTCCGAGGGGCACTTCTCGCCGTACCCGCGCGAGCGGCTGTACAACGACCGCTGCGTAGTGGTGGCCTCACCGGACACGCCACCGGAAGCGAGCGCGCTCGACCTCCTGACCACCCAGCCGCACATCGTCGTCGACACCGACCGGCGGGTCTTCCCGTACTCCGTGCTCGAGGAGAAGGGCATCCCGTACCGCGTCGGCCAGTTGAGCTCCGACTTCCTGCTCGTCCCCTTCCTGGTCGCCCGCGCGGGCGGAGTCGCCCTCTTCCGCTACCAGGTGGCCGCCACCATGCGGACGCTCACCGACCTGCGGATCGAGGAGTTCCCGTTCCCGCTGTCCGGCCTCGGGATCGACATGGTCTGGAACCCCCGGCTGGCCGACCAGTACTTCATGGAGTGGCTCCGGGCGCTGCTGTTCGACGCCGCGGCACGGCTCTGACGCGGGCCGCGTTCACTGCGCCGGAGCCGGTCCGGGGCGGGCCTGGGTGGGCCTGGGTGGGCCGGGCGGCCTGAAAACAGGTCGGCCGACCCGGCAGAAGGCGGTTCCGAGGTTGTTGCAGCCTGAGCCGTACATCAGGGCTGTCTTCGAGCGCAGGATGC
This sequence comes from Streptomyces sp. NBC_01635, assembly GCF_045209715.1. Taxonomy (NCBI): domain Bacteria; kingdom Bacillati; phylum Actinomycetota; class Actinomycetes; order Kitasatosporales; family Streptomycetaceae; genus Streptomyces; species Streptomyces sp. NBC_01635. Next base: position 6,766,030 of record NZ_CP109277.1, on the reverse strand, counting down.
CTCCGGTCACGGAGGAACAGCTCGACCGTGAAGTCACTGCCCGACTTGATCGCCAGCAGATCATCACCCAGCGCCCCGACACCGCGTTCGGCACTGGCGGCCGACTCGCGCGCCTGAACTTCCGGTGGGGCAACGTCTGTTGCTGCCCCACCGGACGCGTCGCGGCTACTCCACGTCCGGCGTGGACTGCTTTGCAGCAGCCTTGCGGCTACGCGTCTTCCCCACCGGGCGCCATTCCTTCAAGTCCTCGGCACCGGCCTGGCGCTTGCGGAGCTGGTTCTCGTACTCGGCCTCCAGCTCGTCGGCCGGTACGTCGCCCCCTCGTCGTCGTACTCGCCCTGCCACTGCTGGACCCAGGGCGCTCCGGTCACCCGGGCCTTGACAGAAGCCGTTGTCCGTTCGAGGCAGCACGACAGAGACGCACGCTCGTCTCCCGTCGTACGCGCGGGGCGACCTGCTGACCGGACTGCCGTCCGGGGCCAAGGGGCGAAGCCGTGCCCGGTGGCGCGGACGGTGCGGGTTCCGGCGTGGCGGATCCTGGCGGGCGAAGAGGCGCTGGCACCGCTGTTCGACTGAACCCGGGGCTGTGGGGAACATCTTGGCCGTCGACGGGTGTCTTTCGTGGCCGCACCACCGCACAGCGGTCGAGCATTCCGACCAGAATTAACCCGAACGAGTGACCCCTGTTCTCGTGGTGGTCAGGCCGACCGGAGCTGGATATCTTCGGCCCTCTGGGAGAGGGGAACCGATGGGGGATTCCTACGTCACAGACATCGCCGAGCATCCGGCATGCGAGGTGCTCCTGGCCGCGTGGCAGAGCCCGGACGCTGGCCAGAAGCGGGCACTGGTACGGGACATCGAGGTTCCCGGGCCGATCGCCCTGCGCAGCCGCTACCGGATGCTGCTGGACACCGAGGCCCCGCCGGGTCCGTGGAATCCGGATCTGACGGCCGAAGTCTGGGTGCGGCAGTTACGCCTGGAGACCGAGGGCGACAACGCGGTGCGGTCGGGTGCGCACCCCGCGGCGCTGGCCTCGTTCCGGGTCCTTCTCGAAGAGGAGACCGGAAGCGAGCCGCGACTGCCCACGGTGCACGCCCTCATCGGGCTCGGCCACATCGCCATGGAGCAGGACCGCATCGAAGCCGCCTCCGAACACTTCGATCAGGCCACGGCGGTGGCCGGCACTTCGGCATACCGCTTCGGCCGACTGCGCGCACTGGTCCCCTGGGCGTACATGACTTTGTGGAACCACTCCGCCGAACTCGCCCTGGACCAGTTCCAGGAGGCGGCGGGGATCGCCACCGCTCTCGACGACCCCGTGTACCGGGGGAACGCGCTGCTCGGTGCCGCCGAATGTGCGCAGTGGCTCGATGAACGGGCCCGGGCGGAACAGCACGGCAAGGAGGCCTACGCCGCGTTCTCCGCGGTCCGGTCCGCCCTGGGCCAGGGGAACGCGGCCCAGCGGCTGGCCGGCTGGATGCACCGGTGGGGACGGCACTCCGAAGCCTGGGAGTGGCTCGGCCCCGCGTGGACGGCCTTCCAGCAGGACGGCAACCCGACCGGCCTGGTCAACGTGCACTCCTTGCGCGGCGACCTCTACTTGGACGACCACCGGTTCGACGAGGCGGCGGAGGAGTACGACAAGGCCCTGGAACTCGCCACGTCCGCGGGTCTGCCGCGTGCGCAGGCGCACGCCGCGCAGGACCTGGCCAGAACCGCACGGGGCCGGGGAAACTGGCCGGAGGCCGTGGACCTGTTCACCCGGTCCCTGGAGCGGTACCGCGAACTCGGCGATCTGCTGGGTGTGTCCCATGCCCTGAGCAAACTGGCGGAGGCACAGGAGGAGTGCGGCTCGGTGGAGGACGCGTTGCGGACCTGGCGCGAGGCGGTCGTGGAGGTCGAGTCCTACCGCGCCGACCACCGGGAGGAGCGCTTTCAGGAGGAGTACCGGCGACGCTTCCGGGACGTGTACAAGGGATCGCTTTCGGCGGCGGAGAAACACCACTCGCCGGAGACCTTCGCCGTGGTGGCCGACTTCCTGGCTGGTCGCCGGCTGGCGGGCCTGCTGGAGGCGAACAGCGGCGCCCTGGCCGGCGACGAACTGGATCAGCTCCAGGACCTGTTGGCCAGGGCGGACCGCAGGCTGCTCGCCCATCGCCGAAGCGCCCGCTCCGACGAGGAGCGCTTCGGCGACGAGCGCCGAAAGAGCCGGATCCGCCGCCTGGGCGCGTTCGAGTTCCGGCAGGAGGCCGAGCCCGGGGCGGGCAAGTCGCTGGACGATCTGCTGGCGGCCGTGTACCTCCCGCCGGCCGACGAGGGCGGCGCGCTCCTGGAGGCACTGCCCCACGGGTGCCATGCGCTCCAGATCCTCCTCGACCCCGTCGACGGGGATCTGGTGCGCTGGTCGTGGAGCGCCCCGGAGGGCCGCTCCACGATGGGCAGCTCTCGGCTGACACCGACCGCCCTGGACCTGCTGTCCGTCCTCAGGTCCGGCGACCGGGCCGCAGAACGTCTGGCACTGACGGTCGACGATCTGCGACCGCTGTCCGCACTGCTCCCCCCACGTCTGCTCACGGAACTCGCGGCTTCGGGCCCGCAGGACCTGCTGATCGTCCCGACCGGTGAACTGTGGGCGGTGCCGTGGGGCGCGCTCCCGCTGGAGGACGGCCTCGTCCTGGGGGAGGCCGCACGCTTCGTGGTCTGCCCCTCGCTGACCATTCAGCGGCAACTGGCCAGTCGGTACGTCAAGAAGCCCCGCACGCCGTCGCCTCGATCGCCTCTGGAGGTCGACGTGTGGCGCAGCCCGCTCGTGCGGAGTCATCGACTGGACCTGTTCGAGCGGGACCGCCGATGGAATCCCCGTCGGCTGTCCTCCGCGGCCGAAGCCCGCGGCGCCCTCTGCGACGGGCGGGAACTGATGGTGCTGGCCGGGCACGGCCGGCCGCTCCCCGGAGCGGGCCACTATCTCGAACTCGACGAGAACGAGTGGCTTCTCCCCGTGGATCTCCTGGGCCGGCGCCCGCCCCGGCGGCTCGCGCTGATCGCCTGCTGGGGAAGTGCCTATCCCGGCCGCGTGCCCAGCGACCCGATCAGCATCGCCACGCTCGCGCTGGCGGGAGGCTCCGACGAGGTACTGGCCACGGTCGGAGAGCTCGGAGACTCCACGTTGGCCGGCCGGTATGCGGAGATGGTGCTGCACGCGCTGCCGGAGAACACCATGGCGACGGCGGTGCACCGGTCCACCCGTCGGATCCTGGCCGGACGAGGCGTCCGGTCGCGTCCCGTTCACGACTGGGCCCCTCTCCTTCCCATCGGCACGCATCGGCAGCCCGGAGGTCAGCGGTGACGGCTCTCGAACATCACGCCCTGAGGTATGAGCTCGACGATCCGCTGGCGTACAAGTGGACGGACGCCGCCTACGACATGTGCGTCGGGGAGGACCCGGTGCTGAGCGCGGTCGTGGAAAGCTCGGGCGGGGTGACACGGGTGGTCGTCAGCGGCGCCTGCCCCCGCTGCCGGGGGGACATCTCGGGCGAGGAGATCCTGACCGCCGCCGGTGAATCGGGCGTGCTCGGTGACGACGCGACGGGAGTCCCGGACCCCTACACCCGCGTCCATGTCACCTGCAACTGCGAGCTCACGCACAGCAACAGACCTGCGGGCGTCAGTACCGGCTGCGGCATCACGTTCGCCCTTGAAGTGCTCCGGGACGACCTCGCATGATCCCCCCGGCGCGATACCGGAAGCCGTCCGCCCCGCCGAGCAAGCACCAGCTCGCGGAGGACGCGCGATGGCGTGCGTACGCGGGGGACTCGCTCGCCCGGGCCCGCACCAGCGCGGAGCAGTGGCGTACCGGGCTGGGGCTGCTGGTCACCGTCATGGCCGCCGGGCTCATGCTGGGCGGCCCCGGCAGGATGGCCGAACTGAGCCCTGTGTGGCGCGCTGTCGTGACCGCGGTCCTGGGCTTCGGCTTCACCGTGGCGCTCTGCGGTCTGTGGGCCGCGTCGCGCGCTTCCGCGGTGGGTGGTTCGGGGCCGGTCGACCGGGACCTGCTGCGCAGCCGTTACGGTTCCCTGGAGCGGTACAAGGCGGCTGCCGCGGCGAAGAGTTGGTCCGATGTCCGCAGGGCCAGGATCGCGCTGCTGGTCTCCTTGCCCGTGATCGTCGCCATGACCCTGACGTCCTGGTGGCTTCCCCGCGAGACCCCGGCCGGGAATCAGGACTCGCGGCCCCGGGTGCTCGTCGTGACGCCCGAGGCTGTCCTCTGCGGCGAACTGTCCGGCGGGGCGGGGACCTTCTCCCTCCTCACCGACCGGTCCACCACCCCTCGCCGGGTGCCGTCCGCCGAGGTCGTGTCCCTGGCGGTCGTCGACTCCTGCCCGCCGTGAACGCACACCGCCCGGTGTGGCCGATCGCCGTGGCCCCCGGAAACGGGGAGGGAAAGGAAGCACCGTGAGCAGACTGGACAGAGCCGCCTACGAGCGGAGCGAGCTGGACTGGAACAGACTGCGGCGCTATGCGGAAAAGGTGGCCCGGGAGACCCGGGCACCGCGCGGGACTCGGCAGGTCGTCGAACGGTCGGAGCGCGTCCGCCAGGTCAAGAGCGGGCCGTTCGGGTTGTTCACGCGGGAGGAGACCTACACCGTCGACGTGCCGCGGACCGAGACCGACGCGTTCTGGGTACTGCAGTCCCGGTCCTGGCACAAGCTGGAGCACGGACGCGGGAATCAGCCGGACGAGGATCAGAGGGCGTTCTACGCGTACTGCCTCACCGTGAAGGGCGGCCTGGTGGTCAGGGTGACCTCGGAGACGGAGGTGTTCTTCAAAGGAGCGTTGACGTTCTGGGACAAGAAGACGTCCGAGCAGCCGATGACCGCCGACGACGTGGTGCTCTTCGATTTCGAAGCCGAAAGGTACTACCAGGAAAAGGGGAGGTTCACGATCGAGACCGACCGCGACCCCGACCGCAACCGGCTCAAGCATCACGCGAAGGGCGTCGGGCTCTCCCTGGCCCTGAAGCGCCTGCACCAGAGCTGAGCACGACCGCCCGGCGAGGAGGGCCTGCACTCGACCGGCCCTCGGGAGGCATCTCCACCTGGCGGGTGCGGCCGGTTCGGCTTCCGGGCAGGGACCGGACGACCTGCGTCATGTGCTGGACGGCGCCTGCCCGAAGTCACCCGGTGCGGCTGCCGAAGCCCTCCACCAGGTGTCTCGCATGTCGACGCGGCCGGCCGAAGGGCCGGGCGGCTTACTCCGTTCGGCCGAGAGCACCCGTACCGCTGCTGCGCCGCTGTGGCGGCTGCTCCCCGGTGCTCTTCCCGGCACGAGGGCTCCCCGCACGGGTGCTCCACGGCACGCGGGCCGAGCGCAGGCGGCCGAGGCCGCTCAGCGCGGCAGCGGCCGCGTTGGCGCCGGGGGCGCCGTGCACACCGCCGCCGGGGTGGGCGGAGGCCGAGGCGAGGTACAGGCCCTTCACCGGCGTCTCGGGGCGCCCGGTGCCGGGCGTCGGCCGGAACACCAGCTGCTGGTGCAGGGACGCCGTCCCGCCGTTGATCGCGCCCTCGTGCAGGTTGGCGTCCATCGACTCGAGTGTGCGCGGTGAGAGAACGCGCCGGGCCGTGATGCGGGAGCGGAATCCCGGCGCCCAGCGTTCGACTTCGTTCTCCATGCGGTCGGCCATGGCTTCCTCCTCCCTCCGGTCCCAGAGCCCGGTCAGCCCGTCCTCGCCCGCGTCGCCCTTGATCCGCTGCGGGACGTGGGTGTAGGCCCAGGCCGATTCGGTGCCGGCCGGTGAGCGGGTGGCGTCCGCGGTGGACATCTGCCCGAAGAGGAGGAAGGGCCGGTCGGGCACCCGGCCCGTCGCGAGCTGGGCGGCGAAGCGGGTGAGACCGTCGACTCCGTCGGCCAGGTGGACCGTTCCCGCCGAGGCCGCCTGCCCGGCCGTCCAGGGCACGGGGCCGTTCAGTGCCCAGTCGACCTTGAAGGTCGCGGAGTCCCACTGGAACCGGGACAGGTCCTTCAGCAGCCGGCCGGGGAGGTGCTGGGCGTCGACCAGTTCGCCGTACAGTGCCGGTGCGGACACGTCGGCGAGTACGGCACGGCCCGCCGGTACGGACTCGCCTCCCGCGGTGCGTACGCCGACGGCCCGCCCGCCGCGTACGACGACCTCGGTCACGCGCTCCCCGCAGCGGACCACACCGCCGCGCCGCTCCAGCCGGCGCACCAGGGCCGCCGTGAGCGCCCCGGCTCCGCCCGCCGGCACGGGAAAGCCGTAGGCCTGGCCGAGCATGCACATCAGCCACCCGAAGCCTCCGCTGCCCGCCGCTTCGGGGCCGAGGTCCGCGTGCAGCGCGCTGCCGGCGAGCAGCAGCCGCCCCGCCTCGCCGTGGAACGACTCCTCCCCCAGGCGGCGGACGGGCAGCAGCAGGGTCCGGGCCAGGCGGAGGCCCCCGGCCGCCCGGAGCCCGGCGGCGAGCCGGAGGGAGGCCCGGACCGGAGGGAAGGGGGTGAAGAGAAGCCGCAGGACGTCCGGGCTCAGGCGCTCCCACGTGGCGCACAGGTCGAGCCAGGCGTCCCCGTCGCCCGCCACGAACGTGTCCAGGCCCGCCGCCGTCTCGGCGGCTCCGCGCGCGAGGACGGCGCACCGGCCGTCCGGCAGCGGGTGCGCGAGGACGCGCGGGGCGTGGCTCCAGGTGAGCCCCTCCTTCCCGAGCTCCAGCTCCCTGAGGACCGGGGAGGCGGCGGCGAGCGGGTAGAAGGCGCTGAAGACGTCGCTCACGTAGTCGGGGTGGGCGCCGCGGTCGCTGCGGACCGCGCCGCCGGGTTCCGGCTGGGCCTCCAGGACCTCCACGCTCCATCCCGCGTCGACGAGCTTGTTCGCGGCGACGAGACCATTGGGTCCCGCGCCGATGACCACCGCGGCCGGCATCGTTGCCTCCCTGTGTTCTCGCGGGTCCGAGTCCGCCCGGCCGCCGCGCCGTGCTCTGAGGGCGGCCGCGGGGGCCGCCCTCAGACCGCCTGGTGCGCGCCCTCGGGGGTCTCCTCGACGGTGTCCGCCAGTCGGGCGAGCATGCTGCGGTGGCGCAGCTGGATCAACACGTCCATGACCGTGTTGTGGAGCTTCCCGGCCGGTCCGCGCAGGGGGTGCTCGTCGATGGTCACCAAGGCGTTCTCACCCCACGGGCGGACCTCCAGGGCGATCCGGGCGGTGCCGAGCCGGCCGCTGTCGGCCTCCAGTTCCAGCACCGCCGGGGCCTCGCACCGCCGGACGACGGTGCTTCCCGCCACCGACCACCGTCCCAGCCGGATCGTGTACGTGATGCTGGAGCCGACCTGTGGCCACACGCCCTCCGCGGGCCGCGACTCGGACGTGCCCACCACCCAGTCGGCGTAACGCGTCCCGTCCGCGAGAACCGCCCACACCTCGTCCACGGAGCGTTCGATCAATCGGTGCCGTACGGCCATCCGCCCTCCAGCCCTCTTCGGATCACCGGCCTCCACCCGTACCCGGCCGTGAGGCCTCACTCGTTCACTCTCGCAGGCATCGGGGGAATCCGCCGCCTGCCGCTCGGTGCGCCCCGTCCGTCTCAGTGCGCCCCGTCCGTCACCGGACGGCGGTACGGCGCTTCCGGCACGCGGGCAGGTCGGCGGCGACCGCGCGCACGAAACACGTCGCCGCCCACACCAGCAGCACGTTCACGACCGCCCCCAGCCCGCACGAGAGAGCCAGGCTGTAGGGGACTGCGTCGCCCCCTCCCCCACCAAGGTCGCCGAGCATCACGGCGAGCGGCATGAGGACGAAGACGTAGAGCACGTTCAGCCCGGGCTGCGACAGCCAGGACAACAACGGTTCCGCGGGCGTGGAGCCCTGGGCTCCCGCACTCAGCCCACCGACGATCATGGCGACGACGTACGCGACGGCGACGGTCCGGGCGGCACGACGACAGCGGGGGCGGGGGCGGCTCTGCGTTGCACGGCTCATCGTTGCGGACCTCTCACCGGGGGCGGGGTGCGGTCACTCGACCGGAGCGGCCGCACCCTCATTATTGAACACGTTCAAAATTTTCTTCGCTCCGGGGCCGAGAAGTGCCCCCTCCCCCTGACGAACCGGCATGCGGACGCCCGTACCGCCTCCCCGGACGGCCCACGCGGGGAAGGCCCCATGGATTCGGTCGCTCCGTTCCGGGAACAGGGAAATCCTCCCTTTTCCCGAGGCCGGAGGCAGAAGATGACGAACGGCGAACAGCGCCCCCACGACCCCGTGACCAAGCACCCCCAGCCGGATTTTCCCCAGCAGGAGCAGTCGGTTCCGGGCTGGACGGGCCCCATGGACCCGCCGCCGGACCACGGCGAGACGTCCTACCGGGGGCACGGCCTTCTCACCGACCGCAAGGCCCTGATAACGGGCGGGGACTCCGGCATCGGGCGGGCCGTCGCGCTCGCCTACGCACGCGAGGGCGCCGACGTGCTGTTCAGCCATCTGGAATCGGAGGAGAAGGACGCCCAGGAAACGGTGCGACTGATCGAGGACGCGGGGCGACGGGCCGTAGCGGTCGCATGCGACATCCGCGAGGAAACGCAGTGCCGGGGACTCGTCGAACGAGCGGTCTCCGAGTTCGAGCGCATCGACATCCTCGTCAACAACGCCGCCTACCAGATGTCCCAGCCCGACGGAATCGGCGCCATCTCCACGGAACAGTTCGACCGTGTGGTCCGCACGAACCTCTACGGCATGTTCTGGCTGTCCAAAATGGCGCTGCCCTTCATGCCCGAGGGCGGATGCGTCATCAACTCCGCTTCGGTCCAGGCCTACAAGCCGAGTCCGCATCTGCTGGACTACGCCATGACCAAGGGCGCGATCGTCACCTTCACCCAGGGCCTCGCGCAGATGGTGGCGCAGGACGGCATCCGGGTCAACGCGGTGGCGCCCGGCCCGGTCTGGACGCCGTTGATTCCCGCGACCCTGCCCGACACGGCCGAGTTCGGCAAGCAGTCCCCGCTGGGCCGGCCCGCCCAGCCCGCGGAAATGGCCCCCTGCTACGTCTTCCTCGCCTCGCCCCAGGCGAGTTACATCACCGCCGAGATCGTCAACGCCACCGGCGGCACCCCTCTCCCGTAAGGCCCGTCCCGACGGTGGGTGTTGCCCGACCGGTGCTGCCGCGCAGGGGGCGGATCGCCGGTCAGCGCCTCGGCAGTCGGTGCAAGGTGACCTCGCCCGGCACACCGTCCGCCACGACGAGAGTCATGTACGTGCAGTACGGCTGCCGCCTGCGGTCCGTCGGTGACCCCGGATTCAGCAGGCGCGGGCCGCCCGGCGCACTGGTGTCCCAGGGGATGTGGCTGTGACCGAAGACCAGGACGTCCAGGTCGGGAAAACGCTGGGCGCAGCGGTCTTCCCGCCCCCGCGCCGGGCCCGTCTCGTGAACGACGCCGAACCGCAGGCCTCCCAGCTCCGCCCGGGCCACCTCGGGCAGCCGCTCGCGCAGCTCAGGGCCGTCGTTGTTGCCGAACACGCCGATCAGCCGCCATGCGCGTGCCTCCAGCAGATCGAGCGTGGCGGTGTCGACCCAGTCCCCCGCGTGCATCACGACGTCGGCCCGCTCCGCCTCGCCCAGCAACTCGGCGGGCAGTCGCTTGGCGCGTACCGGCACGTGCGTATCGGAGAGGAGCAGCAGCCTCACGGGGGACACAGTCGCCCTCCCCCGACCCGGCACAGGAGTACCCGCGGCGTCGGGCGACGGTTCGCGGCCGGGCCCCGCCACGGTGCGTGCTTGATCACGCCCCGTGGAGTACCCCGTTCCGTCCCCCTGAAGCATCCGGTCGGGCAGGGCGCCGCCGGTTGCCGGGCGGCTCACGGGTGAGGCCGTGTGCCGGCCCGGCGGACTCGCGCGAGTCTCATGCCTTGCGCTGCATGGAGCTCCGTGCGGGATTGCCCTGTTCGGCGGCCTTGGGGTCCTTCTCGTGGGCCTTGGCCCGTACCCCGTCCGCGATGCGCTTGCCGATGTTCTCGTCGATGTTGGACCAGTACGCGAAGGCCCGCTCGAGGACGGGTTCGGTGACACCGTTGAGGAGGTGTCCGACGACGTTGTCGACCAGGCGGTCGCGTGCGGCGTCGTCCATGACCTCGCGCACCAGGGTGCCGGGCTGCCCCCAGTCGTCGTCCTCCGGGTGGGAGACGTAGGCGGCGCGGGTGATCTCGCCGTCGGCCTCCCAGCTCGGCGGGCTGCCGTAGCGGGCGGTGTCGGCCGCGGGGCCGCCCTTGGAGTTCGGCGCGTAGACCGGATCCGTCGTCTTGCGGTAGGCCATCGCCCCGTCCTTGGAGTAGGTGTGGACGTCGACGACGGGCGCGTTCACGGGGAGCTGCTGGTAGTTGGCGCCGATGCGGTGGCGGTGGGCGTCCGCGTAGGAGAACAGCCGGGCCAGGAGCATGCGGTCCGGGCTCGGTCCGATGCCCGGGACCAGGTTGTTGGGCTGGAAGGCCGCCTGCTCGATCTCGGCGTGGTTGTCGGTCGGATTGCGGTCGAGCGTCATCCGGCCGACCGGGATGAGCGGGTAGTCGCCGTGCGGCCACACCTTGGTGAGGTCGAACGGGTTGAACCGGTACCCCACGGCGTCCTCGTACGGCATGACCTGCACGTTCAGGGTCCAACTGGGGAACTCGCCGTCGCGGATGTGCTCGAACAGGTCCCGCATGTGGTAGTCCGTGTCCGCCGCCGCCATCTGGTCGGCCTCGTGCTGGGTGAAGAACTCGATGCCCTGGTCGGTCTTGAAGTGGTACTTCACCCAGAACCGCTCACCCGAGGCGTTGATCCACATGTAGGTGTGGGAGGTGTAGCCGTTCATGTGGCGCCAGGTCCGCGGAATGCCGCGGTCTCCCATCAGCCAGGTGACCTGGTGGGCGGATTCCGGGGAGAGGGTCCAGAAGTCCCACTGCATGTCGTGGTCGCGCAGGTTGTTGTCCGCGCGGCGCTTCTGCGAGCGGATGAAGTGCTGGAACTTCATCGGATCCTTCACGAAGAACACCGGCGTGTTGTTGCCGACCATGTCGTAGTTGCCTTCGCTGGTGTAGAACTTCACCGCGAAGCCGCGCGGGTCGCGCCAGGTGTCCGGGCTGCCGCGCTCGCCGGCCACGGTCGAGAAGCGAATGACCAGGTCGGTGCGGACGCCCGGCTGGAACAGGGCCGCCTTGGTGTACGCGCTGACGTCGTGCGTCACCTCGAAGTGGCCGAAGGCCCCGCTTCCCTTGGCGTGTGGCTGGCGCTCGGGGATCCGCTCCCGGTTGAACTGCGCCATCTGCTCGATCAGATAGGCGTCCTGCAGAAGGATCGGGCCCCCGGGTCCTACGGTGAGCGAGTGTTCGTCGCTCTCGGCAGGAGCGCCCGAGTCGGTCGTGGTGGCGGGTCGGATCTCCGTCATGGCTCTGCCTTTCGTCTCGTGGCTGCGACGAGCCGGCTGTTCCGGCACCGGTGCGCGAACGCGCGGCCGGCGAAGCGGGCGGGGCACTCCCCGCCCGCACTCGTGGCAAGGACGCGCCGGAGCGACCTCGGCACATCCTCACCAGCACGTCTCGGTTCCCGGAGCCGGGTTCACCCGGAACAGCCGCGGTAAACGTCCTCACTCGGACAGAGCGACCGGGATGCCGCTCCCTGCCCGATCGGCTCCGCCCCGACGACACCTGGTCACCGGTCCGGCCCGGGGAACGAGCGGTGGGCACGGGGGGAGCCGTCGCTCCCGTCGTCACGGGCGTTCCACGACTCCGGAGGCGTGGTCGCCCGAGCGTGGCTCCAGGCGTACGACGATGCCTTTGTACGTCGGCGTGTTGCTGGTGGCGGCCACGCTGTCCAGCGGCACCAGGACGTTGGCCTCCGGGTAGTAGGCGGCGGCGCAGCCGGCGGTCGTGGGATAGGAGACGAGCCGGAAGTCCTCGGCACGACGTTCGGTGCCGTCCTCCCAGACGCTGACCACATCCACCTGGGAGCCGTCCTCCAAGCCGAGGGCACGCAGGTCGGCGGGGTGGACGAGCACGATGCGACGCGAGCCGTGGATGCCCCGGTACCGGTCGTTGGTGGTGTAGGGCACCGTGTTCCACTGATCGTGGGAGCGCAGCGTCTGCAGCAGGAGATGCCCCTGGGGGGCGCGCAGCGCCTCGAAGCCGTTGAGGGTGAACAGCGCCTTGCCGCCGGGGGTGGGGAAGACACCCTCGTTCACCGGGTTCGGCAGGCCGAAGCCGCCCGGCTTGCGCACCTTGGTGTTGAAGTTCTCGAAGCCGGGGACGACCCGCGCGATGCGGTCCCGGATGGTGCCGTAGTCCGCCTCGAAGTCCTCCCAGGGCACGGGCACCTTGTCGGCCAGTGTCCGGCGGGCCAGCCTGCTGAGGATCGCGACCTCGCTGAGCAGGTGGCTGGACGCCGGCTCCAGGCGCCCGGACGAGGCGTGCACCTGGCTCATGGAGTCCTCGACGGTGATGAACTGCTCCTCGCCGTTCTGGCAGTCCCTTTCACTGCGGCCGAGGGTCGGGAGGATCAACGCGGTGTCGCCGCAGACGGTGTGGGAGCGGTTCAGCTTGGTGGAGATGTGCGCGGTGAGGCGGCAGCGACGCATCGCCTCCTCCGTCAGGTCGCTGTCGGGGGCGGCCCGTACGAAGTTGCCCGCGAGGCCGAGGAAGACCTTGGCCCGGCCTTCGAGCATGGCCCGGACGGAGTTCACCGTGTCCAGGCCGTGCCGGGCGGGCGGGGCGAAGGAGAACTCGCGTTCGAGGGCGTCCAGGAAGTGCTGGGGCATCCGCTCCCAGATGCCCATGGTCCGGTCCCCCTGGACGTTGCTGTGTCCGCGTACGGGGCAGACGCCGGCTCCTGGCCTGCCGATGTTCCCCCGCAGGAGCTGGAAGTTCACCAGTTCGCGGATGGTGGGCACCCCGTGCTTGTGCTGGGTGAGTCCCATCGCCCAGCAGACGACGATCCGCTCGCTGGCCAGGACCCGGTCCCGCAGCTCCTCGATCTGGCGGCGGGTCAGGCCGGTGGCCTCCAGGACGTCCGGCCAGGAGACGGTGGTGCGGATGTGGTCGGCGAACTCTTCGAACCCACTGGTGTGGTGGTCGATGAAATCCCGGTCCAGCACCGTCCCCGGCGCGGCGTCCTCGGCATCCAGCAGGAGCAGGTTCAGGGCCTGGAAGAGGGCGAGGTCGCCGCCGAGCCGGATCTGGAGGAACTGGTCGGCGAGGTTGGTGCCCCGGCCGACGACCCCGCGCGGTTTCTGCGGGTTCTTGAAGCGCATGAGGCCCGCTTCGGGGAGCGGGTTGACGGCGACGATCTGTCCGCCCCCGCGTTTGGTCTCCTCCAGTGCGGAGAGCATGCGGGGGTGGTTGCTGCCCGGGTTCTGCCCCAGGGTGATCACGAGATCGGCGTGGTGGATGTCCAGCAGGCTCACATCGCCCTTGCCGGTGCCCAGCGTCTCGTACAGCGCCGCGCCGCTCGACTCGTGACACATGTTGGAGCAGTCCGGCAGGTTGTTGGTGCCCAGGGCCCGGGCGAAGAGCTGGAGGACGAAGGCGGTCTCGTTGCCGGCCCGGCCGGACGTGTAGAAGATCGCCTCGTCGGGCGAGTCCATGGCCCGCAGTTCATCGGCGATCAGCCCCAAGGCGTCGTGCCAGCTGATCGGCTCGTAGTGGTCCGCGCCCGGCCGCTTCACCATGGGCCGGGTGAGCCGCCCCTGCTGGTTCAGCCACCGGTCCGAGCCGCGTGCCAGTTCGGAGACCGGATACCGCTGGAAGAACTCGGGGGTGACGCGTCGCGTGGTGGCGTCGTCGTTGGCGTGTTTGGCGCCGTTCTCGCAGTACTCGTTCGTGTGGCGTTGGCCCGGCGCGGGGTCCGGCCAGGCGCAGCCCGGGCAGTCGAAGCCCTTGGTCTGGTTGATGTCGAGCAGGTTCAGTGCCGTACGGCGGGCCGAAGTCTCGGCGAGGGAGTACTGCACCGCGTGGGCCACCGCCGGGACACCGGCCGCCCACGTCTTCGGCGGAGTGATCTTCGCCTGCTCGCCGCCCGGATCACCGTTCGATGACTCTCGCACCACATCGACCTTCCGCTCTGTTCCACTCGCCTCCACCGCTCCCCGCCGAGCCGGGAGACGGCGAATAGTGGCGCTACCGGAAATATCCTCTTATCGATTATGGCGTCATGGCCGTTTCTCAGCCGGTCGGCCAGTTCGGCACCCGCGGCGGCAGAAGGTCGGAGTCCGGTTCCACATGGCCACCACTGATCGTTCCCCGCCACTGCCCGGTCTCCCGGCCCTGGCCCTCGATGTACTCCTTGAAGCGCCGGAAATCCTCCTGCACCTGCCTGCGGACCAGACCCAGGGCGTCCCCGGCCCGCTCGGCGGCGCCGCGCGGAGTGAAATCGATCCGGAAGGCGACCCGGCAACGGGTCTCCCCCAGCGCCTGGAAGCGCACCTCACCGGTCGAGCGGGACCTCCCCACGGTGCGCCACACCACTCGATCGTCGGGGCGTTGTTCGGTGATCTCCGCGTCGAACTCGCGGGTCACGCCGCCGACCCTGATCACCCAGTGCGTCATGGAGGAACTCGGCCGGTCCACCCGGCGCACGCCGCGCATGAACAGGGGAAAGCACTCGAACTGAGTCCACTGGTTGTAAGCCATGTGGACCGGGACGTCGACGTCGACAGCGCCTTCGATGACGCTCATGGGCGCTTCTCCTCTCCGCCATGGGCCAGGGGTCGTGCATCCACGCGATCGAGTGCCCTCCTCGAACGCTCTCAACCCGGGTGTTGTCGTCCCTGGAGCGGGTTCGGCGGCGCCTCCGTCGGCCGGTGCCGCACGCCGCCGGCCACCGCGGGGCCTCCGCGGACGGTTGACGCACGCCTCTTCCGGGGACCCGGGTAACTCCACAGCCCGTGGCGACGGCATGAACCAAGGAAAAGAAGGTGATGTGATGAGCGAGACCACCCCCTCACAGGCAGAGGGAGAACGGGACGAGGAGGAACGGCCCACAGAGCCGGACCGGACCACTCCCTCGCAGGCCGAGGGAGAACGGGACGAGGAGGACGACCGGGCTTCGGCGGACGGCGGGGGCGAGCAGCCGTAGCGGGCACCGACCGCCGAGAAGACACCGGACGGACGACAACGCCGCCGGATCGACCTGGGCGAGACCGACGAAGCCGAACAGGTGACGAGCCGGGGGAGGGCGGCGCGGGACAGACGGTGCGGCTCAGCCGCCGGGCCGGTGTGCATACCGGAGCCGGGGGCACCGCGACCTCCTTCCGATCATCCCGTGTGCCGTGCCGACCTCTTCACGTCAGGTCTGTCCGAGCGGGCCTGCGAGGTACTGCCCGTACCCGGAAGAGCAGTGACTCCCGCTCGTGGGCCGACGTGCAGTTACCTGGGAAAGGCCGGAAACCGGCGGTCCGAGGCCGGGCCTGGACTCACAGCCGACTCGAAGGAACACCGTGCGCGCAGCATCCGCCTACGGGGCCGGCGACGCCCGTGCCGGGCACGTCGCCGACCCGAGGCGTCCGGGCGCCGCCCATGTGCCGGGTGACGCAGGGGTCACCACGCCGTCTCCACCGGCCATGCGGCCGCCGAGATCGCGTCCCGCTCGGGCGCGGCCCTGACCGGCTCGGCCGTCCTGCTCACGCCGGCGATCGTGACCGTACTCACCCTGATCGTGCCCGCACGGGCCACTCGGAACGAAAGGTCCCTGTGATGCAGACCCTCACCCTCGACAGCGGCGTCGAGATGCCCGCCCTCGGGCTCGGCGTCTTCCAGACCCCGCCGAACGAGACCCGGGCCGCCGTCACGGCGGCGCTCGGCCTCGGCTACCGGCACATCGACACCGCCGCCGCGTACGGCAACGAGCGCGAGGTCGGCCAGGCCATCCGCGACTCCGGGGTGCCCCGCGAGGAGATCTTCGTCGAGACCAAGGTCTGGATCAGCGACTACGGCTACGACGAGACCCTGCACGGATTCGACAAGAGCGCCGCCAAGCTCGGCGTCGACCGGATCGACCTGCTGATCCTGCACCAGGCGCTGCCGTCGGACTTCGACAGGACCCTCGCGGCCTACCGCGCCCTGGAGAAGCTCCTGGCCGACGGCAAGGTCCGCGCCATCGGCGTCAGCAACTTCATGGTCGATCACCTGACCGCGCTGCTCGACGCCACCTCCGTCGTGCCGGCCGTCAACCAGCTGGAGATCCACCCCTACTTCCAGCAGCGCGCCGTCCTCGACTTCGACGACCGGCACCACATCCTCAACCAGGCGTGGTCCCCCATCGGCGGAATCACCTTCTACCCGGGCTACGGCGAGAACCGCAAGAGCGTCCTGCAGGATCCGGTGGTCATCGGCATCGCCGAGGCACACGGCAAGAGCCCGGCCCAGGTGCTGCTGCGTTGGGGCCTCCAGCACGGCCGCTCGGTGATCCCCAAGTCGACCAAGCGCCACCGGATCGCCGAGAACATCGACGTCTTCGACTTCGAACTCACCGCGGACGAGATGAAGGCCCTCGACGGTCTGGAGACCGGCCGCCGCGGAGGTCCCGAGCCGGAGAACGTCACCCTCGCCGCCTTCGGCCGCGCCATCCCCGAAGCCTGACATCGCTTTCCCTCCGCGCAGAGGACACAGAAGGTGAGGACCATGATCACCTGGAACGACTCGGACCTGCAGAAGATCGGGACGGCGGAGGAACTGGACCTGGAGTCCGAACGCGCCGACGGCACTCTCCGCGGCCCGGTGACCATGTGGGTCGTACGAACGGGCGACCACGTCTACGTCCGCTCGGTCAAGGGCGTGAACGGCCCCTGGTATCGGGGCGCCCAGTCCCGCCACCAAGGCCGCATCACGGCCGGAGGCGTCCGGGCCGACGTCGCCTTCCGCGAGGCGGGGCCCGGCGAGTTCGCCGACGTGGACGCGGCCTACCGGGAGAAGTACGGGCGGTACACGAGCATCGTCGAGCACGTGCTGACCGAGCAGGCCCGCGCCTCCACCCTGCGCCTCGAACCCCGCTGATCCCCCGGCCACCCCCTGATCGTCACCGCTAGGAGAAACGCTCGTGCGAGCCACCTTCCTGTACGAAGCCGGCGATGTCCGCGTCCAGGACGCCCCCGACCCGGTCGTCGAGCAGCCCACCGACGCGATCGTCCGCGTCCTGCGTTCCTGCGTGTGCGGCAGCGACCTGCACCCGTACCACTCCCTGACGGCCGCCGACGGCCCGGCGCCGATGGGCCACGAGTTCCTCGGCACCGTCGAGGAGACCGGATCCGAGGTCTCCGGCCTCCAGCGCGGCGACCTGGTCGTGGCGCCCTTCGCCTTCGCCGACAACACCTGCGAGTTCTGCCGCGCCGGCCTGCACACCTCCTGCCCCGACGGCGGCTTCTTCGCCGCCGCCGGCGTCGGCGGCGCCCAGGCCGAGGCCATCCGTGTCCCCCAGGCACAAGGCACCCTGGTCAAGCTCCCGAACGACGTGGACGAGGCACTCCTGCCCTCCCTGCTCACCCTCGCCGACGTCTACGGCACCGGCTACCACGCCGCCCACCGGGCCCAGGTCGAGCCCGGCGACTCCGTCACCGTCATCGGCGACGGCGCCGTCGGCCTGCTCGCCGTGCTCTCCGCCGAACAGCTCGGCGCCGAGCGCATCATCCTCATGGGACGCCACCGGGAACGTACCGACCTCGGCCGGCACTTCGGCGCCACCGACGTCATCGCCGAACGCGGCGACGAAGGCATCGCCAGGGTCCGCGACCTCACCTGCGGCCACGGCACCCGCGCCGTCCTGGAAGCCGTCGGCCACATGCCCGCCTACGAGATGGCCGTCGGAGCCGTCCGCCCCGGCGGCGTCATCAGCCGCGTCGGCGTCCCCCAGTACGAGGACGCCCCCGTCGGCTTCGGCAGCCTCTTCGGCCCGAACGTCACCCTCACCGGCGGCCCGGCCCCCGTCCGCGCCTACATCGAGAAGCTGCTGCCCGCCGTCCTGGACGGCACCGTCGACCCTGGCCGCGTCTTCGACCGCACCCTCACCCTGGAGCAGACCCCTGACGGCTACCGCGCCATGGACCGGCGCGAAGCCCTCAAGGTCCTCCTCACCCCGTGACACCCGAAGCGGCGCGGCGACGAAGTCACCGCGTGCACGATCAGCGCATGCACCCCAAAAGCCTCCGCCGCCCCGGTCCGGAATTCCTGCGGGAACGCAGTACATCGTGATCACTGGCGGCTCAGGTGAGGCCGGGTGGCCCGGGGCGGCCCGGGGACCTCTCCTGCTGCCCAGCGATCGTAGCCAAGGCTCCGCCATGACGAGCATCCCGGGCTCCGCGGACACCGGCCCCCGGGCACCTTCACGATCCGTACTGCTCAGTGGGCTCGACGCTCACCCTCCCGGCGAAGACCGCCGCAGCATGCTCGCCACCCCTGCCCTCCTGGCTGAAACCGCAGGTCGGAGCAATGTGTCCGGCATGCCGCGCACTCCACGTCGTGCACCCACGGAAACAGGTCGGCCCGACCAGCCCGAGATCGGCAGGAGCAGGAGAAGCTGCAGGTCAGGAACCCTTCGCGGCAGGCTCCAGAATCGCCACGCGCTCCACGTGGTGCGTCATCGGAAACAGGTCACCCTGGACGCAGGCGGGAAAACAGCAGGTCAGAGATGCTTCTGGGGCCCGAATGAGGGCCGCCGGGCGCCCGGAGCGTCAAACGAGCGGCACGGCCCTACATCGGTTCGGCACCGGCGATCTGGCGCGTCACGACTCCCTGCGCAGCACCTCCCCCGGTACGGAGCCTCACGTCGGTGGAGACGCGTCGGTGCGCACGAGAGGCCCGCCGTTGAAGGGGCAGTGTGCTCGAAATCCACTGACGAGACCGCTCCGGGCCTGGAAGGCTTGTCCTGCCTGTTGCTCACCGCCCGGGACGGAGCAACCTACTTTGATCCTCCTGGACACGAACATGCCGCTCAGGGCCGGGCGAGCCGTGAATTGCATACCTGACCTCGACCTTCGCATCCGATGATCGGCCTATCCGACCCAGAAGGGCTGTGGCAATTCCTCGGGGAGAACGCTCGCGTTGCCATCTCCTCCACATAACCCTGATACGCCCCCACCCGGGGCACGGTGTCGAGGTCTGGCGCGCATAAGGTCGGTGTGTGCGGCAAACGGCTGGGCCTGCCGTGCGCGGTCAGCACGATCCGCGCCCCTTCCGCCTGACGCCCTCCGCGCCCCTTGGAAGGTGCCGGGAGGCGGTCGGCCTGGTCAGGCTTGTTGCCTCCCGTGGGGATTCAGGAGACGCGCTTCATCACGCTCCGACCGCCGGTCCCGACGACTGACGGTGGACCGACCTGACCAGTCCGTCGGCCAGGTACGAGGTGGAGTCCGGCTGTGGAGTTGGAGGCCGTCGTCCACAGGTCGGGGACTCCGTCGCTGTGGGAGTCTCCTGTCGCGGTGATCAGCGGGCGGGCGGCAGTTGTCCAACCGGTGGCGTACGCGGTGCGGTTGGCCATGGTTCCCGCGGGAGGCCGGTTCGGTGCCAGCGGTGTCGGGAGTGCCGTCTCCGTCAGCGTCACCACTGCTGCGGCCGTGGTACGTCCAGAGTTCCCGTGGAGGTGTCCCGGGCGATGAGGTCAGTGAATCCGTCACCGTCGATGTTCCCGGACGAGGCGATCTGCGTCCGGGACCGGCCGCCGGTGCCGATGAGGTACCCGGGCTGGAGCGTGTTGCCGAACCATGCCGAACCATCTGGGCAGGGACCTGAACCAGTCCGGGAATCGGTGGAGGCTCTATGCGTTGACTCCAGCTGCCGGTTGGAGGCTGGTGTTGAGCGTGGTGGTTGGTCTCGTGCTCGTGGGGTGGGATGTCGCCGATCGCTGTGTGGAAGTGCTGGTTGTCGAACCGATCGACCCTCCCCCAGCCTTCGGCCGGGGGTGCCCCCGCCGCGGTGGCGAGTTCGCCACGGCTGCGGGACCCGCCACGAGGACGGAGCCCGCAGCCGGTTGTTCGCCGGACAGAGGTCAGCCGCTGACCGTGATGTTCGAGCTTCCGCTGCTCTGGTAACCCTCGGTGGCCATGATCATGTAGTACCTGAACTGGCCCATGTTCATGCCCGCGCGCGCCCAGGCGTCGAAGTGGTTGCCGGTGGTAATGGTGCCGGAGCCGCTGGTCACCTTCGACTGCCGGACGCTCCAGTACTGGTCGAAGGTGCGGGTGCCCTCAACGGAGGGGGCGTTGTACCGCGTCGTCTTGTAGATGTCGTACGTGCCGCCGTCGCTGTAGACGGTGCCCCTGTACTCGCCGGTGGGCCGGTAGCTGCCCCAGTTGTCGACGATGTAGTACTCCACCAGCGGGTTCGACGTCCAGCCGTAGAGGCAGCCGTAGCCGTTGCCCGACGGGTTGAAGTAGCCGGTGTAGCGGACCGTCCTGCGCCCGCCGGTGTTCCAGCCCTTGCCGGCGACGAAGTTGCCGCAGTTGGTCCACCGGGTGCTGTAACTGCCGCCGCCGTTGAGCGTCATGGAGACGGAGCCGCCGCCGTCGGTCCAGAACGAGTAGTACATGCCGTCGTAGCCGGTCTGGTTGGTGGTGATGGTGGTGGCGGCGTGGGCGGTGCCGGGCAGCAGCAGTCCGGACGCGGTGGCGAGCGCGACGGTGCCGGCGCCGCCGAGGAAACCTCGTCGGCTCAAGCCGCTGAAGGGAGCGGGGTTCTGCTGGATCTGGTCCTGCTGCGTGCCGTCCTGCTGCATGCGTCCTCCCGATGAAGGCTGGTGGGGGGCGGGCGGCTTCTGCTGCCCGCGGCCTTGCATGGAACACGGCGGGGGTCGCCCGTCGTCGTGCCGCAACGACCGACCGCCATCCCCGGTCACATGACGCGAGGGGAACGACGTTCTCCTGTCGTTCGGTGGCCACAGTTTTCGTAAAAAGCTATGACCCTGTCAACACTTTCGACAGCCTTTCGGAAATACTTCTTTAACAAAAAAAGGTCTTGGCGAGTACGTCTTCGCTGGTCAAGCTACCTGTCACGCGAACCGTCGTGAGGGATGGAATGAGATAAGGAAGGGACGGTAACGCAAGCATGTGCGCAACACTCGAAACTTTCGAACAGGCGTGGACGCGACTGCGGCGGCCCCCACTGGGAACGACTGCGCACGAACGGCCTGGCCTGGGTCACCGCGTACGACGCGGCGAAATCCGCGACCGTCGCCTACGTCGAGGTGCGGTGCCGCGCGCGGACCCTCGAATCCGTCAGCCTCGCCCTGACGGACGCCTCGGCTCCCTCGACCGCGGGGTGGCGACCGGGATGAGCGGGCACACCACCCCTCGACGGCTTCAGCGGATGGCCCGGGACAGTGTCATCACCTTCCGCTGCGACCTGGCCCACCCTCTCGCGGGGCTCTCGACGTGTGTTCCACCGCACGGTGGTCCCCCGCACCCATCTCGCGGCACGGGCAACGCTCCGGCCCGAAGGGGGGAGGTCCGCCTCGCCGTGTCCGTCAGCGGCTCCGACAACCTGCTCGTGATGGTCTGGCTCCGCGGCCTGCACACCGTCGACCCCTTCGAAGCACAGCTTGCGGAACGCTTCCCGCATCTGAAGGTCAGTGACGGCACCGCCTTCCTCCACTCCCGCACACGCATGGGCCGACTCCCCGACACCACCGGCCGCGCCACCGGATACACCCCCTTCTCCCTGCCGCAGGTTTGTCCTCGTTTCACGGCGTTCCACGCGGAGGCGGCGCCGGACCGTTCGACGAGCGGTTGGCCGCCAGGCGCATCCGTTCAGGGGCTTCGTGGTGCAATGACATCTGCCGCACCGGGCTTGGCGCCGGCCCCTCGCCCACCCGGGACGGAGTCCTGAGCGCCAGCGACCAGCGAGGAGCCACCGTGACCGTATGTGGGCCTGAGGGGAACGGTGGGCCGACCACTCGTCCTCACGAGAACGGGGGTGACCGGGGCAGGGCGATGACCTTGGCGGGGGCACTGGCGGCGGCGGAGACCGCGGCACCCGTGGAGTCGCTCGACGTGGTCGCGCGCATGCTCAGGGAGCACCTCGGGGCCGCGTCGGTGTCGTTCCTGATCACCGACTTCACCGGCGGCTCGGTCGTACGGCGGGCAGCGTCGATACCGCTGAGCCCGCCCGGCGCATCACGCTGCGAGGCACCCTGTACGACGATGTGATCCGTACCCAGCGGCCGAGCGTGGAGGACAAGGGTGAGGGCGCACTGGTACGGGTCGTCGCCCCGGTGACCAACCGCGGGGACGCCATCGGTCTCCTGGAACTGTTCCTGCCCGCGGCGCCGGACGCGGAAGCGATGCGAGAGATCGGCGAGACCGCGCACGCCCTGGCGTACATCGTCATCGCGAACCGGTCCTTCACCGACGTGTACCAGTGGGGCCGCCGCACCGTCCCGCTGAGTCTGGCCGCGGAGATCCAGCACCGGCTGCTCCCGGCGTCGCTGGCGTGCGAGGCGGCACAGTTCGCGGTCGCCGGGGCGCTGGAGCCGGCCGACCACGTCGGGGGCGACACCTTCGACTACGCGATCGACCGGGATGCCGTCCAGCTCTCCGTCACCGACGCCATGGGGCACGACGTCGACGCCGCGCTGCTGGCCACCCTTCTGGTGGGCGCCCTGCGCCGGGCACGGCGGGCCGGTGCCGACCTGTCCGAACAGGCCCGTCAGGCCCGTCAGGCCGACCAGGCCATGCGCGAGCACGGCCGCCAGGGCTACGTCACAGGCCAGCTCCTGCGCATCAGCCTGATCGACGGCAGGACCGAGTTCATCAACGCCGGGCATCCCTGGCCGCTGCGGATGCGGAACGGACAGGTGCGGGAGATCAAACCGAAGATCGATATGCCGTTCGGCTTCCATACCCCTCACAGCTACCGGGTCCAGTCGCTGGACCTGCGGCCGGGCGACCGGCTGGTGATGCTGACCGACGGCATGCTGGAGCGCAACGCCAACAGCCTCGATCTGTCGGACCTGATCATCCGCACCCGCGCGCTGCATCCCCGTGAGGCCGCCCGCACCCTCATCTCGGCGGTCGTCGACGCCAACCACGGTCACCTGCAGGACGACGCGACCGTCATGTGCCTGGACTGGCACGGCGTCAACCACTCCCAGCGGGACGCCGCCACCGGCGCCGACCTCACCGACGCCTCCGCACCGTCACGGACCGGGCGGACCACTCGGCGATGGCTCAAGGACTGCTCCAGCAGCCCACTTCGGCCGGCCCTCGGGCAGGCGAAGCGGGGTGCTCTGCCCGGGTGGCCGCGTCACCGGGGCAGGCGCCTGCGGCGGCGGCCCAGGCGCAGGCCGAGGAGGACGAAGTCGGCGACCAGGACCACCACACCGATGACCAGCAGGTAGAACAGACCCTTCGCCACCACTCCGATGATGCCGAGCACGATGGCCACAATGACCAGCAGGAGGAAGAGAGCCATGCGTGTCACCTCAGAGGAGGGGAAGTTGCTGGGGCATCAGCGGCGGGCGAGGCGACGTTCGCCGCCCGCACCCGTCCGGTAGGCGAGCTCGTAGTGCGCGAAGACCGTCTTCTCGTCCTCCGCGAGCAGTTCGCCGTCCGTGCCGATCGAGGGCGCTTCCTTGACCTGCTTCTTGTCGTAGGCGACCTTCAGATAACCCGGACCGACCGTCGCGTCGGCCAGGGGGACGAACACCAGCCGGTGCCGGGTCGGCAGGCCGACCGTGACCGTCGCGAACGCGGGCCGGTCCGTGGCCGTGTCGACGTAGAGCGCTTCCAGGACGCCGATCTTGTGCCGCTCGTGGTCGACCACGTCGTGGCCTCGCCATTCCCTGATGTCTTCCGCCTCGAACACGGGGCCTCCTCCGTCGCAGGTCAGCTGAAGACCGCTGTCTCGTCTTCCTCTCGCTCCTCCCTCCTTACCTGTCCACGGAGCGTCACGCCCTGGAGAGGAGCCCACTTTCAGGCCAGACGGCGGACGACTTTCACGCGCGGGGCGATGCCTCAGCGACCGCCCGGCCCGTCGCGGTCCAGCGCACGGCAACGTGGGCGATGAGCGGCACGGGCCGGAACACTGTCGCGGGGTCAGTAGGTGGCGAGGGAGATGGCGACATAGTGCGCGGTGAAGGCTGCCACGGTCAGGGCGTGGAACACCTCATGGAAGCCGAACCAGCGGGGCGAGGGGTCGGGTCGCTGGAGGGCGTAGACGACCGCGCCCGCGCTGTAGAGGAGACCGCCCGCCACGATCAGGGCGAGTACGGCCGCTCCGCCGGTGTGCAGGAAGTCGGGCAGGTAGCGCACCGGCGCCCACCCCAGGGCCAGGTAGCACGGGGTGTACAGCCAGCGCGGAGCTCCGACCCACAGGACCCGGAACGCGATGCCGGCCAACGCGCCCGCCCACACGATCCACAGCAGCATGGACCGCTGTTCCGGCGGGAGGAGGAGCACGGCCAGGGGCGTGCAGGTGCCGGCGATGATCAGGAAGATGTTGGCGTGGTCGAGACGCCGTAGAAGAGCCTCGCCCAGCGGCCCCCAGGTACCGCGGTGGTAGATGGCGCTCGTCGCGAACAGCAGCCAGGCGGTGACCGAGTACACGGCGCAGGCCCAGGCTGCCTGCGGAGTACGGGCCAGGCAGATGAGTACGACGCCTGCGATCAGCGCGGCGGGGAACATTCCGGCATGGAGCCAGCCACGCAACCTCGGCTTGATCGGTTCGGCCAGGTCGGCCGCCCGCTCCACCAGAACAGCGACCGAGTGAGCCTTCTCCCCTGCACGGTCGCCTTGTGATCCGCCGGGCAACCCGTCCTCACGGCAACTCGACGGTGCGGCGGCCGAATCCGGGGCAACGCTCGGAGCGGCCGAGTTCAGGAATTTTCCGGCCGAGGTCGCGTCGCCCCGGATGCACCTCAACGGATCGGGGCCGCGCAGCCATGGCTGCGCGGCCCCGATCCTGTGCACGACAGGTCCTGTCGGCGCCCGGCACGAGAGCGGGTCCCCTTGTCCGGCTGAAAACACGGCCCGCACGGGCCGCGGCAGTCACCGGCCGCGAAGTGCCCGGTCCCTCGGGGAAGGCCGCGAGGTCAGGCCGGGTTGATGTTCTCGGCCTGCGGGCCCTTTTGGCCCTGGGTGACGTCGAACGTCACGGCCTGGCCCTCCTGGAGCTCGCGAAAGCCCGAGGAGTTGATCGCGGAGTAGTGCGCGAAGACGTCCGGGCCGCCCCCGTCCTGGGCGATGAAGCCGAAGCCCTTCTCCGCGTTGAACCACTTCACGGTTCCCGTAGCCATAGTCATGCCTTCCAGTCGATGAACGCCTCCCACTCCCTGTGGAAGGCAGAGGTGATCGCCCTGGTTCCTGCGGCACAGCACAGCAAAACGCCCACACCAAGGCGTGGGCAAAGGGGAACTCCGAACCACGACAGCTGACGCAGACGCTACACGGCCGCACACCGCGTCACCACTGGAACGATCACGCCGCAGACCGGGACCGTGCGGGCGGTGTCCACCGATACCGGCCGGCACGCTCCTCTCATGCCGCGGCCGGGGGGTTGGGTGATCCGGCAGCTCGGCGGTGCTCGGCGTTGATGCGCTGGGCTTCTTCGAGCTGGTCTTCGAGGATGACGATGCGGCAGGCGGCCTCGATAGGGGTGCCGTGGTCGACGAGTTCCCGGGCGCGGGCCGCGATGCGCAGCTGGTAGCGGGAGTAGCGGCGGTGGCCGCCCTTGGAGCGGAGCGGGGTGATCAGGCGGGCTTCGCCGATGGCGCGCAGGAAGCCCTGGGTGGTGCCGAGTATCTCGGCGGCCCGGCCCATGGTGTAGGCGGGGTAGTCGTCGTCGTCGAGACGGCCGAACGAGTCGTCTGCGGTCATTGCACCTCTCTGTGGAACGCGTGGAGGGGCCCTGGTGCCATTGGCACCAGGGCCCCGAAGGAACTGCTACACCATCTGCCGGCCCTGGTGTTGCGCCGGCCTTCTGTGTCCGCTGACCCGACGGGAACTTCGCTGTCGGGGGTGCGGGGATCGCGGTTGCTTGACCGGAGACCACCTCACTATCGATGTCCTGCGGTACCCGGGTTCAAGGCTTCCACCCGGGCGATCCTGATGGCGCTGAAGTCCTCCGTTCTTCCCTCTGGGATCAATCACTTACCTACTGCTGGTACTGCTCTCCTACGTACTGCTGGTGATGCGAACTGCTCCGTGGCCCGTGACAGCGCCACTCTTCGGCAGCCAGCCCCGTCGCCCGTCCTGCGTCTGCTCTGGCTTGGAACCCCACTGCCGAACCTCCCGGTGCGCGCGCCCGCAGCCGACGCCTTCACCGAGGTACTGCTCACTGACTTCACTGCTGAGTACTGCGCACTGCACTTACAGGTACTGCCACCGCGTTGACCGCGGCCCTGCTCACGGCGGCCCCTGATCACTGCGGGCCACCCGGTCCGGTCGTCAGTCCCGTCGCCGTCCTACGACAACCCTGGCTTCGGAACTCCACCACCGCACCGTCCTGCGCACTGCACCTGCGTGTACTGCTGCCCGGCAGTTCGTCTCTGCCGGGCCTTGCTCGATCTCGGCTACAAGAGAAACCATAACCACACCACAACTCAATGTCTACTCTGGCGGGCATAGATTTCTGCGCGCTCGAACATGAGGTAACTTTCCTCGTCCGGTCTCTTGATGGCCGGAGCAGCCCCAAAGCTCAGGTCCGGCGCTCGGAGTGACCCACAGCCGCGCAGCCCGTCGGGCTTCCCGGAGTGCCGCCGACTGCGCCACGGTTACCGTCGACAGGTGCCGGCCACCGCTGGGCATTCATGCTTTCGGCCGTATCTACCGACAGGCCGGCCGGTGACGGGCCTGGCACGAGGGCCTGCGTCGGTCTTGACGGGCGTGGCCCGATGACCGAGCAGCTCGTGGAAGCGGTGCACGCCGGTGCTGGTGCCACGATTCGCGGACTGGCGCTCCTGCTGCCGAGTCAGCGCCACAACGGGGATCTGCTTCCTCAACCCGCGGGTACTCTCCCGTGTTCGCCCGGCTGCCCGTGCTCGCCCGACCGGTGGCGTCGCCTCGGATGGACCGCCTGATCGAACCCGGCGCGGGCCCCGACTCGATCAGGCATGGGTCGGCACCTTGACACAGGCGGGACGCGGGAGCTTGCCGTCACACGTCGACCGTGGTCGTCGGTTTCTCCGGCAAGCACTGCGGCTCTGCCGGCCCTTCAGGAGACGTCCAGCAGCTCGTAACGGCGCCCTAGGGGCAGAACGCCGCGGGTACGACTACTCCCCCCGCTGACCGCCTGAGGGTCTGCGTCAGCGGGGGGCGCCCCACCGGGTCGGCGAATGGGCCGCCACGGCCGCACGCTCCCTTGAGGACCCACTCGCCGAGATCGCGCCTGGTCGGCAGTGAAGCCCTGGGACAGCGCTCGACGGGCGTCGACTGAGCGTCAAAGAATCCGCGGAGACAGCCCGTTGCCGGCCGGCTGCGGCGATGGCTCAACCTGACCGTGCAGGTCAGGGCACCTCAACAGCCAAGCTGTCCTACTCGACCCGTTGTCTGTGTGGAAACAGGTCGAGTAGACCGACGACTTAGGAAAACTGCAGGTCAGAGGAGTTTCTTAGTCGGTTCCAGAATCGCCACGCACTCCACGTGATGCGTCATCGGAAAGACGCCACAGCGTGCGCTGCAACGAAAACCGCAGGTCATGACCATTCTTCGCCCCTCACTTCCCACGATTCAAGGCTCGGAGCGTCAAACGAGCGTCATGCCTCCAGCGCATTGATCCTCCGCTCACGGCGCGGTACCGACAGGACTGCCTCTTTCCCCGAGATCCCGGCCGGACCGCCGGCCGGGGTGCGCGGCGATCATGCCCCGCCCCTCGCGTCGATGTCTCGACCCGCCTCTCTGTCAGCGGTCATGGCATCGACCACATGCCTCAGTTGGGAGCGCACGGTGATGCCCAGCTTGGGAAACGCCCGGTAGAGGTGCGAGCTGACGGTACGCGGGGACAGATACAGCTTCTCGGCCACCTCACGGTTGGTCAGTCCGAGCGCCGCCAGCCGCACGATCTGCTGCTGCTGCGGGGTGAGGCCGGCGAAGGCGTCCGGTTTCGTGGTGCCGCTCTGGGCACCTGCGGCCCTGAGTTCGGACTGGGCCCGCGCCACCCAGGGCTGCGCGGCCAGCCGCCGGAAGACGGCCTCGGCGTCGACCAGTGGCGGACGGGCATCGGAGATACGGCGGCGGCGGCGCAGCCACTCCCCGTACGCGAGCAGCGCCTGGCCACGCTCGAAAGGCCGGCGGGCGAGCGCGGGAGTCTCCAGAGCCGCCGTGAAGTGGTGCTCGGCCTCCTCGGCGGGGGCGAGCACCGCCCGGCTCAGACGGACCAGCGCGGCCCTGCGCGGCGCCAGCGCGCCCGCGTCCGCCAGGGACCGCTCGACTCCGTCCACGATCCGGGTGGCCTCCTCGCGACGGCCGACCCGGGCCGCGGCAGCCGCCAGCTCGGACAACGCCGGGTAGGAGAGGTGGTAGTGCGTGGGGTTGCCCCGGTCGTCGAAGAGCACACGGTAGTGCTGGTGGGCGGTCTCGTGATCGCCTTCCACGGTGGCGGCGGTGCCCAGCGCGCGGTGGGCGAGAACGAGGACAGAACGGCTCTCCCGCGGGTCGACGAGCGAGAGGGCGTACCGCGCCCGGGCGTGGGCCCCGGCCACGTCACCGCGCAGCGCGCACAGCAGCGCCTCCGTCGCGGCGGCACAGGCCGCGGCATGATCGAGACCGACCGACGACGCGACGGCCGCGAGTTCGGCGCAGGCCGTCTGCGCACGGGCCCACCGGCCCTGTTCCAGATAGGCGAGGGCGGCTACCCCGCCGAGGCCGTCCGGCAGCGGTCCCTGCGAGGTCCACGAGGCGAGCGCCGCGTCGTACGTACGCGCGGCCAGTTCCGTCTCGTCCAGCAGCCAGGCCGCGGCGGCGAGCAGGATCAGCGTCTGCGGTTCCTCTCGCGCGACCGCGGCCAGGGCGGGCAGCCGCAGGGCGAAGCGCGCGTCGGCGGCGTCCGGATGCGCGACGACCCCGGCCCAGCCCGCCAGGAGCGTCTCCCGCTCTCCGAGCCGGTGGCCGGGGGGCGCCGAGGCCAGGGGCAGCAGGCGTTCGATCTCGTACAACTGGGCCGCGTCACCGGAGTAGAAGCGCACCACAGCGGCGGCGGCCAGGGCCTCCGACGCCGCCGCGGGATCGGTTTCGGCCAGGGCGGCGGCGGGGCGCATCAGTTGTCCGAAGGCGGCGTTGTGCGAGCTGGTCAGTGTCATGAGCCGGCCGACCTGGAGGGCGGCGAGGGCCGCGGCCGTCGGGTCGTCGGTGCCGGCGCGGGTGCGTGCGGCCAGCCGTTCGACGGAGTCGAGCCTGCCGGTCAGGACCGCCGCACTGGTCGCGGCGGCCAGCAGCCGGGTGCTCTCGCCCCGGTCGGGGTGCAGGTCCGCGGCCCGTTCCAGCATGTGGGCGGCAGCCGCGTAGCCACTGCGGTGACGTGCCCGGTCCGCGCTGCCTTCAAGGTGGGCCGAGACCGCCGCGCTCAGCCCGGAGGTAGCGGCGGCAAGGTGCCAGGCGTGCCGGTCGGGATCCTGGTCGCCGAACAGCTCGGCCAGCCCCAGGTGCGCCGCGCGCCGCTCCTCGGCGGGGGCCGTGTGGTAGATCGCGAGGCGGGAGAGCGGGTGGTCGCAGCGCAGTCGTCCCCCGCTTCGCCGGACGAGTCCGGCCTCCTCGGCGGGCGCCCACACCGGATCGCCGATGTCGGGAAGCCAGGACAGCACGGTGTGCGACGGGTCCTCGTTGTCGACGGTGGCCAGGCGCACCACCGCGCGGCGCGTCTCGGCGGGCAGTGCGGCCAGACGGTCGGCGTAGACCCGCCCCAGCCGTTCGGTGACCGGAAGCGGGCCGTAGATCGTGCGGGACGTGCTGTCGTGGTCGCCGACGGCCCGGGCCAGTTCCACCAGGGCGAGGGGGTTGCCCTCGGCCTGGTCGAGGATGGACGCCCGGGTGAGTCCGGCGGGCACCCGCGGTTGGAGGTCCAGCAGCCGTTCCGCCGCGCCGCGGTCGAGGGGCTCCAGGGTGAGGGTCGGTTCCTGAGCGGCGAGCCCGCGCAACGTGGGGTCCCTGGTGGCGACCAGCAGCGTCACCGGTTCGTCGGCCAGACGCCGGGCGACGAAGGAGAGAGCCTCCAGCGAGGCGCGGTCGGCCCACTGGGCGCCGTCCACGACCACCAGCAGCGGACGCTCGGCGGCGAGGTCCGACAGCATGGTGAGGACCGCTGTCCCGATGAGCATCGGGTCCGGCGCCTCGCTTCGCTCCGCCACTCCGAAAGCGACGTGCAGCGCCCCGCGCTGCCTGAGGGGCAGGGCGTCGATCCGCCCGCGGACCGGACGTAGCAGCTGGTGCAGCCCCGAGAACGCCAGGTGGGTCTCGGACTGGCTGCTGTCGGCCTCGAGTACCCGGCCGCCGTCCGCGGCGAAGCGCGCCACGACCGCCTCCACCAGGGTGGTCTTGCCCGCTCCGAACTCTCCCACCACGGTCAGCAGAGCGTCCACCGGCCTCGTCACGGGCTCCGCCGCACGCGGCGCGGTCACCGCTGCGACCAGCCTGTCCAACTCGGCTCCCCTGACCACGGCGGTGCCGCTGCGGCCGCAGGCGGTCGTCACTGTGTACTCGTCCACCGGTTCTCCAGACGTGGCGGAACCTTCCAGGGCTCAACGCCTCCGATCACCGCATCCCGCGCATCGACGCTGCCAGGGCGTTCTCGGTGTACCCCGGGTGCAGTCACATGACGGACGGCGCCTGCGGTCGGCGCCCCGGGCCCTGCGGCCCGCCGTGGACGTGAAACCCCATGCGGCCGGCCTACTGCTCCCCACCGCCTCGCTCACCACGCGCCTGCCCGTCCGCACCGCGGACGGCCCCGGGCCCGCCCCCGGAGAAGTGCAGTCACGTGTCCGATACCCCCGAGGCACCGCATGCTCGCAGGCTGGAAGACGTCCGAACCCTCGAAGGAGAACAATGTCCCCTCTTACCTCCCCGTCCTCCGAGACCGGGACGCCGACGGTGAGCACCATCGAACTCGGTGATGTGCGGATCCACCGCGTCATGGAGTACTCCGACACCACTCCGATGACGACGGATGTCTTCTTCCCCGGCAGCAAGCCCGAGGAGTGGCAGCGGCACACCGAGATGCTGGCGCCCCACCACTGGGAGCCGGACACCGATCTCACCCGCGTCGCCACCCAGTCCTGGGTGCTGCGCAGCGAGGGCAGGATCATCCTGATCGACACCGGCGCGGGTAACGGCAAGTACCGCCCGCTGCAACCGATCTGGTCCTATCTGAACACCGACTACCTGGCGAATCTCGCCGCTGTCGGCCTGCGGCCCGAAGACGTCGACATCGTCGTCAACACCCACCTGCACGACGACCACGTCGGCTGGAACACCCGGCTCGAAGGCCGCGACTGGGTCCCCACCTTCCCCAACGCGACCTACCTCATGCCGCAGCGTGACTTCGAGTACTGGAGGCCCGAGAACCTCCACAACACGGTATTCGGGCGGGGCAACCAGAACGTCTACGAGGACAGCATCGACCCGGTCGTCGAGGCCGGTCTGGTGGAGACCTGGGACGAGTCGTACACCATCGACTCCCACCTCCGCCTCGAACCGGCACCCGGCCACACCCCCGGCGCCTCGATCATCCACCTGGAGTCCGGGGGCGACCGCGCGATCTTCGCCGGCGACCTCCTGCACGGCGCGATCCAGGTGCACGAGCCGCACATCAACAGCTGCTTCGAAGAGGACGAGGACGGTGCTCGCGCCAGCCGTGCACGCATGTTCGCGCACGCCGCGGACAACAACGCCCTCGTGCTCCCGGCGCACCTGCCCGGACACGGTGCCTTCGAAATGCGCCGCCGGGGTTCGGGCTTCGAGCTGACCAACTGGGCGCCGTTCTCCCGCACCTGATCCGACCGCCCGTCCAAGGAGGAACCTCCATCCGTTGACCTTGCGTGGGTATCCCCGGCTTCAGCCGGGGAGGGAAACGCATCCTTGCCCCGCAGGCGCGAAGCGCCGGAGTTCGCTGCGTCTGTGGGGTGACGGTCAGGCGGGCCGCTTCTGGCCCTCGATGTACTGGCGGACCACGGTCAACGGTGCGCCACCGCAGGAACCGGCGAAGTAGGAGCGGGACCAGAAAACGGATCCCATGCCGAGGCGGTTGATCCGGCCGGTGTACTCCGCCCGCAGGTAGCGGGAGCTGACGCCCTTGAGTGAGTTGATCAGCTTCGACAGGGCGATTTTCGGCGGGTAGTGCACCAGTAGATGCACGTGATCAGCCTCGCCGTTGAACTCCCGCAGATCGGCTTCGAACTTGCCGCACACCTCCCGCATGATCTCTTCGCACCTTTTGAGCATGGCGTCATCGAACACGCCACGCCGGTACTTCGTGACGAACACCAAGTGAGCATGGAGGTTGTAGGTGACGTGGCGGCCGGTACGGATATCGGGATTTGGTTCCCAGCGTGGTGACATACACCAACGGTAGTATGCTCTTCGAGTCGACCAGGAAGGGGGTGGGCCGGATGATCCGTGCGTACAAGTTCCTTATGCGGCCCACCATGGGCCAGGCGATCGCGCTGACCGAGATGCTTCGGGATCACTGCTCGCTCTACAACGGAGCGTTGCAAGAACGCCGCGATGCCTACCGGCACACCTCTAAAACATCGATCAAGTACGGTCAGCAGTCCGCTCAGCTCAAGGAAATCCGGGCCTTCGATCCGGAGCGTCAGGGGCGTTGGTCGTTCTCTTCGCAGCAGGCGACCTTGCGTCGCCTCGACAAGGCATTCGCCGCGTTCTTCCGCCGCATCAAGGCCGGAGAGAAGCCCGGCTATCCCCGGTTTAGGGGTGTGAACTGGTTCGACACCGTGGACTTCCCCAGGGACGGCGACGGCTGCCGCTGGGACTCCACCCCGCACGACCCCGTCACCCGCGTCCGCTTCCAAGGTGTCGGGCACGTCAAGGTCAACCAGCACCGCGCCGTGGTCGGCAAGGTCAAGACCGTGTCGGTCAGGCGCGAGGGACGCAAGTGGTTCGTCGTACTCACCGCCGAGCAGGAGCAGGCCGAACTGCTTCCGGCGACCGGGGCCGTGGTCGGCATCGACCTGGGCATAGCCAAC
The DNA here is from genome assembly GCF_045209715.1 of Streptomyces sp. NBC_01635. Lineage (NCBI taxonomy): Bacteria > Bacillati > Actinomycetota > Actinomycetes > Kitasatosporales > Streptomycetaceae > Streptomyces > Streptomyces sp. NBC_01635. The sequence goes on along the minus strand of NZ_CP109277.1, from coordinate 6,732,905 downwards.
TTCCTCGCCGACTCCAACGGTGGATTCGTGGAGAACCCCCGCCACGGACGCCGCGCAGCCGCGAAGCTGGTGGCCGCGCAGCGGGCTCTCGCCCGGTTCCCGCGAGTTTGCCGCGACAAGCGCACCAAGAACCACCAGCGGGCCGTGGACAAGGTCGCCGAACTGCACGGCAAGGTCCGCCGCCAGCGACTCGACCACGCGCACAAGACCGCCCTCGGCCTGGTCCGTGAACACGACCTGATCGCGCACGAAGACCTCAAGATCCGCAACATGAGCAAGGCCCCCGAGCCAAAGCCCGACCCCAACACTCCAGGCAGCTTTCTACCCAACGGGGCGAGCGCGAAGACCGGACTCAACCGTTCGATCAACGATGCCGGATGGGGGGTGTTCCTCGCGATCCTGAACGCCAAGGCTGAAAGCGCCGGACGGGAAGTGATTGCCGTGGACCCCCGCAGCACCTCGCGGCGGTGTCCCGAATGCGGGCACACCGCCAAGGAGAACCGGCCCACACAGGAGAAGTTCCACTGCGTCTCGTGCGGCCACTCAGCGCACGCGGACACGGTGGGAGCCCTGAACGTCCTACGGGCCGGGCTGGTCCGTCGCGAAGCCGCACCGGCATAGCGAGAAGCTCCCTCGTTTACGAGGGGGAGGAGTCACTTCTTAGGTATCCGTAAGAGCGCGGTCCCCAGCGACGCTCTAATCCTGGCCTCAGGTTGATCGGGGAAAATGAGCGGCAAAAACATCGACTGGAAGGGGGCGGGCCGGCGTGCGGATCATGATCGCGGATGATGACGTGGCCATCCGTGAGTCGCTGGAGCGGGTGCTCCAGGTCGAGGGTTACGACACGAGCACCGTCGCCAACGGTCTCGCCGTGCTCGACGGGGTCGGTGGGGCCAGCGGTGACACGCTGGATCTGCTGCTCCTCGACGTGATGATGCCCCACCTCGGCGGGTTGGAGACCTGCCGGCGGTTGCGGGCCGCGGGTCGGGATCTGCCGGTGCTGATGCTGACCGCCCGTGACCAGGTCTCCGACCGGGTCGCGGGGCTGGACGCGGGCGCCGACGACTACCTGCCCAAGCCGTTCGCCACCGAGGAGTTGCTGGCCCGGGTGCGGGCCCTGCTGCGCCGGCGCACGCCGACCGACGAGGAGTCGCAGATCCTGTCGTTCGCCGACGTCCGGCTCGATCCCGACAGGTTCGAGGCGTGGCGGGGCGGGCGGCCGCTGCACCTGACCCGGACCGAGTTCTCCCTCCTGCAGGTCCTCGTGAGGAACGCGACCCGGGTCTTGACCCGCGACGTGCTGTTCGAGGCGATCTGGGGCTTCGGCATGAGCTCCACTGCCAACAACCTCCAGGTATACGTGAGCTACCTGCGCCGCAAGATGGAGGCCGAGGGTGAGCCGCGATTGATCTACACGCTGCGCGGCCTGGGATACACATTGCGGGAGACTCCTCCGTGAGCAGGCCCGCCGGCCGGGAACCGCGCCGGCTGACCCGATGGTGGCGCCGGCGGTCCCTGCGGACCAGGCTGACGGTGATCGCGGCGACGGCCATCGCGGTCAGCGTGTTCGCGGCCTTCCAGGTGGCCAGCGAGCTACTGGACTGGGAGCTGCAGGACACCGCCGAGAATCAGCTACGCGCCGACTCCCGCGTCCTGGCGACGAACGCGGAGCGCGCCGGTCTGGCACAGGTCCAGCTACCGCCGTATCCCGGATCCGGTCGGCTGGTGCGGGTCATCCTGCCCGACGGCTCGATCCGGACGCCGGCCGGCCAACCCGCGCTGCCCCCGGTCAGCGAGCACGCCGGGCGCGTGGCGCAGGGCGCGTCGGCCGACCTGATGGAGTCGAACGACAGCGACGACGACGGCTACCTCATCTACACGCTGCGGGCGGGCGACGGCGCGGTCCAGGTGGCCCGCGTCGTCGACGACAGCCCGATCAACCGGTTCGGGTTTGGCATGCTGCTGATCGGGCTGCTCTGCGTGGTCGGCGGCGCCCTTGTCGGGCGGACCGTGGCGCGGACCGGGCTGACACCGATCGACCGGCTGACCGCCGCCGCGGTACGTGTCGCGCACACCCAGGATCTCGACGCCGACATCCCGGATGAGGGCGGTGGGGAGATCCGGCGGCTGATCCAGTCGATCAACGACATGCTCGCCGCGCTCCGGAACTCCCGGCGGGCCCAGCGGCTGCTCGCCGAGGACGCCGCCCACGAGCTCAAGACCCCCCTCACCAGCCTGCGCCTCAACGTCGAGCTGCTGATCCGGCTCGATCGGCGCGGCACCCTGGACAGCGCACTGCCGACGGAGAGCCGGACCCGGCTGCTCAACGATCTCGGCGCCCAGGTGGCCGAGTTGAGCACCCTTGCCGCCGAGCTGACCGACCTGGCGCGCGGTGCCGTCAGCGACGAGAGCACCGAGGTGCTCGACCTCGCCGACGTGGTGGTGGCCGCCGCGACCCGGGCGCGTTCCCGCGTGCCCGACATCGAGGTCGCGCTCGACGTGACCTCTGTGTGGGTGAGCGGGCGTCCCGCTGCGCTCGAGCGGGCGGTGCTCAACCTCATCGACAACGCCGGCAAGTGGTCCCCCGCGAACCAGCCGGTCCAGGTCCGGCTCCGTGCCGAGGGCGCGTCGGCGGTGCTCGAGGTCGACGACGCCGGGCCGGGCATCGACGCCGCCGACGTACCGCGGGTGTTCGACCGGTTCTACCGTGCCGACAGCGCCCGGGCGTTGCCGGGATCCGGTCTGGGGCTGTCGATCGTGCAGCGGGTCGTCGACGCCCACGGCGGCCGGGCCACCGTCGCCCGCTCCGCACGCGGTGGCGCGCTGCTTCGGGTCGACCTTCCGGCCGCGGCCCCGCCCGCCCCGATCGCGCGGCTCACCGCCGGGAAGGACACCGAGGTGCGCTGACCCGCCCCGGCGGCGCGGTGCAGGACAAGGGACGGCGGCCCTCGGGCATGGCCCCGCGCGGCTCACCGCCGGGGCAGGACACCGCGATGCGCCGACCCCAGCCCCGGCGGCGCGGCGCAGGACCAAAGGCCGGCGACCGTCGGGCCCATGAAAATCCGGGACGGGCCTGGGGCCCGTCCCGGAACTCGTCCGTGCCGCCGCGCTCACCGTTGCAGCGCGGGCTCCTCGTCGTCGGCGAGCGGCTGTTGACCGCCCGGCAGCTCCGCCGCTGGACGGGACAGCCGGCTCGGCCACCACATCCGCCGGCCGATCAGCAAGGTGAGGGCGGGCACCAGGACCGACCGCACCAGCAGGGCGTCGAGCAGCACGCCGAAGGCCACCAGGAACCCGACCTCGATCAGCATCACCAGCGGAAGTGTGACGAGGACCGCGAACGTGGCCGCCAGGACCAGGCCTGCCGAGGTGATGACGCCACCGGTGGCCGAGAGGGCTCTGAGCATGCCCTCTCTGGTGCCGAGACGCACGGTCTCCTCCCGGGCCCGGCTGGCCAGGAAGATGTTGTAGTCGATGCCGAGCGCCACCAGGAACAGGAATGCCAGCAGCGGCACCGAAGAGTCGATACCCTTGAACCCGAGGATCGTGTCGAAGACGAACACGCTGCCGCCGAAGGCTGCGGCGAATGAGACGATCACGGTGGACATCAGGACCAGCGGGGCCAGGACCGCGCGCAGCAGCAGCCCGAGGACGATCAGGACGACGACGAGCACCAGCGGGATCACCAGCTTCTCGTCGCGCTTGGTGGTCACCTCGGTGTCGAGGTTCTCCGCACTCGGCCCGCCGACGATCGCCTCCGCCCCGCTCACCGCGTGCACGGCGGTGCGCACCCGCTTGATCGTGTCGTACTCTGCGACGGTGTCCGGCGCGTCCTTCGGGAACACGGAGATGTTGGCCCAGCCACCGCTGGTCTGCTCCGGGATGGCCAGGGCCACACCGCGAGTGTCCTTGACGATGTCGAGCACCCGCTCCTGGTGCGCCGGCCGCGTGAAGATCGTCATCGGCTGGCCGCCGAGCTCCGGGAAGTGCTGGCGGAGAACGGTGAAGCCGGTGACCGACTCCGGCGCGGACAGGAACTGGTCCTGCTCCCGCAGGGCGCCGGTGTTGCCCGCCAGCCCGAGGGCGAGCACGCCGAGGACTCCGAGCGAGCCGAGCGTCGCCACCCACCTGCGGCGGCTGATAGCGGTGCCGAGCCGTCCCCACAGCCCCGGCTTCTCCTCCACGGCCGTGCTGAACCGCGGGATGGCCGGCCAGAAGATCCGCCTGCCGAGCACCACGAGCACCGCCGGGAACAGCGTCAGCATGGCCACCAGCGCGCACAAGATGCCGGCCGCACCGATCGGGCCCAACCCGCTGGTGCTGTTCAGGTCCGCGACGAGCAGGCAGAGCAGGCCGGCGACCACGGTGGCCGCGGACGCGACGATGGCCGGCGCCGCGCCGCGTAGCGCGTGGACCATCGCGACCCGAACGTTCTCATGGTGGTGCAGTGCCTCCCGATATCGAGCGATGAGCAACAGCGCGTAGTCAGTGCCGACGCCGAACACCAGGATCGTCAGCAGCGCCGAGTTCTGGTCGTTGACCACGATGCCGAAGCCCTTGACGAGCAGGTAGACGGTCCCCATCGAGGTCAGTGCGGCCGCGCCAACGGCCACCAGCGGGATGATCCACAACACCGGGCTGCGGTAGGTGAGGATGAGCAGGAGCGTGACGACGACGATGGTGGTGAGGAGGACCTGCACGTCGATGCCGTCGAAGACGGCATCCATGTCGCCGTCGATCGCGCCCGGGCCGGTCACGTCGAGTTCCAGGCCGGAGGGGCGGTCCTTCGCGGCGTCACGCAACGGGCCGACGATCTCCTCCGGTGCGCCGTAGGCCGTGCTCACCTCGAGGGTGAACATCATCGCCTTGCGGTCGGTGGAGAGGCTCGCCGGTGAGCCCTCGTCGTCCTCGCCGGCCGCCGCCGTCGCCTTCGGCGGGTACCGCTTGGCAAGGGTGTCGTAGTGGCGCTCGACCGTCGCGCGGTCGGCGTCGGTCATGCCGCCGGCGCGGTGGTACACGAAGACGAACGTGTTGTTGTCACCGCCGGGGAGACTGTCGTCCAGCGCCGCCACCTTGGTGGACTCGGCACTGGCCGGCAGGGTGTCTACGGCGCTGTCGGTGGTGACCGAGCTCAACTTTCCGCTCAGCGGCACCATGCCCGCCGCCAGCACCAGCCACAAGCCAATCACCAACCATGGCACCCACCGGCCTGCCAACCGACCGGCCGGCGCTTGCCCGGACGGCGCTGCGTTGACTGCCATCACTAGCCTCCTACATACGGGTTGCATCGCTTATCTGGATGCCTACTTCATACGGAGCGAACCTGAGACGACTGTTAATACGGTGCTCAGGCCGGTTGGCCGAACCATGTGCCCAGCGCACGCACCAGCGTGGTGGCGTCGAGGTCCTGCCCGGTAGGCAAGGCCCAGGCGACACAGCCGTCGGGCCGGATGAGCAACGCGTCGACGTCCACCCGGTCCGTGCGGGCGGTGACGGTGTTGACCCGTCCGGTCCACGCGGCCGCGGCGTCGCGGGCCTCCGCGCGGTCGACGAGGTCGAGCAGGAGCCCACGACCCTCACGCAGCAGGTCCGCCGACCGGGTCACCGCGGTGACGACGTCCGGGTCGGGCCGCTCCAGCGTCAACTTCATGTCCGGGCACAGGGTGCCGACGAGCCGGTGGTCGTCGCCCAGGTCGTACCGGACGTCCATGCCGGCGAGCATGTCGGCGACGTACTGGTGGGCGTCGTCGAGGTCCATCAGGTCGGAGAACACCGTCGAGTCCACTGTGGACAGTCGACTCACCCCGAGCCCGGGGTTGAGATCGGTACAGCGGTTAGCAGTTCAAATAATCTTGACGGTGGGTCTGCCGTGGCGGGTCGGCCAGGTAGTCGTCGCCGATTTGGTGGTAGCCCAGCAGTCAGGGGGCGTTGCGTGATCGGGGTTCGTCCGGATCGCCGGGCTGGTTCGGAGTCGCGTCGGACGTCCCGGTTCGGCCAGGGGGACGCAGTACAGGCACGGTCCCGGTGATCATGCGAGTGTCGAAGTCCCGTGAACACTTGGTGAGTCCGTGCCTGCTCCTGCTCTTCCCCTATGCCCACCGCGCTGGACCAGCTGGCCCAGGCTTCCGTGCCGGCCCCGCTGACGGACGCGGTTGCCCTGTCCGGCTTCTTGGGCCTGGTGCCCGATCCGAGAGGTGTTCGCGGGCGCCGCTACCAGCTGTCCGCCCTGGTCACCGCGGCCGCGGCAAGTGTGCTGGCCGGCGCCCGGTCACTCACCGCGATCACCGAGTGGATCACCGATGCCCCTGCCTGGGCCTGTCGGGCCCTCGGCTTCCCCCTGGACCCGCTGACCGGCGCGGTGTCTGTCCCGCATCCCCACACCCTGCGCCGTCTCCTCGTCCGGCTGGACGGTGACGCCCTCGACCAGGCAATCGGAGCCTTCCTCGCCGCCCGCGCCACCCCAACCGGCCCCGGACTGCGAGCAATCGCCGTCGATGGCAAGGCTCTGCGCGGCTCACGCGCCGCCACCACCCCGTACGTGACCCTGCTCGCCGCGATGGACCACGCCGGTCACGTCCTGGCCCAGCGCCAGGTCGCCGACAAGAGCAACGAGATCCCCGCCTTCCAGCCCCTGCTGGACACCATCGACCTGACCGGCACGGTCATCACCGCCGATGCGCTGCACACCCAGCACGCCCACGGCACCTACTTCCGCACCCGTGGCGCCCACTACATCGCCCAGGTCAAGGCCAACCATCCCGGCCTTTTCGACCGCGTCCGCCGCCTGCCCTGGCGCGAGATCACGCTCGACCACCACGACCGCACCCGAGCTCACCAACGCCTGGAGATCCGGCGGCTGAAGACCGTCGCCTTCGCCCACCTCGACTACCCCGACGCACGCCAGGCCCTACAAGTCGTGCGCTGGAGAAAAGACTTCACCAGCGGCAGGCTCACCATCGAACGCGTCTACCTGATCACCAGTCTGCCGCCCGGCACAGCGACCGGCCCTCAGCTCGCGGACTGGATCAGAGGCCACTGGAAGATTGAAAATCTCCTGCACCACATCCGCGACCGCACATTCCGCGAGGACGACTCCAAGATCCGCGTCGGTCGCCTCCCACGCATCATGGCCGCCCTGCGCAACCTTGCCATCGGCGTCCACCGTCAGGACGGTCGCACCAACATCGCCGCCGCCCTCCGCCACACCGCCCGCGACTGCCGCAGATCCCTGACCGCCCTCGGCCTCACCGGATGAATCCGGACAGATCTCGATCATGCAAGGGACCCTGTACCCGGCAGGCCCAGTCCGTCGGCATCGCGCGCTGAGCGGGCGTTGAAGTTGCCCCGGTTTGATGGACAACCTTTTGCTTTGGGACACTGGGTCCCGCAAGGAGGAGTTCATCGTGCCAAGGACGCGTCCGGCTTACCCGCCGGAGTTCCGTCGCCAGATAGTCGAGCTGGTCCGGGCCGGCCGGTCGCCGGAGGAGCTGGCGAAGGAGTTCGAGCCGTCCGCCCAGACCATCCGGACCTGGGCCAACCAGGACCGGATGGACACCGGGGAACGCCCCGGCTTGACCAGCGACGAGAAGAAGGAACTCGCCCAGCTGCGCCGCGAGGTGAAGCAGTTGCGCGAGGAGAAGGAGATCCTCCGCAAGGCCACGGTTTTCTTCGTCCGGGAGACCAGCCGGTGATCTGCTACCGGCTGATTGACGAGAACACGGCACACCACGACGTCTCCCTGATGGCCCGGCTGCTGGGTGTGTCACGGCAGGGCTACTACGCCTGGAGGGACCGCGTCCCCTCCCGCCGCCGGCGGGAGGACGCCGAGCTCACGGAGAAGATCCGCGGGCACCACGAGCGGTCCCACGGAACCTACGGAGCCCCGCGCATCCATGCGGACCTGCGCGAGATCGACGGCCTGTCCGTCGGGCGCAAGCGCGTCGCCCGCCTGATGCGCAAGGCCGGGCTGACCGGCGTGCACCGCCGCACCGGCCGGGCCTCGCTCACCCGCCAGGACCGGCAGGCCACGGCCGCCCCCGACCTGATCGGCCGCGACTTCACCGCGAGCGCCGAACCTGCGCTGGAGTGCGGACATCACCTACGTCCCCACCGATCAAGGCTGGCTCTACCTCGCCGTCGTCCTAGACCTGTTCTCCCGCCGTATCGTCGGCTGGGCGATGGCCGACCACATGAGAACCGAGCTGGTCACCGACGCCCTCGCCATGGCGGTCACGGCCCGCAGACCCTGCCCCGGTCTCGTGCATCACAGCGACAAGGGCTCCCAGTACACCAGCCTGACGTTCGGTCAGCGATGCGATGAGGCGGGGATCCGGCCTTCTACCGGCCGCACCGGCTCGTGTTACGACAATGCCGTCACCGAGAGCTTCTTCGCCTCCTTGGAGACCGAACTCATCGACCGGACCGCCTTCCCCACCCGGCACCACGCCGAGCAGGCCCTCTTCGCCTACATCGAAGGCTTCTATAACCCCCGGCGCCGCCATTCGGCGAACGGCCAGCTCAGCCCAGCCGAGTACGAACGTCGTCACGCCGCGAAGACACCACATAGAGCGCTCTACGCAGCCGCATAGATCACAAGCCCATCGGTGTCTGTCAGACCGGGGTAACTCCAAGGCCCAGGTACCCATCGCGACAGGTCACGGGACCGCCTGGCCTCTTCCGGAACATCTGACCAGCAGGACTCAGTAGGCCCGCGCTCTACGTCGCCTGCCCATCGATGCTCGCCACCTTGGCGAGGTTCTGACCTGCCCGACAAGTTGCCTGACACCCCATCAGAACGAGCGTCAAATGAGCGTCACGAGCGCCATTTCAGCGTCAAGATATCGCCCGTAACGCCCACACCGCACATAATGCGCACGCACGAATCCGCAGGTCAGGCGCCCTTCGCGGCCGGTTCAAGGATGGCAACGCACTCCACATGGTGCGTCATCGGGAACAGGTCGAACGCCCGCAGCGTCCGCACCCGGTACCCCCCGTCCCGGAAGTACGCCAGGTCGCGGGCCAGCGCCGCCGGGTCGCACGCCACGTACGCGATCTTCCGCGCACCCAGCGACGACAGGTGCTCGACCGTCTTCCGGCCGGCGCCCGCGCGCGGGGGGTCGAGGACGATCAGGTCGACCTCGGTGATGCCGGAGCGGGGCAGGACGGAGTCGACCTTGCCCTGTTCGATGCGGACGCGGGGGAAGTCGGCGAGGTTGTGCCGGGCGTCCTCGACGGCGCGCTTGCCGGACTCGATGCCGAGGACCGCTCCCGCGTCGCCGACCCGGTCGGCGAGGGCGCCCGCGAACAGGCCGACGCCGCAGTACAGGTCGAGGGCCATGTCGCCCTTGCGGGGCAGCAGGCCCTGCATAACCGCGGTGACCAGGGTGTCCGCCGACTGCGGGTGGACCTGCCAGAAGCCGCCGTTGGCGACCCGGTGGGTGCGGCCGTCCGCCCGTTCGCGGACGAAGGGGCGGCCGTGGACGCGGTGGACCTGGCCGTTGCGCTCGTCGATGCGCAGCACGGACACCGGGCGGTCGAGTTCGACCAGCGGCAGGCGTGCGCCCGGCTTCGGGGTCAGGACGACCTGGCGGTCCTGGGAGCCCGTCGCGGCGATCGCCTCGACGGAGTCCATGCCCGTCCAGTCCCGCTTCTCGATGCCGAGTTCGCTGACGCCCTCCGCGGCGATCATGCAGTGGTCGATCGGCTCGACCTCGTGCGAGCGGTGCCGGCGCAGGCCCGCACGGCCGTCGGCGGTCACCGCGTACTGCACGCGCGTGCGCCACTGCGGGACCTGGCCGGCGGGGAGCTTGTCGCCCTCGGCGGGCACGACGGTGCCGTCCCAGCCGGCCTCCTCGGGCGTGAGCCCGGCGAGCCGCTGGAGCTGCTCGGCGACGACCTCGCCCTTGAGCCGGCGCTGCGCTCCCGGCTTGGCGTGCTGCCAGTCGCAGCCGCCGCAGCGGCCGGGCCCGGCGTACGGGCAGGGGGCGTCGATACGGTCCTTGGAGGCGTCCAGCACCTTCACCGCGTCCGCGCGCAGGAAGCGGGCGCCCTCCTCGCCCTCGGTCACCCGCGCGACGACTCGCTCGCCGGGCAGCGCGTGCCGGACGAACAGCACCTGGCCCTCGGACGTACGGGCGATGCAGTGGCCGCCGTGGGCGACGGGGCCGATCTCGACCTCGTACTCCTCCCCCACCAGCGATTTCCTCGGTTCTGCCTGCATGGCGGGGTGACTCCACAACTCTGGGGGCGAAGGGGCGGGCGACGGCCCGCGACAACAACCGTCCAGTCTACGTGTGCGGGGAGGAGTCCTTCGACCGCTCCGCCGGACCGCGGCGCACCGAGCCCGGCGCCGCCCAGTTCGCCCGCTTGCGGGCGCGCCGCCTGGCCGCCTCGGACGACTGCAGCTGGTACGGCACCGAGGTCACCATCACGCCCGGCGTGAACAGCAGTCGGGCCTTCAGCCGCAGCGCGCTCTGGTTGTGCAGCAGCTGTTCGTACCAGTGACCGACCACGTACTCGGGGATGAACACGGACACCACGTCCCGCGGGGACTCCTTGCGCAGGTTCTTGACGTACTCGATGACCGGCCGGGTGACCTCGCGGTACGGGGAGTCCAGCACCTTCAGGGGCACCTCGATGCCGCGCCGCTCCCATTCCGCGTGCAGGGCCCGGGTCTCCGCGGCGTCGACGTTGACGCTGAGCGCCTCGAGGCTGTCCGAGCGCATCAGCTTGGCGTAGGCGAGGGCACGCAGCGTGGGACGGTGGATCCTGGAGACCAGGACGATCGAGTGGACGCGGGAGGGGCGCACCATGTCGGCGCTGGGACCCTCGGGGGCGGCGACCTCCTCGGCGACGCGGTCGTAGTGCCTGCGGATCAGCGTCATCAGCAGGTAGAAGACGCACATGCCGAGCAGCGCGACCCAGGCGCCGTGGGTGAACTTGGAGACGAGCACGACGACCAGGACCAGGCCGGTGAAGAAGGCGCCGAAGGCGTTGATGGCCCGGGAGCGGATCATGCGGCGGCGTGCGGCCTGCTGCTTCTCGGTGGCCAGCAGGCGATTCCAGTGCCGGACCATGCCGGTCTGGCTGAGGGTGAAGGACACGAACACGCCGACGATGTAGAGCTGGATCAGGCGCGTGGTGCTGGCGTCGTACGCCCATACCAGCAGAATGGCGGCGCCGGCGAGCAGCACGATGCCGTTGGAGAAGGCGAGCCGGTCACCGCGGGTGTGCAGCTGGCGCGGGAGATAGCGGTCCTGGGCGAGTATCGACCCGAGCAGCGGAAAGCCGTTGTAGGCGGTGTTCGCGGCGAGGAACAGCACCAGTGCCGTGGCGGCGGCCAGGAGGAGGAACAGCGGGCTGCCCTCGCCGAACACGGCCTCGGCGACCTGCGAGATCACCGGGTGCTGTACATAGTCCGGGCCGAGCGGGACGCCGTTGTGGAAGAGGTCCTTGGCCGGGTTCTCGGCCATGCGCACGTCGGTCGCGCCGGCCAGGGCGATGATGCCGCAGAACATGGTGACGGCGAGCAGGCCCATCATCGCGAGCGTGGTCGCCGCGTTCTTGGACTTGGGCTTGCGGAAGGCCGGTACGCCGTTGGAGATCGCCTCGACGCCGGTGAGCGCGGCGCAGCCGGAGGAGAAGGCGCGCAGCAGGAGGAAGACCAGGGCGAAGCCCGCCAGGCCCGGGTGTTCGGGGTTGATCTCGTAGTCCGCCGTCGGTGCCCGCATCTCGTCGCCGAGCACCACCGAGCGGAAGGTGCCCCACGCGATCATGGTGAACACACCGGCGACGAACACGTAGGTCGGGATCGCGAAGAGGGTGCCCGACTCCCGCACGCCCCGCAGGTTCATCAGCGTCAGCAGCACGATCACGGCGATCGCGCAGGACACCTTGTGCTCGACGACGAACGGGATCGCCGAGCCCAGGTTCTCGATGCCGGCGGAGATCGACACGGCCACGGTGAGGACGTAGTCCACGAGCAGGGCGCTGGCGACCGTCCGGCCCGCCCGGGGACCGAGGTTGGTGGTCGCCACCTCGTAGGCGCCGCCGCCGCTGGGGTAGGCGTACACGTTCTGGCGGTAGGAGGCGACCACGGTGATCATCAGCATGACGACCGCGGCCGCGATCCAGGGGCTGAAGTGGTAGGCCGACAGACCCGCGACGGAGAGGACGAGCAGGATCTCACCGGGTGCGTACGCCACGGAGGACAGCGGGTCGGATGCGAAGACGGGGAGTGCGACGCGCTTGGGCAGAAGCGTTTCGCCCAGCCGGTCGCTGCGCAACGCGCGCCCGATGAGAATACGTTTGGGCACGTCGGTCAGTTTGGACACAACAGTGGATCGTAGGCCTTCCCACACGGGGTGACCCATCCGCCACCCGGATCCATACGGCTTCCCTACGGCCCTCGTGTCACCGCCGTGGCGCGGGCGTACGCCCTCTGCTCTCCGGGTGAAATCTCGGGGTGGTGGCGCTGCGGATTCTGTGCTGCGCACCAGTTCCATGCCTATATGACTGGGCCGCTGTCCGTCGCGGCCGGGCCGCCCCTGTCCGTCGTCCGGGGCGGCTGGTCCGGACGGGTGGCCGCGCCCCGTCCGTTCGGACCAGCCGCCCCGTGGAGGTTCCCATGCACGCGACCGCAGAACTGATCGGCGCCCTCGCCGCGCTGCTCGGCCTCGGGGTCCTGACCCTGGCGAGCGTGCGCAGCATCACCCGCCGCTGACCGTCTCCCGGTGCGGGTACGTGGGGCCCGGGTGTCCGGACGCGGCGGTCGGCCCCCGGAGGGTACCGGGGTCTCGCCGTCCCGGCATGATGTTGCCCGGCGCCCCGTACTCGGGCCGCCACGGGTTGCCCGGCGAGCCGAAAGAGAGACATGAGCACGATGGTCATGATGGTCGACGGGCCTGCAGGAAGCGCGGTGTGACGCGATGCATATTGTGATCATGGGGTGCGGGCGGGTGGGTTCCGCCCTGGCCCAGACCCTGGAGGGGCAGGGGCACACGGTCGCCGTCGTCGACCGGGACCCGACCTCCTTCCGTCGGCTGGGCTCCTCGTTCAGCGGCCGCCGGGTCACCGGGATCGGCTTCGACCAGGACACCCTGCGCGAGGCGGGCATCGAGGACGCGGGCGCCTTCGCCGCCGTCTCCAGCGGGGACAACTCCAACATCATCGCCGCGCGGGTGGCCCGTGAGATGTTCGGCGTCGAGAACGTCGCCGCCCGCATCTACGACCCCCGCCGCGCGGAGGTCTACCAGCGCCTGGGCATCCCCACCGTGGCGACGGTCCGCTGGACGGCCGACCAGATGCTGCGCAGGCTGCTCCCGTCGGGCGCCGAGCCGCTGTGGCGCGATCCGACCGGCGGCGTGCAGCTCGCCGAGGTGCACACCTCGCAGGCCTGGGTGGGGCACCGGATCAGCAGACTGCAGGACCAGACCGGCGTCCGCGTCGCCTTCCTCACCCGGCTCGGCGAGGCGCTTCTGCCCAGCTCCCAGACGGTGCTGCAGGAGGGGGACCTGGTGCACGTGATGATGCGCACGGACGAGATCGACCGGGTCGAGGCGGCGTTCGCCAAGGGCCCCGAAGAGGAGGGCGGTCAGTGATGAGGGTCGCCATTGCCGGAGCCGGCGCGGTGGGTCGCTCGATCGCGGGCGAACTGCTGGAGAACGGGCACGAGATCCTGCTCATCGACAAGGCGCCGACCGCCATCTCGGTCGAGCGCGTTCCGCAGGCCGAGTGGCTGCTCGCCGACGCGTGCGAGATCACCTCCCTGGACGAGGCGGCGCTCCAGCGCTGCAACGTCGTCATCGCCGCGACCGGCGACGACAAGGTCAACCTGGTCGTCTCCCTGCTGGCCAAGACGGAGTACGGCGTTCCGCGCGTGGTGTCCCGGGTGAACAACCCCAAGAACGAGTGGCTGTTCAACGAGTCCTGGGGCGTGGACGTGGCCGTCTCCACCCCGCGCCTGATGTCGGCCCTGGTCGAGGAGGCGGTCAGCGTCGGCGACCTGGTCCGGCTGCTGCGCTTCAGCCACGGGGACGCCAACCTGGTCGAGCTGACCCTGCCCGAGGAGTCGGCGCTGGCCGGCACCCAGGTCGGCGACGTCCAGTGGCCGCAGGACACCTCACTGGTCACGATCATCCGGGGGACGCGCGTCCTCACCCCGACCCGGGAGGACTCCCTGGAGGCGGGCGACGAACTGCTCTTCGTGGCCGCCCAGGCCCGCGAGGAGGAGCTGGAGGACCTCCTGTCGGTCCGCAGGACCGGCACCGGGCGCTGACCCGGCCGGTGGCGGTGGCACGTGAGCGGGGCCCGGAGATCTCCGGGCCCCGCTCACGTGCTCACCTGCAGAACGAGGTGGCTCAGGGTCGGCGGTGCCGGCCCGTCGTCGTCGCCTCGTCGTCCTCCCCGTGCTGCGCCTTCTCCTGTGCGCGCGCGGCCTTGCGCTCCTCCTCGGCGCGCTCCTCCGCCTCCATCTCCGCGAACACGTCGATCGGCGGCGGCGCCTTCGCCAGGAACACCCACGTCAGGTACACCGCGAGCAGGAACGGCGGGATCTTCAGCGCGACCAGGACCCAGCCCAGCTGCGCCGTGTCCGCCCACCAGTACAGCGGGAACAGGATCGCGCTCTTGCCGAGCAGGATCAGCCCCCAGGCCCAACTGGCCTTGGTGTAGGCCTTTTTGCGGCCCGGGTTGCGGGTGCGCCAGGAGAGGTTCTCCCTGAAGATCGGGCCCAGCATCAGGCCGATCAGCGGGACACCGGCCATCGCGGTGATGATGTACGCCAGGGCCAGGCCCGTGGTGTAGAGCATGCCCGGCAGGTAGAAGTCCTTGGCGTTGCCGGTCATCATCGCGAAGACCACGCCGAAGCCGACGCCGAAGACGCCGCTGAAGGCGTGCTTGACGGTGTCCTTCCTCGCCAGCCGGACCACGACCATCGCCAGCGACACGGCGAGTGCCGCGATCGCCGCCATGTGCAGGTTCTTGTTGATCGTGTAGATGCTGACGAACAGGAGACCGGGCAGCACCGTCTCGACCATGCCCCGCACCCCGCCGAACGCCTCGAACAGGGCGGCCTCGGTCACCGCCCTGGCGTCGTCCGCGGATGTGTCTTCGGTTGTCGGCTTGTCGAGCGACGTCACCGGCTACTCCCGTCCGAGGGGTCTCAGTTCGTATTTCGGATTGAACAGCACCCGGCGGCCTCTGCTCAGGGAGATCCTGCCCGATGCGATCAGCTTGCGCCCCGGTTCTATCCCGACGATGGAGCGCCGGCCGAGCCACACCACGTCCAGCGCGGCGGAACCGTCGAACAGTTCGGCCTCCAGGGCCGGGACTCCCGCGCGCGGCCGCAGCGTGACCGTGCGCAAGGTACCAGTAACCGTCACTATCTGTCGGTCCTGGCAGTCACCTATCCGCGTACAGCCGGCGGTGTCGGCGTCCTCACGCAGCTCCTCGGACTCCAGGTCCTCCTGCGACGAGGAGAGCCGGTCGAGCATGCGCCGGAACCGGCCCGTCGGTTTCTCCGAGCGAGGAACATCACCCATACGTGAAGCGTACCGGGGTACCCCGACGGTTACGTACCCGCTGCCCGCCCGGCCCGAACCGGCCGCTCCCGGCCACCCGCACCCGCCGCGCATGCGGCACCCGCCGCACGCGCGGCGGGCACCGCGCGGTGCGCGCCGCGGGCGGTCACTCACCGTTCGAAGCGGTAGCCCATGCCCGGCTCGGTGATGAAGTGCTTCGGATGAGCCGGGTCGGCCTCCAGCTTGCGGCGCAGCTGCGCCATGTACACGCGCAGGTAGTTCGTCTCCGTCCCGTACGACGGCCCCCAGACCTCCCGGAGCAGCTGCTTCTGTGCCACGAGCCGGCCGCCGTTGCGTACGAGCACCTCCAGCAGATGCCATTCGGTGGGGGTCAGCCGTACGTCCTTGCCGTCGCGGTGGACCTTCTTCGCGGCCAGGTCGACGGTGAACTCGTCGGTCTCCACCACCAGGTCGCCCTCGTCCTCGCCGGAGGGCTCGGCGCGGCGCACGGCGGCCCGCAGCCTGGCCAGCAGTTCGTCCATGCCGAAGGGCTTGGTGACGTAGTCGTCGGCTCCCGCGTCGAGCGCCTGGACCTTCTCGTCGGAGGCGTGCCGGGCGGACAGCACCAGGATCGGCACCCGGGTCCAGCCGCGCAGGCTCCGGATCACCTCGACGCCGTCCATGTCGGGCAGGCCCAGGTCCAGGACGACCACGTCGGGGGGGCGGGCGGCGGCCAGGCGGAGGGCGTCGGCACCGTCGTGGGCGGAGTCGACCTCGTACGAGCGGGCCTTGAGGTTGATCACGAGGGCGCGCACGATCGCCGGTTCGTCGTCGACCACCAGCACACGGGTCATGAGGAGTGCCTTTCCAGTTCTGCGGGGCGAACGGGCCCCGATTCTGCTGGGCGGACGGGCTGCGGGCCCACGGGCGCCGTGGGTGTCGCCGTGGGGGCCCTCGTCCCGGCCGTCGCTTCCGTCGCCGAGGTCTCCGCCGTTGCCGCCGTCGCCGCCGCGCGGAGGGTCAGTGTCATGGTGAGGCCGCCGCCCGGGGTGTCGTCTGCGTTCAGGGAGCCGCCCATGGCCTCGGTGAAGCCGCGCGCCACCGCCAGGCCGAGGCCCACCCCGGCCCCGCGCGGGGCGTCGCCGTAGCGCTGGAAAGGCTCGAATATGCGGTCCTTCGCGTCGTCGGGGACGCCGGGACCGCGGTCGACCACCCGCACCTCGACCCGGTCGGCGAGCGCGCTGGCGGCCACCAGGACGGGGGTACCGGCGGGAGCGTACTTGACGGCGTTCTCGATCAGGTTGGCCATCGCCCGCTCCAGCAGCCCGGGGTCGACGGCGACCATGGGGAGGGTCTCCGGGATGTCCAGGGTGACGCTGCCCTCGGGCACCCCGCCGAGCGCCATGGGCGCCACCTCGTCCAGATCGACCTCGCGGATCAGCGGGGTGACCGTGCCGGTGTGCAGGCGGGACATGTCGAGCAGGTTGCCCACCAGGTGGTCCAGGCGGTCGGCGCCGCCCTCGATGCCCTCGAGCAGCTCGGCCCGGTCCTCGGGCGACCAGTCGACGTCCTCGGAGCGCAGCGAGGAGACCGCTGCCTTGATCCCGGCCAGCGGGGTGCGCAGGTCGTGGCTGACGGCGGCCAGCAGGGCGGTGCGGATGCGGTTGCCCTCGGCGAGGGTGCGCGCCCGGTCGGCCTCGGCGCGCAGCCGGCGGCGGTCCAGGGCGACGGCGGCCTGGGCGGCGAAGGCGCCCAGCACCCGGCGGTCCTCGGCGGGCAGGACCCGTCCGGTCAGCACGAGCGCCATGTGGTCCCCCACCGGAACGTCCACGTCGGCGTCGTCGGGCCGCTCGAGGACCGGTCCGGTGCCGGTCCGTCCGGCGCAGGTCCACGGCTCGACGTCGCCCGCGCGTTCCAGCAGCGCCGCCGACTCCATGCCGAACGTCTGGCGGACCCGTTCCAGCAGCTCCTCCAGGCCGGTCTCGCCGCGCAGCACGTTGCCGGCGAGGAACGACAGTATCTCCGACTCGGCGCGCAGCCGGGCCGCCTGGTGCGTGCGGCGGGCGGCGAGGTCGACGACGGACGCCACCGCCGCGCCGACGGCGACGAAGATCACGATGGCGATGATGTTCTTCGGGTCGGAGACCGACCAGCGGTGCAGGGGCGGCGTGTAGAAGTAGTTCAGCAGCAGCGAGCCGAAGGCCGCCGAGGCCAGGGCCGGCCGGAGCCCGCCGAGCAGCGCCGCGGCCACGGTCAGCGACAGGAACAGCAGCATGTCGTTGGCCAGGCCCGGGTCGAAGGCGCTGAGCAGCACGGCCAGCACCGCGGGGCCCGCCACTCCGACCGCCCAGCCCCACGCCACCCGCGACCGCCCGAGCCGGGCGCCCCGGGCCACCGGCAGTCCGCGTCCCTTGGCGATCGCCTCGTGGGTCACGATGTGCACGTCCAGGTCGGGACCGGAGTCCCGGGCGACGGTCGCTCCGACGCCGGGGCCGAAGACGTACTGCCACGTCTTGCGGCGCGAGGAGCCCAGCACGATCTGGGTGGCGTTCGCCGCGCGCGCGAAGGCGAGCAGGGCGGCCGGAATGTCGTCCCCGACCACGTGGTGGAAGGTGCCGCCCAGGCTTTCCACCAGGGTCCGCTGCTCGGCCAGTTCGCCGGGCGAGGCGGCGGTGAGACCGTCCCCGCGGGCGATGTAGACCGCGAGCACCTCGCCTCCCGCGCCCTTCTCGGCCAGCCGCGCGGCACGGCGGATCAGGGTCCGGCCCTCGGGACCGCCGGTCAGGCCGACCACGATCCGTTCGCGTGACCCCCAGATCGCCGAGACGTCGTGCTCGCTGCGGTACCGCTGGAGGTACTCGTCGACCCGGTCGGCCACCCACAGCAGCGCGAGTTCCCTGAGCGCGGTGAGGTTGCCGGGACGGAAGTAGTTCGACAGGGCCGCATCGACCTTGTCCGGCTGGTAGACGTTGCCGTGCGCCATCCGGCGGCGGAGCGCCTCGGGCGTCATGTCGACCAGCTCCGTCTGGTCGGCCCGCCGCACCACCTCGTCCGGTACGGTCTCCTGCTGCCGGACGCCGGTGATCGACTCCACGACGTCGCCGAGGGACTCCAGGTGCTGGATGTTGAGGGTCGACAGCACGTCGATCCCGGCGGTCAGCAGCTCCTCCACGTCCTGCCAGCGCTTCGCGTTGCGCGAGCCGGGCACGTTGGTGTGGGCGAGTTCGTCGACGAGGACCACTTGGGGGCGGCGGGCGAGGACGGCGTCGAGGTCCATCTCGGGGAGGACCGCGCCGCGGTACTCCAGCTCCCGGCGCGGTATCTGTTCCAGGCCCTCCAGGAGTGCCCTGGTACGCGGCCGGTCGTGGTGCTCGACGAACCCGACCACGCAGTCGGTGCCCCGCTCGACACGGCGCTGCGCCTCGGACAGCATCGCGTACGTCTTGCCGACGCCCGGTGCCGCGCCGAGGTGGATCCGAAGTCTGCCGCGTCCCATGCCCTCATTGTCTTCCGGTTCCGGACAGCCGGGCCGTCGGTTGCCGGTCACCGGTCCACCGCTGTCTGCGCGGAGTCGACCCTACGTTCGTCCGGGGCGGCCGAAGGCGGCGGCCGGGACGCGGGACGCGTCCTTGACGAAACCCTGACGGGCGGCTGCGGGCGGGCGTCGGAGTTCCGCCGGGGAGCCCGCCCACGGCGGCGGGGCCGCACCCGGTGGGGACGCTGTCGGTCAACAGCGTCCTGGCCGGGTACGGCCCCGTCGTCGTGGCTGCGAAGCGCCGGGCGATCAGCGGACCTCGGTGATCTCCGGTCCGCGCGCCAGCTGTCCCATGCCGCCCGCGAAGCGGGAGCCCTCGGAGGCCTCCTCCTGCTGCACGCCCTCGGGGACCATCTGCGCGTCGTCGGGCAGCTTCAGGACGATCGGGTCGCGCGGCGCCATCGGGCCCTCCCCGCGCACCACGACCGTGTCCCGGAAGATCTGCTCCAGCAGCCCGGCGGCCTGCGGCTGCACCGCGCCCTGACCCGAGATCACCCCGCGCAGGAACCAGCGCGGTCCGTCCACGCCGACGAACCGGACGACCTGGAAGCCGCCCGTGCCGTCCGGCAGCTGCACCGGCACCTGGGCCCGCAGCTCCCAGCCCAGCGGGCCCTCGACCTCGTCGATGATGCCGCCCTGCTGGGTGATGCCGGCCGCGATCTCCTCGCGGACCTCGCCCCAGATGCCCTCACGCTTGGGGGCCGCGAAACCCTGCAACTGGATGGCGCTGTCGTGCAGCACGACGGTGGCCGCGACGATCGCGTCGCCGGCGACCTCGACCCGCAGCTCCATGCCGTCCACTCCGGGCACGAACAGACCGCCCAGGTCGACCCTGCCCTCGCCGGGCTCCCTCACCTCGGAGCTGTCCCAGGGCCCGTCGGGCCGCGGCGCCGGCTCGAGCCTCAGCCGCTCGGTCGCACCGCCCGCCTCCGTGTCGACACCGTCGACGACCTGCTCGGCCTCGCCGGCCGCGTCCTCGGCGGCATCCCTCTTCTTGCGACGTCCGAACACGTCACTGTCCTTCCCGGTCGGATACGACCGAAGCGTATCGATTCCCACCCACTGCGCCGCCGACGGCGGCCTGAACGCTTGTGCCGCTCTTACCTTCCACCGCGGCATGGCCGCCGGTGGATCCGAAGCCCCCCTCGGCCCGTACCGAGCGGGGCAGCTCCGCGACCGGCACGAAACGGACCCGCTCGACCTGCTGGACGACCAGTTGGGCAATCCGGTCGAAACGCTCGAACCGCACGGCCTCGCGCGGGTCGAGATTCACCACGATCACCTTGATCTCCCCACGGTACCCGGCATCAACCGTCCCCGGGGCATTCACCAGGGCGACGCCGCAGCGCGCGGCCAGTCCGGATCGCGGGTGCACGAAGGCCGCGTACCCCTCCGGCAGGGCCACAGACACTCCGGTGGGCAGAACGGCCCGTTCCCCGGGCGCGAGTTCGCACGCCTCGGTGGTCCGCAGGTCGGCACCCGCGTCACCGGGGTGCTCGTACGCCGGAAGCGGCACGTCCGGGTCGACGCGCCGGATCAGCACCTCGAGCCGGCCCTCAGGACGCGCGTCGCCCCAGGGTCCGGTCACGGGTTCACCTCGAAGGCGCGGGCGCGACGGACCTGGTCCGGGTCGCCCATGGCCGCCTGGATCTCCTCCTCGCGGCCGTGGTCGACGAAGTGGTCGATCTTGACCTCGACGAACAGCGCGTTGGCGCGGACCGCGACCGGGCCGTCGGGGCCGCCGATGCGTCCGGTCGCGGTGGAGTAGATCTTCCGTCCGGCCACCGCGGTCACCTCCGCCTCCAGGTGGAGGGTGGCGTCGACCGGCACGGGACGGACGTAGTCGGTCTCGAGCCTGCCGGTCACGGCGATCGTGCGCAGCAGCCAGCTCAGCGCGCCGAGCGTCTCGTCCAGCGCACTGGCGAGCACCCCGCCGTGCGCGAGACCCGGGGCGCCCTGGTGGGCGGGGCGCACGGTGAACGAGGCGGTGACCGACACGCCTTCGCCGGCCCGCGCCTCGATGTGCAGCCCGTGGGGCTGCTCGCCGCCGCAGCCGAAGCACTGGTCGTAGTGGGCGCCGAGCAGCTCACCGGGGGCGGGAGCATCCGGATGACGCACCGGCGGCACGGCGTCGGCGGGGGGATGAAGAGTTGAGGAAGTACCACTCACAGGCGCAGACCTTACCCGCCCGCCCGTCACCCACCACCGCCCTGCTCGACAGCGCTTCGCGCCGACCACCTCGATCCGCCCGTCACCCACCACCGCCCTGCTCGACAGCGCTTCGCGCCGACCACCTCGACCCGCCCGTCACCCACCACCGCCCCGCCTGACAGCACTTCGCGCCCGCCGCCCTGGCCGCGGCCCTGTGCCGGCACCGTGCCAAGCTTGGATCCATGCAGCTCTCCGCCCTGCCTTACGAAGAACGCCTGACCGCTCCCCGCTCCTGGTGGCTGATCTCCTTGCTCGCGGGTGTCTCGATGGCACTGATCGTGCTGCCGTTGGGCGTCCTGCCGATGCTCGGCGGCCTGGCCGGCGGCACCGCGGCGGCCGCGGCGGCGGCCAGCGCGTACGGCTCGGTGCGGATCCGGGTCGTGGGCGGCCTGCTGATCGCCGGGGAGGCGAAGATCCCGGTGTCGGCGCTGGGCGAGATGGAGGTCCTGGACGCCGAGGAGGCACGTGCCTGGCGCACCCACCGGGCGGACCCGCGCTGCTTCATGCTGCTGCGGGCCTACGTGCCGGGGGCGCTGCGGGTGGAGATCACCGACCCGGAGGACCCGACGCCGTACGCCTTCCTGTCGACGCGCGAGCCGGAACGGCTGGCGGAGGCCCTGCGGGCGGCGAAGGCCGCCGCGTAGTACGGCGGGGAACGCCCGGGCGAACCGTCACCTGGGGGGCATCAGGGGGGCCGACGAGGTCCGTCGCCCACTGCCCCGTCGTTCCCGCCCGCCGTCGTTTCCGCTGTGCCGTATTCGGGATCAGCCGGATCAGCCTCTCTTGGGACCGTCGCTCCCGTCCGGGTGGCCGCCGCTGCGGAGTGCCTTGCGGAGGGCGCCGCCGGTGAGCTTGTCCATCTCCAGGACGTCGGCCGGGGCGTCGAGGGCGGGGAGAGCGGGCAACGCGTCCCAGGGGACCTGGATCTTGCGGAGGTCGGTCTGGATGCGAGTGGCGAGCTTCCTGGTGTCCCGGCGGTTCATGACCGCGCCGACGGCGGCTCCCACCAGGAACGGCATCAGGTTCGGCAGGTTGCGGACGGTGCGCTTCATGATCCGCTGGCGCAGTTCGCGCTTCATGCGGCTGTTCAGCGCCGCGTTCACGGTCGAGGGCTTGCTCGCCTCGATCCCGCGCTCCTGTGACCAGGAGTTCAGATACACGGTGCTGCGCTGCACGAGATGGCCGGCCGGGCGTACGCCGTAGACCTCGTGGAGTTCGGCGATCAGCTTGAGTTCGATCGCCGCGACGCCGGTGATCTCGGCGGCCAGCTCCGTCGGCATCGCGGGAGGCACCGGCATCGCCGCCGCCGCGCCCACACCGGCCCCGACCGTCGCCGTGGCCCTGGAGGCGCCCGCCACGAGCTTCTCCGCGAGTTCCTCGGGACCGAGCCCGGGGAACTGCCGGCGCAGCGTCCCCAGGTCCCGTACGGGCACCCGCGGGGCGAGTTCGATGATCCGGTCCGCGAGGTACGCCAGGCCCGCACGCGCGCGGGCGCCGCCCTTCTGGGCGCCTTCCCTGGCCTTGTCACGGACCGCCGCCGCGCGTCTGCGGGCCACCGGGGCCGCGGCGGTGACCTCCACGGGTGCCGGGAGGTCACCCCGGTCGGCTACGGGTTCGAGCGAGGCCGCCCCGGTATCGGTCGAGCCGGTATCGGTTGAGCCTCGCTCGTGATCACGCGCGTCGCGACGGGGGCCGTCCTGCGGCCCCGAGTCCGCTCCCCTCGGGAGGAAGCGGCGCTTCCGAGGTGGGGTCGAGCCAGTCACGGCCGACCCGCCCTCAGTCGCAGTCGCGGCAGATCGGCTGGCCGTTCTTCTCTCGGGCCAGCTGGCTGCGGTGGTGCACCAGGAAGCAGCTCATGCAGGTGAACTCGTCCTGCTGCTTGGGCAGGACCCGGACGGCCAGCTCTTCGTTCGACAGGTCCGCGCCGGGCAGCTCGAGGCCTTCCGCGGCCTCGAACTCGTCGACGTCGACGGCCGAGGCCGACTTGTCGTTGCGGCGGGCCTTCAGCTCTTCAAGACTGTCCGAGTCGACGTCGTCGTCGGTCTTGCGTGGAGTGTCGTAATCGGTTGCCATGGTCGCTCTCCCCCTCTGGGTGTATGCGGTCTCTTCAGCGCACGTAACGCGCGAGAGGCCGGACTTGTGCCCGACCCGAGGCGGAGATTTTGCCTCACATCAAGGTCTGTTACTCAATCGACACCCAACCGAACCCCTCACGAGCGGTCGGCTTGGATGGCGATGGGGACCGTACACGGTCCGAACGCGGCACTTCAAAGCCGCCTCACCGTGTACTTCCCGTAATCGAAGCCCCTGAAAACCGGGATATACCCGGCCTTCCGGGGACTTCATGATCACGGAGCGTCGACGGACCGGACATCCCCCCTGTGATCGATCCCACAGGGGGGTCGCCGGGGAGACGCTCCGGCGATTCCGCCCAAAGCGAACACCCCGTCGTGTCGGCGACATGATGTCAGATCGGCAGAGTGACTCGCATCACGAGCCCGCCGCCCTCACGCGGCTGGGCATAGATGTGCCCGCCGTGCGCCCGCGCCACCGACCGGACGATGGAGAGCCCCAGACCGACCCCCTTGTCGCTGCCCGTCCGCTCGGTGCGCAACCGCCGGAAGGGCTCGAACAGATTGTCGACCTCGTACGCCGGTACCACCGGGCCCGTGTTGGACACCACCAGGACCGCCTGCCCGTGTTCGACGTCGGTGGTGACCTCCACCCACCCCTGCTCGGCCACGTTGTAGCGCACGGCGTTCTGGACCAGGTTCAGGGCGATCCGCTCCAGCAGGACGCCGTTGCCCCGGACGACCGCGGGCTTCCGCACTCCGCGGATCTCCACACCCTTGGCCTGCGCCTCGGCGTGCACCTGGTCGATGGCCTGGGAGGCCACCTCGGCGAGATCCACCGGCTTGCGCTCGACGATCTGGTTGTCGCTGCGGGCGAGCAGCAGCAGGCCCTCCACGAGCTGCTCGCTGCGCTCGTTGGTAGCCAGCAGCGTCTTGCCGAGCTGCTGGAGCTCGACCGGCGCGCCCGGGTCGGAGAGGTGCACCTCGAGCAGCGTGCGATTGATCGCCAGCGGGGTGCGCAGCTCGTGCGAGGCGTTGCCCACGAAGCGCTGCTGGGCGGTGAAGGCCCGCTGCAACCGCTCCAGCATGTCGTCGAAGGTGTCGGCCAGCTCCTTGAGCTCGTCGTCCGGGCCGTCCAGCTCGATCCGGCGGGACAGGTCGGAGCCCGCCACCGCGCGCGCGGTGCGGGTGATCCGGCCCAGCGGCGACAGGACGCGGCCGGCCATGGCGTACCCGAAGGCGAAGGCGATGACCGCGAGGCCGAGCAGGGCCAGGAGCGAGCGGCTGAGCAGGTTGTCCAGGGCGTGCTGGCGCTGCTTGTTCACACAGGCGTTCAGCGCGGCGTTCAGCTCCTCGGCGGGCAGCCGGGCGCTGTGCAGCCGGCAGATGTCGCTGGACACCTGCCCGGACACGATCTCGAAGGGCAGGTCGCTGCCCACGTTCAGCGCGTTCGCGGCGAGCAGGTAGATGATCGACAGCAGCAGGATCCCGGCGATCAGGAACATGCCGCCGTAGAGCAGGGTGAGCCGTATCCGGATGGTCGGGCGCAGCCAGGGGAAGGGCGGTACGGGATGTCGGGGGTCCCAGGTGGGCTTCGGAGGTGCCGGCGGGGGCGGCGGTGTGGGGGTGGGAGTGGTGGCCACGGGATCAGATCCGGTAGCCCGAGCCGGGCACGGTCACGATGACCGGCGGCTCGCCCAGTTTGCGGCGCAGGGTCATGACGGTCACCCGCACCACGTTGGTGAACGGGTCGGTGTTCTCGTCCCAGGCCTTCTCGAGGAGCTGTTCGGCCGAGACGACGGCGCCCTCGCTGCGCATGAGCACTTCCAGGACGGCGAACTCCTTGGGCGCGAGCTGGACCTCCCTGCCGTCGCGGAAGACCTCGCGACGGTTGGGGTCGAGCTTGATCCCGGCGCGCTCCAGGACCGGCGGCAGCGGCACGCTGGTGCGCCGCCCCAGGGCGCGCACCCGCGCGATGAGCTCACTGAACGCGAAGGGCTTGGGCAGATAGTCGTCGGCGCCGATCTCCAGGCCCGCGACACGGTCGCTGACGTCGCCCGAGGCCGTGAGCATCAGCACGCGCGTGGGCATGCCGAGTTCGACGATCCTGCGGCACACGTCGTCACCGTGCACGAGGGGGAGGTCGCGGTCGAGGACGACCACGTCGTAGTCGTTGACGCCGATGCGCTCGAGGGCGGCCGCACCGTCGTACACGACGTCGACGGCCATGGCCTCCCGGCGCAGTCCGGTGGCCACCGCATCGGCGAGCAGTTGCTCGTCCTCGACGACGAGTACGCGCACGTCGCTTGTCCTTCCTACGTCCTGCCGGGCAGCGCTCCGGAGCGCACGCGCGCAGGGTCCTGGTGAGTGTGTTGCCTCCATCCTGCCCTTTTCGGCCGTAAGTCGGCTGTAAGCCGGGGAACGGGCGGTGGCGGGAGGGGACGGGCCGGGCGGCGGGCCGCGGCGGAGGGCCACCGGACCGGGAAGCGGGCGGTGGCGGGCCGGCGCGGGCCCGGCGAACGGGCGGTGGCGCGAGGGCGGGGGACCGGGGAACGTCCCGGGGAACGGATGGGGAATACGAGATTTCCTCGTCCGGTTAGGTTTCCGCGGAAGGGAGCCTGGGGAGGACGGGTTTTACATCCCGCGATCACGCTCTGCTTGCACCGCACCACCATGCGGTGTGCTTCGGTCCGTTTCCCGCAGGGCGGACCCGGATGTCCGAAGCCGTAGCCCCCCGGCCGAGCGGCGCCGGTCATCCACCGGAAGCGTGATCGTCCCTTTCCGAACCGGCACACCCCCGTGCCATCGACCCACGACCCAGGACGAGGGGGCGCAGCATGGACGCTTTCACCGCAGGACTTCTGCAGCGCATAAGGACGACCGAGTCCGATCTGTCCCGGGCTCGCGACGAGGGCGACGACTTCCTCGTCGAGGTGGAGCAGGGCGAGCTCGACGACCTGCGCCGGCTCGCCGCCGAGCACGGTGTGGAGGTCGGCGTGGCCCGCGTCTGATCAGCCCGATGCCATGAGCTCGACATGACTCGACAGGAGCGGGCCCCGGCGAATCCAGCGCCGGGGCCCGCTTCGTCGTTCTCCGGAATCTCAGAGATCTCAGAGATCTCCGTGGCCCTCGTCCCGGCCTTCCGTCAGTCGTGCCAGGCGCCGAAGTCCTCCAGCAGCCGCTGGAGGGGCTCGAAGACACCCGGGGTGGCCGCGACCGCGAGGTCCCACGAGGGACGCTCACCGGGCCGTCCACCGGTCAGCGCGCCCGCTTCCCGGGCGATCAGGTCCCCCGCGGCCAGGTCCCAGGGATGCAACCCGCGCTCGTAGTAGCCGTCGAGCCGGCCGCAGGCCAGGTCGCAGAGGTCGACCGCGGCCGAACCGCCGCGCCGGATGTCCCGCAGGAGCGGGATCAGCCGTTGCGCGACACCGGCCTGGTGGGTGCGCACCTCGGTGACGTAGTTGAAGCCGGTCGAGACCAGCGCCCGGTCCAGGGGCGGTGACGGGCGGCAGGTCAGCGTGCGCTCGCCCTCCCACGCGCCGGTGGCCCGTGCCCCGCCGCCGCGGACCGCGTGATACGTCTCACCCCGCATCGGGGCGGCGACCACCCCGACGACGGTCTCGCCGTCCTGCTCGGCGGCGATGGAGACGGCCCACGTGGGCAGCCCGTACAGGTAGTTGACCGTGCCGTCGAGCGGGTCGATCACCCAGCGGACGCCGCTGGTGCCCTCGGTCGAGCCGCCCTCCTCGCCGAGGACGCCGTCGTCGGGCCGGTGCTCGGCGATCAGCCCGGTGATCAGCTTCTCGGCCGCGATGTCCATCTCGGTGACCACGTCGATCGGGCTGGACTTGGTCGCGGCGACCTCGAGGTCGGCCGGGCGGCCGTCCCGCAGCAGCTCACCCGCGCGGCGTGCCGCTTCGCGGGCCAGCTGCAGCAGTTCCGCGTGCAGGGGGTCGGTCACGGCGCGCTCCTCAGGCGTAGGGGCTTTCCGGCGGATCAAGTCGGAGGTAACTGGCAGCATCTTTCCAGCTGGGGCGAGCGGGGTCTGGTGCGTGCAGCTGCAAGGCGGAGGAGAGAGTCGACGCGATGGGGGTCCCCCCGCTCGAGCGAAGTCGAGAGTGGGGGAGTCGGCGACCGACGACAACGCCGCTGGGGGCACCCCCTGCTCGAAGAGCTTGGGGGAGGGCGTGCCAGACCCCGCGTCTCCGGCATGATCCGCCGGACAGCCCCTAAGGGCTGTCGGCGCCCGCGGCGGCGGGCCGCGGGGCACGGGCCGGACAGCAGCCCACCGGGCAGAGGTTGTGGCTCGCGCCGAGTCCGCCCAGGACGCAGGGGGCGACGTCCTCGCCGCGTTCGGTGGCGGCGCGCTCCACGACCAGGTCGCGGATCGCGGCGGCGAACCTCGGGTCGGCGCCCACGGTCGCCGAGCGGCGCACCGGCAGCCCCAGTTCTCCGGCCTTGGCCGTGGCCTCGGTGTCGAGGTCGTAGAGGACCTCCATGTGGTCGGAGACGAAGCCGATGGGAGCCATGACCACGGCCGGGGCCCCGGCCGCGTGCCGCTCCTCGAGGTGGTCGCAGATGTCGGGCTCCAGCCAGGGGATGTGCGGGGCTCCGGAGCGGGACTGGTAGACGAGCTGCCAGGGGTGCTCCACTCCGGTGCGCTCCCGCACCGCGTCGGCGATCAGCCGGGCCACCTCCAGGTGCTGTGCCACGTACGCACCGCCGTCGCCGTGCTGCTCGACGGGGCCCGAGGTGTCGGCGGCGGCGAGGGGGATCGAGTGGGTGCAGAAGGCGATGTGGGCGCCCTCGCGCACCTCCTCGGGCAGGTCGGCGAGCGAGCGGACGATCCCGTCGACCATGGGCTCCACGAAGCCGGGGTGGTTGAAGTAGTGCCGCAGCTTGTCGACCCGGGGCAGCTCCAGGCCCTCGGCCGCCAGCGCCGCCAGGGAGTCGGCAAGGTCCTCGCGGTACTGGCGGCAGCCGGAGTACGAGGCGTAGGCGCTGGTGGCCAGGACGACGATGCGGCGGCGGCCGTCGCGGATCATCTCGCGCAGGGTGTCGGTCAGGTAGGGCGCCCAGTTGCGGTTGCCCCAGTAGACCGGGAGGTTCAGGCCGTGGCCGGCGAAGTCCTTGCGCAGGGCGTCCAGCAGGGCGCGGTTCTGTTCGTTGATGGGGCTGACCCCGCCGAACAGGAAGTAGTGCTCCCCGACCTCTTTCAGGCGTTCCTTGGGGATGCCGCGCCCGCGCGTCACGTTCTCCAGGAACGGGACCACGTCGTCCGGGCCTTCGGGACCGCCGAAGGAGAGCAGGAGCAGGGCGTCGTAGGGGGTGGGATCGAGCTCGTCAGGCATGCCTCGATCCTGCCACCCGTCGCAGGCCGCCGGGCAACGGCGGGGGGCCGACCGGGCCGCGCCCCTGTCCCCAGGAGACATTAGGGTTACCTAACCCGTAAGCTGTATCGCCTGCGGTCGCGCCTTACTGAGAGCTTCGGAGACCTCGTGCCCAGCCCTTATCCCGCCCTGTTCGCCGCCCCTGGCAGCAAGGCCTTCTCCGCCGCGGGGTTCATCGGCCGGATGCCCCTGGCCATGATGGGCATCGGCGTGGTCACGATGGTGTCCCAGCTGACCGGACGGTACGGGCTCGCCGGCGCCCTGTCGGCCACCATCGCCCTGGCCGCCGCGGTCGCGGGCCCTCAGGTCTCCCGCCTGGTGGACCAGTACGGGCAGCGGCGGGTGCTGCGTCCGGCGACGCTGCTCGCGCTCGGCGCGGCGGCCCTGCTGCTGCTCGCCGCGCACTACGGCTGGCCGGACTGGGTGCTCTTCGTCGCCTGCGCCGGCATCGGCTGCGTCCCGAGCCTCGGCGCGATGATCCGGGCCCGCTGGGCCGCCCTGTACCGCGGCACCCCGCAGCTGCACACCGCGTACTCCTTCGAGTCCGTGGTGGACGAGATGTGCTTCATCCTCGGGCCGATCATCTCCATCGGGCTGTCCACGGCGTGGTTCCCCGAGGCCGGTCCGCTGCTCGCGGCCTGCTTCCTCGCGGTCGGCGTCTTCTGGCTGACGGCCCAGCACGCCACCGAACCGGCCCCGCACCCGCGCGAGCGCACGGGCGACGGCGGCAGGGTCATGGGCGGCGGTACGGCGCTGAGCTCCCCGGGCCTGCAGGTCCTGGTGGCCACCTTCGCGGCGACGGGGGCGATCTTCGGCGGCGTGGACGTGGTCACCGTGGCCTTCGCGGAGGAGCGCGGGCACAAGGCCGCCGCCAGCGTGGTGCTCGCCGTGTACGCGCTGGGCTCCTGCGTGGCGGGCCTGACATTCGGGCTGATGCGTTTCGCCGGGGCGCCCGAGCGCCGCTGGCTGCTGGGCATATGTGCCATGGCCGTGAGTATGATCCCCCTCCTACTGGTCGGAAACCTGCCGTTTCTGGCCGTGGCGCTGTTCGTTGCGGGTCTGTCCATCGCTCCCACGATGATCACGACGATGTCCCTCATCGAAGAGCACGTACCACGCGCGCAGCTCACCGAAGGCATGACCTGGGTGAGCACCGGGCTCGCGGTCGGGGTCGCTCTCGGCTCCGCCGCGTCCGGCTGGGTGATCGACGCGGCCGGGGCGCGTGCCGGGTACGGGGTTCCGGCGGTGTCCGGGGCCGTCGCGGTCGCGGTCGGTTTCCTCGGGTACCGTCGGCTCAAGCGGCCGGCTCCGGGTCGGGGAGGCTCCGTTGGGCAGCACGGCGAGCACGAGGAACGGAACGTGGCGTAACTGGGGAGGCACCGTCCTCGCCCACCCCGCGCGGGAGGTCGCGCCGGCCTCCGTCGACGAACTGGCGGCGGTCGTGCGCCGGGCCGCCGAGGACGGTCTTCCGGTGAAGGCGGTGGGCACCGGGCACTCCTTCACCTCGATCGCGGCCACCGACGGTGTGCAGATCCGCCCTCATCTGCTGGCGGGGATCCGGGACATCGACCGCGAGGCGGGCACCGTCACGGTCGGGGCCGGCACCCCGATCAAGCGGCTCAACGCGGCTCTCGCGCGGGAAGGGCTGTCGCTCACCAACATGGGCGACATCATGGAGCAGACCGTCTCCGGGGCCACCAGCACCGGCACCCACGGGACCGGCCGCGACTCGGCCTCCCTCGCCGCGCAGATCCGAGGGCTGGAGCTGGTCACCGCCGACGGTTCGGTGCTCACCTGCTCGGCGGAGGGGACCGCCGAGGAGCGCGCGGTCTTCGCCGCGGCCCGGATCGGTCTCGGCGCCCTCGGCATCGTCTCCGCGATCACCTTCGCGGTCGAGCCGATCTTCCTGCTCACGGCCCGCGAGGAGCCGATGCCCCTGGACCGGGTGCTGGCCGAGTTCGACGAACTGCACGCCGAGAACGAGCACTTCGAGTTCTACTGGTTCCCGCACACCGGAAACACGAACACCAAGCGGAACAACCGCAGCGCCGGCCCGGAACGGCCGGTGCATCCCGTCCGGGGCTGGATCGACGACGAGTTCCTCTCCAACGGCGTCTTCCAGGCGGCGAACTGGGTCGGCCGCGCGGTGCCCGCGACCGTCCCCACCCTCGCGCGCGTCTCCAGCAGGGCCCTGTCCGCGCGGACCTACACCGACATCCCGTACAAGGTGTTCACGTCGCCGCGCCGGGTGCGCTTCGTGGAGATGGAGTACGCGGTGCCGCGCGAAGCCCTGGTGGACACGCTGCGCGAACTGAAGGCCATGGTCGACCGCTCCCCCCTGCGGGTCAGCTTTCCCGTCGAGGTGCGCACGGCCCCGGCCGACGACATCCCCCTGTCCACGGCTTCCGGCCGCGACACCGCGTACATCGCGGTCCACATGTTCCGGGGCACCCCCTATCAGGGGTACTTCACGGCGGCGGAGCGCATCTTCACCGCCCATGAGGGCCGGCCCCACTGGGGGAAGATCAACACACGGGACGCCGCGTACTTCTCCCGGGTGTATCCGCGTTTCGCCGAGTTCACGGCACTGCGGGACCGTCTTGATCCGGAACGCCTGTTCCGGAACGACTATCTGCGGAGGGTCCTGGGGACGTAGCGAACGCGTCCGGTTCCGGGCTCGCGGTGCCGTCGGAGTCCTGGTTCCCGGTGCCCTCCGGGGTCACCGCCGGCGCGTTCCCGCCGTCCGGTGCGTCGCCGCCGGAGCCGGTGGCCGCTCCCTCCTCCCCGGGCGTCGCGGAGGGCGTGGGGACCGGCCCGACCCCGCCGGAGCCGCCTGACTCCTCCGGGGTACCGGAGCCGTCCGACGTCCCGGAGTCGCCGGAGGTACCGGGATCCTGCTCGTCCGAACCGCCGGAGCCGGACGAGTCACCGGAGCCGGACGTGCCCTCACCGGTGATCGCGTTGCCGACGGTGGTGTCCGGTGCGCCGCTGAGACTCTGGCCCGAAGCGAGTTCGTAGACGGTTATTCCGGCCATCGTGACCCCGAACACCAGCGCGGCCGCGACCACGGCCCGTTTCAAGCCCCGCCGCACTTCCCTGGCCCGGCCGCGGTACACGGTGCCCTCGGTGAACTCGCCCGGCGCCCGCGAGGGCTGCCTCCCGGCCGGCACCGCGGACGCCCGGCCCGGCGCCGCGGCGGCCACCCGGAGCTGCTCACCGGTGCGCTTGAAGAAGTGCTGGAAGATCGTTCCACCGCAGGTGGCGACGATGCTCATGACTCCGGCGCCGATGATGGTCCCGTAGACGCCGAAGGACGAGGCGAGCTGGGCGCCCAGCACCGCGGCCACCCCGCTGCCCGCGACCTGCGGCACGCTCAGCTCGATCCGCGCGCGCTTCCCCTCCTCCGCGTCACCGTTCCCATCCGCGACAACCGGCCTTTCACGCATTCCTGGACCTTGCCTGACTTCCCGTACGTTCCCGCACACGAGCGATCAACTGCACGACAAAGGGACGCCCGAGCGAAGTCATTAGTTCCGTTTTCGGTGATTGCGTGAAGTTTCCCACGCCCGGATTCGGTGGATCCGGGCCGGCGCGGCCGAGTAGCGCCCCTTGCGGGAAGTCGGGTGGCGCGCCGATCCACGCACATGGCCCGAATGGAGTACTGTGGCGAGCCCTGGGTCCGGTCGCCCATCAGGGTGCTCGGGTTCCTTGAGGACCGCCGGGAGGGGGCCAGTTGCACAGGGTGACGCATTTGGTCACTTAGCGTTGCGAATAGGTAACCGTGCCATAACGGCGAGCCAGGGCCCACGCCCGACACGCCGGGCAATTCGGCAAGGTTGTGGCAGGCTGCACCCGGGCAGGCCACACTCGACTAGCGGAAGCAGCGACGCACGTGACGTCGGCAGGCACCACCCGGGAGGTCCCCATGCCCGAACTGCGTGTCGTGGCCGTCTCGAATGACGGCACACGGCTGGTGCTGAAGGCTGCGGACAGCACGGAGTACACGCTTCCGATCGACGAACGCCTGCGCGCCGCGGTGCGTGGCGACCGTCCCCGCCTCGGCCAGATCGAGATCGAGGTGGAGAGCCATCTCCGCCCCCGCGACATCCAGGCGCGCATACGAGCCGGTGCGACCGCGGAAGAGGTCGCCCAGATGGCCGGCATCCCCGTGGACCGCGTCCGCCGCTTCGAGGGTCCCGTGCTCGCCGAGCGCGCCTTCATGGCGGAACGCGCCCGCAAGACCCCCGTCCGCCGGCCCGGTGAGAACTCCGGTCCGCCGCTGGGCGAGGCCGTGCAGGAGCGGCTGACGCTGCGCGGCGCGGAGAAGGACACCGTGCAGTGGGACTCCTGGCGTCGCGACGACGGCACCTGGGAAGTGCTGCTGGTCTACCGGGTCGCGGGCGAACCGCACTCGGCCAGCTGGACGTACGACCCGCCCCGGCGGCTCGTCCAGGCCGTCGACGACGAGGCCCGCTCACTGATCGGCGAGTCCGACGACCTCGCCGCGACGCCCGAGCCCAGCTTCCCGTTCGTACCGCGCATCGCCCGGCTGCCCCGCGACCGCCCGCTGGACCGTCCGGGTGACCGCGAGCGGCAGGGCCTGCCGCCGGGTCAGGAATCCGAACCCGACGACGAGTTGGTGGCCACGGCCGGCGGTGAGCGGGACTCGCTCACCAGCCTGCTGGAGGCGGTGCCGAGCTTCCGGGGCGACCTGGTGGTTCCCGAGCGGGCCTCCGAGCCGGCCGTCGAGGAGCCGGACGGCGAACCCGAGGTCGAGGAGCCGCCGGCTCCCGCGGCCTCGGCCGGTGCCGCCTACGCCGACGTTCTGATGCCCCGTGCCGTCACCAGCCACCGGGACCGTCTCGTCGGCTCCACGGACCGTCAGGCGGAGGCGGACGGAGTCCGTCCGGGCCGTCGCGCGGCGGTGCCGAGCTGGGACGAGATCGTGTTCGGGACCCGGCGCAAGAAGCAGGAGTAACCCTGCGGGAGCGGCCACCGCACCGGACGAACCGGCCTGAGATGCCACGAAAGGGGCGCTCGTCATGCACGAGCGCCCCTTTCACTCTTCCGGTCTACTGCGGGTCCGGTCCCACCGCCACCGGCCGCTCCGGGTCCGACGACCACTCCGACCAGGAGCCGACGTACAGCTCCGCCGGGATGCCCGCCACCGCGAGCGCCAGCACTTCGTGCGCCCCCGAGACCCCCGAACCGCAGTACACACCGACCCGCTTGTCCGTGGACGCGCCCAACTCCCGGAATCGTGTGGCCAGTTCACCGACGGACAGGAAACGTCCGTCCGGGCCGACGTTCTCGGTGGTGGGCGCCGAGACCGCGCCCGGGATGTGCCCGCCGACCGGGTCGATCGGCTCCACCTCGCCCCGGTAGCGCTCTCCCGCACGGGCGTCCAGCAGCACTCCGGACCGGGCCAGCGCCGCCGCTCCGTCGGCGTCGAGCAGTCCGGCCGCTCCCCATGCGGGCACGAAGTCGCCCTCGGCCGGCTCCGGCTGCGCGGTCTCGAGCGGACCGTCCCAGGACGGCAACCCGCCGTCGAGGACCCGCACGTCCGGGTGACCCGTCCACCGCAGCAGCCACCACGCGCGGGCGGCCGCCCAGCCCATCCCGCCGTCGTACACGACCACCGGTGTGCCCGCCGACACGCCCGCCCGGCGCATCGCCGCGCCGAACTCCTCCGGATCGGGCAGCGGATGGCGCCCCCGACCGGCCGGTGCCGCGGCCAACTCCCTGTCCAGGTCGATGAATACGGCGCCGGGAAGGTGCCCGTCGCGGTACGCGGCCCGTCCGTCGAACGGCGGCTCACCGGCCGCCGCGGCCGTGCTCAACCGCCAGCGGACGTCGAGCAGTACCGGCGGGTCGCCGCCCGCCAGTTCGGCGGCGAGTTCGGATGCGGAGATGATGGCGTTCATGGTCACCATCCTGACGTACGGGGTGGCCGTCTCGTCCAGGTCCGGCTACTCTGCTCGGCCGGGCAGACCCGATCACGAGGCGTACGGGATCGGGCACATGCTGTACTACCGATCGACATCCTCCGGCAAGCGTGCCGAAAAGGACGGGGACCCGCACATCGGGCATCCTCCGGAGACAGGAACCGCCGTACGGGGCGGCCCGGAGCACGCGACGCCGTGGCCGATGTCAGTGCCGGCACGGGGACGACCGCGGAGCGGACGCGACGCGACCCTCGCCCGGGTCGAGAAGAGCACGGCCACCGTGAGGGCGGCCGAGAAGAGAGTGACGATGACCGACGCACGGGGGTCCGCCCGCCGAGACGGTGAAGCGCCCGTCCGGCACGCACCCGGTACACCCTGCTGGGTGAGCCTCATGGTGCACGGACCGGACACGGCCCGGATGTTCTACGAAGCGCTGTTCGGCTGGGAGTTCCGGCCCGGCCCACAGCAACTCGGCCCCTACGCACGTGCCCTGCTCGACGGCTGCGAGGTGGCCGGCATCGGACTGCTGGCACCGGACCGGCATCTTCCCGTGGCCTGGACGCCCTACTTCGCCTCGGTGGACGTGGACCGCACCGCCGAGACGGTGCGGTCGTGCGGCGGCACCATCGGCGTCGGCCCGCTGGACGCCGCCGAAGCCGGACGGCTGGCGATCGGCTCCGACCCCTCGGGCGCCGTCTTCGGTATCTGGCAGGCGTCCGCGCACCTGGGCCGGGCGGTCACCGGGGTGCCCGGCGCGCCCGCCTGGAACGAGCTGACGACCTTCGAGTCGGAGCGCGTGGCCAAGTTCTACGCGACGGTGTTCGGCCACACCGTACGACCCGAGGTCTCCGCCGACCTCGACTACGTGACCCTGAGCGTGGAGGGCCGGCCCGTCGCGGGCATCCACGGCGTGGGCAACGGCCTCCCGAGGGACCGCGGACCGCACTGGACGACGTACTTCACCGTGGCCGACGTCGACGACACGGTGGACCACGTCCTGCACCTGGGCGGCCAGGTCCTCGAGCGGCCCCACGACAGCGCCCGCGGCCGGGTCGCGACGGTGGCGGACCCGGAGGGGGCGCGGTTCTCGCTGCTGCAGGGGCCGCAATGACCCACAGGCTTCCCATCGAATCGAAGGCCGGTCCTGTTCGGCACCGTCCGAGCGCGGTTCGGAGCCACCCGGACGCGTGCCACGCTCAATGTTCCGGGCTCAAGTAGAACTCCTCCGTAACCGTGGCCCCGGTGAGCTGACCGCCCCTCAGACCGTCCCTGGGGCCGTCCTGACTTCATCGCTCTCCCCACCGCCGGGGCGCGTCAGGTGACATCGACCGTGAAGACGGCACGGACGGAGTCGGCGGACCGCGCTTCGGCCGGCGGCTCGGAGAGAACGAGGCAGAGGTGGTCTGCCTCGGACGGCAGAGCGTGGGCCGGTCTCCTGAAGCCGTGCCGCGCCTGCGCGGAGGCCGGTGTGGGGCGTTGGGCCGGATGCGAGGGCCTCACGGAGGGCGAGGCCGCCTCGGTACCACAACTGACCTCGGTGACCACGGAGTTCTCGGGCTGCGGGTCCGCGCGCGGGAAGGCCGCCGTCGGTTCGAGCCGCACGGCTTCGTGCACCTTGCGGGCACGGTCCGCGGCGACAGCCGCTTCCAGGAGCCGCGGCAGATCCTCGGCCGGCTCGGCCCCGGGCGAGGTGCTGGCCAGGGTGCCGGGCTCTTCGACGCGTTCCGCTGAGGCTGTTCGTCCTGCTCGCAGGTGGGGCGTACGCGAGCCGCGGCAACACCACGGAGATACGCCGATGTCACGAGCGCAGGCGGACGCGCCTCCCCACGGCACCAGGTACGCCCGCACCGTCCGGCCTGCCGTCCGGGGCGACCGCTCCGGCCGGCACCGACGCCCGGGCGTCATCCCCGGGGCGAGGCGGCACTGAAGGAGTGGGCCGACGGTGCCCGAGCCCTGGTCAGGGGCCCGGTCCGCCGCGAAGGTGCGCGGAATCGGGCCCCGGCCTGAGGGCTCACTTGTTCAGGTGCGCCCAGAACTCGTCGAAGGACAGGACCTTGTCGCCGTCCAGGTCGCGGGACTTGATGACGACCTCCGCCACCGAATCGGTGACGTTCCAGTCACCGCCCTGGGCCAGGGCGGTCTTGAACTCGGCAGCGGTGATGAACCCGTCCCCGTCCGCGTCGATCCGCTCGAACTGCTTGCGCGCTTCCTCGATGTCCGCCACCGGTCCGCCCCTTTGTTCCTCGTACGCTGCCGGACTCCCTGAGAGTCCTGATGACGCAGGTCAGACTATCCGCCCACGCGAGCCCTCGGTGCGACGATCCCCCACGCGGAATCCGGCGTCGGCACAGCACCTCGCGGCCGGCCGTTCCGGCCCGCCGGTTCACGTCACCGGCCACGGCCCGCTCCCCTCGACCGCCGTCTCGCCGCCCACCGTGCGGGCGTTGTCCGAGGC
Organism: Streptomyces sp. NBC_01635; assembly: GCF_045209715.1. NCBI lineage: Bacteria > Bacillati > Actinomycetota > Actinomycetes > Kitasatosporales > Streptomycetaceae > Streptomyces > Streptomyces sp. NBC_01635. The sequence goes on along the minus strand of NZ_CP109277.1, from coordinate 6,695,779 downwards.
GCGGAAGTCGCCCGACCGGGTCACCGGACGGGCGCCCGCGCAGACGAAGCGGCACTGTGGGGTGCGGCCGTCGACGAACGCGTGGGGCGGTACCGCCGCCGGCGCCTGCCCCGGCAGGGGCCCCGGCGGCCGGAAAGACGTCACCACAGTGGTCCGCCGGGAGGATCCGTGCACGACAAGCCGCTCAGCAAGCTCGCCGGTCACCTGTTGCGTCGGCTGCCGGACGCCTCGCACCCCACACGGCACCGTGTCGGGCCGGACACGTTCGGCCTGGAGGAGGAGAAGGTCCTCCGTTTCGCCGAGGACAGGCTGGACCCCGCGGAGGAGCCACGGCTCGCCCTGGCGACGACGGACTGGCTGCGCAACGCCACCCGGAGGTCCGCCCCCTCGTCCGCCGGGATCAGTGAGATGCGCGATCTGATGACCCGTCTGCACAAGGACATCAGCGAGGCCGGCGCGGCGGCATAGCCGGTGCACGGGCGGCGCGGCGGGCGCCAGGCCCGTTGCTCCGTCCTCACCCGTTCCCTTCCGTGTCCGCCGCGGTGCGGACAGTTCTGGAAGCCACTAATCGTTCCGCCGCGTGTGACGTGGGCTCCTGCGCGGTGGCGTCGTGCGGGCCTCGACGCCGCGGCGAGCGGCTCGGGCAGCCCACGCCGGACCGCGTGGGCGCGGGCCCGGAGGCGGTCACTGAAGGTGCCGGACGGTAACCGGCCCTCACCCGTATGCCTCCGATGCGCTGGTGGTGCGATCGAACCGGTGGTGCGGTGAGGAGCAGGGGGAGCCGCCCGGGGCACACACGCGCTGGGAGATCGTCCCGTCCTCAGGAGGCACTCGTGATCACCCCCCGCCCTACCGTCCGCTCGTCCCGCGCGGCACCCCTTCCGGTCCGTGTCCTGGCCACCGCCCTGACCACCGGGGCGTTGCTCCTCACAGCGGCCTGCTCCGACGGAGGCGGCGGCTCGGCGGCCGAGTCGGAGACCGCTTCCACCCCCGCCACCCAGACCACCACGTCGCCGACCACCACCACACCGTCGGTCTCCCCCACCCGTGACCTCACCGAAGCCGGCGCACGCAACGCGCTGATCACCGAGGCGGACATCGAGGACTACTGGGACCAGGTCGACAGCCCCCAGAAATGGCGGGACTCCCTGCTGATCGGAGACGTCGACGCGGCCGCGTTCCTCAACGGGAAGAGCGAGGCCGCCGACTGCCAGCGACTGATCGACTCGCTCTACGACGAGACCCTGCTGGGCCGCCCGTCCGGGGCGTCGGCGCTCATCGGTTTCGAGGAGGGCGACTCCCGGCTGCTCTACCAGGTCGCCGCCTATCAGAAGGACGATCTCGACGATGCGATGAAGTGGCTGAAGTCGCTGCCCGAGACCTGCGACCAGTTCACCCTCACCGGCGGTGACAGCGGCAAGCGCACCGTCCAGGTCGTCGAGGCGTCGCTGCCCGAGGAGGGCGACGCCCGGCAGGGGCTGACCGTGACGGTGAAGGGCACCAACAGCGGGGATCCCGTGACCCTCACCCTGGACGTCGCCGCCGTCCGGATCGGCACGGACGCGATCACGGTCACCAACGGCGGACTCGACGGCGCCAACCACGACACCACCGAGGCCGCCGTGGGGCAGGGCACACCCCGGCTCGAGGAGGTCCTGGCCGGGCGTACGCCGCAGTCCACTCCCACCGGCGTCGAGTGAACCGTGGAGTTCCGGGTGCCCCTCCTCGTCTTCCCGGTCCGGCAAGCGGGGCGCCGGTCATACGGGACACGTTGGGGCGGGGCGCTCGGGGCCGGGGGGCTCGGGGGCGCCGGGGCCGTCGCGAAAGGGTCCGCTCGGGGGCGCTGCCCTGTGGTTCCCTGCGGCGGTGAAGAGCGAAAGCGCGTCCCGGAGGGGCTGGTACCGGATCCTCCGCGACCTCGGTGCCGTGTTAGCTCTCGGCCTGTTCCTGGGCATGTGCGCGGCCCTGCCGGTGCGCGGTGCGCCGCGTGTGCGCCGCCGTCTCGGTGGCCGTGGCGGCGCCGGAGCCGGCCCACGACCCGGAGGTGCGCAGGAGGCCGGCAGCGCTTCGATCCGCTCTGGAGCGTCCCGCCCCCCCCGTCCCCGGGGGAGCGGGACGGCGCGGACTGAACCGGGCCACGCGTCCGGGGACGGCCGTGCCGCACCTCACCGTGCGTGTCCCCCGGCCTCGTTCGGGGCCGTGCGCGGACCGGCCCGCGCACGCGGCCCGCGGCCGGGCCGTCAGGCCGGCCGGGCCAGTGGCGGTTTCCAGCCCCGGGGGCACTGATCGGGGTGCCCGGGTGCTCGGTCGCCGTGCAGCGCACGGGGGTCGGCTGCTTCATCGCCGCTCCACCGGTCAGGGCCGCTCCACCGTTCAGGCGGACGACACCGGGAGCACGTCCGGCGACAGGGCGGCCGCACGGGCGGTCGACGCCGTCATCCGGCGGCGGTGGTGGCGGCGGCACAGGACCTCGTAGCCGACCTCGTCCGCGGAGTCGGTGACGTCGCCGACGACCACCTGGGCGCCCTCGACGACCATGACCCCGCCGACCGTGCGCGCGTTGTGCGTGGCGCGGGCACCGCACCAGCACAGGGCCTCGACCTGGAGCACCTCGACCCGGTCGGCCAGCTCCACCAGCCGCTGGGAACCGGGGAACAGCTTGGAGCGGAAGTCGGTCGTGATGCCGAAGGCGTAGACGTCGAGGTCCAGGTCGTCCACCACGCGGGCGAGCTGGTCGATCTGCTCCGGCGCCAGGAACTGCGCCTCGTCCGCGATCACGTAGTCCGCACGCCGGCCCTGCGAGAGATGGTCGACGAGGTGCGCGTACAGGTCCGCGCGCTCCCCGACCTCCACCGCGTCCGTGACCAGGCCGAGGCGGGAGGACAGCTTGCCCTCGCCGGCCCGGTCGTTGCGGGTGAAGATCATGCCCGCCAGGCCGCGCGCCGAACGGTTGTGCTCGATCTGGAGAGCCAGCGTCGACTTCCCGCAGTCCATCGTTCCGGAGAAGAACACCAGCTCGGGCATGGGAGGTCGGACACCTTTCGGCGGGGACGGACTGGCACGGGGGCGGCGGCCGGGAGCGCGCGGCGCGGGGGCGAACCTCAGGAGCGTACTTCGAGGAGGGGGACCAGTTGTTCGGCAGGGGTCAGCGAACCGTGGTTGCCGACCATCGCCGATTCCTTGGGCTCCCGCTCGGAGGCGATGACCAGCACGTCGTCGCGGGCGGCGGCGACCACGTCGCCGATCCGGTGGTACACGCGGTCCTCGATCCGGGGGCCGAACCAGCCCGCGTCGATCGCCTCGTCCCGCGAGGCCACCCAGAACTGCTCGCCGAGCACCTCGCGCCAGCAGGTCAGGACGTCCGCCCCGGCACCGGGTACGGCGTAGACGTGGCGGGCGCGGCCCTCGCCGCCGAGCAGGGCGACTCCGGCGCTCAGCTCCCAGTCGTGGTCGAAGTCGATGCGGTGGTCGTCGTCGAAGGGCACGTCGATCATCCCGTGGTCGGCGGTGACGTAGAGCGCGCTGCGCGGCGGGAGTTGCTCGGCCAGCCGCTGGACCAGACGGTCGACGTACATGAGCTGGCCGCGCCAGGTGTCGGAGTCGACGCCGAAGCGGTGGCCCGCGCCGTCGACCTCGGCGTAGTACGTGTAGACGAGGGAGCGGTCGGCGGCGGCCAGCTGTGCAGCCGCGAGGTCCATGCGCTCCTCACCGGACAGCCGCCCGTGGAAGGCGCCGCCGCTGAGCGCGACCTTGGTCAGCGGGGTGTTCGCGAAGGCGGGTGAGGACACCTGGGCGGCGTGCACCCCGGCCCGGTGGGCCAGTTGGAAGACGGTGGGGTGGGGCTGCCAGGTGTCGGGACGGGTCCAGGGCTGCCAGCGCAGCTGGTTCATCAGCTCGCCGGTGTCCGGGTTGCGCACGGTGTAGCCGGGCAGGCCGTGCGCGCCGGGCGGCAGTCCGGTGCCGACGGAGGCCAGGGAGGTGGCGGTGGTGGCCGGGTAGCCCGTGGTGATCGGCCGTCCGGTGCCCCCGCGCGAGGCGGCCATCAGGGACGCCATGAACGGGGCTTCCTCCGGGTGCGCCTTCAGCTGCTCCCAGCCGAGGCCGTCGATCAGGAACACGCAGTTCCGGTCGGCGGGGGTGAGCTCCGCGATCGCGCCGGTGGTGCCGGGGACGCCCATGCCGGCGGCGAGGGTGGGCAGCAGGTCGGCCAGCGAGCCGGTGCCGTACTCGGGCAGGGGGGCGGAGTCCGGGGCCAGGGGCTCCGGGTGGACGTCCCAGCCGACGGTGTGCGGGGACGGCGCGGGGGGCGGGGTGTACGGGGTCGGGGAGGTGTGCGGCATCAGCGTGCGGAGTCCGCGGTCGCCTCGGAGAGGGCCTGCGCGAAGGCGAGCGCCTGACGCACCGTCTCCGGGCCGTCCCCGGCCTCGCTGACCCGCAGGCTGAGGTCGTCGGCCGTCGAACTGCCCGTGTAACCGTGGTCGGCCTCACAGTTGGGGTCACCGCAGGCGGCGGGCTCCAGGTCGAGGCGGGCGACCGCGCCCCAGCCGATGGTGAGCACGATCTCGCGGGGCAGCGTGCCCGGCTTGTAGGACTCCGGGTTGGCGACGACGCGGCTGACCACGATCGACGAGATCCGGCCGAGCTTGACCGACTCCGTGGACGTGGTGGCGTACGGGGTCGGGGACGTGGTGTCGGCGGCCTGCTCGTCGGTGTGGCTGACGATGAAGCGGTTGCCGGTGAGGACGAGCACGGTCACATGGCGCCGCACCTCGTTCTGGTCGAACGTCGTTTCCTGGTGGACCAGGTACGACCGGACGGGCTCGCCGCCCACCGCGGCCTCCACCGCCTCGGCCACGAGGGCCGGGTAGTAGCCGCTGCGCTCGATCGCCGCCCGCAGCCCCTGGGTCGTCGTACTGGTCTTGGCCATGACGCCCATCCTACGGGGGACCGCTGACTGCGAGGCACCGGTCACGGCACTCCCCCGCGCGCCGGGCCGGTTCGGGCCGGGAACGGCCCGGACCGTTCGGCCGGGGAGGCTTCACCGGTCCGCGTCCTCGCGCGGCGGCCGCTCGTCCACCGGAGTGCCGTCCCGCGCGAGACGGTCGGCGAGTTCGTCCCGGAACAGCGCGCCGCGGTCCAGGGCTTGGACGCGGTAGGCGGTGCGGCCGACGATCTGACCGGTGATCGGCGCGGTGAGCAGCTGGAACAGCACCACGAGCAGCAGCACCGGCGCGTAGCGCAGGGGCATCTGCACGGCGGTCCCCACCAGGATGAGCATCAGGCCGAGGGTCTGCGCCTTGGAGGCGGCGTGCAGGCGGCTGACGACGTCCGGGAAGCGGAGCAGGCCCATGGATCCGAGCAGGCAGAAGACCGCGCCGGTCGGGAGCAGGACGGCGGTGATCACGTCGGACACCGTCATCGCAGGCCTGCCCGCTTCTCGATCAGGTGGGCGGCCGTGATCGATCCGGTGAAGGCCAGCAGGGCGAGGACGACGAGTACGGGCAGGGGCGTGGTGTCCTCGCGCAGGGCCATGCCCACGGCGGTCCCGGCGATGATCATCGTCAGGAGGACGTCCAGCGCCAGGATGCGGTTGAGCGCGTCCGGCCCGCGCACGAGGCGCAGCAGGGTGAGCAGGCCGGCCGCCGACAGCACGGCCAGGGTGGCGGTGTACAGGGCGGTCATGGGGTGCTGCCTCCTTGATCCGGATGATCGGAAGACTCGGGGCCGGTGGAATAGCCGGGGTCGGCGGAATACCCGAGATCGCCGACGGCCCCGGAGGCGTCGTCACCGCTCGAGCCGGTGCGCCGGCCGCGGCCGACCGCCCGCGCCACTCTGCGCTCCAAGGTCTGCACCGCCTTTCTGCGGCGGTCGATGTCGGTGTCGTCGCGGACCGGGAGCGTGTGGACGTACAGCCGCTGCCGGCGGCGGTCGATCTCCACCACCAGCGTGCCGGGGGCGATCGTCGTGAGTTCGGCCACGGCTGTGATCAGGAGGTCGCTGTCGACGTGCAGCGGGACCTCGACGATCGCCGTGGACGTCTTCCCCCCGTACCTCAGGACCTGCCAGGCGACGGTGACCCCGGACCCCACGAGATCCTTCAGCAGGCCGATCAGCAGGCGCCCGATCGCCAGTGGCCGGGGCACGGCCCCTGGCAGGATCGGCGGCAGGGAGAAAGACCGGACGACGGCCGTGGCGACGAGCAGGCCTCCGACGAGGACCACCGGGCCGACGGACCCCCACAGCAGGATCCACAGCAGCCACAGCCACCCGACCATGGGCCAGTGGTGCCGGACTCGGCGGGCGTTCTCCCGGCGGGTCAACGGTCCTCCTCGGTCAGGACGACGGAGCGGTACGCCCTCGGGTCGAGCAGTTCGTGCGCGGCTCGTTCACCGACGCGGGCGAGCGGTCCCGCGAAGACGGCGACCGCGACACTGGTCATCACCATGACGGCGGTGGCGGCGGTCATCAGCCGGGCCCCGTACCGGACGGCACGGCGCTGCGGGCGGCGGGCGGCGCCGGAGGCCGGTGTTCCCGGCGGTGGTGCGTCACGGCGCTCCGGGTACGGCTTCTGCCGCATGAAGGCCCTGGTCCAGATCCGGGTCATGGCGTAGAGCGTCAGCAGGCTGGTGAGCAGGGCGGTCGCGGCGAGGGCGTACGCCGCGGTGCCGCCCTGCCACGCGCCGGCCCGCAGCAGGGTCAGCTTGGCCACGAACCCGGAGAACGGCGGGACCCCGGCCAGGCTCAGAGCGGGGACGGCGAACAACACGGCGACCAGGGGCGCCGGGACCGGCCGCTGTGCCATGCGGTCCAGGCCCGTTGTTCCCGTGTGGCGCACGGCGAGGGCGGCGGCCAGGAAGAGCGCCGCCTGGACGACGATGTGGTGGACCATGTAGAGGACCGTGCCGGTGAGCCCGGTCGTGTCGAACAGCGCGAGCCCGAACAGCATGAAGCCGATGTGGCTGACGAGGGTGAAGGACAGCAGCCGGTTGATGTCGTCCTGGGCCAGGGCGCCGAGAATGCCCACGATCATGGTGGCGATCGCCACGCAGGCCAGCAGGGTCCACACGCTGGAGCGCGGGAAGAGCAGGGTCTGGGTGCGCAGCAGCGCGTAGACGGCGACCTTGGTCAGCAGTGCGGCGAACACGGCGGTGATCGGCGCCGGTGCGGTGGGATAGCTGTCGGGCAGCCAGAAGTGCAGGGGGACGATCGCCGCCTTGATGCCCAGGACGGCCAGCAGCAGCAGGGCGAGCGCGCCGCGCAGGCCGTCGGGGAGTTCCGCGAGCCGCGGCCCGAGCTGGGCCAGGGTGACCGTGCCGGTGGCCGCGTACACCAGGCCGACGAGCGTGAGGAACAGCAGGGAGGACGTCAGGCTGATGATCGTGTACGTCATGCCGGCCCGGGTGCGGTTCCCGTCGGCGTCCAGGGTGATCAGGACGTAGGAGGCGGCGAGCAGGATTTCGAAGGCGACGAAGAGGTTGAACAGGTCCCCGGTGAGGAAGGCCAGGCTGACCCCGGTGACGAGCAGCAGATAGGCGGGGTGGAAGACCTCGGCCGAGCTCTGGCGTTTCTCCGCGGTGCCCTGGCCGATGGCGAAGAGCAGGACGGCCAGGGTCACCAGTACGGACACGGTGAGCAGGAGCGCCGACAGCCGGTCGGCGACGAGCGTGATGCCCAGCGGCGCCGGCCAGCCTCCGATGTGCACGGACTGCGGGCCGCGGGTGTCGGTGAGGACGAGCAGGGCCGCCGCGTCCACCAGCACGCCCGCCAGGACGAGGGTGCCCAGTACGCGGATCACCCGGCCGGGCAGTCCGAGCAGGGTCACCCCGGCGCACAGGAGCGGCAGGACCACGGGCAGGGCGAGCAGCAGTGCGGTCATCGGTGTTCCTCCGGAGCGGTGCCGTCGTCCCGGTGGTCCGGCTCGCCGGCGTCGTCCTCGCCGCCGTCGGGTTCGCCGAGGTCGTCGTCGTTTTCCGCGCCCGGTCCGGTCACCTCGTCGGTCCCGGCACGCTGGCGGGCGATGTCGATGCGGCGGTCCTCCACGTCGTCGCGCACCTCGTCGCTGCCGGACAGTCGCCAGGAACGGTAGGCGAGGGCCATCAGGAACGCCGTGAGGCCGAACGTGATGACGATCGACGTCAGCGCCATGGCCTGGGGCAGCGGATCGGCGGGCTCCGCCGGGTTCACCGGCTGCTGCCCTTCCAGTACCGGGGGCCGGCCGGGGGTGCCTCCGGCGACCAGGAGCAGCATGTTGGTGCCGTGGCCCAGGAGGATGAAGCCGAGGACGATCCGCATCAGGGACCGTTGCAGCATGAGGTGGAAGCCGATCGTGAACAGGCCGCCGACCACGACGGCCATCGTCACGTCGAGGGTGTTCACCGTGTTGTCCACCGCGCCGGTCATCGAGCGGATCCCTCCTCGTTCCGGACCGCCGTCCCGCCCCGGTCCAGCGAGACGCCCACCGCCGACAGGAGCTTGAGGACGACACCGACCACGAGCAGGTAGACGCCGACGTCGAGGAACAGGCTGGTCGCCCCCTTCACCTCACCCACCAGCGGCAGGTGCCATGTCACCAGGTCGCTGTCCAGCGGCGTACCGCCGACGGCGAGCGGCGCCAGGGCGACGACCGCCGCGATCACCAGGCCCGTGCCCGCGATCGCGACCGGGCGCAGGCGTACGGCGGCTCCGAGGTCGGCCTGTCCGCCGACGAGGTACCGCAGGACGAACGCCAGCCCCGCCACCAGGCCGCCGGAGAATCCTCCGCCCGGCCGGTAGTGCCCGGAGAACAGCAGGAACAGCGAGAGCACCAGGATGGAGGGGAAGAGCAGCCGAATGGCCACTTCCAGCAGGACCGAGCGCTCGCCGCCGGGGCGTTCGCCGGCTCCCGGAAGCCAGGTCTGCCGGGGCTCGTCCCAGTGCGTCGTGGGGAACCGGGCGGGCGGCTCCTCGTCGACGGCCCGTACCGCGTCGCGGTCGCGGAACCGGACCAGGCTGCCGACTCCGACCGCCGCCACGAGCACGACCGAGATCTCGCCCAGCGTGTCCAGGGCCCGGAAGTCGACGATGATCGCGTCGACGACGTTGTAGGCGCCCGTCTCCGCCGCTCGGCGCAGGTACCCGGTCGAGATCACCGGAGCCGTACGGGCGGAGGCCGCCGCCAGCGCGAAGCAGGTGACGACGGCGCCGACCCCGACGGCCACCGCGCCCCGCAGCACCCGCCCCGGCACCGACGTGCGGCCGGGATCGAACCGGGACGGCATCCGGCGCAGCACCAGCACCACGACCACCAGCGTCATCGTCTCGACCAGGAACTGGGTGAGCGCCAGGTCCGGGGCCCCCCGCACCAGGAACAGGCCTGCCGCTCCGTACCCGACGGCCCCGGTCAGCAGGATGGCGGTGAGCCGGTGCCGGGCGGTCACCACCGTGGCGGCGGTGGCCAGCATCACCACGGCCAGGACCGGTTCGAGCGAGTACCGCCACAGGGGCGGTGACCCCAGGGACGGTGCCGCCGCCACGAGTGCCGCGCCGGGCACCGCGACGACCGTCGCGAGCAGCACGGTCAGATAGACGGGCAGCGAGCCGACCTGGGTGTGCCGGGTCAGCGTCACGGCCAGCCGGTCCACGCCCTCGATCACGCGGTCGTACGCGCGCTGCACGTCGGGCAGGCGCGGCAGCCGGGCGGGCACGGCACCGCGGCGCAGGAGCGCGTGGATCAGCACACCGACGACGAGCGACAGCGCCGACAGACCGAGCACCGGTGTGAACCCGTGCCACAGGGACAGTTCGTACGGTCCGTCGGCTCCCGGCGGATAGGCGTCGGCGTAGACCGTGGTGAGGGCCGCCGTGCCGGAGTACGCCACGCCCAGCACCAGACCCGCCGCGGACAGCACGGCCACCGGTACGACGAATCCCGGCTCCGGGCTCCGTACGGCCCGCGCCGCCTTTTCCGACGGCCGCCCGCCGAAGGCGCCGTGCAGGAACCGTGCCGCGAACGCCACGGTCAGCGCGGAGCCGCACACGAGCACCACTGTCAGCTGGTAGTGGCGGGCGAGTTCGGTGCCGTGCAGGAACGCGTCCAGGGCCGCTTCCTTGCCCAGGAAGCCGACGAGGGGCGGCAGACCGGCCATCGACGCGGCGGCGAGTGCCGTGACGCCGAACAGCACGGGCAGACGGCGGCCCAGTCCGGACAGCTCCCGGATGTCGCGCGTGCCCGTCTGGTGGTCCACGATCCCGACGGACAGGAACAGCGCCGACTTGAACGCCGCGTGCGCCAGCAGCATCACCAGCCCGGCCAGCGCCGCCGTCCGCGTGCCCGCGCCCAGCAGGGCGGTCAGCAGACCGAGTTCGCTGACGGTTCCGTAGGCGAGGAGCAGCTTCAGGTCGGTCTCGCGCAGGGCCCGCCACGCGGCCACCACCATGGTGGCGAGTCCCACGCCGAGCACCATCGGCCGCCACGGCGTCACCTCGGCCAGGGCGGGCGCCAGCCGGGCCACCAGGTAGACCCCGGCCTTGACCATCGCCGCCGCGTGCAGGAAGGCGCTGACCGGTGTGGGGGCGACCATCGCCGCGGGCAGCCAGCCGTGCACCGGCATCTGCGCGGACTTGGTGAACGCGCCGATCAGGACGAGCACCACGGCGGCGGGGACCGCGCCGCCCCGTGGGGGGTCGGCGAGGATCGCCGAGACGCGGTACGTGCCGGCCTCCTGGCCCAGCACGATGAAGCCGAGCAGCATCGCCAGGCCGCCGGCCGCGGTCACCAGCAGGGCCTGCCGGGCGGCACGCCGCTGCACCGCCCGCGCCCCGCGCCCCGCGATCAGCAGGAAGGAGGCGACCGTGGTCAACTCCCAGAAGACGTACAGCACGAAGAGGTTGTCCGCCAGCACCAGTCCGATCATCGCCCCGGCGAAGGCCAGCAGCAGGGCGGCCAGCCGGCCGGCGTCGCGCTCGACGTAGTACCGGCAGTACAGGAGCACCAGGGCTCCGACGCCGGCCACCACCCACAGCATCAGCAGCGACAGGGCGTCCAGGCGCAGGTCTACCGTCAGGCCGAGCGACGGAGCCCAGTACAGGGACTCCTGGTACGCGCCGCCGTCCAGGACGCGCGCCGCCCGTGTGCCCGCCCAGGCCACGGTCGCCAACGGCACCAGGGCCGCCACGAACCACATCGCACGGCCGAGCCGCTTCTCCCACCAGGGCATCGACACTGCGGCCGCCGCGTAGGCGGCCAGCAGGACCAGCACGTCAGCACCAACTCCTTCGCGCCGGCCGACCGCTGACGTACGGTCGGGCCCCGCCGCTCAATCCTGGAGATTATGTTCGGTTTGTCACTATTTCGCTCTGCAGTGCTCTGTGTAGCAGGGGGAGCCGTCGGGCGGGGCACCGCCGCGCCGGACGCGAGGCCCGCCACGCGGCTCCGCTCGGGGCGCGGCGAGCCGCACGGGCCCCGGCCTCGCGCTCAGCCGATCGGTGCAGAGCAGGGCGGAAGGAGCGGCGGAAGGACCGGCAAGGGCTTCGGCACCCCGGGACCGGTGCGGGCGATGTGCCGGACGAGGGGGGAGCCGATCCCGTCGGCGTCGAGGGCCCCGAGGTGCATGCCGTTCTCTCCGTTCATCGGGCGGGCCGGTCCGGTCGTACCCGTACAGCGGCCCGAAGGCCGTCCCGGGCGGGAAGCCGTCGCGGCCGGCGGGCCGGTCCCGTGCCTGCGGCAGGTGCCGCTGCCGGCCGGAAGCACGGGTAGCCCGCTCGACGCACCGTCAAACACACGGCGACCTGCCGTGTTGAAACGCCCAGGGGGTCACGCCGCTCTCAGTACGCCGGGAGGGTCCGGGGGCCGAGGTCGTCACGGACGGGGGGCGGGGCCAGGCGTACGGAGGCGCTGAGGACGCTCACCCCGTGGGTGGCGACGACGACCGGCTCCAGGCCGACCGCGACGACCTCGGGATGGTCGTCGACCAGCCGCGACACCCGCAGCAGCAGCTCCTCCAGAGCGGGGGTGTCGACGGGGGCCGAGCCGCGCCAGCCGAACAGGAGGGGTGCGGTCCGGATCGACCTCACCAGGGAGGCCGCCTCCCGGTCGGTGACCGGGATCAGCCGGTGCGCCATGTCCCCGAGCAGCTGCGACGGGGCACCGGCGAGCCCGAAGGAGAGCGCGGCTCCGGCGGCGGGATCGATCACCGCGCGAACAATGGTGTCGACACCGCGCGGTGCCATCCGCTGCACGACGGGGCTCAGTTCCTCGGGCGTGCCGAGCTGCTCCGTCAGCTCGGCGTAGGCCCGGCGCAGTTGCTCCTCGTCCGCCAGGTCCAGCCGTACGCCGCCCAGGTCGGCGCGGTGCCTCAGGTGCGGGGCGGTCACCTTGAGGGCCACGGGCCGGCCGAGGGTGCGGGCGGCCTCGACGGCGGCGTCGGCGGTGGGCGCGGGGAGGGCGCGGTGGACGTGGATGCCGTAGGCGCCGAGCAGCGCGCGGGTCTCCTCGGTGCCGAGGGTGAGGCTCTCCCCGCGCGTGAGCTGCGCGTCGATGAGGGCGGCGGCGCTCCGCTCGTCGATGTCCTCGTACCCGGGCACCTTGCCGGGGTCGGCGGCGTCCCGTCGCCACTGGGCATAGGCGACGGAGTGGGCGAGGGCCCGGACCGCGCGCTCGGCGGCGGGGTAGGCGGGGATGAGGTGGGCGTCCTCGGGGAGGCTCACGGGGGTGAGCGGGGCGGACGGGACGGCCGGACCCTGTGGAGTGGCCCGCGTCGACGCGGTGACCGGCGTCGTCGCGGTGGGCGGGCGCCTGCCGTCGGGCGGGGCGGGGTGCGTGGCCTGCGTTTCCGGGCGGGCCGGGGCCGGCTGCGGGGCCGTGCTGGCCGCCGCCGACAGGGCCTCGGCCAGGCCGCCGAGTTCCACGTGGACGACCAGGACCGGCTTGGACGGGGTCGCGGCGGCGGCCGAACGCAGCGCCCCGGCGAGTGCCGCGTCGTCGGTGGGCGGCTCTCCCAGCGCCGGAATCGCGGTCACCACCACGGCGTCGCAGGTGTCGTCGGCCAGTGCCCGGGACAGCGCCGCGTGGAAGTCCGCCGCCGACGCCCCGGTGGTGAGGTCCAGCGGGCGGTGCGGGCGCAGCCCTTCGGCGAGGCAGGCGTCGTAGGTGAGCAGCCCCAGGGACTCGGAGTTGCCCAGGATCGCCACCCGGGGTCCGGACGGCAGCGGCTGCCGGGCGAGCAGCAGACCCGCGTCGACCAGTTCCGTGATGGTGTCCACCCGGATCACCCCGGCCTGCCGCAGCAGCGCGGAGACGGTGGCGTGGGGCAGGCGCGTCGCGCGCACGGCGTGCCCGCGGGGTCCGGAGCCGTGACGGGCGCCCTGGACCACGACCAGGGGCTTCACCGCCGCGGTACGGCGGGCGAGGCGGGTGAACTTGCGGGGGTTGCCGATGGACTCCAGGTACATCAGGGCGACATCGGTGTCCGGGTCGTCGTACCAGTACTGCATGACGTCGTTGCCGGAGACGTCGGCCCGGTTGCCGGAAGACACGAAGGTGGACACGCCCGTGACACCGGTGACTCCCCCGCCGCGCCGGTGCAGCCGTGACAGCAGGGCGATGCCGATGGCTCCGGACTGGGCGAACAGGCCGATGCGGCCGGGCCGCGGCATCCGCGGCGCGAGCGAGGCGTTCAGGCGTACCTCCGGGGAGGTGTTGATGACGCCGAACGCGTTCGGTCCGATGATCCGCATGCCGTACGAGCGGGCCTGGCGGACGAGGGCGCGCTGGCGCTCGCGGCCGTCGGGGCCCGCCTCGGCGTACCCGGCGGACACGACGACGATCCCCTGCACTCCGTGTTCGCCGCATTCGGCCACGGTCTCGGGGACGTCGTCGGCGGGCACCGCGACGACGGCGAGGTCGACCGGGCCGTCGATGTCCCGCACCGAGCGGTGGGCGGGCACCCCGGCGGCTCCGTCGAGTTCCTTCCGATCCGGCGGGAGGGCCTTGTTCACGGCGTACAGGCGGCCGGTGAATCCGGCGTCCCGGATGTTGTCGAGGAGGCTGCGGCCCACGCCGCCGGGCGTGCGGCCGGCGCCGATGACGGCGACCGAGCCCGGGGCGAGCAGCCGCTGCACCGAGCGGGCCTCGGCGCGCTGCTCGCGCGCCTGCTGCACGGCCAGGGAACGGTCGGTGGGTTCGAGGCCGAACTCGAGGCGGACGACGCCGTCCTCGAAGCTGCGCTTCTGGGTGTACCCGGCGTCCGTGAACACCTTGATCATCTTGCTGTTGGCCGGCAGCACCTCGGCGGCGAACCGGCGGATGCCGCGCTCCCGGGCGACAGCGGCGATGTGCTCGAGCAGGGCGGAGGCGATGCCCCGGCCCTGGTGGGCGTCCTGCACGAGGAAGGCGACCTCTGCCTCGTCGGCCGGCGACGACGCGGGCGCTCCGTCGGGGCCGATCCGGTCGTAGCGTACGGTGGCGATGAACTCACCGCCCACGGTGGCCGCGAGTCCCACCCGGTCCACGAAGTCGTGGTGCGTGAAGCGGTGCACGTCCTTGGCGGACAGGCGGGGGTAGGGCGCGAAGAAGCGGTAGTACTTCGACTCGTCCGACACCTGCTCGTAGAAGCTGACCAGACGCTCGGCGTCGTCGACGGTGATGGGGCGTACGCGCGCGGTGCCTCCGTCGCGCAGCACCACGTCGGCCTCCCAGTGGGCGGGATACTCATGCCGGTCCGAGGAGGTCTGCATGGCCCCCAGAGTACGGCTCGCGTACGGTGACGGCGCGAGGCAGTCCGTGGGGCACGGGCCGGACCGAGGCCGCGGTCGGGTGCCGACGGGAGCGTGAGCGGGTGCCGCTCCCGGCACCGCTTCCGGGGCCGCTCCCGGGGCCGCTCCCCGGCATGGTTCGCCATATGGGAAACTGGTCTAGACAACCTGAACTCCGAAGGGCAGCAACACATGGCTGAGCGCCGCGTCAACGTCGGCTGGGCCGAGGGCCTCCACGCCCGCCCCGCCTCCATCTTCGTCCGATCCGCCACGGCCACCGGCGTTCCGGTGACGATCGCCAAGGCCGGCGGCAACCCCGTCAACGCGGCCTCCATGCTGGCCGTTCTGGGCCTGGGCGCCCAGGGCGGCGAGGAGATCGTCCTCGCTTCCGACGCCGAGGGGGCCGACGCCGCCCTGGACCGACTGGCGAAGCTGGTCTCCGAGGGTCTCGAGGAGCTCCCCGAGACCGTCTGATTTCTGCGCCCGAGCCGGCGCCGCTCTCGCGGAACCGGTTGCGCGCCGTCCGGTTTCCTCAATGGATGGTTACGGTTCTCTGTGGCTCACAGATACCGGCCCGCACCACCGAAAGGCCTGCCCGAATATCGCCGGGCGGGCCTTTCTCTTTCCCTTTTCGAGCACAGCAAGAAATGCCCTGGAAGCGCGCTCCCTTTTGTATACGGCACCCGCGTTAAGAGCGCAGGCTCGGCGTGTTTACGGGATGTTGCGAGTCCCTCACGCCCTCCGCGCGGGCCGTCCGGTCCGCGCGCTCGGCCCCGCCAGCCCCGGCGGTGAAGCGCAGACGGTGGGCGGCGGCGGCACGCTCGGTGTGCAGCGCCATGACCGCACGCGCGCGCTCACCGTCCCCGCGCACCACGGCGTCCACGACCGCGCCGTGCTCCGCCCAGCACTCCACGGGGTCCCTCGTCCCCCGCACCTCGTACATCCAGCCGATCTTGTGCCGGAGCCGGATCAGCGTCGACGTCAGCGCCGGGCTGCCGGACGCCTGGGCGAGCGTCTCGTGGAACCAGCCGCCCAGGGAGCGCAGGTCGTCGCTGTGGCCCTGGCGGGCCCGCCCCTGACCCAGCCGGACCAGGCCGCGCAGCACCTTCAGGTGGGCCTCGGTGCGGCGCTGCGCGGCGCGGGAGGCTCCGAGCGGCTCCAGCAGCAGCCGCATCTCCAGCAGGTCGGCGGCCTCCTGCTCGGTGGGTTCCGCGACGCACGCGCCCGCGTGGCGCCGGGTCACCACGAAGCCCTCGGCCTCCAGGGTGCGCAGGGCCTCCCGGACGGGGACGCGCGAGACGCCGTAGCGGCGGGCGAGGAGTTCCTCGGTGAGCCGGCCGCCACGCTCGTAGACACCCGAGACGATGTCGTCCCGGATCGCCGTGCACACCGAGTGCGCCGGAATACGCATGACCGACCTCCGAATTAATCCCCGCATAACGTCAACGGGCGACGCCTGTTCCGTGACTCTATTGCAACGCGCGGGAATTTCCGACGGCGAGCCGGAAATCATGTTCGTTTTTGGACAACGGGCGGTCCGCCGGAAACCTCGAAAGCCCCGGCCCGCAGAGCGGTCCGGGGCCATTCCACGGAAAGCGGACACCCGCGGTGTCAGGGGATCCCGCGGACGTCGAGGCGCATACGGAGGCCGGGGGTACGTGCCCGGTCAGAGGTTCGCGCCGTGCGCGCGGAGGTACGCGACGGGGTCGATGTCGGAGCCGTACTCGGCGGTGGTGCGGGCCTCGAAGTGCAGATGCGCGCCGGTGACGTTGCCGGTGGCGCCGGAGACGCCGATCTGCTGTCCCGGGGTGACCTGCTGACCCACCGAGACACCGACGGACGACAGGTGGCCGTACTGGGTGTACGTGCCGTCGTGCATCTTGATCACGACGTGGTTGCCGTAGGCGCCGCCCCAGCCGGCCTCGACGACGGTGCCCATGCCGACCGAGAGCACGGGGGTGCCGCTCGCGGCGTGGAAGTCGACACCGGTGTGGCTGCCGGAGGACCAGACGGCGCCGCCGGACAGGTAACCGGTCGAGACGTAGGAGCCCGCGATCGGGGACACGAAGGTGTTGAGACGCTTGCGCTCGGCCTCCCGCGCTGCGCGTTCCTCGACTTCGCGGGCCTGCTCGGCCTCCTCGGCCGCCCTCTCCCGGGCAGCTTCCTCGGCGGCTTCGCGGGCGGCGGCCTGGGCCGCCTCGCGCGCGGCCTCGTGCTGGGCGGCCGCCTGGGCGTCGATCTGGGCGGCGACCTCGTCACCCAGGGTGATCACGGGGGTGAGGCCGGTCTGTTCCGCGAGGGGTTCGGCGGCGAGCGCCGGAGCCGCGAGGGAGCCGATGACACCGGTGGTGGTGAGGGCCGCGACGCCCGCCACCTTGGCGGTGCCGCGATGCACGCGGCCGGGACGGCGGTGCTTCCCGGGGGCGCGGGTGAACGCCATGTACAGGGTGGTCCTTTCCTTCCCTCTCGCCTACCGGGTTAGCTGACGGGTTCGGAGCAGGAAGGTCTCCTACGGGCCCCCTCGCGACACGCGCGGGCGTCCGATTCACCCCAGGGACGGTTGGGTCCCCGGCTCCCCCGGCTCGCGCCGTAGGGGGACTCGGCGATGACTGTCCGGTGCCGCGGGTGCGGCGCACTGCCCGACGAACAGACCGCATGAAGCTAAGCGGGACGCGTTTCGATTCCCAAACGAATCCCGGCTTTTGTAGCGCATCCCACAGGGCAGACAGGCGCCTCCCACCCCAATTCGGGCATAAGCGGGCCCTGGTGACTTTCACGTCACCAGGGCCACGCGCAGGTGCGCTCCACCGGGTGTCCGCGGGGCCCTCGCAGCAGACTGCCCCCAGCGGCGTTCCGATCGCTGACAGGCCGTCTACTCGGCGGCCACCACGGCGACTTCACCGATGCCGAGCGCCTCGACGGGCTCCTTGATCTTCGCCGCGTCGCCGACCAGCACGGTCACGAGACGGTCCACCGGGAAGGCGTTCACCACCGCCGCGGTCGCCTCCACGGTGCCGGTGGCGGCGAGCCGCCGGTACAGCTCGGCCTGGTAGTCGTCGGGCAGGTGCTGCTCCACCTGGTCGGCCAGGGTGCCGGCGACGGCTGCGGCGGTCTCGTACTTGAGCGGCGCCACACCCACCAGGTTCTGCACGGCGACGTCGCGTTCGGCGTCGGTGAGGCCCTCCGCGGCGAGGGTGCGCAGCACCGTCCACAGGTCCTGCAGGGCGGGCCCGGTGTTCGGGGTGTCGACGGATCCGCTGATGGCGAGCAGCGACGCGCCGGTGCCGTCCGGGGCGGACCTCAGAACCTGGGCGAACGACCGTACGCCGTAGGTGTAGCCCTTCTCCTCGCGCAGGACGCGGTCCAGCCGGGAGGTGAGGGTGCCGCCGAGGCAGTAGGCGCCGAGCACCTGCGCGGCCCACACACGGTCGTGCCGGTCCGCTCCGACGCGGCCGATGAGCAGCTGCGTCTGCACGGCGCCGGGGCGGTCCACGATCACGACCCGGCCGGTGTCGTCGGCGACGACCGGCGGAACGGGCCGCGGCTGGGCGGCCGATCCGGTCCAGGCGCCGAGGGTGTCGCCGAGCAGCTCGTCCAGGTCGGTGCCGGTGAGGTCGCCGACGACCACCGTGGTGGCGGTCGCGGGGCGGACGTGCTTCTCGTAGAAGGCTCGTACGGCCGCCGAGTCGATGACCGCGACCGTCTCCTCGCTGCCCTGGCGCGGGCGGGACATGCGCGACGTCGCCGGGAACAGCTCCTTGGAGAGTTCCTTGGCGGCGCGGCGGGAGGGGTTGGCCAGCTCGTGCGGGATCTCGTCGAGGCGGTTGCGGACGAGGCGCTCGATCTCGCTGTCGGCGAAGGCGGGCGCCCTGAGGGCGTCGGCGAGCAGCCCGAGTGCCTTGGCCAGCCGTGAGGCCGGCACCTCGAGGCTCAGACGGATGCCGGGGTGGTCGGCGTAGGCGTCCAGGGTGGCGCCGCAGCGCTCGAGCTCGGCGGCGAACTCCTCGGCGGAGTGCTTGTCGGTGCCCTCGGAGAACGCCCGCGCGGTGATCGTGGCGACACCGTCGAGCCCGGCCGGCTCAGCCTCCAGGGGCGCGTCGAGCAGCACCTCGACAGCGACGATCTGCTGGCCGGGACGGTGGCAGCGCAGCACCGTCAGACCGTTGCCGAGGGTGGTGCGCTCGGGGGCCGGGAAGGCCCAGGGCCGGGCCTCGCCCGCCTGCGGCTGGGGGTGGAAATCCATCGTGGCGAGCTCGGTCACTTCGCCGTCTCCTCGTTCTCGTCGGTGCCGGCGGCCGCGGCTTCCTCGGCGCCGGCGGCTTCTTCGGACTCCCCGGCCCCGGAGGCGACGGGCTCGTAGACGAGCACCGCGCGGTTGTCGGGACGCAGGCGGGCCTTGGCGACCTCCCGGACGTCCTCGGCGGTCACGTCGAGGATGCGCCCTACGGCGGTGAGGGCGAGCTGCGGGTCGCCGAACAGGACGGCGTACCGGCACAGCTCGTCGGCCCGGCCGGCGACGGTGCTGAGCCGGTCCAGCCACTCCCGCTCCAGCTGCGCCTGGGCGCGCTCCATCTCCTCGGCCGTGGGGCCCTCCTCGGCGAACCGGGCGAGCTCCTCGTCGATCGCGGCCTCGATGACGGGCACCTCCACGTCACCGGACGTCTTCACGTCCAGCCAGCCCAGGGAGGGCGCCCCGGCCAGCCGCAGCAGGCCGAATCCGGCCGCCACGGCCGTACGGTCCCGTCGCACCAGCCGGTTGTAGAGCCGCGAGGACTCACCGCCGCCGAGGACGGTGAGCGCCAGGTCCGCCGCGTCGCTCGCGCGCGTGCCGTCCTCGGGCAGCCGGTAGGCGGCCATCAGCGCACGCGAGGGGACCTCCTCCTCGACGAGTTCACGCAGCTCCTCGCCGATGATCCCGGGCAGCGAGCCGTCGCGGGGCTCGGGCTTGCCGTCGTGGGACGGGATGGAGCCGAAGTACTTCTCGATCCAGGCGAGCGTCTGCTCCGGGTCGATGTCACCGACGACGGAGAGCACGGCGTTGTTGGGCGCGTAGTACGTGCGGAAGAAGGCGCGGGCGTCCTCCAGGGTGGCCGCGTCCAGGTCCGCCATCGAGCCGATGGGCGTGTGGTGGTACGGGTGGCCCTCCGGGTAGGAGAGGGCGGTCAGCTTCTCGAAAGCCGTGCCGTAGGGGACGTTGTCGTAGCGCTGGCGGCGCTCGTTCTTGACGACGTCCCGCTGGTTCTCCATGGACTCCTCGTCCAGGGCGGCCAGCAGGGAGCCCATGCGGTCGGCCTCGAGCCAGAGGGCGAGCTCCAGCTGGTGGGTCGGCATGGTCTCGAAGTAGTTGGTCCGCTCGAAGCTGGTGGTGCCGTTGAGCGAGCCTCCGGCCCCCTGGACCAGTTCGAAGTGGCCGTTGCCCTTCACCTGGCCGGACCCCTGGAACATGAGGTGCTCGAAAAGGTGAGCCAGGCCGGTGCGGCCCTTGACTTCATGACGCGAGCCGACGTCGTACCAGAGGCACACCGCCGCGACGGGGGTCAGGTGGTCCTCGGAGAGCACCACGCGCAGGCCGTTGGACAGCCGGTGCTCGGTCGCTGTCAGGCCGCCGGAGCCTGCCTGGGCGGTGGCCGTGTGACCCATGGGCATGTATGTCCCTTCGATCGCGGAGGCGGTCGTCGCATCCGCCGTTTGTGCCGGTCCTGCCACTGTATGCAAGCGTGCGGAGCACCGGCGAAGTTCCCGGAGGGGACCGGGTACGCCGAGAGCGAGAACCGCGGATACGGGTGGGACGGCACGGTACTCATGGGGTTCGTGGGGTGTACGGGACCGCACTGGACAGGGGATCACGCCGCGTACGAGGCGCGCGCCCGGTGCCGGCGCGCCCCGGTCGCGCCGGGTGCCCCGCTCGCGGCGCCGGCGGGAGGTGCGCGTACTCTGCCGGCACCCCGCCCCGGCCCCCGGCGGAGGACAGCGGCGGGGGTCATGGTCCCGGTTGTCGGTGCGGCGGTCCACAATGGTCCGCGTCAGATACCGTCCCACGCTTCAGCAAGGAGCCGGCAGCGATGGCCCGCCGCAGCACGAAGACCCCGCCGCCCGACGACTCGTACGAGGAGCGGATCCTCGACATCGACGTCGTCGACGAGATGCAGGGCTCCTTCCTCGAGTACGCGTACTCGGTCATCTACTCCCGCGCCCTGCCGGATGCGCGCGACGGCATGAAGCCGGTGCACCGGCGCATCGTCTACCAGATGAACGAGATGGGCCTGCGGCCCGACCGCGGCTACGTGAAGTGCGCACGCGTGGTCGGCGAGGTCATGGGCAAGCTGCACCCCCATGGCGACACGTCGATCTACGACGCCCTGGTGCGCATGGCGCAGCCCTTCTCGATGCGGGTCCCCCTGGTCGACGGCCACGGCAACTTCGGCTCCCTGGGCAACGACGACCCGCCGGCCGCCATGCGGTACACCGAGAGCCGGATGACCGAGGCCACGAGCCTGATGACCGAGTCCATCGACGAGGACACGGTCGACTTCGCACCCAACTACGACGGCCAGGAGCAGGAGCCGACGACCCTGCCCGCCGCGTTCCCGAACCTCCTGGTGAACGGCGCGTCGGGCATCGCGGTCGGCATGGCCACCAACATGCCGCCGCACAACCTCCGCGAGGTGATCTCGGCCGCCCGCCACCTGATCCGGCATCCGAACGCGGACCTCGACGCCCTGATGAAGCACGTCCCGGGCCCCGACCTGCCCACCGGCGGCAGGATCGTCGGCCTTCCGGGCATCCGGGACGCGTACGAGAAGGGCCGCGGCACCTTCAAGATCCGCGCGACGGTCACCGTGGAGGAGGTGACCGCCCGCCGCAAGGGCCTGGTCATCACCGAACTGCCGTTCTCGGTGGGCCCGGAGAAGGTGATCGCCAAGATCAAGGACCTGGTCGGTTCGAAGAAGCTCCTGGGCATCGCCGACGTCAAAGACCTCACCGACCGCGCCCACGGTCTGCGGCTGGTCGTCGAGATCAAGAACGGCTTCGTACCGGAGGCGGTCCTGGAGCAGCTGTACAAGCTGACCCCCATGGAGGAGTCCTTCGGCATCAACAACGTGGCCCTGGTGGACGGCCAGCCCCTCACCCTGGGCCTCAAGGAGCTGCTGGAGGTCTATCTCGACCACCGCTTCACCGTGGTCCGCCGCCGCTCGGAGTTCCGCCGCGGCAAGCGGCGCGACCGTCTGCACCTGGTCGAGGGCCTGCTCACGGCGCTGCTGGACATCGACGAGGTCATCCGCCTGATCCGCTCCAGCGACAACTCCGCGCAGGCGAAACAGCGTCTGATGGAGCAGTTCTCGCTGAGCGAGATCCAGACCCAGTACATCCTGGACACCCCCCTGCGCCGCCTCACCAGGTTCGACCGCATCGAACTGGAGGCGGAGCAGGAGCGGCTGAACGCGGAGATCGAGGAGCTGACCCGCATCCTGGAGTCGGACGCGGAGCTGCGCAAGCTGGTCTCGTCCGAACTGGCCGCGGTGGCGAAGAAGTTCGGTGACGACCGCCGTACGGTCCTGCTGGACGGGTCCGCCACCCCGGTCGCCGCCGTGCCGCTTCAGGTGGCGGACGACCCGTGCCGGGTGCTGCTCTCCGACACGGGCCTGATCGCCCGCACGGCGGACGCGAAGCCGTTCCCCAAAGGCGCGCACGCCAAGCGGGTCAAGCACGACATGATCCTCTCGGCGGCGCCGGCCACCGCCCGGGGCGAGGTGGGCGTGGTCACCTCGACGGGGCGTCTGCTGCGGCTGAACGTCGTCGACCTCCCGCAGCTGCCGGAGTCGATGCCGACCCCGAACCTCTCGGGCGGGGCGCCGATTTCGGAGTTCGTCTCCCTGGAGGACGACGAGCGGGTGATCTGCCTGACGACGCTCGACGAGGCGTCGCCGGGCCTCGCCCTCGGCACGGAACAGGGCGTCGTCAAGCGGGTGGTGCCCGACTACCCCTCCAACAAGGAGGAACTGGAGGTCATCACCCTCAAGGAGGGCGACCGGATCGTCGGCGCCGTCGAGCTGCGCACGGGTGAGGAGGACCTGGTCTTCGTCACCGACGACGCACAACTGCTGCGCTACCAGGCCTCGCAGGTCCGCCCGCAAGGGCGTCCCGCCGGCGGCGTGGCGGGCGTCAAGCTCGCCGAGGGCGCGAAGGTCATCACCTTCACGGCGGTCGATCCGGGGACGAACGCGATGGTGTTCACGGTCGCCGGCTCGCGCGGCACGCTGGACGACTCCGTCCAGACGACGGCCAAGCTGACCCCGTTCGACCAGTTCCCGCGCAAGGGCCGGGCCACCGGCGGGGTGCGCTGCCAGCGGTTCCTCAAGGGCGAGGACTGCCTGTCCCTGGCCTGGGCCGGCCCCGCCCCGGCCCGCGCCTCCCAGAAGAACGGGACGCCGGTCGACCTGCCGGAGCCCGACCCGCGCCGCGACGGCTCGGGAGTGCCGCTGCCGAAGACGGTGGCGGTGGTGGCGGGGCCGGTCTAACCCTGCGGGTCCTCCTGGCCCTGCGGGTCGTCGGGCTCCTGCACGTACCGCAGCACGCCCCACATGCCCTGCTCGTCGGCGTGTGGGGCACCGGGGGTAACGGAGGCGTCGGGGACTTCGCCACCGCATACCTCCTCCAGTTCCTTGCGGAGGGCGGCACTGTCGATACCGGTCCCGATGAGCACCAGCTGCGTGAGCCGCTCCGCACCGGCCGGCCAGGGCTCCGGGTAGAACCTCAGGAACCGCCCGACGGCATGCACGGCGTACCGGTTCACGGTGTCGTAGGACCCGAAGTCGACATATCCCTTGATCCGGTAGAGCCCTTCCGGGCGGCTGTCGAGGAACCGGATCAGCCGCCGCGGGTCGAGCGGCGCGGCGGAGGCGAAGGACAGACTGTCGTACCGGGCGTGCAGATGGCCGGCGTGCTCGTCGGCGTCGGGTCCGTGCCGGTGCAGGTCGTCGAAGGAGAGCTGCCCGACGCGTTCTTCGGCCGGTCTGCAGTCGAAGAGGAGTTCCGGGTCGACACGGCCGTACGTGGCGGGGACGACGGCGGCACGCTCGACGAGCGACCGCACGACATCGAGCAGGCCCTCCGCGTCCGCCGCCCGGTCGAGCTTGTTCACGACGACCAGATCGGCGAGGCCGAGGTGCCGGTCGATCCCGGGATGCCTGGCCCGGGTCTCCTCGAACTCGGCGGCGTCCACGACCTCGACGAGTCCGCCGTACACGATCCGGGGATGTTCGCTGGCGAGCACCATCCGCACGAGTTCCTGCGGCTCGGCGAGACCGCTGGCCTCGATGACGATGACGTCGATCCCGGCGGACGGCCGCGCCAGCCGCTCGAGATACACGTCGAGCTCGCTGCCGTCGACGGCACAGCACAGGCATCCGTTGCCGAGCGAGACGGTCGAGTCGCCGAGCGCTCCGGCCACGGCCATGGCATCGATCTCGATGGCACCGAAGTCGTTGACGACGGCCCCGATACGGCTGCCGCCGCTGTGGTGGAGAAGGTGGTTGAGCAGAGTGGTCTTCCCCGACCCGAGAAATCCGGCCAGGACGACGACCGGAATCTGCCGACCGCTGCTCCGCTCCACCACGCGACCCCTTTCACCCCTACGCGTACCCCGGCTCGCGCCTCGGCGTACGTCCGGGAATCAACTGACCCCCCAGGATACGAGCGGTGAGAACTGTGGCGAAGTGAACGATTGTTAGCAGCATTCGCGGGGCAGACGTTGGACAAGGCGCCGGATTGTGCGACCCTCGCTTCCCTCCGTGCGCCGCCTCTCCGCCTTCCCGCCGATCAGAGCCGCTCGGCACCCTGGAAGACGGCAAGCGCCGCCCACCGCTCGCCGGTCCCCTGCAGTCGACCCGAACTCCGACGGCCGGCGGACGGCCGCCTGATACGGGGGTTGACATGACCACACGGAAAATTCGCAAGCGCGGGCTTGATGTCGCCGCGGTGGCGGGACTGGGGATGGCCGCGGGCATCCTCGCCACCGCGGCGGTCCAACGCCACACGCTGGAGTCGCTGCGCACCCGCCTGGAACGCCTGGAACAGCAGTCGCACGCCCAGCGGCACGCGAATCTGGCGAGCCAGCAGCGCCAGCACTGGGAACTGCTGAGCAAAGCGATGGACGACCCCGAACTCACCGAAGTCCTGGACATCTTCGAGATTCCGGTCACCGCGCAGAAGCGTCGCCAGTACCTCTTCACCAACGCCCTGTACACGAACCTGCTCTGCTACTACCGCATCGGCAACCTCAGCCGGGATGAATTCTTCAAACACGCCCGGGGTATGTTTCAGAACCCGATCGTCAGAGAGTACTGGTACGCGACGCGGCATCAGCGCGCGAGCCTGACGGGAACCGAAGAGGCGGAGCTCGGCCGGCTGATCGACGACCTGCTGCTGCAGCTCGACGAGGCCGACACCGACGAGTGGTGGGTGGTCGGCGAACCACCCCTCGCCCCGTGAGCCACAGCACCGCCCCGCAGCAGCACCGCCGTAAGGGACGGGTCCGTCCGACCGACGCAACTAGGCGTCCGGGATGTCCGCCTTCGCCTTGATCAGCGTCTCCCGGGAAATCACGACGATGCGTTCGTAGTCGGCCCGAGCCGCGTCCTCGGGCAGTTGGGCGTCGAGCGAATCAGTCATATCCGTGCCGATGACCGCGAAGTTCCCGTCCACCAACTCGAAGATGTCGGGACAGGTCCCGCCCCCGGTGCTGCCTCGATGACGTGGAGCGACACCAAGGCGGCGGATGATCTGACTCACTGATGGATTTCCTTTGTCCTCAAGGCACAAGCGGGCCCGCGCCCGCTGCTACGCGACGGCATCCTCGCAGGTCCGAGCCCCCGCCGGGGGACGGCTCGCCACGACGCGACCGCCTCACACCTCAATAGGCGCAACGCTTGCGCGCATTCATATCACTCTCCGGAGCACGAGTGATCGGAGAATCGGTGATCAGAAACACTTGGGGGGTGGACGGCGGATTGCGCCAAGGTGGTGCCACTCGGCACTCAGGAACAACTCAGGTTAGGCTCACCTCTGTGAGTACGTGCTCAACCGCCTCCCGCGAGCTCGACGAACCCGTCGCGGGAACAGCGGCCACCGCGAGGACCTGGATCCTGTTGGAACAGCCCGGTCCGTGGGGCCCCAAGGCGCTCACGTCGAGCCACCTCGACCCGGCGCTGGGCCGGGCCCTGGAGGCCGCCGCGTCGGGCACCGGGGTGCGTATCGCCCTGATCAGACGCCCCGGACGTCACGCGGACCGCCGGACGCCCACCGCGCGCCGGGTGTACGCGGCCCACACCGTGCCCGGCAGCGCGTGGCTGCACGCCGCCACGACCACGGACCCCGAGCGCCTGCTCGGTCTCGACTTCGCGGCCCTCGGCAGGGGACACAGCGGCACCTTCGCCGCGGCACTCGGCGGGCGGCCGCACGAGGGCGACCCGCTCGCCCTCGTCTGCACCAACGGCAAGCGCGACCGCTGCTGCGCACTTCTCGGCCGGCCCCTGGCGGCCGAGCTCGCCGCCTCCGGCGTCGAGGGCGTCTGGGAGGTCACCCACCTGGGCGGGCACCGCTTCTCCCCCACGGTGCTCGTACTGCCCCACGGCTACGCGTACGGCAGGGCCGAGGCGCGTACCGTCGAGGAGGCGCTGCGCGGCGTGCAGGAGGGCCGGATCCTTGTGGAGGGGTGCCGCGGGAGCTCCGCCTGGGAGCGCCCCGGCCAGGCGGCCGAGTTGGCCGTGCGCACCGCGGTGGGCGAGTACGCCGCCGGAGCGCTGACCGTCGTACGGACGGACGGCGCGGCCCCGTGCTGGGAGGTGACCGTCGCGCACGCCGACGGGCGCCACTGGCACGTGGAGGTGGCCCAGGGGGCGTCCCTGCCGCCCCGCGCGGAGAGCTGCGGGTCGGCGCTGGGCTCGCCCGCGCGGATGGACGTGGTGGCGATCCGCGAGGTGACCATGGCCGCGCTCGCGAGCTGACCGGAACACCGTTGCGCGGGGTGGCCGCGCCGCACCTGAGCGTCGTCGCACGGCCCGCCCCGCTCGGGCGCCCGGCGCCGTCACGGCCCGCGTCACCCCGCCCGCGTCACACGGCCCCCGCGCCCGTCAGCGACCGCACCTCCGCCTCTGCGTGCTTGGCCTCGTCGGGAATCTCGGCCGAGGTGACCGTGCCGAGCCAGCCGGCGAGGAAGCCGAGCGGGATGGAGACCAGGCCGGGGTTCTGGAGCGGGAAGAAGTGGAAGTCGACACCGGGGAACAAGGACTCCGGACTGCCGGAGACCACCGGGGACAGCAGGACCAGCACCATGGCCGGGATCAGCCCGCCGTAGACGGCCCACACGGCGCCCCTGGTGGTGAATCCGCGCCAGAACAGGGAGTAGAGCAGCACGGGCAGGTTGGCGGAGGCGGCCACGGCGAAGGCCAGCCCGACGAGGAAGGCGACATTGAGATCACGGGCCAGCAGGCCGAGCGCGATCGCCAGCACGCCGATGCCGAGCGCGGCCACCCGGGCCACGGCCACCTCGCTGCGCGGCTTTCCACCGCGGCGCCGCAGGGACGCGTACAGGTCGTGGGCGACGGACGCCGACGAGGCGAGCGTGATCCCGGCGACGACGGCGAGGATCGTGGCGAAGGCGACCGCGGCGACGATCGCGAACAGCACCGTTCCGCCGGTGGAGCCGGCGCCGCCGCCGAGGTCGAGCGCCAGCAGCGGAACCGCCGTGTTCCCGGCCGCGTTGGACCCGCGCACGGCGTCCGGTCCGACGACGGCGGCGGCACCGAATCCGAGCACGATCGTCATCAGGTAGAACCCGCCGATGAGCCCGATCGACCAGACGACCGAGCGCCGGGCCGCCCGCGCGGTCGGGACGGTGTAGAAGCGGGACAGGATGTGCGGCAGCCCGGCCGTGCCCAGCACCAGTGCGAGCCCCAGGCTCATGAAGTCGAACCGGGACGTCCAGTCCCCGCCGTAGGCGAGCCCGGGGGCCAGGAACGCCTTTCCGTGACCGCTGCGCTCGGCCGCCGTGAGCAGCAGTCGGTTGAAGTCGCCGTGGAACCGCAGCAGGACGAGGACGGTCAGCACGACTGTGCCGCCGAGCAGCAGGACCGCCTTGACGATCTGGATCCAGGTGGTGGCCCGCATCCCTCCCATCGACACGTAGATCACCATGAGCGCCCCGACGCCGACGACGGTCCAGGCCTGCGCCGCCTCGCTCCGGCCGCCGAGCAGCAGCGCGACCAGGCTGCCCGCGCCCACCATCTGCGCCACCAGGTACAGCACGGACACGGTGACCGACGACGTTCCCGCGGCGATGCGGACGGGGCGTTCTCGCATCCGGGCGGCCACCACGTCGGCGAGGGTGAACCGGCCGCAGTTGCGCACCAGTTCCGCGACCAGGAGCAGCACCACGAGCCAGGCCACCAGGAAGCCCACCGAGTACAGCATCCCGTCGTAGCCGAAGAGGGCGATCAGTCCGGAGATGCCGAGGAAGGAGGCGGCGGACATGTAGTCGCCCGCGATGGCAAAACCATTCTCCATCGGTGAGAAGAGCCGACCGCCGGCGTAGAACTCCTCGGCCGATCCCTGCCGTCGGCGGCTCACCCAGGTGGTGATCCCCAGGGTGACCGCGACGAACGCGCTGAACAGCAGCAGCGCCAGAGCCTGGTGATCGCCCGTCATGAGTCACCGCCCCGGCCGCGCGCCAATTCCTGTGTGTCCCAGCGCAGTTCGAGCGCCGCCCGGTCCCTGCGCAACCGCGCGTGCCGTGCGTAGGCCCAGGTGAGCAGGAACGTGGTCAGGAACTGGCCGAGACCGGCGAGCATCCCCACGTTCACGGCGCCGGACACCGGCCGCGCCATCAGGTCCGGCGCGGTGGTGGCCGTCACGACGTACGCCACGTACCAGGCGCAGAAGACGACGACCGCCGGGACCACGAACCTCCGGTAGCGGCTGCGCACTTCCTGGAACGCGGCGCTGCGCTGGACCTGGAGGTACACGTCTGCCACCGCCACGGCGCCTTCCCGCCCGCGCGCGGCCGGTACGACCGCCGCCCGCACCGGCGGTGTGCGAACCGCCGTGGGTGCTCCGGTGCCCTTGCCGGTGCCCTCGCCCCAGCCCGAGGCGAGGGCGTCGTACCAGGGGTCGTCATAGCTCACGGCACCGAACGGCCCGCCGGGGAGCGGGAGATGGCCGCCGTCGGGTTGTCCGGGCGAGCCTTCCCCGGGAGGCGCGGAGCGTCTTTCTGCATGTCCGGCGGGACCCTCAGGACCGCCTCCGCCCGGGTGGGGGCGGTCATCGCTTTGCTGCATGCCCAAGAATGGGCAGAACGGAAGGACCCCCGGCTCTTCTTCCCGTTCTGCTTCACCCCATCAGGTGACAGCGGGGACCGCTCCGCGTCGGTCGCACGGCGGTCACGCGTCGATGCGCGACCGGTCCAGTGTCGCCGCCGAGCTGGAGATGAACTCCTTGCGCGGAGCGACGTCGTTGCCCATGAGCAGATCGAAGACCTGCTCGGCGGCCTCCAGGTCGGTGAGGTTGATCCGACGCAGGGTGCGATGGCGCGGGTCCATGGTGGTCTCGGCCAGCTGGTCGGCGTCCATCTCGCCGAGACCCTTGTAGCGCTGGATCGAGTCCTTGTAGCGGATGTTCCCGGTCTGGAACTCCATCAGCTTGTCGCGCAGCTCGCGGTCCGAGTACGTGTACACGTACTTGTCCTGCCCCTTCTTGGGCTGGACGAGCTCGATACGGTGCAGCGGCGGCACCGCGGCGAACACCCGGCCGGACTCGACCATGGGCCGCATGTAGCGGTGGAACAGCGTCAGAAGCAGGGTGCGGATGTGGGAGCCGTCCACATCGGCGTCGGTCATCATGATGATCTTGCCGTAGCGAGCCGCGTCGATATCGAACGTCCGTCCGGATCCAGCCCCTATGACCTGGATGATCGCTCCGCACTCCGCGTTCTTCAGCATGTCCGTCACGGACGACTTCTGAACATTGAGGATCTTGCCTCGGATCGGCAGCAGCGCCTGGAACTCGGAGTTCCGCGCGAGCTTCGCCGTGCCGAGGGCCGAGTCTCCCTCGACGATGAACAGCTCGCTGCGCTCGACGTCGTCGCTGCGGCAGTCGGCCAGCTTGGCGGGCAGCGAGGAGGACTCCAGGGCCGTCTTGCGGCGCTGGGCGTCCTTGTGCTGACGAGCCGCGATGCGGGTCCGGGCCGCGGCGACCGCCTTCTCAAGGACGACACGGGCCTGCTGGGCGGCGTCGCGCTTGGTGGAGGTCAGGAAGGTCTTGAGCTCCCGGGAGATCACGGTGTTCACGATGCGACGGGCCGCCGAGGTGCCGAGGACCTCCTTGGTCTGCCCCTCGAACTGCGGCTCGGCCAGGCGGACGGTGACGACCGCCGTGAGGCCCTCCAGGGCGTCGTCCTTGACGACGTCGTCCTCGGCCACGCGCAGCATCTTCTTCGTGCGCAGCACCTCGTTCACCGTCTTGGCGACGGCCTGCTCGAAGCCGGCGACATGGGTGCCCCCCTTGGGGGTGGCGATGATGTTGACGAACGACCGGAGCGTCGTGTCGTAGCCGGTCCCCCAGCGCATCGCGACGTCGACGCCGAGCTCGCGGGTCACCTCGGTGGGTGTCATCTGGCCGTACTCGTCCAGGACCGGGACCGTCTCCTTGAAGGTGCCCTGCCCTGTGAAGCGGAGGGTGTCGCAGACGGCCTTGTCGGTGGCCAGGAACTCGCAGAACTCGCTGATGCCGCCGTCGAAGCGGAAGGACTCCTCGCCCTTGCTGCCGCCGTCGCCGAGCCCGAGCTCGTCACGGACGACGATGGTCAGGCCGGGCACCAGGAACGCGGTCTGGCGGGCGCGCTGGTGCAGGGTCTCCAGGGTCGGCTTGGCGTCCTTGAGGAAGATCTGGCGGTCGGCCCAGTAGCGCACACGCGTGCCGCTGCGGCTCTTCGGGATCTTCTTGGCCCTGCGCAGCCCGCTCCCGGCCTCGAACTTCGCGTCCGGGCCCAGGGCGGCGAAGGCGCCGGGGACACCGCGGCGGAAACTGATCGCGTGGGTGTGCCCACCGCGGTCCACCTCGACGTCCAGCCGCGCGGAGAGCGCGTTGACGACGGACGCGCCGACGCCGTGCAGTCCACCGGAGGCGGCGTACGAACCGCCGCCGAACTTGCCGCCGGCGTGCAGCTTGGTCATGACGACCTCGACACCGGAGAGGCCGGTCTTGGGCTCCACGTCGACCGGGATGCCGCGGCCGTTGTCCCGGACCTCCACCGAGCCGTCGTCGTGGAGGATCACATCGATGCGGTCGCAGTGGCCCCCGAGGGCCTCGTCCACCGAGTTGTCGATGATCTCCCAGAGGCAGTGCATCAGACCGCGGCTGTCGGTCGATCCGATGTACATTCCGGGGCGCTTCCGCACGGCCTCGAGCCCCTCGAGGACGAGCAGGTGCCGCGCGGTGTAATTGGAACCGTCCCGGTCTGCTCCTGCCAGCAGCGCTGTGGACGGCACGGACGTCTCGGCGGTCACGCGGTTCGCTCCTCGCTGAATTTCAGATGGGGCCCTCATGGGTAAGGGCGCGTCGCTTGTCACCGGTGAGAGGGTACCGAGGCCTGGTAGAGCCGTTGTCACGCCACCCTCGTCTGAAACCTAGACTAGTCGAGAGTCGCATACCTGTTCGATCCCTCGATGGAGTGAAGCACACATCACGTTCCCTTCCCGGCATGAACCATTTAGGCTCCGGGCACGTCCTCAAGAACAACCGGCAACCCAGCCGGGAGGGCCGACCACCACCGATCCGACGCGAATCCGTACGACGACACAGACACGCGATACGGCACATTCGCCGCCAACCGGCAACATCCGGCCACCTCGGAAAGATTTTTTCGAGAAGCAGCCACGAGCGGGAACGTTTTGGGCCTGGTTGGATGTTGACCCTGGTACGACAGCTCGTCGAGCTAGAGAAGAGGCGACGTGACTACTGTTCTGACCCCCGCGAGCCCCCTGACGGCCGCCGATCGCTGCGACCGCTGCGGCGCCCAGGCATACCTGCGCGTCGTCCTGCTGAGCGGCGGAGAACTGCTCTTCTGCGCCCACCACGGCCGCAAGTTCGAGCCGGAACTCAAGAAGATCGCCGCCGAGATACAGGACGAGAGCGAGCGGCTGACCTCCCCGTCGGCCCCTGCCGTCGAGGAAGAGCGCTGATCACGGAGACGCGCTGACATCTCGCGTACGACGACGAGCCAGACCGGCACAGGCCGGCAGGAGGGGCGGCTGCCTCCGATGCGGAGACAGCCGCCTTTTTCTCGTGCGCTTTCGCCCCTGAGCCTTTCCTCGGTCCCGGCGCAGCCCCGGGTAACTGCCGGGAGAGCCCCGGGAGGCCCGCTCAGGGCTCGCCAGGCGCTCTCAGGCGCCTTCGGGCGCCGCCTTTCCGGTCTGCTGGGCCGAAGCCCGGCCGAGCGTCCGCATGACCTCGGACACACGCGTGTAGACCCCGGGACTGTCCGCCCAGCCGCATCCGCTGCCCCAGGACACCAGGCCTATCAGCCGCCCCTCGGCCACCAGCGGTCCGCCGCTGTCCCCCTGGCAGGCGTCCGGCCCGCCGGCCTGCTCACCGGCGCACAGCATGGTCCCGGCGCGGTACGCGCCCTCGCCGCCTCCCGGGTAGGCCTCCTCGCACAGGGCGTCGCGCAGCACACGCACCCGCGCCGCGTGCAGGCTGCCGGCATAGGTCCCTGATCCCGTGGTGTCCCCCCAGCCGTAGACGGTCGCGGGGGTATCGGCCCGGTACCCGGGATCGCCCGCGCCGGCCATGCCGATCACCGAGCCGGAGGGCAGCGGTGCGGCCAGGGTGAGCACGGCGAAGTCTCCGGAGTTGCTGAGCGGGTCGTAGCCCGGATTCACCCAGGTCTCGCTCACCTCCATCTCCTCCCCCTGGTCCGACAGCAGATCCGTACGACCGGAGATCACTCTGAGGTCGGGCACCCGGTCCGGCGGCGCTCCCAGAACCTCCTCGCTCATGCAGTGGGCGGCGGTGAGCACCGTGGTCCGGCCGACGGCCACACCCCCGCAGAACTGTCCCGCCCGGGTACCCCCGAACCGGTCACGGCTGGACAGCGCCACGGTCCAAGGACTCTGGGCCACATCGACCGGAAACCCTCCGACGACGATGCGGTCCGCGACCGCCGGAACGGCCGCTGCCAGCGGTATCGCGGTCGTGGCAGCGGCGATGACCAGTGGCCGGGCCAGGACCCGGACTAGGCGACGACGCATGCGCTCTCCTCACACTGGGGCATTGATGGGATACCCAGAGTGATCCACCCCGTCATGCCTCGCACCCGCGGAGCAGCACCGAGGCCCGGCCCCTTGAAGGGGCCGGGCCTCGGTGCGACCTTGCGGGACCGCTGCGATCGCTGCCCTAGTCGAGGTAGTCGCGCAGGACCTGGGAGCGCGACGGGTGACGCAGCTTCGACATGGTCTTGGACTCGATCTGACGGATGCGCTCGCGCGTGACGCCGTACACCTTGCCGATCTCGTCGAGGGTCTTCGGCTGACCGTCGGTGAGACCGAAACGCATGGAGACGACGCCCGCCTCGCGCTCGGACAGGGTGTCCAGGACGGAGTGCAGCTGCTCCTGCAGAAGCGTGAAGCTGACCGCGTCGGCCGGGACGACGGCCTCGGAGTCCTCGATGAGGTCACCGAACTCGCTGTCGCCGTCCTCGCCCAGCGGGGTGTGCAGGGAGATGGGCTCACGGCCGTACTTCTGGACCTCGATGACCTTTTCCGGGGTCATGTCGAGTTCCTTGGCCAGCTCCTCCGGGGTGGGCTCGCGGCCCAGGTCCTGGAGCATCTGGCGCTGCACACGCGCGAGCTTGTTGATGACCTCGACCATGTGCACCGGGATGCGGATGGTGCGGGCCTGGTCGGCCATCGCGCGGGTGATCGCCTGACGGATCCACCAGGTGGCGTAGGTGGAGAACTTGTAGCCCTTGGTGTAGTCGAACTTCTCCACCGCGCGGATCAGACCGAGGTTGCCCTCCTGGATGAGGTCCAGGAACAGCATGCCGCGGCCGGTGTAGCGCTTGGCCAGGGAGACCACCAGACGGAGGTTGGCCTCCAGAAGGTGGTTCTTGGCGCGCCGGCCGTCCTCGGCGATGATCTCCAGCTCGCGCTTGAGCTTCGGCGCCAGCTTGTCGGAGTTGGCCAGTTTGTCCTCGGCGAACAGACCGGCTTCGATCCGCTTGGCGAGTTCGACCTCCTGCTCGGCGTTGAGCAGGGGCACCTTGCCGATCTGCTTGAGGTAGTCCTTGACCGGGTCGGCGGTGGCACCGGCGGCGGCGACCTGCTGGGCGGGCGCGTCGTCCTCGTCCTCGTCGGAGAGGACGAAACCGGCGGCCTCGGTGCCCTCCGGCTCGTCCGTCGCCTTGGTCTCCTCGACGGTCTCTTCGTCGGTCGCCTCGGCGTCGTCCTTCTTGGCGGCGGTCTTCTTGGCGGCCGTCTTCTTCACCGCCGTCTTCTTGGCGGCCGTCTTCTTCGCGGTGGTCTTCTTGGCAGCCGCCTTCTTGGCGGGTGCCTCCTCCTCGGCGCCGTCGGGTGCGGCCGACGCGGCGGTGGCGGCGGCCTTCCGGGTGGTCGTCGCCTTCGCCGTGACCGTCCTGGTCGCGGTGCGCTTGGCGGGACTCTTCGCGGCGACGCTCTTTCGTGTGCGCTTGGGTTCCGCGGCACTGACCATCAGCGTCACACCCTCTTCCTCGAGGATCTGATTGAGGCTGCGCAGTACGTTCTTCCACTGAGTGGCCGGAATCTGGTCAGCTTCGAAGGCCCGACGCACGTCATCGCCGGCGATCTGCCCCTCAGCCTTTCCCCGCTCGATGAGCGCCATGACAGAGACGGATTCGGCGATCTCCGGCGGGAGCGTACGGGATGTGCTGGCCGACACGAACAACCTCTCAGGACGTTGAGAAAACGGCTTCCGGCCCCGTCCACGACGGACAGGAGCCGACCGCCGGCTTGGGGATGGGCCGACGATGCGGGCGGGGGCCGGGGAGTTGCACAGCGCCGTGAACGGCGTCCGTATTCCCTCCGCGACTGTCACCTCTTAGGTCATCGCGTTCTTTCCAGGAGCGTTACGCCCAATCCGCGTGGCCCGAGTCACACCCCGTAAGTGTCCATAATCGATCAGATCACGACAAAGACGGTCACTCGGGGATGGCGGCGGCACTATGCCGGACCTTACGGCCCCTTCATCACTGTAGGACCCCGCGGGATCGAAGGTGATCCCGCGGGGTCCTACAGCGGGCGGCTCACCGGTCGGAGGGTGCCACAGGAGGGGGATGGCAGGCCGGGCCGTCCACAGAACGCGGTCGGCGCTAGCGCGGACCGGGTACCACTCGCTCGACCTCGGGGTGGACCATCAGCAACTGACGCATGGCCGCTTCGGCCGCCGCGCCGTCGCCGCCGGCGAGCGCGTCGACGATCCGGCCGTGGTGCGCGAGCGACGCTTCGTTCGGCCGCTCACAGCCCGTGAGCGGTCCGCCCGAGACCTGCAGCGCGGCGGACACGATCCCGGAAAGGTGCTCCAGCATGCGGTTGCCGGCGAGCTGGATCAGCAGCGAATGGAATTCGGAGTCGGCTCGGGCGAAGGTCAGCGCGTCGCCCTGCCCCATGGCGTGACCCATGATCTCCACCATGTCGGACAGACGCTGCTGGACCTCCTCGCGTCCGTGCCCGGCGGCGAGCCGGGCGGCCAGCGGCTCGATCGTCCAGCGCAGCTCGCTGAGCTCACGGCGCTGGTCGTCGCGCTGCGGTCCGAAGGCCCTCCACTCGATGATGTCCTGGTCGAGCAGATTCCAGTCGCTGACCGGGCGCACGCGCGTGCCGACATTGGGGCGGGCGCTGACCAGGCCCTTGGCCTCCAGGACACGGAGCGACTCGCGGACGACGGTGCGGGAGACCTCGAAGCGCTGGCCGATCTCCTCGGGAACCAGGGGCCGGTCGGCGCCCAGATCACCCGAGACGATCATCTGACCCAGCTGCTGGACGAGTTGGCCGTGCAACCCGCGGCCGCGGTTGCCCGCGCTGCGGCGGCTCCCACGGCCCAGCTCGGGATCGGTGTCCCAGGCAGGGGGCCCGACACGGCCGCCGGCGGGCGCGTCGGCATAGGGGTAGCGGTCGAGTTCGCCCGGACCCGCGAGGCCGGAGTCTGCGGAGCGGGCGGTGGTCATCATGGTGTGCGCAAGGGTACTCACGCATCCTTTGTCGGCGCGGCTCCCAACTCCCTTGAGGAGTTTGGTGAAAAGCACACGAAAGGGTGATCGCTCACCCCGTCGCAATTGACGCCTTATCGGAAGGAAGCGGGCTCCCTCCGGGGAGTTGCAGGCATCGGCGGACCGATCGAGGCACCGTCGATCGTCATCGGGCCCTGTTCCGCAACGATGTGAGCAGATACGCGCAGAGCAGCACCACGAAGGACAACGCCAGTGCGCCACCCACCGGTTGGGCGATCATCCGCAGCGCCCCCTCCAGATACCGTTCGCCCTCGAAGGACCCGCGGAGCGGGGTCACCTCGCGCATCCGCAGGGGCGCCCCGGCCGCGGCCCGCACCGGCGGCCCCTCGGCCAGCTTGCGTACGAGGGGCCCGACGAGGAGGGGGACGGCGACGACCGTGGCGAGACCGGCGGCGGTGGACCGGAAGACTCCCGCGGCCAGCACTCCCACCCAGGCACACCCGATCACGAGCCCGAGCCAACTCGCGCCGAGCGGCAACCAGTCGGCGGGGATCTCGATGAGTTCCCGCCCGTAGACGAGATGAAGCAGCTCCGCATCGCACCCGATCGTCAGCACGGCCAGCACCAGCGCGGCG
The DNA here is from genome assembly GCF_045209715.1 of Streptomyces sp. NBC_01635. Taxonomy (NCBI): domain Bacteria; kingdom Bacillati; phylum Actinomycetota; class Actinomycetes; order Kitasatosporales; family Streptomycetaceae; genus Streptomyces; species Streptomyces sp. NBC_01635. Next base: position 6,659,158 of record NZ_CP109277.1, on the reverse strand, counting down.
GCCGAGGCGACGAGGAGCTTGACCGTCAGCAGCCCCAGTCGCCGGGGCGCCCTGCCCCGGTCCGTCGCCAGGGCGGGGTGGCGGAACTCGTCGCCGAAGGCCAGCGCCCCGAGCAGCCCCGCCCCGATCGCCGCGGGCGGCAGGGGCAGCTCCCTGGGCCACGCGGCCAGCAGGCGCGGCTGCGGGGTGTGTCCGATCCGGGCCAGCAGTACGGCGGTGAACGCGGACACCACGAGCACGGCCGCCCCGACGAGAAACCCGGTCCCGACGCCGGTGGCCCTGCGGATCTCGTAGCGCAGCGGGTGGAGAGGGCGGGGGACGGGGCGAACGGAGACAGGAGGCGGCAGACCGATCGAGGAGTCGGACTGCGAGACCCGGTCCTCGTCTCCGGCTCGACCGTCTGCCGACGGGCGGTCGGCAGACGGGCGGTCGGCAGACGGGCGGTCGGCAGGACGGGAGTCCTGAGGGCCGTCGGGCTGCCCGGCGTCGGAGGTGGCGGCGGTGGGCGACGACGCGGTGGAGGGTGGTGCCCCCTGGTCCGGGGCAGTCGGCCCCTCGGTGCGGGACGCACCCGCGCCAGGCCCCATGTCCCCTGTCTCGTCCGCGAGTTGGTGGACGACGATGCCGTGCCGGAAGGCGGTCTCGCCGACCTCCGCGCAGGTACTGCCGTAGACGGAGATACGGTTGCCGCCGTCCTCGGCCACCTTCACGGAACGCCGGTCGGTACGGGCCTCCTTGGCGAGCAACGCCGAGAGCCGGGCGGCATGCGGGGTGCGGACGGCGACGCGAGGGCGCAGCCGGGTGCGCGAGAAGTCCACGGCCGGCTGATCGGCGACGAGCCGGCCCTGATCAAGGGTGACCACCCGGTCCGCGGTGCGCGCCGCTTCCTTGGGGTCGGCCGTGGTGCTCAGGACGGTGCCGCCCTGGTCCGCGTAGGCCCGGAGCATGCCGTGCAGCCAGCGGTTCTCGCCGGCGGAGAGGCCGCGTACGGGTTCGTCGAGCACGAGGGTGTGCGGGTCCCCCAACAGTGCGCAGGCCAGCCCGAGGCGTCGGTCCATGCCCCGCGAAAGCGTGCCGAGGCGCTCCCCCCGCAGGCTCACGAGCCCGACGGCTTCCAGGACTTCGTCCCCGCGACGTACCGGAACTCCCGCCGCGGCGCACAGCATGCGGACGTGTCCGCGCACCGTGCGTGCGGGGTGGCCCGGCACATCACCCAGCAGTACGCCGACTTCGCGGGACGGGTGACCGATGCTGTGCAGCGGACGGCCTCTGAAGTAGGTGATGCCACGGCCCGGTTGGAGTTCGAGCATGAGCCTGAGTGCCGTCGTCTTGCCCGCGCCCGGCACTCCGAGCAGCATCGTGATGCGACCTGCGGGTGCCTCGAAGGAGACGTCGTCGACGGCGGGCGGTAGCTCTTTGCGCGGCTTGCTGGTCAGTCCGAGGGCCTGGATCACCCGAAGCAAGATAGCGCGCCATATCGGACTTTCCGGGCACCGCAAGGCCTGTCGGCCGCGGAGAATTCAGCCGCGCGGGATCCGTGTCCGCGGCCCGCACCGGCCGGAGCCGGACGCCGCTGCCTCGGCCTTCGCGTCACCACCCGCTCCTGCCGCCCGGTGCGTTCACACCTCGGGGCGCAGCATCGGCGGATTGAGCAGGGTGGCTCCGCCGGCCCGGAAGAGCTGAGCGGGACGGCCGCCCTGCCGGGTGGTCGTGCCACCCGTCGGCACCAGGAAGCCTGGTGTACCCGTCACCTTGCGGTGGAAGTTGCGCGGGTCCAAGGCCACACCCCACACGGCCTCGTAGACACGGCGCAGCTCGCCGACGGTGAACTCGGGCGGGCAGAAGGCCGTGGCCAGCGACGAGTACTCGATCTTGGAGCGGGCGCGCTCCACCCCGTCCGCCAGGATCTGCGCATGGTCGAAGGCGAGCGGCGCCACCGGCTCGCCGGCCCTGCCGTAGTCCGCCTGTTGCAGCAGTTCCCCGACCTGGGCCCAGCGCGCGTTGCTGGCGTCGCCGCCCGCCCTGGGCGCGGGCAGGTCGGGGGCGAGGGCGAGGTGCGCGACGCTCACGACCCGCATCCGCGGGTCGCGCTTGGGATCACCGTAGGTGGCGAGCTGTTCCAGGTGCGCGCCGCCGGCCTGAGCGGGGGCGGCGGGGTCGTGCACGCGCAGCCCGGTCTCCTCCGCCAGTTCACGCGCCGCCGCCTGCGCCAGGTCCTCGTCGGCCCGGACGAATCCGCCGGGGAGCGCCCAGCGTCCCTGAAACGGCGGTTCGCCCCTGCGGACCGCCAGCGCGCACAGGGCATGGCGGCGCACGGTCAGCACGACCAGGTCCACGGTGACGGCAAAAGGCGGAAAGGCTGACGGGTCGTAGGGCATGCGGCGATCATAGTCGTCTGCCTGACGATAAACACTCCCTTCGCCGACGGCGTCGACGGCCGACCCGCTTCGGTCGGGTACCGCTCCCGCCAGGGGGCCCCGGTGGCCGACGCGTCCCGCGCTGCGGGACCGCCGCAGCGCTCCTCCTCACCGGTTCTCACCCCCTTGGCCCCTTGCTCTCTCCGTCCCCTTGCCCCTTCCACCTCCTTGTCCTCGGTCGGTGACGGTTGACTCACCTGCGGGGCGGGCCTCGGAGAGGGCGGTGCCCCGGCCGTCGCCGCTCCCTTCGCCCACCCGGCAGTCACCCCTCTTCCCGTCCGGTCACTCCTCCCCGGCGCTGCCCCGGCTCCGGATCTGCGCACGTCCCCGACGCGAGGCAGCGCGACGACGGCGTGCGGCACCCGGTTCCTCGAGGCCGGGACGCACACCGTCCGGACGCGTGCCACCCACCGCCGTACGGGGATGCGGAATCCGCACGGGCGGGCGACTGCCGTCCGCCCGCCCCCGACGCGGGGAACCGCCGCCGATGCCGGCACCCGCGCTGGAGACATGTTCTCGGCGCCGGTGGCGCGAGGGCGCCTCCCGCCCCACGTCAGCCCCAGGCCCGAAGGCGGTGGGCTCCCCCGCCGTACCGGGCTCCGGGTCACCGGAATCCTCGTCTCCCGGATCCTCGCTGTCCGGACCCTCGTCGCCCGCCCCGCCGACCACATCGGCGGCCGGGCCCTCGCCGTCCGCCTTCCCCTGGTCATCGCGTTCCGCGCGCAGGCAGCGGCGGATCGATTCCGGGTCGAGGCCCTCGTTGCAGGCCTGGTGCAGCAGGCGGGCGAAGAGATAGTCGGGATCGGCGCCCAGGGCCATGGCGAGTGCCTCCCTCGCTTCCAGCTCGTCACCGGTGGACCAGGCGACCCAGCCGGCGAGTGTCAGAGGGGCTGCGGCGTGTTCGCCGTACGTTCCGACGCAACGGCGGGCCAGCGCCCGCCACAGGCGGAGTGCGGGGCCTGCCTCCTCGCCCTCCATCCACTCCGCCGCCCGGTCCCGGGTCGTGCGGTCCTGCAGGCCGAGGATCAGCGTGGCGGCCTCGTCGTGCCGGAGCAGTTCGTCGTCCCGCAGGTCCGCAGGGAGCATGCCGGACACGGAGGGGGCGCCGGCCAGCCGGTCCATGACGCGCGAGGCCAGTTCCCGTGTCTGCCGGGCGACCTCGTCCCGTCCCGCCGCGTCGAGGATCTTGGGGACCAGCGTCCGGTGGGCGGTGTCCAGGGCTGCTTCCTGTTCGAGGGCGGCGGCGTTCTCCCACGGGAGGAACCTCGCCCGCAGTTCGCGCAACGTGCCCCGGACCTGAAGTCCGGCGTAGGTCGCGGCGGCGGCCAGCACCGAGGTGCCCGGCAGCCCCATCGGCGTGCCGGCCTCGGGACAGCACCCCTCGTCGTCGCAGCAGTACGACCAGAAGCGGCCGTCCGAGAGGCACAGGGCCTCCACCACGGGGACGTCGAGAGCGCCGCATTCCAGGCGCAGCGTGTGAGCGAGCGGACCCAGCCGCTCCTTGACCTGCTGTCCGGGCTCGCCCTCTCCCGGTTCCTGGCAGAGGAAGACGACCATCTGCTCGGGCTTGACGCCTCGGCGCTCGCTGCCCGTGACCAGCCCCTGGGCCAGCTGCCGGGCGGCGGCGGGCCAGTCGTCCCGGTTCTCGGGGATGCCGAGCCTGGCCCGGCCGCCGAACCGGCCCCGTCCGTCCTTGTCGTACAGGGCGACCAGGACGATGCTGTCCTCGGGGTGGTAGCCGAGCAGATAGGGCAGGGCGTCGGCGAGTTCGGCGGGGGTGCGCAGGGTGACCTGCTGTTCGCCGCCGTGGCTGCCGTAGGCGGTGCAGGCGATGTCCTTCGCGCGCCCTGCGTGCGTGCCCGCGCCCTTGTGCGTGCTCTGCCCCGGGACCTCGGCGCCGCGGGCGATGTCGTGGCGTCCCGGAAGGCCGGCTTGCCCGTATCGCTCCCGACCGGCGATGTCGCCGTTCTCGGGGGATCCGTTCGTGTCGTTGCTGTTCGTCATGGCAGGACGATTTCGCGGATCAGGAGATCCTGCTCATCCTGTGGACAAATCTGACCAGGGACACGTCACGCACCCCATCTGACCTGCGCTTCCTCTCCCGCTGCGATGCGATTGCCGGATAATTTTCGCGCTCTCTTCCTCTCGTGCCGGCGCCTGCCGTCCGTGCCGTCCTGCTGTGTGGAACGCGTGGAGCACACGACAACGCGGATCTCCGGGCGAGCGCTGACGCCGTCCTCGCCCGGTTCGCCGGGGACGTCCCGGGGAAACCCGGCTGCGCGAGGACCCCTGGCGGGCGATCGGGGTACCGGTCCCCGACCACCGCCGGGCCCCCGTCGTCCAGCACACGGGCCGGGGCAGGTCCGCGGTCTCCTCCCCGGCCCCGTCGCTGCTGCGGGTCAGGAGCTGGAGCCGGAAGGCGTCGACCGGCTCGCGGGCGACGACCCGGCAGCCGCGGCGACGCCACCGGCCCCCTGAGAGGACGACAGGCACCGCCGACGGCAGAAGCCGGCTTCTCGCGGGTCTTCAGGCTGTCACGGCGAGGACCAGCGGGAGAACCTGCTCCGCGCCCGCCTGGCGCAGCAGGCGAGCGGCCACCGCAAGGGTCCAGCCGGAATCGGTGTAGTCGTCCACGAGCAGGACCGGGCCGTGCGGAGCGGCCGCCAGAGCGTCGGCCAGCTCCTCGGGAACGGTGAAAGCGGCAGACAGCGTCTGGAGCCGCTGGGCCGAGTTGCTCCTGTGGGCCCGATGCGCCCCGTGGTGCCCGGTGTGGCCGAGGGTGCCGAGGAACGGGAGACGCCCGACGGAGGCCACCTGTTCGGCAAGGGAACCGACGAGCCGGGGCCGGCTCAGGGAAGGCATGGCGACGACTCCCACGGGCCGCGCCGATGCGTCCGGGCCCATGACCGCCCACCCGCCCGGGGAACGCGCCCAGTCGGCGAGGACTGCCACCGCCGCCTGAAGGACGTCGTCGGGGACCGGACCGTCGGGCGCCTGCTCCGCCAGGAGCGGGCGCAGGCGGTTGCCCCAGCCGATGTCCGAGAGACGGCCCAGGGCTCGCCCGGGGGAGCATTGCTCCTTCGCCGGAATACGCCCCTTGAGGTCGATGCCCACGGTGGGCATCCCGGTGGGCCACATGCGGCGTGGTTCGACCTCCACCCCTGGACGCTCCAGTTCACCGGCTGCGCCGGCCAGTGCCTGGGGCGAGACACCAGGATCCGCCCAGGCTCCCGCGCAGTTGTCGCAGCGGCCGCACGGGGCGGCCTTCTCGTCGTCCAGTTGGCGGCGCAGGAACTCCATCCGGCACCGGGACGTGCTGACGTAGTCGCGCATGGCCTGCTGCTCGGCGGCACGCTGGCGGGCGACCCAGGCGTAGCGCTCGGCGTCGTAGACCCAGTCGGCGCCGGTGGACGTCCACCCGCCCTTCACACGCCGCACCGCACCGTCCACGTCCAGGACCTTGAGCATCATCTCGAGGCGAGTCCGCCGGAGGTCCACCAACGCCTCCAGGGCGGGCACGGACAGCGGGCGCCCCGCGTCGGCGAGGGCGGCGAGGGTCTGGCGGACCTGTGCCTCGGGCGGGAAGGCGACCTCGGCGAAGTAACGCCAGATCGCCTCGTCCTCCTTACCGGGAAGCAGCAGCACATCGGCGTGCTCCACACCGCGGCCCGCACGGCCCACTTGCTGGTAGTACGAGATGGGTGAGGACGGCGAGCCGAGATGGACCACGAAACCCAGGTCCGGCTTGTCGAAGCCCATCCCGAGGGCGGAGGTCGCCACCAGGGCCTTCACCCGGTTCGCCAGCAGGTCGGCCTCGGCCTGCTGACGGTCGGCGTTCTCCGTCCGGCCGGTGTACGAGGCCACGGCGAAGCCGCGCGCGCGCAGGTAGGCGGTGACCTCCTCGGCGGCCGAGACGGTCAGCGTGTAGATGATGCCGGAACCCGACAGGTCGTTCAGGTGCTCGCCGAGCCAGGCCAGACGGTGGGCGGCGTCCGGCAACCGGACCACGCCGAGCCGCAGACTTTCCCGTTCCAGCGTGCCGCGCAGTACCAGGGCCTCGCCGGCTCCGGTGCCCAGCTGGTCGGCCACGTCCGCCGTGACGCGAGCGTTGGCCGTGGCTGTGGTGGCCAGTACCGGAACCCCCGGGGAGAGCTCCTGCAGCATCGTGCGGAGTCTGCGGTAGTCGGGGCGGAAGTCGTGGCCCCAGTCGGAGATGCAGTGGGCCTCGTCGACGACCAGGAGGCCGGTCGTGGCCGCGAGCCTGGGCAGCATCCGTTCGCGGAAGTCGACGGAGTTGAGGCGTTCCGGGCTCACGAGGAGAACGTCGACCTTTCCGTGCTCGACCTCCTCGTGGATGGCCTCCCACTCCTCGGGGTTCGCCGAGTTGATCGTGCGCGCCTGGATGCCGGCCCGCGCCGCCGACTCGACCTGGTTGCGCATCAACGCCAGCAGCGGCGAAACGATCACCGTGGGGCCTGAGCCACGCCGGCGGAGCAGCGCGGTGGCCACGAAGTACACCGCCGACTTGCCCCATCCGGTGCGCTGCACCACCAAGGCACGGCGATGGTCCACCACCAGGGCCGCCACCGCCTGCCACTGGTCCTCCCGGAGCCGTGCCGTGCCCCCGGGATCACCGACCAGCTCGGCGAGGATGGCGTCGGCTTCGGCACGGAGCTCCAGATCGTTCATGCCCCCCATGCAACCTCACGGCTCGGACAGTCGGCCAATCCCGCTCCGTGAGGAGGTCACGGATCCCTCGAACCCTCCAGGCCCAAGAGCAACGTCGTGGGCCCCTCGACCGGCTCCCGCTCGGGACGTGTGCGCAGGCAGGACGCCGGAAGGCCTCGGATGTCGAGGTCCTCGGCCCCGTGGCGGGGTGAACCACACCGCCTGTGCCCCGCAGCGCACGCGACCCGTCGCCCTTCCGGCGATCGGCATGGGCCTCGATGCCCGCACTCCGGGTTTCGGACGGGCCGACGCTTACGGTGGACGACACATCGCCGTCCGGACACCCCACGCACGCCCCTTCGGGCACCGGGCCCTCGTGACCCGTGCGAACTGCCGTCGTCGAGCGCTTCATGTGTGCCCGGAGGGCACAGCGGGCAGGGATATAACTCTCAATCATCTGATACCGGTCGGCTCGCACGATTGCTCGTTGCCGCATCCAGGTTCGCCAGGAAGAATTGAGGTCCGCACCCGCACGGCTCGTCCGCCGCCCAGGTTGGGCTCCGTTGCGTGCGCGCTCCCCTGAATCCGACCCCGCCCGTAGTTCGGGCGTAGCCGAAGGGAGGACCGTGACCTTCGGATTCGCTCCGTCCTCGGCGGCATCGCTGTCGACGCCCGCCGCTTCCGCCACTCGTCTGCTCGAACCCGCGGAGTGGGCTGCCGCGGGAATCCCCCTGCTGCGCAACCCGCGTGAGGTCGTCAGCGGGCTGCACTCCCGGCACCACCCGGGGCCGGCGACCGCGATCGTCGCCGTGCTCGACCAGGACGAGCGAGTGCGGGCGAGTGCTTCGTTCACCCCTCGCCCCGCCCCGGCGGACGGCTGGATGTTCCGCAACGCGCTGCTGTCCCAGCTGCGCCGGGTCGTCCCGCACGACCTGCGGCGCCGCACGCCGGTCCGTACCGCTGTCCTGCTCTACTGCCGCGAGGGCGACGCGCGCTGGACGGAGGAGGACGGCGCGTGGATGTGGGGGCTGCGGGACGCCTGCACGCTGCACGGGCTGCGCTGCGGGGCGTACATCACGCTGACCCGTGACGGCTGGCAGGTGCTCGGCGAAGGACGCGGGGGGCGTCGGCCCAGCATCGGCTCCGCACCGGAGCCGTTCGCCACGGCCGAGGCGCCGCCGCGCATACCGCGCACCGGCGGTGTCGCGTCCGACGTCCTGCGCCGCGCGGCAGCGCGCTGAGGGCCGACGGGACCCCCGGAACCAGGGACTGTCGGCAGCCTCGCGCGCCCCTGTGAGCTGCGCACCCTGCCATCGCGCCGGCACCTCTGCCGGCGCGATGGAACGGCGGCCACATGACGCCTGTACGACGGCGGCCGCATGGCGCCCGCACAGGACGGGCGCCATGACGTCGACTCAGACGCCCGTGCCCATCACCGAGTTGATCCGCTGCGGGTCGCCGCAGACGATCAGCAGGGCGGTGGCCTTGCTCTGTGCCACGGCCAGGGCCGACACGGACACCGACTCGGACCCTCCGTTGACGGCGACCACTACGACGGGGCGTGCTCCGGCACGGGCCGCGACGGCGGCGTCCGCGTAGAAGACGTCGTCGGCGGCGTCGTGCAGCGACCAGTAGGAGGCCTCGCCGAAGGAGAGTTCGTGGGTGGCCCACGGGTGCGGCGTGCCGGTGGTGATCACCAGCACGTCGCCCGGGGCGCGGCCCGAGTCCAGCAGCAGGTCCACGGCTTCCTCGGCGGCGTCGAGCGCCCCCTGGACGGTGGCCGGGATCAACTGGACCTGGGCGCCGGCCGCAGCGGGAGCGGTCGGCTTCGAAGGGACGGGTTTGGCCGCCGCAGTGGCATCACGCGGCGTACGTTGCGCCGGAGGCGCGGGCCGGACCGGGCCTGGCCGACCGGGGCGCGGTGGAGCCGCGGGGCGGGGACCGGGTACGGGGCGGGGGGTCGGCGCGGTACGGCTGCTGGCCGGAGTGGCGCGGGGACCCTGGGCACTCTCGTGAATCTGAGGCTCCTCGGGAATGAGAGGCATGGGCTGATTTTTATCAAACATTGGTACGGCTCGCGCCACCGGGTGGCGCATGAGTACGAACGGAACCGTCAGAAATCGAAGCCGAGCTGACCCTCGATCGCCGGAACACTTCCGTCCGCCCCGCTGCGGACCTTCTTGAGATGACGCCACTGGGGCAGCGCATCAAGATACGCCCACGACAGCCGGTGGTAAGGGGTGGGTCCCCGGACCTCCAGCGCGGCCCTGTGCACGGGTGACGGGTACCCGGCGTTGTCCGCAAAACCGAAGTCTGCATGCTCGGCACCCAGTTCGGCCATCATTTTGTCGCGGTGCACCTTGGCGATCACCGAGGCCGCCGCGACGGCCACGCACGACTGGTCACCCTTGATCACGGTTCGGACCCGCCAGGGCGCTCCGAGATAGTCGTGCTTGCCGTCGAGTATCACCGCGTCGGGCCGGACCGGCAGTCCTTCGAGCGCACGCGCCGCCGCCAGCCGCAGCGCGGCCGTCATCCCCAGTCGGTCGATCTCCTCGTGGGACGCGTGGCCCAGGGCGTACGACGTCACCCAGTCCCTCAGCGTCCGGTCGAGTGCGTCCCGCCGCTTGACGGTGAGGAGCTTGGAGTCGGTGAGTCCCTCGGGGGGCCGGCGCAGTCCGGTGACCGCCGCGCAGACGGTGACGGGGCCGGCCCAGGCGCCGCGCCCCACCTCGTCGACACCTGCGACGATCTTCGCCCCGGTCGTGGCGCGGAGGGAGCGCTCGACAGTGTGAGTTGGTGGTTCGTACGGCATGGCGCCCTTAGCGTACGCCGCTCGGAACGGCCCGCGACACCCAGGTTCCCCGAGCGATGCCGGGGTCCCGGGAGCCTCGGGTCAGGAGCCCTCCGGACGCAGCAGCGGAACCATCAGCAGGTCGATCATCTCCTCCACGTCGACGTCCGCCCATTCACTTCCGCACACCTTGGACCGGTACATCATCATCGCCGGGACGGCATCGAAGACATAGCTGTTCGCCGCGTCAGCACGCACCTCTCCGCGCTCGATTCCGCGCTCGATCACCTCTCGGAGCATCCTGATGGTCGGCTCCACGACTCCTTCGAAGATCACGGCGTGGAACCGCTCGGCCCGCTTGGAATCGCATTCGTGAATGACCGAGCGCAGGGCGAGACCCGGCCGGGAGAACATCGCGTCACGCGCCCTCAGACACAGGGTCAGCAGGTCGCCGCGCACATCGCCCACGTCCGGCGCCGCGTCGAAGGGCGGCAGCCCGGCCCGCAGGGCGTCCGCGACCAGGTCCTCCTTCGAGGGCCAGCGGCGATAGACGGCGGCCTTTCCGGTCTGGGCGCCGGCGGCGACGCCCTCCATCGTCAGGCCGTTCCAGCCGACCGTACTGAGCTGCTCCAGGGCGGCATCGAGGATCGCGTGTTCCAGCACGGCGCCGCGGCGACGGGAAGCGGCCGTCTGAGCCTGGGCGTCCGCCCAGCTCGAAGTAACCATCTGACTCTCTCCAACGAGCACGGGAAGCGGGCATTTCGGGGATGGGGCGCGCACCGCACGGCACCTGCGGGGGACGTACCGGGCGACCGCACACTCAGTGAACGCTTGCGTTCACTGTCGGCGACTCCTAACGTGGACTCAACAGTGAACGCGAGCGTTCACTGACACACTCGTGGGGGATCCATAGTGACAACCTCTCCATCACTCCAGGACCGGAAGCCGGGGGCGGCCCGCCGGGGCGGGCATCCCGGCATCGCACTCACCGTCATCGCGGCCTGTCAACTCATGGTGGTACTGGACGCGACGATTGTGAACATCGCGCTTCCGCACATCCAGAACGCTCTCAGTTTCAGCACCACCGACCTCACCTGGGTGGTCAGCGCCTACACCCTGACCTTCGGCGGCCTGCTGCTCCTCGGCGGCAGGGCCGGTGACCTCCTCGGCCGCCGCCGCGTCTTCATGACCGGCATCCTGCTGTTCACCCTCGCCTCGCTCCTGGGCGGGTTCGCCCAGGAGCCCTGGCAGCTGCTCGCCGCGCGGGTACTGCAGGGTGTGGGCGGTGCGATCGCCTCGCCCACCTCGCTGGCACTGATCACCACCACCTTCCCCGAGGGCCCCGAGCGCAACCGCGCCTTCGGCGTCTTCGCCGCGGTCTCCGCCGGCGGCGGCGCCATCGGTCTGCTGGCGGGCGGCATGCTCACCGAGTGGCTCGACTGGCGGTGGGTGCTCTTCGTCAACGTGCCGATCGGCCTGCTGATCGTCGTGCTCGCCCCGCTCTACATCAACGAGTCCGAGCGGCACACCGGTCGTTTCGACATAGCGGGCGCGGTGACCTCGACGGCCGGTATGGCGTCCCTCGTCTACGGCTTCATACGGGCGGCGGAGGAGGGCTGGCGGGACAACCTGACCATCGGTTCCTTCGTCGCCGCGGTCGTCCTGCTGGTGTCCTTCGCCGTCATCGAGTCGCGTGCCAGGGAACCGATCACCCCGCTGCGGATGTTCGCCGACCGAAACCGCTCCGGTACGTACGTGATCATGCTCAGCCTGGCCGCCGCCATGTTCGGCATGTTCTTCTACATCGTTCTCTTCGTACAGAACGTGCTCGGGTACACCCCGATCGAGGCCGGGCTCGCCTTCCTGCCGGTGACCGTCGTGATCGCACTCGGGGCAGGCCTGTCGCAGCGGTTCCTGCCCGTCTTCGGCCCCAAGCCGTTCATGCTCGTCGGCTCGGCGCTCGCGGCGGCCGGTCTGGCCTGGCAGACACTGATCACCTCCGAGAGTTCCTATGTCGGCGGCATCCTCGGCCCCATGCTCGTCTTCGGCTTCGGTATGGGCCTGAATTTCGTGACACTGACCCTCACCGCGGTCTCCGGTGTGGCCCAGCACGAGGCCGGCGCGGCGTCCGGACTGCTCAACGCGACCCAGCAGGTGGGCGGATCGGTGGGACTGGCGCTCCTCACCACGGTGTTCGGCACGGCCGGCAGGAACGAGGCGAAGGAGCAGCTCCCGGCCTTCCTCGCCGAAGGGACGCCGGAGCAGAAGGCGGAGTTCGCCCGGACCCACCAGCTGCCCGAGCCCTGGGGACACGAAGTGCTGGCGCAGGGCATCTCGACGGCCTTCATCCCGGCCGCCGCCATGGCCGTACTCGCCCTGGTCACCGCCTGGTGGGTGATCCGAGTACGCAAGAGCGACCTCGATTCCCTCGCCGGCTCCGCCGGACCGGGCATCGGCTGACGAGGGCACACCGCGGGCCAGGCGGCCCGGCGCCACTCCTGCCGACCCCGGGGGGACGGCCCGGAGGGCACCGGGCCGTCCCACGGCCGCCAGGACCGCGACCGCGGAGCCGAGCAGCACGGTGAGCAGTGCGGTGAGCTGCACGTCCACGATCACCTCCGACAGGACAGGGACTCGCCCAGCCGCCGCCCCTTCTCGGGCCTCATGTCCCACACGGCTGACGTCTCGACAACGGGCGAACGGTCACGGAGAGTTCCCATGGAGCACGGAGAGTTCCGAAAACCTGCGGGTCCGCGTCCGTGCCGAGACCGAAGGCGGCGGGCCTCGTCCCGCACAGCTGACGGACCGGTCCTGACACGGCCGGCCCGCTGGAACTACACCGGCATCCAGCTCGGCAGCGCCTCGACCCGCTCGGCCCACCCGGCGGGCGGCGTCCCGGCCTTCCCCGCCGCGACCACCCCGCCCACGATGGCGCAGGTCGTGTCGACGTCCCCGCCCGCCTGAGCCGTGGTCCAGAAGGCCTGTTCGTAGTCGCCCAGGCCTCGGGCGGCCGACCACAGCGCGAAGGGAACGGTGTCGTGGGCCGTCGTCCGCCGTCCGCACCCCAGTACGGCCGCGACGGTGGCCGTGTCCCCGTAGTCGAGCATGTCCCGGGCCCGCCGCAGCCCCGCACCGACCGCACTCTTCCTGGGCACCAGCGCGACGACCCCGTCCAGCAGGGCTTCGGGGCCGGGCGGCCCCCCGGGGGCAGCGGCGAGTGCGGCTGCCGCGGCGACGGCCATCGCACCGACCACGGCCTCGCGGTGCTGGTGGGTGGGGTAGGCCGAGATCTCGGCCTGGTGGGTCGCCTGCTCCGGATCGTCCGCGTACCAGGCGCCCAAAGGCGCGATGCGCATCGCGGCGCCGTTGCCCCAGGACCCCTGGCCGTTGAAGAGGCCTGCGGCGAGCTCGCGCCAGTCACCGCCTTCGCGGACCAGCCGCAGCAGCCGACCGACCGCGGGCCCGTAGCCCCGGTCGAAGTCATGGTGCCGGGCGAAGGACTGCGCGAGGGCGTCCTGGTCGATCCGCCGATGGGCGGCGAGGACGGCGACGACCGAGCAGGCCATCTCCGTGTCGTCCGTCCACTGCCAGGAGCCCGGGGGCAGCTCACGGCGCATGAGCAGCGGATAGTTCACCGGAACGAAGAACTGCGAGCCCAGCGCGTCCCCCACCGACAGTCCGCGCAGGCTGGCCAGGGCGCGGTCAAGGCGCCCTGCGGAGGTGGAGTCGGCGGTCGTCATCGCCCTGCCACCCTATCCGGTGATCCCGTACGGTTCCGGCTGCCGCCACTGCTCGAAGGGCCGGTCGAGCGTGTACTTGCCGTCCTCCCCCAGAACGAGCACCCGCATTTCGGCGTTGCCCGGGTTCGACAGGGATTCGAACTCCGCGACGGTCCAGTGGAACCACCGCATGCAGAACAGCCGCATGGCGAGACCGTGCGTCACGATGAGGACGTTCGGCGGGTGGTCGGGGGCGTCGAAGCTGCGGAACAGGCTCTCCAGGAAGCCGTCGACCCGGTCGTAGACATCGGCACCGGACTCGCCCTGGGCGAAGCGGTAGAAGAAGTGGCCGTACGCGTCCCGGTACGCCTTCTGCAGACGGACGTCCTTCAGATCCTGCCAGTTGCCCCAGTCCTGCTCGCGCAGTCTCGGCTCCTCCCGCACGCGTATGAGCTCCGGGTCGAGGCCGAAGGCACTCAGCGTCTGGTGCGTACGGCGATAAGGGGACACGTACACGCTGACGTGCTCCCGGCCGAACAGGTCGCGCAACCGCTTGCCCGTTTCCTCCGCCTGCCGCCGGCCCCGCTCGGTCAGGGCCAATGCGTGATCGGGTTCGCGCTCATAGACGGAGTCATCAACATTGCCCGTTGATTCACCGTGCCGGACAAGGACGATGCGCCGTGGTCGTGCCATGCTGAAACCCTAGAACGGGTGACGGCCGACCGAGCACCCGCATGCGCCCCGTACGGCACGGGTCACACACTTCCCGCGGTGCGAGACGGTTCCGTGCGCCGGTACGTCACACCGTCCAGACCGGCTCCATGTCCACGATGTCCCCCGTGAGCGCCGCGATGTCGGCCTCCGTCTGTGCCCGCAGCGCGAGGCGTTCCACGCGTTCGGTGCGGTACTTGCCGTGCTCGGCCGCCGACCACCACATCGACAGCACCAGGAACTCATGGCCGGGGGCTTCGCCGAACAGCCCCCGGACCATGCCGGGCGAACCCGCCATCGCCGGGTTCCAGACCTTCTCGTGCATCAGCACGAAATGCTCCGCCCGCTCCTCGTGGACACGGCACAGCGCCACCCTCAGCAGATCGACGTCCGTGAAGCGCGGTTCGAAGCCGGTCTTCACGTCGAAGCGGTGGTCGAACAGCCTGACCTGCGCGTCCTTGAAGGTGCCCGACTGCGCGGAGGCGAGCCGGTCGTGGGACCGCGCCATGAAGGAATCGTAGAAGGCGCGGCTCTCCCAGAAGGAGAAGATGTGCGCCACGTCCTGCCGCCCCCGGCTCCAGCCCCCGCCCTGTCCACGAAATCCCGGCTCCCCCAGAAGCCCCGCCCACTTTCGCTGTCCCCGTTCGAACCCGCGGCGGTCCACCACGGTGCAGCGAATCCACTTGACCAGCACCGCGCCATCGTAAGGCCGCGGAGCACAGCCCGGTCCCCCTTGGCAGGACCGCTTCGCCGCACTTCCCCGGCCCGGCATGACAGGATGGACAACCTGCCAGGTCCGCCCGGCAGTTGACCTGAAGGGCAGGACGGTCGCACGGGGAAGGGGAAGACTGGTGAACGGCGTCAACAAGGGCATCGGCAAGGTCGAGATCGCGCTGAGGTGGGACCCGAGTCCTGCGGGGCAGCCGGCCACCGACCTGGATCTCGTCGCCGCGCCCTACCCGGCAAGCGATCCGCACGGCGATCCCTCTTACGTGGTGCACTTCGACAGCCGCTCCCCCGACGGCACGATCACCCTCAACCGGGACAGCAAGGACGGCAAGGGCTTCGGCTTCGACGAGGTCATGACGCTGGAACTGAACCGGCTCGACGCGCGGTACACGCGCGTGGTGGTGGGGGTCGTCGTACAGCAGCACCAGGAGCCGCGCACCTTCGCCGGCGTGGGACACCCCGGTCTGCGCATCCGCGAGGGGTACACCGTCCTGGCCGAGGACGACTTCGGGGGTGTTCTGGGAGCCACGGCGGCCATAATCGCCGAGTTCACCCGGGACGGCACCGGCGCCTGGGAGTTCCAGCCCGGCGTCCAGGGTTTCCAGGGAGACCCGTCGGCCTTCACCCGCACCATGGGAGCCGTCCGCCGCCCGTGAGCCGGCTCCGGCCACGGCCCGGCACCTCGGCGGGAAACGGCGGCAGGACGGAAAGAACGGAAAGAAGGGGCACCGGCCGAAGCCGGTGCCCCTCTCTCATTGCCTCAGCCGGTCGCACCGGGCGGACACGCCCGTACGAACGGTGTCACACCCTGCCTCAGCTGCAGCCGCTGGTCGAGCCGCAGCCCTCGCAGATGTAGCAGGAGCCGGCGCGCTGCATCTTCGTCCCGCAGGAGAAGCAGAGCGGGGCGTCGGCCTGGATGCCCAGCTGCATCTCGACCAGCTCCGCGCTGGTGTGGGCCTGCTGCGGGGCGGGCTTGGCCGCCTCGGTCTCGGCCTTCGGCATGGCGACCGCCTTCAGCTCCTGGGCCCGCGGCGCGGACTGGGCGAGACCCTCGACGTCGAGCTCGTCGTCGGTCGGCTCGTAGGAGCCGGTCTCGAGGTGGCGCTGACGCTCGTCGGCCGAGTGGATGCCGAGTGCGGAGCGCGTCTCGAAGGGCAGGAAGTCCAGCGCCAGACGGCGGAAGATGTAGTCGACGATGGACTGCGCCATCCGCACGTCCGGGTCGTCCGTCATACCGGCCGGCTCGAAGCGCATGTTGGTGAACTTCGAGACGTACGTCTCCAGCGGAACGCCGTACTGGAGGCCGACGGAGACCGCGATGGAGAAGGCGTCCATCATGCCCGCGAGGGTCGAGCCCTGCTTGGACATCTTCAGGAAGACCTCGCCGAGACCGTCGTCCGGGTAGGAATTGGCGGTCATGTAACCCTCGGCGCCGCCGACGGTGAAGGACGTGGTGATGCCGGGACGTCCCTTCGGCAGACGCTTGCGGACCGGGCGGTACTCGACCACCTTCTCGACCGCGGCACGGATCGTGTCCTCGGTCTTCTCGGTGATCTCGGCCTTCTCCTTCTCCTTGGTCTTGGCGGAGAGGGGCTGGCCGACCTTGCAGTTGTCACGGTAGATGGCGAGCGCCTTGACGCCCATCTTCCAGGCCTCGAAGTAGACCTCCTCGACGTCCTCGACGGTCGCCGACTCCGGCAGGTTGACCGTCTTGGAGAGGGCGCCGGAGATCCACGGCTGGATCGCGGCCATCATGCGGACGTGGCCCATCGCGGAGATGGAGCGCTCGCCCATGGCGCAGTCGAAGACCTCGTAGTGCTCGTGCTTGAGGCCGGGGGCGTCGATCACATTGCCGTGCTCGGCGATGTGGGCGACGACCGCCTCGATCTGCTCCTCGTGGTAGCCCAGGCGGCGCAGGGCCTGCGGGACGGTGCCGTTGACGATCTGCATCGAACCGCCGCCGACCAGCTTCTTGAACTTGACCAGGGCGAGGTCGGGCTCAAGGCCGGTGGTGTCGCAGGACATCGCGAGACCGATGGTGCCGGTCGGGGCGATGACGGACGCCTGGGAGTTACGGAAACCGTTCTTCTCGCCGAGGCTCAGCACATCCTGCCAGGCCTCGGTGGCGGCCACCCAGATCGGCGTGTCCAGGTCGTCCATGCGGACGGCTTTGGCGTTCTCGTCGGAGTGCTGCTTCATGACCCGCAGGTGCGGCTTCGCGTTGCGGGCGTAGCCGTCGTACGGGCCGACGATCGCGGCCAGTTCGGCGGAGCGCCTGTACGACGTGCCGGTCATCAGGGAGGTGATGGCGCCGGCCAGGGCACGGCCGCCGTCGGAGTCGTAGGCGTGGCCGGTCGCCATCAGCAGGGCGCCGAGGTTGGCGTAGCCGATGCCGAGCTGGCGGAAGGCGCGGGTGTTCTCGCCGATCTTCTGGGTCGGGAAGTCCGCGAAGCAGATGGAGATGTCCATCGCGGTGATGACCAGCTCGACGACCTTCGAGAAGCGCTCGACGTCGAAGGACTGGTGGCCCTTGCTGTCGTCCTCGAGGAACTTCATCAGGTTCAGCGACGCGAGATTGCAGGACGTGTTGTCCAGGTGCATGTACTCGCTGCAGGGGTTCGAGCCGTTGATGCGGCCGGACTCCGGGCAGGTGTGCCAGTTGTTGATGGTGTCGTCGTACTGGATGCCCGGGTCGGCGCAGGCCCAGGCGGCCTCGGCCATCTTGCGGAACAGCTCCTTGGCGTCGACCTCCTCGATGACCTCGCCGGTCATGCGGGACGTCAGGCCGAACTTGCCGCCGTCCTGGACCGCCTTCATGAACGTGTCGTTCACCCGGACCGAGTTGTTGGCGTTCTGGTACTGGACGGACGTGATGTCGTCGCCGCCCAGGTCCATGTCGAAGCCCGCGTCGCGCAGGGCGCGGATCTTCTCCTCCTCCTTGACCTTGGTCTGGATGAAGTCCTCGATGTCGGGGTGGTCGACGTCGAGGATGACCATCTTGGCGGCGCGTCGGGTGGCGCCGCCCGACTTGATCGTGCCGGCGGAGGCGTCGGCGCCGCGCATGAAGGAGACCGGGCCGGAGGCGTTTCCGCCGGAGGACAGCAGTTCCTTGGAGGAGCGGATGCGGGAGAGGTTCAGGCCTGCGCCGGAGCCGCCCTTGAAGATCATGCCCTCTTCCTTGTACCAGTCGAGGATCGACTCCATGGAGTCGTCGACGGACAGGATGAAGCAGGCGGAGACCTGCTGCGGCTGGGGCGTGCCGACGTTGAACCAGACGGGGCTGTTGAAGCTGAAGATCTGGTGCAGGAGGGCGTAGGCCAGCTCGTGCTCGAAGATCTCGGCGTCGGCGGGGGAGGCGAAGTACTTGTGGTCCTCGCCGGCCTTCCGGTACGTCTTCACGATGCGGTCGATCAGCTGCTTGAGGCTGGTCTCGCGCTGCGGGGTGCCCACGGCACCACGGAAGTACTTGCTGGTGACGATGTTGACCGCGTTCACCGACCAGAAGTCGGGGAACTCGACGCCACGCTGCTCGAAGTTGACCGAGCCGTCGCGCCAGTTGGTCATGACGACGTCCCGACGCTCCCAGGCCACCTCGTCGTAGGGGTGGACTCCGGGAGAGGTGTGGATCCGCTCGACTCGCAGCCCCTTGCCGGCCTTGCCGCTGCCCTTGGCCCGGGAACTCCGTGTCGGACCGCTCGCCGTCTCTGTCATGCCGCCTCCCTGGTACGGGCAAAACGCCCTGAAGTGCCCCGATGTTCCCGTGGCACGGTGTTTGTCTGATACTGCGGGCGCCCACTCGCATCGCCCGCAACAGGTCTTCTCATCGCCGCAGTCCGGCCGCCCCCGGCCGCAGGACCGGGCAGGGCCCGCCGGTCAGCCGGTGGGCTGGGTGGGCTCCGGGACCTGGACGGTCCCACCGGGCCCGCTGTCGCCTTCCCGGCCCCCCGCGACAGCCCCCTCAAGGGCTCCGTCGTCCGCGACCGGGTGCTCCACCTGCCTGAGTTCCGTGATCGCGGCCTCGAAGTCCTCGAGCGACTCGAACGCCCGGTAGACGGACGCGAACCGCAGATAGGCGACGAGGTCGAGTTCCTGCAGTGGGCCGAGGATGGCCAGCCCCACGTCATGGGTGGTCAGTTCGGCGCTCCCGGTGGCCCGCACCGCTTCCTCGACCCGCTGGCCGAGCTGCGCGAGCGCGTCCTCGGTGACCGGACGCCCCTGGCACGCCTTGCGCACACCGTTGATGACCTTGGTACGGCTGAACGGCTCGGTGACGCCGGAGCGCTTGACCACCATGAGCGAGCACGTCTCCACGGTCGTGAAACGGCGGGAGCAGTCGGGGCACTGGCGCCGCCTGCGGATCGACGTGCCGTCGTCGGTCGTGCGACTGTCGACGACACGGCTGTCGGGGTGCCTGCAGAAGGGGCAGTGCATGAAATTCCAACCCTCCCTCGCAGCAGACTCCATGACCTCAAGGGGTCCGTTCGGCCCCGTGAAGCTGCTCCAGCATAAGCGATCTCCGAAGGCCTCAGAACCGCGGGACCACAACTTCTGGGCAGCTGGTGCAATCCAACCACTAGATGTGGTGATTGGCTCATTCATACACTCCAGCACGCGTGTCGCTCGAACCGGGTCCGAAGGCGCCCGCCCGGCCCTCCTCACGGTGTGCTCACGCGACGCGACGGTACGGGCTCGCGGAGCCTCGCGCCTGCCCCGCAGGGGCTGCGCGAAACCCCCCGCGGGACCGCACGGGGAACCTCGCGCGGAGCCGGCAGCCGCCGAGCCGACAGCCCCGATCCGGCAGCCCCGGACAGGCCGGGTCCGCCGCGCGCGCATGGCGCCGCCCGCGCGTGGGGAGATGCCGTGCCCTCCGGAGGGAGGCCGCGTGCGACTCCCGAAGAGACCCGAGGAGAGCCGGACCGTCCCCCGCATCGCGGGGCGGCGAATGACAGACTGGCCCACGACCGGGAGGCCGCCGCCCCTGCGGCGAAGAATGCGGGAATGGGCGCCTTTGCCCGATAGGGAGAATTGCGGCCAATACACTTCTCCGGGCAATCACAGAAGGCAATTCCCGTTTTTTCACTCGAACGTGTGTTTGGCGCAACCTTTCGAAAGCTACTACCGTTGTCTTGCAGGGAGACCATCGAGAGGGGCCGACGTGACCACCACCGCAGACAGCGCCAGCATCACTGCCCAGGACCGCTCCCAGGGCCGGCTCGAGCCGGTGCATGCGATGAGCGAAGCCACGCATCCCGAGGGCCAAAAGCGCTCCTTGCCGGGCCGACCTCCCGGCATCCGGGCGGACAGCTCGGGACTCACCGACCGCCAGCGTCGGGTGATCGAGGTCATCAGGGATTCGGTGCAGCGACGCGGGTACCCGCCGTCGATGCGCGAGATCGGCCAGGCGGTCGGCCTCTCCAGCACCTCCTCGGTGGCACACCAGTTGATGGCGCTGGAGCGCAAGGGCTTCCTGCGCCGCGACCCGCACCGTCCCCGCGCGTACGAGGTGCGCGGCTCCGACCAGGCCGCCTCCGTGCAGCCCACCGACACCGCGGGCAAGCCGGCCGCGTCGTACGTGCCGCTGGTCGGCCGTATCGCCGCAGGCGGCCCCATCCTCGCCGAGGAGTCGGTCGAGGACGTCTTCCCTCTCCCCCGTCAGCTCGTCGGTGACGGTGAGCTGTTCGTCCTGAAGGTCGTCGGCGACTCCATGATCGAGGCTGCGATCTGTGACGGCGACTGGGTCACGGTCCGGCGCCAGCCCGTCGCCGAGAACGGCGACATCGTCGCCGCGATGCTCGACGGCGAAGCCACCGTCAAGCGCTTCAAGCGCGAGGACGGCCATATCTGGCTCCTCCCGCACAACGCGGCCTACGAGCCGATCCCCGGCGACGACGCGACCATTCTGGGCAAGGTGGTGGCCGTTCTGCGCCGCGTCTGAGTCCGTTGCGGGGACCGGCCGGTCCGGCCCCGCCCCTGGTCCGGGCCCCGGAACCCCTGCGCCGGTTCCGGGGCCCTGCGCTGTCCCCACCCGGCACTGCCCCGCCCTGTGCTGACGGGTCCCGGCCCGGCACGGCCCTTCACGGCCCGTGCCGGGTCCCGGCGCGCGCACTCCCCGCACCGGGACCTGCTCCTCGACCTCAGTCGGCTTCGCCCTCGGCCTGCCTGGCTGCCGCGTCGATCGCGGCCAGGGACTTCCTCACCTGGTTCCGGTCCGTGGTGAGCCAGAAGTCGGGCAGCGAGGCCTTCAGGTAGCTGCCGTAGCGCGCCGTCGCCAGTCGCTGGTCCAGGACCGCGACCACGCCGCGGTCCCCCGTGGCGCGGACGAGCCGGCCGGCGCCCTGCGCCATGAGCAGCGCGGCATGGGTGGCGGCGACCGCCATGAAGCCGTTCCCGCCCGCGTCCTCCACCGCCTTCTGGCGGGCGCTCATCAACGGGTCGTCCGGGCGTGGGAACGGGATCTTGTCCATGACGACCAGCTGGCAGCTGGGACCGGGGACGTCGACGCCCTGCCAGAGCGACAGGGTGCCGAAGAGGCAGGTCTTCGGGTCGGCGGCGAAGTTCTTGATCAACTCGCCGAGGGTCTCCTCGCCCTGGAGGAGGATCGGGAACTCCGGGATGCGGGAACGCAGCTCCTCGGCAGCGAGCTGAGCGGCCCGCATCGAGGAGAACAGGCCGAGGGTGCGGCCGCCCGCGGCCTGGATCAGCTCGGTGAGTTCGTCGAGCATGTCCGCGCGGTCACCGTCGCGGGCCGGGCGCGCCAGATGCTTGGCGACGTAGAGGATCCCCTGCCTGGGGTAGTCGAACGGAGAGCCCACGTCGATGCCCTTCCACTGCGGAAGGTCGTCCCCCTCGGCGCCCTCGGGGCCGAGGCCCAGGGAGGCGCCCACGCCGTTGAAGTCGCCGCCCAGTTTCAGGGTCGCGGAAGCCAGGATCACCGAGCGGTCGGAGAAGAGCTTCTCCCGCAGGAGGCCCGAGACCGACATGGGGGCGACGCGCAGCGAGGCGCCGCTGTGCCGATATGCGGCTCCGCCACGGGGCTCATGGCGCTCGTACCAGACGACATCCCATTCGGAGCCGTTGGTGATGCGCTCCGCCACGTCGTGCACGCTCTCCACCGAGGCCAGCGCCTGTTTGCGGACCGCGTCCTCGTCCTGGACGGACTTGTCACGGGTGTTCCCGATGGCGGAGATGACGGTCCGGCAGGCGTCGCGCAGCGCCATCAGCGCGTACCCGAGGTCCTCCGGGATCTCCTCGAGACGGCCCGGAAGGGCCAGCTCCATCAGGCGTTCGAAGCCTTCGGCCGCGGTCTGCAGCTGGTCGGCCGCCTTCTCGTCGGCGAGCTTCGCGGCACGGCGCACCGCGCGGTTGACCTGGCCGGGGGTGAGCTCCCCCGTGGCGACTCCGGTGACCCGGGAGACCAGTTCGTGGGCCTCGTCGACGATCAGCACCTCATGCTGCGGCAGCACCGGAGCGCCCTCGATCGCGTCGATCGCGAGGAGCGCGTGGTTGGTGACGACGACCTCGGCGAGCTTGGCGCGCTCGCGGGACATCTCCGCGAAGCACTCCGCGCCGTAGGCGCACTTCGTGGCGCCCAGGCACTCCCGCGACGACACCGACACCTGGGACCAGGCCCGGTCGGAGACACCCGGGGTGAGGTCGTCCCGGTCACCGGTCTCCGTCTCGTCCGCCCAGTCGCGCAGGCGCAGCAGGTCCTGGCCCAGCTTGCTGGTGGGGGCGGCCGCCTCGAACTGGTCGAAGAGGCCCTCTTCCTCGTCCTGCGGTACGCCCTCGTGGAGCCGGTGCAGACACAGGTAGTTGGACCGGCCCTTGAGCATGGCGAACTGCGGGCGGCGGCGCAGGAGCGGATGCAGCGCCTCCACCGTGCGCGGGAGGTCGCGCTCCACGAGTTGGCGCTGCAGGGCCAGCGTGGCCGTCGCCACGACGACTCGCTCCCCCTGAGCGAGCGCGGGCACCAGATAGCCCAGCGACTTTCCGGTGCCGGTGCCGGCCTGGACCAGCAGATGAGAGGCGTCGTCGATCGCTTCGGCGACGGCTTCGGCCATGGTCACCTGGCCGGGGCGCTCCGTGCCGCCGACAGCGGTGACGGCAGCGTGCAGGAGTTCAGGGAGTGAGGGCTTCGTCATAGCGCGACCACCCTACGGCCCGGCACCGACAATCGTGCGCCGACCGCAAGGGCCGAGGACGTGACGGAGATCCTGCGGGTCCGCCGACCGCGCCCCGCGGCCCAGCCGGCCCAGCGGCTCCGCGCAGGGCACCCGGCGGCTGAGCGCACGGGTGCCCTGGCTCGACGCACGGGGCCCGTGCCTCAGCGCAAGGTGCGCACGAACACATCTCCGATCAGATTCGTGTCGTCGGGCACCAGGCCCGGGTGGTAGGAGTCGAAAACGGCGGTCGACTCGTCCGCGCTCAGCGCCGCTCGGCCCACGGTGACGGGCTCGCCGTCCTGTCCCGGTGCCAGCAGTTCCTCGTGGCCGGTGCGCAGATCGCGCAGGATCAGTCCTGTCGTCCTGCGGTTCGCGTCCGCCGTGTTCAGGAGCAGTTTCGAGCCGTTCACCGACAGGTCCGAGACCAGGGTGAGATCCGTGGGGGTGCGGCCGTCGAGGCGGTGGAGCTCTCCGGTGCGCAGGTCGCGGACGAAGGCGTTCCAGCCGTCGTTCGGATCGGCCTCCGGGACCAGGTTGGTCGCCTGCGAGTTGAAGCCGACCCGGGTGCCGTCGGCACTGAGTACCGGAGCGACCGCCGACCGGTCGGCGGGGGCGCCGTCGTGCGAGGCATCGGCCTGCACGGTCCGCCCGGTCACCCGGTCGTACACCAGGATGTCGCCCTGGTCGTCGTCGGCCGGCCCGGAATATCCCTCCAGATAGGCGACCTTGCGGCCGTCGGCGCTCATCGAGATCTGCGTGCACCGGTGGAAGTCCTTCGAGCCGTCCGAGGGCCGGCTGACCCTCCGCACCTGCTCCGTCCAGCGGTCAAGGAGCATGACCCGGCAGTCGAACGCGCCGTTCTCGCCGGCGGTGGGCCGGGCGACGAAGGCGACATGGCGTCCCTCCGCACTGACCGGGGCGATGCCGTACGACACCTCGTAGCCCTCGTCCAGCGCGGGAGCCAGACGTTCCACCGACCCGGTGCGCAGGTCCATGACATGCACGGAGGACTTCCCGGTCGTGGCCGAGTACGAGGTGAAGGTCAGGTGGCTCCCCGACCCGGACACCTGGGGCGTGGACGTCGTCGCGCCCGGCACCACCACACGCTGCAGTGGTGCGCCGGGGGCCGTGCGGTAGAAGACGCTGTACGTCCCGTCCGTGCCGCCGGCCACCAGGTTGGTCGCACCCGACGCGAAGGCCACGACGCGTCCGTCGGCGCTGACCACCGGTTCCACCGAGTGGTTGTTGCCGCCGGTGCCGTCGGGGGCCACACTGATCTGCTCGGTGCGCGGGACCGGCTCACCGCTCACCGCTCCCGCGGGCCCGGCGACACCGGCGACCGCGGCCGCCAGGACGGCGGTCAGGACGATGTGCACGGAAAGTCCGGAACAAGGTCTCGAAGAAGGTCTCATCGAGTGGCTCTCCCCTCAACTGTGGACGGCAACGGATCGACTATGGACGGCAACAGCCGTCCCGCACACCCCGCGTCCGTCCACGGCCGGCAGACGCACCCGTGGACTCCGGCGAGGACTCGGGTGATGAAAGCCCTCTGTCCCGCCGAGGGGTGAGGGACCCACGGCCCGCGGTCCGGTTCCCGGCCGATACGGCTGAGGGGCGTGCCCGTCCCGCGAAGAGGGTCAGGCAAGGAGCGGCCGCTCCCGTGCGTGCGGCTCCTCGACGGATCAGCCGCGCGAAGGCGCCACATCCATGGGCCTCTTGAGAACGTCCAGGTCAGAAAGCTCGTAGCGAAACCGTTGCCGTTCCGTCGGTTGTCCCCCACGGCGAACGCATAGTGTGTGGTGCCGTTCCCGGTGGTCGTGCGAGGGGTCCGGACTCCGCTCGAGTCCAGGATGCACGCACGGCCGAGGTACCAAGTTCGTCCACATCAGGGGGAGTCAGATCATGCGATCCATACGGCCGTCGTCCACCACTCGCCGAGGCGGAAGGGCGCGCCGCGGAACCTCCCCCGTGCTGACCGCCGTCGCGCTCGCCTCGGTACTCGCGCTCACCGCCACCGCCTGCGGTTCGGGGGACGACACGGCGGGCGGCGAACCCTCCGCGACCGCCGCGGCCGGGGACGGCAAGATCCAGATCCCGAGCGACATCGCGGACCGGCTCAAGGAGCACGGGATCGATGTCGACAAGTGGAGGAACGGCGACTGGAAGAACTGGGACAAGGACGACTGGCTGCGCGAGGCCAACGACTACATCAACCCGATCATCGAGGACCTGTGGGACCCGGACCGCATGCGGGAGGCCGAGCAGCCGGACCCGGAGGTCGACGAGAGCGACATCTCCGGTGACCAGGGCGTGACGGACCCGACGCCGGAACCGGTGCAGGCGCAGGCCGTGCCGCCGTCGTACCACGACAACGCTCCCACGGCGGGCAAGGTGTTCTTCGACTCCCCCGAGGGCACGATGGTGTGCTCCGCGACCGTGGTGCAGGATCCCGCCAACCCGGGCAAGTCCAACATGGTGTGGACGGCCGGGCACTGTGTGCACGCCGGCAAGAAGGGCGGCTGGTACCGCAACATCGTCTTCGTTCCGTCGTACAACGACGCGGGCAGGCCGACCGGCGAACTCGAAGGCGCCGCCGAGGACGAGGTCGCTCCGTACGGCGTCTGGTGGGGTGACTGGGCACAGACCTCCGACCAGTGGATCGAGCAGGGCGGTGCGACCGGCGGTGACGGCGCCTCGTACGACTTCGCCGTCATCCATGTGACGCCGGAGAAGGGCGGCGACGGCAAGTCTCTGGAGGAGAAGGTCGGTTCGGCACTGCCGGTGGACTTCAACGCTCCCGCCGTGCCGGACGTGGAGAGCGTGACCGCGACCGGCTACCCGGCCGGCGCGCCGTACGACGGCCAGAAGCTGTTCAGCTGTGAGGACCGGCCGGGCCGGCTCTCGCTCGGCGCCTCCGACCCGACGATGTACCGCATCGGATGCAGCATGACCGCCGGTTCGTCCGGTGGCGGCTGGGTCGCGGAGGGCTCCGACGGCAAGCAGGCACTGGTGTCCAACACCTCCATCGGCCCGGTGACCTCGGGCTGGCTCGCCGGTCCGCGGCTGGGGGACGAGGCCAAGGGCGTGTACGAGGCGGTCAGCGACAAGTTCGCCGGCCAGTGACCATCGGCCGCTCCGGCGGCGGTTCCGTTCCCACGAGCCCCGCCCGGGCGGGAACGGCATCGCGGTAACGGCACCCGCACGGGCGGTACCGGCGGCATGAATCCGCCGGCCGCCCGTGCGGCGTCCACACCCGGCAGCAGGACATTCATTCGTGGCACCGGGGGGCACCGCACCATGCGCTCCATCCGTACGTCCGCTCCGCGCCGGCGGGGCCGTCGCAGAACCCTCGCCGCCGCCGGGCTCGTCGCCGCCCTGGCCCTCACCGCGACCGCGTGCGGCGGTTCCACCGACGACGAGGCCGGCCCGAAGAAGCCCGGTCCCGGCACCTCGCGGGCCGCGGACGGCGAGGCCGGCAACTCCCAGGTCCCGGCCGACATCGCGGACCGGCTCGAGGAACACGGGATCGACGTCGACCGGTGGAAGGCCGGCGGCTGGCGGGACTGGGACGAGGACAAGTGGCTCGGTGAGGCCAAGACCTAGGTCAACCCGGTGATCGAGGGCCTGTGGAAGCCGGAGCGGATGCGTTCCGCCGAGGAGTCCGACAAGACCCTCTCGACCAAGGACGCGACCGCCGCCCGGGGCGACGGCGATCCGGAGCCGGGACCGGTCGAGGCGCAGGCCGAGCAGACGCCGTACCACGACCACGCGGCCCCGGTCGGCAAGGTCTTCTTCGACTCCCCCGAGGGCACGAGTGTCTGCTCCGGCACGGTCGTCAAGGACGTGAACCACCCGGGCAGGTCCCCTCTCGTCCGGACCGCCGGGCACTGCGTGCACGCGGGCGGCGACGGCGGCTGGTACCGCAACATCGTCTTCGTCCCCGCGACAACGACCTGGGCAGGTCCGAGGCGGAGCTGAGCGACGCGAACGCCTCGGAGATCGCCCCGTACGGCAACTGGTGGGCGGACTGGGCCGCGACCTCCACCGGCTGGATCGAGGACGGCGCGCCGACCGGTGGCGTCGGAGCACCGTACGACTACGCCGTCCTGCACGTGAAGCCGGAGTAGGGGGACAAGTCCCTGGAGGAGACGGTCGGTACCGCCCTGGAGGTGGACTTCTCGACCCCGCCCGCGGACGGGGCGGGCCGGATGGGTGCCTGGGGATACCCGGCGGCGCCGCCCTGCAACGGACTGCGGATGTTCAAGTGCCTGGACACTCCGGGCCGGTTCTCGCTCGCCTCCGACCCGCCCACGATGCATCGCATCGGTTGCACCATGACCGGTGGCTCGTCCGGCGGCGGCTGGTTCCGGGTGGTGAACGGCGAGACCGTGCCGGTGTCCGACACCTCGATCGGCCCGGCCGACAACACCTGGCTCGCGGGCCCGCAGTTGGGCCGGGACGCCGAGGCGCTGTACCAGAACATGAGCAGGACCTACGACGGCCGGTGATCACGGCGGTGCGTGATCGCGGCGTCGCTGATCCGTGCGAGGGAGAAGGCCTGCCCCCCTGCTCATGAGCAGGGGGGCAGGCCTTCTCCCTCGCACGCGGAACCGCGGGCCGTTGACTCAGCCGGCGGTCGGCGTGGGCACGAACGGTGTGAGCTCCGCCGCCAGTTCCTCGTGCACCCGCACCTTGAGCAGGGTGCCCTCCGCGGTGTGCTCCTCGGAGATCACCTCGCCCTCGTCGTGGGCGCGGGCGACCAGCTTGCCGTGCGTGTACGGCACGAGCGCCTCGACCTCCACGGCCGGGCGGGGCAGATCGTTGTCGAGGAGGGCGAGCAGTTCGTCGATGCCCTGGCCGGTCCGGGCGGAGACCGCGATGGAGCGCTTCTCCTCCCGCAGCAGCCGCTGGAGCGTCAGCGGGTCCGCCGCGTCGGCCTTGTTGATCACGACGATCTCGGGTACGTCGGTGGCGCCGACGTCCCTGATCACCTCGCGCACGGCGGCCAGTTGCTCCTCCGGGACGGGATGCGAACCGTCCACCACGTGCAGGATCAGATCGGCGTCGCCGACCTCCTCCATCGTGGAGCGGAACGCCTCGACGAGGTGGTGCGGCAGGTGCCGGACGAAGCCGACGGTGTCGACCAGCGTGTACAGCCGTCCGCCCGGCGTCTCCGCCCGGCGCACGGTCGGGTCGAGGGTCGCGAACAGGGCGTTCTCGACCAGCACGCCCGCGCCCGTGAGGCGGTTGAGCAGCGAGGACTTGCCGGCGTTGGTGTAGCCCGCGATGGCGACGGACGGCACCTTGTTGCGCTTGCGCTCCTGGCGCTTGATGTCGCGGCCGGTCTTCATCTCCGCGATCTCCCGGCGCATCTTCGCCATCTTCTCGCGGATCCGGCGCCGGTCGGTCTCGATCTTGGTCTCACCGGGGCCACGGGTGGCGAGTCCGCCGCCCGAGCCGCCGCCCATCTGCCGGGACAGCGACTGGCCCCAGCCGCGCAGCCTCGGCAGCATGTACTGCATCTGCGCGAGCGCGACCTGCGCCTTGCCCTCCCGGGACTTGGCGTGCTGGGCGAAGATGTCCAGGATCAGGGCCGTCCGGTCGATGACCTTGACCTTGACGACGTCCTCGAGGTGGATCAGCTGGCCGGGGCTCAGCTCACCGTCGCAGACGACCGTGTCCGCGCCCGTTTCGAGCACGATGTCGCGCAGCTCCTGGGCCTTGCCGGAGCCGATGAAGGTCGCCGCGTCGGGCTTGTCGCGGCGCTGGGTCACGCCGTCGAGCACGAGGGCGCCCGCCGTCTCCGCCAGGGCGGCGAGCTCCGCGAGGGAGTTCTCCGCGTCCTGCACGGTTCCCGATGTCCACACGCCGACGAGTACGACGCGCTCCAGGCGGAGCTGCCGGTACTCGACCTCGGTGACGTCCTCGAGTTCGGTGGAGAGGCCGGCGACGCGGCGCAGGGCCGCCCGCTCGGAGCGGTCGAGCTGGTCGCCGTCCCGCTCTCCGTCGATCTCGAGGCTCCAGGCGACGTCCGCTTCCATCAGGGCATCGGCCCGGAGGCCCTCGGGGTAGGTCCGCGCGAAGCGCTTGGTGTCCTGGGAAGGGGAAGAAGAGGAGGTCATTGGGTCCTTACGTCGATACGTCGATGGGAGATCGCAGGGGTGACGGACTACGCCCGTCACCCTTCACAACGCACGGGCCTCCCGGGAGATTCCCGTGACCCGTGCGGTGGCGTCCTGACGATGGTGGCACGGCACGGCACGTCTCGTCACCGTGTTTGTTCCCGGCTCGCGCCCGGTCGATGCACGGCCGGACCGGAACGTCCGGCGGGCTGTGCCGCGGATTCGGGGGCCGCGGGCCTGTGGCCCGTGAACCTGTAGGCCGTGGACTTCTCCGGGGCCCGGTCCGTGGACTTCCAGTCCGGGTGGCCGGGCATCGGCGGGGTCTTCGCGTCGTGGAGCCAGGCGTTCAGGAATCCGGTCAGGTCGCGTCCCGCGGTGTCGGAGGCGAGCCGGACGAAGTCGGCGGTGGAGGCCGTGCCGTCCCGGTACTGGGTCACCCAGCGCCGTTCCAGGCGGTCGAACGCGGTGCGGCCGATCTCCTCGCGCAGGGCGTACAGCACGAGCGCGGAACCGTCGTACACGATCGGCCGGAAGATGCTGATCTTCTGGCCGGGCTGCGGGGCCTTGGGAGCGGCGGGTGGTCCGCCCTCCGCGCGCCAGCGGTCGGAGGCCTCGTAGGCGGCCTTCATCCGAGTCTCGAGGGGCCGGCCGGCCTTCTCCTGCGCGTACAGCGCCTCGTACCAGGTGGCGTGGCCCTCGTTGAGCCACAGGTCGGACCAGGTGCGGGGGCTGACGCTGTTGCCGAACCACTGGTGGGCGAGCTCGTGCACCATGATCGACTCGATGTACCACGCGGGGTAGGCCGGGTCGGTGAAGAGCTCCCGCTCGAAGAGGGACAGCGTCTGGGTCTCGAGTTCGAAGCCGGTGGAGACGTCGGCCATGAGCAGGCCGTACGTCTCGAACGGGTAGCGGCCGGCCTTGTTCTCCATCCAGGCGATCTGGTCCGGGGTCTTCGCCAGCCACGGTTCGAGCTGTTCGCGGTGGGCCGTGGGGACGACGTCGCGCAGCGGCAGCCCCTGCGGACCGGTGCGGTGCAGGACCGTGGAGCGGCCGATGGACACCTGGGCGAGTTCGGTGGCCATGGGGTGCCGGGTGCGGTACGTCCAGGTCGTCGTCGCCGCCGCGCGCGTGCGGTGGACATGGATCGGCAGGCCGTTGGCGACGGCCGTGTGACCGTCGGGGGCGGTGATGCGGAACGTGAAGAAGGCCTTGTCGGACGGGTGGTCGTTGCACGGGAAGACCAGGTGCGCGGCATCGGCCTGGTTGGCCATGGCGAGACCGTCCGCGGTGCGCACCCAGCCGCCGTCACGGCCCTCGGCGGCCACCGGATCGCTGGTGTGGCGCACGGTGATCCGGGTCCGTTCGCCGGCGTCCAGGCCGTTCACGGGCGTGATCACGAGGTCCTCACCGGCGGTGGTGAAGGCGGCTGGGGTGCCGTCGACCTCGACCGAATGGACCGTGCCGTGGGCGAAGTCGAGGTTGATCCGGTCCAGGTCCGTGGTCGTCCGGGCGTCGATCCTCGTGGTGGCCTGGAGCGGCGTGTCGTTCGTGCCGGGGTAGCTGAGGGCGAGGTGGTACGACGCCACGTCGTACCCGGGGTTGCCCAGATGCGGGA
Organism: Streptomyces sp. NBC_01635; assembly: GCF_045209715.1. Lineage (NCBI taxonomy): Bacteria > Bacillati > Actinomycetota > Actinomycetes > Kitasatosporales > Streptomycetaceae > Streptomyces > Streptomyces sp. NBC_01635. Next base: position 6,628,221 of record NZ_CP109277.1, on the reverse strand, counting down.
AGAGGCGGTCGCCGATGCCCAGCGGCGTGGCGGGAGCGCTCGCGGCGAGGAGGCAGACGGAGACGGCCGACGCGAGCAGCGCCGCGGACGTCCGCCGCCGGCGACCCCGGGGGGCCGTCGTGCGGGCAGCTGGTACGGGAGCGGCTTGACGGACGGGAGCCGGACGGGCGGGGGCCGGGCCGTGCGGGGCGGGACGTTCGGAGGCCGGTTCGGGGGCGGTCGGGCCGTGGGGAGTGCGCAGCATGGGCCCACGGCTATCAGCGCGCGCGTGCGCGGTTACGGCGGCGCGCTCCCGGCCCACCCGATCGGGTGGGCCGATGGCCGAGGGAGTGCCCGACGAGGCCTCCGGCCGGGTGGCGTCCCCGCGCGCCTCGCTGTCAGGTGCTCCGGGTCTGCGGCTTGGCCCGGCTCACGTCGTACACGCCCGCCACCTTGCGCATCGCGCGCATGAGGACGGGCAGGTGGGCGGCGTCCGGCAGCTGCACGGTGTACGTGTGCCGCACCTGCTGATGGGTCGGGGGTTCGACGGTCGCGGAGACGATCTCGGCGCCTTCGACGGCCATGGCCTCGGTGAGGTCGGCGAGCAGATGGGGGCGGACGAACGATTCGGCGACCAGGGTGACCCGGCACTCGGCGCCCTCCCCCCAGCGCACGCCCACCTCCGCACGCCCCGCGCTTTTCATGCGCGCCACGACGGCGCACTCGACCCGGTGCACGGCGACCGCTCCCCCGCGCACGGCGAATCCGGTCACCTCGTCGGGCGGTACGGGCGTACAGCAGCCGGCGAGCCGTACCGTCGCACCGGGCCGGTCGGCCAGGACCTGGGCGCCGCCGGAGGAGCCGGGCACCGCCCCAAAAGCCGGTGCGGCGGGCTCGCCCACGGCGGGACGCGTGGCCGCCTGGGCTTGCTCGGCCCCGGCCCGGCCCCCCTCGGGCGGATCGGCGGGATCGACGGGGTGAGCGGGGTGAGCGGTCAGCCACCGCTGAATGGCGATCCGGGCGGCCGGGGTACGGGCGTGCTCCAGCCACTCCCTGGAAGGCTCGGAGGCGGGGTCCTGGCCCATCAGGAGCTGGACGGTGTCCCCGTCCTTCAGCACGGTGCGCAGTGTCGCCAGGCGGCCGTTGACGCGGGCGCCGATGCACGCGTGCGCGTCCTCGCCGTACTGCGCGTAGGCGGCGTCCACACAGGTCGCCCCGTCGGGCAGACCGATCGTGCCGCCGTCCGGGCGGAACACGGTGATCTCGCGGTCCTGGGCGAGGTCCTCGCGCAGCGTGGACCAGAAGGTGTCGGGATCGGGCGCGCCGCGCTGCCACTCCAGGAGCCGGGAGAGCCAGCCGGGCCGGGTCGGGTCGACGCGTTCGCCGTCGCTCGCCGACTGCTCCTCCCCGGGGACGGCATAGGGGTTGCCGAGGGCGACGACACCGGCCTCGGCGACCTTGTGCATCAGGTGCGTACGGATGAGGACTTCGACGACTTGGCCGTCGTCGCGCGCGACGGCGGTGTGCAGCGACTGGTACAGGTTGAACTTGGGTACCGCGATGAAGTCCTTGAACTCCGAGACGACGGGTGTCATGCAGGTGTGCAGCTCGCCCAGGACGCCGTAGCAGTCGGCGTCCTCGTTCACCAGCACCAGCAGCCGGCCGAAGTCGGCGCCGCGCAACCGACCGCGTTTGCGGGACACGCGGTGCACGGAGACGAAGTGACGGGGGCGGATGAGGACCTCGGCGGTGAGGTCCGCCTCGCGCAGCACCTTGCGCACCTCGTCGGCGACCTCGGCGAGAGGGTCGTCCGCGCGGGAGGCGTTGCGGAGGATCAGCTCGCGCGTGTGCTTGTTCTCCTCTGGATGCAGGATCGCGAAGACCAGGTCCTCGAGTTCCGTCTTGAGCGCCTGGACGCCGAGCCGTTCGGCGAGCGGGATGAGGACGTCCCGGGTCACCTTGGCGATGCGTTCCTGCTTCTCGGGGCGCATCACCCCGAGGGTGCGCATGTTGTGCAGCCGGTCGGCGAGTTTGATCGACATCACGCGGACGTCGTTGCCGGTGGCGACCAGCATCTTGCGGAAGGTCTCGGGCTCGGCCGCGGCACCGTAGTCGACCTTCTCGAGCTTGGTGACGCCGTCGACGAGGTAGCACACCTCCTCACCGAACTGCTCACGGACCTGATCGAGCGTCACCTCCGTGTCCTCGACGGTGTCGTGGAGCAAGGAGGCGGTCAAGGTCGTGGTCTCGGCGCCGAGTTCGGCGAGGATGAGGGTCACGGCGAGCGGATGGGTGATGTACGGCTCGCCGCTCTTGCGCATCTGTCCCCGGTGCGAGGACTCGGCCAGGAGATAGGCGCGGCGCAGGGGGTCGAGATCGGCGTCGGGATGGTGGGCGCGGTGGGCGTCGACCACATGGCCGATGGCGTCGGGAAGCCGGTCGCGGGAGGTGGGGCCGAGGAATGCGGCGCGGCCCAGCCGACGCAGGTCGAGCCGGGAGCGTGCCTTCCTCCGTGTCCCCGTGGGCGTGACACGACCTGATGTCGCAGACCCCGTTGTCACGGGACCTGGGGTCGCAGGTTTCGCGGCCTCCGCGTTCATGGGCACCTCCGGCGGCGTTGACCGGCGGACGCATGCCCAGGGTGGACTCGGGCTCAGGAGACGGTGCTCGTCCCCGTCCGGGCCGGTGCTTGATGCTACCGAGCCCAGAGCGTGCGACCGACCGCCTCCCTCCGAGCGTGAAACGGATCACTCCTTCGAGCGAAGAGTGTCACAGCGGCGATTTCACGCCATGGATTCAGAGGCGCGCCATGCTCTCGAAGCCGAACCTGGCACCGCACCCCGCGGATACGGCCGGCCGGCACGTGCTGCTCTTGGATACCAAGCCGGTACCGGGCTCAGCGGGGCAGGTTCTCCAGCCACTCGCTCTCGATCACGCCCTCGGCGACGATCACCGCGGGCCCGGTCATCTCGATCTCCCCGTCGGGCCGTTCGGTGATCACCAGAGTGCCGCCGGGCACGTCCACCGTGTACGTCACCGGGGTTCCGGTGACCCGCGGGTCGACGCCGTCCCGGCGGGCCGCGGCCACGGCGACCGCGCAGGCGCCCGTGCCGCACGAGCGGGTCTCACCGGCCCCCCGCTCGTGGACGCGCAGCGCCACGTGCCGCGGGCCGCGGTCGGCCACGAACTCCACGTTGACGCCGTCCGGATAGACCGAGGCGGGGCTGAACGGGGGTGCGGTGAACAGGTCGCCGGCGTGGTCGAGGTCGTCCACGAAGGCCACAGCGTGCGGGTTGCCCATGTTCACGTTCCGTGCGGGCCAGCTGCGTCCGCCGACGCTCACGGTGACGCCGTCGCCGGGCAGCAGCGCCCGGCCCATGCCGACGGTGATGTCACCCGCGGCGGAGCCGCTGTCGGACGCGGTCTTGGCGATGTGCACCGCCTTCACGCCGCCGCGCGTGGCGATCGCGATGTCTCCCTCGGCCACATGTCCCGCCCGCTGGAGGTAGCGCGCGAACACACGCACTCCGTTGCCGCACATCTCGGCGATGGAACCGTCGCCGTTGCGGTAGTCCATGAACCATTCGGCCTCGGCCGCCAGGTGCCGCGCCTCGGGGTGCGCGGCGGACCGCACCACGTGCAGCAGCCCGTCGCCGCCGATGCCCGCGCGGCGGTCGCAGAGGGCCGCGACGGAGGCGGGGGGCAGGTCGATGGCGTTCTCGGGGTCCGGAACGATCACGAAGTCGTTCTCGGTGCCGTGCCCCTTGAGGAAGGCGATCCGCGTGCTCATGCCTCGATCGTACGGGGCGTCCACGACACCGCGTCCCGGCCCTCGCAGCGCACGGGCCGGCGAGGGAGACGGGCGTCAGCGGAGGCGGGCGACCCGCCAGACCGCCAGGGCCACCACCACCGCGACCAGCACGGCGTAGGCGATCACGACCCGCCAGTCGGGTCTGAGACCGGAGCTCCGGGCCGGCAGACCGGGCCAGGTGTAGCCCACCCTGCGGGCGGCCATCATGCCCCAGCCGGCCGCGCAGGAGCAGATCAGCAGGCCCAGCATGGCGATCACGGCGCCGCTGTCGCCGAAGTCGAAGGCGAGCGGGAACGCGAACATCAGGGAGCCGACCGCGGCCAGACCGACGATGGGGGCGAGCTGCCAGATGCGCAGCCGTCGCTGCGGGCGCAGCTCGACCTCGACCTCGTCGCCGCCCGCGAACATCTCGTCCGGCTCGGGGCCGTCGTCGGTCACTCCGCCCTCTGTCTCGTCCGGCCCGTCGGGGCTGAGACGGTCAGGGTCCTGCTCCGGTACACCCCGCTCGGTGGTGAGGTGCTCGGTGCCGTGTGCGGTGTCGCGAGGGCCGGCCTCCATCGCCACGCGCCCTCCCAACTTGGACTCCACTTGGTCGATCGAAGCTCGATGATGGCACGGCGTCAGAGGCCCGGATGACGGCCTGGGCGTCCCGATGCCATGACGTGATCAGGCTGTAACCGGTCGTTCGACCAACGACATCGCGAGCTGCGGAAGTTCCGTCAGATCCACCGCGGCCCCACTCAACCAATGCACCCGCGGGTCGCGCCTGAACCATGAATCCTGACGGCGCGCGAAGCGCTTGGTGGCACGGACGGTCTCGGACCGCGCCTCCTCCAGGGTGCGCTCTCCGGCGAACGCGGAGAGCACCTGCTGGTAGCCGAGTGCGCGCGAGGCCGTACGCCCCTCGCGCAACCCTTGCGCCTCCAGTGCGCGCACTTCCTCCACGAGACCCGCCTCCCACATCCGGTCGACCCGGTCGGCGATCCGTGCGTCCAGCTCGGGGCGGGCGACGTCGACACCGATCTGGAGGGTGTCGTAGACCGAGTCGTGGCCGGGGAGGTTGGCGGTGAAGGGCAGTCCGGTGATCTCGATCACTTCGAGCGCCCGGACGATACGGCGGCCGTTGCTCGGCAGGATGGCCCGCGCGGCCTCGGGGTCGGCGGCGGCGAGGCGGGCGTGCAGCGCGCCGGGTCCGCGCAGGGTGAGCTCGTCCTCCAGGCGCGACCGTACGTCGGGGTCGGTGCCCGGGAACTCGAGATGGTCGACGGCCCCGCGGACGTAGAGGCCGGAGCCCCCGACGAGGACGGGCCAGCGCCCGGCGGCGAGCAGGGCGTCGATCCGCTCCCGGGCGAGGCGCTGGTACTCGGCGACGGACGCGGTGACGGTCACGTCCCAGATGTCCAGGAGGTGGTGCGGGACGTCCCCGCGCTCCTCGGGCGTCAGCTTGGCGGTTCCGATGTCCATCCCCCGGTAGAGCTGCATGGAGTCGGCGTTGACGACTTCACCGCCGAGCTCTCGGGCCAGGAAAACGCCCAGATCGGACTTTCCGGCTGCGGTGGGGCCGACGACGGCGATGACCCGGGGGGTGGGGAGTGCGCTGCTCACCGGTCCAGTCTCGCAAACCCCGCAGCCGGCCCTCCGTCGAGTGGCGTGAAGCGGTGGGCGGAGGGCTGCGCCCGGGGTCGGATTCCGGCCACGGGAGGACCGTGCGGCAGGGCGGGACCGCGTTCGCGCGAGTACCGTATGGAGTGGATATGGGCGTTTTCACACATGGGCGCACACGAACCGCACCGCGAGGGAAGGTGGACCATGGGTCTCCTGGACAACATGAAGGCCAAACTGGGGCCTGCCAAGGACAAGGTCTCGGACCTCGCGCAGCAGCACGGGGGCAAGATCCAGCACGGGCTGGACAAGGCCGCGAAGACCGCCGACGAGCGGACCAAGGGCAAGTACAGCGACAGGATCCAGAAGGGCACCGGCAAGGCCAAGCACGCCATGGACCGGCTCGCCCACAAGAACGAACGCGGTCCGGACGCGGGCGGCACCACGCCCCCGGCGGGACCGCCGCCCACGCACTGAGCACCGGGCACCGGGCACCGGGCACCGGGCACCGAATCGGCGTAAGGCCGGGAACGCGCATCGCGCAGGGCGTTCCCGGCCTTCGTCCGTTCCCGGCCTTCATCCGTTCCGCGCCGTCCGGCGTGCCGGGCGGGCGTCGCGCGGAGCCGGCTCCTACGACCAGGTGGCCACCAGGTAGCCCACCCCGTACGGAGCGTCCTCGTACAGCAGCGTGCCCCGCAGAGCGCTCCCCCCGGCTTCGGCCGCCCCCGCCAGGACCTGCCAGGGTGCCCGGCCGGTCGCCTTGAGGTCGTGCGCCAGGCCGTCGTCCAGCGCCAGCAGGGCCGCCGTGTCGGCCGCTCCCAGCGCCCGCGCCGCCTCCGCGTCGAAGGGCGCCGCCCGCTCGTCGAGGTAGCCCGGAGCCTTGAGCGTGCGGCAGGCGCTGCCGTCGCCCATCACCAGCAGCGCGACCCGCTCCGCCCTGCCGGCGAGGTCCCGTCCCTGTCCGGCGCACCGCTCGGCCGCGAGGGACTCCCCCACGCCGATCCCTTCGACGGGCGCGTCCGCCCACCCCGTCCGCTCCAGCAGCCAGGCGCCCACCGCGAGCGCACCGGGCAGTGCCCGGCCGGTCGCCGTGTCCCGGTCCGCTCCGAGCCGTACGCCGAGACCGACGCCGAAGCCGTGGAAGGACCCCGTGCTGCCCTCCGGGTAGCGCTCGGTCCCCACGTCGCCGGCCATCGGGCCGACGACCACCAGCAGGTCGGGCCGGGCGGCGGCGAGCACGCCGACCGCGTCCGTGCACGCGGCCCGCGCGGCGTCCAGTTCGGGTGCGGCGCCCGCGGCCACCTCGGGCACGAGGAGGGGCGGGCACGGGCAGACTGCGGCGGCGACAAGCATGATCAGCAGCCTACTGCGGCGGCCCGGGACGGCATCCGTCTCACTGGTCGTCCGTGCTCCAGACGTGCTCCGCGAGGCAGTACCGCAGGCGGTGGGTGCCCAGCCCGCCCTTGATCTCCACGAAGTACGTGTCGTCGTCGACGCGGTACACCTCGCGACGCTGTTGCTTCAGCCCTCCGGCGAACCGGTGCGTGCACGCCGCCTCGTACAGCCTGCGGCGCGCCTCTTCGCGCGTGCCTTCGAAACGTGCGATCGGCCGGAGCGTTTCCTCCCGCTCCTCCACAACGATCCAGTGAGCCATGCGTCCGCCCCCCGTCGCGGCCCGGTCAGTCGATGGCGCAGCCCCCGGTGACCGCCGGCAGCGGCTCGGGCACGCCCACCGTGGGCAGGCCGAGCATGACACCCGCCGGCCCGGCGGCGCCAGTGGCGTTCCGCTTCTCCCAGGCGTCGCCCGCGCGGGTGCGGCGCACGCCCAGGGTGGGACCCTCGGCGAGGAGGTGGTGGGGGGCCGCGTAGGTGATCCCCACGGTGACGACGTCGCCGGGACGGACCTCCTGCTCCGGCTTGGTGAAGTGCACCAGGCGGCTGTCCGGGGCGCGGCCGGAGAGACGGTGGGTGGCGCCGTCCTTGCGGCCCTCGCCCTCGGCCACCATCAGTTCCAGGGTGCGGCCGACCTGCTTCTTGTTCTCCTCCCAGGAGATCTCCTCCTGGAGGGCGACGAGCCGTTCGTAGCGCTCCTGGACGACCTTCTTGGGGATCTGGCCGTCCATCTCGGCGGCCGGGGTCCCCGGACGCTTGGAGTACTGGAAGGTGAAGGCCTGCGCGAAGCGGGCCTCGCGCACCACGTGCAGGGTCTGCTCGAAGTCCTCCTCGGTCTCGCCCGGGAAGCCCACGATGATGTCGGTGCTGATCGCCGCGTGCGGGATGGCGGCGCGGACCTTCTCGATGATGCCGAGGTAGCGCTCCTGCCGGTAGGAACGGCGCATCGCCTTGAGGACCGTGTCCGAGCCGGACTGGAGCGGCATGTGGAGCTGCGGCATCACGTTGGGCGTCTCGGCCATGGCGGCGATGACGTCGTCGGTGAAGTCGCGCGGGTGGGGGGAGGTGAAGCGGACGCGCTCCAGGCCCTCGATGCTCCCGCAGGCCCGCAGCAGCTTGCTGAACGCCTCCCGGTCACCGATGTCGGAGCCGTACGCGTTGACGTTCTGGCCGAGCAGGGTGATCTCCGAGACGCCCTCGGCGACCAGTGCCTCGATCTCGGCGAGGACGTCCCCGGGGCGCCGGTCCTTCTCCTTGCCGCGCAGCGCGGGGACGATGCAGAAGGTGCAGGTGTTGTTGCAGCCGACGGAGATGGACACCCAGGCCGCGTAGGCGCTCTCGCGGCGGGTCGGCAGCGTGGACGGGAAGGCCTCCAGCGACTCGGCGATCTCGACCTGGGCCTCCTCCTGGACGCGGGCGCGCTCCAGGAGGACCGGCAGCTTGCCGATGTTGTGCGTGCCGAAGACCACGTCCACCCAGGGGGCCCGCTTCACGATGGTGTCGCGGTCCTTCTGCGCGAGGCAGCCGCCGACCGCGATCTGCATGCCGGGGCGCTGCGCCTTCCTGGGGGCGAGGTGGCCGAGGTTGCCGTAGAGCTTGTTGTCGGCGTTCTCGCGCACGGCGCAGGTGTTGAAGACGACGACGTCGGCGTCGCCGTCGGCGCCCTCGGGAGCACGGACGTAGCCCGCGTCCTCCAGCAGCCCGGACAATCGCTCGGAGTCGTGGACGTTCATCTGGCACCCGTAGGTGCGTACTTCATAGGTGCGCGTGCCGCCCACTGACTGGCTCCGGTCGATGCTGCTCATGCCCTACAGGGTAGGCGGTCGCCACGACACCCCCGGGACTCCGTCCGGGATCGGGCCCGGGCCTGTGCCGAGGGCTCCGCTCGAGCTCTCGGCCAGGGCTCCGGTCAGGTGTCCCGGGGCTCCGCACCCGGCGTCCACCCCTGCCGGCGCAGCACCCGGGACACGTCCGGCGCCTCGTAGTGGTCCCCCTTGAGGACCTTGCCGTCGAAGCGGCGGGCGATCTCGCCGCCGGGGCCGCGCTTGCTCATGTTGGCGCGGTGGATCTCGGAGATCACCGTGTCGAGGTCGATGCCGTGGACGAGCGCCGTGCCGTAGGCGACGTAGACGACGTCGGCGAGTTCGTGCGCGAGCCGGTCGAGGGGGCCGTGCACCGCCACCTCCGCGACCTCGGCGGCCTCCTCGGCGAGCAGGTCGCCGCGGTGGGCGGCGAGCTCCGGCGAGACCTCGGTCGGTGTCTCGCGCGCGTCCAGCCCGAAGGCATGGTGGAACTCACGGACCAGGTCGGCGGGCGAAGAACTCATGCCGTAACGGTAACGGCCGCCTCCCGAGACCCTCCCGGCCTGGTCAGAGGGGCGCACGGGCTGGCAGGATCGCGCCCATGTCCATCGCGCCGTTCCGTATCGGCAGGCGCCGGGTCCTGCGGGGCGCGGTCGCCGGCCTCGTGGCGCTCGGGCTGCTGCTGTGGTGGCTGGCGCCCTGGAGCGAGGATCCGCCGCGTGGGACGGTCACCCTGAGCACGGGCACACGTGCGGGGGTCTACCAGAAGTACGGGGAGCTTCTGCGCACGTCACTGAGTAGGGACATGCCCGACCTCGAAGCGCGGCTGCTGACGAGCGACGGTTCGCAGGAGAACGTGCGGCGCGTGGCGACCGGGCAGGCGGACTTCGCGATCGCCGCTGCCGACGCGGTGCAGACGTACAGGCTGAGCGGCGCGAGGGGTGCCGCCGGGTTGCGCGGGGTCGCCCGTCTCTACGACGACTACGTGCAGCTCGTGGTCCCTCCCGGGTCCGGCATCCGCTCCGTCGCCGATCTGCGGGGCAAGAGGGTCGCCATAGGGCCGCCCAAGTCGGGTGTCCGGCTCATCGCCAACCGGGTGCTCAAGGCGGCCGGCATCGACCCGGAGAAGGACATCAGGCCCTTTGCGGACGGCATCGACACCGGCCCCGGGCGGCTCGGGCGGGGGCTGGACGCGTTCTTCTGGTCGGGCGGGCTGCCCACCGACGGCCTGCGCACCCTGTCCGAGGACGCCGGCCTCCGGTTCGTGCCGATCCCGGCCGACCTGGTCGCCCGGCTGCACGAGCAGGATGGAGCCACGCGCTACTACCGTGCCACCAACATGCCGGAGTCGGCCTACCCCGGCAGCCAGCACGGTTCGACCGTCCCGACGATGGCCGTGTCCAATCTGCTGATCACACGAGCGGACACGGACCCCCGGCTCACCGAGTGGCTGACCCGGATCGTGCTCAAGAGCCGGGACCGCATCGGTGCGCACGTCCACTCCGCCCAGCTCGTCGACGTACGCACCGCGATCTACACCGATCCGCTCCGGCTGCACGACGGCGCGCGCCGGTACTACCGGTCCGTCAAGCCCTGAACCGTCGCCTCGCCCGTGGGCGCGCTCCTGGGCACCGTCACCGTCACCGTCAGCCCGTGCGGCTCGTGCCGGTCGTACGCGATCGAGCCGCCGCCCGCCGTGAGAAGGGCGCGGGAGATGGACAGGCCGAGTCCGGAGCCCTTGACGTTCTGGTGCCGTGAGCTGCGCCAGAAGCGGTCGCCGACGCGGGCCAGCTCCTCGTCGGTCAGACCGGGGCCGTTGTCGGTGACGACGACGGTGGAGGTGTCGCCGTTGGAGGCGACGGCCACCTCGACGGTCCGGTCCTCGGGCGTGAACTTCACGGCGTTGTCGATGACCGCGTCCAGCGCGCTGGACAGGGCGACCGGGTCGGCCCATGCCGTGGTCGGCGGGCAGTCCCCGGTCAGCAGGACGCCCTTGGCCTGGGCGGTGGGCGACCACGCCGCCACGCGTTCGGCGGTCAGGGCGCCGATGTCGGTGATCTGGAGCTGGGCCTCGCTGTGCTCGGCCAGCGCCAGGTCGAGCAGGTCGTCCAGGACCTGCGCCAGACGCCTGCCCTCGGCCTGGACGGAGGCGATCTCCTCGTTGCCCTCGGGCAGCTCCAGAGCGAGCAGTTCGATGCGCAGGAGCAGAGCCGAGAGCGGGTTGCGCAGCTGGTGCGAGGCATCGGCGACGAAGGCGCGCTGCTGCTCCAGCACGCTCTCGACGTTGTCCGCCATCTCGTTGAACGACCGGGCGAGCCTGCGGAGTTCCGGCGGTCCGCCGGCCGCCGCGACCCTCGACTTCAACCGCCCGGTGGCGATGTCGTGGGTGGTGGCGTCCAGGACCCGTACGGGCTTGAGCACCCAGCCGGCCAGCCGCAGGGCCGCGCCGACGGCCAGCAGCATCGCGGCCGCCTCGCCCGCCGCGATGAGCAGCCAGCCCCGCAGGATGCGGGACCGCATCTGCCCGGTGGGCGAGTCGGTGACGACGACGGCGACGACGTCACCGTCCCGGATGACCGGGGAGGCCACCACGAGGCTGCGCCGTTCCCAGGGCCACACCTGCTCCGGGTCGTGGCTGCGCCGGCTGAGCAGTGCCTCCTGGAAGGCGTCGCGCACCTCACCGGTCCCCGGCAGGAACCAGTCGTCCGGCGCGTGCGCCATCGGGGCGTCGTTGCGGCGGAAGACGCCGGCCCGGATGCCGTACACCTCGTAGTAGCTGTGGAGTTCGCTGTTGAGGGTCTCCCGGCGCTCGTTGACGTCTCCTGCGGCGGGGCCGACGGGTTCGGTGACGAACTGCGCGAGGGCCGCGAAGCGTGCCGTGTCGTCGATCCGGTCGACGATGACCTGCTGCTGCTGAGCGCCCGCCAGGCTGACCGCGAGCGGAACGCCGAGGGCGAGCAGGACGGCCGCCATCAGGACGATGAGCAGCGGCAGCAGACGTGTGTGCACTCGGTCGGACCCGCCCTAGACCGCGGGCTCGACGAGCCGGTAACCGACTCCGCGCACGGTCTCGATGAGGGCCGGCATGCGCAGCTTGGCGCGCAGGGAGGCGACGTGCACCTCGAGGGTGCGCCCGGTCCCCTCCCAGCTGGTGCGCCACACCTCGCTGATGATCTGCTCGCGGCGGAAGACGACCCCGGGGCGCTGGGCGAGCAGGGCCAGCAGATCGAACTCCTTGCGGGTCAGCGGGACGACCGCACCGTCCACGCTGACCCGCCGGGTCGGCAGGTCGATGCGCATGGAGCCGATCCGCAGCTCGGCCTCGCCGCTGCTCGGGGTGTCCTCCTGGACGGTGCGCCGGCTCACGGCATGGATCCGGGCGAGCAGTTCACCCGTGTCGTAGGGCTTGACCACGTAGTCGTCGGCGCCGAGGTTGAGGCCGTGGATGCGGGAGCGCACGTCGGCGCGGGCGGTGACCATGATCACCGGGGTACCGGTGCGCTTGCGGATCTTGCCGCACACCTCGTAGCCGTCCTGGTCGGGCAGGCCCAGGTCGAGGAGGACGACCCCGAAGCGGTCGGCCTCGGGGACGAGCGCCTGGAGAGCCTCCTCGCCGTTGCGCGCGTGGGTGACGTCGAAACCGTGCCGAGCCAGGATGGCCGACAGGGCGGCGGCGACGTGGTTGTCGTCTTCGACGAGAAGCAGTCTCATCCGGTCCCCCTTCGGTTCATCGGCCGTACCATCCGAGTGTGTAGAAAGACGTGTGCACGCGGGCGCACCTTGCAGTGACGCCGATGAACGAGGACGGCGTCAAGAGGGTTCCGGTTGCTCTTCGGTACCGTTACCTGGCCGAAATGAGCCCTGCTCACAAGTGCTACGACACGTGTCCGATTGCTATCGGATCGTGATGCTCAGATTCCCCTCAGATCTGATGACGCAGGTCCGAAGGGTTACTACTGTCCTCCCAAACCGAGGAGGACGGAGCCAGATAGCGATGACCGAAGTATCGGTGGCCAAGGAAGATGTGGCCGCGACCGGCGATCTGGTCGTCCTGAAGAGCGTCAACAAGCATTTCGGCGCGTTGCACGTACTCCAGGACATCGACCTGACGATCGCCCGCGGCGAAGTCGTCGTCGTCATCGGGCCCTCCGGGTCCGGGAAGTCCACCCTGTGCCGCACCGTCAACCGTCTGGAGACGATCGACGACGGGTCGATCACGATCGACGGAAAGCCCCTGCCGCACGAGGGCAAGGAGCTCGCCCGGCTGCGGGCCGACGTGGGGATGGTCTTCCAGTCCTTCAACCTCTTCGCGCACAAGACCGTGCTCGAGAACGTGACGCTGGGCCAGGTCAAGGTCCGCAAGAAGGACAAGAAGGCCGCTGAGGAGCGGGCCCGTGCCCTGCTCGACCGGGTCGGTGTGGGCGCGCAGGCCGACAAGTACCCCGCGCAGCTCTCCGGCGGCCAGCAGCAGCGTGTCGCCATCGCGCGGGCCCTGGCGATGGAGCCCAAGGTCATGCTCTTCGACGAGCCGACGTCGGCGCTCGACCCGGAGATGATCAACGAGGTCCTGGAGGTCATGCAGCAGCTCGCCCGCGACGGCATGACCATGATCGTCGTGACCCACGAGATGGGCTTCGCCCGTTCTGCCGCCAACCGCGTGGTGTTCATGGCGGACGGCCGCATCGTCGAAGAGGCGACGCCGGAGCAGTTCTTCAGCAACCCGCGCAGCGACCGCGCCAAGGACTTCCTGTCGAAGATCCTTCACCACTGACGTCGTCCTGCGCCCGGCGCTCGGACGACGTGCGTCACCAGCCGGCCGGGGCCGCATCACCTCACCCGTACACGGGCCGCATCACCTCACCAGTCAAAAGGATGTGCACCATGAAGCTCCGCAAGGTCACCGCCGCCTCGGCCGCCGTGCTCGCCCTCGCCCTGACCGCCACCGCCTGTGGCGGCGACGACAGCGGCGACTCCAACGGCTCTGGGTCGAGCGACGGCAAGAAGATCACCATCGGCATCAAGTTCGACCAGCCGGGCCTGGGCCAGAAGACCCCGCAGGGCTACGCCGGCTTCGACGTGGACGTCGCCACCTACGTGGCGAAGAAGCTCGGTTACGACGAGGACCAGATCGAGTGGAAGGAGTCGAAGAGCGCCGACCGCGAGACCATGCTGCAGCGTGGTGACGTCGAGTTCATCGCCGCCACCTACTCGATCACCCCGGAACGCGAGGAGAAGGTCGACTTCGCCGGCCCGTACCTGCTGGCCCACCAGGACGTGCTGATCCGCGCCGACGACAACAAGATCAAGGCGCCGGAGGACCTGAACAGCGCGAAGCTGTGCTCGGTCACCGGCTCCACCTCGGCGCAGAACGTCAAGGAGAAGCTGGCGCCCAAGGCCCAGCTGCAGCCGTACCCGACGTACTCGGCCTGCCTGCCCGGTCTCCAGAACGGTGCCGTCGACGCGCTGACCACCGACGACTCGATCCTCGCCGGCTACGCCGCCCAGGATCAGTTCAAGGGCAAGTTCAAGCTCGCCGGCTTCAAGCTGACCAACGAGAACTACGGCATCGGCGTCAAGAAGGGCAGCGACCTCAAGGCGAAGATCAACGAGGCGCTGGAGGCCATGGTCTCCGACAAGTCCTGGGAGAAGGCCGTGAAGGACAACTTCGGCCCGGCCGACTACCAGAACGAGCCCGCGCCGAAGATCGGCGACATCAAGAGCTGAGGCCCCGCCTGACAGGGTGCGCCGTCCCGAGTGCGGGGCGGCGCACCGGGACGGGCATACCTACACGCGGAAGCGCGGGAGATCGTGTTCGACTTTCTTGAAGGTTACGACCTGTTGGGGGCCTTCTGGACGACGGTGCAGCTCGCTGTGCTCTCCGCCGTCGGCTCCCTGGTCTGGGGCACCCTGCTGGCCGCCATGCGCGTCGGCCCGGTGCCGCTGATGCGCGGTTTCGGGACCGCGTACGTGAACATCGTGCGGAACATCCCGCTGACCGTCATCATCCTGTTCACGTCGCTGGGTCTGAGCCAGACGCTGGGCATCAATCTCGGCGCGGACGACTTCGAGACGATCAACTTCCGGCTCGCCGTCCTCGGTCTGATCCTCTACACCTCGGCTTTCGTGTGCGAGGCGCTGCGCTCCGGCATCAACACGGTGCCGGTCGGCCAGGCCGAGGCGGCCCGCGCGCTCGGCCTCAACTTCAGCCAGGTCCTGGGCCAGGTGGTGCTGCCTCAGGCGTTCCGCTCGTCCGTCGGCCCGCTGGCGAACGTGCTCATCGCGCTCATCAAGAACACCACGGTGGCCGCCGCCATCGGTGTTGCCGAGGCGGCCCTGCTGATGAAGGAGATGATCGAGAACGAGGCACAGCTGTTGCTGATCTCCGCGGTCATCGCTGTCGGTTTCGTGATTCTGACGCTGCCGACCGGCCTGTTCTTCGGCTGGGTGGGCAAGAAGGTGGCGGTGAAGCGATGAGCTCCGTCCTGTACGACGCCCAGGGCCCTCGCGCCAAGCAGCGGAACATCATTTTCACGGTGGTCTTCCTGGCTGTCTCCGCCGTCCTGCTGTGGTGGGTGTTCGGCACCCTCCACGACAAGGGCCAGCTGGAGTGGTTCCTGTGGAAGCCGTTCTTCACCAGCGGCGAGCCGTGGTCCACGTACATCTGGCCAGGTCTGCAGAACACCCTGAAGGCCGCCGCGCTGTCGGTGATCATCGCGCTGCCGCTCGGTGCCGTCTTCGGCATCGCCCGGCTGTCGGACCACGCCTGGGTCCGCGTCCCGGCCGGGGTCGTGGTCGAGTTCTTCCGGTCCATCCCCGTCCTGGTCCTGATGATCTTCGGTCTCGCCCTGTTCGCCGAGTACACCAACGTCAGCTCCGACGACCGTCCGCTGTATGCGGTCGTCACGGGTCTGGTGCTGTACAACGCCTCCGTCCTCGCGGAGATCGTGCGCGCCGGCATCCTGTCCCTGCCCAAGGGCCAGGCCGAGGGAGCGATGGCGATCGGCCTGCGCAAGAACCAGACGATGCGGCTGGTCCTGCTGCCGCAGGCGGTCACCGCGATGCTCCCGGCCATCGTCAGCCAGCTCGTCGTCATCGTGAAGGACACCGCCCTCGGCGGCGCCGTCCTCACCTTCCCCGAGCTGCTCGCTGCGGCCAACACGATGAGCGGCTACTACGGCGCCAACGTCATCGCCAGCCTCACGGTGGTGTCCGTGCTCTTCATCGCGCTCAACTTCGCCCTCACCTCCTTCGCCTCCTGGCTCGAGGCACGGCTGCGCCGCAGCAAGCGCAGCACGGGCGCGGTGCTCGGCGTCGGCGACATCGACGACCTCAACGCGGCCGAGGTCGGGGGCACCCACAAGGCCGGCGGGGGCGGCATCGTCTGACGCGCACGCCCCGCCGTGCGCCTGCCGTACTGCACGACTCGGCATGACTGTGGCCCGCCGTTGTCCGGCGGGCCACAGTCATGCCGGGGGCCGGCCCGCACCACCGGCCCGCACCACCGGTGCGAACAAACGGTGCGGATCGGACCCATGTGATGAACAGTCAAGTGGTGTGACGCACCCCGCCCCATTTCATGATCGCCACCGGCCTCCGGTCACTTGACGCAAGCACCGGCAATAGGTTGCATACGTTCTGTGATCGTGCACCCTGCTCCATCTTCCTGTTCCTCCCCGTCCCTTCGGACGTCACTTCGAGCAGGGGGCGTCGCGCCGTGGACCCGGTAATCATCGTGGGAGCGGGGCCCGTCGGGCTCACGCTCGCCCTGGCCCTGGCGCGTCAGGAAGTGCCGTGCGTGGTCCTCGACGAGGGGCCGGGCAAGGACGAACCGCGTCCCGCGCGCTCCGTCGTACTCCGCGAGGACACCACGGAACTCGTGAAACGGCTGACCGGGATGCCGCTCGCCGCCGCCGGTTCGCCCTGGGCCGGATGGCGGTCGATGCGGCGCAAGCAGGTGACACATGAGATCGACTTCGACGACACCGAACCCGGCCCCGTGCACATCGCCCAGCACGTCCTGACCGGCGCCCTGCGCGCGGCTCTCGTCGGCGAACCGCTCGTCGAGGTCGTCACGGACAGCCGTCTGGACTCCCTCGAACAGGAACCCTCCGGCGTCACCGCCCACACCCGCGGGCCCGACGGCACCTGGTGGCGCGGCAGCTATCTGGTCGGCTGCGACGGCCCCCGTTCCACCGTGCGCAAGCTCCAGGACATCCGCTTCCCCGGCCGCACGGCGGTGGAACGTCACGCCGTGGCCGCGTTGCGTACGGAGCTGCTCTGGCCCGGAGAAGCGTTGCTGCACCGGATGCCGCCGTGGCGCACCTTCGGCCCCTTCGCCGGGGAGATCAGCGCGCGCCCGCTGCCGGACGACGTGTGGCGGCTGGACTGGCTGATGCCGCCGGGCAAGGAACTGGTCACTCCCGAGCTGCTCCTCGACAGGGTCCGGGAGACCCTGGCCGGCTGGGCCGAGGGCCCGACACCGCCGTACGAACTGCTCGACACCGGCGTGCACACCGTCCACCACCGGCTCGCCCGGCGCTGGCGGGCCGGCCGTGTCTTCCTCGCCGGGGACGCCGCGCATCTGCTCGGCGCCCTGGGCACGCACGGGCTGGACGAGGGGCTCCGCGACGTCGACAACCTGACCTGGAAGCTGGCCCTGGCCTGGCACCACGGTCCGCACGAAGCGCTGCTCGACAGCTACCAGACGGAGCGACGGGCGATCGTCGCCGCCCGACTGCGCGCCGCCGACCAGGCGTTGCCGCTGGTACGGGGTGGTGGCGGCCTGCGTTCCTACGTCCCGGGCGCCGCCCGCGGTCATGACGCGTTCCTGGTGGAGGGGCATCTGGGGCAGGGGACGCTGGGCGCGCCGGGCGTGCACACCGACTCACCCCTCACGCCCCCGCCTCTCGAGGGCGAGGTCCCGGTGGACACGCCGGTCGGGGCACCGGTCACCGACGTACGGGTCACGGCGGAGGACGGCACCTTCGTCCGGCTGCGGGGCCGGCTCGGCCGGGGGGCACTGCTGGTGGTGCTGATCGCGCCGGGCACCGGGGTGTGGGAGCGCAGGCACTGGATGTCCGCCGGGATCATGCCCCGGCTCGCGTCGGCGGTGGCGGCGCTGCCGCACCCGGCCGAGCTTCTGGTCGCGGAGAGCTATCCGGGGGCGGCGGCCCACACCGTGCTGCTGGTACGCCCCGACGGGCACCTGATCACGGCCCTGGGCGGGGTCCGTCCGGCGTCCCTGTACACGGCGGCCGAGACGGCGCTCGGCGGACCGGCTTCGGCGGAGGCGGGGGCCACCGGGACGGAGGCCGGGGCGGAAGCGGGAGCGGGAGTGGGGGCCGAAGCCAACGCCGGTACCGGCGCCGGGTCGCGCTGAGGCGGTGCCCCGACGCGTCGGGGCGACGCGTCGCCTCGGCGTCGCATCGTCGTCCCGTCGGCTCGTCGCCGTCGTCGTGTCCGTGGCCGTCCGTGGCCGTCCGCATGCTGACGGAGAGTTGATCCGCGCGCGACGTCGTGGTCTACTCCGGTCCGTGACCGACACCTGTGTGCGCCTGTGGCGGAGGGTCCATATGGACCTCCTCCGCTATGCGGGCTGCGTGTGTCGCCCGTCCTTCTGAACTCGCGTTCTTCCTCCCGCGCACCGCACGCCGCTTTCCTGCCGCTGCTGCCGTGCGCGCTCCGCGAACCTTTCTTCAGGACGGTGCCACGTGTCTGCTTCCCCTGCGCTTCCCCCTGCCCTCCCCGCGTCTCCCGCGGTCTCCGCGTCCGGTGCGGCTCCCGGCCCGACCGCTGCCCCGGGTACGGCCTCCCTCGCTGCCGCCGGCCCCTCGCAGGCGGACCTCCTCGACTTCGTACGACGCGTCGTCGCCGACGCCGAGCTGGTCGCCTCACTGCCGCTCGATCCGGAGGGCCGCACCTGGGTACGGCTCGACGGTCCCGCGGGCAGCGAGGCCTGGCTGATCGGCTGGCCGCCCGGCACCGGCACCGGCTGGCACGACCACGGGGAATCCCTCGGGGCCTTCATGACCGCGTCGGGTGAGCTGAAGGAGAACTCGCTCTCCGTGCGGCTGCCCACCGACGGCTGGAAGACGCTGGAGCTGAACGACGGCGTGGACCGGGAGCGCCGGCTGGCGGCCGGCCAGGGCCGCGCCTTCGGCCGACACCACGTGCACGAGGTGCTCAACGAGTCCCCGGAGCGGCACGCGGTCTCCGTGCACGCCTACTACCCGCCGCTCCCCCTGATGCGCCGGTACAGCCGCACCGGCCCGACACTGCGCCTGGAGCAGGTCGAGCGCCCGGCGGACTGGCAGTGAGCGGGGCACCGGAGAGGGCCGCCGACGCCCCGGGGATCGACGAGCTGCTGGAGCGGGTCCGCGCGGGCTACGAACGCATCGAGGCGGTTCCCGCCCACGAGGCCGCCCGCCACGGGGAAGCCCTGCTGGTCGACATCCGCTACGCGGCCCTGCGCGACCGGGACGGGACGATCCCCGGCGCCCTCGTCGTCGAGCGCAACGAACTGGAGTGGCGTCTCGACCCCCGGGGCAGCCATCGCCTCCCCGAGGCGACCGGCCATGACCTGCGCGTGGTCGTGATCTGCAACGAGGGCTACGCCTCCAGCCTGGCCGCGGAATCCCTGCACCGGCTGGGACTCCGCCGGGCCACCGACCTGATCGGCGGCTTTCAGGCCTGGCGGGCGGCGGGGCTGCCGGTCCGGACGTAGAACGGGCCGGCGGGTTCTCAGTACCCGCCGTCCTCCAGGAACTCCGTGTCCTCGCCCTCCTCCTCCAGCGCCTGCCGGACCACGCGCAGGGCGAGGCCTTCGGGGTAGCCCTTGCGGGCGAGCATGCCGGCGAGGCGGCGGATCCGCTTGTCGCGGTCGAGTCCGCGGGTGGAGCGCAGTTTGCGGGCGACGAGTTCGCGCGCGGTGGTCTCTTCCTGCTCGGAGTCGAGCTGGGAGACGGCCGCGTCGATCAGCGTGGAGTCGACGCCCTTGGTCCGGAGCTCCCGGGCAAGGGCGCGCCGCGCCAGGCCCCGGCCGTGGTGCCGGGACTCGACCCAGGCGTCCGCGAAAGCGCTGTCGTTGATCAGTCCGACCTCTTCGAACCGGGACAGCACCTCCTCGGCGGCCTCGTCCGGGATCTCCCGTTTACGCAGGGCGTCGGCGAGCTGTTTCCGGGTGCGCGGGGTCCCGGTGAGCAGACGCAGACAGATCGCCCGCGCCCGCTCGACCGGGTCCCCCGGAGACTCCTCCCGCTCGGCCCTCGGTGAGGAGGAGTCGTCCCCGTCCGCTGCGGTCGCCTCGCCGAAAGCCCGGCGTCCGCGTCCACCACGCGGCCCGCCGTCACGCGAGCCGCTCCCCCGTGAGCCCTCTGCACGACGGGACCCGGCGCCGCGCGGGCGTCGGCCACCACCCGGGTCCTCACGGGAGAAGTCGCCGAAGGAGCCGTCCTCGCCGTTGGCGTCCCCGTACGCCCGGTCACCGTTCACGGCCGGGTCGTCGCCGCTTCCGGTGCCCGCCCCCCGTGGGGCGCCGAAAGCGGCGGACTCGTACTCGGCCCAGTCGGTTCGTCGGGTCACGGGTCAGCTCTTGACCGCAGCGGCCTTGGACTTGGTGGTCTTGGCCGCCGGAGCCGGAGTCGCGGCCGCGTCGGCCGGAGCGGCGGCGCCGACGGCATCCGCGCTCTTCTCACCGGCCGGCTCCTCGGCCTGCACGCCGATGCCGAGCTTCTTCAGGATCTTCTTCTCGATCTCGTTGGCGAGATCGGGGTTGTCCTTGAGGAAGTTACGGGAGTTCTCCTTGCCCTGGCCGAGCTGGTCGCCCTCGTAGGTGTACCAGGCACCGGCCTTGCGGACGAAGCCGTGCTCCACACCCATGTCGATCAGGCCGCCCTCGCGGCTGATGCCCTGGCCGTAGAGGATGTCGAACTCGGCCTGCTTGAAGGGCGGCGCCACCTTGTTCTTGACGACCTTGACACGGGTGCGGTTGCCGACCGCGTCGGTGCCGTCCTTCAGCGTCTCGATCCGGCGGATGTCCAGACGCACCGAGGCGTAGAACTTCAGCGCCCGGCCACCGGTCGTGGTCTCCGGCGAGCCGAACATCACGCCGATCTTCTCGCGGAGCTGGTTGATGAAGATCGCGGTGGTCTTGGACTGGTTGAGCGCGCTGGTGATCTTCCGCAGCGCCTGGCTCATCAGGCGGGCCTGCAGACCCACGTGGCTGTCACCCATCTCGCCCTCGATCTCCGCGCGCGGGACGAGCGCCGCGACGGAGTCGATCACGATGAGGTCGAGGGCGCCGGAGCGGACCAGCATGTCCACGATCTCCAGCGCCTGCTCGCCGTTGTCCGGCTGGGACAGGATCAGGTTGTCGATGTCGACGCCGAGCTTCTTCGCGTACTCGGGGTCGAGGGCGTGCTCCGCGTCCACGAAGGCGACCTGACCGCCGGCCTTCTGCGCATTGGCCACCGCGTGCAGGGTCAGGGTCGTCTTGCCGGAGGACTCCGGCCCGTAGACCTCCACCACACGGCCGCGGGGCAGGCCGCCGACGCCGAGGGCCACGTCGAGCGCGGTCGATCCGGTCGGGATGACCTCGATGGGCTCGTTCGTCCGGTCACCCATGCGCATGACCGCGCCCTTGCCGAATTGCCGTTCAATTTGTGCGAGTGCGGCGTCGAGCGCCTTCTCGCGGTCGGTTCCTGCCATGGGTTCCACCCGATTTGCTTGAGTCGATCGCTTCACGTCAATGACGCTAGCGCCTGCCACTGACAACGCCCCCCGACGCACCTCCAGCCTGTGGACAACCAGGGCCCACTCCTACACGAACCGGGTGATAACACCCGCCTTCGGGACTCATCGACACCCCAATAAGAATAGATGTTCGATTTTCATGTCAAGCGCATCCCTCGACACCCTCACGAGTCGTTCACCCTCCGGCATCCGCCCGGGGCCGGTGGTTCACCCCGTCGGCCTCGAGCGGGTGGTGAAGCGGTACGCCGGGCTCAGGAGTCCTCGGTGTCCCCGCCCCGGGGGCGCGCCGAGCCCGGTCGGCGCGCCCAGAGGTGCCGGGCGCGGACGACGAGGGTCCGCCGCTCGCCGGAGCCGGGGCCGCCGTCACCGGGGCCCGTCCCGCGGTGGCCGTGCACGCGGGGATCGTCGGTGACGTCGTAGCGCTTCACGTACGCGCCCAGGAACGCCTGGAGGGTGGCGACCGCGGGAATGGCTATCAGCGCGCCGACGGCGCCGAGCAGGGCGGTGCCCATGACGACCGAACCGAAGGCGACCGCCGGGTGGATGTCGACGGTCCTCGAGGTCAGCTTGGGCTGCAGTACATAGTTCTCGAACTGCTGGTAGATCACCACGAAGATCAGCACCCACAGCGCGTACCAGGGGTCGACCGTGAAGGCGATCAGCATGGGCAGGGCGCCCGCGAGATACGTGCCGATGGTGGGGATGAACTGCGACACCAGGCCCACCCACACGGCGAGCGCGGGCGCGTAGGGCACCTCGAGGATCTCCAGCAGCACGTAGTGGGCCATGCCGGAGACCAGCGCCATCAGTCCGCGCGAGTACAGGTAGCCGCCGGTCTTGTTCACGGCGATCTCCCACGCGCGCAGCACCTCGGCCTGGCGCGCGGGCGGCAGTACGGAGCAGATGGTGCGGCGCAGCCGCGGGCCGTCGGCGGCGAAGTAGAACGAGAACAGCATGATGGTCAGCAGCTGGAAGAGGCCCCCCAGGACCTGCGTGGAGACGTCCAGGACGCCGGTGGCGCTGTTCTGCACGTAGGTGCGCAGCCAGTCGGAGCGGAGCAGGCCCTCCTGGATGTCCACCCGCCGCAGTTCGGTGTGGAAGTGCGTGTTGACCCAGTTGATGACGGAGTCGAGGTACTGCGGGAAGTCCTCGACGATCTTGATGATCTGCCCCGCCAGCATGGATCCGAGCAGGGTGACGAAGCCCGCCGTCGCGATCAGCACTCCCAGGAAGACCAGGAAGGTGCCCAGCCCCCGGCGCACCCCGCGCGCGGCCATCCAGCTCACCGCGGGCTCTATGGCGAGCGCCAGGAAGAACGCGATGAGAATGTTGATCAGCAGACCGGTGAGCTCGTGGAAGGCCCAGCTGCCCAGCTGGAACAGGGCGATCAGCGCGAGCGCGAGCAGCATGGCACGCGGCAGCCAGCGCGGCATGCGGGAACCGGGCGGCGGGGCCGCCTCGCCCGCCGGAGGGCCGGGCGGCGGCGTGCCTGGCGCGGAGGGATGCTGGACTGCCTGCCCGGTCTCTTCGGTGGGTGCCACGGGGCAAGTGTCGCCCACACCACCGGTAGCCGTCTGCCCGCTGGCGATCTCTGTGACGATCAGCGCTTTTCCCGGGGAACCCCCATCACCGCGCAGACCACCTGCCAGACGTCCTTGGCGGCCCAGCCGGCCTCCAGTGCCTCGTGCACGGTGCGCCCGCCGAGTTCCGACATGACGTGATCGCGCGCGAAGGTGTCGGCGTAGCCCGTGCCGAAGTGCTCCGCCATCCGTTCCCAGAAGACCGTCAACCGCATGCCCCCAGTATCCCGTCCGCGGGGGTGGGCCGGTGCGGGGGCCGTCTGCCGGCCGAGCAGTGGGAGGACGGCGGCCGGCCCGTGCGGTGGCGTCGGTGGGCGCCCGCCCCGCCCTGGAGGCCCGCCCAAGGGTGTCCGTCGACGCACGCGCACGCTCCCGGCGTACGGCCGCGCGATCGGCCGGCCGAAACCGAGCCCGACACCACCCGGTCCGCCGCTCGGCGCAGCCTCACCCGCCCAGGGCCCGGACTCCCGCCGTCACGGCCACGGCCACCCCGACGACGACCAGGAACGGGGCGCGCAGCACCAGCGCCACTGCGGCGGCCGCGAGTCCCACCGCCCGCGCGTCCAGCACGAGCGTCCGGCCGTCGGCGAAGGTCTGCTGGGCGGTCAGGGCGGCGAGCAGGGCGACGGGCAGCAGGGCGGCGAGCCGCCGGACGAGCGGCCGTTCGAGGGCGCCGGCGGGCACCAGGAGTCCGGCCAGTTTGACGGCGTAGCACCCGAGGGCGGTCACGCCGATCGCGATCCAGATGTTCAACGGTCCTCCTCCGGTATGCCGCCGCGCGCCGGCGCATCGCTCCGTTCCTTCGCGTCGCCCCGCCCGGTGCCCCCGCGGCGGCCCTGTGCCCACAGGACGGCCGGCGCCGCGAACGCGGCCACCAGGACCGGTACACCGGCGGGCAGGACCGGCAGCAGCCCGAGCCCCAGCAGGACGGCGAGCCCGGCGACCAGCCGTTCGGTGCCGGTCCGCAGCATCGGCGCGAGCAGGGCCAGGAAGACCGCGGGGCCGGCCGCGTCCAGTCCCCAGGCGTCGGTGTCCCCGATGGCCTCGGCGCCCAGTGCGCCGAGCAGCGTGGTGAGGTTCCACAGGACGTACAGGCTGAGCCCGGTGACCAGGAAGCCGATCCGGGCGCCGCGCCGGGTGGGCTGGGCGAGGGAGACCGCGGCGGTCTCGTCGATGACCCACTGGGCGGCGAACGGCCGCACCGCGCGCGGGAGGGCCAGCAGCTGGGACAGGCGCAGCCCGTAGAAGGCGTTGCGCACGCCCAGGAAGAACGCTCCGGCGGCGGCCGTGAACGGGCTCCCTCCGGCCGCCAGCGCCCCCACCAGGGCGAACTGGGACGCCCCTGTGAACACCAGCAGGCTGAGCGCACAGGTCTGCAGCAGTGTGAGTCCGCTGCCGGCCGAGGTCACCCCGAAGGCGAATCCGGAAAGTCCGACGGCGATGCCGACTCCCAGGGCGTCCCGGACGACGGCGCCGTCCGGTTTTCCGCCCGGAGCGGCCGCGTCGCGTGCCTCTGCGAGTGTTGTCTGTCGTTCTGCTGCCACACCCCGGACCGTACGTGGAACGTTCGCCGGGTGTCTTGTACGTTCTTGCGCTCCCGCTGGTAGGCGCCCGGCGGCACGCCGACGATCCGGCCGAAGTGCCGGTTCAGGTGCGGCTGGTCGGTGAAGCCGACGGCGACGGCGGTCTCCGACGGCAACGTGCCCGCGTCGAGGAGCCGGCGTGCCCGCCGTACCCGGGCGTCGGTGAGCCAGGTGTGCGGCGGCATCCCGTAGGTGTCGCGGAAGGCCCGCAGCAGCGCGAACGGACTGGTCCCGAGCTCGTCGGCCAGTTGCTCGAGCGTCGGCGGCGCGGTCATCCGCTCCTCGAGCAGCACCCGCGCGCGTGCGGCGGTCCGGGCACCGGCCGTGCGCACCCGGCGCCGGGGCAGCGATCCGCCGTTCAGCCGGAGCAGCCGGGTCACGGCCACCCGCAACAGGGTGTCGGCGGCGAGCGCGTTGCCCTCGTCGGTGGCCCGCAGCACCTGGTGCACCAGACGGACGGCGTACGGGTCGTCGAGGACCGGTGTCACGAACCCTGGGGTGCCGCGCAGTGTGGTGGTCTCGGCGGCGATGGCCGCGACCACCTCGGGCGGCGGGTAGACCGCGCCGTACCGCCATCCCTCGGGCACGCCCGCCCGTCCGGTGTGCGGGGTGTCCGGGTTCACGAGTGCGAGTGTTCCGGCGCCCGCGTACTGGTCGGCCCCGCCGTGGTGGAAGACCTCCACCCCGTCGACGATGGCGGCGATGACGAAGTTCTCGTGGGTGTGCCGCACGAACGACTTGCGGATGTAACGGGCCCGGAGCAGGTCGACGCCGGGCAGCTCGGCGTACTGCCAGTGCCGCGCGCGCTCCTTTCCCGTTTCCGCTCCCGTTTCCGCCATACGGCCATTGTCACGCGCTCCCGATGGCGCCCCCTGCCGGGTCCCGGGACCGCGACCCGCCCGGTCCCGGCCACCCGCCCGGTTCAGCCCCGTTGTCAGTGCCCGGGTGCACGATGGACGCATGGTCAGCACTCCGCACCCTGCCCTGGACGGCTTCTCCGCCGCGACCCGCGGCTGGTTCGCGGGGGCGTTCTCCGCGCCCACCGCGGCCCAGGCGGGCGCGTGGCGTGCCCTCCAGCAGGGTTCGGACGTGCTGGTGGTCGCCCCCACCGGCTCCGGCAAGACACTGGCCGCCTTCCTCGCGGCCCTGGACCAGCTCGCCGCCACGCCCCCGCCCGCGGACCACCACAAGCGCTGCCGCGTCCTGTACGTCTCCCCGCTCAAGGCCCTGGCCGTCGATGTCGAGCGCAATCTGCGCAGCCCGCTGACCGGCATCCGCCAGGAGTCCGTGCGCCTGGGGCTGCCCGAGCCCGAGGTGAAGGTCGGGATCCGCTCCGGCGACACCCCGCCCGCCGAGCGCCGGGCCCTGTCCACCCGCCCGCCGGACATCCTGATCACCACCCCGGAGTCCCTGTTCCTGATGCTGACGTCGGCCGCGCGCGACGCGCTGACGGGCATCGAGACGGTGATCCTGGACGAGGTGCACGCGGTCGCCGGTACCAAGCGCGGGGCGCATCTGGGGCTGTCCCTGGAGCGGCTGGACGAGCTGCTGCCCCGGCCGGCCCGCCGTATCGGCCTGTCGGCGACGGTCCGTCCGGTCGACGAGATCGCCCGTTTCCTGTCCCCTCGCGGCAAGGTGGAGATCGTCCAGCCGGATGCGGACAAGGAGTTCGACCTGTCCGTCGTGGTCCCGGTCGAGGACCTGGGCGAGCTGGGCGGCTCCCCGGTGGCGGACGGCTCGCAGGGGGCGGACGGCTCGGGAGCGGAGCGCCCCTCGATCTGGCCGCACGTCGAGGAACGGATCGCCGACCTGGTCCAGTCCCACCGTTCGACGATCGTGTTCGCGAACTCCCGCCGCCTCGCGGAACGCCTGTGCAACCGGCTCAACGAGATCGCCTACGAGCGGGCCACCGGCGAGACCCTGGACGAGCACCACTCCCCCGCCGAGCTGATGGGCGGGTCCGGAGCCGCCCAGGGCGCACCCGCCGTCATCGCCCGCGCGCACCACGGCTCGGTGTCCAAGGAGCAGCGCGCCCAGGTCGAGGAGGACCTCAAGGCGGGCCGGCTGCCCGCGGTGGTGGCCACCTCCAGCCTTGAGCTGGGCATCGACATGGGTGCGGTCGACCTGGTGGTCCAGGTGGAGTCGCCGCCGTCGGTGGCCTCGGGGCTCCAGCGGGTCGGCCGCGCGGGCCATCAGGTGGGCGCGGTCTCCACGGGCGTGGTGTTCCCGAAGTACCGGGGCGACCTCGTCCAGGCCGCCGTGGTCACCGAGCGGATGCGGACGGGCTCCATCGAGTCGCTGCGCGTTCCCGCGAACCCGCTGGACGTCCTGGCCCAGCAGATCGTCGCCATGACGGCCATGGACACCTGGCGGTTCGACGACCTACTGGCGACGGTCCGCCGGGCCGCGCCCTTCGCCTCACTGCCCGAGTCGGCCTTCACGGCCGTACTGGACATGCTCGCCGGACGCTACCCCTCCGACGCGTTCGCGGAACTGCGCCCGCGCGTGGTGTGGGACCGGGTCACGGGGGAGATCACCGGCCGCCCGGGGGCGCAGCGGCTCGCCGTCACCTCCGGGGGCACCATCCCCGACCGGGGCCTGTTCGGAGTGTTCCTCGCGGGCTCCGACCCCAAGAAGGGCGGCGGACGGGTCGGCGAGCTCGACGAGGAGATGGTCTACGAGTCCCGCGTCGGCGATGTGTTCACCCTCGGCACCAGTTCCTGGCGCATCGAGGACATCACGCGCGACCGGGTGCTGGTCTCCCCGGCCCCGGGTGTGCCGGGCCGGCTCCCGTTCTGGAAGGGGGACCAGCTGGGCCGCCCGCTGGAGCTGGGCCGCGCGGTGGGCGCCTTCCTGCGCGAGGTCGGCTCGCTGTCCCGGGAGGAGGCGCGTGGGCGGCTCCTCGCCGCCGGGCTCGACGCCTGGGCCGCGGACAATGTGCTGGCCTACCTCGACGAGCAGCGCCAGGCCTGCGGCCATGTCCCGGACGACCGCACCGTCGTCGTGGAGCGCTTCCGTGACGAGCTCGGCGACTGGCGGGTCGTCGTGCACTCCCCGTTCGGCGCCCAGGTGCACGCCCCGTGGGCGCTCGCGCTCGGCGCCCGTCTCTCCGAGCGGTACGGCATGGACGCCCAGGTGATGCACGCCGACGACGGCATCGTGCTGCGCCTGCCGGACGCCGACCTGATGGGCCTGGACCTGCTCGACCAGGAGCCGGTGCGGACGGGCACCGAGTACGACGCGGACCAGGCACCGCTGGGCGCCGCGGACGTCGTCTTCGACAAGGGGGAGGTCGACCAGGTCGTCACCGACCAGGTGGGCGGCTCGGCGCTGTTCGCGTCCCGCTTCCGCGAGTGCGCCGCCCGCGCGCTGCTGCTTCCGCGCCGCAACCCCGGTAAGCGCACCCCGTTGTGGCAGCAGCGCCGGCGTGCGTCCCAACTGCTCCAGGTGGCGGGCGAGTTCGGCTCGTTCCCGATCGTCCTGGAGGCGGTCCGCGAATGTCTCCAGGACGTCTTCGACGTCCCCGGGCTCGTCGAGCTGATGGGCGACCTGGAGTCCCGCAAGGTGCGGCTCGTCGAGGTCACCACTCCCGAGCCGTCCCCCTTCGCCCGCTCTCTGCTGTTCGGCTACGTCGCCCAGTTCCTGTACGAGGGCGACTCCCCGCTCGCCGAGCGCCGCGCGGCGGCCCTGTCGCTGGACTCGAGGCTGCTGGCCGAGCTGCTCGGCCAGGCGGAGCTGCGCGAGCTGCTCGACGCCGAGGTGCTGACCGAGCTGGAGCGTGAGCTGCAGTGGCTCACCGAGGACCGACGGGTCAAGGGCGCGGAGGGGGTGGCCGACCTGCTGCGCGTGCTCGGCCCGCTCACCGGGGCCGAGCTGGCGGAGCGGGGCGCCGAGCCGCAGTGGGCGGCGGACCTGGCGTCGGCACGCCGCGCGATCCGGGTCCGCGTCGCCGGCACGGAGCACTGGGCGGCGATCGAGGACTCCGGCCGGCTGCGCGACGCGCTGGGCACGGCGCTGCCGGTCGGTGTACCGGAGGCGTTCACCGAACCGGTCAAGGACCCGCTCGGCGACCTGCTCGCACGGTACGCGCGCACGCACGGCCCGTTCACGTCGGCCGCGGCCGCGGCCCGCTTCGGGCTGGGCGTGGCGGTCACCGAGGGCGCCCTGCAGCGGCTCTCGGCGGCGGGCGGGGTCGTCCAGGGCGAGTTCCACCCGGCCGGGATCGGCCAGGAGTGGTGCGACGCGGCCGTGCTGCGCCGGCTGCGCCGCCGTTCCCTGGCCGCCCTGCGGCACGAGCTGGAACCGGTGCCGCCGGCCGCGCTCGCCCAGTTCCTCCCCCAGTGGCAGCACATCGGCAAGGGACACACACTGCGCGGCGTCGATGGTCTGGTGCGCGCGATCGAGCAGTTGCAGGGTGCGTCCGTACCCGCGTCCGCCCTGGAGAAACTGGTCCTGCCCTCCCGGGTCGCGCACTACTCCCCCGCGATGCTGGACGAGCTCACGGCCACCGGCGAGGTGGTGTGGGCCGGTGCCGGTTCCCTCCCGGGCAAGGACGGCTGGGTCTCCCTGCACCTCGCGGACGCGGCCCCGCTGCTGCTGCCGCCACCGCACCCCCTGGAGACGACCGCCCTGCACCAGTCGGTCCTCGACGCCCTCTCCGGCGGCTACGGGCTGTTCTTCCGCCAGATCGCCGACCAGGTCCGCGCCACCACCCACCCCGAGGCCACCGACCCCCACCTGGCCGACGCCGTCTGGGACCTGGCATGGTCCGGCCGGCTGACCAACGACACGCTCGCCCCCCTGCGCTCGCTGCTGGGCTCGGGCCGCACCGCGGGCTCCACCGCCCACCGCGCGAAACGCCAGGTCCCGCGCGGACGCTACGGCTCACTCACCGCAGCCGCCCGCGGCGCCTCCCGTACCGGCCCGCCGACGGTCGCCGGTCGCTGGTCGCTGCTGCCGGAGCGGGAGAGCGACCCCACGGTCCGCGCCCACGCGCTGGCCCGGACCCTGCTCGACCGGCACGGGGTGGTCACCCGGGGCGCGGTCGCCGCCGAGGGCGTCGAGGGCGGTTTCTCCGCGGTCTACCGTGTTCTGTCGGCCTTCGAGGAGACCGGTCAGGCCCGTCGCGGCTACGTGGTGGAGGGCCTGGGGGCCGCCCAGTTCGCCATGGACGGTGCGGTGGACCGCCTCCGCGCGGCGGCCAACGCCCGCGAGCGGGGCGACGCCTTCCCCGGGCCCGGCCCGGACGACCCGTTCGAGGGCGGCCCCTTCGGCGCAGGCCCTGACTTCCCCGGCGGCCCCGATCCCCTCGCCCTCCACGGCTTCGCCCCGCCCTCCGACGGCTCCCACGAGCCCGCCCCCGGCCACGACGGATTCCCCCGCCGCCCGGACGGCGCCGGCCGGGCACCGTACCCACGGCCGTCGCCGGGCGACTACGTCTCCCCGCGCGACCTCGCCGTGCAGGCTCCCGCGCCCCGGCAGCAGGAGGTCCGCCCGTCGTACGACCCCTTCGCAGGCCGGCGCACCGGCCCTGACCGCGCCCCGCGGGCCGTCGTCCTGGCCGCCGCCGACCCCGCGAACGCTTACGGGGCGGCCCTGGGCTGGCCCGAGCCGCCGACAGGCGCCGGGCACAAGCCGGGGCGCAAGGCGGGTTCGCTGGTGGTCCTCGTCGACGGTGAGCTGACGCTCTATGTGGAGCGCGGCGGCAAGACGGTGCTGGCATGGCCCGCGGACCCGGACGGCGAACCCGCCGACGACCCCCGCCTTCCCGTGGCGGCGGAGGCCCTGGCCGCTGCCGCCCGCGCGGGCTCCCTCGGCACGGTCACCGTGGAGCGGGTCAACGGTGCCCCGGCCCTGACCTCAAAGCTCGGGGCGCTCCTGGAGGCCACGGGCTTCGTCGCCACCCCCAGAGGCCTGCGCCTCCGCGCCTGACACACACCCCGACCTCCCCCCTCCCCGGTCCGCCTCAGTCCCGGCCACAGCGCCCGGCCGCACTCCCCCGGTCCCCGCCCAAGGGCATGCCACCCTTGACCCATGCCCGAAGGAGACACCGTCCGGCAGGCCGCGAAGCGGCTGCACAGCGCCCTCGCGGGCACGGTACTGACCCGCAGCGACCTCCGGGTGCCCCGGTTCGCCACGGCGGACCTCACCGGCCGCGCCGTCCTGGACGTCACCCCGCGCGGCAAGCACCTCCTCACCCGTGTCGAGGACGGCCTGACCCTGCACTCGCACCTGCGGATGGACGGCTCCTGGCGTGTGTACGCGAACGGGCAGCGCTGGAGCGGCGGTCCGGCCCACCAGATCCGCGCGATCCTGGGCAACGCCGACCGCACCGCCGTCGGCTACCGCCTGCCCGTCCTCGAACTCCTGCGCACCACCGACGAGGACCGCGTGGTCGGCCACCTCGGCCCCGACCTCCTCGGCCCTGACTGGGACTCCTCCCTGGCGAGGGCCAACCTGCTCCGCGACCCGGCCCTCCCGCTCGGCGAGGCCCTCCTCGACCAGCGCAACCTCGCCGGCATCGGCAACGTGTACAAGAGCGAGCTCTGCTTCCTGCTCGGCGTCACACCCTGGCTCCCCCTCGGCGAACTCTCCCCCGAACGGGCCGCTCAGCTGCCCGGACTCGCCAGGAAGCTGCTGGAGTACAACCGCGACCGTCCCGTCCGCAACACCACGGGACGCCGCGACCAGAACCTGTTCGTCTACGGCCGCGCGGCTCGCCCCTGCCTGCGCTGCTGCACCGTGGTCCGCCGGGCCGACCAGGGCGACGGCTCCCGGGAGCGCCCCACCTACTGGTGTCCCGTCTGCCAGCGGGGCCCGGCCCCGGTATCCGGCTCCTGAATCGGCGGGCCCCCGATCGGTGGCCCGTCAGGTCTGCTCGTACGTCCCCGCCTGGCCTTTGCGCCCTACGCCCTCACCGCCCTCGGCACCGGTGCCGAGGGCGGCACCGGCCGTGCCTGCGCGCTACCACCGGCCGAGACGGGGCGACCGCGCACGGCACGGACCCCGACCCAAAGGACCGGCACGAGAGGGCGGCCCGTATCCCGGCGGCGGGCGGCCACCGCCCAAAGGTGCCGCCCGCGGTCGCAGGGATCCAGGGGCCGTGCGCGGCAGCCCGTCCTCGAGACCCGGGACGAGGACCTCGACCGCACGCCGGACGTGAGCTTCACGCCCCTGACTGTGCCGACCCGGAGGAGCCGGCTGTCGTCGCCCCTGGGGCGGGCCGGCGAGCCGGAGGACGTCGCACGGACCGCCTTGCACCTGACCTCGGGCGGGATGCCTTCACCGCAGGCCGGGTTCCCCACCCGAACGGGGACGTGGCGACGCCGTGGGGCCGGCCCCCGGCGAAGTGACCGCCGTTGAGGTACCGGCCGCCGAGGTACCGGCGCCCGCTTTCCAGGCCCGCCGCCACCGCCCGTCCGCAAAGGCGCCTTTCGCGCGCTCCTTCGGCATGCAGTGCACCGGAAGCAGGCTCAGCCCCCAGCCGCCGGCCGCGACCGCCGCCTCCAGCACTCCGGCGTCGGGGGCCAGCAGCAGTCTCGCCGCGGCCCACCACCACAGGATCCCGAGTCCGAGTCCCAGCACAGCGCCCCGAGCACCCCGGCGAACCGGCCGCGCCCTCATGGCCTCCCCCCTCCGGCCGGACGTTATGAGGCCGCTCATCCGGGTGACCGGGGCGTACCGACGGGATACGGGCGCACCACACCCCGTGCCGATCGCCGCCTCTGTGCTCCTACGGCCCCGGCGTGCCGCACGCCCGCCCGGCCCGGTTCGCTGCCGCTCAGGGCAGTGCCCGGGAACACGTCACCCGTTCTCGGCCTGGAACATCCAGTGCTGCTTCTCGAGATCTCCCGTCACCGCGATGAGGAGGTCCTGGCTCACCGGGTCCGCCTCACCGGTCGCGTCGACCCGCTCGCGCATCCGCGCGATCACCGCACCCAGGGCGTCCACCATGGCGCTCACCGCGGCCGTGTCGTCGACCCAGCCCTCGGGCGTCACCCCGATGCCGCTGCCGACGGCCACCGTCGCGGCGCGCCCGTCGGGTGAGACGCCCAATGCCGCCGCGCGCTCCGCCACGGTGTCGGTGTGCGTCCGCGCGAGGGTCACCACCTCGTCGAGCTGCAGGTGGACGGAACGGAAGCGCTGCCCGACCACGTTCCAGTGGATCTGCTTGGCCACCAGGCTGAGGTCCACCAGGTCGACGAGGGCTCCCTGGAGCGCCTCGGACACAGTCTTCAGGTTCTCGTCGGACAATGGGCTCTTCACGACGTACATCCGCACCTCCGTGGCTGATCCCCGCATGGTCCCTCGTTCCCTCAACCATGGCGGTCACGCCTCGGACCGGCAAATGCACACACAAGCGCGGGGAACGGGACGGTCCGGCCCCGGAACGCGGGCAGGCGAAAACCCCGGCGACGCCCTTCCGGATCTCCCGGAAGAGCCCCGGCCGGGGCCTGTCACACTGTTGCGCCGCGTCAGGCGGCGACGACGTCCACCGCTTCGGCGGGCGCCTTGATGGTCACCCGTTCCGGTGGCACACCGGTCACCGAGACGGAACCCAGCATCGGGCGGACCGGCGCGGGTACGGGTTCGCTGGGGGTTGCTGCAGCCGACCGGGCCAGCTCGGCGAGGGCGAGCTCGTCGCTCACTTCCCGCATGAGCTCGGACATCCGTACGTCCAGCGCGTCGCAGATCGCGGAGAGCAGTTCGGAGGAAGCCTCCTTCTGCCCCCGCTCCACCTCGGAAAGATAGCCGAGTGAGACTCGGGCGGACGAGGAGACTTCGCGCAGAGTACGGCCCTGGCGCTGGCGCTGCCGACGCAGCACGTCACCCAGCAGGCGACGGAGCAGAATCATCGGTGGCTCCCTCCTCGGGCCGTGTATCCGGATCCTTCTCGCCCCACCGTACCGCCTTGCGCTGCGGCCGTGCGGGGAGCGATGTTGTTTTCACTCTGGGCTGCATACATCAAAACCCCCCGTTCCGTTCCGTATCCTGTGCCCGCTCATTCCCGGTCTGTTCGCCCGCAAGCTCCTCAAGAAGCAGTGCGAGTACGCTCCGTACACTCTCCATACGAATTTCCGCCCGGTCGCCGTTCAACCGCAGGCGCTCCACTTTTCCGCCACCGGCGGAACCCGAAAGTGCCGCCGACGGCCCGTGCACGGCCACATAGACGGTCCCGACGGATTGTCCGTCCTGGGGATCCGGGCCGGCGACGCCCGTGGTCGCGATCCCCCAGTCCGCGCCCAGCGCCTTGCGGACACCGGCCGCCATCTCCGCCGCGACCTGCGGATCCACCGCTCCGCTCCGCGCCAGCAGGGTGGCGTCGACGCCGAGCAGTTCATGCTTGATTTCGGTGGCGTACGCCGTGACCGAACCCCGGAATGCCTTGGACGCCCCGGGGACGGAGGTGATCTCCGCGGCCACCAGACCGCCGGTCAACGATTCCGCGACGGCCAACGTCATATCCCTCACGGTGAGTAGTCGCACTACTTCGGCGGCCGGAGAACTCACGCTTCCATCTCTTCCAACGCGGCCTTCCTCTCCGCAATTCCCTGTCGGCGCAGCACAATGGCCTGTCTCACGTAGTCGAGCCCGGTCACGACCGTGAGCGCGACAGCCGCCGCCATCACCCAGAACCGCAGAGTCGCCAGCCACCCCGTCAGCGCCAGCACGTACATGCCGACGGCCACGCCCTGGGTGAGGGTCTTGAGCTTGCCCCCGCGGCTCGCCGGAATCACGCCGTAGCGAATGACCAGAAAACGCAGGAGGGTGATGCCGAGTTCCCGGCCGAGAATGACTCCGGTGACCCACCAGGGGAGGTCTTCCAGCACGGACAGACAGATCAGCGCCGCTCCCATGATCGCCTTGTCGGCGATGGGATCGGCGATCTTCCCGAAATCGGTGACCAGGTTGTAGGTGCGCGCCAGATGACCGTCGAACAGGTCGGTGATCATGGCGACGGCGAAGGCGGCCCAGGCGAACGAGCGCCAGGCCGGGTCGTATCCCCCGTCGGCCAGCATCAGGGCGACGAAGGCCGGAACGAGGACCAGCCGGAGCATGGTGAGCAGGTTGGCGATGTTCCAGACGCTGGCCTGGTTGACGGCCGCCGCCGCGATCTTCTTGCCCCGCGCCGGGTGCCCGTCGCCGTCACGGCCGTCGCCGCTCGGAACGTCGTGCGAAACGCCGCGCGGCGTGCTGCCGGGAACCCCCTCCGGAACGCCGCCCGCGGCGCTGTCGGTCGCGCCCGGGGAGGCCGGGGTCCGGGTCCGGGAGGCTTCACCGCCCGGAGTCCCGCCGGGCCGCGAACGGCCGGCCGGAGTCGCCGCCGCCCTCCTCGCGCCGGAGGGGCCTCCCGCCGCGGATGCCGGGACACCCGTCATCTGCCCGCCTCCTCGCTCAGCGCGGGCGAACCCTGGAACAGCGGCTCGGCCACCAGGTCGACACCTTCCGTGCCGACGACCTTCGCCTCGACCATACGGCCGGGACGCAGACCGGTGCCGCTCGTGAGCAGCACCTGGCCGTCGGTCTCGGGAGCCTGGTGTGCCGCACGGCCGTACACACCCTCCTCCTCGTCGACGGACTCCACCAGCACGTGCACGGTCTCGCCGACCCGCTCCTCGGCACGCTGCGAGACGAGTTCCTCGGCCATCCGGGAGACCCGCGCGAGCCGCTCGGCCACGACGTCCTCGTCCAGCTTGTGCTCGTACGTCGCCGCTTCGGTGCCCTCCTCGTCGGAGTAGCCGAAGACACCGATGGCGTCCAGCCGCGCGTGGGTCAGGAACCGTTCGAGCTCGGCGAGGTCGGACTCGGACTCGCCGGGGAAGCCGACGATGAAGTTGGAGCGCACCCCGGCCTCGGGCGCCTTGCTCCGGATGGTGTCGAGGAGCTCCAGGAAGCGGTCCGTGTCGCCGAAGCGGCGCATCGCGCGCAGCACGTCGGGCGCGGAGTGCTGGAAGGACAGGTCGAAGTACGGGACGACCCCGGGCGTGGAGGTCAGCACGTCGATCAGGCCGGGGCGCATCTCGGCGGGCTGGAGGTAGCTGACGCGGACCCGCTCGATGCCGTCGACCTCGGCGAGCTCGGGCAGCAGGGTCTCCAGGAGGCGGATGTCGCCGAGGTCCTTGCCGTAGGAGGTGTTGTTCTCGGAGACCAGCATGACCTCCTTCACGCCCTGCTCGGCCAGCCATCGCGTCTCGCCCAGCACGTCGCTGGGGCGGCGCGAGATGAAGGAGCCGCGGAAGGACGGGATGGCGCAGAAGGAGCAGCGCCGGTCGCACCCGGAAGCGAGCTTCACGGAGGCGACCGGGGTGCCCTCCAGCCGCCGCCGCAGGGGCGCGCGGGGGCCGGAAGCCGGGGCGAGGCCCTCGGGCAGGTCCACCGGGGCGTGCCCCGGGAGCGCGACGGACGCGGCGGACTCCTGCCGCTCGGCGGGGCTGATCGGCAGGAGCTTGCGCCGGTCACGCGGGGTGTGGGAGGCGTGGATGCCGCCGTTCAGAATGGTCTGGAGGCGGTCCGAGATGTCGGTGTAGTCGTCGAAGCCGAGCACGCCGTCGGCCTCGGGGAGCGCCTCGGCGAGTTCCTTGCCGTACCGCTCGGCCATGCAGCCCACCGCCACTACGGCCTGTGTTCTGCCGTGGCCCTTGAGGTCGTTGGCCTCCAGGAGGGCGTCGACGGAGTCCTTCTTGGCGGCTTCGACGAAACCGCAGGTGTTCACGACGGCGACGTCCGCGTCTTCGGCATCCTCCACGAGCTGCCAGCCGTCCGCCTCCAAACGGCCTGCGAGCTCCTCCGAGTCCACCTCGTTACGGGCGCAGCCAAGGGTGACGAGTGCGACGGTGCGGCGATCAGGCATGGGCTCAAGACTACTTCGTCCCGCTGACGCCCCACGTCGACGGGGTTGACCGATCCTGGCCGACCCCGTCGACGAAGCACTCTTTGGGGGGGAGCCGTCCCGCTATCCGGCCTGCGGGTCGCCCTTGGTGTAGGTCAGGCGCTCCACGGCGCCCGGCTGCCAGTCGTCCTCGATCTTCTTGCCGTTGACGAAGAGGTCGATCGCGCCGGCGTCACCGAGCACGAGGTTGATCTTCGAGCTGTCCTCGAAGGTCTTGGAGTCGCCCTGCGCGAGCAGTCCGTCGAAGAGCAGCCGGCCGCTGTGGTCCTTGGCGGAGATCCAGCTGCGCCCGTCGGGGGCGCTCACCTTGACGATCACCTTGTCCTGCGGCGCGGCCGCGATGGCGCTGTCAGAGGGCTCCGGCTCGGGGGCGGGCTTCTCGGACTTGGGGGTGGAGGATTCGGAGGCGCCCGCAGTGGCGTCGCCGTCGGCGACGTTCGCCTTGTCGCCGTCGCCGCCGTTGACCATCGTGAACCCGACGAAGCCGATGACGACGACGATCGCGGCCACCATGGCGGCGGTCCAGTTGGGCCCGCGCCGCTCGGGACGGATGCGTTCCGCCTCGAACAGGGGGGCGGCCGGGGTGGGGGCCGGACGGCCTCCGTGTTCGGCGTCGTACTGGGTGATCAGTGGGGCGGGGTCGAGGTGCACGGCCCGGGCCAGGGTTCGGATGTGCCCTCGCGCGTAGACGTCGCCGCCGCAGGGCTCGAAGTTGTCCGCCTCGATGGCGTGCACGATGGCGATGCGGACCCGGGTGGCTGTGGTGACGTCGTCGACGGTGAGGCCGGCGGCGATGCGCGCCTGCTTCAGCGCACGTCCGACGGAGGGACGGTCTCCCTCGGAGACGTCGTCGGACACGTCGGGTACGTCGGATACGTCGTCGAACGGACGCTCGTCTTCAGGAGAGTTGCCGATGGACACGGGGGCGCCTTTCGAGCGTGTAGCCACCTGTGCTGGAGGTTCAGTCTAGGGGGGTGACAAAAGGGTGGGGCAACCGGGCGGCCTGACTTTGTACGCCATCGGAATGGCCCGACATGCCGATGATGGCACTACTGCTTACCGTTTCCCTCAACTTGACGTGCGACCGGGGAAAAGGGTTGCGCACTGATCCCTTACGGGTGGGTCACGATCGGCCACCTGGGTGCGCCGAGGCGACGACCGTGTCCCCCTGCCTACCCTTCAGACTCCCCCCGGATCACGGCGAGCACGCCGTCCAGCTCGTCAGCCTTCACAAGAACGTCACGAGCCTTCGAACCCTCACTCGGTCCGACGATGTTCCGGGACTCCATGAGGTCCATGAGCCGGCCCGCCTTCGCGAAGCCCACGCGCAGCTTGCGCTGGAGCATGGACGTCGACCCGAACTGGGTGGAGACGACCAGTTCGGCCGCCTGGCACAGCAGGTCGAGGTCGTCGCCGATGTCCTCGTCGATCTCCTTCTTCTGCTTGGTCCCGACGACGACGTCGTCCCGGAAGACGGGCGTCATCTGGTCCTTGCAGTGCTGGACGACGACGGCGACCTCCTCCTCGGTCACGAACGCGCCCTGCATACGGGTCGGTTTGTTCGCCCCCATCGGCAGGAAGAGGCCGTCTCCCTTGCCGATCAGCTTCTCGGCGCCGGGCTGGTCGAGGATGACCCGCGAGTCCGCGAGGGAGGAGGTGGCGAACGCGAGCCGGGAGGGCACGTTCGCCTTGATCAGACCGGTGACGACGTCGACCGAGGGCCGCTGCGTGGCGAGCACCAGGTGGATACCGGCCGCCCGCGCGAGCTGCGTGATCCGCACGATGGAGTCCTCGACGTCCCGCGGGGCGACCATCATCAGGTCGGCCAGCTCGTCGACGATCACCAACAGGTACGGGTACGGCTGGAGTTCCCGCTCGCTGCCCTCGGGCGGCTTGACCTTGCCCTCGCGCACCGCGCGGTTGAAGTCGTCGATGTGCCGGTACCCGTAGGCGGCCAGATCGTCGTAGCGGAGGTCCATCTCGCGGACGACCCACTGGAGGGCCTCGGCGGCCCGCTTGGGGTTGGTGATGATCGGCGTGATCAGGTGCGGGATGCCCTCGTAGGCGGTGAGCTCCACGCGCTTGGGGTCGACCAGGATCATCCGGACGTCCTCCGGCGTCGCCCGCATCATGATCGACGTGATCAGGCAGTTGATGCAGGACGACTTGCCGGAGCCGGTGGCGCCGGCGACCAGCATGTGCGGCATCTTCGCCAGCGAGTGCATGACGTAACCGCCCTCGACGTCCTTTCCGAAGGCGACCAGCATCGGGTCGTCGTCCTCGGCGGACTCCGCGAGCCGCAGTACGTCACCGAGGTTGACCATCTCCCGGTCGGTGTTCGGGATCTCGATGCCGACTGCGGACTTGCCGGGGATGGGGCTGATGATGCGTACGTCGGCGCTGGCGACCGCGTACGCGATGTTCTTCGTCAGCGCGGTGATCCGCTCGACCTTCACCGCCGGGCCGAGTTCCACCTCGTAGCGGGTGACCGTGGGCCCGCGCGTGAAGCCGGTGACGCGGGCGTCGACCTTGAACTCGGTGAAGACGGTGGTGAGCGAGTCGACGACGGCGTCGTTGGCGGCGCTGCGCGACTTGCCGGGGCCGCCGCGCGTGAGGAGGTCGAGGGCCGGCAGGGAGTAGGTGATGTCACCGGACAACCGGAGCTGCTCCGCGCGCGGGGGAAGGTCGCGGGGCTCGGCCGGGGTCTTGGTGAGGTCCAGGACGCCGGAGTCCGCCCGTTGCCGGTCCTTTTTGTCCTGCCCGCCCCGCTTCGGCGCGTTCTGCCTGACGCCCGGCCTCGGCCTGTCCTGCTCGCCCTGCTGGGGGCGGGCGGCCGGCACCGGTGTCGGGGTGGTCGGCTCGCGGTCGCCCGTGCGCACGCCCTGGGTCAGGTCGGCGACGATCGGCGAGGGCGGCATCCCGTGCAGGACGGCGCCGTCGAGGGAGGCGGCGGCCGCGGCGGCCACGTCCACGGCGTCCATCGGCCGGTTCGTGTCGGGCTGGGGCACCGCGGACCTGCGCGGCCGGCCCCGGCGCCGTGACAGCGCCTCCCGCTCCGCGAGGTCGGGGTCGTACTCCACAGGCTCACGTCCGCGCCCTCGGCGGCTCGCGGGCAGCGCCTCGCGCCACTGCTCGTCGTAGCGCTCGTCGTCCTCGCCGAACTCCTCCGGCTCGAGGTCGTGGACGAGTCCCAGCTTGGTGCCGAGCAGCCGCAGCCGCTGCGGAATGGCGGTGACCGGAGTGGCGGTGACGACCAGCAGTCCGAAGACGGTGAGCAGCACCAGCAGGGGCACGGCGAGCACATCGGTCATGGTGTACGACAGTGGCGTGGCCGCGCCCCAGCCGATGAGCCCTCCGGCGTCCCTTATGGCGTGCATGCCGTCGCCGCGGGCGGGCGAGCCGCAGGCGATGTGGATCTGGCCGAGCACACCGATGAGGAGCGCGGACAGACCGATCACGATGCGGCCGTTGGCCTCCGGCTTCTCCGGGTGCCGGATGAGGCGCACCGCGACGACCGCGACCAGGATCGGCACCAGCAGGTCGAGCCGGCCGAACGCGCCGGTGGCCAGGATCTCCACGAGGTCACCGACGGGACCCTCGAGGTCGGCCCAGGTGCCCGCGGCGACGATGAGTCCGATGCCGAGCAGGAGCAGCGCGAGGCCGTCCTTGCGGTGGGCGGGGTCGAGGTTCCTGGCGCCCTGCCCTATGCCCCGGAAGACCGCTCCGACGGCGTGCGCCAGCCCCAGCCACACGGCGCGCACGAGCCGGTAGACGCCGCCGGTCGGGCTGGGAGCCGGTTTGGGGGCGGGCCTCTTCGCCCCGGCCTTCTTGGCGGGCGGCTTCCTCGCCGGGGCCTTCTTGGGAGGCGGCTTCCTGGCAACGGCCTTCTTCGCCGGGGCCTTCGCGGAAGCAGCCGCCTTCTTCGCGGGTGGCTTCTTGGCTGCGGAGGGACGTGAGGCCATGGGGGTGAGGTTACCGGTGGAGACGCCGGTGGACACGCGTGCCAGCCGCTTCACCCGTTCGTGTCGCTGCCACGGAGGCGCCGAACTGACGCGGGGAGGGGCTGTCCGGCGGACCAAGTCGGAGGTGACTGCCGGTTCCTGTCCGGCTGGGGCGAGCCGGGACTGGTGCGTTCCACCACACGGCGGAGGAGGGAGGCCGTGCCGGCCCCCGGGGCTCCGGCACGAGACGCCGGACAGGCCCTGCGGCCCACGATTCGTGCCTGACGAACCACAAGGCCCGTACGTCGTCGGTCAGTTCTGCGACGGCAGAGGGGACGCGCCGCCCGTGCCCGGTTCCAGCGCGTCCAGCGCGCGCCGCAATCCCGTGAGCTTGCGCTCCAGATGGGCCGCCGTGGCCACCGCGGCCGCGTCGGTCGATTCGTCGTTGAGCTGTTTGGACAGGGCCTCGGCCTGTTCCTCGACGGCCGCGAGCCGCGCGGAGAGTTCGGCGAGCAGGCCGGCGGACTCCTTCTGCTCCCCCGCGTCCTTCTCGTCGCCCTCCAACTGGAGCCGCAGCAGCGCCGCCTGCTCCCTCAGCTGGCAGTTCTTCATGTACAGCTCGACGAACACCGAGACCTTCGCACGCAGCACCCACGGGTCGAAGGGCTTGGAGATGTAGTCGACCGCACCCGCCGCGTACCCGCGGAACGTGTGGTGCGGGCCGTGGTTGATCGCGGTGAGAAAGATGATCGGAATGTCCCGCGTCCGCTCGCGACGCTTGATGTGAGCCGCGGTCTCGAAACCGTCCATGCCCGGCATCTGAACATCCAGCAGAATGACCGCGAAGTCATCCGTGAGCAGCGCCTTGAGTGCTTCCTCCCCGGACGATGCCCGTACCAGCGTCTGATCGAGCGCCGAGAGGATCGCCTCCAGCGCCAGCAGATTCTCCGGCCGGTCGTCGACCAGGAGGATCTTGGCCTTCTGGACCATGGCCCGCCCTCCTCGCCCCGGCTTGGGGCCTCCCCTGTCCGCAGGTCCTGGGTGGACACCGGCGGGTGCCGTCCCAGGGGACGGCGCCCTTGCGCCGCCCGTCCTTGTGCCGGTCATCGTAGCCGCACCCCGCCCGTCGCCACACCCTGTCACCGTGATGTCACTGTGCACATAGCAGAAACGCGGAGCGGGACCAGAAGGTTCCCCGAATCCCGTACTTCTACACGGCTTCACGCACGCCGCGTCAGCAGCTCCACGTGAACGGTGAAGCCCTCCTCCACCATCGCACGCCCCGGATCACCACCCTCACGCCCCCCTCTTCCGGGGCACCACGGTCACACCCCCCGCATCCACTGCTGCATCACCGACAGCAGGTGATCGGGGTCGACCGGCTTCGTCACGTAGTCGGAGGCTCCCGACTCGATCGCCTTCTCCCGGTCGCCCTTCATCGCCTTCGCGGTGAGCGCGATGATCGGCAGTCCCGCGAACTGCGGCATCCGACGGATCGCCGTCGTCGTCGCGTATCCGTCCATCTCGGGCATCATGATGTCCATCAGGACGACCGCCACGTCGTCGTGCTGCTCCAGCACCTCGATGCCCTCGCGGCCGTTCTCCGCGTACAGCACGGACAGCCCGTGCTGTTCGAGGACGCTGGTCAGCGCGAACACATTGCGGATGTCGTCGTCGACGATCAGCACCTTCTGCCCGCCGAACCGGATACCGCGCTGCGACCGGGGCGCCGCATCCCGCTCCCGCTCCGGGGCCGGCGTGCCCAGCCACTGTTCCGGCTCCTGCGGCGCGGGCCGCTGTTCCAGCTCGGGCAGGGGCCTGCGGCGCCGCCGGAACAGAGCGGCCGGACCGTTCTGGGTCTCCCGGTACGACGTCGCCTCGGCCGGTGCCTCCACCGTCGCATCGGAGGAATCGGCCGAAGCGGAAGTGCTGCCGCTCTCCAGGGCCGGCATGGACTGCGGGTAGCCGTGCGGCGGCAACTCGCTCGGGTGCAGCGGGAGATACAGCGTGAACGTCGAGCCGCGGCCCGGTTCGCTCTGCGCGTGGATCTCACCGCCGAGCAGTTGGGCGATCTCCCTGGAAATGGACAGTCCGAGTCCCGTGCCTCCGTACTTGCGGCTGGTCGTGCCGTCCGCCTGCTTGAACGCCTCGAAGATCACCCGCATCTTGCTGGCGGCGATCCCGATACCCGTGTCGGACACCGAGAACGCGATCAGGTCGGCGTCCGGGTCGGTCAGCGAACCGGCCTCCAGCAGCTGCTCCCTGATGGCCTGCGGGACATCGTCGCGGGCCGGGCGGATGACCAGCTCGACGGACCCGGAGTCGGTGAACTTCACCGCGTTGGAGAGGAGGTTGCGCAGCACCTGCAGCAGCCGCTGCTCGTCGGTGTGCAGCGTGGCCTGCAGCTCCGGGGAGACCCGCACCGACAGGTCCAGGCCCTTCTCCGCGGTCAGCGGACGGAAGGTGGCCTCCACGTAGTCCACGAGCTGGACGAGCGCGATGCGCGTCGGGGAGACGTCCATCTTGCCCGCCTCGACCTTCGACAGGTCGAGGATGTCGTTGATCAGCTGCAGCAGGTCGGATCCGGCGCCGTGGATGGTCTCGGCGAACTCGACCTGCTTCGGGGAGAGATTCCCCTCGGGGTTGTCGGCGAGCAGCTTGGCCAGGATCAGCAGCGAGTTGAGCGGAGTGCGCAGCTCGTGCGACATGTTGGCCAGGAACTCGCTCTTGTAGCGCATGGAGACCGCGAGTTGTTCGGCGCGCTCCTCCAGGACCTGCCGCGCCTCCTCGATCTCGGTGTTCTTCACCTCGATGTCGCGGTTCTGCCGCGCCAACAGTTCGGCCTTCTCCTCCAGTTCGGCGTTGGACGCCTGCAGCGCCTTCTGCCGCTGCTCCAACTCGGCCGAGCGCTCACGGAGTTGTTCGGTCAGCTCCTGCGACTGAGTCAGCAGCAGCTCCGTCTTGGTGTTCACCGAGATGGTGTTGACGCTCGTCGCGATCATCTCGGCGATCTGGTTCAGGAAGTCCTTCTGGATGTGCGTGAACGGAGTGAAGGAAGCCAGTTCGATGACGCCCAGCACGGTCCCCTCGAACAGCACCGGAAGCACGATCACCTGGGCGGGCGGCGCCTCCCCCAGCCCCGAGGAGATCTTCAGGTAGCCACTGGGCGCGTTTTCCACCAGGATGGTGCGCTTCTCCATGGCGGCCGTCCCGATGAGCCCCTCCCCGGGCCGGAACGACGTCGGCATCGAGCCCAGCGAGTAACCGTACGAACCGAGCATGCGCAGCTCGTACTGGTCGTCGTCGGCGACGCTCACGTCCTCCCCGTCGACCAGGGGCATCGAGAGGAAGAACGCGCCGTGCTGCGCGGAGACCACCGGCGTCAGCTCGCTCATGATCAGCGAGGCCACGTCCTCCAGGTCCCGGCGGCCCTGCATCAGCCCGGAGATGCGGGCCAGATTGCCCTTGAGCCAGTCCTGCTCCTTGTTGGCGATCGTGGTGTCGCGCAGGTTGGCGATCATCTTGTTGATGTAGTCCTGGAGTTCCTGGATCTCCCCGGACGCGTC
This sequence comes from Streptomyces sp. NBC_01635, assembly GCF_045209715.1. NCBI lineage: Bacteria > Bacillati > Actinomycetota > Actinomycetes > Kitasatosporales > Streptomycetaceae > Streptomyces > Streptomyces sp. NBC_01635. Next base: position 6,584,325 of record NZ_CP109277.1, on the reverse strand, counting down.
CACGTCGATCTTCAGGTTCAGGTCGCCGCGGGTCACCGCGGTCGCCACGCGCGCGATGGCACGCACCTGGCGGGTCAGGTTCCCCGCCATCTCGTTCACGGACTCGGTCAGGTCCCGCCAGGTGCCGTCGACGTCACGCACGCGCGCCTGCCCACCGAGCTGCCCCTCCGTGCCCACCTCGCGGGCCACCCGCGTGACCTCCTCGGCGAACGACGAGAGCTGGTCCACCATCGTGTTGATGGTGGTCTTCAGCTCGAGGATCTCCCCGCGCGCGTCGATGTCGATCTTCTTCGTCAGGTCGCCCTTGGCGATGGCCGTGGTCACCATGGCGATGTTGCGCACCTGACCGGTCAGATTGGACGCCATCCGGTTCACGGACTCGGTGAGGTCCTTCCACGTACCGGCCACACCCGGCACCTGCGCCTGGCCACCGAGGATGCCGTCCGTGCCCACCTCGCGGGCCACCTTGGTGACCTGCTCGGCGAACGCCCTCAGTGTCTTCACCATGATGTTGATGGTGTCGGCGAACTGCGCCAGCTCACCGCGCGCCTCGATGGTGACCTCCCGCGTCAGGTCACCGTTGGCGACCGCGGCGGACACCTGGGAGATGTTGCGCACCTGCGTGGTCAGGTTCTTGGCCATCAGGTTGACGTTGTCGCTCAGGTCCTTCCAGATGCCCGTGACCCCGGGCACGTGCGCCTGACCGCCCAGGATGCCCTCGGTGCCCACCTCGCGGGCCACCCGGGTCACCTGCTCGGCGAACGAAGAGAGCTGGTCCACCATCGTGTTGACGGTGGTGACGAGTTCGAGGATCTCGCCCTTGGCGTCGACGGTGATCTTCTTCGACAGATCGCCCTTGGCGACCGCGGTGGTGACCTCGGCGATGTTGCGGACCTGGAGGGTCAGGTTGTTCGCCATGCCGTTCACCGACTGGGTGAGGTCCTTCCAGGTGCCGGAGACGCCCTGCACCTCGGCCTGACCGCCGAGGATCCCCTCCGTGCCCACCTCGCGGGCCACCCGCGTGACCTCCTCGGCGAACGACGACAGCTGGTCCACCATCGTGTTCAGCGTGTTCTTGAGCTCGAGGATCTCCCCGCGCGCGTCCACGGTGATCTTCTGCGACAGGTCGCCCCGGGCCACCGCCGTCGCCACCTGGGCGATGTTGCGCACCTGCGCGGTGAGGTTGCCGGCCATGCCGTTCACCGAGTCGGTGAGATCGCGCCACACGCCGGCGACACCGGGCACCTGGGCCTGGCCGCCGAGCCGGCCCTCGGTACCCACCTCGCGGGCCACCCGCGTGACCTGGTCGGCGAACGACGAGAGCTGGTCCACCATCGTGTTGATGGTGTTCTTCAGCTCGAGGATCTCCCCGCGCGCGTCGACGTCGATCTTCTGCGACAGATCGCCCCGGGCCACCGCCGTCGTCACCTGGGCGATGTTGCGCACCTGGCCGGTCAGATTGGACGCCATCGAGTTGACGGAGTCGGTGAGTTCCTTCCAGGTGCCCGATACGCCGTCCACCCTGGCCTGACCACCCAGCCGGCCTTCCGTGCCCACGTCCCGGGCCATGCGCGTGACCTGGTCGGCGAACGACGACAGCTGGTCCACCATCGTGTTGACGGTGTTCTTCAGCTGGAGCATCTCGCCGGACACGTCCACGGTGACCTTCTGCGACAGGTCGCCGTTGGCCACCGCCGTCGTCACCTGGGCGATGTTCCTCACCTGACCGGTGAGGTTGCGGAACGCGGTGTTGACGGAGTCGGTGAGGTCCTTCCAGGTCCCCGCCGCCCCCGGCACCTGGGCCTGGCCGCCCAACTCGCCCTCGACACCGATCTCGCGCGCCACGCGCGTGACCTCGGCACCGAAGGAGGACAGCTGGTCCACCATCGTGTTGACGGTGTTCTTCAGCTCCAGCATCTCGCCGGCCACGTCCACGGTGACTTTCTGCGACAGGTCGCCGTTGGCCACCGCCGTCGTCACCGCCGCGATGTCCCGCACCTGCGTGGTCAGGTTCCGGAACACCGTGTTGACGGAGTCCGTCAGGTCCTTCCAGGTACCGGCGGCACCGGGCACGTTCGCCTGGCCGCCCAGCTGCCCCTCGGCCCCGACCTCGTTGGCGACCCGGGTGACCTCGTCCGCGAAGATCTTCAGCGTCTCGGTCATCTGATTGATCGTCTCGGCCAGCTGCGCGACCTCGCCACGGGCCGGAACGGTCACCTTCCGCGACAGGTCGCCGTTGGCGACCGCGGTCGTCACCTCCGCGATCTCGCGCACCTGCGCCGTCAGGTTCCCGGCCATGGTGTTGACGGAGTCGGTGAGCTCCTTCCACACGCCGTCCACCCCGGACACCTGCGCCTGCCCGCCCAGCGCACCCTCGGTGCCCACCTCGCGCGCGACGCGGGTCACCTCGGAGGAGAACGCCGAGAGCTGGTCCACCATCGTGTTGACGGTGTTCTTCAGCTCCAGCATCTCGCCTTCGACGTGCACGGTGACCTTGCGGGACAGATCGCCCCGGGCGACCGCCGTCGTCACCAGCGCGATGTCGCGCACCTGCGCCGTCAGCCGCTCCGCCATGGTGTTGACCGAGTCCGTGAGGTCCTTCCACGAACCGGACATGCCCCGCACCCGGGCCTGGCCGCCCAGCTTGCCCTCGGTACCGACCTCGCTGGCCACCCGCGTGACCTCGTCGGTGAAGGTCGACAACTGGTCGACCAGATTGTTGACGGTACGCCCGACCTTCAGGAACTCGCCGCGCAGCGGCTGTCCCTGCCCGTCGCCCAGCTGCGCCCGCAGCTCCATCCGCGGTGACAGATCACCGTCGGCCACCGCCGACAGCACCCGGCTGACCTCGGAGACGGGCCGCACCAGATCGTCCACCAGCGCGTTCGAGTTGTCGATCGCGGTGGACCAGGAGCCCTCGCAGGCCCCCGTCTCCAGGCGCTCGGTGAGTTTCCCCTCGCGCCCCACCGTGCGCCGCACCCGCGCCAGCTCACCCGTCAGATGGAGATTGCGGTCGGCCACCTCGTTGAAAACCGCCGCGATCTCCGCCATCACGCCGTCGCCGGACACCGTGAGCCGCTTGCGGAAATTCCCGTCCCGCATCGCCACCAGGGCGACCATCAGGCGGTTCAGGGCCACGGTGTCCACCATGGTGGTCCCGCCCCGGGACCTGCCCTGCTCACCAGGGGACTGTCCGCCTTTCGCGCGCGTGTTCGTGCCCCGCGTCGCTGCGCCAGACTCCACTGTGTCCCTCCCGCAGGGGTCGACCGTTACTGCTGTCCTCGGGTACCACCGCACGGCGTACCTGTGACTGCTGACTGCTTCTGCCTGTTCTGCTTACTCGTGCATATGCGTGTACTACTGCGATACCTGCCCTGCCTGTCAGGGCTCTACCCGGACCGCCTCCCGGCCCGGAGGACACCCGCCCTGTCCGGCCTTCGCAACAACCGGCCCGCCCAGTGTTTCACCCTCGCCGAACCAGGCCATAACAGTTCGGCAGCTTCGCACACCGTCCGCACGCACTCCGGACGTCGGGCACCTCCCGACGGAAACACAGCAGACCGGCCTCCGCTCGGACCGCGAAGGTAAGTAACCTTGCATCCGGCTGTCCAGCCACACCGGTCCGTCCGGTCCGGGCTGTGGCACGGAGACGAGCGGGCATCGGAGGGCGGCCGCACACATGAGCAGCGGACTGATCCCGGGGGAACAGCCCCCGGACCCTCGGCCGACGAGCGGCCTGCCGCACCAGCGGCACGAGCCGGTCACCCAGGGGACCATGCCCGTCGAGAACCGGTCGAGGAGTTCTGTGATCACCGCGCGCGCGGCCGCCAGCTTCGAGCCCGTCGGGCGCTCGGTCGCGAGTGCCCGCTCCTTCGTCCGCGACACCCTCCAGGGATGGGGGTTCGCCGACATCATCGACGACGCCGTGGTCCTCACCAGCGAGCTCGTGACCAATGCCGTGATCCACGCCGGCACCTGGGCCGACCTGCTGTGCCTGCGCTGCGACGACGGTGTGCGGATCGAGGTGACCGACCGGTACCCGGAACGTGAGGTCCCGCTCCAGGGCCCGGCCGCCGGCATGGGCAGCCCCGACCGCGAAGGAGGGCGCGGCCTCCAGCTCTGCGCGGCCCTGGCCGGCCGCTGGGGCGTCGAGTACACCCCCGCCCACAAGACCGTCTGGTTCCAACTCGACGTTCCCGACCGCCCGGTGGGCGCCCGCTCGGCCGGGCCGGCGTTGCCGTCCGAACTCCTCCCGATCGCCGACGCCCGGGTCCGCGTCGCCGTCGTGCAGATCGACCGGATCGGCGCGATCTCCTCCTGGAACGAGGACGCGGAGGAACTCTTCGGCTACACGGCCGACCAGGTCACCGGCAAGCCGCTCACCGACCTCGCCGCCTGGCCGCACACTCCCGGCACCAGCACCGGCATCGCGGAGGCGCTCCGACTCTCCCGCTGGGAAGGCAGTTACGGCATAAGGGACACCGGCGGCCGGGTGGTCCCGGTCTACGCCTCGCACCTTCGTGTCCGCGACACGGACGGCGATCCGTCAACCGTGTGCCTTCTCGTCAGGGACCACGAACGGGCGGTCCTGCAGACCCCGTTGCGAGGTCCCTCCGCCGACTCGGCCGGCTCCTCCGAGAGCCAGAGCACCGATCCCTTCGAGGTGTTCATCGGCTCGCCCGCCCCGGACGACCTCGACGGCCTCCTGCAGCGCACGGTGGAGCGCGCACGCGACATGCTCGACGGCGACTCCGCCTTCCTGCTCCTCGCCACCGATGACGAGACGGAACTCGAGGTACGTGCCTCCACCGGCCTGCCCTCCGCCCGTCAGCGCTTCGCCCGCGTCCCGGTGGAGGCCGGCTCCGGCCGCTACGGCTCCGCCCGCATGCCGGCCGTCCACGACGACCTCTCCACCCTGCCCGGCGCGGTTCCGCTCCTCAACGGCACCGGCATGCGCTCGGTCGTCACGGTCCCGCTCAAGGTCGAGGGCCGCCTCACGGGCTCCCTCGGCGTCGCCGCGGAGGGAGCCGGCCGGTACTCCAACGAGGAGGCGCTGCGCCTCCAGTTCGCCGCCGACCGCATCGCCCTGGCTGTCGAGTCGGCCCGTCTGGGCGAGCTGGAGCGACTGCGCCGGGGCTCGCTGAGTTTCCTCGTCGAGGCGTCCGACCTGCTGGCCGGCACCCTGGACCGCGACCAGACCCTGGCCCTCATGGCCCAGATGACCGTCCCCACCCTGGCGACCTGGTGCGCCGTCTACACGATCGCCGACCAGGCGTCCGAGCCGTACCTCTCCTACGTGCTGCACGAGGACGAGGAGCTCATCGACGGCATCAAGTCCCTGCTTTCGAAGATCGCCCCGCCCGATCCGGTCCCCGCCCCCGGCGCCCGTGTCTGGTCGGCGCCCGGCGAGGTGGCCCATCAGGCGGCCCTGCGCTCGTCCATGCGCAGCCTGGGCCTGTCCAGCGGCCCGAGCAGCCAGATCACCTCCGGCATCGGTCCCACCCTCACCACGGCCTCAGCGGTCGGTGGCGAGACGGTGGTCCTCCCGCTGGTCGCCCGTAACCGCGTCATCGGCATGCTGACGCTCGGCAAGCCGACCGACGAACACTTCCGCCAGGAGATCCTGGAGCTCGCCGAGGACCTCTCCCGCAGGGCCGCCCTGGCCCTGGACAACGCCCGCCTCTACTCCGAGCGCACGGCCATCAGCCAGTCCCTCCAGCGCAGTCTCCTGCCGCCGGAGCTCCCCGACATCGACGGCGTCGAGGTCGAGGTCATCTACCGCGCGGCCGGCGAGGGCAACGAGGTCGGCGGCGACTTCTACGACCTGTTCCCGATCAGCGACGGCACCTACGGCTTCGCCATCGGCGACGTCTGCGGTACGGGCCCGAACGCCGCGGCCGTCACCGGCCTGGCCCGGCACGCCCTGAGGCTGCTGGCCCGCGAGGGCCTCAGCGGCCCCGCGGTCCTCGAGCGCCTGAACTCCGCCATCCTCGACGAGGGCGCCCGCAGCCGCTTCCTCACCCTGCTCTACGGCGAGCTGCGCCCGCGGGAGGACGGCAGCGCGGACCTGAAGGTGGTGTGCGCCGGCCACCCGCTGCCGCTGCGCCTGCGCCAGGACGGCACCGTCGAACCGGCAGCCGAGCCCCAGCCCCTCCTCGGTGTCCTGGAGGACCTGGAACTGTACGAGCAGACGGTCACGCTCGATCCGGGCGACGTCCTGCTGTGTGTCACCGACGGTGTCACCGAGCGCCGTGAGGGCACGCGCATGCTCGGCGACGACGGCCTCGCCGACGTCCTGACGACCTGTACGGGTCTGACCGCCGGCGCGGTCGCCGCCCGCATCATGCGCGCAGTGGAACGCTTCGCCTCCGACGCCCCCTCCGACGACATGGCGATCCTCGCCATGCGCGTCCCGGAACTTCACCAGGAGTGAGCTGGATCAGAGCTGCCGGATCAGATCCGGGCATGAGAAAGGCCCCGCCCGGAAGGGCGGGGCCTTTCTGATCTGAGCCCCCAAACGGAATCGAACCGTTGACCTTCTCCTTACCATGGAGACGCTCTACCGACTGAGCTATAGGGGCCTGTTGCCAACTGCGGTTTCCCACCCGGCAACGGAATAGATCATACCCTGGGCAGCCCCGTGCTCCCAACCACCGTTCCCGGCTGGTCCTCGCCCGCGGTTCAGACAGCCGCCTGCAGCAGTCCGCCCAGCGCGTTGCACGCCGACGCGACGCGCTGCATGTCCCGCTTGGTCAACGAGGCGTCCACGGGCAGGGCGAGCGTCTCGTCGGCGGCCCGTTCGGTCTCGGGCAGGGACACGCACCGCCGGAACTCCGGCAGCCGGTGCACAGGCGTCTTCACCGGCACTCCGCACTCGACTCCCCTGGCCCGCACGGCCCGTGCGAAGGCGTCCCGGTCGGGCCTTCCGTTTCCGGGGATCCGCACGACGTACTGCTGGTAGGTGTGCCCGTCGCCTCCGTCGGGCGTCCGCACCCCCCGCAGTTTCGCGTCGAGGTAGGCGGCCCGCTCCCTGCGCCGGGCGACCTCGTCGTACGGAGCCTCGGACTCCCCGTGCTCCAGCACGAGCAGGCCGTGTCGCTGTCCGAGAATGTGCAACCGCGCGAGATCGGCGTGCCTGCCGAAACGATGCACGGCGACGACGGCCGCCGTGCGTGGGGTGATGGCCGCTTCCACAGCGGCCGGCGCGAGGCAGTAGGTCGCCGGATCTATCTCGGCGAACACCGGCAACGCACCCGCGAGAGTGACGGCTTCGGCAACCTCCGCGTTCCCGAAGGCGGACACGACCACCTCGTCACCGAATCCGACGCCGGCGGCCCTGAGCAGTGCAGCAGTACCCATGGGAACGATGCTCGTTGCGCAACGTGAACTTCAAGTGACGCAGAACAAAAAAGGGTTGGACCCCGAACCGAAGTTCAGGGTCCAACCCCTTTCAAAAATTGTTCGGCGGCGTCCTACTCTCCCACAGGGTCCCCCCTGCAGTACCATCGGCGCAATAAGGCTTAGCTTCCGGGTTCGGAATGTAACCGGGCGTTTCCCCTACGCTATGACCACCGAAACACTATGAAACAGACAACCGCACCATGTGTGGCACATGGGGTCGTTCGTGGTTTCAGAACCAACACAGTGGACGCGAGCAACTGAGGACAAGCCCTCGGCCTATTAGTACCGGTCAACTCCACACGTTACCGTGCTTCCATATCCGGCCTATCAACCCAGTCGTCTACTGGGAGCCTTACCCCATCAAGTGGGTGGGAGTCCTCATCTCGAAGCAGGCTTCCCGCTTAGATGCTTTCAGCGGTTATCCCTCCCGAACGTAGCCAACCAGCCATGCCCTTGGCAGGACAACTGGCACACCAGAGGTTCGTCCGTCCCGGTCCTCTCGTACTAGGGACAGCCCTTCTCAAGACTCCTGCGCGCGCAGCGGATAGGGACCGAACTGTCTCACGACGTTCTAAACCCAGCTCGCGTACCGCTTTAATGGGCGAACAGCCCAACCCTTGGGACCGACTCCAGCCCCAGGATGCGACGAGCCGACATCGAGGTGCCAAACCATCCCGTCGATATGGACTCTTGGGGAAGATCAGCCTGTTATCCCCGGGGTACCTTTTATCCGTTGAGCGACGGCGCTTCCACAAGCCACCGCCGGATCACTAGTCCCGACTTTCGTCCCTGCTCGACCCGTCGGTCTCACAGTCAAGCTCCCTTGTGCACTTACACTCAACACCTGATTACCAACCAGGCTGAGGGAACCTTTGGGCGCCTCCGTTACTCTTTAGGAGGCAACCGCCCCAGTTAAACTACCCATCAGACACTGTCCCTGATCCGGATCACGGACCCAGGTTAGACATCCAGCACGACCAGACTGGTATTTCAACGACGACTCCACCCGAACTGGCGTCCGAGTTTCAAAGTCTCCCAGCTATCCTACACAAGCCGAACCGAACACCAATATCAAACTGTAGTAAAGGTCCCGGGGTCTTTCCGTCCTGCTGCGCGAAACGAGCATCTTTACTCGTAGTGCAATTTCACCGGGCCTATGGTTGAGACAGTCGAGAAGTCGTTACGCCATTCGTGCAGGTCGGAACTTACCCGACAAGGAATTTCGCTACCTTAGGATGGTTATAGTTACCACCGCCGTTTACTGGCGCTTAAGTTCTCAGCTTCGCCACCCCGAAGAGTGACTAACCGGTCCCCTTAACGTTCCAGCACCGGGCAGGCGTCAGTCCGTATACATCGCCTTACGGCTTCGCACGGACCTGTGTTTTTAGTAAACAGTCGCTTCTCGCTGGTCTCTGCGGCCACACCCAGCTCAGAGGGAAAACCTCATCACCGGACATGGCCCCCTTCTCCCGAAGTTACGGGGGCATTTTGCCGAGTTCCTTAACCATAGTTCACCCGAACGCCTCGGTATTCTCTACCTGACCACCTGAGTCGGTTTAGGGTACGGGCCGCCATGAAACTCGCTAGAGGCTTTTCTCGACAGCATAGGATCATCCACTTCGCCACAATCGGCTCGGCATCGGGTCTCACCCTTATGCCATCCGGATTTACCTGGATGACGGGCTACACCCTTACCCCGGGACAACCACCGCCCGGGCTGGACTACCTTCCTGCGTCACCCCATCACTCACCTACTACGGGTTGGGTTCGTCGGCTCCACCACTTTCCTTTCCCCGAAGGGTCCGGAACGGCTTCACGGACTTAGCATCGCCCGATTCAATGTTTGACGCTTCACAGCGGGTACCGGAATATCAACCGGTTATCCATCGACTACGCCTGTCGGCCTCGCCTTAGGTCCCGACTTACCCTGGGCAGATCAGCTTGACCCAGGAACCCTTGGTCAATCGGCGCACACGTTTCTCACGTGTGTATCGCTACTCATGCCTGCATTCTCACTCGTCAACCGTCCACCACTGCCTTCCGGCGCGGCTTCACCCGGCAGACGACGCTCCCCTACCCATCACAGTCCCCGTTGGGGGTATGTACTGCAATGACACGACTTCGGCGGTACGCTTGAGCCCCGCTACATTGTCGGCGCGGAATCACTAGACCAGTGAGCTATTACGCACTCTTTCAAGGGTGGCTGCTTCTAAGCCAACCTCCTGGTTGTCTGTGCGACTCCACATCCTTTCCCACTTAGCGTACGCTTGGGGGCCTTAGTCGATGCTCTGGGCTGTTTCCCTCTCGACCATGGAGCTTATCCCCCACAGTCTCACTGCCGCGTTCTCACTTGCCGGCATTCGGAGTTTGGCTAAGGTCAGTAACCCGGTAGGGCCCATCGCCTATCCAGTGCTCTACCTCCGGCAAGAAACACGCGACGCTGCACCTAAATGCATTTCGGGGAGAACCAGCTATCACGGAGTTTGATTGGCCTTTCACCCCTAACCACAGGTCATCCCCCAGGTTTTCAACCCTGGTGGGTTCGGTCCTCCACGAAGTCTTACCTCCGCTTCAACCTGCCCATGGCTAGATCACTCCGCTTCGGGTCTTGGGCATGCTACTGCGTCGCCCTGTTCGGACTCGCTTTCGCTACGGCTTCCCCACACGGGTTAACCTCGCAACACACCGCAAACTCGCAGGCTCATTCTTCAAAAGGCACGCAGTCACGACGTTGAGTGCAAGCACTCAACGCGACGCTCCCACGGCTTGTAGGCACACGGTTTCAGGTACTATTTCACTCCCCTCCCGGGGTACTTTTCACCATTCCCTCACGGTACTATCCGCTATCGGTCACCAGGGAATATTTAGGCTTGACGGGTGGTCCCGCCGGATTCACACGGGATTTCTCGGGCCCCGTGCTACTTGGGTGTCTCTTCAACGAGCCGTTGACGTTTCGGCTACGGGGGTCTTACCCTCTGCGCCGGACCTTTCGCATGTCCTTCGCCTACATCAACGGTTTCTGACTCGCCTCATGGCCGGCAGACCATGAAATAAGAGATCCCACAACCCCGCATGCGCAACCCCTGCCGGGTCTCACACGCCTGCGGTTTGGCCTCATCCGGTTTCGCTCGCCACTACTCCCGGAATCACGGTTGTTTTCTCTTCCTGCGGGTACTGAGATGTTTCACTTCCCCGCGTTCCCTCCGCATACCCTATGTGTTCAGGTATGGGTGACAGCCCATGACGACTGCCGGGTTTCCCCATTCGGACACCCCCGGATCAAAGTCTGGTTGACGACTCCCCGGGGACTATCGTGGCCTCCCACGTCCTTCATCGGTTCCTGGTGCCAAGGCATCCACCGTGCGCCCTTAAAAACTTGGCCACAGATGCTCGCGTCCACTGTGCAGTTCTCAAACAACGACCAACCACCCGTCACAACCCGCCGGAGCGGATTTTTACCGGGGTCGGCACTGAAGGCAGCCGATACGGCCGTGCCCTCAGACACCCAACAGCGTGCCCGGCGCTCCCTGCCGCGCTGCTCGTTCGTTCCATGCCCCGGGGGGCCGTACTGGAAAGAGCAGACGGTCGAGAGTGCCGACTAATCAACGTTCCACCCATGAGCTGACCACCGCCGGACAGGTGCCGGCGTAGTGGCTCTGGCCGCCTTGCGGCAGCTAGATGCTCCTTAGAAAGGAGGTGATCCAGCCGCACCTTCCGGTACGGCTACCTTGTTACGACTTCGTCCCAATCGCCAGTCCCACCTTCGACGGCTCCCTCCCCACGAGGGGGTTGGGCCACCGGCTTCGGGTGTTACCGACTTTCGTGACGTGACGGGCGGTGTGTACAAGGCCCGGGAACGTATTCACCGCAGCGATGCTGATCTGCGATTACTAGCAACTCCGACTTCATGGGGTCGAGTTGCAGACCCCAATCCGAACTGAGACCGGCTTTTTGAGATTCGCTCCACCTCGCGGTATCGCAGCTCATTGTACCGGCCATTGTAGCACGTGTGCAGCCCAAGACATAAGGGGCATGATGACTTGACGTCGTCCCCACCTTCCTCCGAGTTGACCCCGGCGGTCTCCCGTGAGTCCCCAACACCCCCGAAGGGGCTTGCTGGCAACACGGGACAAGGGTTGCGCTCGTTGCGGGACTTAACCCAACATCTCACGACACGAGCTGACGACAGCCATGCACCACCTGTACACCGACCACAAGGGGGCGCCTGTCTCCAGACGTTTCCGGTGTATGTCAAGCCTTGGTAAGGTTCTTCGCGTTGCGTCGAATTAAGCCACATGCTCCGCTGCTTGTGCGGGCCCCCGTCAATTCCTTTGAGTTTTAGCCTTGCGGCCGTACTCCCCAGGCGGGGCACTTAATGCGTTAGCTGCGGCACCGACGACGTGGAATGTCGCCAACACCTAGTGCCCACCGTTTACGGCGTGGACTACCAGGGTATCTAATCCTGTTCGCTCCCCACGCTTTCGCTCCTCAGCGTCAGTAATGGCCCAGAGATCCGCCTTCGCCACCGGTGTTCCTCCTGATATCTGCGCATTTCACCGCTACACCAGGAATTCCGATCTCCCCTACCACACTCTAGCCTGCCCGTATCGACTGCAGACCCGGGGTTAAGCCCCGGGCTTTCACAATTGACGCGACAGGCCGCCTACGAGCTCTTTACGCCCAATAATTCCGGACAACGCTCGCGCCCTACGTATTACCGCGGCTGCTGGCACGTAGTTAGCCGGCGCTTCTTCTGCAGGTACCGTCACTTGCGCTTCTTCCCTGCTGAAAGAGGTTTACAACCCGAAGGCCGTCATCCCTCACGCGGCGTCGCTGCATCAGGCTTGCGCCCATTGTGCAATATTCCCCACTGCTGCCTCCCGTAGGAGTCTGGGCCGTGTCTCAGTCCCAGTGTGGCCGGTCGCCCTCTCAGGCCGGCTACCCGTCGTCGCCTTGGTGAGCCGTTACCTCACCAACAAGCTGATAGGCCGCGGGCTCATCCCTCACCGCCGGAGCTTTCAACCCCCACCCATGCGAGTGGAAGTATCATCCGGTATTAGACCCCGTTTCCAGGGCTTGTCCCGAAGTGAGGGGCAGATTGCCCACGTGTTACTCACCCGTTCGCCACTAATCCACCCCGAGGGGCTTCATCGTTCGACTTGCATGTGTTAAGCACGCCGCCAGCGTTCGTCCTGAGCCAGGATCAAACTCTCCGTGAATGCTTTCCCGTGATCGGGAGAACACCACGAGAGCGGAACGGTCGGGCGGAATAGGCCCCACCGTTCACAGCGTCCTCGCTGTGTTGTTCTTCAAAGGAACCTCGTCCCGGCCTGCTGGCCGAAGACGGGGTATCAACATATCTGGCGTTGATTTTTGGCACGCTGTTGAGTTCTCAAGGAACGGACGCTTCCTTTGTACTCACCCTCGCGGGCTTTCCTCCGGGCGCTTCCCTTCGGTCCTGCGTGTCCGACTCTATCAGATCTTTCCGATCCGATTTCCTCGGGCTGTTCGCCTTCCCGGTTCCCGCTTTCGCGATTTCCCTTTCCGGCGACTCCGACTTTATCAGAAGTTCTGAGTCGGATTTCCCGCCCCCCGGGGACTGGATCCGATGCGCGAAGCAATCGGGTTCCCGGTCGGTGGGAGCCGTAAACGTACTGGAGCGGGGCGCCCCGATGCAAATCGAGGTGCCCCGCTGCCAGTTCTGGTGTACGGACTGCCCTACGGGCCGTCAGACCTCCACGACGACAGGCAGGATCATCGGCCGGCGCCGGTAGGTGTCGGAGACCCACTTGCCCAGCGTCCGGCGTACCAGCTGCTGCATCTGGTGCGCTTCGACGACGCCGTCCTGGGCGGACCGTTCCAGAACATCAACGATCTTCGGCAGTACGGCGGTGAAGGCGTCGTCCTCGATACCGGAGCCGCGTGCCTGGATGTGCGGACCGCCGGTGATCTTCCCGGTGGACGAGTCGAGCACCATGAAGACCGAGATGATGCCCTCGTCGCCGAGGATCTTGCGATCCTTCAGGGCCGGCTCGCCGACATCGCCCACGGACAGGCCGTCGACGTAGACGTAGCCGGCCTGAACCTTGCCGGAGATCTTCGCTCTGCCGTCGATCAGGTCGACGACGACTCCGTCCTCGGCGATGACGATGCGGTCGTGCGGGACACCGGTCAGGGCGCCCAGCTCGGCGTTGGCCCGCAGGTGGCGCCATTCGCCGTGCACCGGCATCAGGTTCTTCGGACGGCAGATGTTGTAGAAGTACAGCAGCTCACCGGCGGAGGCGTGGCCCGAGACGTGCACCTTGGCGTTGCCCTTGTGGACGACGTTGGCGCCCCAGCGGGTCAGGCCGTTGATGACGCGGTAGACCGCGTTCTCGTTGCCGGGGATGAGCGACGACGCGAGGATCACCGTGTCGCCCTGGACGATGCGGATCTGGTGGTCGCGGTTGGCCATCCGGGACAGGGCGGCCATGGGTTCGCCCTGCGAGCCCGTGCACACCAGGACCACTTCGCTGTCCGGCAGGTCGTCCAGCGTCTTCACGTCGACGACCAGGCCCGGCGGAACCCTGAGGTAGCCGAGGTCACGGGCGATGCCCATGTTGCGGACCATGGAACGGCCGACGAAGGCGACCCGGCGGCCGTACTCGTGCGCCGCGTCCAGGATCTGCTGGATGCGATGGATGTGGCTGGCGAAGCTCGCCACGATGATCCGCTTGCGTGCGCCGGCGAAGACCTGGCGCAGGACGTTGGAGATGTCCCGTTCGGGCGGGACGAAGCCCGGGACCTCGGCGTTCGTCGAGTCGGACAGGAGGAGGTCGATGCCTTCCTCGCTGAGCCGGGCGAACGCGTGGAGGTCCGTGAGGCGGTTGTCCAGCGGGAGCTGGTCCATCTTGAAGTCGCCGGTGTGGACCACCATGCCCGCGGGCGTGCGGATCGCCACGGCGAGAGCGTCGGGGATCGAGTGGTTCACCGCGACGAACTCGCAGTCGAACGGGCCGATGCGCTCGCGGTGCCCCTCCGTCACCTCCAGGGTGTACGGACGGATGCGGTGCTCCTGGAGCTTCGCCTCGATGAAGGCGAGGGTCAGCTTGGAGCCGATCAGCGGGATGTCCGGCTTCTCGCGGAGCAGGAAGGGGACGCCGCCGATGTGGTCCTCGTGACCATGTGTGAGGACGATGCCCTCGATGTCGTCGAGGCGGTCCCGGATGGACGTGAAGTCCGGCAGGATCAGGTCGATTCCGGGCTGCTCCTCCTCGGGGAAGAGCACTCCGCAGTCGACGATGAGCAGGCGGCCGCCGTACTCGAAGACCGTCATGTTGCGGCCGATCTCGCCGAGACCGCCGAGCGGGGTGACGCGCAGGCCGTTCGCGGGGAGCGGCGACGGCGGGCCGAGTTCAGGATGCGGATGACTCAAAAGACTCTCCTCACCACACGCGCCACGTCCCGGTGGGGCACGTGGCGCGCGTGACGTTCGTGCAGAAGCAGTTGTCGTTGTGGCGCGCGGGCACCGGTGGCCCGCCGCTTATTCAGTTGTGGAGTCAGGTTGCGCGAGTGGTCGCGCGAAGTCTGTTGTCAGAGCTGTACCCCGCCGGCGGCAAGATCGATCTTGAGCTGCTCGATCTCCTCCGGCGTGCACGCGGCCATGGGGGCGCGCAGGGGTCCGGCGGGCAGGCCCTGCAGGGCGAGCGCCGCCTTCGTGGTCATCACGCCCTGAGTGCGGAACATACCCGTGTAGACGGGGAGCAGCTTCTGGTGGATCTCGGTGGCCTTCTGGACGTCCCCCGAGGTGTACGCCTCGACCAGGGCGCGCAGCTCGGGCGTGACGAGGTGGCCGACGACCGAGACGAAGCCGACGGCGCCCACGGAGAGCAGCGGCAGGTTCAGCATGTCGTCGCCGGAGTACCAGGCGAGGCGCGTGCGGGCGATGGCCCAGCTGGCACGGCCGAGGTCGCCCTTGGCGTCCTTGTTGGCGACGATCCGCGGGTGCTCGGCCAGACGGACGAGCGTCTCGGTGTTGATCGGGACACCGCTGCGGCCGGGGATGTCGTAGAGCATGACCGGCAGCCCGGTGCTGTCCGCGATGGCCGTGAAGTGCTGGTACAGGCCTTCCTGCGGGGGCTTGTTGTAGTACGGGGTGACGACCAACAGGCCGTGCGCGCCGGTGCGCTCCGCGGTGCGGGCCAGCTCGATGCTGTGACGGGTGTCGTTGGTGCCAACCCCGGCCACTACGTGGGCGCGGTCTCCGACCGCCTCCAGGACCGCCCGTACGAGGTCCGCTTTCTCCGCGTCGCTGGTGGTGGGCGACTCGCCGGTGGTGCCGTTGATGATCAGGCCGTCGTTGCCTGCGTCCACCAGGTGGGTGGCGAGCCGCTGGGCGCCGTCGAGGTCGAGTGCGCCGTCCGCCGTGAAAGGCGTGACCATGGCGGTGAGGACCCTCCCGAAGGGGGTCTGCGGAGTGGAGGTCGGAGCCATGGGTTACACGCTACTCGTTGCTCGGGGCAGGGTCTGCCCTCGGGGGAGGCGACAAGTGAGGGCGAAGAGAGAGCCCGGCACTGCCTGCTCGGGGGTTCAGGCAGTGCCGGGCCCGTTTGATCAGGCTAGATGAACTAATGGAAATACCGCAATCCGGACACCTCGGAGGGCTGATCGTACATGCGTGCCCGACCGGGGTCCGGAGCCCGTCCCCGGGGCTACGGGGCCACGCGTCCGTTGGCGTTGAAGGCGGCGTGGGTGAGCGGCATGAGCCGGGCCCATTCGGCTTCCATCTTTTCGCCGACCATCTCGATCTCCCGCTGCGGGAAGGACGGCACCTTCGCCAGCTCGTGCTGGGTGCGCAGGCCGAGGAAGTGCATCAGCGAGCGCGCGTTGCACGTGGCGTACATCGAGGAGTACAGGCCCACCGGGAGCACTGCGCGGGCCACTTCGCGGGCGACGCCGTCGGCCAGCAGCTTCTGGTAGGCGTCGTAGGCCTGGCGGTAGGTGTCGCCGAGCACGCCCTGGACGGTCGCGTGCTGGGCCTCGGTGCCCTCGACGAAGACGTACTTGCCCGGACGGCCCTCCTGGACGAGCTTGCGCGACGCGTCGGGGACGTAGAAGACGGGCTGCAGCTCGCGGTAGCGCCCGGATTCCTCGTTGTAGGACCAGCCGACCCGGTGGCGCATGAACTCACGGAACACGAAGATCGGGGCGCTGATGAGGAACGTCAGGGAGTTGTGCTCGAACGGGCTGCCGTGCCGGTCCCGCATCAGGTAGTTGATCAGGCCCTTGGAACGCTCCGGGTCCTTCTCCAGTTCCCCGATCGATTGCTCGCCGAGGGTCGATACGCGGGCGGCGAACAGGACGTCCGAGTCCGAGGCGCTGGACTTCACCAGTTCCACGGTGACGTCACTCCGCAAGGTGACGTCATCGGGCGTTGACGGCTGGGGATCGTCGGCGGAGGTCAAGGGGGTCCTTCCGGTCACATCACGGCTGCGGGTCGGCGACCACTCTACGGGGCACCCGTCACGGCGGGAGAGGGGCCGTGCCGGGAGGGATTTCCACGGTCTGGGCACCTTCTGCCGGTGTCGTTCGTTTGTGCCGGTGAGAGTGATTCGTTCGAGGTTCTCATGGTTCGATGGGAGAAGTACCACTGATGTTCGGTCGACGGGAATCCGTGCCGTTCACCTTCCTTTCCGACGCCGACGCGTTCCGCAGCAACGTCGCGCCTCCGCCGCGCGAGCGGGCTTCCGCCGGCGAGCTGGCCGGGCGCTGGCTGCTGGGGGTCTGCGTCGTCGCCGGGCTGGTGGGGTCCCTGGTGATCGGGATGCCCGCGTTGTCCACGGACCCGTCGGCCACGGGGACCGAGCAGTCGGAGGCGTCCGACAAACGCTGAACGCACGCCGGACGGACACCGGGCCGGAGGTTCGGCCGCACACCGGCAGAGGGTCCTGCCGCCCGGAGGGGCGGGGTCCGGCCCCAACCGGACCCCGAGGGTGGTGAGGGGTACCACAGATCGATAGCCTCACCGGGCACTGCCCACGCATGGATCGAGTGAGGACCCAGCCGTGCCCCTGCCCTTCCTGACGGCCGACCGCGCCTTCGAGACGGCTGACGACGTCGCGCTGCCGTACCACGACCGTGACCGCTGGCGGCGCCCGTACCGACCGGGGCCGTGGCGAGTGGGAGCGGCGGCGATACTGCTGCTGCTCGCCTCGTTCGTGCTGTTCTCGGCGGTGATCATCTCGGCTACGGCATCGCTGTCGTCGGCCGGCATGGTCTTCGGGGTCGCCCTGGTCGCCATCGTCGGTGCGCTGCGGATGCTGCGCATGGGCACGTGGGTGAGTGCCCATGGACTGCGGCAGGTGAGTCTGTTCGCCACCCGTACGACGCCGTGGGACCAGATCACCGCGGTGCGCACGGTGCAGCAGCCGGTGCGCTGGCTGGGGATGCCGCGGACGGTGCAGGGGCAGGCGCTGCTCCTCGTCCGGCGGGGGCGGTCGGCGGCCTCCGTGCAGCCGCTGCTGACCTCGCACAACGCGGACTTCCTGGGGCGGGAGGTGGCCTTCGACCGGGCGGCCGACTCGGTGGAGGTCTGGGCCGACGAGTACCGGCGGGACTGAACCGGCCCGAACCGCACACACACGCTCAGGGGCCCGGTCCGCACACGCGGACCGGGCCCCTGAGCGCTTTCTTCCCTGCTTCGGTCGTCCTGCCGCGGTGACCCCGCCGCGATCACCCTGTCGTGCTCGGGTGCCGGAGGGCGCACCGGCTCGGCGAGACGTCAGGGGGCCGTCTTGCGCAGGGCGATCGCGCGTTGCATCGCCTTGCGGGCGCGCGGGGTGTCCCGGGCGTCGTGGTAGGCGACGGCGAGCCGGAACCAGCTGCGCCAGTCGTCGGGGGCGTCCTCCGTCTCGGCCTTGCGCCGGGCGAAGACCTCGTCGGCCGAGTCGCGGTCGACGCGGCCGCTGGGCAGGCGCTTGAGCTCGTCCACGGGCAGTCCGCCCTGGGCGTCGAGCTCGGCGGCGAGCCGGTTGGCGTTGCGGACGAACTCGGTGTTCTTCCACAGGAACCACACGCCGATGACCGGCAGGACGAGCACCGCCACGCCGAAGGCGATGGTGAGAGGTGTTCCGGCCTGGATGAGGAGCACACCGCGGCTGCCGACCAGGACGAAGTAGACGACCAGGACGGCGGCTGTGATGGCGTAGGAGATCTTCGCGCGCATGGGATGGGCTCGGGCTCAGTTCAGGTCGAGGAAGTGTTCCAGGCCGAAGGTCAGGCCGGGAGTGGTCACCACACGGCGGGCGCCGAGCAGGATGCCCGGCATGAAGCTGCTGTGGTGCAGGGAGTCGTGGCGGACGGTGAGGGTCTCGCCCTCGGCGCCGAGCAGGACCTCCTGGTGGGCCAGCAGGCCGCGCAGCCGGACGGCGTGCACCGGGACGCCGTCCACGTCGGCACCACGGGCGCCGTCCAGGGCGGTGACCGTGGCGTCCGGGGCGGGGGCGCTGCCGGCCTTGCGGCGGGCCTCGGCGATGAGCTGGGCGGTGCGGGTGGCGGTGCCGCTGGGGGCGTCCACCTTGTTCGGGTGGTGCAGCTCGACGACCTCGACGGACTCGAAGTACGGGGCGGCGATCTGCGCGAACTTCATGGTCAGCACGGCACCGATGGAGAAGTTCGGTGCGATGAGCACACCCGTCTCCGGCGACTGGTCGAGCAGGCCCGTCAGATGTGCGAGGCGGTCGTCGGTCCAGCCGGTGGTGCCGACGACCGCGTGGATGCCGTGGCGCACGCAGAAGTCGAGGTTGCCCATGACCGATGCGGGGGTGGTCAGTTCGACGGCGACCTGGGCGCCGGTCTCGGCAAGGGTCTCCAGTCGGTCGCCCCGGCCGAGCGCGGCCACCAGTTCCATGTCGTCGGCGGCCTCGACGGCCCGTACCGCCTCGGACCCGATGCGGCCCTTGGCTCCGAGGACCGCCACACGCAGCTTGCTCATCTTCCTTGCTTCCTTACCGGAGAGGTCGAAACCGTGGGGTGGGGCCGGACAGGCCCTAGGCGACGGTGTCGTGCAGCCTGGCCGCCTGCTTGTCCTTGATCGGACCGATGACCGACAGCGAGGGCCGCTGCCCCAGGACGTCGCGGGCTACCGCACGGACATCGTCCATGGTGACCGAGGCTATCCGGGCCAGCATCTCGTCGACCGACATCTGCTCGCCCCAGCACAGTTCGCTCTTGCCGATACGGTTCATCAGCGCGCCGGTGTCCTCCAGGCCGAGGACGGTGGAGCCCTGGAGCTGGCCGATGGCACGCCGTATCTCGTCCTCGGGCAGACCGTGCTCGGCGACCTGGTCGAGTTCGTCGCGGCAGATCTTCAGCACGTCGTGCACCTGGGACGGCCTGCACCCGGCGTACACGCCGAACAGGCCGCAGTCGGCGAAGCCGGAGGTGTACGAGTACACGCTGTAGGCCAGGCCCCGCTTCTCCCGGACCTCCTGGAACAGGCGGGAGGACATACCGCCGCCGAGGGCCGTGTTGAGCACGCCGAGGGCCCACCGGCGCTCGTCGGTGCGGGACAGGCCCGGCATGCCGAGGAGGATGTGCGCCTGCTCGGTCCTGCGGTCGATCACCTCGACGCGGCCGGCGGTGCGCAGCGTGCGCCGTCCGCCGCGCGGGGCGATCGGCCGGGCGTCCGGGTCCTTGAGGGCGCCGGCGGCCTCGAAGGCGGCCTGCACCTGGCGGACGACCTGGTCGTGGTCGATGTTGCCGGCGCAGGCGACCACGAGGTGGGTCGGATCGTAGTGCTTCTTGTAGAAGCGGCGGATGCGGTCGGCGGTGAGGGCGTTGACCGTGTCGACCGTGCCGAGGACGGGGCGGCCCAGCGGGTTGTCGCCGAACATGGTGTGCGCGAACAGGTCGTGCACACCGTCACCGGGGTCGTCCTCGGTCATCGCGATCTCTTCGAGGATCGCGCCGCGTTCGATGTCGACGTCCTCCTCGAGGATGCGGGAGCCGGTCAGCATGTCGCAGACCACGTCGATGGCGAGCGGCAGGTCGGTGTCGAGCACACGCGCGTAGTAGCACGTGTACTCCTTGGCCGTGAACGCGTTCATCTCGCCGCCGACGGCGTCGATGGCGGCGGAGATGTCCAGGGCGGACCTGCGGTGCGTGCCCTTGAAGAGCAGGTGCTCCAGGTAGTGGGTGGCGCCGTTCAGCGCGGGGGTCTCGTCGCGGGAGCCGACGTGCGCCCAGATGCCGAAGGTCGCGGAGCGGACCGAGGGGAGGGTCTCGGTGACGACGCGCAGCCCACCGGGGAGGGTGGTCCTGCGGACGGTGCCGATGCCGTTCTCACCCTGGATGAGGGTTTGGGTACGGGCGACGGCCCGCGCCTCCGGGGAGGTGCGGGCCGTCGCCTTGGAGCCGTGGGACGTCACTGGTCGGTGTCGGCCTTCTTGTCGTCGTCCTCGCCCTCGATCACGGGGATGAGGGAGAGCTTGCCGCGGGAGTCGATCTCGGCGATCTCGACCTGGACCTTGGCGCCCACGCCGAGCACGTCCTCGACGTTCTCCACGCGCTTGCCACCGGCGAGCTTGCGGATCTGCGAGATGTGCAGCAGTCCGTCCTTGCCGGGCATCAGGGAGACGAACGCACCGAAGGTGGTCGTCTTCACGACGGTGCCCAGGTAGCGCTCGCCGACCTCCGGCATGGTCGGGTTGGCGATGCTGTTGATCGTGGCGCGGGCGGCCTCGGCCTGCGAGCCCTGGGCGGCACCGATGTAGATGGTGCCGTCGTCCTCGATCGTGATGTCGGCGCCGGTGTCCTCCTGGATCTGGTTGATCATCTTGCCCTTGGGGCCGATGACCTCACCGATCT
Source organism: Streptomyces sp. NBC_01635 (assembly GCF_045209715.1). Taxonomy (NCBI): domain Bacteria; kingdom Bacillati; phylum Actinomycetota; class Actinomycetes; order Kitasatosporales; family Streptomycetaceae; genus Streptomyces; species Streptomyces sp. NBC_01635. The sequence goes on along the minus strand of NZ_CP109277.1, from coordinate 6,563,079 downwards.
TGTCCACGGGGATCTTGACGGTGATGATCCGCGGGGCGTTCGGGGACATCTCGTCCGGCGTGTCGATCGCTTCCATCATCACGTCGAGGATGTGGAGGCGGGCGTCACGGGCCTGCTTGAGGGCGGCGGCCAGGACGGAGGCGGGGATGCCGTCCAGCTTGGTGTCGAGCTGGAGGGCGGTCACGAACTCCTTGGTGCCGGCGACCTTGAAGTCCATGTCGCCGAAGGCGTCCTCCGCACCGAGGATGTCGGTGAGGGCGACGTAGTGCGTCTCGCCGTTGATCTCCTGGGAGATCAGGCCCATGGCGATACCGGCGACGGGGGCCTTGAGCGGCACACCGGCGTTCAGCAGCGACATGGTGGAGGCGCAGACCGAGCCCATGGACGTCGAGCCGTTGGAGCCGAGGGCCTCGGACACCTGACGGATCGCGTACGGGAACTCCTCGCGGGTGGGCAGCACCGGCAGGATGGCGCGCTCGGCGAGGGCGCCGTGGCCGATCTCGCGGCGCTTGGGGGAGCCCACGCGGCCGGTCTCACCGACGGAGTACGGCGGGAAGTTGTAGTTGTGCATGTAGCGCTTGCGGGTCACCGGGGAAAGGGTGTCCAGCTGCTGCTCCATACGGAGCATGTTGAGGGTGGTGACGCCCAGGATCTGGGTCTCGCCACGCTCGAACAGCGCGGAACCGTGCACCCGCGGGATGGCCTCGACCTCGGCGGCCAGGGTGCGGATGTCGGTGACTCCGCGGCCGTCGATGCGCTTCTTCTCCTTGATGACGCGCTCACGGACCAGGGACTTGGTCAGTGCGCGGTACGCGGCGGAGATCTCCTTCTCGCGGCCCTCGAACTCCGGCAGGAGCTTCTCGGCGGCGAGCTGCTTGACGCGGTCCAGCTCGGCCTCGCGCTCCTGCTTGCCGGCGATGGTGAGCGCCTGGGCGAGCTCGGGGCGGACGGCGGCGGTCAGCGCCTCCAGCACGTCGTCCTGGTGGTCCAGGAAGACCGGGAACTCGCCGGTCGGCTTGGCGGCCTTCGCGGCGAGGTCGGCCTGGGCCTTGCACAGGACCTTGATGAAGGGCTTCGCGGCGTCGAGGCCGGCGGCGACGACCTCCTCGGTGGGGGCCTCGGCACCGCCCTCGACCAGCTTGACGGTCTGGTCGGTGGCCTCGGCCTCGACCATCATGATCGCGACGTCGCCGTCCTCCAGGACGCGGCCCGCGACGACCATGTCGAAGACGGCGTCCTCGAGCTCGGTGTGCGTCGGGAAGGCGACCCACTGGCCGCTGATCAGCGCGACGCGGACGCCGCCGATCGGGCCGGAGAAGGGCAGACCGGCCAGCTGCGTGGACGCGGAGGCGGCGTTGATCGCCACGACGTCGTACAGGTGGTCGGGGTTGAGCGCCATGATCGTGGCGACGACCTGGATCTCGTTGCGCAGGCCCTTCTTGAAGGACGGGCGCAGCGGGCGGTCGATGAGGCGGCAGGTGAGGATCGCGTCCTCGGAGGGCCGGCCCTCCCGGCGGAAGAAGGAGCCGGGGATCTTGCCGGCCGCGTACATCCGCTCCTCGACGTCCACCGTGAGGGGGAAGAAGTCGAGCTGGTCCTTGGGGTTCTTCGAGGCCGTGGTGGCCGACAGCACCATGGTGTCGTCGTCCAGGTAGGCCACGGCGGAGCCGGCGGCCTGGCGGGCCAGGCGGCCCGTCTCGAAGCGGATGGTGCGGGTACCGAAGGAGCCGTTGTCGATGACGGCCTCGGTGTAGTGGGTCTCGTTCTCCACCAGTGGGTTCTCCGTTACTTGTCGTCTTTCGTCCCTCCTCGCCCGTGTGGCGGGGGGACGGTGTGGAGAAGCGCGCCGTCTGGTGCGGGCCGGTCTTCGATCGAAGCTCCCGGGTTCATTCACCCGGGGGCCACTACCGAGGACCGGCGGCGAGGTGCGCTTCCCCTCGTGCGTCGGGACGTCCGGGGGGACGTCGGGGGTGGTGCCGGTGACGGCCGCGACCTGGTGCGGTACCGGTCGTCACAGCGAGTCGGTGCTCTTGCGTTGTGCTACCACATTACAAAGACGTGGTGACACTCCGCACGTACAGCAAAGGGAGCGGTCCCCTTTTCCCAGGGGAACCGCTCCCGTCACGGCGTCCTACTTGGCGCCCGCCGCACCACGGCGGATGCCGAGGCGGTCGACCAGCGCACGGAAGCGCTGGATGTCCTTCTTGGCGAGGTACTGCAGCAGTCGGCGGCGCTGACCGACCAGGATGAGCAGACCACGACGGGAGTGGTGGTCGTGCTTGTGGGTCTTGAGGTGCTCCGTCAGGTCGGAGATCCGACGGGACAGGAGAGCGACCTGGACCTCGGGGGAGCCGGTGTCACCTTCCTTGGTGCGGAAGTCGGCGATGATCTGGTTCTTCGTAGCGGCGTCGAGCGACACGCGTACTCCTCATGGTCTGTGACTGGCCACCGAGCGCCCCCGGTCTTCACCTCGGGGGATCTTCCATGACTCGGAAGGCGGGATCCGCAGGGCGCGGCCTCCGGAGCAGCGCTCCAGGGGTGCGTACACATACGGCCGTCACTCAGAGTACCAGCCGGTGGCAGGCCCCCTTACCACGGTCCGCGGAACCGCCCAGGTGGGACGCGGGGTGCCACTAATGTGAGCGCTCGTACCAGTCCATGGGACCAGTCATAGGTCGGGAAGGGGTCGCTGCGACATGGCGGAGACGGCTGAGGAGATCAAGGCACGCAAGGAGCGGGAGAAGGACGAGCTCTACGCCCTCGACATCTCCGGCGTCGAGTGGCACAGCGCGCCGGGGACCGAGGAGCACGAGGAGCGGGTCGAGATCGCCTACCTGCCCGACGGCGCGGTGGCCATGCGGTCCTCCCTCGACCCGGACACGGTGCTGCGGTACACGGAGGCGGAGTGGCGTGCGTTCGTGCTCGGCGCGCGGGACGGCGAATTCGATCTGGAGCCGACGCCGGGGACCGGCGGGGCGGACGCCGCGGGGACAGCGGCCGGGGCCGCCGAGTAGTCCGAGCGGTCCGAGGCCGGTTCGGCGCTCCGGGCTGCTCCCGATCGAGGTGACCGCCCGTGGATTTTCTCCCACGGGCGGTTTCTTTCGTTTGCGCGGTGAATGTGTACGCCCCTTGACAGCAACGGGTGTTGTGGGTGGCACTGGCTGAGGGTGGGCAGGGCTGACGGGGCAGGGCTACCCGTGATTAGGCTGGTACCCGACGCGTCACCGGAACACCCGTGAACCGGGTATCGGCGTCGCAGGCCCGGGGGAGGCCGGTTCGGACGATGTCGTCCTCATGCAGGACCAGTTCGGACCACCGCAGGTGGTCGCCCCAGCACAGCGCGACGGCACAAGGGTGCTCGACCAGACCAGGAGGAACTGTGGGCAGCGATCGGGACGGGATCCGCGGGGGCTGGGCGACACCCGGCGATGACCAGCCCGATGCGGAGTCCTCCGTCGAGACGACGGGCGAGTTCACCATCGACTACGCGCCGCCGGCCTGGTACACGCAGAACGCTTCGGGGAATTCGGAGTCGAGGCCGGGATCGGGGGCCGGGGCGGGGCCGGAGCCGAGGGCCGACGCCTCGTCCTCTTCTTCCGCCGCCCCAGGGCGTGTTCCGCCGTTGCCCGGGTTGACTCCGCCGCCGCACGCGGTCGGCGCTTCGGGGCCTTCGTCCCTTCCGGCGCCGGCGCCGGGGGCGCCTTTCACCCCGCCCGCGCCCGCTCCGGGCGCTCCCTTCACACCGCCGGCTCCCGCTCCGGGAAGGCCGTTCACGCCGCCCGCTCCGCCGTCCGGGGGGCCGGGCGCCGTACCGCGGCTTCCGGTGGGCAGCGGGTTCGAGCCGGAGCCGCAGCTGGTGTCCCCACCGGAGCCGGACTCCGTTTCTCCTGCGGCCGTGCCGGATCTTCCGGTCAGTGGGTTCGGCCGGGACTCCGGCAGTGGCGACCTCGAGAGCGGTGCCACCATCCGCTTCTCCGCCGCCGCGCTGAAGCAGGAGATCCAGGACCGTGAGGACCGGGCCGAAGCCGTGCCTGCCGAGCCCGGGCCCGAAGCCGACGCGGAGCCGGAAAAGCGACCGGAGCCCGCCGAGGACCGGGATCTGCCCGGGGCCGGCGAGCCCGCCGGAGAGACGGACGAACTCGAGGACGGCGTTCAGGACGGCGTTCAGGACGACGTCGAGGACGACGAGCCCTCCGTCACCCCCATCGCGTCCGTCCCCCTCCCTGCTGACGGCGCTGAGGACGGGGACACCGACATCGTCGCCGCCTCCGAATCGGCCGCGGAGGTCCACGAAGGCGACGAGCACTCCGTGAACGACGGCTTCGACGAGCCCGAGGCAGTGGGGACGGAGACGGGGTCCGGGGCGGACACCGAGGCCGAGGCGGACGCACCCGGTCCCGAGCCCGAGGACGCGAAGCCGGTGAACGAGGAACCGGTGGACGCCGCGGTGCCCTCCCCGACCAGCGCGGTCGGCCCGCCCGAGGACGCTGTACCCGCCTCCTCCGACACCTCGGACTCGGTGGCCTGGACTCCCCCGGCACCGCCGGTCGTGCCGCCCCCGTCGCACCCCGTCGCGCCGGCGCCCGCCGGCCAGTGGCCGGCACAGCCTCAGCAGTCGCCGCAGGTTCCCGCAGCGCCCCCGGCTCCCCCGGCACCGGTCGCTCCCCAACCGGCGCAGCCAGAAGACGCGGGTGCGTCTGCCCAGCAGCCGCAGCAGTCGCCTCCCTTCCAGCCGCAGGCGCCGCAGCCCGCGCCCGCAGCCTGGAACGCGCCGGAGGGACCGACGTCACCGCACCCGGCACCCGCCCCGCCCGCTCACCAGCCGCAGCCGCAGCCGCCTGCGCCGGTGCAACAGCCCGCTCCGCCGGCCGGGTACGGCTTCCCCCAGCCGGGCGCTCCCTTCCCCGGCCCCCCGGCCGGTTACGGCTTCCCGCCCGCCGGTCCCGCCCCGGCCGCCCCGACTCCCCCGGCCCAGTCGAGTGGTTACGGTTTCCCGCAGCAGCCGGCCCCGCAGCAGCCCGTACCCCCGCAGGCGCAGCCTCAGCATCCCGGCCTGCCCCCGCAGCCGCAGCACCCGCAGGCCGCGCAGCAGGGATTCCCGCTCCAGCAGCCTCAGCCGCCGCAGCACCCGCAGGCTGCCGCGCCGCCGCAGCCGCCTGTAGATCCGCGCGCCGGGGCCGCCTGGCCGCAGCCCATCCGGCACGACCAGCGGCAGCAGACCAACCCCGGTGCCGCGCCGCTCGGTTACACCGCGGCTGTGGAACTGTCGTCGGACCGGCTGCTCAACAGCAGGAAGCAGAAGGCCAAGAGCAGCCGTCCCGCGGCGGGCGGGTCGCGTTTCAAGCTGGGCGGCAAGAAGGAGGAGGCCGAGCGGCAGCGGAAGCTGGAGCTGATCCGCACTCCGGTGCTGTCCTGCTACCGGATCGCCGTGATCAGCCTCAAGGGCGGCGTCGGCAAGACGACCACGACCACCGCGCTCGGCGCCACCCTCGCCAGCGAACGGCAGGACAAGATCCTCGCGATCGACGCCAACCCCGACGCCGGTACGCTCGGCCGCCGGGTGCGGCGGGAGACCGGGGCCACCATCCGTGACCTGGTGCAGGCGATCCCGCACCTCAACTCGTACATGGACATCCGGCGGTTCACCTCGCAGGCGCCCTCCGGTCTGGAGATCATCGCCAACGACGTCGACCCCGCGGTCTCGACGACGTTCAACGACGAGGACTACCGGCGGGCGATCGACGTCCTGGGCAAGCAGTACCCGATCATCCTGACCGACTCCGGTACGGGTCTGCTCTACAGCGCCATGCGCGGGGTGCTGGACCTGGCCGATCAGCTCATCATCATCTCGACGCCGTCCGTGGACGGTGCGAGCAGCGCCAGCACGACGCTGGACTGGCTGTCGGCCCATGGGTACGCGGATCTCGTCTCGCGGTCGCTCACGGTCATCTCGGGTGTGCGCGAGACCGGCAAGATGATCAAGGTCGACGACATCGTGTCGCACTTCCGGACACGGTGTCGTGGCGTGCTCGTCGTACCGTTCGACGAGCATCTGGCCGCCGGGGCGGAGGTCGACCTCGACATGATGCGGCCGAAGGTGCGGGAGGCGTACTTCAACCTCGCCTCGCTGGTCGCCGAGGACTTCGTCCGGCACCAGCAGTCGCACGGCCTGTGGACCTCCGACGGCAACCCGCCGCCGGTCGCCGCCCCGCCGCTGCCGGGCCAGTACGTCCCCGGCCAGTACGCTCCGGACCAGCCCGTCCCGGGCCAGTACGTCCCGGGCCGGCCCTACCCGGACCAGCAGGCACCGCACTCTCCACCGGCACCGCACCCCCAGCAGCCGCAGCCCGGCCAGCCGTACGCCCCGCCCCCCGCGCAGCCCGGCCAGGGGTACCCGCAGGCCGCTCCGGGCCGGCCGTACCCCCCGCCGCCGCCCGGCTACGGCTATCCGCAGCAGGGCGGGCCGGAGCAGTACGGCCACCCCGGCGGCGGACAGACGCCTCCTCCGCAGGCGCCGCCTCCGCAGCAGTAGCCGCCGCACATGTCACCCGATCGGCCCCTTTCGAGGGGCCGGTCCCGTTTTCGGCCCGCACCGTTAGTACGCGGTGCGGGCCGTCCCCGTTTCCGGGTCGTACCACGGCGTCAGGCGCTGGCCAGGAACGCTTCAGTGGTCTCGACCAATAAGCGCAAAGGACTCGTCAACTCGCTGTTTCTGCAGGTCACATGGGGTGCTCGCGCCGTTGACGGCCACAGATGCCGCTGGTAGACACTCAGCACTCACCTGATCAGCCCGTCCTTCCCGTGCGAGTGATGACGCGAGGTCAGCGACCCTATGGACACGAATGATCAGTACGGCGGTCAGCACGACACCAGGCGTCCCCGTATCCGGCACCGGGGCCGTACGCGAGGTGCGGTCCCCCGCCGCGTCCGGCTCGCCGCGGCGGCCGGTGCGGCCGCACTCATCCTCACCGCCGGGCTCGCGACCCCGCTCGATCCGGCGCCGCGGGAAGCCCTGGCGGCCGACGACGGCAAGCGGACGCTGACCGTCGCGGTGGCGCAGAGCGTCGATTCGCTCAGCCCCTTCCTCGCCGTGCGGCTGCTCAGTACGAGCATTCACCGGCTCACGTACGAGTACCTGACCAACTACGACCCCGAGGACAACCATGTCGTCCCGGGGCTGGCCACCCGGTGGAAGTCGTCCCCGGACAAGTTGACGTGGACGTACACCATCCGCTCCGACTCGAAGTGGTCGGACGGGAAGCGGGCCACCGCCGAGGACGCGGCGTGGACGTTCAACACGATGATGGCCGACGAGGGGGCGGCCACGGCGAACGGCAGCTTCACCGCCAACTTCGAGGAGGTCACGGCGCCGAGCCCGACCGAGCTGGTCATCCGGCTGAAGAAGCCGCAGGCCACCATGACGGCGCTGGACGTGCCGATCGTGCCCAGGCATGTCTGGGAGAAGGTCGACGACTTCTCGAAGTTCAACAACGACAAGGACCTCCCCGTCGTCGGCAACGGGCCGTTCGTCCTCACCGACTACAAGCCCGACAGCTACGTACGGCTGGAGGCCAACAAGGACTTCTGGCGCGGGGCGCCGAAGTTCGACGAGCTGCTCTTCCGGTACTACAAGGACCAGGACGCGGCGGTGTCGGCGCTGCGCAAGGGTGAGGTGTCGTTCGTCGCCGGGTCTCCGTCCCTGACTCCTGCGCAGGCGGCCTCGCTCCAGAACGAGAAGAACATCAAGGTCAACGACGCGCCCGGCCGCCGCTTCTACGCCCTCGCCACCAACCCGGGGGCGAAGGCGAAGAACGGCGAGAAGATCGGCGACGGGCATCCCTCGCTGCTGGACCAGCGGGTGCGCAACGCACTGTTCATGGCGGTCGACCGGAAGACCGTCGTCGACAAGGTGTTCCAGGGCCACGCGGTGGACGGCGCGGGCTACATCCCGCCGCGCTACGCGCAGTACTTCTGGGAGCCGTCGGCCGGCCAGGAGCTTGCGTACGACCCCGGGAAGGCGGCCCGACTGCTCGATCAGGCGGGCTTCCTGAGGAACGGGGACGGCAAACGCGTCGGCAAGGACGGCAAGCCGCTGAACTACCGCATCCTGTGTCACGCCACCGACCCGAACGACAAGGCCATCGGCAGGTACCTCGAGGAGTGGTGGGGCGCTCTCGGCATCGGGGTCACGCTCAACTGTCTGGACAACGCGACCGATCCCTGGCTCGCAGGTGAGTACGATCTCGCCTTCGACGGCTGGTCGGTCAACCCCGACCCCGACTTCGTCCTGTCGATCCACACCTGCGGGGCGCTCCCGGCGACGCCCGAGCACACCGGCGCGACCGACAACTTCATCTGCGACAAGAAGTACGACGAGCTGTACGCACGGCAGTCGGCCGAGTACGACCCCGCCGAACGGGCGAACCTCGTCCAGCAGATGCAGTCACGGCTGTACGACCTCGGGTACATGAATGTCATGACGTATCCGAACGCGGTCGAGGCGTACCGCACCGACCAGATCGAGTCGATCACCACGATGCCCTCGAAGGCGGGCAACATCTACGGCCAGGACGGCTACTGGGGCTGGTGGTCCGCGGTGCCCGCGGACTCCGGTGAGGGTTCCGGCGGTTCGTCGTCGACGGGTGTGGTCGTCGGGATCGTCACGGGTGTCGTCGTCCTCGCGGGCTTCGGGGTGTTCGTGGCGATGCGGCGGCGGGCCACGGCCGAGGACCGCGAGTAGACGGGCGAACGGGTACTCATGACCGCCGACGCGACATCCGCTCCCGTCGAGGGCGCGCGAACGGCCTCCGGTCCGGTGAAGGACGGACCGGGGGCCGCCCGCGGGCCGCGGGCCCGCACCACCACCGCGTATCTGCGGTATGTGGCGGGCAAGGTGGCCGGCGCGGCCGTGTCCCTCCTGGCCGTCCTCGTCACCAGCTTCTTCCTCTTCCGGCTGATCCCGGGCGACCCGGTGAAGTTCATGACCGGCGGCCGTCAGGTGTCGACCGAACAACTCGCTTCCTATCGGCGGGAGTTCGGGCTGAACCTGCCATTGTGGCAACAGTTCGCCGACTACTGCGGCAAGGCGCTCACGGGTGATCTGGGGACGTCGTACCAGTTCAACGCGCCGGTGGTCGACAAGATCACCGAGGCGCTGCCGAACACCCTGCTGCTCACCGGTACGGCCTTCGTCCTCTACACGGCACTCGGCATCGTGCTCGGCACCCGGTCGGCGTGGCGGCACGGGCGGTTCGGGGACCGGGTCGGCACAGGGCTGGCACTGACCCTTTACTCCGTCCCGTCCTTCTGGCTCGGGCTGCTGCTGATCATCACGCTGTCGGTGGGTACCGGGCCCGTTCCGGGGCTGTTCCCCACCGGCGGCATGGAGTCGGGCGGCGAGGAGGGATTCGCCCAGGTCCTGGACGTGGCACACCATCTGGTCCTGCCGGTGGTGACGCTGGTGGCGGTGGAGTACGGGCAGACGCTGCTGGTGACGCGGTCGGCGCTGCTGGACGAGATGGGCAGCGACTATCTGACCACCGCGCGCGCCAAGGGGCTCCGTGACGACCTGGTCCGGCGCCGGCACGCGGTGCCCAACGCGTTGCTGCCGACAGTGACGCTGATCTTCATCAACCTCGGGCGGACGGTGGCCGGGGTGATCCTGGTGGAGACGGTCTTCTCCTGGCCGGGGCTCGGCGGGCTGTTCTACCAGGCGCTGAGCGTGCCCGATCTGCCTCTGGTGCAGGGGCTGTTCTTCGTGTTCTCCGCGGCGGTGATCGTGATGAACACGCTGGCCGATCTGATCTATCCGCTGCTCGATCCCCGGGTGGGCCGATGACGACGGACAAGGGCACGACGACCGGGACACCGGCGACCCCGCCGACGACCGCACCGGCCGCACCGGACAGCGCGGGAGGTCCGCGCACGCTCGCGTGGCGGCGGCGCAGGGCCTCGGCGGCGCGGTTCTGGCGGCAGTACCGCACCCATCGGTCCGGCGTCGCGGGCCTGGCCGCACTCCTGCTGTTCGCGCTGGCCGCCGTGACCGCTCCGCTGCTGGTCGGCTCCGACGTGGACAACGTGACGGACGCACCGGGCAGTCCACTGGAGCGCCCGAGCAGCGAATTCCCCTTCGGCACCGACCGGTTCGGACGGGATCTGTTCGGTCTGGTGATCTGGGGTGCGCGGGTGTCGCTGCTCGTGGGGCTGCTCGCCGCCGTGCTGTCGGTGGCGATCGGCACCCTGATCGGAGTGACGGCGGGACACTTCCGGGGCTGGTACGCGACGGTGGTGATGCGGGTCACCGACTGGTTCCTGGTGATGCCCACGCTGGTCCTGGCGATCGCGCTGGCCACCGTGATGTCCCGTTCGCTCGTCACGATCGTGGTGGCGATCGGGGTCACGACCTGGCCGACGACGGCCCGGCTGGTGCGCGCGCAGACCCTGGCGGTGGAGACCCGGCCGTACATCGAACGCGCGCGGGCGCTGGGCGGCGGTCACTGGCATGTGATGTCGCGCCATGTGCTGCCCCAGGTGATGCCGCTGGTGCTGGCGCAGACGACCCTGATCATCTCCGCGGCGATCCTGGCGGAGGCGACCCTGGCGTTCCTCGGGCTCGGTGATCCGACGGGGGTGTCGTGGGGCGGACTGCTGCAGGACGCGCGGGAGGCGGGTGCGGTCAGCGCCGGGCACTGGTGGTACCTGGTGCCGCCGGGCATCGCGATCGCCGTGGTGGCGCTGGCGTTCACGCTCTGCGGGCGTGCCGTGGAGTCCGTCCTCAACCCCAGGCTGGGGGTGTCCCGTTGAGTCTGCTCGACGTCAGGGACCTGACGGTGACGTACGCGGGCGGGGCCGCCGCGGTGCGCGGGGTGGACCTGGGCCTGGAGGCCGGGCAGAAGCTGGGCATCGCCGGGGAGTCGGGCTGCGGCAAGTCGACGCTCGCGCTGGCCCTGCTGCGGCTGCTGCCGTCCGGGACGCGGATCGGCGGGGAGATCCTGCTGGACGGCGAGGACGTGCTGACCATGAAGTGGGGCCGGCTGCGGGCGGTCCGCTGGGCCGGGGCCTCGATCGTGTTCCAGGGCGCGATGCACTCGCTCAACCCCGTGCACCGCATCGGCGACCAGATCGCCGAGCCGCTCCTGCTGCACCGGAAGGCGACCCCGGCGGGGGCCCGGAGGAAGGCCGGCGAGCTGCTGGAGCAGGTCGGCCTGCCGGCCGCTCGGGCGGCCGACCACCCGCACGAACTGTCCGGCGGTCAGCGTCAGCGCGTCATGATCGCGATGGCGCTGGCCTGCGATCCGATGCTGATCGTCGCGGACGAGCCGACCACCGCGCTCGATGTGATGATCCAGGCGCAGATCCTGCGGCTCATCGAGCAACTGGTGGCCGACCAGGACGTGGGGCTGATCATGATCAGCCACGATCTGGCGGTCCTCGCCGACACCTGTGACCGGCTCGCGGTGATGTACGCGGGCCGGGTGGTGGAAGAAGGCCCGGCCCGGCAGGTGTACGAGGACGCCCGGCACCCGTACGCCCGTGCCCTGTCGGCGGCGTTCCCCCGCATCGGCGACCCGGCGTCGCGCTTCGCGCCGCGCGGTCTGGCGGGCGACCCGCCGGACCCGTCGGCGCTGCCGGCCGGGTGCACCTTCCATCCCCGCTGCCCGGTGGCCCTGGAGTCCTGCGCGGTGGACGACCAGCCGCTACGGGTGGCGGGGCCGGAGCGACGGGCGGCGTGCGTACGGGTCGCACAGGACGCGGCCGAGGAGCCAGGGGGCCACGTTCCCCCGGAGGAAGCGAGGCGTACCACCCCATGACGGCCTCCCCCACTGCCACCCCCGGCCCCACCGGTCCCCCCGGCCCCTCGGAACTCTCCCGCTCCCCGGTAGGCCCCCCACTGCTGAGCGCCCGGGGAGTGCGGGTCTCCTTCCCCGGTCGGCACGGCGCCGGCCCCGCCCGCGCGGTGGACGGCGTCGACCTCGCCATCCGGCCCGGTGAGATCGTCGCCCTGGTGGGCGAGTCGGGCTGCGGCAAGACGACCCTGGCCCGCGCCCTGCTGGGCCTGGTCGAGCCGACCGCGGGGCACGTCTCCTTCGACGGGCGGCCGCTCGACTACTCCGGCCGCTCCCTCAAGGCGTACCGCAGGCGGGTCCAGTTGGTCCTCCAGGACCCGAGCGGCTCGCTCAACCCCCGGCACACGGTGTACGACGCGGTGGCCGAGGGGCCGCGCATCCACGGGTACGGCGGTGACGAGCGGGCGGCGGTCGCGGAGGCCCTGTCCCGGGCCGGGCTGCGGCCGCCGGAACGCTTCTTCCTGCGCTATCCGCACGAGCTGTCCGGCGGTCAGCGCCAGCGGGTGGTGATCGCGGGCGCGCTGGTCCTGGAGCCCGAACTCCTCGTCGCGGACGAGCCGGTGGCCTCCCTGGACGCCTCCGTACGCGGCGAGATCCTGGCCCTGCTGCTCCGGCTCCGTGCCGAGCTGGGCCTGTCCGCGCTGGTGGTCACCCACGACCTCGGGCTGGCCTGGAACATCGCCGACCGGGTCGCGGTGATGTACCTCGGCCGGATCGTGGAGACCGGGACGGTGGAGCAGGTGCTGACCGCGCCCCGGCACCCGTACACGCAGGCCCTGTTGTCGGTGCTCCCGGAGGCGCCGGGCGACCCGGTGGTCCTGAGCGGTGAGCCCCCGGATCCGACCCGTGTTCCAGGGGGCTGCCGGTTCCGCACACGCTGCCAGCTCCTGCTCGGCGGGGAGGCGGACCGGGCGGGCGTCGCGGACGCGTGCCGGACCCGGGACCCGGAGATCCTCGACGGGGGAGGTCGGGAGGGGGAGGAGGGAGGCAAGGGCACGGTCGGTCAGGTGGCCTGCCACTGGGCCCACGCGCGCGAGGCCCCGGGTCCGTCCGGGCCCTCTGTCCCGCCGCTCCGCGCGTAAGGGCCCGCGTACGTGCCTCCTACGGCTTCTCGGCCGCTGCCACCAGTTCCTTGCAGCGCCTGACGTCCGCCGCCATCTGCTCCATCAGCGCCTCGAGCGAGTCGAACTTCGCCTGGCCGCGGACGAAGGCGAGGAAGTCGACGGCGACGTGCAGACCGTAGAGGTCCAGGCCGACGCGGTCGATGGCGTACGCCTCGACCGTGCGCTCGGTGCCGTCGAACTGGGGGTTGGTGCCGACGGAGATCGCGGCCGGCATGGCCTCGCCCTGGGCGTGCAGCCAGCCCGCGTAGACGCCGTCGGCGGGGATGGCGGTGTGCGGGAGCGTCTCGACGTTGGCCGTGGGGAAGCCCAGTTCGCGGCCGCGCCGGGCGCCGCTGACGACCACGCCCTCCACCCGGTGCGGGCGGCCCAGGATCTCGGCGGCGCCCTCGACCTCACCCTCCGCGATCAGGCGGCGGGTGAGTGTGGAGGAGAACGGCTCGCCGCCACCGGCCTCGCCGCTCACGTACAGCTCGACGACCTCGACCTCGAAGTCGTAGATCTTGCCCTGTTCCGCGAGGAAGTCCACGGTGCCCGCGGCCCGGTGGCCGAAGCGGAAGTTGGGGCCCTCGACGACCGCTTTGGCGTGCAGTCTGTCGACCAGGACCTTGCCCACGAACTCGGCCGGCGACAGCTTCGAGAACTCCGTGGTGAAGGGGAGGATCAGGACCGCGTCCACGCCCAGCTCGGTCATGAGTTCCGCGCGGCGGTGATGCGGGGCGATCAGCGGCGGGTGGCTGCCGGGGCGGACGACCTCGCTGGGGTGCGGGTCGAAGGTGACGACGACCGCGGGGACGCCCAGTTCCCGGGCACGGTCCACGGCGTGCCTGATGATCAGCTGGTGCCCGCGGTGGACTCCGTCGTAGGAACCGATGGTGACGACGCTGCGCCCCCAGTCCTGGGGGATGTCCTCCAAGCCACGCCAGCGCTGCACTGCCTGCTCCTTGTCGAAACCTTGTCGGGCCGAGTCCGTGGACTTCTCCTGCGCAGGTCTAAGGGTGCCATGCCGACCGCCGTCGGCTCGCATCGGCATCGGCGCTCCGGCACTGTGACGCTGTGCACTCCCGGTCGCGGCTCAGACGGGGACGCCCACTCCCGACCGGGTCTCGATCATCCGCCGGGTGCCGGGTCCGACCACGTCCGCCCACTCCTGGGGCGCGTCCGCCAGCCAGTGGGCCAGGGCGGCGGCGAAGCCCGGGACGTGCCGCCCCAGGGCGGCCAGGACGTGGTCGAAGCGGGCGGCGCCGTCGGGGGTGCGGACGAGGAGCAGCCCGGTGTGGTGGACGAGTTCGCGCGCGGGGTCGTCGGTCCGCCGGGTGTCGTCGGTGTGGCGGGGGTCGTCGGTGTGGCGGGGGTCGTCGGTGTGGCGGGCGGCGGCTCCCAGCACCGCGGCCAGCAGGTCGGGGTCGTGGTCGCGGGTGAGGAGCGGGTCCAGCAGTTCGCGGCGCAGGGGGCGCGAGGCGGGGGTGCCGGGCTCGGCCAGGGCGCCGGCGAGGGCGGCCCGCAGCGGCTGCGGCCCGGCGTCCAGCAGGCCGGTGAGCAGGGGCAGCAGGACGTCGCGGTCGGCCGGCTCCTGGTCCAGGCGCCGGTCCGCGTACGCGGCCAGCCGTCCCGCGAGGTCCGGCCGCCGCTCCACCGCCGCCCTCACCAGCGCGGCGACGCAAAGGGCCAGCGCGGGCGCGTCGGCGTCGGCGTCCACCTCGGCGGAAACGGTCGCGTCGAGGTGGGCGGGCGCATCGGCGGGAGTGTCCGGTGTCCCGCCGGCGTCCCGCCGGGCGAGCCTCACTCGGAAGGCGTCGAGGACGGCCTCCGGGTGGGTGGTGAGGGCGCAGGCCAGCGCGCTCGGCGGGACGTACGGGTCGCCGGCCGCGAAGTGTTCCAGAGCCCGCGCGAGGTGGCGGTCCCTGCTGCTCGGGTCCTGGACGAGCAGGGCGAGCGCGCCGCCGTGCAGGGCGCGGTCGCCGGTACGTACGAGCAGGGCGAGGGCCGCGTACCGCAGCAGGGTGCGGTCGGCCTCGTCACGGGCGTGCGGTGCGGCCAGCAGCCCGTAGGTCACCGCTGCCGCGCGGCGGGCGGGGCGCTCGTCGCGCGCCCAGCGGTCGACGGCCCGGCATACCGCCGAAGGGTCTTCCTCGGCCAGTACGCCGAGCAGTTGGCCGGCCCGCCGGTGCGGGCTGCCGGCGAGCGCCTCGGTCAGGGTGTCCGGGGCGCGGTGCCGGTGGGTGTGCAGCAGCGCCTGGGCCGCCGTCGCGACCGTCGCGTGCGGGGTGGCGGGCAGGGGCCGTTCGTCCTCGAACCACCGGACGAGGTGCGGGAGTACGGCGGCGGGGTCGGCGCTGAACAGGCGGGAGGCGGCGTCCAGGAACCGGGGGCCGGCCTCGCCCGGGGGGCCGTCGGCGTGCACGAGTCCGCGCAGCAGCTCGAAGCCGGTCTCCAGGGGCAGGGGGAGAGCGGTCCAGAAGGCCGGTCCCAGCTCGCCGGGGACCGGCCGCCGCCGCTGCCGCCAGGCCACGATCCGGTCGGCCAGCAGCCGCAGCACCCCGGTGTAGGGCGTCGCGTCGGGCACGCGCGCGAGGGTCTCGGTGAGCAGCCGGGAGGCCCACCACGAGTCCGTCCCGGCGTCGAGGGCGTGCACCAGGTCCGCGAGCCGGGAGGCGAGCGGGGCTGTTCCGTGCTGCCGGGCGAGCAGCAGCATGGCCTGGACGACGGGCCCGACGCGGTGGTGCGGCACAGGGACGCCGTCGGCGGTGTCGGGGTCGCGAGGGGCACCGGGGTCGCCGTGGACCAGGGCACGCAGGGCCCCGTCCAGGTCCAGGTGGGTGCCCTGGAGCCAGTCGGCGAGTTCCTCGTGGGCGAAGCGGTAGCCGGTCCCGGCGGGGACGAGGAGGCCCTCGGCGAGTACGGCGTGGGCCCAGCCGGTGCCGCCGCCGAGCCCGGCCGGTGCGGGCCCCCAGGGGAACACCGCCTCGAACGCCTCCCGGTCCAGCTCGCCCTGCCCGGGGCCGAGGCTGCGCCGGGCGGCTTCGTGCACCTGCCCGGAGACCTTGGCGGCCAGCCGGCGTACGGCGGTGCCACGCAGCCCGCTCCCGGCGGCGAGGCGTACGGCCACGCGCAGGCACATCAGATCCAGGTGGGCGGAGAGGACATCGTGGCGGTCCGCGCGGGCGTCCGGCGCGTCCGGGGCGTCGGCGAGGGCGGCCCTGACCTCCGCGAGCAGCCGGAGCGTCAGCGGGTGCCGGGTGTCGGCCGGGGAGCCCTCCGGGATGCCGTAGCGGGCTCGTGCCTCGATGGCCTCGTCGGCGGTCAGGTCGCCGAGACGCACGCACGCGGGAAGGCACTCGGCCGGGGGGCCGCCCGGGGCCTCACCCTGGGGCCCGCCCCGGTGCCGGTGCAGCAGCTCCGCCGGGAGGAACGTGCCCGCGCTCTCCCAGTACTCCGCGCGGCACCCCACCACCAGGCGCGCCCCGGTCCGCCGCAGCCACCGTGCCGTGCCGTCGCTCCACTGGGCGAGGCGGCCGGTCAGGAGGGGCGGCATCTCCTCGGGGCCGTCGAGGAGGAGCAGCAGCGGGCGGCCGGCACTGCGGGCCAGGCCGGCGAGGCGGGCCGGGCCGGTGTCGCCGAGGTCTTCGGGTCCGGCCGGGGTCCGGGTGCGGGAGGCGGCGACGATGCGGGCGGCCCGGTCGAGCGCCCGCTGGGCCGCGTCGGCGACGGAGAGGTCGTCCTCCCGCAGATCGGCGCCGCGCAGCCACAGCGTGGGGCCGCCGGCCCGGTGGCGGCGGGCGGCGAGCGCCGCGAGCTCCGTCGTACGGCCGCTGCCGGGCGGCCCGACGAGACCGAGGACCGCGGCCGGGCCGTGTTCGAACGCGGTGAACTCCGCGGTGACGGCGGCCCGCTCCACCGGAACGACGTCTCCGGGGGCGAGTGCGCCCGACGGGCCGTCCTGCCCGACCGAGGTGGCGGTGAGTTCCAGCACGCCGGCGAGGTTGAGGTCGGTGCCGTACGCCGGGACCGTCGCCGCGTTCTCGGCGAGGAGGGCGGCGAGGGGGCCCGGGGCGGGGCGGAGCGGCACGGCGAAGCCGCCGTCGCGGCCACCGGCGCGGAGCGCGGTGCCGAGGACACCGAGGACGGCGCCGGTGGCGGCGTCGAGCACCGGACCGCCGGCCGCTCCGCCGCCGGTGCGCAGCGCGTCACGGCCGGTGGTGCCGATGGCGAGTTCCAGCGCGTCGTCGAGGGTGTGGCAGCGCTCGGTGGCGGTGTACGTCACGGTGGTCGGGCCGAGTACGCGCGCCTCGCGCCAGCACCCGGCGGCGATCCGCACGTAGGCGCCGCTGTCGAGGCGGTCCCGCGCGGTGACGGGCAGCGGCTCGACACCAAGCCCTTCGGCGTGGACGAGGGCGAGGCCGAGCTCGGGCAGCGGGGTGACGGCGTCGGCGCCCACGACACGGTGACGGTCGCCGGGGGCGTGCAGGGCCAGGCCGGGGAGGCCGTCGACGGCCTCGTGGCTGGTGATCAGCGTGCCGCGGTGGTCGGCGGGGAAGGCGAGACCGCGCGGGCGGCCGTCGAGGTCCTGGACGCGGACGAGGACATCGGTGGGCAACGGCTCCCGCCGGGCCCGAGGGGCCTCCCCCGGAGTCCGGTCGGCCGGGTCGTGGAACGTGCCCCGCTCGTGACGGGACGGGTCGCGCGACGTCATCGTCGAACCTTCATGCCGTGCCTTCGTACTGTGCCTTCGACTGCTTCGGCTCGACAGTAGGGCCGGGTGATCAGCGACACAGCGCCCTCGGCAAACGCGCCCCCTTCCACTCCCCCGTTCACTCCGAGCGCCTGCACTTACGGGTGAAAGGACGGCCACAAGTGGATACACCCTGGGGGTGGGGGAACCGGGGGGACCGTGGAGCGGCGGCACGCAATCCCCGTGACGCCGCTCCACGGGCGGCCACGGGGCGCCGGGCGACCGGTGGGGAAGGTTGGGCCCGCACGGGACGGTCGAGCCCGCCGAGGGGTCACGCCGGTGGAACCACGGGACGGTCGCGCCGCAGGTCGGCCGACCGCACAGGCCGGCGAGGCCGATGAGACCGATACGGCCGACCGCACGGCCGGACCGACCACTTCGACGAACCCGGTCGGCCGGTCACGCGGGCAAGGCCCGGCGACGGCGCCGACACCGCCGGTCACGCGGTGAGCGTGCGGGGCCCGCCGCGCGTCGGACCGATCGGGCCGTTCACCGGGTCGTACCGCTGCGCGGTGTACCGGCCGGGTGGCGGGCCGGTGAGGTCCACCGGGCAGCCGGGCCGGCCGCACCCGTGAGCCGGCCGGCCGCCCCGTCGGCCCGCCCGGCCGTCAGCCGAAGATCGCCAGGCTCTTGGCCTTGCCCCGGTGTTCCTCGACGAGGGCGAGGAAGGTGCCCTCGGGGTCGAAGACGGCCACCGGGCCGGTGCCCGCGTACTCCTCGGGCATCTCCAGGCGCACGCCGTTGGTGAGCAGCCGGGCGCGCCGGGCGTCGACGTCCCAGCGGGGGAAGGCCGCCGCGGCGGCCTCCGCGATCGGCAGCACGGTCAGTTCCTGCTGGAGCCGGTCGAGGGTGCGGGCCGCGTCCAGCTTGTACGGGCCGACCCGGGTCCTGCGCAGCACCGTGAGGTGACCGCCGACGCCCAGGTCGGCGCCCAGGTCGCGGGCGAGGGCGCGGATGTACGTGCCGGAGGAGCAGACGACGGAGACGACCAGGTCGAGCACCGGGGTGCCGTTCTCGGCGACGGCCGGGCGGACGTCGTACACGGTGAACGAGGAGACGGTGACCGGCCGGGCCGGGATGTCGAACTCCTCGCCCTCACGGGCCCGCTTGTAGGAGCGCACTCCGTCGATCTTGATGGCGCTGACCTTGGACGGCACCTGCATGATGGCGCCGGTCAGCTTGGCCACCCCGGCGTCGACGGCCTCGCGGGTGACCCCGGAGGCGTCCGTGGACGAGGTGATCTCGCCCTCGGCGTCGTCGGTGAGGGTGTCCTGCCCGAGCCGGATGGTGCCCAGGTACTCCTTCTCGGTCAGCGCGAGGTAACCGAGGAGTTTGGTGGCCCGCTCGACGCCGAGGACGAGGACGCCCGTCGCCATCGGGTCGAGAGTGCCTGCGTGGCCGACGCGGCGGGTCCGGGCGATGCCGCGCATCTTGGCGACCACGTCGTGCGAAGTGAAGCCCGACGGCTTGTCGACGATGACGAGGCCGTCGGGCGTGGTGTGCTTCTGGGTCATTCGGCGGTGTCGTCCGTCTCAGTGTCCTCGGGGTCCTCGGGGTCCTCCGGCTTGCGGTACGGGTCGGCCCCGCCCGCGTACGCGGCGCCCGCGGACGCCTCGCGCACCTTGGCGTCGGACTGGCGCGCCTTGTCGAGGAGGTCCTCGATGTTGCGCGCGGTGTCCGGGAGCGCGTCCATGACGAACGCCAGGGTCGGCGTGAACTTCACACCCGCCGCCCGGCCCACCTCGGAGCGCAGGATGCCCTTGGCGCTCTCCAGGCCCGCCGCGGCGGCCTTCCGCTCCTCGTCGTCCCCGTACACCGTGTAGAAGACGGTCGCCTCCCGCAGGTCACCCGTGACCCGGGTGTCCGTGATGGTGACGTGCGTGCCGAGCCGCGGGTCCTTGATCCCGCGCTGCAGCTTCTGGGCCACCACCTCCCGGATGAGGTCCGCCAGCCTTTTCGCCCGCGCGTTGTCGGCCACTGGTCCGTCTCCCGTTCTTTCCTGTCCGAGTTGTCAAAGCCCCGCGTTCCCGGGGCTGGATTCGTCAGTCGTCCTCGCCGTGGAAGCGCCGCCTGACGGACAGCAGTTCCACCTCGGGGCGGCCGGCGACCAGCCGCTCGCACCGGTCCAGTACGTCGGTCAGGTGCGCCGTGTCGCCGGACACCACCGCCAGGCCGATGACGGCCCTGCGATGAAGATCCATGTGATCCACCTCGGCCGCGCTCACCGCGTACTTCCGCTGGAGCTCGGCGACGATCGGGCGGACGACGGAGCGCTTCTCCTTCAGCGACCTGACGTCACCGAGGAGGAGGTCGAAGGACAGCGTCCCCACATACATGCACAACCGGTTCACCCGCCGGTACGGGATCGGCGTCCCCGCCGTCCGTGGTGGGCGGGAACATCAGAACCGTACATCGAAGGGGCGGGCCGATCGACGGATATTACGCTCCGTGGGACCGGCCGGGGAGCTTACCCGAACCGGTCCCCCGGTTTCGCGACCCGTCCCCGGCCCTGTGCCCGTCCCTGGACACGCGTGCCGGCCGGCGGGACAGCTGTCCCGCCGGCCGGCACACACCGTGGGGTGTTATCCCCGCGGCTTCTCGCGCATCTCGTAGGTCGCGATGACGTCGTCGACCTTGATGTCGTTGAAGTTTCCGAGGTTGATACCGCCCTCGAAGCCTTCGCGGATCTCGGTGACGTCGTCCTTGAAGCGACGCAGACCGACGATGTTGAGGTTCTCCGCGATGACCTTGCCGTCGCGGATGAGGCGCGCCTTGGTGTTGCGCTTGACCTCGCCGGAGCGGATGAGAACACCCGCGATGTTGCCCAGCTTGGACGAGCGGAAGACCTCGCGGATCTCCGCCGTACCGAGCTCGACCTCTTCGTACTCCGGCTTGAGCATGCCCTTGAGGGCCGCCTCGATCTCCTCGATCGCCTGGTAGATGACCGAGTAGTACCGGACATCCACGCCTTCGCGCTCGGCCATCTGCTGTGCCCGCCCGGCGGCGCGCACGTTGAAGCCGATCACGATGGCGTCCGAGCCCATCGCCAGGTCGATGTCGGACTCCGTGACCGCACCGACGCCACGGTGCAGGACGCGGATGTCGACCTCTTCGCCGACGTCCAGCTGGAGCAGCGAGGACTCGAGGGCCTCGACCGATCCGGACGCGTCACCCTTGATGATCAGGTTCAGCTGCTGGATCTCGCCGGCCTTGAGCACCTTGTCCAGGTCCTCCAGCGACACGCGGCGCGTGCGCTTGGCGAACGCGGCGTTGCGCTCACGGGCGGCGCGCTTCTCGGCGATCTGACGGGCCGTACGGTCCTCGTCGACGACGATGAAGTTGTCGCCCGCACCCGGGACGTTGGTCAGGCCCAGGACCTGGACCGGCGTCGACGGGCCGGCTTCGGCGACGTTGTTGCCGTTGTCGTCGAGCATGGCGCGCACGCGGCCGTAGGCATCGCCCACCACCATCGTGTCGCCGACCCGCAGGGTGCCTCGCTGGACGAGGACGGTCGCCACGGCACCGCGGCCGCGGTCGAGCCGGGACTCGATCGAGATGCCCTGCGCGTCCTGCGTCGGGTTGGCCCGCAGGTCGAGCGAGGCGTCGGCGGTGAGGACGACGGCCTCCAGGAGGCTGTCGATGTGCAGACCCTGCTTGGCGGAGATGTCGACGAACATGGTGTCGCCGCCGTACTCCTCGGCCACGAGGCCGTACTCGGTCAGCTGACCGCGCACCTTGGTCGGGTCGGCGCCCTCGACGTCGATCTTGTTGACCGCGACGACGATCGGGACCTCGGCCGCCTTGGCGTGGTTGAGCGCCTCGACCGTCTGCGGCATGACGCCGTCGTTGGCCGCGACGACCAGGATCGCGATGTCGGTCGACCGCGCACCACGGGCACGCATGGCGGTGAACGCCTCGTGACCCGGGGTGTCGATGAAGGTGATCCTGCGCTCTTCGTCGTTGACCTCGGTCGCTACCTGGTAGGCACCGATGTGCTGGGTGATGCCGCCGGCCTCGCCCGAAGCGACGTTCGTCTTGCGGATGGCGTCGAGCAGGCGGGTCTTGCCGTGGTCGACGTGACCCATGACGGTGACCACCGGCGGACGGACGACCAGGTCCTCGTCGGAGCCCTCGTCCTCGCCGAACTCCAGGTCGAAGGACTCG
This sequence comes from Streptomyces sp. NBC_01635, assembly GCF_045209715.1. Taxonomy (NCBI): domain Bacteria; kingdom Bacillati; phylum Actinomycetota; class Actinomycetes; order Kitasatosporales; family Streptomycetaceae; genus Streptomyces; species Streptomyces sp. NBC_01635. The sequence goes on along the minus strand of NZ_CP109277.1, from coordinate 6,541,216 downwards.
AGCAGCTCGCGGTCCTCCTCCTCCGGGCTGACGATCTGAACCGTGTAGTTCATCTCGCCGGCGAGCATGTGGAGCGTCTCGTCGGAGACGGACTGGGTCGCGGTGACCATCTCGCCGAGGTTCATCATGACCGCGACGAGCGACGCCGGGTTGGCGTTGATCTTCTCCGCGAAGTCGGTGAGCGAGGCACCGCGCGACAGGCGAATGCTCTCGCCGTTGCCGCGAGGCAGCATCACGCCGCCGACCGACGGGGCCTGCATGGCCTCGTACTCCTGGCGCCTCTGCCGCTTCGACTTGCGGCCACGACGGGCCGGACCGCCGGGACGACCGAAGGCGCCCTGCGTGCCACCACGGCCACCGGGACCACCGGGACGGCCACCGAAGCCGGGACGGCCACCGCCGCCGGCGAAACCGCCGCCACCACCGGGACGACCGGCGAAACCGCCGCCGCCACCGGGACGACCGGCGCCACCGCCGCCGCCACCCGGGCGACCGGCGAAGCCACCGCCGCCGCCGGGACGAGCGCCACCGGGACGACCGGCACCGGCCGGACCACGGCCACCGCCGGGACCGCCACCGGGGCGGGGACCGGCAGCCGGACGCTGCGGCATCATGCCGGGGTTGGGACGCGGACCACCAGGGCCTGCGCCGCCGGGACGGGGACCGCCCTGCGGACGCGGCATCGAGCCCGGGGAGGGACGCTGCCCGCCCGGAGTCTGCGGACGCGGACCGCCACCGCCCTGGCCACCGGGGGCCTGGGGACGGGGACCGGCGCCGGGGGCACCGGGACCACCGGGACGCGCGCCCTGCGGGCGGGGTGCCTGCGGGCGGGCCATACCGGTGGAGCCACCGGAGGTGAAGGGGTTGTTACCCGGACGCGGACCGGCCGGGCGTCCACCCGGACGCTGACCGCCGCCACCGGGACGCTGGCCCTGACCGGCCGGACGGCCGCCCTGGCCACCCTGACCGCCCTGGCCACCCTGACCGGCGGGACGACCGCCGGGCTTGGGGGCGCCGGGGCGTGCACCACTGGGCTTCGGTCCGGCCGGAGCCGGGGACGGAGCCTGAGCGGCGGCCGGCGGGGCCTGGAACTCCGGGACTGCCGGTGCCGGACGCGGCGCGGGGCGCGGCCCCGGACGCGGACCGGAGGCCGCCGGAGCGGAGGCCGCCGGAGCGGGCGCCGACGGGGCCTCGGGCTGCTGCGCCGCGGGGGGCTTGGGTGCGGCCGGCGGCCGCGGTGCTGCCGGACGTGCCTGCGCCGGGGACGGCGCGGGCCTGGGCGCGGCCTTCCTGGGCGCGCCGGGCTTGGCACCGGACTTGCCGTTGCCCCCGCCCTGCTGGAACGCGTCGGTCAGCTTGCGTACTACAGGCGCTTCGATCGTCGAAGACGCCGAACGGACGAATTCACCGAGCTCTTGGAGCTTGGCCATGACGACCTTGCTCTCGACACCGAACTCCTTGGCGAGTTCGTAGACCCGGACCTTAGCCACTTCGCTCCTCTGAGGTCCGGGTTGCGTCCGGACCGTCGCTAGTTCATGGGCGTACTCATCGCGTACTCATCGAGTGCTCATCGCAATCTCGACCTGCTTTCGACTCGCGAGGTACCAGACCGCACGGGGGGTTCCGCACGGCATGTCTTCTTACGGATTGCTGTCGCAACCCTGTGCCTGCTCGACGTAGTGGCGCAACGCCTTTACGTCGAGCGGTCCCGGGACGCGGAGCGCCCGCGGAAACGCCCTTCGGCGCACCGCCTGGTCAAGACAGACCGGGGCGGGATGTACATACGCACCCCGGCCGGGCAGCGTACCGCGTGGATCAGGAACGCACACATCCTCGATCACCACGGTCCGCAGCAGCTCGTTCTTGACTGCTCGCTCCCGGCAGCCCACGCAGGTGCGCTCGGGGCGCGCGTGGGTAGGTGTCCGGCCAGACACTACTAAGTCTACCTCCCCGGACCGACCTCACCCCTTTGGGGCAAGTATCGAACACGTGCCGCGCGCAAGACTGTCGTGATCTCAGCGCGCGGCGGCTTGGATCTATTCCCCGGGCTGCTCCGTGTCCGGCCGGATGTCGATCCGCCAGCCGGTCAGACGGGCGGCCAGGCGGGCGTTCTGCCCCTCCTTGCCGATCGCCAGGGACAGCTGGTAGTCCGGCACGATCACCCGGGCGGACCGGGCCGCCAGGTCCACGATCTCCACCTTGGTGACACGGGCCGGGGAGAGCGCGTTGGCCACCATCTCGGCGGGGTCGTCCGACCAGTCGACGATGTCGATCTTCTCGCCGTTCAGCTCGCCCATCACGTTGCGTACGCGGCCGCCCATGGGGCCGATGCAGGCGCCCTTGGCGTTCAGCCCGGACCGGGTGGAGTGGACGGCGATCTTCGTACGGTGGCCGGCCTCGCGGGCGATGGCGGAGATCTCCACCGAGCCGTCGGCGATCTCCGGCACCTCCAGGGCGAAGAGTTTCTTCACCAGATTGGGATGTGTGCGCGACAGGGTGACGGACGGGCCGCGCACGCCCTTCGCCACCCGGACGACGTAACTGCGCAGCCGCAGTCCGTGCGGGTAGGTCTCGCCGGGAACCTGCTCCTGCACCGGCAGGATGGCCTCCAGCTTGCCGATGTCGACCAGGACGTTCTTCGGGTCGCGGCCCTGCTGGACCACGCCGGTGACGATGTCGCCCTCACGGCCGGCGTACTCGCCGAGCGTCGCGTCGTCCTCGGCGTCGCGCAGGCGCTGCAGGATGACCTGCTTGGCCGTGGTGGCGGCGATGCGGCCGAAGTCGGACGGGGTGTCGTCGAACTCGCGGGCCTCCTGGCCCTCGTCGAGGTCCTCGGGATCCTCCTTCGCCCACACCGTCACATGCCCGGTCTCCCGGTCGAGCTTCACGCGCGCGTGGCGGCGGCTTCCCTCGGTGCGGTGGTAGGCGATGAGGAGGGCCGACTCGATGGCCTCGACCAGCAGGTCGAAGGAGATCTCCTTCTCCCGTACCAAACCCCGCAGGGCGCTCATGTCGATGTCCACGGCTACGCCTCCTCTTCCGTCTTGTCGTTGGTGTCGTTCGTGTCGTCGGTCCCGGTCGCGTCCTGCGCGGCGGACCTGTCGTCCCTGCGGTTGAACTCGACCTGGACGCGCGCTCTGTCGATCTCGTCGAAGGCGAGCCGGCGCGCGGTGGGCTTGCGGCCCTTGACCCCGGGCACCTCGAGGTCGAGGCCGTCGTCGTCGGTCCGCAGGATCCGGGCGACCAGTTCGTCGCCCGCCGTCAGCCGGAAGCCCACCAGGCGGCCCGTGGCGCGCACGTAGTGCCGGTACTCGGTGAGGGGGCGTTCGGCGCCCGGGGTTCCGACCTCGAGGGTGTACTCGCCGCTGCCCATCGCGTCGGTCTCGTCGAGCTTCGCCGAGAGCACACGGCTCACATCGGCGATGCGGTCCAGATCCGCGCCGGTGTCCGAGTCGACCACGACGCGCAGCACCCGCTTGCGGCCGACCGCGTCCACGGCGATCTCCTCGAGATCGAGGCCCTGCGAGCTGACGAGCGGTTCCAGAAGTTCTCGAAGCCTCTCGCTCTGGGTGCTGCTCATCCGGGTGACTCCTCGGCCGCGTGTGCTGTTGTGGGATGGGGCGCGTGTCTGGTTCAAAGGGTATCCGGTCGCGAGGGGTGATGCCGTCCACCCGGTCACCGGGGGGGGTGCCGCTGAGCGCCGTCGGGGAGATGCACGGGTACCGTGATCACGGACCTGGGTCCTGTCGTCGAACTCCCCTTGCTCGCCTGGAGGGCGGGAGTTCGAGGGCAGCGCCTGGGGCTCTTCTTCCGTCGCCACGTTCCGTACGAGCCCCCGAGGACGTCTGCCGTGCCGTTCCCCCATGCTCCGCGCGCCCGTACGGGGCCGCGCAGAAGGAGCCTGCTCGCCGTCGCCCCGACGGCCCTGCTCGCGGCGGGCTGTTCCGCCGGGTCCCGGGATGCCGGCCCCGCCGCCGGCAGCCCTTCTCCCCCGGCCTCCGAACGGGCACGCGCGCGTGCGGCGCGCGACAGCCGGGAGCTGGCCGAGCGGTACGACGCCGTGATCGCGGCGCACGCCGGGCTCGCGCAGCGGCTGGCTCCGTTGCGCGAGAACGCCGTGCGGCACGCGAAGGCCTTCGAGAGTCTCGGGACCGCGGCGGGTTCGGCGTCGCCGGAGTCGCCGGTGCCCGCCGGGGCGGGGCCGTCCGCCTCGGCACCGGTGCCGTCCGCCTCGTCACCGGTGCCGGTGCCCGCGAAGGAGAAGGACGCCCTCTCCGGGCTCGCCGCCGCCGAGCGGGAGATCGCCGACCGGCGCCTGGAAGCACTGCTCGACGCGCCGGCCGAGCTGGCCAGGCTGCTGGCGTCGGTGGCGGCAGCCGGCGCGGCGCATGTGTTCGTGCTGACGGAGGGCTGACGGGTGAGCGAGGCGAAGGACCGGGAGCTGCGGGCGCTCCAGGCGGCCCTGGCGGCGGAGCACGCGGCGGTGTACGGATACGGGGTCGTCGGCGGGCGGATCGCCGACGACCGGCGCGCGGACGCGCGCTCGGCCCACGACGCGCACCGCGCGCGCCGGGACGCGCTGGTGCGCGAGGTGAAGGACACGGGCGCCGACCCCGTGGCCGCGGCCGCGGGGTACGCGCTGCCGTTCCAGGTACCGGACCCGGCCGCGGCCGTGCGGCTCGCGGCGGAGCTGGAGAACCGGGTGGCCGGGGTGTACTCGGACCTGGTGCGCGCGAGCGAAGGCGCGCGGCGCCGCGCGGCGGCCGAGGCGCTGCGGGAGGCCGCGGTGCGGGCGGTGCGCTGGAGCGGGGAGAGCGTAGCCTTCCCTGGGCTCGCCGAGCGGGCCGGGCCGTCCTCGGAGGCTCCGTCGGTGCCGCCGGTGTGAGGGAGCCTCACGACCGCACGCGAGGGCGTGCCGGAGCGGCGTGAGGGGACGGCGGCAGATGTCGCGTACAGCACGAAGGGAACGACTCGCGCATGGTCTTCGAACCGCCGCAGCGTCTGGTGAGGGCGCTGGGTGAGACGGCTCCCGACGGCGGTGCGGACTGGCTGGGGAAGCTGCCCGAGGCGGCGCGTGAGGCCGTCGCACTGCGCGGGCTGACCGTGGAACGGGTGCAGGTGCCCGGGGGTCGCAGCAGCCTGGTGGTGCTGGTGCGGACGGCCGACGACACGCCCGCCGTGCTGAAACTGGCCCCCGCGCGGGCCCGGCCGGAGAGCGAGCGGGCCGCGCTGGCCCACTGGAACGGGCTGGGCACGGTCCGGTTGCTGGAGCCCTCCTCCCCGGACGGGGCGCTGCTGCTGGAGCGGCTGCATCCGGATGTCTCGGTGCGGTCGTTGCCGGAGGCGAAGGCTCTGCTGGAGGCCGCCGCGACGCTGCGGCGGCTGTGGGTCGAGCCGCCCGCGGGGGACACCGCTCATCCCTTCGAGACGGTGGCCGAGCGGACCGGCCGGCAGGCCGAGGCCATGCGGGCGGGTGCCGCGGGATTTCCCGAGGTGGCACCGCTGGTGTCCGCGGCGCTGGCGGCGCGCGAGGAACTGCTGGCCGCGCCGCCCGAGCACCGGCTGCTGCACGGCACGTTCCGGCAGAGCAAGGTGCTCTCCGCCGAGCGGATGCCGTGGCTGGCGGTGGGCCCGGACCCGGTGGTGGGCGAGCACGCCTTCGACCTGGCCCGGCTGGTACGCGACCGCGTGGAGGACCTCATCGCCCAGCCCTCCGGCGCGACGACGACCCGCCGCCGGGTGAAGCGCCTGGCGGAGTCCCTGGAGATCGACCAGGAACGTCTGCGCGGCTGGACGCTGTTCCGCGCGGTGGAGTCCGGCGTGCGCGCCCGTCGCATCGGCCGCGACCGGGACGCGGAGCTCCTCCTGGAGTTCGCCGGCTGGCTCTGACACCGCGTGGTGCCGCCGGGAGTCCGCGCGGGGAACGACTCCGCGCGGGCTCCCGGCCTCGTCGTGGTGACGGCGTGAGCCGGGCGATCGCGTCGTCCACCGGGTCCTCCCGCGCGCCGTTGACGCGGTCACGCGGTGAGCCGCTGTGTACGGTCCGGTCCTCCGGCCGCGATCACGACGCGGGCTCCGGTCTCGGCACGGTGACGGCGTGGCCGTGCCGTGGAGCGATCCGGGGCCTCGGCCACGGTGAATCCCCCGCGTTCGCCGGTACGGCGGCCGCACTGTGGATTCCGGCGTACGGGCCCGCACCGCCGACGGCCGGGGCGTCAGGGACGCGTGTACCGGGCCGTGGGCTTCGGCCGGGATCACCGGAGCCCGCGCGGGGGCGGTCCCGCGTGGGCTCCGGTGGTGGTGCGGTCAGGCCGTGAGGCGGGCGATCGCCTCGTCCACGGTCACTTCCTCGCGTTCGCCGGTACGGCGGTCCTTCAGCTCGACGATGCCCTCGGCGGAGCGGCGGCCGGCGACCAGGATCTGCGGAACGCCGATCAGTTCGGAGTCGGTGAACTTCACGCCCGGCGAGACGCCCGCACGGTCGTCGACCAGGACGCGGACGCCGGCGGCGGCGAGCTTGGCGGAGACGTCGAGGGCGAGCTCGGTCTGCAGGGCCTTGCCCGCGGCGACCACATGGACGTCGGCCGGGGCGATCTCCTGGGGCCAGCACAGGCCCTTGTCGTCGGCGGTCTGCTCGGCCAGGGCCGCCACCGCGCGGGAGACACCGACGCCGTAGGAGCCCATGGTGACGCGGACGGGCTTGCCCTGCTGCCCGAGGACGTCGAGCTTGAGGGCGTCGGCGTACTTGCGGCCCAGCTGGAAGATGTGGCCGATCTCGATGGCGCGGTCGAGCCGGAGGCCGGTGCCGCACTTCGGGCAGGGGTCGCCCTCGTCGACCACGACGACGTCCACGTACGCGTCGACCTCGAAGTCGCGGCCCGCGACCACGTTCTTGGCGTGGGTGTCGGCCTTGTTGGCCCCGGTGATCCAGGACGTGCCCGGTGCCACGCGCGGGTCGGCGATGTAGCGGACCTTCTCCAGGCCCTGCGGGCCGACGTAGCCGCGGACCAGGTCGGGGCGGCCGACGAAGTCCTCGGCGGTGACCAGTTCGACGGCGGCCGGGGCGAAGTGCGCCTCGACCTTGCCCAGGTCGACCTCCCGGTCGCCGGGAACGCCCACGGCGACGATCTCGCCGTCGACCTTGACCAGCAGGTTCTTCAGCGTGGCCGAGGCGGGGACGCCGAGCGAGGCGGCGAGGGTCTCGATGGTGGGGGTGTCGGGGGTCGGGATGTCCTCGGCGGCCGGGACGGCGGAGCCGTCGACGGGCTTCACCTCGTAGGAGATCGCCTCGGTGTTCGCGGCGAAGTCGCAGTTCGGGCAGTCCGCGAAGGTGTCCTCACCGGCCTCCGCGGGGGCGAGGAACTCCTCGGACTTGGAGCCGCCCATCGCGCCGGCGGTGGCGGCGCAGATGCGGTAGTCGAGGCCGAGGCGCTCGAAGATCCGCTGGTACGCCTGGCGGTGCAGACCGTAGGACCGGGTCAGGCCCTCGTCGTCGAGGTCGAAGGAGTACGAGTCCTTCATCAGGAACTCGCGTCCGCGCAGGATGCCCGCGCGGGGGCGGGCCTCGTCGCGGTACTTGCTCTGGATCTGGTAGAGGATCACCGGCAGGTCCTTGTAGGAGGACGCCTGGTCCTTCACCAGGAGGGTGAAGATCTCCTCGTGGGTGGGGCCGAGGAGGTAGTCGCCGCCCTTGCGGTCCTGGAGGCGGAACAGCTCGGGGCCGTACTCCTCCCAGCGGCCGGTCGTCTCGTAGGGCTCACGCGGCAGGATGGCGGGGAGCAGTACCTCCTGGGCGCCGATGGCGTCCATCTCCTCGCGCACGACGCGTTCGACGTTGGCGAGGACCTTCTTGCCGAGGGGCAGCCAGCTCCAGATGCCGGCGGCGGTGCGGCGCACGTACCCCGCGCGGACGAGCAGCTTGTGGCTGAGGACCTCGGCGTCCGCCGGGTCGTCGCGCAGCGTTTTCGCCATCAACTGGGACATGCGCTGGACCGGTGCGTTCGCCATGGTTCTCGTACTCCTGCTGCGTCTGGGTGATGACTGGAGGTTAGCGGGGCGGGACGGGGCGGTGGAAATCGGTTACGGCCCCTGTGGCCCTACTGGCCCTTTCGGCCCTGCGCGCGACGGAGCGGCAAGGGGGCGCCCATCACGGCGTACGGCTTGGGGGCGCTGGGGAAGTGGACGCGGCGGGCGAGGTCCTCGTAGCCGAGGGAGCGGTACAGGCCGCGGGCGGGGCTCTCTATGTCGATGGCGGAGAGGATCGAGCGGGGTTCGTCGGCGCCGTCGGTGATCGTGGTGATCAGGGAGCGGCCGATGCCGTGCTTCTGGTAGCGCGGGTGGACGTGCAGTTCGGTGATGACGAAGGAACCGTCGAGCCAGTCGTCGAGGCCCCGGGCGCGCAGATGGGGTTCGACGACCGTGGACCACCAGTGGGCACGGTCGTTGGGCATGCCGTAGACGAAGCCGACGAGGCGGCCGGTGACGGTGGCACCGAAGGCTCTGGCTCCCGGCAGGGTCATGTGGCGCAGCACGATCTGCCGGCGTACGGCCACCTCGTCCGGGCCGAGGCCGAACGCCTTCGCCTGGACCGCCAGCGCCTCGTCGACGTGCGCGGCGAGGTCGAGGGGGCCGATCACGATGTCGTCGGGGCGGGGGTGCCCGTGACCGGGAAAGCGCAGCATGCCGGGGAGACTACAGGGCGTCGGCGCGGGTCGGGACGGCTCCGCGCGGCCTCACGACGGCACCGGGCGGGGCGGGCGGGCGGGGTCGGTGGGGTCAGAACAGGATGCTCATGAACTCGCCGACCTCCTGGAATCCCACTCGCCGGTAGGTCCGGCGTGCGGGGGTGTTGAAGTCGTTGACGTAGAGGCTCGTCACGGGGGCGACGTCCGCGAGGGCGTAGCGGAGCACTGCCGCCATGCCGGGGGCGGCGACGCCCCTGCCCCGGTGTTCGGGTGCCACCCATACGCCCTGGATCTGGCAGGTGCGGTCGGTGGCGGCGCCGATCTCGGCCTTGAAGACGACCTTGCCCTCGGCGTCGAAGCGGGCGAAGGCTCGTCCGGCGCCGACGAGTTCGGCGACCCGGGCCTGGTAGAGCAGGCCGCCGTCGCCGGCCAGCGGGGAGATCCCGACCTCCTCGGTGAACATCGCCACGCAGGCCGGCATGATCTTTTCCATCTCGTCCTTGCGGACGCGGCGGACGTAGGGGTCCGGGGTGATGTTCTCGGGCAGCCGGTCGGCGACCATCAAGGGCTGGTGGGCGCGGACCTCGCGGGCGGGGCCCCACTGGGGTTCGAGCAGCCGCCACAGTGCGGCGGTGGGGGTCACGGGGCCGACGACGGAGGAGCAGCGGCGGCCGGCCCGGCGGGCGCGGTCGGCGAAGGCGCGGACGGCCCGGGGGGTGGCGCAGATGGGGACCAGGTTGGCGCCCGCGTAGCACAGGGACGTGAGCATGCCGTCCTCGTACCAGCCCCACATCTCGCCGCCGAGCCGCCACGGGTCCAGGCCCGCGACCTGTACCCGGGATGTCACGAAGGCGTTCGCCACCGGCTCGCGGTCGAGGATGGCGAGGGCGGCGTCCAGGTCGCTCGGTTCGAGGACCCGGGAGGTGGTCTGCGTCAACACGTGCGGGGGGCCTCACACACTTGGGTCTGCTGGTTTCCGCACTGTACCCGTCGATTTTGTGTGCTGCCGCTCCGCGGGAGAGAAACGGTCCTGCCCGGAGGTTCTCCGGGCAGGACGGGCCGAGCGACCGGCCCGGGTGGGGAGACGGGCCTGACGGGACTGGCGGGCTTCGTCAGCCGGCGACCGAGATCTGGGGTTCGCCGGAGGTCACGCCGTCGGCTTCCATCTGTTCGGCGATCTTCATGGCCTCCTCGATGAGGGTCTCCACGATCTTCGACTCCGGCACGGTCTTGATCACCTCGCCCTTCACGAAGATCTGCCCCTTGCCGTTGCCGGACGCCACCCCCAGATCGGCCTCCCGGGCCTCCCCCGGACCGTTCACCACACAGCCCATCACCGCCACCCGCAACGGCACGTCCATCCCCTCCAGACCCGCCGTCACCTCGTCCGCCAGCTTGTACACATCCACCTGCGCACGCCCGCAGGACGGACACGACACGATCTCCAGACCCCGCTGCTTGAGATTCAGCGACTCCAGGATCTGCAGGCCGACCTTGACCTCCTCCACCGGCGGCGCCGACAGCGACACCCGGATCGTGTCCCCGATCCCCTGCGAGAGCAGCGCCCCGAACGCCACCGCCGACTTGATCGTGCCCTGGAACGCCGGACCCGCCTCGGTCACCCCCAGGTGCAGCGGATAGTCGCACTGCGCCGCCAGCTGCCGGTAGGCCTCCACCATCACCACCGGATCGTTGTGCTTGACCGAGATCTTGATGTCCCGAAAGCCGTGCTCCTCGAACAGCGACGCCTCCCACAGCGCCGACTCCGCCAGCGCCTCCGGCGTCGCCTTCCCGTACTTCCGCAGCAGCCGCCGGTCCAGCGAGCCGGCGTTCACCCCGATCCGGATCGGCGTGCCGTGCTCCCCGGCCGCCTTCGCGATCTCCTTGACCTTGTCGTCGAACTGCTTGATGTTGCCCGGGTTCACCCGCACCGCCGCACAGCCCGCCTCGATCGCCGCGAACACGTACTTCGGCTGGAAGTGAATATCGGCGATCACCGGAATCTGCGACTTGCGCGCGATCGTCGCCAGCGCGTCCGCGTCGTCCTGCGTGGGACACGCCACCCGCACGATCTGACAGCCCGACGCCGTCAGCTCCGCGATCTGCTGCAGCGTCGCCCCGATGTCCGAGGTCCGCGTCGTCGTCATCGACTGCACCGACACCGGCGCGTCCCCGCCCACCGCCACCGACCCGACCTGGATCTTCCGGCTCCTGCGGCGCCGAGCCAGCGTGGTCGGAACGGACGGCATGCCGAGAGAAATCGCAGTCATCTGCTGTGCAACCCCAAGTCGTGGATCAAGGTCCGGCTCCCGGTGAGCAGCGGGCTCCGCGCTCCGAGATTACGGCACGGCCATCGGCCCCGGCACATCCCGGTCGTAAACCCACCCAAAGGGCGATGGCCCGGAACGAAAGGGTTCCAGGCCATCGTGAACGGCAGGTGTCCGGCGGATGCGTACCGGACGGGCTTTACGAGATCCGTATCGGGTTGACCACGTCCGCGACGAGGACGAGGAGGGTGAAGCAGACGAAGACACCGGCCACCACATAGGCCACCGGCATCAGTTTCGCCACGTCGAACGGGCCCGGGTCGGGGCGGCGGAGCACCCTGGCGAGGTTGCGGCGCAGTGATTCCCACAGGGCGCCCGCGATGTGCCCTCCGTCGAGGGGCAGCAGCGGGAGCATGTTGAACAGGAACAGGGAGAGGTTGAAGCCCGCGAGCAGCATCACGAACATGGCCATCTGCTGCGAGGCCGGGATGTCGAGCGTGGCGATCTCGCCGCCGACCCGGGCCGCTCCGACGACGCCCATCGGGGAGTCCTGCTCGCGCGGGCCGTCGCCGAAGGCGGCGTCCCACAGGGCGGGCACCTTGGACGGCAGGGCGGCCAGGGAGTCGACCGCGTCGCCGACCCGGTCGGTCATCCAGACCACGGAGTCGCCGAAGTCCTGCTTGACGACGCCGGTGGCCGCGCTGAAGCCGAGGAAGCCGGCCTTGACGTACTCGCCCTCGACGTAGAGCCCGTCGGAGTCCTTCTTGGCGACCAGGTTGGTGGCGATGTCCGCCTGGAGGGCGACCTCCTGGCCGTCACGGTCGACGACGATCGGCACGGCCTTTCCGGCGCTGTCGCGGATGAGGTCGGAGAGCGTGCCCCAGTCGTCGGTCCGGACGCCGTCGAACGCGACGATCCTGTCGCCCGCCTTCATCCCGGCCGCCTCGGCCGGGGACCGGGGGTCGGACTTCTCGCACGTGTCGCGGTTCTCGCTCTGCGAGATGACGCAGGGGGAGACCGAGCTGACGGTGGTGGTCTGCTGCTGGACGCCGAAGCCCATCAGCACGGTGAGGAACAGCGCGACCGCGAGGATCAGGTTCATGAACGGGCCCGCGAACATCACGATCACCCGTTTCCAGGGTTTCCGTGTGTAGAACAGGCGCTTCTCGTCGCCGGGCTGCAGTTCCTCGAAGGCGGCGGAGCGGGCGTCCTCGATCATGCCGCGCCACGGTGAGGTGGAGCGGGCCTCCAGACGTCCGTCCGCGCCGGGCGGGAACATGCCGATCATGCGGATGTAGCCGCCGAACGGGATCGCCTTGATGCCGTACTCGGTCTCGCCCTTGTGCCGGGACCAGATGGTCGGGCCGAAGCCGACCATGTACTGGGGCACCCGGATGCCGAACATCTTGGCGGTGGACAGGTGGCCCAGCTCGTGCCAGGCGATCGAGACCAGCAGGCCGACCGCGAAGACGACTATGCCGAGGATGAACATCAGGGTCGTCATGCACGCGCCTCCGCGCTCGCCGTACGGGCTGTCAGTTCCCGGGTCCTCGCTCGCGCCCAGGTCTCCGCTTCGAGGACGTCCGGGACCGTCAAAGAGGTTCCCGGCCGGGGGGTGCCGTGCTCCTCGACCACCCGAATGACCGTATCGATGATCCCGTTGAACGGCAGCGCGCCGGCGCGGAACGCCTCCACGCACTCCTCGTTCGCCGCGTTGAACACCGCCGGGGCGGTTCCCGCGATCCCGCCCACGTGCCGGGCCAGGTTCACCGAGGGGAAGGCCTCGTTGTCGAGGGGGTGGAACTCCCAGGTGGACGCCTTGCTCCAGTCGAAGACCGGGGCGGCGTCGGGGACCCTTTCGGGCCAGCCGAGGCCGATGGCGATGGGCCCGCGCATGTCGGGGGGCGTCGCCTGGGCCAGTGTCGATCCGTCCGTGAACTCAACCATCGAGTGGACATACGACTGCGGGTGCACGACGACCTCAATGCGATCGAAGGGAATGTCGTACAGGAGGTGGGCCTCGATGACTTCGAGGCCCTTGTTGACGAGGGTCGCGGAGTTGATCGTGATCACCGGGCCCATGGCCCAGGTGGGGTGGGCCAGGGCGTCCTCGACGGTGACGTTCGCCAGTTCGTCCCTGGTGCGGCCGCGGAAGGGGCCGCCGGACGCGGTGACGACGAGCTTTTGGACGTCCGCGCGGGTTCCGGCGGCCAGCGCCTGGAACAGCGCGGCGTGCTCGGAGTCGACCGGGATGATCTGTCCCGGCTTCGCCAGTGCCTTGACCAGCGGGCCGCCGACGATCAGCGACTCCTTGTTCGCGAGCGCGAGGGTGCGGCCCGCCTCCAGGGCGGCGAGGGTCGGGGCCAGTCCGATGGAGCCGGTGATGCCGTTGAGGACGGTGTGGCAGTCGGAGGCGGCGAGCCGTGTGGCCGCGTCCGCTCCGGCCAGGATCTCGGGCAGCGGCTTCCCCGGGCCGTACCGCGCAGCCAGCGCGTCGCGCAGCGCGCCGACGACGTCCTCACGGGCGACGGCGACCGTGCGCACCCGCAGCCGGTGGGCCTGTTCGGCGAGGAGCGCGACACGGCCGCCGTTGGCGGACAGGCCGGTGACGCGGAAACGGTCGGGGTTGCGCAGTACGAGATCGATGGCCTGGGTGCCGATCGACCCGGTGGAGCCGAGGATCACCACGTCCTTGGGGCCGTCCCCCGCCACGGGGTCGTACACCAGGTGCGGGTCGGCGAGCGGAGCTGGAGCGTCGGTCATGGACTCCATTGTGTCCGGTCGTGGGGACTGCCGGGGCCCCGCCCCGGCAGCTCGTGCGTCGTGGTCCGCGCCGGGGCTGCGTCACCGGGGCCGCCCCGCTCCGGCCCTGTTCCTTCCCTTCTTCCTTTCGGTCTTCCTTCCGGCTCCCTACCGGCATCACCCGCGTCGGCCGGCCGCGGGCCACCGCGGCCGGCCGCCTCAGCGGATCGGCCGGTGCCGGTTCTCGCGGGTGCTCGGGCCGGGCGCGGCGTCCGCGATCCAGGGGCCGTCGCCCGAGGGGTCGACGATGCCCTGCTCCAGCCAGGTGTACGTGCCGGAGAGCACACCCTTGACGACCTTGTGGTCGATGTCGTCGGTGTTGGTCCACAGCCGGTCGAAGAGCTCCTCGACGCGGACGCGGGACTGGCGGCAGAAGGCGTCGGCGAGCTGGTAGGCCTCGCGCCCGTTCTCGCCGCGGGTGCGCAGGAGCTCGGCGCGGACGCAGGCGGCGCTCATCGCGAACAGTTCGGCCCCGATGTCGACGATCCGGCCCAGGAAGCCCTGCTTGGTCTCCATCCGGCCCTGCCAGCGGGACATGGCGTAGAAGGTGGAGCGGGCGAGCCTGCGGGCCGCGCGCTCGACGTACCGCAGGTGCGGCGACAGGTCGATGCCGTGCTTGAACTCGCCGTAAGTACGGGGCAGTTGTCCGGGCCCCGCGACGAGCTTGGGCAGCCACTTCGCGTAGAAGAGGCCGGCGTTCGCCCCTGCCCTCGCCTTGTCGCCCAGGGTCTTCTCGGGGTCGATGAGGTCGCCGGCGACCGACAGGTGGGCGTCGACGGCCTCCCGTGCGATCAGCAGGTGCATGATCTCGGTGGAGCCCTCGAAGATGCGGTTGATGCGCAGGTCGCGCAGGATCTGCTCAGCCGGGACCGCCCGCTCGCCGCGTTCCCGGAGGGAGTCGGCGGTCTCGAAGCCGCGTCCGCCGCGGATCTGGACCAGTTCGTCGGCCATCAGCCAGGCCATCTCCGAGCCGTACAGCTTGGCGAGCGCGGCCTCGATGCGGATGTCGTTGCGGTTCTCGTCGGCCATCTGCGAGGACAGGTCGAGTACGGCCTCCAGGGCGAAGGTGGTCGCCGCGATGAACGCGATCTTCGAGCCGACCGCTTCGTGCAGCGCCACCGGTTTGCCCCACTGCTCGCGGGCCGCCGACCATTCGCGGGCGATCTTCAGGCACCATTTTCCGGCGCCGACGCACATCGCGGGCAGGGACAGCCGTCCGGTGTTCAGCGTGGTGAGCGCGATCTTCAGGCCCTGCCCCTCCGCGCCGATGCGGTGGGCGGCGGGGACCCGGACGCGGTGGAAGCGGGTGACGCCGTTCTCCAGGCCGCGCAGGCCCATGAAGGCGTTGCGGTTCTCGACGGTGACGCCCTCGGATTCCGCTTCCACGACGAACGCGGTGATGCCGCCCCGGTGGCCCTCAGACTTCGGCACGCGGGCCATGACGACGAGGAGGTCGGCGACCACGCCGTTGGTCGTCCACAGCTTCACGCCGTCGAGGATGTAAGCGTCGCCGTCCGGGACGGCGGTGGTGGCGAGCCGTGCCGGGTCGGAGCCGACGTCGGGCTCGGTGAGCAGGAAGGCCGAGATGTCGGTGCGGGCGCAGCGCGGCAGGAAGGTGTCCTTCTGCTCCTGGGTGCCGAACATCTTCAGCGGCTGCGGGACGCCGATCGACTGGTGGGCGGAGAGCAGGGCGCCGATCGCGGGGCTGGCGGAGCCGACCAGGGCGAGGGCCTTGTTGTAGTAGACCTGCGTCAGGCCGAGGCCGCCGTACTTGGTGTCGATCTTCATGCCGAAGGCGCCGATTTCCTTGAGGCCGGTGACCACCTCGTCGGGGATGCGCGCCTCGCGGTCGATCAGGGCTCCGTCGATCCGTGTCTCGCAGAAGTCTCGGAGCTTGGCCAGGAACTCCTCGCCGCGTTCGGCGTCCTCGCCGGCCGGGAGGGGGTGGGGGTGGATGAGGTCGAGCCGGAAGCGGCCGAGGAACAGTTCCTTGGCGAAGCTGGGCTTGCGCCAGTCCTGCTCCCGGGCCGCCTCCGCGACCCGGCGGGCCTCACGTTCGGTGACGGTGGGTCGGGACGGAGACTCGGGTGTTGCGGACATGAGGCTCACCTCGCCGCTTATAGGAGGGGATGTGGAATGTCGGGGGGTTCTTCTCGGCACCGGCCCCGAGGATCGTTTCATGCGATCTTGGGGGTTTACGTTACCGACTGGTGCTACCCGTACGTATGTACCCGATTCGTGGCGGCCTCGCCACCCTTCGTGCACCCGTTCGGCCGACCCGCCACGGACTCCCGGCCCGGCCGGACCCCGTGGGAGTGACGGCGGCACGTTCATGGCAATCTGGGTGTCACGGGGTCCGGCTCGCACCCCGTCCACGAAGTGACGGACACATCGGCACCCCCTTTCGTCGAAGCGCTTCGACTGCTGTTATGGACACGTACCCGTGCTGGTATTAGGGTCGAGCCACCGATCGAACCACCCTCACCCGCCCATCGCCCTGGCGCACTGTCGAAGCGCTTCGCAACAATTGGAGAGCTGGATGGTCACCCTCGCCGAGGTCGCCCAGCACGCCGGAGTCTCGGCGAGCACGGTGAGTTATGTCCTCAGCGGCAAGAGGTCCATCTCCACGAACACCCGGCGGCGGGTCGAGGAGAGCATCCGCGAGCTCGGGTACCACCCGAACGCCGGGGCCCGCGCCCTGGCCAGCAGCAGATCGAACATCATCGCGCTGATGGTCCCGCTGCGGACGGACATGTACGTGCCCGTGATGATGGAGATCGCCATCGCCGTGGCCACCACGGCCCGCGCCCACGGGTACGACGTCCTGCTGCTCACCGGCGAGGAGGGCCCCGACGCGGTGCGCCGCGTCGCGGGCAGCGGACTCGCCGACGGGATGATCCTGATGGACGTCGAGCTCGAGGACGAGCGGCTGCCGTTGCTGCGCGGCGGGGACACCCCCGGTGGAGCGCGGCCGGGCGTACGCGCCGACCAGCCGGCGGTGCTGATCGGACTGCCCGCCGACACTTCCGGCCTGACCTGCGTCGACCTCGACTTCCGGGCCACCGGTGCGCTCTGCGTGGAGCATCTGGCGAAGCTGGGGCACCGCGACATCGCCGTCATCGGCGAGGCCCCCGCCGTGTACGAACGGCACACCGGTTTCGCCGAACGCACCCTGGACGGACTGCGCTCCGGGGCCAGGGAGGCGGGCGTGCGGCTGCTGCACCGGCCGTGCGAGGGCGGGTACGACGCGATGGCCCTGACACTCTCCCGGATCCTGGACGAGCGTCCGGGCACCACCGGGTTCGTCGTGCAGAACGAGTCGGCGGTCGAGCCGCTGCTCGCCCTGTTGCGGCAGCAGGGGCGGGCTGTGCCGGAGGACGTCTCGGTGGTCGCCGTCTGCCCCGAACAGGTCGCCGTCCAGGCTTCGGTGCGGCTGACGTCGGTCGCCATCCCCGCGCAGGAGATGGGCCGGTACGCCGTGGAGCACCTGGTCGCCAAGCTCGACGGGCGGGACGGGGACGAGGTCGTCCTGATCGCTCCCGAGCTGACGGTCCGGGCGAGTTCGGGTCCGGCGCCCGCCCGCGCGTGACCCGCGCCGCCTCGGTCCCGCCCCGTCCCGCCGTCGTTCCTCCGTGGGGTGGCCGGCCGGCCGCCCACCCCACGGAGGCCGGGTTCAGCTGCTGCTGACGGTGAGGTTGTCGGTCCGGAAGTCCAGTCCGCCGGACGACGAGGTGATCTCGTAGCCGAACTGCACGTCGCCGATGGTCTCGTTGCCCATCCAGCCCTTGGTGTCCTTGATCCAGTCGAGGATCGGCAGGATGTTGACGGTCCCGGAAGTGGAGTTGGACGTGCGCAGGAACGAGAAGACCTCGTTGGCGCCGTTGTCGCCCTTGTAGACGTTCCAGGTGTGGCCGCCGAGGGAGACCGTGCCCTGCGGGCCGCCGAGCGGGCCGACGGGACCGTACCGGTTGACCCAGAGCATGATCTCGTAGTCGTAGTCCGTGTCCCAGATGTCGTACGACGTGTTGTACGCGCCCGCGGACGGGACGGTGACGTTGTAGCTGCTGGTCAGCGAACGGAGCGAGTCGATGGTCTTGTTGACCACCTTCTTGGCGTTCGGGTACGACTTGATGCCCCCGGTGTTGGGGTGATTGGCCCAAGTTCCCCAGTTGGTACCGGAGTTGGCCCAGACGCATTGGCTGCCGGCGCCGGAGCCCCAGATGTTGTTGTAGAGGATGTAGCCGTTCAGCGTGGTGTTGCCCCACTGGTCGCAGGAGCTCCAGACCGCGGCCTGGGCGGGGGCGGAGGCCACGCCGACGGTGAGGCCGAGGGCGACGGCGGGCACTGCCAGGACCTTGCCGATCCTGCTCGTGATGCTTGGTGCCATGGGGTTCCTTCCATGGGTGGGGGGAGATCGCCGATGTCACCGCGCCTTCAGGGTGAGGACGCGGTCTTCGTGGGCGACGAGGTCGAGCGGCTCGGCGCCGTCGGAAGTCCTCAGTTCGATGCGGACGGTGCGGGTGGGGCGCAGGACGGCGGTGGCGCCGTCCTCGGTCCAGGTGAGGTCGAGAACGGCGCCGAAGCGGGTCCGTACGCCGTGCAGCGCCCCGCGCGGGTACTCCGCGGGCGGGGCGGGCAGCAGGACCAGTCGGCCGGGGGTGGACTGCACGAGCGCCTCGATCAGCACGGCCGGGAGGGTGTGGGCGGCGTCGGCGTTGTAGACGTCGCGGTGGGGGTAGTGCGCGCTCATCAGGGAGGCGTGGAAGAAGTCGCCGTCGAGGACTCTTCCGAGGGCACGCGCGACCCGTTCGGCGTCGCGGAGACGGGCGGCGATCAGGGCGTGGTGCAGATGGCCGTGCGCGGAGTCGTTCTCGGAGCCGCGCAGTTCTAGGGCGCGGTGAGCGGCGGCGGCCAGGTCCGGGGTGTCGTAGGGGGTGATCTCGTGCAGCGGCCAGACGGCGTAGAGGTGGCTGAGGTGGCGGTGGTCGTAGGCGTCGGCGAGGTCCGGCCGGGCCCATTCGGCCAGTGCCCCGTCCGCGTTGATCCGGTGCGGCGGGAGCCGGTCGGCGAAGGCCCGCCAGCGGTCGGCGTGCTCGGGGTGGCGGTCGGCGGCGGTGCGCAGCGCGTGCCGGGCGGCGGAGAGGTCCATGGCCGCGTTGACCGTCCCCCAACCGGCGTTCGCGGGGCGGTTCTCGGGCGAATAGGAGGGAACGACGACCAGATGGCCCTCGTCGTCGGTGCGGGTGAGGAAGTCCTCGTAGAACAGGGCGACTTCGGCGAGGACGGCGGTGGTGCGGGAATCGTGCTCGCCGCGGGTGTCGTCGTGGTCGACGAGCGGCCCCAGGAGCCAGTCGGCGCCCGCTGTCCACAGGTGGAGCGGGTACTCGCGGTTGAAGTGGTAGCTGTGCCCGGACTCGCCGTCGGAGTGCGCGGGCGCGACCACGCCCCGGGCGCCGAAGACCTCACGGGCGTTGTCCCGCCAGTCGGGCAGCTGGCGTTGGACGAGTGACGCCAGTGCCTCGGTGACCTCCGGGAGGGCCGCCGCGGCGGCGGAGGCGGTCTGGAGGTTGAGGTTGCCGTCGTGGGTGAAGGCGCCGGACCAGGCGGTGTCCCAGTCGCCGGTCCACAGGCCGGTGAGACGGGGCGGGAACAGGCCGCCGGAGGACAGCAGGTGGTAGCGGCCGGCTGCGAAGAGGCGTTCGAGCAGGGCGGAGCTGCGCGGCCGGGTCAGCAACTCCGATCCCGGCAGGGCGCGTTCGGCCGGGTCGGCGGCCAGGTCGAGGGTGACGCGCTCGTAGGCGGTGCGATGGAGGGACAGGTGGCGGGCGAGGAGGGCGTCGTACGCCTCGGCGAAGGACCCTGGCGCCGCCGAGACGTCTTCGGTCCCGCGATCGCCTTCGCCTTCGGTGAGCAGGTCCCGCAGGGCGCGTCCCTCGGCGACCACGTCCGTCTCCCCGGTGTGCCGGCGTACCCGGGTGAGCAGGAGTACGGAGCGCGCGCCCTCGACCCGCACGCCCGACGGGGCGAGCCTCGTCGCGCCGCCGGTGACGGCGACCAGGGTGACGCCGGTGTACGCGAGGTCGCTGTCCGGGTAACGGGCGCGCAGGCTCAGCAGGGCGCCCTCGGCGGTGAGGACGGCGCCGTGTCCGACGCCGAGCGAGCCGGGGGCGCCGGCGAGGCGGGGGTCCAGGCTGATGTCGAGGGTGAGGTCCGGCCCGGTGACGTACTGGACGATCACGTCGTCGGCGCGGGAGACGAAGGCGCGGCCGGTCCGGCCGGCGCGGGCGGCCTCCGCCACGCCGGTGCGGAAGTCGACGGCGCGGCGGTGGAACGGCGGGGCCCCGGTGCCGTCCCGGGTGCCGTCGGGTCGGCGCAGACGTACCTGGAAGGCCGGGTGGAAGGGCCGTACCCACTGGAGCGGGCGGCCGTCGGTGAAGGTCTCGGCGGCGCTCGCGTCCCCGGCGAGCAACCGGTCCTGGAGGGCGGGAAGCGCGTCGGCCAGCCGGGGCGGCAGCCGGTCCTCGTCGGCGCCGACCGGACGGACCAGGGTGTGATGGGTGACGACGACCCGTTCGTCGTCCGGGTCACCGAACACAAGGGCGCCGTGGTGGCCGTTCCCGCTCAGGAAGGCGTCCTCCCAGCGGGCGGCGGGCCGCGGTTCCCAGGTTCCGTGGACGGGTGCGGTCTCGTTCACGGGCGTGCGCGGGGATGCGTTCATGGGCGCAGCACCGCCGCGCCGTGGCGGCCGAGGGTGACCCGGCCGGTGACGTCGGCGCCGGTGAGCAGGTCGTGGTGGGGGCCCGGCAGGTCGACGGCGACCGGTTCGCGGCCGTGGTTGAGCAGGAACAGCAGGTCGCCCCGGCGCACCGCCTCGACCTGGGCGGGGAGTCCGTCGAGCACAGGCCGCACGCCCGCGCCGGCGGCGATCCGGGTGAGGAGGTCGCGCAGCGCCTCGGGCTCCGGGAGCGTCGAGACGTACCAGGCGCGGCCCTTGCGCAGGACGGCGGGCAGTCCGTCGAGTTCGCCGCCCTTGTAGGGCGGCGTGGCATCCGCGGTGCCGTCGGCCTCCAGTTCCTCGGACCACAGGGTGCCGTGGAAGCCCTCGCAGGCGACGGTCTCCCCCGCGTCCAGCGGCCACCACTCGTGCAGGGTGCGGATGCCGAAGAGGTCCCTCAGCCGGGCGTCCATGCCGCCGGGCCGTACCCGGTCGTCCTCGTCGGCGACGCCGGTCAGGAAGCCGCAGACGAGGGTGCCGCCGCCGTGCACGTGGGCGAGGAGGTTGTCGACGGCCGTGTCCGTGAGCAGGTAGAGCTGGGGGACGAGGACCAGCGGGTAGGCGGACAGGTCGTGTTCGGGGTGGGCGAAGTCGGCGGTGAGGTGGGCCTGCCACAGGGCGCGGTGCCAGGCGCGCAGCATGCCGGGGTGGTCGACCTCGCGGGACGGCCGGGCGTCCTGGTCGCCGGCCCACCAGGAGTGCCAGTCGTGCAGTACGGCGACGCGGGCGGTGCTGTGCGTGCCGGCGACGTGCGGGGCGATCCGCGCCAGATCGGCGCCGAGCCGCGTGACCTCCTGGTACGTACGGCCCCGCTCGCCGGCGTGGCTCACCATCCCGGAGTGGAACTTCTCCGCGCCCTGCCGGGACTGGCGCCACTGGAAGTAGCAGACGGCGTCCGCGCCGCGCGCCACGGCCTGCAAGGACCACAGGCGGTTGAGGCCGCGGGGCTTGGGGTGGTTCACCCCGCGCCAGTTGACCGGTCCGGCCGCCTGCTCCATGAGCATCCAGGGTCCCCGGGCCTGGGATCGCGTCATGTCCTGGACCAAGGCGCCCTCCTGGGCGCCGAAGGGGTCGCGCGGGTCGGGGTAGAGGTCGACGGAGACGATGTCCTCCTCCTCGGCCCAGCGCCAGGCGTCCTGCCCCGCCCACAGCGGCATGAAGTTGGTGGTGACCGGAAGGTGCGGGCTGTGCCGGCGGACGATGTCACGTTCGGCGGTGTAGCACTCCAGGAGCATGTCGGACGTGAACCGCTTGAAGTCCAGCACCTGGGCGGGGTTCTTCAGGTAGTGCGGGTGGCGGGGCGGCACGACCTCGGCCCAGTCACCGTAGCCCTGACTCCAGAAGGCGGTGCCCCAGGCGGTGTTGAGGGCGTCGAGGGTGCCGTGGCGGTCGCGGAGCCAGTCGCGGAAGCGGGCGGCTGCCTCGTCGCCCCAGTCGTAGGTGCAGTACTCGTTGTTGATGTGCCACATGGTGAGGGCCGGGTGGCCGGCGTAGCGGGCGGCCAGGTCCTCGGTGATGGCGGCGGCGTAGCGGCGGTAGGTGGCGCTGGAGTGCGAGAAGTGCTGCCTGCCGCCCCACCACTCGGTACGGCCTTCCTCGTCACGGGGCAGGGTGTCCGGGTGGAGGTGCCCCATCCAGGGCGGTGGCGAGGCCGTCGGGGTGGCGAGGACGACGCCGATACCGGCCTCGCCCATCAGGTCCACGATCCGGTCCAGCCAGCCGAAGTCCCGTTCCCCTGGACGGGGTTCGAGCTTCGCCCACGAGAACACGCCCAGCGTCACGGTGTTGACGCCTGCCTGCCGCATCAGACGGACGTCCTCGGGCCAGGTCTCCTCGGGCCACTGCTCGGGGTTGTAGTCGCCTCCGTAGAGAATGCGCCCGCGGGTGGCGTCGCCCAGTCCGGGCATCAGACACGCTCCCGGCGAGTGGGGAGCGTACGGGATGTGCGGGACGCGTGCATGGCCTACCTCGTTCTGCGGGTGTCGGGGAGCGGGACGGCCGGTGGGGGGCGCGGCGGTGGGCCGGGGTTCCCCCTCCGTCAGCCCTTCACGGCGCCGGTGAGCATGCCCTTCTTGAAGTGCTTCTGGACGAAGGGGGACAGCACGGCGACCGGGAGCAGGGCCATGACCATGACGGCCATCTGGACGGCCAGTCCCGACAGCTGCCCGGTCCTGATGGCCTGGCCGAGGCCGACGGGGGCCTCCTGCTTCTGGACGAGCTGGATCATGACGTTCTGCAGGGGCAGCATGTTCTGGTCGTTGAGGTACAGGGAGGCGTTGAACCAGGCGCTCCAGTAGCCGACGGCGTAGAAGAGCGTGATGACGGCGATCACCGCGCGGGACAGCGGCATGACGATCTGCCACAGGATGCGGAAGTCGCCCGCGCCGTCGATGCGGGCGCTGTCCACGAGTTCCTGCGAGATGTTCATGAAGAAGCCGCGCAGCACCAGGATGTTGAAGACGCTGATCGCGCTGGGCAGGATCAGTGCCAGGTAGCTGTCGGTCAGGCCGAGGGTCTGCACCAGCAGGTACGTCGGGATGAGGCCGGCGCTGAAGAACATGGTCGCCAGCAGCGTCATCAGGATCCAGCGGTGCCCGAGCGAGTCGGTGCGCGACAGGCCGTAGGCGCAGAGCACGGACACGGTCATCGAGAACAGGGTGCCGACCAGGGTGACGCCGATGCTGACCAGCGCGGCCCGGGTGACCTGGCCGCCGCTGAGCAGTTCCTGGTAGGCGATGAAGGTGATGTCCTTGGGCACCATCACCAGGCCGCCGGCCTCGTCGATGGTCCTGCGCGTGGACAGGCTGGTGACGATCACGATCCACAGCGGGAAGACGACCGCCAGGCAGGCGAGAACCAGGACGATGCCCTTGCCCGCGAGCCCGGCCCCGGTGGGCGCTTCCTCCCACACCGGGCGGGGCGGGGCGGCCCAGCCCCGGACCTTGTGCGTCGTGGGTTCGTCGATCACGGCGGTCACTTCTTGTACACCCCCTGCTCGCCCATGAGATGGGCCACCTTGTTCGCGGCGAGGACCAGACCGAGGCTGACCACGCCCTTGATGAGGCCGGCGGCGGCCGCGTAGCCGAAGTCCTGGTTGCGCACGCCGTTCCACCAGACGAAGGTGTCGAGGACCTCCGACGCCCCCGGCCCGACGGCGTCGCGTTGCAGCAGGATCTGTTCGAAGCCGACGGTGAGCGCGTCGCCCACCCGCAGGACGAGCAGCAGCGCGATCACGGGCCGCAGCGCGGGCAGCGTGACGTGCCACATCCGGCGCCACCGTCCGGCGCTGTCCATGGCGGCGGCCTCGTACAGGTCGGGGCTGACGGAGGCCAGCGCGGCGAGGAAGACGATGATCCCCCACCCGGCGTCCTTCCACACGCTCTGCGCGGTGAGCAGGAACACGAAGGTGTCGGGGTTGGTCATGACCTCCAGGCCGTCGTGGCCGTTCTGGCGCAGGAGCTGCGAGAAGATTCCCGCGCCGCCGAACAGCTGCTGGAAGACGGCTATGACCAGCACCCAGGAGAAGAAGTGCGGCAGGTACAGGATGGCCTGCGCGACCGCCCGCACCCGGGGCCTGATCACGCTGTTGATGAGCAGCGCGAGCAGGACCGGGATCGGGAAGAACAGCACGAGCTGGAGGAAGAAGAGCACCAGGGTGTTCTTCAGGGCGTTCCAGAACGCCGAGTCCTCCATGATCCGCTGGAAGTTCTCCAGTCCCACCAGGGGACTGTTCAGTATCGAGACGACGCCGTTGTCGCTGATGTAGGGGTCGTAGTCCTGGAAGGCGACGACGTTGCCGAGGATCGGCAGGTAGTTGAAGACCAGGACCAGTGCCACGGCGGGCAGGGTCATCAGCAGCAGGACGCGGTCGCGCCGGTACCGGAGCCGCAGGCTCAGCTTGCCCCGCTTTCTCCGCTTTCCCCGGGGTGGCGCGTCCGGCGGGCCGGCGGCGTCACCGGACGCCGCCGGCTCCTCGACCGGCTTCGTGGCCTCGGCCTTGCTCCGAGGCACCGTGCTGTGCGACACGGCGGTTCTCCTTGCCTCGGTCCCGGGTCAGCCGGCCGCCGGGCCGTTCTCGTCGAGGATCTTCCGGTACCAGTCGCGCAGCTTGTCCCCGCCCTTGCTCTTCCAGTCGGACACGGCCTGCTGCATGTCGCCGATCTTCTTGTGGCCGCGGACGATGTCGTCCTCGAGCTGCTCGAAGTCGTTGGAGAGGCCGGTCAGGCGGGAGGGCTCGGTGATCTGCATCCCGTAGAAGGGGGTCTTCCTGGTGAAGGCGCCCATCCGCTGCTGCCACTCGACCTGTCCCTCGGCGATGTTCGCGAAGTCGGGGTGGGCGATGGTCGGGGCGGGGCTCGCCACCATCACATAGGCGTTGACGACGTGGTTGTTGCCGGTGTCGTTCTTGACCGGGACGCCGTCCTCGACGCTGTAGTGGGTGCCCTCGACGCCGTAGTTGGTCAGCATGAACTCCTTGGTGCCGTACGGCGCCGCGGTGACGTTGGCGACCGCCAGGGTGTCGCGGACGACGGCCTCGGAGGCCTTCTTGCTGACGAAGGCGAAGATGTTGGCCGGCTGCGTCGCGTAGAGCGTGGGGTCGCCGCCGTCGTGGCCGAAGACGTCCATGCCCCAGATCTCGAAGTCCGGGTTCTGGGTGGCCTGTGCCGCGGTCAGGCCGTACCAGCTGGAGATGTCGTTGTTGTAGATCAGGAACTCGCCGGCGGCGAACTTGGTGCCGGGGTCGGTGGCCTGGCTCTTGCCTAGCTTGAAGTCGGGGTGCACGACACCGGCGGCGAACAGTTTGCGGGTCCATTCCAGGGCCTCGAGGTACTGCTCCAGCTCGGCCCGGTAGACCAGCTTGCCGCCCTCCTCGATCCAGCCGAGCGGCTTCTCCTGGCCGGAGGGCACGCCGAACGCGTTGAACGCGGTCCACTTCATGTCGCCGCAGGCCCACCGCTTCGCCTTCGCGTTGGTGGCGTCCTTGGCCAGGGCCATGAACTCGTCGGCGGAGGCGGGTATGTCGTAGCCCTCCTCGTCGAAGACGTCCTTGCGGTAGTACGGCACGATGTTGGTGACGTAGGAGGCGGGCATCGGCAGGCCCCGCAGTCTGCCGCCGAAGATGGAGCGCTGCCAGGCGTCCGTCGGGATCGCCGCGAGGTTCGGGTACTCCTTGACCTTGTCCCCGGACAGGTAGGGGCCGAGGTCGGCGAACTTGCTCGTGATGGCGCTCGGTATCTTGCCGCCCATGTTCCAGCCGGGGATCACCACGACGTCCGGGACGTCGCTGGAGGCGAGGACCGCGCCGAGCTTCTGGTCGTAGGTGTTGCCGTCCTGGTTCTGCCAGGCGACGTCGACGCCGATCAGGTCGTTCATGGCCGTGTAGTAGGCGTTGTCGCCCTTGGGCGGCGAACCCCAGAACGGCGCCATGACGGTGACCTTGCCGCCCTTGCCGAGCTTCTCCGGCACCGAGGTCTTCAGGCCGGCGAGGTCGAGCTTGCCGGTGAAGCCGACCGCGGAGCCGTTCTTCGACGCGATGTCCGGGGTCACCACGCTGCCGGCCACGAAGGCCGGGAGGATGTCCTTCGCGTCCTTGCTCGAGGTGGTGCCCTCACGCGAGCCGCCGTCCGCACCCCCGCACGCGGCGAGCAGCGGCATTCCCCCCGCCACCGCTGCGGTGGCGACCGCCGTGGAGGCGAGGAAGCTTCTCCGGCTGGGCCCGGAGGAGGTGGAGGCATTCGGCGTCATTGCGTCAACCCTTCATGGCACACCAGGACACCCGGCGGCGGCCGTCGGCTGCGGTGTCTTCACTGGAACTGGCTGAGCCGAAGCGGTCGTTCGGAGGGAACGTGCCGGGGAGGCGGCCTCGCAGTCGAAGCGCTTCGATGTTGCTGCGAGGTTAAGTGAACACCCAAGGACGCACAAGAGTTGCTTACAAGATTCCTCGGAGGTGCGCCGAGGAGCCGCAATATCACCATGCATGCGCAATGCACGCGCGGTCTTCAAGGAAATGTCCGCGAGGTTCCGCCAGGCGTCCGATCGCTCTCCCCTGCGTCCTTGACACCCACCCCTCCTCGGAATCAGCATCGAAGCGCTTCGAAAGCGCTTCGTCGTTCCTTCGCAAGGGGATGCCCACGTGACCGCACCAACACCGCCCACGCCGCCTTTCCGCGATCCGCACCTGCCGTTCACGAAGCGCATCGACGACCTTCTGTCGCGGCTGACCCTCGAGGAGAGAACCGGAGCCCTGCACCAGTTCACGCCCGCCGTCGAGCGGCTGGGCGTCGCCGCCTTCCGCACCGGTCAGGAGGCACTGCACGGTGTGGCCTGGATGGGTCCGGCGACGGTGTTCCCGCAGGCCGTCGGGCTGGGGGCGACCTGGAACCCGGAGCTGGTGCGCCGGGTCGGCGAGGCGGTGTCCCGGGAGGCCCGCGCGATGCGCGCCCGGGACGAGCGGGTCGGTCTCAATGTCTGGGCACCGACCGTCAATCTGCTGCGCCACCCCCTGTGGGGCCGCAACGAGGAGGGCTACTCGGAGGACCCCCGGCTCACCTCGGCGATTGCCACCGCCTACACCCGGGGTCTGCGCGGTGACCATCCGGTGTACTGGCGGACGGCGCCGGTGCTCAAGCACTGGCTCGCGCACAACAACGAGACGGCCCGGGACACCACGTCCAGCTCGGTCCGCCCGCGGGTGCTGCACGAGTACGATCTGCGCGCCTTCCGGGACGCCGTCGAGGCGGGTGCGGTGGCCGGCGTGATGCCCGCGTACAACCTGGTCAACGGTCGTCCGAACCATGTCTCGCCGTATCTGCGCGAGCAGTTGCGCACCTGGACCGAGGAGGAGCTGCTGGTCTGCTCGGACGCCGGCGCACCGTCCAACCTGGTCGATTCCGAGCACTACTTCGACACCCACGAGGAGGCCGTCGCGGCCTCGCTGCGGGCCGGGGTCGACAGTTTCACGGACCACGGCACGGACAGCTCGGTCATCGTGGGACGCCTCGAAGGGGCGCTGCGGCAGGGGCTGTTGACGGAGGCCGAGATCGACGGCGCTGTCCGCCGGCAGCTCTCGGTGCGCTTCCGGCTCGGCGAGTTCGACCCGGGCGCGGACCCGTACGGGGGCGGCGGGAACACCGGGGACGCCGGCGCCCCGCAGACGGGGGGCGGCGCCGACGAGCACGCCTTCGACACTCCGGAGCACCGGGCGCTGGCGCAGGAGGCCGCCGAGCAGGCCGTCGTCCTGCTGAAGAACGACGGCCTGCTGCCCCTGGCCCCGGCGCACACCCGTGTCGCCGTGGTCGGTCTGCTGGCCGACGAATGCAAGCTCGACTGGTACAGCGGCACCCTGATCCACCGCTCCACTCCCCTGGAAGGGTTCTACGAGCGGTTCGGCGCCGAGCGGGTGGAGTTCACGGAGGGCGTGGACCGCGTCCTGCTGAAGACCTCCGCCGGCGCCTTCCTGCACGTCCCGCCGGCGCCCGACACCCCTGAGGCGGCGCGCGGCGCCGAGGGCGCGCTGGATCCGGCGCTGCTCGCCGGCCGTACCGACCTGGCCCCGCTCACCGCCGGACCGGAGGGCACCGAACTCGCCCTGGCCGACTGGGGCGAGGGCGTGCTGACCCTGCGTGCCCCGGACGGCCGGTATCTGTCGGTCGCCGAGGACGGTTACCTCCGCGCCTCCGCCGACCAGCCGGGCGGCTGGGTCGTGCAGGAGACGTTCCGGCTGGAACCGCACGGTGGCGGTCACCTCCTCAGGCACGTGGGAACAGGACTCCCTGTGCAGGTCGCCGCCGACGGCGTGAAGGTTGCCCCAAAGAACGCCGCTGCCGCGGAGAGCACGGCTGCCGGGCAGGACGCGGCAGCCGGCGCGGGCCCCGAGGTCTTCGAGCTGATCGTCACCGAGCACGGCGAGGAGGCGGTGGCGCGGGCCGCGGCACGGGCCGACGCGGTCGTGGTGGTCGCCGGCAACGACCCGCACATCAACGGCCGGGAGACCGAGGACCGGACGACGCTCCGGCTGCCCGCCCAGCAGGAGCTGCTGCTGCGCTCCGCCCGCACCGCCAACCCGAACACCGTGCTGGCGCTGGTCTCCGCCTACCCGTACGCGGTCGATCCGACCGACCTGCCGGCGATGCTCTGGACCGCGCACGGCGGCCAGGCCGCGGGCACCGCGCTGGCCCGGGTGCTCGCCGGTGACGTCTCCCCCGCCGGCCGGCTTCCGCAGACCTGGTACGCCGACGACGCCGACCTCCCCGGTCTGCTCGACTACGACGTGATCGGCTCCCGCCAGACCTACCTGTACTTCGGGGGCACTCCGCTGTTCCCCTTCGGCCACGGCCTGTCGTACGCGGCCTTCGCCTACGGCGGCCTCACGGCGCGGGCCGAGGAGCAGGGGGTACGCGTCTCGTTCACGGTCACCAACACGGGGGCCGTCACGGCCGACGAGGTCGTCCAGCTCTACACGCGGGCCGTGGACCCCTCGGTGCCGCGTCCGCTGCGCGAGCTGGTGGCCCACCGGCGGCTTTCCCTCGCGCCCGGCGAGACAGCCGGGATCACCTTCGAACTCCCCCTGTCCGCCTTCGCGTTCTGGGACGTGGCGGTGGGCCGGTGGCGGGTGGAGCCGGGCCGGTACGAGCTGCTGGCCGGCGCGTCCAGCGCGGACGTCCGGCAGTGGACCACCCTCACGCTCGACGGCGAGCCCGCCGTCCCCCGCGCGGTGCTCGAACACGGCCTGGACGCGGCCGGCTTCGACGAGCAGAGCGGCACCGAGATCGTCGACCGGAGCAAGGAGTCGGGCGACGCGGTGACACCGGTGGCCGGGCAGGAGGGCGAACTGGTCTTCCGACGCTGCGACTTCGGGAACGGGGCGAGGGAGGTGACCGTCGAGGTGTCCGGCGAGGGCACCGTCGAACTCTCCCTCGACGACGGCCCGGTGCTCGCCGGACTGTCCCCGTCGGCCCCGGCGTCGGGCCCGTACGAGTACGTCACGCTCGGCGCTCCCCTCGCTTCCCCCGGGGTCCCGCTGGCCACCGCCGGGGTGCACGAGGTGCGCCTGCGGCTGCGCGGCCCGCTGCGGCTCGCGCGGGTCGGCTTCTCCGCCTGAGGACACGGAGAAGTACGGAGAGGTACGGAGAGGTACGCACCGGAACGGAACCGAAGGGGCCCGGCACCGAAAGGCATCGGTGCCGGGCCCCTCGCGGGCGGCCCTCCCGCGTCACCCGCGAGGCCACCCGAAAACGGCTCCCGGAGACCGGCAACCGGCCGCCTGCCTCAGAGGGCGAGGCCGCTCAGGACCATCACCCGCTCATAGGTGTAGTCGTCCATCGCGAACTTCATGCCCTCGCGGCCCACACCGGACTGCTTGGCGCCGCCGTAAGGCATCTGGTCGGCACGGTAGGAGGGCACGTCGCCGATGACGACGCCGCCGACCTCCAGGGCGCGGTGGGCCCGGAAGGCGGCCTGGAGGTCGCGGGTGAACACGCCTGCCTGGAGGCCGTACTTGGAGTCGTTGACGGCGGCGAAGGCGGCTGCCTCGCCGTCCACCTTCGTCACCGTCAGGACAGGGCCGAAGACCTCCTCGCGGGCGATCGTCACCCCGGCCGGTACGTCGGCGAGCACGGTCGGCGCGTAGGAGGCGCCGTCGCGCTTGCCACCGGCGAGGACGGTGGCGCCGGCCTCGACGGCCTCCTGCACCCACGCCTCGACGCGTTCGGCGGCGTCCTGGCTGACCAGCGGGCCGACGTCGGTCGCGTCATCGGCCGGGTCGCCGGTGACCTGGGCCTCCACGGCGGCGACGATGCGCGGCAGCAGCCTGTCGTACACGGAGGTGTCGGCGATGACCCGCTGCACGGAGATGCAGGACTGGCCGCCCTGGTAGTTGGAGAACGCGGCGATGCGCTGCGCGGCCCGGTCCAGGTCCTCGTCGCTCGCCCAGTCGGCGAGGACGACGGCCGCGCCGTTGCCGCCGAGCTCCAGGGTGCAGTGCTTGCGCGGCACCGAGTCCATGATCGCGTAGCCGACCTTCTCGGAACCGGTGAAGGAGATCACCGGCAGCCGCTCGTCCTGCACCAGGGCGGGCATGCGGTCGTTCGGAACCGGGAGGATGCTCCAGGAACCGGCCGGCAGCTCGGTCCCGGCGAGCAGCTCGCCGATGAGCAGCCCGGACAGCGGGGTCGCCGGGGCGGGCTTGAGGACGATGGGGACACCGGCGGCGATGGCCGGGGCGATCTTGTGGGCGCACAGGTTCAGCGGGAAGTTGAACGGCGCGATGCCCAGGACGACGCCCTTCGGGAACCGCCGGGTGAGGGCGAGCCGCCCCTGGCCGCCGGCGTCGGTGTCGAGCCGCTGGCTCTCTCCGCCGTTGAACCGGCGGGCCTCCTCGGCGGCGAAACGGAACACGGACACGGCCCGGCCGACCTCGCCGCGCGCCCACTTGATCGGCTTGCCGTTCTCGGCCGAGATCAGCCGGGCGATGTCCTCGGTGCGCTCGACGAGCTGCCGGCCGACGTGGTCGAGAGCGGCGGCGCGGACGTGGGCGGGGGTGGCCGCGAACGCGTCCCGTACGGCGTACGCGGCGGCCACGGCCTCCTCGACCTGGGCCTCGGTGGGCACGCTCACCGTACCGACGACCCGGCCGTCCCACGGGGAGGTGACGTCGAAGGAGGCCTCGCCGGTGGCCTGGCGGCCGGCGAGCCAGAAGGCGTGGGTGGCCGCCCTGTCTTTCTGAGGCATGGGGAATCCCGGCCCTTCCGCGTTGGGTGGATGTTTGGCCTGTCACATCCACCGTAGGGGCGCGCCGACGACGGGGCGTTTGTCCGAGTCGTAGCAGTCGCTCACCCCGGCGCGCCGCTTTGGCGGATCGGCGGCCGTCAGTCGGACGACGTCGCCTTCAGCGCCAGCCACAGCTCCATGCGGACGTCCGGGTCGTCCAGGGAGCGGCCGAGTATCTCCTCGACCCGGCGCATGCGGTAGCGCAGGGTGTGGCGGTGCACGCCGAGGTCGGCCGCCGCGGCGTCCCACTGCCCGTGCCGGGAGAGCCACGCGCGCAGCGAGGCGACGAGGTCGCCGCGCCCGGTCGCGTCGTGTTCGTTCAGCGGCCGCAGCAGTCCGTCGGCGAAGGCGCGGACGGCGTCGTCCGCGAGCAGCGGCACCACGGACCCGGCGGCCATCTGCTCGTGCTCCACCAGCACCCGCCCCCGCCTCCTGGCCACCGACAGCGCCTGTCCGGCCTGCTTGTAGGCGGCGGACGCGGCGATGGGGCCGACCGGCGCGGAGAGCCCCACGACCAGTTCGTCCTCGTCGGCGCCCATGAGGGGTTCGTGGGCTCCCCCGGCGCCGCGCACGGCTTCCAGGGCGGCCGCGTGGTCGCAGCACGCGGCCACGGCCGCGCCGCCGTCCGCGGCCAGCACCACCAGCCGCTCTCCGTCCGGCACCACCAGGACCGCCTCGCCGGAGCGGGCGGCGGCGGACTCCATGGCCTCCTCGAGCGCGCCGAGGGCGTCGCCGTTCGGGTCGCCCTGGGCGCGGGCGGCGGGCGCCGTGCCCGTCTCGGCCACGACGATCCGGAAGGGTGCGTCCAGGAGACCGCCGTACAGGTGTCCGGCCACCGCGCGGGCGTGGTCCGGCTCACCGGCGAGCAGCATGCGCAGGACGGCGGCCCCGATCCGCTGTTCGGCGGCGTGCAGGGAGCGGGAGCGTTCCGTGATCAGGGTGAGCAGCGCGATGGCGGAGTGGACGGCGTACCGCTCGGCGGTGCCGAGCGCCGCGGCGGTGCCGAGGGCGAGCACGGCCCGGGGGCGCCGGCCGGTGCCGAGGGTGTGCAGTTCGACCCGGTCGTCGTCCTCCGGTCCGGCGGCGACCGACGAGGCGGGCGCGGCCCGCTCCCGCAGCCGTCGCACGTCGGCCGTGAGCCGTGCGGCGCGCCGGCCCGCCCACTCCGGCGCCGTGGCGACGACGGCGCCCGAGGCGTCGTACAGCGCAGCCCATCCGTCGACCTGGGCGGCGAGCGCGGCCAGCAGGCCCTCGGGCCCGCCGGTCAGCGCCTGCCGGGTCAGCTCCCGCTGGGCCGCGAAGCCCGCGGTCACCGCGCGGTACTGGTCGGCCGCGGCGGCGGCGGAGACGGCCTTGCTGATCGCCAGGAAGGGCGTGCGGCGCGGCACCTCCAGGAGCGGCAGCCCCTCCTCGCGCGCGGCCTCGACCAGTGCCTCGGGGATGTCCTCGTAGTGGACCCCGACGGCGAAGCCGAGGCCGACCACCCCCGCCTCCACCAGCCGCTTCACATAGCGGCGCATCGCCGCCGCGTCCTCCGCGTCCAGTGTGAGGGCGGTGATGAGCAGCAGCTCACCGCCCTCCATGTACGGCACGGGGTCGGCCAGCTCGCTGGCGTGCGCCCAGCGGACCGGCACATCGAGGCCGTCCTCACCCGCGCGCACGGTCAGTTTGAGCGCGGAGTGGTGTGCGAGCGAAGCGAGCGTCAGGGGCATGGCGCCTTCAGGTCGACGGGGGAACGGCCGGTCGGGTGTCCGAGCCGGTGAGTGATATGACGTTTTGGCCGCCACGTATGAACGACCCCTGTCGATTCTGCCTCACCGTATGCACACTGCGTCGCCACATATGCTCCGCTCCCGACGCTCGCCCGCCCGCTGCGGACTGCCCCGCCCGGAGCTGCGCCACCCCGCCCCGCGCCCCTCAGCCCCGCAGGTCGACCAGCAGCGGCGGCGTGTGCTCGCCCCGGACGTCGGTCAGGGACAGCACCGCGTGCCCGGCCGGCATCGCGTGCGCGAGTTCGGACGCGGACCACCGCTCCCGCTCGACCTGCCGTACGGTGACCGCCCGCGCGGTCGGCGCTTTGCCGGTGATCGCCCGCCGCACCGCGTGCCAGGCCTTGCCCGCCGGGCTCTCCGCGATGATCTGCCGGTCGGTGACGTCCCGTGCCTCGGTCCACTCCTTGCCCCAGACCTCGGCGAAGTCCTGCCCGTCCCAGGGGGTGAGCCCGGCCAGCGCCATCCTGCACCCGACGGTCCCGAGCAGGGGGCCGCGCAAAGGCCTCGCCACGTCGTCCAGGGTGCGCAGGGTGAGTACGGCCCCCGCGTTGGCCGACCGCAGCCGCTGGATGCCGCGTACGGCCTCGGGGGTGATGACGCCGGTCGCGTCGTCCAGCACCAGGCAGGCGAACAGGGACCGGTCCTCGCGCTCCGTCACGCTCGCCGTGAACTGGGCGAGGACGAGCCGGGCCAGCACCCGCGACGCGTCGGCGTGGCCCCGGGCGGGCAGGTCGACCCGGACCCGTACGGGGTGGTCCAGCGCCTTGAGGGTGAAGGGCCGGGACTGCCCGGAGGTGTCGAAGAACCCCGCGAAGGCCGGCCGGTCGAGCAGCGCCACCCGATCGGCGAGGACCCCGCCGACGTCACCGGGATGCGCCATCTGCCGTTCCCGGGCGTCGAGTTCGCGCAGCAGTGACTCCTGCCCCGTCTCCGTCAGACCCCGGCGCAGCTCGGCGAGCGGGCCGGGCGAGCCGTCGAGCAGGCCGCGCAGTTCGGGGACGGAGGGGAAGCGGCCGTGCACCGCGCGGAAGGGGCCGAGCAGCTGGGCGAGGACGGTGGTGGCGCGCCGGCTGTCGTTGCCGGGGTGCGGATCGGCCAGGTCACCGACCAGCGCCTCGGCGAGGACGGCGGCGGCCTCGTCGGGGTCGGTGGTCCCGCCGTACAGGTCGAGGTCGTACACGGAGTCGGGGTTGCCGATCCGTACCACGACGTCGTACGCGTCGGCCGGGCCCGCTCCCACGCCGGCGGCGCCGACGACGACCACCGCGGCGCGCCCGGCGAGCGCGTGCAGGCACAGCGACTCGGCGAGCGGCCGGACGACGGCGCCGGTCTTGCCGGAGCCGGCCGGTCCGACCGCGACCAGGGAGGTGCCCAGCAGTTCGGGCCCGAGGGCGAGGCCGGTGCCCCGGTAGGCGTACAGGTTGCGGGCGTCGTCGGCGGTGGTGCCGAGCCGTACCTGCCCGGTGAGCAGGTCGTGCCGGGCCTGCCGGGCGGGCAGGTCGCGGACGCCGGAAGGGTGCGGGCAGGCGGCGGCGCCATGGCTGAGCACCGTGCCGGTGAAGGTCGCGAGAGGGTGCCGGCCGCTTCGCACGCCCTGCCAAGCGCGGCTGATGCGGGCGTGGTCCACGTCCCGCATCAGCCCGGCGCGCGCGTCGGCGGCGAGCCGGTCCGCCGCGTCGGCGGCGCCGGCGGCACGCAGCGCGGGCCAGGTGGCGGGGTCGTCCTCGGGGGCCGGCGGGCGCTCGGCGGCCCGGGGGGCGCGACGCCAGGCGGGCGGCCCGTAGCGCCGCCAGATCTCGCCCCAGCGGCCGAGCCGGCCCACGCCGACCATGATGAGGCCCGCGATCAGCACGTAGTAGGCGTAGACCACCACGACGGCGGCGAAGCTGTGCGGCTCGGCCCACGAGTCGGGGATCATCGCGTAGAGCGGCAGCAGCCACCAGCTGCCGAGGTAGCCGTTCCACAACAGCGACCAGATCAGCCAGCCCACGAGGAACGCGATCAGGGCCCCGCTGAACAGCTGCCGTCCCGGAATGCGCTCCGGTTCCTCCTCCGGGCGCGGCCGGTGTCCGAACCGCCACACGCCGGGCAGTGCCTCCGGGCGGGGCGTGCGCAACCAGGTCAGGAACGCCGACCCGTCCGGCAGGGGCGGCATGCCCGGTGCCCCGGCCGGCCTCGGAGGCACCGAGGGCACCTCCGGTGGCCCGGCAGGACGCGGCACCGGGTTCGCGTGCGTGCCCCGCGCGTCCTGCGTCCCGTCGCCGTCCATCGCCCTTGCCCCCTGAGCAGCCGCGCCGTTGACCATCAGCGAGCCAATCTAACGCCCCCGCAGGGCGAGTTCACCGTTCACCCGGCCGGGTCGGGCCACGACGGCGCTTCGCCCGGTGCCGGGTCGCGCCGCATCCCGCGCGGTTCCGGCCGTCACCGCGCGCCGCCTGCCCGCCGTGCCCCGGACCGCCGTCACACCGCCGCCTTTCCCCTGCCCCGGCCCCCGCTATGTCCACACCGGACAACCCGGCCCCCCGGACAACGCCCACATGGAGCATGCCCAGTCTGCTCTCCCCGCCCTAGCCTGCGAGAAAAGAAGGCAAGTGTCCGTTACACCCCCCAGGAGCCCCTCATGACCGCACTTCCGCAGGAGCGCCGCGTCGTCACCGCCGTCCCGGGCCCGAAGTCGCAGGAGCTGCAGGCCCGCCGTACCGCCGCGGTCGCCCAGGGCGTGGGCTCCGTACTGCCCGTGTTCGCCGCGCGCGCGGACGGCGGGATCATCGAGGACGTCGACGGCAACCGGCTGATCGACTTCGGCTCGGGCATCGCGGTGACCTCGGTCGGCGCCTCCGCCGAGGCCGTCGTACGCCGTGCCGCCGCCCAGCTCGCCGACTTCACGCACACCTGTTTCATGGTCACGCCGTACGAGGGGTACGTGGCCGTGGCCGAGGCACTCGCCGAGCTGACCCCGGGCGACCACGCCAAGAAGTCGGCCCTGTTCAACAGCGGCGCCGAAGCCGTCGAGAACGCCGTCAAGATCGCGCGGGCCTACACCAAGCGGCAGGCGGTCGTGGTGTTCGACCACGGCTACCACGGCCGCACCAACCTCACCATGGCGCTGACCTCGAAGAACATGCCGTACAAGCAGGGCTTCGGGCCGTTCGCGCCCGAGGTGTACCGCGTTCCGGTCGCCTACGGCTACCGCTGGCCGACCGGCGCCGACCAGGCGGGCCCGGAGGCCGCCGCCCAGGCCATCGACCAGATCTCCAAGCAGGTCGGTGCGGAGAACGTGGCCGCGATCGTCATC
Source organism: Streptomyces sp. NBC_01635 (assembly GCF_045209715.1). Taxonomy (NCBI): domain Bacteria; kingdom Bacillati; phylum Actinomycetota; class Actinomycetes; order Kitasatosporales; family Streptomycetaceae; genus Streptomyces; species Streptomyces sp. NBC_01635. The sequence continues at coordinate 6,504,854 of NZ_CP109277.1, read as the reverse complement.
GAGCCGCTCCTCGGCGAAGGCGGCTTCATCGAGCCGGCCAAGGGCTTCCTGCCCGCGATCAGCAGGTTCGCCGCGGACAACGGCATCGTGTTCGTCGCCGACGAGATCCAGTCCGGCTTCTGCCGCACCGGCCAGTGGTTCGCCTGTGAGGACGAGGGCATCGTCCCGGACCTGATCACGACCGCGAAGGGCATCGCCGGTGGACTTCCGCTCTCCGCCGTGACCGGACGCGCCGAGATCATGGACGCGGCCCACTCCGGCGGCCTCGGCGGCACCTACGGCGGCAACCCGGTGGCCTGTGCGGGTGCGCTCGGCGCCATCGAGACGATGAAGGAGCTGGATCTCAACGCCAGGGCGAAGGCGATCGAGGCGGTCATGAAGACCCGTCTGACCGCGATGGCCGACAAGTTCGACCTCATCGGTGACATCCGCGGCCGCGGCGCCATGATCGCCATCGAGCTCGTCAAGGACCGTGCGACCAAGGAGCCGAACCCGGAGGCGACGGCGGCACTGGCCAAGGCCTGCCAGCAGGAGGGTCTGCTGATCCTGACCTGCGGCACCTACGGCAACGTGCTGCGCTTCCTGCCGCCGCTGGTCATCGGCGAGGACCTGCTGAACGAGGGCCTGGACATCCTCGAGCAGGCGTTCGCACGCCTCTGAACAGGCATGCGTGCACATCTGAGCCGTCACCGGAGCGGTTGAGCCGCCCCGGTGGTACCGCCGGGGCGCGAGCGGCGGAGCGTGTGAAGAACGTGTGCGGGGTGGATGGCAGGAGCCTGTTGGCCCTGTCCCGGGCCCACCCCCTGCCGTAGGTTCTACCGGGACAAGAGATACACCCGCTCACAGGGAACTGTGAGCGGTACGGGCCGAGGCCTCCCCAGCTTCGCCCTGGTCGTGCCCTCGCGCACACAACCGGAGCCCCCGGGTTTCGGGTCTCCTCACGATCGGACGGCCGCCCGCCCCACACCCCCCGGGGCGCGCGGCGTTCCGATCCGGATGGCAGTCCACGCGTCACGCGCGGCAGGCCGTCTCCCGAAGGGCCAGTGCTCACCCCCCTTGCACTGGCCCTTCGGCGTGCTCCGGGACCTGCCGCCGCGAACGGCGGCGCGTCCGCGAATGCGAAGCTGTGCACCATGCTGCTGCTCGGACCTCCCGTTCTCGTCTTCGCGCTGATCACCTGGCAGGTCGTCGCCGACGGCCCCCTGGTGGATCTGGACGAACGGCTGAGCAGGGTGCTCCTCCGGCCGGACCGGGCCTCCGAGCTGCTCGCCGACCTCGGCAACACCGAGGTGGCCGTGCCCGTCCTGGTGTCCGCTCTGGCGTACGTCGCGTGGCAGGGGCGTGCCACGGGCCGGGACCGCTGGTGGCTGCCGCCCGCGGCCGGAGCCGTGGCGATGGTCCTGGTGCCGGTGCTCGTCGTGCCCCTGAAGGCCTGGACCGACCGCCCCGGCACCCCGGCCGTACCCCCGGCGGTCGGCTACTACCCCTCCGGCCACACCGCCACCGCCGTCGTCGCGTACGGTGCGGCGGCCCTGCTCCTCGTCCCGCTGCTGCGCTCACCGGCGGTCCGCCGCGCGCTTCTGCTGCTCTGTGCCGCCCTGGTCGCCGGCGCCTCCTACGGCCTGGTGCGCCGGGGCTACCACTGGCCGCTGGACGTGGCGGCCAGTTGGTGTTTGGGGGCGGTACTGCTGATCTGCCTGTGGCTGTCGGCCGGCCGGAGCAGCCGTCCAACAGCCGCCGACCGGCAGTCGGCCGGCCGGCCGACGTAGCCGCAGGCGCCGCGGACGGGGGCGGGGAGCGCACACGGGGAGTCCAGCTGTGCAGGTCCGGTCGTCGAGGCCGGATGCGAAGCCGCCGTTCCTGAGGGAGGCCGCGTCGGCCGCACGGGCGCCCGGCGGGATACCGGACGCGGCGGGAGCCGCGATGACGGGCACGGCGAGCGGACCGAACGGCTGGAACGGTCTGCGGCGGTCCACGACTGCCTCCGGGTACGGGGGAACGAGAAAGGAAGGTGGGAGACGGAGCGCCTTCGCGTCGGTCCGGGCCCCTCGGGTCGTCAAAGCCTCTGCCACTGATCCGTCGTCCTGTCGGCTACGCCTCCTCCCGCCCGGCGAGCCCCGCCGCCGCCTCGTGCATGGCCAGTTCGAGCAGGACCGGGTCGGTGAGCGTGCCCGAGCCGTCCGGCGGGACCAGCCAGCGCGTCCCGCCGGCCGACGCGCGGCCCGGATACGGCACCACGATCCAGGTGCCGTCCCCCGCCGTACGGATACCGGTGCCGACCCAGCGGGCCGCGGTGCCCGGCGGCACGAGGAAACCCATCCGCGCGTCACCGAAGTCGACCAGCACCGGGCCGGGCCGGCCGAGGACGCGGGTGAGCACGTCGAGCGTGGGGTAGCCGAGCTCGCCCGGCAGGATCAGCACGTCCCACGCCTTGCCGGCCGGCAGCAGCGCCACCCCGTGCGGGTTGCGCTCCCACTCCCAGCGGCACGCCTCGGGATCGGGTGCGACCGAGGAGAGCCACTCGATCGCCGGCTTCGTCCCTGTCATCACAAACGCCTGCCTCTCTGCCGTGGACGCGGGAAGGTCGCGTCACGAGGAGGAGAGGAAGCTTTCCGCCGGGCATTACGCGGGTTTCGGCACCCAAGGGGAGTGAACCGGATCACGCCCGTCGAAATCCGGTCACCCATGCCGAAAGCCGGCCACGCCGCCGGGAACCGCTCTCAGCTGTCGAAGCCCAGCCCCAGCCTGTCCATCGTCCGCAGCCACAGGTTCCGGTGGCCCTCGTGGGTGTCGGCGTGCGCCAGCGACCACTTGGTGAGCGCGATGCCGGTCCAGGCGAAGGGCTCGGGCGGGAACGGCAGCGGCTTCCTGCGCACCATTTCCAGCTCCGTGCGCTCGGTGCGCTCCCCCGCCAGCAGGTCCAGCATCACCTCGGCGCCGAAGCGGGTGGCGCCGACGCCGAGCCCCGTGAAGCCGGCCACGTAGGCGACCCTGCCCCGGTGGGCGGTGCCGTAGAACGCCGAGAAGCGGGAGCAGGTGTCGATCGCGCCGCCCCAGGCGTGGGTGAAGCGGACCCCCTCCAACTGCGGGAAACAGGTGAAGAAGTGGTCGGCGAGCTTCGCGTACGTCTGTGGCCGGTCGTCGTACTCGGCCCGCACCCGCCCGCCGTACGGGTAGACCGCGTCGTAGCCGCCCCACAGGATGCGCTGGTCGGCGGTCAGCCGGAAGTAGTGGAACCGGTTGGCGCTGTCGCCGAGTCCCTGCCGGTTCCTCCAGCCCACGGACGCCAGTTGTCCGTCGGTGAGCGGCTCGGTCATCAGGGCGTAGTCGTAGACCGGGACGGTGTAGAGGCGGACCCGTTTGACCAGACTGGGGAAGATGTTGGTGCCGAGGGCGGCCGTGCGGGCGCGGATCTGCCCGTAGGGGGTGCGGACGGACATCCCGGCGCCGTACGGGCGCAGGGTGAGGGCGGGGGTGTGCTCGTACACGCGGACGCCGAGGTCGAGGCAGGCCCGCTTGAGCCCCCAGGCGAGTTTCGCCGGGTGGAGCATGGCCACGCCCCGGCGGTCCCAGAGGCCGGCCAGGAAGGTGGGTGAGTCGACCTGGGCGCGGACCGCGTCGGTGTCGAGGAGGTCGACGCCGTCGGCGAGGCCCCGGCGGTCGATCTCCCGGTACCAGTCGCGCAGTTCGCGTGCCTGGTAGGGCTCGGTGGCGACGTCGAGTTCGCCGGTGCGTTCGAATGCGCAGTCGATGGCGTGGCGGGCGACCGTCTCCTCGATGGCGTCGAGGTTGCGCGCGCCCAGCCGCTCCAGCCGGTGGATCTCGTCCGGCCAGCGGGCCAGGCCGTTGGCCAGGCCGTGGGTGAGGGAGGCGGCGCAGAATCCGCCGTTGCGGCCCGAGGCGGCCCAGCCCACCTCGCGCCCCTCCACCAGGACGACGTCCCGGTCCGGGTCGCGTTCCTTGGCGATCAGTGCCGTCCACAGCCCGCTGTATCCGCCGCCCACCACCAGCAGGTCGCAGGTCTCGGCGCCGGTGAGGGCGGGCCGGGGCTCCGGCCGGCCGGGGTCGTCCAGCCAGTACGCGGTCGGCCGGGCATCGGCGAGGGATTTCGCCCAACGGCTCATGGTCTTCACGCCTTCTGCCGCTTGCGGCGGTTGCCGACGGTCATGGAAACCAGCACCAGCAGGACGGCGACGACGAACATGGCCGTGCCGACGACGTTGATCTGTACCGGGGTTCCGCGCTGCGCGGCGCCCCAGACGAACATCGGGAAGGTGACGGTGGAACCCGAGGTGAAGTTGGTGATGATGAAGTCGTCGAAGGACAGGGCGAAGGCGAGGAGCGCGCCCGCCGCGATGCCGGGGGCGGCGATCGGCAGGGTGACCCTCAGGAACGTCTGGGCCGGACCGGCGTACAGGTCCTGGGCGGCCTGCTCCAGGCGCGGGTCCATCGACATCACGCGTGCCTTGACGGCGACCACGACGAAGCTGAGGCAGAACATGACGTGGGCGATGAGAATCGTCCAGAAGCCGAGCCGGACGCCCATGTTGAGGAACAGGGTCAGCAGCGATGCCGCCATGACCACCTCGGGCATCGCCATCGGCAGGAAGACCAGCGAGTTCACGGCGCCGCGGGCGCGGAAGCGGTAGCGGACCAGCGCGAAGGCGATCATGGTGCCGAGCACGGTGGCGCCGAGAGTGGCCCACAGCGCGATCTGGAGGCTGAGCGACAGCGAGCCGCACAGGCCGGAGACCCCGCACGGGTCCCTCCAGGCGTCCGTGGAGAACTCCTGCCACTCGTAGTTGAAGCGGCCCTTGGGCTTGTTGAACGAGAACACGGCCACCACCACGACCGGCAGCAGCAGATACCCGAGCGTCAGCAGTCCCGCGATGACGACGAGACGGCGCTTGAGCCAGTTGACGAAGGTCATCACACCAGATCCTCCGTGCCGGACTTACGGATGTAGACCGTGACCGCGAACAGGATCGCGGCCATCAGGATGAACGAGAGCGCCGCGGCCGTCGGGTAGTCCAGGATGCGCAGGAACTGCGTCTGGATCACGTTGCCGATCATGCGGGTGTCGGTGGAGCCGAGCAGGTCCGCGTTGATGTAGTCGCCGGTGGCCGGGATGAAGGTCAGCAGCGTGCCGGAGACGACGCCCGGCATCGACAGCGGGAGGGTGACTCTGCGGAAGGTGGTCGAGGGCCTGGCGTACAGGTCGTTCGCCGCCTCGTGCAGCCGGGGATCGATGCGCTCCAGGGAGGTGTAGAGCGGAAGGACCATGAACGGCAGGAAGTTGTACGTCAGACCGCAGACGACGGCGAGCGGGGTGGCCAGCACCCGGTCGCCGGCGGTCCAGCCGAGCCAGGAGGTGACGTCCAGTACGTGCAGCGCGTTGAGGATCTCGACCACGGGGCCGCTGTCGGCGAGGATCGTCTTCCAGGCGAGGGTGCGGATCAGGAAGCTGGCGAAGAACGGCGCGATCACCAGGATCATGATCAGGTTCCGCCAGCGTCCCGCGCGGAAGGCGATCAGATACGCCAGCGGGTAGCCGAGCACGAGGCACAGCACGGTCGCGGAGGCCGCGTAGAGCACCGAGCGGACGAACTGCGGCCAGTACGCGGACAGTGCGTCCCAGTAGGTGGCGAAGTGCCAGGTGACCTCGTAGCCGTCCTCCAGGGAGCCCGTCTGGACGGAGGTGGAGGCCTGGTAGATCACCGGCAGTGCGAAGAAGACGAACAGCCACAGCAGGCCGGGCAGCAGGAGCAGATACGGCGTCCGGCGGCCCCGCCTCCGCGGCGGCTTCGCCCGCGGGGCCTGCGCCGGGGCCGGCGCCGGGGGCGGGGGCGGGGGCGGCGACTGGGTGACGGTGGCCATCAGACGGCCTCCTCCCCGACGGTTTCCACACCGGCGTCCGCATCCTGTGCGGCGTCAAGACCGAAGGTGTGCGCCGGGTCCCAGTGCAGGACGACCTCGGCGCCGGGCGCCAGCCGGTGGTCGCGGTCGATGTTCTGGACGTAGACCTCGAACGCGGTGCAGACCGGGCTGTCGACGACGAACTGGGTGGAGACACCGAGGTAGCTGGAGTCGGAGATGCGGCCGGTGATCCGGTTGCGGCCCTCGGGTATGCGTCCGGCGTCGTCGGCGGGGACGAGGGAGATCTTCTCCGGGCGCACCCCGAGCAGCACCTTCCCGCCGGCCGCCGTGGGGCCGCTGTTGCGCGCCGAGGGCAGGACGAGCTTGCCGCCGCCCGCCTTCAGCACGATGTCGTCGCCCGACCTGGTGTCGACGTCGGCCTCGATGAAGTTGGACGTGCCGAGGAAGTTGGCGACGAACGTGGTGCGCGGGTTCTCGTACAGCTCGCTGGGCGGGCCGAGCTGCTCGACGCGGCCCCCGTTCATCACCGCGACCGTGTCGGCCATGGTCATGGCCTCCTCCTGGTCGTGCGTGACGTGCACGAAGGTGATGCCGACCTCGGTCTGGATGCGTTTGAGCTCCAGCTGCATCTGACGGCGCAGTTTCAGGTCGAGGGCGCCGAGCGGCTCGTCGAGCAGCAGTACCTTCGGGTGGTTGATCAGGGCGCGGGCCACGGCGACCCGTTGCTGCTGGCCGCCGGAGAGCTGGTGCGGCTTCTTGCGGGCCTGCTCGCCGAGCTGGACGAGTTCCAGCATCTCGCCCACCTGCTTCTTGACGCTCCTGATGCCGCGCCGGCGCAGACCGAAGGCGACGTTCTCGAAGATGTCGAGGTGCGGGAAGAGGGCGTAGGACTGGAAGACGGTGTTCACCGGCCGCTTGTACGGCGGGAGCGCGGTGACGTCCTGGTCGCCGAGACGGACGGTGCCGGCGGTGGGTTCCTCCAGGCCGGCGATCATCCTGAGGGTGGTGGTCTTGCCGCAGCCGGACGCGCCGAGCAGGGCGAAGAAGGAACCCTCGGGCACGGTCAGGTCGAGGGGGTGGACGGCGGTGAACGAGCCGTAGGTCTTGCCGAGGCCGGTGAGGCGGACGTCCCCGCCGTGGGCGGCCGTGTCGTGCGTCGTCTTCATCTCGTCACGCCCCCGTGAGCTTCGCGAACTTCGCTTCGAATGCCGTCTCTTCCTCGGCGCTCAGGGAGCGGAAGGAACGGGACTTGGCCTGCATGGCCTGGTCGGGGAGGATCAGCGGGTTGTTCGCCGCGTCCTCGTCGATCTTCGCGAGCTCGTCCTTCACTCCGTCGACCGGGCAGACGAAGTTGATGTAGGCGGCGAGCTCGGCGGCCGGCCGCGGCTCGAAGTAGTAGTCGATGAGCCGCTCGGCGTTGGTCTTGTGCCGGGCCTTGTTCGGGATCATCAGGTTGTCGCTGGACGTCATGTAGCCGCTGTCCGGGATCAGGAAGTCGATGTCCGGGTTGTCCGCCTTCAGCTGGACGATGTCGCCGGCCCAGGCGACACACGCGGCGAAGTCGCCCTTGCTGAGGTCGGAGGTGTAGTCGTTGCCGGTGAAGCGGCGGACCTGCCCCTGGTCGACGGCCTTCTGGAGGCGGGCTATCCCCGCGTCGTAGTCGTCGGCGGTGAACTTCTCCGGGTCCTTGTCCATGTCGAGCAGGGCCAGACCCATGGTGTCGCGCATCTCGGTGAGGAGGCCGACGCGCCCCTTGAGCTTCGGGTTGTCCAGCAGGTCGGAGAGCGTCTTCACCTCGACGCCGTCGAGCGCCTTCTTGTTGTAGGCGATGACGGCCGCGATGCCCTGCCAGGGGTAGGAGTAGGCACGGCCCGGGTCCCAGTCGGGGCTGCGGAACTGCGACGACAGGTTGGCGTAGGCGTGCGGCAGGTGGGACGGATCCAGCTTCTGCACCCAGCCGAGCCGGATCAGGCGGGCGGCCAGCCAGTCGGTGAGGACGACGATGTCGCGGCCGGTGTCCTGGCCGGCGGCGAGCTGCGGCTTGACCTTGCCGAAGAACTCGGTGTTGTCGTTGATGTCCTCGGTGTACGTGACCTTGATGCCGGTCCGCTCGGTGAACGCGTCCAGCGTGGGGTGTTCGCGCCCGCTGTCGTCGACGTCCATGTACTCGGTCCAGTTGGAGAAGGCGACGCTCTTCTCCTTCTCCGAGTGGTCCTCGGCCGATACGCCGCCCTGGGTGCTGCCCGCCGGGGGGATGCCGCAGGCGCTCAGCGCCCCGACGCCGCCGAACGCGAGCGCGCCGCCCGCGGAGGCGCGCAGCAGGGACCGGCGCGCCAGGGCCGCCCTGCCGTTGCGGAAGCTGCGCCGCACGGCGGCCACCTGGGCCGGGGAAAGGCGGTCGGGCTCGTACTGCTCCATACGCGTGGTGCCTTTCGGAGTGAGGCCGTCGGTCGGTCGGCCCGGTTTCTATCGGTCCCCGAAGATCGTGCGGTGCCAGTCCTTGCGGACCGCCGCCGTATTGTCGAACATGACGTGCTTGAGCTGGGTGTACTCCTCGAACGAGTACGCGGACATGTCCTTGCCGTGGCCGGACGCCCGGTAACCGCCGTGCGGCATCTCGCTGATGATCGGGATGTGGTCGTTGATCCACACGCACCCGGCCCTGATCTCGCGTGTGGCGCGGCCGGTCCGGTACACGTCCCGGCTCCAGGCGGAGGCGGCGAGTCCGTACGGCGTGTCGTTGGCGAGCGCGATGCCCTCGTCGTCGGTGCCGAAGGGCAGGACGACCAGCACCGGTCCGAAGATCTCGGCCTGTACGGCCTCGCTGTCCTGCGGGGCGCCGGCGATCAGGGTGGGCCGGTAGTACGCGCCGGCGGCGAGTTCCCCGCCCGGAGCCCGGCCGCCGGTCACCACGCGCGCGTAGGCGCGCGCCCGGTCGACGAAACCGGCCACCCTCTCGCGCTGCGCGTGCGAGACCAGCGGGCCGAGATCGGTCCCGGCGGCGAAGGGGTCGCCGAGCCGCACGGTCTCCATGAGCGCGGCGGTGCGTTCCACGAACGCCTCGTAGAGGGGGCGTTGCACATACGCGCGGGTGGCGGCCGTGCAGTCCTGGCCGGTGTTGATGAGCGCGCCCGCGACCGCTCCGTTGACGGCGGCGTCGAGGTCGGCGTCGTCGAAGACGACGAAGGGCGCCTTGCCGCCGAGTTCGAGGTGGACGCGCTTGACGGTGGCGGTGGCGACGGCGGCGACCCTCCTGCCCACGGCGGTGGAGCCGGTGAAGGAGGTCATGGCCACGTCGGGATGGCCGACGAGGTGCTCGCCCGCCTCCCGGCCGGTGCCGGTGACGATGTTGATCACACCGTCCGGGATGCCGGCGTCGGTGGCGGCCCGGGCGAAGAGGAGCGAGGTCAGCGGGGTGATCTCGGCGGGCTTGAGGACGATCGTGTTGCCCGCGGCGATCGCCGGGAGGATCTTCCACGCGGCCATCTGGAGGGGGTAGTTCCAGGGTGCGACGGAGCCGACGACGCCGATGGGTTCGCGGCGCACGTAGGAGGTGTGGTCGCCGGAGTACTCGCCGGCCGACTGGCCCTGGAGGTGCCGGGCGGCGCCGGCGAAGAAGGCGATGTTGTCGATGCTCCCGGGGACGTCGAACTCCCGGCTCAGCTTCAGGGGCTTGCCGCACTGCAGGGACTCGGCGCGGGCGAAGTCCTCGGCGCGCTCGGCGACCACGGCGGCGAACCGGTGCATCGCGTCGGACCGCTCGCCCGGGGTGGCGCCGGCCCACGCCCCGAACGCCTTCCGCGCGGCGGCGACGGCCGCGTCCACGTCGTCGGTGCCGGCGAGTTCGTAGGTGTACACGTCCTCGCCGGTGGCCGGGTCGACGACCGTGTGCGTACGGCCCGAGGTGCCCTTCGTCAGGCGTCCCGCGATGAACTGCGCCCCGTCGGCGAATCGTTCCCGCGCCGGAAATCGTTCCGGGGTGGCGTTGCCGGGGTGCTGCATGTCGCTCTCCTCCGTTTCCCGAGGGGGCGGCGTGGCGCCAGCTCGATTTGAGTGCCGATCCTGACAGAGGCATGCGATGCCAACAAGTGATTCCGTTGTTTCCATTTGGTTAAGCAACGAAATCTGTCGGCGGGGCGTTGTGCGAGCACGGAAAGGACAGGCCGATTGTCGGTGCTGCCTGCGAAACTCGCGCGCATGGGGATGAACACGGAGGCCGAGAAGGGCATGGAGAAGGCTGCGACCGCGGTGGGAGCCGGGGCGATCGATTCCCGGGAGGCCCTGATCGCGGCAGTGGCGACCGGGGAGCGGATCAAGTACCTGCACTTCTGGGGGCACCAGCCCCTGCCCGACGGCCGGATCGGGGCGGGCTGCCTGAGCCAGTGGTGGCCGTCGCCGTTCACGGTGGACGGCGCGACCTACAAGACCGCCGAGCACTGGATGATGGCGGCCAAGGCCCGGATCTTTGCAGACCCGGAGGCGGAACGGAAGATCCTGGCCGCAGGGCACCCCGCCGACGCGAAGAAGGAGGGCCGCCTCGTCCGGCACTTCGACGAGGCGACCTGGCGGCGCGAGCGGTTCCGTGTCGTCGTCGAGGGCAGCACGCACAAGTTCGCCGCCCACGCGGACCTGCGCGCCTTCCTGCTGAACACGGGCGACCGCGTCCTGGTCGAGGCGAGCCCCAGGGACCGCGTCTGGGGCATCGGGCTCGGGGCGAAGAACGAGAGGGCGTCGGACCCCGCCCAGTGGCGCGGCGCGAACCTTCTGGGCTTCGCCCTGATGCGGGCCCGCACCCGCCTCCGGGAGGCCGGGGCCGGGACGGACTCCTGAGCGGCTCCGGTCCGGCCGGCCGCGGTGAGGGTCCGGACGTCCGGACCGGCGCACCGGGACCGCACCCGGCCGCGTGACCGGGTGAGAGCCGCCCGGATGCGGCCGGCGCTACGCCACGAGCATCCGGGCACGGACGGTGGCCGGGGTCGGTCCGGGCCGGGCCGACCGGGCGAACCGGGCGAGGTCCGTCTCGCGGGCCCCGACGGAGGTCGCGCGTGCCTGCCCGGGCCCGGTCGTCGGCGCGGGTGAGGGCCGGGGCGCGGGCCGGGTCCTCCGTTGGGATCGGGCCGGGCCGGGCGGTCCTGATCAGGTGCCGGGCCCGCGAGCCCCGCATGATCCGGACGAGAGGTCCTACCAGTAGGGCGTGGTGAGGACGAGGATGCCGAAGCAGGCGCCCAGGAGGATGCCGGCCCAGCCGCAGATGAGACCGGCCAGGGCATGGCCCGGGTTGGTGGCTTCACCGCGGGCGGCCTTGCCCCGGCCCAGGGCACTGAAGATCACGGCGAGGACGCCGAGCCCGACGGCCAGCGGCCAGAGGCAGAAGATGACGGCCGAGATGATCCCGAGCACGAGTCCGGTGACCCCCATGCCGTTGGCGGGCTGCGGAGGCATGCCGGTCCAGCCGTAGTAGCCCTGGCCGGGCATACCGGCGTAACCGGACGGCTGCGCGGCCGAATGGACGTAACCGCCCTGGGGGCCGCCCGGGTAGCCGTACGACGCCCGGCCGGGGCCGCCGGGGGCGAGGGATGGTGGCGGGACCGGCTCGGCGGCCGGGGGCGCGAAGGGGTTGGGGACCACGGTGCCGTGACCGGCGGGCGTTGCGGGAGCGGACGGGGTGGAGGGGTCGGCCCAGGGCTGGGCGGACGGCGAGGCCGGGCCGGCGGCCGGGGCGCCCGTCGCGGGGAAGGACGTGACCGTCCGCTGGTCGTGCGCGGAAGGCGCCGGGGGAGCGGACGGGGCGCCGGAGGCCGGGGGCGTGCCGGCGGCAGCGGACGTACTCGGGGCGGGGGCCGGCGGATCGAACTCCGGGAGGGCGAACGGGTCGGTGACTCCGGCGGAGCCCGACGGTCCGGTCGCGCCCCGACTGCCGAGATCCACCTGGGTCGGCTCGGGCGGCGCCACGTCCCGCGGCGGGCTCTGGGGCGGCTGGGCCTGCGCGGCCCTGCTGTCCGCCGGCTCCGCCCAGACGTCGTCATGAGCATGCGGGTCCCGGGGCGGAGTACCGCCCGCCGGGTTCCCCCGCGCTTGCGGCGCCTGTGCGTCGTCGGCCATACGCTGGACCCCCTCCGTCGAACGTCCCGTCATCGTACGGCCCGCCCCCGCCCCGTGCGTGCCCGGCCTACGATGATCCTCGATCCACCGATCAGCCGATCACCCGCGTCCCGCCGCACCCCGGCCGGGGACGCCGCTCCCGGGGAGGGACCATGACCGAACGCCTCGCCTCGTCCGCCGAGGCGGGCAGCGGCCCGCACGATTTCATCGCCGGACTGCCCAAGGCCGAACTGCACGTGCACCACATCGGTTCCGCCTCCCCCCGCATCGTCTCGGAGCTGGCCGCCCGCCACCCCGACTCCAAGGTCCCCAGCGATCCCGAGGCGCTCGCCGCCTACTTCACCTTCACGGACTTCGCCCACTTCATCGACGTGTACCTGTCCGTCGTCGACCTGATCCGCACACCCGAGGACGTCCGGCTGCTCACCTACGAGGTGGCGCGTGAACTGGCCCGGCAGCAGGTGCGGTACGCCGAGCTGACGATCACCCCGTTCTCGTCGACCCGCCGCGGGATCGACGAGCGGGCGTTCATGGAGGCGATCGAGGACGCCCGCAAGGCGGCCGAGTCCGAGTGGGGGACCGTGCTCCGCTGGTGCTTCGACATCCCCGGCGAGGCCGGCCAGGAGGCCGCCGAGGAGACCACCCGGCTCGCCACCGACGACCGGCTGCGCCCGGAGGGCCTGGTCTCCTTCGGCCTGGGCGGACCCGAGATCGGGGTGCCCCGGCCACAGTTCAAGCCGTACTTCGACCGGGCCATCGCCGCGGGCCTGCACTCGGTGCCGCACGCCGGCGAGACCACCGGCCCCGGGACGGTGTGGGACGCCCTGGTCGACCTGCGCGCGGAGCGGATCGGGCACGGCACCAGCGCCGCCCAGGACCCCGAACTGCTCGCGCACCTCGCCGAGCGGCGTATCGCGCTGGAGGTGTGCCCCACCTCCAACATCGCCACCCGCGCGGTCGCGGACCTCGACGAGCACCCGATCAAGGATTTCGTCCGCGCGGGTGTGCTGGTCACCGTCAACTCCGACGACCCGCCGATGTTCGGCACCGACCTCAACACCGAGTACGTGGTCGCCGCGCGGCTGCTGGACCTCGACGAGCGGGGCCTGGCGGCGCTGGCGAAGAACGCGGTGGAGGCGTCGTTCCTGGACGCGCCGGGCAAGGCACGGCTGGCGGCCGAGATCGACGCCTACACCACGTCCTGGTTCGCCTCCCGGCCGCTGCGGTGAGTCCGTCCTCCGCCGCGGTGGACCGGTCGTCCCGTGAACCGGCAAGTGAACCGACCCCGCGAAGGGCCGCCATGCACCACGTGACCGCCGTGGCCCACCGCGGCGACCCGTACCACGTCCGCGAGAACACGCTCGCCTCGCTGCGTTCCGCGCTCGACAAGGGCGCGGACGCGGTGGAGTTCGACGTACGCCTCACCCGGGACGGCGTGCCGGTCCTGCTGCACGACGAGACGCTGAAGCGGCTCTGGGGGCACGACCGCCCGCTGCGGTCGCTGTCCTGGGAGGAGGTGCGCGGTCTGACCGACGGCGAGGTGCCCACGCTCCCGGACGCGCTGTCGGCGACCGAGGGCAGCAGGGTCATGCTGGACCTGCCGGGCGGTCCCTCCCCTCGCGCGGTGCGCCGGATCGTGGACGCCGTACGGGAGCACGGCGCCCGGGACCGCGTCCACTACTGCGCGGGCGCCGCCGCCATGCTCGCCGTCCGCGCGGCGGACCCGTCCGCCGAGATCGCCCTCACCTGCACGTCGCTGGCCCCGCCGCGCGCCGGCCTTCTGGAGGCGATCCGGCCGCGCTGGCTGAACTACCGCTTCAGCCTGGTCGACCGGGCCCTCGCCGACCGGGTCCACGCGGACGGCTACCTGCTCTCCGTGTGGACCCCGGACACCCGCCGCTCCCTGCGCCGCCTGCTGGCGCTGGGCGCCGACTCGATCACCACCAACCGCATCGACCTCCTGTGCGCCCTGCGCGCCGCCCGGTAGGGCCGGCAGGAGCCGTCCGGCGGATCACGCCGAGGACGCGAGGGGCGGCACGGCGTACGGGGCAAATGCCTCCAGCCGCTTGATCTTCTTGCGTACGGCGTACAGCGGGATCACGCCGAACACCCCGAACGCCATGTCGATGACGCTCCACCAGAAGGGGATGCCGCGGACCGGGCCGCAGACGAGGGCGAGCGGGATGACGCCGGCGCAGGCGATCATGCCGAACTCGACGATCCAGATGTTGCGGACCGGGTCGCGGTAGGGGCCGTAGAAGGCGACGGCGATCACGAGGTGGGCGAAGGCCAGCCAGTCGGTGCCGTAGAGGAGGAACGGATACTCGGCGTCGGCGGTGTCGAGTCCGTCCCGGACCCGCTCGATCCACTCCATGAGGGCGGGAAGGTGCTCCGGTACCCCCAGGGAGCGGAGCGCCTCCTCGGTCCAGCGCAGTTCGTGGACCAGGGGAAAGGCCGTGGCGCCGCTGAGCACCAGGCAGACGACGAAGAAGACCAGCCAGGCGCGAATGCCCTTGAGCAGGGCGGCTCTGTCGCTCATGACGGCAACATACGCCATTGTTGAACGCGTTCAAAAACCGGGGTCGAGTGAACTCCCTCCGTACTCCGCGCACTTCTCGCGCTCGCCACTCGCCGCGCACCGCGCACCGCGCACCGGCCGGCGCACGCAAGAAGCCCCGCGCCCGGAAGGGGCGCGGGGCCGAACCGGCATGCGGCTCCGCCGCCCGGGCGGGACCGGTCGCGACCGGCTACGCGTCGAGCGACGTCATCACGTGCTTGATGCGCGTGTAGTCGTCGAAGCCGTAGGCGCTGAGGTCCTTGCCGTAGCCGGACTTCTTGAAGCCGCCGTGCGGCATCTCCGCGACCAGCGGGATGTGGGTGTTGATCCACACGCAGCCGAAGTCGAGCTTCTTGGACATGCGCATCGCCCGGGAGTGGTCCTTGGTCCACACCGAGGAGGCCAGCGCGTACTCGACGCCGTTGGCGTACGCGACGGCCTGGTCCTCGTCGGTGAAGGTCTGGACGGTGATGACCGGGCCGAAGACCTCCTTCTGGACGATCTCGTCGTCCTGCTTCAGGCCCGAGACCACGGTGGGCGCGTAGAAGAAGCCCTTGTCGCCGACGCGCCTGCCGCCGGCCTCCACGCGCGCGTGCGCGGGCAGCCGGTCGACGAAGCCCTCCACCTGGGCCAGCTGGTGGGCGTTGTTGAGCGGACCGAAGAGGACGTCCTCGTCGTCGGGGGCACCCGTCTTCGTGTCGGCGGCGGCCTTGGCGAGGGCGGTGACGAACTCGTCGTGGATCGACTCGTGGACGAGGACGCGCGTGGCGGCCGTACAGTCCTGGCCGGCGTTGAAGAAGCCCGCGACGGAGATGTCCTCCACGGCCTTGGCGATGTCGGTGTCCTCGAAGACGACGACCGGCGCCTTGCCGCCCAGCTCCAGGTGGACGCGCTTGAGGTCCTTGGAGGCGGACTCGGCGACCTGCATGCCGGCCCGCACCGAACCGGTGATGGACGCCATCGCCGGGGTCTCGTGCTCGACCATCATGCGGCCGGTGTCGCGATCGCCGCAGACGACGTTGAAGACGCCCGTCGGCAGGACCGAGCCGAGGATCTCGGCGAGCAGGACCGTGGAGGCCGGGGTGGTGTCCGAGGGCTTGAGGACGACCGTGTTGCCCGCCGCGATCGCCGGGGCGAACTTCCACACGGCCATCATCATCGGGTAGTTCCAGGGGGCGACCTGGGCGCAGACGCCGACCGGTTCACGGCGCACGATGGAGGTCAGCCCCTCCATGTACTCGCCGGCCGAGCGGCCCTCCAGCATCCGCGCCGCGCCCGCGAAGAAGCGGATCTGGTCGACCATCGGCGGGATCTCCTCGGTGCGGGTCAGCCCGATGGGCTTGCCCGTGTTCTCCACCTCGGCCGCGATGAGTTCCTCGGCGCGCTCCTCGATGGCGTCCGCGACCTTCAGCAGGGCCTTCTGCCGCTCGGCCGGCGTGGCGTCGCGCCAGCCGGGGAAGGCCTCGGCGGCGGCCGCCATCGCGGCGTCCACGTCGGCCTGTCCGGACAGCGGCGCGGTCGCGTACGCCTCGCCGGTCACGGGGTTGACCACCTCGGTGGTCCGTCCGTCGGCGGCGTCACGGAACGCGCCGCCGATGTAGTTGCGCAGACGTCGCAGTTCGGTGCTCACTGCAGGTCCTCCCGGTGTTCCTCGTGGGTGTCCGAGGTGTCCAACCTCTGAGACACCCACCCTAGACGGACCTCTGACGCATTCAACACCCCCGACCACCCCAAGTCTGCGAAATCCGCAAACATTAACCCTCGTAACAACGGATTTCATCGAATGCGCCTTGCGGAACGATCGAGACCTCGTGCACAGTGACCGTGTGGCCAGTCGAAGCGCAGAACCCAAGGACTCCCGCGAGTCCAGGAACGGCGGCGGTCCCCACCTGGACGCCGTCTCCCTCGCCATCATCGAGCAGCTCCAGGAGGACGGCCGCAGGCCCTACGCCGCCATCGGCAAGGCCGTCGGCCTGTCGGAGGCGGCCGTGCGCCAGCGCGTCCAGAAGCTGCTCGACCAGGGCGTGATGCAGATCGTCGCCGTCACGGACCCGCTCACGGTGGGCTTCCGCCGGCAGGCGATGGTCGGCGTCCACGTCGAGGGTGACGTGGAGTCCGTGGCCGACGCGCTGAGCGCCATGGACGAGTGCGAGTACGTGGTGATGACCGCGGGCTCCTTCGACCTCATGGTCGAGATCGTCTGCGAGGACGACGACCACCTTCTGGAGGTCATCAACCGACGCATCCGGGCCGTGCCCGGCGTGCGCTCCACCGAGAGTTTCGTCTACCTCAAGCTCAAGAAGCAGACCTATATGTGGGGAACCCGATAATCGTGAGCACCGACAGCCCCAAGGACCTCAGCAAGGCCGCGTACGACCACCTGTGGATGCACTTCACCCGCATGTCCTCGTACGAGAACTCCCCCGTGCCCACCATCGTCCGCGGCGAGGGCACCCACATCTACGACGACCGGGGCAAGCGGTACCTCGACGGTCTCGCCGGGCTGTTCGTCGTCCAGGCGGGGCACGGCAGGGTCGAGCTCGCCGAGACCGCCTTCAAGCAGGCACAGGAACTGTCCTTCTTCCCGGTGTGGTCCTACGCCCACCCCAAGGCCGTGGAACTGGCGGAGCGGCTGGCCCACGAGGCGCCGGGCGACCTGAACAAGGTCTTCTTCACGACCGGCGGCGGCGAGGCGGTGGAGACCGCCTGGAAGCTCGCCAAGCAGTACTTCAAGCTGACCGGCAAGCCGACCAAGTACAAGGTCATCTCCCGCGCGGTGGCCTATCACGGCACCCCGCAGGGGGCCCTGTCGATCACCGGCCTGCCGGCTCTGAAGGCCCCGTTCGAGCCGCTGGTGCCGGGCGCCCACAAGGTGCCGAACACCAACATCTACCGGGCCCAGATCCACGGCGACGACCCGGAGGCGTTCGGCCGCTGGGCCGCCGACCAGATCGAGCAGCAGATCCTCTTCGAGGGCCCGGACACGGTCGCCGCGGTCTTCCTCGAGCCGGTGCAGAACGCCGGCGGCTGCTTCCCGCCGCCGCCCGGCTACTTCCAGCGGGTCCGCGAGATCTGCGACCAGTACGACGTCCTGCTCGTCTCGGACGAGGTCATCTGCGCCTTCGGCCGCCTGGGCACGACGTTCGCCTGCGACAAGTTCGGCTACGTACCGGACATGATCACCTGCGCCAAGGGCATGACCTCCGGCTACTCCCCCATCGGCGCCTGCATCGTCTCCGACCGCCTCGCCGAGCCGTTCTACCAGGGTGACAACGTCTTCCTGCACGGCTACACCTTCGGCGGCCACCCCGTCTCGGCCGCGGTGGGCGTCGCCAACCTCGACCTGTTCGAGCGCGAGGGCCTCAACCAGCACGTACTGGACCACGAGGGCGCCTTCCGCTCCACGCTGGAAAAGCTGTACGACCTGCCGATCGTCGGCGACATCCGCGGCAACGGCTTCTTCTACGGCATCGAGCTGGTCAAGGACAAGCACACCAAGGAGACCTTCGACGACGCCGAGACCGAGCGCGTCCTGTACGGCTTCCTGTCCAAGAAGCTGTACGAGAACGGCCTGTACTGCCGTGCCGACGACCGCGGCGACCCGGTCGTCCAGCTCGCCCCGCCGCTGATCTCCGACCAGGAGACGTTCGACGAGATCGAGCAGATCCTGCGCGCCACCCTGGAGGAGGCATGGACGAAGCTGTGATCCCGCGCCGCGCTCTTCAGCCGTGAGCTTCCACCGTGGTCTCCCGCTGTGATCTTCGGTTGGAATGACCGAACACGGCCCCGGTGCCGCCCGTTCGAGTGAGAAACGGCGGTCCGGGGCCGCGTGCTGTCCGGCGTCCCGTCGCGTGCTGCCTAGCGTGCCCAGTGACCGATCGGCTCTGCTTTCGTTCCCCCGCATGGGGGATTCACGAATCTCGCACGGCATTTCTGATCCGAACCGAGGTGTACGCCATGGTGGCCCCACCGGACAACGACGTGCTCTGGGCACGCGCCCTGCGCTTCCGGCACAACGACGGCTCACCCGGGCTGAGCGGGGTCTCGCTCGGCGTCGGGGAGGGCGAGATCCTCGCCGTCGGCGGCCCGCGAGGCAGCGGAAAAACGACCCTGCTGCGGTGCCTGTCCGGCCTGGTGCCCGTGGCGGGCGGCGAGATCTGGTTCAACAGCGTGCCCGTGCACACCATGCGCACGGCCGCACGCGAGCGGCTGCGCCGGGAGCGCTTCGGCTGGATCGACCCGACGCCGGTGCTCGTCCCCGAGCTGAACGTCTGGGAGAACGCCGCCCTTCCCCTGATGCTGCGCGGCATCGCCCGCCGCCCGGCCAGGGCGACCGCCCTGGAGTGGCTGGAGCGGCTCGACGTCGGCGACAAGGCCCGCAAGCACCCCGGGGACCTGGTGCACGCGGAGCGCCAGCGGGTCTGCATCGCCCGCGCACTCGCCCCGGCTCCCTCGGTGCTGTTCGCCGACGAGCCGACCGCCCCGCTGCACCGCGCCGACCGGCGGCACGTCCTGCGCACGCTGACCACGGCGGCCCGTTCGCACGGCATCACGGTGCTCCTCGCCACCGCCGACGCGGACACCGCGGCCCTCGCCGACCGCACGGTGTCGCTGCTCGACGGGCGCCGGGTGCGCACCGTACACCTGCCTCCGGTCTCCGGGACCGCCGAGACGGAGGGCCGGGCCGCGTGCTCGCTCTCCGTCTGACCCGAGGTGCCCGTCCGGCCGTCCAGCTGCGCCGCTTCCTGGTCGCCGCGGCCTCGGCGGGCACGGGTTTTCTGCTGCTGTGCGCCCTCGGCCACGCGCTCGGCCCCCCGGGCGCGCCGTCCGCCTCGCTGCTCCGGCTGGCCTGGTGCGCGGCCCCGCTGGTAGCCACGGTGTACTTCGCGGTCACGGTGGCCCGGACCGACCCGGGAACCAGGCCCCGGTCCGGGCTCTCGGCGCTCGGCCTCGGCCCGGTCCGGCTGATGACGATCTCCGCGACGACCACGGCCCTGACCTGCGCGCTGGGGTCGGTGACCGCGCTGCTCGTCTTCCTCCACCTGCGCGGCGACCTCGCCGGCACTCCCTTCGACGGCTCCGGCACCGACTTCCTGGCCGCCGGCCGGCCGCTGCCGCTCCCGGCGACCCTGACCCTGCTGACGCTGGTGCCGGGGAGCGCCTCGGTGGCGGTGGCGCTGGCGCTGCGCCCGCGAGAGCGGGCGGCGGGACCGTCCCGTTCGGGGCGGACGGCGTACGGCCGCTTCGGCGCGTACCGTGCCACGGCCGCGCGGGAGACGTTCGGGGCGTACGGACGCTTCGGCAGACACCTGGAGACGGCGGCCCACGGCCGCCGCCCGTCCGCCGCCCGGCAGCGAACGCCGGAGGAGGCACAGGCACCACTACAGACACAGACACAGACACAGGCACAGCAGGATCGGCTGCGGGCGGATCTTCCGGGGCAGGACCCCGAGCGGGCGCACGGGCCGCACGGCACGCAGGACGACCCCGATCCGGCGGCCGCGGTCCCGGCGTCCGGCGCCGGCAGGGCACCGTCCGGTCTCCCCTGGGGCATCGCGGTCCTGGCCGTGGGCCTGGCCGTGGGGGCCTACACGAGCCGTACCGGCGTCGGCGCCGTGACCGGCGACCGGCCCGGCACACCGGCCGGTCCGGTGCTGGCCGCCGTCGGGCTGGCCCTGGCCGGTCCCGGCCTCACCCATCTGTGCGGCCGGCTGCTCCAGTCGGTCCGCCCGGGTGCCCTGCGCCTGCTGGCCGGACGGCTCCTCATGACGGAGGCCACCAGGATCGGCCGTCCGCTGGGCGTGGTCTGCGCCGTGCTGTCGGGCGCGTACGCCCTGGGCTCGCTGTACTACGCCGACGGCCGGTCGGTCGGCCCGCTCGCCCTGCTCGGCGTGCTCCTGGTGACCGGCTGCACCGTGGCGACGCTGCTGACGGCCGCCGTCGAGGCCAAACAGGCGCACGCCGGCACCACGGCCGCGCTGCTGCGTCTCGGGGCTCC
Source organism: Streptomyces sp. NBC_01635 (assembly GCF_045209715.1). Classification (NCBI taxonomy): domain Bacteria; kingdom Bacillati; phylum Actinomycetota; class Actinomycetes; order Kitasatosporales; family Streptomycetaceae; genus Streptomyces; species Streptomyces sp. NBC_01635. The sequence continues at coordinate 6,484,320 of NZ_CP109277.1, read as the reverse complement.
CGCCTCGACACCGCGCCGGGCCGCGGCACTCAGGGCCGGCACACTCGTCGCCCTGTTCGGCCCGCTGACCGTGATCGTGGCCCAGTTGTCGGCGCTGTCCCTGGCCCTGTGAGGCCGCGCACCGTCCGACCCCGGAGCCCCGAAGAAAATCTCCGCGGGCGATGAGTTCCGTACGCTGCGCCGGTCTACCCCCTCGAACGACACGGCACGGAACCGCTCAGGAACCGGCAGACCCACGGGAGAGGCACCCCCCATGACGCAGCAGATGATCTTCGTGAACCTGGCCGCCGACGACCTCGACGCATCGAAGAAGTTCTTCACGGCGCTCGGCTACAAGCTCGACGAACAGTTCAGCGACGAGAACACCGCCTCCGTCGTGATCGGCGACACCGTCATCGTGATGCTGCACACCAAGCAGCGCTACGCGGAGTTCACGAAGAAGGAGATCGCCGACTCCACCAGGACCAGCGAGGTGCTGCTGGCCCTGAGCTCCGAGAGCCGCGAGAAGGTCGACGAGCTGGTCGAGAAGGCCCTCGCGGCGGGCGGCTCGGTCAGCGGGGAGACCCAGGACCAGGGTTTCATGTACGGCCGCGCCTTCGACGACCTGGACGGCCACACCTGGGAGATCGTGTGGATGGACTCGTCCGCACTGGAGGGCTGAGGACGGACCTGGGCCGAGCCGGGCCGGGAGGGCCGCGGCGGCCGGGAACCTCCGGTACCCGGGCTTCCGGTACCCGGGCCTCCCGCCGCGGTCCACCTCCCGGCGGTCCACCTCCCGGCACGAGCGGGGGAAGACGACTCCCGCCCATGCCGCCTCTCACGGCAACCACGGTGACCACGAGATCGAGACGCTCGAGGAGTTCGACGCGATCGTCTCGGCCCGCGGCACTCTCGCCGGGTTCCGGATCCAGTCCCTGGATCCGACCGACCGGACACGGGAGTTGCTCGCCGCGGACACCGCCGGCGCCGTCTTCCTCGGCTGCCGGAAGCGACCGGAGGCGACCGACAGGCTCCGTACCGACGGCCCCCTGGTCCTCCCACCCGTCCCGGGGCTCCCCTTCGCCCCGTACCCCGGACGCCCTCACCTACGAGTCGCACGGCGACCCGACCCCGATGGTGCTGGTGAACCGGGCGCACCGGACGGAGAGGCTGCCCGCCTGGCCGCTGCTCCAGTCGCTCGCCCGGGAGCACTCGATGGAGGCGCGCATCACCCTGGTCGACCGGATCGAGAAGGCTCCGGAGGCGTTGAAACGCCTGGGCAGTTAACGAATCGGCAAAGTGATGACCTGCTGTCGGCATATGCGTTGACACTACTTATGCGGCGCTTATAGACCTGGGAGCCTCATGGGAGTGCTGATGCTGCATCAACACTCCCTCAGCCCCCCGCATTTGCGCATCCCGTAAAGGACAAACGTGACAGTTCTGTCCGTATCACGCGGTACGGCCTCACGCCGTACCGTCGCACGCACCGTACGCGCCCTCGGTGTCGTCTCCGCGTCGGCCGCACTCACCGTCGGCCTCGCCGGCAGCGCGGCCGCGTGCAACATCAACGAGTTCTCGGCCGAGGCGAAGTGCGTCGGTGACAAGGGTGTCATCACCGTCACCGACGTCGACCCGGCGGGCGTTCCCGCCACCGTCACCGTGTTCCTGGAGAACAACGGTGCCGACGAGAAGAAGGTCGGCGAGCAGGTCGTCAAGGGTTCCCGTGAGGGTGTGACCATCACCTTCGAGGAGGACTGGCAGCCCAACGCCGAGTACCGCATCCACGTCAAGGCCAAGCCCTACGTGGACGAGGACATCAAGCCGAACCTGACCACCCCGGCCACGGCCTGCAAGGGAGAGGAGGAGCCTCCGGCTCCGTCGGAGCCCGCTCCGACGCCGTCGGACTCCGCCTCGACCCCGCCCGAGGACGAGGGCGAGGACGAGCCCGGCACGCCGAATCCGTCGGAGTCCGAGCCCGAGACCACCGCTCCGGCGGACACCTCGGACAACGCTCCGTCGCCCGCCGTCGGTGAGTCGAACCTCGCTGAGACCGGCGCCGACTCCAACACCGGCCTGATCGCCGGTATCGCGGCGGCCCTGGTCGCCGTCGGTGGCGGTGCGGTCTTCTTCGGCATGCGCCGTCGCGGGGCGAACAGCGACAGCTGACGCCTCGAGGAGGTGAGGTGATGGCCCGTCCCGGAAGGGGCGGGCCATCACCGTGCGGGAGCCGTCGCCTCTCCCGGCGGTTCACCTCACCCGAACGTCGCCCGTTCCAGCCAGAACTCCAGCAGCTCCCGGTCGCCCAGCACCTCCACCTCGGGTGCGTCGAGCGGCAGCCGGCGGTAGAAGGCGAGGAGCACGGAGGTCAGCGGGCCGCGAAGGGCGACCGTGGCCTTCTCGTGGCCGCGGTGCCAGGAAACGCCCTCCTCGGTCAGCTCGATGCTCCATTCCGCGTTCACCTCCGGGCCGGTGTCGGTGGCGTGCAGATGGATGCTCCGGTGCGGGCCGCGCAGCTCTCCCGCCGTGTCCTCCGGCAGCGTCCGCTGCGCCCACTGCACGATCTCCAGCCACTCGTCGATCGCGTCGGCGGCGACATCGGGCGCGACCTCGTAGGGCAGTCCGGCGGCGAGGGTCGCGTCCGCGCGGTGGACCGTCATCTCGTGCGTCATACGGCGGGCCCAGAATCCGGCATTGCGGATTCCCGCCCAGCTCCACACCTCGGCGTCCGGCCCGGCCTCCCGCAGCGCCTCGACGAGCAGGTCACCCGACTCGGCCAGCCACGCGTCCAGCGCGGCGGGGTCGCCCCGTACCTCGGGCCCGTCGAATCCCGGCACCCGCTCCTCGGGGATCTCCTCCCCGGCCCGGGTGCGCACCATCAGCGCGGCCCAGCGCAGAGCGCCGCCGACATGCCGGACGAGCTCCTCCAGGGACCACTTCGGTGTGGTGGGCACCGTGCCGTCCAGATCGGCGCCCGAGGTCACCACGGACCGCAATCGTCCTGCCTGGTCGGCGATTTCGTCACAGTAGCGGTCGTGCGCGAGGGAGGTCATGCCGCTCACCCTAGACAGGACCGTTCCTAGTCAGTGAGCAGGAATGGGTCCTGGACCCATTCCTGCTCACCGCGGACGCCCCGAACGGTGTTGGGTGTCCTGGTCGCCCGCGTTCGCTCCGCGTCCGGCGGCACGGATCGTGTCCGTGGTCCGGGAACGCGGCGGCGGGGTTCCTCACGCCCGGGGGCATCCGGTCCGGCCTGGACGGTCCGATGCCCGTGCACATCACTCCGGTGTGCACGGGGCGGTGTCGTCCGACGCCGGAGGGGATGCCCCTGGGCGCGTCGCCCGATCGCGATGCTCGCCGCATCGTGCCGGGTGGTCTTACGGGTGCTGCTGGTCAGCGGTTTTTGCCAGTGCTGGGCGCCCCACTTCGAGGTGTAGGCCGGGTCCACGGCGACGATCGCGATGCCGGTGGCGTCGGCCATCGAGACGAGGCGGGCGCGGAGCCGTCCGGTGGGCAGGCCGGAGACCAGCCGCCTAAACCGTTTCCTGCCGCCGTGTTTCTCGCGGGTCTTCTCCGCGGTGAAGTCCAGGTCCTCCACCGCGATCGCCCGCACCCCGCAGGTGCGGGCCCAGTGCAGCAGCCGGGTCAGGGCGTGGCGGAGCTGGGCGTCGCGGTGGTCGGCGGTGCCGGACAGGTCGTAGAAGAAGCGGCGCGGGCTGCCGGTCGGGTTGCCGTGCACGTCCAGGCGCCAGGCGGCCAGGTGGTCGGCGTTCATGTCGACCCCGATCACCCCGTCGGCCAGCGCCGCCGCCAGGGGAACCGCCGGGGACGCGGGTTTCTGCCAGGACGCGGTCACATACCAGCGGCCCCGGGCGGTGTCGTGGTGGATGCGGTAGGCGACGGCCCGGTTGGCCGCCAGGCGGTCGGCCCACTCCGGCCCCCGGTGCGCGAACCGGATCCGGCCGGTGAGCACGTACCGGCCGTGCGGGGCGTTCGCCAGCCCGGCGAGGGGGGCGGGCAGCCTGATGCTCACCTGGCCGTCCGGGCTGATGCGGATCGTTTCGTTCCCGAATCGCTTGCCGGACTCCCCGTCCGCCCGCAGGAACCAGCGTGCCGCTTCCCAGCGTGCACGCCACTGCGCCTGGGTGAGCCGTGCGGCGGGCAGCTGGTGCCGCATCCGGGCCAGGCGCCTGCCGCCGCGCACCACGTGCACCCTTCCGGCCTGCCAGGCGGTGCGTTCCCGCGCCAGCCGGTCCTCCAGAACCTGCAGGCGGCGGGCCTTGGCGTGCCACTCCCGCCGACTGCGGTACCCGCCCGGCGCCTTCTTCGACCCCTTCTGGCCGAGCGGCAGCGCCAGCCGGTGCCGCAGCATCCGCACCCCCGCCTGCAGGGACTGGAGGTGGGCGAGCGCGCCGCGGCGGGCCAGCGCCCACTGCTCATGCGTCGCCTTCGTGATCGCGCCCGCCCACCGGGCCGACGACACAGGGGTCAGGTCCCGCTTGCGCACCGCCCACGCCTGCGCGTCGTGCTCCAGGCCGTCGTGGCAGCGCGTCTTCAGGTCACGACAGGCCAGCGCGCCCAGATGCGCGCCCACCCGCCGCAGCACCTCCTCATCAACGGCCGTGAGCTGCTTGAGCCGGGTACGGAGGGCCACCCCCGACGGGCCGGGCACCACAAACGGCGCCGCAAGCTCCCGCAGACCGCCCATCCCCACACCCCTCCGCCAGATCGCCATGCCCTGCTCACCCCGCCCAACGAACACCACACGCAAAGGTCACGCATCCGGCAGACGAACTCCCATTCCCCCTTCACGGACATGACGACACCCACCCCGCGAACCCAGCGCTCACTCACACACGCCAGAACACACTCGTGCTCGGTCGAATCCCAGCAGTTGCCAACCCCTTACCCGAGCACGACGATTTCGGCCGCGTCGAACTCCACTCCGACCTCGTCTCCGACCTCCGGTGCCGCCCGGAGGGCGCAGGCGGCCTCCAGGCGGGGCCCGTCGCCGTCCCCCGGCTGGAGGCGGACGGCGACATGGGTGCCGCGGAAGGTGCGCGCGGTGACGGTGCAGCGCGGGCCCGCCCCGCCCGGGACCAGACGGACTCCGGCGGGCCTGACCAGCAGGGTGCGCGTGCCCTGCGGTGCGTCCGCCGGCACCGGGATCTTGCCCCAGGGCGTCACCGCGACGTCCGCGGTGATCGTCGCCTCGGCGACGTTCTCGAAGCCGAGGAAGCGGGCCACGAACGCGTCGGCCGGGCGCTGCCACACCTCGAGCGGCGTACCGGACTGGGCGATCCGCCCGTCCCGCATCACCACGACCCGGTCGGCCAGGGCGAACGCCTCACCCTGGTCGTGCGTCACGGCGAGCACGGTGGTGCCCAACCGGCCGAACAGCTCCCGCAGTTCGACGACGAGCCGTTCCCGGAGCGAGCGGTCGAGCTGGCCGAGCGGCTCGTCGAGCATCAGCAGCCGCGGGCTGGGCGCCAGCGCGCGCGCCAGTGCGACGCGCTGCTGCTCTCCGCCGGACAGGGCGGCCACGGCCCGCCCCCTCGCCCCGGGAAGTCCGACGAGTTCCAGCAACTCCCTCACTCGGTCGGCTTGTTCACTGCGAGACGCACCGTGCATCCGCAGCCCGAAGGCCACGTTGGCGCCCACGTCCTGCTGGGGGAACAGCTGGTGGTCCTGGAACATCAGCCCGACCCCGCGCCGGTGTGCGGGCACGCCCGCCTGGTCGCGCCCGGCGAGCGAGATCCGCCCCGCGTCGAGGGGCTGCAGCCCGGCCACCGCCCGCAGCAGGGTGGACTTGCCGCTGCCGCTGGGCCCGAGCACGCACACGGTCTCGTGCTCGGCGACCTGGAGATCCACGGCGTCCAGCACCGCGCGCCCGCCGAAGCGGACGGTGGCGCCCTCGAGGCTCAACAGCATCTAGAACTCCCCGGATCTGTCGGTCCGCAGCCGCTCGAGGAGCAGCAGCGCCACCGCGCACACGATCATCAGAATCGTCGACAGGGCCATCGCCTGCCCGTAGTTGAGCTCTCCCGGCCTGCCCAGCAGCCGTGCCACGGCCACCGGCAGTGTCGGGTTGTCCGGCCGTGCGATGAACACCGTCGCCCCGAACTCCCCCAGCGACACGGCGAAGGCGAACCCCGCCGCGACGAGTACGGCCCGCCGCACCATCGGCAGGTCCACCTCCCGCCACACCCGCCACGGCGACGCCCCGAGCACTGCCGCCGCCTCCCGCAGCCGCACGTCCACGGCCCGCAGCACGGGCAGCATGGTCCGTACGACGAAGGGGACACCGACCAGTGCCTGCGCGAGCGGCACCAGGATCCAGGAGGAACGCAGGTCCAGCGGCGGCTCGTCGAGGGCGATCAGGAACCCGAAGCCGACGGTCACGGCGGACACTCCGAGCGGCAGCATCAGCAGGGCGTCGAAGCCCCGCACCAGCCGTCCCGCGTCCCGCCGGGTGAGCGCGACGGACGCCAGGGTTCCGATCACCACGGCGATGACGGTGGCCAGGGCCGCGTACCGCAGGGAGTTGCCGACCGCCTCGATCGGCGCGACCAGGAACACGCCCCCGTCGTCACGGGTCAGCGCCCGGTAGTGGCTGAGGCCCGCGTCGCCGAAGGATCGTTCCACCAGCACCGCGAGCGGCAGGAGCAATAGGACGGCGACGGTGGCGACGACCCCGGCGAGCAGCGCCCACTGTCCGGCGCCGTGCGGCCGCCGCGCGGTCCCTGAGGCGTCCACCAGCCGCAGTGCGGTCTCCCGCCGCCGCACGGTCCAGGCGTGCAGGGCGAGGATCGCGCCCACCGCGACGAACTGGATCATCGTCAGGACGGCGGCGGTGGACAGGTCGAAGATCTCCGACGTCTGCCGGTAGATCTCCACTTCCAGGGTGGCGAAGGTGGGCCCGCCGAGGATCTGCACCACACCGAACGAGGTGAAGGTGAACAGGAAGACCATCAGCGCGGCGGCGGCCACGGCGGGCGCCAGCGCGGGCAGCGTGACGGTCCGCCAGGCCGTGAACCGGGAGGCGCCGAGCATCCGCGCGGCCTCCTCCTGCCGCGGGTCGAGCTGTCCCCACAGTCCGCCGACGGTCCGTACGACGACGGCGTAGTTGAAGAAGACGTGCGCCAGCAGGATCGCCCACACGGTGGTGTCCAGCCGCAGCCCCCACAGCTCGTCGAGGAGCCCGCCGCGCCCCACGAGCGCCATGAACGCCGTACCGACGACGACCGTCGGCAGCACGAACGGGACGGTGACCACGGCTCGCAGCAGCTGTTTGCCGGGGAAGTCGAAGCGGGCGAAGACGTAGGCGCCGGGCAGGGCGATCAGGAGGGTGAGAGCGGTGGAGACCAGTGCCTGCCAGGTGGTGAACCACAGCACCTGCCGGATGTCGGACTGCGCCAGCACCTCCCCGATCCGATCGAACTGCCAGACCCCGTCGGCCTTCAGGCCTCGTGCGACGATCGCGGTGACGGGGTAGGCGAAGAAGGCGGCGAAGAACGCGACGGGCACGGCCATCAGGCCGAGCCGCGCCGCGGCCTCGCGCCGCCTCGCCGCGGCTCGGCTCACTTCAGTACGAGCGAGGTCCACGACTTGACCCACTGGTCGCGGTGGTCGGCGATCCTCGCCGGGTCCATGGTCTCGGGGTCCTCGGCCCGCGGTCCGAACTTCGTGAACTCCTCGGGCACCTGGGCGGCCTCCCGCACCGGGTAGACGAACATGTTGAGCGGCATGTCGTCCTGGAACCGCTTGCTGATCAGGAAGTCGAGCAGCGCCTTGCCGCCCTCGGGGTTCCGCGCGTTGCTGAGCAGTCCCGCGTACTCCACCTGGCGGAAGCAGGTGCCCTCGGCGACGCCGGTGGGCGCGGTCTTCGGCTTCGGGTCGGCGTAGATCACCTCGGCGGGCGGCGAGGAGGCGTAGGACACCACCAGCGGCCGGTCGCCCTTGGCCTGCTTGCCGCCGGCCGAGCCGGAGAACTCCTCGTTGTAGGCCTGCTCCCAGCCGTCGACCACCTTCACACCGTTGGCCTTGAGCTTCTTCCAGTAGTCCTGCCAGCCCTCGTCGCCGTACTTCGCGGCGGTGCCGAGGAGGAAGCCGAGGCCGGGCGAGGAGGTGGAGGCGTTCTCCGTGACGAGGAGATCCTTGTACTCGGGCTCGACCAGGTCGTCGAAGGTCCGCGGCGGAGTCAGGTCGTGCTCCTCGAACCAGGCCTTGTCGTAGTTGACACAGACGTCACCGGTGTCGACGGGCGTGACCCGGTGGCCGGCCTCGTCGACCCGGAACTCGGGAAGGACGAGGGAGGAGCCCTTCGCCTCGTACGGCTGGAACAGCCCGTTGTCGAGGGCGCGGGACAGCAGGGTGTTGTCCACGCCGAAGAAGACGTCGCCCTGGGGGTTGTCCTTGGTCAGGATCGCCTTGTTGACAGCCGACCCGGCGTCGCCGTCCTCCAGGACCTTGAGCTTGTAGCCGGACTCCTTCTCGAAGGCGGCGAGGACGTCCTTGGACGCGGCCCACGAGTTGTGGCTGACGAGAGTCACGGTCTTCGACCCGCCGTCGCCCTCGCTTCCGCCGTCGGACGAACCGCAGGCGGACAGCGTGACCAGGCCCAGCCCGACGGCCAGGATCGTGACCTTCTTGGTGATGTTCACCGGTTTTTTTCCTCCTGGGGGTGACCAGGAAGAGACGCGGCCCTGCCCGGGACCCCTCACAGGTGTCCCGGGCAGGGCGTAACAGCTCGAGTGATGACCGATCTCCCTACCCAGAATGACCTGGGCGAGGTTCGGAGGGTCTGCGGCCGATGCCGCACTCTCAGCGCTGTGGCGCTCCCCTGTCGGAAAATGAACGTGTGGTTACCCGGTATGCAGTTGTTGTCCTTGTGCCCGGCCAGGCTACCTCTCGCTCGCGGCGAGCTGCCCGCAGGCCCCGTCGATCTCCTGTCCACGGGTGTCCCGGACCGTCACCGGCACACCGTGCGCGGCGATCGCGTCCACGAACGCCTTCTCGTCCTCGGGCCGCGAGGCGGTCCACTTGGAGCCGGGCGTCGGGTTGAGCGGGATGAGGTTGACGTGCACGGGCCTGCCCTTGAGCAGCCGCCCGAGCCGGTCACCGCGCCACGCCTGGTCGTTGATGTCCCGGATCAGCGCGTACTCGATGGACAGCCGCCGCCCGGACCTGGCCGCGTACTCGAACCCGGAGTCCAGGACCTCGCGCACCTTCCACCGCGTGTTCACCGGGACGAGGGTGTCGCGCAGTTCGTCGTCGGGCGCGTGCAGGGAGATGGCGAGGCGGCATTTGAAGCCCTCGTCGGAGAACCGGTTGATGGCCGGCACGAGCCCGACCGTCGACACGGTGATCCCGCGCTGGGACAGCCCGAGACCGTCCGGCTCGGGGTCGGTCAGGCGGCGGATGGCGCCCACGACCCGGTTGTAGTTGGCGAGCGGCTCGCCCATCCCCATGAAGACGATGTTGCTCAGCCGCGCCGGCCCGCCGGGAACCTCCCCGTCCCGCAGCGACCGCATCCCGTCCACGATCTGGTGCACGATCTCCGCGGTGGACAGGTTCCGGTCGAGACCGGCCTGCCCGGTCGCACAGAACGGGCAGTTCATGCCGCAGCCCGCCTGCGAGCTGATGCACATCGTCACCCGGTCCGGATACCGCATGAGCACCGACTCGACGAGGGTCCCGTCGAACATCTTCCACAGCGTCTTGCGGGTGGTGCCCTGGTCGGTGGACAGATGCCGGACGACCGTCATCAGCTCGGGAAGCAGCGCCTCCCGCAGCTTGGCCCGGGACCCGGCGGGGATGTCGGTCCACTGCTCCGGATCGTGCGCGTACCGCGAGAAGTAGTGCTGCGAGAGCTGCTTGGCCCGAAACGGCTTCTCACCGGCCGCTGCGACCGCCTCCTTGCGCTCGGCGGGCGTGAGGTCGGCAAGGTGCCGCGGCGGCTTCTTGGATCCGCGCGGCGCGACAAAGGTCAGTTCTCCGGGCTTAGGCATGGCTGTACCAGTGTGGCAGATCCAATCGGGTGACCTGCGGCTGTCGCTCCGGACAACTGTCATCGGTGGTCGTCACCGGGCGTCACTGGTCACCCTCGGACGGCCCACAGACGGCCCAGCCAATGGCCGTGCACCGAGGTCCGTCCCACGACTCCTCCGAAACGCGCTCATGCTGCGGATGCCGTAGGTCACACTGATCGCTCGGCTGGAGCAATAAGGGGGACCATGAGCAACCCGTACATCAATGCGCCGATCCGGGCTAGCATGTACACGACCACACTGCACAAGGTGACCTGGGTCGTTGTGGTCGTGGTGTCAGCCGGCCTCCTGGCGCCGCCTCTGTTTCTCATCGCAGCCAAGAAGCGCGTCGTCACTATGGCCGTGCCTGCGGTCTACGCAGCGGTCATTTACGGCTCAGCCGTCCCGGGGTCGGTGCTCGGCAACCCGAAGAACTGGGTCGGGGGCGTGCTCGCCATCACGATGATCATTGCCGCCGTGCATGCTGCCATCCTCGACACAGACTGGAAGCCAGGCCGGTGACAGCACCCGCTTCATAGCCAGAGGAGCGGGCGTTGCGGAAGCCGAGACGGCCCGGCACGGCACCGGACCGTCTCTACCTGACGTGCCCATCTGATCCGTAGCTCTATGTGAATCGGTCGGCGAGGGGCAGGCCGGTCGCTGCACGGCCTCGGAGGACTGCTGCCCGACGGAGACGGTTGCTGTGGTTGCGGTACTCCGCTGCTGTACAGGTCGCCGGCATGGCCCGGCGCTCCACATCGCGTCGCCTACTCTCTGGGCCATGGGTGACTCGGAGGCCTTTCGCGCAGCGGTCAGCGCGCGTGCGGCGGTCATGCTGGACAGCGACACTTCGCCGTACGACCCGGCGTTGGAGATCTTGGGTCTTGCCAGTGGCGGGGCGCCGGTGGACAACGGCGACGAAGCGCTCTACTCGCTCGCACTCATCTGGGGCGAGCTGACCGATTGGGTCGAGCTTCGGCCTGCGGAAACGGATCAAGCCGAGACGCATATGGTCACTGCCGCCCGTGAGTGGCTGACCGTCGAGGGCGACCGAGAGGCAGAGGCCCAGTACCTCGACCGTTGGCTTCACGACATCCTCGGGTACGAGCGTCCGGCTCCCCCGCAGACTTAGTACACGATCTTGAAAACCGTCGTGGCAGCGATGTCACCGTGGGTTCAAATCCCACCGCCTCCGCGCCGAGAGCAGCGAGAACGGCCCCTGACCTGGGTGTTTGGTCGAGGGCCGTCCCGTGTCCGGCTACCGTGGCTGCCTGGTGTTCCCCGTGGTTTCCCGCTCGATCGGGCATGCGTGGGGCACGGCTACCTTCTGATCCGTAGCTCTATGTGGAACGGTCAGCGACAGTCACATCGGTCACTGTGCGGTCCCTGATCAGCAGGGCCGGACACGATCGGTTGCTGTGGTTGCGGTACTTCGCTGCCGTACCGCCATCACGCCAGCTCTGTCTCCCATGGCTCGAAGGGCGGCTCAACCACGTAGCTGGGGTCGCAGACCATGCGGACCCATTGGGCGGCGCGGTACTGGGCATCTCCATGGTTTACGACCTCGCCTTGCTCATCCACCTGTAGGACGTTGGCGAAGATCGCAAAGACCTGCTCCAGTGCCGAGCCGAAGGCCATGATCTCCGGCTTGTAGTCGATACCGTCCAATAGCTCCATGTCGAGAGTGCCGTTAGCGATGTAGAAGGCGAACAGGCGGATTGATCCACGGACGTCTACCGGCAGATGGTGATCCACCAGTTCATGATCCTAGAGTCGGGGTGCAAAGTCACCAGTTCGGAAGACGCCGTATGCGGATGGACGCTGACCTGGCGACTTCCTGACCTGGTCCGGAGCGAGGTTGGCGCCGCCGTTCCCCGTGAGTCCCTGACGTTCCCCGCACGACCGGGCACGGATGGGGCACGGCGACCAGGCTCGCGGCCAGCACGGTCCGTGGAGTGGAATGGGGCTTGCTTGGAGTCCGGAGACGGCGAGCAAGTGGGGAGAGCGTGGTGGGAACGACACTCAAGGGCATGAGCCGTGTTCCGTGGCATGAGTTAACGCATGCATACGGATCTGCAGAAAACGTTCCAGGCCGACTCTCTCGGGTGGCATGGGGTGACGCCAGGACGAGTGCTGACGCGTTGAGTGATCTCGGTCTGTGGCTCGGTGAGCTGGCCGTCTTCGATGCGACTATCGCGGCGGTTCCGTTCCTGTGGGATCTTGCGGTGGCCGATGCCGTCACCTGCCGGCCCGGGGTGATCGAACTGCTCCAGTCGATTCTCGAACACAACGCTCAACAGATGGAGGTGCAGCATGCGGCTCACCTGGCTGTGCTGGGCGGCGCGAGCACGGTCAACGTGCTGACCCGTGATGGGGATCCTGCGGTGCGGGCAGCGGCAAGTGAGCTGGCGGCGGCGATCGACAGCCATGTATGTGGCTCCTGCCGTCCGGTCTGACGGCAGGTTTCTCGGGCTGTGGCGGCGTCTGCCGGTGGGTGGAAAGGCGGGGCGTCGGTCGGTGGCTGCGGCTCGTTGTGGAGGGGGCCAGCCGTTCGAGCCGGGCCAGGGTGGGGGTGTCAGCCCGCGCGTGCCCACGCGGTCGGTGGAGTCTCAATGGGCGAGTCAACCTCCATCGAGCGCGATCAGTAGCCGAAGAAGTGGTGGGCCAGGGTCTTGGCCTGCGGCCGTGCAATCGATCAACGCTGCGACCTGCGACTTAGCCGTCGGTGGTTGTCAGCGGTGGTCGTCGTTGAGCGCCCTTCGACGGCCCCGGGACGGCCCGGCGAAGCTAGAACGGCCGGAACGACTCGTGCGTCCACGAAGCCAAGGCTTGTCTCGAAGTCGGGTGTGAGCTTGTGAAAAGATCGCGGGATGCTGCGACTCACCGATTTCATTATCGACTGCCCGGACACGATGAAGCTGGCGGATTTCTACTCCGAGGTGACGGGCCGCCCGATCAAGGAAGGCAGCTCCGAGGACTGGGCTGGCATCCAGTTCGGCGAGATCGAGCTGGCATTCATCCGGGTGGACGACTACCGCGCTCCGCAGTGGCCCGACAGCGAGCACCCCAAGCAGTTCCACCTCGACTTCGAAGTGGACGAGATCGAGTCCGAGCAGCGCCGCGTCCTCGACCTCGGCGCGACGCTAAGGCAGGACTTCATAGGCCCCAACGGCTACGGCTGGCAGGTCTACACCGACCCGATCGGCCACCCCTTCTGCTTGTGCCGCAACAAGGGCGTCATCTGGACCGACCAGGGCCCGATCTGGCCCAAGCGCGACTAATTACTGACCTTCAAAGCGTGGTGTCGGTAGGGCTGACGGCCCATGATCCCTGCGGTATCCCGAGTACATGAGATATGCCCAGGGCGGTGGCCTGACCAACGAACGCCGGGCCTTCCGCCAGAAGTTACGCATGGAGGCGGCCGAGCGGTTCCGGCACGGCGACGAGAACGCGGTCATCGCGCACGACCTACGGATCAGCGTCCGGTCGGTGCAGCGCCGGCGCAAGGCCTGGTCACAGGGCGGACCGAGGGCCCTGGCCTCGAAGGGCCCGGCATCATTGCCGCTGCTCGGCGACGACCTGTTCGCCGTGCTGGAGCGGGAGCTGCTCAAAGGGCCGGTGGCCCACGGCTGGCCGGACCAGACCTGGACCCTGTTCCGGATCAAGACGCTGATCGGGCGCCGCTTCCACCAGAGCTACACCATCCAGGGTGTGGCCGCTCTGCTCAAGCGGCACGGCTGGCTAGCCATCGACAAGATGTGGGCGCGGCAACCTCCGCAGTCAAGGTCAGATACGCCGCCCGAAGAGGTCTCAGACGTAACCGAGAGCCTCAAACAACTAGATCATGCTCTGCATCTGGCAGTTCTCCACGGCCCGTCGAAGATTGCCCCGTCAGCAGCCAGGCTCTACTTCGAGGCTCAAAAGGAGTTCCTCGAAGTAGGAAGACTGCTGGTCGACAACGTGGGTGACGGGCGGACCGCTCAGGCAATACATCCAGGCAACGTGCCCAACCAGGCCGCGCGGCTCCAACTCCGCTCCGCCTTTGTGGGCGAAGCGATGCGGGCAACCGGGGCGGATGTGGATGCCTGACGGCCCAGAGACGGCCCAGCAGCATAAAAACGGCCCCCTATCCGCGCCAAACGCGCTGGCAGGGGGCTTGTTGCTGCCATCTCACTGCCAGTTCTCCGGCTTAGGCATGGCTGTACCAGTGTCGCAGATCCATCGGGGTGACCGCGCGGACCGGCCGCGGGGTCCCCGGGCTGCCCGGAGGCCCCGCCGAAGCCTTTCCAGGGAAGCCTTCCAGGACGGCGCGAGCCCCCGCGTCCGATGGGACGCGGGGGCTCGAAGGGGTACCGGGGCCGACCGGGTCAGCTCCCGGCGAAGACCACCGGCGGCCGACCACCGAGGCCGGCGGCAGGGAGTACGGCGGCCCGTGCCGCATCCCTGTGCGGCCGGCGCCGCACGGCGCCGTGGCCTTCCCTCACCCGGACCCGACGAAGACCACCAGCAGCAGCCACACCACCGGGGCCGTCGGCAGCAGGGAGTCCAGGCGGTCCATGATGCCGCCGTGACCGGGCAGCAGGGTGCCCATGTCCTTGATGCCGAGGTCCCGCTTGATCATGGACTCGCCCAGGTCGCCGAGGGTGGCGCTGACCGAGACCGCGAGCCCGAGCAACAGTCCCTGCCACCAGGTCCCGCCGTCGATCAGGAACTGCATGCACAGCGCGCCCGCCACCATGGCGAACCCGACCGCGCCCAGCAGGCCCTCGCGGGTCTTGCCGGGGCTGATGCGCGGGGCGAGCTTGTGCGTGCCGAAGCGCCAGCCGACGGCGTACGCGCCGGTGTCGGCGACGACCGTGATCACTATGAACGTCAGTACCCGCCAGGGCCCGTCGTCCGCGGCCAGCATCATCGACACGAAGGTCGCCAGGAACGGCACGTAGAACGCGGCGAAGACCCCCGCCGTGACGTCCCTGAGGTAGTTCTCGGGCGGCTGGGCCATCCGCCAGACCAGCACCGCCAGCGCGGTGAGCGCCATCGCGATCCACGCGCCGTCGCTGCCCCAGACGTATCCGGCGACGATCATGGCCGCACCACCGACCGCGAGCGGCACGAACGGCGCCTTGATGCCCTTGCGCTCCTCCAGCCGCTTGGTCAGCTCCCGCAGGCCCACCACGATGGCGACGGCGACAACGCCGACGAAGACGGCCTTGACGACGAACAGCGACACGGCGACCAGCGCACAGAGCCCGACGCCGACCCCTATCGCGGCACGCAGATCACGCCCCGCGCTCTTCTTCTGCGGCGGGGGCGCCGGCTGCGGGGCGTCGGACATGGGCTCCGGATTCTGCGGCATCTCCCCGGGGTGGGGGCGCGCCCGTGTCGGCTCGTCTCGGAACAGGGGGCCGCTCGGCCGAGCAGTCCCCTGGTCCCTCTCCTGATCACCGCCGTGTTCGGGTGCACCGGGCACGATCGGCATGGGGCGAGTCTGCTGCGCGTGGTGCGCATCGTACGGGGGGCCCGCCGGGACAGCTCCCTGGACGGGCCCCTGGTCGGGCGGCCCCCAGTACCCGGCCTGCGGGGGCGCCCCCCAGGAAGATTCGTTCATCAGACCTCGAGCAGTTCCGCTTCCTTGTGCTTCAGGAGCTCGTCCACCTGGGCGACATACTTCGCGGTGGTGTCGTCGAGCTCCTTCTCGGCACGGCGGCCCTCGTCCTCGCCGACCTCGCCATCCTTGATCATCTTGTCGATGCCGTCCTTGGCCTTGCGGCGCACGGCGCGGATGGAGACCTTGGCGTCCTCGCCCTTGGCCTTGGCGACCTTGATGAACTCACGACGGCGCTCCTCGGTCAGCTCCGGGAACACCACGCGGATGATGTTGCCGTCGTTGCTCGGGTTGACGCCCAGGTCGGAGTCGCGGATGGCCTGCTCGATGTTGCGCAGTGCGCTCTTGTCGAACGGCGTGACCACGGCCATGCGCGGCTCGGGCACGGAGAACGAGGCCAGCTGGTTGATCGGCGTCAGCGCGCCGTAGTAGTCGGCCACGATCTTGTTGAACATCGCCGGGTGCGCACGGCCGGTGCGGATCGCGGCGAAGTCCTCCTTGGCGACCACGACGGCCTTCTCCATTTTCTCCTCGGCCTCGAGGAGGGTCTCTTCGATCACCACTTGCTCCTGCGTGTCTTGAGTAGGCCCGGCCGCGGTTCCCTGTCGGGGTGACGACCGGCTGCGTCGCGTCTTCTTCCTGCACGGTTCCCGACCGGTGGGACATTGTCCATCCCCCGGCCCGGCCCGCCCCGTCCGTCCCCCGGGGGTATCGCCCCTCGGACGGGTGCTTGTGGTCCGGTCACTTCCGGTCCGTCGGGTCACCCACCAGCGTGCCGATCTTCTCACCCTTGACGGCGCGCGCGATATTGCCCTCCGTCAGCAGTTCGAAGACGACAATGGGGAGCTTGTTGTCGCGGCACAGGGTGACGGCCGTGGCGTCGGCGACCTTCAGATCACGCGTGATGACCTCGCCGTACCCGAGGTGGTCGAACTTCACCGCGTCGGGGTTGGTCTTCGGGTCGGAGTCGTAGACCCCGTCCACGCCGTTCTTGCCCATCAGCAGTGCCTCGGCGTCGATCTCCAGGGCGCGCTGGGCGGCGGTGGTGTCGGTGGAGAAGTACGGCATGCCCATGCCGGCGCCGAAGATGACCACACGGCCCTTCTCCAGGTGCCGTACGGCCCGCAGCGGAATGTAGGGTTCGGCGACCTGGCCCATGGTGATGGCGGTCTGGACCCTGCTGTCCACGCCCTCCTTCTCCAGGAAGTCCTGGAGCGCGAGGCAGTTCATCACGGTGCCGAGCATGCCCATGTAGTCCGAGCGGGCCCGGTCCATGCCGCGCTGCTGGAGTTCGGCACCGCGGAAGAAGTTGCCACCGCCGATGACGATGGCGATCTCGGCGCCGTCACGGACGACCGCCGCGATCTCGCGTGCGACGGCGTGCACCACGTCGGGATCGACGCCGAGGCCTCCGCCACCGGAGAAGGCCTCTCCGGACAGCTTCAGCAGAAACCGTCCGTGCACTGTGCCGTCGTCGCTCTTCTCAGCCTTGGTCATCGGGGATCCCGCCTCTTTCACCTGTTGCACATACGAAGGAGGCCACTGCCGGTGGGGTGTGGTACGCATCCCATGCGGCAATGGCCTCCTTGTCAGATCTGCTGTCGTCCGGCACGCGCACGTACGTGACGGCGTGTCCGAACGACTGCTGACGACCCTATAGGGGTCGCCCGCCCGTCGCGGTACGGACTCAGATGCCGACCTTGATGCGCGTGAAGCGCTTCAGGGTGACACCGGCCTCGTCCAGGACCTTCTGGACGGACTTCTTGTTGTCCAGCGCGTAGGGCTGGCCCAGCAGCGTGGCGTCCTTGAAGAAACCGTTGAGGCGGCCCTCGACGATCTTCGGCAGGGCCGCCTCGGGCTTGCCCTCCGCGCGGGTGGTCTCCTCGGCGACGCGGCGCTCGGTCTCGACGACCTCGGCCGGCACGTCCTCCTTGGAGAGGTACTGCGGCGCGAAGGCGGCGATGTGCTGGGCGACGCCCTTGGCGACCTCGGCGTTCGGCTTGTCGAGCTCGACGAGCACACCGATCTGCGGGGGCAGGTCGGGCATCGTGCGGTGCATGTACGCCGACACGTAGCCGTCGGCGAACCGGGCGAAGCGGTCCAGGACGATCTTCTCGCCCAGGTTGGCGTTGGCCTCGTCGACGTACGCCTGGACGGTCTTGCCGGCCTCGATCTCGGAGGCGAGCAGGGCCTCGATGTCGGCCGGGGAGGTCGCGACGACGTGCTCGGCGACGGCGTTGGCCACGGCCTGGAACTTCTCGCCCTTGGCGACGAAGTCCGTCTCGCACTTCAGCTCGACGAGGACGCCGGAGGAGTTGTCGTCGGCGATGATCGAAACCACGGCGCCGTTCTCGGCGGAGCGGCCCTCGCGCTTGGCGACGCCCTTCTGGCCCTTGATACGGAGCGCCTCGACGGCCTTCTCGACGTTGCCCTCGGCCTCGTCCAGCGCCTTCTTGCAGTCCATCATGCCGGCGCCGGTGAGCTCCCGGAGCTTCTTGACGTCGGCGGCGGTGTAGTTCGCCATGAGTCTGTGAGTCTTTCTCGAAGTCTGGAGAATCGGAGATCTGCGGGGTCTGCGGTCCACAGTGGACTGTCCGAGTCGGGGAACCGTGACACGCCGCGCACCTACGGGTGAACGGCGGGAGCGGACTTCATGTCACCCGCTCCCGCCGTCATCAGCACTGACGGGCAGCTCAGGCCTGGTCGGCCTCGGCGGCCGGGGCGGCGTCGGCCACGGGGGCCTCCTCAGCCGGCTTCTCGGCCTCGGCCTCGGCCTCGGCGGCCGGAGCGTCGGCAGCGGGGGCCTCGGCAGGCTTCTCCGCCTCGGCGGCGGCCGGGGTCTCGTCGGCCTTCTTCTCACCCTCGAGCAGGTCGCGCTCCCACTCGGCGAGGGGCTCGCCAGCGGCCTTCTCGCCCTTGCCCTCGGTGGCGACACCGGAGCGGGAGATGAGGCCCTCGGCGACCGCGTCGGCGATCACACGGGTGAGCAGGGTGACGGAGCGGATCGCGTCGTCGTTGCCCGGGATCTTGTAGTCGACCTCGTCGGGGTCGCAGTTGGTGTCGAGGATGGCGACGACCGGGATGTTGAGCTTCCGGGCCTCACCGACCGCGATGTGCTCCTTCTTCGTGTCCACGATCCAGACGGCGCTGGGCACCTTCTGCATCTCGCGGATACCGCCGAGGGTCTTCTCCAGCTTGGCCTTCTCGCGGGAGAGGACCAGCAGCTCCTTCTTGGTGAGGCCGGAGGCGGCCACGTCCTCGAAGTCGATCTGCTCGAGCTCCTTGAGGCGCTGCAGACGCTTGTAGACGGTCGAGAAGTTGGTGAGCATGCCGCCCAGCCAGCGCTGGTTGACGTAGGGCATGCCGACGCGGGTGGCCTGCTCCGCGATGGCCTCCTGCGCCTGCTTCTTCGTACCGACGAACATGACCGTGCCGCCGTGGGCGACGGTCTCCTTGACGAACTCGTAGGCGCGGTCGATGTACGACAGCGACTGGAGCAGGTCGATGATGTAGATGCCGTTGCGCTCCGTGAAGATGAAGCGCTTCATCTTCGGGTTCCAACGACGGGTCTGGTGACCGAAGTGGACGCCGCTCTCCAGCAGCTCCCGCATCGTGACGACGGCCATGGCCGTATCTCCTTGATTTTCTCGGTTGTGCCGCGGGAACCGGCGGCTCCCGCGCCTGACGCCCACGACGCGCCATTGCCACGAAGGACCGAGGGGCGCTGACACCGGGAACGGTCATGACCGGTCCTGATGTCGGGGCGTGCGAAGTCGACCCGGTGACCCGGGTCGCCACCAGAAGTGTACGGGACCCACGGGGCACCGGGTGACGCCGTTGTCCACAACCGGGTGACGATCCACAGGTCCGGGCCGTGATCACGGATTCCGGGGAGGCTCTCCGGCATGCGAGTGAGCCGATTTCCGAGGACATGGGCACGTCTGACCGTCCTGCTGGTCCTGACGCCGACGGCCCTGCTGTCGCCACCGCCGTCCTCACTGCCGGCGGCACTGCCGCTGCTGCTCACAGCGGGCGCCGGGGGCCCGGCTGGGGCCGAGGACACGACTGGGGCTGGGAAGACGGCTGGGGCTGGGGAGACCGCTGGGGCTGGGAAGACGGCTCCAGTCCCCGGGGCCGGGGCTCCGGACACCGGAACCGGGGCGCCGGACGTCGAGGCCGGAGTGCCGGCCGTCGGACGGGTCTGGCCCGTGGGAGTACGGCCCCGGGTACTGCGGGGCTGGGAACCGCCGGAGACCAGGTACGGGCGCGGGCACCGGGGAGTGGACCTGGCGGCGGCGCCGGGGACACCGGTGCGGGCGGTGGCGGCGGGCCGGATCTCCTTCGCCGGGCAGGTGGCCGGGCGGGGCGTCGTCTCGGTGGAGCTGTCGGGCACGGGGACGCCGCCGCTGCGTACGACCTACGAGCCGGTCCTCCCGTCGGTGGGGAAAGGAGCCGAGGTGGCACCGGGCGAGGTGATCGGCACGGTGGCGGCGAACGACCCGGCGAGAAGCCCCCACTGCACGGCCCCCTGCCTTCACTGGGGCCTGCTCAGAGCGGACGTCTACCTCGACCCGCTCGCCCTGCTCCCGCCCTGGCTCCTGCGCCACGGCCCGCCGAGGCTCCTCCCGGTCCTCGGCCTGCCGGTACCCGGGTGACCGGCCGGGCGGGCGACGGGAGGCCGGGGCGGCGGGGCGGCGGTCGTCAGGGCCGGACGCCGCGCAGGGTCATGGCGACCGCTGCCTCCGTGATCGCCTCCGGGTGTTCGGCGGCGCCGAGTTCGATGCGGCGCACCGCCGCGTCGACCACGCCCTGGAGCAGCATCGCCGCGAGCCGGGGCTGGTCGTGCCCCAGGTCGCTCAGGGCCTCGACGATCATCGCGATGAGGCCGCCGTGTGCCGCGCGGATCTTCTCCCGGGCGCCCGCGTCGAGTTCGCTCGCGGAGATCGCCACCACGGCCCGGTGACGCCGGTCCCCGACCAGTTCCAGCTGCTTGCGGACATACGCCTCGATCTTGGCCTCGGCTCCGTCGGCCGCGGCCATCGCCGTCTCCACCTCGGCCGCCCAGACCGGGAAGTCGACCTCGCACAGTTCCTCGACGACAGCCGCCCGGGACCGGAAGTACTCGTAGACGGACGAGCGCGCCAGACCCGTGCGCTCGGCGAGGGCGGGGAAGGTCAGCGCCTCCGTACCGCCCTCGGACAGCAGGGAGCGTGCCGCGTCCAGCAGGGCGGCGCGTTGCATCGACCGGTGCTCGGCCACGGAGGCCGCTCGAATCCTTGGCACGCCACCACTTTACGGACGCGCCGCGCGAGACGGGAGCCCTCCGGCCGAAACCGCAGGTCGGACGGCCCTATCCCACCGACGGGCCCGGTGTGGGCTCGGACCGCAGGTCGAGCCGGCCGGCTCAGCCCCGGAAACTCGCCAGCTTCGCCCTGAGCTGGAGTACGGACTTGGTGTGGATCTGGCTGACCCTGCTCTCGGTGACCCCCAGCACATGGCCGATCTCGGCCAGGGTGAGCCCTTCGTAGTAGTACAGCGTGACCACCGTCTTCTCCCGTTCCGGGAGGGTGTTGATCGCCCGTGCCAGGAACCGTCGCAGCTCCCGGTCCTCGGCCACTTCCACCGGATTGTCGGCGGTGGTGTCCTCCAGGGTGTCCATCAGACTGAGCCGGTCGCCGCCGTCGCCCCCGGCATGCAGCAGCTCCTCCAGGGCGACGACGTTGGCGAGCGACAACTGGCTGAAAATCGCGTGCAGCTCGTCCACGGCGATGCCCATCTCGCCGGCGACCTCGCTCTCGGTCGGCGTACGCCTGAGCCGCGCCTCCAGCGTCGCGTACGCCCGCTCCACCTTGCGCGCCTTCTGCCGCACCGAGCGCGGAATCCAGTCCAGGGCCCGCAGCTCGTCGATCATCGCGCCCCTGATGCGGGTGATCGCGTAGGTCTCGAACTTGATCTCCCGGTCGACGTCGAACTTCTCGATCGCGTCGATCAGCCCGAACACCCCGGAGGAGACGAAGTCCGCCTGGTCGACGTTGGGCGGCAGCCCCACGCTGACCCGGCCCGCGACGTACTTCACCAACGGCGAGTAGTGCAGGATCAGCTGCTCCCGCAGCCGCTCGTCGCCCGTCGCCTTGTACGACCGCCACAGCTCGTCGAGCGTCGAGGGAGCGGGCGGCCGCACGCTGCCACCGTCACGGGCGGCTGGGTGGATCGCCGCCCGGTCGGACCCGGAGGTGTGCTGGGGCATTCGTCGCCTTGTGCCGTTCTGCAGTGGACTGGTACTGCCTGGGTGAGCTGTCTGCCTGATGCCGAGCTGTCTGATGCCGAGCTGTCCGTCTGTGCTGCCTGTCCGTATCGCCTGCGGTATCGCCGGCCGGGCGTTCCCCCTTGCTGCCGCTCCATGCCGGCGTTCCGCGCCGAGACGCCTGTGAGCGTAGCGTGACTACGGGGTCGCGGTGTGCGAGGGAATGAGGTCGGGGCGGGTGCGAGGGCCTCCCGCACGCCACTCCACCGGGTGAACCACGTCGCTCTGCGTGATCACCCGGGTGCTCCAACTGACGTATTTTCCAAGGGCTGTAGCCGTTCCCCCGGACGGCCGAACACCCTCCGTCAGGGGACCCCGGAACCGTCGTCGGCCGGAATCACCGCCTGGCGTGTCAACTTCCAGCCGCCGCCGTGTCGTTCGGCGTAACCAAGTGCTCGCAGTTCGTACAGTCTCGCGATCGCGTCGTCCCGGGTGGTCCGCGCGTCGCGCGCGATCCCCTCGACGAGGGCCGCGCCGCGCGCGGGCAGGGCGTCGAGGACCTGGCGGGCGGTGGGTTGCAGCAGGTCCCGGGGCAGCACCGGCCCGCGGCGTTCCGGGGCCAGTTCGCCCATGTCCCCGACCAGTTCGACGATCTCCGCGGCATCGGTGACCAGCACCGCGCCCTGCCTCAGCAGTTCGTGCACCCCGGCCGAGCGCCCGCTGGTGGCCGGCCCCGGTACTCCCATCGTGTGACGTCCGAGGCGCCCGGCCGCCCTGGCGGTCACCAGGGAGCCGCTGCGGTGGGCGGCCTCGACGACCACGGTGCCCCGGGTGAGCGCGGCGATGACCCGGTTGCGGAGGATGAACCTGCTTTGAGTCGGGTGATCGCCGGGCGGCAACTCACCGATGACCAGACCTTGTTCCGCGATCCTGGTGATCAGTCCGGTGTGTCCGCGCGGGTAGGGCCGGTCGACGCCGCAGGCGAGGACGGCGACGGTGGCACCGCCCGAGCCGAGCGCTCCGCGGTGAGCGGCGCCGTCGACCCCGTAGGCGCCGCCGGAGACCACGACCCAGCCGCGCTCGGCGAGCTCGGCGGCGAGGGTGGCGGCCATGTGGGCGCCGTACTCGGTGCAGGCGCGGGCGCCGACGACGGCGACCGAGCGCAGCGCCCACATCCGCAGGTCGGCGGGGCCGCGCACCCACAGTCCGACGGGCCGGCCGTCCCCCAGGTCGTCGAGCTGCCGGGGCCACTCGGCCGTGCCGGGGTACACGAACCGCACCCCGGCGTCCCGCGCGACGGCGAGATCCCGGCCGGGGTCGGCCCGTTCGGCCCTCGCCAGCAGCCCGGCCCAGCGCCGGCCGCTCGCCCCCGGCAACGGCCGGCCCCCTGCCCGCAGCCGCTTCGCCACCTCCCGCGCGCCCAGCTCCCGCACCCACCGCCCACCGGTCTCGTCGCCGGGTTCGACGACACGCGTGAGAAAGATCCGGGCAAGGAGTTCGCCGTCCCCAGGCCCGTCCACCGGTCCGCCCACCGGTCCGCCCACCGGTCCGCCCACGGGCTCGGCGGCGAACTCGGCGGCGCCTCTCATGTCAGCGCCCCGATCGCCATGGGCACCCCGCGCGGGACGCCGGTGCGCAGCTGCAGTGCGAGGGCGACGTCCCTGGCGTCGGGCCGGTCGCGGCCGACCAGGTCGGCGACGGTCCACGCGACCCGCAGCACCCGGTCCAGTCCGCGCGCACTGAGCACGCCTCGCTCCAGGCTCCGCTCGGCTTCGTCCATCGCGCCGGGGGCCGCGTGCCAGCGGTTGCGCAGCTCCCGTCCGGGGATGTCGCTGTTGGTGCGCCACGGGGTGCCCGCGAGCCGCTTCGCGGCACGCTCCCGGGCCGCGCGCACCCGGCCGGCGACCGTGGCGGTGGACTCGCCGCAGGCTCCGTCGGCGGTCAGTTCGGCGCGGGTGACGCGTTCAGCCTCGACCCGCAGGTCGACCCGGTCGAGCAGCGGGCCCGACAGCCGGGCCTGGTAACGGCGGATCGACGAGGGCGGGCACTCGCACAGGGTTTCCTTCGGCGAGAAGCGGCCGCAGGGACAGGGGTTGGCGGCGAGCACCATGAGGAACCTCGCCGGGAAGCGCACCATGCCCGAGCTGCGCGCGATGACGACGTGCCCTGCCTCCAGCGGCTGGCGCAGGGCGTCCAGGGCGTGGCTGCCGAACTCGGGGGTCTCGTCGAGGAAGAGCACGCCCCGGTGCGCGAGCGACACGGCTCCGGGGCGGGCCATGCCGGGGCCGCCGCCGACGAGCGCCTGCAGGGTGGCCGAGTGGTGCGGGGCGCAGTAGGGGGCGGTGTCGATCAAAGGCTTGTCCGGGGGCAGCAGGCCGGCCACCGAGTGCACGGCGGTGACCTCCAGGGACTCCTGCCGGTCGAGCGGGGGAAGGAGCGAGGGCAGCCGCTCCGCGAGCATGGTCTTGCCCGCGCCCGGCGGCCCCTCGAGGAAAAGGTGGTGCCCGCCGGCCGCCGCCACCTCCACCCCGGTCCGCGCCGGGAGCTGGCCGACGACGTCCGCGAGGTCGTGGCCGGTGTCGTACTGCGCCGCGCCGGCGCTGTGCATGCCGGTGGCCGCGCCGGCGCCGGGCATCCGCAGTCCGGCGAGGAGCGGGTCGGGCCGTCCCTGATGGGCGGGTTCCTCCTCGGGCACCGGCTCGTCGGTGAGGAAGGCGATCAGCTGGCGCAGGCTGCGGACGCCCAGCACGGACACGCCCGGCACCAGCGAGGCCTCGGCGGCGGCGCACTCGGGCACCACGACCTGTTCGTACCCGGCGTCGGCCGCCGCGACGACCGCGGGCAGCGTGCCCCGGACCGGCCGTACCCTGCCGTCCAGCCCCAGCTCGCCGATCATCACGAGGTCGGCGAGCACCCGCGGGTCGATCCGCTCGGCGGCACCCAGGACGGCGCTGGCGACGGCGAGGTCGAAGCCGCTGCCCGCCTTCGGGACCGACGCCGGGCTGAGCCCCACGGTGAGTTTCTTCTGCGGCCATTCCGCACCGGAGTTGACGACCGCCGCCCTGACCCGGTCGCGGCTCTCCGTCAGGCTCTTGTCCGGCAGTCCCACCAGCGTGAACGCCGCCACTCCCGGTTCCAGGTCGGCCTGGACCTCCACGACCACGCCCTCGACGCCGACCAGCGCCACCGAACACGTACGGGCGAACCCCATCTCAGGCCACCCCCCGGGCATGCTCGACCCGGGGCGCGCCGCGCTCCGGCAGTACGACGCCGACCAGGTCGATGCGGACGCCGCCGGGCGGTGCTCCCCCGTGTTCCTGGAGCCAGCGTTGCGCCAGGTCCCGCAGGCGGTCCGCCTTGACGGGGGTGACCGCCTCCATGGGGTGCTGGAAGGACGCGGCCCTGCGGGTCTTCACCTCGCAGATGACGAGGACGTCGCCCTCTCTGGCCACGATGTCGATCTCGCCGGTCCTGCCGCAGCGCCAGTTGCGCTCCAGGACCGTCATTCCGGCCTGCGCCAGCCGCCGCGCGGCCAGCGCCTCGCCGTACCTGCCGAGTGCGCTGCGTGCCTGCTGTCGTGGGGTCATGTCGGCACCACCTCCGGCGCCAACCGTCACGCAGCCGGCCATCCGGAGTGGATCTTGGTGGACAACCCGGCGGTTGTGGAAAACTCCGTCATCCACCGGGGTGCGTCATGTCCCCGCCGGGCTTCTCGGTCACCCGCCCGGGAGCTCCAGGTCGCTCTTGTTGAGCTCCTCGATGTTCACGTCCTTGAATGTCAGGACGCGCACCTGCTTCACGAACCTGGCCGGCCGGTACATGTCCCAGACCCAGGCATCCGCCATGGACACCTCGAAGAACACCTCGCCCTGGACCGAGTGCACCTGCATCTCGTAGTCGTTGGTCAGATAGAAGCGGCGCTCGGTCTCGATCACGTATTTGAACAGACCGACGACGTCGCGGTACTCCCGGTAGAGCTTCAGCTCCATCTCGGTCTCGTACTTCTCGAGGTCCTCGGCGCTCATGGCATGTTCCCCTTCACCCGTGCGATCCCACCATTGTGCGCCAGTTCCGGGAGCCGCCGTCCCCGAACCGGGCCGACCCCGCCGGGCGCCGCCGGACGGCCCCCGGGGCCTGCGGCTAGACGATCTCGGTGTCCAGGGTCACGGGTCCGGCCGGGGGACCCTCGTCGAGCAGGGTGCGCAGCAGCTCGGCGAGTCTCGTCGGATACACCGTCTCATGGGCCCGAGCCAGTTCCGGGCATGTCCACCAGCGTGCTCCGGTGACGCTGCGCCGCTCCAGCTCGGTCAGTGCCGTGGCTCCCGTGGCCGTCCTGGTGGTGCGGGCGAGGTAGTACCACTCGTCCTGGTCCCAGCGGCGGCCCGCGAACGGGAAGGAGCACGTCCGCCGCCACAGCACGGGCCCCAGCTCCACCTCCGTGATGCCGGTCTCCTCCGCGAGTTCCCGCAGCGCCGCCTGTTCACGGGTCTCGTCGCCCTCCACGCCACCGCCGGGTGTGAACCACCAGTCGTCGGCGGGGTCGTCCGGCTCATGGCCGTGCAGCAGCAGGATGCGGTCCCCCGGGTCCAGCAGGACGACGCGGGCGACCCTGCGCAGCCCGCGTCCGTCTCCGCTCCCGCCCTCGCCCCGGACCTCGTGGGAATCGCCGGTGGCGCGGGGCGTCTCAGCCGGCATCGCCCGCCCTCGCTCCCGCGTCCGCACGACGGGCCCGGGAGGCGCCGGCCCGCTGGGCGAGGGGACCGTACGCGGCCCCGCCGAGGATGAGCACGGCCCCGCCCAGGACCATGACGAGAACCGTCGGCAGCGGCCCCGGCGCGGAGAGGTCGCCGACCTTCTCGAAGCCTGTCGGGGTCTTCAGCATGCCGTCCATCGGCCAGACCACCGCGTCGACCCGGGCCTCGACCGCCTCGCGGGACACGCTGCCGTTCGCGGTGTCGGTGAGACGGGAGGTCGAGTCCAGGGAGCCGCTTCGCTCGTCACCGAGCAGGAACAGGCGGCCCTTGGGCACGGTCACCTCCGGGAAGGCGTTGAGCCCGGTCGCCTCGTCCTCGGAGAGATACGGCTCGTCGATCTCCGTACCGTTGACCTTCAGCCTGCCGTCCTGCCCGGTGGAGACGGTGTCCCCGCCGACGGCGACCACCCGCTTGACGACCGGTACGTCTGCCCAGTTTTCGTCCTTGAAGACCACGACGTCGCCGCGGCGGACGTCGCCGCCGTCGACGCGCTGGGCCAGCACCCGGTCACCGGCACCGATCGTCGGCGCCATCGAGGGGGTGGGCACGGTGTACGGCAGGTACACCAGCGCTCCCCAGACGAACCCGCCGAGGAACAGCGCCAGGCCCAGGGCCACGGCCAGTGAGGACAGTCGCTGCCCGGTCCGGCTGCCCGCCGGGCCCGGGTGCACACCGCCGCCCCGCGAAGCCGTACGTGTCGTGCTCCGACCAGTCATGGGCGGCACCCTACCCGGCAGTACCGGACCTGGTCAGCCCCCTCCTCGGGGCAGCCGGCCCGGCGTCCGCCCGCAGCGCTCAGGCCCTGGTCCCCTCCTCGCGCCGACGGTCCCACCTGCGCCGCCACAGCACCAGCGGCACCGCGCCCACGAGCGCGACCCCCTGGGGTGCCGACGTCAGCGCCGAGGACACCGATGCCTGCGTGCCCAGCGCCGGCTGGTCGAAGGTGTCCGGGACCTCGAGCATGTCCCAGCGGCCGAGCGGCCAGGCGATGACGACGGCACGGCCGACGACCTCGCTCACCGGGACCATGCCGTTGTTCTTGTCGGCCCGGTTGTAGCGGGAGTCCCGGGAGTTCTGCCGGTGGTCGCCCATGACCCAGATCTTGCCCTCGGGGACCTCGACCTTGAACTGGCCGCCCTGGTCGTCCTGGCTGCAGGGGGTGTTGCCCGGGTAGACGTAGTCCGCCTCGTTCAGGGCGACGCCGTTGACCGTCAGCGGGCCGGTCCCCTTGCACTCGACGACGTCGCCGCCGACCCCGATGACCCGCTTGATCAGGTCCTTCTCCTCCGCCGACGGCATCAGACCGATCCAGCTGAGGAACGTCTGGAGCGCGTTGGGGGCGGGCGTGGGCTCGCCCGCCAGCCAGCTGTCCGGGTCGTGGAAGACCACGACCTCGCCGCGCTCGGGCTCGGAGCCGAACCAGGGGGTGAGCTTGTCGACCAGGACACGGTCACCCTGCTGCAGGGTGTTCTGCATCGAGTCCGACGGGATGGAGAACGCCTGCAGCAGAAACGTCTTGATCAGCAGCGCCAGGACCAGCGCGATACCGACCAGGATGGGCAGCTCCTTCCAGAAGGAGCGTGGTTTCTTCTGCTCGCGGGGCGGCTCGTCCGGCCCCCGGCCGCCGCTCTCCGACCGGTCCTCCGTCACTCTTCCCTCTCCTGCCGCCGGGGAGTCACTCCCGGAGGTCACGGCGCCGTCCTCGACCGGGCCGAAGGGCTCCGCGGTACGCCCGCGATGCTCCTCGCCGTCGGCTCCGGACCGTGCGCCAACCGCCACATCCCCCACGCCAGCTCCTCACTCTGTGCTGCCGCCTGCCCCATGCGCGGCGCAGGCCCACCACTCCCATAACGAGCGGGAGTTCCGCAGGGCTCGGGAGCTGAATCATTCCGTTCGAATCGTCCGGGGCAACCCTATGCGACAGCTGGGCGGCAGCGGTCGACCCTGGCGCCGAGTCCGACACGGCGGCGTAGGCCGTCGGCTCGTCCAGCGTGTTCCAGTGGCCGAACGGCCAGGCGATGACCATGGCCCGGCCCACCACCTCCTCCTCGGAGACGGTGCCGCCGTAGTCGGTGTCCTGGTGGGCACGGGAGTCGGCGGAGTTGGACCGGTGATCGCCCATCACCCACAGGCGCCCCTGGGGCACGGTGACCTCGAACGGCGTCGTGGACGGGGCGTTGCCCGGGAAGAGGTAGTCGCTCTCCTCCAGGGGCACCCCGTTGACGGTGACCCGTCCCTGCGTGTCGCAGCACTGGACCTGGTCGCCGCCGACCCCCACGACCCGTTTGATGAGGTCCTTCTCGTTCTCCGAGGGCAGCAGGCCGATGAAGGTGAGCCCGGCCTTGACCTGCTTGATGCCGACCGGGTCCTCCTTCTGAGGGATGGGCTGCTCGTCCTGCAGCCAGCCGCCGGGGTCCTTGAACACGACGACGTCCCCACGCTCCGGTTTGGAGCCGAACCACGGGGTCAGCTTGTCCACCAGGACACGGTCGCCGACCTGGATCGTCTGCTCCATGGAGCCGGACGGGATGACGAAGGCCTGGACGAGGAACGTCTTCAGCACCAGTGCTATCAGGACGGCGACCCCGATGAGCAGCGGTATCTCCTTGACCGCGCCGCGCCGACGGCGCCGCTTGACCTTCTGCTGGAGCTTGCGCCGGTCGGCCCGGCTGCGTCCGCTCGACGCGCTCATCGCGCGGCGCGCGCCGGTGGGCAGCAGGTTGTCCGCGGCGCTCGCCGGGACGCCGCGGGGTTTGCCGCGGTTACCCATGGGTCCCCTCCCCCTGGTGCGCCGCGTTCGCCCGGGCAGCCGGCATCTGAGCCGCAGCCGGTACGCGCGCGTAGGCGTCGGGGCGGTGCAGCCGGGTGGCGCGGCCGAAGGGCTGGACGATCCAGTCGGCGCGGCCGATCACCCTGCTCACCGGGATCATGCCGCCGCCGGGCGAGCCGAGATGGTCGCGGGAGTCGCTGGAGGAGCCGCGGTGGTCGCCGAGGACGAACAGGCGGTCCTCGGGGACGGCGACGTCGAAGGGCACCGTGGAGGCGCTCTCGCCGGGGAACAGGAAACCCGACTCGTCGACCGTCCGGCCGTTCACCCGGATCCTCCCGTCCTTGTCGCAGCAGACCACGCGGTCGCCGCCCACACCGACAACGCGCTTGATGTAGTCGGCGTCCCCGAAATACTCGGTGCCGTCGAACACGACCACGTCGCCGCGCTGCGGTTCCGCACCGAAACGGTATGCCAACTTGAGTACGAGAACACGGTCCCCGGCCCTCAACGCGGGCTCCATCGATCCGCTGGGGATCTGGAACGGCTGGGCCACGAAGGTGCTGAGCGCCGGCAGGAGCAGCAGCACGAGGAACAGGGCCGCGGTGATCCGGCCCCCGGGAAGCCATCCCACGAGGCGCCCTGCCAACGCGGAACGCGACCGTCCCTCCGGGCCCGGGGTCCCCGAGGTGTCCTCGGGTCCGGCCGGGTGGGGGGAGCGGTCGCGCTCCGTCGACTGTGCTTCGGTGTCCATCGAGGCCAGATGTTATCCGGCCCCGGGAAGCGCTCAGTGCTCGCGCTTCTCCTTGATCTTCGCCGCCTTGCCGCGCAGCTCGCGCAGGTAGTACAGCTTGGCGCGGCGGACGTCGCCCTTGGTGACGACCTCGATCTTCTCGACGATCGGGGTGTGCACCGGGAAGGTGCGCTCGACGCCGACAGAGAAGGAGACCTTGCGGACCGTGAAGGTCTCGCGCACGCCGGCGCCCTGGCGGCGGATCACCACGCCCTTGAACTGCTGCACACGGGAGCGGTTGCCCTCGATGACGCGCACGTGGACGTTGACGGTGTCACCGGGACGGAAGTTCGGGAG
The DNA here is from genome assembly GCF_045209715.1 of Streptomyces sp. NBC_01635. Lineage (NCBI taxonomy): Bacteria > Bacillati > Actinomycetota > Actinomycetes > Kitasatosporales > Streptomycetaceae > Streptomyces > Streptomyces sp. NBC_01635. Next base: position 6,453,853 of record NZ_CP109277.1, on the reverse strand, counting down.
GTCGCTGCGCAGCGACGCGGAGTCGACGGAGTCGAGCAGGTGAGACATTTCGTCTGCTTTCTTCGCTGATGCCGCAGGTCATCAACGGCAATGGAGGTTCGGATCGGGGTGTGCGGTTCGGGGCGGGCGTCGTGTCCCCCTGCGGCAGGGGCGCACGCCGGACGACGCACAACAGCGGCCTATTGTTCCACGGCGCCGGTCCTGCGCCAAAATCGGCCGTACGGCTCCCCGGCCGGGTCCGGCTCCCAGCCCAGGATGGAGAGCATCTCGCGGTCCTTCTTGTCGAAGGTCTCGGGATCGCAGCGCTCGATGAGGTCGGGCCGGTTGGCCGTGGTGCGCCTCAGCGCCTCGTCGCGCCGCCAGCGGGCGATCTTCCCGTGGTGTCCGCTGAGCAGCACCTCGGGAATTCCCCGGCCGCGCCAGACGGGCGGCTTGGTGTGCACGGGGCCTTCCAGGAGGTTGGCCATGGCGCCCGGGGCGAAGGAGTCGTCCCGGTGGGACTCGGCGTTGCCCAGGACTCCGGGCAGCAGCCGGGCCACGGCCTCGGTGACGACGAGGACGGCCGCCTCGCCGCCGGCCAGGACGTAGTCGCCGATGGACACCTCGTACACCGGCACGCGGGTCGTGTACTCGTCGACGACGCGCCGGTCGATGCCTTCGTAACGGGCCGGGGTGAAGATCAGCCAGGGGCGCTCGGAGAGGTGGACGGCGAGTTCCTGGGTGAAGGGGCGCCCGCTGGGGGTGGGGACGATCAGGGCGGGCGCGTGCGCGCCCGCCTCGTAGCCGTTCGCCAGGATCTCGTCGAGCGCCTCGCCCCACGGCTCGGTCTTCATGACCATGCCGGGACCGCCGCCGTACGGGGTGTCGTCGACGGTGTTGTGCCGGTCGTGGGTCCAGGAGCGGAGGTCGTGCACCTGGACGTTCAGCCGGCCACGCGCGCGCGCCTTGCCGACGAGGGAGACGTTCAGCGGTTCGAGGTACTCGGGGAAGATGGTGACGACGTCGAGCCGCATCAGGCCTCGTCCCGCGAGGCGGCGGTCTCGTCCCGCGAGGCGGCGCCGTGTCCATCAGCGACTTCGTCGCGGGCGGCCCGATCGTCGATGAGGCCCGGCGGCGGGTCGATGACCGCACGCTGTTCCTCGAGGTCGATCTCGGTGACGATCTGCTCCACGAACGGCACGAGCACCTCGCTGCCGTCGGGCCGCTCCACCACGAAGAGGTCCTGCGTCGGCAGGTGGGCGATCTCGGTGATCCGGCCCACCTGCTGCCCGTCCCGGGTGACGACGTCGAGGTCGATCAGCTGGTGGTCGTAGTACTCGCCCTCGTCCTCGGGCTGCTCGTCCGGGTCGATCTCGGCGATGAGGAGGGTGTTGCGCAGCGCCTCGGCGCCGGTGCGGTCACGGACGCCCTCGAAGCGCAGCAGGAGACGGCCGCTGTGCACCCGGCCGGTCTCGATGGTGAGCGGTCCGGCGGAGGCGGGATCGGTGGCCAGGACGGCACCGGGCCCGAGTCTCAGCTCCGGCTCGTCGGTGCGGACCTCCACGGTGACCTCGCCCTTGATGCCGTGGGCGCGGCCGATGCGAGCGACTACCAGCTGCACTGTGCTTGTTCTCCTGTCGTACGACAACGGGCCGGGGACGGCCCTGAGGCCCTCCCCGGCCCGAGCCGGTTGCGCTGAGCGTCAGCGGACGTGGTCCACGTCGACGAGGTCGACGCGGACACCGCGGCCGCCGATGGCGCCCACGACGGTGCGCAGGGCGCGTGCGGTGCGGCCGTTGCGGCCGATCACCTTGCCGAGGTCGTCCGGGTGGACCCGGACCTCGAGCACACGCCCGCGACGCAGGTCGCGCGAGGCGACCTGCACATCGTCAGGATGGTCGACGATGCCCTTCACGAGGTGCTCGAGAGCCTCCTCGAGCATGCTCAGGCCTCGGTCGACGCGGACTCGGCCGGGGCCTCGTCCTTCTTCTCAGTCTTCTTCTTCTGGGTGATGGCCTCACCCTTGCCCTCGTCCTCGCCGCCGAGCGCCTCGAACGACGGGCGGGCGGCCTTCTCGGCCTGCTGGAGCAGCGGAGCCGGGGCGGGCTCGCCCTTGAACTTCTGCCAGTCGCCGGTCTTCTTCAGGATGGCGAGCACGGGCTCGGTCGGCTGGGCGCCGACGCCGAGCCAGTACGCCACACGCTCGGCGTCGACCTCCATCACCGACGGGTTGTACGTCGGGTGGTACTTGCCGATCTCTTCGATGGCCCGGCCGTCACGGCGGGTACGGGAGTCGGCGACGACGATGCGGTAGTGAGGCGAACGGATCTTGCCCAGACGCTTCAGCTTGATCTTGACTGCCACGGGAGTGGGTTCTCCTGGTTTTTGACGTGGTTGGGCACGGCGAGACGGCCGCGTGGGGTTGCGGTACCCGAGTGCCCGATGGACGCGTCAGCCGGAGGAGAGAGGGGTCCTGTACGGCCGTCGAGTACAGCTGGCCATTCTGCCACATCCCGCGGGGCACCGGGGACCGCGGGGTGCGGCAGGCCGCAGCGGGGCACGCCTCGCCGGCACCCGGCAGGGCGGCGGTCGTGCCGCGCCAGGTGCCGGCGAGGCGGCACGACCGCCGCGGATGCGCGGGAGTGGACGGCATCCGCGCGTCCGACGTGCGTCCGGCACCCACGAGGTGCCGATTGCCGTCAGCCCGCGGCCGCGGCCACCCCCTCGGGAATCCGGAACGGCTTGCCGCAGCCGCCGCAGACGATGGGGGCCTGCGCCAGGACCGACGGGACGACCCGCACGTTGCGGCCGCAGTCGCAGACGGCCTTGACGCGCACACCGCCGCCGGACGAGCCGTGACGCGCCGCCGGACCGCGGAAACTGCGGGCGGTGTCGCCCGCGGTCGCGGCGGAATGCGCCTTCAGGGCGCGCTGGAGGCGCTCGATCGTGGGACGGTAGCGGCGCTTCGCCTCCGGGGTGAGGGAGACCAGCGAGAAGCCGCTGCTGGGATGCGGCTCGTCGGGATGGTCCAGGCCCAGCTCCTCGGCGATCGCGAGGAACCTGCGGTTGTGGTAGCGGCCTGCGCGGGAAGTGTCGCGTACGCCGCGTGCGGCGGCGATGCCATGGACTGCCTCGTGCAGCAGTCGCTCGAAGGAGAGCTCGTGACCGCACGCGGACGACGACTCCCCGATCAGGGACTCGGGCGCGGCAAGATCGGGCAGCTCGGGGTGGTACCGCTGAATATCGGCCCACGCCTGCGCCAGTTCTGCGGCGAGTACAGGTGGTGTCTGTGTCGTGCTCACGTAATGACAACGAGCCGGGGTGCCTCTGTGTTCCGATTCCGGGGCATCCCAAATAATTTGCCCTTACCCGTCAGTATGCGCTCATGCGTCCCGACGAGGGCGGGTGCGCTGATCTGCGGAGAAGCCTCACAGCTCACCTCAAGGTGGTGCGTAGGCTGACGTACACGGCCCCCCGGTCCGGCGCGTACGCGGTGTCCGCGCGCCGGTTCTCCCGTGACCCACGGATGCGCAAGGGGCGTTTCGGCCGCACTCCCGACGGAGCGGCCCCGGACCGGCCCCGGCTCTGCGGGCGCGTGCCAGGGTCACGACGTTACCCCGTCCGCCGCCGGGACCCGACGGCGGGCCGTCCCCCTCCCGCCCTCCGCTCCCTCCACCCGTCCCGGCCCGTCCGCGATCACCGGTTTGTGGACCTTGGCCGGAACCATCCGGTCTCCCCCGGATTACCGGAATGTGAATTCTTGCCACTGGCACGAGCAACTCCCAAGCCATCGCCCCGCTCCACTGGACGCCGGGTCGAGGGCGGAGTTTCCTGGCATGACGGGGGTAGTGCGAGCGCGCCGCGCGGGGGCGAGGCGATCGGACGGCGCGGCAACTCTCGGCTGATTGGGGCGCTTACCTATGACACCTACGCTCGTGCGGCAGCACCTTCCTCGCACAGGCCACGGCCCTCGCGTGGACCGGCGGGCACGCGCGCGTGACTGGTCCGAGATACAGGAGAGGATGCTCGTACCGCTCTACGAGGCCGTCTACGAGCGATTGGACGTGGGGTCCGGGGCGCGGCTGCTCGGCCTCGGCTGCGGTTCGGGGCTCGCCCTGCTGATGGCGGCCTCCCGGGGCGCCGCGGTCACCGGTGTCGACACCTCGTCGGACCGGTTGGCCGTCGCGCGCGAGCGGCTGCTGCCCGCCGGGCGGGACCCACACGCGCGTGCGGACGCCCGGATCGTGGACGGCTCCCCCGGGGACACGGTCCGCGGGGGCACGGCTGACACGGCGGCTTCCGGTACCGGCACGGCCGGCGGGGACGACCCCGCGTACACCGTGGTGACCGCCTTCGAACCCATCGGGTGCCTCGCGGGGGACGCGGACGGGCTGAGCGAACAGCTCGCCGAGGCGGTTCCGCTCACCGGTCACGGAGCTGCCGTGGTGCTCGCCGGCTGGGGCCCGCCGGAACGCTGCGCCACGGCGTCCGTGCTCCGGGTGGCCACCAGGCTGGCGGAGCCGCTGCGCGGCACGGGAACCTGGCGCCCCGCGCACCGCGACGACCTGGAGGACGTCGCCCGGCGGGCGGGCCTCAGGCCGGACGGCTCGGGACGGGTGGCCTGCCCCTTCGGATACGCCGACGTGGACAGCGCCGTACGGGGTCTGCTGTCGACGGGGCTGTTCGATCCGGCGGTCGCGGCGACGGACCGGATCCAGGTGGACAAGGAAATCGCCGAGGCGCTGCACCCGTACGAGCGGCAGGACGGGACGGTGTGGATGCCGAACGTCTTCCGGTATCTGATCGCCCGGACACCCTGACACCGTCGCGGACACCGCGCACATACGTCACGAGGGCGCCTCCGCCGAAGAGGTGCCCCCGTGACGCGGGAAGGACCGCCGGTCCCGGAGCGGTCAGCCCATGAACTTCTTGAACTCGTCCGGCAGCTCGAAGTCCTGGCTGCCCTGCTGCGGCAGCCCGAAGGCGTTGCCCCCCTCGGCCGCGGCGGCGCGGCGCTGGGCGGCCTCCTCCTCCTGCTGCTTGCGCTTCATCGGGTTGCCGGAGCGCTGCTTGCCCTTGGCCTGCTTCTGCTTCTTCTTCGCCCGGCCGGGACCGCCGCCCATGCCCGGCATCCCGGGCATCCCCGGCATGCCGCCGCCCTGGGCCATGCGGGACATCATCTTGCGGGCCTCGAAGAAGCGCTCGACAAGGTTCTTCACCGCGCTGACCTCGACGCCGGAGCCCTTGGCGATACGGGCGCGGCGGGAGCCGTTGATGATCGTCGCGTCCTGGCGCTCGGCCGGGGTCATCGACTTGATGATCGCGGCCGTGCGGTCGACGTCCCGCTCGTCGAGGTTGTTGATCTGGTCCTTGATCTGCCCCATGCCGGGGAGCATGCCGAGCAGCTTCGAGATGCTGCCCATCTTCCTGACCTGCTCCATCTGGGCCAGGAAGTCGTCCAGGGTGAAGTCCTGGCCCTTCTTCGACGCCAGCTTGGAGGCCATCTTCTCGGCCTCGTCCTGGCTGAACGTCTTCTCCGCCTGCTCGATCAGGGTGAGCAGGTCACCCATGTCGAGGATGCGGGAGGCCATCCGGTCGGGGTGGAAGGCGTCGAACTCGTCGAGCTTCTCGCCGTTCGACGCGAACATGATCGGCTTGCCGGTCACCGAGGCGATCGACAGGGCCGCACCACCGCGGGCGTCGCCGTCGAGCTTGGAGAGCACCACGCCGTCGAAGCCGACGCCGTCGCGGAAGGCCTCGGCGGTGTTGACGGCGTCCTGGCCGATCATCGCGTCGACGACGAAGAGGATCTCGTCCGGCGAGACCGCGTCCCTGATGTCCGCGGCCTGCCGCATCAGCTCCTGGTCGATGCCCAGGCGGCCGGCGGTGTCCACGATGACGATGTCGTGGACCTTGGACTTGGCGAACTCGATGGAGTCCTTGGCGACCTTGACCGGGTCGCCCACGCCGTTGCCCGGCTCGGGCGCGTAGACGGCGACGCCGGCGCGCTCGGCGACGACGCTGAGCTGGTTGACGGCGTTGGGGCGCTGGAGGTCGCAGGCGACCAGGAGCGGCGAGTGGCCCTGCCCCTTGAGCCAGTGGCCGAGCTTGCCCGCGAGGGTGGTCTTACCGGCACCCTGCAGACCGGCCAGCATGATCACGGTCGGCGGCTGCTTGGCGAAGCGCAGGCGCCGGGTCTCGCCGCCGAGGATGCCCACCAGCTCGTCGTTGACGATCTTGATGAACTGCTGCGCCGGGTTGAGGGCCTTGGAGACCTCGGCGCCCAAAGCCCTGTCCTTGACATTCTTGATGAATGCCCGGACGACGGGGAGGGCCACGTCGGCCTCAAGGAGCGCGATACGGATCTCGCGCGCCGTGGCGTCGATGTCCGCCTCGGACAGCCTGCCCTTGCCCCGGAGAGACTTGAAAGTGGCTGACAAGCGGTCGGAGAGAGTATCGAACACGGCGGTGTCGGTCCTTGGAGTCGGGAGCAGTTCGGGTCGCACTCCAGGGTATCCGGCCGCGCAAGCACCTCGTCCCTGCCCGCTGCGGCGAGCGGACAGGGACGGAAGGAGCCCCGCAGTGGCAGGGAGCACGCATGGCACACCTCAGCGCCAAGGGCGCGCTCTGGATCATCCCCGCAGCAGCGGGGAGCGTATCCGGTAAACGCAGGACCTCCCCAGAAGGTCACGCCCGCAACATCTCTTCCAGTTCCCGAGCCACAGCCACCGCCTCATCGCCCGGCAAAGGCACACCCTGCTCCTGCGTCACGTAAAAGGCGTCCACGGCATTCGCGCCCAGCGTGCTCACATGCGCGCTGCGCACCCGCATCCCCGCATCCTCCAGCGCCTGCCCGATCCGGAACAGCAGCCCCGGTGCGTCCTGCGCCCGGACCTCGATCACCGTGGCCAGGCGGGAGGCGGCCGGGGCGACCGTCACCCGGGCCGGGGGCGGGACCACGCCCCGGCGGCGCGGATGGGCGGCGTCGCGTTCGGCGAGGCGGCCGGCGATGTTCAGGGTGCCGTCCAGGGCGCGGACGAGGTCGGCGCGCAGGCGGGCGGCCTGGGGCAGCGAGCCGTACTCGGCGGCGACCCGCCAGTCGAGCAGCAGGACGGATCCCTCGACGTCCTCCGGCAGTTCGAGGGTGCGCAGTTCGGCGGTGCGGACGGTCAGGCGGTGCAGGGCCAGCACGCCGGCGACCGCGGGGAGCACGCCCGCCTGATCGGGTACGGCGATCAGCAGCTCCACGCCGAGGGGTTCCGGTTCACCGGTCGGCTGCGGGGTGTCCGCCTGCCCGGTCGTGGACCCGGCGGGCGGCTCGGTCCGGGCACGCAACGACAGCACCGGGCCGCCGGTGACGACCGCCTCGAGGGCGAGCCGTTCCTGTTCTGCGGTGGGCGCGGCGGCCTCGGGTTCCTCCAGCGGGTCCCCGGCCAGCACCGCCGAGACACGTGTGACCAGGTCGGCGACGAGTGAGGCGCGCCAGGCCGACCAGGCGGCCGGTCCGGTGGCCAGTGCGTCCGCCTCGGTCAGGGCGTGCAGCAGCTCCAGGGTGCCCTGGGCCCCGACGGTGTCGGCGACCGCGCGCACCGTGGCCGGGTCGTCGAGGTCGCGGCGGGTGGCCGTCTCGACGAGCAGCAGGTGGTGGCGTACGAGGGCGGCGAGGATGCCCGCGTCGGCGCGGTCGAAGCCGATCCGCGCGGCCATGTCCCGGACGATGGTCTCGCCGGCCGCGGAGTGGTCGCCGGGCCAGCCCTTGCCGATGTCGTGCAGCAGTGCGGCGACCAGAAGCAGGTCGGGGCGGTGCACGCGCCGGGTGAAGGCGCTGGCGCGGACCGCCGTCTCGATGAGGTGCCGGTCGACGGTCCAGATGTGCACCGCGTTGCGCTGCGGGCGGCAGCGGACCCGTTCCCAGTCCGGCAGCAGCCGCGTGATCAGGCCTTCCGCCTCCAGCGCTTCCCAGACGTCGACGGTGGGGCGGCCGGCGCCCAGCAGCGTCACCAGCTGTTCGCGGGCCTCGGCGGGCCAGGGGGTGGGCAGCGGGCGCACGGTGGCGGCGAGGCGCCGGACGGCGTGGAGCGACAGCGGGAGTCCCGCCTGTGCGGCGGCGGCCGCGGCACGCAGCGGGAGGACGGGGTCGCGTTCGGGGCGGGCGGCGCGGGCGAGGACCGCCTCGCCGTCCTGCTCGACGACGCCCTCGGCCAGCGGCGAGCGCTCGGCGTTCTGCTTTCCGCCACCGATCATGGCGCGCAGCCGCGGCCGCACGGCCCGGGAGCGCAGCACGCGGTCGACTTCGCGCCAGGTGACGTCGCCGGCGTACGCGATGCCCCGGGCGGCCTCGTACACCTGGCGCAGCAGGGTGTCGGCGTCGAGCAGGCCGAGTGCGGCGGCGACCTGGTCCTGTTCCTGGAGCGCAAGCCGGTCGGTGGCGCGGCCGGTCGTCAGGTGCAGCGCGTCCCGTACGTCGAGGAGCCGGCGGCGGGCGTCGGCGAGTCCCTCGCGCGGGGCGTCGGCGAGCCAGGAGGCGGCGACGGCGCGCAGCGCGGTGGCGTCGCGCAGTCCGCCGCGGGCCTCCTTGAGGTCGGGTTCCAGGAGGTACTGCAGCTCGCCCTGCCGTTCGGCGCGTTCGGCGCAGAGCTCCCGGAGTTCGGGGAGGCGTTTCGGCGCCTGGTTGCGCCAGTCGGCCAGGACGGCGGTGCGCAGGGCGGCGGTGAGTCCGAGGTCCCCGGCGATGTGCCGGGCGTCCAGGAGGCCCAGCTGGACCTTGAGGTCCTCGCCGGCGGTGCGGCGGGCCTCGGCCGGAGTGCGGACGGAGTGGTCGAGGGCGATGCCGAGGTCCCACACGGGGTACCAGAGCCGGTCGGCGAGGGCGGCGACGGCCTTGGGATCGCTGCCGTCGTGCAGCAGGAGCAGGTCGAGGTCGCTGCGCGGGGACAGTTCGCCTCGTCCGTAGCCGCCGACCGCGATGAGGGAGACCCCGCGGAACTGTTCGGCGCCTGCGGCGAACAGGCCGGTGAGCCAGTCGTCCGTGAGCCGGGCGAGGGCGGCACGGCGCGGCGGTCCGGACCGCGCCTCCTCGGTGAGGAGGCGCAGCCGGGCCGCCGCGTAGCCGCTGGGTCCCGAGTCCTGTGTCTCGTCGTGCGTGTCCGTGCTCGTCACCCGGCGACTCCTGTTCCGTCGGTCTGTCTCAGAGCGCTTCCGGGCCGCGCTCGCCGGTCCGGACCCGTACGGCCGTGTCGACCGGGATCGACCAGACCTTGCCGTCGCCGATCTTGCCGGTGCGGGCCGCCTTGACGACGACATCGATCAGCTGCTCGGCGTCGCCGTCCTCGACCAGCACCTCGATGCGGATCTTGGGGACCAGGTCGACGGTGTACTCGGCACCGCGGTAGACCTCGGTGTGGCCGCGCTGACGGCCGTAGCCGCTGGCCTCGGTGACCGTCAGGCCGTGCACCCCGAAGGCCTGCAGGGCCTCCTTGATCTCGTCGAGCCGGTGCGGCTTGACGACGGCGGTGATGAGCTTCATGCGTCCACCTTCTTGCTCTCGGCCCGGGCCGCGGTCGCCGGGGCGGTGCTGCGGGCGGCGCCGCCACCGGCGCCGCTGAAGTCGTACGCGGTCTCGGCGTGCTCGGCCCGGTCGATGCCGGCCACCTCGTCGTCGTCGGAGACCCGCATACCGATCGTCTTGTCGAGGAGGAGGGCGAGGATCGCGGAGACGACCAGGGAGTAGGCGAGGACACCGAAGACACCGGCACACTGCTTCCAGAACTGGTCGAGGCCGCCGCCGTAGAAGAGGCCCTCGACGTCGGACTGGCCCTTGCCGCTGGCGAAGAAGCCGACGAGGAGGGAGCCCATGATGCCGCCGACGAGGTGGACGCCGACGACGTCCAGGGAGTCGTCGTAGCCGAACCTGTACTTCAGGCCGACGGCCATGGCGCACAGCACACCGGAGACGGCGCCGACGGCGATCGCGCCGAGCGGGGTGACCGCGCCGCCGGCGGGGGTGATGGCGACCAGGCCCGCGACCGCGCCGGAGGCGGCGCCGAGCGTGGTGAACGCGCCGTGGCGGATCTTCTCGTAGGCGAGCCAGCCGAGGACGGCGGCGGCGGCGGCGACCTGGGTGTTGACGAACATCAGCGCGCCGACGCCGTCGTCGTTGCCGAGCCAGGAACCGGCGTTGAAGCCGAACCAGCCGAACCACAGCAGCGCGGCGCCGAGCATGACCAGCGGCAGGCTGTGCGGGCGCATCGGGTCCTTCTTGAATCCGATCCGCTTGCCGATCACCAGGATGACGCCGAGTGCGGCGGCGCCCGCGTTGATGTGGACGGCCGTACCGCCGGCGAAGTCGATGACGCCCAGCTCGAAGGCCCAGCCGCCGGAGCCCCAGACCCAGTGGGCGACCGGGAAGTAGACGACGGTGGCCCACAGCGCGACGAACAGCCCCCACGCGGTGAACTTCACGCGGTCCGCGAGCGCGCCGCTGATCAGGGCGGGCGTGAGGACGGCGAACATCAGCTGGAAGACCAGGAAGACGAAAACGGGGATGGTGTAGCCGTCCCACAGTTCGGTCAGGCCGATGTCGCTGAGGCCGACCCAGTCGGAGTTCCAGCCGACGACGCCGCCGGAGTCGGTGCCGAACGCCATGGAGAAGCCGTACAGCACCCACAGGATGGTGACGATTCCCAGGCTGATGAAGCTCATCATCAGCATGTTCAGGGTGCTTTTGACCCGGACCATGCCTCCGTAGAAGAAGGCCAGGCCCGGCGTCATGAGCATCACCAGAGCGGAACAGATGAGCATGAACCCTGTGTTGGCGGCAGAGAGCGTGGGCGCTTCTGCGGCAAGGGTGATGGCTGGTGCCATCGGCGTCTCCTCGTCGTTGGTACGGCCCCGTGCGGGCGAAGCCTGAGCGGGTCGTGAGGGGTGGGCCGGTTCTGCGCCAAGAGATTCGCGCAGCGCCGTTTCGGTGGAAGCCCCTCGCTGTTTCGCCGCCGTGACGAAGGCACCCGGTGTGTTACGCGTCGATGAACTGCCGGATGCGGGACGCGTCGATCGTTGTCGTGGCGCACCCTTCGGTGTACGGGAGTGCGGCCGTGGCCGGGGAGAAAAGGCCGGCCGCGGCGGGCCTTCCGATGACCTGGCATGGGGGAGCCGAGTCGGGCAGTTCGGGAGGGCCGGCCGCGGCCGGTGTTCTGGGTTTTCCCGGAGTTCCCCGGGATTCCTGAAAATCTCCGAGGTTCTTCCCGGGGTCTTTCCTGAGATCTTTCCGTGGGCTTTCCGGGGCTTTCCGGGCGTCAGACCGCTTCGGCGGTCTCCGGCAGTTCGATGGCGAGCCGCTCGGTGAGGTCGACGACCTCGGCCCGGTCGCCGAAGTCGCGGACGGCCGTGTCGACCGTCTTTCGGATACGAGTGTTGACGCGCTCGGAGCGGACCTTCTTGGCCGCCTTGATGGCATCGGTGGCGAGAACCGCTCCCTGCTCGGGTTCGCGCTGGAGCAGATGCACGGTGGCCATGCCGATCAGGTTGAGGGCGTACGACCGCTGGTGCCGTCCCGCCTCCGCTGCGAACAGTTCGACGGCCCGCCGCATCAGCGGCTCGGCGAGCGAGGCGTAGGTGGGGCTGCGGCCTGCCACGTAGGCGAGGTCGCGGAAGGAGTGGGAGTTCTCGCCGTACAGCTCGGCCTCGGAGAAGAAGCGGATCCAGTCGGGGTCCGGCTCGTCCCACTCGTCGGCCTCGGCGAAGGTGTCCTCGGCCATCCTGACCGCGCGCTTGCACCGGCCGGGCTGGCCCATGTTGGCGTAGGCGCGGGCCTCCATCGCATACAGCATCGACTGGGTGCGGGGGCTCGCGCAGTCACGGCTGCCGTACTGCGCGAGATGGATGAGCTCCAGGGCGTCCTCGGGCCGGCCGAGGTGGATCATCTGCCGGCTCAGATTCGACAAGATGTACGAGCCGAGCGGCCGGTCCCCGGCCTCCTTCGCCGCGTGCAGGGCGAGGACGTGGTACTTCTGCGCGGTGGGCTGCAGCCCGACGTCGTACGACATCCAGCCGGCCAGCTCGGCGAGTTCGGCGGCGACCTTGAACAGGCGCCGCCGGATCGGGTCGGGCTGGGGGTCCTGAAGCAGGTCCGTCACCTCGTGCAGCTGCCCGACGACCGCCTTGCGGCGCAGGCCGCCACCGCACTGGGCGTCCCACTGCCGGAACATCACGGTGGTGGTCTCCAGCAGGTCCAGCTCCGGCTGGGACAACCGGCCGCGCGCGCGGCCGACGGAGGCCGGCTCGGGCTCCGGACGGGACTGCGCCGCGGACGGGGAGGGGACGAGCCAGCGCTGCATGGGCTCGATGAGGGACGGGCCCGCGGAGAGGGCCAGCGAGCTCCCGAGGAAGCCGCGCCGCGCGAGCATCAGGTCGCTGCGCGAGAACTCGCTGAGCAAAGCCACGGTCTGCGGGCCCGTCCAGGGCAGGTCGACGCCGGTCGCGGAGGGCGAGGGCCGGGTGGTGCGCAGGCCCAGGTCCTCGACGGAGACGACGACGCCGAAGCGCTCGGAGAACAGCTCGGAGAGGATCCGGGGAATGGGCTCGCGCGGATTCTCGCCGTCCAGCCAGCGGCGCACACGCGAGGTGTCGGTGGAGATGTGACTGGCCCCCAGTCGGCGGGCTCGGCGGTTGACCTGGCGGGCGAGCTCGCCCTTGGACCAGCCGCTGCGGACGAACCACGAGGCGAGTAGCTCGTTCGGACGCTTATGCGTACTCGCAGCGTTCGTCCCGCCACCGCCGTTGCCGCTCACTGGAACGCCCCCATTCCCTGAAAACCACTTGCCGCTGAGTGCGCCAAGCCCTATCAGAATGCCGGTTGTCGGAGCCGCCGTCCGGCGGTTCCCACCCTTCGAACGGAGAGGCGAGTTGCCTCCGGCATACCCGTACGCGCATGTGCCCCGAGGAACCGTGCACACAACGTAGTCCCACGATCACCCGTCCAGCCATGGCGAACCCGTAATCGCCACCATTCGCCACCCCATCGGATGAACTCCCCGTGGCCGTCTCACGCTTCACTTGACACAGGACAGCCAGGAGTGGGTGCGACGACGCACACGGGGGCGCGCATCATCGCGCACACCGCCCCTGGTGCTTCGAAGCGCCGACTGAGCGGGGCCGCACGGGGAAGTCGAGAACAGAGAGTCACGCGTCACGCTCGCTGCGTAACCGCGGGTGCGCCGGACCCGTTGGAGGGGGCATGGGCTTCACGATCGGTATCAGCCGGGGCATCCGTGACATCCGGCCCGGCTCGCGCCGCCGGGGCCGCGGGTCGGAGGGCACCGCCGTGGCGGAGTACACCGGGCTGTGGGGCTGGGATGTGGTGCCGGGCGCCCGTGCCGCCGCCGGCACCTGCTCCTGCGGCCGGGCGGGATGCCGGGCACCGGGTGCGCATCCGCTGGACTTCGCGCCGGAGATCCCCGCCGGGGCCCCGCTGGACGACGTGTCGGAGATCTGGGCCGAGTATCCGGGCGCCGCGATGATGCTTCCGGTCGGGCGGGCGTTCGACGTGATCGAGGTGGCCGAGCCCGCCGGGTGCCGCGCACTGGCCCGGCTCGAGCGCATGGGCCTGCCCGTCGGCCCCGTCGCCGCCACCCCTGACGGCCGTGCCCAGTTCTTCGTCGCCCCCGGGGCCGCCGCCGTGCTGCCCGAGCTGCTCTACCGCATGGGCTGGGACGACCCGGCCGCCCTCGACCTGCACGGCCTCGGCCCCGGCACGCACATCACGGCTCCGTCGTCCGACCGGGGCGGGCGCGGCCCGGTGCGCTGGCTTCGCTCCCCCGCCCTCGACGCGGTGCCCCGGCCGCCGGAGGCCCGCCTGGTGCTGGGCACGCTGGCGTATGTGGTGCACCGGTCGCAGACATAAGCATCGGCGCCGATGCCGGCGTCAGTGTCGGTGCAGGCGTGCCGACCGGTTCCGGCAGCGGTGACCGGGCTCGGGGGTGGTGAACGGCGAAGCGCCCGTTCCGGGTTCCGGAAGCGGGCGCTTCTTCGCGTGTCCGTGGCGGTTCGGTCCGGCCGGCCGCCCCGGGGTCTCACTCCCCGATGAGCGCGTCCACGAACGCGTCCGGCTCGAACGGCGCCAGGTCGTCCGCGCCCTCGCCGAGACCGATCAGCTTGACCGGGACGCCCAGTTCGCGCTGGACGGCGACCACGATGCCGCCCTTGGCCGTGCCGTCGAGCTTGGTGAGCACGATGCCGGTGATGTTGACGACCTCGGCGAAGACCCGGGCCTGGACCAGGCCGTTCTGGCCGGTGGTGGCGTCGAGCACGAGCAGCACCTCGTCCAGCGGGGCGTGCTTCTCCACGACCCGCTTGACCTTGCCGAGCTCGTCCATGAGGCCGGTCTTGGTGTGCAGTCGGCCGGCGGTGTCGATGAGCACGACGTCCGCGGCCATCTCCTTGCCCTCCTTGACCGCGTCGAACGCGACGGAGGCCGGGTCGCCGCCCTCGGGGCCGCGCACGGTGTGGGCGCCGACCCGCTCGCCCCAGGTCTCGAGCTGGTCGGCGGCGGCGGCGCGGAAGGTGTCCGCGGCGCCGAGAACGACGGTGTTGCCGTCCGCGACCAGCACCCGGGCGAGCTTGCCGGTGGTGGTGGTCTTGCCGGTGCCGTTGACCCCGACGACCATCACGATGCCCGGACCGCCGGTCTCGTTCTCGGTGCTCACGGTGCGGTCCATGCTGGGGTCGACCAGGGCGACCAGCTCCTCGCGGAGCAGTCCGCGCAGCTCCGCGGGGGTGCGCGTGCCGAGCACCTTCACGCGCTCGCGCAACCGCTCGACCAGCTCCTGGGTGGGCTGCACGCCGATGTCGGAGATGAGCAACGTGTCTTCGATCTCCTCCCAGGTGTCCTCGTCGAGGTGCTCGCGGGACAGCAGCGTGAGCAGGCCCTTGCCGAGCACGTTCTGCGAGCGGGAGAGACGGGCGCGCAGCCGGACGAGCCGGCCGGCGGTGGGCTCCGGGATCTCGATCGCGGGCGCCTCGGTGGGCGGTTCCTCGACGACGACCGGGGTGGAGCCGTCCGGAAGATCAACCTCCTCTACGGTGCGCCGCGGTTCCTCCCGCGGCGTCTCGGCCTCGTCGCCGACGTGCGGCTCGGCCGGGGGGGCGGTGATGTCGGGGGCGGCGGGCGGCGGCGGGGGCAGCTGCTTCTTGCGGCGGCTGCCGACGATGAGCCCGCCGAGCGCGCCGACCACGACCACGGCGATGACTACAGCAAGGATGAGGATGTCCATAACAGCCCCAGTATCAGCCATGGGCATCCCGGTCGCGCCGATGGCGGCCCGCACGACACGGTCCGTGCCGCCCGGCGCCGGCGGTCCGGTGATCGGACGCTCCGCCGGTCGGCGGGATGCCGGTGGACGAGGGGTGGCGCAGCCTGCGTCTATTCGCGGAGCAGGTGCTGCCCCGGCAGGCGGACTGAGTCTCCCGGCTCCCTGCCCCGGGGGGCGGCCGGCACACCGCCGCTTCGGCCCGGACAGGGTCCGGGCCGAAGCGGCGGGGGTACGAGGATAGGGGCAGCGGGGACTTGAACCCTTCTCCTCGGTTCATGGGACGGGCCGGCCCCGAGGGGGCCCGTCGGCATCGGCCTCGCGGCCGCGGTCAGCCCATTTCCTCCAGGGCCTTGCCCTTCGTCTCCTTGACGAACTTCAGGACGAACGGGATGGAGAGCGCGGCGAACACGGTGTAGATCACGTAGGTCGTCGACAGGTTCCAGTCGGCCAGCGAGGGGAAGCTCGCGGTGATGGCCCAGTTGGCGATCCACTGCGCGGCGGCGGCCACGCCCAGGGCGGCGGCGCGGATCCGGTTGGGGAACATCTCGCCGAGCATGACCCAGACGACCACACCCCACGACAGGGCGAAGAAGAGGACGAACATGTGGGCGGCGACCAGCGCGACCCAGCCCTGGGTGGCGGGGAGCTTGCCGTCGACGAGATCGAAGGAGAACGCCCAGGCCTCCAGTGCGAGGCCGATCACCATGCCGACGGAGCCGATGATCGCGAGCGGCCTGCGGCCGATGCGGTCGACGAAGATCATCGCGATGACGGTGCCGACGATGTTGATGATCGACGTGGTGAAGGAGTAGAAGAACGAGTCCGTCGGGTCGACACCCACCGACTGCCACAGCGTCGAGGAGTAGTAGAACGCGACGTTGATGCCGACGAACTGCTGGAAGACCGAGAGGCCGATACCGACCCAGACGATCGGCTTGAAGAAGAAACTGCCGCCGAGCAGGTCCTTGAAGCGGGACTTCTCCTCGCTGTGCATGGCCGACTCGATCTCGGTGACGCGGGCGTCCAGGTCGATGTCCTGTCCCTCGACCTTGCCCAGGATCTTCCGGGCCTGCTCGCGCTTGCCGACGGAGATCAGGTAGCGCGGGGACTCCGGGATGGCGAAGGAGAGCAGTCCGTAGACCACGGACGGGACGACCATGATGCCGAGCATGAGCTGCCAGGCCTCCAGGCCCAGGAGTTCGCCGCGCTGGTCGCCGCCGGCGGCGTTCAGGATGCCCCAGTTGACCAGCTGCGACACGGCGATGCCGATGACGATCGCGGCCTGCTGGAAGGAGCCGAGCCGGCCGCGGTAGGCGGGCGGGGCGACCTCGGCGATGTAGGCCGGGCCGATGACGGAGGCCATGCCGATGGCTATGCCGCCGACGACCCGCCAGAAGGCGAGGTCGTAGAGGGAGAAGGGGAGGGCGGAGCCGATGGCGCTGACGGTGAACAGGACCGCGGCGATCCGCATGCACCGGATGCGGCCGATGCGGTCGGCCACGCGGCCCGCGGTGGCGGCGCCGATGGCACAGCCGATCAGCGCGATCGCGATGACCTGCGCGAGGGCGGCCGAACCGATGTCGTAGCGGCCGCGGATGGCTTCGACGGCGCCGTTGATCACGGAACTGTCGTAGCCGAAGAGGAAACCGCCCATGGCGGCCGACGCCGCGATGAAGACGACGTGCCCGAGATGCTCGGGGTGAGCCGTACCGGCTCCTGACTTCTGTGCCTGCGCTGAGCTGGTCACGTGTAACTCCTCGGGCCACCGGCATCGTCGCCGGGTGGGGGCAGCCCTTCGAGGTCCACCTGAAGGTGCCTGAAGGTAAATACGACGACGTCGAGACTATGTCTTCAAGTTCTGAAGTCAAGAGAGGGGATGGATCGCGAAATGGTCACAGATTTCACAGGATTCGGGGACAGGGAAGATGGACTTGAGTTCACCATGTGAAGCCAAGGAACCCGAAGGCGACCGGATGACTCGTCAGGTCGCCCGGCTGAGGCGCTGGCTGATGACCTTGGACACACCGTCGCCCTGCATGGAGACGCCGTAGAGCGCGTCGGCGACCTCCATGGTGCGCTTCTGGTGTGTGATCACGATCAGCTGCGAGGCCTCCTGCAGCTCCTGCATGATCCGGATGAGCCGCTGGAGGTTGGTGTCGTCGAGAGCGGCCTCGACCTCGTCCATGACGTAGAACGGGCTCGGCCGCGCCTTGAAGATCGACACCAGCAGCGCCACGGCGGTCAGCGACCGCTCGCCGCCCGAGAGCAGCGACAGCCGCTTGACCTTCTTACCCGGCGGACGCGCCTCGACGTCCACGCCCGTGGTGAGCATGTTGTCGGGGTCGGTCAGCACCAGCCGCCCCTCGCCGCCGGGGAACAGCCGGGAGAAGACTCCCTCGAACTCCCTGGCCGTGTCCCAGTAGGCCTCGCTGAAGACCTGCTCGACGCGCTCGTCGACCTCCTTGACGACCTGGAGCAGGTCCGCGCGGGTCTTCTTCAGGTCCTCCAGCTGCTCGCCGAGGAACTGGTGGCGTTCCTCCAGCGCGGCGAACTCCTCCAGGGCGAGCGGGTTCACCTTGCCGAGCTGCTGGTACGCGCGCTCGGCCGTCTTCAGGCGCTTCTCCTGCTCGGTCCGCACGAAGGGGCGGGGCCTGTTGCGCGGGTGCTCCGGATCGTCCGGCAGCCGCTCTCCCTCGGCGGGGGGCGAGGGCGGCACCAACTGGTGCGGGCCGTACTCCGCCACCAGTCCCCCCGGTTCGACACCCAGTTCCTCCAGCGCCTTGGTCTCCAACTGCTCCATCCGCAGCCGTTTCTCGGCGCCGAGTACCTCGCCCCGGTGAACTGAATCCGTCAACTTGTCGAGTTCTGCCTTGAGATCGCGTCCCTCGGTCCGCGCGCGGGCGAGTTCCTGCTCGCGGTGGGCCTTCGCCGCCTCGGCGGCGGCGCGCTCCTCTTCGGCACGCGCGAGGGACACCTCGACGTGCGCGAGCAGGTGCCGGGCGCCGGCGGCGACGGCCTCGGCGACGGCCGCCTCGTGCCGCAGGCGGGCGCGCCGCTGCTCGGCACGCGCGCGTGCCTCGCGTTCCGTGCGGGCGGCCCGTTCCAGGGAGTCGGCCCGCCCGGTGAGTCCTTTGACGCGCTCCTCGTGCGTCCGCACCTGGAGGCGGGCCTCCATCTCGGTCTGCCGGGCGTTGGCCCCGTCCGCGGCGAGCCGGTCGCGCACGGAGGTGTCGGGCTCCTCGTCGAACGGCATCTCCTCGGCGACGGCGAGCCGTTCGGCGAGTTCCTCCACGTCACCGAGCGCCTTGTCGAGGGCTTCCTGCGACCGGGCCGCGGCGGCGGCGGACCGCTCGGCCTCCCCGGCGGCCCCGCGGGCCTGCCCGGCGAGCCGGCCGAGCTGCTGGGCGACGGAGGACTTCTCCCGGTCGGCCGCCCGGCGCCGCTCCCCCAGTTCCTCGACGAGGGCGGCGCACCGGCCGCGCTCCTCGGTCGCCGCGTGCTGCGCCCGGGTCAGCTCCTCGCACCGCACGGCAAGCTCCTCCAGCTCGGCGGCGGCCTCGTCCACGGAGGCCTGCACCTCCAGCAGGCTCGGGGCGCCCGCCGAGCCGCCGTGCGCGAAGTGCGCGCCCAGCAGATCGCCTTCGGCGGTCACGGCGGTCAGCTCGGGGCGCGCGTACAGCAGCTCCTCGGCGTCCTCCAGGGTGCCGACGACGACGGTCCCGCGCAGCAGCCGGCGTACGGCGGGAAGCAGCTCGACGGGGCCGCGCACCAGATCGGCGGCGTACCGCGGGCCGTCGGGCACGCCGGTGAGCGGCTCGTGTCCTCCGGACGGCTCGTGCGCCCCGTACGCACCGTCGGCCCGCCGCTCGTGCGGGCCGTCGTGTGCTCCGGCACGCGACGTGTCCGGGGCGGCGGCCAGGAGCAGGGCGGCGCGGCCCGCGTCCTGTTTGCGCAGCAGGCGGATCGCCTCGGCGGCGGCGGAGGGGCCGGTCACGGCCAGGGCGTCGGCGGCGGCCCCGAAGGCCGCGGCGAGGGCGGTCTCGTGGCCGGGGACGACGGTGAGCAGTTCGGCGGCGGGGCCGAGCAGTCCGGTGAGCCGGTCCTGGGCCGCGAGCAGCGCGCCGGTGCCGTCCTTGCGGCGCAGGCCCAGGGCGAGGGCCTCGTGGCGGGCCCGGGTCGCCGCGCGCTCGCGCTCGGCGGCGGTGGCCGCCTCTCGGGCGGCGGTGAGGGCGGCCTCGGCCTGGGCGAGACGCTGCCTGGCCCCGTCGTGCTGTCCGGCGAGTTCCGCGTCGTCGGCGTCGAGGCCGTCGACCTCGGCCCGCAGGGTCTCGTACTCCTCCTGGGCGGCGGCGGCCCGTTCCCGGGCCTCGTCACGGGCGGCCGCCAGGCGCTCGATCTCGGCCTGGGCCGCCGCGGCGCGCGAGCGGGCGGCGCCGACCTTGCCGGTGAGGCGGGCGAGCTCCTCCCGCCGGTCGGCGAGGGCACGCGCGGCGTCCTTCAAGCGCCGCTCCTCCTGGGCGAGTTCGCGTTCCAGCTCGGCGCGGTGGGCGACCGTGTCCTCCAAGGCGCGTTCGGCGGCTTCGAGGGCGGCCTCCAGCTCGGCCTCCTGTTCGCGGACGCGGGCGGCCTCGCGCTCCAGGTCCTCGGGGTCGCGGCCGCGGCGCTCCTCGGGGGGTGCGGAGCCGGCGCTCTTCACGCGCGCGTCGGCGAGCGAGATGGTGCCGCGGACCCGCTCGGCGAGCTGGGACAGCTCGTACCAGGTCTGCTGGGCGTTCTGCAGGCGCGGGGCGAGGCGACGGACCTCCTCCTCGAGGACCGCCTCGCGCTGGAGGGCCTTGCGCAGTTCCTGCTCGGCGGTGTCCTTGCGTTCCTTGAGGGCGGCCTCGTCGGCGATCTCCGCCGTGAGGGCCTCGCGCAGACGCGCGAGGTCGTCGGCGAGCAGGCGCAGGCGGACGTCGCGCAGGTCGGCCTGGATGACGGCGGCCCTCCGGGCCACCGCCGCCTGGCGGCCGAGGGGCTTGAGCTGGCGCCGCAGTTCGTCGGTGAGGTCCTGCACGCGTGCGAGGTTGGCCCGCATCGCGTCCAGCTTGCGCAGCGCCTTCTCCTTGCGCTTGCGGTGCTTGAGGACGCCCGCGGCCTCCTCGATGAAGGCGCGGCGGCCCATCGGATCGGCGTGCAGGACGGAGTCCAGCTGGCCCTGGCCGACGATGACGTGCATTTCACGGCCGATGCCGGAGTCGGAGAGCAGTTCCTGGATGTCCAGGAGGCGGCAGGTGTCGCCGTTGATCTGGTACTCGCTGCCGCCGTTGCGGAACATGATCCGCGTGATGGTGACCTCGGCGTACTCGATGGGCAGGGCCCCGTCGGCGTTGTCGATGGTCAGGGACACCTCGGCCCGGCCGAGCGGCGGGCGGCCCGTGGTGCCGGCGAAGATGACGTCCTCCATCTTGCCGCCGCGCAGCGACTTGGCGCCCTGTTCGCCCATGACCCAGCTGAGCGCGTCCACGACATTGGACTTGCCCGAGCCGTTCGGACCGACGACGCACGTGATCCCCGGTTCGAACCGGAGCGTGGTCGCCGAGGCGAACGACTTGAAGCCACGGAGGGTCAGGGCCTTGAGATGCACGCAGCCGGACTTTACCCGCCCGGGATGTCCCACTCCATGCACCGGCGGTTTCACGGGTGAACGCGCAGGGCACACCAGACGTTAAAGACGGTGAAAGGATGCGCGGGGCAAGGAATTGGGGGATCCGGGCGGCGCGGGGGGTGCGAAGGCAGGAAAGAAGGGACGCCGGGGCGTCCCTTGCACTTCTGACAACGTGGCGGTGATGACGGGCGGACCGACCACTGCTGCGCCGTGGTGGAGCGGTGCAGTGATCAGGTCAGCGCAGGCTCCGCCTGGTGTGCGTCAACGCTCTCCATGATCCTGTCGTGAGAAGCGGCAGCCGCAAGCTCGTCGTTCTCCGCCTGGATCCGTACGAGTTCGGATTCCAGGTCCTGGACGCGCTGCTGGAGCCGTCGCATCTCGGCGAGGAGTCGCGGGTCGGAGCCGCCGACGTAACCGAGAAGCGCCTTTGCCATGATGAATGGTCCTCCACAATGCGTGACCGACCTGTGCGGTGTGGGTCGTGAGGGATGAGCACCCGCGATGCTTGGCAGACCTGGAGTTGTACTGCCGTTCAGCCATGCCAAACAGCTAAGGTGCGCGGGGACTTTCAGCGTCTCACCAAAAAGTTTGACGGTCAACACGATCACACGCCGTATCGGCCGATGACCCGGCGCGCACGGCCGTCGGGCGGCTGCGCCGCAATTCCCGCGGGCACTTTCGGCGTGGCGGCCGTCGGTGCGGGGGAGCTTCCCACGATCTCGCGGGCCTTGGCAATCACCAGGACTTTTCCGCTCCGCAGAGCCTGCCGCGGCGGCGGCCCGGCGCCTCCGGAGGCTCTCCGGGGACGGTGGGCTCAGCGGATGGCGAAGCCGTCGTATCCGCCTCGGGGCATGTCCCAGATCTCGGTGACACCGTCCACACGTCCGGGCGTGTCGCCGTCCTGGAGCCAGTCGAGCAGCCCGTCGCACCGCTCGCGGGAGCCTTCCGCGACCACTTGGACGCGTCCGTCCGCCAAATTGAGAGCAAAGCCACTCAGGCCGCCGATCTCCAGCGCCTTGGCCCGCGTGAACCAGCGGAAACCCACACCTTGGACGCGTCCCCTCACCCAGGCCACCAGTCGCACATCCTCGCTCATGCCTGCAACCTAACCGGACAATGTCACTCGGGGCACTCCCTCCCCTGGCGGCATGCGGTACCGTCCCGATCGAATGAAACTCATATGAAACTCACTCGTTGGTGTGAGTTTCGTGTTGAACGCGGGGACGAGTCGACCGACGCAAGGACGAGGAAGGCCAGGACATGGGACGCCACCGACGCTCCGCCGCCGGCCGCGCCGCCACGGGCCGCGCCGCCACGGGGGTCACTCAGCACGACGACCTGTACGACGGAGGCCACAGCCTGCTGGGCGCTCACGCCGAAGACGCTCCGACCATGGGTATCGCCCCCTATCTGAACCCGGAGGCGTACGCCGAGACGTCCGCGCGGAGCGAGGCCTACCTCTTCGCGACGGAGGACGCTCCCGGGGGCGGCTACGCGGGGCACTTCACGCAGGGCGGCTTCTACGGAAACCCCCACCATGAGACCGGCCACCAGGACGACGGCTCCGCCGCGGGCCCGAGCCGCCCCCGGTCCGCAGAAACGGCCGCCGCCGACACGGCCGTGTTCGCGAGTGACGGCTTCGGGCGCGGGGACGTCCCGCGGCAGGGCGGCTCCCCGGACGACGGCTTCACACCCGGCGAGAGCGACCGGCACTCGGGCGGACGACGCCGGAAGAAGAAGGCTGCGACCCCGGTCCGCACCGGCCTGCTCGGGGTGTCCGCCGCGGTGGCCCTCGGCACGGTCGCGGTGGCCACGGGCGCGGTTCCCGGTCTCGAGAACTACAAGCTGGGAGGCGAGCGCGCCCCCGGCGACAGTGTCGAGGCCGCGGGCATTCCGACCAACACGCCCGGCGAACTGGGCGGCACCTCGGGCAGTCTCGAGAGCCCGATTCGCGACGCCGGCAACCCCGCGAGCCGTGACTCCGACCGCGCCGCCTCGCCCAAGCCCTCGCCGTCGGACTCGTCCGACGGGAAGGCGACGAAGACGCCGGAGAAGAAGGCTCCCGCCGAGGCCGAGGCCGAAGCGGCGGAGGAGAAGCCGTCGACGACACCGAGCGAGGAGGTGTCGGAGAAGACGACGGCTCCGGAGCGCAAGCCCGCCCCGCAACCGGAGAAGGAGGCGCCCAGCAGCCCGGTGACCGTGTCCGAGGAGGCCGCCGCCGGAGCCCAGGTGCTGCAGCTGGTCAACCAGGAGCGGGCCAAGGTGGGCTGCAGCCCGGTGGCCGCGAACAGCTCACTGACCGATCTGGCCACGGAGTTCAGCAAGGACATGGCCGGCCGCGGCTTCTTCGACCACACCGACCCCGACGGCGACACGCCGTGGGACCGGGCGTCGGCGGCCGGGATATCCGACCTGGGCGGGGAGAACATCGCCCGCGGCCAGGCCAGCGCCGCAGCCGTGATGGAGGCCTGGATGGACAGCCCCGGCCACAAGGCGAACATCCTGAACTGCGACTTCAAGACCCTGGGCGTGGGCGTGCACTTCGGCTCCGGCGGCCCGTGGTGGACCCAGAACTTCGGCTACTAGAGGTTCCCGTACCAGAGGTTCACAGCAGTACGCGCACGAAAACGTACGGCGGCCCGGGACGTCCCGGGCCGCCGTACGTGCTTCCCCCGCACCTCCCGTCCCCTTCCCACCCGGCCTCCCGGCACTGTCGTGCGGTAAGTGCGCTCCCTTGGTAAGCGCTGGGCCGAAGTACGCTGAAGGCATGACAAGCACGCGGCCGCACCCGGAGGACCCGGCGGAGCAGCGGCTCCCCTACGACGCGTTCGCCAGAGTGTGCCCGTCGCGCGGCACGCTGGAGCATGTGACGGGACGCTGGGGCGCGCTGACGCTCGGAGCGCTGTGCGGGGGTTCGCTGCGCTTCAACGAGCTGCGCCGCCGGGTCGACGGCGTGAGCGAGAAGATGCTCTCCCAGACTCTGCACGCGCTGGAGCGCGACGGCCTGGTGCACCGCGAGGCGCAGCCGACCAATCCTCCCCGGGTGGACTACGAACTCACCCCGCTGGGCCATGAGGTGGCGCGGCACGTGCTGTCCCTCATCCGTTTCCTGGAGAACAGCATGGACGACGTGCTCCGGGCCCGCGAGAGCTACGACGAGGCGCGCGGGGCCCTCTGACACCTCGGGCAGAAGTAGCTGGACCGGTTCATCCAGGGCCGCCGGCGCACCGGCGTACCGCAACGGCGACAGGGCAGGCCCTCCCGGCCGTAGGCGTCCAGGGACCGGTCGAAGTAGCCCGATTCGCCGTTGACGTTGACGTACAGGCTGTCGAAGCTGGTGCCGCCCACCGCGAGGGCTGCGTTCATCACGTCCCGGACGTGGTCCAGGAGGAGCTGGGAGCGTGGGCGGGTGAAGGTCTCCGTGGGGCGCTCGTAGTGGATGCGGGCCCGCCACAGCGCCTCGTCCGCATAGATGTTGCCCACTCCGCTGACCAGTGACTGGTCCAGCAGGGCCCGCTTGATCGTGGTCCGCTTGCGGCGCAGCGCCCGGTGGAATGCCTCGTCGTCGAAGAGCGGGTCGAGGGGGTCGCGGGCGATGTGCGCGATAACGTCGGGCAGCCCGTCGGGGGTGTTGTCGTGCAGCGAGAGCCCGCCGAAGGTGCGCTGGTCGACGAAGCGGAGCTCGGTGTCCAGGTCGTCGGTGAAGCGGACCCTCACCCGCAGGTGCTTCTCGTCCGCCGCGTCGTGCGGCTGGACCAGCAGCTGACCGCTCATGCCGAGGTGGGCCAGGACCGACTGGTCCGAGTCCTCCAGGGGCAGCCACAGGTACTTGCCGCGGCGGCTGGGGACACCGACGCGGTGGCCCTTCAGGCGGTGTGCGAAGTCGTCGGCACCGGCGAGGTGGCGGCGGACCGCGCGCGGGTGCAGCACCTCGGCCGCGGCGACGGTCCGGTGGGCGACCCACCGCTCCAGTCCGCGTCGTACGACCTCGACCTCGGGCAGCTCGGGCATGGTTCCCCCTCCGAGGACCTCTCTCTTGACGACCGCGACCCGAGCTCCCGCCCCGGTAGGGGGCGGCAGCTCGGGTCGCGGTCCGCGTGCGGCGCGAACACCCCGAAGACCGCGGGTGCCGCGTGATCCGATCGATCCGCGTACGGATCGTCAGGCGGAGGCCGCCGACGTGTCGGCGGCAGGCTCGGCGCTCGCGTCGGCGGCCGGGCCGACCGCTTCGGTCGAGGCAGTCGCTTCGGTCGAGGCAGCTGCCTCGGCTCGCTCGTCCGCCGCGGCCCGGATGGACCGCCAGGCGGACTCGGCGGCCTGCTGCTCCGCCTCCTTCTTGCTGCGGCCGGTGCCGGTGCCGTACGAGACGCCTCCGACGCGGGCGGCAGCAGTGAAGGTCTTCTCGTGGTCGGGGCCGGTCTCCGTGACCAGGTACTCGGGCACACCGAGTCCTTCGGTCGCGGTGAGTTCCTGGAGACTGGTCTTCCAGTCCAGGCCGGCACCGAGGTTGGAGGACTTCTCGATCAACGGGTCGAACAGACGGTGCACCAGCTCCGCCGCCGAGTCGAGTCCCTGGTCGAGATAGACCGCGCCGATCACCGCTTCGAGGGTGTCGGCGAGGATGGATGCCTTGTCCCGGCCACCTGTGCCCTCTTCACCGCGGCCGAGCCGGATGAAGGAACCGAGGTCGAGCCCGCGGCCCACCTCCGCCAGCGCACGCGAATTGACCACCGCGGCCCGCAGCTTGGCCAGCTGGCCTTCGGGCAGATCGGGGTGGGTGCGGTACAGCGTGTCCGTGACGACGAGACCGAGCACGGAGTCCCCGAGGAACTCCAGCCGCTCGTTCGTCGGCAGACCGCCGTTCTCGTACGCGTAGGAACGGTGGGTCAGCGCGCGCACCAGAAGGGCGGACTCGAGCTGATAGCCGAGCCGCCCTTCCAGAAGCGTGTGGGACGAGGCCTGGTGGTCCGCCGATCCGCTCCCGCTCGCGCGGGGCGACTGCTTCTTGGGCGTGGACACAGTGCCTCTCACCAGCCGCTCAGACCTCGAGGACCTGGCGCTTGTTGTAGGTGCCGCAAGACGGGCACGCGATGTGCTGCTGCTTGGGCTCGTGGCAGCGCTCGCACGCAACCAGGGTGGGGACCGCAGCCTTCCACTGCGACCGGCGGTGGCGCGTGTTGCTGCGCGACATCTTCCGCTTCGGAACAGCCACGGCTACTTCTCCTGCTTCTCGTCGACGCCCGGTTCGGCGCCGCTCATCTCGTCCTTCTCGCCATCTTCGGGTGAACCGGCGAGTCCCTGCAGTGCCGCCCAACGGATGTCGACGGCGTCGTGGTGGTGGTCCGGGTCGTCCGCGAGCCGGGCTCCGCATTCGGAGCACAGGCCGGGGCAGTCGTCCTGGCACACCGGCTGCATCGGCAGTGCGAGCACCACCGCATCACGCAGCACGGGCTCGAGGTCGAACATGCCGTCCTCGAGAGGGAGCGTGTCCTCGTCGTCCTCGGCGTCGTCGCCCGGTTCCGCCTTCACACGGCCCCGGTCGTCGGCGTCAGGGTACGAGAACAGCTCCTGGTATTCCGCGACGAGCTCCTGCTCGAGCGGCTCCAGACACCTTACGCACTCCCCCTCGGCCGTCGCACGGGCGGTGCCGGTGACGAGCACACCTTCCATGACCGACTCGAGCCGGAGTTCGAGCTCCACCGGGGCGCCTTCCGGCACTCCGACGACTCCCTGGATCCCGAGGTCCCTGGGCGCCTCGATCGAACGGGTCAGGCGCTGCAGCGCGCCCGGCCTCCGTCCCAGCTCGTGCGTATCGAACACGAGGGGATTGCGGTGGTCGAGGCGGGCGTTCAGAGCCATTCCTGCTTTCGATCTTCGAGCTCGGAGAAACGCTGTCCCGTGGTGTTCCCGGGCAGCACGGATCGCGGACGTCTACGGAGTCGGAGCAGCGCACACACGACCGATGAGCCAGGATACTGGACCTTCTGCTCTCGTCCCAATCCGGGCCGGTGGCCCGCCCGGGGCCGGTGGGCCGGCCCGGACGCCGCACGGGCCGCGGCCGGGCGGTCAGCCGTTGCCGCGGCCCTGTTCGTAGGCGCGCAGCTGCTCGGCGCTGATCATGCTGGTGTCGAAGAGGCTGGCCTCGTCGAGGGCCGCCGGGTTCTGCTGCTGCGGGGCGTAGTCCTGACGGCCCTGTCCGGGGTCGTAGGCCGGCTGCTGCGGCGTCTCGTAGCCCTGGTAGGCGGTGTACGGGTCGGCCTGCTGAGCGGCGGCCTGCTGCGGGTAGCCGTAGGGGTCCTGTCCGCCGCCGTACTGCTGCTGGTAGCCGCCGTACGGATCGGGCTGCTGGTTCTGCTGCGCGTAGCCGTACGCCTGTTCCTGCTGGGCGTAGTCCTGCTGGGCGACCTGCGGAGCCTGCTGGGGCTGCTCGGGCACGGCCTGCTGGGGCCGGGCGGGCCGCTGGACCGGGGCGTCCGACATGGCCGCGAGGTCGGCGAGGTAGTCGGCGTCGCTGGAGTGCTGGACCGTCGTCATGTCCTCGGCCAGGGCGCCGAGGTCGTCGCTGGCGATCCGGCCGTGCAGGGTCTGGCGGCCCCGGCCGACCGCCTCCAGGGTCTTGGCGAGGACCGCCTCGAAGGCGCCGAGCTTGACGTCGACGTACTCGTCGGCGCTGCGGCGCAGGGTCTCCGGGTCGTGGCTGCGCTCGGGGGCGTCCTCGTCCTCGTAGCCCTGCTCGTCGAGACCGGGCCCGGTGCCGAGCAGCTTCTCGCGCCCGCGGCCGACGGAGCCGAGGGTCTTGGTGAGGACGACCTCGAAGTTGGCGAGCTTGGAGTCGACGTAGTCGTCGGCCTCGGCGCGGACCTCCTCGGCCTCCTTGCGGGCCTCGCCGAGGATCCGGTCGGCCTCGGACTGGGAGCGGCGGGCGACCTCCGTGCCGGAGATCAGGGAGCCGCGCTCGGCGTGCGCGCCCTCGATGATCCGCTCGGCCTCCTGACGCGCCTGCTCGACCATCTGCTCGCGGCCGCCGATGAGTTCCTGGGCCTGGG
Source organism: Streptomyces sp. NBC_01635 (assembly GCF_045209715.1). NCBI lineage: Bacteria > Bacillati > Actinomycetota > Actinomycetes > Kitasatosporales > Streptomycetaceae > Streptomyces > Streptomyces sp. NBC_01635. The sequence goes on along the minus strand of NZ_CP109277.1, from coordinate 6,425,873 downwards.
CGAGGGAGTCGGGCAGCTCCGCGCGCACCTCTTCGAGCATCGAGAGCAGGTCGGCGCGGTTGACCACGCACGAGGCCGACATGGGCATCGAGCGGGCCCCGGAGACCAGGTCGACGATCTCGTCCAGCTTCTTCTGCACGTCCACCGTGTGCTCGCCACTCTCTACAGCTGTGTTGGAGACGGACGCAACGACTGTACGGCCCTGGGGCGGGTGGGGAACACCGCCCGGCGGATTGCCCGGGGACCGGCGATTCCGGGCCCGGGGCCTGTCCGGCTTCGCCGGGCGCTCGGTGCTTGCGCGGGCGGCGCCCGGACCGTGCGCGGGAGGGCTCTCAGTCCTTGCGGAGGCGCTCGGAGAGGGCGGAGAAGACCTCCGGGGGCACCAGGTGCGAGACGTCGCCGCCCCAGGTGGCGACCTCCTTGACCAGGGAGGACGACAGGAAGCTGTAGGTCGGGTTGGTGGGGATGAAGAGGGTCTCCACGCCCGAGAGGCCGTTGTTCATCTGGGCCATCTGCAGTTCGTAGTCGAAGTCGCTGACCGCGCGCAGGCCCTTGACGATGGCGGGGATGCCGCGCTGCTTGCAGAAGTCGACGAGCAGGCCGTGGAAGGCCTCGACCCGGACGTTCCCGTACGCGGCGGTGACCCGGCCGATCAGGTCGATCCGTTCCTCGACCTCGAAGAGGCCCTTCTTGGACTGGTTGATCATCACCGCGACGTAGACCTCGTCGTAGAGGCTCGAGGCGCGGCCGATGATGTCGAGATGTCCATTGGTGATGGGGTCGAACGACCCGGGGCAGACGGCGCGGCGCACTGGTGATCCCTCGCTCTCCGGTCCGGTCATCGTGCGTCTTCGCACGTAGAGGCGGCGCGACCGTACCAAAACGTTCCCTCTCCGTAGCGACGGGCCCGGAGCGCCTCGAAGCCGGGCGGCCACGCGAACTCCCCGCCTCTGGTGCTGCGCTCCACGGTGACGAGGGCTTCGTCGGCGAGCCAGCCCCCGGTGCGGAGTGTGAGCAGGATCTCGCGAAGATCGTCGTCGGAGACGGCGTACGGGGGGTCGAGGAAGACGAGGTCGTACGGGTCGGCCGGCGGGGGCGTACGGATGATCTGCTCCGCTTTGCCCGGCCTGACCTCGGCGCCGGGCAGCCCCAGTGCCCTGACGTTGTCCCGGACCGTGCGGACGGCTCTGGCGTCGGCCTCGACGAGGAGGGTGTGTGCGGCTCCCCGGGACAGGGCCTCCAGGCCGACGGCGCCGGAACCGGCGTACAGGTCGAGGACGCGCTCGCCCTCCAGCGGGCCGCCGAGGAGGGCCTGCCAGGTGGAGAACAGGCCTTCGCGCGCGCGGTCGGAGGTGGGGCGGGTGCCGCTGCCCGGCGGTACGCCCAGGCGGCGTCCGCCGGCCCGGCCGGCGATCACGCGGGTCATGTCCTCGTCCTTGTCCTCGTCGGTGTGCCGGCGGTACCCGGAGGCCGGCCGGCCCAGTCTGTCAGCCCTTCTCCAGGTACTGCTCCCTCTCGTCGTCCAGCAGGGCCGCCAGCGCGGTGCGCAGTCCCGGCAGGCGCTCCAGTTCGGGATCGGCGGCGACGACCGCGGTGGCCTCCTCGCGGGCTTCGGCGATGACCTCCTCGTCGTCGATGACGGCGAGCATGCGCAGGCTGGAACGGGTGCCGGACTGGGCCTGGCCCAGGACGTCGCCCTCGCGGCGCTGTTCGAGGTCGAGGCGGGAGAGCTCGAAGCCGTCGAGGGTGCCGGCGACCGCGCCGAGCCGCTGCCGGGCCGGGCTCGCCTCGGGCATCTCGGTGACGAGCAGGCACAGGCCGGGGGCCGAGCCGCGGCCGACCCGGCCGCGCAGCTGATGGAGCTGGGAGACGCCGAAGCGGTCCGCGTCCATGATCACCATGGCGGTGGCGTTGGGAACGTTGACACCGACCTCGATGACGGTGGTGGCGACCAGGACATCGGTTTCGCCGGCCGCGAAGCGGCGCATGACGGCGTCCTTGTCGTCCGGCTGCATCCTGCCGTGCAGGACCTCCACGCGCAGGCCGCTCAGGGGCCCCTCGGCCAGGTGTGCGGCGACGTCGAGGACGGCGAGCGGCGGGCGCTTCTCGGCGTCGTCCGCGGAGGACGCGGACTTCGCCTTCCCGGCCTTCCTCGGATCGTCCTCCTCGTCCCCGATGCGCGGGCAGACCACGTACGCCTGGTGGCCGTTGCCGACCTCCTCGCGGACCCGCTCCCAGGCGCGGGCCAGGAAGTGGGGCTTGTCGGCGGCGGGGACGACGTGGCTGGCGATGGGCGAGCGGCCGGCCGGGAGCTGGTCCAGGACGGAGGTCTCCAGGTCGCCGAAGACGGTCATCGCGACCGTGCGCGGGATGGGGGTGGCGGTCATGACGAGCAGGTGCGGGGGCTGTTTGCCCTTGCCGCGCAGGGCGTCGCGCTGTTCGACGCCGAACCGGTGCTGCTCGTCGACGACGACCAGGCCCAGGTCGTGGAACTGCACCTTGTCCTCGATCAGCGCATGGGTGCCGATCACGAGGCCGGCCTCGCCGGTGGCCAGGTCGAGCAGCGCGTGGCGACGGGCCGCCGCGCCCATCGAGCCGGTGAGCAGCACCACCTTCGTGGCGTTCTCCGCCCCGCCCAGCATGCCGCCCTCGGCCAGTTCGCCCATCATCTCGGTGATCGAACGGTGGTGCTGCTGGGCGAGCACCTCGGTGGGCGCCAGCATGGCCGCCTGTCCCCCGGCGTCGACGACGGCGAGCATGGCGCGCAGGGCGACCATGGTTTTTCCGCTGCCGACCTCGCCCTGGAGCAGCCGGTGCATCGGGTGTTCGGTGGCGAGGTCGTCGAAGATCTCCTCGGAGACCTTCCGCTGGCCGTCGGTGAGTGTGAAGGGGAGCCGGTCGTCGAAGGCGGCCAGCAGGCCGTCGGGTCGTGGTCGGCGGGCGACGGCGGGGAGCAGGGTGTCGGTGTGGCGGCGGCGGGCGAGGGCGACCTGGAGGACGAAGGCCTCGTCCCATTTCAGGCGGGCGCGGGCTTCCTCGACGTCCGCCCTGGTGTGCGGCCGGTGGATCTTCAGCAGGGCCTCGGGGAGCGGGAGCAGACCGCGCCCCTCGCGCAGCGGGCCGGGGAGGGGGTCCACGGCGTCCCGGGCGTGGGGCAGAACGGTCTGGAGTGCCTTGCCGATCTTCCAGGACTCCAGTTTGGCGGTGGCGGGGTAGAGCGGGATGAGCGCGCCGGCCCAGGTCTCGACGCTCTCCTCCGGATCGCCTCGCAGCAGCTCGTACGCGGGGTGGGCGAGCTGGAGGCGGCGGTTGAAGACGGAGACCTTGCCGGCGAACATCGCGCGGGTGCCCGGCAGGAGTTCCTTGTGCGGCTTGTGGACTCCGCTGCCGAAGAAGACGAGTTGGAGCCGGCCGCTGCCGTCCGTGATGGTGACCTCCAGGCGCTGGCCCTTGCCGCGCGGGGCCTTGGTGGAGGCGAAGGTGTGCAGGCGGGCGTCGGCGACCTGGGCGACCACGGTGACGTGCTCGTCCATGGGGAGGTCGGCGAGGTGGGTGAGCTGGCCGCGCTCCTCGTATCTGCGGGGGTAGTGGTGGAGGAGGTCGCCGACCGTGTGCAGGCCGAGGTGCTCGGCCATCACCTTCGCGGTGGGGGGGCCGAGCACCGACTTCAGCGGCTGCTGCAGTGGTTCTCGCGACGGTTTTTGCGATGCGGGCACGGGATCCATTGCACACCACGGCACTGACAATGCGGGAACGCCGGTGCCACCGGCCCTGTCGTCCGACGCGCGCCGTCCGCCCGGAGGGCGGGCCTCGCGGCGTGGGGTGCGTGCTCTCGGCGCGTCGGGACCCGAGGCTCGTACGGGAGGCGCCCGGGTCCGGGCCCGGTGCGGCGAGTGGGGTTCCCCCTGCTGGAGAAGCTCGGGGGGGAAGGATCGGGAATTCCCTGGTCAGAGAAGTGTCCCGGGCTCTAGGATGACGCGCCAACGCTCCGGCCATCCCCGCGGTCACCGCCTCACCGGGACCGCCCGACCCCGCGCCGTCAAGAGTCCCCCCACCGGCGCCGTGACGATGGACTCCCAGATCTCTCAGGCACCCCAGGCATCCGGCTCACCCCAGTCGCCCCATACGTTCCAGGTCGATCTTCGCGGCCTGGTGGACCTGCTCTCCCATCACCTCTATTCCAGTCCCAAGGTCTATCTGCGCGAGCTGCTGCAGAACGCGGTGGACGCCATCACCGCCCGCCGCGCCGAGGATCCGGACGCCCCCGCCCGCGTGCGGCTGTCCGTGGAGGCGGGCGCGCTGCGGGTGGAGGACACCGGCGTCGGCCTCACCGAGGCGGACGTGCACAACCTGCTCGCCACCATCGGACGCAGTTCCAAGCGCGCCGAGGGTCTGCAGGAGGCCCGCTCGGACTTCCTCGGGCAGTTCGGCATCGGGCTGCTCGCCTGCTTCGTGGTGGCCGAGCGGATCCGCGTGGTCAGCCGCAGCTCGCGGACGCCGGACGCGCCGCCCGTGGAGTGGACGGCGCGCGACGACGGTTCGTACACGGTGCGGACACTGCCGCACGAGGCGCGGCCCGAACCGGGCACCACCGTGCACCTGGTGGCGCGGACCGGGTCCGCCGAGTGGCTGACCGAGGAGCGGGTCCTGTCGCTGGCCCGGGACTTCGGCTCGCTGCTGCCGTACGACGTGCGGGTGGGCGGGGAGGCGGTCACCGAGCTGCCCGCGCCCTGGGACCGTGCGTATCCGAGCCCCGCGGCCCGCAGGGTGGCGCTCGCCCGGCACTGTCACGACCTGTTCGGCTTCACCCCGCTGGACTCCATCGACCTGGACGTGCCGCTGGCCGGGGTGCGCGGAGTGGCGTACGTGCTGCCCTCGGCGGTCAGTCCGGCCCAGCGCGCGGGGCACCGCGTGCACCTGAAGGGCATGCTGCTGACCGAACGGGCCGAACAGCTGCTGCCCGACTGGGCCTTCTTCGTGCGCTGCGTCCTGGACACGGACAGTCTGCGGCCCACGGCCTCACGCGAGTCGCTGTACGAGGACGAGACGCTGGCCGGGATCCGGGAGGCGCTGGGCGAGCGGGTCCGCGGCTGGCTGACCGGGCTGGCCGCCGGCGACCCGGAGCGGCTCGCGGCGTTCCTGTCGGTGCACCACCTGGGTGTGAAGGCGCTCGCGCGGCACGACCGGGAGATGCTGCGCACCATGCTGCCCTGGCTGCCGTTCGAGACGACGGACGGGCGGCTGTCCCTGGAGGAGTTCGCGCAGCGGCACCCGATGGTGCACTTCACGCGGACCGTCGAGGAGTACCGGCAGGTCGCGCCGATCGCGTCCGCGCAGGGCATCGGCGTGGTCAACGGCGGTTACACGTACGACAGCGAACTGGTCGAGGCGCTGCCGGCGGTGCGGCCGGGCACCGTGGTCGCCGAGCTGGACGCGGACACGGTCACCGCCCATCTGGACGCGGTGGACCCGGCCGAGGAGCTGGCCCTGTCGGGCTTCCTGGCCGCCGCGCGGGCCAGACTGGATCCGCTGGGCTGTGACGTCGTCCTGCGCGCGTTCCACCCGCTGTCCGTGCCCGCCCTGCACCTGGACGACCGGGAGTCCCGGCACGAACAGGCGCGCGCCGAGGCGGAGTCGGGGGCCGACGACTTGTGGGCCGGCATTCTCGGCTCGCTGCGCGGCAGCGCCCCGCGGGCACGTCTGGTGCTCAACCACCTCAACCCGCTGGTGCGGCGGATCGGTTCGCTGGGCGACCCCGAACTCATCGGCACCGCGACCGAGTCGCTGTACGGGCAGGCGCTGCTCATGGCGCAGCGGCAGCTGCGGCCGGCCGACTCGGCGCTGCTCAACCGGGCGTTCCTCGGCCTGCTGGAGTGGGCCACCCACGACGACGAGTCCACGGGGGGCTCCCACCGATGAGTCCGATCACCGATTTCGATTCCCTGCGCCGCGCGATGGGCGAGAACTCCGAGCAGCCGGAGGGGCCGGCCCGAAACGCGCGCGCGGAGCACCTGCTGCTCGAGGCCGAGAAGCTGAACATCCCGCTCGCCGTCATCGAGGCGCTCGGACACCAGCTGAAGGTCTACAACTACAGCTCGGAGAAGGGGAAGATGTTCGTTCCCTTCGCGCGACTGCTGCGCATGTGGGACGAACGCCCCGAGGACTTCGACGAGTACGAGACGCATGCGCTGCACTGGGTCTTCAAGTGGATGTCGGCCGGCATGCTCGGCCAGCCGCACATCCCGCTCGCGTCGATCGAGAAGTGGCTCGGCGAGATGGAGCACCGCTACCGGCTGGCCGGTCATTCCGAACGGGCGGTGCGCAGCGCCGAGTTCAGTGTGGCCGCGCATGTCGGGGACATGTCGCGGGCCGAGCGGGCGTACACCGCGTGGCTGGCCGCCGACCGGGACACCATGGCCGACTGCCACGCGTGCGAACTGCACGGGCAGGGCTGGTGGCAGGCGCACAACGGGCGGGACGAGGAGGCGCTCGAGCTGTGGCGGCCGGTCCTGGAGGGCGAGTTCACCTGCGCCCACGAACCGCACACGGCCCTCGCGTCCTCCCTGCTGCCGCTGTTGCGGCTGGGCCGCGCGGACGAGGCGCGCGCCCACCATCTGCGCGGTTTCCGGCTGGTCCGGCCCATGGAGAGCATGCGCGGCGCCTACGCGGACCATGTGGAATTCTGCACGCTGAGCGGCAACGAGGCGCGCGCCCTCGAACTGCTCGCGGAGCGGCCCGCCTACTTCACCGACGAAGGTCATCCGCGCAGCAAGCTGGACTTCCTGAGCGTGGTGACGCTCCTCATGGACCGGCTGACGGAGCTCGGCCTGGGCGGCAGTCAGGTCCCCGGCCCGGCCGGGCGGACCTGGACCGCCGCGGAACTCGCCCCGCACGCGCGGGCCCAGGCGCTCGCTCTGGCGGCCCGTTTCGACGAGCGCAACGGCACGGAGTACGTCAGCGAGCGGGCCCGCGCGCGGATGGCGCGCCGTCCGCTGGTGGACCGGTTGCCGCTCGGCGTACGGCCCTCGGGCGCGTCCCCGATACGGGTGCCCGAGCGCCCGGTGTCGCCGGGTGCCGGGACGTCGGCGGAGCCCGGCACGGAGTCCTCCGGCGATGTGGCGCTGCCCGCGCTGCTCGTCGAGGCGCGGCGGATGTCGGACACCCTGCAGCCGCACGCCGTGGAGGCGTGGGCGGCGGTGGCGCGCGCCGCGGAGGAGGCGGAGGCGGCGGGGGGCGACACCGTCCTGGAGCCCCGCGACCGCGCGGAGATCGCCGACCACGAGGCGATGGCCCTCGGCCCCGGGGCCACCGGCCTCTTCGAGCGGGCCGCCGAGCTGTACGCGGAGGCGGGCGACCCCGGGGAGGCTCTGGCGGCACGCGCGCGTGCCGCGTACGTCCATGCGCTGGCGGGCCGGGTGGACGAGGCGCTCGCGGCGGTGACCGGACCGCACGAGGAGATCCTCGTGCTGTACGCCGCCGGCGGTACGGGCCTGCGGCAGACGGCGTCGGTGCTGATGGCACGGGCGCGGATCCTGACCCGGCGTGTGCACGCCGCCGGGGAGGACCTCGAGGACGCCGCCCTGGAGGAGGCCGTGACCGCCGTACGCGCGGTGCTCGCGCTCGTGGAGGGGCACACCGGGGAGGACGTCCGGCTCGCCGCGCGGGCCGCCGAGGCGCAGGCGATGCTCGGCGAGCTGGCGGGGCACGCCGGGGACGTGGAAACCGCCGCGGACCTGTCCGCGCGGGCCGCCGGGGCGTTCGTCGCGGCGGGGCTGCCGTGGTTCGCGGTGGAGTACGAGGCCCGGCTGGCGCAGCTCGCCCACCATCTCGGCGACGTCGACGGCGCCGAGCGGGCGCTGCGGGCGGCCCTGGAGCACGGCGGGCCGTACCTGGAGCCGGTCGGGCGGGCGCAGCTGCATCTGCAGCTCGCCGAGGTCACCGGCGGGCTCGGGCGGGTGGCGGAGGCCGCGGACCACGCCCTGGAGGCGGCGCACTGGGCCGACGAGGCGGGCGAGGGGCCGACGCTGGGCGCCTGGGCGCGGCATCAGCTCGGCGGGTTCCTGCTGCGGCGCGGGCGGTGGGCCGAGGCGGCCGAGGTGCTGGAGTCCGTACTGCCCGACGTGACCGCCGGGACGCACGGCGAGGGGGCGGTCGTGCAGGCGCTCTGGTGGCTCGGGGACTGCCTCGGTGAGCTGGACGAGCACCGGGCCGCCGCCGAGCGGCGGTTGCAGGCCGCCGAGATCGCCCGGCACTGGCCGGAGCAGCAGGACCACGCGACGCTGGCCCATCTGGCCGCGTCCAGCCTGGAGCAGGCGGGCCTGACCGACGAGGCGGAGCGGGCCTACGCGCGCGCGGGCGAGCTGTGGCGCACGGCCGGCGACGCGCCCGGTCTGGTGCGCTCGCTGCGCGCCCGCGCGTGGCTCACGCTGCGCGGGGAGGCGGACCCGGACGGGGCACGCGCGCTGATGGCGGACGCGGTCGAGGAGTGCGAGGCGGCGGTGGACGCGGCCCCGGACGGCGAGACCCGCGCACGACTCACCGCCGAGCTCGGCCACACGCACCGGCAGTTCGCGGACCTGCTGGTACGGGTGGAGGACGGAGGGGCCGCGGACGACGACGGGGAGACCCTGTTCGAGGAGGCGGTGGCCGCGCTGGAACGGGCGATCGCCGCGTTCGCGCCCCTCGGCCCGGACACCCTCCGGGACCGCTCCCGGGCCGAACTGGCCGCGGCCTGGCTGGAGGCCGACCTGGGCCGTCCCGCGGACGCGGCGGCACGTGCGCGGGCCGTCCTGACCGCCCACGGGGAGGCCCCGGAGGAGGACGAGGCGGCCCGGTCCCTGCGCGGCGAGGCGGAGCGCCTCCTGAACACCGTCACGGAGGAGAAGCGGGAGCCGGTGGAGAACTGAGCCCGTCGGGTGACGGCCGCGCGGGCCGGGCCGTCCCTCGACGCCCTCGCCTCGGGCGGTGCGGCCTCCGTCACCCGCCCGAGCCCGCCGGGTGACCTCGGCGAGCTGCAGATGCGGCTGCGCCCGCCCGACCGGCTCCAGGTACGGCCCGCCGTGCTCCGGGGCAGGCCGCGGCGACCGCTCGGCGCCGCGGCCTGCCCGTCGCCCGGCCACCGGTGCGGGTCCGGGAGTCCGCCGGTGTCCGCCGAGTACCGGCCCCGGCGCCCGGGCCGTCCCGTGGGGCCGCTCCCCGCCCGTCGGGGGCGGCGCGCCTCCGTCCTCACTCCACCCCGATGAGGAGCAGGGCGCCCTGTCTGCCGCCCTGGTAGAGAACGGTGTCGACGGCCAGGTAGCCCTCGCGGACGTGGGTTTCCAGGTGGGTGGCGAGGGTGTGGGGGGTTTCGTCGCCGAGGACCAGGGTGACCATCTCGCCGCCGGCGGAGAGCATGCGGTCCAGAACGGCGGTGGCGGTGGCGGTGACGTCGTCGCCGATCACGGCCACGTCGCCGTCGATGAGGCCGAGGACGTCGCCGGCCTGGCAGATGCCCGCCATGGTCCAGGACTGCCGTTCGGCGACGGCGATCTCGGCGTACCGGGTCGCGCCCGCCGCCGAGGTCATCGCCACCACGTCCTCGTCGAAGCGGCGCTCCGGCTCGTGCACCGCGAGCGCCGCGATGCCCTGGACCGCGGAACGGGTCGGGATGAGGGCCACCCTGAGCCCTTCGGCGCGGGCCTGGTCGGCCGCCGCCGCGGCGGTGTGGCGCAGCTCGGCGTCGTTGGGCAGCAGCACCACCTCGTGCGCGTGGGCCCGCCGTACGGCCTCGACCAGTTCGCCGCTCGCGGGCGGCTCGCCGGGGCGGGCCAGCACCGTGGTCGCGCCGGCTCCGGTGTACAGGACGGCCAGCCCCTCGCCGGGCACCACGGCCACCACGGCCCGCGCGGCGCGTTCCACGGGCGGACGGCCGGCCCCGGGGCCATGGGCGTCGCCGGCACCGAAGTGCGCGATCCGGATACGGTGCGGGCGCCCCGCCTCGACCCCCGCCTCCACGGCGGCTCCGGCGTCGTCGACATGGACGTGGACGTTCCACAGTCCGTCCCCGCCGACCACGACGAGCGAGTCCCCGAGACCGTCGAGCCGCCGCCGCAACCGCTCCACGGCCGCGTCCTCGGCCTCCAAGAGGTAGATCACCTCGTAGGCGGGCCCGGCGACCGCGGCCTCCGTCACTCCCCCGCCGTCGGCGCATCCGGCGGGTTCCTCGTGCTCCACGCGCGTGGGGGTCCCGGGGCGCACCCGCGCGTGTGTCCCGGCGGTGTTCCCGTACGCGCCGGGCGCGGGCCCTCCCGGCTTCTCCCCCGTGAACGTCTCCACCAGGGCCGCGAGCACCGCCACCAGCCCCCGGCCGCCCGCGTCCACCACACCCGCCCGCCGGAGCACGGCCAGCTGGCCCGGCGTCGCGGCGAGGGCCGTGCGGGCGCCGTCGTAGGCCGCCCGCGCCACCTCCCCGCAGTCGCCCTCCGCACCACCGGCCGCGTCGGCGGCGGCCGAGGCGACGGTGAGCACGGTGCCCTCCACGGGATGGGCCACGGCCCGGCGCGCGGAGTCGGCCGCGGTCCGCAGGGCGCGCCGCAGCCCCTGTCCGTCGGCGTGAGCCGCCTCGTCCCCGGCCAGCACCTGCGCCATCCCCCTCAGCAGTTGCGCCAGGATCGTCCCGGAGTTGCCGCGGGCGCCGATCAGCGCCCCGTGGGCCATCGCCCGCGCCGCGTCGGCCAGCGTGGGCCCCTCGGGCCCTTCTGCCGCGTAGCCCGCGAACACCGCCTCGACCGCCGTGGCCGCGGACTCGACCGTCAGATAGAGATTCGTCCCGGTGTCCCCGTCCGCCACGGGGTAGACGTTGATCGCGTCGATCTCCTCGCGCGCGCGCCCCAGGGCGTCGAGCGCGAGTCCGCACCAGGCACGCACCGCGAGAGCATCGAAGAATCTCTGCGGCACCTGCGCCACCTGCGCCTCCCTGAGCTGCTGGACGTGGCACGCAGCGTAGACCTTGGGGGACCGGATGCCGGAAGCGGGCCGGGGCGGGCCGCTGAGCTGCCATGCCGGTTTCGTTCTCCTGGTTCAGGCGTTGTATGCTGCTCCGGTTGCCCGATCCGAATCGGGCCTCTCCCTGGCAGAGCCACTCAGATTCCCAAGAACTCCCAGAGTTCCGGCGTTCTGATCCCGGCATGCCGGGATCAACCGTAAGTGCATCTGAAGTCTTTGGAGTGACCCGTGGCTGCCAACTGCGACGTCTGTGGCAAGGGGCCGGGCTTCGGCAACAACATCTCGCACTCGCACCGCCGTACGCCCCGTCGCTGGAACCCGAACATCCAGCGTGTGCGTACCGTGGTGGGCGGGACGCCGAAGCGCGTGAACGCTTGCACCTCGTGCATCAAGGCCGGCAAGGTCTCGCGCTGACGCTCTCGCTGAGCGCGCGGCCACAGCTGGTTCACCGCACTGAGCCGGTCCACCTCGGGTGGGCCGGCTTTTTGCCATGCCCGCACGCCGCACGGCCGGCGCGGGCCCTGGTGCCCCCGCCGGCGTTCCCGGTCCGTGGTCCCGCCTCAGCCCTCGTCGGACGCGGACCCGGTCCCCGCCCCGGCCCCCGCGCCGTTCCCCCGCCCGAGCGCCCAGCCGTGATCCACCGGCCCGATACCGGCGCCCAGCGAGAACCCGGCCGCGATCGCCCCCGTGACGTACTCCTTGGCGGCCGTCACCGCTTGAGGCACCGACTGTCCCTTCGCCAGCTGTGCGGCGATCGCCGAGGCGAGGGTGCAGCCCGTGCCGTGGGTGTGCCGGTTGTCGTACCGCGGAGCGCGCAGCCAGTGCTCCTGTGAACCGTCCGTGAGCAGGTCGACGGCCTCTCCCGAGTCCCCGGCGAGATGGCCGCCCTTGATCACGACCCACTGCGGCCCGAACGCCAGCACCGCTTCCGCGGCCCGGCGGAAGTCCCGTTCCGACTGGGCCCGCACACCGGTGAGCTGGGTCACCTCGTCCAGGTTCGGCGTGGCCACGGTCGCGACCGGCAGCAGCTTCGTCCGTACGGAGTCGAGCGCGGAGGCCGCCAGCAGCGCGTCTCCGTGCTTGGAGACCCCCACCGGGTCGACGACCACCGGCGCCCGGCTGCCGGCGAGCAGGGCGGCCACCGCCTCGACGAGTTCGGCGGAGGCGAGCATGCCGGTCTTGACCGCCTGGACCCCGATGTCGTCGACGACGCTGCGGTACTGGGCCCGCACCGCCTCCACCGGCAGCGGCCAGGCGCCCTGCACGCCGAGGGAGTTCTGCGCGGTGACCGCGGTGATCACGCTCATGCCGTGGGTGCCCAGCGCGAGCATCGTCTTCAGGTCGGCCTGGATCCCCGCACCCCCGCCGGAGTCCGAGCCGGCGACCGTCAGCACCCTCGGCGGCACGGCCGCGGCGCCCGCGGCACCTCCGACGCCCTCCGTGCCCACGCCGCTCCCGGCGTCCCCGCCGCTCATGACTCGATGTCCGCGAAGTGGTCCCAGCCGCCCTGGGCGGTCCAGGGTGCCCCGTCGACCGTCACCTGGGGCAGCGCCGAGGGGTTGAGCACCTCGCCTATCACCTTCCAGCGGGCGGGCAGCTTCACGTCCGGCGGGAAGGTGGCCACGATCGCGTGGTCCTCTCCCCCGGTCAGCACCCACTGCATGGGGTCGACGCCGACGGCCTGCCCGATGTCGTTCATCTGGGAGGGGATGTCGATCGCCCCGGAGCGGATGTCGATGCGTACCTTGCTGGCCTCGGCGATGTGCCCGAGGTCGGCGATCAGTCCGTCGCTCACGTCGCACATCGAGGTCGCTCCCAGCCCGGCCGCGGCGGGACCCGCGTGGTACGGCGGTTCGGGCCGGCGGTGCGCCTCGACGAAGGCGCGCGGCGAGCGGAAGCCGCGCGAGAGCACCGCGAACCCGGCCGCGGACCAGCCGAGCCAGCCGGTCACCGCGACGAGGTCGCCGGGCTGTGCGCCGCCCCGGGTCACCGGCTCCTGGTTGCGCAGGTCACCGAGCGCGGTGATCGAGACCATGATCGTGTCGCCGCGTACGACGTCTCCGCCGACCACCGCGGCCCCCGCCACCTGGCACTCGTCGCGCAGTCCGTCCATCAGCTCGGAGGGCCAGGTCACCGGCAGTTCGCCCGGGACGACCAGCGCGAGCAGCAGCGCGGTCGGCACGGCGCCCATGGCGGCGATGTCCGCGAGGTTCTGCGCGGCGGCCTTGCGGCCGACGTCGTAGGCGGTGGACCAGTCCCGGCGGAAGTGCCTGCCCTCGAGCAGGACGTCCGTACTGGCCACGACCCTGCGGTCGGGCGCGGCGACCACGGCGGCGTCGTCGCCGGGGCCGATCCGGACCGCCGGGGTGGTGGTGAGGCGGGAGGTGAGCTCCCTGATGAGCCCGAACTCCCCGAGCTCACCAACCGTGCCCTTCATGTCCCCAGCTCCCCTTCTGTCCCGGGTCGTTCCCGGTTCCGTTCCCGGTCGCGAGCCGTTCCTGCCCTCGCTACGGTCGAAGTGACCGTCACCTTGTGTCCAGTCCGTGTCCCGGCGCGCGAAGCCCGGCTCCCGCAGGTCTCCCCGCGGCGAGCGGCGACGCGATACCGTGGCGTTCCTTTTCCCCACATGATCCTCGTGGCCGCTCTGGAGGTTTCGTGGTACAGGCGTACATCCTGATCCAGACGGAGGTCGGCAAGGCGTCGACCGTCGCCGAGCTGATCGGCAAGATCCCTGGAGTCGTCCAGGCCGAGGACGTGACCGGACCCTATGACGTCATCGTGCGCGCCCAAGCCGACACCGTCGACGACCTGGGTCGCATGGTGGTCGCGAAGGTCCAGCAAGTGGACGGCATCACCCGTACCCTGACCTGTCCGGTCGTCCATCTCTAGCCCCCGTCTACCCTGTGGCGGTGAGCTCCTTCCGTCACCGTCACGCCGTCCTGCCCGCCCTCGCCCTGCTGATCACCGCCGCGGGTTGCTCCTCGGCAGACGACAGCGCGTCGGCGGCGGTTCCCAGCCCGGACGCGAAGGCCACCAAGCTGTGCCGGAACCTGGACGAGGTCCTGCCGGCGAAGGTGGACGGCGAGAATCGCGACGATCCCGAACCCGCGTCCGCACTGACCGCGGGCTGGGGCGGCGAGGCGATCATACTGCGGTGCGGTGTGGGACAACCGCCGAAGATGGTGGATCCCAAGGTGGCCAACGGCAACGACCCGAAGGCGATGGCGGGGGGTGTCGACGGCGTCGACTGGCTGATGGAGCAGCAGGACGACGGGACGCACCGCTTCACGACCGCGAGCCGTGAGGCCTATGTCGAGGTGCGGGTGACCGGCGGACGGGACAGCACGGGCGTACTGATCGATCTCGCCCCCGCCGTCAAGGAGGCGGTCCCCGAGGGGATCGCCTCCTAGGGGCTGTCCGGCACATCCCCGTCGTCCGCCCGGAGGGCGGGCTCGGCGGCGTCCGGCGCGTGCGATCGCAAGGCGCCGGAGCGTGCTCGATGGGGGTCCCCCCGCTCGAGCGGAGCCGAGAGTGGGGGAGGAGCCACGTGGGCTTTTCGGCAACGCGGCGAGCGTGCGTGCCGGACGCCGCCGAGCAGGCGGGGATGTGCCGGACAACCCTGAGGGCTGTCCGGCGTCTCAGCGCAGGCCGGTCCGCCGTCGCAGGGCCGCCTGCACCAGCAGGTCCACCAGCTCGGGGTACTCGATGCCGGTGGCCTGCCACATCTTCGGGTACATGGAGATGGGCGTGAAGCCGGGCATCGTGTTGATCTCGTTGATGACGAACTCGCCGTCCTCGGTGAGGAAGAAGTCCGCGCGCACCAGCCCTTCGCAGCCCACCGCCTCGAACGCCTCCACCGCCAGCCGGCGCACCTCGGCCGTCTCCTCCCCGGTCATCGGTGCGGGCACCAGGCCGGGTGTGGAGTCGATGTACTTGGCCTCGAAGTCGTAGTACGCGTGCGCGTCGGGCGGCGGGATCTCCGCGGGCACCGAGGCTCGCGGGCCGTCCTCGAACTCCAGCACCCCGCATTCGATCTCGCGGCCGCGCAGGGTGGCCTCCACGAGGATCTTCGGGTCGTGCCGCTGGGCCTCGGCGATCGCCTCGTCCAGGCCGGAGAGGCCGTCGACCTTGGTGATCCCGATCGAGGAGCCCGCCCGCGCGGGCTTCACGAACAGCGGCCAGCCGTGCTCACCGGCGAAGTCGATGATCTTCTTGCGGGCGGCGGCCTCGTCGTTCTCCCACTCGCGGGGCCGGATCACCACGTACGGGCCGACCTTGAGCCCGAAGGAGGTGAACACCCTCTTCATGTACTCCTTGTCCTGCCCGACGGCGGAGGCGAGCACCCCGGAGCCCACGTAGGGGACACCGGAGAGCTCCAGGAGTCCCTGCAGGGTGCCGTCCTCGCCGTAGGGGCCGTGCAGCACGGGGAAGACGACGTCGACCTCGCCGAGCGCCTTCGGCACCGCACCGGGCTCGGTGTAGACGACTTCACGGTTCGCGGGATCGAGGGGGAGCACCACGGCGCCCTCGGCCGCGTCGGTGAGCTGGTCCACGCTGGGCTGCCGCCGGTCGGTGATCGCCATGCGGTCCGGTTCGTCGGCGGTGAGTGCCCAGCGGCCGTCCCGGGTGATACCGATCGGCAGGACGTCGTACTTCGTCCGGTCGATGGCCTTGAGGACGGCGCCGGCGGTGACGACGGAGATCCCGTGCTCGGAGCTGCGCCCGCCGAACACGACGGCCACACGCGGCTTGCGAGGCGGCTGCCCGGGGCTCTGGGGGAGGTTCTGGGTGCTCATATCGCGATGAGAGTACCCGGTGGCCGCCTCCCTGATACAGCGCCCGCGGTGCGGCAAACGGAGGGCTCCCGCGAGGGCGCGCGTCCGTCGTCGCTCAGTGTCGTTCCGGCTTCGCGCTGCGCGACATCAGCTCCTTGAGGGCGACCACCGGGGGCTTGCCCTCGTGCACGATGCCGACGACCGTCTCGGTGATCGGCATGTCGACGCCGTGCCGGCGGGCCAGATCCAGCACCGACTCGCAGGACTTGACGCCCTCGGCGGTCTGTTTGGTGATCGCGACGGTTTCCTCCAGCGTCATGCCCTTGCCGAGGTTGGTGCCGAAGGTGTGGTTGCGCGACAGCGGTGAGGAGCAGGTGGCCACCAGGTCGCCCAGTCCCGCGAGTCCGGCGAAGGTCAGCGGGTCCGCGCCGAGCGCGGCACCGAGCCGGGTGGTCTCGGCGAGCCCGCGGGTGATGAGCGAGCCCTTGGCGTTGTCGCCGAGCCCCATGCCGTCCGCGATGCCGACGGCCAGCCCGATCACGTTCTTCACGGCGCCGCCCAGTTCGCAGCCGGCGACGTCGGTGTTGGTGTACGGGCGGAAGTACGGCGTGTGGCAGGCGGCCTGGAGCCGCTGGGCGACGGCCTCGTCGGTGCAGGCGACCACGGCTGCGGCCGGCATCCTGGCGGCGATCTCCCGGGCGAGGTTGGGGCCGGTGACCACGGCGATCCGGTCGGCGCCGACTCCGGCGACGTCCTCGATCACCTCGCTCATGCGCATGGCGGAGCCGAGTTCGACACCCTTCATCAGCGACACCAGGACGGTGTCCGGGGCGAGCAGCGGCTTCCACCCGGCGAGGTTGCCGCGCAGCGTCTGCGAGGGGATCGCGAGGACCGTGAAGTCGGCGTCGCGCGCGGCCTCGGCGGCGTCCGCGGTGGCCCGCAGGTTCGCCGGGAGTTCGACTCCGGGCAGGTAGTCGGGGTTGGTGCGGGTGGAGTTGACCGCTTCGACGAGTCCGGGGCGCCGCGCCCACAGCACCACGTCGCATCCGGCGTCGGCGAGCACCATGCCGAAGGCCGTACCCCACGATCCGGTGCCGAAGACGGCCGCCTTGACCGGCTTGCTCACGTGTTCAGCCCCTCTTCCCGCGCGGTGGCCCGTTTCCCGGCCCTCCACTGTTCGTTCTGCCGTTCCTGGTGCCGGCCCTCCTGGTGCTGCGAGCCGCCCTGCGCCCCGTCCGCCGGCGAACCGTGCGCGGACGGCCGGCGCTCGGACGGACCGTCGTGCCCCCTGCGCCGGGTCTGGGCCCTGGTCTTGCGGCGCTGCTCCACGCGTTCGCGCTGCGGATCGTAGGGCACCTCGGGGGCCTTCTCGCCACGGATCTCCTCCAGGTGACGGGTCACCGCGGCCATGATGGCCTCGGTCGCCTCCTTGAGCAGCTCCGGGGTCATCTCCCGGCCGTAGAAACGGTCCAGGTCGACCGGCGGTCCGGCCAGCACACGGTGCGTCTTGCGCGGGAAGAGGCGGGGCCTGCCGGCGTACGGCGGCAGCACCTCGTTGGCGCCCCACTGCGCGACCGGGACCACGGGGCGCCTGGTCTGCAGGGCGACCCGCGCGGCACCGGTCTTGCCGGTCATGGGCCAGCCGTCCGGGTCGCGGGTGAGGGTTCCCTCGGGATAGAAGGCGACGCATTCGCCGCGCTCCACGGCGTCGATCGCGGCCCGGAAGGCGCTGAGCGCGTCCGTGCTTTCACGATAGACGGGGATCTGCCCGGTGCCGCGCATCATGGCACCGACGAATCCCTTGTTGAAAAGACTGCTCTTCGCCAGGAATCGCGGAACACGACCGGTGTTGTACTGAAAGTGCGCATAAGCGAAGGGGTCAATGTGTGAATTGTGGTTCACCGCGGTGATAAATCCGCCTTCGGCCGGAATGTTCTCCATTCCGCGCCAGTCCCGCTTGAGTAGAACCACCAGCGGTGGTTTGCAGATCACCGCGGCGAAGCGGTAAGCGAAGCCGATTCTGCGGCGCGGCACAGGGACACCTTCCTCTAAGTCCTGGACCCGGGGGCCAGGCGGGCCGCACAAGTGTCGCCCCGGGCCGCCGGTCTGTCGAGGACACCGTACGCCCCGCTCCCCCGGCAGCCGGATGCCGCGGGGGACAATGGCGACGACGAGAGAGGGACGTAACACGCGTGCAGTGGACCTTGGTGGTACCCCTGAAACCGCTGGCCGAGGCCAAGAGCAGGCTCTCCGACACCGCGAACGACGCCTTGCGTCCGGGGCTCGCGCTCGCCTTCGCGCAGGACACGGTCGCGGCCGCCCTGGCGTGCCGCGCGGTGCGGGACGTGGTGGTCGTCACGGACGACGCCCTGGCCGGCCGCGAGCTGGCCGCGCTGGGTGCGGGAATCGTCGCCGACGAACCGGGCAGCGGCCTGAACGCGGCACTCGTCCACGCGGCCGCCACCGTGCGGGCCTTGTGGCACGCCGGTCCCGTGGCGGCCCTCAACGCCGATCTCCCGGCGCTGCGCGCGGCCGAACTGGCGCGTGTACTGGAGAGAGCGGCCGCGTTCCCGCGCGCGTTCCTGCCCGATGCGGCGGGCGTCGGTACCACGCTGCTCGCGGCGGCGGCGACGGAGGAACTGCGGCCGTCCTTCGGTCCCGGTTCCCGGGCCCGGCACCGCGCGCGGGGAGCCGTCGAACTGCGTCTCGACGCGGTGGATTCCGTGCGGCAGGACGTGGACACGGGGGACGATCTCCGGGCGGCGCTGGCACTGGGGGTGGGGCCCCGCACGGCGGCCGCCGCCGCGCGGCTGCTGATCGCGGAGCAGTAGGCTGCGGCCATGCAGGCGACCGCGTACACCTACGACCCCGAGAGCCGCAGCGGCCAGGTGCTGCTGGACGACGGCACTCCGGTGCCCTTCGACGCGCCGGCGTTCGACGCGGGAGGCCTGAGGCTGCTGCGCCCCGGACAGCGCGTGCGTATCGAGACCCGGGGCGAGGGCGAGGCCCGGCGGATCACCCTGGTGACGCTCCAGACGTTCTGACCGGCACGTTCTGACCGGCACACCGCGGGCCGGACTCCGTGACGGAGTCCGGCCCGGCGCGTGAGTACCGCTTCGCTGCCGCTACTTCTTGCGGGCGCTGGTCTTCTTGGCGGTGGTCTTGCGTGCGGTGGACTTCTTGGCGGGCGCCTTCGTGGCCGTCGCCTTCTTCGCCGGGGCCTTCTTGGCGGCCGTCTTCTTCGCGGCGGTGGTCTTGGTGGCGGCCGGGGCCGTCTTGACGGCGGCCTTCTTGGCGGTCGTCTTCTTCGCGGCGGTGGTCTTCTTGGCCGCGGCCGCCTTTCCCGCGGCCCGCTTCGCCGTCGTCTTCTTGGCGGTGGCCTTCTTGGCGGCGGCCTTCTTCACCGTCGCGGCAGCCCCTCCGGACAGACTGCCCTTGGGTGCCTTCTTGACGGCGACCTCGCCACCGCGCGGCAGCTTCTTCGAGCCGCTCACCAGGTCCTTGAAGCCCTGGCCCGCACGGAAGCGCGGCACCGAGGTCTTCTTGACCCGAACCCGCTCGCCGGTCTGGGGGTTGCGGGCGTAGCGGGCGGGGCGGTCGACCTTCTCGAACGAACCGAAGCCGGTGACCGAGACCCGGTCACCCGCGACCACGGCGCGGACGATGGCATCCAGGACCGCGTCGACGGCATCGGCCGCCTGCTGGCGCCCGCCCATCTTGTCGGCAATCGCTTCTACGAGCTGCGCCTTGTTCACGTCTTCCCCTTCGGAGACATCGCCCGAACGAATCCGTTCAAGCATTTTCGCACGTTAGGCAGATATATACCGCAAATCAAACACGAAACGGGCTTATCACCCTTGTGCCGCAACGAACTCGGCCGCCTCGAGCTGTTCAGCGTTCCTCTTCGGGAAATCGGCCCTCGTCGAGGTCCGCGATGAACCGCTCCAGCCGCTTTGCCGCACCGGCGAGATCGTGTTTGGCCGCAGCCGTAATGACCAGCAGCTTCCGGGTCAGCGCCATCCGTACGCCCTCCGGGACTTGCAGTGCGCGCACCCTTGCATGCGCTTCTTTGAGCCGGACCGCGACTTCCGCGTAGAGCTCGAGTTGGCCGTCGCGTTCCATGCACAGATTGTGCCATCTGGGGTGAGTTGTCGCCTGCGCAGGGGGCAACTGCAGCCTCGGACGGCGGTTCGAGCACACTCCGAGGCCACGCGCACGTGACACGTGTACCCCGGCAACCACCTTCATAACGTGGGAAGTTGCAAGGCCTCAAGGGGACGCGCGGGTCCGAATGGGTGCAGACACGGCCGTACCCCCGATCGGACCGATCGGGGGTACGGGAGGGGGTGGGGGTGGCCGAAAGTCGACCTGCCGCCTGGACTTCGCCTCAGGCGTTCTGCGCCGTGAGCGTCCGCGGTTTGTGCGACGGGCGCTTCGCCTCGTACGTGGCGATGTCCGCTTCGCTCTGCAGGGTGATGGAGATGTCGTCGAGCCCGTTCAGCAGCCGCCAGCGGGAGTTCTCGTCGAGTTCGAAAGCGGCGGTGATGCCCTCGGCGCGCACCTCGCGGGCCTCGAGGTCGACGGTGATCTCGGCCTGCGGGTCCCGCTCGGTGAGCTCCCACAGCGCGTCCACGATCTTCTGCTCGATGACGACGGTGAGCAAGCCGTTCTTCAGCGAGTTGCCACGGAAGATGTCGGCGAAGCGGGAGGAGATCACGGTCTTGAAGCCGTAGTTCTGCAGCGCCCAGACGGCGTGCTCGCGGGAGGAGCCGGTGCCGAAGTCGGGGCCGGCGACCAGGACCGTGGCGCCCTCGCGCTCGGGACGGTTGAGCACGAACTCCGGGTCCTTGCGCCAGGCCTCGAACAGCCCGTCCTCGAACCCGTCCCGCGTCACCTTCTTGAGCCAGTGGGCGGGGATGATCTGGTCGGTGTCGACGTTGCTGCGGCGCAGCGGGACGGCTCGGCCGGTGTGCGTGGTGAATGCTTCCATGGCTATCGGACTCCAGCGGGCGTACGGGTGTCGGCGGCGAGATCGGCCGGGGAGGCCAGGTGGCCGAGGACCGCGGTGGCGGCGGCGACCTGCGGGGACACCAGGTGGGTGCGGCCGCCCTTGCCCTGCCGGCCCTCGAAGTTGCGGTTGGAGGTGGACGCGCAGCGCTCACCGGGGGCGAGCTGGTCGGGGTTCATGCCCAGGCACATGGAACAGCCCGCGTGCCGCCACTCGGCGCCGGCCTCCTTGAAGACCACGTCCAGACCCTCGGAGACCGCCTGCAGACCCACCCGCGCGGAGCCCGGGACGACCAGCATCCGTACTCCGTCGGCGACTTTGCGGCCCTTGACGATGTCCGCGACGGCGCGCAGGTCCTCGATCCGCCCGTTGGTGCAGGAGCCTACGAAGACGGTGTCCACGCCGATGGAGCGCAACGGCTGGCCGGCCTCCAACCCCATGTACTCCAGGGCCTTTTCGGCGGCGAAGCGCTCCGAGGCGTCTTCGTACGAAGCGGGGTCGGGGACCTCTGCCGACAGCGGTGCGCCCTGACCCGGGTTGGTGCCCCAGGTGACGAACGGGGACAGCTCGGTGGCGTCGATGACGACCTCGGCGTCGAACTCGGCGTCGTCGTCGGTGCGCAGCGTCTTCCAGTAGGCGACGGCCGCGTCCCAGTCCTCGCCCTGCGGGGCGTGCGGACGACCCTTGAGGTACTCGAAGGTGGTCTCGTCGGGGGCGATCATGCCCGCGCGGGCGCCGGCCTCGATCGACATGTTGCAGATGGTCATGCGGGCCTCCATCGAGAGCGTCTCGATGGCCTCTCCGCGGTACTCCAGGATGTAGCCCTGGCCGCCGCCGGTGCCGATGCGCGCGATGACCGCCAGGATCAGGTCCTTGGCCGTGACACCGTCGGGCAGTTCGCCGTCGACGGTGATCGCCATGGTCTTGGGACGGGCCATCGGCAGCGTCTGCGTGGCCAGTACGTGCTCGACCTGGGAGGTGCCGATACCGAAGGCCAGGCCGCCGAACGCACCGTGCGTGGAGGTGTGCGAGTCTCCGCAGACCACGGTCATGCCGGGCTGGGTCAGACCCAGCTGGGGTCCGACGACGTGCACGACGCCCTGCTCGACGTCGCCCAGCGAGTGCAGCCGGACGCCGAACTCGGCGCAGTTCGCCCGCAGCGTCTCCAGCTGGACGCGGGAGACCGGGTCGGCGATGGGCTTGTCGATGTCGAGGGTCGGGGTGTTGTGGTCCTCGGTCGCGATGGTGAGGTCGAGGCGCCGCACCCTGCGGCCGCTCTTGCGCAGGCCGTCGAAGGCCTGGGGGCTGGTCACCTCGTGCAGCAGGTGCAGATCGATGAAGAGGAGGTCGGGCTCGCCCTCGGCGCGCCGGACGACGTGGTCGTCCCAGACCTTCTCCGCGAGTGTCCTACCCATCGCTTTCCCTCCGGCCGGCAAAGGTGCGCCGGCCCAACTAGAGATCCTTGAGGAGACGGCGCCCCACCCCTGATTTCCGGGTCGTCGCCGCCGGACCCGGTGATTCACGGGCCGTTGTGTTGATGACTGTGTACGTCAAGAGTGGCGCGTCCTACGGAAAATTGAACTTGCGTTTCACAGAGTGAGACGCAAGTATCGTTTCATGGACAACAGTAGCGGCGTCGGCGTTCTGGACAAGGCGGCCCTCGTCCTGAGCGCTCTGGAGTCCGGTCCGGCCACCCTCGCGGGGTTGGTCGGCGCCACCGGACTGGCACGACCCACGGCCCACCGCCTGGCCGTGGCCCTGGAGCACCACCGGCTGGTGGCGCGCGACATGCAGGGCAGGTTCATCCTCGGCCCGCGCATGGCCGAGCTGGCCGCGGCGGCCGGCGAGGACCGGCTGCTCGCCACGGCGGGCCCGGTGCTCACGCATCTGCGCGATGTCACCGGCGAGAGCGCCCAGCTCTATCGCCGTCAGGGCGACATGCGTATATGCGTGGCCGCGGCGGAGCGTCTGTCCGGTCTGCGGGACACCGTTCCGGTCGGCTCCACGCTCACGATGAAGGCCGGTTCCTCCGCGCAGATCCTGATGGCCTGGGAGGAGCCGGAGCGTCTGCACCGCGGCCTGCAGGGCGCCCGTTTCACGGCGACGGCCCTGTCGGGTGTCCGGCGCCGCGGCTGGGCGCAGTCGATCGGTGAGCGCGAGCCCGGTGTCGCCTCGGTCTCCGCGCCGGTGCGCGGCCCGTCGAACCGGGTGGTGGCCGCCGTCTCGGTCTCGGGGCCCATCGAGCGCCTGACCCGCCACCCGGGCCGGATGCACGCCCAGGCCGTCATCGACTCCGCGAACCGCCTCTCCGAGGCGCTGCGCCGCTCCTGACCCTCGCCACCCCTCGTCATCCGTCCATCCCGTCCCCGGGGGCCCGGGCCCGCCTCAACGCCGCGGCAGGCCCTCCCCCGGACCTACGGAATCGCAGAGGCGTCCATACATGACGAAAGCCCTCCACCGAAGTGGAGGGCTTTCTTCTTTGTACCCCCGACCGGATTCGAACCGGCGCTACCGCCTTGAGAGGGCGGCGTGCTAGGCCGCTACACAACGGGGGCCTGGACACTGCGTTACCGCAGGCCCGAGCTGGTCTACCTGGACTCGAACCAAGACTAACTGAACCAGAATCAGTCGTGCTGCCAATTACACCATAGACCAATGACGGTTTAGACCAGTCAGTACCCCCGACCGGATTCGAACCGGCGCTACCGCCTTGAGAGGGCGGCGTGCTAGGCCGCTACACAACGGGGGCCCTAGCGATCCTCACCCGGCCGGAGCCGGGTGATGTCACCGTGAGGACGTGGGAGCTACCCGGTCGCCCTCGCGGGATGGATCTGTACCCCCGACCGGATTCGAACCGGCGCTACCGCCTTGAGAGGGCGGCGTGCTAGGCCGCTACACAACGGGGGCCTGCGGATGAGATCCGCGTTTTGCAGATGAGCTCTGCGAGCTGGCCTACCTGGACTCGAACCAAGACTAACTGAACCAGAATCAGTCGTGCTGCCAATTACACCATAGGCCACTGGAACGCAAGCCCCTAAGGGTTCTTGTTCTAGCTGTGCGCTTGAGGGCTTTGACCTTCCGGCCCGGACCCCCGCGGCGCAGGAAGAACATTACCCGATGCCGGACCTGGCTCCAAAACGGGTATCCCCGCCGAGGAGCGCGGGGAGTTCGCCGAGGGAGACGATCCTGCGCGGCCCCACGGGCGGCTCGGCGGTCGCGTACGCGCCGCCGCGGTCGATCCACACCGACAGCAGCCCGGCCTCCGCGGCGCCCCGGCCGTCGATCTCCGGATGGTCACCCACGTACGCGACCTGGTCGGGCGGCAGTGCCAGGGCCTCGCAGGCCGCCAGGAAGGCGCCGGGCTCGGGCTTGGACACCCCCAGCTCGGCGGCGCACAGGATGACCTCGAAGCGGTCGTGGACGCCGAGGGCGCGCAGCTTGGGGTCCTGGACGTGGAGGCTGGAGTTGGACAGCACCGCGTGCCGGTGGCTGGTGGCGAGCGCGTCGAGGACCGGCAGGACGTCCGGGAACAGGGACCAGGCGGCCTCGTAGTGCACCAGGTAGCGCCCGAACCAGTCGTCGGCCTCGGCGTCGGTCAGCTCGCGCTCCAGGAAGACCCGGGTGCGGTCGCGGCGCTGGGTCTCGAAGTCGACCTCGCCCGCGGCGAACCGGGCCCACTGCGCGTCGGTCACCTCCCGCCAGTGCGCCAGCGCCTCCTCCACGGAGGCGTACCGGGCGAGCAGTTCCTCGGCGAGGAGGTACGCCCGCATGCCTTCGCGGTCGGCGGAGGTGTAGTCGAAGAGGGTGTCGTCCACGTCCCAGACAACTGCTCGGATCGCCATGGGACCGACGGTACCGACAACGGGCGGGGGGCGGCACCCCGTACTTCCGGGTGCCGCCCCCCGCCCTGCCGCCGCACGGATGCGGTGCGCGACCGCTCCGTGCGACCGCTCCCTGGGACTACGCGGCGAGCTTCGCCAGGGCCGCGTCGATGCGGGCCAGGGTCGTCTCCTTGCCCAGGACCTCGAGGGACTCGAAGAGGGGCAGGCCGACCGTGCGGCCGGTGACGGCGACGCGGACCGGGGCCTGCGCCTTGCCGAGCTTGAGGCCGTGGGCCTCACCGGCGGCCAGGACGGCCTCCTTCAGGGACTCGGCCGACGTCCAGTCGGCGGCGTCCAGCTTCTCGCGGGCGGTGCGCAGCAGGGCGTCGGAGCCCTCCTTCATCGCCTTGCTCCAGGAGGCCTCGTCGAAGGCCGGCTCCGGCAGGAACAGGAAGTCGACGTTGTCCGTGATCTCCGACAGCACCTTCAGGCGGGTCTGCGCGTGCGGCGCGATGGCCTGCCACTTGGCCTCGTCGAAGGCTTCCGGGGCCCAGGGGGCCACGGGGGCCTTCAGCCACGGCCGGCAGCGCTCGGTGAAGTCCTTCACGTCGAGCAGGCGGATGTGGTCGGCGTTGATCGCCTCGCACTTCTTGAGGTCGAAGCGGGCCGGGTTGGGGTTGACGTCGGTGACGTCGAAGGCCGCGACCATCTCCTCGATCGTGAAGATGTCCTGGTCGGCGGAGAGCGACCAGCCGAGCAGGGAGAGGTAGTTGAGCAGGCCCTCGGGGAGGAAGCCGCGCTCGCGGTAGAGGTTGAGCGACGCCTGGGGGTCGCGCTTGGAGAGCTTCTTGTTGCCCTCGCCCATCACGTACGGCAGGTGGCCGAAGGCCGGGGTCCGCTTCGCGATGCCGAGCTCGGTCAGCGCCTTGTACAGGGCGACCTGGCGCGGGGTGGAGGAGAGCAGGTCCTCGCCGCGCAGGACGTGGGTGATGTCCATCAGGGCGTCGTCGACCGGGTTGACCAGGGTGTACAGCGGGGCGCCGTTGGCGCGCACGATGCCGTAGTCCGGGACGTTCTCCGGGGTGAAGGTCAGCTCGCCGCGGACCAGGTCGGTGAAGGTGATCGTCTCGTCGGGCATCCGGAAGCGGACGATCGGCTCGCGGCCCTGGGCCTTGTACTCCTCGACCTGGGCGTCGGTCAGCTCGCGGCAGTGGCCGTCGTACCCGGAGGGCTTGCCGGCGGCGCGGGCGGCCTCGCGGCGGCTGTCCAGCTCCTCCTGGGAGCAGTAGCAGCGGTAGGCGTGGCCGGCGTCGAGGAGTTTGGCGGCGACGTCGGCGTAGACGTCCATGCGCTGGGACTGGCGGTACGGCGCGTGCGGGCCGCCGACCTCGGGGCCCTCGTCCCAGTCGAAGCCGAGCCAGCGCATCGAGTCGAGCAGCTGGGTGTAGGACTCCTCGGAGTCGCGGGCCGCGTCGGTGTCCTCGATACGGAAGACCAGGGTGCCCTGGTGGTGCTTGGCGAACGCCCAGTTGAACAGGGCGGTGCGGACCAGGCCCACGTGGGGGTTGCCGGTGGGCGACGGACAGAAACGGACGCGTACGGGGGCGGGGGAACCTGCTGCGCTAGCCACGCTTGACAACCTTGTTGGTGAGAGTGCCGATGCCTTCGATGGTGACGGCGACCTCGTCGCCGACGTTGAGGGGGCCGACGCCGGCCGGGGTGCCCGTGAGGATCACGTCGCCGGGGAGCAGCGTCATCGCCTCGGAGATGTTGACGATCAGGTCCTCGATGGAGTGGATCATCTCGCTGGTGCGGGCGAGCTGTCGCTGTTCGCCGTTGACCGTGAGCTGGAGGGTGAGGTCCGAGGCGGCGGCGAGGTCCAGGTCCGTCTCCACCCAGGGGCCGAGCGGACAGGAGGTGTCGAAGCCCTTGGCCCGCGCCCACTGCGTCTCGCGCCGCTGGACGTCGCGGGCGGTGACGTCGTTGGCGCAGGTGTAACCGAAGATCACGTCCTTGACGCGCTCGCGCGGCACCTCGCGGCAGAGCCGGCCGATCACCACGGCCAGTTCGGCCTCGTGGTGCACCTCCTGGGAGAAGGAGGGGTACTGGATCTCGTCGCCGGGGCCGATCACCGAGGTGGCGGGCTTGAAGAAGGCGAACGGGGCGTCGGGCACCTCGTTGCCCATCTCCTTGGCGTGCTCCGCGTAGTTGCGGCCGAAGGCGACCACCTTGTTGGGGAGCACCGGGGGCAGCATCCTGACCTTGCTCACCGGGACCTTGGTACCGGAGAGTTCGAAGTCCGTGAACGGGATGCCCTTGATGATGTCCAGGACGAGCTCGTCCTGCTGGTCACCCTCGACCGCGCCGAAGGCGACGTTCCCGTCGATGGAGAATCTGGCGATGCGCACGGGATGCTTGGCCCCTTGACTGAGCTGGCTGGAGTCTGACGCTCCAGGCTAACGCGGCAGGGCGCGCGCGCCTCGCGCATCGAGCCGCGTACCGCCCCCTCGCACCCGCCGCGCATCGACCGGGTGCGGCGACGGGCGCAGCAAAGAGCGGCGCCCCCTGGGGAGGGGACGCCGCGGGGCCGCTCCGGGCCGCTGTGGACATCTCCGGGACCTTTGAGCGTTACGGGGCCGGTGCCCGTACCAGTCGGTGCCGGTACCGAAGGGGTGCCGGCGACAGGCCTACTGGTTCGCGGCGCCGGCCGCGACCGGGATCTCCATGAGGATGGTGCGCCTGGGGTTGGCAGTCTGGGCCGGGAGTTCGACGGTGTGCTCCTGGAGGACCGGCGTCTGCAGTTCGGCGGCGCCGTCGAGGTGCGCCAGCGTCGTGCGTCGCGGGTTGGCGATCTTGTGGAACATCATCGTCGTCTTCACTGTTTACTCGGCCCTGTCCTGTTCGCGGGCGTCCGACGGGGTCCGGGGACCGCCCTTCGGGCGCGGGTTGTCTGTTGTGCCATGTCTGTAAAGCGCCAGGCTAAACATGCGATTCCCCGCCGACCGCCGTCGAAGGCTGCGCCATGCGTGTGAGTTTGCTCACGGATCAACGGCCAAACCACCCCAATCCGGGCCGGTGCCCCACTCCCCCGAAACGGACATTGACCCCCTGAACCCATCATTCCGCTCCTGATCATCGCGACTGGGACAGCGGATCACCCTGGCGGAATCACCCCCCTTCGCCCCCTTTGCTCGAGATCACTTTCTACGCCGAGTGACCCCTCCCTCACGTGGTGTCATGTAAGTCACGGCATACCCCACGGGCCTTGTTGGGAGATCCCGCACTGTGCTGGAATCCCAGCGACCGCCGCAGATTTCGATCCGGCGCACAGGGGGCGCACGAAAGCGCCAACACGGCGGTGGACAAGGGGGAACCCGCGCCGGTCACTCACGACCACCACGGGGGCGTATTCAGGGCGCCCCTATGACGCCGACACCGTGTCCCGCCGTTCGCGCGGAGGGGCGCCTGGTCCAGAGGTTGCGACGCTAGTGCAGGGACGTTTCAAGAGGGATGGCAGCGCTTCGGCGGAGCCGGAGCACGGCGGGAATGGCCCCATGGCCGTCGGCTCCTCGCCCCAGCACGCCCAGAACCAGAACCAGGGTCCGTCGGCCAACGGTGAGGGCGGAGACAGGTCCGGCCGCCCCGGCTCCGCGCCCCCGAAACCGGAGGGGGCTCCCACGGCCGCGCCGAAGCCCCCCAAGGGCCCTACCGGCCCGGGGCCGCGCATAGCCCTGCGCAACTGGCGGATCTCCACCCGACTGGTGTCGCTGCTCGCGCTCCCGGTGGTCGCGGCCACCTCGCTGGGCGGTCTGCGTATCAACCAGTCGATGGACGACATCCAGCAGCTCGACAACATGAAGCTGCTGACGGACATGACCCAGGAGGCCACCGAGCTCGCCGCCGCGCTCCAGGAGGAGCGCGACCAGTCGGCCGGCCCGCTGGCGCACGGCGGCAAGGCCACCGACTTCGGGGTCAAGGGCCACCGCGAGAAGACCGACCGCGCCCGGAAGAACTTCCTCGACAGCTCCGAGGAGATCAACAACGCCAGCCGGGACGGCAATCTCACCGGTGTCCGCGACAACCTGGTCCAGCTCGCCGGTGACCTGGGCGACCTCGAGAAGATCCGCAACACGGCCTATCTGTCTAAGGGCAACTCCACCCAGACCGTCGAGGCCTACCACCGTCTGATCGAGAACCTGATCGACCTCTCCCAGGACATGGCCGAGGCGACCAGCAACTCCGAGATGATCCAGCGCACCCGCGCCCTGGGGGCCTTCTCCGCCGCCAAGGAGTACGCGTCGATCCAGCGCGCGGTCCTCGCGGCGGCACTGCCCGCCAACAACACCAGCTTCGGCGATCTCGCCGAGAACGACCGGCTCTACGCCCAGTCGGCGCTGGAGAGCCAGAAGTCCGAGGTGCGCAGCTTCAAGAGCATCTACGGCGAGGACTCGGCCACCGAGCTGCTGGCGCCCGTCGAGGACGGCAACGACACGATCCAGGCCACCGACAAGTTCGCGACCCGTGCCCTGGTGTCGGCCGACGGTCTGGGGTCGATGGGCAAGCGGTCCTACCGTGACTGGCTGGACGACAGCTCCACCAAGATCCAGCAGATGAAGAACATCGAGCTCCAACTGCTCGAGGAGATGGAACAGAAGGCCCGTGAGCTGCGCAGCGCCACCGAGCGCGACGCGATCATCTCCGGTGCGCTGATCCTGATCGTGCTCGGTGTCTCGCTGGTCGGCGCCTTCGTCGTGGCCCGCTCCATGATCCGCTCGCTGCGCCGCCTCGAGGACACCGCGACCAAGGTCGCCCAGGAACGTCTGCCCGAGCTGGTCAAGCAGCTGTCCGAGTCCGACCCGCAGGACGTCGACACGTCCGTGGAGTCGGTGGGTGTGCACTCCCGGGACGAGATCGGCCGTGTGGCCGCGGCCTTCGACGACGTGCACCGCGAGGCGGTCCGTCTCGCCGCCGAGCAGGCCCTGCTGCGGGGCAACGTCAACGCGATGTTCACCAACCTCTCGCGCCGCTCCCAGGGTCTGATCCAGCGTCAGCTGTCGCTGATCTCCGAACTGGAGTCCCGCGAGGCCGACCCGGACCAGCTGTCCTCGCTGTTCAAGCTGGACCACCTCGCCACCCGTATGCGCCGGAACGGCGAGAACCTGCTGGTCCTCGCGGGTGAGGAGCCCGGACGCCGGTGGACCCGCCCGGTCCCGCTGGTCGACGTGCTCCGTGCCGCCGCGTCCGAGGTGGAGCAGTACGAGCGCATCGAACTGACCGCCGTGCCGACCACCGAAGTGGCCGGCCGGGTCGTCAACGACCTCGTCCACCTGCTCGCCGAGCTGCTGGAGAACGCGACCTCGTTCTCCTCCCCCCAGACCAAGGTCAAGGTCACCGGTCACGCGCTGCCCGACGGCCGGGTGCTGATCGAGGTCCACGACACCGGTATCGGCCTGTCCCCGGAGGACCTGGCGGCGATCAACGAACGGCTCGCCGCGCCGCCCACCGTGGACGTCTCCGTCTCCCGCCGCATGGGTCTGTTCGTGGTCGGCCGGCTGTCGCAGCGGCACGGCATCCGCATCCAGCTCCGTCCGTCCGACTCCGGCGGTACGACCGCGCTGGTCATGCTGCCCGTCGATGTCGCCCAGGGCGGCAAGAGGCCCCAGGGCAAGCCCGGTCAGCCGGGTGTCGGCGGTCCCGCCGCCGCGCAGGCCGCGGCCGGTGCCGCGGCGGCCCGCCGGTCCGCCGGCGGTCAGTCCGGTGGCGGTGCTCTCGGCGCCGGTGCGCCCGGCGGTGGCCGGCTCGCCGCCGGCCAGGGTCCGCGGGCCGCACTGCCCGGACGGGACGGCCAGGGCCGCCCGGGTGCCCCGGGCGGGGCGCGTGGGCCGCAGGGCCAGCCGGGCAGGTCGTCCGCCCCGTCGCTGTTCGAGCAGGGGGGCGCCCCCTCCGCTCCGTCACAGGGCCGTCCGGCTCCGGCCGGCGCGGGTGCCGGCTACGGCGGCCAGGCCCCGGGTGCCCCGCAGGGGATGCAGTCCGCGGGTCAGGGCGGTGCGCAGGGCCAGGACCTGTTCGGCGGCCGGGGCGACGTGCCCCAGCAGCGGGACAAGGGCAACGCCGAGCGCGGCCGTCGTCCGCAGCTGCCGCCGCGCGGCAACGCTCCGCGCGCGGAGCTGCCCGGCGGCGACCAGCAGCCGCGGGTGCCCAGCTGGAGCGACGAGAACGCCCAGCCGCCGGTACCCCGGGCTTCGCTGGACGCCCCGCGCGGCCACGACGAGCCGGGCGCCGCCCGGACGAACGCCATGCCGCGGTTCGACGACCAGCACGGCGCCGGCCCCACGTCCGAGATGCCCCGGTTCGACGACCGGCAGGGCCACGGTGCCCCGCAGCACACCGGCCAGTACGGCGGGCCCGGCGCGAACGGCGCCCAGGACACCGGCCAGTTCGTCCGCGGCGACCTCTACGGCGCCCCGGCGGACCGCTACAACGGTCAGGGCACCGGGCAGAACCCGTCCCAGACCGGTCAGTTCCCGGCCCCGCAGGGCTACGACAGCGGGTCCTACGGCAACGGCAACGGCTCGTACGACAACGGTTCCACCGGTCAGTACCCGGGCCGGGGCGACGGCGCTCCCGCGCGGTACCCCGCCCCGGAGCGGCCGAACCTCGCGGACCCGGCCTCCACCGGCCAGTTCGAGCGTCCGCAGCTCAACGGGGCGCAGGAACCCGGCCTCGGCAACCGGCGTCCCCCGGCCCCGCAGCAGCGGCCGGACCGTCCCCAGCCGGGCCAGGCGCCCGCCCCCCAGCGGCCCGACAACGGCCGCGGGCAGAGCGACGCCTGGGCACTGCCGCCGGCGTCCGGTCCCGGCGACGGGCGCACGCCGCTGTACGACACCCTGGAGACCAACTGGTTCCATGGTGCGCAGGAGGAGCAGGGCAATCCCCCGGCTCCGGCACAGCAGCCGCAGCCGCAACAGCAGCCGCAGCAGCAGTCACCGCAGCAGCAGCCGCAGGGGCCGACCGGCCCGCAGCGGTCCGCTGCCGCCACCTGGCGCAGCTCGCCCAACGACGAGCTGGTCCGGCAGGCCGAACGCGTCCGGAAGCCGGCCGCGGGCGGCGTCACCACATCCGGCCTGCCGCGCCGGGTGCCCAAGGCGAACCTCGTCCCGGGCACGGCTCAGCAGCAGCCCCACCAGAGTGGTCCGCAGGTCTCCCGTGCGCCCGATGACGTACGCGGCCGGCTGACCAATCTCCGTCGAGGTATCGCACAGGGTCGTCAGGCCGGTTCGTCGTCCCAGACCGGCAGCTTCCCCCGACCCACTCACCAGCAGGAGCGTTAGTTGAGCCCGATGAGCCAGGCGGCACAGAACCTCAACTGGTTGATCACCAACTTCGTGGACAACACCCCCGGGGTGTCCCACACCGTCGTCGTGTCCGCCGACGGACTCCTCCTGGCGATGTCGGAGGGTTTCCCGCGCGACCGCGCGGACCAGCTCGCGGCCGTGGCGTCGGGACTGACCTCCCTGACCGCCGGCGCCTCCCGCATCTTCGAAGGCGGCAGCGTCGCACAGACGGTCGTCGAGATGGAGCGGGGTTTCCTCTTCCTCATGTCCGTCTCGGACGGTTCGTCTCTGGCCGTCCTGGCCCACCCCGATTGCGACATCGGTCTCGTCGGCTACGAGATGGCGCTCCTGGTCGATCGTGCGGGAGCGGTCCTCACCCCGGACCTGCGCGCCGAGCTACAGGGAAGTCTGCTCCACTGACCGGCCCCGGCACCACCCGTCTCACCAAATCACCGTCCGGCCGCCACAATCCCCCCACCGGCCCCGTCAGACGGCTTGACCGACCGACTTGCTGTCCCGCCCGGAGGACCCATGACCCCGCCCACCGCTTCTCATGATCCGTACGCGGAGCCGTACGAGGACGAGGGCGATCAGCCACTGGTACGTCCCTATGCGATGACCGGTGGCCGGACCAGGCCGCGCTATCAGCTGGCCATCGAGGCGCTGATCAGCACGACGGCCGATCCGGCAGCGCTCATGGGACTCCTTCCGGAGCACCAGCGCATCTGCCACCTGACCCGTGAGGTGAAGTCGGTCGCCGAGGTCTCGGCGCTCCTGAACATGCCGCTGGGCGTGGCCCGGATCCTGGTGGCGGACCTCGCGGAAGCGGGGCTCGTGGCCATCCATCAGCCGGGTGGCGACGAGACCACCGGCGCACCGGACGTGACACTGCTCGAAAGGGTGCTCAGTGGACTTCGCAAGCTCTAGCGGCGGGACGGTCTCCGAGAATCGCTCCACCACCTCCGCGAAGATCGTGGTGGCGGGCGGCTTCGGCGTGGGCAAGACCACGTTCGTCGGTGCTGTCTCGGAGATCAACCCGCTGCGTACCGAGGCCGTCATGACGTCCGCTTCAGCGGGCATCGACGACCTCACCCACACCGGGGACAAGACCACCACCACGGTGGCCATGGACTTCGGCCGTATCACCCTGGACCAGGACCTGATCCTGTACCTCTTCGGTACACCCGGCCAGGACCGCTTCTGGTTCATGTGGGACGACCTGGTACGCGGCGCCATCGGCGCGGTCGTACTGGTGGACACGCGAAGGCTGGCGGACTGCTTCCCGGCCGTCGACTACTTCGAGAACAGCGGACTGCCGTTCGTCGTCGCCCTCAACGGCTTCGACGGACAGCAGCCCTACCAGCCGGAAGAGGTGCGTGAGGCACTGCAGATCGGGCCCGACGCCCCGATCATCGTCACCGACGCCCGGCACCGCTCGGACGCCAAGAGCGCGCTGATCACTCTGGTCGAGCACGCCCTCATGGCACGCCTCCGGTAGCCGAAGGCAACCACGGCATACAGCAGTTGTCGTAGACGAACCGGGGCCGGTTGTGTCCTTGGACACGACCGGCCCCGGTGTTCATAACGTTTCGGCAGAGGAATCGGCCAGGGCCGACACGCGATGCGTTCGAGCGGTGCCACTGTGCGCACGACCGCCCCGCCTTTTGACGGGGCTCATTCTTTTTGACCGTTTTATCTGCGGTTTACATCACGCCGGAACCTTCTCTTCCGCTGTTTGGAAGAGGACTGGTGGGCATGCTGGAATGCCTGGACTGCCCATTGGTCAAAGACGCACTCAGCAGTCGTTGGCCCGCCGGGCTCTGAGACACTGCGGCACAACGTTGGTGCCGACCGCTGAGAGGTTGTTGGTCGAGTGAGGCGAAGCACGAACAGTCCCGAGCCGTCGGCCCGGGGCAACTTCACCCCGCCGCCGCGCGCAGCGGCTCCCTCCCCCGTGCACGACACGGAACCGACGGCCGCGCCCGCCCCGAGTGGCGGCCGTTTCTCCCCCCGCAACTGGCGGGTGGCCACCAGGCTGAACGCGATCCTGCTCATCCCCGTGCTGGTCGGCCTGGTCATGGGCGGCTTCCAGGTGAAGGGCTCGATCGACACGTGGCAGGAGGCCGAGGACGCGGAGAACACCGCGCGTCTGGTACGGGCCTCCCTCAGCTACGCCAACGCCCTCTACCTCGAGCGGGACCTCACCGCGGCCCCGCTGCTGCAGGGCAAGGGCGCGGACGACCCGACCGTCGTCAAGGCGCGTGCCGAGACGGACAAGGCGGCCGACGAATTCGACGCGGCGGCCCAGTCCATGCCCGCCAAGGGAGGCCTGGAGCGCCGGCTGGAACTGCTGCGCGAGGCGGAGCCCAAGCTCACACCGCTGCGCCAGGCCGCGTACACCTCCAAGCTCAAGGGCGTGGAGACCGAAGAGGGCTACGTCCAGATAGCCAACCCGCTGATGCAGTTCGCCAACGAACTCGGCCTGGGCACCGGCAACGTCACCAGCTACGGCCGTACGGTCTACGCGATCTCGTTGAGCAAGGCGGCCCTGTCGCTCCAGCGGTCCATCGGTACGCACCTGCTGGTGAAGCCCGGCCCCACCGACAGCCAGCTCGCCAGCCAGCGGGTCGCCCTCTCGTCCTACGCCTACCTCGAGAACATCGCCGTCCAGGAGTACCTCGGCGGCGGCACCGCGGCCGACACCGCCAAGCTGAAGCAGCTCGAGCAGGAGATCAAGGCCGACGGCGCGGACCTGGCCAAGGAGAAGGCCGCCTCGGACCCGGACTACGTGCCGCCGCCCGAGAACCCGGTCACGTTGATCTCGGAGGTCGCGCGGCTCGGCACCACGGATCCGGCCGCCCGCACCGAGATGGCCGGCCGCGGCATCACCGTCGAGAACTACTGGGCGGTCAACACCCTCAAGTACGACGGCTACAGCGAGATCGAGTCGGACCTCGCCGACGCCGCGGTGGATGAAGCCTCCGCCATCGCCGGCGACGCGCAGCGCGACGCCTTCGTCACCGGCAGCGCCGTCGTGATCGCCCTGCTCGCCGCGTTCATCCTGGCCGGCATGGTGGCCCGCCAGATGAGCCGCTCCATGCGCAAGCTGCGCCACGCCGCCTTCGGTATCGCCGAGCAGCGGCTGCCGATGCTGGTCGACCAGCTCTCCCGCACCGACCCCGGCCGGGTCGACACCCGGGTCACCCCGATCCCGATCACCTCCACGGACGAGATCGGCGAGGTCGCCCGCGCCTTCGACCAGGTCCACCGCGAGGCCGTCCGGCTCGCCTCCGAGCAGGCGCTGCTGCGGGGCAACATCAACGCGATCTTCACCAACCTCTCGCGCCGCAACCAGTCGCTGATCGAGGGCCAGCTGACCCTGCTCACCGGCCTGGAGAACAACGAGGCCGACCCGGACCAGCTGGAGCACCTCTTCAAGCTGGACCACCTGGCCACGCGTATGCGCCGTAACGGTGAGAACCTCCTCGTCCTCGCCGGCGAGGAGCCGGGCCGCCGCTGGGACCAGCCGGTCCCGCTGGTCGACGTGATCCGCGCCGCCTCCTCCGAGGTGGAGCAGTACGAGCGCATCGAGCTGTCCGGTGTCCCCGAGGCCGAGATCCACGGCCGCGCGGTGACCGACCTCGTGCACCTGCTGGCCGAGTTGCTGGAGAACGCCACCACGTTCTCCTCCCCGCAGACCAAGGTCCGTGTCACTGCGACCCGTCTTCCCGACGGCCGCCTGATGATCGAGATCCACGACAAGGGCATCGGCCTGACCGCCGAGGACTTCGCGGACATCAACCACAAGCTGGCCAACCCGCCGACCGTGGACGTCGCGATCTCGCAGCGCATGGGCCTGTTCGTGGTCGGCCGGCTGTCCGACCGGCACGGCATCCGGGTCCAGCTGCGCCCCTCGGGCGAGCAGGCCGGTACGACCTCGCTGGTCATGCTGCCGGACGCGATCACCCACGGCGGCGGTGGCGAGACGCAGCCCGACCGCGACGAGTTCACGGTCTCCCAGATCATCCCGGAGCAGAACACCTACCCGGGCGAGGACTTCAGCCAGCAGCAGCCGCCGCTGCGCACGGCGGCGGAGCTCGGCTTCGACGACAGCCGCTACGAGGTCCCGGACGACCTCCGCGACCTGGACCCGGTCGGCCGTTCGCTGATGCGCGGGGAGCGACGGGCCGCCCTGGACCCGCAGGGCCGGCAGCCCGCGCTGCCCGACCCGCAGGCGTCCGGTGACCGCAACGGCTCCGGGCAGGCTGCCTACCCCGACGAGTTCGCCGCCGCCCCGCAGGGTTACGGCGACGGCCAGGGCGCCGGCGACACCCGGAACTTCGAGGGCGCACCGGCCGGTTACCCGGAGCAGGAGCCCGCCGGTTTCGACCAGCAGGCTTACGGCAACGGACAGCAGCCGCCGTACGAAGGACAGCAGCAATCGGCGTACGACGACTCGTACTACGCGCCGGGCGCCCAGCTGCCGCAGAACGACTCCTTCTCGTCGAACGGCGGTTACCCGGACGGTTCCTACGCGGAGCCGGCCCAGGACGATCGGACGACGGGCGGCCCGGCCGGCCCCGGGGCCTTCCCGGCCTTCGGCGAGCAGCGTCCGCAGGACGACTGGCCGCAGCAGGACGGCTACCAGAACGGTTACCCGGCGCAGTACCCCGCCGCGTCCCCGGAGGCGGAGTCCGCACCGGCCGCTGACGCAGCGGCGCAGGACAGCGTAGGCTTCAACCGTCCGGGTCCGGCCCACTCCGCCTCCCACGAGCTGACCGATGCCGGGCTTCCGCGCCGTGGAGCCTCCACGGGCGGCGCCGGTGAGAAGCGGCGCGCGAACCAGGAGCCCACGGCTCCGGCTCCCGCTGCCGCCTCGGTTCCGGCCCGGCAGGGCGACGGCGACGACTCCTGGCGTTCGGCGAACGACGAGCGCTGGCAGCAGGCATCCTCGCTGCGGAGGCCCAAGGCGGGCGGGGTGACCTCATCCGGGCTGCCGCGCCGTGTTCCCAAGGCCAACCTGGTCGAGGGCGCCGCCGAAACCACCCCTCAGGGAGGCCCCCAGGTCTCCCGCGCCCCGGAGGACATCCGGGGCAGGCTGAGCAACCTGCGGCGCGGCGTCCAACAGGGCCGCAACGCAGGCAGTGAAACGAACGGCCAGGCCACTGGGAATCACCGCAGTGGGCCTGACAGCACCTACAACCAGGAGCGTTAGTGTGAGCCCGATGAGCCAGGCGGCGCAGAACCTGAACTGGTTGATCACCAACTTCGTGGACAACACCCCGGGGGTGTCCCACACGGTGGTGGTCTCCGCCGACGGACTCCTTCTGGCGATGTCCGAAGGATTTCCGCGCGACCGCGCGGACCAGCTCGCGGCCGTGGCCTCCGGGCTGACGTCGCTGACTGCGGGCGCCTCCCGGATCTTCGAGGGCGGCAGCGTGAACCAGACGGTTGTGGAGATGGAGCGGGGATTCCTGTTCCTCATGTCCATTTCCGACGGTTCCTCACTCGCCGTTCTCGCACATCCCGATGCGGACATCGGTCTCATTGGGTACGAGATGGCACTCCTGGTCGATCGCGCCGGCACGGTCCTGACCCCGGACCTTCGCGCGGAGCTCCAGGGGAGCCTGCTCAACTGACAAACGGACGGTGCGGTTTCGCGTCCCGGGGCCGTAAGGTTTCGGGACGCGGCTTCCACGTGATGGGTGCCAGGCACAGTCGGAGGAGGAGAAAGTGGCTACACCACCAGGCGGATCGTCTACGGGCAACTGGTCGTACGACCCTGCGCAGGGTCAGAACGACGGTTCCCAGAACCGGTACGGCTACCCCTCTCCGCCGAACCACGGCCGGCCGTACACGCCGCAGGGCCCCGGCTCTTCGCCGTACGGGCAGCCGCATGCGCCGCACATCCAGCCCGGGCAGCCGCAGCGCCGCACCCCGGAGCCGTCGCCCGCCGGGGCGTCGAACAACCCCCTGGTGCGCCCGTACGCGATGACGGGCGGCCGTACCAGGCCGCGGTACCAGCTCGCCATCGAGGCACTGGTGCACACCACCGCGCAGCCGCACCAGATGCAGGGCCAGTTGCCCGAGCATCAGCGGATCTGCCACCTCTGCCGGGAGATCAAGTCGGTGGCCGAGATCTCGGCCCTGCTGACCATCCCTCTCGGCGTGGCCAGGATTCTCGTCGCCGACTTGGCGGAGGCAGGACTGGTCGCCATCCATCAGCCCGGCGGCGACGAGAGCGCCGGCGGCCAGCCAGACGTGACACTGCTCGAAAGGGTGCTCAGTGGACTTCGCAAGCTCTAGCGGCGGTCCTTCCCGCTCCACCACCTCCGCGAAGATCGTGGTGGCGGGCGGCTTCGGCGTGGGCAAGACCACGTTCGTCGGTGCTGTCTCGGAGATCAACCCGCTGCGTACCGAGGCCGTCATGACGTCCGCTTCAGCGGGCATCGACGACCTCACCCACACCGGGGACAAGACCACCACCACGGTGGCCATGGACTTCGGCCGTATCACCCTGGACCAGGACCTGATCCTGTACCTCTTCGGTACACCCGGCCAGGACCGCTTCTGGTTCATGTGGGACGACCTGGTACGCGGCGCCATCGGCGCGATCGTGCTCGTCGACACGCGGAGGCTGGCGGACTGCTTCCCGGCCGTCGACTACTTCGAGAACAGCGGACTGCCGTTCGTCGTCGCCCTCAACGGCTTCGACGGACAGCAGCCCTACCAGCCGGAAGAGGTGCGTGAGGCACTGCAGATCGGGCCCGACGCCCCGATCATCACCACCGACGCCCGGCACCGCTCGGACGCCAAGAGCGCGCTGATCACTCTGGTCGAACACGCCCTCATGGCACGCCTCCGATAGCCGGGGCGGCCGGACCGTACGGCCGACGAACGCGGGAACGCCCCCTCCGGACCGGAGGGGGCGTTCTCATGTCGTGGTGCTGCCCCGGCGGCGGGCGGGGACGCGGAAGGGGCCCACCCGGGCGGGTGGGCCCCTTCAGGGCGTGCTGCGGGCTCAGCGCCAGCTGTGCGGGGCGCGGAAGCCGGGCTCGCGCTCGAGGCGGCGCCAGCCGGCCCTGGCGCGGCCGGAGCGGGCCGGGACGTCGTGGGCGGGGCGGGCGGCGGCGCGGGCGAGGAGGATCGCCGTGATGGCGGCGACTTCCTCGGGCTCGGCGTGGCCCTTCTCGACGCGGATGTCAGGTGTGCTCATGGGTGTCAGTCTCCCTGGGAGAGAGGGCCGCGGGATTGCCGCGAGGGGTCCGCCGGGTTACCTGGGCGGATTGCTTCGGTCGGTCGGCTACTGCGGCGGGTTGCCGTGCTTGCGGGAGGGCAGGTCGGCGTGCTTGGTCTGCAGCATCGCCAGGGAGCGGATCAGCACCTCGCGGGTCTCGGCGGGGTCGATGACGTCGTCGACCAGACCCCGTTCGGCCGCGTAGTAGGGGTGCATCAGCTCGGACTTGTACTCCTTGACCATGCGCGCCCGCATGGCCTCGGGGTCCTCGGCCTCGGCGATCTGGCGGCGGAAGATGACGTTGGCCGCGCCCTCCGCGCCCATCACGGCGATCTCGTTGGTCGGCCAGGCATAGGTGAGGTCGGCGCCGATGGACTGGCTGTCCATGACGATGTACGCGCCGCCGTACGCCTTGCGCAGGATCAGCGAGATCCTGGGCACGGTCGCGTTGCAGTAGGCGTAGAGGAGCTTGGCGCCGTGGCGGATGATGCCGCCGTGCTCCTGGTCGACGCCCGGGAGGAACCCGGGGACGTCCAGGAAGGTGAGGATCGGGATGTTGAAGGCGTCGCACATCTGCACGAAGCGGGCGGCCTTCTCGGACGCCTCGATGTCCAGCACACCGGCCAGCGCCTGGGGCTGGTTGGCGACGATGCCGACGACCTGGCCGTCCATCCGGGCCAGTGCGCAGATGATGTTGCGCGCCCAGCGCTCGTGGACCTCGAGGTACTCCCCGTCGTCGACGATCTCCTCGATGACCTTGGTCATGTCGTACGGACGGTTGCCGTCGGCCGGGACCAGGTCGAGCAGGGCGTCGCCGCGGCGCTCGGCCGCGTCGGTGTTCTCGGTTCTCGGAGGGTTCTCCCGGTTGTTCTGCGGGAGCAGCGAGAGGAGGTAGCGCACCTCGGCGATGCACGTCTCCTCGTCGTCGTAGGCGAAGTGGCAGACGCCGCTGGTCTCGGCGTGCACGTCCGCGCCGCCCAGGCCGTTCTGGCTGATCTCCTCACCGGTGACCGCCTTGACGACGTCCGGTCCGGTGATGAACATCTGCGAGGTCTCGCGGACCATGAACACGAAGTCCGTCAGTGCGGGGCTGTAGGCCGCGCCGCCCGCGCACGGGCCGAGCATCACGCTGATCTGCGGGATGACACCGGACGCCTTGGTGTTGCGCTGGAAGATCCCGCCGTAGCCGGCGAGCGCCGAGACGCCCTCCTGGATCCGGGCGCCCGCGCCGTCGTTGAGGGAGACCAGCGGCGCGCCCGCCGCGATGGCCATGTCCATGATCTTGTGGATCTTGGTGGCGTGGGCCTCGCCCAAGGCGCCGCCGAAGATCCGGAAGTCGTGGGCGTAGACGAAGACCGTGCGGCCGTCCACGGTGCCCCAGCCGGTGATCACACCGTCGGTGTACGGCTTCTTGGTCTCCAGACCGAAGCCCGTCGCCCGGTGCCGGCGCAGCTGCTCGACCTCGCGGAAGGACCCCGGGTCCAGCAGCAGTTCGATGCGCTCCCGGGAGGTCAGCTTGCCCTTGGCGTGCTGCGCCCGGGTCGCCTTCTCGCTCGGGCCGGCCAGTGCCTGCGCACGGATCTCGTGCAGTTCGGCAACACGTCCGCGCGCGTCGGCCGGCTCACCCGGTGCGTCATCCAAAACGGTCATGCTGCGACCTTACGAAGCTCACCCGGGAATGCGAGCCGTCGACTCCTCACAGTCTCGGGGCCGTTTTCCTGGTGCGACCGAACAGAACCGTGGCGGCGTGCAGGCGTTCCGACTGCTCAGAGGGCGTTCGCGTTGTAGGGGTCCGACAAACTCCGGGACTGAGACGCCCCTCACAGCCACGCGCCGCGCGGACTCCCCCGCGGGCGCCGCGCCTGCGGATCCAATGCCCGGCGTCCTGCGATTTCACCGGTCCGGCGGCCTCTCCCCGCCCTCGTGCCCGGTCGATCCCAGATGTTCTCCGGGGGTTCGCCCGTTCGGGTCGGTCCGCACCGCAGAGGGTAGCGGTACGGCTCGCGGATCCCGCGGGCCCCTCGGGACCGGTCGGAGCCGGTCGAGCCGCGCCGGAAACGAGTCGGCACAGGGCATGGAAGTGGGCAACCCGGGGGACCCACCTTCGGTACGGTCGAGCGAGCGGCCCCTCCCGCCGCCCCCGTCCGCGGGACCCTCCGCGCCCCGCCCGTTCGGCCGGTCCACTCGCACCGCTCCGCCAAAGATGTTGAACTTTAAAGGGAATGCATCTACAGTGAGTCTCGTTGAAAGTAATTGAACATTCAACGTGATCATCCGATCCCCCGTCCCCAGGAGGAACACATCATGGGCATCTTCAGCCGCAAGAGCAGCGAAACCGCGACCGCCCCGGCCCCCGTGAACCCGGACCTGGCCGCCCTGACCGGCGACTACACGATCGACCCCTCGCACACCACCCTCGGTTTCGTGGCCCGGCACGCGATGGTCACCAACGTCAAGGGCAGCTTCCAGGAGTTCACCGGCACTCTGCACCTGGACGGCTCCGCCCCGTCCAACTCCACCGCCACCCTCGACGTGGAGATGGCGAGCATCGAGACCGGCAGCGCCGACCGTGACGGTCACCTGAAGAGCGCGGACTTCTTCAAGGTCGAGGAGTTCCCGAAGATGACCTTCCGTTCCACCAAGACGGAGGCTCTGGGCGGCGACGACTACCGCATCACCGGTGACCTGACGATCCTCGGCACCACCAAGCCCCTCACCATCGACCTGGAGTTCAACGGCGCCGCCACGGACCCCTTCGGCAACGAGCGCGTGGGCTTCGAGGGCAAGGCCGAGATCCTGCGCTCCGAGTGGGGCCTGACCTGGAACGCGGCGCTGGAGACGGGTGGCGTCCTGGTCTCCGACAAGATCAAGCTGAGCTTCGACATCTCGGCGATCAAGAACGCCTGAGCCGACGGCCTCGCCCGTCCGGCACCGCTGCACGCGCGCCCGCCTCCTCCGCACGGAGGAGGGCGGGCGCTCGGCGTTCCGGCGCCGCGGGTCCACTCCCCCGGCATCGGCTTCGCGACGGCCGTCTCCGCCTGCGCGGGCCGGCCCTCCGGCGTACCGGCCCAAAGGACGCCGGGCACGACGCGATACCGCTCCGCCCTTCCCGGCGCCTCGAAACGGGCCGTGGAGCGAGGCTCCCGCTCCGGCGCCGCCGCGAGTTCTTCGGGTGCACCGGCCTCCTTCTGCGACGCGCAGGCCGCCGCCCGCCGCCCGCCCGCCTCGGCGGCGCCCACCTCCACGCGTCCGGCCGGCCGCGTCCGTCCGGCTCGGCGGCGGACGGGAAGGCGAGCGGGGCAGCGGGATCCGACGACGTCATGGCGGAGGCGTGGGCCGACCGCGGCCCTCGCCGTCGCGCAACGAGACGGGGGCAGCGCGTCAGAAGCCGCCGCCGAAGTCCCCTCCGCCGCCGAAGCCACCGCCACCACCGAAGTCGCCGCCCCCGAAACCACCGCCGAAGTCCCCGGGGTCGAAGTCGGCGCCGGAGACGTCGCCGCCGCCGTACCCGCCGAAGTCGCCGTAGCCGGCGCCGTAGTCGGCCCCGTAGGCGGGACTCGCCATCATGCTGCCCAGCAGGGTGCCGACCAGCAGGCCGGGCAGCACGCCACCGCCGAAGTAGCCGCCCGCCCAGGGACCGTAGGCCGGGCCCGCCTCCCAGTAGGGGCGTCGCCCGGAGTCGGTGTCGACCTCGCGAACGGCCGGGTCCCGGCCGTCGGCGAGTCGGGCCCGGTCCGCCGCGCAGACCGGTACCTC
The DNA here is from genome assembly GCF_045209715.1 of Streptomyces sp. NBC_01635. Lineage (NCBI taxonomy): Bacteria > Bacillati > Actinomycetota > Actinomycetes > Kitasatosporales > Streptomycetaceae > Streptomyces > Streptomyces sp. NBC_01635. Next base: position 6,382,959 of record NZ_CP109277.1, on the reverse strand, counting down.
TCGCACGGCACCGCCCGGGGGCGTCCAGCGGGCGTCCGCGACCGAGGGGCCGTGGCGCGGGTCGAAGAAGCAGGGCGGGCGGCGCTCCGGCAGCGCCCGGCCCTCGCGGCGGGCGGCGAGCACGGCCAGCGCGAAGCGGCCGTCCTCCACGGCCTGGGTGACTGCCCGGACGTCCTCCGGCCGGTCCGCCCGGTCCATCAGCTGCTTGGACCGTTCGTAGGAGTCCAGCGCGCGTTCGTAGTCCGCGCGCATGGCGTCGTCGGCACCGGGCTCGCCGGGGTGGAAGTCGAGCCGGTCGAGCTCCTCGCCGAACGCGGTGATGTCCTCGTCGACCACGACCCGCAGCTTCTCCAGCGCGGCCCGCTGCTCCTCCTCGTGGCGCTTGCGGTTGCGGCGGACCACGGCGTAGGCGCCCGCGCCGCCCACCGCCACCACCGCGCCGACGGTGATCAGACCACCGACCGGCACCTGGCCGCCGCCCTCGTTCCAGGAGGCCGGCGCCGAGCCGCCGATGTTGCGCAGGGCGTCGTCGACGAAGTCGTTCAGCTGGGCCTTGGCGTCGCCCGCGCCCTGCGCGGCCGTGACCAGGTTCCCCACACCCTGGCGGCTCAGCACGCTGCTGTCGGCGCGCGCGTCGAACTCGTCGCCGAGACGGATGCCGTACAGGCCGGTGATCCCGGTCTCGGTGCGCAGGTTCCGGAAGAGGTCGTCCGTGGGATATCCGGCCGGGAGGACCGCGACGAAGACGGGTTTGTCCGCGTTCTCGATCTTGTCCGCGAGAGCCTCGGCGTCCGACTGGGACAGGACGCCGGTCGCCTCGGGATCGACGTAGACGGGGCTCTCGCGCAGCGCCTGGGCCACGGTCGAGAGGTCGGTGGCCGCGTGCGCGCCCGGCGCCCCGGTCATCAGGACCGCCAGAGCGGCGGCCACCGGCACGATCAGCAGGCGTACGAGGGTACGCGTCAACGCGTCCTTCATGTGTTCGAAGCTACCCGAACCTGGACGGAAACGGGCATCCGGTCCGGCAGGGCTTTCCCGTACGGCACGCGCGACTCACGCATCGCCACGGGTCGTCCCTGCCGGACCGGACCGGACCGGTCGGGTCAGGCCGCCGGTTCGACCCCGGCCCGCAGCAGACCGTACGCGTACGCGTCCTCCAGGGCCTGCCAGGAGGCGGCGATGACGTTGTCCGCGACGCCCACCGTCGACCACTCCCCCGTGCCGTCGGACGTGGAGATCAGGACCCTGGTGGTGGACTGCGTGCCGTGCTTGCCCTCGAGGATGCGGACCTTGTAGTCGACGAGTTCCAGCTTGGCGAGCTGCGGGTAGATCCGCTCCAGGGCGACGCGCAGGGACCGGTCCAGGGCGTTGACCGGACCGTTGCCCTCGGCCGTGGCGACGATCCGCTCGCCCTTGGCCCAGAGCTTGACCGTGGCCTCGTTGGCGTGGGTGCCGTCGGGGCGGTCCTCGACGATCGCGCGCCAGGACTCGACGTCGAAGTACTTCAGGGGCCCGCCCTCGACCTCCGCGCGCAGCAGGAGCTCGAAGCTCGCGTCGGCGGCCTCGTACGTGTAGCCCTGGAGCTCGCGTTCCTTGACCCGCTCCACGACCCGGCCGACCAGTTCGCGGTCGCCGCCGAGGTCGATGCCGAGCTCCTTGCCCTTGAGCTCGATGGAGGCGCGGCCGGCCATGTCGGACACCAGCATCCGCATGGTGTTGCCGACCTGCTCGGGGTCGATGTGCTGGTACAGGTCCGGGTCGACCTTGATCGCGGAGGCGTGCAGGCCGGCCTTGTGGGCGAAGGCGGAGACGCCGACGTAGGGCTGGTGGGTGGAGGGGGTCAGGTTGACCACTTCGGCGATGGCGTGCGAGACGCGCGTCATGTCCCGCAGCCGGCCCTCGGGCAGGACCTGCTTGGCGTACTTGAGCTCGAGGGCGGCCACCACCGGGAACAGGTTGGCGTTGCCGACGCGCTCGCCGTAGCCGTTGGCCGTGCACTGCACGTGGGTCGCGCCCGCGTCGACGGCGGCGAGGGTGTTGGCCACCGCGCACCCGGTGTCGTCCTGGGCGTGGATGCCGAGCCGGGCGCCGGTGTCGGCGAGCACCGTGGAGACGACGGCCTGAATCTGGGCGGGGAGCATGCCTCCGTTGGTGTCGCACAGGACGACGACGTCGGCACCGGCCTCGTAGGCGGCGCGGACGACGGACTTGGCGTACTCGGGGTTGGCGCGGTAGCCGTCGAAGAAGTGCTCGCAGTCGACGAACACCCGGCGGCCCTCGGCCCTGAGGAAGGCCACGGTGTCGCGGACCATCGCCAGGTTCTCGTCCAGGGTGGTGCGCAGAGCGAGCTCGACATGGCGGTCGTGGGACTTGGCGACCAGCGTGACGACCTGCGCGCCGGAGGCGAGGAGGGCCCTGACCTGAGGGTCCTCCTCGGCGGTCGCGCCCGCGCGGCGGGTGGCGCCGAAGGCGACCAGCTGCGCGTGGCGGAAGTCGATCTCCTGCTGGGCGCGGGCGAAGAACTCGGTGTCCCGCGGGTTCGCGCCGGGCCAGCCGCCTTCGATGAAGCCCACGCCGAAGTCGTCCAGGTGCCGTGCGATGGCCAGCTTGTCGGCGACGGTGAGGTTGATGCCCTCACGCTGGGCGCCGTCGCGCAGGGTGGTGTCGAAGACGTGGAACGAGTCGTCGGGCTCGCTGGGTGCGGTCATGGTCTGAAGGCTCCTGATGTTGGATCTCGGTCTACCGGAATGACCGGTTCCACCGTCCCCCCATGGTCCCTCGCGCTCGGTCCCCGGCTTGAGGTGGGCCAGGAAACAGAAAAACCTCTCGCGGGTGCGAGAGGTCTGCGCGCGGGTCGAGGACGACGGTGTCCGCCCATACGTTGTCGTACGTGCGGTCACTGCGGACCGGCGCGCCTGCTGCCAATAATCGTGGCGAACGAGAGCACGGGGGAAGTGTGGCACAAAGCGGTCCCGCGATCACCGTCCGTCTCAGGATGCGGGCGTTCGGTGTCCGGCCCAAGGCGACCAAGGCGTGCGGACCGCGGCGGCCGGGCGGGGCACGCGAACGCGCGGCCCCCGCGGGCGTCCGCGAGGGCCGTGCACGTCGTCGGGGCCGGGCGCTCAGCCCAGCGGGTGCATCCAGCCGTGCTTGTCCTCGGCCGTGCCGCGCTGGATGTCGAGCAGGGCCCGGCGCAGGCGCTGGGTGACCTCGCCGGGTTCGCCACCGCTCTGCTTCCACTCGCCGCCGGCCCGCTTGACGGTGCCGACGGGCGTGATGACGGCCGCGGTGCCGCAGGCGAAGACCTCGGTGAGGGCGCCGTTCTCGGTGTCGCGCCGCCACTGCTCGACCGAGACCCGCTCCTCGACGGCCTCGTAGCCGAGGTCGCGGGCGACGCTCAGCAGGGAGTCACGGGTGACGCCCTCCAGGATCGAGCCGGTGAGGGCCGGGGTGACGATCTTGTCTCCGTAGACGAAGTACAGGTTCATGCCGCCGAGTTCCTCGACCCAGGTGTGCTCCACGGCGTCGAGGTAGCAGACCTGGTCGCAGCCCTTGGCCGCGGCCTCGGCCTGGGCGAGCAGGGAGGCCGCGTAGTTGCCGCCCGTCTTGGCGTCGCCCATGCCGCCGGGGACGGCGCGGACGCGGTCCTCGGAGACCCAGATGGAGACCGGCTTCACACCGCCGGGGAAGTAGGCGCCGGCCGGGGAGGCGATCACCAGGAACAGGTACTCGTTGGCGGGCTTCACGCCCAGGCCGACCTCGGTCGCGATCATGAACGGGCGCAGGTAGAGGGATTCCTCGCCGCCGTGCGCCGGAACCCAGGCCTTGTCCTGCCCGACCAGGGCGTCGCACGCCGCGATGAACGTCTCCACCGGCAGTTCGGGCATCGCGAGGCGGCGGGCGGAGCGCTGGAACCGCTCGGCGTTCTTCTCCGGGCGGAAGGTGGCGACGGAACCGTCGGGCCGGCGGTAGGCCTTCAGCCCTTCGAAGATCTCCTGCGCGTAGTGCAGGACGTGGGTCGCCGGGTCGAGGGGGATCGGCGCGTACGGGACGAGCTGACCGTCGTGCCAGCCCCGGCCCTCGGTCCACTTGATCGTCACCATGTGATCGGTGAAGTGGCGGCCGAACCCCGGGTCGGCCAGGATCGCCTCCCGCTCGGCGTCGGAGAGCGGGTGGGCGGAGGGCTTGAGCTCGATCGTGGGCGTGGTCATGAATGGTTGTCCTTCACCGGTTGTAGTGACGGGCCGCGCTCACGCCCGTACGGCCGGTGGCCAGTGATAGGACGTCCGAGCATTCCCTCATGCGGCGGCTCCGCGTTCGATTATCGCCCGGCGGCGACGGAGGAGGGAATACGGGGTGAATGCGGCCCGGTGGTCGATGGTGGCACCCGGCGGGGACATGGGGAAGCCGCCGGGCGGTTGCGACCGGCGGCTTCGAGTGGTGTCGAGTGTGCGCGCCCGGTCAGCCGGCTACGCGTACGGCGAGCGCGTCGCCGATCTCGGAGGTGCTGCGCGCGGGCAGCCCGACGCGCTCCGCGAGGTCGGCGGAGACGGCGTCCTCGATGCGGACGGCCTCGGCTTCGTGGCCGAGGTGGCGCAGCAGGAGGGCGACGGACAGGACCGTGGCGCTGGGGTCGGCCTTGCCCTGGCCCGCGATGTCCGGTGCCGAGCCGTGCACGGGCTCGAACATGGACGGGAACGCGCCGGACGGGTTGATGTTCCCGCTGGCGGCGACGCCGATGCCGCCGGAGACGGCCGCGGCGAGGTCGGTGATGATGTCGCCGAAGAGGTTGTCGGTGACGATCACGTCGAAGCGCTCGGGCTGGGTGACGAGGTAGATCGTCGCGGCGTCGACGTGGATGTAGTCGGTGGTGACCTCGGGGTACTCCTCGGCCACCTTGTTGAAGACGTTCGTCCACAGGTGGCCGGCGAAGGTCAGCACGTTGTTCTTGTGGACCAGCGTGAGCTTCTTGCGGGGGCGGGCCTGGGCGCGGGCGAAGGCGTCGCGGACGACGCGCTCGACGCCGAACGCCGTGTTCACCGAGACCTCGGTGGCGACCTCGTGCTCGGTGCCCTTGCGGATGGTGCCGCCGTTGCCGGTGTAGGGGCCCTCGGTGCCCTCGCGGACCACGACGAAGTCGATCTCCGGCTGCCCCGCGAGCGGCGTGGCCACGCCCGGCAGGAGCTTCGACGGCCGCAGGTTCACATGGTGGTCGAAGGCGAAGCGGAGCTTCAGCAGGAAGCCCCGCTCCAGGACGCCGGAGGGAACGCTCGGGTCGCCGATGGCGCCGAGCAGGATGGCGTCGTGCTGCTTCAGCGCGTCGAGGTCGGCGTCGGTGAGGGTCTCACCGGTTGCGTGGTAGCGCTGGGCACCGAAGTCGTACTCCTTGGTCTCCAGCTTCACATCCTGCGGGAGGACGGCGGAGAGCACCTTCAGGCCTTCGACCACGACTTCCTGGCCGATGCCGTCACCGGGGATCACTGCGAGATTGATGCTGCGAGACATGCGGGCACCCTACTCCTCGTCCCATGCTCTGACACGGACCGTCCGGGATGCGGACATCCGCACGGGAGGGGAGGCCACGGCCGGGTGCGCTCGGCGCGGCTCAGTGGCCGGTCGAGCCGCCGTTGTCGCGGCGGTCGAGGGCGCGCTGGAGGGCGGCGGCGGCGTTCTTGCGGTCGGACTCGCTCGTGCGGGAGACATGGCGGACGCGGCGGCGGACGATGGTCTCGGCCATGGGGAATCGACTCCTTCGACAAGCCGGGAGGGCGCGGAAATACGGAGGGGAAACGCGTCACCGGAAGGGGCGGGGAGCGGAGGCCGCAGGGGTTGCCTGCACGGGGCCCGGCTCGCTACCGCCGTTCGCTTGATCGAGCGAGACGTTCGGCTCCTACAAAAATAAGGGGGCCCGGCGCATCTGTCTGCACAATTACTCGGACTTCCTACTATCTGAGACGGCGGACCCGGCCTCACCGCCGCGACCTGCGGAAACGCCGGACGGGCCAGGTCGGTACGACCTGGCCCGTCCCACGGGGCTGCGGCAGCGGTACGGAGGGGTTCCCGGTGCCGGGGGGGTGTCAGCCCATGTGCGGGTACGTGTAGTCGGTCGGCGCGACCAGCGTCTCCTTGATGGCACGGGTCAGGGTCCAGCGCATCAGGTTCTGCGGGGCGCCGGCCTTGTCGTTGGTGCCGGAGGCACGGCCGCCGCCGAAGGGCTGCTGGCCGACGACGGCGCCGGTCGACTTGTCGTTGATGTAGAAGTTGCCCGCCGCGTAGCGCAGCTTCTCCATCGTGTACGCGGCCGCCGCACGGTCGCCGGAGACGACCGAACCGGTCAGCGCGTAGTCGGACACCGACTCCATCTGGGTCAGCATCGCGTCGTACGCGTCGGCCGCGCTGTCGTCGTACACGTGCACCGCGAGGAACGGGCCGAAGTACTCGGTGCGGAAGACCTCGTTCTCCGGGTCGGAGCACTCGACGACGGTCGGGCGGACGAAGTAGCCGACCGAGTCGTCGTAGGAGCCGCCCGCGACGATCGTGCAGGCCGGGTCCTCCCCGGCACGGTCGATGGCGGCCTTGTTCTTGGCGAAGGACCGCTCGTCGATGACGGCGCCCATGAAGTTCGACAGGTCGGTGACGTCGCCCATGGTGAGGTGGTCGACCTCGGCGGCGAACTCCTCCTTGAAGCCGTCGTTCCAGATCGACGCCGGGATGTAGGCGCGCGAGGTGGCGGAGCACTTCTGGCCCTGGTACTCGAAGGAGCCACGGGTCAGGGCGGTCTTCAGCACGGCACGGTCGGCGCTCGGGTGGGCGACCAGGAAGTCCTTGCCGCCGGTCTCGCCGACCAGGCGCGGGTAGGTGCGGTACTTCTCGATGTTGTTGCCGACCGTCTTCCACAGGTGCTGGAAGGTCTTGGTCGAGCCGGTGAAGTGGATGCCCGCGAGATCGCGGTGCTCCAGGGCGACCTTGGAGACCTCGATGCCGTCGCCGGTGACGAGGTTGATGACGCCCTTGGGCAGACCGGCCTCCTCCAGCAGCCGCATCAGCAGCACGGCGGCATGGGTCTGGGTCGGGGAAGGCTTCCAGACGACCACGTTGCCCATCAGGGCCGGTGCGGTGGGCAGGTTGGCCGCGATCGCGCTGAAGTTGAAGGGCGTGATCGCGTAGACGAAGCCCTCCAGCGGGCGGTGGTCCATGCGGTTCCACACGCCGGGCGAGTTGGCCGGGGGCTGCTCGGCCAGGATGCCGCGGGCGTAGTGGACGTTGAACCGCCAGAAGTCGATCAGCTCGCAGGGGCTGTCGATCTCGGCCTGCTGCGCGGTCTTGGACTGGCCGAGCATGGTGGAGGCGGCGATGGTCTCGCGCCAGGGGCCGGACAGCAGTTCGGCGGCGCGCAGGATGATCGCCGCGCGGTCGTCGAAGGACATCGCGCGCCAGGCCGGGGCGGCGGCCAGGGCGGCGTCGATCGCGTCCTGGGCGTCCTGCTGGGTGGCGTTGGCGTAGGTGCCCAGGCGCGCCTTGTGGTTGTGCGGCTGCACGACGTCGAACCGCTCGCCGCCGCCCATCCGCTTCTCGCCGCCGATGGTGCAGGGCAGGTCGACCGGGGTGTCGGCCAGTTCCTTGAGCTTGGCCTCCAGCCGGGCGCGTTCGGGCGAGCCGGGGGCGTAGCCGTGCACCGGCTCGTTGACGGGCATGGGGACCTGGGTCACAGCGTCCATGAGCTCCTCTTCCGAGTGAATCCCGGGCTTCGGTCCGTGGAGACCAAAACCTTGTGCGTATCTTGGGTGGCGGTCAGGGCTTGACCATCACGAGTTCGCTGCGGCGAGCGAGTGAGAAGCCCCCGCGGGGGCGGAGTCACGGTTTCCGTACTCCTTGGCGGAGGAAACCAGGTCGGCTCAGCCGACTGATGGGCGGTAGCTGTCGCTATCCAGGGTGCACCTGGGTGTCCACAGCTGCCGCTCATCCCTTGCTGACCATCGAGCGCAGGAAGAAGCGCAGGTTCGCCGGCTTCTCCGCCAGACGGCGCATGAAGTAGCCGTACCAGTCGGTGCCGTAGGCCGTGTAGACGCGCATGCGGTGGCCTTCGGCGGCCAGCCGCAGGTGCTCGTCACCGCGGATGCCGTAGAGCATCTGGAACTCGTACTCGTCGAGCTTGCGGCCGGCGGTGCGGGCCAGTTCCTGGGTGATGGAGATCAGACGCGGATCGTGGGACCCGATCATCGGGTACCCCTCGCCCTCCATCAGCGTCCGCAGGATGCGCACGTACGCCTTGTCGATCTCGTGCTTGTGCTGGTGGGCGACCTCTGCGGGCTCCTTGTAGGCGCCCTTCACCAACCGTACGCGACTGCCGTTCGCGGCGAGGCGGCGCGCGTCCTCCTCCGTGCGGAAGAGGTAGGCCTGGATGACGCAGCCGGTCTGCGGGAAGTCCTTCCGCAGTGTGTCGTGGATGGCGAACATCGAGTCGAGGGTGGTGTGGTCCTCGGCGTCGAGGGTGACCGTGGTGCCGATGGCGGCGGCGGCCTCGACGACCGGGCGGACGTTGGCGAGCGCCAGGTCGTGTCCGCCGGGAAGCGCCTGGCCGAACATCGACAGCTTCACCGACATCTCGGCGCGGGTGCCGAGCTCCAGCGGACCGAGCCTGCCGATCAGCTCCAGGTAGGCGTCGCGCGCGGCGGTGGCCTGCTCGGGGGTGGTGATGTCCTCGCCGACGACGTCCATCGTCAGTTCCAGGCCGTTGCCGGTGAGCTCGTCGATCACGGGCAGGATCTCGTCCACGGTCTCACCGGGGATGAAACGGTCCACGACCTGCTTGGTCACCGGGGCGGCCGAGACGAGGCGACGCATCCGGTCACTGCGTGAGGCGGCGAGAATCACGGGACCCAGCACGGGGCACCTCCACAAGCTGCTGAATGACCGTGACCCGACGCTTCGGGCAGGGCACGGAGAACCACCGTGAAACTTAGGGATCCATCCGATCGTGGGCCATCGACAGCTGTCACGCATCCGTGCCACCGATCTCAGACAGATGTATGAAAGCGATGCGGTTCTACGGGAGGATGCAGGGGTGACGTCGGACCACAGGGGTGACTACCAGGAGCTGGTGGACGAGATCTCGGAGCTGCTCGGCGCTCCGGCGACCCTGGAGAACCGTGACTTCGAGCTGCTCGCGTTCGGCGCGTACGACAGCGAGGGCGAGCTCGATCCGTCCGTCCTCGACCCGGTGCGCACCCGTTCGATCCTCACCCGCCGCTCGACGGCCGCCGTCCGGGCCTGGTTCGAGGGGTTCGGCATCACCCGCGCGACGGGCCCGGTCCGTATCCCGCGCACCCCGGAGGCGGGTGTGCACCGGGGTCGCGTCTGTCTGCCGGTACGTCATCGGGGCGTCGTCCTCGGCTACGTCTGGCTGCTCGACTACGACCCGGGCCCCTCCGAGGAGCAGTTGGACGCGGCGATGGGCGTGACCGCCCGGATCGGGGCGCTGCTCGCCGACGAGGCGCAGCACGGTGCCGATCTGACCCGCGAGCTGCGGGCGGTGCTCGGCGCGGAGCGCGACGGGCAGCGCGATCTGGCGGTCGCCGAGCTCCGCACCGCCCTCGGCAGCCGCGCCGACGGCCCGTACACGCTGGTGTGCGTGGCCCCGTGGCCCTCCGCCGACCCCGAGGACGCCCCGTCGGTGCGTACGGTGCCGGGCGCCGCGGCCCTGTGCACCCTGCCGTGGGGGGCCGCGGACATGTCACTGGCCCTGCTGCTGCGGCTGCGCGCCTCGGACGTGCTGACCCCGGCGACGACGGCCGCCGGCCGGCTCCTGGAGCGGGCCCGCGCCAGCGGCACCGGGCACCGGCCCGCCGCCACCGGCCCGGCCACCGCGACTCCCCCGGTCGCCGCCGGGATCGCCACGCCCCGCTTCGGGCTCGCCGGACTGGGCGCCGCCTGGAGCGAGGCCTCGGCGGCGGCCCGCGCGGCCCTGGCCGAGCCCCGCCTGGGCCCGGTCGCCGTGTGGTCCTCGATCGGCCCCTACCGGCTCCTGGCCGCGCTGCCCCGGCAGGCCGCCCCCGACCCCGCCGTCGGCCCGCTGCTCCTCCCGGTGCACCGGGAACTCGCCCGTACCGCCGAGACCTACCTCGACCATGCGGGCCAGGCCGGCCGCACGGCCGCCGAGCTGGGCATCCACCGCCAGACCCTGTACTACCGCCTGTCCCGCATCGAACAGATCACGGGCCTGGACCTGGACGACGGCGAGGACCGGCTGCTGCTGCACATGGCCCTGAAGGCGCACCGGCTGTGAGGGACGCGCCGGCACCGAGGGCACCCGCCGTGCGGTGAGCGGCTTCGTGCAGGCACGCTCCACCCCGCCGGGGGACCTTCACCGGCACGGACGGGGCCGTCCCCTCGCCACGCACCCGGCGGGCGGTCATGAGGAGGGGGAAGCGGTTCGGCCGGGCCCGGGGAGCGCACAGGGACACGTACGACATCGTCGTTCTCGGTGCCGGGGCGGGGGCGAAGCTGATCCGGGGCCCGGCGGGAGGGCGGTCCGTCGCCCCGGGCGAGAAGGCGGGGGCGGCGTCCTCACTGCTGGAGACCGGCCCGGAGTTCGGCGGCGCCCTGGGCATGGCGGTCCTCGGCTCCCTCGGCACCGCCGTCCACCGCAACGGAATCCCGGACGAGACCCGGGCCCGGCCCGGGAGACCCTGGGCGGCGCGCCGACCGTCGCCGGTGAACCGCCGGGGCGAGCGGGAGACGCCCCGGCGGCGACAGCGCGGGAGGCGTCCACCGGGGGATGCAGTCGGCGGCGGTCGCGGGGCGGTGGTGCTCCTCGGGGCGGCGGGGCCGGCGGCGCTGAGCCTGCGGCGCGTCGCGGTACGGGAGGAGGCCACGGCGGTGGAGCGGAAAAGGCGGCCACGGCCCGACCCCGGCCGACGACCACCGCCGCACGAAAGGCGCCGGGGGAACCGGGACTTCCCGGTTCCCCCGGCGCCTTCGAACGGCCGTGCCGGATGCGGCTGGATCAGCCGTGTCAGACCAGTTCCACCGAGCGGGCCGACGTGGCGCCGATCTCCGCCGCGACCTCGGCCAGCACCGCGGGGGGCACCGTGTCGTCGACCGTCAGGACGGCGAGGGCCTCGCCGCCGGCCGCGGCACGCGCGACCTGCATGCCGGCGATGTTGATGCCGGCCTCGCCGAAGACCCGGCCCACGGTGCCGACGACACCCGGCCGGTCCTCGTAGCGCAGGACGGCCATGTGGTCCGCGAGCGCGAGGTCCACGTCGTAGTCGCCGACCGCGACGATCTTCTGGACGTTCTTGTGACCGGCCAGCGTGCCGGAGACCGCGATCTCCTCGCCGTCGGCCAGGGTGCCGCGCACCGTGACGACGTTGCGGTGGTCGGCGGACTCGGAGCTGGTGGTCAGCCGGACCTCGACACCCCGCTCCTGCGCGAACAGCGGCGCGTTCACGTAGGACACCGTCTCGTCGACGACGTCCTCGAAGACGCCCTTGAGCGCGGAGAGCTCCAGCACCTTCACGTCGTGCTGGGTGATCTCGCCGTACACCTCGACGTCGAGGCGGACCGCCACCTCGCCGGCCAGCGCGGTGAAGATCCGGCCGAGGCGCTCGGCGAGCGGCAGACCCGGCTTGACGTCCTCGGCGATGACCCCGCCCTGCACGTTCACCGCGTCCGGGACCAGCTCTCCGGCGAGCGCGAGGCGCACCGAGCGAGCGACGGCGATACCGGCCTTCTCCTGGGCCTCGTCGGTGGACGCGCCGAGGTGCGGGGTGCAGACGACCTGGTCGAACTCGAAGAGCGGGGAGTCCGTGCAGGGCTCCTTCGCGTACACGTCCAGGCCGGCGCCGGCGACGCGGCCCTCCTTGAGCGCCGCGTACAGCGCCTGCTCGTCGACGATGCCGCCGCGCGCGGCGTTGATGACGCGCACGCTCGGCTTGACCTTGCGCAGCGCCTCGTCGCCGATCAGGCCGAGCGTCTCGGGGGTCTTGGGCAGGTGGACGGTGATGAAGTCGGAGACCTCGAGCAGTTCGTCCAGCGTCAGCACCTTGACGCCCATCTGCGCGGCCCGCGCGGGCTGCACGTAGGGGTCGTAGGCGACGACCTTCATGCCGAAGGCGGACATGCGCTGCGCGACGAGGGCGCCGATCCGTCCCAGGCCCACGACTCCGAGGGTCTTCTCGGCGAGTTCGACGCCCGTGTACTTGCTGCGCTTCCACTCGTGGTTCTTCAGCGCGGCGTTGGCCTGCGGAATGTTGCGCGCGGTGGCGATGATCAGCCCGCACGCGAGTTCCGCGGCGGTCACGATGTTCGAGGTGGGCGCGTTGACCACCATCACGCCGGCCTTGGTGGCGGCGGAGACGTCGACGTTGTCCAGGCCGACGCCGGCCCGCGCGACGACCTTGAGCTTCTTCGCGGTGGCGATGGCCTCGGCATCGACCTTGGTGGCCGAGCGGATCAGGATCGCGTCCACTTCGGCGAGGGCGGGCAGCAGCTCCGCCCGGTCCGCGCCGTTGCAGTGGCGGATCTCGAAGTCCGGGCCGAGCGCGTCCACGGTCGCGGGCGACAGCTCTTCGGCGATGAGTACGACAGGTTTCGAGCTCACGTGGGTCCTCACATGTCCAATGCGGACGGCCGTCCCGACGGCCGCATGCGGTGGAGGGGAGCGGCGCCGGGGTGTGCCTGCAATTCCTCGGTGTCGCTTAGCCGCGTGGAAGACGCACGACGCTGTGGGCCTGACGCGTATGGTGCAGCAGTGTAGTGGCGCCGGGGTGTCGTCCTGCGTCACTGCGGAAGGATCATCCGTAAGTGGCCGTACCGGCCTGCCAACGAAAGATCCAGCCCCTGTGGCGATGGTGGAGCGGCGGTGGAGCGGGGTCGGGGGCGGGCCCCGGCGGGGCCCTCCCGAAGGGCTCCGCGACGGTACCGGCCTCAGCGCACGGCACCGTCCCGGAGCACTCGGCTCACGCCTCTTCGTCGACCCAGCTCATGAGCTTGCGCAGCTCCTTGCCGGTGGTCTCCAGCAGGTGCTCGCTGTCCTGCTTCTTGTACTCGTTGTACTTCTTCAGACCGCCGTGGTACTCGTCCATCCACTGCTGGGCGAAGGTGCCGTCCTGGATCTCGGCGAGGATCTTCTTCATCTCGGCCTTGGTGGCGTCGGTGATGATCCGCGGGCCGGTGACGTAGTCGCCCCACTCGGCGGTCTCGGAGATCGACCAGCGCATCTTCTCCAGGCCGCCCTCGTACATGAGGTCGACGATCAGCTTCAGCTCGTGCAGGCACTCGAAGTAGGCGATCTCGGGCTGGTAGCCCGCCTCGGTCAGCGTCTCGAAGCCCGCCTTGACCAGCGCCGCGGTGCCACCGCAGAGGACGGCCTGCTCACCGAACAGGTCGGTCTCGGTCTCCTCGGTGAAGGTCGTCTTGATGACGCCCGCGCGGGTGCCGCCGATGCCCTTGGAGTACGACAGGGCGAGCGCGAAGGCGTTGCCGGAGGCGTCCTGCTCCACGGCGGCGATACAGGGAACGCCGCGGCCCTCCTCGTACTGACGGCGCACCAGGTGGCCCGGGCCCTTCGGGGCGACCATGCAGACGTCGACGCCGGCCGGGGGCTTGATGAAGCCGTAGCGGATGTTCAGGCCGTGACCGAAGAACAGGGCGTCGCCGTCCTTCAGGTTGCCCTTGATGTGCTCCTCGTAGACCTGGGCCTGGATCGGGTCCGGGACCAGGATCATGATGACGTCGGCCTCGGCGGCGGCCTCGGACGGGTTCACCACGCGCAGGCCCTGCTCCTCGGCCTTGGCCTTGGACTTCGAGCCCTCGTGCAGACCGACGCGCACGTCGACGCCGGAGTCGCGCAGCGACAGGGCGTGGGCGTGGCCCTGGCTGCCGTAACCGATGACCGCGACCTTGCGGCCCTGGATGATGGACAGGTCGGCGTCGGCGTCGTAGAACAGCTCGGCCACTTTGGGTTCTCTCCTTGTGTACAGGTGTTGCTTCCCACCGTATGACGGTGAGGGGAGGGGAGGTTTCGGAGTCTCGGAATACGGGCGGCCGGTGTGTCGCGGCCGCCCGCTCCTTGTCTTACGCCGACCGGTCGAGCGCACGCAGCGATCGGTCGGTGATCGAACGGGCACCACGTCCGATCGCGATCGTGCCGGACTGGACCAGTTCCTTGATGCCGAACGGTTCCAGCATCTTCAGCATGGCGGACAGCTTGTCGTTGCTGCCGGTGGCCTCGATGGTCACGGCCTCCGGGGAGACGTCGACGGTCTTGGCGCGGAACAGCTGGACGATCTCGACGATCTGCGAACGCGTCTCGTTGTCGGCCCGCACCTTCACCAGAACGAGTTCGCGCTGGACGGCCTGCCCGGGTTCGAGCTCGACGATCTTCAGCACGTTGACGAGCTTGTTGAGCTGCTTGGTCACCTGCTCCAGCGGGAACTCCTCGACGCTCACCACGATGGTGATGCGGGAGATGTCGGGGTGCTCGGTGACGCCCACGGCGAGCGAGTCGATGTTGAAGCCGCGGCGGGAGAACAGTGCGGCGATCCGGGCCAGGATGCCGGGGGTGTTCTCCACCAGGACGGAGAGCGTGTGCTTGGACATGTCGTGTTTCCTCTTCGCTCTTCCTGGCTCAGTCGTCTTCGTTGTCGCCGAAGTCGGGGCGGACGTCGCGGGCGGCCATGATCTCGTCGTTGGAGGTGCCGGCGGCGACCATCGGCCACACCATGGCGTCCTGGTGGACGATGAAGTCCACGACGACCGGACGGTCGTTGATCGAGTTCGCCTCTTCGATGACCTTGTCGAGGTCCGCCGGGTCCTCGCAGCGGATCGCGTAGCAGCCCATGGCCTCCGACAGCTTGACGAAGTCGGGGACGCGGGTGCCGGCGCTGCGCTGCGTGCCGGGGCCCACCGCCGAGCCGCTGCCCAGGTCCGAGGGGGCACTGCCCGCCTCGATGGGACCGGCTCCCAGCACGGTGTTGGAGTAGCGCTGGTTGTAGAACAGGGTCTGCCACTGGCGGACCATCCCGAGGGCGCCGTTGTTGATGATGGCGACCTTGATCGGGATGTTGTTCAGGGCGCAGGTGGTGAGTTCCTGGTTGGTCATCTGGAAGCAGCCGTCGCCATCGATCGCCCAGACGGTCCGGCCGGGCTGTCCGGCCTTGGCACCCATGGCCGCCGGGACGGCGTAGCCCATGGTTCCGGCACCACCGGAGTTCAGCCAGGTGGCGGGCTTCTCGTACTGGACGAAGTGCGCGGCCCACATCTGGTGCTGGCCGACGCCGGCGGCGAAGATCGTGTCCTCGGGCGCCAGCTGTCCGATGCGCTCGATGACCTGCTGTGGGGAGAGCGATCCGTCCTCGGGCTGGTCGTAGCCCAGGGGGTAGGTGTCGCGCCAGCGGCTCAGGTCCTTCCACCAGGCGGCGTAGTCGCCCCGGTGGCCCTCGGCGTGCTCCTTCTGGACGGCCTGGACGAGGTCGGCGAGGACCTCGCGGGCGTCGCCGACGATCGGCACGTCGGCGGCCCGGTTCTTGCCGATCTCGGCCGGGTCGATGTCGGCGTGGACGATCTTCGCGTAGGGGGCGAAGCTGTCCAGCTTGCCGGTGACGCGGTCGTCGAAACGGGCTCCGAGGGCGACGATCAGGTCGGCCTTCTGCAGCGCGGTGACGGCGGTGACCGAACCGTGCATGCCCGGCATTCCCACGTGCAGCGGGTGGCTGTCGGGGAACGCTCCGAGTCCCATCAGGGTGGTGGTGACGGGAGCCTCGGTGAGTTCTGCCAGGACCTTCAGCTCCGCGGTGGCGCGGGCCTTGATGACGCCGCCGCCGACGTAGAGGACCGGGCGCCTGGCGGAGGTGATCAGCTTGGCGGCCTCGCGGATCTGCTTGGCGTGCGGCTTGGTGACGGGCCGGTAGCCGGGCAGGTCCATGGTGGGCGGCCAGGAGAAGGTGGTCCTCGCCTGGAGGGCGTCCTTGGCGATGTCCACGAGCACCGGGCCGGGGCGGCCGGTGGCGGCGATGTGGAAGGCCTGCGCGATCACCCGCGGGATGTCCTCGGCCTTGGTGACCAGGAAGTTGTGCTTGGTGATCGGCATGGTGATGCCGACGATGTCCGCCTCCTGGAAGGCGTCCGTGCCGATCGCCTTGGAGGCGACCTGCCCGGTGATCGCGACCAGCGGCACGGAGTCCATGTGCGCGTCGGCGATCGGGGTGACCAGGTTGGTGGCGCCGGGGCCCGAGGTCGCCATGCAGACGCCGACCTTGCCGGTGGCCTGCGCGTACCCGGTGGCCGCGTGGCCCGCGCCCTGCTCGTGCCGCACCAGGACGTGGCGCACCCGGGTGGAGTCCATCAGCGGGTCGTAGGCGGGAAGGATCGCACCGCCGGGAATGCCGAATACCGTGTCGGCCCCGACCTCCTCGAGCGAGCGGATGAGGGACTGCGCGCCCGTGACGCTCTCGGGGGCGGACTGCTGTCCTCCGGATCGGGGCCGCGGCTGCGGGTGGGCCCCGGTGGCCTGCTCGGTCATCGGCTTCTCTTCTCGATGCTGAGGGTTTTTGCGAGATTCGCGTGGTCTGCGTGGACGGTGCGACAGGTGCTGGTGCAACAAAAAACCCCTCGTGCCATGAGGCAAGCGAGGGGAGCGCGTCGGGCGGGGGCGTTGAGCAGGCGATGCTCAGCGTCAGCCGACGCGCTGTCCAAGTACGAGAATTCGGGTGCGCATGGCATTGACCCTCCCCCCGGCGCGCATCGACTGTCAAGTGGGTGGGACGGGAGTCTCATCATGTGAGCGCAGGACCGCACCGCTTCGGAGCATCGAGGCCACCCCCGAGGCGTACCCGCCGGCACCGCCGGAGCCTCCTGGACCGCCGCCCGCGTACACGGGTTCGGCCGGCCCGTTCGGCACCGGATAGCGGCCGGTGCAGAGCGCCCTGCGCAGCCGGTACTCGTCCAGCGGCCCGGAGAAGGCCATGCCCTGCCCGTGCGTGCACCCCATCGCGCGCAGGGCGACGACCTGCTCGGGCAGGTCCACCCCCTCGGCCACGGACTGCATGCCCAGGTCGCCGGCGATCCGCAGCAGCCCGCCGGTGATCTTGTGCAGCCGCGCGGACTCGACCACGCCCTCGACCAGGCTGCGGTCGAGTTTCAGTACGTCGACGGGGAGCCGTCGAAGGGCGGTGATCGCCGCGTAGCCGCTGCCGAAGCCGTCCAGCGCGATGCGGACGCCGACCCGCTTGAGCGCGGTCAGCCGTCGCTCCAGCTCGTCCAGGCAGATCCGGGGGTCGGTCTCGGCCACCTCGACGACCAGCGAGCCGGAGGGCAGTCCGTGCCGGGTGAGCAGGGCCTCGATCGAGCCGAGCGGCAGCGACCGGTCCAGCAGCCGGCGCGCGCCGATCCGGACCGCCACGGGCACCGACACCCCCGTCGCCTGTCGTTCGGCGGCCTGCTCGACGGCCTCCTCGAGGAGCCAGCGGCCCAGCTCGGCCGTCTTCTCGCTGTCCTCGGCGACCCGCAGGAACTCCGCGGGGGTGAAGAACACGCCCTGCGAGGAACGCCAGCGCGCCTGGGCGCAGACCGAGGTGATCCTGCCGTCCTGGAGGGACACCACCGGCTGGTGCAGCAGCGCGAACTCGCCGTCGTGCAGCGCGGCACGCAGCCGGGTGGCCAGCTCCGCCCTGCGGGCGACGTCCTGCTGCATCTGCGGCCGGTACAGCTCCACCCGGCCCTTGCCCGCGGCCTTGGCCCGGTACATGGCGAGGTCCGCGTTGCGCAGCAGCTCACCCGCTCCGAGGGCCGGCTCCGCGAAGGCGACACCGATGGAGGCGTTGACCCGGACATCGTTGCCGTCGATGAGGTACGGCTGGGAGAGGGTCACCCTGAGACGGTCGGCGAGCTCCAGGATGTGCCGCTCGCGGGCCTCCCGGTCGCGGGTGCCGTCGCCCACGATCAAGGCGGCGAACTCGTCGCCGCCGAGCCGGGAGGCGGTGTCGCCCTTGCGGACCGCGTCCCGCAGTCTGCGGGCGGCGTGGATCAGCAGTTCGTCGCCGGCCTGGTGGCCGATGGTGTCGTTGACGGCCTTGAAGCCGTCGAGGTCGATGAAGAGCACGGCCGTGCCCCTGAGGGCGGCGCCCCGGTCGGAGGCCCGGCGGCCGGACAGGGCCTGCTGGACGCGCCGGGTGAACAGGGCGCGGTTGGGCAGGTCGGTGAGCGGGTCGTGCTCGGCGTTGTGCTGGAGCTGCGCCTGGAGCCGCACGCGCTCGGTGACGTCCCTGCTGTTGAAGATGAGGCCGCCGTGGTGCCGGTTGACGGTTGACTCCACGTTCAGCCAGCCTCCCCCACTCTCGGCTTCGCTCGCGCGGGAGGTGCCCCCACCGCCGAAGCGGAACCGGCACTCGATGCGCGTGGTGGGCTCCTCGGCCGGGCCGGCGGCGAGGAACCGGCGCACCTCGTGCACGACGCAGTCCAGGTCCTCGGGGTGGATGAGCTGCGCCAGTTCCGTCCCCACCAGGTCCTCCGCGGGGCGGCCGTACACTCCGGCGGCGGCCGGGGAGACGTAGCGGAGGATGCCGCTCGGCGCGGCGATCATGATGACGTCGCTCGAGCCCTGCACCAGGGAGCGGAAGTGGTTCTCCTTGTGGGCCAGTTCCTGGGTGAGGGTGATGTTGTCGAGCAGCATGATGCCCTGGCGCACGACGAGCGCGAGCACCACGGTGCCCCCGGTGAGCAGGACCACGCGGTCGACGCTGCGGCCGTTGAGGACGGTGTAGAGGATCCCCAGGGTGCACACGGCCGCGGCGAGGTACGGCGCGAGCGCGCCGAGGGAGCCGGCGATGGGCCGGGAGACCGGATACCGGCCGCGCTCGGCGCCGGGCGCGGCCGGGTGCTGGAGGTACGGGGGATGAAGGTACGGAGGATGGAGGTACGAGGGGTGGGGGTACGGGGGGTGGACCGGGCCGCGGGTCGCATGGGGAGCCGGATCGTTCGCGAGGTGGGCCGGGTGACCGCTCCTCCAGGGGTTCGGTCCGCCGTACTGGCCGGGCAGGTGCTCGCGCACCACGCGCGTGTGCCCCTCGTCCCCGGACCGGCCGCCCCGGGGGCGGGTCCAGGGCGCGTACGCCAGGAGCAGCGAGCCGGCGAACCAGCCCGCGTCGAGCAGTTGTCCCGACCGGTAGGTGTTGTGCAGCAGCGGAGAGGTGAACAGGGCGTCGCACAGCACGGTGAGCGCGAGCGCGCCGATCGCGGTGTTGACCGCCGAGCGGGTGATCGCCGACCGCCGGAAGTGCAGGGCGAGCACCATGCTGACCAGGGCGATGTCGAGCAGCGGATACGCCAGGGACAGCGCGGTGTGCGCCACGTCCTCGCCCCTGGCCTGCGCGGTCTGGGCGAGCGCGAGACTCCACGCGAGCGTGAGCAGGGAGCCGCCGATCAGCCAGGCGTCCAGGCCCAGGCAGACCCAGCCGGCCTTGGTCACGGGCCGTTTGGCGAGCACCAGCAGCCCCACGATGGCGGGCGGCGCGAAGCACAGGAAGAACAGGTCGGCGTAGCTGGGGCTGGGCACGGGGAGCCCGAGGACGACCTCGTACCACCCCCAGACCAGATTGCCCAGGGACGCCATGGTGGAGGAGATGCCGAACAGCAACCAGGCGGGCCGGAAACGGATACGCCGGCCTCGCGCGTACAGGAAGCAGGACACGGCGGCCACGGCCGCCGCGGCGCTCAGTCCGAAGTCACCCATGATCAGAGCGAGTCGGTCCGATCCCCAGCCGAAGGCGGCGCCGATCGCGTAGGCCGCGCACACGACGGCGAGGACGAGCTGCGGCACCAGTCCCTGCCGGCGCCCCACGGCCGGCGGGCGGGGTGGCAGCGCTTCCGGGGCGGGGTGCGCCCGCACCGCTCCGTCGAGCGTGGTCGTGGGGGCCGGCGCGCTCACCGGTCCCTCCTGGTACGCGCCGATCCGGCCAGGTGGGTCAGGTGGGCCGGCCTCCCGCGGCTGCCGTGCCCGCGGTGGTGGGGACAGCGGTCGCCGGGGCGGCCGCTGCTCCGGGCGTGGTGACCGGGGGTGCGGTGACCACGGGTGTGGTGACCGCTGTGGTGACCCCAGCTGCGCGCGGCCGTGCGCCAGGGTCGCCGACATCGGCTCAATCGCGTCGGATCGCTCGTCCATAGGCCGTGCATCGCCCGTCGCCCCCCTCACAGTCTGCAATGTCAATCCCCCGCGCCGATGGTCAGCGGCGCAGCCCCTGTCGGGACGATACACCAGTCCCGTCACTCAGGGACATAGCTTCTCTACGCTCCGTGACGATCGCCAGATATATGAGTACCCATCGCGTCCGGGAAAACGCGGACGGTACTCGAAACGGACTACATGCTTACCGCCTCCGTCACCAGGATCACGTTCCGGAGCTCCTCCCGGTTCACGAATCGGTTCAACTGGTCCACCAGCAATCGCTCGGCACGTGGCCGGAAAGCGGAGGTGGGTCCGCCGACGTGCGGGCTGATGAGAACGCCCGGGGCCCGCCACAGGGGATGGTCCGGGGGGAGCGGTTCGGGGTCGGTCACGTCGAGGGCCGCGGTGATGCGGCCGCTCTCCACCTCGGTGAGCAGGGCCGAGGTGTCGACGACGGGTCCCCGGGCCACGTTGACGAGCAGCGCGCCGTCCTTCATCCGGGCCAGGAAACCGGCGTCCACGAGGTGGTGGGTGTCCTCGGTGAGCGGGGTGGAGAGGATGACGACATCCGCCTCCGGCAGCAGCGCGGGCAGGTCGGTGAACGGATGCACCGGCCCGCGCGCCGCGGTGCGTGCGGAGCGCGCGACGCGCGCCACCCGCGCGAGTTCGAACGGAACGAGCCGGTCCTCGATGGCCGCGCCGATCGCCCCGTACCCCACGACGAGCACGTTCCGGTCGGCGAGTGCGGGCCTGAATCCGCCGAGCCACTCCCCCTTCTCCTGCGCCCGCACGAAGTCGGGCAGGCCGCGCAGCGAGGCCAGGACGAGAGCGAGCGCCAGCTCGGCCGTGCTCGCCTCGTGCACTCCGCGCGCGTTGCAGAGCCGCACGCCGGGGCCCAGGTGGCGCAGGCCGGGCTGCACATGGTCGACGCCGGCGGACAGGGTCTGCACGACCTCGACCGAGCTCATCAGCGGCAACGGGCGCACCCCGACGTCGGCGGCCTTCATGTACGGCACGACGTAGAACACGCAGTCGGCCGGGTCGGCCGGGTACTCCTGCGCGCCGTCCCAGAAGTGGTACCGCGGCCCCTTCGGAAGCCCCTCGATCTCGTCCGGCGGGATGGGAAGCCATACGTCAGCAGTCATGGTCCGGAGGCTATGTCAGGGGCCCGCGACGCCAGAGGTTAGGTTTGGGGTCCGGGAAAGGGAGGGTCACGACCAGGTGGAGCGCAGGACGATCGGCGCGGCGGCGCTCGCGGTGGGGGCCGTCGGACTCGGGTGCATGCCGATGAGCTGGGCCTACAGCACCTCGCGGCAGCGCGGCGAGGATTCGCTCAGAGCGGTGCACCGGGCGCTCGACCTGGGGTCGACGCTGCTGGACACGGCCGACATGTACGGCCCGTTCACCAACGAGTTGTTGCTGGGGCGGGTGTTGAAGCAGCGGCGCGGCGACGCCTTCGTGTCGACGAAGGTCGGTCTGCTGGTGGGCGATCAGCACATCGTGGCCAACGGCCGCCCCGGGTATGTGAGAAGAGCCTGCGACGCCTCACTGCGCCGGCTGCAGACCGACGTCATCGACCTGTACCAGCTGCACCGCGCGGACCCGGAGATCCCCGTCGAGGAGACCTGGGGCGCGATGGCGGAGCTCGTACGGGCCGGAAAGGTACGGGCGTTGGGGCTCTGTGCGGTCGGTGCGCGATCCGCGCGACGGCCCGGGGCGCGGCTGCACGACGCGACGGTCCGGCAACTGGAGCGGGTGCAGCAGGTCTTCCCGGTGAGCGCGGTGGAGGCGGAGCTGTCGGTGTGGTCGCCGGAGGCGCGGGAGGCGCTGCTGCCGTGGTGCGCCGCGCGCGGTGTGGGGTTCCTGGCCGCGATGCCGCTGGGCAACGGCTTCCTGACCGGCACGCTGACGCCGGGTGAGGGTTTCGAGGCGGACGATGTGCGGGCCCGGCACCCCCGTTTCACCGCCGAGATGATGGCTGCGAACCAGCCGATCGTGGCCGGTCTGCGTCGGGTGGCCCGCCGGCACGGTGAGGACGTCACCCCGGCACAGGTGGCCCTGGCCTGGGTGCTGGCGCAGGGCGGGCAGGTGATCCCGGTGCCGGGTACCAAGCAGGAGCGGTGGGTCGCCGAGAACGCGGGGGCGGCGGACCTGTGCCTGACGGAGGCCGATCTGGCGGAGATCGCGGACCTGCCCGCGGCCCAGGGGTCGTGGGACTGAGAGACGGAACACCGCGGGGGGCCGGGCGCCACGGGTTGTCGGGCCGAGACCGTGGGAGCGGGCCGGGGCCGGGCGGTGATCGGCGGTTCGGGCTCGTGCGATCGGGAACCTGTGGGACGCGGGCGGTGTATGACAGGGAGAACCCGCCGCGTCGAAGGGACGACATCGTGCACCATCGAGCCGTTACGGCTGTACTGGCCACCACCGCGCTTCTGTTGACGGCCGGCTGTTCCGCCGACGACGGAGGATCGCCGGACAAGGGCGCCGGCTCCTCCCCGGCCGGTTCGGCGGGGCGGTCCTCGTCCCCGGAGGGCGGCGCCGAGGAGACACCACCCGCGAAGGGCTCGGTGAAGGTGCTCCGTACGGTCGGTAAGGACCTGCGCTCCCCGTGGGGGCTCGCGCCTCTGGCCGACGGCGATCTGCTGGTGTCGTCACGGGACGAGGCCACGATCAGCCGGGTCGACGCCGACACGGGCGAGACGTCCGAGCTGGGCGAGGTGCCGGGGGTGTCGCCGGCCGGCGAGGGCGGCCTGCTCGGCATCGCGCTCTCCCCCGAGTACGCCTCGGACCGCATGATCTACGCCTACTTCACCTCGGCCTCGGACAATCGCATCGTCCGCATGATCCACGACGAGAAGAAGCCCGAGGGTGAGCGGCTGGGGGCACCGGACACGGTGTTCCGGGGCATCCCCAAGGGCATGGTCCACAACGGCGGCCGGATCGCGTTCGGCCCGGACCGGATGCTGTACGTGGGCACGGGTGAGAGCGGCGACACCGGCCTCTCCCAGGACGAGAAGTCGCTGGGCGGCAAGATCCTGCGGCTGACCCCGGAGGGCGAGCCGGCGCCGGGCAATCCGCTCCCCGACTCCGCGGTGTACTCGCTGGGTCACCGCAATGTGCAGGGCCTGGCCTGGGACTCTAAGCAGCGGCTGTTCGCCTCGGAGTTCGGCCAGAACACCTGGGACGAGCTCAACGCGATCGAGCCCGGTGCCAACTACGGCTGGCCGGAGGCGGAGGGCAGGTCCGACGACGACGACTTCCGTAGTCCGATCGCCCAGTGGAGCACGGACGAGGCCTCCCCCAGCGGCATCGCCTACGCGGAGGGGTCGGTCTGGATGGCGGGCCTGCGCGGCGAGCGCCTGTGGCGGATCCCGCTCAAGGGCACGGAGGCCTCGGCGAAACCGCAGGCCTTCCTGGAGGGCGAGTACGGGCGGCTGCGCACGGTGGCGGCGGCGGGCGGCGACAAGCTGTGGCTGGTCACCAGCAACACGGACGGCCGCGGCGACCCGGGCGGCGAGGACGACCGCATCCTGGAGGTGCGGGTGGGCTAGGGGCTTTCGTCCGGATCGGACCGGATCAGGGAGCGGGGTCCTGGGGGCCCCTCCCTGTTCGAGTGGAGCCGAGAACTTGGGGGAGCGTGCCTCGCACGGCGGAGGAGGGAGCCGGTCGGGATCTCCCCTGCTCATGGGGGTCCCCCCTCGAGCGAAGTCGAGAGCGGGGGACCCCCATGAGCAGGGGGAAGGAGCCCTGGGGACCGACGACAACGCGGCGAGGCGCGGCACCGGGGCCCGCGAGCCCGGCCCGATCCGGACGGGAGGCTCTAAGGGCTCTCGTCCGTTGGTGGGCGGGGGCGGTCCGGTGACGGGCGGACGACGACCTTTCCGGATGTGAGGTCTATCGGTCCGTGGCCGGGATCGGCGTCGCCGACGTCCTCCCGGGTCAGTTCGAGGCGGTTCTGCTCGTCCCGGGTGTGCTTGCGGCCTGGAGCGAACAGTTCCTCGAAGGCGTTGAACACCGCTCCCCCTTCCAGGGCCGCGTGGGCGTGCCGCCCATTATCCCGCCGCGGACCGGTTCCCGGCCGGGGCCGTGAACAGTTCCAGCCGGTGGGCGACCGCCGCCGCCTCGCCGCGCCCGGAGACTCCGAGCTTGCCGAGGATGTTGGACACGTGGACGCTGGCCGTCTTCGGCGAGATGAACAGCTCCTCGGCGATACGGCGGTTGGTGTGGCCGGCGGCCACCAGGCGCAGCACGTCGCGTTCCCTGCCGGTGAGACCGAGGGCGTCGGCCGGATCGGCGGGGGCCGGGGCCCGCTTGCCCGTGCCGGGGCCCAGGGGGAGGCGGGCGCGCTGGGCCAGCAGGCCGGCCGACCGGGCCAGCGGGACCGCCCCGAGACGCTCGGCGACGGCTCTGGACAGCCGGAGCAGTTCCGTGGCGCGGGCACGCTCGTCCTCGCCCGTTCCCGGGGCGAGCAGTGCCGCGGCGAGCCGGAGGCGGACCCGGGCGAGGTCGTAGGGCCGCTCCAGCTGTTCCAGGGCGGCGACGGCCGCGGCCCACTCCTCCGGTTCCGGCCGGCCCTCGGCGCGCAGCAGCTCGGCGCGCAGCCACACCTCGTAGGCCCGCCACAGCGGAACGCCGGTGGTCAGGGTCCGGGCCGCCGCGCGGAGGTGTCCGAGGATCGTCGGGCGGTCCGGTTCGGTGGCCGGGTCGCCGTACGCGTCGGCCTCGGCGGTCGCCGCGGCGAGCAGCAGCGGCCAGCCGTAGCGCTGGGTGCCGGGCGGGAACCCCGAGGCAAAGGCGGCGAGGGCGGTGAGCAGTTCGGTCCTGGCGTCGGTCAGGCGGCCCTCGGCGGCGGCGGTGCCGAGGGCGACCCCGGCCATCGGCAGGAAGTGCTGCGGCATGGAGTCGTGGGTGCCGAAGGAGGCGCGGGCCGCGCGGAGATGACGGCCGGCCTCGGCCGTCTCTCCCCGGTCGAGGGCGAGACCGGCCAGGCACACCCAGGCCCCGGCGCGTGGTTTGGCGCTCTGCTCGAGGTGATGGGCGCCGGCGGCCGCCTCGGCCGCCTCGTCCCAGTGGCCGAGGGAGTGGAGGGTCTCGGCGAGGTTGCCCCACACCCAGCCCTCCGAGTCCAGCAGGCCGAGCTCGCGGGTGACCCGCAGGCCTTCCCTCAGGAGCGCGGCCGCCTCCTGTGAGCGGCCGATGCCTTCGAGGGCGGACGGCAGGTTGATGTGGCTGCGGCCCACCACCGGGTCCACGCCCAGTTCGGTCGCCCGCTCCTTGACCTCGTACATCTCGGCGAGTCCGGCGTCGATGTCCCCCGCGTCGACCTTGAGGCCGCCGAGCGTGAGCCGGGCGTTGAGCTCGATGTCGTGGGCGCCGACCATGCGCGCGTACTCGACGGCCCGTTCGGCGGCGGCCATGGCTTCGGGGCCCGGCTCGTGCAGCATGGACCAGTTGGCGGCGGAGGCGAGGACCTCGGCGTGCACCTCGGACGGGGGCAGGCCGCGCACCAGGTCCTGTGCGGTGCCGAGTTCGCTCCAGCCGTCACCGCGGGCGAGGGACTGGGCGAGCCGGGAGCGCTGGACCCAGAACCAGGCGGCGCGCAGCGGGTCCGGTTCCTCGTCCAGGACGCGCAGGGCCCTCTTGGTGATCTTCATGGCGCGTTCGCGTTCCCCGCAGAGCCGCCCGGCGACGGCGGCCTCGGCCAGCAGGTCGAGGTAGTGCAGGGGGACTGCTCCGGCCGCCTCCGGGTCACCGTTTCGGGGCGCACCGGGCGGCGTACCGCGTCGTTGTGGCGGTGGGGGCGGGTAGGCCTCGGTGTAGGCGACCGGGCGCAGGGCGGCCCGTACGGCGTCGGGGACGGCGTCCCACAGTTCCATCGCCCTTTCCAGCAGGCCCAGTTGCTCGGAGTAGGCGTGGCGTCTGCGGGCCTCGACGGAGGCGTCGAGGACGGCGGGCAGGGCCTTGGCGGCGTCGTGGGCGTGGTACCAGTAGCTGGCCAGGCGGGTCACCCGTTCGTCGGCGGGGACGGGGGTGGGGTCGGCCTCCAGGGCTTCGGCGTAGCGGCGGTTGAGGCGGGAGCGTTCGCCGGGCAGCAGGTCGTCGCTGACGGCCTCGCGGACCAGGGAGTGGCGGAAGCGGTAGCCGTCGCGGTCGGGCGCGGGCGTGAGGATGCCGGCGTTCACCGTGGAGCGCAGGGCGCCGAGGAGGTCGTCCTCGGCGAGCCGGGCGACGGCGGCCAGCAGCCGGTGCTCGACGGTGGAGCCGCCCTCGGCGACGCACCGGACCACCTGCTGGGCGCTCTCGGGCAGGCTCTCGACCCTGACCAGGAGCAGGTCGCGCAGGGTGTCGGTGAGTCCGCTGCGGCAGCCCTCGGGGGAGGCGGCGGCGAGTTCCTCGATGAAGAAGGCGTTGCCGTCGGAGCGTTCGAAGATCTCGTCGACGTGGTCCGGTTCGGGTTCCCGGGCGAGGATGCCGGCGAGCTGGCGGCCGGCCTCCTCGCGGTTGAAGCGGCCGAGTTCGACGCGGTGGACCGTGCGCAGCCGGTCGAGTTCGGCGAGCAGGGGGCGCAGCGGGTGGCGGCGGTGGATGTCGTCGGACCGGTAGGTGGCGAGGACGACGAGACGGCCGGTGCGCAGGGTGCGGAAGAGATAGGCGAGCAGGTGGCGGGTGGAGGCGTCGGCCCAGTGCAGGTCCTCCAGGGCGAGGACGACGGTGTGTTCGGCGGCAACGCGTTCCAGCAGCCGGGCGGTGAGCGCGAAGAGGCGGGCCATGCCGTGTTCGTCGCGCCGGGTCTCGGGGGCGGCGGGGCCGAGTTCGGGCAGCAGGCGGGCCAGTTCCTCCTCCTGTCCGGCGGCCGCGGCGGCGAGCCGGGCGGGGAGTTCGCGGCGCAGCCGGCGCAGTGCGGTGGAGAAGGGGGCGAAGGGCAGGCCGTCGGCGCCGATCTCGACACAGCCGCCGAGCGCGACGACCGCGCCCCGGCCGGCGGCCGCGGCGGCGAACTCCTCGACGAGGCGGGTCTTGCCGACGCCCGCCTCGCCCCCGACGAGCAGCGCCTGCGGTTCGCCCGAGCCTGCGGCGGCGCGGGCGAGCGCGGTGTTCAGGATGTCGAGTTCAGCCGCACGGCCGACGAACACGGGGCTGACAGATCTGGTCTCCACGGCCCCGAGCATCGCACGCGGGTCCGTCGGCCCGGCATCGGTTTTCGCCGCCCGGGACGCCGCGGCGCGGTGCCCGTTCGGGGCCGGAACCGGCTGGGCGCCTCCGCTCCCGGGCGCGACACTGCGCTCCGGTACCGGTTTCGTTCCGGCGGAACGACGGCCGCCCCCCGTACGGCCGCCGTCGCGCGTCAGGCCGCTTTTCCCCGTGCGGTCACCGCGGCCGGCGCTCCCCGTCCCCGCGGCGGGACTCATACGGCTCGGGCGAACCGGGAGCGGCGCGGGCGGCGGCTATGGCTCTCGTGCTCGACGCCGCGTGCCTCGGTCTCACGGCGGGCGGCACGTGCGAGGCGGACGGCCTCGCGGGCCCTGCGCTCCTCGTCGGCCCGGCGGATGAGGTCGGCGGCGCGGTCCATGGCGATCTCGTACGCGTACATGGTGTGTTCCCTCGGGGAGTCGGTGTCCGGCATCGCCTTTCGCGATGCCTCCACCTTCGTCTCCCGGGCGGGCCGGCCGCATCGGGAAAGTTCCGCATCTTCGGCGGCCCCGGGGCCTTAGGTACGCGTGAGGGGCCCTGGTCCGGTCGTAAGGCGCTCGTGGCCGGACTAAGAGCCCCGAACACAAGGGGAGTCCGATCGGCTCGCGGCGTCCGGTGCGTGCGATCGCAAGGCGCCGGAAGGTCCTCGATGGGGGTCCCCCCGCTTGAGCGGAGCCGAGAGTGGGGGAGGAGCCACCAGGACCTTTGGGCAACGCGGCGAGCGTGCGTGCCGGACGCCGCAAGCCGGGCGCCCATGGTGTTCGGGGCTCCAAGGCCCCTCGGGAACTGCGCGGATTCTCCCCGGTGTCCGCCGGGGGCCCGCGGTGGCTCAACCGGTCGCGGGCAGCCCCAGCAGCACGTTGGTGTACTTGAGGACGGCGAGCAGCAGCCCGATGACGCCGAGTGCGACACCGCCCCACGCGACCGACTTGATCCAGGGCGCCTGCCCGGCGCCGGGCGTCCCGAACGCGGGCCGCGCGAGCACCACGACGCCGATGACCAGCGCGGTCAGCGCGAACAGGCCGCCCCACAGCGCGCTGGCCTGCCAGGCGTCGCCGTAGATCTCCTTGACCTGGGTGGCGACGGTCGAGTTCGCGGCCGTCTCCAGTTGGCCGATGAGGGTTTCGCGGGCGGCGGCCACCGTGCCGAGCCAGCTGCCGGTGAGCGAGACGACGCCGAGCCCGGCGGAGACGATCGCCGCGGCGCCCTGTCCGACTCCGTGGGCACCCTGGGCCTCCGGTTCCGAGGGCGTGTCCGGCTCCGGCTCCCTGTCCGTCTCCGGTTCCGTGGTGCCGCTGTCGGCCGCGTCGGCGTCAACGGCCGCCCCGGCCCCGGTCTCCCTCCTGTCCTCGCTGTTGCCCTCGCCGTTGTCCTCGCTGTTGTCCTCGGCCTTGGCCGCTTTCCCGGTCTCGGTCTTGGTACCCATGAGGCGCACCGTACGGACGCTCTCTGAGAAGCGCCTTAATGATCGCGGTGTGCCGCGCGGGCCTGCCGCCATTCGGGAGCCAGGACCGACCACACCTCCAGGTCGTGCCGTACGCCGTGGTGGAGGTGGGACTGGCGCCGTACCCCGTCGAGGGTCATGCCGAGCCGGCGGGCGATGTTGAGGCTGGGCCCGTTGCCGGCGGCGGCGACCCACTCCACGCGGTGGATGCCCCGCTGGTCGATCGCCCAGTCGATCAGCACCCGCATGGCGCGGGTGACGAGCCCGCGTCCGGTGGCGGCCGGTTCCAGCCAGCAGCCGACCTCGCAGGTGCCGTTGCCGGCGTCGAAGTTCAGCGTGAGCACCCCGCCCACGAGGGTGCCGTCCAGCCACAGGCCGTGCAGCGCGGCCGTGTCGGCGGCGCGGAGATCGGCGTACCGCTGGAGGGCCTCCCGCGCGGTGGGCACGTCGACGGCCCTGGAGCCGAAGGGGACGTACTGGTTGATGAATTCCCGGCCCCGCTCCAGATGGGCGAGGAACTCCTCCGCGTGCCAGGGCTCCAGGGGACGCAGTTCGGATCCGTCGTCACCCAGTCGTATGGCGTACATCCGTCTTCCGTTCCTTCTCGGCCAGCACGTCCTCCACCTCGGCGTCGGTGGCGGCGGCCAGCCTCTCATGGGCGGCACGGCTCTCGGGCGGCTCGATGCTGATGCGCGGCAGGATCCGGTCCAGCCGGCGCGGCAGCCACCAGTTGGCGCCGCCGAGCAGATGCATCAGGGCGGGAACGAGCAGGGTCCGCAGGACGAAGGCGTCGACGGCGACGGCGGCGGCGAGCGCGATGCCGAACATCGCGATCACGCGGTCGCCGGTCAGGACGAAGGCGAGGAAGACCGAGATCATGATCACGGCCGCGGAGTTGATCACCCGGCCGGTCTCGGCGAGGCCGACCCGTACCGCGCGCCGGTTGTCACCAGTCTCCAGCCATTCCTCGTACATCCGGCTGACCAGGAAGACCTGGTAGTCCATGGAGAGCCCAAAGAGGACCGACACCATGATCACCGGCAGGAAGGGTTCTATGGGGCCCGCGCTGCCGAGGCCCAGCAGTTCGCTGCCCCAGCCCCATTGGAAGATCGCCACGACCACGCCGAAGGCGGCGGCGACGGCGGCCACGTTCATCGCCGCGGCCTTGATCGGGATGGCGACGGACCGGAAGGCGAGCAGGAGCAGCAGACAGCCCAGGCCGATGACGACACCGACGAAGAGGGGGAGTTTGCCGATGATGACGTCGGCGAAGTCGTCGTAGCCGGCCGTCACGCCGCCGACCCGCACGTCGAGGGCGGTGCCGGTCTCGGCGCGCGGCAGTACGTCCTCGCGCAGCCGGTCGACCAGGTCGCTGGTCCGCTTCGACTGCGGGGAGGACTCCGGTACGACGGAGAGGTACGCGGTGCGGCCGTCCGCGCTGTGGACCACCGGCCCGACGGACGCGACACCCTCGGTCCCGCCCAGCACGGGGCCGAGCCGGTCCAGGGCGAGCCGGTCGGCGGCGCCGTCCACCTCGGTCACGAGGGTGAGCGGGCCGTTGACGCCGGGGCCGAATCCGTCGGCGAGGAGGTCATAGGCCTGGCGGGTGGTGGAGGTCTTCGGGTCGTTTCCCTGGTCGGACGTGCCGAGGTGCAGGGAGGAGGTGGGCAGCGCCAGGACCGCCATGACGGCCAGGGCGAGCACACCGAGCAGCTTGGGCCTGCGCTCCACGAACGCCGCCCAGCGGGCGGCGAAGCCGGTCGGCAGCTCCGGCTGCGGTCCGGCCTCGGCCAACCGGCGCCGTTCGCGGCGGCTGAGCGCGCGCATGCCGATGAGCGACAGCAGCGCGGGCAGCAGGGTGATGGAGGCGGCGACGGTCAGCACCACGGTGAGCGAGGCCGCGACGGCGACGCCGTTGAGGAAGTTCAGCCGGAGGATCAGCATGCCCAGCAGGGCGATGCACACGGTGGCCCCGGCGAAGACGACCGCGCGTCCGGTGGTGGCGACAGCCCCGGTGGCGGCCTCGGCGACGGACAGCCCGCGCTTCAGTCCGCGCCGGTGCCGGGTCACGATGAACAGCGCGTAGTCGATGCCGACGCCCAGTCCGATCAGCATGCCGAGCATCGGCGCGAAGTCGGCGACGGTCATGACGTGCCCGAGCAGCACGATCGAGGCGTATGCGGTGCCGACGCCGACCAGCGCGGTGGCGATGGGCAGCAGCGAGGCGGCGAGCGAGCCGAAGGCGAGGAAGAGGACGACGGCGGCGACCGCCACTCCGACGATCTCGGCGAGGTGCCCCTCGGGCGCCCCGGTCAGTGCGGCGGCGCTGCCGCCCAGTTCCACCTGGAGGCCGTCGGTCTCCGCGGCCTCGGCCGCCTCGAGCACGGCCGCCGCCTCGCCCTTGTCGATGTCCTTGGCCAGGTCGTCGAAGACGACGGTGGCGTAGGCGGTGCGGCCGTCCGCGCTGATCCCGCCGGTGCCGTCGTCCCCGTAGGGGCCGCTCACGGCGGCGATGCCGGGCAGGTCCTGTATGCGGTCCAGGGCGCGGGTCATGCTCTGTTCGACGTCGGAATCCAGGACGCTGCCGGACGGGGTGTGCCAGACGACGGTGTCGCTGTCGCCCGAGAGGGCCGGGAAGCCCTCCCGCAGCAGTTCGGTGGCGTACCCGGACTCGGTGCCGGGCACCTCGTAGTCGTTCGAGTACGCGTTTCCGGTTGCGAAGGCTCCGGCCGCGACCCCGCCGAGGGCGAGAAGCCACAGCAGAACGGTGATCAGACGGCGTCGGACACACCAGCGTGCGAGTGCTGTCACGAATCATGCTCCAGAGTGACTGTCGGAGGCTCTTTGGCCGGGAAAGTCGCTTGTGAACCGAACAGCCAGCAAAGAACACATGAGCAAGGAATTCACACTCTTTCAGCCCAAAATGATCGTTTGTTGCGTTCGTGTGCTTATTCACAGTTCGCAGAAGGGGAACTTTTATGGCAAGCCCCATGAATCCGCCCCGGACGTGAGGTCGCACACCCGTACCGGGGTCAGTCGAACTGGTCCCCCAGCGCCATCACCATCAGCCCCGCGATCAACAGCCACAGCGCCCTGCGGGTCCGTCCGCGCGAGCCCAGCACGGCGGCGAGTGCGCAGGCGCCGGCACCGCAGGCGTAGGCCGCCGGGACGAGGGCCGGGACGGAGCCGGTGAGGCGGAGCAGTGCCGCGGCCGCCCCGGCCAGGGCGAGTACCGCCCCGGTGCCGACCGCGGCCCACCGGGCCCGACGGGCCCGGTGCGGGGTGTCGTCGTCGTGCTCGTCGTCCTCGTCGTGCTCCCCGTGCCCGGCGTCTTCGGCATCGTCGCCCTGCCCGACGTCGTCGCCGTGCCCGACGTCGCCCTGCCCGACGTCGTCGGCGTCGGCATCGTCGGCGTCGTCGGCGTCGTCGGCGCGAGTGTCCGGGGACAGGTCGGAATCAGCGCGTCCGCTCATGGCGCGGGAGCGTATCGTCCCAGGCCCGGGAACCGGGATGCGGGGGTGCCGCTCACCTGCTAGCGTCCGTCGGTCCGACGTTCCGCGGCAGCTCGCCGCTCCGGCCGAAGCAGGTGCTTTGATGACGGTCCGCCCGATCTCCGACGCAATCCTTTCCCCCTGCACGGACCCAAGGAGCCCGTTCAACGATGTCGGACATCACACCGCACACCCCGCACGACGACCTCACTAGCCGCCTCACCCTGCCCCGGTACCCGCGCAGCAGCGCCTACGACGCCCGCTGGACCGTCGAGAACACGATGGGCCCGCACCCGCTGTGGCTGCTGGAGTGGCTCGCCCCGGCCCTCGGCCTCGACACGCTGCGCCCCGGCGCACGCGTGCTCGACCTGGGCTGCGGACGCGCCATGACGTCCGTCTTCCTCGCCATGGAGTACGACGTCCAGGTCACCGCGGCCGACCTGTGGATCAAGCCCGAGGAGAACGCGCGCCGCATCGCCGGGGCGGGCGTCGCCGACCGGGTGCTTCCGGTCCTCGCCGAGGCGCACGACCTGCCCTTCGGCGACGAGAGCTTCGACGCGATCGTCTCCATCGACGCGTACCAGTACTTCGGCACCGACGATCTGTACCTGCCGTCGCTGACCCGGCTGCTGAAGCCGGGCGGGCGGATCGGTGTCGTCGTCCCGGCGATGCGCGAGGAGATCGAGGGCAGCGAGCCGCCGGAGCACCTGAAGCCCTTCTGGGACCCCGCGTTCTGGTGCTTCCACACCCCCGGGTGGTGGCGGCGGCACTGGACCCGCAGCGGGGCCGTGGAGGTCGAGGCGGCCGATTGGCAGCCGGACGGCTGGCGGGACTGGCTGCTCTGGTGCGACGTCGTCGCCGAGGAGAGCACGGAGGAGTTCCACGTGCGGTCGAGCCGTGAGAGCGCGCGGATGCTGCGCGTGGACGAGGGCCGCACGCTCGGCTTCGTCCGCGTGGTGGGGCGCCGGCCCTGACCTCGGGTCGGCCCTGGCCTCGTGAGACACCGGCGCCGACCGCGTGAAGCACCGGCGCCGGCCGCGCCACGGAGCCGACCGCACGGGAGAGGGGGACGCATCGAACCCGATGCGTCCCCCTCCTCACTCTCCCGTGCTCCCGTGCGGCGCCGGGGGATCAGCCCTCGGCGACGCCCAGCTGCTGAAGGATCAGCTCCTTGACGCGGGCCGCGTCCGCCTGGCCGCGGGTGGCCTTCATGACCGCGCCGACCAGCGCGCCGGCCGCCGCGACCTTGCCGCCGCGGATCTTGTCCGCGACACCTGGGTTGCCGGCGATGGCCTCCTCCACGGCGGCGGTGAGCGCGCCGTCGTCGGAGACGACCTTCAGACCGCGCTGGTCGACCACCTCGTCCGGGGTGCCCTCGCCCGCGAGGACGCCCTCGATGACCTGACGGGCCAGCTTGTCGTTCAGATCGCCGGAGGTCACCAGCGCGGTGACGCGGGCGACCTGCTCCGGCGTGATCGCCAGCTCGTCGAGCGTCTTGGCGGACTCGTTGGCGCTGCGGGCGAGTTCGCCCATCCACCACTTGCGGGCGGAGGCCGCGTCCGCGCCGGCGTCGATCGTCGCGACGATCAGGTCCAGCGCACCGGCGTTGAGGATCGCCTGCATGTCGGTGCCGGAGATCCCCCACTCCTCGCGGAGCCGGTTGCGGCGCACCAGCGGCAGCTCGGGCAGCCCGGCGCGCAGTTCCTCGACCCACGCGCGGGACGGGGCGACGGGGACCAGGTCGGGCTCCGGGAAGTACCGGTAGTCCTCGGCCTCCTCCTTCACGCGGCCGGAGGTCGTCGACCCCGTGTCCTCGTGGAAGTGCCGGGTCTCCTGGATGATCGTCCCGCCGTCGTTCAGCACGGCGGCGTGCCGCTGGATCTCGAAGCGGGCCGCGCGCTCCACGGACCGCAGCGAGTTGACGTTCTTCGTCTCCGAACGGGTGCCGAACTTCTCCCGGCCGTGCGGGCGCAGCGACAGGTTGACGTCGCAGCGCATCTGGCCCATCTCCATCCGGGCCTCGGACACACCGAGCGCCCGGATGAGCTCGCGCAGTTCACGCACGTAGGCGCGCGCGACCTCGGGGGCCCGCTCGCCCGCTCCCTCGATCGGCTTGGTGACGATCTCGATCAGCGGGATGCCGGCCCGGTTGTAGTCGAGCAGGGAGTGGGACGCGCCGTGGATACGGCCGGTGGCGCCGCCGACGTGCGTCGACTTGCCGGTGTCCTCCTCCATGTGGGCGCGCTCGATGTCCACGCGGAAGGTCTCGCCGTCCTCCAGCTGCACGTCGAGGTAGCCGTTGAAGGCGATCGGCTCGTCGTACTGGGAGGTCTGGAAGTTCTTCGGCATGTCCGGATAGAAGTAGTTCTTCCGGGCGAAGCGGCACCACTCGGCGATCTCGCAGTTCAGCGCGAGACCGATCTTGACGGCGGACTCGACGCCGATCGCGTTGACGACCGGGAGCGCGCCCGGCATGCCGAGACAGATGGGGCAGGTCTGGGTGTTCGGGTCGGCGCCGAGCGTGGTCGAGCAGCCGCAGAACATCTTGGTCCTGGTGCCGAGCTCGACGTGGACCTCGAGGCCCATGACGGGGTCGTACGACGCGAGTGCGTCCTCGTACGACACCAGGTCGGTCGTGGTGGTCACGGTGTAACTTCCCTCTCAGCCCAGCAGGACGTCGTCGTCGCCCAGCCGCTTCAGCTCGCGGTACAGGATGGCGAGGCCCGTGACGATCGCGACGGCGGACACGGTGGCGTCGATCAGGACCAGGGTGTCCTTCTCGTGCCGCGCCTTCTTGACGCGCTTGGCGACGCCGAGCGCGCCGAACGCGGTGGCGGCCATGGACAGATACGTGCCGGACCGGGACTTCTTGAAGCCCTTGGCCTTGGTCAGTGCGCTCACAGCGACGGAGCCTCCTCGATCAGCGGGTGGCCCCACTTTTCCACGAAGGCCGCCTCGACGGCCGCGCCGACCTTGTAGAGGCGGTCGTCCTTCATGACCGGGGCGATGATCTGCAGCCCGACCGGCAGGTTGTCCTCGGGCGCGAGGCCGCAGGGCAGCGACATGGCCGCGTTGCCCGCCAGGTTGGTCGGGATGGTGCACAGGTCGGCGAGGTACATCGCCATCGGGTCGTCGGCGCGCTCGCCGATCGCGAAGGCGGTGGTCGGGGTCGTCGGGGAGACGATCACGTCGACCTGCTCGAACGCCTTGTCGAAGTCCTGCTTGATCAGCGTGCGGACCTTCTGGGCGCTGCCGTAGTACGCGTCGTAGTAGCCGGAGCTGAGCGCGTACGTGCCGAGCATGATGCGGCGCTTGACCTCGGGGCCGAAGCCGGCCTCGCGGGTCAGCGAGGTGACCTCCTCGGCGGAGTGCGTACCGTCGTCGCCGGTCCGCAGGCCGTAGCGCAGGCCGTCGAAGCGGGCGAGGTTGGAGGAGCACTCGGACGGGGCGATCAGGTAGTACGCCGACAGCGCGAGGTCGAAGGACGGGCAGTCCAGTTCGACGATCTCGGCGCCGAGTCCCTTGAGCAGCTCGACACTCTCGTCGAACCGCTGGATGACGCCGGCCTGGTAGCCCTCGCCGCGGAACTGCTTGACCACGCCGACGCGCATGCCCTCGACCGAGCCGTTGCGGGCGGCCTCGACGACCGGGGGGACCGGGGCGTCGATGGAGGTGGAGTCGAGCGGGTCGTGCCCGGCGATGACCTCGTGCAGCAGGGCCGCGTCCAGGACCGTGCGGGCGCAGGGGCCGCCCTGGTCGAGGGAGGAGGAGAACGCCACCATGCCGTAGCGGGAGACCGCGCCGTAGGTCGGCTTCACGCCGACCGTGCCGGTGACGGAGGCCGGCTGGCGGATGGAACCGCCGGTGTCGGTGCCGATGGCGAGGGGGGCCTGGAAGGAGGCGAGCGCGGCGCTCGACCCGCCGCCGGAGCCGCCCGGGATCTTGGTGAGGTCCCAGGGGTTGCCGGTCGGTCCGTAGGCGCTGTTCTCGGTGGAGGACCCCATGGCGAACTCGTCCATGTTGGTCTTGCCGAGGATGACGACGTCGGCGGCCTTGAGCCGCTTGGTGAGCGTCGCGTCGTACGGCGGGATCCAGCCCTCGAGGAGCTTGGAGCCGACGGTGGTCGGGATGCCCTCGGTGGTGAAGATGTCCTTGAGCGCGAGGGGGACGCCGGCCAGCGGGCCGAGCTTCTCCCCCCGGGCGCGCTTCTCGTCGACGGCACGGGCCTGGGCGAGGGCGCCCTCGCGGTCGACGTGCAGGAAGGCGTGCACCTTCTCGTCGACAGCCTCGATCCGGGCCAGGTGCGCTTCGGTGACCTGGACGGCCGTGAGCTCGCCGGAGGCGATCTTCTCGGCGGTCTCGGCGGCGGTGAGCCTGATGATGTCGGTCATGCTGATCAGTCCTCCCCCAGGATCTGCGGCACCTTGAAACGCTGCTGCTCCTGGGCCGGGGCGCCGGAGAGCGCCTGCTCGGGGGTGAGCGAGGGACGGACCTCGTCCGGGCGCATGACGTTCGTCAGCGGGAGCGGGTGCGAGGTCGGCGGTACGTCTTGGTCGGCGACCTCGCTGACGCGGGCGACCGCGCCGATGATGTCGTCGAGCTGGCCTGCGAAGTGGTCGAGCTCTTCGGGCTTCAGCTCCAGACGCGCCAGCCGGGCGAGGTGGGCGACCTCCTCGCGCGTAATGCCAGGCATGCAGCGTTCCTCTGGGGTGAGTGTGCGGTTCGGGCTAGGGCCTGTCGTCGCGTCCCGGGCCAGGCGTGGCGTGGCGGGCGGGGAGGTGACGACAGGCCCCAATCCTATGGGGCGCGGCCCCGTACCCGTGAAACGGTTTCCCCGCGCCCCCCGAATGCGGGGCGCCCCATGGGTTCAGGCCGGGTGGCCGGAGTCGTCGGCGGCCACTGCCGGGAGGGCGGCTGCCGGGCGCTGCCAGCCGCGGGAGCCGCGGGCGAGGAGCCAGGCCGTGGCTTCGGCGGGCGGCATCGCGGCCGCGACCAGCCAGCCCTGGACGGCGTCGCATCCGAGGTCGCGCAGGCGTTCCCAGGTCTCGTCGTCCTCGACGCCCTCGGCGACGACGAGCAGTCCGAGCGAGTGGGCGAGGTCGACGGTGCAGCGCACGATCTCGGCGTCCTCGGCGTCGACGGCCAGCCGGGCCACGAACGAGCGGTCGATCTTCAGCTCGCTGACGGGCAGCCGCCGCAGGTGCACGAGGGAGGAGTAGCCGGTGCCGAAGTCGTCCAGGGACATCCTCACGCCGTGCCCGGTGAGGGCGTTCAGGGTGTCGGCGGCGCGCTGCGGGTCCTCCAGGAGGACGTGCTCGGTGATCTCCAGCTGGAGGGCCCCCGCCGGGACGCCGTGCCGGGCCAGCCGGGCCGCGACGGAGCCGGCGAAGCCGGGGATGTGGACGTCGCGCGGGGAGACGTTGACCGCGACCGGCACGAACAGGCCCTGCGCACGCCACGCGGCGACCTGGCCGAGCGCGGTCTCCAGCACGTACTCGGTGAGGTGCGGCATCAGCCCGGAGGACTCGGCGATCGCTATGAACTCGTCCGGCGGCACCCTGCCGCGCTCCGGGTGCACCCAGCGGACCAGGGCCTCCAGGCCCGCGACCTGTCCGTCGAAGCGGACCTTGGGCTGGTAGTGGAGCTGGACCTCGTGGGCGTCCAGGGCCCGGCGCAGGTCGCCCAGGAGTCCCAGCCGGTCGGGGGTGTTGGAGTCCCGCTTGGACTCGTAGACCTCGACGCCCGTACGGTCCCGCTTGGCCTGGTACATCGCCACGTCCGCGCGCCGCAGCAGGCCCTCCGCGTCGAGGGCGTGGTCGGGGAAGACGGCGACGCCCGCGCTGGCCTCCAGCACGAGGGTGAGGCCGTCGAGGTCGAGGGGCGAGCTGAGGGCGGACACCAGGCTGCGGGCGACCCGGGTCGCGGACGTGGTGGAGTCGGAGACCGGCAGTAAGACGGCGAACTCGTCGCCGCCGAGCCGCGCGGCCTCCGCCCCGCGCGGCAGGGCCAGTCTCAGCCGGTCGGCGATCTGGAGCAGCAGCCGGTCACCCGCGAGATGACCAAGAGTGTCATTGACCGATCGGAACCGGTCGAGGTCGATCAGCATGAGGGTGGGGCGGGCGTCCGCGCGCTCGGCGTCGTCCAACGCGGTCCAGATGCGCTCGAGGAGCCACTGGCGGTTGGGCAGCCCGGTCAGCGGATCGCGCAACTGCTCCTCCGCGCGGGCCCTGGCGATCCACAGCATGGAGTCGAGCGCGATCAGCGGGATGGCGAACAGCGGCAGGACGATCGGCCGGGCGTCGGCGACCACGCAGATCAGCGGCGCTATGCCGAGGAGCGCCACCGCGACCAGGCCCTGTCTGACCAGGGCGGTGCGGGCGACCGTGGGCAGTCCGCCCCGCGGGACGTGCAGGTACCAGTAGAGGGTGCGGGTGACCGCGAGGTACGCGGCGGCGACCAGCACCACCTCGAAGGCGGTGTGCAGACCCCAACGGTCCGGGGTCGAGGGCGACTCGACGGACGGTACGGACCCGCACAGGGCCAGCACCAGCGCGCCGGCGCCGATGCCGAGCAGGTCCACCGCGCCGTGCAGAATGCCCTGCCGCCAGCGGCCCCGCCGGGCCACGCCGACCAGCACGACCACGGTGAGGCTGACCATGCCGGCCGGGACCCAGCCGTAGAGCAGCAGCACGGCGAGGGTGACCGCGGCGCCCGAGCCGGTGCCGCCCCACCAGCGGGAGCGGCCCAGCATCACCAGGTGGCCGACGACGATCCCGGTCAGGACGGCCAGGGACCAGCCGACGCGGCCGGACGGGAAGAGCGCGTGAGAGCCGGTGAACGCTCCCAGGACGCCGGCGCCGAGCACGAACGCGGCCGCCGAGACGACCGCCGTGGGCAGCGCGGGCCAGGAGAGGTGCCGTTCCGCGTGCGCTTCGGACAGGCCTGGGCCGTCCGAGGACAGTCCGGTGGAGAGCGGGGGTGCTCCGGGACCCCGCCCGGCTCCCGGCTGTCCTGCCGCCGGCTGCCCCGCGGCCTGTCTTCCGGTGCCGCGCGCGCCCCGGGGACGCGCCTCCGCGGTGCGCGCACCGGGGCGTCCCGGTGCGCCCGCAGGCCCCGCGGGCCGTCCTGTCCCACGTCCGCGTCGCCGTACGGCCGCCATGCGGCGCAGGCCCCGGCGCAGCCGTGAGCCCGGGGCGGCGCTCTCGGTGGGTTCCATTCCCGTCCCTCTCACAGCCGGCGGTGCCCACGCCACGCGGCTCGATGCCTGACAACCCCCGGCGGCTCCGCGAGGGAAAGCCCTTTCACAGCGCCGCCACGAACATGGGGATGCCCCGGCCGCAGCTGGGCACGGCGGGCGCACCTCCCAACAGTAGGCTGCGGAAGGCTTCCAGGGGCACCGGTCGCCGACGGTTGCCCGAATGCGCCCCAG
This sequence comes from Streptomyces sp. NBC_01635, assembly GCF_045209715.1. Classification (NCBI taxonomy): domain Bacteria; kingdom Bacillati; phylum Actinomycetota; class Actinomycetes; order Kitasatosporales; family Streptomycetaceae; genus Streptomyces; species Streptomyces sp. NBC_01635. The sequence goes on along the minus strand of NZ_CP109277.1, from coordinate 6,343,240 downwards.
CCACCCGTATCCATCTGGTATGCGCCGATCGAGTGACCTTTCACCTGCCGTTCCCCGACTACTCCTCGACGGGCAGCGCCACGGCGGCCGCCGCCTCCGGCCCCTCGTCGAGCAGGACGGTGAAGCCCTCCTCGTTCAGGACCGGCACCTTGAGCTGCATCGCCTTGTCGTGCTTGGACCCCGGGTTGTCGCCCACGACGACGAAGGACGTCTTCTTCGAGACCGAACCGGTCACTTTCGCTCCCCGGCTCTGCAGCGCCTCCTTCGCGCCGTCCCGGGTGAACCGCTCCAGGGTGCCGGTCACCACGACCGTCAGCCCCGCCAGCGGACGCGGGCCCTCCTCCTCGCCGGCCCGCTCGTCCTCCATGCGGACACCGGCTTCCCGCCATTTGCGGATGATCTCGCGGTGCCACTCCTCGGCGAACCACTGCTTGACCGAGGCGGCGATGATGCCGCCGACGCCCTCCGTGTCGGCCAGTTCCTTCTCGGTGGCCTGCTCGATCCGGTCGACGGACCGGAACTCCCGGGCCAGCGCCTCCGCCGCGACCGGGCCGACGTGCCGGATCGACAGCCCGGTGAGGACCCGGGCGAGCGGGCGCTCCTTGGCCGCCGCGATGTTCGCCAGCATCGCCACCGCGTTCTTGCGCGGTTCGCCCTCCTGGTTGGCGAAGACGGTGGCGATCTTCTCCTCGCCCGTCTTCGGGTCCCGCTTGGGCAGCCCGCTGTCCTGGTCGAGGACGTACGCCCTGATGGGCAGCAGTTGCTCGATCGTGAGGTCGAACAGGTCGCCCTCGTCCTTCAGCGGCGGGTCCGCGGGCTCCAGCGGTCCGGTGAGCGCCGCGGCGGCGACATAGCCGAAGTGCTCGATGTCCAACGCCTTGCGGCCCGCGAGGTAGAACAGGCGCTCCCGCAACTGGGCGGGACAGGCACGGGCGTTGGGGCAGCGCAGGTCGACGTCGCCCTCCTTCATCGGCCGCAGCGGCGTGCCGCACTCCGGGCACTCGGCCGGCATGACGAAGGCGCGCTCGCTGCCGTCGCGCAGGTCGGCGACCGGGCCGAGGATCTCCGGGATGACGTCACCGGCCTTGCGCAGCACCACTGTGTCCCCGATGAGGACACCCTTGGCCTTGACCACGTCCTGGTTGTGCAGCGTGGCGAACTCGACCTCGGAACCGGCCACGGTGACCGGCTCGACCTGCGCGTACGGTGTGATCCTGCCCGTACGGCCCACACCCACACGGATGTTGACCAGCTTGGTGTTGACCTCCTCGGGCGCGTACTTGTACGCGATGGCCCAGCGCGGGGCGCGCGAGGTGGAGCCGAGGCGGCCCTGGAGCGGGATCTCGTCGAGCTTGACCACCACGCCGTCGATCTCGTGCGCCACGGAGTGCCGGTTCTCGCCGTAGTGCGCGATGAACTCCCGTACGCCTTCGAGGCCGTCGACCACACGGTTGTGCTCGGAGGTGGGCAGGCCCCAGGCCTTCAGCAGGTCGTACGCCTCGGAGAGGCGGGCGAGGCCCTCGAAGCCCTCCAGGGCGCCGATGCCGTGGACGACCATGTGCAGGGGGCGGGTGGCGGTGACGCGCGGGTCCTTCTGGCGCAGCGAACCGGCCGCCGCGTTGCGCGGGTTGGCGAAGGGCTTGTCACCGGCCTCCACCAGGCGGGCGTTGAGACCCTGGAACTCCTCCATCGGGAAGAAGACCTCGCCGCGGATCTCCACGAGGGCGGGCACCCCGTCGCCCTTCAGGCGGTCCGGGATCTCGGCGATGGTCCGTACGTTGGGCGTGATGTCCTCGCCGGTGCGGCCGTCGCCGCGGGTCGCCGCGCGGACCAGGCGCCCGTGCTCGTAGGTGAGGTTGACGGCGAGGCCGTCGACCTTCAGCTCGCACAGGAAGTGGAACTCCTGTGCGCCCAGCTCCCGCTGGATGCGCTCGACCCAGGCGGCGAGGTCGTCGTCGTTGAAGGTGTTGTCGAGGGAGAGCATGCGGGAGCGGTGCTGGACGGAGGTGAACTCCGTCTCGTACGCGCCGGCGACCTTCTGGGTCGGGGAGTCGGGGGTGCGCAGTTCTGGGTACTGCTCCTCCAGCGCCTCCAGTTCGCGCAGCAGCCGGTCGAACTCGGCGTCGCTGACGACGGGCGCGTCGTTCACGTAGTACCGGAAGCGGTGCTCCTCGATCTGCTCGGCGAGCCGGGCGTGCTGCTCCCGCGCCTTCGCCGGCACGCTCGTCGTCTCCGCCTGCTGGTCACCCGCCACCGTGTGTCCTTCCGTCACTCTGGGTTGTCCGCGAGGGATCTCGCCGCCCGGACGCAGTGTGCGTAGGCGGTGCGCGCGTACTCCGGGGAGGCCCCCGCGAGTCCGCACGCCGGGGTGACCGTGACCGCCTCCACGAGAAGGCCCGGCCGCAGCCCCAGCCTGCGCCACAGCGTTCTGACCCCCATGACGCTACCGGCAGGGTCCGACAACGGGCCGTCCGTCCCCGGCACGACACCGGTGAACAGCCGGGTGCCGCTCTCGACCGCTTCCCCGATCGCCTCGTCGTCACGTTCGGTGAGGAGCGAGAAGTCGAAGGAGACCGCCTGCGCTCCCGCCCGCCTCAGCAGGGCGAACGGGACGTCCGGCGCGCACGAGTGGACCACGACCGGGCCGGCGCCGTGCGCCCCGAACACGTCCCTCAGTCCGGACTCGACGAGCTGCCGGTCCACCGCGCGGTGGGTCCGGTAGCCGCTGGCGCTGCGCACCCGGCCGCGCAGGACGTCGGTGAGGGAGGGTTCGTCGAGCTGGAGGACGAGCCGCGCGCCGGGCACGCGCCGGCCCACCTCGGCGAGGTGCAGGCGCAGCCCTTCGGCGAGCGAGGCGGCGAGGTCCCGGCAGGCGCCGGGATCGGAGAGGGCCACCTCGCCGTTGCGCAGCTCCAGCTGGGCGGCGAGCGTCCAGGGGCCGACGGCCTGCACCTTCAGCGGGCCCTCGTACCCCTGGGTGTACTCCTCCAGCGCGTCGAGGTCCTGGCCGAGCCAGGAGCGGGCCCGCTTGGTGTCGCGCCCGGGCCGGTCCCCGATCCGCCAGCCGCTGGGCTCCACGCGCGCGTACAGCTCGACGAGCATCCCGGCGGTCCGGCCGATCATGTCCGCACCAGGTCCCCGGGCGGGCAGTTCGGGCAGGAAGGGAAAGTCCTCGAAGCTTCCGGTGACGGTCTTGACGGCCTCGTGGACGTCCCCGCCCGGCATCGACCCGACCCCGGTCGCGGCCCCGAACCTGAACTGGCTTTTTTCGCTCACCCCCGAAGCGTACGGAACGGATGGTGAGGACGGTGTTCCGGTGGGGCCGTCGGGCGTGCGCCCGGGAGTTCAGCGCCCCGGCCGCACCGTCAGGTCGTTGACCTCCGCGTCCCGGGGCAGGTCGAGGGCCGTGAGGAGGGTGGTGGCGACCGACTCGGGGTCGATCCACCGGCCGGGGTCGTAGTCCTTGCCCTCCTGCTGGTGCACCTTGGCCTGCATGGGACTGGCGGTGCGGCCGGGGTAGACCGAGGTGACGCGGACCCCGTTGCCGTGCTCCTCCTCGCGCAGGGAGTCGGCGAGTGCCTTGAGACCGTGCTTGGAGGCCGCGTAGGCGCCCCACCGGGCGTGGGCGCTCAGGCCCGCGCCGGAGTTGACGAAGACCACGTGTCCGCGGCTCGCGCGCAGCTGGGGCAGGAAGTGCCGGGTGAGTTCGGCGGGGGCGACGAGGTTGACGTCGAGCTGGTGCCGCCAGCTCTTCGAGGTCAGCTCGCCGATCTCGCCGAGGTCGACGACGCCGGCGATGTGCAGCAGGGAGTCCACCCGGTCCGGGAGGGACTGGTGGGAGAAGGCCCAGCTGAGCCGGTCGGGGTCGGCCAGGTCGCCGACGAGGGTCCGCGCGCCGGGGAACTCGGCCGCCAGTTCCTTCGCCCGCCCCGCCGAGCGTGCGTGCAGGACGAGTTCGTCCCCGCGCGCGTGCAGCCGGCGGGCGACGGCCGCGCCGATGCCGGAGCCCGCTCCGGTGATCACATGTGTAGGCATGCCCGCCATGCTCGCATCATCACGCGGCCCGGCCCGGCCCGGGTTCTCCCCCGCAGGTCCCGGCCCGGGTCACTCGATGCCCCGGCTCTCCTCCAGGTACGCCAGTGCCCCGACGGGCTCCTCGGCGAAGAAGACCAGGTCGGTGAGGGCGCGGGGCAGGAAGCCCTCGTCCTCCATCCGCCGGAACTGGGTCTTGAGGCCGTCGTAGAAGCCCGCGCTGTTCAGCAGGACCACCGGCTTGTCCGTGTGCCCGTGCTTCTTCAGCTCGAGGATCTCGGTGGCCTCGTCGAGCGTGCCGGTGCCGCCCACCATGACGACCACCGCGTCGGCCTTCTCGAGGAGCAGGCGCTTGCGCTCCGCCAGGTCCCGGGCGACGATCATCTCGTCGGCGCCCTCGCGGGCCTTCGCCGCCAGGAACTCCACGGAGACGCCGAGGAGCCGGCCGCCCGCCTCCTGCACCCCGTCGGCGACGACCTTCATCAGGCCGACGTCGGAACCGCCCCACACCAGGGTGTGGCCGCCCTTGCCGAGCAGCTCGGCGAACTCCCTTGCGGGGCGCGTGTACCGCTCGTCCAGATCGGCGGCGGAGAGGAAGACACAGATGTTCACGGCCCCAGGGTACGGGGCCGGTCCGGCGGGGAAGGGAAGAATGCGGCTTCGGCGGACGCTGTACCCGTCGGCGTTCGGAGCCGTCGACCCGTCGGCCCGTCAACCCGTCGGCCCGTTCGGGCGTCGACCCTGCTGCCCCATGACCTTGCCGACCCCATGACCCGGCTGACCGAGGAGCGTGGACCATGACCGGAGGACACCGCATCACCGTCGAGCGGAGCGACCGGCCCGTGCGCGTGGTGCACAGCGGGGAGGTCGTGGCCGAGAGCGACCAGGCGCTGGTGCTGCGCGAGACGGGCTTGCCCGCGCGGTACTACATCCCGCCGAAGGATGTGCGGCTCGACCTGCTGACCCCGTCCGACACCCGCACCCACTGCCCCTTCAAGGGCACCGCGTCCTACTGGTCGCGGCCGGACGCGCCCGATCTCGTGTGGGCGTATCCCGACCCGAAGCCGGACGTCGCCGACATCAAGGACCACCTGTGTTTCTACGACGTGGAAGTCCGATGATCGGATAGAAGGGTTGCGATCGTCGGACGCGCGGCCCGCCTCACCGACGATCGGGCCGCGGTGCGGCAGTCTGCGGAGACATGGACAAGAACATCGTTTCGCGTGACGGCACCCCCATCGCCCACGAGAGCGCCGGACGGGGTTCCGTGGTCGTCCTCGTCAGCGGCGCGATGTCGACGGGCGCCACGGTGGCCCCGCTGGCCGCCCCGCTCTCGGAGCGGTTCCGGGTCGTCGTGTACGACCGCCGGGGCCGCGGCGCGAGCGGGGACCGGACGCCGTACGCGGTGGAACGCGAAATCGAGGACCTGGCGGCGCTGATCGAGGCGGTGGGCGGACAGGCGTCGCTGTACGGCGTCTCCTCGGGCGGCGCGCTGGCGCTGCGCGCGGCGGCGAGCGGTCTGCCGGTGCGGCACGTCGCCGTGTACGAGACGCCGTACGCGATGTCCGAGGAGGACCTGAGGGAGCGCGCGCGGTACACCGAGCGCCTGACGGAGGCACTGGGCGAGGGGCGCCGCGGGGACGCCGTCGAACTCTTCCTGCGTCTCACCGGGCTGAGCGAGGCGGTGATCCAGGGCGCCCGGCAGTCCCCCCTGTGGGCCGGCATGGAGTCGATCGCGCCGAGCCTGGCGTACGACGACGCGGTCATGGGGGACGGTGGCGTCCCGGTGAAGCTGCTGGCGTCGGTCCCCGTACCGGTGCTGTCCATCGCGGGCGACGCGAGCCCGGCCTGGATGCGCGAGGCCGCCCGGGCGATCGCGGACGCCGTCCCCCGGGGCACCTGCCGCACCCTGCCCGGCCAGACCCACATGGTGGAGCCGGACGTGCTGGCACCGGTGCTGGCGGAGTTCTTCAGCCGGTGAGGGCCCGGAGAAGGCCGGGCCGCTCGCCCTCGGTCCTCCGCCACTCCCTGTGGCGGAGGACCGGACGGACGGTCCCCCTTTCCTCAGGCGGCGAGCACGGGCAGATCAGGGGGCCGGGGCCCGGCGCCGTCAGCCGCACAGCCTCCTGGCGGCGGATCGCCCCCGTCCAGCACCAGCTCGAACCAGATGCTCTTGCCGCCCACCCCGAACACCGCCTCCCCGAGCCCGCATCCGCCCCAGTCGTCGGCCAGTAGATCGAGAATCAGCAGTCCCCGGCCCCGCTCCTCGTCCGGCCCGCCCGGCACCAACGACACAGGGAACTCGGGGCAGGTGTCCGTGACACTGACTCTTAGCACGGGGTTGGCCCAGCGCAGCCGCACGGTGGCGGGGCCTGACGCCCAGGCCGAGGACTCGGCCACAGAAGTGAACGCGGGGACGCATCGCGGCAGCCACGCACACGGAAACGGCGTGGAAGCGGGCTCGGCATGTCGGTATCGTCCGGTCTTCCGGCCAGCCGTTCTCGACGTACGGGGAGCAGTATCGATGACCGTCCGACAGGCGACGACGACGCTGTGGCGTCCGACCGGGCCGAAGGAACTGGAGCTGGTCCGGGAGTCGGGGTGGCGGGCCTGGCCGCCCCGACTGCCCGAGCAGCCGATCTTCTACCCGGTCCTCAACGAGGACTACGCGATCAGGATCGCCCGGGACTGGAACGTGAAGCACGACGGTGCCGGGTTCGTCACCCGGTTCGAGGTCGAGTCGGAGTTCCTCGCCCGGTATCCCGTCCAGCGGGCGGGCGGGCGGACCCTCCTCGAACTGTGGGTTCCGGCAGAGGAACTCGACGAGTTCAACGCCCACATCGTGGGTGAGATCGAATTCGTCCACGAGTTCACCGCGGCACCGTGACCATCGCGCGCGTCCAGAGGAAGCACTCCTGCCCGAAGACGTGAGCACTCCGGCCCTCCATGCCACTTTGACGCTCAGATGAGCGCAAAAGTGGCATTCGTTCGCCGACTGCTCACGTCTTCAGGCAGGGACCGCGCCTCGGATCAGACCCTCGTGGGCGTCTTCGTCGTACGGGACGTCGTGGCGATGGTGGCGGAGCCGACGACCCGGGTGCCGGCGTAGAGGACGATCGCCTGGCCGGGGGCCACGCCGCGGACCGGCTCCTTGAACGACACCTCCAGGACGCCGTCGGTCAGTTCGGCGGTGACCTCGGTCTCGTCGCCGTGGGCGCGGAGCTGGGCGGTGTAGGTGCCGGGGCCGGTCGGGGCGGCTCCGCACCAGCGGGGCTCGATCGCGGTGAGCGCACCCACGTCGAGGGAGTCCGCGGGGCCGACGGTGACCGTGTTGGTCACCGGGGAGATGTCGAGGACGTAGCGGGGCTTGCCGTCGGGGGCGGGGGTGCCGATCCGCAGGCCCTTGCGCTGGCCGATGGTGAAGCCGTGGGCGCCCTCGTGCGTGCCGACCTTGGTGCCGGACTCGTCGACGATGTCGCCCTCGGCCCGGCCCAGCCGGTTCGCGAGGAAGCCCTGGGTGTCGCCGTCCGCGATGAAGCAGATGTCGTGCGAGTCGGGCTTCTTGGCCACCGCCAGTCCCCTGCGCTCGGCCTCCGCGCGGATCTCGTCCTTGGTGGTGACCGTGTCGCCGAGCGGGAACATCGCGTGGGCGAGCTGCCGGTCGTCCAGCACGCCGAGGACGTACGACTGGTCCTTGGCCATGTCGGAGGCGCGGTGCAGTTCGCGCGTGCCGTCGGGCAGGGTGACCACGCGCGCGTAGTGGCCGGTGGCCACGGCGTCGAAGCCCAGGGCCAGGGCCTTGTCCAGCAGCGCGGCGAACTTGATCTTCTCGTTGCAGCGCAGGCACGGGTTGGGGGTGCGGCCGGCCTCGTACTCGGCGACGAAGTTCTCCACGACGTCCTCGCGGAAGCGGTCGGCGAGGTCCCACACGTAGAACGGGATGCCGATGACGTCAGCGGCGCGGCGGGCGTCGCGCGAGTCCTCGATGGTGCAGCAGCCCCGCGCGCCCGTGCGGAAGGATTGGGGGTTCGCGGAGAGCGCGAGGTGGACGCCGGTCACGTCGTGGCCCGCCTCGGCGGCACGGGCCGCGGCGACGGCGGAGTCGACGCCGCCGGACATGGCGGCCAGTACCCGGAGGGGGCGGGGGCGGGAGGGCTGCGGGATCTCAGTCATAACCCCTCCAGGGTACGGGGAACGGGAACCGGAGCCACCGGGTATCCGTTGTTGATCGCATGGGGGAAAGAAGAGCTTCCACGGGCCGGGCCGGCAAGGACGGCGACCGTCGCATCGGCCGGCGGGCCCTGATCGTCGGCGGGGTGGCCGCCGCCGCGGGTACGGCCGTGCTGGCGCGTGACGAGCTGGGCCGCCTGTGGTGGCGGATGCCCGGGGTCGAGAAGCCGCGCAAGCCGGGCGTGGTCGACTTCGCGGGCGCCCGCTGGGTGGCGGCCTCGGACGCCAACTGGCGGCGCGCGGACCGGCCCGACGACTTCGGCATAGACATGGTGATCGTCCATGTCACCCAGGGCAGTTTCGACAGCGCGGTGCGGGCCTTCCAGGACCCCGGGCACCAGGCGGCGACGCACTACATCGTCGGCCAGGACGGACGCGTCACGCAGATGATCCGCGAGCTGGACGTGGCCTACCACGCGGGAAACCGCGACTACAACGAGCGCAGCATCGGCATCGAGCACGAGGGGTTCGTGGACCGGCCGCAGGACCTCACGGACGAGATGTACGAGGCTTCGGCCCGGCTCACGGCCCGGATCTGCGCCCGCTACGACATCCCGGTCGACCGGAAGCACATCATCGGCCACATCGAGGTGCCGGGGACGGATCACACCGACCCGGGCCCGCACTGGGACTGGGAGCGCTACATGAAGCTCGTACGTCAGGCGCTCACGACGACGGCCTGACCCGCCACCCGAAAAACTGGACAAAAAACCTTAACCTACCCCCTTCCATCCAGAAACGGGCGTTCTATCATAAGAACAGGCCTACGAGATGAGTGAGGGAGTTCGACCGGAGTAGCCGACTTCAGCGTGAAGCTTCGGTTTCCGCTGGTGCCGACGTCGACGGTCGGGCTGAGAGGCCGGAAGGTCGCAGGACAGGGCCGGAAGGCGACCCCTAGCCACCTGATCCGGGTCATACCGGCGAAGGGAACCCGTCTCGTAGGTCGTTTTCGTGCCCGGGGGGCGTCAGGTCAGCCCCGCCGCCCGCGCACGCTCCACCGCCGGTCCGATGGCTTTCGCCAGGGCCTCGACGTCGGCCCGGGTGGAGGTGTGACCGAGGGAGAAGCGGAGGGTGCCGCGGGCCAGGTCCGGGTCGGTGCCGGTGGCCAGCAGGACGTGACTGGGCTGGGCGACACCGGCGGTGCAGGCGGAGCCGGTGGAGCACTCGATGCCCTGGGCGTCGAGCAGGAGCAGCAGGGAGTCGCCCTCACAGCCGGGGAACGTGAAGTGGGCGTTGGCCGGAAGCCGTCCCCCGGACGCGGGGTCGCCGCCGAGGACGGCGTCCGGGACGGCCTCGTGGACCGCGGCGATCAGGTCGTCGCGGAGCGCGCCGACCTCGCGGGCGAACCATTCCCGCTGCTCGGCGGCGAGCCGGCCGGCGACGGCGAAGGAGGCGACGGCGGGCACGTCGAGCGTGCCGGAGCGGACGTGCCGCTCCTGACCTCCGCCGTGCAGCACCGGTACGGGGGTGTACTCACGGCCCAGGACCAGCGCTCCGATGCCGTACGGGCCGCCGATCTTGTGGCCCGAGACGGTCATCGCGGCGAGCCCCGACGAGGCGAAGTCCACGGGCACCTGGCCGAAGGCCTGGACGGCGTCGGAGTGCAGCGGGACACCGAACTCGGCGGCGGTCTCGGCGAGTTCACGGACCGGCAGAATCGTCCCGATCTCGTTGTTGGCCCACATCACGGTGGCCAGGGCCACGTCGTCGGGGTTGCGGGCGATCGCCTCGCGCAGGGCGTCCGGGTGGACCCGTCCGTGGGAGTCGACCGGCAGGTACTCGACGACGGCGCCCTCGTGCTCGCCGAGCCAGTGGACGGCGTCCAGGACGGCATGGTGTTCGACGGGGCTGGCGAGGACCCGGGTGCGGGCCGGTTCGGCGTCGCGCCGGGCCCAGTACAGGCCCTTCACGGCGAGATTGTCGGCCTCGGTCCCGCCGGAGGTGAAGACCACCTCGCTGGGACGGGCGCCGAGGGCTTCGGCGAGGGCTTCGCGGGCTTCCTCGACACTCCGGCGGGCACGTCGGCCGGCGGCGTGGAGGGAGGAGGCGTTGCCGGTGACGCCGAGGTGCGCGGTGAGTGCCTCGACTGCCTCGGGAAGCATCGGGGTGGTCGCGGCGTGGTCGAGGTAAGCCATGGTGGGGCCGATTCTACGGCCCGCGCCCGGTGGCTTCGGGGTGCGGTCGGCCGGGATGCCCCGTCGGCTCAGAAGCTCCAGGAGATCGTGTCGTTCATCTGCATCAACGCCAGCAGGACCAGCAGGTCGGCGATGCCCAGGCCGAGGCCCAGGCAGGCGCGTCCGCGCCGGGTGGTGCCCCGCCGCAGGGCGGTGCCCGCCAGCACGATGGCGATCGGCCCGAGAACGATGTTGAGGACGAGCAGGCCCAGCAGGCCCAGGACGAAGGACGCGACCGCCATGCCGTCGGAGTCCTGGACAGCGGTTCGGGCACGGGCGTCGACGGCGGTTCGGTGGGTTGCGGCGCGGTGGGCGGCCGGTGAGGTGAGGCGCATGGCGTTCAGCCCTCCCGGTGGACGCGGTCGTGGCGCTCGCGCAGGGCGAAGACGGCGAGCCGGACGGCGATGACGGCACCCCCGGCCGCGAAGAAGCTGGCCGAGGACCCGGTGTCCGCGGGCTGGAGCACGGACGACCTGCTGATGCCGGCCCAGCTCTACGTCGACCAGATGATCGCCACGGGATGCCTCTTCCTGGAGGCGCCGGCCTCGGCAGGGACCCCGGTGACGACGTCGGCGCCCGGCCCCGGGGACCGGGCGCGGGAACGCGTGGCACTGACGGCGGCCCGCCGGCTGCGGCTGATCGGCATCGGCCGCCTGCACTGGCTGGACCGCCCGGCCGGCGAAGGCACCTCCGGCAGAGGTGCGGCCGGCATCGGTACGGCCGGCTGACCCGCCGCCGGCCGCACCGCGAAGGACCGCTCAGCCCAGGCGCGCCCGGGCGAGCTGACGGGACTGGGCGACCAGCCGGTCCGCGCTGTCCCAGACCTCGGCGTCCTCCTCGAGGAAGCCGCCGGCGAGGTTGCGGGTGGTGATCGACACCCGCAGCGGGCCGGGCGCCGGGCGGGAACGGACGTGCACCGTCAGCTCGACCGTGGGGACCCAGCCCTTGAGCCCGAGTTCGAAGGCGGTGGGAGGCAGTGCGTCCACCGCGAGGAGCAGGGAGAGCGGGTCGTGCTCCCGGCCGTCGGCGAGCCCGAACCAGGCGCGCATCTCCCCCTTGCCGGAAGGCTTTCCGAGGGCCCAGCCGAGTGTCGACGGGTCGAGCTTGAGCATCAGCCGGTCCATGATGGCGGAGCTGCCGTCGACGGGGGCCGGACCGTCCTCGGGACCGAAGCACTGGTCCATGGGCGGTATCGCGGGCGGCTCGGCCGACGTACGGACGTCGTCGGGGAGGGCGTCCAGGTCGCCGTAGGAGGCCAGGAGGCGGATGCGCTCGACCTCACGGCCCTGGTCGTCCCTCTGGAAGAGGGACGCCTGCCCGGTCGAGAGGGTGCGTCCGGTGCGTACGGTCTGGGTACGGACGACCGCCGGGCCCGGCTGGGAGGCGGTCAGATAGTGCGCGGAGAGGGTGAACGGGTCCGGGTGCGGCAGGGTGTCGGCGAGGGCGCGGCCCAGGACGGCCAGCAGATAGCCGCCGTTGACGGCGCTGATGATCGTCCAGCCGGCGGAGAGATCGATGCCGTAGACGCCCGGTTCGCGGGGCGTGACCGCGGTGTCGCGGTCGAACTCACTGTCGCCGATGGTGGCCCGGACGGCCGGGGCGGAGGCTGCTTCTGGCATGGTTGAACACTACAAGAGTCACCTACTAAGCGGTAGCTTTGGGCTCTTGTCCACCCCCGCTGCTCCCTCACCGCTCCTCCCCTACTCCTCCTCGCGGGCCGTCGAGCGCCGCTGCCACGCGCGGGGAGCCCGCCAGTGGTACCGGAGTGCCAGCAGCCGCAGCACGAACGCCGTGATCACGGCGAAGCTGCTGGTGAACGCGTTCAGCACGTCGAAGTGGATGCACAGGGCCACCATGGTGGCGCCGACCAGCGCCGGTACGGCGTACAGGTCGCGGTCCCAGCGCAGCAGCGAGGGCACCTCGTTGGCGAGCACGTCCCGCAGCACACCACCGCCCACCGCGGTGACCAGTCCCAGGCAGGCGGAGGCGGTCAGGCCGAGCCCGTAGTCGTACGCCTTGGCGGTGCCGACGACGCAGAACAGCCCGAGCCCCGCGGCGTCGAAGAAGTTGACGGCGTTCTGGATGCGCTCGACGTGCGGGTGGAGGAAGAAGACCAGCGCCACGGCCAGCAGCGGGGTCACGAAGTACCCGAGGTCCGTGAAGGCGGCGGGCGGCACGGCGCCGATGACCACGTCGCGGAAGAGCCCGCCGCCCAGGGCGGTGGCCTCGGCGAGGACCGCGATGCCGAAGACGTCGAGGTTCTTCCGGACGGCCAGCAGGGCGCCCGAGATCGCGAAGACGAAGATGCCGATCAGGTCGAGCGCGTGCAGGAGGGACGGGCTGAAGAGTTGCTGGAGCACTTTCATATTCTTACTCAAAAAGAACCCCTCGCCTTGCAAAGCAAGGCGAGGGGTGGAACGAACTTGCGGCCCGAGGAGTTCTCGGAGCGCCGAGCGCTTCTGGCCGGCCCGGCGCTCCGATGTGTCCAGCAGTCTGTCAGTCGGTCCCGCCCGGCCCCTTGCCGGACGCGTCCGTCCCCCCGGCGTCGCGGTCCTTCGCGACGGCGTCGGCCGTCGGGTCGCTCGGGACCTCGACCGCTGCGGGCACCTTTTCCTTGACCACCGCGGCGTCCGGCTTGGTCGTCGAGTCGGCCGGCAGGAGCGCGGCGGGAACCTCCGCTTCGCCCTCGACCCGCTCCGCCAACACGTCCTCGGTCTCCGTGACGGCCTCGATGCCCGTCGGCCGGGTCGGCTTCAGCTCTCCCGACGCGATCTCGGCGGCGTAGTGGCAGGCCACCCGGTGACCGCCGCCGACGTCCTTCAGCTCCGGCCGTTCGGTCGCGCACTTCTCGGCCTGGGCCCAGGGGCAGCGGGTGTGGAAGCGGCAGCCGCTGGGCGGGTTCGCCGGGGAGGGCAGGTCGCCGGTGAGCAGGATGCGCTCGCGGCGGTCCTCCACCTCCGGGTCCGGCACCGGTACGGCCGACATCAGGGCCTTGGTGTACGGGTGCTTGGGCTCGGCGTACAGCGTGTCGCTCGGCGCCTCCTCGACCAGCGAGCCCAGGTACATCACGCCGATCACGTCGGAGATGTGCCGGACGACCGCGAGGTCGTGGGCGATCACCAGGTAGGTCAGGCCGAGTTCCTCCTGGAGTTCCTCCAGCAGGTTGACGACCTGGGCCTGGATCGACACGTCGAGCGCGGAGACCGGCTCGTCGCAGATGATCACGTCCGGCTCGAGGACCAGCGCGCGGGCGATGCCTATGCGCTGGCGCTGGCCGCCGGAGAACTCGTGCGGGTAGCGGGCCAGGGCGTTGGAGGGCAGGCCGACCCGCTCCAGGATCGCCTTGATCTTCTCGCGGCGCTCCTCCTGGTTCTTGCCGATGCCGTGGGCGACCATGCCCTCGGACAGGATCGACTCGATGTTCTGCCGGGGGTTGAGCGAGCCCAGCGGGTCCTGGAAGACCATCTGGAGCCGGCGCCGGAAGCGGCGCATCTCCTCGCTCGGCAGCTTCGCCAGGTCGGTGCCGTCGAGGACGACCGACCCCTCGGTGATGTCCACGAGCCGCAGCACCGACCGCCCGAGGGTGGTCTTGCCGCAGCCGGACTCGCCGACCAGGCCGTAGGTCTCGCCGGCCTCGACCTTCAGGGACACCCCGTCCACGGCGTAGACGTGCCCGACCGTACGGTCGAACAGCACGCCCTTCTTGATGGGGAAGTGGACCTTGACGCCGTCCAGTTCGAGCAGGCTCATGCGGGGACCTCCTCGGCCTTCGCGTCGTCGAGTACGGGGTTGACGCACCGCACCTGGTGATCGGCGGCACGCGGCTCGGCGAGCTGCGGGGTACCGGTCAGGCAGCCCATCTCGTACCGGTCGCAGCGGGGCGCGAAGGCACAGCCGTCGGCCCAGGCGACGCGGTCGTTGATGGAGCCGCGGATGGGCTTGAGGGACTCGCCCCGGGGGGCGTCCAGGCGCGGGATGGAGCCCAGCAGTCCGTGCGTGTAGGGGTGGGTGGGGTGGGCGAACAGCTCGCGGCGCCCGGCGGACTCCACGGCCTTGCCGGCGTAGAGCACGTTGACCTGGTCGCAGATGCCGGCGACCACACCGAGGTCGTGGGTGATCATCAGCAGGGCGGTGCCCTCCTGGTCCACGAGTTCCTTGAGCAGTTCCAGGATCTGGGCCTGGATGGTCACGTCGAGGGCCGTGGTGGGCTCGTCGGCGATGAGCAGGCTCGGGGCGCAGGCCACCGCCATGGCGATCAGCGCGCGCTGGCGCATGCCGCCGGAGAGCTGGTGCGGGTACTCCTTGAGCCGACGGGTCGGGTCGGGGATGCCGACCCGGTCCAGCAGGTGGGCGGCCTCCTTGCGGGCGGCCTCCCCCTTCATCCCGCGGTGGCGCTCCAGGATCTCGGTGACCTGCACGCCGATCGGCACGACCGGGTTGAGCGAGGACAGCGGGTCCTGGAAGATCATCGCCATCTTGCTGCCGCGCAGGTCGCGACGGGCGGACGGGTTCATGGTGAACAGGTCGGTGCCGTCGAATTCGGCACGGCCGCCGATCGTGACGCCCTTGTCGGGCAGCAGGCCCATCAGGGCCAGGGAGGTGACGGACTTTCCGCAGCCGGACTCGCCGACCAGGCCCACGACCTGGCCCTGGTCGACCTCGAAGGAGACGCCGTCGACCGCCCGGGACTCCTTGCGTCCGCGGCCGCCGAAGGTGACGGTCAGTTCGTCGACAGTGAGCAGAGACATGGTGGTTCAGCCCCTCAGCTTCGGGTCGAGGGCTTCCCGCATGGCCTCACCGAAGAGGGTGAAGCCGAGGGCGGTGATGATGATGCCGACGGCGGGGTAGAGCGCCATCAACGGCGCGTTGTCGAAGAAGCGCTGCGCCTGGGTGAGCATGACGCCCCACTCGGGGATGGCCGGGTCGGGGTTGCCCAGGCCCAGGTAGGACAGGGCGGCCGCTTCGATGATCGCGGTGGCCAGGGAGAGCGTGGCCTGCACGATCACCGGGCTGAGCGAGTTGGGGATGATCTGCGAGACCACGATGCGCCGCTTGCGCACGCCCAGGGACCTGGCCGCGAGCACGTAGTCCGCGCCGCCCTGCGCCAGCATGGAGCCGCGCAGCAGCCGGGCGAACACCGGGATCTGGACGACACCCACGGCAATCATCACCGTGGTCAGTGACTGCCCCATGATGGCGGCGATGGACACGGCCAGCAGCAGCGAGGGCATCGCCAGCAGCATGTCGATGAAGCGCATGATGACCGAGTCGACGCGCTTTCCGGCGTCGCCGCCGAGGGTGGCGGCGGCTCCGGAGAGGCCGCCGATCAGGAAGCCGGTGACCAGGCCGATCAGCGTGGCGACGATGCCGACGAGCAGCGTCTGGCGGGCGCCGACCAGCATGCGGGAGAACATGTCCCGGCCGAGGTTGTCGAGCCCGAACCAGTTCTCCGCGCGCGGGCCGACGAACTCGCCCCGGTTGGGGAAGACCTCGCCCCGCCAGGTCTGGGCGGTCGGGGCGTACGGCGCGAGGTAGGGCCCGACGATCGCGAGGAGGACGAACAGGGAGATGATGATCGCGCCGATGATCGCCATCTTGCTGCGCTTGAGCCGGCGGAAGGCCTCCCGCCACAGGCTGGCGCCGGTGCCGGTCTCCTTGGTCGCGGTCAGTTCCGCGAGCCGCTGGATCTTTTCGGACTTGGTGGCGACACTCACGTCAGTACACCCGCACTCTCGGGTCGATGAGGCTGTACGCCACGTCCACCAGCAGGTTGATCAGGACATACACCAGCGCGATGAACATGATGAACCCGACGAGCACGGGGTAGTCGCGGCCGTCGATCGCTTGCCGGAGGAAGGAACCGATACCGCCGAAGGCGAACACGGACTCGGTGAGGACGGCGCCGGACAGCAGGGAGCCCGTGAGCAGGCCGACCGCGGTCACCACGGGGAGCATCGCGTTGCGCAGCACGTGCCGGCCGCGGACGACGCTCCGCTTGAGGCCCTTGGCCTCGGCGGTGCGGACGTAGTCCTCGTCCTGCACCTCGAGGACGCTGGCGCGGGTCATGCGCACGATGACGGCGAGCGGGATGGAGGCCAGGGCGACGGAGGGCAGGATCAGGTGCATGATCGCGTCCCAGGCGGCGTCGAGTTCCCCGGTGAGGACGCCGTCCAGGACGGCGAATCCGGTCACGCTCGTGGCGTCGAGGCCGGTCTCCTGGCGTCCGTAGCTGGGGAAGATCCCGAGCTGGACGGCGAAGACCTGCTTGAGGATCAGGGCCAGGAAGAAGACCGGGATGCAGATGCCGACGAGCGATCCGGAGACCGCGGTGACGTCGAGCCAGCCGCCGCGGTGGCGGGCGGCGAGGTAGCCGAGCGGGATGCCGACGGCCACGGCGATGAGGATCCCGAGGAGGGCCAGCTCCACCGTGGCGGGGAAGCGCAGGACGAACTCGTCCCACACCGGCTGTCCGGTCTGGGTGGAGGTGCCCAGGTCGAGTTCGGCGATGCGCTTGAGGAAGCGCCAGTACTGGACGTAGACGGGCTGGTCCAGCCCGAGCGCACGGTTGATACGCGTTACTTCGGCCTCGGTGGCCTTCTCCCCCAGGATCGCTGAGGCGGGTCCGCCGGGCAGCCGGTCGAGCCACAGAAAGAGCAGTACCGACAGGCCGAGCAGCGTGGGTATGAGCTGGAGCAGTCTTCGTACGACGAGACGCAGCACCCCGCATGCCCCTTTCTTACGTGATGTGTTCCATGAATGGCCCCGCCCGGCCGACGAGTTGCGACGGCCGGGCGGACCCAATGTGCTTGGGTGACTACTGCTCGCTTACTTGAACGAGGCCTCGGAGAAGACTTCCTGCGTCAGCGGGGAGACGTTCGGCGGGTTCACGTTCTTGCCGAAGGCGATGGCCGGCGGGGAGGAGGAGACCGGGACACCCGGCAGGTACTCCATGACGACCTCGTTGGCCTTCTTGTACGCGGCGATGCGCTCGTCGTGCTTGCCGAGCTTGGAGCCGGCGTTCACGGCGTCGAAGACCTTCTTGTCCTTGAAGCCCCACTGCTTGTCGTACCCGGCGAACCAGGTGCCGATGAAGTTGAAGCCGTCGTTGAAGTCACCGGTCCAGCCGAGCATGTGCAGGTCGCAGGAGCCCGACTCGGTGGCGTCCAGGTAGTCCGGGGCCCACTTCATCGCCTTGGGCGTGACCGTGATGCCGGACTTCTCCAGGTCGTCCTTCATCAGCTCGAACAGGTCCTGCGGGGCAGGCATGTACGGGCGGGTGACCTCGGTCGGGTAGCAGAAGTCGACCTTCAGCTTCTCCTGGCCGGCCTTCTTGAGGAGCTTCTTGGCCTCGCCCGTGTCGTACGCGTACTGCTTGACGTCCTTGGAGTAGCCCTCGATCGTGTCGGGCATGAACTGGTCGGCGACCTTGCCGCCCTCGGGCAGCTGGGTCTTGACCAGGTTCTCACGGTCGATGGAGTGCGCGATGGCCTGGCGGACTTCCTTCTTCTTGAGCGCGGGGTTGGCCTCCTGGCTCATGCCCACGTAGAAGAGGTTGAAGACGCCACGGGTCGGGACGCCGTAACCCTGGTCCTCGAGGGTCTTGACGTCGGCCGGCGCGACGAGGTCGTAGCCGTCGATGTCACCGGCCTGGAGCGCCTGGCGGCGGCCCTCTTCGGTGTCGATGGTGCGGAAGACCAGGTTCTTGATCTTCGCCTTCTCGCCCCAGTAGTCATCGAAGCGCTCAAGGGAGACTTCCTTGTTGCCCTTGTTCCACTTCGTGATCTTGTACGGGCCGGTACCGGCGACCGTGCCGGCCTCCTGGCTGTACTTGGGGTACGTGATGGCGTCGCCCTTGGCGGAGGCGTCCTGCTTCTTGTACTCCTCGATCGCCTTCGGCGAGTGGATCGCCAGGGCGTTCAGGGAGAAGCCGCCGGGGAGGTTGGCGGAGGGCTCCTTGACCTCGATGACGGCGGTGTTCTCGTCCTTCGCGGTGCAGGACTTGTAGTTCGCCTTGGGGGCTTCCTTGTCCTCGTTCTTCGCGAAGCCGCCCATGATGGTCTGCCAGTAGTAGGAGACCGCGCTGGACTGGTAGGTGCCCGTCCAGTTGAACCAGTGGTCGTAGTTGGCGCAGACGGCCGCGGCGTTGAACGCCTCGCCGTCGTGGAACTTCACGTCCTTGCGGAGGTCGAAGGTCCAGACGGTGCCCTTGTCGTTGCTCGACCACTTCTCGGCGAGGCCGCCGACGAGCTCGCTGCCGCCGGACTCGTGCTCGAGAAGAGCCTCGAACGCCTGTCGCGTCACGCGGAAGGTTTCACCGTCGCTCGCGAGGGCAGGGTCCAGGGAGCCCGGGTCACCGGCACCGGCGAAGACGAAGGTGTCCTTCTTGCCGTCGCTCTTGTTGTCACTGTCCCGTTCGCTGGAGCAGCCCGTGGCGATCAGAGCGACCGCCACCGCGGCCGTGATCGCCCGAGCGGCTCGGGACTTGGATATGCGCATATTGGGGCCACTCCGGGTCCGCTATGTGGATGCATCTTGACCGGCCGAACACTACAGATGTTCACAGCGAGTCGAGAACAGTCCGGATAGCGGTGATACCCACCTGAGATCTGAACAGTTGACATAAGGGACTCTTCAGGCGTCCCTCTGCCAGGAATTAACCGTCCCGATACATTCGACTCCCCCTCCACCCCCCTCCGGGAAGCTTCGGGCGGCGTGAAGAAGGGGTGAAATCGCAGGTGACAGGCGGTCAACCGATGATCGCTGAGCGCGCATGGCTGAAAACCTGTCACGAAACCGGCGCCCGGCGGCAGCGCGGTTCCCCTCCGCCGGCGCTCCTGTCCACTCTGTGGACACCGTCACGCTGAGTCAGCGCGGGCGGGTGCGGCCGGTGCCCGGCCGTACCCGCTTCTCGCGTATACGGCCCGGTCAGCGCTGGTGCGCGGGCGGATAGCCGGAGCCCGCGGCGGGCGGCGCGGCGGCGCCGTGGGCCTCGCGGTCGTAGAACGGGCGGGCATGGGCGCGCAGCCACATCGCGACCGGGTCATGCTCGTCGGACATCGCGACGGTCGACACCGGGAGCCCGTCCGGGATCGCGCCGAGGGACTGCTGCATCATCGCGCGCACCGCGTCCACAGTCGGCGGCGAGGTGTCGTACACGTCCAGGCCGATGGCGAGGTACGGGGCGCCCAGCGACGGCTGCACCCAGGTACGGCGCAGCGAGCGGACGGCGGGGGTGCGGTGCGCGTTCTGCGCGAGCAGGGCGTAGAACTGCGGGATCTCGATGGCGGGTTCGGACAGCCGCAGGGGGCCGGCGGGCTGGCGGTCGAGACCGGTGGCGAGTCTGCGCAGATCGAGCCAGGGGATGCCGAGGCCGCCGCCGGGGGCGTGCGGATTGAGCCAGAGTCCGTAGCGGTCGGGGTAGAGGGCGCGGGCGGCCTCCAGGCCGTCGACGACCTCGTAGGACCGGTTCCAGCCACTGGCGGAGAGTTCCTGGGCTGAGGTCACGCAGGGCGCGTAGCCGAAGCCGTCGACCTCCATGTTCCCGTACTGGGCGTCCGGGGAGCCCGCCTGGCCCTGCCACAACAGCATCCAGACATGGCCTGAGGAGGGGGTCGCGAGCGCGCGCAGCAACGCCTCGTAGGCGTCGTAACGCCCCGGTGTCACCTGGCGCAGCATGTGCTCGACCTGCCCGGCCGCCGCGGTGCCTGCGCTCACTTTGTATCGCCCCTCCGTACCACCCGTACAACACCCTCGCTCGAGCCAATGAACCTAGCTTAAGCGCCTCTCGGCCCCGGGGGGCTCTGCCGGTGCGCGGCCGTCCTCCGGCGGCGCCGCGGCCCCCTCAGCGCGTCCACTGGTAGAAGGGGCGGACGCGGTCGCACATCCACTGGCCGACCGGATCCTGGGCCACGTCCAGGAGGACCAGGTTGACGGGCCACCTCACCGGTTCGCGGCCCAGCGCGCGGCCCACCGCGTCCATCGGCGCGGCCCTCAGGTCGCCCTCCGTACGGGTCAGTTCGGCGGGGGACAGTTCGACGCCGACGAACAGCACCGGTTCGGCCGTCTCGATCTCGGCGAGGCAGCGGCGGGCGGTGGAGACGATACCGAGGGCCTCGAACTCCGCGGAGGCGGCGGCGAGGAAGTCCACCGGGTCGTCCTGCCAGTCGGGTTCGAACAACTTGACCCGGCCTCCGCTCGCGGGGCCGTCCAGCGGTCCGCGTCCGGCACGGCACAGGGCGGCGACGGCGGGCGGCGGCAACGGGACGCCGACCACTCCCCCGGGGTTCACGGCGATCCCGGCCTGCGGCGGCAGACCACGCGCGAACTCCACCGCGGGCGCGACGGTGAACGACATGTGGGAGCCGACGACCTGACGGAACTGTTCCTCGGAGCTGAAGACCGGGACGTACGCCTGGCCCTCGATCTCCATCGTGGGCAGGTCCAGCGGGCCGCTGTCCGGTCCGCCGCCGTTGGGCAGAGGTATCCACACGTGGCTCCGGCCCAGTACCTCGATGATCCGGCCGTCGCCCGAGGGGACGCCCAGGGATGCGGAGAGCACCTCCTCCAGCTCGTTGCCGGGCCATCCGCCGTGCGGATGGGGGTGAGTCTGTGCCGGGAAGCCCGCCGGGAAGTCCATCTGCCTACCGCCTGCCTGGAACCACTGCTGTGGCTGAAAGGCTAACCGCTGCCGCGTCCGGCGGTGGGCCCGTCCGGGCGGCCGTCAGTCCGTGAAGTCGATGCGGTGCAGTGCGTTCGCCGCGTCGCGGTCGGCCAGGACGGCCGAACCGCAGCCCGCGGGCAGGTCGCCGCGCACCACGGACGTCAGCAATCGGTCGATGGCGGCGCGGTGGCGCCGGAAGGCGTACCGGGAGACCCCGCGGCCGCGCTCGCGCTGGCCGTCCAGGGCCTGCTCCGGGGGGACGTCGAGCAGCAGCAGATGCAGGTCCGCGCCCCGGCGGCGGGCCTCCCGGGCCAGCCAGCGGCGCACCCAGGCCTGTGTGCCGCAGTCGTGGACGACGACTCCCTCGCCGGTGCGCAGGGCGCGCCGCAGTCCGGCGTAGTGGGCGAGGCGGACCAGGGGCCGGTACACCGCGTACGGCAGGAGACGCGGCATGCTGCGGTCCCAGCGGTCGCGGGTGTCCTGCGAGTCGACGGGGGTGCCGCGCGCCGCGCGCCGCATGAGGGTGGACTTGCCGCTGCCGGGCAGTCCGGTGACCACGACGAGGTCTCGGGGGCCGAAGAGCAGGGTGTGCGGGCTGCGGCCGGCGCGCTCGCGCAGGTCGCGGACGACGGGCGCGGGCAGGGTGCCGCACACCTCCCGGGCCGAAGGGGCCTGCCGCTCGGGCAGCGTGACGCCCGTGGTGGTGGCGTACGCCGTGGCCTTGTTCACCGTGTGTGTCCTCCCCTGGGGGCTGTCCGGACCTGTGCCCAGGTACCGGAATCCCTCCCCGCCGAGTGTAAAGAGACGGTAACGCCGGGGCCTCCGGTTTCCGTCCCTTTCCCGACACAGGCCTGTCACAGCCGTGCGTGAACACCCGAATACCCTGCGCTCCTCCCAGAAGGGTCCCCCTGCCGCAGCCCCGCGATGCGTGCAATGATGAGCGCGCCAACTGCATACCGGCCGTTTGAATCCGCGCGGGAGAGTCCCCGGCACCGTTGCCGCCGGGGCGCCGAAGGAGCAAGTCCCTCCCTTGAATCTCTCAGGCACCGTTACCGCGTGGGCGAGGCACATCTGAAAAGCGGGCCCCGCGCGAGTCGCCGGTGGCTCCACCCAAGGTGCAAGCCGTGGTCGTCCCCTGCGCGGGCGGTCATGGCGAACCTCTCAGGTTCCGATGACAGATGGGGAGGAAAGACCTCGCCTGTCCTGCCTTGGGAGACCGACCGATGAGCAGTACCGAACTCCGCCGGACCGCGCTCGACGCCCTGCATCGTTCGCTCGGTGCCACGATGACCGATTTCGCCGGCTGGGACATGCCCCTGCGCTACGGCTCCGAACGCGACGAGCACAACGCCGTGCGGACGGGGGCCGGTCTCTTCGACCTCTCCCACATGGGCGAGATCACCGTCACCGGCCCGCAGGCGTCCCGGTTCCTCGATCACGCGCTGGTCGGCAACATCGGGACCGTCAAGCCCGGCCGCGCCCGCTACACCATGATCTGCCGCGAGGACGGCGGCATCCTGGACGACCTGATCGTCTACCGGCTCGACGACACCGAGGCCGGGTCCCCCCGCTACCTGGTCGTCGCGAACGCCTCCAACGCCCAGGTGGTGCTGGACGCGCTCGTGGAGCGGTCGGCCGGCTTCGACACCGAGGTCCGTGACGACCGCGACGCGTACGCGCTGCTCGCGGTGCAGGGCCCCGAGTCCCCCGGCATCCTGCAGTCCCTCACCGACACCGACCTCGAGGGCATGAAGTACTACGCCGGGCAGCCCGGCACGGTCGCGGGCGTCCCCGCCCTCATCGCCCGTACCGGCTACACCGGCGAGGACGGCTTCGAGCTGTTCGTGAAACCGGAGCACGCGGTGGAGCTGTGGCAGGCGCTGACCGGGGCGGGCGAGGGCGTCGGCCTGATCCCGTGCGGGCTGTCCTGCCGGGACACGCTGCGCCTGGAGGCCGGCATGCCGCTGTACGGCCATGAGCTGAGCGCCTCCCTGACCCCGTTCGACGCCGGGTTCGGCCGGGTGGTGAAGTTCGAGAAGGAGGGCGACTTCGTGGGCCGCGCCGCCCTGACCGAGGCCGCCGCCCGCGCCGAGCGGACCCCGCCCCGCACCCTGGTCGGCCTGGTCGCCGAGGGACGCCGGGTCCCGCGCGCCGGGTACGCGGTGGTCGCCGGCGGCGAGGTGATCGGCGAGGTCACCTCCGGCGCGCCCTCCCCGACGCTGGGCCGGCCGATCGCGATGGCGTACGTCGACGTGGCGCACGCGGTGCCGGGCACGGCGGGTGTCGGTGTGGACATCCGCGGCAGCCACGAGCCGTACGAGGTCGTGGCGCTGCCGTTCTACAAGCGGCAGAAGTAGCACCGCCGCAGGACCACTTCGGGACGGCTTTCCGGGCCCTCGCGCGTCGGCGCAAGGGTCTTTGGGGCCTCACACCTCACACGGGCGAGCAGGGCAGGCCGTGCCCGCTCACGCGTACGTCCCGTACTTCCCGTAGTTTCCGAATCATCAGCAATTCCACCGCGTACAGGAGAGTCCAGGCCATGAGCAACCCCCAGCAGCTGCGTTACAGCAAGGAGCACGAGTGGCTGTCGGCCGCCGAGGACGGTGCGTCGACCATCGGCATCACCGAGCACGCGGCCAACGCGCTCGGCGACGTCGTGTTCGTCCAGCTCCCCGAGCTCGGTGACACCGTGACCGCGGGCGAGACCTGCGGCGAACTGGAGTCGACCAAGTCGGTCAGCGACCTGTACTGCCCGGTCACCGGCGAGGTCACCGAGGTCAACGAGGACGTGGTCAACGACCCGTCGCTGGTGAACTCGGCCCCCTTCGAGGGCGGCTGGCTGTTCAAGGTGCGGGTCACCGACGAGCCGGCCGACCTGCTCTCCGCCGCCGAGTACGACGCCTTCATCCAGGGCTGAGGAGGACGTAGTCCCATGTCGCTTCTGAACACCCCGCTGCACGAACTCGACCCGGACGTCGCCGCGGCGGTCGACGCCGAGCTGCACCGCCAGCAGTCCACCCTCGAGATGATCGCCTCGGAGAACTTCGCCCCGGTCGCGGTCATGGAGGCCCAGGGCACGGTCCTCACCAACAAGTACGCCGAGGGCTACCCCGGCCGCCGCTACTACGGCGGCTGCGAGCACGTCGACGTGATCGAGCAGATCGCCATCGACCGGGTCAAGGAGCTGTTCGGCGCCGAGCACGCCAACGTGCAGCCGCACTCGGGCGCGCAGGCCAACGCCGCCGCGATGTTCGCGCTGCTCAAGCCCGGTGACACGATCATGGGCCTGAACCTCGCGCACGGCGGGCACCTGACCCACGGCATGAAGATCAACTTCTCGGGCAAGCTCTACGACGTGGTCGCCTACCACGTCGGCGACGACGGCCGGGTCGACATGGCCGAGGTCGAGCGGCTGGCCAAGGAGAGCAGGCCGAAGCTGATCGTCGCCGGCTGGTCGGCGTACCCGCGGCAGCTGGACTTCGCCGAGTTCCGCCGGATCGCGGACGAGGTCGGCGCGTACCTGATGGTCGACATGGCGCACTTCGCCGGTCTGGTCGCGGCGGGCCTGCACCCGAACCCGGTCCCGCACGCCCACGTCGTCACCACGACCACGCACAAGACCCTCGGCGGTCCGCGCGGTGGGGTGATCCTCTCCACGGCCGAGCTGGCCAAGAAGATCAACTCCGCGGTCTTCCCCGGCCAGCAGGGCGGCCCGCTGGAGCATGTGGTCGCGGCCAAGGCGGTGGCCTTCAAGGTCGCCGCGTCCGAGGAGTTCAAGGACCGCCAGCGCCGCACCCTGGAAGGTTCCCGCATCCTGGCCGAGCGCCTGATGAAGGACGACGTCAAGGCGGTGGGCGTGGACGTGCTCTCCGGCGGCACGGACGTGCACCTGGTCCTGGTCGACCTGCGCGACTCCGAGCTGGACGGGCAGCAGGCCGAGGACCGTCTCCACGAGGTCGGCATCACCGTCAACCGCAACGCGATCCCGAACGACCCGCGCCCCCCGATGGTCACCTCGGGTCTGCGGATCGGGACGCCCGCCCTGGCCACCCGCGGTTTCGACACCGAGGACTTCACCGAGGTGGCGGACGTGATCGCCGAGGCGCTGAAGGCGCCCTCACCCTTCGGGGCCGCCGACGCCGAGGCGCTCCGGGCACGGGTGACGGCTCTCGCGGAGAAGCATCCGCTGTACCCCGGTCTGAAGTAGTTTCGTACGCTTTGATGCGTACGACCGTCCGGGGCATCGCGCACACTGGGACAGTGGGCGCGATGCCCCGCGTCGTGCACCCCCTGTGAACACCGTTCCGTTCCCCGCATCCGTATCACCGCGCCCCCGGCGGACAGCGGCGTCCGCCGAACCCCTAGGAGTCCTTCCGTGGCCCTCTCGGTCTTCGACCTGTTCTCGATCGGCATCGGGCCGTCCAGCTCGCACACGGTCGGCCCGATGCGGGCCGCCCGCATGTTCGCCCGGCGGCTGCACCACGAGGAGCTGCTGGACCCGGTCGCCTCGGTCCGCGCGGAGCTGTACGGCTCGCTCGGCGCCACCGGCCACGGGCACGGCACGCCCAAGGCGGTGCTGCTCGGCCTGGAGGGCGCCTCGCCCCGCACGGTGGACGTGGAGACGGCCGACGAACGCGTGGAGAAGATCAAGGAATCGGGCCGCCTGAGGCTGCTCGACACGCACGAGATCGCGTTCTCCTTCGACGACGACCTGGTGCTGCACCGCCGCAAGGCGCTTCCGTACCACGCGAACGGCATGACCCTGTGGGCGTACGACGCGTCCGGCGCCGAGGTGCTGAAGAAGACGTACTACTCGGTGGGCGGCGGCTTCGTCGTCGACGAGGAGGCGGTGGGCGCGGACCGCATCAAGCTCAACGACACGGTTCTGAAGTACCCGTTCCGCACGGGCGACGAGCTGCTGCGCCTGACCCGGGAGACGGGGCTGTCCATCTCCGCGCTGATGCTGGAGAACGAGCGCGCCTGGCGGACCGAGGAGGAGATCCGCGAAGGCCTGCTGGAGATATGGCGGGTGATGCAGGCGTGCGTGGCGCGCGGCATGTCCCGCGAGGGCATCCTGCCGGGCGGCCTGAAGGTGCGCCGGCGTTCCGCGAACACAGCGCGCAAGCTGCGTGCGGAGGGCGACGCGAAGGCCCTCGCCATGGAGTGGATCACGCTCTACGCGATGGCCGTGAACGAGGAGAACGCCGGGGGCGGCCGGGTCGTCACCGCCCCGACCAACGGCGCGGCCGGCATCATCCCCGCCGTCCTGCACTACTACATGAACTTCGTCCCCGGCGCCGACGAGGACGGTGTGGTCCGCTTCCTGCTGGCGGCCGGTGCGATCGGCATGCTGTTCAAGGAGAACGCGTCCATCTCCGGCGCCGAGGTCGGCTGCCAGGGCGAGGTCGGCTCCGCCTGCTCGATGGCGGCGGGCGCCCTCGCCGAGGTGATGGGCGGCTCCCCGGAACAGGTCGAGAACGCCGCCGAGATCGGCATGGAACACAACCTCGGCCTGACCTGCGACCCGGTCGGCGGTCTGGTCCAGATCCCGTGCATCGAACGCAACGGCATGGCCGCGGTGAAGGCGGTCACCGCCGCGCGGATGGCGATGCGCGGCGACGGCTCGCACAAGGTGTCCCTGGACAAGGTCATCAAGACCATGAAGGAAACCGGCGCCGACATGTCCGTCAAGTACAAGGAGACGGCCCGGGGCGGGCTGGCGGTGAACATCATCGAGTGCTGAGGGGACGAGGGCGCGACCTGCACGCTCGCGTCCTTCAGCGCTGTCGGGGGATTCCCTGTCGGCTTGGCGGAAGTCCCCGGGAAATCCCACGGCATGGGCATCCGCCCCGGGGGCCGTGGCATCCTCGGTCACCGTTCCGGCCCGTCCTGACCGTCGGCCGCCGCCAGGACGTGTCGCATCAAACCCCTGATCCCACTTCCGGCGTCCGCGGTGATACGCAGGCCGGGCCCGGTCGAAGTCGGCGCGCCGGCACAGCCGGGCTCCCGCGCGTACGGCGTCGCCGAGCGGTTGGTGGCGGGCGGCGGACGCGCCGCCCTCGGTGCGGCCGAGGGCAGCACCTATGTCCTGCAGTTCGCTTGGTTCGCTCCACGGGCAAACCGGCGGCCGACGAGCGGCACGAAAGGGAGCGGGCCGCGCCTCACACGGGCATGACCCGCACGTCGTACTGCGGGATCCACTTGTCCCTCGTCATCAGGGTCATCCCTTCGGTCTGCGCTTGAGCGACCAGTATCCGGTCGAAGGGGTCCCGGTGATACGCCGGAAGCCGGCCTGCCCGCACCCCGTGCCCGGCGGTGACGGGCAGGCCGGTGAACTGGCTGTCGCGCACCCGTTCGGCCAGGTCTTCCGGGCCTGCCAGTTTTCCGAGGGACTGTTTGATGGCGATCTCCCACGGCGATACGGCACTGACGTACACCGCGGGTTCGGTATCGAGCAGATCCTTGACCTCACCGGACAGCTCAGCGGAGTCGTCCAGCCACCACAGGACCACATGGGTGTCGAGCAGCAGGCGCATCAGCGCATCCCGAAGGCGTCGGCGATGTCGTCGGGCAGTTCATCGAAGTCGTCGGGGATGTGGATCCGCCCCCGGAGCGAGCCCCGGCCGGTCCGCTTCACCTTGGGGCGCAGCGGTACCACCTTGGCCACCGGCTCCCCGGCCTTACTGATCACGATCTCCTCACCGGTCGCGACCTGCTCCAGGATCCGCGAAAAGTGGGTCTTGGCTTCATGAACGTTGTACTGACGGGCTGCTTCCATGGCTGCCTCACGATACGGTCACCGAGTGGACTAAGCGCTGGACTAAGGGTAGCTCCCCGAGAGGCACAACGCACTCATCGCGTTCCCGGCCCGGTGGTCACGCCGGCGTTGCCGGTTCACCGTTCCCAAGACCGGGCGGGAATGAGTCCTGTTGCCGGAATCGCGCTCGGCCGCGTGCTCCGACGGCGCCGGGCGCTCCCCCGCCGTCTCGAAGGCGCGGGAGGCGCCCCGGGCCGCCCGCGTTCGCTCCGCGTCCGGGTGGCACGACCCGCGATCATGGTCCGACGGCACGGGGGCGGGCGGGCCCCCGCGCCGTCGGGTCTCCGACAGGGCCTGGGCGGCCCGATGACCGCAGCGGTCGCTCCGGTCATTACAGGGCGGTTCCCTCCGTTGCCCGATCGGATGTCCGAGGGCGCGTCAGTCGGAGCGGGATGATCATCAGCCGCTCGGCCGCGAGGCGTCGAGACCCGGGTACTCCGCCGTGGCCACCAGGCTCTTTCCGGCTTGCCCGGCGGCCGTGGCCGGATGGCGGCCGACCTTGCCGGCCACGTCGGCGAACGTCCGCAGGACCCCGGCGGCGCGGCGGCCGCACACGGCCGTGAACCAGGCCGTCGGGCGTCGAGCATGCGGCTCGCCGCACGGCCGCGGCCGCACAAGGAGACGGCACACAGGCTGAGGACGGGGCGTCGCGGACGGCGTATGTTGTTCTGGCTGGTCGGGTTCTGGTCCGGGCATGGGGTCCGGTGTCCTGTCGGGGATGGGTGAACATGGTTGCTGGTCGTGTGGTGCGGTTCGACGCCGTACGGGGTTACGGGTTCATCGCTCCGGAGCACGGCGGGGAGGACGTCTTCCTCCACGTCAACGACGTGCGGATTCCGGAGCATCAGCTGCGTCCCGGGGTCACCGTGGAGTTCGAGATCGAGGAGGGCGACCGGGGGCTGAAGGCCTCGGGCGTGCGGCTGGCCCAGGGGGCCGGCCCGGTGCCCTCCGCCGGGGCGGGCAGGCATCCGGACGGCGAGGACCCGCTGTGCGACGTGCTCACCGCCGAGGAGTACCTCCAGGAGGTCACGGAGGTCCTGCTGTCCGCCGCGCCGACGCTGACCGGCGAGCAGATCCTCCAGGCGCGCCGCGGGCTGCTGCAGTTCGGCAAGACCCACGGCTGGTGCGACGGGTGAGCCGGGGGCGGTGCGCGGGTCGGGGGGGCAGGCGCAGCATCCCGGTGAGGAAGTAGGGGTGGCCGCCGGTCAGGGCGTGCGGGTCGGCCGCGGTGACGGTGACGGGCGCGGGTGTGACAGCCGCAGCAGGAGCAGGCGGCGCAGGCGGAGCACTTCGTCTCCGGGACACCCGGGCGGCAGGGCGACCTCCTCGCCGTCGTCTGGGAGACGACCGGCGAGGGCGCCCGCGCGAGCACCGCGGAGAAGGACGGGTTCATCCGGAAGGTCAAGGAGCTGCGCCCGGAGCACCGGGTGGTCCTGTACTGCAACCGGTACTTCTGGCTGAACGTCGACACGACGTCCTACGCGGGCGACGGACTGGGGATCGCCGACCACGTCACCGCGGGCGAGCCCCGCGTCAAGGCGAAGTGGCGCTTCCACCAGTACACCGACGATCCCGTGGACACCGACCTCGCAGCCTTCCCCGACCGCGCCGCCCTCGAGGAGTGGGCGGGCGGCGCCCGAGGGCAACCGCGCACGGGGACGGGGGCCAGGTGGCAGGACCGTTCAGCGGTCGGTGACGCGCATTTCGAACCAGGTCGTCTTGCCCCGGGGCAGGAGGTCGACGCCCCAGCGGTCGGCGAGGGTGTCGACGAGGAAGAGACCGCGCCCGCTGATGTCCAGCTCCTGGACCGGCATGAGGCAGGGCAGGCTGCGGGACGGGTCGCGGACCTCCACGCGGATCCAGCGGGGGCGGCGGCGCAGCCGGAGACCGAAGACGCGGGCCCCGGTGTGGCGCACCGCGTTGCCGACGAGCTCGGAGACGAGGAGGACGGCGTCCTCGGTGTTCGCCGCCCCCAGGCCCCAGTGGCGCAGGATCACGACCTGGGTGAGCCGGCGGGCGGTGGCCGCGGACTCCGGGCGGGACGGCAGCGGGACCTCGGCCTGCGACGGATCGCCGAACAACTCCAGCGCCTTCTGAGCGTGTTCGTCCTCGACCGTCGGCGACCAGCGCGACGCGGTCGCACGTCCGTCTCCCCGCGGCTGTTCCCTGCCATCCAGCCCCGCCATGCCCCCATCATGGACGTCCGGCGGGACGCCCGGGGCCGTTCCGTCGGAATGCGCCCCCCGTACGCCCTCACCGCAGGACAGGCCACCGGCATATGCCTCTGGCGCTTCGGGGGCACCGGCGGCCCGTACGGCCTGCGGGAACGGTTCGCTGCGCGGCAATCGACAGGCTCCCTCGACACGGCAGGCTTAAGGGTGCGTTAAGGCTCCCATAAACCGCCCCATCGAGGGACCCGGATCAGACATCGCGTCAATTGCAAGCCCTCGCAGGGATGTTCAGAGGAACTTCGCCTTGCCGGGGCCGTCCTCCACGAAGCTGCGCATCCCCCGCTCACGGTCCTCGGTGGCGAACAGGCCCGCGAACCAGTTGCGCTCGACGGCGAGGCCGGTGTCGATGTCGGTCTCCAGACCGGTGTCCACCGCCTCCTTGGCCGCGCGCAGGGCGATCGCAGGGCCCTTGGCGAGCTTCGCGGCCCACGCGTGCGCCTGCTCGTAGACCTCGGCGGCGGGCACCACACGGTCCACCAGACCCAGCGCCAGCGCCTCGTCGGCCTTCACCTGACGGCCCGTGAAGATGAGGTCCTTCGCCTTGGACGGGCCGATGAGGCGGGCCAGGCGCTGGGTGCCGCCGGCCCCCGGGATCAGGCCGAGCAGGATCTCGGGCTGGCCCAGCTTGGCGTTCTCCCCGGCGATGCGGAAGTCCGCGCAGAGCGCGAGCTCGCAGCCGCCGCCGAGCGCGTACCCGGTCACCGCCGCCACCACCGGTTTGGGGATGCGGGCCACCGCCGTGAAGGAGTCCTGCAGGGCGCGGGCGCGCAGGACCATCGCGGTGTGGTCCATGGCCTGCATCTCCTTGATGTCCGCGCCCGCCGCGAACACCTTCTCGCCGCCGAAGACCACCACGGCGCGCACGTCCTCGCGGCGCGTGATCTCCTCGGCGAGTTCCTTCAGCCGGTCCTGTGTGGCGACGTCCAGCGCGTTCATGGGCGGGCGGTC
The DNA here is from genome assembly GCF_045209715.1 of Streptomyces sp. NBC_01635. NCBI lineage: Bacteria > Bacillati > Actinomycetota > Actinomycetes > Kitasatosporales > Streptomycetaceae > Streptomyces > Streptomyces sp. NBC_01635. The sequence continues at coordinate 6,312,148 of NZ_CP109277.1, read as the reverse complement.
CAGGCGCAGCGTGCCGACGCCCTCGGCGACTTCGAGATGTACGGTCATGACAGCAGGTTAACGGCGACTAACGGCAACCGGGCCGGTGCGGTCGATCACATCCGGCCGGGGGGCCGGGGGTCGCCCCCCGGACGGACACAGCACGGCGACTAACGGCAACCGGGCCGGTGCGGTCGATCACATCCGGCCGGGGGGCCGGGGGTCGCCCCCCGGACGGACACAGCACGGCGACTAACGGCAACCGGGTCGGTGCGGTCGATCACATCCGGCCGGGGGCCCGGGGGCGCCCCCGGACGGAGACGGCACGGCGACCGACGCCGGCGGCCCCGGTGCCGTACCTCGCACCGGGGCCGCGTACGTCGTGCGGAAGGCCGCGCGATCAGGCCTTCCACTTCTCCCAGGACATGTTCCAGCCGTTGAGGCCGTTGTCCGGGGCGATGGTGGCGTCGTTGGAGTTCTTCACGACGACCACGTCGCCGATCATGGAGTTCTCGAAGAACCAGGAACCCGGCGCCTTCTTGTCCCAGCCGCCACGGGTGTCGCGCAGGCCGATGCAGCCGTGGCTGGCGTTGTAGTTGCCGAAGGCGCCGCCGCCCCAGTAGTTGCCGTGGATGAAGGTGCCCGACGTGCTCAGGCGCATGGCGTGCGGGACGTCCTTGATGTCGTACTCGCCGCCGAACCCGACCGTCTCGCCGTTCATCCGGGTGACCGCGAGCCGCTCGCTGATGACCATCCGGCCGTTCCACGTCTCGGTGCCGGGGGCGCCGGCGGTGATCGGGATCGTCCTGATGACCTTGCCGTCCCGCTCGACCTTCATGGTGTGCTTCTTGGCGTCGACGACGGAGACCTGGCTGCGGCCGATGGTGAAGGAGACCGTCTTGGCCTGTTCGCCGTAGACGCCCTCGCGGCCCTCGACGCCGTCGAGGTTGAGGTCGACGGTGACCTTGGTGCCGGGCTTCCAGTACTTCTCGGGGCGGAAGTCGAGGCGGTCGTTGCCGAACCAGTGCCCCTCGACCTCGACGGCCGGCTCGGTCGTGATGCGGATGGCCTTCTCGACGTCCTCGGGGTGGGTGATACCCCGGGTGAAGCGGAGCGAGAACGGCATTCCGACGCCGACCTTGGAGCCGTCCTCGGGGGTGAAGGTGCCGACGAAGGTGTTCTTCGGGGTCAGCGTGGTGAAGCTGGAGTCCTCGGCGGCGGTGCGGCCGGCGGAGTCCTTGGCGACCGCGTGCACGGTGTACTTGGTGGAGGCGGCCAGGTGGGTCGACGGCGTCCAGTGGGCGCCGTCGCCGGATATCTCCCCGTCGATCCTCTCGCCGTCCGGGTCCTTGACGACGACCTCGGTCAGCTTGCCCTTGGCCGCGTCGACCTTGAGCGCACCGCTGGTCTTCACGGACTCGGCGCCGTCCTCGGGCGCTATGCCGATGACCGCCTCGGACTGCTTGCTCCGTGCCGCGGTGGCGTCCTTGGCCTTGCCGCCGTCCGAGCCGGACCCGGAATCCGGGCCGGTCCCCCCGCCGCACGCCGTGACCGCCAGCATCACCCCGAGTGCCAGCGCGGCGAGCTTCCTGCCGCCGCGCCTCCGCGCGTCAACCGACGCCCCCGATATCGGCCCCACGTTCACTTGTTTTCTCCCCTCGGCGGGCCTGGCCCGGCCCGCGCCCCGCACGCCCCTCGCGCGCCTCGGCGCATAGTAACCACAGGCCAGGAGGGTTGGAGGCGGTCGGTGTGTCACCGTTCCGTTCCAAACTCCAACGGCCCGCGGAGCACAACCGAAGAGCCCTTTCGGCCATCCGCGCGTGGAGGCGCTCCGAGGCGTCGGGGTTCACTTCACGGCGCTGCCCTTCGTCCACTTCTTCCAGGACATGTTCCAGCCGCCGAGGCCGTTGTCCGGGGCGACCGTCCGGTCCTTGCTGTTGACCACCTCGACGACGTCGCCGACGAGACTGCGGTCGAAGAACCAGCCCGCCGGGGTGCCCGCGCCGCCGCCCTTCACGTCGCGCAGCCCCACGCACCCGTGGCTGACGTTGGTGTCGCCGAAGACGTCCTCGTCGGCCCAGTAGTTGCCGTGCAGGAAGGTGCCGGATTCGGTCAGGCGGATGGCGTGCGGGACGTCGGGGATGTCGTACTCGCCCTTGCCGTCGTCGTCGGTGAAGCCGACGGTCGCGCCGTTCATCCGGGTGACCTCGAGCATCTCGGTGATCACCATCTTCCCGTTGTACGTGGGGGTCTTCGGCGCCCCGGCCGTGACCGGCACCGTGGCGAGCACCTCGCCGTCCCGTCGCACCTCCATGGTGTGCCGGGACGCGTCGACCACCGAGACCTGGCCGCGGCCGACCGTGAACGAGAACGTGCGGTGCTGGAGCCCGTAGACGCCGGGTGAGCCCTCGACGTCCCGCAGGTCCAGCTCGACGGTGACCTCGGTGCCGGGCCTCCAGTACTCCTCGGGCCGGAAGTCGAGGCGGTCCTTGCCGAACCAGTGCGGGCGGATGTCGACGGCCGGGCGGGAGGTGACGCGGACGGCGCGTTCGACCGCCGCGCGGTGGAGGATCTCGCGGTTGAACACCAGGGAGACGATCATCCCTGTGCCGACGACGGAACGGTCCTCCGGTGCGACGTAGCCGATGAAGCGCTGCTCGGGGACGTACGTCGTGAAGGTGGTGCGGCGGGCCGCGCGGCGCCCGTCGTCGTCCAGGGCGACGGCGTCGACCGTGTACTTCGCGGCCAGCGCGAGCCGTTCGTCGTCGGGCTCCCAGGTCTGTCCGTCGGCGGAGATCCGGCCGGGGACCGGGGTCTCCCGCGCGTCCTGGGACCGGACGACCTTCACCGACTCCAGCCGGCCCTCGGACGCCCGGACCCGCAGCACTTGGTCGGGGCGCACCTCCTTGCTGGCGTCGGCGGGCACGACCCGGATCACCTCCTCGGGCCCCGGGGGGCCGAACGCTCCTGCGACGGGACCGTCCGGGGTACAGCCGACGGCCCCGGCCAACAGTCCTGCCCATGTCACTACGGCGGCCAGTGCGGCCCTCGCGCGCCGTGCGCGCCCTTGTACGTGGCTCACGCGCTGCCCAACGACGGTGTGCGCCATGGGGAAACGACCATGCGTCCCCTCGGGGAACAGTCCTCTCCGCCCGGCCGTCTCCGCCGCACCCCGGAGGGACGCGCGCGGGTGCCCCGGAGGGACACGCGTGTGCGCCCCCGCCCCGGGGCGGCGCGAGGGTGCGCCCCCGGAGAACGTCAGGGTGCACCCCGGGGAAACGTGAGTGCGCGGCATGCTCTGGGCAGAACTGTGAGGAGGACGACGCGCCGGGGAGCCGCGGCCGGAGCCGAGGAACGCCCAGGGGACTGGGTGGCCGCACTTCCCTGCCCGCCGTCGTCCCATGATGAGCCGCGGGAGGCTGACAGGTGTCCAGCGCAGCCGAGCAGGAGGCGGTGGCCGGGCGGGGGGCGGTGACCGGGGACCGGGTCACCGGCGACGGACGCCCGGCCGTCGCCGTGAACGGCGTGCGGGCGGCCGCGCCTCCGCCGGTGACGGTGCCGGTGCGGCCCGGCCCGGCCGCCCCGCTGGGCGCCCACTTCCGCATCGGCCCGGACGGGGTGGCGGGGACCGGCTTCGCCCTGTGGGCGGGGGGCGCCGAGGGCGTCGAGCTGTGCCTGTTCGACGAGCGCGGCGGGGAGAGCCGCGCCCGGCTCACCGAGCTGACGGAGGGTGTCTGGCACGGTTTCGTACCGGGGGTCCTGCCCGGCACGCGCTACGGCTACCGGGTGCACGGCCGTTGGGATCCGTGGACCGGCGCCCGCTGGAACCCGGCGAAGCTGCTGCTCGACCCGTACGCCCGCGCGGTGGACGGCGACTACGGCACGTCCGGCCTGCCGCCCCAGGTGTACGGGCACGTCCGGGACTGGCCGGAGCAGCATGTCGCGGACACCGTGCGCGACGACCGGGACTCCGCCCCGTACGTGCCGAAGGGCGTCGTCGTCCACGATGACGACGACCGGGCCGACGACCACCGGCCCGGGACGCCGTGGGCGGACACAGTCCTGTACGAACTGCACGTCAAGGGGTTCACCCAGCGGCACCCCGGCGTTCCCGGGGAACTGCGCGGCACCTACGCGGGGCTGGCCCATCCCGCCGCGATCGGGCACCTGGTGCGGCTGGGGGTGACGGCCGTGGAGCTGCTGCCGGTGCACCAGTTCGCGCACGAGGACCATCTGCTGCGGCGGGGGCTGCGCAACCACTGGGGCTACAACTCCGTCGGCTGGTTCGCCCCGCACGCGGGCTACGCGGCCTCCGGGACGGGCGGGCAGCAGGTCGGCGAGTTCAAGCGGATGGTGCGCGCGCTGCACGCGGCGGGCATCGAGGTCGTCCTCGACGTGGTGTACAACCACACCGCCGAGGCGAACGAACTGGGCCCCACCCTGTCCCTGAAGGGCATCGACAACCGCGGCCACTACCGGCTCCGGGCCGACGCCCGCCGGTACGCCGACTACACCGGCTGCGGCAACACCCTGGACGTCGTCCGGCCGCAGGTGCTGCGTCTGATCACGGACTCGCTGCGCTACTGGGTGACCGAGATGGGCGTCGACGGCTTCCGCTTCGACCTGGCGGCGGCGCTGGCCCGTACCGGGGACGGGGGCGACGTCGACATGTTCGCCCCGTTCCTCTCGGTGGTCGCCCAGGACCCGGTGCTGCGCGGGGTGAAACTGATCGCCGAGCCGTGGGACGTGGGCCCCGGCGGCTACCGGGCGGGGGCGTTCCCGCCGCTGTGGTCGGAGTGGAACGACCGGTACCGGGACGCCGTACGGGACTTCTGGCGGCCCGGGGCCGCGCATCTGCGGGAGATCGGCTACCGGCTCTCCGGTTCGAGCGACCTCTACGACTGGGGCGGACGGCGCCCGTACGCCTCGGTCAACTTCGTCACCGCGCACGACGGATTCACCCTGCGCGACCTCGTGTCGTACGAGCGCAAGCACAACGAGGCCAACGGTGAGGGCAACCGGGACGGCACGGACGACAACCGCTCCTGGAACTGCGGCGCCGAGGGCGAGACCGGTGACCCGGACGTCCTGGCCCTGCGGCGGCGGCAGCTGCGCAACCTGCTGGCCACGCTGCTGCTGTCCACGGGCGTGCCGATGCTGGTCGCCGGTGACGAGATGGGGCGCACCCAGCGCGGCAACAACAACGCCTACTGCCAGGACAACGAGACCGGCTGGGTGGACTGGGAGCTGCTCGCGGAACCGGGCTGGCGGGCCCTGTTCGACCTCACGTCCCGGCTGATCGCCCTGCGCCGCCGTCATCCGGTGCTGCGCCGCCGGACCTTCTACTCCGGGCGCGCCCACTCCGCGGACGGACTGCGCGACCTGGCCTGGTTCACCGGGCGGGGCACCGAGATGACCGAGGAGGACTGGTACGCGCCCACCGCCACCCTCGGCATGTACCTCTCCGGCCGGGACGTCCCGGAGCGGGACGAGCGCGGGGAACGCGTCCTCGACGACAGTTTCCTCGTGATCCTCCACGCCGGTGACCGGCCGGCGGCCTTCCGCCTCCCAGGCCCGCCGTGGGCCCGGCGCTACGAGGTGGTCGTCGACACCGGCCGGGAGGACCAGGAGTCCCCGCCGGACACGGCCCACCCGGCGGACACGACGATCACGGTGGGGGGACGGACGGTGCTGCTGCTGCGGGCGGTCGGCTGACGCGGCACCGGCCGGACACCGGACCGTCGCTCAGCCGGCGCCCGGCCGGCCGAGGATGCCGCGCTCGTAGGCGACCGCCACGGCCGCGGCGCGGTCCCTGACGCCGAGTTTGGCGTACAGGTGGGTGAGGTGGGTCTTCACGGTCGCCTCGCTGATGAAGAGTTCGCGGGCGATCTCGCGGTTGGAGGTGCCCCGGGCGACCAGGGCGAGGACCTCGCGTTCCCGCGCGGACAGGGGTGCGGACAGCGGTTCGGCGGGGGCGCGGACCGCGGAGACCAGACGGGAGGCCACCGCCGGGGAGAGGACCGTACGGCCCTCGGCGGCCGCCCGTACGGCCGCGAACAGTTCCTCGCGCGGCGCGTCCTTCAGCAGATAGCCGGTCGCGCCCGCCTCGATCGCGGGCAGGGTGTCGGAGTCGGTGTCGTAGGTGGTGAGGACGAGCACCTCGGCCCGCGCACCCCGGCGGGCCAGCTCCCGGATGGCGTCCACGCCCGAACCGCCCGGCATGCGCAGGTCCATGAGGACGACGTCCGGATCGAGGGCGGCGGCCCGCTCCAGCGCCTCGGCGCCGTTCGCCGCCTCGCCCAGGACGCGGAAGCCGGGCGCGGCCTCGAACATGCCGCGCAGACCGTCCCGTACGACGGGATGGTCGTCGACGATCAGGACCGAGACGGTCGGGGTGTCGGCGTCAGTCATGGCGCACCAACGGTACGCGAGCCGACACCGCCGTCCCGTGGCCGGGTTCGGACTCCACGGTGAGGGAGCCCGCGATGCGTTCCGCGCGGGCGCGCATGCCGTCGAGGCCGAAGCCTCCGCTGCCGGTGCGGGCGGGGCGTACGCGCGGGTCGAAGCCGCGGCCGTCGTCGCGGATGTCGAGGGTGACCTCGTCGCCGATGTAGGAGAGCGTGACGCCGACCCGGGTGGCCGCGGCGTGCCGGGAGGCGTTGGACAGGGCTTCTTGGGCGATCCTCAGCAGCGTGGCCGCGACCTCCTCGTGCAGGGGTTCGGCGGTGCCGGTGACGGTGCAGTCGGCGCGGGCGCCGGTGCGTTCGCCCCATTCGGCGACCGTCTTCTCCAGGGCCTGCGGCAGCCCGCCCCCGTCGAGGGCGACCGGGGCGAGGTTGTGCACGGAGCGGCGGGCCTCGCCGAGGCTCTCGCGGGCCAGGTCGGTGGCCCGGCCCACGTGGACGCGGACCAGGTCGGGGTCCGTCGTGCCCGCCACCGCCTGGAGCTGGGCGATGATGCCGGTGAGGCCCTGGGCGAGGGTGTCGTGGATCTCGGCGGCCAGCCGCCGGCGCTCGTCGGCGACACCCGCCTCCCGTGCCTGGACGAGGAGTTGGGTGTGCAGGGCGGCGTTCTCGTCGAGGACCTGCTGCAACGCGGCATTGGTGCGCTCCAGTTCGGCGATGGTCTCGGCCTGCGTCCGGACGCGCTCCTCCTCCAGGTCGCCGAAGTGGGCGAAGAGGGCCACCAGCAGGGCGTTGACCAGGAGGATCGCGCCGAAGAGCACCCAGCCCAGGCCGTCGCCCGGCGGCAGCCCGCCCGCCTGTGAGCCCGCCAGTGTCACCGCGGTGGCGAGCAGGCCGGGCTTGACCAGGTGCCGGGGGAGTTGGCGCCCGACGCCGAAGTAGCCGATGACCGCGTAGAAGGCGAACAGCGGGTTCGTCCAGGTGAGCACGAACCCGACGGCCCAGCGGGCGGCGTAGTAGCAGGCGCTCTCGGTGGTCGGTCCGGGACGCCTGTCTTCCGCCCTGCCCCAGGCCAGTTGGAGGACGACGCCGGCGGCGACCAGCACGCAGCTCAGCCGGCGCTCGCCGTCCGTCATGCCGATCGCGTCCGCGGCCGACAGCGAGAGGACGGTGCCCGCGGCGAGCAGAACGTACGGTCCCCAGCGGTGGAACACCGCCCACCGCCGCTCGACCACGCCGTCCGCCGCCGTGCCGTCCGCCACCATGCCGTCATTCTCGTACGCGCTCGCCCCGGCGTCGGCCCGCGCGTTCGCCCGCCCGCCCGCCTCTGTGCCCGCCCGCGCGCTCACTCCCAGCGGAACCAGCGCGCGGCGGCGGCCGTCAGCAGCACCGTCCAGGCCGCCAGGACGGCCAGGTGGATCCAGCCGGGCCAGTCACCGGCGGCGGCCTGGTTCAGGGCTTCGGCGGCGGCGCCGAACGGGGTCCAGCCGACGATGTCGGCGAGCAGGTCCGGCATGGCCTGCACCGGCAGCCACACACCCGCGCAGAACATCGCCGGGAACAGCGCGGCGGAGCCCACCGCTCCCGCGATCTTCGCCGTGCGGGACAGCGCGGAGAGCACGGCGCCCAGGGCGAGGGCGGCGGCCACGGCCAGGAGCAGTGCGAGGAGGTAGCCGAAGGGCTGACGCGGCAGCGGTACGCCGAGGGCGACCCGGCCGACGGCGAGCGAGAGCAGCGCCGAGAGCAGGGCGGCCCCGCCGTACACCAGCATCTGCGCGCCGAGCAGTGCGCCGGCCCGTACGGGCGTGGTGGCCATCCGGCGCAGGACGCCGTGCTCGCGGTAGGCGGTGAGGGTCTGCGGCATGCCCTGCACTCCGCCGACGATCAGGCCGAGCAGCACGGCGACCGGAACGTACGCGTCCACCGGGCGCAGTCCGCCGAAGGAGGGGTCGGCCTCGCGGAAGGAGGGGATGGAGCCGAGGATCGCCAGCAGGAGGGTGGGGAACAGCAGGATCCAGAAGATTCCTCCGGGTTCACGGCGGAAGAGGCGGGTCTCGGTCCGCAGGACGGCGGTGTTCAGGGCGGCGGCGCGGGGGACGGGGCTGGTCACGCCGGTACCTCCTCGGTGGTGTCGGGGCGGTCGGTGGCGTTCGCCCGCTCGGTCGCGCCCGCCGGGCCGGTCCCGCTGTCCTGACCCGTCAGGTCCAGGAACGCGTCGTCCAGGGTGGCGTCGGTGACCCGGAGCTGGTGGGCGGTGACGCGGGTGCGGGCGAGGAGGGTGATGACGGCGTTGACGGTCTCGTCCGTGCCGGACAGGGTGACGCGGCCGTCCCGGTGCTCGATCGAGACGAGGGCGGGCAGGCCGTTCAGGTCGCGGTCGTCCAGGGGCGCGGAGGGCGTGAAGCCCATGACGGTGGCTCCCGCCGAGCGGCGGATCAGACCGGCCGGGGTGTCCAGGGCGGCCACCCGGCCCTTGTCGATCACCGCGATCCGGTCGCAGAGCCGCTGGGCCTCCTCCATGAAATGGGTGACGAGCAGGACGGTGACGCCGTTGGCGCGGATGTCCTCGATGAGTTCCCAGGTGTCGCGGCGGGCGCGTGGGTCCAGGCCGGTGGTGAGTTCGTCGAGGACGACGATCCGGGGGTCGCCGATGAGGGCGAGCGCGATCGACAGGCGCTGCTTCTGCCCGCCGGAGAGCTTGCCGAAGCGGTTGTTCAGGTGCGGGGTGAGCCCGAGGCGTTCGGCCAGGGGCCGCCAGTCGACGGGGCGCGGGTAGAACGCGGCGTACAGTTCGAGGGCTTCACGGACGGTGAGCTTGGCCTGGAGTTCGCTCCGCTGGAGCTGGGCGCCGAGCACGTCGGCGACCGCGTCGTGATCGGTGACGGGATCGAGGCCGGTGACGCGGACCCGGCCGGAGTCGGGGACGCGCAGGCCCTCGACACATTCGACGGTGGTCGTCTTGCCGGCGCCGTTGGGGCCGAGGACGCCGAAGATCTCGCCCTCCTCCACGGCGAAGGAGACACCGTCCACGACGGGCCGGGCCCCGTAGGACTTGCGCAGGTCGGTGACTTCGATGACAGGCATGGCGTCAGCGTCGCCGCGCACGGGCTCCCCGTACATCGGCCGACGCGCTCGAACCCGCATCGACCGATCGGCTGATGGAGTGGTCCGACTTCGGGGGAGAGGGGGTACGGCGCGGTTCGCGTGCGGGCGCGTTGACGGGGTCGGACGTCGGTCGTAGGTCCTGCGGACCGGCGGGGTCCGGCCAAAACTCGGTGGTCAGCGCCGGGTGGCGGTCCGTAGGCTCGCTGCTGATGGCCACGACACCCCCACCCCCCGAACCCCTTTCAGCCTCCGAGCCCGGTTCGCTCTCCGAGTCCGGCCCGTCCTCCGGACGCCGCACCACGGTCCGCTCGTTGCTGCGTCTGTGGCCGTACGTGCGGCCCGTGCGGGCGCGGCTGCTGACCGCCGCCGTCGTCGCGATCCTCGCCTCGTGCATCGGCCTGGTCATCCCGCTGGTCCTGAAGTGGATGGTGGACGGCCCGGTCGCCGGCCGGGACCCGGCGGGGGTGTGGCTGGGCGCGCTGTACCTGCTGCTGCTCGGGCTCGCGGAGGCGCTGCTGTTCGGGCTCCGGCGGTGGCTGGTGGCGCGTCCGCTGGCAGGTGTCGAGGCGGGGATGCGGGCGGACCTGTACCGGCATCTGCAGCGGCTGCCGGTGGCGTTCCACGACCGGTGGCCGTCGGGGCAGTTGCTGTCCCGGGGGACCGCGGATCTGATGCTGGTCCGTATGTTCCTGGCCTTCCCGCTCACGTTTCTGCTGGTCAACGGAGTGACCATCCTCGTCGGCGTGGTCATCATGCTGGTCCAGGACTGGGTTCTGGGACTGGTGGTCCTGATTCCCGCCGTGCCGGTGATGGCCACCTGCCTGATCTTCGAGAAGCGGTACTCCAGGGCGGCGCGGCTCGGCCAGGACCAGGTCGGCGATCTGACGACGGTCGTCGAGGAGAGCGTGCTCGGCATCCGCGTCATCAAGGGGTTCGGACGGCACCGCAGCCAGGCGCGGGCGTTCCGGAAGCTGTCCGAGGACCTGCGCGGGACGGAGCTGCGCAAGGCCCGGCTGCTGGGCGCCATCATGAGCGTCATCGTGACGCTCCCGGAGCTGGCCATCGGCATGGCACTGGTGCTGGGGACCGTGCGGGTGGCCGACGGGGACCTGTCCGCGGGCACCCTGGTGGCGTTCCTGTCGACGGCCCTGGCGCTGCGTTGGCCCGTGGACTCGATCGGCTTCCTGCTGGCGATGAGCCAGGAGGCGGCGACCGCGACCGAGCGGTACTTCGAGGTGATGGACGCCGAGGAGGAGCAGCCGGGCCCCGACGGCCCACGGACGCCGGCCGCCCCCGGGGCCGACGACGGGCTGCGCTTCCACGACGTCACCTTCCGCTATCCCGACGCCCCTTCCGGGTCCCCGCCCGTCCTGGACCGCGTCGACCTGCACATCCGTCCCGGCGAGTCGATGGCCCTGGTCGGCGCGACCGGCAGCGGCAAGACCACGCTCACCGCCCTGGTCCCCCGGCTGCACGAGGCGACCTCGGGGCGGATCACCCTGGACGGCACGGACATCACCGCGCTCTCCCGCGAGGAGCTGCGCCGCAGGGTCTCCGTCGCCTTCGAGGAACCCACCCTGTTCTCGGCCTCGGTCGGGGAGAACGTGCTGATGGGCGCGGGGGCCGGGGCCGGGAGGGCCGAGTTGGAGCGGGCGCTGGGCGTGGCGCAGGCCGGCTTCGTGGACGCGCTGCCGCAGGGCGCCGGCACCCAGGTCGGCGAGCAGGGGCTCAGTCTCTCCGGCGGGCAGCGGCAGCGCCTCGCGCTGGCCCGCGCGGTGGTCGGCCGGCCCGATTTCCTGGTGCTGGACGATCCGCTGTCCGCGCTCGACGTGCACACGGAGGCCGCGGTCGAGGCCGCCCTGCGCCGGGTGCTCGCCGACACCACGGCCCTGATCGTGGCGCACCGCCCGTCCACGGTCCTGCTGGCCGACCGCGTCGCCCTGCTCTCCGGCGGCCGGATCACGGCGGTCGGCACCCACCACGAACTGCTGCGCACCCACTCCGAGTACGCCCACCTCATGGCCGGCGACCCGGTGCGGGAACAGGAGGAACAGCGATGACGGCGGTTCCCACCGCACCCGCCCGCGACGAGGACGGCAAGGACGACGAGCCGCGGATCCGGGAGGCCGGCGACCCCTTCGACCGGGACGTCCTGCCCACTCCCCCGGATGCCAGCGGCGTCCTGCTGCGCTCCCTGCTGGCGCCGATGCCCGGCCGGGTCGCCCTGACGGCGCTTCTGCTGCTGCTCCAGCAGGCGGCGGTGCAGGCGGGCCCGCTGCTGGTGGCGTACGCGATCGACCGGGGCGTGCCCGCGTTCCGGTCCGCCGACCACGGGCCGCTGATCGCGGTGGCGGTGGGCTATCTGCTGTGCGCGTCGTCGGGCGGCGTGCTGCAGTACGCGTTCATCGCCACCGCCGCCCGGGTCAGCCAGGACGTGCTGCTGGATCTGCGCGGCCGGATCTTCCGGCACGCGCAGGCGCTCAGCGTCGACTTCCACGAGCGCTACACCTCGGGCCGGCTCATCTCCCGTTCCACCACGGACGTCGAGTCGCTGCGGGAGCTGCTGGAGGAGGGCCTGCAGGAGCTGGTGACGGTCATCGTGTCCTGTGTCTACATCTCGGTGCTGCTGCTCTGGCTGGACCTCGGGATCGGCGCGGTGGCGGTGGCCTCCTTCGTCCCGCTGTACGCACTCGTACGGTCGTACCGGCGGCGGGCCTCCGAGGTGTACCGGCTGCGGTCGACGGCGATCGCCGCGGTGATCGTGAAGTTCGTCGAGACGATGAACGGCATCCGCCCGGTGCGTGCCTTCCGCCGCGAGTCCGTCAACGACACCGCGTTCCGGGAGCTGAACCGGCGGCACGAGCGGACCAACGGCGACGCGCTGCTGGAGATGGCCCGCTATGTGGTGGGCTCGAGGGTGGCCGCCAACACGACGGTCGCGCTGGCCGTGCTGTGGGGCGCCTACCGGGTGGCGGACGGGACGCTCGCGCTCGGTGTGCTGGCGGCGGCGGTGCTGTATCTGCGGCGTCTGTACGACCCGATCGACCGGCTGGGCATGTTCCTCAACGCGTACCAGTCGGCGGCGGCCTCGCTGGAGAAGATCGCCGGTCTGCTGGCCCAGGCCCCGTCCGTGCCGGAGCCGGCGGCCCCCCGTGAGCTGCCGGAGCGGCGGTCGGAGCATCCGGGGCGCGAGGTCGTCTTCGACGGGGTCCGGTTCGCTTACCGCACCGGTGGCGAGGTGCTGCCCCGTTTCGACCTGACGCTCCCCGCCGGGCAGACCGTCGCGGTGGTCGGCTCGACCGGTGCGGGCAAGTCGACGCTGGCGAAGCTGCTCGCCCGCTTCTACGACCCCACCGACGGCCGGGTCCTGCTCGACGGCGTCGACCTGCGCGACCTGCCGGGGCCCGAACTGCGGCGCGGGGTGGTCATGGTGACGCAGGAGGCGTTCCTGTTCTCCGGCACGGTCGCCGAGAACATCGCCCTCGGCCGTCCGGAGGCCGGCCGCGCGGAGATCGAGCAGGCGGCGAAGGAGATCGGCGCCCACGACTTCATCAGCTCCCTCCCGGACGGCTACGACACCGACGTACGCAAGCGGGGCGGCCGCATCTCGGCCGGTCAGCGCCAGCTCGTCGCTTTCGCGAGGGCGTTGCTGGCCGATCCCGCCGTGCTGATCCTGGACGAGGCGACCAGTTCGCTGGACATCCCCGGCGAGCGGGCGGTGCAGCGTGCGATGGCGACGGTGCTGCGGGGCCGTACGGCGGTGGTGATCGCCCACCGCCTGTCCACCGTGGAGATCGCGGACCGCGTCCTGGTGATGGAGCACGGCCGGATCGTGGAGGACGGCACCCCGGCCGAACTCGTCGCGGGCACGGGCCGCTTCGCGGGCCTGCACCGGGCCTGGCGGGACAGTCTTGCGTAGGCGCGGCAGCGCGGGGGGAGTGAGCGGATGATCGACGCGTACGGGGATCCCGGCACGCCCGACGGCCGGGGCGGGGCCCGCTATCTGTGGTGGCTGGTCCTGCGGCAGCCGGGCCGGTGTGCGGCGGGGGCGGTGTTCGGCAGCGTGTGGATGGTGCTGCTGGCGGCGACGCCGTATCTGATGTCCCGGGCGGTGGACGAGGGGCTCGAACCGGGCGACATGGGGGCCCTGGCCCTCTGGACGGGGGCCCTGTTCGCGGTGAACGGGGTCAACTCCTGGCTCGGCATCATGCGGCACCGCACGATGACCCGGGTGCGGATGGACGCCCACTTCCGCACGGTGAAGGTGGTCGTCGGGCAGTCGGTGCGGCTCGGTGCCTCGCTGTCGCGCTCCACCGGGGCCGGAGAGGTCGTCACCATCGGGGTCGGTGACGTGCAGATGATCAGCCAGTCGCTCACCGCCGTCGGGCCCGGGGTGGGAGCGGTCGTGGCCTATGGGGTGGTGGCCGGACTGCTGCTGTCGGTGTCGCCGCTGCTGGCGTCGGTCGTGCTGCTCGGGGTGCCGGTGATCGCCCTCGTGGTGGGGCCGTTGGCGGGGCGGTTGCAGGGGGCGGAGACGGAGTACCGGGAGCGGCAGGGCGTGCTGACCGCGCGGATCGGGGATCTGGCGGGCGGTCTGCGGGTGCTGAGCGGGCTCGGCGGCAAGGGCCTGATGGGGGAGGCGTTCCGGCGGGACTCGCAGCGGTTGCGCGCACAGGGGTACCGGGTCGGTGCGGTGACCAGCTGGATGCAGGCGCTCGGTGCCGGCCTGCCGATGCTTTTCCTGGCGGGAGTGACCTGGATCGCCGCCCGGCTGGCCGCCCAGGGCCAGATCAGCGTGGGCGAGCTGGTGTCGGTGTACGGCTATGCGGCCGTGCTGGTGTGGCCGGTGATGTTCCTGATCGAATGCGGCTACCAGCTGAGCCGGGGTGTGGTGGCTGCCCGGCGGGTGGCGGCGTTCCTCCGGCTGGAACCGCCGGCCGGCACCGGCGAGGTCGCCGCGCCCGCCGAACCGTCGGTGCTGTACGACCCCGAGTCCGGGGCGCGGGTGCTGCCGGGCCGGCTGACCGCGCTCACCGCGGCGCGCCCGGCCGACGCGGTCGGCGTGGTGGACCGGCTCGGCCGGTATGCGCCGTCGTCGGCCACCTGGGGCGGGCGGCGGCTGGACGCGATCGCGCTCGCCGAGGTCCGGGAACGGATCCTGGTCGCCGACCACGAGGCCGATCTGTTCGCCGGCCCTCTGCGTGGGGTGGTGGCCGGCCGCCGTGCGGCTGAGGACGCGGACGTCCTGCGCGCCCTGCACACGGCCGCCGCCGGCGACATCGTGCGGGGGCTGCCCGACGGCCTGGGCTCGGCGGTGTCCGCCCAGGGTCGCAGTCTCTCCGGGGGGCAGCGGCAACGCGTCCGGCTGGCACGTGCGGTGCTGTCCGATCCCGAGGTGCTGCTGGCTGTCGAGCCCACCTCGGCACTCGACGCACATACCGAGGCCGCGGTCGCCGAGGGGCTGCGCGCGGCGCGCCGGGGCCGTACGACGGTGGTGACGTCCACTTCGCCGCTGCTGCTGGACCGCGTCGACCAGGTGCACTTCCTGGTCGACGGCAAGGTGGCCGCCACCGGCAGCCACCGCGAACTCCTCGACCGTGAGCCCGGCTACCGGGCGTTGGTGGCCAGGGAGGCCGTCGGGGAATCCGCGGAGGAAGCCGGTGAGGGGGCCGTGCGGTGAGCCGAGGAGGACTGCCGGTCGCCGAGCCCACCGAGGTGCGCCGGGCGGCCGTGGCGCTGGTGAAGGCGGACGGACGGGCTTTCGCCGCGGTGCTGGCCCTGAACTCGCTGGCCGCTCTGGCGGGGCTGGCCGGGCCGTGGCTGCTGGGGCGGATCATCGACGGGGTGCGCGACGGGGGCGGTGTGAGCGTGGTGGACCGGCTGGCGCCGGTCATCCTGCTGTGCGCGGTCGGGCAGTTGCTGCTGGCCCGCTGGGCCCGTTACGTGGGGCACCGCTTCGGGGAACGGACACTGGCCCGGGTCCGGGAGGGCTTCGTGGACCGGGCGCTGGCGCTGCCCTCGTCGGTGGTGGAGCGGGCCGGCACCGGGGATCTGACGGCGCGGGGCACGGCCGATGTGACCGTCGTCGGCACCACCCTGCGCGACGCCGGGCCGGCGCTGCTGGTCAACGGGGTGCAGGCGGTGTTCGTCATGGCGGCGGTCTTCCTGGTGGACCCCTTGCTGGGCGCCCTCGGCCTGCTGGGGCTCGCCCCGATCGGATGCGTGCTGCGCTGGTATCTGCGCCGGGCCCGCGCCGGGTACCTCGCCGAGGGCGCGGCCGTCTCTGATGTGGCGGAGATCGTCGCGGCGACGGCGGCGGGGGCGCGCACGGTGGAGGCGTTCGGACTCCAGCAGCAGCGGATCCGGGCGAGCCGGGAGGCGCTGGAGACCGCCCGGCGCGCCCGGTTCCACACCCTGTTCCTGCGGACGGTGTTCTTCCCGGTGGTGGAGCTCTCGTACGCCGTGCCGGTGGCCGGCGTACTCCTGATCGGCGGGGCGCTGCACGAACGGGGCGCGGTGAGCCTGGGCGCGGTGGTGAGCGCCGCCCTGTATCTGCTCCAGTTGAGCGGGCCACTGGACGAGGTGCTGATGCGGATCGAGCAGCTGCAGAGCAGCGGTGCCTCGTTCGCCCGGGTGGAGGGGCTGGCGGGGGCGTCGCGCACGGCGGGGCACGACGACGTTCCGGATCCGGCCGGTGACCGTATCGACGTGACCGGTGTGCGCTACGCCTACGACGGGGGCGCCGAGGTGCTGCGCGGGGTCGATCTGACGGTGCGGCCGGGCGAACGGCTGGCCGTGGTGGGGCCGTCCGGTGCGGGCAAGACCACGCTGAGCCGGCTGCTCGCGGGCGTGGACGCCCCGACCGCCGGGACGGTCACGGTGGGCGAAGTGCCCGTGGCCCGGCTGGACCCGGATCGGCTGCGCCGACAGGTCGTCCTGGTCACTCAGGAGCACCACGTGTTCCTCGGTTCGGTGCGCGACAATCTGCTCATCGCCGAACCGGGCGCGCAGGACGGTGAGTTGTGGGCCGCGCTGACCGCGGTGGGGGCCGACGCGTGGGTGCGGGAGCTGCCGGAGGGTCTGGACACCGGGCTGGGACAGGGCGGTTGCACACCGGACGGCTCCCAGGCCCAGCAACTGGCTCTGGCCCGGGTGGTGCTGGCGGATCCGCACACACTGATCCTCGACGAGGCGACCGCCCTGCTCGACCCGACGACCGCGCGCCACACCGAGCGCGCGCTGGCCGCCGTTCTCGCGGGACGCACCGTCATCGCGATCGCGCACCGGTTGCACACCGCGCACGACGCGGACCGCGTGGCGGTGATGGAGGACGGCCGGCTGACCGAACTCGGCACGCACGAGGCCTTGGTGGCGGCGGGCGGGGCGTACGCGGCGCTCTGGCACTCGTGGCACGGGGAGGGGCCGGACCGCCCGTAGCCCGGCGGCGGGGCGGCTCTCCGGGCACTCGCCCCCGCGCCTCGGACCGGGAGAGGTCCGTCGAGGTCACGCGCCTCGCGCCCGCCGGCGGTCGATCCCTGCGTCGCGTCCCTCCCGCCCGCGCGCCTCACACCCCTGCACACCCTGCACACCCACACGTTCGTATACCGAACCCGACCTCCCGCACAACGAACGGTTTCCGGCCAACTTTCTGACGCGCTCCTGACAGAAACCGCGGTCACCTGCCACTCTTCCCACGGTCCCTGCACGGCAACCCCACAGCGCCACCGAACCGCCGTGCCGCGGCCGTCGCTCCAGCACAGCAGCACAGCAGCACAGCAGCACGTGGTACCGCGTACCGCCCTGTTCTGCCCGGCCGGCTCACCAGCCGGTCGGTCTCCCCTGGCCGCACAACCCGCGGCCACGCAGAAGGAGTCAGTGTTGAGAAGCAGCTCCTCCCACAGACGCACCCCCCGCACGACGCGCCGCCGCACCGCCGCGGTCGCCCTGGCCGGGGTCGCCGCCCTGGTCGCCACGGCCGTGCAGGCCGGCAGCGCCACCGCGGCCCCGGACTCCACACCGGCCGCCGGACAGGCGAAGCCCGCCGCCGAGTCGGTCCGGCTCACCCCCGCCCAGCGCGCCGAGCTGATCCGCGAGGCGAACGCCACCAAGGCGGACACCGCCGAGGACCTCGGTCTGGGCGCCGAGGAGAAGCTCGTCGTCCGTGACGTCCTCAAGGACCGCGACGGCACCGTCCACGTCCGCTACGAGCGCACCTACGACGGCCTGCCCGTCCTCGGCGGCGACCTCGTCGTGCAGGGCGACAGGCCCGGCGAGACCGAGTCGGTCGTCAAGGCCACCCGGGCCGCGGTGAAGCCCGCCACGACCACCGCCAAGGTGTCCACCGCCAAGGCCGAGCAGCAGGCGCTGTCCGCCGCGAAGGCCGAGGACGCCAAGAGCCCCGACGTGGACGGCGCCCCGCGCAAGGTGATCTGGGCCGCGAGCGGCACCCCCACGGTGGCGTACGAGACGGTCGTCGGCGGACTCCAGCACGACGGCACCCCGCAGGAGCTGCACGTCGTCACCGACGCCACCACCGGCGAGAAGCTGCACGAGTGGCAGGCCGTCCGGAACGCGACCGGCCACACCGTCTACAGCGGCACCGTCACCCTGACCTCCACCCAGTCCGGGTCGACGTACAACCTCACCGACGGCGAGCGCGGCGGCCACAAGACGTACAACCTGAACCGCGGCACCTCCGGCACCGGCACCCTGTTCTCCGGCTCCGACGACGTCTGGGGCAACGGCACCCCGTCCAACCCTGAGTCGGCCGCCGCCGACGCCCACTACGGGGCCGCGCTGACCTGGGACTACTACAAGAACGTGCACGGCCGCAGCGGCATCCGCGGCAACGGCGTGGGCGCCTACTCCCGCGTCCACTACGGCAACAACTACGTCAACGCCTTCTGGTCGGACAGCTGCTTCTGCATGACCTACGGCGACGGCTCGGGCAACGCCAACCCGCTGACCTCGATCGACGTCGCCGCGCACGAGATGACCCACGGCCTCACCTCGAACACCGCGGGCCTCGTCTACAGCGGCGAGTCCGGCGGCCTCAACGAGGCGACCAGCGACATCTTCGGCTCGACCGTCGAGTTCTACGCGGCCAACCCCTCCGACGTCGGCGACTACCTCATCGGCGAGGAGATAAACATCAACGGCAACGGCACCCCGTTGCGCTACATGGACAAGCCGAGCAAGGACGGCGCGTCCAAGGACGCCTGGTACTCCGGGATCGGCTCGATCGACGTGCACTACTCCTCGGGCCCCGCGAACCACTTCTTCTACCTGCTGAGCGAGGGCAGCGGCACCAAGACCATCAACGGCGTCAGCTACGACTCGCCCACCTCGGACGGCCTGCCGGTCACCGGCATCGGCCGCGCCAAGGCGGAGAAGATCTGGTTCCGCGCGCTGACCACCAAGTTCACCTCGACCACCAACTACGCGGGCGCCCGCACCGGCACCCTCGCGGCCACCGGTGAGCTGTACGGCACGGACAGCGCCGAGTACAAGGCGGTGCAGGACGCCTGGGCCGGCATCAACGTCGGCGCACGCTCCGGTGGCGGCGGCGGTGGCGGCACCACCTTCGAGAACACCACCGACGTGTCCATCCCGGACAACGGCGCGGCGGTCACCTCGTCGATCACCGTGACCGGCCGGACGGGCAACGCTCCGTCCAACCTCCAGGTCCCGGTCGACATCGTGCACACCTGGAGCGGTGACCTGGTCATCGACCTGCTGGCTCCGGACGGCACGGCGTACCGCCTGAGGAACCGCACCGGCGGCTCGGCGGACAACGTCAACGAGACCTACACGGTCAACGCCTCCTCCGAGACCGCCAACGGCACCTGGCAGCTGCGGGTGCAGGACCAGGCCTCACGGGACACCGGCTACATCAACGGCTGGGGGCTCACCTTCCCGTAGCCGTGACGGGCGGGCGTCCCGCGCGGGCCGCGACGCTCGGCCCGTGAGCAGCACGTGAGGACGGGGCGTCGCTCCGGAGGCCGGACCTCCGGAGCGACGCCCCGCCGTGCGGGCGGCTCCGGTGGCCGTCCTACCCTTGGGTCCCATGTCTTCGGCGGACTTCACCTACGACCATGTCGGCGCGACCCGCGAGCCGGGTTTCTGCCCTCCCGGATTCCATCCCCTGCACGTCCGCACCCGCCTCGGCGAGGGCGAAGCGGTCTTCCGCCAGGGCTCGGAGGCAGTCCTCACCTGGGAGCTGCACCGGGCCCTGGGGGTCGGGTTCGACACCTCCGCCGACCGCGCGGCGCCCGGCGTCGACGTCACCGTCACGCTCGCCGGAGTGGTCCGGGCGCCCTGCCGGGTGGTCTGGACGGTGGAGGAGTACCGCAGGGCCGGCTGGGCCTACGGCACGCTGCCCGGTCATCCGGAGTGCGGCGAGGAGTCCTTCGTCGTGGACCGCACCGGTGACGGGACGGTGTGGCTGACCGTCTCGGCGTTCAGCAGGCCGGCCAGGTGGTACGCCCGTGCGGCCGGCCCGGCCGCGCGCGGGCTGCAGCAGGCCTACGCCCGCCGCTGCGGCACGGTCCTGCGCCGCCTCGCGACGAAGGGCCTCAAGGAGTTCTGAGGCCCTTCGCGCCGTCCGCCCGCCAGGGCCCCGCCCGGCATGATCCGCCGGACGGGCCCTGGCGCCGCCTCACCGCATCAGTAACCCCGCGGTCCCCAGGACGTCCTCCGAAGGGACCGCGACCAGACCCAGTTCCGTGCCCTGCGCCAGCAGCCGGTGGCTGGGCAGGACACGGACCGTGTAGCCGAACGGCCCGGTGCGGTCCAGGGAGAGCGGGCCCTCGTACACCCAGCGGCCCTCCAGGTCGGCGGAACCCACCGGTTTCAGCGGCACGGGGGTCGCGTCGGCGATGCGGTCCTCCTCGTCCACCCGCCCGGAGACCGCCTGGACCTCGACGTCGTCGGGGCCGAGGCCGCCGAGGTCGACGCGCACCCGCAGCCCGAGGGTGGTGCCGAGTTCCGCCGTGCCCGTCGTCTCCGACGTCTCGACATGGTCGACCGTCACGCCGTGCCAGGCGGCGCGCACCCGGGTCTTCCACCGGGCGAGGTCCCGCGCGGCGTCCGGGTCCATCGCGCGGTGGCCGCCGGCGGCGGGCGCGTACAGGCGCTCGACGTACTCACGGACCATACGGCCGGCCAGCACCTTCGGCCCGAGCAGGCTCAGGGTGTGCCGGACCATCTCCAGCCACCGGTCCGGCAGCCCGCTCTCGCCCCGCTCGTAGAAGCGCGGGGTGATCCGCTGCTCCAGCAGGTCGTACAGCGCGGCGGCCTCTATGGCGTCGCGCCGGTCGGGGTCGGTACCCGCCCCGTCCGCGGTGGGGATGGCCCAGCCGAAGTCGGGCTGGAACCACTCGTCCCACCAGCCGTCCAGCACCGAGAGGTTGAGACAGCCGTTGAGGGCGGCCTTCATGCCGCTGGTGCCGCACGCCTCCAGCGGCCGCAGCGGGTTGTTCAGCCAGATGTCGCAGCCGGGGTAGAGCTTCTGCGCCATCGCCATGCCGTAGTCGGGCAGGAACACGATCCGGTGCCGCACACGGGGATCGTCGGCGAACCGGACCAGTTCCTGGATGAGCCGCTTGCCGCTCTCGTCCGCCGGGTGCGCCTTGCCCGCGATCACGAGCTGCACCGGCCGCTCGGGGTGCAGCAGCAGGCTCGTCAGCCGATCCCGGTCCTGCAGCATCAGCGTCAGCCGCTTGTACGAGGGGACCCGCCGGGCGAACCCGATGGTCAGCACGTCCGGGTCGAGCACCCGGTCGATCCAGCCCAGCTCCGCCGTCCCGGCGCCGCGCTGCCGCCAGGAGGCGCGCAGCCGCTCCCGCACCTCCATCACCAGCAGGACGCGCAGGGACCGGCGCAGCTCCCAGATGTCCTCGTCCGGGATGTCCGCGACCGAGTCCCAGCGGTCCGAGCCACCGACGGTCAGCGCCTCCTCGGCGCGCTCGGCACCGATCTGCCGGGCGCCGAGCCGGAGCACCTCGGGGGCGACCCAGGTGGGTGCGTGCACCCCGTTGGTCACGGAGGTGATGGGCACCTCCTCGGGGTCGAATCCGGGCCAGAGCCCGGCGAACATCTCGCGGCTGACGCTGCCGTGCAGCAGGGACACGCCGTTGGCGCGCTGGGCGAGGCGCAGGCCCATCACGGCCATGTTGAAGAGGCCGGGCTCGCCGCCGGGGTACGTCTCCCGGCCCAGCCCGATGACGCGGTCGACGTCGATGCCCGGCAGTTCGGCGTCGGGGCCGAAGTGCCGGGCGACCAAGGCGCGGTCGAAGCGGTCGATGCCGGCCGGTACGGGGGTGTGCGTGGTGAACACGGTCCCGGCCCGGACGGCCTCCAGGGCGGCGTCGAACTCCAGTCCTTCGGCGCCCAGTTCGGCGATGCGTTCCAGACCGAGGAAACCGGCGTGGCCCTCGTTGGTGTGGAACGCCTCGGGCGCCGCGTGTCCGGTGAGCCGGCAGTACGCGCGCACCGCCCGCACACCCCCTATGCCGAGCAGCATCTCCTGCAGCAGCCGGTGCTCGCTGCCGCCGCCGTAGAGCCGGTCGGTGACGCCGCGTTCGCCGAGGTCGTTCTCCTCGACGTCGGAGTCCAGCAGGAGCAGGGGGACCCTGCCCACCTGGGCCAGCCAGATCCGGGCGCGCAGCGACCGGCCGCCGGGCAGCGCGAGGCCCACCAGGGCGGGCGTGCCGTCGGGCTCCTTGAGCTGGACGAGGGGCAGCTCGTTGGGGTCGAGGACGGGGTAGTGCTCCTGCTGCCAGCCGTCCCGGGACAGGGTCTGGCGGAAGTAACCGTGCCGGTAGAGCAGGCCGACGCCGATCAGCGGGACGCCGAGGTCGCTGGCGGCCTTGAGATGGTCGCCGGCGAGGATGCCGAGCCCGCCGGAGTACTGCGGCAGGGCGGCCGTGATGCCGAACTCCGGTGAGAAGTAGGCGATGGCAGCGGGCAGTTGGTCGCTCCGCGGCCGGGTGCCGGACTGGGTCTGGTACCAGCGGTCGCCGGTCAGGTACGTGTGCAGGTCGTCCGCGGCCGCGTCGAGGCGGTCCAGGAACACGCGGTCGCCGGCCAGCTCGGCGAGCCGCTCGGGCCCCACGCTGCCCAGCAGCCGTACGGGGTCGCGTCCGCAGGCGGCCCAGCATTCGGGGTCGACGGACTGGAAGAGGTCGCCGGTCGGTGTGTGCCAGGACCAGCGCAGATTGCGGGCCAGGTCGCTGAGGGGCCGGAGGGGGTCGGGGAGAACGGGTCGGACGGTGAATCGACGGATCGCCTTCAAATTCCACCTCGGCGCGAGTCGCGGTGCGGAGGGACGGCAGTGTGCGTCCGGTCGTCCCGCACGACACTACCGGCGGAAACGGCATCCACGGCGGAAGTCGGACAACCCGGCAGCGGCGTGCCCCGGACCAAACGATTCATCACAAGGCGTATATGGCCGATTCCCTACCCATAGGCATTCTTGTGGGGCTTCGTTCCGCACGAGACGCTGCCACGGTGGCGTGCCGGCCCGCGCCGGGTGCACCCCGGCCGCGGCGCCGTACGCCGAGTCTAGGAGGGGAACTCGGACCATGGCACGGACGCGAACACGGCGTCTGCGCCGGGCGGGGGGCACGACGGCGACCATGACGGCGATCCTGTGCGCCGCGACGGTTTCGGCCGCGACCCTGCCCGCGCACGCCGCGCCCACGGGGCGGATATCCGGCGCCGGAGCGCCCGGCTCCGTGGCAGGCAGCTACCTGGTGACACTGAAGGAGGGGACCGCGGCCCGCTCGGCGGCGGGCAGGGATCTCGCCGCGCGCTACGGGGCGAGAATCAGCCACACCTACGGCACGGTACTGAACGGCTACGCCATCCGGGCCGACGCGAGACAGGCGGCGCGGCTCGCGGCCGACCCCCGGGTCTCCTCGGTCGCCCAGGACACCCGGGTGACCCGGGTCGGGACCCAAAAGAACCCGCCGTCCTGGGGACTGGACCGGGTCGACCAGCGGAACCTGCCGTTGAAGAAGCGGTACACCTCTCCGGACACGGCGGGTGCCGGAGTGACGGCCTACATCATCGACACCGGTGTACGGATCTCGCACCGGGACTTCGGCGGCCGGGCCCGGCACGGCTGGGACTTCGTCCAGAACGACCGGATCGCCCAGGACGGCAACGGCCACGGCACCCATGTGGCCGGCATCGTCGCGGGAAAGACGTACGGCGTCGCGAAGCGGGCCCGGATCGTCTCCGTGCGCGTGCTGGACAACGCGGGTTCGGGCACCACGGCCCAGGTGATCGCGGGCATCGACTGGGTGACCCGGAACGCGAAGAAGCCCGCGGTCGCCAACCTCAGTCTCGGCGGCTTCCACACCGCGCAACTGAACGCCGCCGTCCGCGCCTCCATCGCGTCCGGCGTCAGCTACACGGTCGCCGCGGGCAATGAGGGAAACGCGGCCGCGCTGTACTCGCCCGCGGGGGTCGAACAGGCGATCACGGTGGGCGCGACCGACCAACAGGACAAGAAACCGGCCTTTTCCAACCACGGCTCGGCCGTCGATGTGTTCGCTCCCGGGGTCGCCGTCATCTCGGCGTCCGCCACCAGCGACACCGGGCGGGTCGCCGCCTCGGGTACGTCGATGGCGTCCCCGCACGCGGCGGGCGCGGCGGCGCTGTACCTCGCCGGGCACCGGCGGGCGACCCCGGCGCAGGTGGCGGACGCCCTGGTCAAGGGGGCGACGACCGGGAAGGTGAGCAGCCGCGGAGTCGGCTCGCCGAACCGGCTGTTGCGGACGCCGACGCCCTAGGGTCCTTCGTTCGGGTCCGGCCCGATGCGAACGAGAGGCGCCGGGGGTCTTGCCGGACGGCTGCGTGGGAGCGGCCAGTCAAGGACCGGTTCCGCCTTGCAGGGCGGGGCCGGTCTTGTGTGTCGACATACGCGTGAGTAGTTAACAAAGCGTCGGATTGCTCACCCGAATAGGGTGGGAAGGCTCCTTCGGTACACCCCTCAGGACCACCGCCGTGCACCACGGAACACGGCGGAGCACGACGGAACATCACGGAGCATCACGCAGGACCCCGCAGGACCCCGCAGGACCCACCTCCCCACAGTCATCCGCCCACCTACGTTGACGCGGACAGGAGCGGTCATGCCCGCCAAGCACCCTTCGTCATCTCCTCCGACGCCCGACACCGCGAAGACGCCGCCGGCGCCCGGTTCCACACCACCGAAGCGGGCCGGTTCCGGGGCGTCCCCGAAGCCCGGCCCGCGCCCGTCCGCGAAACGCGGTTCCGGGACAACTCCCGTGCGGCCGAGCGGCAAGGACGGGCATCCGTCGCCGTCGCCCGCGCGGTCACCCGTGCCGTCGCCCGCCGCGGGAGCGAGCACCGCGAGCACCACCCCCGTGGACACCGCCCCCGCCACCTCCGTGGGCCGTATCCCCGTCCTCGACGTCCGGCCGGTGGTCCGCGAGGGGCGCCGGCCGGCGAAGGCGGTCGTCGGGGAGACGTTCGAGGTGACGGCGACCGTGTTCCGTGAGGGACACGACGCGGTGGCCGCCAATGTCGTCCTGAAGGATCCGGAGGGCCGGCCGGGGCCGTTCACGCCGATGCGGGAACTGGCGCCGGGCACC
The DNA here is from genome assembly GCF_045209715.1 of Streptomyces sp. NBC_01635. Classification (NCBI taxonomy): domain Bacteria; kingdom Bacillati; phylum Actinomycetota; class Actinomycetes; order Kitasatosporales; family Streptomycetaceae; genus Streptomyces; species Streptomyces sp. NBC_01635. The sequence continues at coordinate 6,287,037 of NZ_CP109277.1, read as the reverse complement.
GACCGCTGGGGGGCCACCGTCACCGCGGGGGAGGCGGGGCACTGGACGTACACCGTGGAGGCCTGGGGCGATCCGGTCACCACCTGGCGGCGCCACGCACGGATCAAGATTCCGGCGGGCATCGACACGGAGCTGGTGTTGGAGGAGGGTGCCCGCCTCCACGAACGGGCGGCGGCCCACGTCCCGGAACCGGACCGGCGGGCCGCCCTCCTCACCGCCGTCGACGCGCTGCGCGACGAACGGCGTCCGGCGTCGTCCCGGTTGGCGGGGGCGTTGACGCCGGAGGTGGACACGGTACTGGCCCGATACCCCCTGCGGGACCCGGTCACCGCCGGTGACCCGATGCCCCTGCTCGTGGAACGCGAACGCGCCCTCTACGGCTCCTGGTACGAGTTCTTCCCCCGCTCCGAGGGCACCCCCACCGTGCCGCACGGCACCCTGCGCACCGCCGCCCGCCGGCTGCCCGCCATCGCCGCGATGGGCTTCGACGTCGTCTACCTGCCCCCCGTCCACCCCATCGGCACCACCCACCGCAAGGGACGCAACAACACCCTCACCCCCGCCCCCGACGACGTCGGCGTGCCCTGGGCCATCGGCTCCCCCGAGGGCGGCCACGACGCCCTCCACCCCCAACTGGGCACCCCGGAGGACTTCACCTGGTTCGTCCGCCGGGCCGCCCGCCACGGACTCGAGATCGCCCTGGACTTCGCCCTGCAGTGCTCCCCCGACCACCCCTGGGTCCACAAACACCCCCAGTGGTTTAACCACCGCCCCGACAACACCATCGCCCACGCCGAGAACCCGCCCAAGAAGTACCAGGACATCTACCCGATCGCCTTCGACGCCGACCCCGAGGGCCTGCACACCGAGACCTGCCGCGTCCTGCGCCACTGGATGAACACCGGCGTGCGCATCTTCCGGGTCGACAACCCCCACACCAAACCCGTCGCGTTCTGGGAACGCGTCATCGCCGACATCAACCGCACCGACCCCGACGTCATCTTCCTGGCCGAGGCCTTCACCCGCCCCGCGATGATGCACACCCTGGCCCAGATCGGCTTCCAGCAGTCCTACACCTACTTCACCTGGCGCACCACCAAACAGGAACTGACCGACCACCTCACCGAACTGTCGGGGGACGCCGCCTGCTACATGCGGCCCAACCTGTTCACCAACACCCCCGACATCCTGCACGCCTACCTCCAGCACGGCGGACGCCCCGCCTTCGAGGTCCGCGCCGTCCTGGCCGCCACCCTCTCCCCCGCCTGGGGCGTCTACAGCGGCTACGAACTCTGCGAGAACACCCCCCTGCGGGAGGGCTCCGAGGAGTACCTGAACTCCGAGAAGTACCAGCTCACCCCCCGCGACTGGGACACCGCCGAGCGACACGGCCGCACCATCGCCCCCCTCATCACCCGCCTCAACACCATCCGCCGGGAGAATCCGGCCCTGCACCGGCTGCGGAATCTCCGTTTCCACCAGGCGGACCAGGACCCGGTCATCGTGTACTCGAAGAGGCAGGGTTCGAACACGGTGCTGGTGGTCGCCAACCTCGATCCCCACCGCACCCAGGAGGCCACGGTCTCGTTGGACATGCCGCAACTCGGCCTGGACTGGCACGAGTCGGTGCCGGTACGCGACGAACTCACCGGCGAGACCTACCACTGGGGCAGGACCAACTACGTGCGTCTGGGACCGGGCGGCGCGCATGTGCTCGTCGTCGGCCGGGAAGCCGATGGCGGCCGTGACCATGGCCGTGACCGCACGGCGTCGGCCTCGGTCTCAGCCCCGGTCTCGGCCCCGGGGACCGCGTCCCCCGGCCCGCGCGGCACGGCTGCGCGACCGTCCACCCCGCAGATCGGAGGGTCACCCGCATCATGATCGTCAACGAGCCCGTACCGGACACCTTCGAGGACACACCGGCGCAGGACCGCGACCCCGACTGGTTCAAGCGTGCCGTCTTCTACGAGGTCCTCGTCCGCTCCTTCCAGGACAGCAACGGCGACGGCATCGGCGACCTGAAGGGACTGACCGCCAAACTCGACTATCTGCAGTGGCTCGGCGTCGACTGCCTCTGGCTGCCCCCGTTCTTCAAGTCACCGCTGCGCGACGGCGGTTACGACGTCGCCGACTACACCGCCGTGCTGCCCGAGTTCGGCGACCTCGCCGACTTCGTGGAGTTCGTGGACGCCGCCCACCAACGGGGCATGCGCGTGATCATCGACTTCGTCATGAACCACACCAGCGACCAGCACCCGTGGTTCCAGGAGTCCCGCAAGGACCCGGACGGCCCCTACGGCGACTACTACGTCTGGGCGGACGACGACAAGCAGTACCAGGACGCGCGGATCATCTTCGTCGACACCGAGGCCTCCAACTGGACGTACGACCAGGTCCGCGGGCAGTACTACTGGCACCGCTTCTTCTCGCACCAGCCGGATCTCAACTACGAGAACCCGGCCGTGCAGGAGGAGGTGATCTCCGCGCTGAAGTTCTGGCTGGATCTGGGCATCGACGGTTTCCGGCTGGACGCGGTGCCGTACCTCTACCAGGAGGAGGGCACCAACTGCGAGAACCTGCCCGCCACGCACGCTTTCCTGAAGCGGGTGCGCAAGGAGATCGACGCGCAGTACCCGGACACCGTGGTCCTCGCCGAGGCGAACCAGTGGCCGGAGGACGTCGTCGACTACTTCGGCGACTACGCCGCCGGCGGCGACGAGTGCCACATGGCCTTCCACTTCCCGGTCATGCCCCGCATCTTCATGGCCGTGCGGCGCGAGTCGCGCTACCCCGTCTCCGAGATTCTCGCCAAGACCCCGGCCATCCCCTCGGGCTGCCAGTGGGGCATCTTCCTGCGCAACCACGACGAGCTGACCCTGGAGATGGTCACCGACGAGGAACGCGACTACATGTGGGCCGAGTACGCCAAGGACCCCCGCATGCGCGCCAACATCGGCATCCGCCGCCGCCTGGCCCCGCTGCTGGACAACGACCGCAACCAGATCGAGCTCTTCAACGCCCTGCTGCTGTCGCTGCCCGGCTCGCCGATCCTCTACTACGGCGACGAGATCGGCATGGGCGACAACATCTGGCTCGGCGACCGCGACGCGGTGCGCACCCCGATGCAGTGGACCCCCGACCGCAACGCCGGCTTCTCGTCGTCGGACCCGGGGCGGCTGTTCCTGCCCACGATCATGGATCCGGTCCACGGCTACCAGGTCACCAACGTCGAGGCGTCCATGGCGTCGCCGTCGTCGCTGCTGCACTGGACCCGCCGGATGATCGAGATCCGCAAGCAGAACCACGCCTTCGGCCTGGGCACCTACACCGAACTGCCCTCCTCCAACCCCGCCGTCCTCGCCTTCCTGCGCGAGCACGAGGACGACCTGGTGCTCTGCGTCAACAACTTCTCCCGGTTCGCGCAGCCCACCGAGCTCGATCTGAGCGCCTTCGAGGGACGCCACCCGGTCGAGCTGTTCGGCGGGGTGCGCTTCCCGGCCGTGGGCGAACTGCCGTACCTGCTGACCCTGGGGGGCCACGGCTTCTACTGGTTCCGGCTCCGCAGGGACGCCGCCTAGAACCCGGGGCGGGGCGGTTTCTCCCGCCCCGCCCGGGGCACGCATCAGTAACACCCCGACGACCCGGGGAAAGGACGCGACTCCATGCCGGAAGCCGTCATACGTACCGTCGCACCCCCGCCCGGCCTGCTTGCCTCACTGGATCCCCTGCTCAGGGAGTGGCTGCCGCGACAGCGCTGGTTCGCGGGCAAGGGACGCCCGATCACCGGATTCACCCTGGTCACGGCCACCGAGCTGCTGCCACCCGGTGCCAGGCTGGGCCTGTACCACCTGCTCGTCCGTGCTCACCAGCCCGACCTGTCCGGCCTGTCCGGCTCCTCCGCCCATGGTGGCGGCGCCGCCCACTCCGGCGACTGCTACCAGCTGCTGATCGGCGTGCGCGAGGCGCTGCCGCCCCGGCTGGCGCCCGCACTGATCGGGCACGTGAGCGAGGGCCCGCTCGCCGGACGGACGGTCTACGAGGCCCTGCACGACGCCCGTCCCGCCGAACTGCTCCTGGAGGCCCTGCGGACCCGGGCCCGGATCGGCGGGCTGCGCTTCGAGCGGGACCCGGGACAGGAGATCCGGCCCGGCCTGGTGCCGCGTCTGATGACGGTCGAGCAGTCGAACTCGTCCGTCGTCTACGGAGATACGTTCATCCTGAAGCTGCTGCGCCGGACCGTGCCCGGGATCAACCCCGATCTGGAGCTGCCGCTGGCCCTGGCCCGCGAGGGCTGCCCACGGGTGCCGCCGCCCACGGCGTGGCTGGTCGCGGACCCGGACCCGGCCGATCCCGGCGAGACCCACGTGCTGGGCGTGCTCCAGCCGTTCGTGCAGGGTGCGACGGACGGGTGGGAGCTGGCGCTGCGGGAGCTGGCCAAGGGCGAGGACTTCGTCGCCGAGGCGCGGGCGCTGGGGCGGGCCACCGCCGAGGTGCACACCGCGCTGGCCCGCGCGCTGCCCACGGTCACCCTGGGCCACAGCAGGCTGCGGACCATGGTCGCCGGCATGGCCGAGCGGCTGGCGGCGGCCGTCCGGGCGGTGCCCGCGCTGCGTCCGTACGCGACCGGTCTCGGCTCGGCGTACACCGCCCTGGACGACCTGGCCGCCGAGGGGCGGACCTGGACCGCCCAGCGGGTGCACGGCGATCTGCATCTCGGCCAGTGCCTGCGGTCCCCGGCTGGGGGCCCCTCCCACGCTTTCGGCAGTGGGGGAAAGTGGTCGCTGATCGACTTCGAGGGCGAACCGGCCCGGCCGCTCGCCGAGCGGCGGATGCCGCAGCCCGCGGTCCGGGACGTGGCCGCCATGCTGCGGTCCTTCGACTACGCGGCCCGCTCCGCGGACCCGCCGCAGCCGGACTGGGCCGAGCACTGCCGGGCGGCGTACTGCTCCGGTTACGCGGAGGCGGCGGGCACCGATCCGCGCACCGATCCCGTGATGCTGCGCGCGTACGAGACGGACAAGGCCGTCTACGAGGTGCTGTACGAGGCCCGGCACCGGCCTCAGTGGCTTCCGGTCCCGTTGGCGGCGGTGCGCCGACTCGCCGGACCCGACCGGGCCTGACCCGACCCACCCGACCTTCCCTCAGGAGGCTCCGTCCGTGATCCCCCGCCCCGAGTCCAGCGGTTCGCATCCGGAGCAACCGGCCGAGCAGCAGCCGGCCGAGCGGCCGCCCGCCGAGCCGCCGAAGGCCGCGCGGAGGAAGAAACCCGCGGCAGTCGAGGCGGCCGAGGCGATACCCGAGAAGGGCGCCGCGAAGAAGGGTGCCGGGAAGAAGGCCGTTGTGAAGAAGGCCGTCGTGAAGAAGGGCAAGGCGAAGAAGGCCGAGGCCGTGCGGGTGCGGGCTTCCGGGGCGCACCCGGTGGCCGGGCAGCTCGCCCCGCCGGAGGCCGAGCTCGCGGTGTCCCCCGCTCTCGGCCCCGCCGACCGGGAGCGGCTGCTGGACGGCACGCACCACGACCCGCACGCGGTGCTGGGCGCGCACCCGGTGCCCGGCGGGGTCGTCTTCCGGACGTTCAAGCCGTACGCCCTGGCCGTCACCGTGGTCTCCGGGGGCCTCACCGTCGAGCTGCACGACGACGGGGGCGGGTTCTTCTCGGCGCTGCTGCCGCTGCGGGAGGTCCCGGCGTACCGGCTGCTCGTGGCGTACGAGGAGGCGGTGCGGGAGGTCGAGGACGCGTACCGGCTGCTGCCCACGCTCGGCGAGCTGGATCTGCATCTGATCGGCGAGGGACGGCACGAGGAGCTGTGGACGGCGCTCGGCGCGCACCCCATGACCCACCAGGGGGTGACCGGCACCCGGTTCGCGGTGTGGGCGCCGAACGCGCGCGGGGTGCGGGTGGCGGGCGGCTTCAACTTCTGGGACGGCGCCGGGTACCCCATGCGGTCGCTGGGCTCCTGCGGGGTGTGGGAGCTGTTCGTGCCGGGGGTCGGGGAGGGCGAGCTGTACAAGTTCGAGATCACCCGGCCCGACGGTTCGAAGACCCTGCGCGCCGACCCGATGGCGCGGCGCACGGAGGTCCCGCCGGCCACCTCGTCCGTCGTCACGTCCTCGCGGTACGCGTGGGGAGATGCCGAGTGGCTGGCGCGCCGCGCCGAAGTGCCCGCGCACGAGGCGCCGTTCTCGGTGTACGAGGTGCACCTGCCGTCGTGGCGACCAGGACTGACGTACCGTCAACTCGCGGAGCAGCTACCCGCGTACGTCAAGGACCTCGGCTTCACGCACGTCGAACTGATGCCGGTCGCCGAGCATCCCTTCGGTGGCTCCTGGGGCTACCAGGTCACCGGTTTCTACGCGCCCACGGCCCGCCTCGGCACCCCGGACGACTTCAGGCACCTGGTCGACGCCCTGCACCGGGCCGGGATCGGGGTGCTGATGGACTGGGTGCCGGCACACTTCCCGCGGGACGAGTGGGCGCTGGCCGAGTTCGACGGACGGCCGCTGTACGAGCACGCCGATCCGCTGCGGGCCGCCCATCCCGACTGGGGAACCCTGGAGTTCGACTTCGGGCGGCGCGAGGTGCGCAACTTCCTGGTGGCCAACGCCCTGTACTGGTGCGAGGAGTTCCACATCGACGGGCTGCGCGTGGACGCCGTCGCCTCCATGCTGTACCTCGACTACTCGCGCGAGCCCGGCCAGTGGACGCCGAACGAACACGGCGGCCGGGAGAACCTGGACGCGGTGGCGTTCCTGCAGGAGATGAACGCCACGGTGTACCGCAGGGTGCCCGGCGTGGTGACGGTCGCGGAGGAGTCCACGGCCTGGGACGGCGTCACCCGGGCCACCCATCACGAGGGCCCGAGCGGCTTCGGCGGGCTGGGGTTCGGGCTGAAGTGGAACATGGGCTGGATGCACGACTCGCTGGAGTACATGAGCCACGAGCCGGTGCACCGCAGGTACCACCACCACGAGATGACGTTCTCGATGGTGTACGCCTACAGCGAGAACTACGTCCTGCCGATCTCGCACGACGAGGTCGTGCACGGCAAGCGGTCGCTGGTGTCGAAGATGCCCGGCGACTGGTGGCAGCAGCGCGCCGGGCTGCGCGCCTACCTCGGCTTCATGTGGGCCCACCCCGGCAAGCAACTGCTCTTCATGGGGCAGGAGTTCGCGCAGGGCGCCGAGTGGTCCGAGCAGCACGGCCCGGACTGGTGGCTGCTGGACCCGGCCTACGGCGCCGAGGCCGACCACCGCGGGGTGCGCGACCTGGTGCGCGACCTCAACACCGTGTACCGGCACACCCCGGCGCTGTGGCGGCTGGACACCGAGCCCGCCGGTTTCCGCTGGGTGGCCGGAGACCTGGCCGAGGACAACGTGCTCGCCTTCCTGCGGTACGACCGGGACGGCACCCCGCTGCTCGCGGTCTCCCACTTCGCCCCCGTGGTCCGGCACGACTACCTGATCGGCGTCCCGGACGACGTGCCCGCCTGGCACGAGGTCCTGAACACGGACGCGGCCCGCTACGGCGGCGGCGACGTGGGCGGGCCCGACCCGGTCAAGCCGGAGCCGCAGGGGCGGCACGGGTTCCCGGCGAGCATCCGGCTGACCCTGCCGCCCCTGACGACGGTCTGGCTGCGCCCGGCCTGACCGTCGGGCGGGCGCTACGCCAGGGTGTCGGCCAGCGGCTTCGGCAGCGGCTCGGTGTGCAGGACGCCGAGCCGCTGGGTGGCGCGGGTCAGCGCCACGTACAGGTCGCTGGTGCCGTAGCGCCCCGGTTCGGCCACGAGGACGGAGTCGAACTCCAGGCCCTTGGCCTGCCGCGGGTCGAGCAGCACGACCCCCTGCGTCAGGTCCGGTTCGGCGCCCGCCGTGACCCCGTCCAGCCGGGCGGCCAGGGCGCGGTGCAGGTCGCGCGGGGCGATGACGGCGAGCCGGCCCGGCGGGGTGCCGTCCGGTCCGGGCGCGTGCCGGGGCCCCGGGGACCCGGCGGTGAGTTCCGCGACGGCCTCGGCGACGGCGCCGGGCAGGTCGTCGGTGGCGCGGGCCCAGGGGCGTACGCCGGTGGAGCGGACCGACCCGGGCGGCTCGAAGCCGGGGTGCTCGGCACGGACCACGGCCGCCGCGACGTCCATGATCTCGGCCGGGGTGCGGTAGTTGACGCCGAGCCGGGTGTGCTCCCAGCGGTCCTCGACGTACGGGGCGAGGATGTCCTCCCAGGAGCCGACCCCGCCCGCCTCCGACGTCTGCGCCGGATCGCCGACCAGGGTCATCGAGCGGGTCGGACTGCGCCGCATCAGCAGCCTCCAGGCCATCGGCGACAGTTCCTGTGCCTCGTCGACGATGATGTGGCCGAACGCCCAGGTGCGGTCGGCGGCGGCCCGTTCGGCGGCGCTGCGGTGGTCCTCCTCCTCGTGCCGCTCGGCGAAGCGTTCCGCGTCGATGATGTCGTGCGCGGACAGCACCTCGGAGGACTCGGGGTCGCCCTCCTCCTTGTCCTCGAACTCGAAGGTCCGCGACGCGTACGACACGTCCAGGACGCCCTGGGCGTACGCGATCTGCGTCCGCCGCTCCCGGTCGGCCCGCTCGCGCACCCACCGGTCGTCCTCGCCGAGGAGTTCGGCGGCCTCGTCGAGCAGCGGCACGTCGGCGACGGTCCAGTGCCGGGTCACCGGGCGGCGTATCGCGGCGGCGTCCTCGGCCGGCAGGAACTCCTCGGGCGCGGCGAGGAAGTCGGCGATCAGTCGCTGCGGGGTGATCCGTGGCCACAACTGGTCGATGGCGGACCACACTTCGGGGTTCTCTGCGAGCTCGTCGCGGATCTGGGTGATGTCGCTGGGGTCGAGCAGATTGCCGCCGTCGTACGGGTCGGTGCCGATGCGTTCGGCGACCATGTCGGTGAGCGCGTTGAGGACGTGGCCCTCGAAGTACTCGCGGGACGCGTTGTGCGGCAGCTTGGCGGCGCGGGTGTGTTCGCGGGCGACCCGCACCAGGCCGTCGTCCAGCATGAGGATCTCGCGGTCGTGCTCGATGGTGAGCACCGGGTCGGGCAGCGTCTGCCGGCTGCGGACGACCTCGGTGAGGACGTCGGCCATGGCGGCCCGGCCCTTCACGGCGGCGGCCTCGGGGGTGTCCGCCCGGGTGGTCCTCACGCCGGGGAACAGTTCGCCGACGGTCGCGAGCAGCACCCCGGTCTCGCCGAGGCTGGGCAGCACCTCGCCGATGTAGCCGAGGAACGCCGGGTTGGGGCCGACGATGAGGACGGCGCGGCGGGCCAGCAGCTCGCGGTGCTCGTAGAGGAGGTAGGCGGCGCGGTGCAGGGCCACGGCGGTCTTGCCGGTGCCGGGGCCGCCCTCGACCACCAGCACGCCGCGGTGCGGGGCACGGATGATGCGGTCCTGGTCGGCCTGGATGGTGCGGACGATGTCGCCCATGCGGCCGGTGCGCGCGGAGGTGAGCGCGGCGAGCAGCACGGCGTCGCCGGTCGGGTCCTCGTGGCCGGTACGGGTCTCGTCGCCGAGGTCGAGGATCTCGTCGTGCAGGGCGGTGACCGTGCGCCCCTCGGAGGTGATGTGCCGGCGGCGCCTCAGCCCCATCGGGGTGTGACCGGTGGCCAGGTAGAAGGGGCGGGCGACGTCTGCGCGCCAGTCGATGAGGACGGGGGTGCGCTCTGCGTCGTCGGCGCGCAGTCCGATGCGGCCGATGTGGTGGGTGGCGCCCGAGGAGAGGTCGATCCGGCCGAAGCACAGCGAACCGTCCACCGCGTTCAGCGCCGCGAGCAGCCCGGACCGCTCGGCGACGAGGATGTCCCGCTCCAGCCTGGCCTGCATGGGCGTGTTGCCCTGCCCGAGCGCGTCCGTGAGGGACACCTCGGTGTCACCGCGCAGGGCGTCCACGCGTGCGTACAGTCCGTCGATGAATTCCTGTTCCTGTCGGAATTCACGGTCCGGATATTCGCTGTTTGACAATTCGGCTCCCGCCCGGATATACTGTGCTCACTGAACTTCTTTGCGACTCGACTCTCTTGAAGTCGCGAGTCAATGAATATACGCAAAAGAAACCCCCGGGCGCAATTACCCGGGGGTTTCTTTTGCGCGGCGCCGGCCGCCCGCGCCGGTATCGGCTCAGATCACTTCGCCCAGTTCCTCCAGCAGCCGCCGCTTGGGCCTGGCGCCCACCATCGAGCGCAGCGGTTCCCCGTCCCGGAACACCATGAACGTCGGCATCGACAGCACCTCGTACGCCTGGGTGGTGGCCGGGTTGGCATCCACGTTCAGCTGCACGACCTTCAGCCGCCCGCCCTGCTCGGCGGCGAGCGCGCTCAGCACCGGCGCCTCCCCCAAGCTCTCGGCTCCTCCCCCACTCTCGGCTTCGCTCGAGCGGGGGGACCCCCATGAGCAGGGGGCGCCCCCAGTCGGCACGGCGGACACCAGTCGGCGGTGAACTCCACCAGCACCGGCAGTTCGGCCCCGATCACCTTTGTCGCGAAGTCCGCGTCGTCCCCCGATCTCTCAACTTCGTTCGAGCAGGGAGGTGCCCCCATCCTCGGTCACACCCTTCGCCCTGCTCACCTTTGCCGCCCTCCGAGTTCGCACACCGGCTCCGGACCTCCCGGAGCCACGGCGTCGGCCGCCAGTTCGTCGCGCGCCCGCTCCGCCCGCTCCAACTGCTCCCCGACGACCGCCCGAACGGCCCGCAGCTCGCCGATGAGCGCGTCGAGTGCGTCCAGCTTGCGCCGGTAGACCGCGAGCGAGGCGGGGCACGAGTCGCCCTCGGGGTGCCCGGCCCGCAGACACTCCACGAACGGCCGGGTCTCCTCCAGCTCGAACCCGAAGTGCTGGAGCGTCCGGATCTGCCGCAGCAGCTTCAGGTCGTTCTCGTCGTACGTCCGGTGGTTGTTGCCCGTACGCCGCGCGGGCAGCAGTCCCCGTGACTCGTAGTACCGCAGCGTCCGCGTGGTGGTCCCGGCGCGTGCGGCCAGCTCGCCGATTCGCATACCGGTGAACGTACGCCTTGACGTCGGCGTCAGGGCAAGACCGGACGGGGCGGGATCGAGCGGGGCGGGGCAAGGGCGGTGAAAAGGGCCGAGCGGCCGGACTCCCGGGGGAAGGAGTCCGGCCGCTCGGCGGCGGGGAAGGCGCTGGGGGGGGCCAGCGCCGGTGCGGTAGGGGACGCCGGCGTGTCAGGCCTTGGCGAGTTCCTTCTCGCCCGCTGCGGGGACCTCGGCACGGTCGGCGGGACCGTCGTCGCCGTGCTCGTCCATCAGGGTGGCCTCGTCGAAGGGGACGGCGCCGGAGAGGACCTGGTCGACCCGCTCCCGGTCGATCTCCTTGGTCCAGGTGCCGATCAGCACCGTGGCGACCGCGTTGCCCGCGAAGTTGGTGAGGGCGCGGGCCTCGCTCATCAGGCGGTCGATGCCGACGATGAGGCCGATGCCGTCCACCAGGGCCGGCTTGTGCGACTGCAGACCACCGGCCAGCGTCGCCAGGCCGGCACCGGAGACACCGGCGGCGCCCTTGGACGCGATCAGCAGGAAGAGCAGCAGCGTGATCTGCTCGCCGATCACCATCGGCGTACCCAGGGCGTCGGCGATGAACAGCGAGGCCATGGTCATGTAGATCATGGTGCCGTCGAGGTTGAAGGAGTAACCGGTCGGGACGGTGATGCCGACCACCGGCTTGCTGACACCCATGTGCTCCATCTTCGCGATGAGCCGCGGCAGCGCCGACTCGGACGACGACGTGGAGAGGATCAGCAGGAACTCACGGCCCAGGTACTTGAACAGGCTCCAGACGTTCAGGCCCGCGACGATCCGCAGCAGCGCGCCGAGCACCAGGAAGATGAACAGCGCACAGGTGATGTAGAAGCCGAGCATCAGCACGGCGAGGCTCTTCAGCGCGTCCACGCCGGCCGAGCCGGTGACCGCGGCCATGGCGCCGAACGCGCCGACCGGGGCGGCCCACATGATCATGGCGAGGACCCGGAAGACCAGCCGCTGGATGTGCTCGATCCCGCGCAGGACCGGCTGGCCGGCCTTGCCCATGGCCTGCAGCGCGAAGCCGCACAGCAGGGCGATCAGCAGGGTCTGCAGGACTTCGCCCTGGGTGAAGGCGGACACGATCGTGGTCGGGATGATGCCGAGCAGGAACTCGGTGGTGTCCTTGGCCTCCGCGTTGACCTGGGCCTGGCCGGTCTCCTTGACCGCGTCGGTGACCGCGAGGCCCGCGCCCGGGTCCAGGATGTTGCCGACGACCAGGCCGATGCCGAGCGCGACCAGCGACATGACCAGGAAGTAGCCCATGGCGATACCGCCGACGGCGCCGACCTTGGCGGCCTTCCGGACGGAGCCGATGCCCAGCACGATGGTGCAGAAGATGATCGGCGAGATCATCATCTTGATCAGGTTCACGAACCCGGTGCCGATCGGCTTCAGCTCGACCGCGAAGTCGGGTGCCACCAGGCCCACGGTGATACCGAGGGCGACCGCGATGATCACCGCGATGTAGAGATAGTGCGTGCGGTCCCGCTTCACTTTGGGAGCGGCAGGTGCCGTATCGGCTGTGCTGGTCACGGCGGCCTCCTTGATGACGTCGTCGGCATCACCGGCGTGCGGCTCACGTCCGGGGGATGGGGTGGGGTGGGACAGCCGTGACTATGTCCTGCCTTGTGAGCGCGGTCACCCTTCCGTTCATTTAGTTCACGCTGCCGGAGATGCACACTGTCGGGATGCGCTTCACCCTCCCCAAACCCCGCAGCCTCGCGGCCCAGCTGTTCGCCATGCAGGCGGTGCTGATAGCGGTGCTCGTGGTGGGCTACGCGCTGTTCAGTTACGTCGGCGACCGCAGCCAGGCGGAGGCGGCGGCGGGCGACCAGGCCACGGCGGTGACCCTGTCGGTCGCGGACTCCCCCTCCGTGCGGGAGTCGATCCGTACCGACGACCCCTCGGCGACACTCCAGCCGTACGCGCTGGCGGTGGTGCGCGACACCGACATCGACTTCGTCACGATCATGGATCCGCGGGGCATCCGCTGGACCCACCCCGACCCCGGCCAGATCGGCCTGCCCTTCCGCGGCCACACCGCTCGCGCCCTCGAGGGCCACGCCTTCACCGAGACGTACACCGGCACCCTCGGCCCGTCCGTCCGCGCGGTCGCCCCGGTCCTGGACGGCGACCGGATCGTCGGCCTGGTGAGCGCGGGGATCAGGGTCGAGGAGATCAGCCAGCGCGCGCAGGGTCAGCTGACCGCGCTGCTCGCGGCCGCGGCCGCCGCCCTGGGACTCGGCGCGATCGGCACGTACGTGATCAACGCCCGGCTGCGCCGGCACACCCACGGGATGAACGCGACCGAGCTCAGCCGCATGCACGACTACCATCAGGCCGCGCTGCACGCCGTGCGCGAAGGGCTCCTGATGCTGGACGGGCAGTACAGGGTGGCGTTGATCAACGACGGCGGCCGGGAGCTGCTGGGGGTGGCGCCGGAGGAGGACGTGGTGGGCAGGTCGGTCACGGAACTCAGCCTTCCGGCACCGCTGACGGGCGCGCTGCTCGCCTCGAAGCCACGGGTCGACGAGGTGCATCTGACGGCGGACCGGGTGCTGGTGGTGAACACCTCGCCGGTGTCGGGCGGAGAACGGCGCGGTTCGGTGGTGACGCTGCGCGATGTGACCGAGCTCCAGTCGCTGACGGGCGAGCTGGACTCGGAACGGGGCTTCACGCAGGCGCTGCGCTCACAGGCGCACGAGGCGGCGAACCGGCTGCACACCGTCGTCTCGCTGATCGAGCTGGGCCGGGCCGAGGAGGCGGTGGACTTTGCGACCGCCGAGCTCGAACTGGCCCAGGCGCTCACCGACCAGGTGGTGGCGGCGGTGGGCGAGCCGGTGCTGGCCGCGCTGCTGCTGGGCAAGACCGCCCAGGCCAACGAGCGGGGCGTGGAGCTGGTGGTCACGCCGGACAGCCGGCTGGACGACGGGCTGCTGCCGGACACCCTGCCCGCCCGGGACCTCGTCACCATCCTGGGCAACCTGATCGACAACGCGGTGGACGCCGCACTGGGCGGCATCCACCCCCGGGTGACGGTCACCGCCCTCACCGACGTCGACGCGGAGCTGATCCTGCGGGTGTCCGACACCGGCCCGGGCGTGGATCCGGACCACGCCGAGGCGGTCTTCGAGCAGGGCTTCACCACCAAGCCGTCCGGGCCGCACGGGCGCGGGCTGGGCCTGGCGCTGGTACGGCAGGCGGTGATCCGGCACGGCGGCACCCTGACGGTGACGTCGGCGGAGGCCGGCGGCGCCCGCTTCGTGGCGCGCCTCCCGCTGCGGGCCGCCGTCTCCGTCCCGACGGCGGCCGGGGAGAATACGGTCGCGAAGGGAAACACGGCCGCGCACAGCGCGGTCACGGCCACGGGAGGCGAGGCATGACCGGCGGGCAGCCCATCCGTGTCCTGGTGGTGGAGGACGACCCGGTCGCCGCCGACGCCCATGTGATGTACGTCGGCCGGGTGCCGGGGTTCGTCGCCGTCGGCAAGGCGTCGACGGGCGCTGAGGCCCGCCGGGCGCTGGAACGCACCCCGGTCGACCTGCTCCTTCTCGACCTGCACCTGCCCGATGTGCACGGGCTGCAGCTGGCCCGCTCGCTGCGGGCGGCCGGGCATCACGCGGACGTCGTCGCGGTGACCTCGGCGCGGGACCTCGCGGTGGTGCGCGAGGGCGTGTCGCTGGGGGTCGTCCAGTACGTGCTGAAACCGTTCACCTTCGCGACGCTGCGGGACCGTCTGGTGCGGTACGCCGAGTTCCGCACGGCCGTGGGCGAGGCCAGCGGTCAGGCCGAGGTCGACCGGGCGCTGGCCTCCCTGCGCACCCCCGGACCGGTCGCCCTGCCGAAGGGTCTGAGCGCACCGACCCTGGAACGGGTGACCGTGGTCCTGCGGGACGCCGGCGACGGCCTGACGGCCAGCGGGGTGGCGGAGGCGGTGGGCATCTCCCGCATCACCGCCCGCCGCTACCTGGAGCACCTGGTCGACGCGGGCCGTGCGGCCCGGCGGCCCCAGTACGGGGCCGTGGGACGCCCGGAACTGCAGTACCGGTGGGTCACGGGCCAGTGAGGCCGTTCCTGCCTGCCCGCTGCCCCGACGTCACACCCCGGGCAGCGGCCGCGGGGAGGCCCCGGCGTCGCCTTCCCGCCCGCCCGGAGTCGGTCAGTAGACCGACTCCGCCTCGTCCATGCGGTCCTTCGGGACCGTCTTCAGTTCGGTGACGGCCTCCGCGAGCGGGACCATCACGACGTCGGTCCCGCGCAGCGCGGTCATCCGGCCGAACCGCTCCTGGTGCGCGGCCTCCACCGCGTGCCATCCGAAGCGCGTGGCGAGCACCCTGTCGTACGCGGTCGGTGTGCCACCGCGCTGGATGTGGCCGAGGATGACCGGCCTGGCCTCCTTGCCGAGGCGCCGCTCCAGTTCGTGGGCCAGTGCGGTGCCGATGCCCTGGAAGCGCTCGTGGCCGAACTTGTCGATCTCGCCCTTGCCGTAGTCCATGGTGCCGTCGGCGGGATGGGCGCCCTCGGCGACGCAGATCACCGCGAACTTCTTGCCGCGGGCGAAGCGTTCCTCGACCATCTTCACCAACCGGTTCGGGTCGAAGGCCCGTTCGGGAAGGCAGATGCCGTGGGCGCCGGCGGCCATGCCGGACTCCAGGGCGATCCAGCCCGCGTGCCGGCCCATGACCTCGACGACCATGACCCGCTGGTGGGACTCGGCGGTGGTCTTCAGCCGGTCCATCGCCTCGGTGGCGACGCCGACGGCGGTGTCGAAGCCGAAGGTGCGGTCGGTGGAGGAGATGTCGTTGTCGATCGTCTTCGGCACGCCGACCACCGGCAGGCCGGCCTCCGACAGCATGTGCGCCGCGGTGAGCGTGCCCTCGCCGCCGATCGGGATGAGCGCGTCGATGCCGAAGTCGCGGATCATGTCCGAGGCGTTCTCGCAGGCCTCGCGGAGCCGGTCGCGCTCCAGCCGGGAGGAGCCGAGTATGGTGCCGCCGCGGGCCAGGATGCCGCTGACCGCGTCGAGGTCGAGGGTGCGGTAGCGGCCGTCGAGCAGGCCCGCGTAGCCGTCCTCGAAGCCGATGACCTCGTCGCCGTAATTGTCGACCGCTCGGTGCACAACCGACCGGATCACTGCGTTCAGGCCGGGGCAGTCGCCGCCTGCGGTGAGAACTCCGATACGCATCGTGCAGTCGTCTCCTGGTCGCTGGGGATACCGGTGAGCCGTCTCCGATTGTTCCATGCCGCCCGACGCACCGCGGCCCCCTCCCTTCCCCGGGGTCCGGCTCCCGTGCCTCTCCCCGCCCCGCCACCGTCCCGCCGCCCCGTCCCCGGCTCTCCCGAGAGCACCCCCGCCACCCCGGCCCCGTCCCGTCCCGCCGCGCGTCCCGGCCTCGCGCCCGGCCCCTCGGGCGGGCACTCCCACCAGCGCCGGAGGTACTGTCGAGAAGGATCCGCCCGCCCGGCGGGCGGATGTCGGCCGGCGCCGGGAGGGCCCCGGTCCGCAGGGCCCGAAGCACCGCGAGACCCCGACGAAGACGAAACGGAGCACGCGTGACCCGCAGTGTGTACGTCACCGGCATCGACCGTGGCGACGGCCGCCAGGTCGTCGAACTGGGAGTGATGGAACTCCTGACCCGGCAGGTCGACCGGGTGGGCGTCTTCCGGCCCCTGGTGCACGACGGCCCGGACCGCCTCTTCGAGCTGCTGCGCGCCCGCTACCGGCTCACCCAGGACCCGGCGACCGTCTACGGCATGGACTACCAGAAGGCGTCCGCCCTCCAGGCCGAACGCGGCCCCGACGAACTGGTGTCGACGCTGGTGGACCGGTTCCACCTGGTCGCCCGCGAGTACGACGTCGTCCTCGTCCTCGGCACCGACTACGCCGACACCCAGTTCCCGGACGAGCTGTCCCTGAACGCCCGCCTGGCCAACGAGTTCGGCGCCTCGGTGATCCCGGTCGTGGGCGGCCGCAGGCAGACCTCCGAGTCGGTGCGCGACGAGACCCGCAACGCCTACCGCGCCTACCACAACCGGGGGTGCGACGTGCTGGCCATGGTGGTCAACCGGGTCGCCCGCGAGGACCGCGACGAGATCGCCGAACGGCTCGCCTCCCGGCTGCCCGTGCCCTGCTACGTCGTCCCCGACGAACCCGCGCTCGCCGCCCCCACCGTGGCCCAGATCGCCCACACCCTCGGCGCGAAGGTGGTGCTCGGCGACGACTCCGGACTGGCCCGCGACGCCCTGGACTTCGTCTTCGGCGGCGCCATGCTGCCCAACCTCCTCGCCGCCCTGACCCCCGGCTGCCTGGTCGTCACCCCGGGCGACCGCGCCGACCTGGTCGTC
The DNA here is from genome assembly GCF_045209715.1 of Streptomyces sp. NBC_01635. NCBI lineage: Bacteria > Bacillati > Actinomycetota > Actinomycetes > Kitasatosporales > Streptomycetaceae > Streptomyces > Streptomyces sp. NBC_01635. The sequence continues at coordinate 6,269,660 of NZ_CP109277.1, read as the reverse complement.
GGCACACTGGCCGCGCACAGCGCCGGCACCCCGCCGATAGCCGGCGTGCTGCTCACCCTGGACGAGGTGCCCGGCGACCGCATCCTCACCCTCGCCGCCCGGCTCGCTCCCGGCACCCCCGTGCTGTCGGTGCCCGGCAACAGCTTCCCCACCGCCGAGCAGCTGTTCTCCCTGGAGGGGAAGCTGAACGCGGCCACCCCGCGCAAGGCGGAGACCGCGCTGGGCCTCTTCGAGCGGTACGCCGACACCGCCGAACTCACCCGACGGGTCTCCGCGCCCAGCAGCGACCGGGTGACGCCGATGATGTTCGAGCACAAGCTGCTCGAACAGGCCCGTTCCGACCTCAGGCGGGTCGTCCTGCCCGAGGGCGACGAGGAGCGGGTGCTGCGCGCGGCCGAGGTGCTGATGCGCCGGGGCGTGTGCGCCCTCACCCTGCTCGGGCCCGTCGACCGCATCCGCAAGAAGGCCGCCGACCTCGGTATCGACCTCGGCGACACCCAGCTGATCGACCCGGCCGAATCCGAGCTGCGGGACGCCTTCGCGGAGAAGTACGCCGCCCTGCGCGCACACCGGGGCGTCAGCGTCGAACTGGCCTACGACGTCGTCTCGGACGTGAACTACTTCGGCACGCTGATGGTGCAGGAGGGGCTGGCCGACGGCATGGTGTCCGGCTCGGCGCACTCCACGGCCGCGACCATCCGGCCGGCCTTCGAGATCATCAAGACCCGGGACGACGCCTCCATCGTCTCCTCGGTGTTCTTCATGTGCCTGGCCGACCGGGTCCTGGTCTACGGCGACTGCGCGGTCAACCCCGACCCGGACGCCGAGCAGCTCGCCGACATCGCCGTGCAGTCGGCGGTCACGGCCGCGCGGTTCGGCGTGGAGCCGCGGATCGCGATGCTGTCGTACTCGACGGGCACGTCCGGCTCCGGCGCCGATGTCGACAAGGTGCGCGAGGCGACCGAGCTGGTCCGCGCGCGCCGCCCGGACCTCAGGGTCGAGGGGCCGATCCAGTACGACGCGGCCGTGGAGCCGTCGGTCGCGGCGACCAAGCTGCCGGACTCCGAGGTCGCGGGTCAGGCGACCGTGCTGATCTTCCCCGACCTGAACACCGGCAACAACACCTACAAGGCCGTGCAGCGCTCGGCCGGCGCGGTCGCGGTCGGTCCGGTGCTCCAGGGTCTGCGCAAGCCGGTCAACGACCTGTCCCGGGGCGCCCTCGTCCAGGACATCGTGAACACCGTCGCCATCACGGCCATCCAGGCCCAGTCCCCCGCCCCGGCCCCGGCCCCGAGCGAGAAGGCAGCCACCCAGTGAGTGCCCACCCGTCACCCGCCACCGCCCTGCCCGACGAGTCGCGCTCGGCCCCTCCTTCTCGAGTCCTCGTCCTCAACTCCGGTTCCTCCTCGGTGAAGTACCAGCTGCTGGACATGAGCGACAGCAGCCGGCTCGCGTCCGGCCTGGTCGAGCGGATCGGCGAGCGGACCTCACTGGTCCGGCACACGCCGTCGGCGTCGGGCGAGCCCAGGGAGCGGACCGGACCGGTCGCGGACCACGAGGCCGCCCTGAAGGCGATGGCCGACGAGCTGGCCGCCGACGGCCTGGGGCTGGACTCCCCCGAGCTGGCCGCGATCGGGCACCGGGTGGTGCACGGCGGGATGCACTTCACCGAGCCGACCGTCATCGACGAGGCGGTCCTCGCCGAGATCGAGCGGCTCATCCCGGTCGCCCCGCTGCACAACCCGGCCAACCTGACGGGCATCCGCACCGCGATGGCGCTGCGCCCGGACCTGCCGCAGGTCGCCGTCTTCGACACCTCCTTCCACACCACGATGCCGGAGTCGGCCGCCCGCTACGCGATCGACGTGCGGACCGCCGACGAGCACCGGGTCCGCCGCTACGGCTTCCACGGCACCTCGCACGCGTACGTGTCCCGTCAGACGGCCCGGCTGCTCGGGAAGGCGCCCGAGGACGTGAACGTCATCGTGCTGCACCTGGGCAACGGGGCGTCGGCCTCGGCGGTGCGGGGCGGAAGGTGCGTGGACACCTCGATGGGGCTGACGCCCTTGGAAGGGCTCGTGATGGGTACCCGGTCGGGAGACGTGGACCCCGCCGTCATCTTCCATTTGACGCGCGTTGGCGGAATGTCCGTCGACGAGATCGACACTCTTCTCAACAAGAAGAGCGGTCTGGTCGGCCTGTGCGGTGACAACGACATGCGCGAGATCCGCCGCCGGGTCGACGCGGGCGACGAAGAGGCGAAGCTCGCGTTCGACATCTACATTCACCGTCTGAAGAAGTACATCGGCGCCTATTACGCCGTTCTCGGCCGGGTGGACGCGGTGGCGTTCACCGCCGGGGTCGGCGAGAACGCCGCACCGGTGCGGGAGGCGGCCGTGGCGGGCCTGGCGGGGCTGGGCCTGGAGGTCGACGCCGAGCGCAACGGCGCGCGCGGCGCCGGACCGCGGCTGGTCTCGCCCGAGGGTGCGCGGGTCGCGGTCGCCGTGGTACCGACGGACGAGGAAATGGAGATTGCCACACAGACCTATGCACTGGTCGGAAAGCGCAATTGAGCAGCCGCTTCCTCATATGTACCTTCCGCCAGACGGAATATTCCGGAGCGAAACAAACCGATAGGATCGCCCCATGCGCCGTTCCAAAATCGTCTGTACTCTCGGCCCCGCGGTCGACTCCCACGAGCAGCTCGTCGCCCTGATCGAAGCCGGCATGAACGTGGCCCGCTTCAACTTCAGCCACGGCTCGCACGCCGAGCACCAGGGCCGGTACGACAGGGTCCGTGCCGCCGCCAAGGAGACGGGCAGGGCCATCGGCGTCCTCGCCGACCTCCAGGGCCCGAAGATCCGACTGGAGACCTTCGCCGAGGGTCCCGTCGAGCTGGTGCGCGGTGACGAGTTCACCATCACCACCGAGGACGTCCCGGGCGACCGGACGATCTGCGGGACGACCTACAAGGGCCTGCCCGGTGACGTCTCCCGCGGCGACCAGGTCCTGATCAACGACGGCAACGTCGAGCTGAAGGTGCTGGACGTCGAGGGCTGCCGGGTCAGGACGATCGTCATCGAGGGCGGCGTCATCTCCGACCACAAGGGCATCAACCTGCCCGGCACGGCCGTGAACGTGCCCGCGCTGTCCGAGAAGGACATCGAGGACCTGCGGTTCGCGCTGCGCATGGGCTGCGACATGGTCGCCCTGTCCTTCGTCCGGGACGCCAAGGACGTCGCCGACGTCCACCGCGTGATGGACGAGGAGGGCCGCCGGGTGCCCGTCATCGCCAAGGTGGAGAAGCCGCAGGCGGTGGAGAACATGGAGGACGTCGTGATGGCGTTCGACGGCGTGATGGTCGCCCGCGGCGACCTCGCCGTCGAGTACCCGCTCGAGAAGGTCCCGATGGTGCAGAAGCGCCTGATCGAGCTCTGCCGGCGCAACGCGAAGCCGGTGATCGTGGCGACCCAGATGATGGAGTCGATGATCACCAACTCCCGTCCGACCCGCGCCGAGGCCTCCGACGTGGCCAACGCGATCCTGGACGGCGCGGACGCGGTCATGCTGTCGGCCGAGTCGAGCGTGGGCGCGTACCCGATCGAGACCGTGCGGACGATGTCGAAGATCGTCCAGGCGGCCGAGCAGGAGCTGCTGTCCAAGGGCCTGCAGCCGCTGGTGCCCGGCAAGAAGCCGCGCACGCAGGGCGGTTCGGTGGCCCGTGCCGCCGCCGAGATCGCCGACTTCCTCGGCGGCAAGGGCCTGGTGGCCTTCACCCAGTCCGGCGACACCGCCCGCCGGCTGTCCCGCTACCGCGCCATCCAGCCGATCCTGGCGTTCACCACGGACGAATACACCCGCAACCAGCTCACGCTCAGCTGGGGCGTGGAGCCGCACGTCGTGCCGTTCGTGAACAGCACGGACGAGATGGTCGACCTGGTCCAGCAGGAGCTGGTCCGGCTGCACCGCTTCGACGAGGGCGACATCGTCGTGATCACCGCCGGTTCGCCTCCCGGCGTCCCCGGCACCACCAACATGGTCCGCGTCCACCACATGGGCGGCCCCACCGGCTGACCCGGACCGCGCGTGCACGGACGCCGAGGGCGCCCCTGGGAGAACAGGGGGCGCCCTCGGTGTTTTCCGCGGCTCACGGAACGGATGTGACGGGTGCTCGGCCGGATGTCCCGGCCGAGCACTCAGTCGATGTACTGGCGCAGCCCGGGTATGTGCAGCGTTCCACCGAACTGGCCGGCCTGCTGGACCGTCACATCCGTGAAATGGATCAGGGGGATGTTGAGCGGCGGCGGGTTCTCCGGGTCGAAGGTGACCGGTATCAGCCCGAGCAGCTTGCCCGAGATGCTCTCCGTGTACATCACGGTGTCGCCGTCGCGGATGGTGGACGTCGACCCCTTGGCCGCCTGCACGTGGTGGGTCCTGCCGGACTGCTTGTCCTCGACCGTCTGGTGCAGGTCGCCGATGTCGGTGCCGTGGGAGACGACGTACTTCAGGACCTTCTTGGTCTTGCCGCTCGCGGTCCGCACCTCGACGATGCCCTGGTAGTCGGCGCCCTTCAGCGTCAGCGAGCTGGCGTTCAGGAACCACGGGTCCTCGGGCAGCAGGATCTCGTTGTCGACCCCGCCCTCGGCGTCGGTGGCGACCGGGCAGTCGTCGACGTCGGTCGTGGCGCTCGCGGACGGGCTCGGCGAGGCGGTGGCCTCCGGGGTCGCGGTGGCCTCGTCGGCCTCCGCGACGGGCTCCTCCGCCTGCCCGGCTGCCTCGTCCACGGTCCCGGCGGGCTCCTCGGCAGCGCCCTCGGCGGCTTCGGCGTTCTTCCCTGTGGTCTCCTCCGCCGTGCCCGCCTCGCCCTCGGCGGAACTGCCCGCGGCGGACGCGGAGGCCGACGGGGTGGGGCTCGCGGCCGCCTCGTCGGTCTTCTTGTCCTTCGGGGTGAAGAGGTCGGTGAGGGCGTCGCCGACCTTCTCCAGCGCGTTGCGGTCGGTCTCCGAGGGAGACGGCTCGGGCTCCTCGGCCCCGTCGTCGCCGGAGGCTTCGGAGGTGGCGGGCCCGGCCTCGCCCTTGCCGTCCTCGTCGTCGGAACCTGAATCCGGCGAAGAGGAAGAGTTCTTGGAGGAGGTGTTCTCGTCCGTGCCCTTGCCCGCGCCCGTACCGGAGTCCTCGGCCGCGTCGCCGCCGGCGGAGGCCGAGGGGCCCGGTTCCGTGGCGGGAGCCTCCTCGTCCGAGGAAGCCGTGTCGCTCGCCGACGCGGACGGACCGGCCGAGGAGGACGCGTTCTCCTCGGTGTCCTCCAGCACTGCCACGCAGTCCTTGTACTCGTCGGCGGTCAGGCTCCTGGACTTCGGCTGCTCGTCGGCCTGGGCCAGCGTCGGCGTGAACCCCATGCCCATCAGGACCGCGGTCGGCATCGCCGCGAGGGCGATCGCCTTCCCGGCCGGCATGTGGAACCTGGTGAACAGCGGCTTCCGGGGGGCCGCGTGGCGCGGCCCTCTCCTGTCCGGGGTCAGGGCCGCGGCGGCGCTCCGGTCCCGCGTCTCGTCAGCCGACACGGTGGCCCCTGTCACGGTCCTCGATCCGGGCGTCGTCCGCCTCCCCGAGGTCGCCGGCCTCGTACGGAGGGTGCTGCCGCCCCGCCTCGCCCGCGGTGCCCTCGGGCGTGCCCCGGGGAACGTCCTTGCGAGCACCGTTGCCGGACGGCCCGCCGAAGAACTTCCAGCGCCCGCCCGGCTCGGTCTGCGGCTTGTCCGGCACCCAGGCGAGGGACAGCGCACCGCCGATCATCGCGAGCAGGTAGCCGACGACGAAGCCACCTATGTTGGAGACCACGAGGGACACCAGGGCCAGAAGGATCGACGCCACACCGGCGAAGATCCGGGTGGCCTGCTGGAACCACATGGTCAGACCCAGCGTGATCAGCAGGACACCGATGATCAGAGAGCCCGCGCCGGCGGTCGTCGCCATGGCGATCGACATGTGGCCCAGCTGCAGCGTGGCGTAGGGGAAGTAGGCGATGGGCACCCCTCCGAGCAGGGTGAAAAAGCCCGCCCAGAACGGCCGGTGGCCCCGCCAGTCACGGAATCGCAGACGCAGCCGGGTGAACGTCCCGGCGCTCTGGACCGGAGTCTCGGCACTCATGGAATACAGCTCCCTGGTCCGGTGAAGTTACATACCGGCTCGGCCTGGGGGTGGAGAAGCCGGAAGGTCTGAGTCTGTGCAAACACCCGGGTACGAAGCACCGGGCTGGGTGTGCGGGGCGGAGAAGCGAAGCTTCTCCGCCCCACTCGGCCGCTCAGCCGGCCGAGGACGCCTCCGGAGCGGAGACCGTCAGTAGCACTCCATCTTGGAGTCCGTGCCCAGACGCATCTTCAGACCGCTGAGCTTGAACGTCCCGGCCGTGGTCGCCCACGCCGTCTGCTTGACGTTGGTGAGGTCGGCCTTCTCCGCCTGCTGGGCGAAGCCGCCCGGCAGTACGCTCTCGCCCTGCTTCACCGCGGGTCCGCGGGTCTTGTCCTTGACCGCAACACCGATGTCGATGTTGGTGAAGGTCGCGTCGGCCTCGAGCTGAGCGACGTCGATGTAGAGGTTCTTGGCCTCGACCTTGTTCTTCTCGTTCGGACCCGCGTCCAGACGAAGGTAGATCGTCCCTATGCCGGGAATCTTCGTCTTGACGGACTGGCACATCTTGGTGATCTCGGCACGGTCGAACGACGAGATCGCCACCGGGTGCTGGGTCTTCTCCTTCTCGTCACCCGCGGTCGACGAGTAACCGGTGTCGATACCGCCGTACTGGGCAAAACCCCAGCCCTCGAGGCGATCAGCCGTCACCTTGAAATCCTGGCCGGAGACGCTGAACGACGCCGCGAGGGCACCCTGCGCCAGGCCGATGCCCACCGCGGCCGTGGCGACCACGCTGGGCACCATGACCACGGCGAACCGCTTCCATCTCGTCCCGCCACGCACCTGGGACTCCATATTTCCTCCGTCTCGGACGTACATCTCCTGCTCCGACGCACCGCCGGTCGGCGGACGGCCGGGCAGGGATGGGAGAAGCACCACGTCCTCGGGAAGGAGAGCGCCGCGCTCGGCAGCGCACGAAGCGCCCGAATCGCCGGCGATCACCCCCGAGCGACAACCACTGGTCGCGCCTGACACACATCACGCACAACCTGCCGGACAGGCTTCGCCGGACGGGCGAAGACCCCCCTGTCCAAGAACCGGCTCCACTGCCACCGGTTCTGCTCGGTGGGGACCCAGGAGCGCCCGCGTCCCGACCGGATGTCGGGTACGGGCAAGGGACCGAGCGTCGCCGATCGTGGTGCATTCTCGCCGCCCGCACAAGGGGCTTCATTACTTGCCAGTAACGACCGGATGACCGAGGGGCGACCCGCCGGTACCGGACGGCGACCCTGGGTGCCCTGGAGGGGGTCCGCAAAGCAGTTGATCGGTGGACAGAATCCGACAGACCAACGCGGGTGACTTACTCGCAGTAACAGCGGCCGCGATTGCCAAGTTTTAGCAAAGCGCGGCCGCATCGGCCTCCGTCGGCCATTCCTTCACCGGGGCATCACTCGTCCGGAAACCGCCCTTCGGCGACCGGAAACCAGGTGCCCGCCCCGTTCAGAACAGGGCGCGCGCCAGCGCCCGGCGCGCGGCGACGACCCGCGGGTCGTCGGCCCCGACCACCTCGAACAGCTCCAGCAGCCGCACCCGTACGGCATCGCGGTCGTCGCCCGCCGTACGCCCCACCGTCTCGATGAGCCGGCCGAAGGCGTCCTCGACATGACCGCCCACCAGGTCCAGGTCGGCGGCGGTGATCTGCGCCCCGACGTCCTTGGGGTTTCCGGCGGCGTTCGCACGCACCTGCTGCGGGTCCAGGCCCTGCACCCGGTGGAGCAGTTCGGCCTGGGCGAGGCCCAGCTGGGCCTCCGGGTTGCCCGGGTCGTCGGTGAGCACGTTCTTGTAGGCCTGGATCGCGCCGCCCAGGTCACCGGCGTCCAGCGCCTGCACCGCGGCCTCGAGCAGGGCGTCGTACGGGCCGACGGGCTCCTCGGCCTCCGGCACGGCACCGCCGCCCTCGGGCGCGGCGTCGGGGTCGACGGTGAGTCCGGTCAGACCGAAACGTTCCTCGGCGACCTGCACCAGCTGGTCCAGGGTCTGGCGGATCTGCGCCTCGCCCGCGGCGCCCTGGAAGAGCGGCAGCGCCTGTCCGGCCACCACCGCGAAGACCGCCGGGATCCCCTGGATCCCGAACTGCTGCATCAGCATCTGGTTGGCGTCGACGTCGATCTTGGCGAGGAGGAAGCGCCCGTTGTACTCGACGGCGAGCCGCTCCAGGACGGGGCTCAACTGCTTGCAGGGCTCGCACCACTCGGCCCAGAAGTCGATGACGACCGGGACCTCGGCGGACCGCTGCAGAACGTCGCTCTCGAAGCCGGCTTCGTCGACGTCGATGACGAGGTCGGCCGGGGAGACGGCGCCCCCGCCACCCTGCCGGACCGCTTCCGCGCGGGCCTGCTCCGCCTTCGTCTTGGCCTCTTGGGCCGCCTTCACCGCGGCGAGGTCGACGACTCCGCTCATGGACATGTTCCGTGGCTGCATGCGTCTATCCTCCCCCGTACCCCGCGTGTCTGTGAAAAGCGCCCGAAAACCCGGATGTCCGGGTGTTGTTGGTCGCCGTACTGTAGGGCGTCGGGTCCCCACCCCACGCCGGTGGTCGTCGCTCGAGCGCGCCGGCCTCCGAGTGACCCCACGCTTTCGCTACGAGCCGTAGCGTAATACGGGGCGGGGTGTACGGGGCGGCCCGCCCCGGTGATCTCCCTCACGGGCACCCGGGCGGACACGGGCGCACGGGCGGGCACGGGTACGCGGCACTGCACGGGCGCGCGGTCACGGGGGCGCGCAGGAAGGCCGGTTATGGTCGTGCGATGCAGAGCCGCACGCCCGCCAGCCGCACCGGACGCCCGCGCAGTGCCGCCGCCGACGCCGCGATCCTGGCCGCGACGCGGGAGGCGCTGGTCGAGCTGGGGTGGTCCAAGCTCACTCTGGGCGACGTCGCGAGCCGCGCGGGGGTCGCCAAGACGACCCTCTACCGGCGCTGGGCGGGCAAGAACGAACTGGTCGTGGACGCGGTCGCCGAGCTCTTCGACGAACTCGAACTCCCCGACCGCGGCAGCCTCGCCGCGGACGTCGAGGGCGTGGTCCTGCAGTTCGCGGCGCTGCTGTCCCGCCCGGAGGCCAGAAGCGGGCTGATGGCGGTGGTCGCGGAGTCCACCCTCGACGAGGCGCTGCGCGAACGCATCCGCGTCTCGATCGTCGAGCGGCAGAAGCGCCTGGTCCACACCGGCCGGGCGCGCGCCCAGCACCGGGGCGAGCTGCCGCCCGAGCCGGATCCGGACGAGGCGGCCCGCACCGTGGGCCTGATCTTCGACATGGTGGCCGGTGCGGTGGTGCACCGCACGCTGGTCAGCGGAGAGCCGGTGGACGAGGAGTGGCTGCACGGTTTCACCCGGGTCCTGCTGTCGGGCCTCGTCACGGCCGGCACCGGCCCGTAGCGGGAGACGCCCCGCCACCGGGCCGGGTCCGTGCGCCGTCCGGCCCCCCGTCCGGCCGGCCCGCCGTCCCGCCGTCCGGCCGTCCCGCCGGCCACCCGTCCGTTCGGTCGTCCGGTCAGAAGCCCGGGGGCTCCGTGTACACCCCCCACTCGTCCCGCAGCGCGTCGCAGATCTCGCCCAGGGTGGCCTCGGCGCGCACGGCCTCCAGCATCGGCCCGATCATGTTGGCGCCGGAGCGGGCCGCGTCGAGCATGTCGGTCAGGGCCGTGCGCACCGCCGTGTCGTCGCGGGCGGCCTTGCGCTCGCCGAGGGTGCGCACCTGCTCGCGTTCCACCTCGTGGCTGACCCGCAGGATCTCCAGGTCGCCGGTGACCGAGCCGGTGTGGACGTTGACGCCGACGACCTTCTTGTCGTCCTTCTCCAGGGACTGCTGGTAGCGGAACGCCGCCTCGGCGATCTCGCCGGTGAACCAGCCGTCCTCGATGCCGCGCAGGATCCCGGAGGTGATGGGGCCGATCGGGTGCTGCCCGTCGGGGTGGGCGCGCAGGCCCCGCTCCTTGATCTGCTCGAAGATCCTCTCCGCGTCCGCCTCGATCCGGTCCGTCAGCTGTTCGACGAACCAGGAACCGCCGAGCGGGTCGGCCACGTTGGCGACGCCGGTCTCCTCCATGAGCACCTGCTGGGTGCGCAGGGCGATCTCGGCGGCCTGCTCGCTGGGCAGCGCGAGCGTCTCGTCCAGGGCGTTGGTGTGCAGGGAGTTGGTCCCGCCGAGCACGGCGGCGAGCGCCTCGACGGCGGTGCGCACGACGTTGTTGTACGGCTGCTGGGCGGTCAGCGAGACGCCCGCGGTCTGGGTGTGGAACCGCAGCCACTGCGCTTTCTCGCTCCTGGCGCCGTACACGTCCCGCATCCAGCGGGCCCAGATGCGGCGCGCGGCGCGGAACTTGGCGATCTCCTCGAAGAAGTCGAGGTGGGCGTCGAAGAAGAAGGACAGGCCGGGGGCGAACACGTCCACGTCGAGTCCGCGGCTGAGCCCCAGTTCCACGTACCCGAAGCCGTCCGCGAGCGTGTACGCCAGCTCCTGGGCGGCCGTCGACCCGGCCTCGCGGATGTGGTAGCCGGAGACGGAGAGCGGCTTGTAGGCGGGGATGCCGGCCGCGCAGTGCTCCATCAGGTCGCCGATGAGGCGCAGATGCGGCTCGGGCTGGAAGAGCCACTCCTTCTGGGCGATGTACTCCTTGAAGATGTCCGTCTGCAGCGTGCCGTTGAGCACGGCGGGGTCCACGCCCTGGCGCTCGGCGGCGACGAGGTACATGCAGAAGACGGGCACGGCCGGCCCGCTGATCGTCATCGAGGTCGTCACGTCCCCGAGCGGGATGTCCTTGAACAGAACCTCCATGTCGGCGGCCGAGTCGATGGCCACCCCGCAGTGCCCGACCTCGCCCAGGGAGCGCGGGTCGTCGGAGTCGCGTCCCATGAGCGTGGGCATGTCGAAGGCGACGGACAGTCCGCCGCCGCCGTTGCCCAGGATCATCTTGTAGCGCTCGTTGGTCTGCTCGGCGTTCCCGAACCCGGCGAACTGCCGGATCGTCCAGGTACGCCCCCGGTAGCCGGTCGGGTACAGGCCGCGGGTGAAGGGGTACTCCCCCGGCCAGCCGATCCGCTCGAACCCCTCGTAGGCGTCGCCGGGCCGGGGCCCGTACACCGGCTCCACGGGGTCGCCGGAGAGCGTGGTGAAGTCTGCGTCGCGCTTGCGCGCGGCGTCGTACCGGGCCTGCCAGCGACGGCGGCCCTCCTCGATGGCGTCAGCGTCCATACCCTCGAATTTACTTGGACGTCCTAGTAAATGTCGATGGGTGGCCGCCGCACGCTGCTCCGTACAGCGGGAGGGCCCGGCGATGACGCGGGGCCGTGGGCCCCGCGGTGACACCCGGTGGTTACGCCCCGGCGGTCGCGGGCGCGTCGGCGGCGACCGCCGACTCCAGCTCGCGGGAGATCCTGCGCTCGACGAAGAACGCGGCCGTCGGGACGGTTCCGGCCAGCAGCACCCAGATCTGCTTCTTGACCGGCCACTTCAACTTGGAGCCGAGGTCGAAGGCGAAAATCAGGTACAGGACGTACAGCCAGCCGTGGGCGATGCTGACGACCTGCGTGAAGTCGGCCGCGCCGCCCATGTCGAGCAGGTACTTGCCGACCATTCCGAAGGTCAGCAGAACCAGCAGGACACCAGTGACGTAGGCCATGACCCGGTAGCGGGTCAGCACGCTTCGCTTCATGAAGCCGAGCGTAACGGTCCCTTCCGGCGGCTCCCGGCCCGACCCCCCAGTGCCGTTGGTCACCCTTCTTCGAAGTCCCCGGCGGCGAGGCGCAGCGGCCGGAGCATCGCGAACAGTTCGGTGCACTCCGCGGCGTCGTAGGCGCCGAGGCCGAAGTCCATCGCCATCAGGTCGCGGGTGGCCGCCTCGACGACCTCGCGGCCCTTCTCGGTGATGCTCGCGAGGGTGCCGCGGCCGTCGTTGGGGTTGGGGCGCTTGCCGACCAGGCCCGAGCGCACCAGCCGGTCCACGGTGTTCGTCACGGACGTGGGGTGCACCATGAGCCGCTCGCCGATCTTGGACATCGGCAGCTCGCCGGACTTCGAGAAGGTCAGCAGCACCAGCGCCTCGTACCGCGCGAAGGTGAGCCCGTACGGCTTGACGACCGCATCGACCTCGGCCAGCAGGATCTGGTGGGCGCGCATGACCGAGGTGATCGCGGCCATGGACGGCACGCTCCCCCAGCGCTGCTTCCAGAGTTCGTCGGCGCGGGCGATGGGATCGAACGAGAGACTGAGCGGCTTCGGCACGCAGCAGACCCTACCGGCCGGTCACATGCCGGTCAGCTCCGTCTCGCCCTTCGATCGGGGCCCGCACGCCACCCCACCGTTGAGCGTTCGCTCAAAACGACGTACGCTCCCCGTCGCAGCGTTTGAGCATTCGCTCAAACACGCTGCTGACAGGGGGTCGACATGAGGCTGTACATAGAGACGCGGGTCCGCGCGGATCTCGACGAGCTGTGGACGCGCACCCAGGACCCGGCCGAGCACCGGCGCTGGGACCTGCGCTTCACCGAGATCCGTCACCTCCCGCACACCGGGAGCGGGTCCCGGCGCTTCCGCTACGCCACGCGCGTGCTGCCGTTCCTCACCCTCGCCGGCACCGGTGTCTCGGCCGGTGAGAAGGAGCGCCCGGACGGCACCCGCACCTCCGCGCTCCGCTTCTCCTGCCCGCACCCGCTCTCCCTGCTCGCGGACGGCAGCGGCTATTGGCGTTATGTCCCCGACGGGGACGGAGTGCGTTTCCTGACCGGGTACGACTACCGGCCCCGCTGGGGCGCCGTCGGCGTGCTCGCGGACCGGCTGGTGCTGCGGCCCCTGATGGGCTGGGCGACGGCCTGGTCCTTCGACCGGCTGCGGATCTGGCTGGAGCACGGTGTCACCCCCGAGCGCGCCCGCCGCAACTGGCTGACGGGTCTGACGCTCCGGGCGGCGGTGATCACCGCCGCCGGCACCGTCCTCGCCCTGAGGCCGGTCGCCCTGCTCGGCTCCGCGGGAGCCTTCCTGTCCCCACTGCTCCTCATGGCGGCGATCGCCGCCGCGCTCCTCGTCCCGCCGCCGGCCCGCACCCCGGCCGCCCGCCGCTGTCTGCGCACCCCGCCGGACCCGGTCCGGCCGCCGCGGCTGCTGCGCACCCTGGAGACCCCGCGATGACCTCGATCTTCCGCACCGTGATGGGCGCCGACTTCGACCGCCTCCACCCCGAGCTGCGACGCCGCTTCTCCGTCGGCCTGACGAGCGGCGAGGCCTGTACGGGCCACGGCGTGATGGACCGCGTCTGGCACGGCGGCGCCTTCGTGAAGCCGTTCCTGGCGCTCGGCGCGACCCGGCACATCCTGGTCCCCCGGCAGGGCCGGCACGTCCCCTTCACCATCGAGAACGTGCCGTACACCGACGGCTTCGGCCGTGAGACGGTGACCTTCGTGCGTACCTTCCGGCTGCCCGGCCGCCCCCGCCGCTTCGACGCCCAGATGGTGCTGGGCCCCCGGGGCGACCGCATCGTCGACTACCTCGGCACCCACCAGCACCTCGCCACCGACCTCCGCTTCCGCGCGGAACCCGATGGCTCCCTGCTGATCCGCTCGGGCGAGCACCGCTTCCGGGAGGGGCCGGTGGACGTGCGCGTGCCCGAGCTCGTCGGTGCGCGGGCCGAGGTGCGCGAGTCCTACGACGAACGCGCCGGCCGCTTCCGGATCCGGGTCGACGTCACCCACCGCCACTTCGGGCCGCTCTTCGGCTACGCGGGTTCCTTCACCGCCGTCTACAGCGACGTCCGCGCGTGCGGGGTGCGCCCCGGTCTGCGCCCGGTCCGTGAGGAGCCGCGCGCGTGAGCCGTGCCGACGGCGGCCGAACCGCCGACAGCACCAGGACGAAGCTGCTGGAGGGCGCCCTGCGCACGCTCGCCGAACAGGGCATCGCCAAGGCCTCGGCACGGGCGATCGCGACGACGGCCGGGGTCAACCAGGCGCTGGTCTTCTACCATTTCGGCTCGGTGGACGAACTGCTCTCCGCCGCCTGCCGCCACGGGGCCGAACAGCGGGTCGCCCGCTACCGCGCCCGCCTCGCGGAGGTCGGCTCCCTCACGGAACTCCTCGCCTTCGGGCGGGAGATGCACGACGAGGAGCGCGCCGCGGGCCAGGTGGCCCTGCTCGGGCAGCTGCTGGCCGGCGCACAGACCCACGACAGCCTGAAGGCGGCGACGTCGGCGGGGCTCGAGCTGTGGATCGTGGAGATCGAGAAGGTCCTCGAACGGGTGCTGCCCGGAACCCCGTTCGGCGAGTTCACCGACTCCGGCGGACTCGCCCGCGCGGTGGCGGCGTCCTTCGTGGGCCTCGAACTGTACGAGGGGGTGGATCCGGCGGGGGCGGGCGCGGCGCTGGACGCCCTGGAGCAGCTCGGGATCCTCGTCGCCGCCCTGGACGGTCTCGGCCCGGTCGCCCACCGCGCGGTACGCCATCACCTGCGCCGCACGGCCGGGCGCGGGTGAGGCGCGGGGCGCCGCTGACGCCCCGCGCCCCCTCGCCGTACTACGCGCTCTCGTCCGCGCCCCCGCCCAGGTGCCGCTCGACGGTGTCGACCTTGGAGGTGAGTCCGTCCTCGACCCCGGGCCGGATGTCCGCCTTGAGGACCAGGGAGACCCGCGGGGCCCGCGCCTCGACCGCCGCCACGGCGCGCTTCACGACGTCCATCACCTCGTCCCAGTCGCCCTCGACCGAGGTGAACATGGCGTCGGTGCGGTTCGGCAGCCCGGACTCGCGGACCACCCGCACGGCGTCGGCGACGTACTCCCCCACGTCCTCACCGACACCGAGCGGCGTCACGGAGAAGGCGACGATCACGCGCCCACGACCCCTTCTTCCTTGCGGGCACGGGACGCGATCACCGCGTCCTCGGTCTCCCGCTTGAGCCGGCGCTCGGCGAAGAAGCCGCCGGTGGGCAGGACCGACATCAGGAAGTAGAAGGCGGCGGTCTTCAGCGGCCACTTGGCGCGGTTCCACGCGTCGGCCCAGAAGAGCACGTACACGACGAAGAGGAATCCGTGGATCGCGCCCAGCGCCGGAACGGCGTTGAACTCCGTGGTCCGCTTCAGGACCGAGGCCACGAGCAGCAGCAGGAACGAGATCGCCTCGGGGCCCGATACCAGGCGGAGGCGGCGGAGGGCACTGGCGGTCTTGAGGTCCACGGATCACCTTCGGGGGGAGAGACAGCGGTGTCTACGAGTCGTACCGGACCCGGGGGCCCGGTGTCCTGCGCCTGACGCTTTGTGAACGCACGCACAAGCGTTCACCCATTGTGGCAAACGGCATCCGCGATCACCGGAGGGGGTCCGGGTCCGACACGGCCGTCCGTCCACTCGCACGCGCGCACGCCCGCACCGCCCTCCCCCGTCGGCGGCGCGGCCCCTAGGGGGATCGTCAGGGGGATCTCCCCCGACAGGACCTGTTCCGGGGGCGGGGCTCCGGTTAACGTCACACACGTGGCGATGTTCCGACTCCAGAGCAGCAAGGTGCTCGCCGTCGAGATGACCGGGGACGCCGTGAAGGCGAAGAACGGCTCGATGGTCGCGTACGACGGCGACATGGCGTTCAAGAAGCTCAGCGGCGGCGGGGACGGCATCCGGGGGATGGTGACCCGGCGGCTGACCGGTGAGCAGATGACGGTGATGGAGGTGAAGGGGCGCGGGGTCTGCTGGTTCGCGGACCGGGCCTCCGAGATCAATCTGGTGGGCCTTCAGGGGGACACCCTCTACGTGGAGTCGAGCAACCTGCTGGCGACCGACGGCGGCCTGCGCACGGGAACCGGGTTCACCGGCCTGCGCGGCGCCTCGCAGGGCAACGGGCTGTTCACGACCACCGTCGAGGGCCACGGCCAGGCGGCGATCATGTCGGACGGTCCCGCGGTGGTCCTCCGGGTCGCCCCGCAGTACCCGCTGACCGTCGACCCCGGCGCCTATGTGGCCCACCAGGGGAGACTTCGCCAGTCCCTCCAGTCCGGGGTGACGTTCCGCACACTGCTCGGAGAGGGCGGCGGCGAGGCGTTCCAGATGCGGTTCGAGGGCGACGGGCTGGTGTACGTCCAGCCCAGCGAGCGGAACACGATCGCGGGAGACGTCTGACATGCCCTTCCAGGAGATCAACTCGAAGGTCGTCGAGGCGACCGTGGTGCCCGGTCAGCGGCTGTTCAGCCAGCGCGGCGCGATGCTCGCCTACCGGGGCGAGGTCGGCTTCACCCCCAGCACGACGGGCGGCCAGGGCGGGCTCCGGTCGATGATCGGCCGGCGGGTGGCGGGCGAGGACACGCCCCTGATGACCGTCGAGGGCGACGGCACGGTCCTGTTCGGGCACGGCGGCCACCACATCCAGGTGATCGACCTCTCCGGGGACACCCTGTACGTCGAGGCGGACCGCCTGCTGGCGTTCGAGGGCACGCTGGAGCAGGGCACGATGTTCCTGGGCTCGCAGGGCGGGGTGATGGGCATGGTCCGGGGCCAGGTCTCCGGGCAGGGCCTGTTCACCACCACGCTCAAGGGGCACGGCTCCGTGGCGGTCATGGCGCACGGGGGCGTGATCGAGATCCCGATCACCCCGCAGCGCCCGATCCACGTCGACCCGCAGGCCTACGTCGCCCATCACGGCGACGTCCGCAACAAGCTGTCCACCGCGCTCGGCTGGCGGGACATGGTGGGGCGCGGCTCCGGCGAGGCGTTCCAGCTGGAGCTCAGCGGCAGCGGCGCGGTGTTCGTCCAGGCGTCGGAGGAGAAGCTTTGAGCCCCTACGGAACCCCGGGCGCCGGTCCGCAGCCCGGTGTCACGGTCTTCGACCCGACGACCCTGCCGTCCGACGACAACGTCGATCACTACACCTTCTGCGTGGAGCTCGCCGGGAGCCGGTGGTTCCTGCAGAAGGGGAAGATGATCGCCTACTACGGCACGATCGAGTTCAACGGCGTCGGGCACGGCCGACTCGACCGACTTGTCCGTACGTCGTTCCATTCGCCTCTGCACGCGAGCGACTGGGTCGTGGCGGAGGGCTCGGGCAAGATGCTCCTCGCCGACCGGGCGTTCGATGTGAATGCGTATGACCTCGAGGACGGCAACCTGACCATTCGCTCGGGCAATCTGCTCGCTTTTCAGCCAAGTCTGTCGCTGAAGCAGTCGATCGTGCCGGATTTCCTGACCCTCATCGGAACCGGAAAGTTCGTGGCCGCCTCGAACGGCCCTGTGGTGTTCATGGAACCCCCGCTCCGGGTGGACCCGCAGGCGCTGGTCGGGTGGGCGGACTGCCCCTCCCCGTGCCACCACTACGACCACGGGTACATGACCGGCGTCATGGGCGGTCTACGTGCGCTGACGGGCCTCGGCGGGGTCTCCGGCGAAGAGCACCAGTTCGAGTTCGTCGGGGCCGGCACCGTACTGCTGCAGTCGTCCGAGTCGCTGATGCCGGAGCAGGCCACGGGGGCCACTCCGCAGCAGGCGGGAGTGCCCGGCGGCGGAGGGTCCGGAGCACCCGGGCAGGGCACGGGGGCACCGCGCCTTCCCGGACAGCTGGGCGACCTCCAGCGTCGCTTCGGGCTGTGAGCGGTAGTCTGCGGAGTGTGACATCGAACGCGTGCACGCCGTCACCGTCACAGAGAACCCTTCACTAGTTCGCCTTTCAACTTTTTAGGTAGACTTCATTCATGGAGACCGAGACGGCCACGCGCTGGCTGACCAATGCGGAGCAGTGCGCCTGGCGCACCCACCTGGAGGTCAACAGGCTGTTGACGTACCAGCTCGAGAAGGATCTGCAGCCCTTCGGCCTGACAATGAACGACTACGAGATCCTGGTGAACCTCTCCGAGTCGGAGGACCGCCGGATGCGGATGAGCGACCTCGCCGCCGCCACCCTCCAGTCCAAGAGCCGCCTCTCGCACCAGGTCACCCGTTTGGAGAACGCGGACCTGGTCCGGCGGAAGAACTGCGAGTCCGACCGGCGCGGCCTCTTCGCCGTGCTCACCGACCACGGCATGGAGACCATGCAGAAGGTCTCGCCCCATCACGTGGCGTCGGTGCGCCGGCACTTCATCGACCTGCTCTCCCCCGAGACCCTCGGCGAGCTGGACAAGGCCCTGAAGCCCATCGCGGAACACCTGCGCGGAGAACGCGGGCGTTTCTGACCCGGTGCCCCCGCTCCGGCCCCGCCCCTGAGGGACGGGACCGAGGCGGCCGGCCGGTGAGAGAGCTCAGGCGAGCGGCAGGCGGAGTGCGAACAGGGCTCCGCCCGAGGGGGCCGCACCGGCCGTGAGCGTCCCCCCGTGCCGTACCGCGACGTCCCGCGCGATGGCGAGGCCCAGACCGGCCCCGCCGTCGTCGCGGCTGCGGGCGGCGTCCAGCCGGACGAACCGCTCGAAAATCCGCTCCCGGTCGGCCTCGGCCACCCCGTCGCCGTCGTCCGCGACCGCGAGCACCGCCCAGTCGCCCTCCCGCCGCACACTCACCGAGACCGTCTCGCGGGCGTGCCGGCGTCCGTTGTCGAGCAGGTTGCCGAGCACCCGGGCCAGCTGCCCCCGCGACCCGGCCACCTCCGCCGACTCCGCGTCCACGGTCACCCCCGTCCGTCCCGCCGCCTCCTCGCGGGCCAGCGCGGCCAGGTCGACCCGCGCGTCGACGGGCCGCTCCCCCGCGTCCAGCCGGGCGAGCAGCAGCAGGTCGGCGGCGAGGTGCTGGAGCCGCACGGTGTCCTCGACGGCGCCGTCCAGGTCGAGGAGTTCGGGGTGGGCGGCGGCCACCTCCAGCTGGGTGCGCAGGGAGGCGATCGGGCTGCGCAGCTCGTGCGAGGCGTCGGCGACGAACCGCCGCTGCCGCTCCACGGACGTCTCCAGGGCGGCGAGCGTCTCGTTGGTGGTGCGGGCGAGCCGCGCGATCTCGTCGTGGGTCCCCGGTTCCGGGACCCGGCGCTTGAGGTCCTCGGACGCGGTGATCGCGGCCATCTCCTCGCGGATGCCGGCGACCGGACGCAGGGCACGCCCGGTGACCACCCAGGTCATCCCGGCGACCAGCGCCGCCAGCAGCGGGAAGCCGATCAGCATCACGGTCAGCGCGGTGCGTACGGCGCTGTGCTCGGCGGCCAGCGGGGCGCCCGCGGAGACGGTGAGCAGGCCCCGGTCGTGGGTCTGCACGTCGACGGCCGCGAAGCGGTAGTCCGCCGTGTCGTCGTCCATGGTCGCGGCACCGCTGCCGAAGGTGGTCTGCCGACTGGTCTCGCCGGGGGCGAGGGACGGTTCGGACTCCTCGTCCTCCGGCGTGCTCGGACTACGGGGCGTCTCGGTGTCCTCGTCCTCGTCCTCTTCGTCTTCGTCCTCCTCGTCTTCGTCTTCGTCGTCGTCGACCTCACGGGCCGGGGCCGACGGCGAGGGGGACGCCGACGCGGAGGGCGAGGGGGAGGATGGGCGGGGCTCGACCTGGTCGGTGACCGTGCCGCTGATCCGTTGCAGGTCTTCGGAGGCTGCGACCAGGTTCCCGTCCTCGTCGACGACCTGCACGGGCCCGGACTTGCTGCCCAGCCCCGACAGCTGGTCGTACGGGGTCCGCGCGGCGAGTTCGGAGGCGACCGCCCGCGCCGTGTCCTCCGCCTGGGTACCCGCCTCGGCGGTCAGGTTGGAGCGCAGCGCCTGCAGGACCGCGGCGCCCGTGACGACGAGGGCCACCGCGACCACGAGCGTGGCGCCGAGCGTCGCCCGGGAGCGGACCGAGCCGAACAGGCGGTTCACGGCGCCGTCTCCAGCCGGTACCCGGCGCCGCGCACCGTCCGGATCAGCCCGGCGCGCAGCTTGCGGCGCAGGGCGCTGACGTAGACCTCGACGATGTTCGGGTCGCCCTCGTAGGCGAAGTCCCAGACGTGCTCCAGGATCTCCGGCTTGGACACCACCTCGCCGGCTCGCAGCACGAGCTGCTCGAGCACGGAGAACTCCTTGGCGGTGAGCGTCACCTCGTCCTCGGCCAGGAAGACCCGGCGGGCGGCGGTGTCCATTCTCAGGTCCCCGAGCACATGCACCGGCGAGGCCCCGGCGCCCTGTCCCCGGCGGCGCAGCAGCGCCTTGACCCGGGCGACGAGGACGACGTAGGAGAACGGCTTGGTGAGGTAGTCGTCGGCGCCGGTGTCCAGGCCCTCGGCCTCGTCGTACTCGCCGTCCTTGGCGGTGAGCATCAGGATCGGCACGTCGTGTCCGGCGGCGCGCAGGGCGGCGCAGACGCGGTAGCCGTTGAGGCCGGGCAGCATGATGTCGAGGATCACGAGGTCGTACGTGCCCTCCGTGGCCCGGTGCAGGCCCTCCCGGCCGTCGTGGACGACGTCCACGACGTATCCCTCGGCGGTCAGACCCTTCGCGAGGGACAGGGCCAGCCGCTTCTCGTCCTCCACGATCAACAATCGAGAGGTGCGGCGCGAAGCGCCTCCGGCAGGGTGGTGGTGGGCGACGGGTGGGC
Source organism: Streptomyces sp. NBC_01635 (assembly GCF_045209715.1). NCBI lineage: Bacteria > Bacillati > Actinomycetota > Actinomycetes > Kitasatosporales > Streptomycetaceae > Streptomyces > Streptomyces sp. NBC_01635. Next base: position 6,249,037 of record NZ_CP109277.1, on the reverse strand, counting down.
GCATGGGCACAAGGGTCGCAGAGCGAACCTGAAGATCACTTCAGGCGGTTTCAGGTTCCTCTCAGCATTGATCGGCGAGATTGAGGACGTCGAAAACGCAGCGACTGGGGAGGAACCCACATGAAGCGCAACATCGCGATCGCCGTCGTCACCGCCGTGGCGCTGGTCGGCGGAGGTACTGCGACGGCCATCGCGGTCTCGGGGGACGACGAGCCGACGAGCACGAACCAGGTGGACACTTGGGGATCGGACGACGACGGCCGCGATGACGACCGGGACGACCGGCGCGACAACGACGGTGACGACGGCCGCGACGACCTGGACGACGACGACGTTCGGGCGCTCTCCGCGGACGTGATCGCCGCCGAGGCCGTCTTCGTCGCGCTGAAGCACCAGCCCGGCACCGCGGTCTCCGTCGAGATGGACGACGACGATGACGACGACCACCGCGGCAGGGCGGCCTGGGAGGTCGACATCCTCGGCGGCGGCGACACCTGGTACAGCGTGTGGATCGACCCGAGCAGCGGCAAGGTCCTGGGCTCGGAGCGGGATGACGATGACGACGCCGACGAGGTGCGCGCCGCGCTGAAGGGCACGTCGGTGACGGCCGAGGAGGCCGCGAAGGCGGCGGCCGCCAAGGGCACCGTGACGTCGGTGGACCTGGACGACGACGGGCCCCGCGACAAGGCGGTCTGGGAGGTCGAGACGGTCACCGCCGGCGGGGACGACCGGGAGTGGCTGGTCGGTCTGAACAGCGGCAAGGTCACCGCGGACGACGACTCGGACGACCGCGACGACCGCTGAGCGGAGATCCGGGCGGACCTCTGAACCGGCCGCGTGAACAGACGGGCGGTGCGGGCGAAAGTGCCCGCACCGCCCTTCCCGTGCGCTCCCTCCGGCCCTCGCGGACCGGTCCCGGGCCCGGGCCCCGCGTCAGCCCCGCGTCAGCCCCGCCACCAGTTCGTCCGCCGCTCGGTACGGGTCCAGTTCGCCGCCGATGATCCGTTCCGCCAGCGCGCCCAGGCGGCGGTCGCCGTGCAGGTCACCGATGCGCTCCCGCAGGGTCGTGACGGCGATCGTCTCGACCTCGCGGGCGGCGCGGGCCAGCCGGCGCTCCGCCAGGACCCCGCGCTCCTCCATCCACGCGTGGTGCTTCTCCAGGGCCTCGACGACCTCGTCGACGCCCTCCCCGCGCGAGGCGACGGTCTTGACGATCGGCGGCCGCCAGTCGCCGGGGGCGCGGGACTCGCCGAGGCTCAGCATGTGGTTCAGCTCACGGGCGGTGGCGTCCGCACCGTCGCGGTCGGCCTTGTTGACGACGTAGACGTCGCCGATCTCCAGGATTCCGGCCTTGGCCGCCTGGATCCCGTCGCCCATGCCGGGCGCGAGGAGGACCACCGACGTGTCGGCCTGGGAGGCGATCTCCACCTCCGACTGGCCGACACCGACCGTCTCCACCAGGACCACGTCGCAGCCGGCCGCGTCGAGGACGCGGATGGCCTGCGGCGCGGACCAGGCGAGGCCGCCCAGATGGCCGCGGGTCGCCATGGAGCGGATGTAGACGCCGGGGTCGGAGGCGTGCTCCGACATCCGGACCCGGTCTCCGAGCAGCGCGCCGCCGGAGAACGGCGAGGACGGGTCGACGGCCAGGACGCCGACCCGCTTGCCCTGCCTGCGGTACGCGCTCACCAGCGCCGAGGTGGACGTCGACTTGCCGACGCCCGGCGAACCCGTCAGACCGACCACGTACGCGTTGCCGGTCAGCGGTGCCAGGGCCGCCATGACCTCCCTCAGCTGCGGGGACGCCCCCTCCACCAGGGAGATCAGCCGGGCCACGGCACGCGGCGCGCCTTCCCTGGCCCGTGCCACCAGAGTGGAGACGTCCTGCATCACTGCTCCGTTCACAAGTAGGGACCTGCCGTAGGGATCTTCCCGGAACGACGGCCGGGCGGCCTGCTCAGGCTTTGGGTACCCGAACGATCAGCGCGTCACCCTGCCCGCCGCCGCCGCACAGCGCCGCCGCGCCGATACCGCCGCCGCGCCGCCTCAGCTCCAGTGCCAGGTGCAGCACCAGCCGGGCGCCGGACATCCCGATCGGGTGTCCGAGGGCGATGGCACCGCCGTTGACGTTCACCTTTTCCGTGGACACGCCGAGGTCCTTCATCGACTGCACGGCCACCGCCGCGAAGGCCTCGTTGATTTCGACGAGGTCCAGGTCGGACACCTCGAGGCCCTCCTTCTTGAGGGCGTGGGCGATCGCGTTGGACGGCTGCGACTGCAGGGAGTTGTCGGGTCCCGCCACATTGCCGTGGGCGCCGATCTCGGCGATCCACTCGAGGCCGAGCTCCTGCGCCTTGGCCTTGCTCATCACGACCACGGCCGCCGCACCGTCCGAGATCTGCGAGGAGGAACCGGCGGTGATCGTGCCGTCCTTGGCGAAGGCGGGACGCAGCTTGCCCAGCGACTCGGCGGTGGTGTCGGCGCGGATGCCCTCGTCCTGGCTGAAGAGGACCGGGTCGCCCTTGCGCTGCGGGATCTCGACGGGGGTGATCTCCGCCTCGAAGATGCCGTTCTTCTGCGCGGCGGCGGCCCGCTGGTGGGACAGGGCGGCGATCTCGTCCTGCTCCGGGCGGCCGATGCCCAGGCGCGTGTTGTGCTTCTCGGTGGACTCGCCCATGGCGACGTTCTCGAAGGAGTCGGTCAGACCGTCGTGCGCCATGGCGTCGATCATCTGGACCGCACCGTACTTGAAGCCCTCGCGGGACTTCGGCAGCAGGTGCGGGGCGTTGGTCATGGACTCCTGGCCGCCGGCCACGACCACGTCGAACTCGCCGGCCCGGATCAGCTGGTCGGCCAGCGCGATCGCGTCGAGGCCGGACAGGCACACCTTGTTGACGGTGAGCGCCGGGACGTTCATCGGGATGCCGGCCTTGACGGCCGCTTGACGTGCCGGGATCTGCCCCGCCCCGGCCTGGAGCACCTGCCCCATGATCACGTACTGGACCTGGTCGCCGCCGATCCCCGCACGGTCGAGGGCGGCCTTGATCGCGAAGCCCCCGAGGTCGGCTCCGGAGAAGGACTTGAGCGAGCCGAGCAACCGGCCCATCGGGGTCCGGGCACCCGCGACGATGACGGACGTCGTGCCGTTCGCCGCGGTCGATGCGGATGGTGCGGAAGATGCAGAAGTCATGAGCTGCGATCCCCTTCCGGCTGCACAGCCGAGGAGTGAACGAGGGTTTACTTCGAATGTACTGAGCTGCGGTCCGCCCCGTCATCGGGCCGTCGGTGTGATCGCGCGCACGTTGCGTAACCGTCCGGGGACCGTTCCACTGAATCCATGCTGACGCGAATCGACCACATCGGAATCGCCTGCCACGACCTCGACGCGACCGTGGAGTTCTACCGGGCCACCTACGGCTTCGAGGTGTTCCACTCCGAGGTCAACGAGGAGCAGGGCGTGCGCGAGGCCATGCTGAAGATCAACGAGACCTCGGACGGGGGCGCTTCCTACCTCCAGCTGCTGGAGCCGACCAGGGAGGACTCCACCGTCGCGAAGTGGCTCGCGAAGAACGGCGAGGGAGTCCACCACATCGCTTTCGGTACGGCGGACGTCGACGCCGAGGCCGCCGCGATCAAGGACAAGGGCGTACGCGTGCTGTACGAAGAGCCCCGTCGCGGCTCCATGGGGTCACGAATCACCTTCCTGCACCCCAAGGACTGTCATGGCGTACTGACAGAACTGGTCACTTCGGCACCCGTTGAGTCACCTGAGCACTGACCCACGTACATAAGGGCCGGTAGGGTTGGGTGCGGTCGCCGCTCGATCCAGGGCGATCATGTCCTGCCGTCAGAAAAGGTGACGACTGCATCCGTTCGGGTGAACGTCGCCGATCCTGGCAGCAGGACGTACCGGGGTCCGGGTTTCGGGGGGGGCAAGCGCGGGGGTAGCAGCGCCTACTCCTCCGCTGATCTGACACCATTCCCCGGGGGTCCCGTTCGGCGGTTGGACGGGACTCGGCCAGAGTTGCGACCAGGGGACGGATGGGACCGCGCAGTGCGGGGCTACGAGAGCCAGGAGCGAGATCCGGCGGCTGACGTCGACCACCTCTCTCGGTTCGAAGCCGAGATGAAGCGGCTGAAGACCGAGCGGGAAAAGGCGATCCAGCACGCCGACGACCTCGGCTACCAGGTCGAGGTGCTGCGCGCCAAGTTGCACGAGGCGCGGCGCACCATCATGTCCCGGCCCGCTTACGAGGGCGGCGACATCGGCTACCAGGCCGAGCAGTTGCTGCGCAACGCGCAGATGCAGGCCGACCAGCTCCGCGCGGACGCGGAGCGCGAGCTGAGCCAGGTGCGGGCGCAGACCCAGCGGATCCTCCAGGAGCACGCCGAGCAGGCGGCCCGGCTCCAGTCGGAGCTGCACCAGGAGGCGGTGACCCGGCGCCAGCAGCTCGACCAGGAGCTGGCGGAGCGCAGGCAGACCGTCGAGTCGCACGTCAACGAGAACGTGGCGTGGGCCGAGCAGGTGCGGGCCCGTTCCGAGCAGCAGGCCCGCCGGCTGCTCGACGAGTCCCGCGCGGAGGCCGAGCAGGCGCTGTCCGCCGCCCGCGCGGAGGCCGAGCGGGTGACCGCCGAGGCCCGTCACCGGCTGCGGAGCGAGGCCGAGACGGCCCGCACGGAGGCCGACCAGACGCTGCGCCGGGCCCGCGCGGACGCCGAGCGGCTGCTGGCCGCCGCCGCCACGCAGGCGCAGGAGGCCACCGACCACGCCGAGCAGGTGCGGTCGTCGACGGCCAGCGAGTCGGAGTCCACCCGCCGCGAGGCCCAGGAGCTCACCAAGGCCGCCGAGCAGCGCATGTCTGCCGCCGAGGAGGCGCTGCGCGAAGCCCGCGCCGAGGCGGACAAGGTGCTCGCCGAGGCGAAGGAGGCCGCGTCGAAGGCGCTCACCTCCGCCGAGTCCGCCAATGAGACCCGTACGCGCACGGCCAAGGAGCAGGTCGCCCGGCTGGTCAGCGAGGCCACCAAGGAGGCCGAGACCACCAAGGCGGACGCCGAACAGGTCGTCGCGGACGCCCGCGCGGAGGCGGAGAAGATCGTCGCGGAAGCCGCCGAGAAGGCCCGCACGATCACCGCCGAGGAGAGCGCCACCCAGCTGTCGAAGGCGGCCCGGACCGCCGAGGACGTGCTCAACAAGGCGTCGGAGGAAGCCAAGCGGACCACCAGGGAAGCGGCCGAGGAGGCCGAGCGGATCCGCCGCGAGGCCGAGGCGGAGGCGGACCGGCTGCGCGCCGAGGCGCACGACATCGCCACGCAGCTCAAGGGCGCGGCGAAGGACGACACCAAGGAGTACCGCGCCAAGACGGTCGAGCTCCAGGAGGAGGCCCGCCGGCTGCGCGGCGAGGCCGAACACCTGCGGGCCGACGCGGTCGCCGAGGGCGAGAAGATCCGCGCGGAGGCCCGTAAGCAGGCCGTGTCGCAGATCGAGGAGGCCGCCCGGTCCGCCGAGGAGCTGCTGGCGAAGGCGAAGGCGGACGCGGACGAGCTGCGTTCCACCGCGCAGACGGACAGCGAGAAGGTCCGCACCGAGGCCATCGAGCGCGCCACGACGCTGCGCCGGCAGGCCGAGGAGACGCTGGAGCGCACGCGCAAGGAGACGGAGCGCCACCGCGCGGAGGCCACCGAGCAGGCCGACGCGGTCAAGGAGGAGGCCGAGCGGGCCGCGCGCGAGGTCCACGAGGAGACCGAGCGGGCCGTCGCCGCGCGCCGCGCGGAGGCCGCCGAGGAGCTGACCCGGCTGCACACGGAGGCCGAGGAGCGGCTCGCCTCGGCCGAGCAGGCGCTGAGCGACGCCCGCGAGGAGGCGGGCCGTATCCGCCGGGAGGCCGCGGACGAGGCCGAGCGGCTGCGCACCGAGGCCGCGGAGCGGGGCCGAACGCTGCGGCAGCAGGCGGAGGCGGAGGCCGAGCGGCTGCGCGACGAGGCCGCGGCGGACGCGGCGGCGTCCCGCGCGGAGGGCGAGTCCGTGGCCGTACAGCTGCGGTCGGAGGCCTCGGCGGAGGCGGAGCGGCTGAAGTCGGAGGCGCAGGAGAGCGCCGACCGGATCCGGGCCGAGGCACGGGCCGCCGCCGAGCGGCTCGGCGCGGAGGCGCAGGAGACGCTGGCGGGCGCGCAGGAGGAGGCCGCCCGGCGCCGGCGCGAGGCCGAGGAGTTGCTGGGCGCGGCCCGCACGGAGGCCGACCAGGAGCGCGAGCGGGCCCGGGAGCAGAGCGAGGAGCTGCTGGCCTCGGCCCGCAAGCGGGTGGAGGAGGCGCAGGCCGAGGCCGTACGGCTGGTCGAGGAGGCCGACCGGCGTGCCACGGAGATGGTGTCGGCGGCCGAGCAGAACGCCCAGCAGGTGCGGGACTCGGTCGCGGGACTGCAGGAGCAGGCGCAGGAGGAGATCTCCGGGCTGCGTCAGGCCGCCGAGCACGCGGCGGACCGCATGCGCCGCGAGGCGGAGGAGGAGTCGGACCGGGTCCGCTCCGACGCCTACGCGGAGCGGGAGCGGGCCGGCGAGGACGCCGGCCGGATGCGGCGCGAGGCGCGGGAGGAGACGGAGGCCGCCAAGGCGCTCGCCGAGCGCACGGTGTCCGAGGCGATCACCGAGGCGGAGCGGGTCCGTTCGGAGGTCTCCGAGCAGACCCTGCGGATGCGCACGGAGGCGTCGGACGCGGTCGCCGAGGCCGAGCGGAACGCGTCGCGCACCCGGGCCGAGGCCCGGGAGGACGCCAACCGGATCCGTTCGGACGCGGCGACCCAGGTGGACACCCTCATCACGGAGGCGCGCGGCGAGGCGGAGCGGCTCACCGCGGAGACGATCGCGGAGACCGACCGGCTGCGTACGGAGTCGGTGGCCAAGGCCGAGAAGCTGATCTCGGACGCCTCCGGCGACGCGGAGCGGCTGCGGGCCGAGGCGGCCCAGACGGTCGGCTCGGCGCAGCAGCACGCGGAGCGGGTCCGCACCGAGTCCGCGCGGGTCGAGGCCGACGCGGAGCGGGAGGCGGAGCGGCTGGTGACGTCCGCGCGCGAGGAGGCCGAGCGCACCCTCGACGAGGCCCGCAAGGACGCCAACAAGCGGCGTTCGGAGGCGGCCGAGCAGGTCGACACGCTCATCACGGAGACCGCCGCCGAGGCGGACAAGCTGCTCACCGAGGCGCAGCAGCAGGCGCAGAAGACCACCGCGGACGCGGAGGCCCAGGCCGACTCGATGGTCGGCGCGGCCCGCACGGAGGCCGACCGGCTCGTCGCCGAGGCGACGATCGAGGGCAACTCCCGGGTGGAGAAGTCCCGTACGGACGCGGACGAGCTGCTGGTCGGGGCCCGTCGGGACGCGACCCGGATCAGGGAGCGTGCCGAGGAGCTGCGGGACCGGATCACCGGTGAGATCGAGGAGCTGCACGAGCGGGCCCGTCGTGAGGCGGCCGAGACCATGAAGTCCACCGGCGACCGCTGCGACGCGCTGATCAAGGCGTCCGAGGAGCAGCTGGCCAAGGCGCAGGCGAAGGCCAAGGAGATCGTGTCCGAGGCCAACTCCGAGGCGGGCAAGGTGCGTATCGCCGCGGTGAAGAAGGCCGAGGGTCTCCTGAAGGAGGCCGAGCAGAAGAAGGCCACGCTGGTCAGGGAGGCCGAGGAGCTGAAGGCCGAGGCGATCCGCGAGGCGCGGGCCACGGTCGAGGAGGGCAAGCGCGAGTTGGAGGTCCTGGTGCGGCGGCGCGAGGACATCAACGCCGAGATCTCGCGCGTGCAGGACGTCCTGGAGGCGCTGGAGTCGTTCGAGGCGCCGGGCGGCGGCAAGGACCACGGGGTGAAGGCGGCCGCGACGGCCGGAACGCCCGGCCAGCGGAACAAGTCTTCGGACAGTTAGGACCTTGGGAGCGAACCGGGCAAAAATCTTCGATGGTGTGAGAAACCCCCTGTCGGCAGGTGAAATCCCTTGCTGGTCAGGGGGTTTGGGCATGCACTTGGCAAGCACTCCGGGGGCCGGCCACTCAAAAGGGGTGTCATTCTCCGTATCAAACGTGCATCCGCTCGATGACACAGCGCTTCGGCCCCTAGGATTCCCCCTATCACCTCACCGGTCTCATTCGACAGGAACCCCATGAGCGACACTTCCCCCTACGGCTTCGAGCTTGTGCGGCGTGGATACGACCGCGCTCAGGTGGACGAACGAATCTCCAAGCTCGTCTCCGACCGTGACAGCGCTCTCGCCCGCATCACCGCTCTGGAAAAGCGCATCGAAGAGCTCCACCTCGAGACGCAGAACGCCCAGGCCCAGGTCACCGACGCCGAGCCGTCGTACGCGGGTCTCGGCGCGCGCGTGGAGAAGATCCTGCGCCTGGCCGAGGAGGAGGCGAAGGACCTCCGTGAGGAGGCTCGTCGCGCGGCCGAGCAGCACCGCGAGCTCGCCGAGTCCGCCGCCCAGCAGGTGCGCAACGACGCGGAGTCGTACTCCGCCGAGCGCAAGGCCAAGGCCGAGGACGACGGCGTCCGGATCGTCGAGAAGGCGCAGAGCGAGGCCTCGCAGCTGCGGTCGGACGCGCAGAAGGACGCCCAGTCCAAGCGCGAGGAGGCGGACGCCCTCTTCGAGGAGACCCGCGCGAAGGCCGCGCAGGCCGCCGCCGACTTCGAGACGAACCTCGCCAAGCGCCGCGAGCAGTCCGAGCGCGACCTGGCGTCGCGTCAGGCCAAGGCCGAGAAGCGCCTCGCCGAGATCGAGCACCGGGCGGAGCAGCTGCGCCTGGAGGCCGAGAAGCTGCGCACGGACGCCGAGCGCCGGGCCCGCCAGACGGTGGAGACCGCTCAGCGCCAGGCCGAGGACATCGTGGCCGACGCCAACGCCAAGGCCGACCGGATCCGTTCGGAATCCGAGCGGGAGCTGGCCGCGCTGACCAACCGCCGCGACTCCATCAACGCCCAGCTGACCAACGTCCGCGAGATGCTGGCGACGCTCACGGGCGCCGCGGTGGCCGCGGCCGGTTCGCCGGCCGAGGAGGAGAGCACGTCCCGCGGGGTTCCGGCCCAGCAGACCCGGTAGCCGGCGGTTCCGGTTACTGGCCGGAATACGGTGGCTGAACATCGGCGAAGCCCTCTGTCACTGAGGTGGCAGGGGGCTTTGTCCCGTTCTAGCGTGGCGGCATGATCGAGCTCGAGGGGCTGACCAAGCGGTACGGCGAGAAGGTGGCGGTCAACCATCTGACGTTCACCGTCAGACCGGGCATCGTCACGGGCTTCCTCGGTCCCAACGGCGCGGGCAAGTCCACCACCATGCGGATGATGCTGGGCCTGGACCGGCCCACCGCGGGTGACGTCCGGATCGACGGCAGGCACTACGACCGGCTCAAGGACCCGCTGAAGTACATCGGCGCCCTGCTCGACGCCAAGGCCGTGCACGGCGGCCGCAGCGCCTTCAACCACCTGCTGTGCCTCGCCCAGAGCAACGGCATCCCCCGGCAGCGGGTGCACGAGGTACTGGACACGGTGGGGCTGTCGTCGGTGGCGGGGAAGAAGGCCAAGGGGTTCTCGCTCGGCATGGGCCAGCGGCTCGGCATCGCCGGCGCGCTGCTCGGCGACCCGCGCATCCTGATGTTCGACGAACCGGTCAACGGGCTCGACCCCGAGGGCATCCACTGGATCCGCACGCTGATGAGGACGCTGGCGGCGCAGGGCCGCACGGTCTTCGTCTCCTCCCACCTGATGAGCGAGATGGCGCTGACGGCGGACCATCTGGTCGTCATCGGGCAGGGCCGACTGCTCGCGGACACCTCCATGGCCGATTTCATCGCGCACAACTCCCGCGCGTACGTCCGGATCCGCTCCCCGCAGCGGGAGCGGCTGCTGGACGTGCTGCACGGGGCCGGCATCACGGTCGTGGAGAGCGGAGGCGCGACGCTGGAGGTGGACGGCACCGGGGCGGAACGGATCGGGGAGCTGGCGGCCCGGCACCAGCTGGTGCTGCACGAGCTGAGCCCGCAGCGGGCCTCCCTGGAGGAGGCGTTCATGCGGTTGACCGCGGAGTCGGTGGAGTACCACGCGCACTCCGACGCGCCCGCGCCCCCGCAGCAGTGGGGCGACGGCTGGAAGAAGGACTGAGCATGGCGGCGGCGCAGGTCATCCGGTCCGAGTGGACCAAGATCCGGTCGGTGGCGTCCACCGTGTGGACGCTCTCCCTGGCGGTGGTCGTCACCCTCGCGCTCGGCATGCTGATCTCGGCGCTGTCGGCGAACGAGCTCGACAGGATGGGCGCCCGTGACCGGATCGCCTTCGACCCGACGTTCGTCAGCTTCGCCGGGATGAGTCTCGGTCAGCTGGCGATGATCGTGTTCGGGGTGCTGGTGGTGTCGAACGAGTACAGCACCGGCATGATCCGCACCTCGTTGGCGGCCGTGCCGCAGCGGGGCGGTTTCCTGGCCGGCAAGATCGGGGTGGCGACCGCGCTCGCGCTCGTCGTGGGTCTGGCCACCGGCTTCGCCGCCTTCTTCCTCGGACAGGCGGTGCTCGGCGAGTACAAGGCGTCCCTCGGGGACGAGGGCGTACTGCGGGCCGTGATCGGCGGCGGTCTGTACATGACCCTGATCGCGGTGTTCTCGATGGGCGTCGCCACGATGCTGCGCTCCCCGATGCTGTCGCTGGGCATCCTGATGCCGTTCTTCTTCCTGATCTCCAACATCCTGGGCAACGTCGACGCGACGAAGAAGATCGGCCGGTTCCTGCCGGATCAGGCCGGCAGCAGGATCATGCAGGTGGTGGTGCCGCTCGACGACGACACCCCGTACGGGCCCTGGGGCGGACTCGGCATTATGGTGCTGTGGGTGGTCGCGGCGCTCGCCGGCGGCTACCTGCTGCTGAAGAAGCGCGACGCGTAGGGCCTTTCGTCCGGATCGTGCCGGAGCCCCGCGCGCCCGGCACGATCCGGACGAAAGATCCCGGGGGGACGCGGAGGAGCGGCCCGGTTTTTACCTCGCCTTGGGTGGAACCGTCAACCTCTCGATATCCTCCTAACCCTTACGGGGGTGTGCGCCCTCGTTGTCCTGAACCTCTCGATGGGGCGGAGCATGATCGAGGCAGTCGGCCTGACCAAGCGGTACGGCGACAAAACCGCTGTGTACAACCTTTCCTTCCAGGTGCGGCCCGGCGCCGTCACCGGCTTCCTGGGCCCCAACGGCTCGGGCAAGTCGACGACGATGCGGATGATCCTCGGTCTCGACAACCCCACCGCGGGCCACGTCACGATCGGCGGTTATCCCTACCGCAGGCTGCCCAACGCCGCCCGGCAGGTCGGCGCGCTGCTGGACGCCAAAGCGGTGCACGGCGGCCGGTCCGCGCGCAGCCATCTGCTGAGCCTGGCCCAGTTGTCCGGCATCCCGGCCCGCCGCGTGGACGAGGTACTGGGCGTGGTCGGGCTGCACGAGGTGGCGCGGCAGCGTTCCAAGGGCTTCTCCCTGGGCATGGGCCAGCGGCTCGGCATCGCCGCCGCGCTGCTCGGCGACCCCCAGGTGCTGCTGTTCGACGAGCCGGTCAACGGCCTCGACCCCGAGGGCATCCTCTGGGTGCGCAACCTGATGAAGTCGCTCGCCGCGGAAGGCCGTACGGTCTTCGTCTCGTCCCACCTGATGAGCGAGATGGCGCTGACCGCCGACCACCTCATCGTGATCGGGCGGGGGCAACTGCTGTCCGACATGAGCGTGAAGGACTTCATCTCCGCCAACTCCGCCGACTTCGCGCGGGTGCGCACCCCGGACACCGAGCCGCAGCAGCGCGAGAAGCTGTCCGCCGCGCTCACCGAGGCGGGCGGCAGTGTGCTGCCCGAGCAGGACGGCGCGCTGCGGGTGACGGGACTGCCGCTGCCCCGCCTGAGCGACATCGCCCACGAGGCCGGCGTACGGCTGTGGGAGCTGTCACCGCACCAGGCCTCGCTGGAGGAGGCGTACATGCGGATGACGCAGGGCGCGGTCGACTACCGCTCGACCATCGACCAGAAGGAGGGGTTCCAGGAGCCGCTCCCGCCGGGCGCGCAGCCGCCGGTACCGGTGCCGGGACAGGGCCAGATCGGCTGGTACGCCCCGCCGCCGCCCCAGCAGGGCGGTCAGCACTTCGCGGCGGCGCCGGGCGCACCGCAGGCCCCGGCGGGCCCGTACGGTGCTCCGGGCACCCCTGGAGCGGTTCCGGGCGCCCCGGTGGCCCCGGTGGCCAACCCGTACGCCCGGCCCGTACCGCAGCCCGGCCAGGGCGCCGCTGTGGCCGCTCCCCCGTCGGCCGCCCCGGCCGCCGCTCCGGCCGCGTCGCCGGCCGCTCCCGCCGGCCCGGCCGGCTCCGACGTGACCAAGCCCGAGGACGCCCGATGAGCACGCCCCAGCCCCCGACACAGCCGGCCGCGCCCGCGTGGGAGGCGGCGGCGCCCCGTGCCGCACACCCCGCCTCCGGCTCGGCGTACCCCGGTTACACCTCGCCGATCCCGGTGGTGCGCACCCACTTCGGGCATGCGCTCGCCTCCGAGTGGACGAAGATCAAGTCGGTGCGCTCCACGATGTGGACGCTGGGTGTGTTCGTGCTCCTCGTCGTCGGCATCGGTCTGCTGACCGGTGTGGTGGTGTCGAGCACCGACCCGGACCTCGGCGGTGAGAACGCGCTGTCCATGGGCTTCTTCGGCCTGCTCCTGGGCAGCATGTGCATCATCACGCTGGGAGTGCTGACCACGGCCTCGGAGTACGGCACCGGCATGATCCGCACGACCATGGTCGCCTGCCCCTCGCGCGGGCGGGTGCTCCTGGCGAAGGCCCTGGTGTTCTTCCTGGTCGCGTTCGTGGTGACGCTGCTGTCCGCCACGGTCGTCGCGTTCCTGCACGTGGCGATGCTGGAGGGCAGCAACGCGGGGGAACCCACCGGGGGCGAGTGGCTGAAGGCCACCGTCGGCATCTCGCTCTACCTCGCGCTGCTCGGCACGCTCTCGCTGGCCGTCGGCTCCATCGTCCGGCACTCGGCGGGCGCCATCACCCTCATGATCGGCGCCGTGCTCGCCCCGCTGGTGATCGCGATGTTCATGTTCGCCTCCTCGCTGGAGGACGTGCGCATCGCGCTGTTCGAGTACTCCATCCCGAACCAGCTGAGCATCTTCTACTCCAACTCCCTGGGCACGTCCGGCCCGTCCGGCTGGGACCCGCTGTGGATCATGATCGGGCTCACGGCCGTGGCGCTCGGCGGCGCCTTCGCGCTGCTCGGCAAGCGGGACGTGTAGGACCGGCCCCGGGGACCCGGGCCGCGAGGGCCCGGCGGCCCTCAGAACCTCGGCGCGTTACGGGACCGCTGCACCCGCGTGGTGCGGCGGTCCTTGGCGTTCCAGCAGGCCTTGTGCCAGTGCCGGCGGTCGTCGACCCCCGCGTGCTCCGGCCAGGCCACCACGTGCGGCACCCCGTCCGGAATCAACTGGTCGCAGCCGGGGCAGCGGTACGCCTTGCCCTGGGCGCTGGCCCCCGCCACGTGCCGTACGTTCCACTCCTCGTCGTGCCAGCTCTCCGTGGACTGCCAGCCGCCGTAGCGCCCGGACCGGTCGTCCTCGGCGCTTTGGCCGGAGAAACCGGCTCCCTTGGCTCGGTTGCGACGCGGGGACACAGGACACCTCACGGGGCTATACAGGATGCAGGGACCGCATCCAGCCTACGCGGGGCGAAGCCGGGTAGGCGTACGGAACCAATCATCACAAGCGTCCCTTCACGGCAGCGCAATACCGGCTCCGGAACCGCCCATTCTGCAGACAATCCGCAAATTCCCCCTCCTCGCCGTGTCCTCGGCACGTGTCAGACGGTTATGCCCTGCGGGGGAGCTCCGTGTCGGAGCCAAGGAAGCAGGAAAGCAATGCACGTGGGAAGTTTCGTGTTGGGCGCCCGGTTCCCCGGGCAGGGCGAAGGAGAGGCACTGCACCGGGCGGTCCGCTGCGCCGAACTGGCGGAGGAGGCGGGCCTGGACGCGGTCTGGCTGGGCGAGCACCACTTCGTGCCGTACGGCACCTGCCCCTCGGCGATCACCCTGGCGGCGTTCATGCTCGGCCGCACCCGCCGCATCCGGGTCGGCACGGCGGTGAGCGTGCTGCCCACCGCCCACCCGGTGGCGCTCGGTGAACAGGCCGCGCTGCTGCACGTCACCAGCGGTGGACGGTTCTCGCTGGGCATCGGGCGCGGCGGGCCGTGGGTCGACCTGGAGGTGTTCGGAGCCGGCCTGAAGGCGTACGAGCAGGACTTCCCGGAATCGCTCGATCTGCTGCTGCGCTGGCTGCGCGAGCCGTCCGTCGCGGCCGACGGGGAGCGGTACCGCTTCCGTGAAGTGCCCGTCGTCCCGCGCCCGTCGGAGGCTCTCATCGAAGCCCCGGGCCCCGAGGTCGTGGTTGCCTGCACCTCTCCGGCGAGCGTGCGGCTCGCCGCCGAACGCGGGCTGCCGATGCTGCTCGGCATGCACGTCGGGGACGAGGAGAAGGCCGAGATGGTCTCCCTGTGGCAGCGTCACGCACGCGCGTGCGGGCGGCCGGCGCCGGAGATCCACCGCGCGTCCCATGTGTCGGCCGGGGTCTGCCAGATCGCCGACCGGCGCACCGACGCGGCGGAGGCGCTGCTGAAGGCGATGCCGGGCTGGCTGCGGCAGGGGCTCGGGGCCCATGTCACGGTGGACGGCCGGGAGCGGCGGATGCGTGACCCGCTGGCCTACACCGAACTGCTCTGCGGGCTGCACCCGGTGGGCCCCCCGCGGCTGTGCGCGGACCGGCTCGCCGCGACCAGCGAGCGGACCGGCATCTCCCGGTTCGCGCTGCTCGTCGAGGGTTCCGGCGACCTCGCGGCGACCGAGGAGAACGTACGGCGGCTCGGATCCGAGGTGATCCCCCAGCTCGCCGACAGGCCCTGAACGAGTCGGGGGTCCGGTGATGGCTTGCCGCCCCGGTGCGAAGAAAGACCGCACCTCCCGCGTACGGGACGGCAAGCGACCGACGTGGTGCGTCAGCAGTCGCGCAGTTCCGGCGACTGGTTCAGCAGCTGTCCCCGGACCGAGGTGAACTTGGCCAGCCTCTCGTCGACCGAGGAGTCCAGCGGGAACACGGCCACCCGGTGGCAGTTCTGGAAGGCCAGCCGGACACCGAAGTGCCGCTGCAGCGCTCCGCGGATCGCGTCACTCGCGAGCGCACGCAGCAGCTGACCGCGTGCCTGCTCGTCCGGCGGGGGCGTCTGGTTGTCGGCGAACTCTCCACCGTCGACCTTCAGCTGAGCCACCAGGGAACTGATCATCTCCCACGCGTAGGGCAGGGAGGTCCGGACGCAGTCGACGAAGTCAGCTTCGTCGACCTCGCCTCGCTCGGCCTGTTCGAGTAGGGCCGGTGAGACGTCGAGCGACATGGGTTCTCCTCTCGCACCCCCGCGGTGCGGGGGTTGCCTGACAGATACGGGAGCTCGCAATTTACGACACGCTGCGTACACACCTTGCGACCTCCCGTTCAATACCGTAAGCAACGGACCGTGACCGCACCAGGCGAATCCCCGGATGTGGGACTTCCTTTAGGCAGGTAATCGGCCATCGCCGAACACGCGTTTTCCAGGAGATACAGGACGCGCCGCGAGGGTCCTGAGGGGCTCCTGTGAGTCGGCCGCGAGGGCTGTGCGGCTGCTGCGCGGGGCCTGCCGCGGTGCTGCGCGCGTGCGCCGGCGGAGTGCCCGTGAGGGCGAATCGCATCGACCCCGGCCCGTCGAGTAGCGTTGCCGACCATGCGTCTCGTCATTGCCCGCTGCTCCGTGGACTACGCCGGGCGGCTCACCGCGCACCTGCCCTCGGCACCCCGTCTGATCCTGGTCAAGGCGGACGGCAGCGTGTCGATCCATGCCGACGACCGGGCCTACAAGCCCTTGAACTGGATGTCGCCGCCCTGTGCGCTCAAGGAGGGCACCGGCGACGAGGAGGGGGTCTGGACCGTCGTCAACAAGGCGGGCGAGAAACTCATCATCACGATGGAGGAGATCCTCCACGACTCCTCGCACGAACTGGGGGTCGATCCCGGCCTGATCAAGGACGGCGTGGAAGCGCACCTCCAGGAACTGCTGGCGGACCGCATCGAAACGCTCGGCGAGGGCTACACCCTCATCCGCCGCGAGTACATGACCGCCATCGGCCCCGTCGACATCCTCTGCCGCGACGCCGAGGGGCGGACCGTCGCGGTGGAGATCAAGCGGCGTGGTGAGATCGACGGAGTCGAGCAGCTCACGCGCTATCTGGAGCTGCTGAACCGCGATCCGCATCTCGCCCCGGTGCGTGGTGTGTTCGCCGCCCAGGAGATCAAGCCGCAGGCCCGGGTGCTCGCCACCGACCGGGGCATCGGCTGCCAGGTCCTCGACTACGACGCGATGCGGGGCATCGAGGACGACAAGCTGCGCCTGTTCTGACCGTCACCGCGGTGGCCGGCGTCACGGCGCCGACGCCACGGCATGCGCGAAGGGCCGGATTCCTCTCGGGAGTCCGGCCCTTCCGTGCGGAGCACACGTCCGTCAGATCACCGTCGTCCCGGAGCCGCTGGGCGTGCCCTCGTCGCCGCTCTGCGGGACGCTCGCCGAACTGCTCGCCTGCGACTCCGTCTCCGCCGGGGTGGACGGGGCGGGACCGCTGGCGGAGTTGGACGTCTCCGGCGGCGGGGGCTCCTCGTCCGTCGGCTCGACCGTCGGCTCGGTCGTCGGGTCGGTCGGCTCCTCGGTGGGCTCCGTCGGGTCGTCCGTGGGCTCGGCCGGCTTGCTGGAGGTCGGCGGCTTGGAGGACGAGGCCGGCGGATCGGTGGGCTTCGTCGGCTCGGTACCGGTCGTCGGGTCGTCCGGTTCCTTCGTGCCGCTCGGGTCGTCCGAGGCCTCGCCCGACTCGGTGGCCGTCGGCGTCGGGTCGTCCGAGGTGCCGAGGGTGCCGTCCGGGCCGGGGTCGGTCGGCCGGCTGGTGGCGTCCCCGGTGTCGCCGTTCTCGTCGGCCCGCGGGTCGGCGCCCAGGCTGCCGTCGTCGACGCCCTGGCTCGCGGACGGGTTGACGCCGACGTCCCCCGACGGGGTGCCCGCGTCGTTCTCCGAGGTGGCGCCCAGGGTGACCACCGTGCCCAGCACGGCGACGAGCAGCGCGCCCGCGCCGGCCGCCACGAGGTTGCGCCGGGCCAGGCCCTTCAGTCCGGTGCCCGCCTTGTGCGCGGGCACGGGCCGGGGCACGGGCTCGGTGCGGTGGACGAGCAGCCCGACATCGGCGGGCGGCTGGAGCTCCGGGAAGGCCGTCGGCACCCCGCGGGGCGGCGACACCGACTCCTCGTAATGGGCGTCGGGGACCTCCTCCCCCACGGTGGGCAGCAGCGCCATCGGGATACCCGAGAGGTCGGCCACCAGGGCCAGCGCGCGGCGTCCGGCGACGGTGCCGCGCTTGTCGGCGAGGACCCCGCGCAGGCCGATGGAGGCCTCCAGCTCGGCGCGGGCACGGTCGAGGTCACCGGTGCACAGGGCGTGGATGCCGAGCTCGTGGTGGAAGTAGGCCTCCTCCGCCACGTCCCCGGCGTGCCGGGCGGCCTCGGCGCCGGCCCGCAGCGCCCGTTCCCAGGCGCTCCAGTGCAGGCCTGCGGCGAACGCGGGCGCCGCGGAGCGGGCCAGCTGCACGGCGGTGCTGGGCTCGCCCTCGCCGCCGGCCGAGGTGGGCGGGGACAGCAGGCCGAGCGCGGCGAGCACGGCGTCGGCCTCGGCGCAGACCCGCTCCGGGGTGACCGAGGGGTGCCCGGTCCACCAGGCGTAGTGCTGGGCGGCGGTACGGGCCTGTGCCTCGATGTCGTCGGTGTACCCGGCGGCCTCCAGCTGGGCCGGCACACCGGCGGCGAGCCGGTAGCGGGAGCCGGCAGCGGAGACCAGTCCGCACGCGGCCAGTTCACCGAGAGCGGCGTCGGCGTGGGTGTCGCCGACCAGCGCGGGCAGGTGTGCCTGGTGCGGGAATTCGCCGCCGAGCGCGACGGCGAACCGCAGGGTGGCCCGGGCGGAGGTGCTGAGCCGGGAGGCGAGCAGCGGGGCGGGGGCGGCCGCCTCGCCGAGCGAGGGCAGCGGGATCTCGTCGCCCTCGACGGCGCCGTCGGGCAGGTCCTCGGGCGGGGTGTCCTCGAAGACACCGAACTCGTCGACGGCGCTGGTGCCGACGCGCAGCCGGTCGCGCTGCCGCAGCAGGGCGCCGGCCTGGACGAAGCGCAGCGGCAGGCCCTCGGACTCGAACCAGAGGTCGCCGGCCCAGTTCGACTCGTCCTCGGTGAGGCGCCGGCCGGCGGCGTGCTCCAGCAGTTCCAGGCCGGCCGCACGGTCGAGGCCCTCGAGGGTGATCTCCTCGAGGCCGGAGCCGGCGGACGGGGCCGGCACGTCCGGGGTGGCGCCGAGCAGGAAGGCGCACTCGGGGGTGGCGTCCAGCAGTTCGTCGAGGGCGTCGCCGCCGAACCCGAGGTCGTCCAGGACGACGACCGCGCCGACCTCCCGTAGGCAGTCGGCCAGTTCCTTCCGGCCGGGCCGGTGCAGGGGCGCGCCGTGGACGGCGTAGAAGAGGTCGTACAGCAGGTCGTCGCTGCTGCGGCGATGGCCGTTCAGACGGACGACGCCGTCGGGGGCGAGGTCCGCGCAGTCCTCGGCGACGGTGTCGAGCAGCCGGGTGCGGCCGGAGCCCGCGGGCCCGGTGAGGAGCACGGAGCGGCCGCGGGCGAGCAGCCGGACCAGCTTCTCGCGCTCGCCTTCACGGGCCAGCAGCGGCAGCACGGGCTGCGCGGGTCCCGGCGGGACGGGCGGCTGCGCGGCGCGGTCGGCCCCGGCGCGCTCGGCCTCCGTCAGCTTCGCCGGGCGGGCGGGCCGCTCGGCGGGCGGGCAGGGCTCTATCTCGCTGCCGTCGACGGGGTTGACGGTGAGCAGGAAGTCACCGGAGACGAGCTGCACCGCGCGGGCGAGCGCGGGCGGTCCGAAGTCGGATGCGAGGGGATCCCTGGGCGGGCGCTGGCGCGGCGCGTGCCCGTCGCCGTCGCGACCGTACTCCTCGGGTCCCGGGTTGTTCGAGTCCATAGGTCCTAGCCCCCAAAAGCGTTGTGTGCCTGGGTCCTGTTCTCGGACTCCCGGCGTCGCTGCACACCGCGCTGTCGCTTCTGGTCCGGTCCCGCGCGAGGGTTGCAAGGCAGCGGGCAGCCGAACCCTAAAGCTTCGTTCAGTATCTACGACAGCTCGGGGTACCGGGCGGTCCGGGACGTCACGGTCTCGTGAGGATTGTGCGCGCGTCGCACGGTCCGCCGAGGTCGGCCCGGGTCCGCCCGTCCGTCCCGTCCCGTCCGGCGGCTCCCGTCCCGCGCCTCATACACGGGGCAGCGTGTCCACCCCGATACCTCCTTCGATCGCCAGGATCCGGTGCAGCCGGGTGGCCACCAGCAGGCGCTGCATCTGCGGCGGTACGTCGCGCAGCACCAGACGCCGGCCGCAGCGGCCGGCCCGCCGGTGGGCCCCCATGATCACGCCGAGTCCGGTGGCGTCCCAGGAGTCCAGTTCGGACAGGTCCAGCAGCAGGTCGCCGACTCCGCCGTCGACGGCCGCGTGCAGGACCGTACGGGCGTCCGCCGCGCTGCGGACGTCGAGGCGGCCCCCGACGACCAGCTCGGCGTGGTCGCCCCTGATGTGCATATGCGCTCCCCGGTGCGTGCGTCTCGTGCTCCACGTTTCGTGATGCCGGTGATGCAACCTCTGACTGTGTGGAGCCCGCGGAGGTTGCCCCGTGTAAGCGAACCGATACCGAATTCACCCCTGCGTGTGACCGACCGGGGTGTTCGGGATGATCAGTACGTGTAGAAGCCCTGCCCGCTCTTGCGCCCGATGTCACCGGCGTCAACCATCCGGCGCATCAGTTCGGGGGCGGCGAACTTCTCGTCCTGGGACTCGGCGTAGATGTTGCCGGTGGCGTGCAGCAGGATGTCCACGCCGGTCAGGTCCGCGGTGGCCAGCGGTCCCATGGCGTGACCGAAGCCCAGTTTGCAGGCCAGGTCGATGTCCTCGGCGCTCGCCACACCCGACTCGTGGAGCTTCGCGGCCTCGACGACGAGGGCGGAGATGAGACGGGTGGTCACGAAGCCGGCCACATCGCGGTTGACGACGATGCAGGTCTTGCCGACCGACTCGGCGAACTCCCGTGCGGTGGCGAGGGTTTCGTCGCTGGTCTTGTAGCCGCGGACCAGTTCGCACAGCTGCATCATCGGCACCGGCGAGAAGAAGTGGACGCCGACGACCCGCTCCGGATGCCGCGTCGCGGCCGCGATCTTGGTGATCGGGATGGCGGAGGTGTTGGAGGCGAGGACGGCGTCTTCGCGCACGATCCCGTCCAGGGCACGGAAGATCTCGTGCTTGACCTCGAGCTTCTCGAAGACCGCCTCGACCACGACGTCCGCGTCGGCGCAGGCGTCCAGGTCGGTGGTCGCGGTGATCCGGGCGAGGGCCGCGTCGGCGTCGTGGGCCTCGAGCCTGCCCTTGCTCACGAACTTGTCGTACGACGCCTTGATCCCGCCGGTGCCTCGCGCGAGCGCCTCGTCGGTGACGTCGCGCAGAACGACGTCCCAGCCCGCCTGGGCGGAGACCTGGGCGATTCCGGATCCCATGAGGCCGGCCCCGATGACGGCGAGCTTCCGTGCCACTGTGCGACTCCCCTTCGAAACGCTCACGCACTGTTCATGTCTGTCACTCGCGGACACTAGCGTCCGTGAGCGGATGTGTGAGGGGTTAGTAATGCGTGTCACGTCTCACGCCGTGAGACACCCGTCACGCCCGAGGACCGTACCGTTCCCGGCTCCGGCGCCACTCCCGGACGGCGGCGGGCGGCACGGTTCGCTCACCGGATCTCCCCGTCACCAACTCCCCTGTTTCACGGGCGCCTTGTTGACGCGCGTAGCTACGTGGCGCACGCTGGTCGACGGTCGCCGTCCGGCCGGCGGCGCCACCTCATCCACCGACCGACAGCCGGGAGGCCCTCATGCTCGGACGCACGGCACGCATCCTTCTCTCTTTTGTCATGGTCATGGCGGGTACGGTCCTCGGTGTGAGTGCCACCGCGGGCACGGCGCACGCCGACGACTGCTACACCTGGAACCGTTCCCTGTCCCAGGGCTCCTCCGGCAGCGATGTGACCCAGCTGCAGATCCGGGTCGCGGGCTGGGTGACCTCGGGCGAACGGCTCTCCTACGACGGCCAGTACGGCGCCCGCACCGCCGCCGCCGTCAAGAAGTTCCAGGCGGCCTACGGACTGGCCGCGGACGGCGTGGCCGGACCGGCGACCTTCAACAAGATCTACGCACTCCAGGACTCCGACTGCACACCGGTCCACTTCAGTTACGCCGAACTCAACAAGTGCAACTCCGACTGGTCGGGCGGCGCGGTCCCGGCGGCCACCGCCAGGGCGAACGCCCTGAAGACCATGTGGAAGCTGGAGGCCATGCGGCGCCAGCTCGGCGACGTGCCGATCACCATCTCCAGCGGCTTCCGCTCCTACGCCTGCAACAACGCGGTCGGCGGTTCCTCGACCAGCCGTCACCTCTACGGCGACGCGGCCGACCTGGTCGGCTCGCCGAGCTTCTGCACCCTCGCCAAGCAGAGCAGGACCCACGGCTTCTCGGAGATCCTCGGCCCGGGCTACCCCGGCCACAACGACCACGTCCACGTGGCCCACGACCCGTCGCCGTACTGGTCGGCCCCCACCTGCGGGATCTGACGGACCGGTCCGGCGCACCGAAGCCGGACGGCACGACGGGCGGGCCCGCACCGGGACCCGCCCGTCGTGGTGTCCGGACCCGCCTTGCCGCCGTGCCGTTCACGCCGGGGCGCAACTAGGGTGGGCCTCATGGTCAATCTGACGCGTATCTACACCAGGACCGGCGACCAGGGCACCACGAACCTGGGCGACATGAGCCGGGTCCCCAAGACCGATCCGCGGATCTCCGCCTACGCCGACTCCAACGAGGCGAACGCGGTGATCGGCACCGCGATCGCCCTGGGCGGCCTGGAGACGGAGGTCGTCGAGGTCCTCACCCGCGTCCAGAACGACCTGTTCGACGTGGGCGCGGACCTGTCGACACCGGTCGTGGAGAACCCGGAGTACCCGCCGCTGCGGGTCGAACAGTTCTACGTGGACCGGCTGGAGGCGGACTGCGACCGCTTCAACGGGCAGCTGGAGAAGCTCCGCTCGTTCATCCTGCCGGGCGGGACGGCGGGCGCCGCCCTGCTCCACCAGGCGTGCACGGTGGTCCGCCGCGCGGAACGCTCCACGTGGACCGCGCTGGAGACGCACGGCGACACGATGAACCCCCTCACCGCCACCTACCTCAACCGCCTCTCCGACCTCCTGTTCATCCTGGCGCGCATCGCCAACAAGGAGACCGGCGACGTGCTGTGGGTGCCGGGCGGGGAGCGCTGAAGGGCGCACGCTCCCGATCCGGGCGGGAGGACGCGCCCCGGGTCCGCCGGTGATCACCGGCGGACGTCCTCCTTCGTGTCCGCGCGACCGTCCCGGTCCGCCCGCCGGTCGCCCACCGGGGCCTTCTTCGGCCAGATCCAGTAGGCCAGCGCCACCAGTCCGTGGATCCCTGCGATGCGCAGCGCGGCGAAGCGCCAGTCCTCCAGCGTGCCGGTGCGGCTCGCGTCACCGACGTACCAGACGGCGAGCTGGAGCAGCGCGACGGCCACGGCGGCGCCCGCCAGCGTGCCCAGCCACAGCTTCGTCTCGTACCGGGCGCGGGCCGTGCCGTAGCGCGGCGGTCCGGCCGGTTTCGGGGCGCCGCCGAAGCGGTGGGCGGCATGGCCGTCCAGCCACTTCACGGTGCGGTGGCCGTGCCCGACGGTGTAGCCGATGTAGAGCGCGGCCAGGCCGTGCGCCCAGCCCGGCTCGGCACCGTTCTTCAGGTCCAGCGCGGTGGCGACCAGCAGGACGACCTCCAGCAGCGGCTCGCACAGCAGCAGAGCCAGGCCGGTGCGCGGCATTCTCAGCAGGTAGCGGAAGGCCAGTCCGGCGGCCAGCAGCACCCAGAAGCCGATCTCGCAGGCGGCGATCAAGGCGACGATCACGGTTCGCTCCTCTCGGTCACCCTTTCAGGCTCCCGCGCGCACCGGCCGTCGGCGTCGTCGCCGACGACGAACTGCCTGTACATCGAAAGATGCAGTCCAGCGGCCCCGAGGAACGTTCTCGGGCATCAGGCGGTGGCCGCGCGCAGCGTGTTGGATGGGGTCATGGCCCTACGACTCCCCCGGCCCCACCGCTTCGACGTGTGGGCGTCGCTCGCCGGACTGCTCGGCGGGCTGCTGCTGTGGGGCATCGGGCTGGGCATGCGGCCCGCCGACGCGAGCTACGTGGTCTTCGACGGCCGGTGGCCGGTCCTGTTGCCGCTCGCCGTGATCGCCGGCTGCGAGCTGCTGCGCCGGAGTGCCCCGCGCATCGCGCTGATCACCGGCACCGCGGCGCTGCTCGCGGACTGTCTCACCCAGGGCAGCCTGGCCACGATCATCATGTACACCGACCTCATGTACGCCGCCGTCCTGTACGGCACTCCCACCGCCGCCCGCCTCCTCCCCCGGCTCACCGCGCTGCTCACGGTCGTGGGGACGCTGGTGCCGTACGCGCTGTGGCGGGTGCCCGAGGCGCTGCTGGTCGGGTTGATCATCGGCGGCGTCGCGTTCACGCCCGCGTCGACCGGGCTGATCGTGCGCAACCACCGGGAGGCCGCCGAGGCCGCCCGGCTGCGCGCCGAACAGACCGCGCTGCTGGCCGAGATGGACCGCACCCAGGCGGTGACCGCGGAACGCGCTCGGATGGCACGGGAGTTGCACGACATGGTCGCCAACCACCTGTCCGCGATCGCCATTCACTCCACGGCCGCGCTCTCCCTGGACGACGAGGACGCCTCCCGGAACGCGCTCACCGTGATCCGGGAGAACAGTGTCCAGGGACTGGCCGAGATGCGCCGTCTCATCGGCATCCTGCGCGACCGCGCCGACGACCGGGAGCCGGCCGCCACCCCGACCCTGGACGGTCTCGGCGCCCTGGCGGAGGGGGCCCGCACCAACGGCCTGGAGGTCGTCCTCGACCCCCTGCCCGACGCCGGGCACGGCGTCGTCCCGCCGCCGGTGGAGCTCGCCGCGTACAGGATCGTGCAGGAGGCGCTGACCAACGCGCTGAAGCACGCCGACAAGGGGCCGGTCACCGTGCGGCTGCGCCGTGCGGCCGACGCCCTGGACATCCGCGTGGTCAGCCCGTACGGCGCCCGGGACGCCCCGCGCGCCCCGGGTTCCGGGGCCGGCCTGGTGGGGATGCGGGAGCGGGTCGCCCTGCTGCACGGCACCTTCGCGGCCGGCCCGGAGGACGGCAGCGACCCCGCGCGCCCCGAGGTCTGGGTCGTGCGCGCCTCCCTGCCCCTCGCCGACACCCCCACGGGCGCCCCGGCCGCCGCCCCCGCGCCCGCTTTCCGAGGAGAGACCGAATGATCCGCGTCCTGGTCGCCGAGGACCAGTCCGCCGTCCGGGCCGGACTGGTGCTGATCCTGCGCAGTGCGCCCGACATCGAGGTGGCGGGCGAGGCGGCGGACGGTGAGCAGGCGGTGGCGCTCGCCCGTGAGCTGCGGCCGGACGTGGTGCTGATGGACGTGCAGATGCCCCGCCTGGACGGGGTGTCGGCCACCCGGCAGGTGGTGGCGGAGGGGCTCGCCGACGTGCTGGTGCTGACCACCTTCGATCTCGACGAGTACGTCTTCGGGGCGCTGCGGGCCGGTGCCTCGGGGTTCCTGCTGAAGAACACGGAGGCGAAGGACCTCATCGCGGCCGTGCGCACGGTGGCGCGTGGTGAGGGGATCGTCGCCCCGGCCGTCACCCGGCGGCTGATCGCGGAGTTCGCCGCGAAGCCCGCCCGCGCGTCCACGGCCGATCCGGCGGTGCTGGACTCCCTCACCCGGCGCGAGCGGGAGGTGCTGGGCTGTCTCGGCGAGGGCCTGTCCAACGCCGATGTCGCCGAGCGCCTCGACATGGCGGAGGCCACGGTGAAGACGCACGTCAGCCGTCTGCTGGGGAAGCTGGGCCTGCGCAGTCGGGTGCAAGCCGCGGTACTGGCCCAGGAGTTGGGTGTCCAGGGGTCATAACGGCCTGGTGGTCCAGACCTATTGACCCGTGGTCCAGACCTTTCTATCCTCACGGCACCGCGGGTGTGATGGCTCAGTCATACCCCCGACGACATCCGTCACCACAAAGGAGGCGCAGCATGCGCTTCAGACACAGAGCCGTGGCCGGGTTCGCCACCCTCCTCCTCCCCTTCTCCGCCCTCGTCGCCCTCGCGAGCCCCGCCCAGGCCGCGACGTCCGCCACCGCCACCTACGCCAAGACCCAGGACTGGGGCTCCGGCTTCGAGGGCAAGTGGACGGTGAAGAACACCGGCACCACCACCCTGAACTCGTGGACCGTCGAGTGGGACTTCCCCTCCGGCACCTCCGTCACCTCCGCCTGGGACGCCGACGTGACGTCCTCGGGCAACCACTGGACCGGCAAGAACAAGTCCTGGAACGGCACCCTCGCCCCCGGCGCCTCCGTCAGCTTCGGCTTCAACGGCTCCGGCACCGGCGCCCCCGCCGGCTGCAAGCTCAACGGCGGCAGCTGCGACGGCACCTCCGTCCCCGGCGACGCGGCGCCCTCCGCGCCCGGCACGCCCTCCGCCTCCAACGTGACGGACACCTCGGTACGGCTGTCCTGGTCCGCGGCCACCGACGACAAGGGCGTCAAGAACTACGACGTCCTGCGCGACGGCGCCAAGGTCGCCACGGTGACCGGCACCTCGTACACGGACAGCGGCCTGCGCAAGGGCACCGACTACTCGTACAGCGTGCAGGCCCGTGACACCGCCGACCAGACCGGCCCGGTCAGCGGCTCGGTGCGGGTCCGCACCACCGGCAACACCGAGGAACCGCCGCCCACCGGCGACAAGGTCAAGCTCGGCTACTTCACCGAGTGGGGCGTCTACGGCCGCAACTACCACGTCAAGAACCTGGTGACGTCCGGCTCGGCCGCCAAGATCACCCACATCAACTACGCGTTCGGCAACGTCACCAACGGCCAGTGCAAGCTCGACGACGCCTACGCCGCCACCGACAAGGCCTACACCGCGGACCAGTCCGTCAGCGGCACCGCCGACAGCTGGGACCAGCCGCTGCGCGGCAACTTCAACCAGCTGCGCCAGCTGAAGGCGAAGTACCCGCACATCAAGGTGCTGTACTCGTTCGGCGGCTGGACCTACTCCGGCGGCTTCGGCCAGGCCGCGCAGAACCCGGCCGCCTTCGCCAAGTCCTGCAAGGCCGTCGTGGAGGACCCGCGCTGGGCCGACGTCTTCGACGGCATCGACATCGACTGGGAGTACCCGAACGCCTGCGGCCTCACCTGCGACACCAGCGGTCCGGCGGCCTTCAGGAACCTCTCCCAGGCCCTGCGCGCCGAGTTCGGCAAGGACTACCTGGTCACCGCCGCGATCACCGCTGACGGCTCCTCGGGCGGCAAGATCGACGCGGCCGACTACGGCGGCGCCGCCCAGTACCTCGACTGGTACAACGTGATGACGTACGACTACTTCGGCGCCTTCGACAAGGACGGCCCCACGGCCCCCCACTCGCCGCTGACCTCGTACAACGGCATCCCGCAGGACGGCTTCAACTCCGCGGCCGCGATCTCCAAGCTGAAGGCGAAGGGCGTCCCGGCGAGCAAGCTGCTGCTCGGCATCGGCTTCTACGGCCGCGGCTGGACCGGCGTCACCCAGGCCGCCCCCGGCGGCGCGGCCACCGGCCCGGCACCCGGCGCCTACGAGGCCGGCATCGAGGACTACAAGATCCTCAAGAACAGCTGCCCGGCCACCGGCACCGTCGCCGGCACGGCCTACGCCCACTGCGGCAACAACTGGTGGTCCTACGACACCCCCGCCACCATCGCCGGCAAGATGAGCTGGGCCAAGAGCCAGGGTCTGGGCGGCGCCTTCTTCTGGGAGTTCAGCGGTGACACCGCGAACGGCGAGCTGGCCACCGCCATCGACAGCGGCCTGAGGTAACCGGCAGGTCCGCGGCAACCGTGCTCCCCCGGACCCCGTCCGGGGGAGCATCCGCGTGCCCGCGCCCGGCTGCGCCACGTTCACCCTCCCCCAACAGCTCCGCTGCCAGGGGGAGGGGCCCTGAACATCGCTCTACGCGACGTTCACCCTCCCCCAACAGCTCCGCTGCCGGGGGCACCCCCACCCAGCGGGGCCCTGAACGTCGCTCTACGCGACGTTCACCCTCTGGCCGGGCGGGGCCGCCTCCAGCCAGGCGAGGAAACCGGTCAGCGCGTCGTCGCTCATCGCGAGCTCCAGCCGCCTGCCCCGGTGCAGGCAGGCGAGGATCACCGCGTCGGACAGCAGCGCCAGTTCCTCCTCGCCCTCGGGCACCCGGCGGCCGGCCACCTCGATCTCCGAACGCTCCAGGACGCGCCGCGGACGCGGCGCGTAGGAGAAGACGCGGAACCACTCCACCCGGTCGCCGTTGTAGCGGGCCACCCCGTACGCCCAGCCCTTGCCGCCGGAGTCGCCCGGTTCCGGAGCGTCCCAGCGCAGGCTGCAGTCGAAGGTCCCGCCGGAACGCTGGATGAGGCGGCGGCGCAGTCCGAAGACGAAGAGTCCCACCACTACGAGAGCCACGACACTTCCGCACACAGTCAGAGCGAGGACCATCGACACCGACCTCCTCGTCTCCTAGGTAACGGAACGGAAAAATCATCCAGATCTGCCTCAGCCGCGACCGGGTCCGGATCGCTCCGGTCCCAGCCGCGGCTGAGTGACGTCATCGTACGGCTCCCCCCAGAGCCTAGACGGCCCGGAAGGTACCTCGGTCGTTCAGCGCCCCGTCGTCACGGCACGCAGTCGGACGTCCGCGCGACGCTCCGCCGAAGTGTTCTCCTCCGACTTCGCGCGCTCGCGCGCCCGCTCCGCGCGCTGGACGTCGATCTCCTCCGACAGCTCGGCGATCTCCGCCAGCAGCGACAGCTTGTCGTCCGCGAACGAGATGAAACCGCCGTGCACCGCGGCGACGACCGTTCCGCCCTCGCTCGTACGGATGGTCACCGGGCCCGACTCCAGCACACCGAGCAGCGGCTGGTGACCGGGCATGACGCCGATGTCGCCGGACGTGGTGCGCGCGACGACCAGGGTGGCCTCGCCGGACCAGACCTCTCGGTCGGCCGCGACCAGCGCGACGTGCAGCTCAGCAGCCAAGATGGCTCCTCGGGTCACCACCCGGCAGGTCCGCCGGGTGTGGGTTACAAGTCTAATGGGCGTGGATCGGGGGGCGGGACGGTGCCCGCCCCCCGACCGGGTCACGCGAGCACGGGGCTCAGGAGACGCCCAGCTCCTTGGCGTTGTTCTTCAGGTCCTCGATACCACCGCACAGGAAGAACGCCTGCTCCGGGAAGTGGTCGTACTCGCCGTCACAGATCGCGTTGAACGCGGTGATCGACTCGTCCAGCGACACGTCCGAACCGTCCACGCCGGTGAACTGCTTGGCGACGTGGGTGTTCTGGGACAGGAAGCGCTCCACGCGACGGGCACGGTGGACGGCGAGCTTGTCCTCCTCGCCGAGCTCGTCGATACCGAGGATCGCGATGATGTCCTGCAGGTCCTTGTACTTCTGCAGGATGTTCTTCACCCGCATGGCCGTGTCGTAGTGGTCCTGCGCGATGTAGCGCGGGTCCAGGATGCGGGACGTGGAGTCCAGCGGGTCCACGGCCGGGTAGATGCCCTTCTCGGAGATCGGACGGGAGAGCACCGTCGTCGCGTCGAGGTGGGCGAAGGTGGTGGCCGGCGCCGGGTCGGTCAGGTCGTCCGCGGGGACGTAGATCGCCTGCATCGAGGTGATCGAGTGACCGCGGGTCGAGGTGATGCGCTCCTGGAGGAGACCCATCTCGTCGGCCAGGTTCGGCTGGTAGCCCACCGCGGAGGGCATCCGGCCGAGCAGGGTCGAGACCTCGGAACCGGCCTGCGTGAAGCGGAAGATGTTGTCGATGAAGAACAGCACGTCCTGCTTCTGGACGTCACGGAAGTACTCGGCCATGGTGAGGCCGGCCAGCGCGACGCGCAGACGGGTGCCCGGCGGCTCGTCCATCTGGCCGAAGACCAGGGCGGTCTTGTCGATGACGCCCGACTCGCTCATCTCGTCGATGAGGTCGTTGCCCTCACGGGTGCGCTCACCGACGCCGGCGAACACGGACACACCGTCGTGGTTGTTGGCGACGCGGTAGATCATCTCCTGGATGAGCACCGTCTTGCCGACACCGGCACCGCCGAACAGGCCGATCTTGCCACCCTTGACGTACGGGGTGAGCAGGTCGATGACCTTGACGCCGGTCTCGAACATCTCGGTCTTCGACTCGAGCTCGTCGAAGTTCGGCGCCTTGCGGTGGATCGGCCAGCGCTCGCCCGTGTAGGACTCGTCGCTGTTCAGCACCTCACCGAGGGTGTTGAACACCTTGCCCTTGGTGAAGTCGCCGACGGGGACGGAGATGGCCGAGCCCGTGTCGGTCACCTGGGCCTGGCGGACCAGGCCGTCGGTGGGCTGCATGGAGATGGTGCGCACCAGGCCGCTGCCCAGGTGCTGGGCCACCTCGAGCGTCAGCGTCTTGAGCTCGCCCGCGTTCGCCGGGTCGGCGACCTGGACGTGCAGGGCGTTGTAGATCTCCGGCATCGCGTCGACGGGGAACTCCACGTCGACGACCGGGCCGATGACCCGGGCGACACGGCCCGTGGCCGTCGCGGTCTCAACAGTGGTGGTCATTAATTGTCACTCCCCGCGTTTGCGTCGGCCAGAGCGCCTGCGCCACCGACGATCTCGCTGATTTCCTGGGTGATTTCGGCCTGGCGGGCCGCGTTGGCAAGACGGGAGAGCGTGTTGATCAGCTCGCCCGCGTTGTCGGTGGCCGACTTCATCGCGCGCCGCGTGGCGGCGTGCTTCGAAGCGGCCGACTGGAGCAGCGCGTTGTAGATGCGGCTCTCCACGTAGCGCGGCAGCAGGGCGTCGAGGACGTCCTCCGCCGAGGGCTCGAAGTCGTACAGCGGAAGGATCTCGTCCTTGCCGGACGCCCCTTCCTCCACGACCTCGTCGAGGCGGAGCGGAAGCATCCGGGAGTCGACCGCGGCCTGCGTCATCATCGAGACGAACTCGGTGTAGACGATGTGGAGTTCGTCCACACCGCCGTCCGCCGTCTCCTTCTCGATGGCCTCGATCAGCGGCGCCGCGACCTGCTTGGCGTCCGCGTACGAGGGCTCGTCGGTGAAACCGGTGAACGACTCCACGACCGTGCGCTCGCGGAAGTTGTAGTGCGCCAGACCACGGCGGCCGACGATGTACGTGTCGACCTCCTTGCCCTCACGCTCGAGACGCTCGGTCAGCTGCTCCGCCGCCTTGATCGCGTTGGCGTTGAAGGCGCCGGCGAGGCCGCGGTCGCTCGTGAGGAGCAGGACCGCGACACGCGTCGGGTTCTCCGCCTCCGTCGTCAGCGGGTGCTTGGCATCCGAACCGGTGCCGACCGCCGTGACCGCACGGGTCAGTTCCTCGGCGTACGGCGTGGAGGACCGCACCTTGCGCTGCGCCTTGACGACGCGCGAGGCGGCGATCATCTCCATCGCCTTGGTGATCTTCTTGGTCGCGGTGACGGATCGGATGCGACGCTTGTAGACCCGGAGCTGGGCTCCCATGAGTCAGGTCCCTTCCTTGAACGTCACTTGGCGGCAGCGGCCGGAGCGTCCTCGCCGAGCAGCTTGCCGTCGCCCGTCTCGAACTGCTTCTTGAAGGCCGCGACCGCGTCGCCCACGGCCTGGAGGGTGTCGTCCGACATCTTGCCGCCCTCGCGGATGGAGGTCATGAGGCCCTGCTCGCTGCGGTGCAGGTACTCGAGCAGCTCCTTCTCGAAGCGGCGGATGTCGGCGACCGGCACCTCGTCCATCTTGCCGGTGGTGCCGGCCCAGACGGAGACGACCTGGTCCTCGGTGGCCAGCGGCTGGTACTGGTCCTGCTTCAGCAGCTCGACCAGACGCTGACCGCGCTCCAGCTGCGCCTTCGACGCGGCGTCCAGGTCGGAACCGAAGGCGGCGAACGCCTCCAGCTCACGGTACTGGGCGAGGTCCAGGCGCAGACGGCCGGAGACCTGCTTCATCGCCTTGTGCTGGGCGGAGCCACCGACGCGGGAGACCGAGATACCGACGTTCAGGGCCGGACGCTGACCGGCGTTGAACAGGTCGGACTCCAGGAAGCACTGGCCGTCGGTGATGGAGATGACGTTGGTCGGAATGAACGCCGACACGTCGTTCGCCTTGGTCTCGACGATCGGCAGACCCGTCATCGAGCCGGCACCCATCTCGTCGGAGAGCTTGGCGCAACGCTCCAGCAGACGGGAGTGCAGGTAGAAGACGTCACCCGGGTAGGCCTCACGGCCCGGCGGGCGGCGCAGCAGCAGGGACACGGCGCGGTAGGCGTCGGCCTGCTTCGACAGGTCGTCGAAGATGATGAGGACGTGCTTGCCCTCGTACATCCACTGCTGGCCGATGGCCGAACCGGTGTACGGCGCCAGGTACTTGAAGCCGGCCGGGTCGGACGCCGGGGAGGCGACGATGGTCGTGTACTCCAGGGCACCGTTCTCCTCCAGCGCGCGGCGGACCGACGCGATGGTGGAGCCCTTCTGACCGATGGCGACGTAGATGCAGCGGACCTGCTTGTTCACGTCGCCCGTGCGCCAGTTGTCACGCTGGTTGATGATCGTGTCCACGGCCAGCGCGGTCTTGCCGGTGCCGCGGTCGCCGATGATCAGCTGACGCTGACCGCGGCCGACCGGGGTCATGGCGTCGACGGCCTTGTAGCCCGTCTCCATCGGCTCGTGCACCGACTTGCGGTCCATGACCGTGGGGGCCTGCAGTTCGAGGGCGCGGCGGCCCTGGGTCTCGATCTCGCCGAGGCCGTCGATCGGGTTGCCGAGCGGGTCGACCACGCGGCCGAGGTAGCCCTCGCCCACGGCGACGGACAGGACCTCGCCGGTGCGGGAGACCGGCTGGCCCTCTTCGATGCCGCTGAACTCACCGAGGACGACGGCACCGATCTCGCGCTCCTCGAGGTTGAGGGCGAGGCCGAGGGTGCCGTCCTCGAACTTCAGCAGCTCGTTGGCCATGGCCGAGGGAAGACCCTCGATCTTGGCGATACCGTCGCCGGCGACGGTGACCGTGCCGACTTCCTCGCGCGAGGCCGCGTCCGGCTTGTACGACTGGACGAAGTTCTCCAGCGCGTCCCGGATCTCCTCCGGCCGGATCGTGAGCTCCGCCATCTGAGTTCCCTGCTCTCCTTGTTGGGCCCGAAGTTTCACTTTGGGGGGATGTGGACTCCCCCCGGAAAGAGGTGAATCCTCTGCACGGCCCAACCAGGGCCGTAGGTACGTTCTACGTGTTCAGTTGCCGCGTCCGCCGCGTGATGCGCGGGGCCGCGTCGGCGCTAGCCCGCCAGCCGGCGCCTCGCGTCTTCCAGCCGGTCCGCGAGGGAGCCGTTGATGAGCTCGTCGCCGACCTGCACCCGCATCCCGCCGACGACCGCGGGGTCGACGTCGAGGTTGAGGTGCATGGAGCGGCCGTAGAGCTTCGCGAGGGCGGCGCCGAGGCGCTGCTTCTGCGTGTCACTCAGCGGCACCGCGGAGGTGACGACGGCCACCATGCGGTTGCGACGCTCGGCGGCGAGCTTGGACAGGGACTCGAGTCCCGCTTCCAGGCTACGTCCGCGGGGCGCGTTGACCAGACGCGTCACCAGACGCTCGGT
Source organism: Streptomyces sp. NBC_01635 (assembly GCF_045209715.1). Classification (NCBI taxonomy): domain Bacteria; kingdom Bacillati; phylum Actinomycetota; class Actinomycetes; order Kitasatosporales; family Streptomycetaceae; genus Streptomyces; species Streptomyces sp. NBC_01635. The sequence goes on along the minus strand of NZ_CP109277.1, from coordinate 6,216,141 downwards.
GGTCGCGTTCGCCCTGCGTCCGAGCAGGCTGTGCAGCAGCTCGCTCTTGGCCGGGGCGGTGGCCTTGCGGTCGGTCAGTGCGGCGCGCAGGTCGTTGTTCGCGGAGACGATCCGGCCGAACCGGAACAGCTCGTCCTCGACGGTGTCGAGCGCGCCCGCCTTCTGCGCGGCGGTGAGGTCGGCGAGGTCGGCCAGCTCCTCGAGTGCGTCCACCAGGTCGCGGGGCTGCGACCAGCGGGAGCGCACCATGCCGGCCACCAGGTCGGCGGCGTTGCCGCTGACCTGGGTGCCGAGCAGGCGCTGGGCCAGGTCCGCCTTGGTCTCGCCGGGCTGCGCCGGGTCGGTGAGAACCCGGCGCAGCGACACCTCGCGGTGGAGCAGCGCGGTGACGGCGGCCAGCTCTTCGGCGAGCGAGCCGGCGTCCACGGACGTGGAGTCCGTCAGCGCGTCGAGACGCTCGCGTGCGGCGGCCAGGGCCTCGCGGCTCGCTCCGTTCATCGTGCGGCCTCGGCCTTCTGGTCGAGGTCGTCGAGGAACCGGTCGATCACGCGGCTCTGCCGGGCGTGGTCCTCGAGGGACTCGCCGACGAGCTTGCCGGCCAGGTCGGTGGCGAGCTTGCCCACGTCCTGGCGCAGCACCGACGCGGCGGCCTTGCGGTCCGCCTCGATCTGCGAGTGACCGGCGGCGATGATCTCCTCGCGCTGCCGCTGGCCTTCCGCGCGCATCTCGGCGATGAGCGTGGCGCCCTGCTCCTGCGCCTCCTGGCGCAGACGCGCGGCCTCGTGCCGGGCCTCGGCGAGCTGGGCCTTGTACTGCTCGAGAACGCTCTGTGCCTCGGTCTGAGCGGCCTCGGCCTTCTCGATACCGCCTTCGATGGACTCGCGACGCTCTTCCAGAACCTTGTTGATGTTCGGGAGGAGCTTCTTGGCGAGGATGCCGAAGACGATGACGAAAGCGAGCAGGCCGATGACGAGCTCGGGGATCGGCGGGACGAGGGGGTTCTGCAGCTCCTCGGCCGCGATATGAAGCAGTGGGCTCATATCAGAGTGCCTTTCGTCTGGTGAACCGATCGCGGATCAGCTGATCAGGTGCCGTAGACGAACGGCATGACCAGGCCGATCAGGGCGAGCGCCTCACAGAAGGCGAAGCCCAGGATCTGGTTGGCGCGGATGAGACCGGCGGCCTCGGGCTGGCGGGCCAGGGCCTCGGTGCCCTTGCCGAAGATGATGCCGACGCCGATGCCGGGGCCGAAGGCGGCGATGCCGTAACCGATGGAAGCGATCGAGCCGTGGACTTCAGCGGCCAGGGTGTAGGACATTCCGGTTCTTCCTTTTCTTCACGGGCCGGTGGGAGTAGTGGGCCACCGGACGACTGGGGCAGGAGCGGGACGCTCAGTGCTGCTCGGCGAGCGCGCCCTGGATGTAGGTAGCGGTCAGCAGGACGAAGACGTACGCCTGCAGGGCCTGGATGAAGAGCTCGAAGACGGTCATCACCAGGACCATCACGAACGAGACGCCGGCGTAGGCGATCCCGATGCCGTTCAGCAGGTACCAGCTGGCGATGGTGAACAGCACCAGCAGGATGTGGCCCGCGAACATGTTCGCGAAGAGTCGCACGGCGTGGGTGAAGGGCCGCACGAGCAGGTTCGAGAAGGCCTCGATCAGCATGACGACGGGAAGCGCGGCACCGAGCGACTTGTCGTAACCGGTGAAGTTCTTCAGGGCGCCGACGAAGCCGTGGCGCTTGAAGGTCAGCGAGACCCACACCAGGTAGACGACCAGCGCGAGCCCCAGCGGGTACGCGAAGATCGACGTCACCGGCATCTGGGCGAGCGGGATGATCGACCAGAGGTTCATCATCCAGACGAAGAAGAACAGCGCTACGGCGAACGGAACGTACTTCTCGCCCTCGCGCTTGCCCATCGTCTCGTAGACGATGCCCCGGCGGACGAAGTCGTAGCCGGCCTCGGCGACCATCTGGAACTTGCCGGGGACGACCTGGGGCCGGCGGAACGCCGCCCAGAAGAAGCCGACGATGATGATCGAGCCGAGCAGCGCCAGCAGCATCGTTTTGTTGAAGTACACGCTGCTGTCGCCGTCGCCCCACAGGGGCTCGAACAGGAACGAGTGCAGCCCGGGAGACGGGAAGCCACAACCGTCGAAGATGTGGCAGTCGGTCTCGAAGGCGAGCACCTGTGTCGGGTCAGCACTCACCGCGGGCTCCTTCAGCGTGGCGCATGGATTCGGCAACCTCGTGGTGTCGGCGCGGCACAGGGCCGCGGTTCGGCACGGGACTGGTGTTACGGATGGGGGGGCGGCGATGGGGCATCTCGCCTCGCGATGTGACAGGCGTCAGCGTGGATGCCCGCGCCCGCGATGCCGCAGTTGGCACCGGACGATAGCAGGGTCCGTCATGCGCCCTTATCCCGGCCCTACGTCTCACGACGGCCGCTCCGGTGTCTCCTTCTTCTCCGCCGCGTTCCCGACCGCCGCCGGAGCGGGGTCCACGTAGAAGGTCTTGGCCTTCATCGTGGCCCGCGCCTGTGCGGCGACCCAGGTGAGGGTGGAGACGAGCAGTGAGAGGGCGAAGACCTTCGGGTGGAAGAGCGTCGTGTCCTTGAAGAGCGCGATGAAGACGAAGATCAGCAAGATCTGCGTCATGTACATCATCAGTCCCATCGCCTGGAACAGATGAGGTATCGACTTGGCGATCCACTGAAGGACGTACAGGCCCGTGCCCATGAGCAGGATCACGAGCAGCGCCCCGATGACGGCTCCGATCGCCCCGTTGCCGCCTTCGACGGCAGCGCCGACCGCGACCGCGACCGCACCGACGACAGCGGTGGGTACGGCGGCCTGAATCAGGATCCGGACGTCGTTGGACGGCATGGCGGAACTCCGCATGTTTGGAACAGGGGGCAAAGGATGGTCGTCAGGGACGAGCGTAGTCCCCCGGATGGAGTGTGATTTCCCCCCACCGACGAACCGTCGCACTGCGGTCCTTCGGCACTCTCCGGCGAGACTCGTGAACGGTATCACAAACTATTTGATGCAGTCTTTACCTAAAGACTCCGCACGGGGTCACACAGGAGAGTGAGTCCGGGCACCAGGGAGCACAAGAGGTCCACTTGTCTGGTATTAGGGCGCTTCGCACCCCCAAGGGTGCCCCATCGGAGCCCCACGACTTGGCAATGCTCTAGTCGGATTCTTACCTTGACCGTGATGTGGCCGTGCCTTCGGCGGGAGCCGCCGGCCTTCCCCGGTCGCCCACACGTGCGCGGTGGCCCAGGGCGGTCGCGCCGTTGACGCCGGAGATCCCGGCGGTCACCGGGGCTCGTTGGCCGCCGGCATCCTGATCGCCCGCCTCCGGCTCGGCCGCCTCTGCGGCCGTGTCCGCGGCTTCTTCCGTGCCTGCCTCGGTAACGGCCTGGGGGGCCCGCACAGCGGCCCGGCGACGCCGGTAGCGCGGTGGCACGATGTGCTGCGCCCACATCGGGGCGCGCGGGGTGAACCGGGGCAGCAGGAGCAGCAGCAGACCGATGGCGCTCAGGATGACGACGCTCAGCACGATCCACATGGACGCCGAGTTGACCGAGTAGGCGAGCGCGCCGAAGGCGATCAGCGCCGACCAGAAGTACATGATCAGCACCGCCCTGCTGTGCGAGTGGCCGATCTCCAGCAGGCGGTGGTGCAGATGACCCCGGTCCGCCGCGAAGGGCGACTGGCCGCGCCAGGTGCGCCGCACGATGGCCAGGATCAGGTCGGCCATGGGCACCGCGATGATCGTCAGCGGCATGAGCAGCGGGATGAAGACGGGCAGCATCGCATGGGTCGTCTCCCGTGCGCCGCCCAGGTCGACGTTGAGCGCCTCGACGTCCAGCTGGCCCGTGACGGACACCGCGCTGGCCGCGAGGACCAGACCGATCAGCATCGACCCGGAGTCCCCCATGAAGATCCGGGCGGGATGCATGTTGTGCGGCAGGAAACCGACGCACATGCCGATGAGCACCACGGAGAACAGCGTGGCGGGGGCCGCCGCCTCGGCGCCGTAGCCGTACCAGATCCGGTAGCTGTACAGGAAGAACGCCGTGGCCGCGATGCCCACCATGCCGGCCGCGAGGCCGTCCAGTCCGTCCACGAAGTTGACCGCGTTGATGGTGACGACCACCAGCGCCACGGTGATCAGGTTCCCCTGCCACGGAGTGACGGCGACCGTGCCGATACCGGGGATGGGCAGCCACAGGATGGTCAGACCCTGAAGGATCATGACGCCGGCGGCGATCATCTGGGCGCCCAGTTTGAGCAGGGCGTCGATCTCGAACTTGTCGTCCAGGACCCCGAGCAGCCAGATCAGGGCCGCTCCCGACAACAGGGCGCGCGGCTCGTTGGACTTCTCGAAGACCTCGTTCAGGTTCGTCAGATGGCTGGCGACCAGCAGCCCCGCGCACAGGCCGAAGAACATCGCGATCCCGCCGAGCCGCGGAGTGGGCTCCCGGTGCACGTCCCGCGCCCGGATCTGCGGCATCGCCCCGGCCACGATCGCGAACTTCCGTACCGGCCCGGTGAGCAGGTACGTCACTGCGGCCGTGATGCAGAGCGTCAGCAGATATTCGCGCACGGGCTTCCCCACAGATGTCACTGGTGTGTCGGCATCTCACCTTAGCCGTCGTGACTGTCGGCGATCCCCGGCACAGGACGGGGCCGGGCCGGAGCAACCCCCTCCGGGACCACCACCTTTAGGGGATTCTCCTACAAACGTGCCCTCCTCGGCCGTCCGCCGGTGCACGCTCCCGCTCGCAGGCAGAGCAGGCGGAGCAGACGGGAGCGCCTGCGCGAGGGGCGGCCCACCGGGGCGGCCGTCGCCCGGGGACCCGGTGCTCGGCCGTGTCCCGGTTCCTTCCGGTCAAGGCCTTGCCGTAGCTGGATCCGCAGTCCTTCCTCGCCCCGTCGGCGCCGTTGCGGCGACAGACCGTGATCTCCACGGTGGCGCCTTCCGGTACCTGCTTCCGCGCGCTGTGCACCGGCTTGTCGTCACAGAAGGGGGATGAACCGTCGGCGTCGAACCACGTGACCGAGCCGCCCTTTCCACGGCCAGGGGGCCCGGACGCGCCTGGCGCACCCCGCGCAGGGTGCGCATGCGGACACCGCGGCCGAGCCGTCGGCCGTTTCGCTCCCGGGCCCTTCGGACGTGGTCGCGGCCCGTCCGCCCGCCAAAGCCGTGTGAGGTCGGTCACCCGTCCGAACGCGCCGGCGCCGGCCGTGCGGGAACCGCTCACCGCGGGTACGGCGGAAAGACGGCGGCCAGCTGCCGTACGTCCTCCCGGGCCCGCGCGGGGTCCATGGCGCCGGTGATCACGCCCGCCATGAGAGCCGCGACGCGTGTCATCTCCCCCTCCCCCATGCCCTGCGTGGTCACCGCCGCGGTACCCAGGCGCAGCCCGCGGTCGTCGGCGTGCGGCAGGGCGCAGCAGTCCAGGACCAGTCCGGCCGCCGCGAGCCGGCCGCGGGCCTCGCGCCCGTCGACGCCGAGCGGGGCGGGATCGACGGTGATCAGGTGGGTGTCCGTGCCGCCGGTGGTGACGGCCAGTCCCTCGTCGGCCAGGCCCTTGGCGAGGGCCCGCGCGTTGGCGACCACCTGGTGGGCGTACGCGGCGAAGGCCGGGGTCGCCGCCTCCCCGAAGGCGACCGCCTTGGCTGCGACGGTGTGCATCTGGGCCCCGCCCTGGGTGAAGGGGAAGACCGCGCGGTCGACCCGTTCGGCCAGCTCCGCGCCGCACAGGATCATGCCGCCGCGCGGCCCGCGCAGCACCTTGTGCGTGGTCGCGCAGACGATGTCCGCGTACGGGACCGGGCTGGGGGCGGCTCCCCCGGCGACGAGGCCGATGGGGTGCGCGGCGTCCGCGATGAGGTAGGCGCCCACCTCGTCGGCGACCTCGCGGAAGAAGGAGTGGTCGATGTGGCGGGGGTAGGCGATGGAGCCGCAGACGATCGCCTTGGGGCGGTGGGTGCGGGCGAGGGCACGGACCTGCGTGTGGTCGATCAGGCCGGTCTCGGCGTCCACGCCGTAGCCGACGAAGTCGAACCAGCGGCCGGAGAAGTTGGCGGGCGAGCCGTGGGTGAGGTGGCCGCCGTGGGCCAGGCCGAGGGCGAGGACGGTGTCCCCGGGGCGCAGCAGGGCGGCGTAGGCGGCCAGCACGGCCGACGAGCCGGAGTGTGCCTGGACGTTGGCGTGGTCGGCGCCGAAGAGGGCCTTGGCCCGCTCGACGGCGAGGCGTTCGGCGACGTCGACGATCTCGCAGCCGCCGTGGTGCCGGGCGCCCGGGTATCCCTCGGCGTACTTGTTGGCGAGCGGTGAGCCGAGGACGGCCAGCACGGCGGGTGAGGTGAAGTTCTCGGCGGCGATCAACTGGAGCGTGGTCGCCTGCCGCTCCCGCTCGGCGTGCAGGATCCCGGCGAGTTCGGGGTCCTGCCGGCGCAGAACTCCGGACTCGCCCTCGAGGGCGTGGATGACCGTCATGGTGGGCTCCCGGACGTCGACGCTGACGTAGGACCAATGTAGGCCCGCCACCCCCGCCCCGCTCGGCTGTCACACCCTCCCGGGGAACCCCGGACACCATCCGGGGGACGACGTCCTCATGACCCGTTCCCTCATGCCCGGGACACCCCTGACGGCTCGTACGGGGCACACCGGTGGCCCGAGCCGGCGGTCGGTCCCCTGAGCGGAGCGGTCAGGCGCGGGTGGGGACGCCCGTGAGGGCGGTGACGACCGGGTCCAGGGCCTGGTGTATCTCGTCGCCGATGGAGCGGAAGAACGGCAGGGGCGCCCCGTACGGGTCGTAGACCTCGTCCGCCTCGACGGTCGGTGCCAGCAGCCAGCCGCGCAGCGCGGCGGCGGCGCGGACCAGGGCGCGGGCGCGCATGACCAGGCCCTCGTCCAGCGTGGGCAGGGTCGCCGGGTCGATCGCGTTCACCAGGCGGGTGAACTCCTTCAGCGTGAAGGTGCGCAGGCCCGCCGAGTGGCCCATGGAGATGACCTGGGCGCGGTGGTCGCGGGTCGCGGTCAGCACCAGATCGGCGCGGATCACGTGTTCGTCCAGCAGTTCACGGCCGACGAAGCCGGAGGGGTCCGCGCCGAAGTCGGCCAGCACGGTCTCCGCGTGGGACTCCATCGGCGCGCCCTCGTGCCCCCAGGTGCCCGCGCTCTCCACGATCAGCCCGCCGCCCAGGATGCCCAGCCGCTGACTCACGAAATGCCGGGTCAGCCGCTCGGTGATGGGCGAGCGGCAGACGTTTCCGGTGCTGACGTGGAGGATGCGAAAGGTGTCGCGCGGAAACCCGAAGGTGGTCGTCTCCTCCGCGCTGCGTTCCCCGTTGCCTATGCCGCGCCCCGACTCGGGGGCCGTCAATTCGCCACCTCGAGGTCGGGTACCACTTTGCGCAGCTCCTCCGGCGAGAGGGCGCCTTCGCGCAGCAGCACGGGCACGGGGCGCGTGACGTCGACGATCGACGAGGGGACGATGCCCGGGGTGGGCCCGCCGTCGAGGTAGACGGAGACGGAGTCGCCGAGCATCTCCTGCGCCGCGTCGCAGTTCTCCGGCGCGGGGTGGCCCGTCAGGTTGGCCGAGGAGACGGCCATCGGACCGACCTCGGTGAGCAGCTCGATGGCGACCGGGTGCAGCGGCATCCGTACGGCGACCGTGCCGCGGGTGTCGCCGAGGTCCCACTGGAGGGACGGCTGGTGCCGGGCGACCAGGGTCAGCGCGCCCGGCCAGAACGCGTCGACCAGTTCCCAGGCCTGCTCGGAGAAGTCCGTGACGAGGCCGTGCAGGGTGTTCGGGGAGCCGATGAGCACGGGCGTGGGCATGCTGCGGCCGCGCCCCTTGGCCGCCAGGAGGTCGGCGACGGCCTCGCCGGTGAACGCGTCGGCGCCGATGCCGTAGACGGTGTCCGTCGGCAGTACCACGAGCTCGCCACGGCGGACGGCGGACGCGGCTTCACGCAGACCGGTCGCGCGATCGGTCGCGTCGTTGGTGTCGTATCGCCGAGCCATCTGGCGGGCCTCCTCGTACACATGCGGCTGGGGTGGTCGAAGTCTGCCGGACGCTCACGGCACCGCCTTGCGGGCGGTGGCGAACCGGGGCCGGTTGTTCAGGTCGGGGTGGTCGGCGGCGTCGGTCCAGCCGCGGTCCTCGGCGAAGATCCACGGCACCTGGCCGCCCTGGGTGTCGGCGTGCTCGACGACGACCACGCCGCCGGGGCGCAGCAGGCGGTGCGCGGTGCGTTCCAGGCCCCGGATGAGCTGGAGGCCGTCCTCGCCGGAGAACAGGGCCAGCTCGGGGTCGTGGTCGCGCGCCTCGGGGGCGACGTACTCCCATTCGGTGAGCGGGATGTACGGCGGGTTGGAGATCACCAGATCGACCTGGCCGTCGAGGTCCGGGAAGGCCGTCAGGGCGTCTCCCTGGCGCAGCTCGACGCGCGAGCCCTCCATGTTCTTGCGGGTCCACACGAGGGCGTCCTCGGACAGCTCCACGGCGTACACGCGGGAACGCGGCACCTCCTGCGCGAGGGCGAGCGCGATGGCGCCCGAGCCGGTGCACAGGTCGACGACGCACGGCTCGACGACGTCCATGGCCCGTACCGCGTCTATGGCCCAGCCGACGACCGACTCGGTCTCCGGGCGAGGCACGAACACCCCGGGCCCCACCTGGAGTTCGAGGTAGCGGAAGTAGGCGTGCCCGGTGATGTGCTGGAGCGGTTCGCGCGCCTCGCGGCGGGCGACGACCTCCCAGTAGCGGGCGTCGAAGTCGGCGTCCTTCACCGTGTGCAGCGCGCCGCGCTTGACGCCGTGCACGAACGCGGCGAGCTCCTCCGCGTCGGTGCGCGGCGAGGGCACGCCGGCGTCGGCGAGCCGCTGGGTGGCCCGGGCCACCTCCGCGAGCAGCACGCTGCGGGGGCTTGGGGGTCGCCCCCCACTATGTTGCTGCACGCTCATCCTCCGGAAGTTCTTGTGCGGCCGGTACGACGGCCCGGTGTTCGGGTCCGGCGCTCAGGCCCTGCGGGCCCGGGCAGGCGTCATGCTGCGGCGAGTTTGGCGGCCGAGTCCGCGTCGACGCAGGCCTGGATCATCGCGTCCAGGTCGCCGTCCAGGACCTGGTCCAGGTTGTACGCCTTGAACCCGACGCGGTGGTCCGAGATGCGGTTCTCCGGGAAGTTGTAGGTGCGGATCTTCTCGGAGCGGTCGACAGTGCGGACCTGGCTGCGCCGGGCGTCCGCGGCCTCCTTCTCCGCCTCCTCCTGCGCCGCCGCGAGCAGCCTGGAGCGCAGGATACGCATCGCCTGCTCCTTGTTCTGCAGCTGGCTCTTCTCGTTCTGGCAGGAGGCGACGACTCCGGTCGGGAGGTGCGTGATGCGCACGGCGGAGTCGGTGGTGTTGACGGACTGCCCGCCGGGGCCGGAGGAGCGGTAGACGTCGATCCGCAGGTCGTTCGGGTTGATCTCGACGTCGACCTCCTCCGCCTCGGGCGTCACCAGGACACCCGCCGCGGAGGTGTGGATACGGCCCTGCGACTCGGTGGCCGGCACCCGCTGCACGCGGTGCACCCCGCCCTCGTACTTCAGCCGGGCCCACACGCCCTGGCCGGGCTCGGTGGCGCCCTGTCCGCCCTTGGTCTTCACGGCGACCTGGACGTCCTTGTAGCCGCCCAGCTCGGACTCGGTGGCGTCGATGATCTCGGTCTTCCAGCCCACGCGCTCGGCGTACCGCAGGTACATGCGCAGCAGGTCGCCGGCGAACAGGGCGGACTCGTCGCCGCCCGCGCCCGCCTTGACCTCGAGGATGACGTCCTTGTCGTCGTTGGGGTCGCGCGGGACCAGCAGCAGGCGGAGCTTGTCGGTGAGCGCTTCGCGCTGCTTCTCCAGGTCCTTGAGCTCGGCGGCGAAGTCCGGGTCGTCGGCGGCCAGTTCACGCGCGGTCTCGATGTCGTCACCCGTCCGCCTGAAGGAGCGGTACGCGGTGACGATCGGGGTGAGCTCCGCGTACCGCTTGTTCAGCCTGCGCGCGTTGGCCTGGTCGGCGTGGACCGACGGGTCGGCGAGCTTCGTCTCCAGGTCGGCGTGCTCGGTGACGAGTTCCTCGACGGCCTCGAACATCTTGGGCTCCTGCTACTGCGTGGGAAGGGGAAGGCGGGCGACCAAAAACGCCGGTCCCGGCGCGCGCCCCTCCCACCTGCACGGGGAGAGGGAGCGCGGCCGTGGACCGGCGAAATGGGGCTCGCTACTTCTTGGAGCCGGCGGCCTTGCCGAAGCGGGCCTCGAAGCGGGCCACACGGCCACCGGTGTCGAGGATCTTCTGCTTACCCGTGTAGAACGGGTGGCACTCGGAGCAGACCTCGGCCCGGACGGTGCCGGACTCGATGGTGCTGCGGGTGGTGAACGACGCGCCGCAGGTGCAGCTGACCTGCGTCTCGACGTACGCGGGGTGGATGTCGCGCTTCAAGGTGACTCCTAGGTTCGGGAGGGCGCCGGGTCGCAGCCGCGGGATGCGGGAGCGTGAACCGGAGCCGACGTACCAGTCTGCCAGGACTGGCGCCATCCCCCAAAACCGGGGGCCGCCGTCGTTTGTTCCCGGGGTCCGGGCCGGCCCGCGGCGCCGGGGTCCCCCGAGGAGCGCTCCGGGCGTGCTCAGGAGGCGCTGACGACGCTCTCGGGCCCACCCGTGGCCGTGTCCACCGCGGCCGCCCGCGGGATCGGCTCGTCGTTCCTCAGGGCGTCCCAGACCAGCCGCGCCTTGTCCGTCTCGGGAAGGACCCGGTTGGGGTCGGCGGGGTCGTACCGCACCGGCATGGTCACCAGGTGCAGGCCGGCGGGGTCGATGTCCCTCAGGCCGCCCGCGAAGGCCATCAGGGAGTTCACCGAGCCCAGACCGGAGTCGGTGGTGAGGGCCCTGGTGGCCGTCTCGGTGACGTCGTAGAGCTTCCTGGGGTCGGTGAGGAGGCCGATGTCGCCCACCTGCCGGACCAGGGCCCTGACGAAGGCCTGCTGGAGCCGGATGCGGCCGAGGTCGGAGCCGTCGCCGACGCCGTGCCGGGTGCGGACCAGGGCGAGGGCCTGGGCGCCGTCGAGCCGGTGGGTGCCGGCGGTCAGCTCGAGGCGGCTGTCGGGGTCGGCGATGTCCTCGGTGGTGGTGACCTCGACGCCGCCCAGTTCGTCCACGAGCTTCTGGAAACCGGTGAAGTCGATCTCCAGGTAGTGGTCCATGCGCAGGTCGGTCATCGACTCGACGGTCTTCACGGCGCAGGCGGCCCCGCCGGTGGCGTACACGGAGTTGAACATCACACCGTTCGCGGCGGGGTGGGCGCCGCCCTCGGTGTCGGTGCACGCGGGCCGGTCGACGACCGTGTCACGCGGGACGGACACCACGGACGCCTTCTGGTGACCCTCGTGGACGTGCACGATCATCGCGGTGTCGGAGCGGGCGCTGCCGTTGTTGGCACCGCCGCCGAGCTTCCGGTTGCCCCCGGAGCGGGTGTCGGAACCGAGGACGAGGATGTTCTCGGAGCCGTTGCCGGCCTTCCCCGGCCGGTCGGTGCCGAGGAGGCGGTCGATGTCGATGCTCGTGAGGTTGCCGTTGAGTCTGACGTACACGTATCCGGCGCCGGCGCCACCCAGGACGAGGATGGCCGCGGCGGTCCACGCCATGGCCTTCAGACCGCTGTGCCGCTTGTCGCGCGGCATGCGGCGCCCTCTCCGAGCCCGTCGGCCGGACTCGGGTGTGCTCTCCGCAGACATGCGCTCCTCAGCTCTTGCCCGGTCGATCACCCCTGCGTCCGATGCCGAACCTGGTCGGGTGATGCCCCGTACAGCACCCATCGTCCCGCCGTACCCGTCGTCCCGCCGTCCGGGCGGAGGGAGAATCCGGCGCGTGGCCGCACGGCGCCTGGGCCCGGCCGTTGCACGGCCGGGCCCAGGCGTTCCGTTCAAGAGCGGTGAGCGTGGCGCTCACCTGCGGTGTCCCGCGATGTCGGCCGAAGTGGTCAGCCGAAGATGTCGTACTGCTTGAAATCGGTACCGACGGAGATCCTGGCGGCGAAGATCCCACTCGTGGCCTTCCCGGTGCCCTTGTACAGGTACAGGGTGCCGCCGGGGGTGCGGGCCAGGAAGTCCGCCTTGCCGTCGCCGCTGATGTCGCCGACGGTGTCGAAGGTGTTGTACGTCTTGGTGCTCCAGGTGCGGACCTTGACCCGGCCGGAGAAGGCGCCGGTGCCGGCCTTGCCGGTGCCCTTGTACAGGTACATCGCACCGGTGCTCTTGTGGCGGGCGATCAGGTCGGTCTTCCCGTCGCCGTTGAAGTCGCCGCGGCCGTGCACGGAGTTGTACTGGTTCCAGCCGGAGCCGACCTTCACACGGGCGGAGAAGGTGCCGTTGCCCTTGCCCGGGTAGATCCACAGCACACCGGCGGAGTCCACGGACAGCAGGTCGGGCAGGTAGTCGCCGGTGATGTCACCGGGAGTGACGATGCGGGTGCGGGTCTTCCAGTTGTCGAAGATGCGCTTGGTGGACCAGGTGCCGCTGGAGATCACGTACCGGGTCCAGAAGACGGCGCCGTCGCTGCTGCGCCGGTACACCAGGTCCTGGTACCCGTCCCGGTTGAGGTCGGTCTGCAGGACGGCGTTGACGCCCTTCCAGCTGCCCCAGGACTCGCGGGCGGCGAACGAGGAGCCCTTGGAGTCCTTGGAGTACCCGGTCGTCGTCGAGGACTTGCGCACCCACAGGTCGGCGCGGTGGTCGCCGCTGATGTTGGTGTCGTCGACGCGCGCGTAGGCGGCCCCGACGTAGCTGCTCACCTTGGCGAAGACGCTGTAGGCGCCCTTCTCGACGCAGTCCCGCACGCCCCAGGAGACGACGCCGACGATCCGGTTGTTCACGACCAGCGGGCCGCCGGAGTCGCCGTTGCAGGCGGAGGTGGTGCCGCTGTCGGTGCCGGCGGCGGGCTTGCCCGCGCAGACCATGTGGCCCTTGACGAAGTCGGCGCCGTAGGTGCGGGCGCACGTGGCGTCGGACTGGAGGGGCAGCGTGGCCGCCTTCAGCGTCTCGGAGACGTCCTGGCTGGTGGAACTGGTGCGGCCCCAGCCGTAGACCTTGGCGCTCTTTCCGGCGGCGTAGGAGGCGGTGTCGCCGGAGGTGGTCATGCGGATCGGGGTGGCCTTGACGGGGCCGGGCAGGGTGAGCACCGCGATGTCGTTGTCGATGGTCGTCGCGTTGTACGACGGGTGGTTCCACTGACGCCAGACACCGGAGACGGTGCCGCCGTGCAGGTCGGCTCCGCCGTCGGAGGGGAGCTGCGCGGTCCCCGTGACGATGGCGCCGTTGGCGTTCCAGTCGTATCCCTTGACACAGTGCGCGGCGGTGAGGATCTTCGTCGGGGCGACGACGGCACCACCGCAGAAGAAGCCGATGTCGTCGCTCGTGCGGCTGGTGCCCCGGTCGTCGTAGTAGTGGAGCTGTGCCATCCAGGGCGCAGAGGTGATGGTGGTCGTGCTGCCACCGATGATCTTCGCATCGATGACGGAGCCGGTGCCGGTGGTGGTGCTGCCGGCGCCGGTGCTCTTGCTCAACGACGACCGGTTCGGCCGACCGGCGGTGTCGTCACCGGCGAGCGCGCCGGCGACGCGCTTCTTCAGCTCGGCCGGTGACGGCGAGCTGATCGCCGGGTCGGCGGTCGGCTGCGGCAGCGCGGTGGCGGCGCCGGCGGACGAGGTCAGCAGTGCGGCGGCGACGGCCGCGGCGACACCGGCCGCGGCGACGGGCAGCGCGACTCTGACCCGGCGTCTGTGCCGACCGCCCCCAGACATGGAAGTACCCACTCAAGTCCCCCCTCGGGATCGGAAGTTCGGGTCTCGATATGAAGATCGGCCCGGAACAGCGCGATCGTACACCTGTCCGAGGACATGCAAAGGGCCGCTCCCCTTGCCGGGGAGCGGCCCTTGTGACGGGTAAAGCGGGTCGATCAGGTGGAGCCGAGGTGAGCGGGGCGGACGTCAGTCGCCGTTGCCCGGCGTCGGCGTCGTCTTCTGGATCTGCAGCAGGAACTCGCCGTTCGACTTCGTCTGCTTCATCTTGTCGAGAAGCAGCTCGATCGCCTGCTGCGAGTCGAGCGCGTGCAGCACCCGGCGGAGCTTCCAGGTGACGGCCAGCTCGTCGCTGCCGAGCAGGATCTCCTCCTTGCGGGTACCGGACGCGTCGACGTCCACCGCGGGGAAGATGCGCTTGTCGGCGAGCTTCCGGTCGAGCTTGAGCTCCATGTTGCCGGTGCCCTTGAACTCCTCGAAGATCACCTCGTCCATGCGGGACCCGGTGTCCACCAGGGCGGTGGCGAGGATGGTCAGCGAACCGCCGTCCTCGATGTTGCGGGCCGCACCGAAGAAGCGCTTCGGCGGGTACAGCGCCGTCGAGTCGACACCACCGGACAGGATGCGGCCGGAGGCCGGGGCGGCGAGGTTGTACGCACGGCCCAGACGCGTGATCGAGTCGAGCAGCACGACGACGTCGTGACCCAGCTCCACCAGACGCTTGGCGCGCTCGATGGCGAGCTCGGCGACCGTGGTGTGGTCCTCGGCGGGGCGGTCGAAGGTCGAGGAGATGACCTCGCCCTTCACCGACCGCTGCATGTCGGTGACCTCTTCCGGACGCTCGTCGACGAGGACGACCATCAGGTGGCACTCGGGGTTGTTGTGCGTGATCGCGTTGGCGACCGCCTGCATGATCATGGTCTTGCCGGTCTTCGGCGGGGCCACGATCAGACCGCGCTGTCCCTTGCCGATCGGCGACACGAGGTCGATGATCCGCGTGGTGAGAACCCCGGGGTCGGTCTCCAGACGGAGGCGGTCCTGCGGGTACAGCGGGGTGAGCTTGTTGAACTCCGGGCGGCCGCGGCCGTGTTCGGGCGCCATGCCGTTGACGGAGTCGAGGCGGACCAGCGCGTTGAACTTCTCGCGCCGCTCGCCCTCCTTCGGCTGGCGCACCGCGCCGGTGAGGTGGTCGCCCTTGCGCAGGCCGTTCTTGCGGACCTGGGCGAGGGAGACGTACACGTCGTTCGGGCCCGGCAGGTAGCCGGAGGTCCGGATGAACGCGTAGTTGTCGAGGATGTCGAGGATGCCCGCGACCGGGATCAGGACGTCGTCCTCGGCGATCTGCGGCTCCTGCACCTCGTCACGACCGCGCCGGCCGCGACGGTCGCGGTAGCGGCCGCGACGGCCGCGACGGCCGCTGCCGTCGTCGTCGTAACCGTCGTCCTGACGGCCGCCGCCCTGCTGCTGGTTCTGCTGCCGGCCCTGGCCGCCCTGGTTCTGCTGCTGGTCGTCGATCTTGCCGCGACGGTCCCCGCGCTCGGTCCGGTCGCTCCGATCGCCGCGCTCGGCACGGTCGTTGCGGTCGGCACGGTCGGTGCGGTCACCACGGTCGGTGCGGTCGGTGCGCTCACCGCGGTCACGACCGCGCTCGCGGCGGTCACGGCGGCGGCTGTCACCGCCGTCGTGGTCGGACTTGGCGTCGCCCTGCGACGGGGACTGCTGCGACTGCGTCTGGCCCTCGGCCTTCGCGTCGCTCTTCGTCTCGGCGGGGGCCTGCTCGGCGGCGGCCGGAGCGCCCGCGTCCGCGGTGGCTCGACGGCGACGCGTGACGGGGGCCTGCTCGGCCGGAGCCTGCTCGGCCGGGGCGGAGGCCTGCGGGGAGGGCTGGCCGGGAATGTCGATCTGCTGCTGGGCGGTGGCCTGTTCGGCCGAGGCCTCGGCGGCGGACTTCTTCTCGGCGGTGTCACCCGTACGGGTCCGGGAGGTGGCGCGACGCTTGGGCTTGGTCTCCGGCGTCTCGGCCGGGGCCTCGCTCTTCGGCGCGGCGGAGCCGCCCGATGCCTGCGCCTCCTTGATGACCTCGATCAGCTGGCTCTTGCGCATGCGCGCGGTGCCCCTGATGCCGAGGCCGGATGCGACCTGCTGAAGCTCGGCCAGCACCATGCCTTCGAGGCCGGTACCCCGGCGCCGCCGGGAGCCGGCACCGCTGGCAGGCGCGGAGGCGTCCGTGGCGGGCGCGGCAGCGGTCTCCTCGACACGTGCGCCCATCAGATCGGTGGTGTCGCTCACGAAGGGTCCTTCCCTGGAGCGGACGTCGGCCTGTCTGGCTCGGCGACCGGTTGTGCTGTCCGGCTTCGGTTCTTGCTGTGCGAACCGTGCCGGGGCGGTGGTCCGCCTCGACGGCGGAAGGGATATCTGGTGATGGCGCTTCCCCGAGCCGTGGCATCCAGTGTCACGTGGCGTGGTCGCACCGGTTCCGGAGCGTGCCCGGCGGGCCGTTCAGTGTCCGCGTACGACGTACTGCTCGCGTACGAAGCAGAGAACACAGTTGGGCTTGGGGGGCTCCCGGAAGAATGTCTGTCCCGAGCGGGGACACGAGGCACCTCGCCATGGTGGGGTCGGGTGCAGACTTGAGGTTAACACTACCGGATCCAACAAACATTCCCCCTCTCGTTATCCGGCAACCGTGTGTCAGGTGGCGAGCGGAAGCACGCTCGCTCCCTGCAGATCGAGGCTGAGCCGGTTGGCGGCCCAGTCGTTGCCGGCCAGTGCTTCGACCTTGTCGGCGGTGTCCGCGTCGGCCAGTGCCATGACGGTGGGGCCGGCGCCGGAGATCACCGCGGGGACGCCGTCCGCGCGCAGCCGCTCAACCAGCGCCGCGCTCTCGGGCATGGCGGGGGCGCGGTAATCCTGGTGCAGACGGTCCTCGGTGGCGGGCAGCAGCAGTTCGGGACGCCTGGTCAGAGCCTCCACGAGCAGGGCGGCACGGCCCGCGTTGGCAGCGGCGTCGACATGGGGCACGGTGCGCGGCAGCAGGCCGCGCGCGGTCTCGGTGAGGACGGGTTTGCCGGGGACGAACACCACCGGCACGACGGATGCGGCGGGCTCCATCCTGATCGCGCGGGCCGCGCCGCTCTCCATCCAGGAGAGGGTGAAGCCGCCCAGCAGACAGGCCGCGACGTTGTCGGGGTGGCCCTCGATCTCGGTGGCGAGTTCGAGCAGCGCGGTGTCGTCGAGCCTGGCCTCGGCGCCTATGGTCACGGCGCGGGCGGCGACGATTCCGGCGCAGATGGCGGCGGAGGAGGAGCCCATGCCCCGGCCGTGCGGAATGCGGTTGGCGCAGACGATCTCCAGGCCGCGCGGCTGCCCGCCGAGCAGGTCGAAGGCGGTACGCAGGGAGCGTACGAGCAGGTGGTTCTCGTCGCGGGGAAGGGTTTCACCGCCCTCGCCGGCGATGTCGATATGCAGCCCGGCGTCGGCCACCCGGACGACGACGTCGTCGTACAGGCCCAGCGCGAGGCCGAGGGCGTCGAAGCCCGGACCGAGATTGGCGCTGGTGGCGGGGACGCGCACCCGGACGGCGGCGGCGCGGAACGCGGGACCGGCCATCGCTCGATGACTCTCCTTGAGCTGGGGACTGTGACGGTGACTGTCGAATGACGTTCGCTGACGTGCAAAACCCCTGGGACCGCCGCCGACCAGGGTGGCCGGCCGCTTCCCGAACCCCTCCGAGCCCCTCTGGACCATGGTCCGGACCACGGAGACGACGCGGGACCGCGGCATATGCGGCGGTGGGTTGAGTACAGACTATCGAAGGAAGGTTCTGTGTCGACATAGGGCGCACGGGAGGCGCACGATGCGTGTCATAAGCCCCCTGTGCCCCCCTCTCGGGGAACTTCCCCGGGCAAGCGCCTTCTTACGCCTGTCCTGCCTACCTCTGTCCCGCGGAAACCCGTCCCGGCGACGCGTGCCGCTTTCGCCGGGCGCGGAACGCCTGCCCCGGGGTCGCGGCGGCCGGAAGGCCCGGGCGGCGCCGCCCGGGCCTTCCGGTACCGGTGGTCAGACCAGCCCGAGCCGCTCGGCGGCCGTCGCGGCGTCCACGGGGACGGTGACCGGCTGCGGCGCGCCGGCGACGGCCCAGTCCGGGTCCTTCAGGCCGTTGCCGGTGACGGTGCACACGATGCGCTGGCCCGGGTCGACCTTGCCCTGCTCGGCGGCCTTCAGCAGACCGGCGACCGAGGCGGCTGACGCCGGCTCGACGAAGACGCCCTCCTGCGAGGCCAACAGCCGGTAGGCGCGCAGGATCTCACGGTCCGTCACCTCGTCGATGAGGCCGCCGGACTCGTCCCGCGCGGCAAGCGCGTACTGCCACGAGGCGGGGTTGCCGATCCGGATGGCGGTGGCGATCGTCGCCGGATCCTTGACGACCTCGCCGCGCACGATCGGGGCACTGCCGGACGCCTGGAAGCCCCACATCCGGGGGGCCCGGGTGGAGATGCCGTCGGCGGCGTACTCCCGGTAGCCCTTCCAGTAGGCGGTGATGTTGCCCGCGTTGCCCACCGGCAGGACGTGGATGTCGGGGGCGTCGCCCAGCATGTCCACGATCTCGAAGGCGGCCGTCTTCTGCCCCTCGATACGCACCGGGTTCACCGAATTGACCAGCGCCACGGGGTAGTTGTCGCTGAGGGCGCGGGCGAGGGTGAGGCAGTCGTCGAAGTTGCCGTCGACCTGGAGGATCTTCGCTCCGTGCACCAGGGCCTGGCCCATCTTGCCGAGGGCGATCTTGCCCTGCGGCACGAGCACCGCGGAGACCATCCCGGCGCGCACTCCGTAGGCGGCGGCGGAGGCGGAGGTGTTGCCGGTGGAGGCGCAGATGACGGCCTGCGCGCCCTCCTCCTTGGCCTTGGAGATGGCCATGGTCATGCCCCGGTCCTTGAAGGACCCGGTCGGGTTCGCGCCCTCGACCTTGAGGTGGACCTCGCAGCCCGTGCGCTCGGAGAGCACCTGCGCGGGCACGAGCGGCGTACCGCCCTCACGGAGCGTCACGACCGGCGTGGTGTCGGAGACCGGCAGCCGGTCCCGGTACTCCTCGATGATTCCGCGCCACTGGTGGGTCATTGCTGCTTACTCTCCTTCAACCCGCATGATGCTGGCGACACCGCGCACGGTGTCGAGCTTGCGCAAGGCGTCGACGGTGCCGCCGAGGGCCGCGTCGGACGCACGGTGGGTGACGACGACGAGGGAGGCCTCCCCGTCCTTGCCCTGCTGGCGAACCGTATCGATCGAGACACCGTGCTCGGCGAACACGGTCGCGACCTGGGCGAGAACACCCGGTTTATCGGCCACGTCGAGGCTGATGTGGTAGCGCGTGACGACCTCGCCCATCGGGGAGACGGGCAGCGCCGCGTAGGCGGACTCGCCCGGTCCGGTCGTCCCGGCCAGCCGGTTGCGGCAGACGGCGACGAGGTCGCCGAGCACGGCGGAGGCGGTGGGCGCCCCGCCGGCGCCGGGCCCGTAGAACATCAGCTGTCCCGCGGCCTCCGACTCCACGAACACCGCGTTGTACGCGCCGCGGACCGAGGCCAGCGGGTGGGTGAGCGGGATCATCGCCGGATGCACCCGCGCGGTGACGGATCCACCGTCCGCGGCCCGCTCGCAGATGGCCAGCAGCTTGATGGTGCAGCCCATCTCCCTCGCGGAGGCGAAGTCGGAGGCGGTGACCTCGGTCATGCCCTCGCGGTGCACGTCGTCGAGCCGCACGCGCGTGTGGAAGGCGATCCCGGCGAGGATGGCGGCCTTGGCGGCGGCGTCGAAGCCCTCGACGTCGGCGGTCGGGTCGGCCTCGGCGTACCCGAGGGCGGTGGCCTCGTCGAGCGCCTCCTGGTAGCCGGCGCCGGTGGAGTCCATCTTGTCGAGGATGAAGTTGGTGGTGCCGTTGACGATGCCGAGCACCCGGTTGACCTTGTCACCGGCGAGCGACTCGCGCAGCGGCCGGATCAGCGGGATGGCGCCGGCGACGGCGGCCTCGTAGTAGAGGTCCTTGCCGTGCTCCTCGGCGGCGGCGTACAGCGCGGCCCCGTCCTGGGCGATCAGCGCCTTGTTCGCGGAGACGACGGACGCGCCGTGCGCGAAGGCGGTGGTGATCAGCGTCCGCGCGGGCTCGATCCCGCCGATGACCTCGACGACGACGTCGAGGTCGCCGCGTTTGACCAGGGCGGTGGCGTCGGTGGTGACCAGCTCCGGGGCGATGCCCTCGCGCACCCGGTCCGGGCGCCGCACGGCGACCCCGGCGAGCTCCACCGGGGCCCCGATGCGGGCGGCGAGGTCGGCGGCCTGCGTCGTCATGATGCGCGCCACCTCTGAGCCGACCACTCCACAGCCCAGCAGCGCCACCTTCAGCGGACGCGTACGCATCATCCGACCTCGTTTCCTGATTACCGTCTAGGTTGCACCAGTCTCACTCACCGGACGGAAATTTCTTCCCTTTGTCCGGATCGTGAGACATCAATTTCATCGGGAAGCCGGAAGAACCGAAGATCTTCCGCCTTCCCGCCCCTGTTTCTTCTGCTACTTCTGCTGCTTCTGCTACTTCTGCTACTTCTGCTGTTGTTCTCTTCAGCCGCGCTCTTCCGCCGTTCCTTCTCTCCTCACCCGACGTCGAGGCGGAGGAGGTCGTCCTCGGTCTCGCGCCGGACGATGACCCGCGCCTCGCCGTCCGCGACGGCGACGACGGGCGGGCGGAGCACGTGGTTGTAGTTGCTCGCCATCGACCGGCAGTACGCGCCGGTGGCCGGTACGGCGATCAGGTCACCGGGCGCCAGGTCCCCCGGCAGGAAGGCGTCACGCACCACGATGTCACCACTCTCGCAGTGCTTGCCGACGACCCGGCAGAGCATCGGTTCGGCGTCGGAGCTGCGGGAGACGAGGGAGACGCTGTACTCGGCGTCGTACAGCGCGGTACGGATGTTGTCCGACATCCCGCCGTCGACGGAGACGTACGTGCGCAGCCCGTCGAGCGGCTTGATGGTGCCGACCTCGTACACCGTGAAGGCGGTCGGGCCGACGATGGCCCGCCCGGGTTCGACGGAGATGCGGGGGGTGGCGAGACGGGCGGCCTCGCACTCTCGGGTGACGATCTCGGTCAGCGCCTTGGCGATCTCGTGCGGCTCGCGGGGGTCGTCGTCGCTGGTGTAGGCGATGCCGAGGCCGCCGCCGAGGTCGATCTCGGGCAGTTCGACCCCGTGCTCGTCCCGGATCTCCTTGAGCAGTCCGACGACCCGGTGGGCGGCGACCTCGAACCCGGACATGTCGAAGATCTGCGACCCGATGTGCGAGTGGATCCCGATGAGCTCGAGACCGTCCAGCTGGAGCGCCCGCCGCACGGCCTCGGCGGCCTGCCCGCCGGCGAGCGGGATCCCGAACTTCTGGTCCTCGTGCGCGGTGGCGATGAACTCGTGCGTGTGCGCCTCGACGCCGACGGTGATACGGATCTGCACCCGCTGCCGCCTGCCGAGCGACTGCGCGATGTGCGCGACCCGGACGATCTCCTGGAAGGAGTCGAGCACGATCCGGCCGACCCCGGCCTCGACGGCCCGGCGGATCTCGGCCACGGACTTGTTGTTGCCGTGGAAGGCGATCCGGTCGGCGGGCATACCGGCGGACAGGGCGGTGGCCAGCTCCCCGCCGGAACAGACGTCGAGGTTCAGCCCTTCCTCGTGGAGCCACCGCACGACGGCCCGGGAGAGGAACGCCTTGCCGGCGTAGAACACGTCGGCGTCGTCCCCGAAGGCGGTGCGCCAGGCCTGCGCGCGGGCGCGGAAGTCGGTCTCGTCGAGGATGTAGGCGGGGGTGCCGAACTCCTCGGCGAGCCGCGTGACGGAGATCCCGCCGACGGTGAGCACGCCGTCCTCGTCACGGCTGACGGTCTGCGCCCACACCTTCGGGTCGAGGGCGTTGAGATCGGTGGGCGGTGCTGTGCTCGCTGCGGAGCGCCCCTCGGGAAGGACGTCGGCGTAACGGGGCCCGGCGGGGTGTGCGGAACGGCTCATTCTTCGCGTGCTCTCTCAAAGATGGTCGGGTGCGTCGATGCCGAGCAGGGACAGGCCGTCGGCCAGCACCGTCCCGGCGGCTTCGGCGAGCGCGAGCCGGGCGCGGTGGACGGCCGAGGGTTTCTCCGCGCCGAGCGGCAGCACGGCGGGGAGCAGCGGCTGCGTGGCATCGGCGACGGCGACGAGATGCCGGGCGAGCCGGTCGGGAGCGCGGTGCCGTGCGGCGGCCGCGAGAACGCGGGGGTGGTCGGCGAGGGCGGCGAGCAGCGGCCGGGTTCCGTGCGCATCGACGGGGCCGGGCTCGGGGCGGAACCCGAGGTCGGCGGCGTTGCGCAGGAGGGCGCGGGTCCGGGCGTGGGCGTACCGCACCCGGAAGAGGGGGTTGCTCTCCCGCTGGGCCAGGTGCTCCGCACCGATCCGCGGCCGGTCGTGCGCCGCGGGCAGCAGCAACGCCCACCGCGCGGCGTCCCGGCCGAGCGGCAGCGGGTCGGCGGGGGCGGGCACGGGGCGGACGTCGATCCGGAGGGTGTCGGAGGCCGCGCTGGGCTGGTGATCGACGGGCTGGTGATCGACGGGTCGGTGATCGACGGGTCGGTGATCGACGGGTCGGTGATCGGTTCCGCCCCCGAGTACGGCGGTCCACTCGGGCCGGGGGGCCGTGTCACAGCCGGCCCGCACCAGGCATCCCTGGGACCGCAGCATCCGAACGAGCACGTCGAGGTGGACGAAGGCACGCACCTCGGCGGCACCGTGCAACAGCACCCGCTCCCCGCTCCCCTCCGGCAGATGCCCGTAGGGGGTGTCGGTGTCGCCCGCGCCGAGGATCTCCTCCACGAGGGCGAGGGGGGCGGCAGACCCCCGCAAGCTGATGTTGATGAACCCGGGTCCGGTGATGACGACATCGCCGATGCCATCGGCACGCAGAAGGCGGGCCCGGAGAACCTCGGCGACATGCTGCGGCGTGCGCCCGGCCGGGCGGGCCAGCCGAAGGGCGACGTTGGTGGCGTACTCCCCGCACCCCCCGGGCCCCGGCGGAGCGACGACGACCCTCTCGGGCACGGCCACCCGCAGCTCCCCGTCGTCGACAGCACAGCGCACTGCGCGCAGCACGGTACGGGAGAGCTCGACGGGGGTCACGGGACAAGGGTAGGGGAGGAGGGGGGTGAGGAGGCGAGTCGGTCAGCCCGTGATCCCGCCATGTGGACGCCCGGATGGACGGACCCGGCCCGGCTACCCCGGAGCGTGCCCGGCGGCCCGCTCGGCACCCCCGAAGCCACTGCCACCGCTCACCCCACCGCCACCCCCGCTGCTCCCCCGCCTCCGCCGCTCGATCAACTGCCAGACGACCCGCACCAGTTCAGTGGGCTCGAAGGGCTTGGCGAGGAAGACATCAACGCCGACATCAAGCCCGCTCTCGACCTCGTACCGGGTGCAGGCGCTGATGATGGCGAGCGGAAGGTCACGCGTCCGGGGATCGGAACGCAACCGGGCCGCGGTCCTGAGCCCGTCGAGCCGCGGCATGGCGACATCAAGGGTGACCACGTCGGGCCGCACCTGATGGACGACTTCCAGACACTCGGCACCATCGGCCGCGGTCACGACCTCGATGCCCTCAAGCTCGAGATTGACCCTGATCAACTGCCGGATGACCTTGTTGTCGTCCACAACAAGCACCCGGCGCGACGCCCCTGGCACAACTCGAGAGTAGGTGGAGACCGGCCACCGCGTCCGCGTTTTCCCCACTTCCACCCCTGGGGGTGGCTCCTCGAACGCACAGGGTGACCTCCACCTCCCCCGCCCCATGGAAAACCGGTTCATGACCACCCCGCCAGAACTGGTACTGTTCTACCCGTCGAAGCGATCACCGCAACCGACACGCCCCCGTAGCTCAGGGGATAGAGCAACGGCCTCCGGAGCCGTGTGCGCAGGTTCGAATCCTGCCGGGGGCACCCTGCATGAGGTGCCCAAAGACCCCGCCATCAGCGCTTTCGCTGAGGACGGGGTCTTCGCGTATGTGCAGGCGGATGCCGCCGGAAGCAGCCGTTTGCCAGTGATCACGTTGTAATAGCGTGTTGATCTTGGAAGGCTTCACCGCAGGTCAGAGGGAATGCCGCGGCTCCCTGAAAGCACCTCCGTGGACCATCTGTGGACAGGGCAAGCCCTCGAGACGATCGCCTTGGAGCTCCCAGAAGTCCAGAGGCTGACGCACACTTCGAGGGCTTACCACCCCTCGCCGTCAGTCGCGGTCCTTCTCAACCCGTTCGGCGCGGCTCAGCCTCTGCGCGATGTCCTGCAGGAAGTACGCGGCAGCGGCTGGACGATGTTTGAACGGGCCCTCCAAGCGTGCTGCGTTGATGTACACGCCGATCGGGGAGGAGGGCCTGTACAGCACCACTTCTTCAACCTCCCTCGACGGCAGCGGCGACGGAAGGTGTGCAACCTCATGCTTCGCGAGCCAGCGACTGATCTCCGCAGCTCGGCTTGCGCTGAGACGTCCCCACTCGGAGTCGTAAAGCTCTCGGAGCCATCCCATCGAAACAGCAGTGACTCCGTGGTCTGCGTCGATCTCGCTCAAAATGTCAGCACGCCGGTCCTGCATCTACCCCCCTGTTCTGTGCTGGAGAGATTTTGACACTCGGAGCCGCTACGTTGCGACGGGGGGAGCCAGTCCGGCTGTGACCTGCATAGTCGTCTTCCCGTGGAAGTACGCATGCAGGAGCCCCGGAGGCTTCCGGGGCTCCTGCTGAGGTCCTACTTACGGCCCTGACTTACATCGGCTCCTCACCGAGTCCCTTCAAGATCCGATCGTTCATCTCCTGTTCCTGACCATCGATGCACTTCGCGTAGATCTTCAAAAGAACGTCCACCGAGTGGCCCGCACGAGCAGCGACCTCCGGTGCTGGCACCCCAGAGTTGAGCCACTGGGAGACGCCCGCGTGACGGAGGTCGTACGGCCGGAACGCGAGGACCGAGGCCACCTGATCGGGGACGAGCGCCAGTTCCCGAGCCTGCTTCCAGGCGCGGGAGTACGACGACGCAGCGATCACGTTGCCCCGCTCGCTGGAGAACAGCCGACCGTCCTCCGCCGTGCCGAACCCGTCCAGGTGCTCACGGAGCAGCCTCACGAGCGGGGGCGGAATCGGCACGATGCGCACCTCACCGTGGGCCCGCTGCTTCAGGCCGCGCCGGTCGTGCGCCTCACCGGAGTCGGTCCACGCCTTCCCGGCCGTGGGGTGGGTCTCCGCCAGCTCGATACGGCCCCAGCCCTGTGCCGGAAGCGTGCAGTCGGAGCGGCGAAGGCCCAGCGCTTCACCCGGCCGCATGGCCGCGTAGTACAGGCACCCGAAGAAGGCCCGCAGCCTCCGGCCGCTGGCCCGTTCGTAGCCGCCCACGTAGGTGAGTGCGGTCAGCAGCTCCCGAGCCTGCCGCGGGTTGACCACCACCCGGCGATCAACCTCCTGCACCGCCCGCTTGCCCCGCTTGCGTCGGACGCGGCTCAGCGGGTTGGAGGTGAGGTGCTCCAGCTCCACCGCGAATTCCAGGGCGTTGAAGACGACGGCTCGCCGACGCCGGTAGGTCTGAGTGGCCGCGGGCTTGCCGTCCAGTCTCCGGCCCAACCCGTCGATCAGCTCGTGTACGCGGGTGATCTCTTGCAGCTCTCCCACGGGGAGGGACGCCCTTTCGATCCACCGTACGGCCGAGGCGAACTCCTCCGGCCGCTCCCGCTCCCTGCGTGGCACGGGCAGGACGTACGAGCGCAGCGCCCGCCGCAGCACCTCCGGAGCGGGCCGCCCCCGTCCCGGTTTGACCAGGACGGGAACGACTGTCGCCAAGGCGTCCGTCATGCTGTCCCGCTGCTTGGCGGACGCCTCAGCCCACCGGGCATCGACGTACTTGACCGCCAGGTCTAGGAAGGACAGCGCCGCCTTGCCACCCCGCAGGGTGTCGGGCAGTCCCGTCACGGTGTCGAACGGTTCGCCCTTGTCGAGCGCACGGACGAGCTTCGCGCGGAAGCGGTCGGCCAGTGCTTTGGTCTTGTGCGACTCGCTGAAGGGTTGGCCATCGACCACCCAGCGCACCAGGTAGGTCGGCTTCTTGGTGGTCTTGTTGACCGAGAGCTTCCACACGGAAGCCTTATAGGACTTCACGATGCCGCCCCCTCTGCCCGTTCCTCCAACCACTCGTCGAGCACGTCACGCCGGACCCGCAACTCACCGTTCGGAAGGCGGATGCAGGCAGGGGCGATGCGCAGTTCCCGCCAGCGGTAGAAGGTGCGCCGGGAGATGCCGCCCAGCTCGTCGAGCACCTGCCGCACGGTGAGCAGTTCGGCCGCCTTCGTACGGGCGTCACGTGCCATGGCGGGCACCGCCCTCCCGTACGGAGGCCGCCAGGAGCGCCGCTTCCAGTGAGTAGCCTCGCCCCGCGTAACGCCAGTGGCCGACCGTGACCGTCGAGTGTTCCGACAGGCCGAGGGCGTCCCGCTGCTGCTCCGCGCGATGGTCGGCACGGGCCTGCCGGAGGGCGGTCAGCGTGGTCGAGTAGCGACGCGACTTGGTGGAGAAGTGGCCGCCGTACCCGAGCATGTGGGCCCAGCGCCGCAGCCCGAGCGGGGCGAACTCCGGCAGGCCGCCGAGCCACCAACACGTACTGATCATGCGCAGCACGTGAGCGCGGACCGGCAGCATGACCATGTCCTGTGCGTGGTGGATCCGGCCGTCCACGGCGCCGGTGGTCTCCGCTCCCTTGGTGGCGTACTTGGCGATGTAGCCCGCCACGGCCGCCGCTGAGGCAGGCCGCTCCCCCGCTGTCCGTCCGGACGAGGTGACCGGCCGTACGTCGACCTGGGCACCGAAGTGCAGCACCCGCGGCCCGATGACCGCCGAGCCGGGGGCGGTCAGCCGCACCTTCCCGACCACGGCCCGCACCGAGTCGACGAGGAGCGGCACCGTGGCCCAGCCGGGCGGGTGCGAGTCGGGCCCGTCCGGGCCGTCGAGGCGGATCACGGCGTGGAAGTGGACCAGGCCCCGGCGCTGGTACTCGGCGACCTTCGCGTACGAGAGCCGGGCGACTTCCCCGAACTCCGTACGCGACAGCCCGGCCCGCCGGGCGACCTCCCGCCTCAGCTCCAGACCGAACCGGTGCCAGAGCCGACCGGCGAACGCATGCCAGAGGACGGCCCCCGCGTAGTCGTAGCAGCGCGGGCAGAGAGGTTCGCCGAGACGAGGGTCGTCCGCCGGGTGCCGCTCCCGGCATCCGGCCGGTGTCCCGTGCGGGCAGTGGTCACCTCCCCTCCGAGGCCGGCAGGGCGGCACGCGTCCTTCACGCTCGCGGCGAGTGTGGACCGGGCCGAAGCCGGGGGCGGTGAGCGTGGCGAACACCCGCGGGTGACCGCTCACCGCCTCAGGGACGCTCTTGCCTCCGACGAGTCCGGCCCGGACGAGTTGGTACGTGTCCGCCCGGTACAGCGCCGAGCAGGCCGGGCAGACCGTCGCACGCCGGTTGCCGCACGCCGTGAGCAGGCGACCGCCGTAGGCATCCGAGCCGTAAGAGAGCAGAGCAGCGCCGGTCGTCGTGTCGTAGACGGTTGCCGCGCCGACCAGGTGAATCGGGCTGGTGCAGCCCCCGAGACGGACGATGTTCCGGCGCCAGGCCGCGAACTCCGGCTCCGACGCTCTTGCGACGAGAGCGGAAACGCTCTGCGGAAGGGTTGTGGTCATCGGTGACCACCCCCGCCGCCGAACGCCTGCCCCATCACAGCCGAGATCCCCTCCGGCCGAGTCTTGGCGCTGAAGCGGAGCGTCGGGTCCGTGAGCCAGACGGCGGCCGCATGCGCGGGACACAGCCACTGCTCGGTTCCGTCGAGTTCGACGAGGACGATCTGTTCCCGTCCGGCACAGGTCGAGACCTGCGCGTCACGCTGCCTGAGGTCGCAGGCGAGCGATGGGGATTTGCGCGGATGATGCGCGGTGGACAAAGTGTGAGTGCTCCTTTCACTGCTCATGTGGCGGATGGAGTGGGTTCCTGACGGGGTCGGGTTTGGCGACTTCGCGCCCCGTCGGGAGCCCGTCGTACGGGCGATCACTGCCGCTCCTCGGGAGGAATCCCGACGACGCCGTACGAGATCGGTCCGAAGTCGCGGCGGGCGTCGAAGTAGCCCCGGCCGATGTCCTCCACCGGCACACCGAGCGGAGCGGCGACGAACTCCACGCCGTCGAGGCGAGCGGCGGAGTCGGAGGCGTCGACCAGGACGACGACGGACGCGTGACGCGGTACGGCGACGGCCGGGTTGGCGGTCAGGAAGTCGACCAGCTCCCGCAGACCGGCCAGGAAGGTGGCGCGGTCACCGGAGCGGATGACGTAGTTGGGCACAGGAAGTCCCCTTGTCGGGTCGGTGGTGGGGTGTTTCAGAAGCGGAGTTGGCCGAGGAAGCCGTTCACTCCGTCGAGGAAGGCCTGAACCACGGGCGCGGCCACGGTCCGGGCGAGCAGGAAGCCGAAGGTCCCGCAGAGCAGCGCGTCGGCCCACCTGAGGTACCGAATGCGCAGGAGGAACCAGATCACCAGGCCGAGCAGCAGGACGGCCGACATGGACACCAGCACGGCAGGCCCCTCTCACAGTTCGACATGCAGTTCGGACAGGACGGGAGTCAGGTGCGCGTACTCGGCGGCGACGGCTTCCGCCTCGGTTTCCGTGATCAGGTGGGACCGGGCGCGTTCCCAGCCGTCGCCGGAGGCGAGGACGGCCGTACCGGCCTGCTCCGGGGCGATGGCCTGCGCTGCCTTCAGCGCGTCGGGGTTGAGATCGCCGAGGGCCATCTCTGCCGTACCGGGGTCGGCCACACGATGGCAGACCCGACCGCCCAGTTGCGCCCGCAGAGCCGTGACACCGGGCCCGAGGTCGGAGCCGACACGCTGGCCGGCCACGACGAGGAACACCCCGAGTGCCGCACCGAGTTGGGCCAGCCGGATCAACGCCGTACCGGCCGCGTGCGCTTCGTCCTTCTCGTTCCGGCTCGCCACGAGGAAGAGTTCCGCGATCTCGTCGACGATCACGACGACGGGGACCGGGCGTTCCTTGTCGGACAGGCCCCAGATGTTCCGGACGCGGGCCGCCCGGCAGAGGGACATTCGGTCGAGAGTCAGGTCAACGAGGGCGGTCAGCAGCCTCACCGCTTGCTCTCGGTTCGTCGCGAGGGCGGACAACCGCGGTTCGTAGAGGGACAGTTCCATGCCGCCCTTGCAGTCGATGCCGACCAGGGCGACGGGCTGCGGGGCGAGTCCTGCCACGAGGGCATTGATCAGAGTCGACTTTCCCGAGCGCGTGGCCCCGACGATCAGCCAGTGAGGGACGCGCCGCAGGTCGACCACCCACGCAGCCCCGGTCTCCAGGGCGCCCACGGTCACCCGGAGCAGATGACCGGGCCCCCGCTGCTTCGGTACCTGCGGGTCGGCCAACGGGTCGACCGCCGAAGCGACGATCCGTACGACCCCCGGTTTCCAGGAGGTCACCCGCACCGCGTGCACCTGCCAGCTCTCCGCCATGGCCGGTGCGGCCTTGACAAAGTGCTCCGGCACTTGGCCCGGAAGCAGCCTCACGAGCAGTACGAAGCCTCCGGAGGTCGGACGTATGAGCCCACGGCGGGGCACCCGCGGTTGAGGCGGAGGCGCCCCTTTGCCGACGAGCCCGGACACCACGGTCAGCGCCGGCCGACGGCTCCCGGCGAGCCCGCAGCCCGCCATCAGGGGCCGCCAGGTCTGCACGACCCGGAAGGCCATGGCCGGGAAGCCGCATAACAGCCACCAGGCACCGTGATAGCGGCTGCGCAGGGCCGGGCCCGCCAGAAGCAGACCCGGCACCAGCACGGCGGCCACCACCAGAACCCAGCTCGGCCAAGTCGCGTCGGCCGAAGTAGCGGAGGCCAGTTCCATCACTGCCCGGCCCCCTTGGCCGCCGAGGTGGCGGGAGCGCTCAGGGGCCGGATCTCCGCCGCCCGGAACGCGATACCGTGCCGCCCGTCGTTCTCCCACGGCGTGGCGACCAGGTCCCGCACGGCCACGGGCATGCCGAGCTGCACACCGGCCGGCTCACCGGCCACGCTCACGTTCACAACGTCGGCCGACGTCCCCGCCATCAGGCAGAGACCGACCTGGTACACCGTCTTGCCGGTCTCACGGTCTACGCGAAGCTGTCCGGTCTCACGGTTGGCGACCCGCGGAGCCGGGGGCACGGCGCAGATGATCCCCGTGTACTTCGCGGTGTCGATCGGAAGGGTTGCCACTGTTCGGTTCTCCTCATCTTTGGCACCCGAAGGCCGACCCTTCGGGTTGCTAGACCACCCGTAGTACGGGTGACTCACGCAAGGTTGCCCACCCGTAGTACGGGTTGTCAACCGCCTAGTGATAAGAGAAGCTATGCGTCCACGTCCATGGACGTGGACAAGCCATCCACGAGGACGGCCAGCAGCAGAAGGTACGGCCACGGAGGGCCCGCATGCCGCCGAAGAACACGCAGCCGAAGTACCGGCAGATCGCCGACTACCTGCGCGAAGGCATCCTTGATGGCACCTTCCCCTCCGGCCAACCGCTCCCCTCCGAAGAGGCGTTGGCGAAACAGTTCGGCGTGACGCGCCCCACGGTCCGCCAGGGCTTGAGTGAGCTACGGGCATCCGGTCTCGTCGAGGCCATCATGGGCCGCGGAACCTTCGCCCGCTCCCCGCACAGCCGGCCCAGCCACACGCGCCCGCGGGGCGTACGTCGAGCATCTGACGGTCGGTACATCGAGGCCGACAGCATCCGCTGGACCGACGCCGAGCCACCGGTAGCCACCCGCACCGACGCCCCGCTTGCCCTCGCGGACCTACTCCGCATCCCGCCGGGCGAGCCCATGTTCACGTACGACGCGTTGCAGACGGCAGACCACGGCCACCTCCGCCAGCTCCACCGGACGTACATCCCGTTCTCGGTACTCATCGGCACCAAGTACGAGGAGGAGGCCCCACCGCCGGCCCCGGACCTCTACGCAGCGCTTGCCGATCTGGGCCACGAACTCCACTTCACGGAGTACATCCGCACCCGCATGCCCCTACCGGACCAGGGCCAGGCGCTGCGACTCGCCGACGGGGTCCCACTGCTTCACGTTATCCGCGTGACCCTCACCGAGGCAGACAAGCCTCTCGCCCTGGAGGAGTTCCACCTTCCAGGCGACGAGCTGGAGCTGTCGTTCAGGCTGTAGCAACCCCAGTTGGCTCAGACTTTCTCTACGTCATCAAGGCCCGCGCACGGCGCGGGCGCGCGCCGCCTCTGCGGCGCGGCCTGCCTCTGTCTTCGCCCCGGCTGGCCACGCCAGGCGGCGCGCTCGGCGGCTGCGGGCATGAAGTGGAAGACACCCTCTGTGGCTGGGGCGGTCGGCTCCACGGCTTTAGCCTCGAAGTTTCGTGACGGTCCGCCGACGGAGTCGGTGGACCGTTTTCGTGTCGTGGGCTGAGGCTGTGCAGGCCGAAGATCCGAGTGTCGCCTCGGGATGGCGCCGGGTTCCACTGCTCCGGGTGTTGAGGTGCTGTCGAAGGGACGGGGAATCCGCTGGTCAGCCGGGGTTGGGCAGTTGGGTGAGCCGGTCGAGGGCTGCGGTGATGTGACCGGTCCAGGGCCAGTGCCGGGCCAGGCGGAGGATTCGCCGACGGCCGGTGGTCACGAGCTGTCCGGCCGCGGTGAACAGGCGGAGCCGCAGGCGGCGGGGCTCCCAGAGCCTGGCCTTGCCGGTCAGGGCGAGCATCGGCATCCAGGCCAGCAGGTCGAGAGCGATCTGCACGATCTCCAGCCAGATCAGGTTCTGAGCCGTGCGGTGCAGAGGCAGGTTGCGCAGGCCGGTGGCCCGGGCGGCGCGGATGCGGTCCTCGGCCCGGGCCCGCAGCCGGTGACGGAGCTCGAGCTCGGCGATCGGCCGGCCGGGGGTGTTGGTCGCGAAACAGGTCAGCCGCATGCCGTCCGCATCCGTGAGCCGCAACTGGGCCCCGGGGTGCGGTCGTTCCTTCCTGACGATCAGCCGCATGCCTCTGGGCCAGCCGTGAAGGACGTCGCCGGTAAGTTCGGCGACCCAGGCGCCGTCGCGGATCTCGCCGCCGGTCTCGACGGCCGCCGTCCAGGCCGATGCCGGAACCCTCAGCACGTGCTGGTGGATCGCCTCGGTGATCACCATGCCGACCGAGTAGGACAGCCACCGTCCCCGCTGAGCGAGCCAGGCGACGAAGTCGTGGGTGCCGCCCGCGGAGTCGGTGCGGATCAGGGTCCGGCGCCCGCGCCGGTACTTCTTCGGCAGCTGGGCCAAGGCCAGTTGGGCGACGGTGATGTGGTCGACCGCCGTGTTCGATCCCGCGTTCCCCGGTCGCGGGAGGGCGGCGACCGGTTCACCCGTGCCGCCCGGTCCGTGGTCGACGAACCCCATCAGCGGGTGGTGGCCGTAGGTTCGCTTCCACGTGGGTGCGGCGTCCTCCTTGTCCGAGTGCGCGATCACCAGCACCCCGTCCAGGTCCACGGTCACCGTCCCGCCTGCATCAGGCGCTTCCCGGTCGGCCAACCGCCAGACATGTTGGCGGACTTCAGCCCGCGCGGCACGGATGGCCCGCAGGGCCTTCTCCCCGGCCGCGGCGAGGGTGTCGATGAGGCGGGAGACCGTCGGGTCGGAGGCCACCGGCCCGAACACGGCCGGCTCGGCCCGCAGCATGGCGACATCCGCGAGGCAGTCACCGCCCAGCGCGACCGCCAGGGCCACGTCCAGCAGGATCTTGCCCGGATCGTGCACCGCCCGAGCCTTCCGCCACGGCGTCAGCGCCGCTGATATCGCGGTGTCCAAGCCGGCCTTGCGGACGGTCTCGACCAGCAGCACGCCCCCGGCCTGCGAGACCACCGCCCGGCCGTCGCCCTCGATGCGGACACGGGGGTACGACCCGATACGCTTCTTCACCTGGAGAGTGCTTCTTTCCGTGCAGCCAACAGGACCCTAGACAAGTCCCATCGTTGCAGGTCAGGAGCACTCTCCGCTTATTTGATCAAGCCTCGGACACCCCACCTCGTGAAAGCGCGAGGTTAGAGGTCGTTCTCTTTCCGAACCTTGTGTGATGTCCTCGCTGGTCAGGTGTGAAGTAGCTGCTGCCGCGGGAGCCTTGGCTTGTTGCCGGGCGAGAGGTCGTGGGGGTGGCGGATGCCGTCGATGCGGGCGGTTCTGGAGGCACGGCAGAAGGCCGCAGCCGCGCAGGTGAAGCAGCTCGAAGCCGAGTTGGAACGGGTGCGGACGGCTCTGGCGGACGCGGAAGAGGTGCACCGGCGCCGGGTGATCGGCCTCGAGCAGTACTTGGAGGCGCTGGCCGAGGAGGATGCACCCGCCGACGTGGCCGACGAGGTGCCGCGGAGGAAGCCGGTCGGACCGCGCCGGGCGGTGCCGCACCGGCGACACGCGAGCGAGGTGACGGAGCTGTCGCCGGACTATCAGGCGTTGATGGCCGCCGCGGTCGATGCGGGAGCCGACGGGCTGGGTGCCCGGCGGGCCGCGGTGGTGCTGGGCTGGGACAGCGCGTCCGCCTCCCGGGTCGAAGGAGCGAGGGCACGGCTGAAGCGGCTGGTGGAACGGGGCTGGCTGGTCGAGGCGAAGCCGGGCAGGTTCATGCCGCCCGGCACCGGAACAGGACACCGGTGCCGGGCGGCCAGGCGGCGGCTCATGAGCATGGTCATCGACCACAGGATGACGGCTTCGCTGGTGTCGGTGCGCCGCTCGTAGTCCCGCACCAGGCGCCGGCTGCGCAGGAACCAGGCGAGCGATCGTTCCACGACCCAGCGGCGGGGCAGGACCTGGAAGCCGCGGGTGTCGTCGCTGCGGCGGACGATGTCGAGGACCACTCCGAGCTGTGCCGCACTCCAGTCAACGAGATGACCGGTGTAACCGCCGTCGGCCCATACGCGTGTCAGCCGCCCGAAGCGACCCTTGGCCGCCGGCAGCAGGATGCGGGCGGCGTCCCGGTCAGTGGTCGAGGCCGGGGTGACCAGCACGGCCAGCAGCAGACCGAGCGTGTCGGTGAGCAGGTGACGCTTGCGTCCGTTGATCTTCTTGCCGGCGTCGAAGCCCCGCGAGGTGAGGGCGACGGTGGCGTCCGCCTTCACCGACTGCGAGTCCACCACGCCTGCGCTCGGCTCCTGATCACGGCCTTCGGCCTCGCGGACGGCACCGCGCAGCCGGTCGTGCAGTTCGGCCACCAGACCGAGGTCCCGCCAGCGGGCGAAGAAGGCGTACACCCGCGGCCAGGGCGGGAAGTCCGACGGCATCGCCCGCCACTTGATGCCGTTGTCGACCAGGTAGCGGATCGCGTCGATCATCTGCCGGTGGCAGTAGCCCTCCGGCCGTCCGCCCCGGCCGGCCAGCCATCCCGGCACCGGCAGCAGATCCCGCACCAGAGCCCACTCGTCATCGCTCATGTCCGAGCCGTACCGGGGCCGGCGCCCCGGACGGTCGGCCGCGTTCCCGAACCTGTGGGCGAGACAGTCACACCCAGGAGTGGACGGACTGGACCCGGCAACCGTGACCACGCGACACTTCGACAACAGGGCCTCTTGCTCCTCGCTGGACTCGACATCCGCGAGCTACCAAGAGGCCCTTCCTTTATGCCTCCGCACCGGCCAACTCACCCGGACCAGGCCCCTGTTCGAACCCCACCGACCACCCGAGCGGATAGAGAACAGCCAGTTAGGCAGCCACTTTGGGGCGAGCCTCTAAGATCATGGCCCCAACGTCGTGCTTTAACGGGCAGGTCCACAGACTGCCCGACTCGCCGGAAGCTTACGGGGCCATGATCACTCGCCCCAAAGCAGCTCCAGCCCAAAGCCGCTCCACCGACTGCGCTGTACGGTGCAGCCATGCCTTAGCCGACATATGGACCAGATGCCGAAATTACTTCCTGCGAGGCTGCATGCTCCAACTAGACGGGGACTTGAATAGCGAATTAGACCTTCTTGTAGCTGTAGACCTTCCATCCCGTCTGGGCGTCTATATCAGTGAAACTCCAGGAAGATTCATGGTTAGGCGCACCCGAACATGAGTCATTGGGATAATAGCGCACCTGGACGGAGTCCCTGTTCTCTATTGACCGATATCGCCCTGAGTGGTAGCAGACACCCGCGACGAGCCCGGAAGTTAGCTTTGTTCCTGTGTAGTTCGCACCCGTCCACGTGCAGATCTTTGACGTGCAGGACGGGGCAGCGTATGCCGAGCTCGAAACGCTGGCAGTCAACATCGCCGCAATTGCAGTGACGAGCACGGTCGTCCCAATTCGCTTACTCATAATTCCCCTCGATCGACAGCAACTCCCCACACCCACGGGGAGGGCAAGTCATTGTTTGGTCACGGGATGTTAGCTCACAGAGTTGCGTCGAAGCATCCCCGCGATGCCTAAACGACGGTCCGGACTCAATCCATGAGACGGGAATTATGCCCCTATTGGGGCTTACGCGAGCATCGGACAGTGCGCGCTGCGTGTCATATCTGGCCACAGCTGCAAGTAATTGGCTGAGAACTATCGAGAGGTAGCGAGCACAGCGCCCGAGTGAATCGTCCATACCGAGCTCGCCCGGCGCCACGGACCAACTGGTGCCTGACATCGGCGGCTGACATCAACGATGCCGGACGGGTGCGCACACCAGCGTCTCCCTCCGGCCATCGCATCAGTCGACAACAGCAGCCGGAGCGGGCCCGGACCGAACTCCTAAAGCGAGTGTCGCCGCTCCCGCCGGCCCCGCCCACTGGGCCTCTGCGGAGTCTCTGGGCCGCGTCAGGCAGTGGCCCCGATGCAAGGAGCGGCCAAGGGAGGTCCGTCATCGTTGCCGAACGCCCGCCTGGCTACCTGTCCGACGCGACCTACAGCTCGACGCCTAGCATCGCCTGCGGCGTTGACTGCATCGGTGAGGGTCGTGCCAGTGCGTTCGGCGCGGGCCGCTGCGAACTCGCGATCAAGACTCCATCGAGCCTCAGTGGCAGCTCCCGCAACGCTGCTTGGGCCTTCAACGCTCAGGACTGCTTGAGCTCGAATCAGGTCAGACAAGGCGTCCCGGGCCATGCTCAAGCGATCTTGGTACTCGTCGTCGGGTATACCAAGCCGCCTGATCTCTTGGATGAGAGCGGCACTGCGGATGGCCGACTCTATGAACTGGATACAGGCGTTTTTTGCGCCGCTCGGTTCTCAGTTGCCCGCTGCTCAGCATGAGCAAGCACCAAGACTTCTCGCTGTGCCCCTACTTGGTGGCGTACGCCCCGAAGCGTCAACCAGGAGGTCATCCCCGAGGCTGCAAGGGCTGTGACTGCTGCGATGCCCGCGGCAAGGAGTGAGTCGCTCACGAGAGGATCTCACCAAAGGAGAGCTCCCGGACGCAGGCATTCAGCAGACTGGCCCGTCGCGACGCTGGGCCCTCTCTGGGCCGTCCAAGGTCAGCCAACGCCAACCGACAACGACAGAAGCCCACGGCATCTGAGCTGGTTAGAGCCGTGGGCTTCTTCAGTCCCGCAGGTCAGCGGAAAGGATGATCAGTAGACCGGCAAGTCAGGTAGCACGCACGGGACGGCCGCCCCGTGCCAGACGCATGCCAGATACTGCGGGGAACCACGGGGAACAGCGGGAACCAGCTCAACGCACGAACAGGCGCCGACGCCGCTCCCGTACAGGTCAGCCCATCAACTGCCGGTAGATCACCTGAGCTTCCCAAGCTGATGGCACCGAAGGCCTCTGCATAGCTTGCTCTGGTCGACGGCACAAGCCGACAGCGTGGCTGAGGCCGGTGAGGGTGCAGCGAGGCACACGCGTGCCTGGTCGGTCGGCGCACCCGCCGTCGTGGCTGGCTGTCGTCGGCTGAGGCACAGGAGAACCTGTCTTCCACTCTGCGCTGGGGTGCCCGGTCACCCGCCCGCGGCCCGCGTTGCAGGGCTGGGCATCCTTGGCGGCATGACGAATTCCTACGACGGCCCGTACGTGAAGGTGCACTTCCGACTTGAGGTCGAAGACGACTGGCCCCCGGCATCGGTGGAGAGCCTGTGGGCCGCCGATCAGGGGGATGGCACCGTACGGCTCGACAACATCCCCTGGTTCGTTCGAGGCATCGCCTGCGGAGACGTCGTGGCTGTCGAGCCCGACGAGGAGGACGTGCCATGGGCCGGCGAGGTCGTTCGCCGTTCCGAGAACTGCACCATTCGCCTCATCGTGCTGCGTGAGGGCGGCACCGGAGCCGCACGGCAGAGCGTGATCAATGCGTTCCGGGAACTCGGCGTCGACGGCGAAGGGATTGAGCAGTTCCGCATGGTCGCCCTGGACGTACCGCCCACCGTTGATCTCGCCAAGGTGCAACGGCTGCTGAACCACGGCGTTGCCAAGGAGTGGTGGCACATGGAAGAAGGATGCATCACCGCAAAGTGGCGGGCCGCTTCCGCCAACTGACGCCGCCCAGATACTCCCCGCTGGGCCGTCCGAGGTTGCTCAACAGGGACCGACGACGACCAATGACGACCACTCAGCCGCACATGAGACCCGTCCTGAGCTGGGAAGACGCAGGTCACCAAGATCCCCGGCAAGACCCAGGGCAAGAAGACACCTGCGGGGGAGCGAGGAGCCTTGACCATATGAGTGACCGCAGGTCACGGCCGCCTCGATCAGTTGCGGCTGTCCAGCGACACAGCGTGTGCATCATGAGGCATGGGGATTGATCTGGAGCTGCACTCATCACGGCCGGCTCGCAACAACTGGCGCAAGTCCCGCGCGACACTCCTGCGGAGTTCCTACGGGCACGGCGACGCGCTGGCCGATGCGCTCGGCTCACTCCAGCTCCTTGGAGTACCGGGGAGGCTCACTGCCGTCGATCCGTACGGGGATACGTTGATGAACGAGCAGGAGGCCGCAGCCGCCCTCCGGGAGATCCACGGTCTGAGGCAGAGATGCGGCGATGAACGTCAACTCGCCGCACTGGACGACCTCGCAACGATGCTGGAAGAGTGCGCGGCCACTCCAGGAAGTTACTTGTGGTTCGCGGGCGACTGAAGCTCGTGCCACGTCCACTGTGTGAGTGTCTAACTGAGTGACAACGCTCACACACAACGGCGAACAAGCGCGGACGCCTGCGGACCATCAGCGCAGGTGAGAGGTGCACCAGTCCCAGGCAGAGCCCTCACCCAGGTTACTTCGGGACGAAGAGGTCGTGGGCTCAACCCCAGTCACGCGGCACGCTTCACCGATTAATTTGGAATCTCCTCGTTGCCACGGTTGCCTGGCGCACACGGCGTGTGAAATCTGAACTTCTGGCAACTTTGTCAATTCCCTGTGCACGATTTCCGCGAAGGGATGCTTTGTATTCCCTTTCCAGCACACTCATCATGCTTTCTAGGAGCTCATCGGAAAGGTGTTCAATCTTGACGTTCAACAGATCTCGCTGCGTCGGCCTACGCAGCCGGGTGAGCGTGAAGGAGGCCATGTACGCAAGGTGATACCGCCAATTCTCTGCTGTATCTCCGAGCAATGCCTTGTCTTCCATAAAGGAAGCCAAGAATTCGCCGATCCTTACATGCACATCGAGGACAATCGTGTATAGGTCGAGATCGTGGTCGGTAGAGAAGACCCGATAGTAGTGCGAATCGTCAAGCAGAAGGTTTTCGGAGAACCTCAGAGAGACGTGCGGTTCGCCCACCACGAGTGAAGTGAATTCTCTAGCGAGCCGCGACATACTCACAACTTGCTCTAGGGGAAACCCAAGATTCTTATAATAGTTCGCGCGACGCTCGTAATAGTAACCGTCGCGCTGCAGTGACTCCTCGATGTCTTTCTGGATCTGCTCCGTCGCTCGCAGGGCGCCCGGAGGCAATTGGGTCTGACTGTTGGTCGCCCTAATGATTCCATCCCTGGCTCGGCCAGAGGTCGGAGGCACCATGATACGAACCAGAATAGAACGGCTGTGGTGCTGCCCGACGCCTTGGAAGTAGTTATAGATCTCATGACTCGTCTGAAGGCCATTTACAATCTGCGGGTCCTTCATGACGATCTTCTTCCCAGCGATCCTCACCTCCTCGGCAACGATGGTGACGCCGTTATTAAACCACCAGAAGTCGTCCTTGTAATTAGAACTGAGCGTCTCCCCGATCGCAGTATTAACGGCCGTTCGGCCCGCATAGTCCCTGACATTAGATTCGAACAGTTCTAGCCTTAGCGCCCCATTCGGGGAAGTGATGAACTTGTGATATTCATCCAAACGGGCCAGGCATACATAGCCTTCGCCCAGAGAAGTGCTCATTGGAGTGTCTATGAAGACGAGCTCAGACACAACCGTGGCACCCCGAGCCGAAAGCTCCCGAAGCTCAGCGGCTCCCAGGTACTCAACTCGACACTTAGTCCCTGAAGCAATCTTCGCCAGATCGCGCTCTAGTCTGTTTCCTTTTGCCCGCACATTGGGATGTGGGGGTTCGGCCGAACGGCTGGCATAGACGACACGGACGAAAACATCAGGGAAAGACGAGGCGAGCGCTTCGAGGATGTGCAGGAAACGCCCGGTACGATCGAGAAGTTTTGCGTTAGTCGAATCCGCAAGCTCGCTAACATCGCGATCCATATCAAGCAGGATCGGCAAGTGATAGTGCAGCTTTTCAAACGCTGTCTCTTGAAAGCCTGTTGAGGTCTTAGCCTGCAAGATGACGAGCTCAATTTTCCCGGCACGCAGATTTTTGTGGCGATCTACGTCAGCGGAAACGTACCGGTCATCAACGAGGACCCAAATACCGTCAACGCCACAGTCGTGTGACCCGTCAACGATTCCATCGCGAATCTCATCGATATCGAGATCTAAGTCCTGAAGCGCCGTACTTGCTGTGAAATAGTTAAAAAAGTCATCCAGCTTCTGGTTGGGGGCAAGGCGACTCCGCTGGTCCTCCAAGATGCGATCCAGCAAGCGTTGATCATTACTCTTGGAAGCCACTCTTCCCCCCCGTGCCACTTCGCTAGAGGCCAACTAGTGTTGCGGAGTATCCGCTTGCGCGGCAAGGGGCTTGCGGCAGATGTCATCCCGTCTGGGTGGGGACCTCGGCACCAGGTACCATCCCCCTGAGGGCAAGCGTCCTCCCAGAGCCACAGCACGGCAGTCCCGCACCATAACCGCACCAGATCGGGCGGGGAACAGCGGGGAATCACGGTGAAAGCAGCCGAGCTCAACTTGGCCACGACGCGCACATGCGCCCAGGTCAGCGCGCCGGAAGACCCCAGATGGATGCAGCTTCCCAAGCTGATGTCCTGCTGTGCGGATCTGATACGGGCCCCGCATCCATCCTCGAAACAGGGTTGGTCTGCCGTTCGTCCGGGCTGCGGCGCTGGGGCGCCGGTCCCGGCCGAGCGGCAGACCGCCGACGAGGGGCATGCCATCCAGCAGAAGGCCCCGCACGTCGTCCGCCGGGGAACGGCAACGCACGGGGCCAGGCCGACCAGCCACGGGAGCATGCTCGTACCGCAGCCGGACGGAGTTTCTCGGATCGAAGCGGTCAGGCAGCCGGAGAATTGTGGCGAGCACTCCCCACCTCATGCGTCAACGTCTCGGCATCCATCGGCATCTCCGCCGAGAGGCCCGACACGATCAGTTCCGCCAGCAGCAGGGCCGCTTCGGGCCGCACGGTGCCCAGGCATACCAGGCCATCGCCCGAGACGTTCACATCGGCCGTGAGGCCGGGGAAGTCCGGCTCCAGGCCCAAGGAGGCCAGTTGTGTGGCCAAGGCGCCGGCTCCGCGGCGTGCCTGCGCCCAGCCGCGGACGTAGGGGATGCCGGGCATCAGGTTCTCGGCGCGCTTGGCGACGACTCCTCGTCGGTCGGTCATAACGTCAGTCCTCTCCTGCTCGGTATTCGGCGGCTCCTTCGCTGTTCTCCTCGAGACGCCGCAGTCCCGCAGCAAGCGCCAGCCGCAGCAGTTCCGCCAGGCGTTCCGCGGTGGCCGGCGAGACGCGGCCCAGTTCGACCAGGCCATGGCCGAATGCGTTCAGGTCGGCCCGTAGGTAGGGGAAGTCCTTCTCCAGACCAGCACGAACCAGAGCGTCCCGGAGGGCGGTAGTGGCGTTGCGCGCGGCGTACCAGTCGTCGCTCTCCAGGGGCGACCACGTGGCCGCGTCGCGCCGGTGGGTGGTGTCATCCCGCATCGATCGGAGTCCCTCCGAAAAAGGGAGCCGCAAGGGCAGCCGCAGACGGGTAGCGCTCGCTGTACCGGTCCACCCGAGCGAGCAGTTCGGTGGAGGCAACCAGCAGGGTGGCCAGAGCGACCGGGCGCAGCGGGTTGGCGATGGGACGCCGGGCCGGCGCCCGGAGCCACTGGTAGCGGTCACCGCTCAAGGGCATGGGTCCCGGAACGACTACCACCGACCCGCGGTTCAGGTAGCGGAACGTGGGGGGAGTCCCCTCTTCCTGGGCGAGGTAGTGAGCGAAGGATTCCTGACTCCGCGAGCCGAGGAAGAAGCCCACTCGTTGGGCCTTGTGGTCCAGTGCCACCGGGCCGAAGGGCAACCCTTGGCGCAGGAGTTGATCGAAGGTCTCCATTCCGAGCCGCTGTTCAACCGTCACCACGTCGAAGAAGCGGCCGGCCGGCAGGGCGTACGGTGC
Organism: Streptomyces sp. NBC_01635; assembly: GCF_045209715.1. Lineage (NCBI taxonomy): Bacteria > Bacillati > Actinomycetota > Actinomycetes > Kitasatosporales > Streptomycetaceae > Streptomyces > Streptomyces sp. NBC_01635. The sequence continues at coordinate 6,174,607 of NZ_CP109277.1, read as the reverse complement.
GCGGGGGTCGTCCGCCCAGACCGCCCGGCATGCGGCCGGGTCGTCCGCCGCTGCGGAAAGCCATTCAATGCCCCTCGTGGTCATCCTCTGCACGGCATCTCACCTCGGTCAGACTCGGTCGCGGCCTCGATGCCGCCCTGCGTCCAGACTCAAGGTCAGCCCCCTGGCCTGGGCAGATGACGAGAGGTGACGGGGGATGACGCGTCACGCCCGTGCGTGTCATCCCCCGTCATGAGTCAACCGCTCCCGATATCCGGTTACTTGCAGCGGTCGGCGGTGAACCGCGCGTACATTCGGAGGTGGGGCGCGGAGTCATGGGCCCCAGTGGTCGCACCAGTGCACGCGCGGGGAGGGAAGGGCCACGTCTTCCATGCAACCGACTGGCGTTCGTTTACGGAAGGTTCGGACGGACCGGGGGTGGAGTCAGCCGCGGTTGGTGCGCGAACTGCGTCAGGTCGCGGCTCGGCGCGGGCACCAGCTCCCGGCAGACGCCAGCGTGAAACGGCGTATCGCCAGTTGGGAGAACGGACACAGCGTTCCGGACGACTTCTACGGTCCGCTCCTCTGCGAGGTGTTCGGGCTGAGTGCCGTAGAACTCGGGCTGAACCACGAGAGCGGGCGGGATGCATCGCTCATGGATGTCAGTTATCCGGCGAGTCCTGATGATGCGATCGAAGCAGTCGGTCGGCTGTGGCGTGCCGATCTCAACCGGTACGAACCCCTTCTGCAGGCCGAGCCGTCCGAGCCCGCCTGGAACGAAGCGTCTCTCCGGTGGCTGGTGGCGCCCGAGCCGACGATTCCACGACAGCGCCAGGCTGGTACGCGCGTCGGTCTCGGGGACGTGGCCGCCATCAAGACCACCGCGGACATGTTCGCCGAACTGGACGACCGTTTCGGCGGCGACCATGCGAGGCATGCGGCCATCCAGTACCTCAGCACCGAAGTGACTCCGCTCCTGCACGGGAAGTACACCGAACAGGTCGGCCGCGCCCTGTTCTCCACAGTGGCGGAAGCGACGCTCCTCGCCGGTTGGATGTCGTACGACGCCTGCCGCCACGGCTTGGCGCAGCGGTACTTCCTCCAGGCTCTGCGGCTGGCCCAGGACGCCAACGACCGCCGGCTCGCAGGAAGCATCCTGTCGGCCATGAGCCACCAGGCGACGTTCCTCGGTCGCTACACGCAGGCCGCCACGCTCGCCCGCGCCGCACTCATGGGGATCTCTCCCGTGGCCACGCCGACGCTACGCGCCCAGTTCCACGCCATGGAAGCCCGCGCTCTTGCCCGGACCGGCGACGTCCGGGCCTGCGAGGCCGCCTTGACCGCGGCCACGAAAGCACTGGAGAGCCGGAACACGGACGACGAGCCGGAGTGGATCAGCTACTTCGACGAAGCGGAGCTGGCCGCCGAGGCCGCCCACTGCTTCCGCGACGTCAACAGTGCCCGCCGGGCCGTCGCCCACGCCGAGAACGCCATGAGCGGCAGCCATGTGCGGAGCGACTTCTTCGCGACCATGGTCCTCGCCGACGCCCACCTACGAGCCGGGGACGTCGAAGAGGCGTGCCGCGTGGCCCTCGATGCGCTTGACCTGGGGGAACAGCTCAAGTCGGCCCGGTGCGTCAGCTATCTCGCCGAGTTCGGGCAGAACCTCTCCCGGGTGGGAAACACCGCCACCCAGGACTTCCGCGAGCGAGCGGCGGAGCACCGGCTGTGGCAGGCAGCGGACAGAGTGTCCAGCGTCTGAAGAAGCGCTGGACAGCGGGCAGGCAGTCACCCAGACGCAGGGCTACGCCTTGCACGTCTGGCAGTGCTTGAGCCCTTGTGCTTCCGCGTCCTCCCGGGACATCTGCTCAATCCCTCCGAATGTCTCCGGCTTGCCGTTCAGAGCAGGGCAGGAAGTGTCGGTGTGGTACCTGCTGCGATAGATACCGATCCGTACGTGCACTTCGTTCATGGAAGAGCCGTTCTGCTCGCGTGAGTTCATGTCACCGTCGATGCGGTCGACTTCGTCAACGAGCGTGAGCGTCCATGGCAACGACCCTCAGAAGGGCCGCCAGTCCTTCCGGCTTCCGCCCGTCCGCAGAGCGCGCAAACGCCGGCCGAACTCATCCGCGGAGCGCTCACTGGTAGCGACCTGGTGGCCGAGCCAGGCCACCATCATCAGCTCCCGCAGGTCGGCCAAGGTCTCGTATCCGGGCCAGTTCATCAGGTCGAAGCCGTAGCGGTGGACAAATTCCGCGTACTCCGTCTTCGAGTGCCAGCCGTAGCGGTCGTAGTAGAGCGCCGTCAGGATCAGGTCCCACTCGCGTGGGGCGAGGGCGAAGCCGTCCAGGTCGATGACGACCGCGTGGCCGTCCCGGTGGCGAAGGACGTTCCCGATGTTGGCGTCTCCGTGGATCATCCCGAAGGGGAGGACGAAGTCCAGCCGGTCGTAATCCTTGGCAAGCCCGGCCGCCCGAGCCTCCAGGAACTCCCGGTCCTCCCCCGCGATGGTGTCCAGTCCTTCGAGGGACGCCGTCAGCTTGGCGAGCGGATCGAAATACGGCAGGCCGAGCGACTCCGGCTCTTCGAGCCAGTGGAGGCGGCGCAGCAGGTCGGCCAGTTCGCCAACGGTGGCGTACTCCTCGTTCTCCTGGACGCTCTCCCAGAAGGTCACCACCAGGCCGCCGACGACGAGCGGCTGAGCAACCCGCGCCGGCACGCGCGTGGCCGGGAAGTGCTCCGTCTCCAGCCACCGCGCCACCTTCACCACCCGGTCCATCTCCGTGCGAACCGACGGATCACGTGCGATACGCACGATGACGGGTGACGACGGCAGGCGGTACACCGCGTTCGACCCCAGGCGCAGCAACTCGGCTCCGCTGGAGTTGAGTCCGGCCGATGAGCAGGCTTCCCGAAGGACAGGTGCCAGAGCCTCCGCAGTGAACTCCGCGCCGTTGCCGCCCACGCCCCCGCCGCTGCCCGAGATCATGCTTCGACGATACGGCCCGGACCCACCGCCCGACAGGCCACCCGCGCAATAGGGACGTGATGATCTTGCTCAGGCTTCAGCCACAAGGGGTCTCCGCAGCAGGTCAGGGCGCCAATCGCCTCTCGCTCTCACCTGGCCTCCGGAGCCGTGTGCGCAGGTTCGAATCCTGCCGGGGGCACCTTGCATGAGGTGCCCAAAGACCCCGTCACCAGCGGAAACGCTGAGGCCGGGGTCTTCGCGTATGTGCAGCCGTGTGCGGCCCGAAGCGGCCGCATGTCCGGGTCCGTGGACTATTCGTGGACAGGATCTTGAAGCATCTGCCCAGGTCAGACCCGGCAAACGATAAGACCTCTGGACAGGTCGAGGGCTGGGCAGCAGGCACCGTGCACGAAGAGAGCCGTCGGCGATGCCACGTAGGCATCGGCTCCCTCAGTGAGAACCAGCGATTGGGCCGACCCGTGCAGGTCCCTTAGCTACTGTCTGCTCATCGGGGGAACTCAGGTGAGTGCCAGGGGGTGGAGATGTCTGGTGGGACCATCTCTGTGATCGTCGCGAGCGTTGGTGTCTTCGGCACGCTGGCTTCGGCAGTGATCACTCAAGTCCTCACCCAGCGCGCCGAGTCGCGAAGGTCGGAGCGGGGAGAACGGGTCCGGATCGCGGAACAGCAGGCTGCTGAGGATCAACGCAAGATTGATCAACTCCGCAGCTGCTACGTTCAGTTGAACGCAAATGATCGCTACTACAGAGACGCCATGCTGGCCTACGCTCACGCGCTCAAGTCAGGGTCAGTCGACGCGGAAGCAGCGGAAGTCCATACCGCGAGACGTGCTCAACGGGACACCCGGGCTGAAGCCCAGCTGATGGCAAGTGACGCGGTGCTACAGATCGAGAGCCGGGTGAACGCACAGCTCACGATCGCCTACAGGCACCTGATGGAGGTGGCAGGCGAGCCGGACTCATCTACGAGTCAGGAAAGACTCAACCGCGTCATTGAACTCTTGAAATCGCTCACCGCGCAGCAAGGACATGTGCGAGCACTCATGCGCCTTGAGGTGCGCGCTACCGCGGAACTCCCAGACTGGTACAACCCCGAGATCGGGCCGGCAGCGCATCGGCACGATGGTCACTGAGCTTCTGAGCTTCTACAGCCGACGTTGCGAAAGGCGTAGGCACCTCTGAGAACCGAGGCGCCTACGCCTGACGCAGCAGTGATCACTCGTACTCGCGCAACAACTCTTCGATCTTGCGGTTGGCGATCTCCTGACGTCCGTCGATGCACTTGGCATAGCGGTTCAGCAGGACCTCAACGCTGTTGCCAGCACGTTCAGCGACCTCGGTCGGATCAACCCCCGAGTTAATACTCCAGCAGCACTTTGACGTTTTCCCTGTTCAGGGGCGGTTTGGGCGAGTGTAGTGGGCTGGGTTCCGGCCCGTGTTCTCTTTCCCGGACCGCCCCTCGATCGTGTGCAGCCGCCGCTGATAGTGGCAGCGGCGGGCGACGGCTTGGCGTCGTCTGCGCCACTGTGACCATCTCAGTGCGCGTGCCCTGATGAGGGACTGATGAGCGCGTGTGGCGGGTGAGTGGCCAGTTGCCAGGAGCCGCCGAACTTCTGCCACGGTGAGGGGCGCGAGGCAGGAACCGTTTCTGCTGCCCCTTTTACCGCGGCGTCGGAGGCCATGACCGCCAAAAAGGCGTGCGCCAGCATGGCCAGGGTGACGTGCCGCATCCAGCCGGTGTAGCGGCGGACTTCGTACTGGTCGAGGCCGCACTCGTTCTTGGCAGCCTGGAAGGCTTCCTCGATGGCCCAACGTGTTCCGGCGACGCGGACCAAGTGCTCGACCGTGGTGCCGAGCGGTGCGTAGGCGAGGTAGTAGGCGATCTCCTGGGGCTTGCTGATGCTGCGGCGCGCCAGTGCCCACCGCTGGTGGGTGGGCAGTTCGTCGTCGAAGTCCTCGTTGGAGGTGATCTGCAGGGCGGCCCAGTGGTAGACGCACGGGCCCTTGGCGCCGTCACCGCACGAACGTCTCTCCCACGCTTCGTCGGGAGCCTGGGAGAAGAGGTGATCGATGCGTCCGAAGTGGGGCACCTGCTGGGACTTGGGGACCGCGAGCACATACCCCAGGCCGGTCTCCTCCAGCATGCGGCGCAGCCGCCATTCCTGGCCGTAGGCCGAGTCCGCGGTCACCCAGGCGATCGGCAGCGGCGAGGCGATCGCCCTCAGGACCATGGCCTTGGCCAGGTCGGGTTTGGTGGCGAAGGTCCGCTCGTCCGGGATGTGGGCGGCGCGGCAGCGATCGCGGTCGTCGGTCCAGGACCTGGGCAGATACAGCTCACGGTCCACCAGGGCGCGTCCTCGCGTGGTGGCGTAGGCGGCGAACACGCCAATCTGGCAGTTCTCGGTGCGGCCGGCAGTGCCGGAGTACTGGCGCTGTACGCCGGCCGAGGTGGTGCCCTTCTTGAGGAAGCCGGTGTCGTCGAGGATGAGGATCCCGTCGGGCTCGCCGAGCCGTTCGGCTACATAGTGCTGGAGGTCGTCGCGGATCTCGTCGGCGTCCCAGCGGGCGCCGTTGAGGAGCCGCTGAAGGCGGTCGGGCGTGTAATGCCCGGCGTATTCGGCCAGCTGCCAGCCGTTCTTCCGGCCGACCGGGCCCAGCAGTCCCACGGATGTAGTCACGCATCCTGCGACGCGGCTCGACGCGCCTGAAGCGGTGGCCGGTGCGCAGGAAGAGTTCCTCGAGTTCGTCGTTCCAGATCTCAACTGCACGCTCGTCGATCACGCCGGGAGGCTGCCCAGACCACTGCCACTATCAGCGGCGGCTGCACACGATCGAGGGGCGGTCCGGGAAAGAGAACACGGGCCGGAACCCAGCCCACTACACTCGCCCAAACCGCCCCTGAACAGGGAAAACGTCAAAGTGCTGCTGGAGTACTAGGCCAGAGGCTCGTAGAACGGGTGGTCTGGGGCGGAGGAACCCACCATGACGTCCTCGCCCTTGAGAAGTGCCAGCAACCAGTCGCTGAACGTCATTCCGTAGAGCACGAATTCTCCACTGTCCATTTCCTGCACGCCTACGACCCAAGGTGCTGACGGCCCGTGTGGTACTTGCAGGAAGATGGTCTCTGCTGTTGCGCCTGTTGCGATCGGCAACAGCTCTCCAGGGCGAGACCCTGCCCCACTGGGAAGGAACTCTGCTAGATCTTCCTCAAGCCAGAACTCGATCGACTCCTTGATCTCTTCTCCCAGGTTCCTGATCGGATGGCCAGGGTGGTCAAGGTACAACTTTTCGTTGATCACAACGGGGCCGTAGGCGTCGGTTATGTCCCGGAAGTCAGCGGGGAAAGAGACCCCGAGTTCCTGTTCCAGTCGGACCCAGGGAGCGGGATCAGACCAATTGAAAAGGGGTTCTCCCAGTAGTGCCTTGATTTCCTCGAGTGTCGCCATTCTTCCCCCCTTACGTGCACGTGCACGTACGAACAGGCCCTGCCGAAGTGGTACGTCGCCAGGAAGCCCCGTGTTCCAACTCTTTATGCTCGTCCAGGACCCTGGGCACGGACTCGCGTGTGATCGCTCCTTATGCGTGGCCGGAGTGTACGGCCTGCCGCTGACGCACGAGGCCGGCGGCGTCTCATGGACGAGGCAACCGCAGGCAAGCCCTGCCAGTACCGAAAAAGTGACGCAGGGCCTCACTGCCCCGTCCCCTCGGAGGTACGACGCGGCGCTATGCCGCGTCGCCGTCCTCCTCCAGCTGCTTCGCAATCTTGGCGTTGGCGGCTTCCTCGTGACCGTCGATGCAGCCGTGATACCGGCGGTAGATCACCTCCGGGGAGTTGCCGACCCGCCGGGCCACCTCAGCGATGGGCACCCCAGCGTTCAGCCACCGCGTGATGCACGCGTGTCGCAGGTCGTACGGGCGTCCGGCCAACGGAGCGACCACGCGTTCCGGCAGCAGGGCATACTCCCGTGTTTCCTCCCGCACTCGCCAATAGGTAGATGAGCCGACCACGCCCCCACGCTCGTTACCGAAGACGCACCCTTCCTTGGCAGTCCCGAACTCCCTCAGGTGCGCCTGGAGGATGGCGACCAGGACCGGCGGAATGGGCACCGGCCGGTGGACGCCTCGCGCGCCTTCAGGCCCCGGCGGTCATGGCGCCCCCCTGAGTCGGTCCACTGCTTGCCGGAGACAGGGCGTGTCTCTCTCAGCGTCAGCGTGCCCCAGCCCTGCTCCGGCAGGTGGCAATCCGACAACCGGAGCCCGACAGCCTCCGCAGGCCTGAGCCCCGCGTAGTACAGCACCGCGTAGAAGGTCACCAGGCGACGGCCACGGCAGCTACGAGGTCGTCCAGGACTGGGCAGGGCCGACTCGCCCACGCTCCGGCCGTCGACGCTTTCGTCGCCTCCGGCTACGACGGCAGCGAGGCCATCGGCATGGCGGAGCTGCGGGGAAGGCGCCGGTGACCGGACAGCCGTACGCGGTCCGCTTCTCCCCGCCGGCCGCGAAGGTCCTCGACACCCTGCCCGAGCACGTCGAAGACACCATGTGCATGAGACCGGGGAGCACTCGACACGGAAGGGCCGGACCCCGACGGGGTCCGACCCTCACAGCCCTGCCGGCGGATGCCGTCCCGACGGGCCGAGGCCCACTGGGACGGTGTCACCTCAGCAGTAGGCCTTGGCCGCCCGCTTGGCCGTGCCCTTCTTGGGCGATTCGGTGCACTTCACCGCACCCTCGGCCTGAACGCTCCAGCTACGGGCCTTGCCGTAGCCCTTCTTGCCGAAGCCGGTGCCCTTGGAGTTGCAGGTCTTGGCCGTGTAGTAGCCGGATGCCTTCTTTACGCCGCTGAACACCACGTAGACACCCGGCTTGTTGAAGTTGAACGTGACTGACTCGCTCTTCTCCTTGGTCTTCTCGCCCGCCTTGGAGAGCGTCCCGGAGACGTGGGCATCCATGCTGGAGATGACCCAGTTGGCCGAGTAGCTGGCGCCTCCGGTCACCTCGCGCCCCGAGCTGACCGTCTTGCGGTAGGTCGCCGTCTTGGTGTAACTGCCGGTGCCGCTCTTGGGGATGTTGATCTGCTTGGCGTGGGTGATCACCCAGCTCTTGTCCAGGCTGGTCCAGGACGCGGACTTGTAGCCAGGCTCACAGACGAGCGGCGCGGCACCCGCCGCGCCCGCCGGGCCGAGCGCCACGAAGGAGACGGCGGCCACACCAGTGGCCACGACTGTCGACAGGAATCTCTTGCTCATACTGCTGTCCCCCGCTTTTCTTCGGCGGCCCTTACCGCGGGCCGCACGATCACTGCCCCGTCTCGGTTGACGAGGTCCGGTCAATCTATGACAAGTGATCACTGAAGATCGGTGACTTGAGGGAGACTTGAGGGTGCGTGAGTGGTCTGGTGGGGGATGCGCGGACCTGGTCGCCGGACGCGCAGGAGGCTGTGCGGTTGCCGGCGGTGTCCGCGCTGATGGAGGGCCGGGACCGGGCAGAGGTCGCGGCCCTGTTCAAGGTGTCGGTCAGGGCCGTGGACAACTGGTGGACGAGGTGGCAGACCGGTGGCCGGGACGCACCGCTGTCCCGCACGCGGGGCCGCCGAGTGAGCGAGCATCAGGTCCTGTCCGAGGCCGAGCAGGCCGCAATCCGGCAGGCCGTCCTCGATCACACCCCCTCCGGCCTGGGGCTTTCCGGCCAGTTGTGGACACGGGCCCTGATAGGCGAGCTGATCTTCAAGCTGTACCGGATCCGCTTCACCGAACCCGGTGTGGGCAAGTACCTCAAACGCTGGGGACTGACGTTCCAGCGTCCGGACAAGCGGGCCATCGAGCAGGACCCGGAGGCCGTCCGCGTCTGGTACGAAGAGAGCTGGCCGGCGATCCAGGCCCAAGCGAAGGCAGAGGGGGGCGAAGTCCTCTTCGCCGATCAGGTCGGGATCCGCTCGGACCAGGTCACCAGCCGCACCTGGGGCGCCAGGGGAAGCACTCCTGTCGTCCGCCGCACCGGGAACCGGTTCTCGGTGAACGCGATGTCCGCGATCAGCACCAAGGGGCGGATGTACTTCATGGTCTTCACCGAATCCTTCGACTCGAAGACCGTCCGGGCCTGGCTCGCCGACCACAAGGACCAGGTCGAGCTGCACTTCCTGCCCTCGTACTCACCCGAGCTGAACCCCGACGAGCTGGTCAACGCCGACCTCAAAAGCAACCTGCCTCATACCCACCGGGCCCGGACCAGGCCGAACTCGCCTCCGAAACCCGCAGGTTCTTCCACCGTCGACAACGCCAACCCCACATCGTGCGCGAATACTTCGGTGGCCGACACGTCCGCTATATCCTCGACGAGTGAACCCCATGAGTTTCTGATCAATAGGTGAGCCGGCCACTTCCCGCGCTCATTGCCGAACATGTGCCCCTCCTTGGCGGTGCCGAACGCCTTCAAGGGCCAGCCTCCACCCAGGGCAATTCGAAGAGCCCGTCAGCAAGCTGACGGGCTCCCGCGAAAGACCGAGGCTAACCTGCCATCAGGTCAGATCGTCGGTGTCTCATCGACGACCTCTTTGTGCGGTTCGACAATGAACTTCCAGCCATCGCTGGGCTCCATGAATCGCACTCGGGTCGGGTAGATGTCCAAGGCGCGGCGGTCGCGGTTCTGACCGCTCGCGTTCTTCCGCCCCCGGGCCGGCTCCTCGAACAGGTCGACCTTGACATCCGGCACCGTGACGACTTCCTCACTCCAGCGCTGAACAATCCCCGCGCCGAAGGCGTCCCGGGCGGCGGAGTAGAGCGATCCCAGTGATTCCTTGTTCCCGTTGGGCACGAAGAGGGCGAGATTCAGGAGGACGCCAGCATTCTGGAGAACCTCGATTTCTTCCCCTGCCTTGTCAGCAACCCAGATCCCGTGCTCTTCGGCATTGTCCGGGAGAACGCTGACTTCCTGACCGAATATCGTCCTCGCAGCGAAGGACCCTCCCTCAAAATTCTTACCCGGCTCCGTAAGAGAAGCCGGGGCATAGCAGTCGAGAGGAAGGCCATCCATCTCCGCCGAGACGAAGATTTCGTCCTGGAGGCTCAACTCCGAAACCTCTTCGGCCGTAAGACGTCGAGCCGTGACCTTCTCGGTGTTCACGCCATTCCCCTTTTTTCGCGGCGTCCTGTGAATTCATTGAAACTCTACCACGAAAACGATCACTCAACTCCCGTTCAATTCCCCCCGGGAGAACAGCAGAAGAATCCTCCCACGTCACCGGCGACACGTGGCAAGCGTAGAGGAATGATGCGCGATTCAAGAGGTTACCGACCCGCCCCAACGGCGCTTTCGGTAACCAAGTCAGCCGTCAAGTGAAATGGCGAGCAAACCTGGCCGAATGGGAAAAAGCAGACGGAGGGCGCCTTGCTGCTCAGCATTGCGCTGTGCTTGCGCTCCCCTCGCGATGGGCCAAATCCCAGTGACCCGACCGAGCGAACCGCAGCGGCCCCCTCTCCGGTCGGGCGCTTCGCGCCCTGCCCCAACAGTCGCCTGCCTCGGCGCCGCCATCCGGCGGGACTTTCCTTCCTGCTCCCCTACTGCTCAACCTGCCGCAGGAGGCTGCACCGTAGCCCAGTCCGTCTGGGCCCTGCCTCCGGACTGCCTCCGGGCCGTCCCAGGCCGCTCGGCAATGACCGATGATGATCGCTCCGTCGCCTGTGCACACCGACTTGACCAGCAAAAACCGAGCTCACCAAGCTCCCCGGCAAGACCCGGGGCAAGAAGAAGCCGGGCCACAGCAGCAATCGGCTGGCCAGGACGTCTCGCTGCCCCCACGATGGGCGCATGAACGGGTTGCAGCACAGCGCTTGGCGGTACGTGGCGGAGGTGCTTCCTCCCCACGAACTCCCGATGCTCGCTGCGCATGCGCTCGTCGACGGGTTTGATTCCCCTGCTCTGCGCGAACTGGCCGGCCTGCCGCGTAGGAGCGACGAGACCGAGATCCGTGACCTGTACGTCCAAGCCCTGCACGAACTCGGCATATGCCTTCCCGACGAGGAGACAGCCGGCCGGTGCCTCCTCGTGAGCCTCGCGTTCGGTCTCGCGAAAGGCGAGCTGAGCCCCGCGGACGTGGCCGACCGGCTGTCGATGACGGTCGCGGCCCGTACCCGGGAGGAGACACGGTTCCTCTCCGTCGCAGCGGACTACAGCGAATGGATCAGCCCTGACGCACTCCCGGGGTGGGAGAACGATCTGAGAACCGCGGCCCACTCGTTGACCGCCCCCACCGACCTCGGTTCCGGTATCGGCGTGCCCGGTTCGCGGCGCGGCTGACCAACCCGCCTGAACGCGTCTCCCCGCCAGACTCGTGCCAGATACTGCGGGGAACCACGGGGAACAGCAGGCACCCGCCCAAGCATGCCCTCAGGTCATGACGCCGCTTCGCAACAGGTCAGCAAGCCTGTCGACCCCATAGAGCCCGGGCTTCCCAAGCTGATGTCCCGCTGTGCGGGTCCGACACGGGCCCCGCGTCCATCCTCGAAGCGAGATCGGTCTGCCGTCCAGCAGAAGGCCCCGCACGTCGTCCGCCGGCGGACGCCACCACGCAGCTACCATGGCCATGGCCCGTACATCTACGCCGTGGACGGCCCCCCGGCAAGACGGTCGCCCGCGTCTCCCCCTCCGGCATCGGCACGCCCCGCGACGTCGAGGAGATCTCCATCGGCCCGGACAACCGGATCCACGTCGGTGACATCGGGGACATCGGGGACGACCTCGGCGGCACCTGATCGTGCCAATGGAGGGTGCGAACAGTGCGCTGAAGGCGCAGAAAGCGCCCGGCGGGGCGGACGGCAGGACGCTCAAGGCCGGCGGGGCGGTGGCAGCCGGACGAGGGTGTCGCCGGAGTTGGTCTGTCGGGCAGCAGCAGCGACGGGCCGGGCCGGTCCACCGGGCGGACCTCCTTGTGGCGTATCCCTTGGTTACCCCGATCAGGCTACGGACCGACGGGCTTGTCCTCGCCGATTCACGAGGTATCCCCGTGTGACGTGTGGGGACGCCGGCGGCTTCCCTGACGATCCATCAGTCGAATTCCCGAGACGAGTGATGTTCTGAACGGCGGGACTCCAAGTCTCAGAGCCCCGCGGCAGCCCTCACCGGCACCTGGGACAGCCGACGTACTCCACGCCCGGACCGACCTCGATGACACCCACAGCCACGTCGCACAACTCCCCCAAACGCTGCAAGGCGCTCACCGGGAAGAGTGGCGTGGAGAGGCCACCGCACCCGGGGGCCAGGGGGCGGCGCGTCGCACGGCATGGCGGCGCGGGGCAGGTGCACAGGGCCGCGAGAGACAGGCCTTCGCTTCATTTCCAAGGGGCCGTCAGGTGGCGTCTGCGGTGAGCGCGTTACGCCTTTAGGGGGAAACCGCTCCGGGATGCGGCGCGCCTCACCCCGGAAAAGACTGTGGCGTGGTTTTCCCTCCGGCTGTCTCCCGCTTGCGCGATTGAGGTTCCCGATGCATCCGAATCATGCCGCCCGTCCACCTCACGGAACGGGGCACCAGCCTGTCCCGCCCGGCCCGAGCGGACACCACAAGGCCTGCGCGCGGCGGGAGCGGATACGGCTGGTGCTGGCATGCTCAGCAGCGGGCATGCTGCTAACGGGCTGCTTCGCCGCCGGTCGCACCACAACCGGTGACCGGGTCGGACGCTCCCTGGCGCAGAACCAGGCACCTTCGACGCCGGCGAACAGCAAGCCGGCCCAAGCGCCGCCAGGCCTTCCCGACACGCGGACGCCGACCCCGACGGATGCGAACAACGCGCTCACTCGTTTGCTCGAACCGATTCGAACGCAGAGCGGCACCCAGGTGTCGGTCGCCGTTCTGGAGCCCAGGACCGGCCGACGGACGGTGTACGGCTCACAAACACACATCACCGCGAGCCTGGCGAAGGTAGACATCCTGGCGGCACTGCTGCTGCGCGCCCAGCGCGAAAGACGGTCGCTCACCCCGTGGGAGACATCCACCGCCGCCTCAATGATCCAGAGCAGCGACAACGACTCCGCAAGTGCCCTGTGGCAACGTATCGGCGGCGGCCCAGGACTCGCTGACGCCAACAAGGCCCTGGGGCTGACCTCCACCCAAGCAGGACCAGGTACCCACTGGGGCCTCACCCGCACCACCGCGGCAGACCAACTCACCCTGTTGACCGCCGTGTTCGCCGATCATTCACCGCTCAGCGAAGCCTCACGTCACCTGATCCAGACCTTCATGGGCCGGATCGACGCCGACCAGGACTGGGGAGTGTCCGCGGAAGGCAGCCGTTGGCAACTCAAGAACGGCTGGCTGCAACGCTCCCACTCGCAACGCTGGACAATCAACAGCATGGGGCGAGTCGCAGCACACGGGAGCACGTTCTACGTCGTCGTCCTCTCTCACGGCAGCCCGAGCATGTCTCACGGCATCTCCACGGTGGAGCGAGCAGCGCGAACAGCCGTACACGCCCTTCGCCGCACCGCCCCTCCTGTGTCCCCGATCATCCACTGACCTCTTTCCTGCCGACCCGAGGCCGCACCTCCTGCGCATGAAGAAGGAAGGCCCGGTGGGCGACGGTCGTCCTGCCGTTTTCTCCTGCCAGGACCGGACCTCACGAGCGCCGGTACCCACACCGAGACGGCCTCCCGCCGCTTCCGCTCGCGACGGTCACCGCCTTCGCCTAGGACTTCGGATCACGCCTGCCGCGGTGCACGCGCCTCAAGCCTTGCCGCGGGCGTCTTCCAAGCTCCGCTGCACGTTCAGGACCAGACGCTGCAGACGCCCCGGCCCCACTGCCTCGTGGTCCATCCATTCGTCCAGGCGCGGCCGTAGGTACGGCACCATCACCAGCCCGTGCCGTCGCAGAACCGAGCGGTTGACCGAGATCTCCTCCTGGATTTCCCGGCGGAGCTCGTCAGTCCAGCCCTCGTCCATGTCGTGCTGCCCCAAGGGTTGTTCGAGTGCGGTCACCGCTTCGTCGAGCAAGGTGAGCAGGTCCATGGTCCCTCCGCCTTCCGCGGGGTAGGCGTTCTTTGCGGCAGGAGAAGAACAGGGCACCGTCCGCGCAGGTGAAAGTGGGTTGCCGGCCAGGAAGTCGCGTGGGTAGCGTCGCCGTCCGTGACTCCTCCTCTGCGCACCGAGCGGCTGCTCCTGGAACCGTACGTACCCGAGGACGAAGAGGCCTTCGTCGCTCTGTTCCAGGACACGAGGGTGTCGCAGTGGATGGGTGACGGCCCTGCTTCCGAAGCAGCGGACCGGGCACTGTTCGGGCGGATCTTCACGGAAGTCTATGCACGGGATCTGTTCGACGTCTGGGCCGTTCGTCGCGACGGGCTCCTGGTCGGGCATGCCGAGATCAAGCCGACCGACGTCGTCGGAGGCCACGAGATCATCTACGCCCTGGCGCCCGCGGCCTGGGGTTCCGGCCTGGGGACCGAGGTGGCGGAAGCGATCGTCGCCCACGGCTTCGACACCCTCGGACTGACCGAGGTGCATGCCACCGTAGCCGCACCGAACGAGTCCTCACTGGTACTGCTGGACAGAATCGGTTTCGAGCATGTCCGGGACATCGAAGAGGAGGACGGCAGCACCACTCGCGTGCTGGTCCGCCGTCGTACCGCGTCGACCGGCAAGGCGCTCCCCGCCCGGTAGGGGCGAGCAAGCCCCTCGGATCGTGACCGGCGGACGCGTGCCACGGACACGGCGGATTCTCGCGGACTGCGGTCTCCACGGTCACAAGTGCGCCATCGACGCCATGCTCGGCGCCACGGCACCGGCCGCGCCCGGGCCCGTCACGGCCCTCACCTCCGGTTCCGAGGACCTCACCGCGCTGTGCGGCGGGCGTGTCACTGTCATGGAGGTCTGATCGCGAGTGCCCGCCAACGGGTGACGGTGAGGTGTGCGGACAGCGCGTCCAGGAAGTCCGGGGTGTCAAAGAGGGCGCCGGCCGAGGCGACGCCGGTTGTCCGCGTGCGGCCGGTGAGGATGCGGTGGACCGCTTCCACCGCGAGAGGCGCGGTGACGGCGTAGATGTCGCGGCCGCTCGCCACGGCGCGGCGGTGTTCGTCGCCAGAGCGTACGACGGCGTCGACGAGGAAGGTCTGGACGGACCGGCCACGCGCGTCGGAGGCGGTCGGCGCCGGGGTGTCGGGGGGCGCGAGGTCCCTGGCCGCCTCGGCCGTCATGTAGGTGCGTACGTCGGGGGCGGTCAGGTGGCTGGGGACGGTGACGACGTCGGCCATGGTGAACTCCCCGACCACGGACCGGACTCCGAGTGGTTCGGGGAAGGTCCATTTCAGGGTGGGCGGGGCGTCGTCGCGGTATTCGAGAGCGCCGTTCCGGTAGGTGACGCGTCGGCCGTTTCGGCGCCTGCGGGAGACCTCGCCCGCGGCGCGGGTTCCGGGTGTGGGGTGCCAACTGCTCAGGCCGTACGCGATGTGTGCCTCGTCGGCCGTCGTCCAGTCGCCCATCGCCGTGGTGACAAGGAGGTCGCCGAGACCGCCGTGGAAGGCCATCGCAGGGAGCACCACCGTGTCCGCGGCGCGGGCGCGGTCCGTGTAATGCGTGAACGTGTCGAGATTCGCTTCGACCTCGGCCGCCACGTCCACGTACGGGATCCCGGCGCGCAGTGCCGCCTCGATCAGCGGGGCGGCGGTGGAGACGAAGGTGCCGGCGCGACCACGGCTCGGCGGTCGCCAAGACGGTCGCCCGCCGTCCGGTCGTGCCCCCGCACCGGGCGGGCGGCCAGGCCCAGTTCGTCGCCGCACCGGTGCCCGCCCGGGACGACCACGCGTTGGCCGGGCTGTTCCCCTGGGCGCTCGAGCGGCTCGACCGGCCCCTGACGGTGGAGGACCCGGCCCGCCGGGCGAACACGAGCTCACGCCATCCGGGCCGCCGGTTCAGGGCGGTGACCGGCACCGCCCCGCTGCAGTGGCTGCTGACCCAGCGGATCCGGCGGGCCCAGGAGTTGCTGGAGACCACCGGCGACAGCGTCGACGCCATCGCGGCGGCCACCGGCATGGGCAACCGCCACGACGCCGCGCCGGCACCTCAACCGCGCCCTCGGGGTCCCTCCGGACACCTACCGCCGCACCTTCCGCAGTTCACGGTCCGGCGGGGAACACGACAGCGGGGAACATTTCGGCTCCGCGCCGCGCTGACTGTGGTGTCCCGCCGGACATCACGGACAGGCAGGACACACCCACCGGGCACAGCGGACAGGACACCAGCCGGAGTTACCGGGCCGGCCGGCGTGAAGGAGTGTGAGACGGATGACGACGACAGGGCGTGACCTGCCTACCGCGACCGAGAACCCCTCGCTCGTGACAGCCTGCGGGCGCAGGATCGCGGTGCGGTGTCTGCGGCTCGCCCCCGCGGACCGGCCCATCAGCAGGGTCACCCTGGACGTCGGCCAGGACCGGGGAGGCGAGCCGGGGACGTGGGCGGCGCTCACCGCCGACGAGGCGCGCGCCCTGGCCCGTCTGCTTCTCCAGCACGCCGGGCTCGCCGAAGGGGGCAACGGCCCCGTGGAGCCGTCACGACAGGGCGTCGCCTCCTCCTGAACCCAGGACGTCGTCTCCCGGGGAACCGGCGGTGCGCGCACGCGGCCCGGTGGCCGGCGCGAGACGGGTGGACGCGCTCACGCCACGGTGACCACGGCTTTGCCGCGGGCGTGACCCCGCTCCACATGGCGCACGCCCTCGGCCGCGTCGGCGAAGGCGTAGCTCCGGTCGACCACCGGGGTGAGCGTGCCGGCCTCGATGAGCGCGGTGACGGCGAGCAGGTCCTCCCGGGCCGGCCCGGCCGGAGCCGCCGGGAGGATCGGGCGCAGCCGCTGCCGGACGAACACGTCGACCGCGCTCACGCGCAGCAGGGAGCCGACGGCTCCGAACACGCGGCCGGGGGAGCCTCCCCCGTTGGCCACCAGAGTCCCCGTCGGAGTGAGCGTTCGGCGCAGACGGCTCAACGGGCGGTTGCCCACGTTGTCCAGGATCACGTCGTAGCGTGCGCGGCCGTCGGTGAAGTCCTCGCGGGTGTGGTCGACGACGTGTGCGGCGCCCAGTGAGCGCACCAGCTCGACGTTGCGGGTGCCGCACACCCCCGTGACCTCCGCGCCCAGGGCCGCGGCGATCTGCACGGCGAACGTGCCCACGCCGCCGGCGGCCCCGTTGATCAGGACCCGCTGCCCCGCCTGCGTCCGGCCCACGGTCCGGATGCCGCGCAGGGCGGTCACCGCACCCATGGGCACGGCCGCGGCCTGCTCGAAGGTCAGGTTCGCCGGCTTGGGCACCAGCAGGTCCGCCGTGGTGCGCGCGTACTCGGCGAAGGAGCCCGTACAGAAGCCCAGCACCTCGTCGCCGGGCCGGAGTCCGCGCACGTCGGCGCCGACCGCCTCCACCTGCCCGGCCGCGTCGATCCCGGCCACCCGGGACCTCGGGCGGGTCAGCCCCATGCCTCCCAGCAGCCGCGCCACGTACGGGTCGCCGCGCATCATGTGCCAGTCGTAGGGGTTGAGCGCGGCCGCGCGCACGCGCACCAGTACCTGTCCGGTCCCGATCTCGGGCCGGTCGGTCTCCGCCAGTCGCAGGATGTCCGGTGGGCCGAACCGCTCCTGAACGATCGCCTTCATCGGGTCTCCCCCATCCCCTGGTGCTCGGTGACGGCTCACCGTTCCCGTCGGATCCGACACCGGTCGACCGGCAGGGGACCTTCACGGCGAGCGCCAGCGGTGTACGGCGTACACCTTGGGCGCACCATAGGTGTACGACGTACACCCGTCAAGGGGTACGGGAAGGGGCGGCGGGGCGCACCAGGGGGCGGCAATCGACGCGGACGAGCCCGCGGGCAGGCGAGGGCGGCGCCGGCGGGGCCTGCCGCCAGGAGCCGCGGGGCCCTTTTCAGCGGTGGGTCAGGGAGTGTCCCGGAGCCGGAGCCTGAGCCGTTCGAGGCCGTCCAGCGTCAGGTCCAGAGCGAACTCGAACTCGAACTGGTCGTCGCAGCCGGAGCCGACGACGGACTCCTGGTCATGGGCGACCGCCCTGGCCAGTTCCGTGAGGTGGGGGTAGCGGGCGGCCATTTCCTCGGGCGGCATCGCGTCCGGATCCGGCTCACGGCCGGGGGTGTCCTCGAACAGCTCCTGGGAGAAGCCCAGCAGGCGGCTGCCCATGACGTGCAGCGCGTGATGGACCAGGTCGATCGGGAACCCACCGGACCGGAAGATCCCGATCATCGAGTCCAGGTACTCCATCACCGCCGGGGTGGGGGTGGCCCGCGCCTTCGTCCGTGACTCGATGACCCCGGGCGCCCAGGGGTGGCGCAGCAGCATGCGGCGGGCCGACAGCACCCGGCGGCGGACGGCGGTCTTCCAGTCGGCGTGACCGGCCGGCGGGTCGATCTCGCCGACGACGACGTCGATCATGCCGTCCAGCAGTTCGTTCTTGTTGGCCACGTGCTTGTACAGCGCCATGGGCACGACGCCGAGCGCCTGCGCGATCCTGCGCATGCTGAGCGCGTCGACCCCGCCCTCGTCGGCGAGGGCGACGGCGGTGCCCAGAATCCGCTCCCTGTTCAAGGGGGTGCGGGGCTGTGCGGGGGCGTCGGCCTGCGTGCTCGTCTCCACCATTGCCTCTCGTACGGGCGGGGCCCGGAGCCGGGCCGTCCTCCCCGTGGGACGGGTCCGGCGGGCGGCGCGGCCATGGTAGCTCCCGGCCTCCACGCCGAAGCGCGGCAGTCGCGCGCCGTCCCGTCAGGAGGTGCGGCGGCCGAGGAGGACGAGTTCCCGGTTCAGTTCGGCGAGGAAGCGGGTCACCGTCGTCAGTTCCTCACGGGTGAAGCGGGAGCGGGCGGCTTCGGTGCCCCGGGCCAGGGGGCGGAAGAACTCGCCGGCGACGGCTCTGGCCGCCTCCTCGTAGTGCAGGTGGACCACGCGGCGGTCGCCCAGGGCGCGTACGCGGCGGATGTGGCCCGCTTTCTCCAGGCGGTCGATGCAGGCCGTCACCGCGCCCGAGGTGAGGTCGAGCTGGTCGCGCAGCCGGCCGGGGGTCATGGGGCCGCCGGCCGTGTCGGCGTCCAGGATCGCGATCAGTGCCTGCACATCGGTGAGGTGCAGCCCCTGCGCCTGGGCGAACTCGTGGGAGATGCGGTTGAACTCGGCGTTCATCCGGCGCAGCAGCACCGCGAACGCCTGCATCCCCACGGGGTCGCTTCCGGGAAGGGATGACGAGGGGGTTTCGGTGCCGGCCATGCGGTCAGTATATATTTGTTCAACCATTGAGATACTTGATGGTTGAGATTTACTTTCCTGCTCCTTTCCGTACCGATGTCGCTTGGGGATCCGATGAGAACCACACCGCGCCGGGGCCGGTGGCTCGTGCCGCTCGTCCTGCTGATCGTCTGGCTGGGTGTGGGCGGCACGCTCGGCCCCTACGCGGGCAAACTGGGCGAGGTCTCCACCAACGACCAGGCCGCGTTCCTGCCGCAGAGCGCCGAGTCGACC
This sequence comes from Streptomyces sp. NBC_01635, assembly GCF_045209715.1. Taxonomy (NCBI): domain Bacteria; kingdom Bacillati; phylum Actinomycetota; class Actinomycetes; order Kitasatosporales; family Streptomycetaceae; genus Streptomyces; species Streptomyces sp. NBC_01635. The sequence continues at coordinate 6,155,152 of NZ_CP109277.1, read as the reverse complement.
AAGGTCCTCGAAGCGGGTGAGGCGTTCGAGGAGGCCGGGGCGGCCCGGACGGTTCCCGCCATCGTGGTGTGGACGCTCGACGGGGGCGGGGACGGCACGGTCACCGAGGCGCAGCGGGAGGCGGCCACCCGGGCGATCGGCGGGCTCGCCGGGCAGCCCGGGGTCGTCGGCGCCCCGTCGCCCGCCCTCGTCTCCGACGACCAGCAGGCCATGCAGGCCGTCGTCCCGCTGAAGCCCGACCTCGAGGACGGTTTGTCCAAGGTCCTGGACGAGATCCGGGAGACGGCGAAGAGCGTGCCGGGGACCACGGCGCAGATCGCGGGACCGGCGGCGAGCCAGGCCGATCTGTCGGACGCGTTCGCCGGGATCGACGGACTGCTGCTGGGCGTGGCGCTCGCCGCCGTGCTGGTGATCCTTCTGCTGGTCTACCGGAGCGTCCTGCTGCCGTTCCTGATCATCCTCGGGTCCGTCTTCGCCCTCGCCCTCGCGTGCGCGGTCGTGTACGCGCTGGCCGACCGGGACGTCGTCCGGGTGGACGGCCAGGTGCAGGGCATTCTCTCCATTCTCGTGATCGGCGCCGCCACGGACTACGCGCTGCTGCTGACCGCGCGCTTCCGCGAGGAACTCGCCGCGCGCGGGGACCGGGTCGCGGCCGCGACGGCCGCGGTGCGCCGCTCGTTCGGGGCGATCACGGCCAGTGCCGCGACCGTGGTGCTCGGTCTGCTGGCCCTGCTCGCCAGCGACCTCACGAACAACCGCGCCCTCGGGCCGGTCGGCGCCATCGGCATCGTGTGCTCCGTGCTCTCCACGCTCACCTTCCTGCCGGCCGTGCTGGCCCTGCTGGGACGCGGTGCCTTCTGGCCCTCCCGGCCGAAGGAGGCCGAAAGCGCGCCCTCCGCGGACGGCTCCGGGGAAAAGCGCGGGGTGTGGCAGCGGGTCGCCGCGACCGTGGACCGGCGGCCGCGTGCAACGTGGGTGGTGACGGCGTTGGTGCTCGCCGCCTTCGCGGCCTTCTCCCCGGCCCTCTCCTCGAAGGGCGTGCCGCTCGACGAGATCTTCGTCGGCGAGGCCTCCTCGGTCTCCGCCCAGGAGACACTCGGTGAGCACTTCCCCGGCGGCTCCGGCAACCCCGCCGTCATCGTCGCCGACGCCGACCGTGCCGCTCAGGTGACGGCCGCGGCCGAGAGGACCGAGGGCGTGGCGTCGGCCGCCACGGTCTCCGCCTCGGGGCGTCCCGGGGGCGAGCCGCTCGTCGCCGACGGCCGCGTCCAGATCTCCGCCACGCTCGAGGCCGGGGCCGACAGCGACGCCGCCAAGGAGACCGTCGAACGGCTCCGCGGGAACGTGCACGCGGTCTCCGGGGCCGACGCGCTGGTCGGCGGCTACACGGCGCAGCAGTACGACACCCAGGAGACCGCCGCCCGGGACCGTACGGTGATCGTGCCCGTCGTCCTGTGCATCATCCTGCTGATCCTCGTCCTGCTGCTGCGCTCGCTGCTCGTGCCGGTGCTGCTGGTGGCGACCGTGGGGCTCAACTTCCTGGCGACGCTCGGGGTCTCGGCACTCGTCTTCGAGCATCTCCTCGGGTTCTCGGGCACGGACGCCTCGGTACCGCTGTACGGGTTCGTGTTCCTGGTGGCGCTGGGCGTCGACTACAACATCTTCCTGATGTCCCGGGTCCGGGAGGAGGCGCTCGCGCACGGCAGCCGGCAGGGCGTGCTGCGCGGGCTCACCACCACCGGCGGAGTCATCACCTCGGCCGGTGTCGTCCTCGCGGCGACGTTCGCGGCCCTGATGGTGATTCCCCTGGCCTTCCTGGCCCAGATCGCGTTCATCGTGGCCTTCGGCGTCCTGCTCGACACCCTCGTGGTCCGCTCGCTGCTGGTGCCCGCGCTCGTGATCGACATCGGTCCGCGGGCGTGGTGGCCGAGCGTTCTGGCCCGCAAGGGCGACGCGGGAGCCGGAGCTGGTGCCGGCTCCGGGACCGGGGCCGGGGCCGGGACCGAGGCCGGGACCGAGGCCGGGACCGAGGCCGGGACCGAGGCAGGAGCCGGGACCGAGGCAGGAGCCGGGACCGAGGCAGGAGCCGGATCCGGAACCGGAACCGAAACCGGAGTCGGCTCCGGGACCGGGCCCGCCTCCGACGCCGGATCCGGTTCCCGGCCCGGCTGAACGGGCGCGGGCACCGCACTGCCGCCATGATCGGACGAGAGGAAGAGGAAAGCGGCCTCGGGCGAGCACGGAGGAGACGGACGTGGGCACCGACGCGGGGACGGACGCGGGCTCGAACGGACAGCGGGACGGGAGCGGAGCCGAGCGGCTGCACTGCCTGGTCACCGGCGCCTCCGGATACATCGGCGGGCGCCTCGTGCCGGAGCTGCTGCGGGCCGGGCACCGGGTGCGGTGCCTCGCCCGCACCCCCGGCAAGCTCCGCGACCATCCCTGGGCGGGTGACGTCGAGACCGTCCGGGGCGACGTCACCGACCCCGGTTCGGTCGCCGGGGCCCTGCGCGGGATCGACGTCGCCTACTACCTGGTGCACGCCCTCGGGACCGGCTCCGGGTTCGAGGAGACCGACCGGCAGGCGGCCCGGACCTTCGCGGAAGAGGCCCGGGCCGCCGGCGTACGGCGCATCGTCTACCTGGGCGGGCTGACCCCGCGCGGTGTGCCGGAGCAGTCCCTGTCCCCGCATCTGCGCTCCCGCGCCGAGGTCGGACGGATCTTCCTCGACGGGCCGGTGCCCGCCACCGTGCTGCGGGCCGCGGTCGTCATCGGTTCGGGGTCGGCGTCGTTCGAGATGCTGCGCTATCTGACCGAGCGGCTGCCGGTCATGGTGACCCCCAGCTGGGTGCACACCCGGATCCAGCCGGTCGCGGTACGCGATGTGCTGCGGTACCTCGTCGGCTCGGCCCGCATGCCCGCGGAAGTCGACCGGGCGTTCGACATCGGTGGCCCGGACATCCTCACCTACCGCGAGATGATGCAGCAGTACGCCGTCGTGGCCGGCCTGCGGCGGCGGCTCGTCGTGCCGGTGCCGGTGCTCACACCGAGACTGTCCAGCCACTGGATCGGGCTCGTCACCCCCGTACCCGCCTCCCTGGCCCGGCCGTTGACGGAATCGCTGCGCCACGAGGTCGTCTGCCACGAGCACGACATCGCCCGGTACGTGCCCGACGTGCCGGGCAGTCCCCTGCCGTTCGACGAGGCGCTGGCCCTCGCGCTGCGGAGGGTGCGGGAGGCGCAGGTCGCCACGCGCTGGTCGTCCGCGAGCCTGCCGGGGGCGCCCAGCGATCCGCTGCCCACCGACCCCGACTGGGCCGGCGGGAGTCTCTACCAGGACGAGCGCCGGATGCCGGTCGAGGCGTCCGTGGAGTCGCTGTGGAAGGTGATCGAGGGCATCGGCGGGGACCACGGCTGGTACTCCTTCCCGCTGGCCTGGGCGGTGCGGGGCTGGCTGGACCGGTTCGTCGGCGGTGTCGGCCTGCGGCGCGGGCGGCGGGACGCCGAGCGGCTGCGGGTCGGGGACTCGCTGGACTTCTGGCGGGTCGAGGAGATCGAGCCCGGCCGACTGCTGCGGCTGCGGGCCGAGATGCGGCTGCCGGGCCTGGCGTGGCTGGAGATGTACGCCGACACGGACGACGAGGGCCGCACTCGTTACCGCCAACGCGCCCTGTTCCACCCGCGCGGACTGCCGGGCCATGCCTACTGGTGGTCCGTCGCCCCGTTCCACGCCGTCGTCTTCGGCGGCATGGCCCGCAACATCACCCAGGCGGCCTCGAAGGGCATGAGCGCGCACGGGGCCGACGCGCGCACGGGCCGCCGCGAAGGCCACGCGCCCGCACGGCACGTACGGCGCGCCCGGCGCCTGCCCCGCGGGTGACGCGTCCGGCGGTGGCGTGCCCGGCTCCGCATCCGTGTGCCGGGAACAGCCCGAAGAGACGGCGGGAAAGCAAGCAAGCCCTCATGCCCGACCAGGAGTAGCCCCATGACCGTCGCGGTCGTCCTGTTCACCTCGGATCTGCGTCTGCACGATCATCCGCCGCTGCGCGCCGCGCTCGCCGCGGCCGACGAGGTGGTGCCGCTCTTCGTGCGCGATCCCGGTGTCCACGCGGCCGGCTTCGACGCGCCGAACCGTGCCGCCTTCCTCGCCGACTGCCTGCGGGACCTCGACGCCTCGCTGCGCCGGCGCGGCGGCCGGCTCGTCGTGCGTACGGGGCCGGTTGTCAGGGAGGCCGGCGCGGTCGCCGCGGAGTGCGGGGCCGTGGAGGTGCACACGGCGGCGGGCGTCAGCGGCTACGCCCAGCGGCGGGAGGAGCGGCTGCGGGAGGACCTCGGCCGGCGCGGGGTGGCGCTGCGGGTGCACGACGCGGTGATCACCGCCGTCGCCGCCGGGGCCGTGACGCCCGCGGGGTCCGACCACTACGCCGTGTTCACCCCCTACTTCCGCCGCTGGTCGCAGGAGCGGCTGCGGGAGACCTGCCCGGCGCCGCGCACCGTGCGGGTCCCCGACGCGGTGCGCGGCGAGCCGCTGCCCTCCCGTGACGAACTGTCCGGCCTCTCCCCCGGCCTCCCCACCGGGGGCGAGACACGAGGGCGCGAACGGTTCGCCCGGTGGGCCCGGTCCCGGATGGCCGAGTACGAGGAGGGGCACGACGACCTGGCGGGCGACGTGACCTCCCGCCTCTCGCCCCACCTCCACTTCGGGACCCTCTCCCCGGTGGAGCTCGTCCAACGGGCCCGCGCGCGGGGTGGCGTGGGGGCGGAGGCGTTCGTACGCCAGTTGTGCTGGCGCGACTTCCACCACCAGGTGCTGGCGGCGCGGCCCGAGGCGTCCCGGCGGGACTACCGCCCCCGGCACGACCGGTGGCGGTCCGAGGACGAGGCGGCCGAGGACGTCGCCGCGTGGCGGGAGGGCCGTACCGGCTATCCCCTCGTGGACGCGGCGATGCGCCAACTGCTCCACGAGGGCTGGATGCACAACCGGGCACGGCTGCTGGCGGCGAGCTTCCTGGCCAAGACGCTGTACGTGGACTGGCGGGTCGGCGCCCGGCACTTCCTGGACCTGCTGGTGGACGGTGACCTCGTCAACAACCAGCTCAACTGGCAGTGGGTCGCCGGGACCGGCACCGACTCCCGCCCGAACCGCGTCCTCAACCCCGTCCGCCAGGGCCGGCGTTACGACCCGAGCGGCGCCTACGTACGGCGCTGGGTGCCCGAACTGGAGAACGTGGACGAGCGGAACGTGCACGAGCCCTGGCGACTGCCGGAGGAACGGCGTGCCGCCCTGGACTACCCCGCCCCGCTGATCGGCCTCGCCGACGGGCTGGCCCGCTTCCAGCACGCCCGCGGCCTCGACTGAGCCCGGGACCCGGGACCCGCGCTCCGGGCTCCGGGCTCCGGGCTCCGGGGTGGAGTCGGCCGCGACCGGCCCCGGCATCACTCGTCTCGGCGGCCGGCGCGCCCACTTGGCGGCCGGAACGTTCTGAACGGGGCCTGCCCCGTCCCGCCCCGCTCGCACCCCCGCAGGCACGACCGATCGCTCTCCGATCACACCCTCACTGTTCATGTATATAAATGTAGTTCACTGTCTTGATGAGGTGGGCCGTCTGTGCGTAGAGTCCGGTCACCTCGCCCGCACGCACTGGACGGAGCCACTCGTGTCCAAGCAACTCCGCAAGCCAAGAGGAGGGCGGCAGGCCGGCGTTCTCGCCGCCGTTCTCGCCGTGACCGCTGCCACCGCCACCGCTTGTTCCTCGGGCGGCACAGCCCAACAGGACGACTCCCGGCCCCTGGAGGTCTGGATCCGGCAGGACGCCGGGAGTCCCGCCGCGGAGTCGGCCGAGGCCCTCACCAAGGCCTTCACCAAGGAGAGCGGCATCGAGGCGAAGCTGGTCGCCGTCGGGGTGACGGACTTCGAGACCAAGCTTCAGCAGCGCACCGCGCAGAAGGACCTGCCGGACGTCGTCATCAACGACACGGGCCAGCTGGGCAACCTGGTGACCCAGGGGCTGGTCCGCGAGGTCGACCGCGACGGCGTGGCCGGGAACGCCGATCTCGCCGACCGCGCCTGGGAGGCCGCGCGGGGCTACGACGGCAAGTACTACGGCGTGCCCTTCAACTCGCAGGCCTTCGCCCTGCTGGTGCGCAAGGACTGGCGGGAGGCCGTGGGCGCCGGCGTTCCCCGAACCTGGGACGAACTCACCGAACTGGCCGTGAAGTTCACCGAGGACGACCCGGACGGCAACGGCAAGAACGACACCGCCGGCATGGTGATACCCGGGAGCACCACCCGCGGCTATCTGACCTGGTGGTTCTCGACCATGCTGTGGTCCGGGGGCGGCGACTTCGTCAAGGAGCGGGGCGAGGGCTACGCGGCCGCGATCGACGAGCCCGCGTCGGTCGAGGCGGTCGAGAAGCTCCAGGCGATGTTCTGCGACTCCGAGGTCGCGCAGCCGGGCGCCAGTACCGCCGACTCCTCGGCCACGCACACCTTCTTCGAGAGCGGCAAGGGCGGCATCTATCTGACCGGCCCGTACATGCTGCCGCGTTTCGACGGATCGCTCGGCAAGGACAAGTACGAGGTGCTCGCGCCGCCGCCGGGTGCCGGCGGCGAGGCCGTCCTGGCGGAGGGCGAGAACGTCTACATGATGGCCGGCTCCAGCAACGAGAAGGGTCAGCAGGCGTACGCCGAGTTCGCCGCCTCCCCGGCCGGCCAGAGGATCGGTCTCGGCGTCGACAACGGCGGCATCATCGTCCGGCTGCCGGTCAACACGACGGTCGACGGGGCCGCCGAGCGGAAGGACCCGCGCTGGGAGACCTTCCAGGAGATCTACAACGAGTCCGGCCGCAACGCGCCGGCCCTGCCCAACTGGTCCGCCGTCCGGCAACTGTCGTCCGAGGGTCTGAACGGCGTCGTCTCCACATGCTCGCGCGACGTGGGCAAGGCGATGGGCGAGCTCGCGGACGAGCTGGACGCCGAGCTCGAGAAGCAGGGGGCCAAGGGCGAATGACGGCGACCGAGGCACGGACGTCGCCGGGTCCGGGCACCCGGCGTCCGCTCCGCGCGGGCCCGCCGGCGAAGACACGGCTGCGACGGGCCGCGACACCGTGGCTCTTCCTCGCCCCGGCCCTGCTGCTCTTCCTGTACTTCAAGTTCATCCCCATGGTCCAGGCCGTGCGGATGAGCTTCGAGGAGGTCCGTCCGTTCCTCGGCAACACCTATGTCGGCGGCGCGAACTACGCGGAGATCGCGGGAAGTTCCGACTTCGGCGCGGCGGTGTGGCACACCGTGGTACTGGCCGTGGCGACCACCGCCGGGTCGATCGTGCTCGGTCTCGCGCTGGCGCTGCTGCTGGAGGGGCAGACCCGGAGCCTGTGGTTCGTCCGGTCGGCGATCTTCCTGCCGGTGGTCACCGCCATGGCGGTGGTGGCCGAGGTGTGGCGGGTCATGTACTACCCGGCCGAGGGCGGGGCGCTGAACTCGGTGCTGTCCGTCTTCGGTCTGGGGCCGAGCGAGTTCCTCAACTCGCCGGACAGCTCACTGGCGTCCATCGCCTTCGTCGGCGTCTGGCGGGGCACCCCCTACGACATGATGATCTTCCTGGCGGGGCTGGCCGGTGTGGACCGGGTGCTGTACGAGGCCTCGGCGGTCGACGGCGCCTCGCGCTTCCGCCGGATCTGGCACGTCACGCTGCCCGGTCTGCGGCCGGTGTTCGCGATCCTGCTGACCCTGGCGGCGATCCGGGGCTTGCGGATCTTCACCGAGGTGTTCCTGCTCACCAACGGCGGGCCGGACGGCTCGACGGAGGTGTTGCTGACGCTGACGTACAAGCTCGGGCTCGAACGCAACGAGCTGGGCGTGGCGGCGGCCGGAACCGTCCTGCTGTTCCTGGTTCTGCTGGTGCTGACCGTCGCGTCGCGACTGCGCAGGAGGGAGGCCCGATGAGGAACGAGACCGCGCTCGGCCTGCAGGAGGCTCACGGGCCATGGGCCCGGGCCGCCCGGTTCGTCCTGCACACCGTCCTTTTCGTGATCTTCGCGGGGCCGCTGCTGGCCCTGATGGTCGGCGCCTTCACACCGACCGTGGACCCGACGCAGTTCACCCTGCTCCCCGACCGGCTGTCGCTCGACAACCTGGAACGGGCGATCGACCGGGGCGTCCTGGACTATCTCCTCAACTCCTTCATCGTGGTCGGCGCCGGCCTGGCCCTGCAGGTCCTGGTCAGCGTCTTCGCCGGCTATGCCCTGGCCCGTAAGCGCTTCCGCGGTTCGGCGACGGTGCTGGTGGTCGTCCTGGCGACGATGATGCTGCCGGAGGAGGTGCTGGCCGTACCGCTGTCGGTGCTGCTGGCGGATCTGCCGGTGGTGCACATCAGCCTGGTCGGCTCGCTGGCCGGCATGATCGTGCCGGTGGCGGCGTGGGGCTTCTCCATCCTGGTCATGACCGAGTTCATGAAGGAGATCCCCAAGGAGCTGGAGGAGTCGGCGAAGCTGGACGGCGCGGGCGAGTTCCGCGTCTTCTGGCAGGTCGTGCTGCCCCTGTGCCGCCCCGCCCTGGGCGTCATCGGCATCTTCGGCTTCACCATGATCTGGGACCAGTACATGCTGCCCCTGCTGGTCGCCACGGACCCGGCCCAGTACACCCTGCCGCTGGCCCTGCGCTCCATGCGCTCGGACGACCAGGTGGGCATCGGCGTGCTGCTCGTGGGCGCGTTCCTGGCCATGCTGCCGTCGGTACTCGCCTTCCTGGCCCTCCAGCGCTCGTTCATCCGGGGGCTGACATCGGGGGCGGTCAAGGGGTAGCGGGAGGAACGGCGGGGGACCGTCCGCCGCTCCCGCGACACGGCCCGGGCGGTCGGTCAGCCTGCCGGCCGGGAGGTCGCGGTTCCGGTTTCGGGCCCGGGGTCCGGTCCGTCGCCCGGGACCGGCGTCGGTGCGGGCGGGGGCGGGGTGGCCGTGGAGGTGATCTCGACGTGTTCGCCCCGCTGGACGTGGGTGTAGAACCATCGCGCGTCGTTGACGCTCAGGCCCAGCCAGCCCGTCCTGACGTCGAGGGCACCGAGGGACCGGGTGTCGAAGGCGAGGGCGCCCGCGTAGACCGGCGGCCGGTCGCCGGTGCGCAGCTCCACCACGTACGGGACCTTGGCCTCGTGGCGGTTCTCGGTCCTCTTCTCGCCCCGCAGCAGCATGACCTCGTGCTTGGCCCGCACGGTCAGTTCGCGGCCGGGCGACAGGAAGGTGCCGAAGAAGTGCGAGTCGACGCGCATGACACGGCCGTCGAACGTGAGGGTGTGACGGCCCAGGTCGAGGACGGCCTCCTCGGTGTCGGCCGGCCGGGCGGTCACCGCCTCGGGTGCCCGGGGACTGGACGTCGGCGTGCCGATCGTCGCGGACCCGGCCGAGGCGCGCGGGTCCCGGCCGGGCTCCTCGGCGTGCACGGTGAGTCCGATCGTCGCCAGCATGCTGGCCGCCGAGGTCGCCAGGCCGAGGCGGACGGTGGTCCGGCGACGGCGGGAGCGGCGGCGCGCCCGGGTGCGGACCTCGGCGGCCGGCAGGGGCGGCGGCGCTTGGTTCGCCTCCGCCAACTCGCGCAACGCGGTGGCGAGTTCATCCGACACGGCCGCCCTCCCTCCAGGCCGGCTCCTCGGCCTCGTCCACCGCAAGCTGTTTGGCCAGTGCCGCCCGTCCCCGGGACAGCCGGACCTTGACCGTCCCCACGGGTGCGCCGGTCTCGGAGGCTACCTGTTCGACACTGAGGTCGCACAGATGGTGAAGGACGACCGCCATACGCTGATGCTCGGGCAGTTCGCGCAACGCGGCGACCAGCGCGGCGCGTTCGGGACCGGGACCGGGGGTCGTTTCCGGCAGCGCGGAATGGCGCGCCAGCTCCAGCCAGCGTCGCGCGCGGCGCCAGCGGCTGACCGCGAGACGCATGGCGACCGTGCGCACCCACGCCTCGGGAGCCCCGTCGGCCTGAAGCTTGTGGCGCCGGTCCCAGGCCCGCACGAACGCCTCCTGGACCACGTCCTGGGCCTCGCCCAAATCCCCCGTGAAGGCGAAGAGCTGACCGGTCAGACGGGGGAACGCGGCCGCGTAGAAAGCGTCGAACTCGTCCTCGGTCATGCCCTCCACCGGTGTCCGGGAATGTGCGTACGACCGGCCGGCCCTGACATGCACACAGGTTCAACAGATCACGCACATGGAAGCACAGCCCTGGAGGAAGACGCGGAACACGGGTCCTAGGATCCATCAACCGCCATACGGGTGAATACCGTTTCCTTGTCCCACGACCGCCCGCTCAGCCCGCCCGGCCGGCCGATCCCGTCCCGCTCAGAGCCGGGCCCAGGTGTTCCGGTCCCGGGCCATCGCGTGCAGGGCCTCCACGTCGGCCGGTTTCAGTACGCCCCCGAGGTCGCCCAGACGCTCCACCTCGTCGCCCGTCAGGACGCGCACCGCACGCGGCGGAGTCCTCATCGTCACATGCGACGCTCCGACCAGGACGAGCACCGGGCGGACCTCCGCGGTCAGGGCGTACGAGACCCGGTCGGCGTCGGCGCGGACGCGGCGCAGCACGGGGTGCGGCTCGCGGCGGCCGAGGGTGACCAGCGGGTCGGCGACCGTCACCCGCTGTCTGCGGGCGTACACGGCGTGTACGGCGTACAGCCCGCCGGGGCCGATCGCCAGGTGGTGGACGCGATCGCCGCCGGGGAGCGGGATCGAGTGCAGAACGCGTACCCCCAGTCCGTCCATGCGGTCCAGGGCCTCGCCCACCGTCCGCTCCGCGTCGAGTGCCCGGTGCCGCGGGTCGGGACGGAGGCGGTGGGCCGGGCCGGGGTCGCGGTCGAGCGCGACCAGGAGGGCCTCGCCGGGACGGTTCGGGGCGAGGTCGTCGTCGGGATGGAGGGTGAGTCGTGCCAGCTCGGCGGGGGTGGGGACCGGGGGCGGACCGACCGTGACCGGGCCGGTGAGGAAGGGGCCGAGCGCTTCGAGCACCTCCGCCTCGCGGTCCTCACCGAGCAGGTTGACCCTGGCCGCGTCACGGTCGTACCAGGCGATGTTCCCTCCGTCCGGGAGGCAGACGTACAGCCGCTCCCGGCCGTGCCGCCAGGTCGGTACGACGCGCAGACCGTTCATGCACCATCACCCCACCTTCCATGGGAACAGGCGGGTGCTCCGGGGGCAAGAACCCGGCTACCTTGGAGAGCCCTTGAGCCGTGATGCTGGGGAGGCACCGTTGCATACCCGCGGGAAGCAACCCGACGTACCGGCACCGGACACTCCGTGGGACGAGATCGCACCCGGCCTGTGGATGGGCGGGCACCAGTTCAGGGCCCGGACCGGGCGGCTGGAGTTCGCATCCGTGCGCCAGGAGTTCGATCTTGTGCAGACGCTGCTGCGGCTGCCGGGGCACGGACCGGACCCCGGGGTCGAGCACCATGTGTGGCCGATCCCGGACGGGCCGCTCGACGGGACCCAGCTCCTGGGAGTCATCCGGCTCGCCGAGGCGGCGTGCGAGGCGCTGGACGACGGCCGCAAGGTCCTGGTGCGCTGCTATCACGGATACAACCGCTCAGGACTGGTCGTCGCGCACGCACTGATGCGCCGGGGCAGCTCCGCCGAGGAGGCGATCCGGCTGATCCGGGCCCGCCGCTCGGGCTGGGCCCTGCACAACGACCTGTTCGTCGACTACCTGCGGGCCGGACTGCCGACGGCCCGGCTGCTGGAGGAACTGACGGAGTAAAAGGACAGGACGCCGTGGGGTGCGCGTCGGGCGGCCTGACGCTTCCTCAGCACGGGGCTGTCACCAGCGGCGACGCGGGGCGATCCGGACGACCGTCCCCGATGGCGCACCAAGGCGGGCGGGGGCGGAGGGCTGCTCCTAATGTGGCGATTAGTCACTTTGCAGCCTTTCGCCCCTATATGGAGGTACTCCATGTCACGGCACTCCCCGCACTCACCACTCGCCTCGCGCCCCCGCCTCCTCCGCCGCCTGCCGATGTCGCTGGCCGTCGGCACCCTGGCCCTCGCGGCCGCCGTCGTCCCCGCCATCGCGAGCGACACACTGGGCAATGACGATGAGTCAGGCTGGAGCCAGCAGGGCGACAACGGCGACAACGACGACTGGAACCAGCAGACCGGCGACGGCGGCACAACCGACCAACAGGGCGACAACGGCGACAACGGCGGCCCCTCGAACCAACAGGGCGGCAACGGCGACTGGACCCAGCAGACCGGCGACGGCAATGGCGGCGACGGCGACGGCGACGGCGACGGCGACTGGGATAACGGCAACAACAACGGTGGCGGCAACGGCGGAGGCGGAGGCAACGACGGAGGGGGCAGGGGCGGCAACGACGGCAGCCCCGGCAACAGCAACGGCGGAGGCGACTGGGGCGGAGGCAACGGCGGTGGGGGCGGGGGCGGAGGCAACGGCGGTGGGGGCGGGGGCGGCAACGGCGGGGGCAACTGGGATAACGGCAACAACAACGGTGGCGGCAACGGCGGAGGCGGAGGCAACGACGGAGGGGGCAGGGGCGGCAACGACGGCAGCGACTGGGATAACGGCAACAACAACGGTGGCGACAACGGCGGAGGCGGAGGCAACGACGGAAGGGGCAGGGGCGGCAACGACAACGGCGTCGGCAACAACGGCGGCGGCCACGGCAACGGTGGCGGCGGTGACGGTGACGGTGGCGGTGGCGGCGGCGGTGACGGTGGCGGCGGCGGCGGCGGCGGCGGCGGTGGTGGCGGCAACGACGGAGGGGGTAGGGGCGGCCACGGCAACGGTGGCGGCAACGACGACGGAGGGGGCGGAGGCGGCAACGGCAGGAACGACAACGGCGTCGGCCACGGGAACGGCAATGACGGAGTCGGCGGCAACGGCGGCGGCAACCACGGCGACCACAGCCGGTACAGGGGTGTCGTCACGGCGCCCTCGCTCGCCCTGCGCACCTCGCCGGACCGCGGCGCACGGGTCATCCGGCACGTCCGCAAGGGCGATGTCGTCTCGATCTACTGCAAGGCCGGCGGGGACAACGTCCAGGGCAACCCGCTCTGGTACCTGGTCACCGACGGCAGAACCTGGGCCTGGGGTACCGCCCGCCACATCGACAACATCGGGCCCGCGCCACGCTGGTGCTGACCGGCACACCACACAAGAGGTCACATATAGGTAGGTTCCGGACATGAGCAAGGCCGGAATCTCCTTGGCGACGGCTGATCCGCCCACGCCCACCGCTCCCCTCCCCCGGCGCCGTGGCGTCGAACTCGCCCTCATCGTCCTGGCCGTCCTGCTGTCGGTGTACGGCTACTGCGCCGTCGGCTTCGCCAGGAACGGCGCCGTCCCGCCCGGCGCCGCCGGTTACGGCGCCGGGCTCGGCGTGCTCGCGCTGTTCGCGCATCTGGCGGTGCGCTTCCGCGCGCCCCGGGCCGACCCGCTCCTGCTCCCCATCGCAGTCCTGCTCAACGGGCTCGGCCTGGTGCTGATCTACCGGCTCGACCTGGAGACACCGGGCGACGAGGCCGCCCCGACCCAGTTGGTGTGGTCGACGCTGGGCGTGGCACTGTTCATCGCGGTCGTCCTGTTGCTGCGCGACCACCGGGTGCTGCGGCGCTTCACCCGCGTGTGCGCCGCCTCGGCGCTCGTCCTGCTCACGGTGCCGATCCTCTTTCCCGCGGTGAACGGGGCCCGCATCTGGATCCGGGTCGCCGGATTCTCCATCCAGCCGGGAGAGTTCGCGAAGGTGCTGCTCGCGGTGTTCTTCGCGGCGTACCTGGCGGAGAACCGCGGCGCGCTCACCTACGCCGGCCGCCGGTTCTGGCGGCTGCAGCTGCCCACCGGGCGGGTGCTCGGCCCGATCGTCGCCGTGTGGCTGGTGAGCGTGGGCGTGCTGGTCCTGGAGCGGGACCTCGGCACGTCACTGCTGTTCTTCGGCCTGTTCGTCGTCGTGCTGTACGTCGCCACCGGCCGTACCGGCTGGCTCGCCGTCGGCCTGCTGCTGGCGTCGCTGGGCGCGGTGGCCGTGGGCCGGCTGGAACCGCATGTACACAGCAGAATCGAGACCTGGCTGAATCCGTTCGCCTCGATCGAGGCGGGTGAGGGCCCGAACCAGCTGGCGCAGTCGCTGTTCGCCTTCGCGGAGGGCGGGCTGCTCGGCACCGGGCTGGGGCGCGGGCATTCCGTGCTCATCGGCTTCGCGGTCAAGTCCGACTTCATCCTGGCCACGGCCGGTGAGGAACTGGGGCTCGTCGGGCTCTCCGCGATCTTCCTGTTGTACGGGCTGCTGGTGGAACGCGGCTACCGGGCCGGCCTCGCGCTGCGCGATCCGTTCGGCCGGCTGCTCGCCGTGGGGCTGGCCGCGATCGTGGCCCTCCAGGTGTTCGTGATCGCGGGCGGGGTCACGGGGCTGATCCCGCTGACCGGGATGGCGATGCCGTTCCTGGCGCAGGGGGGTTCGTCGGTGGTCACCAACTGGGCGATCGTGGCGCTGCTGGTCCGGCTGAGCGATTCGGCAGGCCACCGGGGGGACGGACGTCCTCGGTCCGACGGGACGGACGGAGGTGCGGGTTCATGACACGGTACATCCGGCGGGCCGCCGTGTTCTGCGGACTGCTGCTGTTCGCCCTGCTGGTGAACGCCACCCGCGTCCAGGTGCTGCATGCCGACGCCTACGACGAGAACCCGGCCAACCGCCGTGACACCATCGCCCGTTACCGCCAGCCGCGCGGTGACATCCTGGTCGACGGCCGCCCGGTCACCGGCTCGCGGGACACCCGGGAGCATCTGCGCTACGAACGGACCTACGCCGACGGCCCGTTGTACGCGCCGGTGACCGGCTTCGCCTCTCAGGAGTACGGAACGACCCTGCTGGAGCACACGGAGGACGGGCTGCTGGCGGGCACCGACCCGCTGCTCCAGCCACTGCCGTTGTGGAACGACTTCACCCGATCCCGCAACGCGGGCGGCGACGTCCTCACGACCATCCACCCGGCCGCCCAGCGGGCCGCGTACGAAGGGCTGCGCTCGCGCAAGGGCGCGGTGGCGGCGGTGGAGCCTTCGACCGGGCGGATCCTGGCCCTGGTGTCCGTCCCGTCGTACGACCCGGAGCTGCTGTCCGGGAACGGGGCGGCGGCACGGCAGGCCTGGGCCCGGCTGAACGCCGACCCGGACAAGCCGATGCTGAACCGGGCCGCGCGGCAGACGTATCCACCGGGTTCGACGTTCAAGGTGGTCACCGCGGCGGCGGCGCTGGACGCGGGCGTGGTCACCGACCTCGACGAGCCGACGGACTCCCCCGACCCGTACACCCTGCCGGGGACGACGACACGGCTGACGAACGAGTCCCGGGGCTGCGCGGACGCCTCGGTGCGGGAGGCGTTCACCTGGTCCTGCAACACCGTGTTCGCCAAGGTGGGGGTGGCCACGGGCCTGGCGGACCTGACGGCCACGGCGGAGGGCTTCGGGTTCAACGAGGAGGGGCTGCGGGTGCCGTTCCCGGTGGCGCGCAGCACCTTCGACACCACGATGGACCGGGCGCAGCTCGCCCTGTCGTCGATCGGTCAGTACAACACGCGGGCCACCCCCCTGCAGATGGCGATGGTCGCGGCGGCCGTCGCCAACAACGGGCACGTGCGGGAGCCGTACCTGGTGGAGCGGACGACCCGGGCGAGTGGCGGCACGGTGTCGACGGCCGGCCCGGGGCGGTCCCGGCAGGCCATGTACCCGTCGACGGCGCTGCGGATGCGGGAACTGATGCGCGGGGTGGTGGAGGAGGGCACGGGCACGAACGCGGCGATCCGCGGTGCCGTGGTCGGCGGCAAGACCGGCACCGCCCAGCACGGCATCGGCAACTCCGGTACGCCGTACGCCTGGTTCGTGTCCTGGGCGCAGAACGACGGAGACGCGGAGGCGAAGGTCGCGGTGGCGGTCGTGGTGGAGGACGCGGCGGCCAGTCGCCGGGAGATCAGCGGCGGCGGCACTGCGGCGCCGATCGCCAAAGCGGTGATGGAGGCCGTGTTGAAGCCGTAGGCATCGCCGTGCGGATCATCTGCTGGGACGAGGGCTGCCGAACCCGCCTCCGTCCGTCTACCGTTCGGCCCATGACGGAAGCCATCCCCGTGCACGAACTCGCCCAGGTCAATATCTCTCGCCTCCAAGCCCCGCTGGATTCACCGCGGTTGAAGGACTTCGTCGACAATCTCGACCCGGTGAACGCAGACGCCGAGGCCGCCGACGGCTTCGTCTGGCGGCTGCTCGGCGAGGAGGGGAACGCCACCGACGTGTCCGTCTTCGACGACCCATGGCTGATCGTGAACATGTCGGTGTGGCGGGACACCCGTGCTCTGACCGCGTACATGTACCAGGGGCGGCACCGGGAGATGCTGGCCCGGCGCCGGGAGTGGTTCGAGCAGGTGAAGGAGGCGATGACGACCCTGTGGTGGGTCCCGAAGGGCCACCGTCCCACGGTCGCGGAGGCGGAGGCGCGACTGCTGCACCTGCGCGCCCACGGCCCGACGCCCTACGCGTTCACGCTCCGGACGTCGTTCCCGCAGGGGAGCGCGGAGCCCGTCCCGGGCGAGGCGCCGAACGGGCTGGGCCGCCCGGTCTAGCGGCGGCGGTCGACGGCGGCGAGGTCGATGTCGATCGGGAAGGGCACGGTCAGCTCGAGGCGGTTGTGGAAGATGCCCATGGGCACGTACGACTTGGTCGCGTCGTCCAGTTCGTAGACGTGGACCACGGGGAGTCCCTCGTCCTCCTCGACGCGCCAGAAGTGCGCGATCCCCGCGGCCGCGTATTTACGGGGCTTGGCCTCACGGTCCCGCTCCACCGAGTCCGGAGTCCGACCGGCACCGTCAGCCCACCCAGGGCGAACGCCGATCCGCCGCTCCATGAGGTGCTCCGGAGAGCGCGCCGTCGACGCCCGCGCCGGGTGGACCGTCCGCCGACAAGTCGCGCGCAGGGGATTGACGGGCTTGCTGACAGGCAGTCTCATAAGTGAGGTGACCCACCGGTAGCCCGCTACGCCCACGAGGTGGAACCGCCATGACGACCCAGCCCCTGACGGACGCCGACGCCCTCGACGGGCTGCGCGACGCACTCGGCCTGCTCAAGGACCGGGAGCAGGTGGCCGAGCGGCTGCTCGACGCCTCCGCCAAGCACTCCTTCGACCCGGACAAGGAACTGGACTGGGACGCGCCCTTCGAGGAGGGTCTGTGGTTCTGGCCGCCGGAGCTGGTCTCGCTGTACGGCACCCCGCTGTGGAAGCGGATGAGCGAGGAGCAGCGCCTCCTGCTGTCGCGGCACGAGGCGGCGGCGCTCGCCTCGCTCGGCATCTGGTTCGAACTGATCCTGATGCAGCTGCTGGTGCGGCACATCTACGACAAGGCGGCCACGAGCGCGCATGTGCGGTACGCGCTCACCGAGATCGAGGACGAGTGCCGGCACTCCAGGATGTTCGCCCGGCTGATCACCCGCGGCGACACTCCCTGGTACCCGGTGAGCCCGCTGCACCAGCACCTCGGACGGCTGTTCAAGACCATCTCCACCACGCCCGGCTCCTTCACGGCGACCCTGCTCGGCGAGGAGGTCCTGGACTGGATGCAGCGGCTGACCTTCCCGGACGAGCGCGTCCAGCCGCTGATCCGGGGCGTCACGCGCATCCACGTCGTCGAGGAGGCCCGGCATGTGCGCTACGCCCGCGAGGAGCTGCGGCGCCAGATGGTGACCGCGCCGAAGTGGTCGCAGGAGTTCACCCGGATCACCTCCGGCGAGTTCGCCCGCGTCTTCTCGGTGGCGTTCGTCAACCCGGACGTCTACACGAACGTCGGGCTGGACAAGCGTGAGGCCGTCGCCCAGGTCAGGGCCTGCGCGCACCGGCGGGACGTGATGCAGCAGGGCGCGAAACGGCTCACGGACTTCCTGGACGACATCGGTGTACTGCGCGGGGCCGGACGGCGGCTGTGGAGGTCCTCCGGGCTGCTGGCCTGAGCACCACCGCCCCGGCAGCCACCAAGCGGCTCACGACCCCGCGGCGGAGCCGCACATCGACCCGGCCTGGACGACACCGGTGTCCTGCACGGGGCCGGACGACGACTGCGGAAGTCCTCCGGGCTGCTGGCCTGAGCACCACCGCCCCGGCAGCCGCCAAGCGGCTCACGACCCCGCGGCGGAGCCGCACATCGACCCGGCCTGGACGACTTCGGTGTCCTGCGCGGGGCCGGACGACGACTGCGGAAGTCCTCCGGGCTGCCGGCGCAGGCACCGGGCGCGTGCCGAAGGGGCGGGCGCCGGAGCAGCCGCCGGGGGCGGGCGGTTACGCTGCGGGGCATGACCCCGTCGGCCCCCACCCCCGCCTACCGGCGCCTCGGCGTCGAGGAGCGGCGCAGACAACTGCTCGACGCCGCGCTGTCCCTCTTCGCCCACCGCGCGCCCGACGAGGTGTCGCTGGACGACGTGGCGGAGGCCGCCGGGGTGTCGCGGCCCCTGGTGTACCGGTACTTCCCGGGCGGCAAGCAGCAGCTGTACGAGGCGGCGCTCCGGTCCGCCGCCGACGAGCTGCGGGACTGCTTCGACGAGCCCCGCGAAGGCCCGCTGCTGCCCCGGCTGGCCAGGGCGCTCGACCGGTACCTCGCCTTCGTCGAGGGGCACGGCACCGGGTTCAGCGCGCTGCTGCAGGGCGGGAGCGTGGTGGAGACCTCCCGTACGACCGCCATCGTCGACGGGGTGCGCCGGGCCGCCGCCGAGCACATCCTCAGCCATCTCGGGGCCACCGAGCCGGGGCCCCGGCTGCGGATGACCATCCGGATGTGGATCACCGCCGTGGAGGCGGCCTCGCTGATCTGGCTCGACGAGGGCAGGCAGCTGCCCGTCGACGAGCTGCGGGACTGGCTCGTGGAGCAGTTCCTGGCCGCCCTGGAGGTGACCGCGCGGCGCGACGCGGAGACCGGGGCCCTCGTCCGGGCGCTGTCGGAGGACGGCTGACCCGTCGGACGGACGGCCGGTGGACGCCCGACGCGGGGGCATGACCGACACTGGTGCCGTGAGAAGTCAGGACACCCCCTTCGAGGGCGGACCGATGGACGGGCGCGTCCTGCCCGTGCTGCTGGGCATCACCGGGCACCCGCCCAAGACGTACCGCATCCCCGTCCCGGCCCCGGACGGCGGCCCGCCCGCGGTGCTGGTCTACCGGCGCGTGCCTCGGGGGCAGAGCGGCCGGCTCGGACTGACCCAGGGGTGGAAGTACCGGTACGACCCGGACGGGGCCGCGACGGCCGACCGCCCGAGGTGGCCGTGGTCCGGGCGCACCCGCGATCCGGCCGCCGATCCAGACGCCACGCCGCGCGGCAAGCCGGACGACACCGACGGATGACACCGTTGCGCCGAACCGCGCACACCCGGCGAGCGGACCCGGCCAAGCCGCCGGATGCTCGCGATGCGGAGCGGAGGAGCCGCCCGCATCGGAGGTGATGAGGTGTCAGGAATGCTTCTGCGTCTGGCATGTACGGCGGCGGTCGCGGTCGGCACCGTTCTCGCGCCGGGGCCCGCTGCAGCCCTTCCAAAACCGCCGGGGCCCGCGACGGCCCTTCCGGAACCGCCGGCGAGTACCGCGACGGAACGTTCCGGGGACAGTGCGGCCGCCACCGAGGCGACACCGCCCGATGACCGGTCCGTCGCCGAGCTGCTGACGGACCTTCAGCGGCTGTACCGCGAGGCCGGGAAGGCCACCGAGGCCTACAACGCCGCCGAGGAGCGGCTGGCGAAGCAGCGCGCCGAGACACGACGGCTGGACCGTGCCCTCGCCGTCGCCCGGCTCTCCCTGCACGACAGCCGGGGCGCGGCCGGGCGGCTGGCCCGGCAGCAGTACCAGGGCAGCACCGGGATCTCCCCGTACGTGCGGCTGCTGCTGGCCCGCGATCCGCAGCACGCGCTCGACCAGGGACATGTGATCGGGCGGCTGGCACGCAACCGCGCGGACACGGTGGGGCGGCTGACCGGCAGCGAGCAGCGGGCCGAGACGCTCGCCCGGCGGGCCCGCAAGGCACTCGACGACCAGCTCGCCCTCGCCGAGCAGCGCGAGAAGGAGCGTGACGCGGTGCGCGAGCGGCTCGGCGAGGTCGAGGAACTGCTCGCTTCGCTCACCCCTGAGCAGCTGGCGGCACTCGCCGAGCTGGAGCGGGCCGAAGTCGCCGAGGACCAGGCGGAGTTCCTGGCTTCCGGAGCCCTCGGCGCGCCGGGGGCCCCCGGTACTCCCCATACTCCCGGCACTACCCCCACCGCCCCCGGTACCCCCACCGCCCCCGGCACTCCCGGCACTACCCCCACCGCCCCCGGCACTCCCGCGGCCCCCGGCACTCCCGGTACTCCCGCCGCCCCCGGCACTCCCCGTGCTCCCGGTGCCGGGCGCACGCCCTCCGCGGCGGGCGACCGGGCCCTGCGGTACGCGGTGGAGCAGATCGGGAAGCCGTACGAGTGGGGCGCCGAGGGCCCCGAGGCGTACGACTGCTCGGGGCTGACCTCCGAGGCGTGGCGGGCGGCCGGGACGCCGGTGCCCCGGACCAGTCAGGAGCAGTGGGCGCGGCTGGACCGGGTACCGCTGGACGAACTGCGGCCGGGTGACCTCGTCGTGTACTTCCCCGACGCCACGCATGTCGCCGTCTACCTCGGCGACGGCATGGTGGTGCAGGCGCCGCGGCCCGGCACGCGGGTGAAGGTCTCCCCGATCGCGGCCAACCCGGTCCTGGGCGCCGTACGCCCCGACCCGGGCCGGGCGCCCTTGCGGCGCTATGTGCCGCCCGAGCTCCCCGAGGGGGCGACGCAGGGGGCCGACCAGGGGTACCGGGGGGACGCGCCGGACTACGCCTCCACGGCCCCCGAGACCTCCGCCAGGTAGGCGCCGGCCTTCTCCGGGTCGTAGAAGAAGTTCTCGAGGTCGGCCGGGTTGTCGAAGCAGTTGACGAACCGGTCGGCGACGGGCTGGAGGCCGCCGGCCGCACCGAGGACGTCGAGGACGTGCGGGGGCGGCGGGGCCAGCATGGCGTTGGTCCACTTGGTGACGTGCTGGGCGGTGGCCCAGTAGCGGTCGAAGGTCTGCCGCATCCACGTCTCGTCGAACGGCGCCTCGCCGTGCTCGAGGATGGAGGCGAGGTAGGAGTCGGCGCACTTGGACGCGGAGTTGGAGCCCTGGCCGGTGATCGGGTCGTTGGCCACGACCACGTCGGCGACGCCGAGGACCAGGCCGCCGCCGGGCAGCGTGCCGACGGGGTTGCGGACGGTCGGGGCGTAGCGGCCGGCGAGGGTGCCGCCGGCGTCGGTCAGTTCGACCTTGGTGGCCCGCGCGTATTCCCAGGGGAGGAACTTCTCCATGAGTTCCAGGGTCAGGGAGAGGTGCTCCGCCGGGTCCTTGACGTCCTTGAAGACGTCCAGCGGGCCGCCGGGTATGCCCTCCCAGAACAGGATGTCGGCGCGGCCCGAGGTGGTGAGCGTCGGCATGATGAACATCTCGCCGACGCCGGGGACGATGTTGCAGCGGACCGCCTCGGTGTCCGGGTGCTCCGGACGCGGGTCCATCCCGTGGACGTAGGCCACCGCGAGCGCGCGCTGCGGCTCCGCGTACGGGGAGCGCGAGGCGTCGCGGCCGAACATCTGCACGAGCTCGCCCTTGCCGGCGGCGACGAGCACGAGGTCGTACGTACGGGAGAAGTAGTCCAGGTCGCCGACGGCCGCGCCGTGGATGACCAGCTGGCCACCGCGCTGCGCGAACGTGTCCATCCAGCCCGCCATCTTCACCCGCTGGTCGACCGACTGCGCGAACCCGTCGAGCCTGCCCAGCCAGTTGATCGCACGCTGCGTCGGGCCCGGGTCGTGCGAGCCGGGGGCCGCGACCGAGACACCGAGCCCCTGGATCTTCGGGGCCTGGGACTCCCAGAAGTTCAGCTGGAGATCGCGCTCGTGCTGCAGCGCCGTGTGGAACATGCACTGCGTCGACATCACCCGGCCGGTGCGGATCTCGTCCGCGGTCCGGTTGGACATCAGGGTGACCTCGTACCCGTGCGACTGAAGGCCGAGGGCGAGCTGGAGACCGGACTGGCCGGCTCCGACGACGAGTATCTTCCGCATACGGGGTTCTCCTAGCTGGACGAGGGCTTCCGGTGGCCGGGCAAGGGCTTCCGGACAGGGGCTTCCGGGTTGCTCCGGGGTTTCCGGGTTACTCCGGGGTTTCCTCGAGCGCGTGACCCACCAGGGACAGGAGGGTCTCGATGACCGAGATCCGGCGCCGCGCGTCCATGATCATGACAGGTATGTGGGAGGGGATGGTGAGCGCCTCCCGCACGTCGTCCGGCTCGAACAGCTCGGTCTCGTCGAAGTGGTTGACCGCGACGACGTACGGCAGTCCGCAGCTCTCGAAGTAGTCGAGCGCCGGGAAGCAGTCCTTGAGCCGGCGGGTGTCGGCCATGACGACCGCGCCGATCGCCCCGCGCACCAGGTCGTCCCACATGAACCAGAACCGCTGCTGACCGGGGGTGCCGAAGACGTAGAGCACCAGGTCGTCGTCGAGCGTGATCCGGCCGAAGTCCATCGCCACGGTGGTGGTGATCTTGTCCGGCGTGGCGGTGAGGTCGTCGGTCTCCGCGCTCGCCTCGGTCATGAGCGCCTCGGTCTCCAGCGGCCTGATCTCGGAGACGGTGCTGACCAGCGTGGTCTTGCCGACGCCGAAACCGCCGGCCACCACTATCTTCGTGGCGATCGGGGCGCGGGTACGGTCCGTCTGCCAGGGCAGCAACGGCTCGTCGTCCTCGTCGAGCGGGGTGACGCCTTGAACGGCCTCAGAGACGGCGGAGTCCACTCAGCACCCTTTCCAGCAGCGCGCGGTCCGGGCGGCCCGTGCCGTGGCCGGTTCCCGTTCCGTAGACACGGATCTTTCCCTGGTCCGCGAGATCGCTCAGGAGAACGCGGACCACGCCGAGCGGCATCTTCAGCAGCGCGGCGATCTCGGCCACCGTTCTCATACGGCGGCACAGTTCGACGATGGCCCGCAGCTCCGGCATCAACACCGACTTCAGCGAGCCCTTCGACAGCTCCTTGCGCTCCTCGGCGGCCTCCAGCTCGGCGGTGCTCGCCACGAACGTCTCGACGAGGAGCACGTGCCCGAAGCGGGTACGGCCGCCGGTGAGCGAGTAGGGGCGGACCCTGGCGGGTTTGCGGTCGCCGCCGCGGACCGGGAGGTTCTTCCTGGTTTTACCGCTCAACGGGGACTCCCGGTGGACTTGTTCTCCAGGGCTGTGTTCTCCATGGACATGCGCAGTTCGCTGCGGAGTTCGGGGGTCAGGACATGGCCGGCCCTGCCCACGAACAACGCCATGTGGTACGCCACGACGCTCATGTCGACGTCCGCGGAGCCGTGCACACCGAGCAGTGAGCCGTCACTGATCGACATCACGAACAGGCTGCCCTCGTCCATCGCCACCATGGTGTGCCGGACCTGGCCGTAGTCCATCAGCTTGGCGGCGCCGACGGTGAGGCTGCCGATGCCCGAGACGACGGTGGCCAGATCGGCGGCGGAGCCACGCGGGCCGGCGCGTTTCCCGGCCCGCACCGCCGGAGCACCCGGGGTGCGGGCGCCCTCGCCCGAGTCCGTCCGGGCCTTCGCGAGATCGGGGTCCGAGGAAAGCAGCAGCAGACCGTCGGAGGAGACCACCGCAACCGAGAGGATGCCGGGCACCTCCTCGACGAGATTGGTCAGCAGCCAGTGCAGATTGCGGGCTTCACTGCTCAGTCCGAAGGTACTCGGCGCGGTCAACTGGTTGCCTCCTCGACGGTGCCCCCCGTGGCTTCTTCGGATGTGGCGGTGACCGCGGTGGACGGCGTCCGGTGCGGGCCCGTCTCCTCGGTGATCTCCACCTCGACGTCCCGGCGTCCGGCTTCCGCCCCCCGGCGGAAGCCGCCGAGGCGGCGGCGCAGGACTTCGGCGTCCACCGAGCCGCTGCGCTGCCGGGGTGCCTCGACGGGTGCGGTGATCTTCGGTGTGCGCTTGGGCAGTCCCTTGGCGGTGACCGGCTCCGGGGCCTCCGGTTCCGGTTCCGGTTCCGGTTCCGGCTGCGCCGCTCGCTCCGGCTCCGGACCGTCGGGCACGCGCGTGTGCTCGGCGACGGGGGCCGGGGCGGGGGCGGAGTCCTGCACGGGTACCGGTGCCGGTGCGGGCTCGGGTTCCGGCGTGGACTCCGGTCGGGCGGCGGGAGCGGGGACGGCCGCTGCCTGCGGGTCGGCCGTGAGGTCGACGGCCGCCGGGGCGTCGTCGACCGGGTGGCCGGGGTGGGCGGCCGGGGTGTCGGCGCCGGGGGTCCCGGCGGCGGCCGGCCGTGCGGGCTGCTCGTCGGGCGCCTGCGCGGGCGCCGGGATCAGCAGCTCCATGGTCGTCTCGGCGGGCCGCTCGTGCGTCGCGTCCAGGCCCTCGGCGGTACCGTCGACGGCTTCGGCCGCGGCGGCCGTCCCGGAGGTGCCCTCAGGGGTGGCCCGGGAGGGCGCCGGCTCCGTGACGTCGTCCGTCGCGGGCTCCGCGGACCGCTCTCCGGCGGGCTCGTCCACGGGCCCGTCCGCCTCGGGTCCCTTCGCGGCGGGTTCCTTCGCCGCGGATTCCTTCGCCTCGGGTTCCGGTGAGCCGGGCCGCTCCCCCGTGGCGGGTTCCTCCGCCGCGGGCTCCTCCTGCCGCCGTACCGTCTGCTCCGCCAGGGCGACCAGCGGGTCGTCGTCCTCCGTGCGTCCGTGCAGGACGTTGGAATTGGCCTCGGCGTCCGCGCCGGGCAGGGAGACACGGAGCGACCCGTCGGCGACGGGACCGGAGGCGGGTACGGCGCCCGGGGTGGCGGCGGCCAGCAGGGGCATGGGCAGGACCACGACCGCGGCGACACCGCCCTGCTTCTGCTCCCGCAACTGCACCCGTACCCCGTGCCGCTGGGCGAGCCGGGCGACGACGTACAGGCCGAGCCCGAGGCCGTCCTCACCCTCCTGCTCGTAGGGCGCCTCCGGGTCGAAGTCGGACAGGCGGGCGTTGAGCCGCTCCAGCCGCTCCCCGGTCATGCCGATGCCCTCGTCCTGCACGGAGAGCATGACCTCGCCGCTCTCCAGGAGCCAGCCGGAGACCTCGACGGGCAGGTCGGGCGGGCAGAACGAGGTCGCGTTCTCCAGGAGCTCGGCGAGCAGATGACTGACGTCGTCGGCGGCGAACCCGGCGATGTGCGCGTGCGGCGGCAGCGCCGCGATGCGGACCCGCTCGTAGCGCTCGATCTCGCTGACCGCGGCCCGTACGACGTCGACGAGCGGCACCGGGGCCGCCGAGTGCTGGACGTGTTCGGTGCCGGCGAGGACGAGCAGGTTCTCGCTGTGCCGGCGCATCACCGT
Source organism: Streptomyces sp. NBC_01635 (assembly GCF_045209715.1). Classification (NCBI taxonomy): domain Bacteria; kingdom Bacillati; phylum Actinomycetota; class Actinomycetes; order Kitasatosporales; family Streptomycetaceae; genus Streptomyces; species Streptomyces sp. NBC_01635. The sequence goes on along the minus strand of NZ_CP109277.1, from coordinate 6,129,759 downwards.
GGCGAAGTGGTCGAGCTTGAACAGGGTGGCCAGGCGGTCCGGGTCGTCCTCGCGCTCCTCCAGGCCCTCGATGACGCCGAGTTGCCGTTCGACCAGACCGAGAGTGCGCAGCGCCAGGCTGACGAAGGTGCCGCCGATGCTGCTGCGCAGCTGCTCCAGGCGGGCGGCGGACTCGGTGACCTGGGTGTGCAGCTCCTCGCGGGCGTCGGCCATCCGCTCCCGCTGCGCGACGAGGTGCTTGCGGTCGGCCTCCAGTGTGGTGATCCGCCCGGTGAGCTGTGCGGCGTGCGCGTGCAGGGCGTTGACGGAGCGGACGACCTGGGCGAACTCGTCGTTGCGCCCGGTGAACGCGACCGGTTCCTCGACGGCGGGGTTCTCCGCGCCGGCGAGCCGGGCGGAACCGCGGCGCAGCGCGGACAGCGGACGGGTGAGGGTGCGGGCCATGGCGGTGGCGACGCCGACCGCGAGCAGCATGAGGGCGCCGAGGAGGGCCACGCGGATCTCGAGCGCGGTGACGTCGTCGTCGCGCAGCTGGGCGAGGTCCTTGGTGCGCTGCTCGAAGAGGGCGGACTCGACTCCGCGCATCGCCTCCACGCGGGCGGTGAGCGCGGCCGCCAGCTTCTTGGAACCGGTGGCGAGTTCCTCGTCGGAGAGGGTCGGCTGGTCGGTGAGGTTCTTGAGGTACTTCTCGGCGGCGTCGACCTCGGGGCCGGTGACCGTGGAGTCGTACGAGGCGCGGGCGGCCTTGGGCGCCGTCTCGCGGAAGTCGGCGAGCGCGGCGTCGGAGCGCACGCGGGCCTGGAGGGCGGCCGCGGTCAGCGCGTCGCGCCGCTCGGCGTCGTCGTCCGACGTGGAGGTGGCCGTGACGGGCAGACCGGTGAGGGGGTCGATCACGGTCTGGGTGGTGCTCGGCACGCTGAGCGCGGCGAGCAGTAGCCCGCGGGTGGCGGCGGCCTGCTGGACGGCGGTGTCCAGCTCGGCGAGCGCGTAGGAGCCGGAGCCGGCCCGGGGCGGGGTCTCCTCCGCGAGCTGCTCGGCGAGCCGGTGCAGCTGGGTGATGGCGGTGGAGTACGCCTGGTGCGCCTCGATCGCACTGCTCTTGCCGGTGAGCGCGGCCCTGCGCAGGGCCGCGATGGCCTCGAGGTCGTCGCGCATCCCGGCCGAGGTGCCGGAGTCGGCGCGCAGTTCCTCGACCTGCCGGTCGACGCGAGTGCTGTGCTGCTCGGTGGGCGCCTTGGCCTTGGGGCGGCCGGCCGCGATGTAGGACGTCACGTCGTCCCGCTCGTCGGCGAGCGAGTGCGCGAGGGCGAGGGCGTCCCGGGTCTGCTCGGCCTGGGTCACCAGGTTCTGGGAGTCGCTCAGCTGCCCAGAGGCGGTGAGCAGGGAGGGCGTCCCGGCGCCGGCGATCGCCGCGGCCACGACCGCGACGGCCACGATGAGCCGGTTGCGCACATGGGTGGGGCGGCCCCGGCCGACGGTGGGCGTCTGCTCAGCGTCTCCCGCGGGGGGCGTCTGCTTGCCTGTGCGACGAGGCCGCGTCTTCTGCACCGGTGCTCGCATTCCTGACTCGTGTACCCGTGGGTCGGGGTGACGTTCCGTCAACAGGCGCCTACGCCCTGCCCGTATCGAGGGCGTACGCCCTGGCGGACGGCCGGTCGCGCTCGGGCAGCGAGACGCCCCCGTCGCTCCCCGACCCTCCCAGTGCCCATGGGCACCGCACGCGCATCACCTGACCCGCCACTCGAAGGAGTGAACATCGGAGGCGAGTTGGGGAGCAAGTCGCGCGACCTCCCGCAGCGGCCCATCGCGGCACGCCGGTTGGACGTCTGCGGCGGCCGATGGCAGGATTCGCCGCCACGCGCCTGCGGAGTGCTGCAATCCCACCCAAACGCGGCGTCTGACCTGCACGGCTGCCGGTGTCCGGCGAGCGGTGGGGGCCTTCGGGAGCCCTTGTGGAGGGGTCGTGCAGACTGGCCGGATGCGTACGGAACTTGTCTCGGAGCCCGGGGACGCGGCCCTTCCCAACGAGGACTTCGCGAGCATCGGGCTTCCGGCCTCCGGACAGGGCGGTTCCCTGGTCCTGCTGGACGGGGTCACGCCGCCGCGGGACGGCACGGGGTGTCGGCATTCGGTCCCCTGGTTCACCGCGCGTCTCGGCGGGGCGCTGGCCGAACTGACCGTTTCCCTCCAGGATGTCCCTCTGGCGGACCTGCTCTCCCGGGCCGTGTCCCGTACCGCCGGGGCACACGCGAAAACCTGTGACCTTTCTCACCCCCGCACGCCCCAGGCGACGGTGGTGCTGGCGCGCTGGTCACCGGAGTCGGTCGAGTACCTGGTCCTTTCCGACTCCGCCCTGCTCGTCGAGTCCCCGGGCGGCACGGTCACCGCGCTGCTGGACGACCGGCTGGCACGGCTGCCCCGTTCGGCGCTGGCCACGGACGCGCTGGTGGACTCCACCGTGCGCAACAGGGAGGGCGGCTTCTTCACCGCGGCGGCCGATCCGTCGGTCGCGGTGCGCGCGGTCACCGGGACGCTGCCGCGCGCCGAGGTGCGCGCCCTGGCCGCCCTGACGGACGGGGCCACCCGCTGGGTGGAAAAGTTCCGCGAGGGCGACTGGGCGGACTGTCTCGCCCTCGTCCGCAAGGAAGGGCCGCAGGCGCTGGTGGACCGCGTCCGGGCCCTGGAACGGGCGGACACGGACCGGGTGCTGCTCGGCCGGAGCAAGACGCACGACGACGCGACGGTCGTGTACGTGGAGTTCTGAGCCCCCGGCTCCCGGCGGACGGCCGGCCCGGGCGGGCAAGGGGACCGGCGGGCGAGTGGACCGGGCGACCCCCGGCGGCCGAGCGGCCCGCGCCGGTTCCCGCTACTTCTCCATCCCCCGGTTCAGCTGGTGCAGCAGCCGCGCGAGCTCCGTGACCTCGTCGGGGTCCCAGTCGGCGAGGCCGCGGGCGTAGCGCGCGCGGCGGGCCTCGCGGACCCGGCCCGTCCGGCTTTGTCCCTCCGGGGTGAGGGCGACCAGCCAGGCACGGCCGTCGGCGGGGTCCGGTTCGCGGGTGACGAGCCCGAGTTCCTCCAGGGCGTGCAGCTGGCGCGACATGGTCGCCTTGCCGACGCCGATGAAGGCGGCGAGTTCGGTGGCCCGCTGCTTGCCGCACTCGTCCAGACGGACGAGCAGCCCGTACGCGGACGGTTCCAGGTCGGAATGGACCGCGCGGGACATCTCGCCCTGGCTGGCCCTGGCGCGGCGCAGCAGCACCGTCAACTCCCTTTCCAGCGCGAGGAATCCGGGCTGGTCCACACCGTTGTCGGGCACCTGCGACGAGGTGTCCTCACCGCCGCCGTTTCCGCCTTCGTGCACGTCAGTCCCTGCCTCGGTTCACCGGTCGTCCATGTTCCCGCCCAATGGCGGCGCCACTGGGGCTCCACAAGTATTTCGCAGGAACGCCCCGACCACCGCTTCCGGCCTCCGGCACTTTGCCCGTGGCCTGTCCCGCATCGCGGTCCGTGTGCGTCGCGTTCCTGCTTCCCCCGGGTTCCTCCCCCCCGAGTACTCCGGAGATCCGTCATGCCCGTGCACAGATCCGGTTCCACCCGTCTCCGCGCGTTCACGACCGTCGCGGCGGTCCTGCTCGCGGTCCTCTCCCTTCCCCTCCCTTCCCCGTACGACTCCCGCGGCCGGGTCGGCCGGGGGCGCCCCCGACGTCCTGCCGCGCGGTTCCGCCCACACGGGCCTGGGCGTCGCCGCCCGGGCCGACCACTTCGCCGACCGCGGCGGCGCCTGGTCGCCCGACGGCAGGACGCTGCCGGGCGTGCTCGACATCGAGTGGAACCCCCTACGGAGACGCCTGTTACGGCACGTCGCGGAGCGCGATGGTCAGCTGGATCCGCGACGTCCCGGACCGGTACCGGGCGCGCACCGGCCGCGACGCCGTGATCCACACGGCGACCAGCCGGTGGCAGCAGCGCACCGGGAACCACGCCGGGTTCGGCACCACCCACCCGCTGCGGGTCGCCCGGTACGCCGCGACCGCGGGCGAGCCGCCCGCGGGCCGGGCGTCCTGCACGAGGTGGCAGTACACCTCCACCGGCCCGGTGGTCGGGGACCACGACCTCTTCAACGGCACCGTCGACCGGGTGCGGGCCCCGGCCCTCGGCTGACGTCGCCGGCCCGCGCCGCCGGCCCCGGCGCCGTGGGGCGGCGGCCGGGATCTCCCTCACGGGATCCCGGCCGCCGCCCGTCCGGTGACGCCGTCACACCGCCACCGGAACCTCCGGCGCCGCGCCGTTCGTCGCCGGCGAGAGCGCCAGCTCCAGGACCTGGCGGACGTCGGTCACGGCGTGGACGTCGAGCCCGTCCAGCACGTGAGCGGGGACGTCGTCCAGGTCGGGCTCGTTGCGCTTGGGGATGATCACGGTGGTGATCCCCGCCCGGTGCGCCGCGAGCAGCTTCTGCTTCACCCCGCCGATCGGCAGCACCCGGCCGGTCAGCGAGACCTCACCGGTCATCGCCACGTCCGTACGGACCAGGCGCCCGGAGAGCAGCGAGGCCAGGGCGGTGGTCATCGTGACGCCGGCGCTCGGGCCGTCCTTGGGCACCGCGCCCGCCGGGAAGTGGATGTGCGCGCCCCGCTCCTTCAGGTCGCCGACCGGAAGCTCCAGTTCGGCGCCGTGGGACCGCAGGAAGCTCAGCGCGATCTGCGCCGACTCCTTCATCACGTCGCCCAGCTGACCGGTCAGGGTCAGTCCGGCGGCGCCCGTCTCCGGGTCGGCCAGGGACGCCTCCACATAGAGGACGTCACCGCCGGCACCGGTCACCGCGAGCCCGGTGGCGACACCGGGGACGGCGGTGCGGCGCTCGGCCGGTTCCTGGGCGGACTCGGGCACGTGGTGCGGCCGTCCGACCAGAGCGCGCAGATCACCGTCGCCGACCGTGAGGGGCAGCTCCCGCTCGCCCAGTTCGTGCTGGGCCGCGACCTTGCGCAGCAGCCTCGCGATGGACCGCTCCAGGGCGCGGACGCCCGCCTCGCGCGTGTACTCGCCGGCCAGCTTGCGCAGCGCGCCCTCGTCGAGGGTGACCTCGTCGGTGGCGAGCCCGGCGCGCTCCAGCTGACGCGGGAGCAGGTGGTCGCGGGCGATGACGACCTTCTCGTCCTCGGTGTAGCCGTCCAGGCGGACGATGTCCATCCGGTCCGCCAGCGCCTCGGGGATGGCCTCCAGGACGTTGGCGGTGGCGAGGAAGACGACGTCCGAGAGGTCCAGCTCGACCTCCAGGTAGTGGTCGCGGAAGGTGTGGTTCTGCGCCGGGTCCAGCACTTCGAGGAGGGCGGCGGACGGGTCGCCCCGGAAGTCCGACCCCACCTTGTCGATCTCGTCGAGCAGCACCACCGGGTTCATCGCCCCGGCCTCCTTGACGGCCCGCACGATCCGGCCGGGCAGCGCGCCGACGTACGTACGCCGGTGGCCGCGGATCTCGGCCTCGTCGCGGACGCCGCCGAGGGCGACCCGGACGAACCTGCGGCCCATCGCGTGGGCGACGGACTCGCCGAGGCTCGTCTTGCCGACGCCGGGCGGACCGACGAGCGCGAGCACGGCACCGCCGCGGCGGCCGCCGACGACCCCGAGCCCGCGCTCGGCACGCCGCTTGCGCACCGCCAGGTACTCGGTGATGCGTTCCTTCACGTCCGTCAGGCCCGCGTGCTCGGCGTCGAGCACGGCCCGGGCGCCCTGGATGTCGTACGCGTCCTCGGTGCGCTCGTTCCACGGCATCTCCAGCACCGTGTCGAGCCAGGTGCGGATCCACGAGCCCTCGGGCGACTGGTCGGAGGAGCGCTCCAGCTTGTCGACCTCCTTGAGCGCGGCCTCACGCACCTTCTCCGGCAGGTCGGCGGCCTCGACGCGGCTCCGGTAGTCGTCGGATTCCTCGCCCTCCTGCTCGCCGTTCAGCTCGCGCAGTTCCTTGCGCACGGCTTCCAGCTGACGGCGCAGCAGGAACTCGCGCTGCTGCTTGTCGACACCGTCCTGGACGTCCTTGGCGATGGACTCTGCGACGTCCTGCTCGGCGAGGTGGTCGCGCAGCTGCTGGGTGGCGAGCTTCAGCCGGGCCACCGGGTCGGCGGTCTCCAGCAGGGCCAGCTTCTGTTCGGTGGACAGGAACGGTGAGTAACCGGAGTTGTCGGCGAGGGCGGAGACGTCGTCGATGGCCTGGACGCGGTCGACGACCTGCCAGGCGCCGCGCTTGCGCAGCCAGGCGGTGGCGAGCGCCTTGTACTCGGTGACCAGCTCGGCCACCTGGCCGGGATAGGGGTCTCCCTTGCCCGGTCGGAGCGGGGACCCCGGGGAACGCTCCGGCACGGTCTCGTCGATCCGGGTGCCCTCCACCCACAGCGCGGCACCCGGCCCGGTCGTCCCGGCGCCGATCCGCACCCGGTCCCGGCCCCGGATCAGGGCGCCCGGGTCTCCGTCGGCCAGCCTGCCGACCTGCTCGACCGTGCCCAGGACGCCGGTGGCGGCGTAGGTCCCGTCGATGCGTGGCACCAGCAGGACTCTGGGCTTCCCGGGCTCCGACGTGGCGGCGGCCTGGGCGGCCTCCACCGCGGCGCGCACCTCGGAATCGCTCAGGTCCAGCGGGACCACCATCCCGGGCAGCACGACCTCGTCGTCGAGCGGCAGCACGGGCAGGGCGAGTGGTGTGGACTCAGCAGCCATGATCTCCCCTTCGGCAGTCAAGTTGAGTTATACCGGCTCAATGCTCCTGAGCCCTTGATTGTTCCCGGCCCGCGGGCGACTGCGTTCGCTCTCAGCGATCATCCGGCGACCGGGGAGCGAAGGGCGCCCCTCCGGACCGCCGGGACCGCCGGGACCGCCGGGAGCCACGGAGGCCGCCGGGGACCGCCCGGGGCGGCCCGGAACGAGGGGGCTCTCCGTCGGACGGGGAGTGCTGCCAGGATGAACGCATGTCCACCCCCTACGACATTCCCGAAGTCCTGGACCGCCGCGAGGGCCCGTACGGGGAGGTGGTGCTCCGCCGGCACGGCAGCCTGCTGCAGATCATCGCGAACGGCTGCTTCCTGATGGACACCTCCGACGGCCGCTCGGAGCGCCTGCTGGTCGACGCCGCCCTGGCCGCGCTCGATGCCGCCGACACCCGCGCGGGGCACGCTCCGCGGCAGGAGCCGCACGTCCTCATCGGCGGACTCGGCGTCGGCTTCTCCCTCGCGCACGCCGCCGCCGCGCCCCGCTGGGGCCGCATCACGGTGGTGGAGCGGGAACCCGCCGTCATCGAGTGGCACCGCGCGGGCCCTCTGGCCGAACTCTCCGCGCGCGCTCTCGCCGACCCCCGCGCGAGGATCGTCGAGGCCGATCTGGTGGCGTACGTCCAGGAGACGTCCGACACGTTCGACATGCTGTGCCTCGACATCGACAACGGCCCCGACTGGACCGTCACCGAGGGCAACGACGGGCTCTACTCCCCCGCCGGACTCCGGGACTGCGCAAGGGTGCTGACCCCCGGCGGAGTGCTCGCGGTGTGGTCCGCCCAGCCGTCCGCGGATTTCGAGGGAACCTTGCGGAATGCCGGATTCCAACAGGTCCGTACCGAAGAGATCCCCGTTGCCCGGGGCGTTCCTGACGTCGTGCACCTCGGCGTCCGCCCTGGATAGCAAAGCCGTGATGACTCCCCGTACGCTGCTGCACGGACGCGGATCATTCAAGCGTCAATCGCAGTCATGCGCAGAAACGGATTCACCCCACGGATTCCGGAAAGCACACTTCAGGGGCGGGCGATGGAGCAGACACACACCTCCCACAACGGCACGGCGGCGACCACTCCGGGCGCACAACGCCGGGTCCTGGTGGTCGAGGACGACGCGACGATCGTGGACGCCATCGCGACCCGCCTTCGCGCCGAGGGATTCCTGGTGCAGACGGCGGGCGACGGTCCGTCCGCCGTCGACACGGCGGAGGCCTGGCAGCCCGACCTGCTGATCCTCGACATCATGCTGCCGGGCTTCGACGGCCTGGAGGTCTGCCGGCGCGTGCAGGCCCAGCGGCCGGTGCCGGTGATGATGCTGACCGCGCGCGACGACGAGACCGACATGCTGGTCGGGCTGGGCGTCGGCGCCGACGACTACATGACCAAGCCGTTCTCCATGCGGGAACTCGCGGCTCGCGTGCATGTGCTGCTGCGCCGCATGGAGCGGGCGGCCCTGGCGGCCTCCACCCCGCGCAGCGGCATCCTGCGCCTGGGCGAACTGGAGATCGACCACGCGCAGCGCAGGGTGCGGGTGCGCAGCGAGGACGTCCATCTGACGCCCACCGAGTTCGACCTCCTGGTGTGCCTGGCGAACACCCCCCGCGCGGTGCTCTCCCGGGAGCAGTTGCTGGCCGAGGTCTGGGACTGGGCGGACGCCTCCGGCACCCGGACCGTCGACAGCCACATCAAGGCGCTGCGCCGGAAGATCGGCGCCGAGCGCATCCGTACCGTGCACGGCGTGGGCTACGCCCTGGAGACGCCGACGCCATGAGCGACGGGCCGGTCGCACGGAGAGGCCCCGGGGACCCTCGTCCATGGGGCGGCGTCCGCCCGTTCTCCATCAAGACCAAGCTGGGTGCGCTGGTCGTCATCTCGGTGCTGATCACCACCGGGCTGTCGATGATCGCGGTGCAGACCAAGACGGAGCTGCGCTTCATCACGGTCTTCTCGATGATCGCCACCCTGCTCATCACCCAGTTCGTGGCGCACTCCCTCACCGCGCCGCTGGACGACATGAACGCGGTGGCCCGGTCCATCTCGCACGGCGACTACACCCGCCGGGTGCGCGAGCACCGCCGGGACGAGCTGGGCGACCTGGCCCAGACCATCAACGTCATGGCCGACGAGCTGGAGGCCCAGGACCATCAGCGCAAGGAGCTGGTGGCCAATGTCTCGCACGAGCTGCGCACCCCCATCGCGGGGCTGCGCGCGGTGCTGGAGAACATCGTCGACGGCGTCACCGAGGCCGATCCCGAGACCATGCGCACGGCGCTGAAGCAGACCGAGCGGCTGGGGCGTCTCGTGGAGACGCTCCTCGACCTGTCCCGTCTGGACAACGGGGTCGTCCCGCTGCGGCGGCAGCGCTTCGAGGTGTGGCCGTATCTGTCCGGTGTGCTCAAGGAGGCCAACATGGTCGCCTCCGCACGCGCGGGCATGACCACCGGCTCCGGCGGCCACACGCGCAAGGACGTCCACCTGAGTCTCGACGTCAGGCCGCCGGAGCTCACCGCGCACGTCGACCCGGAGCGCATCCACCAGGTCGTCGCCAACCTCATCGACAACGCGGTCAAGCACAGCCCCCCGCACGGCCGGGTGACGGTCAAGGCGCGGCCCGGCCCGCAGCCGGACTCGCTCCGGCTGGAGATCCTGGACGAGGGGCCCGGCATTCCGCGGACCGAGTGGCACCGCGTCTTCGAGCGGTTCAACCGCGGCAGCGTCAATCAGCCGCACGGTCCGGGCAGCGACGGGGGCACCGGTCTCGGCCTGGCGATCGCCCGCTGGGCCGTCGATCTCCACGGCGGACGGATCGGGGTGGCCGAATCCGAGCGGGGTTGCCGAATTCTTATCACCCTTCCGGGAGCTTCTCCCTCGTCAGGTTGACGTAGGGTGCGAAACGGAGCCGCAAGATCCATCCGTGTTCGCGCTGATGGACACGTGTGATCGGGCTCGGATGCGCACACAGGCCTGTGGAGCGAGTGCCCCAGGTCGCGGCCGACCTGCCCCCGACGCGCCCCGACAACGCGGAACCACGGTTGTTTCCCGCCATTTCCTGCACCGAAACACCCTCAGAGATGTGACTTACGCGACGTTGAACGGGCCCGGCCTGACCTTCTCGGTCGGGGAGGCGTAGCCTTAATTTCCGCTGTCCATCATCTTGTGAAGCGGAAGAGGGCGGTTGACGCCGTGTCGCCACAGTCCCCCAGTAACTCGAGCATTTCGACCGACACCGACCACGCGGGCAAGAACCCTGCCGCGGCCTTCGGTGCCAACGAATGGCTCGTCGACGAGATCTACCAGCAGTACCTCCAGGACCCGAACTCGGTCGACCGGGCCTGGTGGGACTTCTTCGCCGACTACAAGCCGGGCGCCCCTCAGGCCTCGGCTCCGGTGAACAACGCGGCGACGGGGACCGCTGGCACGACGACGGCCGCGCCGGCCGCTCCGGCCCGGCCCGCCGCCACGCCCGCGCCCGCCGCCCCGCAGCCCGCCGCCGCACCGCCGGCTGCCCAGCCGGTCGCGAAGGCCCCGGTGCCCGCTCCGGCGAAGGCCGCTCCGGCCCCCGCCAAGCCGGTCGCCGCGAAGTCCCAGGCCTCCAAGGCGCAGCCCGCCGACGGGGTCAAGCCGGGCATCGAGCAGGTGACGCTGCGCGGTCCGTCCGCGGCCGTCGCGAAGAACATGGACGCCTCCCTTGAGGTGCCCACGGCCACGTCCGTGCGCGCGCTCCCGGTGAAGCTGCTGTTCGACAACCGCATCGTCATCAACAACCACCTCAAGCGTGCCCGCGGCGGGAAGATCTCCTTCACGCACCTCATCGGCTACGCGATGGTCCAGGCCATCAAGGCGATGCCGTCGATGAACTGGCATTACGCGAAGGTGGACGGCAAGCCCACCCTGGTGAAGCCGGAGCACATCAAGTTCGGCCTCGCCATCGACCTGGTCAAGCCGAACGGCGACCGCCAGCTGGTCGTCGCGGGCATCGAGAAGGCCGAGACGCTGAACTTCTTCGAGTTCTGGCAGGCCTACGAGGACATCGTCCGTCGCGCCCGCGACAACAAGCTGACGATGGCCGACTTCACGGGCGTCACGGTCTCGCTGACCAACCCCGGTGGCCTGGGCACCGTCCACTCCGTGCCGCGCCTGATGCCGAACCAGTCGGTGATCCTGGGCGTCGGCTCCATGGACTACCCGGCGGAGTTCCAGGGCACCAGCCAGGACACCCTGAACAAGCTCGGCATCTCGAAGGTCATGACGCTCACGTCGACCTACGACCACCGGGTGATCCAGGGTGCCGCCTCCGGCGAGTTCCTGCGCGCCGTGGCGAACCTGCTGCTCGGCGAGAGCGGCTTCTACGACGACATCTTCGAGGCGCTGCGCATCCCCTACGAGCCGGTCCGCTGGCTCAAGGACATCGACGCGTCCCACGACGACGACGTCACCAAGGCCGCCCGCGTCTTCGAGCTGATCCACTCCTACCGGGTCCGCGGCCACGTCATGGCCGACACCGACCCGCTGGAGTACCGCCAGCGCAAGCACCCCGACCTGGACATCACCGAGCACGGGCTCACCCTCTGGGATCTGGAGCGCGAGTTCGCGGTCGGCGGTTTCTCGGGCAAGACCCTGATGAAGCTGCGCGACATCCTCGGTGTGCTCCGCGACTCGTACTGCCGCACCACCGGCATCGAGTTCATGCACATCCAGGACCCGAAGCAGCGCAAGTGGATCCAGGACCGCGTGGAGCGCTCGCACTCCAACCTGGAGCGCGAGGAGCAGCTGCGCATCCTGCGCCGGCTGAACGCCGCGGAGGCGTTCGAGACCTTCCTGCAGACCAAGTACGTCGGCCAGAAGCGCTTCTCCCTGGAGGGCGGCGAGTCCGTCATCCCGCTGCTGGACGCCGTGCTGGACTCGGCCGCCGAGTCCCGTCTCGACGAGGTCGTCATCGGCATGGCCCACCGCGGCCGGCTGAACGTGCTGGCCAACGTCGTGGGCAAGTCGTACGCGCAGATCTTCCGCGAGTTCGAGGGCAACCTCGACCCGAAGTCGATGCACGGCTCCGGCGACGTGAAGTACCACCTGGGCGCCGAGGGCACCTTCACCGGTCTCGACGGCGAGCAGATCAAGGTCTCCCTGGTCGCCAACCCCTCCCACCTGGAGGCGGTGGACCCGGTCCTGGAGGGCGTCTCGCGCGCCAAGCAGGACATCATCAACAAGGGCGGCACGGACTTCACCGTCCTGCCGGTGGCGATCCACGGCGACGCGGCCTTCGCGGGCCAGGGCGTGGTGGCCGAGACCCTGAACATGTCGCAGCTGCGCGGCTACCGCACCGGCGGCACGGTCCACGTCGTCATCAACAACCAGGTCGGCTTCACCGCCGCGCCCGAGTCCTCGCGCTCGTCGATGTACGCGACGGACGTGGCCCGCATGATCGAGGCCCCGATCTTCCATGTGAACGGCGACGACCCGGAGGCCGTGGTCCGCGTCGCGCGACTGGCCTTCGAGTTCCGCCAGGCGTTCAACAAGGACGTGGTGATCGACCTCATCTGCTACCGCCGCCGCGGTCACAACGAGTCGGACAACCCGGCGTTCACCCAGCCGCTGATGTACGACCTGATCGACAAGAAGCGCTCGGTGCGCAAGCTGTACACCGAGTCCCTCATCGGTCGCGGCGACATCACCCTGGAAGAGGCCGAGCAGGCGCTGCAGGACTACCAGGGACAGCTGGAGAAGGTCTTCACCGAGGTCCGCGAGGCTGCGTCGCAGCCGACGGCCGTCGAGCCCTCGGAGCCGCAGGCCCAGTTCCCGGTGGCCGTGAACACGGCGGTCACCTCGGAGGTCGTCAAGCGGATCGCCGAGTCGCAGGTCAACATCCCCGACCACGTCACGATCCACCCGCGTCTGCTGCCGCAGCTGCAGCGCCGGGCGGCGATGGTCGAGGACGGCACGATCGACTGGGGCATGGGCGAGACCCTCGCGGTCGGCTCGCTGCTCCTGGAGGGCGTGCCGGTCCGGCTGGCCGGCCAGGACTCGCAGCGCGGCACCTTCGGCCAGCGTCACGCGGTCGTCATCGACCGTGAGACGGGCGCCGAGTTCACGCCGCTGCTGTACCTCTCCGAGGACCAGGCGCGGTACAACGTCTACAACTCCCTGCTCTCCGAGTACGCGGCGATGGGCTTCGAGTACGGCTACTCGCTGGCCCGCCCCGACGCGCTGGTGATGTGGGAGGCGCAGTTCGGCGACTTCGTCAACGGCGCGCAGACGGTCGTGGACGAGTTCATCTCGTCGGCCGAGCAGAAGTGGGCCCAGACCTCCGGTGTGACCCTGCTCCTGCCGCACGGCTACGAGGGCCAGGGCCCGGACCACTCCTCGGCCCGCCCGGAGCGGTTCCTGCAGCTCTGCGCGCAGAACAACATGACGGTCGCGATGCCGACCTCGCCGTCGAACTACTTCCACCTCCTGCGGTGGCAGGTGCACAACCCGCACCACAAGCCGCTGGTCGTCTTCACCCCGAAGTCGATGCTGCGCCTGAAGGCCGCGGCCTCGAAGGCGGAGGAGTTCACCACGGGCCAGTTCCGCCCGGTCATCGGCGACGACTCGGTCGACCCGGCCGCGGTCAAGAAGGTCGTCTTCTGCACCGGCAAGGTCTACTACGACCTCGAGGCCGAGCGGAAGAAGCGCGGCGTGACGGACACGGCGATCCTCCGCATCGAGCGCCTGTACCCGCTGCCGGGTACCGAGCTCCAGGCGGAGATCAAGAAGTACCCGAACGCCGAGAAGTACCTGTGGGCCCAGGAGGAGCCGGCGAACCAGGGTGCCTGGCCGTTCATCGCGCTCAACCTGATCGACCACCTCGACCTGGCGGTCGGCGCCGACGTCCCGCACGGCGAGCGTCTGCGCCGCATCTCGCGCCCGCACGGCTCGTCCCCGGCCGTCGGTTCCGCGAAGCGGCACCAGGCCGAGCAGGAGCAGCTGGTGCGTGAGGTGTTCGAAGCCTGACGGGCCTCGCGCCCGACGGACATCCGAGCGACGCCGTCACAGGTCGTACGTGACCGGGCCGCACCCCCACTCCGGGGGTGCGGCCCGGTCACGTTTTCGCGGTTCGGCGCGGTTCTGTGCGGTTCGACTCGGTTCGGCGCGCACATATTCTTGTCCTCATGTACTTCACGGACCGTGGCATCGAGGAACTGGAGAAGCGGCGCGGTGAGGAGGAGGTCACCTTCGAGTGGCTCGCCGAGCAACTGCGGACCTTCGTCGACCTCAACCCCGACTTCGAGGTGCCGGTGGAGCGCCTGGCGACATGGCTGGCCCGGCTGGACGACGACGAGGACGAGGAGTAGGCCCGGCCCGGCCCGACCGGGGCCGGCCTGCCCTGCCGCGCGAGCGTGTCCTGTCTACCGCTTCAGTCGCGCGGGTGGGTGAGGGTGTGACTCGCCAGCGTGAGGGCGCCGTGGACCAGCAGGAGCGTCCCCGCGACGATCCAGCCGCCGCTGCGGTGCCGTAGGCCCCAGACGGCCAGCGGCAGGCCCGCGGCCATCTGGGCGAGGGCCAGGGCGGGCACGGCGGGCACGGACGGCGGGCCGCCCGCGCGGGAGGGCCGCAGCACGGAGGGCCCGGCGTCGGTGGCGCCTTCCGGCCGGGCCGTCTCCCCCGCTTCGTGCGCCCTCCGCAGGGCCCGGGACTGCTCCCGGGCCCTGCGCTCGCCCCCGCCCGTCGCGCTCCTCTCGCCGCCCTCGTCCGCCCCGATCAGACGGGTGTCCGGCTGGATCCGGGCCGCTTCGAGCAGTGCGTCAACGGGGCCACCGGGGACGATTCCCGGGGGAAGGGATACGCCCGCGCGAGTGAGGACGGCGAGTACTCCGCTCAGCCGCGCGGAGGCGTCGGCGGCGGAATCAGGCTCGGTCAGCTCCTCCAGGGCCTGCATGTCCAGGACCGGGTCGAGGTCGAGCCGGTCCGCGAAGGTGCGCATGGCCTCCTCCATGCCGGCCGGCGTGCCGTCGGCCGGCCACACGTAGCCGACCGGGCGGCGGAAGCCGGCGGCGAGCGTGAATCCGGCCCGCTCCCCGTCCCACCACAGGGCCAGCACCGGCCAGGAGACGCCGACGGTGAGCGCGATGGCCCAGCCGTTGACCACCCGGTCCACCGGATCCGTGCCGGACCGCCAGGGCCCGCCCTCGGGGACGAGCACGCTCCACGCGTCGCCGGCTCGGGCGAGCAGCATGCGCTCGTGCAGCAGCCGGGCGGCGGGACCGACGGAGCCGGGCTCCGCGCGGCACAGCAGCAGGGCTCCCGATGCGGGACGGGCCCGGCCGGTGACCTGGGATGGTTCCGTCGACATGGTCACACCGTAGGACAATTCACCCGCCGCGCACGGCGACTGATCACCGGAACGAGTGTCTTGACTTTCATCGGCCGCGATATATCGTGAATTACGTGAGACGCGATATGGCGCGTCGAGGCGCGCGTGCGGCCATGCGCCGCATTCCTCATTCCGCATTCCTCGTCCCGCCGTTTCGCCCTCCACCAGTCAGACATCCGGCAGCCCGGTCCAGGAGGTTCCACCATGTTCGAAAGGTCCGTCTCGGGGCCCGAGAAGCTCACTTTCGACGACCCGGTGGCCGAGCTCCACGTCCGCATCGTCAACGGAACGGTGAACGTGGTGGGCACGGACGAGGGTCCCGCCCGGCTGGAGGTCTCCGAGATCGAGGGACCGCCCCTGGTGGTGACCCAGCGGGACGGCGTCCTGACGGTGGCCTACGAGGACCTGCCCTGGAAGGGCTTCCTCAAGTGGCTGGACCGCAAGGGCTGGCGCCGCAGCGCGGTGGTCTCCCTGGCCGTTCCGGCGCACACGCGGGTCGAGGTGGGCGTGGTCGGCGCCGGTGCCGTCCTCTCCGGGGTCAAGGGGCCGTCCGTGGTGAAGGGCGTCACGGGCGACGCGACCCTGGTCGCCCTCTCCGGCCCGGTCCGCGCGGACACCGTGGCCGGGAACGTCGAGGCCCAGTCCGTCACCGGCGACCTCCGGTTCAACTCCGTCTCCGGCGACCTCACCGTGGTCGACGGCTCCGGCTCCACCGTGCGCGCGGACTCGGTCAGCGGTTCCATGATCGTGGACCTCGCTCCCGACGGCCCCACCGACATCCGGCTGACCAGCGTCTCCGGCGAGATCGCGATCCGGCTGCCCGATCCGGCGGACGCCGAGGTCGAGGCCAACACGGCGAGCGGCGCCGTCTCCAACGCCTTCGACGGCCTGCGGGTGCACGGCCAGTGGGGCGCCCACAAGATCACCGGCCGGCTGGGCGCGGGCACCGGCAAGCTGCGGGCCACCACCGTCTCCGGCTCCATCGCCCTGCTGCGCCGCCCGCCCCACGAGGAGGAGAGCGAGCCGTGGAACGCGCCGCCCGCCGCCGAGGGCGGACCGGGCGCACCTGCGGACACGCCCACGGACGGACCTGCGGGCCCGGACGGCCCCGGGAGCGGGCCACGGGGCGGGACAGGGGGCAATTCCGTCCCCGCCCCGAGCCCCGGCCCCACCGACGCCGTATCCGGCGGCTCCTCCGACGGCTCCACCGACAAGAAGGTGCTCTGACATGCCCCCCGTCTTCGCCCACGGACGCCTCCGCCTGTACCTGCTGAAGCTGTTGGACGAGGCCCCGCGCCACGGCTACGAGGTGATCCGTCTGCTCGAGGAGCGCTTCCAGGGGCTGTACGCGCCGTCGGCGGGCACGGTCTACCCGCGCCTGGCCAAGCTGGAGGCGGAGGGCCTGGTCACCCACACCACCGAGGGCGGCCGCAAGGTGTACTCGATCACGGACGCCGGCCGTGCCGAACTGGCCGACCGCAGCGGTGAGCTGATCGACCTGGAGCTGGAGATCCGGGAGTCGGTCGCCGAACTGGCCGCCGAGATCCAGGCCGACGTCCGCGGTGCGGCGGGCGACCTGCGCCGCGAGATGCGCGCCGCCGCAGGCCAGGCCCGCAAGGGCGGCCATGGCGCGGGGGCGCCCGGCGAAGCCGATGCGGGGGCAGGCGATGTCACGGGCCTCGGCGAGAAGGAGGCCTGGCACGCCGCGAAGGAGGAGATGCGCCGCGCCAAGCAGGAGTGGAAGGAACAGGCCCGGCGCGCGAAGGACGAGAGCCGCCGCGCCCGCGACGAGGCGCAGCGTGCCCGCCGGCAGGCCAAGGAGGCCCAGGACCGGGCCGCCGCCCAGGCCCAGGAGGAGGTGCAGCGCATCGCCCGGCGGGTCCAGGAGCAGGTGCAGGACCACTTCTCACGGGGCGACTGGCCGACGGGCCTGCGCGAGGGCCTGGGTGAGCTGGTCAAGGAGGTGGGCGAGTTCGGCAAGGACTTCGGCTTCGGCCGCACCGGCACGGAGAGCGCCACCCCGGGGCCCGGACCGTCGTACTCCCGGACCCCGGAGGACTTCCCCGCCGACTACACCCCGGCCTGGGCCCACGAGGGCGCCACGGACACCACCGGCGACCCCGCGCGCGACCTGGACCGCCTACTGGACCGCTTCCGGGACGACATCCGCGACGCGACCCGCGACCACGGCATCACCCCGGACCAGCTCCGCGAAGCCCGCCGCCACCTGTCCACGGCCGCAGCCCGGATCGGAGCCCTCCTGCACACCCCGAAACCCTGACGAGGACCCCCGGCAAACCGGCCGGGACACGGTCGGGGCCCGACCGGGCGCCGACGGGCCCCGGCCGGTCCGGTCCCGCTCGGCTCACGACCGCACGCGACCCGGCCACCTCGACCGCCGCGCAGGTGCACCCCTCGACCGGCTCCACGATGCCCCTCTGTCCACCCCACCCGTCCCCGGGGGAGCTCACGGCTGAGCCCGTGTCGACGCCCTGACGGGCGGCCGGGACCCGACCGGACTCCCGCCCCGGCCGGGTCCCGCCCTCGACCGGCCTGCGCCCCGGCCGTCGGCCCCAACGCCGCTCAGCCCGCCTTGGCTTCCCCGTCGCCGTACAGGACCCTCGTCAGGGACTCGTACGTGACGCCGTGATCCGCGAGGACTTCCGCCGGAACGCCGGGGCGGACGGTCAGGGCCAGCAGGAGGTGTTCGTCGCCGATGTGGCGGTCGTGGCGGTCGGTCGCGACACGCAGGGCACCCGTCAGGGCGTCCTTGGCCTCCCGGGCGAAGGGCCGGTGCCCCGAACGCCACCGGCCTGCGCTCCTTTCGTCGCGGGACATGGCTCCGGGACCGTGCACGTCCTCCACCCTGGCGACGATCTCCGTGACATCGATACCGAGCCCGGCCAGCGCGTCGGTCTCGGCCTGAGTCAGCCCGGCCCTCCGCCGCGCCTCCCCCACCGCGGCCCGCACCGAGTCCCGTCGCTCGGCGAGTCCGAGAGCCGCCAGCGCGAACGAACCCCGGCTGCCCTCCCGGTCGATCAGGGCCAGCAGGAGATGGTCGGCGCCGACATACCGCGCTCCCGCCTCCTCGGCCTGCTCGACCGCCCCCTTCACCACGGCGCGGGCGTCCTTCGTGAACCGCTCGAACATCAATGCCTCCCGTACTTCTTGTGCACGGCCTGCCTGCTCACTCCGAGCTCGTTGGCGATCTCCTGCCACGACCAGCCGTGGTTGCGCGCGTTGCGCACCTGTACGGCCTCCAGCTGCTCCAGCAGCCTGCGCAGCGCGGCGACGGCCCGCAGGCCGACCCGCGGATCGCGGTCACCCGCCCGCTCGGCAAGATCGGTTGCCTCAGTCATGCTGTCAACTTACGTTGACAATATGCCGCACGTCAACCCCAGTTGACACGCGGGCGGCCGGCCCGGAGACCGGACCGGCCGTGAGAACCCCCGTCGGAGGCGGCAGGACCGGGAGGTCCACCACCGCGCGGTTACGGACCGGTGAGCACGATCTTTCCGAACTGCCCGCCCGTCTCCATCCGCTCGAACCCTTCCCGGGCCCGGTCCATGGGCAGCACCTCGTCGATGACGGGCCGCACTCCGGCGGCCGCGCAGAAGGCGAGCAGGTCCTCCAGTTCGTCCTTGCTACCCATCGTCGACCCGACGACCTTGAGCTCCAGGAAGAAGATCCGGGTCAGCTCGGCGTGCGAGGGCCGGTCGCCACTGGTGGCGCCGGAGATCACCAGCGTGCCGCCGGGCCGCAGCGACTTCACCGAGTGGGACCAGGTCGCGGCCCCCACCGTCTCGATGACCGCGTCGACCCGCTGCGGCAGCCGCGCCCCGGGTTCCAGCGCCTCCACCGCCCCCAACTCCAGGGCCCGCTTCCGCTTCGCCTCGTCCCGGCTGGTGGCGAACACCCGCAGGCCCGCAGCCTTGCCCAGCACGATCGCGGCGGTGGCGACGCCCCCGCCGGCGCCCTGCACCAGGACGGAGTCACCGGGCCGCACCCCGGCGTTGGTGAACAGCATCCGGTACGCGGTCAGCCAGGCCGTGGGCAGGCAGGCCGCCTCCTCGAAGGACAGCTCCTTCGGCTTGGGCAGGACGTTCCAGGTGGGCACGGCGACCTGCTCGGCGAACGTGCCGGGGTAGCGCTCCGTCAGGATCGACCGGGGCTCCCCGGGGCCCACCCCGTGGCCGGTCTGTCCGATCACGGAGTGCAGGACGACCTCGTTGCCGTCCTCGTCGATTCCGGCGGCGTCGCAGCCGAGGATCATCGGCAGCCGGCCCTCCGGGAGGCCGACGCCCCGCAGGGACCACAGGTCATGGTGATTGAGGGAGGCGGCCTTCACGGTCACGGTGCTCCAGCCGGGACGGGCCTCGGGAGCCGGACGCTCCCCCAACTCCAGACCGGAAAGCGGCTGGTCACGGTCGATTCGGGCGGCGTAGACAGCGAACATGACCTTGACGATAGGTCGCCCGCCCCCCTGACGGAACAACGCGTCGCTGTGAGACACGCCTTCTTGCCACCGCGCCCCGGCACGGCCCGCCCCGGCGTTCCGGCCGCCGGCCCCGCCCGCGGGCCCTCCCCGGAGAGCGGCCCCACACAAGAGTCGGCCCCGTCCATCCGAGGACGGGGCCGACACCTTCGCGCGCCTCAGCGGCGGGCGACGCCCTCCGCGCGGGCCGCCGCGGCGACCGCCGCGGTCACCGCCGGCGCGACCCGCTCGTCGAACGGGGACGGGATGACGTAGTCGGGTGCGAGATCGTCCCCCACCACCGCCGCCAGCGCCTCGGCCGCCGCCAGCTTCATCCCCTCGGTGATCCGCGAGGCCCGCACCTGCAGCGCCCCGGCGAAGATCCCGGGGAACGCCAGCACGTTGTTGATCTGGTTCGGGAAGTCCGACCGCCCGGTGGCCACGACCGCCGCGTACTTGTGCGCGATCTCCGGGTGCACCTCGGGCTCGGGGTTGGCCATGGCGAAGACGAAGGCGCCCTCGGCCATCGACGCCACCGCCGGCTCCGGGACCGTACCGCCGGAGACACCGATGAAGACGTCGGCCCCGGCCAGCGCGTCCTCGAGCGATCCGGACAGGCCCGCCTTGTTGGTGAACGCCGCCAGTTCGCGCTTGATCGGCGTGAGGTCCTCGCGGTCCCGCGAGACGACGCCCTTGCGGTCGGCCACCGCGACATCGCCGATGCCGGCCTCGACCAGCATCTTCGCGATGGCGACACCGGCCGCGCCCGCGCCCGAGATCA
Organism: Streptomyces sp. NBC_01635; assembly: GCF_045209715.1. Classification (NCBI taxonomy): domain Bacteria; kingdom Bacillati; phylum Actinomycetota; class Actinomycetes; order Kitasatosporales; family Streptomycetaceae; genus Streptomyces; species Streptomyces sp. NBC_01635. The sequence continues at coordinate 6,109,400 of NZ_CP109277.1, read as the reverse complement.
CGGCCCGCAGCTCGCCCAGGGTCCGTCCGCTCAGCCGCGCCGCGTTCCGCAGCGCCGCCAGCGACACGATCGCGGTGCCGTGCTGGTCGTCGTGGAAGACCGGGATGTCCAGCCGCTCCTGGAGCCGCTGTTCGATCTCGAAGCACCGGGGCGCCGAGATGTCCTCCAGGTTCACGCCGCCGAAGGACGGGGCGAGCCGGACCACGGTCTCGATGATCTCGTCCACGTCGGTGCAGTTCAGGGCGAGCGGAACCGCGTCCACGCCGCCGAACTGCTTGAAGAGGATGGCCTTGCCCTCCATCACCGGGAGGGACGCCTCGGGGCCGATGTCACCGAGCCCCAGCACAGCCGTACCGTCGGTGACGACGGCGACGACCGAGGACTTCCAGGTGTAGTCGTGGACGAGGTCCGGCTGCTCGGCGATCGCGCTGCACACTTTCGCGACGCCGGGCGTGTAGGCCAGGGACAGGTCGTCCCGGTCACGGAGCGGCACGGTGGCCTGCACAGCCATCTTGCCGCCGCGGTGCAGCGCGAATGCCGGGTCGAAGGACTCGAGGGGCTCCGCCCCGCCGTCCTGTTCGGTATGACCGGTCCGGCCTTCGCTGTCGCTGCGAGGATTCACAATCTCCGCTGCCACTTGGTTGTACCCCTTAATCGATCATGGTTTGAGGGTTGCCGCTCCGGGTGAGGGGCGGGCGGGACCGCGCAGGGCCCGGTGGGTTGATGCGTCGGGCTCGGACGCGACGGGCGCGCCGCACACGCGCCCTGATCCCCGGATGAGGGGTGTAAAGCACCTTCTTACCGGACCGACGCCTTCGGCGACGAGTCCATAACGCAAAGGTCACATGCGGGTACCAGGACCCATCGACCAATTTCAGGACAAGACCTGGATGAACACTCGGCAAGTGCTCGAGATCCGGCAAGTCCGGCGGCCGACCGCTCCATATCCCACCGGCGACCGGAGATCTTCCGGCCGTAATGGCATACTCCCGCAGACTGTCCGGCCATGGTGGAGCGGACGAGTGCGGTTCGAGCGTCACCTGTTATCCGATTTTGACATGGCTGGCCCACTGGACGGCGTAGTCCGAATGGCAAGATGCGGTAATCACACGAGGTCGCGACACTCGAAGACGTGTGCTTCCGTCGACCTGCGGCACTGCCGAGTCCCCTCGGCAGTGGCCGACCCCATCGGCATCCCACCCTTCCGCCGGAGGAACCACCATGACCGCACGTATCACCCGTCGCTCCCTCGCCGCCAAGTCCCGACTGGCGGCGGTGGGCGCGATCGCGGTCGCAGGCTCCCTGCTCGTCACCGGTTGCGGTGACCAGACCAAGGACAACGGCTCGGACAGCAGTGGCACCGCGGCCGGCAGCACCGCCCCGCTGGCCGACAAGCTGCCCCAGTCGATACGCGACAAGGGCGTCATCAAGGTCGGTTCGGACATCGCGTACGCCCCGGTCGAGTTCAAGGACGACTCCGGCAAGACGGTCGGCATCGACCCGGACGTCGCGAACGCCATGGGCAAGGAGCTCGGCGTGAAGTTCGAGTTCCAGAACGGCACGTTCGACACCCTCATAGGCGGTCTCGCGTCCAAGCGCTACGACATAGCGATGTCGGCCATGACCGACACCAAGGAGCGGCAGGAAGGCGTCGACTCCGACACCGGCAAGAAGGTCGGCGCCGGTGTCGACTTCGTCGACTACTTCACCGCGGGCGTCTCTCTCTACACCAACAAGGGCGACGACCAGGGCATCAAGACCTGGGACGACCTGTGCGGCAAGACCATGGCGGTCCAGCGCAACACCTTCTCCCACGACCTCGCCAAGGACCAGGCGAAGAAGTGCGTGGAGGACGGCAAGAAGACGCTGAAGATCGAGGACTTCGCGACCAACCCCGAGGCCGAGACCCGGATGCGCTCCAAGGGCGCGAACGTCGTCTCCGCCGACTTCCCGATCGCCGCGTACTCCGTGAAGAACTCCGGCGGTGGCGAGTACTTCGAGATCGTCGGCGACCAGGTCGAGGCGGGCCCGTACGGCATCGCCGTCGCCAAGGACAACACCGAGCTGCGCGACGCCCTGCAGGCGGCCCTCCAGGCGGTCATCGACAGCGGTGAATACAAGAAGATCGTCGAGAAGTGGGGCGTCGAGGACGGCGCGATCACCGAGGCCAAGATCAACGGCGGCTCCTGAACCGACCCGTTCGACGCGGCTCTGAAAGGCTCCATTCGTGACTGCTGACGTCAACAAGACGGCCGGCCCCGACGCGACGCCCCCCGCCGGGCCGGAGGCCATCAAGGCCGTTCCGGTCCGGCACCCGGGGCGGTACGTGTCCGCGGCCGTCGCGCTCTTCCTTCTGGGCGCGGTCATCTACGCCTTCGCGCAAGGCAAGATCAACTGGGGCGCGATCCCCGAATACTTCTTCGACGACCGCATCATCGACGGTGTCGTGAACACCCTGCTGCTCACGGTGCTGTCGATGGTGATCGGCATCGTCGGCGGCATCCTGCTCGCCGTGATGCGCCTGTCGAAGAACCCGGTGACGTCGTCGATCGCGTGGTTCTACATCTGGTTCTTCCGCGGCACACCGGTCCTGGTCCAGCTCTTCGTCTGGTTCAACCTGGGTCTGGTGTTCGAGTACATCAACCTGGGTCCGGTCTACAAGGACTACTGGTCGTCCTTCATGACGCCGCTGCTGGCGGCGCTGCTCGGCCTGGGTCTCAACGAGGCCGCCTACATGGCCGAGATCTGCCGCGCCGGTCTGCTCTCGGTCGACGAGGGGCAGACCGAGGCGTCGCACGCCCTGGGCATGAGCCACACGAAGACGCTCCGCCGGATCGTCATCCCGCAGGCCATGCGCGTCATCGTGCCGCCGACCGGCAATGAAGTGATCAACATGCTGAAGACGACCTCGCTCGTCTCGGCGGTGCAGTTCTACGACCTCTTCAAGGAGGCGCAGGACATCGGTCAGAACGCGGGCTCGCCGGTGGAGATGTACTTCCTGGCCGCCGCCTGGTACCTGATCATGACCTCGATCCTGAGTGTCGGGCAGTACTACGTCGAGCGGTACTACGCCCGCGGTTCGAGCCGTTCCCTGCCTCCGACACCGCTGCAGCGCTTCAAGGCCGCGGTGCTTCCCACGCGCCGCCCGAAGGGAGTCGCGGCATGAACCAGTCCTCCCCCGCCATGGTCAAGGCCGAGGGCGTCCACAAGTCCTTCGGCCCCGTGGAGGTCCTCAAGGGCATCGACCTGGAGGTGAAGTCCGGCGAGGTGTTCTGCCTCATCGGCCCCTCCGGCTCCGGCAAGTCCACCTTCCTGAGGTGTATCAACCACCTCGAGAAGGTCAACGCGGGACGTCTGTACGTCGACGGGGAGCTGGTCGGCTACCGCCAGAAGGGCGACAAGCTGTACGAGCTCAAGGACGGCGAGGTCGCGCTGAAGCGCCGGGACATCGGCATGGTCTTCCAGCGCTTCAACCTGTTCCCGCACATGACGGCCGTCGAGAACGTCATGGAAGCACCGGTGCAGGTCAAGGGCGTGAGCAAGGCGCAGGCCCGGGAGCGCGCGGGGCAGCTGCTGGAACGCGTGGGCCTGGCCGACAAGGCCAGGAACTACCCCTCGCAGCTCTCCGGCGGCCAGCAGCAGCGGGTGGCGATCGCGCGGGCGCTCGCCATGGACCCGAAGCTGATGCTGTTCGACGAGCCGACCTCGGCCCTCGACCCGGAGCTGGTCGGTGACGTCCTCGACGTCATGCGCGACCTGGCCGAGTCGGGCATGACGATGGTCGTCGTCACCCACGAGATGGGCTTCGCCCGCGAGGTGGGCGACAGCCTGGTCTTCATGGACGGCGGCGTGGTGGTCGAGTCCGGCCTTCCTCGGGACGTGCTGACCGACCCGCAGCACGAGCGGACGAAGTCGTTCCTTTCCAAGGTGCTCTGACACCGCGCGGGACACACCGCATCCATGGGGCAGGGGCGGCACGGAGATCATCCGTGCCGCCCCTGCCCCATGGATGCGGCCGGTCTCACTTCAGCGCGAGCAGCAGGGTGTCCGAGGGGGAGCACCACACGGGGCGGGCCTCGGCGAACCCCTTCTCGCGCAGCACCCGGGCCTGCCAGGCGGCGGACGGCATGTCGCCGTCGGCGTGCTCGCCGTAGATCTCGAAGCGGCGGGCGGTGGGCTCGGCAAGGACGGGGTCCGCAGCCGCGCTCTTCCACCATTCGGCCCAGTCGAGGACGCCGTCCCGCTTGGCCCGGTCCATGCGCGCGTGACGCAGGGCGCGCTCGGCCGCGTTGATCCGGGGGGTCGTCTCGTCGATCATGTGGTCCGCGTTCATGAAGACGCCGCCGGGGCGGACCAGCCGCGCGACCTGGCCGTAGAGGTCCGCGAGGGGTTCGCTGTGCAGCCAGTGGAGGGCGGTGGCGGTCAGTACGGCGTCGTAGGAGTCGCGGGGGAGCCCGGCGGGCCAGTCGGGGTCCTTGAGGTCGGCCGTGACGAAGGAGACCCGCCCGTCCCCCGCGAAGGTCCCCTCGGCGATGGTGAGCAGCGCCGGGTCCAGGTCGACTCCGGTGCTGGTGGCGTCCGGGAACCGGGCGAGCAGCCGGGCGGTGATGGTCCCCGTCCCGCAGGCGAGGTCCAGGACGCGCGGGGAGGTGCCGACGACGGCCTCCACCATGTCGAGCATGACCCGCAGCCGCTCCTCGCGGTCGGGCATGTACCACTCCTGCTGCCGGTCCCAGCTCTCCTGCCAGGTCTGCCAGTCGACCGTGGACGTACTGGTGTTCGCGGTCATCGTGAAACCCCTCCCGCATCGCGAAACGTAATACCCTTTAACTGCGATCGCCTGTTACTTGATCGCGGGTACGACCATAGACTTCCGGAGTAAGGACTACAAGTGGAACTGGCCTATTACTCGGACTACGCCGTGCGTCTCGTCAACACCGAGGAGCCGGCCCGGGGCACGGACACCCTGACCTCGGTGGAGGCCGTCCGCGGTCTGTTCGGCGCCAACCAGTCCGCGGCGCGGCGCGCGACCGAGGCGGACGTGACCCGGTTCCGTTCCGTCCGGGGCCGGTTGCGCGCGGTCTTCGAGGCGGCGGACGCGGGGGACGAGACGCTCGGCGTCGACCTGCTGAACTCGCTGCTGCTGGAGTTCCCGGTGAGCCCGCAGATCTCCGGGCACGACTTCCGTGACGACGACGGCCGCCCGCTGTGGCACATGCACCTGGCCGACCATCCGTCCAACGCGACCGCCGGCTACGCCGCCATCGCCGCGATGGGCCTGGCCTTCCACCTCACCGAGTACGGCGTGGACCGTCTCGGTCTGTGCGAGGCGCCGCCCTGCCGCAACGCCTATCTCGACACGTCGACCAATCGCTCCCGGCGCTACTGCTCGGACCGCTGCGCCACCCGCGCCAACGTGGCCGCCTACCGCGCCCGCAAACGCCTGGAGGCCGAGCGGGCGGAGAACACCGGCCGGGCCGCCGACAGCGCCCAGCCCACCACGGCCAGCGGCGACCGCTGATCCGATGTGCGCGGCCGGTAGCGCAGGCGGACCCGGCCGAGCACCAGTTCGTCGGGCACCACCCCGTAGTCGGTGCTGTCACCGCCGGCGTACCGGTTGTCCCCCAGCACCCACCAGCCGCCCTCGCGCCGCTCGACGGCCCGTTTGACCACGAGCAGATCCTGCTGGAACGGGTGCCGCAGCACGATGACGCACCCCGGCCCGATCTGGGCCCCGTAGTGCACCAGGAGCCGGTCCCCGTGGCGCAGCGTGGGCACCATGGAGGGCCCCGTCACCTCGGCCACCCCGAAGGGCAGCGCTCCCGCACGCTCGGCATCCTGCGACAGCTCCGGCATCACCCGGCACCTCCCCGGTTCTTCCTCCACCAGTCCCAGTCTGACCCCGGACTTTCGTCCTAAGCCCCTGGGGGCACTCGCGAAATCCACTGCTCCACGGAGTAATGTCCCCTGTGAGAAGACGATCACGAGGAAGGACTGCTCCATGCTTTCCCGCCTGTTTGCCCCCAAGGTCAAGGTCAGCGCCCACTGCGACCTGCCCTGCGGCGTGTACGACCCGGCCCAGGCCCGCATCGAGGCAGAGTCGGTGAAGGCCGTCCAGGAGAAGATGGCCGGCAACGACGACCCCCACTTCCAGGCCCGCGCCACGGTCATCAAGGAACAGCGCGCCGAACTGGCGAAGCACCATGTCTCCGTCCTGTGGAGCGACTACTTCAAGCCCCCGCACTTCGAGAAGTACCCGGAGCTGCACCAGCTGGTCAACGACACCCTGAAGGCCCTGTCGGCCGCCAAGGGCTCGACCGACCCGGCCACCGGCCAGAAGGCGCTGGACTACATCGCCCAGATCGACAAGATCTTCTGGGAGACCAAGAAGGCCTGATTTTCGATCATGCCGCTTGACCTGCGATTTCATTGGTCGCCTGGTCTACCTGCCCGCACCCGGACCGCAGGCCGCCGAACACGGCGTCCATGACGGTCCGGGTGCGGTCTTCTTCGCCCGGCCCGGGCCCAGGTACGCACAGATCCACGGCGTGATGACGGCGAACACGTGACGGAGAGCGATCCGCACCGGCCCGACGCCCGCTCCGCCGGCGATGGGGGCGGAGGCTACGCGGCCGACGCGGACGGACGCCTCGACGGCCTGCTGGTCGTTCGGTCCGGCCACGAGCCTCTCCGGCATCCCGTGGCCTTGGTCATTGCTGCGACGGAAGGTCGCAGGACCCTCCGTCCCGCAGGGCCGAGGGCCGGTCGAGGACAGCCGGGCCCCGGGCAGCGAGTTCCCCGAGGGGCTCACCGCTCAGCCGGCATACCCTCCACTCGTCCAGGAACTCCACGCCGAGCGACTTGTAGAAGTCGATCGCCGGCTCGTTCCAGGCCAGGACCCACCACTCGAAGCGCTCGTAGCCTCTCTGCTCGCAGATCGCGGCCAGGGAGGCGAGCAACGCCTTGCCGTGTCCCCCGCCGCGGGCCGACGGGCGGACGTAGAGGTCCTCCAGGTGCATGCCGCGTGTACCGGTCCAGGTCGAGAAGTGGGGGAACCACAGGGCATAGCCCACGACCTCGCCCGTCCCGTCGTCCTCGGCGATCAGTGCGAAGGCGGCGGGATGTTCTCCGAACAGCGCCTCGCGGAGTTGCTCCCCGGTCGCCCGGGCCTGTTCCACAGCCCGTTCGTACTCGGCGAGTTCGCGGATCATCGCGCGGATCTCCGCGACGTCCTTCACAGTGGCGGCCCGGATCATGCCGGAGATCATCGGTCACGGTACCGAGCCGTGTCCATCCCCTTCCGCGCCTTCCCGACGGAGCGACCTCCACCACCCGGACTCGGACTCGGACTCGAGGGATGATCCGCAGAAGGCGTCCACGGCCACCGAGTCCGGTACGACCGGGCCATCGACCCACGGGGAAGATCGCCGCGGGTCACCGGCCCGTCCTCCGCCCCGGAGACCAGGAAGGCCTGCCCGCCGGTCGAGCCGTGCCGACCCTCGCCGTCTCCTTCCACCGTCAGGCCCCCCACCGGCTCATCGATAGCCTGCGGTGTCATGACGCGCGCATGGATCCTGCCGGTGCTGCTGGTGCTCGGTGGCTCAGTCGTGGCGACTTCGCTCGCCCTCGGTGGGAGACCCGGCTCGGCCGTGGCACTCCTGCTGATGTTCGTTCTGATCGCGGGCGTGAACTCGCCGCTGGTCTTCCCGAGGTCGGTCGGCGCGCTGGAGGCACAACGCCGCAGCGAGGCCGACGGCCGGCCGGTCGTCTTCTGGCGGCCGGGCTGCGCCTACTGCCTGCGCCTGCGCATCCGGTTGGGTCGCGGCGCCCGGCGGCTGCACTGGGTCGACATCTGGCGCGACCCCGCCGGCGCGGCAGCCGTGAGGGCCGCCGCCGACGGCAACGAGACCGTGCCCACGGTCGTCGTGGCAGGCCGGCCTCACGTCAATCCCGACCCCGCATGGGTACGGGAACAGCTCGCGCGTTCCACGTGACCGGGAGCCGTTCCCGCCGGGTCGGGGTCAGCCCGGACCCTCTTCCGGTACGGGGGCCGGACTTCCGGTGTGTTCGGGCCGGGGGGAATCGGCGCCTTCACGGCCGGGGTGCTTGTCGCAGTCCGGGTTGCCGCACGGTCCCGGTACCCAGGTCGGGACCCATGCGCCCAGCGTCTTGTGACGCCGGATGACCGTCTCCACTGGCTGTCCGCAGGAGGGACAGACCGATTCGTCGCTGCCCATAGCCCCCAGGGTAGGCCCGGCTCCGGTTCAGCGCTGCCTGCTGTACGTGCGCACCAGCACCCCGTTCTTGAACGTACGCACCGACTCGAGGGCGAACTCCGTCACCGAGAAGCCCGCCCCGAACATCGGCATGCCGGAGCCCTGCACGATCGGGTACGTCTTGATGACCAGCTCGTCGATCTCGTCGAGCAGCTCACCGGCGAGCACGGAGCCGCCGCACAGGTAGATGCCGAGCCCGCTGTCCTCGGCCTTCAGCTCCCGGACCCGGCCCACCAGATCGTCGGCGATGATCTCGACGTTCGGGTCGGGCGACTCGCTCAGCGTGCGCGAGGCGACGTACTCGCGCAGGTGGGCGTACGGGCTGGTGATGCCGTCCTTCAGCACGATGTCGTAGCTGGCGCGGCCCTGGACGACCGTGTCGAACCGCCGGTTCGGCAGGTCGTCGATGCCGAGCGGGCGGCGACCGTGGGTCGGGAGGGTCTCCGGGTATTCCGCCTTGAGGAACGCGAAGAACTCCTCGTCGACGAAGCGCATCATCGCCGACGCGTCGCCCTCCGGGTCCCCGATGAAGCCGTCGATGGAGCAGGCGATGAAGTAGGTGAGCTTTCGCAACGCGGTCTCTTTCCGTAGGCTGCCTCGTCCATGAACCACTTCAGTTGTAGTACTTCAGTTGTAGTGGTTGCAAGAGAGATACCGACGCGGGTCGGAAACCGAGGCAAGTGAGGAAAGGGATTCCGCATGGTCGCCAACCCTGGACGCCGTACGGCCCTGGTCGATGCCGGGGTCGAGGTGCTCGCCCGCGAGGGGGCCCGGGGACTGACGTTCCGCGCGGTGGACGCGCAGGCCGGGGTGCCGGTGGGGACCGCCTCCAACTACTTCGCAGGACGGGACGACCTGCTGCGCCAGATCGACTCCCGGCTGCACATACGGCTCGCGCCCGACCCCTCGGTCGTCGCCGAGCTGCTGACCCGGCCGCGGGACCGCGCGCTCGTCGCCGCGTTCATGCACGACCTGACGGCGCGTGCGACCGGTGACCGCACGGGCTGGCTGGCCCTGCTGGAGATGCGGCTGGAGGCCACCCGGCGCCCCGGGCTGCTCGCCTCCTACACCGCCTCGATCCGCGGCGACCTCGTGGAGGGCATGGAGTTCCAGCGGACCGCCGGGCTTCCGGGCGGCGACGAGACGGTGGCGGTGCTGTACCTGGCCATGCTCGGGCTGCTCCTGGACCACCTGACGCTGCCGGGCGTCCTGGAGGGCGTACTGCCCGGGGTGAGCGTGCCGGACGGGCTCGTGGACCGGATCGTGGCGACGATCGTGCCGGAAACGACCGAGACGGCGGAAACGACCGAGACGGCGGAGAAACGGGGTGAGGAACGGGCTCAGGAATAACGCGCGCCGGGCGGTTCCACGAGCCCTCCGACCGGGTGTGCGGCGGAAGGGGCAGGCGTGGCCTCTCCCGTCCCGCGTTCGGCTCCCGCGGGCCACACGATCTCCACGGGGATGCCCCGGGCTCGGGCATACGTCACCAAGTGGGCGGTGGCGTCAAAGCCGTTGGTCGGGGAGCCGTCCCAGACCGCCAGGAGCAGCCCGCTGGTGGCGATCATCCGCTCGTCCGCGCCGATGCAGGAATCCCGGTGGTTCGGGTCGTACGGCAGCAGCCGCGCCTGGTCGGCGAGGTTCAGCAGTTCACCGGCGGCCATCCGGTCGTGCCGGGGCGGCATGGCGGGGACGCCGTTGTGCGTGGGGATGACCACGACCAGGCGGCGGCCCGACGCACTCGCCGCCCGGCCGAGCGCCACCGGCGCCCCCGCACCGCAGCGCACCATGACCGACCCCGGCTCGACATGCCTCCCCAGTCGTTCCAGGCGCTTCAGTCGCTCCTGGAACGCGGACTCCACCAGCGCGAATGTGCGCGGGGTCAGATCGGCATGTCCGACCGCCGCGATCTCCCTGCCCGCCGCCCCGCCGCCCGGCACCTGGTCGCCTGCCGCCCCGTTGTCGCGCGCCGTTGTGCTCATCTCGCCCCTGACAATCCTCGCCGACCGGTCCTCGCGAGGGCCAGTGAAGCGGGGACGCGCACCGGCAGCCAGGGCCGAACGTCCCTGAGGCGAGAGGAAACCGGCCCGATCGGGCGCGGGCAGGCGGGCAGACGGGCAGGCTCAGTCGACCGTGGTCGGGCTCGGACGGGCTCAACCGGGCACGGGCGGGTCCGGTCGGGTGCGGGCGGGACGCCGGCCGCGGTCACGGGGTGCGGGGTTCGCGCCACATCGGCCACATACGGGGGCCTTCCGGAAGCCGCAGGGGCTCGCAGACCTGGGCGAAACCGAGGCGTTCGTACAACAGGCGGCTGCGCACACTGCTCGCCTCCAGATAGGCGGGCAGCCCCTCGCGGTCGCAGCGGTCGAGAACCGAGCCGATGAGCGCGGTACCGAGCCCTTCACCCTGTCGGCCGGGCAGCACACCGATCATCCACAGGTACTCGTGGGCCCGCCCGGTGGGGTGGACGCCCGCCGTCAGCCGGCCGATCATCTCCACCCGCTCGTTCTCCGGATCGACGGCCCGGCGTACCTGCGCCGGGCCCTCGTCGTCCGCCGGGTCCCCGGCGCCGTGGTCGTCCGCCGGCATCGACATCCACAGCGCGCACGCCGAACCGTCCTCCATGACGTCGATGCGTCCCTCGGCGAGCACGATGTCGGTGAAGGCTCCCATCAGCCTGTGGTGCGTCGTACGGCGGTACTCCGTGCCCGGGAAGACCCAGCCACTGACCGGGTCGTCCTGGAACGCCTCGTCCAGGAGCCGGACCAGCAGCTCCCGGTCCCCGTCCCCAGCCGCCCGGATCGCCACACCCATGTCCGCCCCTCCGCCTCAACCCTCGCCTACCGTACGGGGGTTGACCCTATCGGGACGACGGTGGCCGACGGGAGAACGACTACGGCCGCTCATCAAAAGCCCTCCCGTCCCTGCCATGACAGGGGCAGGGACGGGAGGCCGCGGGACGGCCGGGCCCCGCATCGTGGGAAAGTGCGGGGTCCGCCGGACCGGGAGCACGGTGGCCGTACGGGGTCGGGGTCCCGCACGTCCCCGGCCCGGCGGCCCGGTGACCCGGGTCACCGGGCACCTAGGTGATGCGCCGGGTCACGAACTCGGCGAGGGCCAGCAGTCCGTCCGCCGCCTCCGGGGCCGGCACCGCGCGGGCGAGTTCCTGCATCACCCGGGCCATGCGGTCGGCGGCCTGGGCCTGCGCCCAGTCGCGGCCGCCCGCCCGTTCCACGGTCAGGGCGATGTGCTCCAGATCCTCCTCCGCATGCGGGGCCGCGTACAGCGCGGCGAGTTCGGACGCCGCCGGGGTGCCGGAGGTGAGCGCGGCGACCACCGGCAGGGACTTCTTACGGGCGGCCAGATCCGCACCGGCGGGCTTGCCGGTACGGCGCGGATCTCCCCATATGCCGATCACGTCGTCGATCAGCTGGAAGGCCAGCCCCGCCTCACGGCCGAACGCGTCCAGTGCCGCCACGTCAGCCGCCCCGGCGTCCGCGTACAGCGCGCCGAGCGCGCAGGCGCAGCCGAGCAGCGCGCCCGTTTTCGCCTCGGCCATGGACAGCGTCTCGTCGAGGGTGACCTCGCCGGGAGCGCGCCCTTCCATGGCCGTGTCCACCTGTTGTCCCGCGCACAGTTCCACGACGCAGTCCGCGAGCCGGGCCACCGCGGCCGGGGCCGACGGGTGTGTGTCCTCCGCGAGCAGCCGCAGGGCGAGGGCGTGGAGGGCGTCTCCTGCGAGGATCGCGTCGGCATCGCCGAAGACGGTCCATGCGGTGGGCCGGTGGCGCCGGGTGGTGTCCCGGTCCATCACGTCGTCGTGCAACAAGGTGAAGTTGTGCACCAGTTCCACCGCGGCGGCTGCCCGGACGGCCGTCGCCCGTGCCGCGGGGCCGCCCAGGGCGGAGGCCGCGGCGAGAACCAGTGCGGGGCGGATCGCCTTGCCGGAACCGCCGGTGGCCGGGGTCCCGTCCGCGTGCTCCCAGCCGAAGTGGTAGCGGGCGATCCTGCGCAGCGGGCCGGGCAGCGAGCCGATGGCGGCCCGGAGCACCGGGTCGACCTCGGCCCGTGCCCGCTCGAGCAGAATCGTCGCCTCGTGAGCCTCGGTCGTCGCCTCGTGGCCTTCGACGGGAGGGTGCTCGTCCTCCGTCTCCGTCGTGAGCCCGGCCATGGACTCCGTCATGAAATCACCTCTGGACCCGTCTCGGAGGATGACCGGAGGTGGCGCTTCCGCCGGCGTCGCGCGCGTACCCCCAGGGTGTACCCGCCCGGGTGGGCGGGGACACGGCGTGCGGGCCGAGAGATCCCGGAAGGTCACCGCCAGCGACCGATCTCGACGTTCTCCAGGACGCCGAGCGCGTCCGGCACCAGGACCGCGGCCGAGTAGTAGGCCGTGACCAGGTACTTGATGATGGCCTGTTCGTTGATGCCCATGAACCGCACGGAGAGGCCCGGCTCGATCTCGTCGGGGATGCCGGAGGCCCGCAGACCGATGACGCCCTGGTCCTCCTCACCGGTGCGCAGGGCGATGATGGAGGTCGTACGCTCTTCGGTGACCGGGATCTTGTTGCACGGGAAGATGGGCACGCCCCGCCAGGTGGGGATGCGGTTGCCCGCCATGTCGATGGTCTCCGGGACCAGCCCCCGCTTGTTGAGCTCGCGGCCGATGGCGGAGATCGCGCGCGGATGGGCGAGGAGCAGCTTGGTGCCACGCCGCCTGCTGAGCAGTTCGTCCAGGTCGTCGGGGGCGGGCACGCCGTCGTGCGGCTGGATCCGCTGGTCGTACTCGCAGTTGTGCAGCAGGCCGAAGCCGCGGTTGTTGACGAGTTCGTGCTCCTGGCGCTCCTTCAACGCCTCGACGGTCAGCCTGATCTGCTGCTCCGTCTGGTTCATGGGCTGGTTGTAGAGGTCGGCCACGCGTGAGTGGATGCGCAGCACGGTCTGGGCCACGCTCAGTTCGTACTCGCGGGGTTTGGCGTCGTAGTCGACGAAGGTGTGCGGGATGTCCGGCTCCCCGCTGTGGTCGGCCGCGAGGTCGATCTCCTTCTCGCCGTACTTGTTGGTGCGCTGGCTGGGGATGGATCGCTGCTGCAGGAGGTGCCCGCGCAGCGTCTCGGACCGCTCGGCGACCTGCTCGACGGCGTCACGCGGCAGCACGAGCACGGTGCAGGCGGTCAGGGTGCGGGTGGTGTATTCCCAGATGGCGCCCTCGTCCAGCAGCGCCTGGTCGCCGAAGTAGGCACCGTCGGCGAGGACTCCGAGGGACTCGTCGCCGCCGTAGGGGCCGGTGCCGACCTTCTCGACCCGGCCGTGCGCCAGCAGGAACACCTCGTCGGCCGGGCTGCCGAAGGAGGCGATCACCTGGCCGGCCTCGATCTCCCGCTGCCGGCAGCGGGAGGCCAGCTCCGAGAGCACCTCCTCGTCCTCGTACGACCGCAGGGCCGGCAGCTCGCCCAGCTCGGCCGGGATGACCTCGACGCGATCGCCGGTCTTCACGAACGTCACGCGTCCGTCGCCGACGGCGTACGTCAGCCGCCGGTTCACCCGGTACGTACCGCCCTGCACGTCCGTCCAGGGCAGCATGCGCAGCAGCCAGCGCGAGCTGATCTCCTGCATCTGCGGTACGGACTTGGTGGTGGTGGCCAGGTTCCGCGCCGCGGCCGTGCCGAGGCTCTGCTGCTGCCGGGTCTGCTCGGTGCGGACCTCTTCGCCTACCGACATAAAGAATTGCCCTCCCAGTTGTGACCGGCGCCCATCCGTGCCGGGCGTCGGTCTCCGCGGCAAAGCCTTCCTCACGGAACGTGTCCGCGGTATTACCCGAATGAGCGGGAATGGATCTTCAACTGTGTGGGCATTCATGGGGATTCCGTTCAGCGGTGGCCCCGTGGCCGAACGTTGTCCGAATCGGGCCGCACAGGGACCGAACGAGGGGTTGCGTTCGTTCCGTTCAGGTACAAGCACCGGTACGAGGCGGCTGCGACCGGCAGCCGTCGCGCTGCGAGAAGGAGGCGCGGCCCATGGCCCCACCCATGTCCGCGAGTGCGTTCCTGAGCTCCTTGAAGGCGGAGGGCCTCACGGTCGTCGAGGTCGGTGACTGGCGCGATCACAACCGCAACCACAAGGGTCCCTGGGGGCCGGTGCACGGCGTGATGATCCATCACACGGTCACCCAGGGCAGCGCCCGGACCGTGGACCTGTGCCGCAAGGGCTACTCGGGCCTGCCGGGGCCGCTGTGCCACGGCGTCATCACCAAGGACGGCAAGGTCCACCTCGTCGGCTACGGCCGCGCCAACCACGCCGGCCTGGGCGACGACGACGTGCTGCGCGCGGTGATCGCGGAGAAGGGGCTGCCCGCGGACAACGAGCAGAACACCGACGGCAACCGGCACTTCTACGGCTTCGAGTGCGAGAACCTGGGCGACGGGGAGGACCCCTGGCCCGCGGCGCAGCTGGAGGCCATCGAGAGAGCCGCCGCCGCGGTCTGCCGCCGCCACGGCTGGAACGAGCGGTCGGTGATCGGGCACCTGGAGTGGCAGCCCGGAAAGGTGGACCCGCGCGGGTTCACGATGGCGTCGATGCGGAAGCGGATCCGCGACCGGCTCAAGTGACGCACTCGGGCGTACGCGCGTGCGGGAAGACGGGCGGGAGGGCGGACGGGAGGAGGGCCGGGACCGAGCTGGCGACAATCCGTCGGAAGCTGTCGCCCGGACCCCTGGGGATGCGGCGCACGCGCTTCTAGCGTGGTGAGTCGTCCCAGGTCGTCCCAGGTAAAGGCGCCGCCATGCAATACGTCGCACCCGTAGCCGTCGGGGTTCTCTACGCACTGCTGATGTCCTTCGCCCGCGAGCCGCACCGGCGGCGTCTGAACGCCGTCATGCTCGCCGGTGCGGGCGCCGCCTACCTCAGCGGGGGCGGCCTGGGCGGCTGGGAGTTCGCCTTCACCGCGCTGATCGCCTACGTCGCGTTCCGCGGCCTGGATTCGTGGACGTTCATCGGCATCGGCTGGCTGCTGCACACCGCGTGGGACGTCGTCCACCACCTCAAGGGCAACCCCATCGTCCCGTTCGCCCCCACCTCGTCGCTGGGCTGCGCGATCTGCGACCCGGTGATCGCCCTGTGGTGTCTTCGGGGAGGCCCGTCCCTGATCGGCCTCGTCCGCCGCCGACGGCGCGGGCGCCGCCCCGGCAGCAGGGAATCCACGCCCGCCGAACCCGCCGGACACCCCGGCACCGGGGCGCCGGTCCCGAGCGGCAGTTCGAGCTGACGGCACGCCTCGGCCACGCGTTCGCCCGGAGCCCGGTCGGCAACGGCGAAATCCAGCCATGCTCACTCTCCCGGTCCGACCCTCCGGCGCCCCGTCGCCCCCACCGGGCGACAATGACCCCGTGACCAGCCCGGACACCCCCGATCCCGACACCGGCCCGACGCCAGGCGCCCGTCCCGGCCCCGAGCCCGCGGTATCCGCCTCCGCGGCCTCCACCCCCCTGACCTCCACCGCCACGGCTTCCCCGGCCCCCGTCGGCCACGGAGGCCTCGCGGGCCTGCGCCCCCGGCTGCCCTCGCCGGTGCAGGACGTCGTGGACGAACGGTTCGAGCGGCGCGGGGTCCGGCTGGTGCTGAAGCGGGACGATCTGATCCATCCGGAGCTGATCGGAAACAAGTGGCGCAAACTCGCGCCGAACCTGTCGGCGGCGACCGGCCGGACGGTGCTCACCTTCGGTGGCGCCTACTCCAACCACCTGCGGGCCACCGCCGCCGCCGGACGACTGCTGGGGCTGCCCACGGTCGGCGTGGTGCGCGGCCAGGAACTCGCCGGCCGCCCCCTCAACGCCTCACTGGCCCGGTGCGTGGCCGACGGCATGCGGCTGCACTTCGTCGACCGGGCGACCTACCGCGACAAGACCGCGCCGGCGACCCTCGCGGCCGTCCTGCGCGAGGCGGGCGCCGTGGACGCGTACGTCGTCCCCGAGGGCGGCAGCAACGCCCTCGCCGTGCGCGGCTGCCGGGCGCTCGGGGAGGAGCTGGCCGGCCGGGCGGACGTGGTCGCGACGGCGTGCGGCACCGGCGGAACGCTCGCCGGACTGGCCTCCGGGCTCGGCCGGGGCGGGCGCGCGCTGGGCGTTCCGGTACTCAAGGGCGGCTTCCTGGCCGCCGGGATACGGGGGCTGCAGGCCGAGGCGTTCGGTGGTCCGCGCGGCGACTGGAGCCTGGACGACCGCTTCCACTTCGGCGGCTACGCCCGGACCACCCCGGAACTCGACGCGTTCGCCGCGGATTTCGAGCGCCGTCACGGCGTACCCGTCGAACGTGTCTATGTCGCCAAATTGCTTTACGCTCTTGTCGTCCTGGTCGAGGAAAACGCGTTCCCGCGCGGGAGCACGGTCGCGGCCGTCGTCACCGGGCGCCCTTTCCCGTGAGCGGGCGGGCCTGTGGGCAAGGGCTTCCGGGTGTTTCCCGAGGTGCCCCCGAGAGGACTCCGGCACGGACGGTTCGACCGTCTGACGTCTGGGTACGTCAATGCGGCGCGCGCTCTTCCCATTCGGGCCCGCAGCCCCCTAGCCACGGAGCGTATCCGTAGCTTTACTATGAGTAACAGCGCGGGGTCGGGGTCCCGGGGACAGGACCATCCGGAGCGCGGTAGCGTCACCGCTGAACCACGTATCGCGTCATCCGGGGGCAACCCCGATCCTGAACGCTTGTACCACCTTGGAGGTGAGGGTGTCCCAGATCGCAGGCGAGCCCGCGACCCAGGACTTCGTGGAAGTCCGGCTGCCGGCCGCGGGGGCCTACCTGTCGGTGCTGCGTACGGCTACGGCCGGCCTCGCGGCCCGTTTGGACTTCACCCTCGACGAGATCGAGGACCTGCGCATCGCGGTCGACGAGGCCTGCGCGATCCTGCTTCAGCAGGCCGTGCCGGGTTCGGTGCTCAGTTGTGTCTTCCGCCTCGTCGACGACTCGCTCGAGGTCACCGTCTCGGCGCCCACCACGGACGGCCACGCCCCTTCGCGCGACACCTTCGCGTGGACCGTGCTGTCCGCTCTCGCGGGCAAGGTCTCCTCCGCCGTGGACGAGGACAAAACCGTTTCGATCAGCCTCTACAAACAGCGCGGCGCGGGACCCGGGCCGGCGTGAGGAACGAGGACGGGCCGGTGCGGGACGAAGAACGCGGCACACGCGAGCTGCCGGCCGAGCGGGTCTCCGGCGGCATCGAGGGCATCGACGCCATCCCGGAACAGGCCCGGCCGCATCCGGAGGACGACGCCCCGGTGGCCGGCGCTCCGGACGACGGGCAGCACGACCCCGCCGCGCGGAGCAGGCCTGAGGCCGGTCGGCCCAGGACCTCCCCCGGCCCCGGGGGAGGCCGGGCGCGTGGGGAGCCGGTGGCGGGGGACGAGGCGAGCGCTCGGGGAAGGGCGACGGGCGGGACGATGAACGAGCACGAGCGACACGCCGAGAGCGAGGCGCCGCGGACGCCGGGTGCGCAGGGCTCCCAGCGCGCCCCGGACACCCCGGGCACGCACGGCGCGCAGCGCGACCCGCAGGACCGCAGTGGGGCGCGTGCCTTGTTCCTCGAGCTGCGCACGCTGCAGGACGGCACTCCGGAGTACGCGGAGCTGCGCAACCGGCTGGTCCGCATGCATCTGCCGCTCGTCGAGCATCTCGCGCGCCGCTTCCGCAACCGCGGGGAGCCGCTGGACGACCTGACCCAGGTCGCCACCATCGGCCTGATCAAGTCGGTCGACCGCTTCGACCCGGACCGTGGCGTGGAGTTCTCGACGTACGCGACCCCGACGGTCGTCGGCGAGATCAAGCGACACTTCCGCGACAAGGGCTGGGCGGTGCGCGTCCCCCGCAGGCTGCAGGAGCTGCGGCTGGCGCTGACGACGGCGACGGCCGAGCTCTCGCAGCAGCACGGCCGCTCCCCCACGGTCCACGAACTCGCCGAGAAGCTGGCGATCTCGGAGGAGGAGGTCCTGGAGGGCCTGGAGTCCGCCAACGCGTACTCCACTCTGTCCCTGGACGTTCCCGACACCGACGACGACTCCCCGGCGGTCGCGGACACCCTGGGCGCGGAGGACGAGGCGCTGGAGGGCGTGGAGTACCGCGAGTCGCTGAAGCCGCTGCTCGAGGACCTTCCTCCGCGCGAGAAGCGGATTCTGCTGCTGCGCTTCTTCGGCAACATGACCCAGTCGCAGATCGCCCAGGAGGTGGGCATCTCCCAGATGCACGTCTCCCGGCTGCTGGCCCGCACACTGGCCCAGTTGCGGGAGAAGTTGCTCGTGGAGGAGTGAGCTGCGAAGGGGGCCCGGACCGCGAACCCGCGCTCGGGTCGTGGGGGGCGTTACTTCTCGGCGTTCCCGGGCCCCCGGATACCGAGGGCCCGGGTCGTCTCGGGGTTCAGCAGCAGGACCAGGGCCGTGACGGCCACCACCGCGAGCACGATCCCCGCCGGGATGGCCACGCTGTCGGACTGCAGCAGGTTGTAGGCCACGGGCAGGGCCAGGAGCTGGGTGATGAGGGCCGGGCCGCGGCTCCAGCTGCGGCGTCCGAGCAGCCCGCGCGCGGCGAGCAGCGGCAGCAGGGCGAGGACCGCGAGCGTCACTCCGCCGGTGACGGCCTGCTGCCGGTCGTCCGGCTGTCCTGTGAGCCCGCGGACCAGCATCCAGATCCCGCCGATCAGCAGGGCCAGCCCCTCCAGGGCGGCGAGCCCCGCGGCGTACGTCAGGCGGCGCGGGCGGGGGCCGGCGGGGGCCGGGGCGGTGGTGGGGGTCTGCTCGCTGCTCACCCCTGAAGGGTAGCTCTCACCCCGCGCGCCTCCATGCCGAGGTTCACGCCCCCTTCTCCGCCCGTGCCGCCCCTGACTCCGTCCCCGGCTCTCCCCGTCCCTGGCCCGGTTCGTCCCTGGACCCGCCCCCTGATCACGTCCCTGGACCCGCCCTCGTTCCCGCTCCCGACCTCACCTCGGCCTGGGCCCCGGTACCACCCAGTAGGTACTCTGCAACGCATGCGTGCACTTCTCGTGGTCAATCCGGCGGCAACCACCACAAGTGCGCGTACGCGCGATGTGCTGATCCACGCCCTCGCCAGTGAGATGAAGCTGGAGGCGGTCACCACCGAGTACCGCGGCCACGCACGCGACCTGGGGCGGCAGGCGGCGGAGAGCAACGACATCGACCTGGTGGTGGCCCTCGGCGGCGACGGCACGGTCAACGAGGTCGTCAACGGTCTGCTGCACGCCGGCCCCGATCCGGAGCACCTGCCCGGTCTCGCCGTGGTCCCCGGCGGCTCCACCAACGTCTTCGCCCGCGCCCTGGACCTGCCCAACCATCCCGTGGAGGCCACCGGCGCCCTGCTGGACGCCCTGCGCGAGGGCCGCGAACGCACCGTCGGTCTGGGCCTGACATCGGGCACACCCGGAACGGACGACGAAGGCGTGCCACCCCGCTGGTTCACCTTCAACGCGGGGCTGGGCTTCGACGCCGGCGTGGTCGGCCGGGTGGAACAGCACCGGGAGCGCGGCAGGAAGTCCACTCACGCGCTGTACATGCGTCAGGTCGTGCGTCAGCTGATCGGGGAACCGCACCGCCTGCACGGCGTGATAACGCTCGAGCAGCCGGGCGAGGAACCGGTCCGCGATCTGGCGCTCTCCATAGTCTCGAACGCCTCCCCGTGGACGTTTCTCGGCAATCGCCCGATCTACGCGTCACCTAAGGCCTCGTTCGATACCGGCCTCGACCTCTTCGGTCTGAAGCGGCTGTCCGCCTCCGCCCTTGCCCGGTATGGCACCCAGTTGCTCACTTCGTCCCCCGAGCGCGGACCCCGGGGCAGGCACGTGACCGCGAGGCACGACCTGACCCAGTTCACCTTGCATTCGAAGGTGCCACTGCCCCTCCAGATGGACGGCGACCACCTCGGACTGCGAACCAGCGTGACGTTCACAGGCGTTCGCCGTGCACTGCGTGTGATTGTGTGAGCGGAAAAGGCTAAAGTCCTTTCACTCGAACGTTTAGGCCAGGATCCACCCCATGGAAGTACGGCTGTGACCTAGTCGACACCGATGAATCAAAAAAAACTTTCCGGAAGGGGTTGTATCCGCCGCCGAGGTTTGCGAGTCTCTACATGGCGATCGGGACGGCCCGCAACACCGGCCTCCACAGATCACCGGAACCCCTCTTCAATCCAAGGACCACGCCAGGGAACCTGGCGTTCGGCCCTTCACTTGTTGGGGGATTCGTGAAAGCGTTCACATTCACAAGCCACATGTAGTTCATACCAAGGAGAGGTAGCAGCCATGGACTGGCGTCACAACGCCGTTTGCCGCGAGGAAGACCCCGAGCTCTTCTTCCCCATCGGCAACACCGGTCCTGCGCTGCTGCAGATCGAGGAAGCCAAGGCCGTCTGCCGTCGCTGCCCGGTGATCGAGAGCTGCCTTCAGTGGGCACTCGAATCCGGTCAGGACTCCGGCGTCTGGGGTGGTCTCAGCGAGGACGAGCGCCGCGCAATGAAGCGCCGCGCCGCCCGCAACCGGGCCCGTCAGGCCTCCGCCTGACAACCCACCCCTGCTGACAGCCTGAGCTTGGCGGCGCGTACAGCGCGTACGCATCTCCCGCCCCCGAGCCGCAGCACGCAGTTCCCCGGTGCTCCCCGAGTCCCGGCTCATCTCGAGCCGGAGGGGAACCCATCAGTCAAGCAAAAGCCCCGGACGGGACAACCGTCCGGGGCTTTTCGCTGCGCTCCGCCCTCACGGGCTCATCACGGGCCCACCACGTCACCGGCCCACGTCGCCGACCCTCCACCCGCGGCCTGCTCCCGGCGACCCACGCCTGCGGCGCCTCACTGGTCCAGACCACTGGCGCACGTCACTCGTCGTCACTTGTCCATGGCCACCGGAACGTCCAGGAGCACCCGCGTCCCCCCGTCCGGGGCCGGCACCATGTCGAAGGTGCCGCCCAACTCGCCCTCGACCAGGGTCCGTACGATGTGCAGCCCCAGGTTGCCGCCGGTGTGCGGGTCGAAGTCCGCGGGCAGACCGACGCCGTCGTCCTGGACGGTGACCAGCAGTCGGGCCTCCTTGGTGGTGCCGCCGCGGACCGCGGTCACCTCGACCGTGCCGATGTCACCCTCCCGGAAGCCGTGCTCCAGGGCGTTCTGCAGAACCTCCGTCAGCACCATCGACAGCGGGGTGGCGACCTCCGCGTCGAGTATGCCGAAGCGGCCGGTGCGCCGGCCGGTGACCTTGCCCGGCGAGATCTCGGCGACCATCGCCAGGACACGGTCGGCGATCTCGTCGAACTCCACCCGCTCGTCCAGGTTCTGGGAGAGCGTTTCGTGCACGATCGCGATGGAACCGACCCGGCGCACCGCCTCCTCCAGCGCCGCGCGGCCGCGCTCGGAGCCGATCCGCCGGGCCTGGAGGCGCAACAGCGCCGCCACCGTCTGGAGGTTGTTCTTCACCCGGTGGTGGATCTCCCGGATGGTCGCGTCCTTGGTTATCAACTCCCTTTCACGACGGCGAAGTTCGGTGACGTCCCGGAGCAGGACCAGCGACCCGATGCGGGTTCCCTTCGGCTTGAGCGGGATCGCCCGGAACTGGATCACCCCGCCGGGCGCCTCGATCTCGAACTCGCGCGGCGCCCAACCGCTGGCGACCTTCGCCAGCGCCTCGTCCACCGGCCCGCGGGAAGGCGCCAGTTCGGCGGTGGTTTGGCCGAGGTGGTGGCCGACCAGGTCGGACGCCAGGCCCATCCGGTGGTAGGCGGACAGGGCGTTCGGGGAGGCGTACTGGACGATCCCCTCGGCGTCGAGCCGGATCAGTCCGTCCCCCACACGGGGCAGCGCGTCCATGTCGAGCTGCTGGTTCGCAAACGGGAAGGCGCCGGCCGCGATCATCTGGGCGAGGTCGGAGGCGCTCTGGAGGTAGGTGAGCTCCAGCCGGCTGGGAGTACGCACGGTGAGCAGGTTGGTGTTGCGCGCGATGACCCCGAGTACGCGGCCCTCCCGCCGTACGGGAATGGACTCGACGCGGACCGGGACCTCCTCGCGCCACTCCGGGTCGCCCTCGCGCACGATCCGCCCCTCGTCCAGGGCCGCGTCCAGCATGGGGCGGCGGCCGCGCGGGACGAGATGGCCGACCATGTCGTCCTGGTACGAGGTCGGGCCGGTGTTGGGCCGCATCTGGGCGACGGAGACATAGCGGGTGCCGTCGCGGGTGGGGACCCACAGGACCAGGTCGGCGAAGGAGAGGTCGGAGAGCAGCTGCCACTCCGAGACCAGCAGGTGAAGCCACTCGAGATCGGAGTCGTCGAGAGCGGTGTGCTGGTGTACGAGTTCGTTCATGGAGGGCACGTCAGCGAGCGTACCGGGACATCGCGCCCTCCCCCGGAAGCACCCGCGGGCCGCGGCGCCTGAGAGGGACCCTCAGCCCTCCCGGCACCGCAGCCCGGAGCGACATCGGCCGCGGGGTGTGCGGTCCCGTTCGGCCGAGGGACGAGGATCCGGGGCAGTCAGGGCAGAGAGCTCCGGGTCCTCGATCCGCCTTCCTGTGCGGGGAAGGCAGGCTTGCGTGCACTGCACTGTTACGCATTGTGGACTAGACCACTACCCGTGTCCATGTGTCGGAGACTGTTCGTTGTTGTCTTTTTTCGCGATCACGCGATCACGTGCTCACGCGGCCGTCGGGACGACGGCCGAGCGGGACAACGGTCGAGCGGACATGCGGGCATCCGCCATGCACCCTATCCCGCAAGCGTGCGCCAGGGAACGGAATTCCATGGTCATTTCGGCCGACGGGCCGCGCCCGTCCCGCGCTGGGATGCTGAGGAGAGACCGGGGCGGACTCCCGCGGGGAATGCCGCCCTCCGCCTGGGAGCGGACCCCCCGCTCTGTTAGATTGATATTGGTCTAAACCACATGGCTGCCCCGCTCTCTTCCGGGGCCGGCCCCCAGACTAGTCCCCTCCCAGAACGGCAGGCTCAGCGTGGAAGTTGTCATCGTTCCGGACGCCAAGGCCGGCGGCGCGCTCATCGCCGGGGCCATGGCGGATCTCCTGCGGCGCACCCCCGACGCCCTGCTCGGCGTGGCCACCGGCTCGACGCCCCTGCCCGTCTACGAGGCGCTGGCGGCCCAGGTGCGCTCCGGCTCCGTGAACACCTCCCGGGCGAGGATCGCCCAGCTCGACGAGTACGTGGGGCTGACCGCCGACCACCCCGAGTCCTACCGCTCGGTGCTCCGGCGCGAGGTCCTGGAGCCGCTCGGCATCGGTATGGACGCCTTCATGGGCCCCGACGGCACGGCCGAGGACGTCCAGGCCGCGTGCGAGGCGTACGACAGGGCACTGACCGAGGCCGGCGGCGTCGACCTGCAACTGCTCGGCATCGGGACGGACGGGCACATCGGGTTCAACGAGCCGTGCTCCTCGCTCGTCTCGCGCACCCGGATCAAGACGCTGACCGAGCAGACCCGGGTGGACAACGCACGCTTCTTCGACGACATCGACCAGGTGCCGCACCACGTCATCACCCAGGGCATCGGCACCATCCTGGAGGCCCGCCACCTGGTCCTTCTCGCCACCGGCGAGGGCAAGGCGGACGCGGTCGCCGCGACCGTCGAGGGCCCGGTGGCCGCGGTGTGCCCGGCGTCCGCCCTGCAGCTGCACCCGCACGCCACGGTCGTCGTCGACGAGGCCGCCGCGAGCAAGCTCAAGTTCGCGGACTACTTCCGGCGCACCTACGTCAACAAGCCGGACTGGCAGGGGATCTGACCGGAAGCCCCGGGGCGCCCCTCGCTCCCACCGCCCGGGGCCGCAACGGCCCCGGGCGGCCGTGGCCCCCGGGCGGCCGCGGTGGACTAGACCAACCCCCGGCTCGGCGGTATACAGAGGGGATCACGGAGCGTACGGGGGAGAAC
Source organism: Streptomyces sp. NBC_01635 (assembly GCF_045209715.1). NCBI lineage: Bacteria > Bacillati > Actinomycetota > Actinomycetes > Kitasatosporales > Streptomycetaceae > Streptomyces > Streptomyces sp. NBC_01635. The sequence goes on along the minus strand of NZ_CP109277.1, from coordinate 6,085,221 downwards.
ATCCCCGGCCGCGGTCGTGCCACGATGTGGGCCGGGGCCGATGGGGTGTCGGCCGTTCGGCACTCGGAGCCGGGAAGGCAGAGCATGAGCACCGACGTCAGCACTACGGAGAACGAGGGTGGGGCTACCGTCCGTACGGCGCGCGTGCCCAAGTACTACCGGTTGAAGAAGCATCTGCTCGACATGACGGAGACGGCTCCTCCCGGTACCCCGGTCCCGCCCGAGCGCACCCTGGCGGCGGAGTTCGACACCTCGCGCACCACCGTGCGCCAGGCGCTCCAGGAGCTGGTGGTCGAGGGGCGTCTGGAGCGCATCCAGGGCAAGGGCACCTTCGTCGCCAAGCCCAAGGTCTCACAGGCGCTGCAACTCACCTCGTACACCGAGGACATGCGTGCGCAGGGTCTGGAGCCCACCTCTCAACTGCTGGAGGTCGGCTACATCACCGCCGACGACGAGCTCGCCTCACTGCTCGACATCACCGCCGGCGGGCGGGTGCTGCGCATCGAGCGGCTGCGCATGGCGAACGGCGAGCCGATGGCCATCGAGACCACCCACCTCAGCGCGAAGCGCTTCCCGGCGCTGCGCCGCAGCCTGGTCAAGTACACCTCCCTCTACACCGCACTCGCCGAGGTGTACGACGTCCATCTGGCGGAGGCCGAGGAGACCATCGAGACCTCCCTGGCCACCCCGCGCGAGGCCGGTCTGCTCGGCACCGATGTGGGGCTGCCGATGCTGATGCTCTCCCGGCACTCGCTGGACCGGGACGGACAGCCGGTGGAATGGGTGCGCTCGGTGTACCGGGGCGACCGGTACAAGTTCGTGGCCCGGCTGAAGCGCCCGCAGGACTGAGCCCGAAGCCGGACCCGACCGCCGAACCCCACCGCCGAGCCCGCAGCCCGGAGCGCTCGGAGCGGCGGCGCCGAGCCGTGGGCGGAACAGCACAAGCCGGACGGTTGACGGGAAAATCACCGCCCTCGGGTCAGCCTTCCGTGGAGTTTAAGTACGCAATCCCCGCGAGGGGTTCCGCCCCGCTCCGGCGCTGACCTAGATTTCCTGCGCATTACGCAGCGCAGGTGATCAGCGAGGGGACGGAGTCGTTCGATGTCGCAAGCCCCAGATTCCAGCAGAGGTCCGGTGGTGACGCCCGGGCGCGTCGTCATCGGCGTCTGTCTTTTAGCACCGTTCGTGGCCATGCTGTGGGTCGGCTCGTACGCGAGGACCGACCCCACCTTCATCGGCATCCCGTTCTTCTACTGGTACCAGATGCTGTGGGTGCTGCTCTCCACCGTGCTGACGGTGATCGCGTACAAGCTGTGGCAGCGTGACCAGCGTGCCCGCGCGGCGGCGAAGGGCGGTGCCGAGCGATGAACGACGGCGTGAACGGCGTGGCACTCGCCGTCTTCATCTTCTTCTTCGTCCTCGTCACGGCGATGGGGTTCCTGGCCGCCCGCTGGCGCAAGGCGGCCAACGAGAACAGTCTCGACGAATGGGGCCTGGGCGGACGGTCGTTCGGCACCTGGGTCACCTGGTTCCTGCTCGGCGGCGACCTGTACACGGCGTACACCTTCGTGGCCGTACCGGCGGCGATCTACGCGGCGGGCGCGGCGGGCTTCTTCGCCGTGCCGTACACCATCCTCGTCTACCCGCTGATCTTCACCTTCCTGCCGCGGCTGTGGTCGGTGTCGCACAAGCACGGTTATGTGACGACGTCCGACTTCGTGCGCGGCCGGTTCGGCTCGAAGGGGCTGTCGCTGGCGGTGGCGGTCACCGGCATCCTGGCGACGATGCCGTACATCGCGCTCCAGCTGGTCGGCATCCAGGCCGTGCTGGACGTGATGGGCGTTGGCGGCGGCGAGGACACCAACTGGTTCGTCAAGGACCTGCCGCTGCTGATCGCCTTCGGTGTGCTGGCGGCGTACACGTACTCGTCGGGTCTGCGGGCCCCGGCGCTGATCGCGTTCGTGAAGGACACGCTGATCTACCTCGTGATCGCGGTGGCGATCATCTACATCCCGATCAAGCTGGGCGGCTTCGACGACATCTTCGCCAGGGCGAGCGAGGCGTACAGCGAGACCAACCCGGCCACGGGCGCGCCGCGCGGTTCGCTGGTGCCGGGCGAGGCGGGGCAGTGGACGTACGCCACGCTGGCGTTGGGCTCGGCGCTCGCACTGTTCATGTACCCGCACTCGATCACCGCGACGCTGTCCTCGCGCAGCCGTGAGGTGATCCGCCGCAACACCACGATCCTGCCGTTGTACTCGCTGATGCTGGGCCTGCTGGCGCTGCTCGGCTTCATGGCGATCGCGGCCGGGGTCGAGGTCAGCAACGGGCAGCTGGCGATCCCCCAGTTGTTCGAGAACATGTTCCCGGCCTGGTTCGCCGGTGTGGCCTTCGCCGCCATCGGCATCGGGGCGCTGGTGCCGGCGGCGATCATGTCGATCGCGGCCGCGAACCTGTTCACCCGCAACATCTACAAGGACTTCATCAAGCCGGACGCGACACCCGCGCAGGAGACCAAGGTCTCCAAGGTGGTCTCGCTGCTCGTGAAGGTGGGTGCGCTGGCCTTCGTCCTCACCATGGACAAGACGGTCGCCATCAACTTCCAGCTCCTTGGCGGCATCTGGATCCTGCAGACCTTCCCGGCGCTGGTGGGCGGCCTGTTCACCCGCTGGTTCCACCGCTGGGCGCTGCTCGCGGGCTGGGCGGTCGGCATGGTCTACGGCACGGTCGCGGCGTACGGGGTGGCCTCGCCGACGCAGAAGCACTTCGGCGGCTCCTCCAAGGAGATCCCGGGCATCGGCGAGATCGGCTACATCGGTCTCACCGCCTTCGTGATCAACGCCCTGGTCACGATCGGCCTGACCTTCGTCCTGAGGGCCGTCAAGGCGCCCGAGGGCATCGACGAGACCCGGCCGCAGGACTACACGGCGGACGCGGGCGATCCGGGCGTCAGCACCGAGCTGCCCCTGGACACGGCCGATGCGGCCGATGCGACCGCCGACGGCAAGCACTGACGCAGTACGGGGGTACGGCAAGGGGCCGCCGGACGTCCGGCGGCCCCTTGCCGTACCCCCGTGGGGCACACTCGCCCCATGGACATCGTCATCCGGCCGGTGGAGCCGTACGAGTGCGAGGAACTCGGTGAGATCACCGCGCAGGCCTACCTGCGCGACGGACTGCTCGACTTCGGGGAGAACGACACGTACCTCGGTGAGCTCAGGAACGTCGCCGGGCGGGCCGCGGCCGCCGAGGTACTGGTCGCCGTGGAGGGCACCGGTGCACTTGCCGGGGAAGCGGGGGCGGGCGGGGCGGGGAGAGTGCTGGGCGGGGTGACGTTCGTGCCGCGCGGCGGGCCGATGGCCGACATCGCCGGGCCCGGCGAGGCGGAGATCCGGATGCTCGCGGTCGCCCGCGCCGCCCGGCGCCGGGGTGTCGGGGAGGCCCTCGTCCGCGCCTGTGCCGACCGGGCACGGGCCACGGAGGGGTGTGTACGCATCGTGCTGTCGACCCAGCGGACGATGCGTGCGGCCCACCGCATCTACGAGCGTCTCGGTTTCGTCCGCTCTCCCGGGCGGGACTGGAACCCTGTTCCGCACCTGGACGACATCACGCTGCTCACCTATGAGCTGACGCTCTGACACCCCTGCGGCCCTGCGTCGCCACACCCGCCGGGACACAAGATATGGGGCTGCCGAAAGCACCCGGCACAAGATGTATGCTCATGCTCGCTGTCGCCGCAGGGGAATCCGGTGCGAATCCGGAACTGTCCCGCAACGGTGTACTTGTGTGTGTTCGCGTTTTCCGCGTGCCCGCACGGGCTTCAGTCCGAGGACCTGCCGACAGTGCGCCCGGCCGTCCGGTCCGGGTGCCTGACGTCCGGGCCTCGCGGAATGGGCCGGTGGACGCGAGGCCCGTTCGCGTGCCCGTGTGCTGCCCCCTGCCCTCGCCGAGGCCCCGTGCCGAGCGAGGGAGAGCCCCACGTGACCATCGCGCCAGCCGATCCTGCTTCAGCGGTCGACGTGAGCGACGGCCCCGGTGCCGCGCTGCTGCGGACCCTGACCGAGCTGACCGCCGACCTCCCCGACGCCGACCCCGGCCGGGTCGCCGCCGCCGCGCTGCGCGGCCGGTCCGCCCGTGCGGACGAGGCCGAACTGCGGGGGCTGGCCACCGAGGCGGCGGCCGGGCTCATCTCCGAGGACCCCGTCTACTCCCGGCTCGCCGCCCGGCTGCTGACCCTCGCCATCCGCACCGAGGCCGCCTCACAGGGGGTCACGTCGTTCACCTCGTCGATCGCCACCGGGCACCGCGAGGGCCTCATCGCGGACCGGACCGCCGAGTTCGTCCTGCTGCACCCGGACCGTCTCGACGCGCTGATCGACCCCCGCGCGGACGACCGGTTCGGCTACTTCGGGCTGCGCACCCTGTACAGCCGCTATCTGCTGCGGCACCCGGTCACCCGCAAGGTCGTCGAGACGCCGCAGCACTTCCTGCTGCGGGTCGCCTCCGGTCTCGCCGAGGACGGCACCCCCCGCTCGGTGGACGAAGTCGCCTCGCTGTACGGCCTGATGAGCCGCCTGGAGTACCTGCCGTCCTCCCCCACCCTGTTCAACTCCGGTACCCGGCACCCCCAGATGTCCTCCTGCTACCTCCTCGACTCCCCCAAGGACGAACTGGACTCCCTCTACGACCGCTACCACCAGGTGGCCCGCCTCTCCAAGCACGCCGGCGGCATCGGTCTGGCCTACTCCCGCATCCGCTCGCGGGGTTCGCTGATCCGCGGTACCAACGGGCACTCCAACGGCATCGTCCCGTTCCTGAAGACCCTGGACGCCTCCGTCGCCGCCGTGAACCAGGGCGGCCGGCGCAAGGGCGCGGCGGCGGTCTACCTGGAGACCTGGCATTCGGACATCGAGGAGTTCCTGGAGCTGCGCGACAACACCGGCGAGGACGCCCGCCGTACGCACAACCTGAACCTCGCGCACTGGGTGCCGGACGAGTTCATGCGCCGGGTCGGCGCCGACGCCGCCTGGTCGCTGTTCTCCCCGTCCGACGTCCCGGACCTGGTCGACCTGTGGGGCGAGGAGTTCGACGCGGCCTACCGGGCCGCCGAGGCCGCGGGCCTGGCGCGGAAGACGATCCCCGCCCGGGAGCTGTACGGGCGCATGATGCGGACCCTCGCTCAGACCGGCAACGGCTGGATGACGTTCAAGGACGCCGCCAACCGCACCGCCAACCAGACGGCCGAGCCCGGTCACGTCGTCCACTCGTCCAACCTGTGCACGGAGATCCTCGAGGTCACCAGCGACGGGGAGACGGCGGTGTGCAACCTGGGCTCGATCAACCTCGGCGCGCTCGTCGACCCGGCGGCCGGCGACCTGGACTGGGAACGGCTGGACGAGACCGTGCGCACGGCCGTCACCTTCCTCGACCGGGTCGTGGACATCAACTTCTACCCGACCGAGCAGGCGGCCCGTTCCAACGCGCGCTGGCGGCCGGTGGGGCTGGGGGTGATGGGCCTCCAGGACGTCTTCTTCGCCCTGCGCCTGCCCTTCGACTCCCCTCAGGCCCGGCGGCTCTCCACCCGGATCGCCGAGCGCATCATGCTCGCCGCGTACGAGACCTCCGCCGGCCTCGCCGAACGCCCCCAAGCGCCTACGACAGGCTCCGGTGCAGGGGGGACCCCCATCGGCCCCCTGCCGGCGTGGGAGCACACGCGCACCGCCCGGGGCGTACTGCACCCCGACCACTACGAGACCGAACTCGCCTGGCCCGAGCGCTGGTCGGCGCTGCGCGAACGGATCGCCTCCGTCGGCATGCGCAACTCGCTGCTGCTGGCGATCGCGCCGACCGCCACCATCGCGTCCATCGCGGGCGTGTACGAGTGCATCGAGCCGCAGGTGTCCAACCTGTTCAAGCGCGAGACGCTGTCCGGGGAGTTCCTCCAGGTCAACTCGTATCTGGTGAACGACCTGAAGCGGCTGGGCGTGTGGGACGCGCGGACCCGCGAGGCACTGCGCGAGGCCGGCGGCTCGGTGCAGGACTTCACCTGGATCCCCGAGGAGGTGCGCGGCCTGTACCGGACCGCGTGGGAGATCCCGCAGCGCGCCCTGATCGACATGGCCGCCGACCGCACCCCGTTCCTGGACCAGTCGCAGTCGCTGAACCTGTTCATGGAGACGCCGACCATCGGCAAGCTCTCCTCGATGTACGCCTACGCCTGGAAGCGGGGCCTGAAGACCACGTACTACCTGCGCTCCCGGCCGGCGACCCGCATCGCCCGCGCGGCCCAGGCGCAGACCACCGCCGCCACCGGCCCCGTTCCCGCCCCTGTCCCCACCCGGCAGCCGGCCGCCGATCCCGAAGCCGTCGCCTGCTCCCTTGAGAACCCCGAGTCCTGCGAGGCCTGCCAGTAATGACCACCGCCCCCCGAACCCAGAACCTGCTCGACCCGGGCTTCGAACTCACCCTGCGCCCCATGCGTTACCCCGACTTCTACGAGCGCTACCGGGACGCGATCAAGAACACCTGGACCGTGGAGGAGGTCGACCTCCACTCGGACGTCGCCGACCTCGCGAGGATGAGCCCCGCCGAACAGCATCTGATCGGCCGTCTGGTGGCCTTCTTCGCCACCGGCGACTCGATCGTGGCCAACAACCTGGTGCTCACCCTCTACAAGCACATCAACTCCCCGGAGGCGCGGCTGTACCTGTCGCGGCAGCTCTTCGAGGAGGCGGTGCACGTCCAGTTCTATCTGACCCTGCTGGACACCTACCTGCCCGATCCGGAGGACCGGACGGCCGCGTTCGCGGCGGTGGAGAACATCCCGTCCATCCGGGAGAAGGCGGAGTTCTGCTTCCGGTGGATGGACTCGGTGGAGAAGCTCGACCGGCTGGAGACACGGTCCGACCGCCGCCGCTTCCTCCTCAACCTGATCTGCTTCGCCGCGTGCATCGAGGGCCTGTTCTTCTACGGGGCGTTCGCCTACGTGTACTGGTTCCGCAGCCGGGGCCTGCTGCACGGTCTCGCGACCGGCACCAACTGGGTGTTCCGGGACGAGACGATGCACATGTCCTTCGCCTTCGACGTGGTCGACACCGTCCGCAAGGAGGAGCCGGACCTGTTCGACGACGAGCTTCAGCAGCAGGTGACGGACATGCTGCGCGAGGCGGTCGAGGCGGAGCTGCAGTTCGGGCGCGACCTGTGCGGTGACGGGCTGCCGGGCATGAACACCGAGTCGATGCGGCAGTACCTGGAGTGCGTGGCCGACCAGCGGCTCACCCGGCTGGGCTTCGCTCCGGTGTACGGCTCGGACAATCCGTTCTCGTTCATGGAGCTCCAGGGGGTCCAGGAACTGACGAACTTCTTCGAGCGGCGTCCGTCCGCGTACCAGGTCGCCGTGGAGGGCACGGTCGACCTGGACGAGGAGTTCTAGAGCCGGTCCGGCCCGGGGAGGTCTCTCCTCCCCGGGCTGCCGGCCCGGGCGCCGCCCGCCGGCGCCCGCGTCTCACGCCGCGCGCGCGGTGCGGTGCGGGGTGGCACTCCGCGCGGAACGGGACCCCGAGGTCCGCTCCGGCCGGGACGGCCCGGTGGGGGCGTGGCGCCGCTCGGCGGCGGCGCGGTCGGTCCCGGCCCGCTCGAGCTGTCGGTCGATCCTCCGCTCGTGCGCGATGCCGATGACGGCGGGGAGGACCATCAGGACTAGCAGTCCGAGAACGGTCAGCATTGCGATCAGCGCTTCCACATGTGTCGTCTCCATGGACACCACTGTCACGCCGGACGCTCCTTACCGAACAGTGGCAGGACTGCCGCACACCCTCGATTTACTGCCAGCGGCAAGGCACACTGGGGTCATGCTCCGCAATGTGGCCGCCGTCCTGCTCGACCGCGTGAACCCCTTCGAACTCGGCGTCGTCTGCGAGGTCTTCGGCATCGACCGCAGCGACGACGGCCTGCCCGTCTACGACTTCGCGGTCGCCTCCGCCGAAGGCCCCTCGCTGCGCAGCAACACGGGCTTCTCGCTCCAGGTCGAGCACGGCCTGGAGCGGCTGGAGGCGGCGGACCTCATCGCCGTGCCCGCCGGGTCGTGCTACGAGACGCGGGACTTCCCGCCCGGGCTGCTGGACGCGCTGCGCCGGGGCGTGGACCGGGGCGCCCGGGTGCTCAGCGTCTGCTCCGGCGTGTTCGTCCTCGCCGCCGCCGGCCTCCTCGACGGCCGGCGCGCCGCCGCCCACTGGCGGCACGCGGACGCGCTGACCAGGAGGTACCCCCACCTGACCGTCGAACCGGATGTGCTCTACGTCGACGAGGACCCGGTGATCACCTCCGCTGGCACCGCCGCCGGGATCGACGCCTGTCTGCATCTCGTGCGCAAGGAGCAGGGTCCCGAGGTCGCCAACCGGATCGCCCGGCGCATGGTGGTGCCCCCGCACCGCGACGGGGGCCAGGCCCAGTACATCGAGCGCCCGCTGCCGCCGCCCGGCGGCGACACCGTGTCCGAGGTGCTGGTGTGGATGGAGCGGCATCTCGACGAGGAGGTGACCGTCGAGCAGCTCGCGGCCCGCGCCCACATGTCCCCGCGCACGTTCGCCCGCCGCTTCCAGCAGGAGACCGGCACCACGCCGTACCGCTGGATCCTGCGCCAGCGGGTGCTGCTGGCGCAGCATCTGCTGGAGGCGACGGACGAGACGGTGGACACGGTCGCGGGCCGCACCGGTTTCGGTAACGCGGCCGCGCTGCGCCACCACTTCGTGCGCGCCGTGGGGACGACCCCGAACGCCTACCGGCGGACGTTCAGGGGCCCGGAGGCCGCCTGAACGTCCGCCGCGCGGCCGGTCAGCGGGACAGCGCCCGCAGCATCAGCCGGCGCGGCCGGAGGGTGATGCCGATCCGGGGCCGGGTGTCGGAACCGGGCGCGTGCTCGAACCGGTAGGCGGAGGCGACCGCCGCGGTGATGAGCGTGAGCTCGGCCATCGAGAAGTGGTCACTGGGGCATTTCCGGTTGCCCACGCTGAACGGACTCATCGCGTGCCTGGGCACGTCCCCGGCCCGCTCCGGAAGCCAGCGGTCCGGGTCGAACTCCTCGTTCCGCTCGTACGACCGTCCATCGCGCTGGATGGCGTACGGGCTGTAGATGAGGTCCGCCCCCCGGGGAATGCGGTATCCGCCGAGTTCCGTGTCGGTCACCGCCCGGCGCGTCAATATCCATACGGCCGGATACAGCCGCAGGGTCTCGGTGACGACATTCGCGGTGTACGTCAGCTTTCGGACGTCCTCGAATGCGACGGGGCGGTCACCGACGACGGTTTTCACCTCGTCGCGGATCTTGTCGCCGAGTTCCGGGTGCTCGGTGAGAACCAGGAGGAGCGACATGACGGTGGCTCCGATGGTTTCACTGCCGGGGGTGAGGATGGCGATGACCTGATCGTGGATCTCCTGTTCCCCGATGGGCTCACCATTCTCGTCCTTCGCCTCCAGCAAAGCCGTCAGCAAATCGTCCGGTTTTTGACCGCTCGCCCGTCGGTCGGCGACGATCTCGTCGACCAGGACATGCAAATCGGCCAGCGCCCGGTTGAATTCGCGGTTGGCCGGAAGCGGCACCTTATAAAGCGGTCCGAGCGGTACCACCATGCGCTGGTACATACCGCTGAACAGCGTGGCGAGGTCGGCGCAGATGCGCTCGGTCCGGGCGTCCATGTAACTGCCGCGCATCAGGCAGCGGGCGGCGATCCGGACGGCCACGCAGAAGGACTCCGCCGTGACGTCCAGCACCTCGCCGGAGCGCCAGCGCTCCACGAGCGCATACGCCTCCTCCGCCATGATCGGCCCGTACGCGGGGATCGCGTCGAGCCGGAACGCGGGCTGGATGGTGCGGCGCTGACGCCGGTGCAGCGGGCCGTTGGCGGTGGCGACGCCCTCCTCTCCGAGCAGTCCCTCCAGGGACTCCCACAGCGGCCCGGCGATGATGTAGTCGGGGCTCAGCGCCACCGCCCCGGTGAGGGCGGGGGTGGTGACGGCGTACACCGTCTTCGGTCCGATCTTGATGCGCACGACGTCGCCGTGATCGCGCAGTTGGGCCATGAAGGCCAGCGGATCGCGCACCAGTTTCCAGCCGTGGCCGAGGAGGGGGACACCTCCGCCGGCCAAGGGCGGCTCGCGCAGCGCGGTCGCCTCGGACGCTCCGGGTTTCACCGACTCGACGGTCATTTCTCACCTGCCGCTTCGTTGTTGACGTACGGGGGCGTGGACCGGTCGTCCCAGCTGTCGACCATGTACCGGCCGGACTCGTGGTGGAACCAGTAGACGGAACTGAACCAGTTCCGCATGTTTCCGAGGCAGGCCCGCACGGCCGCGCCCCGTTCCTTCCCTCCCACCGTGCCGTCGTCGAGACCGTCGGCGAATCGTAAGGCTCCCTGTTCCGCGTCGAGGAATTCGGTGATGCATTCCTCGACGCGGCGCCTCACATCGACGACCGCCTCTTCGAGGGTGAGCCCCTCATGGACGATGAGACTGATCCCGAGATTATGCACCTCATTACCCGCCAATTCTTTCGGGAGCGAGCAGAGGTCGTTGTACCAGGCGGCGAATTCCTGACTCAGCAGGGCCGCCTTCCGATAGGACGGGTTCTTTCGTACGCTGTCCGGCAGTTCACAGCCCGCGCTCGGCTCCAGGAGATCGGTCCAGATCCAGTGCGCGAAGGTGAGCCGGCGCAGTTCCAGATATTCCTCGACAGTGGGGACGATTCCCTCCGCACGATTGCGGAATTCCCGGTCGTACGCCTCGATCACCGTGTGGAAGTGCCGGGCGAACCGGGCGTTCCACGTGTCCGGAAGGAACGAGTACAGCCGCCGCACACTGTCCGCGAGCCCGGACACCAGTGCGTCCCCGTGATGCAGGTGGTCCGTGGGACTGTCGAGAGCCGTGTGCAGGTGGTCCTTCAGCCGCCGCCAGGCGTCGGGGCGGCCGTGCACGATGTCGCGGTCGTGCCGGTCGTCCCAGACGAAGAACCACGCGCTGTAGTCCGCTATCGCCTGGAGGACCTCGTCGGCGGCATCTGTGTAGTAGCCCGCCATGAGGTCCGTGTAGCACAGTCCGTCGGCATATTCCTCCACCTTGTCCGCCGGCATCAGCCGCTTTTCGAGCAGCCACGCGCGGGTTTCCTCCTGGAGCTTCGGCCAATACGGATGGAGCTGCCGAGGAAACGCCGCCTCGATCACCGGGAGAGACAGCGCCGGTGGAACTGCGATGGTGGTCGGTTTCGATGTGGTGCCGTGTGACAAAGCATGCACGAACAATCCCCTCTCAGCCGCCAGTCGGCGTGCGCCCCTTCCCCTGTGCCGGACGCACGCCCATGCGTATCCCCACCCCACCATTCAGCACCACAACTGACCGTCCTGGGAACGCATTTGCCTCCTTCACTACCCGACGGTGCCGAGATCCTCCCCTTGCGTGTCCGGTTTCGGGCCGTCCGTCCATCGAGGGGTCGAACACCTGACGGAAGGACGAACGGCGCCTGGTCCGGAGGGGACACCGGACCAGGCGCCGTGCGCGAGGAAGTTCCGCGAACCAGGGAGCCGAAGCACCCTGGCGGTCATGAATGGGGCAGGGGGTCAGTCGTTGGCGACCACGGGATAGCGCGGCTCGTTCTCGGCCATCTGCCGCAGCGCGTCCTTGCGTTCCCGCTTGGAGAGCCGGTCGATGTACAGGTAGCCGTAGAGATGATCCGTCTCGTGCTGCAAACACCGTGCGAAGTAGCCGGTACCGCGCACCTTGACCGGGTTGCCCAGCTCGTCCTGACCGGTCACCTCGGCGTAGTCGGGCCGGGCCAGCGGCGCGTACGCGGTGGGGACCGACAGGCAGCCCTCGTTGGAGTCGTCCAGCCGGCGCTTCTCGGCGGGCAGTTCGACCAGCTCGGGGTTGCAGACCACGCCGACGTGGCGCGCGCCGTCGTCGTCCGGGCAGTCGTAGACGAAGACCTTCAGGTCGACGCCGATCTGGTTGGCGGCCAGGCCCACGCCCTCGGCGGTGCGCTGGCTGGCGAACATGTCCGCGACCAGCTGCTGGAAGTCCGGGCCGAAGTCGGTGACGTCCCGGCACTCCTTGTGCAGCACCGGGTTGCCGACCACGGTGATCGGCCGCGAGGTGCCGCGCTCGACCCAGGCGGCCTCGCGCTCCGCGCCGCCCTCCGTGTCGATGACGTACCCCTCCTCGTCGACGGGGAGCACGCCCGCGTGCTGCTGATCGGTGTCCTGCTGAGCCATGACCGACGTACGCCTTCCTGGAAAACATGGGGTGTGATGCTGGTACAGGGTACGGCGAACGGCCCGCCCGCCGACCGGCCAGCGCCCTGTCCGACGACCGGCCCGGTGAACGCCCTAGCAGACCTCTTCGAGATCCCGCCAGTCCCGCGAGTCCGGACTGTCCGCGACCCATCCGTCCAGCAGACCGCGGACCAGTGAGGGCGGCGCGGCGAGCCCGCACTCGCGCTCCGGCACCCACAACTGCCCGTCGGTGCGGTGGCCGAGCGGTCCGGGATGCCCCGGCTCACTGTGGTCGTGCGGGTCGAGGTGCTCTCCTTCGCCCTCGTCGGACGGCATCCGGGACTCCGAGCACATCCGGCACAGCAGCCGCACCGACGACGACCAGTCCTCGGCGGCGAACCCGGCGTCCGCGGCCAGTTGCTCCAGGGCGTCCCGGTCGGCCTCGCTCGCGGCCTCCAGCAGGACCACCCAGGTCGGCACCGGTGAGGGCGCCCACAACTCGATCTCGTCGAACACCGGGTAGGTGTGCCCGGCGGCCGTGCTCCGCTCGCCGTGCGGCACCCCGTCGTGCAGGACGACCTCGCCCCAGCGGCGGCCGGAGGACGGCAGCGGAATGGACAGCACCTCGATCCGGGCGGGATCGAGCCGCCGGCCCCAGACGACCTCGGCCTCCCCCTCCGGGGACAGCCGTACCGCCGCGCTGCCCAGGTCCATGCCGAGCGGTTCGCCGGAGTCGGTGGGGCTCCCGGGCACCTTCAGCCCGTAGGCCTGCCAGGCGCGGCGGGCCAGCGGCCAGTCCTGCAGGGCGGTGGCGGCGATGCCGACGTTCCACCAGTCCGGCGCTCCGGCGTCCCGGTCGAGCAGGGCCACGGCCCTGAGCCCCGCGGACCGCGCCTGCTCCCAGTCGTGGCGGAACTTGTGCAGCAGCGCGAGGTTGAACCAGGACTCCGACAGCCAGGGCTCCAGATCGGCGGCCCGGGTGAGCAGCGCGCCCGCGTCCTCGTAGCGGCCGTCGCCGATGAGTGTGAACGCCCGGTCGGTGGCCTGCCGCCAGGAGGCGGAGGGCCTGTTCCGTCCCTTGCCGAAGATCCTCACGATTCCCGCCTGCCAGTTCCGTGCGGTGGGCGGCCTAGCCCCCGGACACCGTCTCCTTCGCATCCAACCACGTACGGCTGGAAGGGCGCTCATTACCCATGGGTTACCCCGGGCCCGCCCGGGTCAGACCGTCCCGTTCGCGGCTCTCGCCGCGCTCGGGCGCCGTCCTCGCGCCGGTCCTCGCGCCCCTTCCCCCGGCACACCCGAAGTCGTCCTCGTCGCCCCTGCTCACCGCGCCGTCCTCATCCTCACATCCCGGCCCCCGCAATGCCCCGGCGACCTCCCGCCGCCTCACGGCCGGCCGCCTCCGTCCTCGTACCCGTCTCCGTGCTCCCCTGCCCCGGCTGCCCTGGACAGCACCCGGGCCAGGGATTCGACGACCTGGGGTGCGTACGCGCCGGCGGTGCCGAGGCGCAGTTCCTCCAGTGCCGTCAGGGGCCCGCCGGGGCCTCCTGCCCGGGACTTCTCGTCGTACGCGTTCACCACCCGGACGATCCGCGCGGCCAGCGGCTGCTCCCGGTGGGGTTCGGCCTGCCGCTCCACGATCCCGGCCACCTTCGGGTCCACCCCGGTCTGGCGGACCACGGCGCCGCCGAGCAGGGCGATCCGCCGCTGCTCCGGGGCCGGCAGGGCGGCGGTGGCACCCGCGGGCACCGGGTCGACAAGACTGAGCTGACCGATGTCGTGCATCAGGGCCGCGTACTCCAGCACGGTCAGGTCCGGCTCGGTCAGCCCCAGGTCCCGGCCCACCGACTGGCTGAGGTCGGCGACCCTGCGGGCGTGCCCGGCCGGGGTGCAGCCGGCGATCTCGGTGGCCCGCGCGAGGGAGGCGATGGTCTGCCGGTAGGTGGCACGGACGGCCGCGTACCGCCGGTAGGACAGCTGGGCGAGCAGCAGGGGCACGGAGAGCAGGGGCAGCGCCCACAGCCCCACGACCGCGACACCGAGCGCCATCACCGCGCCCGTCGCGACGACGGCGGCCCCGATACCGGGCAGCGCCCGCAGTTCGTCGCGCAGCACCGGTGGGAAGGGCCAGCCGGTGCGGGAGTGGGCCAGCGCGGCGGCGAGCACGGCGTCGCACAGCGCGGACAGCGACAGCAGGGCGAGCAGCAGCAGCGCGTGGGCGGGGCCGCCCCAGTCGTCGAACGTCCCCCGGCCGTACAACGGCTGGAAGCACACGGCGACGAACCCGACGGTGAGGGTCCGGCGGGCCAGCCGGTCGCGGGTGGGCCCGCGCCCGCGCCCGATGTGCGGCACGCTGCCGAGCAGTGAGGCCGCGAGGACCACGGTGACGACCTGGGCCGCGCCGTGGTGGCTGGGCCGCCCGCCGGCCTCGCCGAGCAGCGCGTACGCCAGTGACCCGGCGGCGGCGAGCGGCGCGGCCTGCCGGATCCGCGGTCCGTCACGGGGCTGCGTTCCGGCGCCCGGCGGCACTCCTTCGCCGGGCCGCCGTCCGTCGCGGGGCCTCGGTCCGTGGTGCCGGGTGAGTTCGCCGACGGCGACGAGGAGACCGAAGGCGAGGGCGGCACCGCGTTCCGCGATCCCGTGCCACAGGGTGGCGCCGAGACAGCCGGCGGCGAGCGCGGCGGCGCAGGCGTGCACGAGGGTGTGCGGCCGGAGGGTCATCGGCGCGCTCCGGGCGGATCGGCGACCTGAGCGGCAACCGGCTCGTCGGCGGGCTCGTCGACGGGCGGGGCGGGCGGGCCGGGAGGCTGCCGGACGTCCTCGGCCGTCACCGCGGGATGCCAGCCGGTCCGGCCGATCGCCCGCACCAGCGCTTCCACCATCCGCGGGTCGAAGTGGTCGCCCGCACACCGCTGGAGCTCGTCCAGCGCCACGGGCACCGGCCGGGCCCTGCTGTAGGACCGGTTGGAGGTCATCGCGTCGAAGGCGTCGGCGACCGCCACCACTCGCGCGGACTCCGGGATCTGAGCGCCCGCCAGCCCGTAGGGGTAGCCGCTGCCGTCCAGCCGCTCGTGATGGTGCAGCACCGCCGCGCGGGCCTCGCCCAGGAAGGAGATCCCGCGCACCATCTCGTGCCCGTACTCGGGGTGCAGCTCGATCACCCGCCGCTCCTCGGGGGTCAGCGGCCCGTCCTTGGTGAGCAGCCGGGTGGGCACCCCGAGCTTGCCGACGTCGTGCAGGATGCCCGCGAAGCGCAGCACCTCGGTCCGCTCGTCGTCCATGCCGAGCTCACGCGCGATCATCGTGGAGGCCTGGCCGACCCGCTCGCTGTGCCCGCGCGTGTACCCGTCCTTGATGTCGACGGCCTGCACGAGCGCCCGGATCGTCGCCTGATGGGCGGCCCGCTCCCGGTGGTACTGGGCGAACGCCCACCACGAGACGCACATCGGCAGCAGCACGAGGAGCGCGGCCACGGGCCCGTAGGGGCTGCGCCACAGCAGGGCCATCATCAGTCCGGCGAGCCCGTGCACGGCGACCGGTGCGAGCGACCGCAGGAACAGCCGCCACCAGGTCGTCTGCCGGGTGTTCCGCCGGGGCCTCCGTCGCGTCCTCCGCCAGGTCGTCCGCCGGCACTCCGGACGGGGCGCCCGGTTCCCGCGGCGAAACGGCACACCGCCCGCCAGTGCCAGGATGCCGCGGTCCAGCAGGGTGAGTACCAGGCAGAACACCAGTACCGAGGCGCCGGCTGCGCCCAGCGCTGCCGGAACGTCCCCGTCCGCGACCGCTTCCCGGCCGCCGGCCGCGAGGTGCGCCCGGCCCGCGGCCCACACGGCGAGGGTCAGCTGGCCGGCCCGCCAGATCCGCCGCGCGAGGAACGGCCGCTGTTCCACGGGGGTGAGCAGCGCGCCGGGCAGCGCGACCAGCGCGGCGGCGGACGGCGGCAGCAGAAAGGCCGCGGCGAGCAGAACGGGGTGGAAGGTGCCGCCCGGGTTCGGGGCACCGAGGTGCCGGGACCGGGCCAGGCGTTCGCAGCCGGCGTACAGCACGGCGAGCAGGGCGACGGCTCCCCAGGGGGCGTCCGGACCGGACGCGGCTGACAGTGGCAGCGGCAGTGTCAGCGACAGCGGCGCGGACGACAGGGGCACCGCCGGCAGCAGACAGAGCAGGCCCGCCACGGCGACACCGGTCACGTACATGCGGGCCCGTGCCGGTAACGCCTCCATGAGTCCCTCCCCCGACTGTGACGGCCGCGCTCGGCCTGTCGCCTGTCAGGGTCCGGAGCTTAGGGGGACGAACGACACCTCCGCGGGGTCATGACCCGCGGATTAGCACGTACGAGTGACGGCACTCCCCTTTCGAGGGGTGCCTTCCTGGGCAGGTGTTCGCAGAGCGCAGAGCGCTCGAACAGCGGGGTTCAGGAGTCCTGCGGCGCCGGAGCGGTCCGGGGCGCCTGCGGCGCAGGAGCGGTCCGGGGCGGTGCGGTCGTCTCGGAAACAGCGACGTCCTGGTCGGGAACGGCTTGGCCCGAGCGGATCACGTCGATCCGGCCCATGACCTTCGCGCGCAGGTCACCCGGCACGTCGTCCTGCCCGCAGCACCGCTTGACCAGCTTCTTCACCGCCTGCTCGAGCCCGTACTTCTCGAGACAGGGCGAGCACTCCTCGAAGTGGTGCTCGAACTTCGCGCAGTCGGAATCCGGCATCTCACGATCGAGGAACTCGTAGAGATGATCGAGGATTTCGCTGCAATCCGTCTCGTGCGGCTCTCCGCAGCTCATGACCTCGAGCCTTTCGCTTCGTTCGACTCTCCGGCGCCCGCCGGAACCAGTCCGCGCTCGCGCGCGTAGTCCTCGAGCATGCCGCGCAGCTGGCGACGGCCACGGTGCAGCCGGGACATCACGGTACCGATGGGTGTGCCCATGATGTCGGCGATCTCCTTGTAGGCAAAGCCCTCGACATCCGCGAGATACACGGCGATGCGGAACTCCTCGGGGATCGCCTGGAGCGCTTCCTTGACGTCCGAGTCGGGGAGGTGGTCCAGCGCCTGCGACTCCGCGGAACGCAGACCGGTCGACATGTGCGACGCGGCACGCGCGATCTGCCAGTCCTCGATCTCCTCGGCCCCGCTGCGCTGCGGTTCCCGCTGCTTCTTGCGGTACGAGTTGATGAACGTGTTGGTCAGAATCCGGTACAGCCACGCCTTGAGGTTGGTGCCCTCGCGGAACTGGTGGAAGGACGCGTACGCCTTGGCGTACGTCTCCTGGACCAGGTCCTCCGCGTCCGCCGGGTTGCGCGTCATGCGCAGGGCGGCCGAGTACATCTGGTCGAGGAACTCGAGCGCGTCCCGCTCGAAGCGCGCGTTGCGCTCGGCGGCCGATTCCGCCCGCCCGTCGCCCCGGCCCTCGGGCTGCTCCGCCTGGCCGTGATCGGTCCCTGCGCCGGTACCGGGAACCGGACCCACCTCCTCCGTTGTCGCGAGACCGGGAACGGCCTCACCCGAATCGGAGGATAGACGACGATCCGGTCCGTCCGCCGCCCGGAGGGAGACGGTCCTGGCCGCGTGCAGCACCGTCCAGTCCAGGTCGGTGCGGCCCTTGCGGCTCGGGCAGAAGGTCGAACCCATGCGGCGGACTTCCTCTCCTATACGACTACGACGGCTGTGCCGGAGACCGGCGGGCACGTCGGCGTCAACAGCGGAGGGCGTCCGGACATTCCCGAAGCTTTACCCGGGCGGGCCGGGCGGCCGCCGCCATGGGAGAGAGGCGCCCCCCTACGGCACGAGGGAGCCGGCCCACCGCACGACGGCGTCCGTGACGACCGTCAGGGCCTCCTCCTGCGTGATGTCCGCCCGCTTGGGCACGGCGAGACCGTGATCGCCGTGCGCCACCTCGACCAGTTCGTACGCCCACCCGTCTCCCGCCACCGCCCTTGCACCGACGCTTCCCCGGAGCCGAACGCCCGGGGGGACCTCCATCGCGCGGCCCCTCCCGTACTCGGGGAACTCGCCGGGCCTGCCGAAGGGGTCGTTGCCGCCCTGTACGACGAGGGTGGGCACCCCGGCCCCGAGCAGCTCGTCGGCGCGGGACTTCTCGGGTCTGCCGGGCGGGTGCAGGGGGAAGCCGAGGGCCAGCACGGCACGGGCGCCCAGTTCACCGGCGGTCCGGCAGGCGACCCGGGCTCCGGCGCTGCGCCCGCCGGAGATCACCGGCAGGCCCGGCTTCGTCAGCGCGGGCCAGAGGCCGCGCCAGCCGATGTCCAGGGTCTTCGGCGCGGGGGCCACCTTCTTGCCGGCCACTCTCCAGGGTTGCTCCACCAGGGCCACGGTCACGCCGTGCGCGGGCAGCACGGCGGCCAGGGCCTTCAGGTCCCGCGCCTCGATGCCGCCGCCGGCGCCGTGCCCCAGCGCGAGGACGAGGCGCGCGGTGGGCCGGGCGGGGTGCCAGGTGATGCGGGCGAGGCCCGCGTCCGTCTCCACGGTCTCGGCCCACGGTTTTGCCGTACCGGCGGCGGCAGGGGTGTTCTTCGGGCTCTTCGCGTTCTCCACATGCGTCACGTCAGAAGAGTGTGCTCTCCTCCGGTGCTTCCAGTTCCCTCAGCAGGTCCGGGCCGTTGTTGCGGACGTTGCTGACCGCCGTGGAGACCGGGAAGGCGCGCATCAGGCCGGAGGGCGGCGGCGCGAGCAGCCCGCGCACCTCCTCGGTGTCCGTGCGGGCGGGGTCGAGCCAGGCGTCCCAGCGGTCCGGTGTGAGCATCAGCGGCATCCGCGGGTGGATGTCGGCCAGGGTCGTCGGGCCGTCCGCCGGTGCCATCGCGAGCGGCTCGGTCTCCGCCTCGGTGGTGATGACGGAGCACGTCGCCCACCAGGCCCGGGGATGGTCGTCCGGCAGGGTCCGGTCCCGCCAGAACTCGTACAGACCCGCCATCGCGAGCACCGAGCCGTCGGCCGGTGTCACGAAGTACGGCTGCTTGCGGGGGCGCTTCCGCCTGCCCTCGACCTCCAGGTCCCGCTCCTGCGTGCCGGTGACCCACTCGTAGTAGCCGTCGGCGGGCAGGATGCAGCGCCGGGTGGCGAAGGCACGACGGTAGGACGGTTTCTCGTGGACGGTCTCCGCGCGGGCGTTGATCAGCCGGGCCCCGCCCTCGGGTGTCTTGGCCCAGGACGGCACGAGGCCCCACTTCAGCTTCCGCAGCTGCCGAACCGGCCGCGGGTCGTCCGCGTCCTTCACTGCACGGTCGAGTACGGCGAAGACCTCTTTGGTGGGCGCCACGTTGTAATCGGGCTCCAGGGCCTCTTCCGGCTCCCTCCCCCAAGCTCTCGACTCCGCTTGAGCAGGGGGGACCCCCATCTCGATCCCAAAGACCTCTGCGAGATCCTCGGGCCTGCGACTCGCTGCATACCGTCCGCACATACATGCAACACTGCCAGGCCCACCCGTCTCCCTGCCACCGCCCCTTGCCATGAGGCGCTTCGCGCCGCCCCCTCGGTTCGCGACCACGAGGAGTCCCCGCCGAACATGGACAGCACCGCATCCGCCTCGCTCGCCTCCCTCTGGGACGAGGTCACGGGCACCCAGCCCGACCCCGACCTGTGGGTGGTGATCGCCACCCTGGTCGCCGCGCTCGCCGTCGTCGCGCCGCACGGGCTGTGGAGACTCTCGCGCAACGCCATCACCATCGCCCACGAGGGCGGCCACGGACTCGTGGCGCTGCTCACCGGCCGCACCCTCACGGGGATACGCCTCCACTCGGACACCAGCGGCCTGACCGTCAGCCGGGGCAAGCCGACCGGTATCGGCATGATCCTCACCGCCGCGGCCGGCTACACCGCTCCCCCGCTGCTGGGCCTCGGCGGGGCGGCGCTGCTGGGCGCCGGGCGCATCACGCTGCTGCTGTGGCTGGCCACGGTGCTGCTCGTGGTGATGCTGGTGATGATCCGCAATGCGTACGGGGCGCTGACGGTGCTGCTCACCGGCGGCACGTTCGTCCTCGTCTCCTGGCTGGCCGGCCCGCAGGTCCAAGCGGCGTTCGCGTACGCCGTGGTGTGGTTCCTGCTGCTCGGCGGAGTGCGCCCGGCGTTCGAACTCCAGGCCAAGCGGGCGCGCGGGGGCGCGGGCGACTCGGACGCGGACCAGCTGTCCCGGCTGACGCACGTACCGGCGGGGCTGTGGTTCTTCCTGTTCCACGCGGTGTCCCTGTGCTCGCTGCTCGGCGGAGGGCGCTGGCTGCTGGGGCTGTGACACCGCAGGGTGGCTCGGGGACGGTGTTCGTCGACTCCTCGACAGGGGTGCACACGCGCGGGACTCCACCCGTAGTCGGCCGAGGACGCCCGGTGGAGTGGCCCGACCGGGGGACGACGGCTCGGGGCCGGACGGTCCCGGGCACACCCGGCGGACCAGGCCGCCATTAAAGTGGTGCGCATGACCGCTAATCCCGCATCCACCGCCCTCTGGCCCGCCCCGCACGCAAGCGGAGCCGTCGACGCGACGGTCCATGTGCCGGGGTCGAAGTCGGTCACCAACCGTGCCCTCGTGCTCGCCGCCCTGGCCTCCGAGCCCGGCTGGCTGCGCCGCCCGCTCCGCTCGCGCGACACGCTGCTGATGGCCGACGCGCTGCGGGCCATGGGGATCGAGATCGAGGAGGGTGTGGGCCCCGACGGCACCGGTGAGGCCTGGCGGGTACTGCCCACCGGCCTGCGTGGACCGGCCACCGTGGATGTCGGCAACGCTGGCACGGTGATGCGGTTCCTCCCCCCGGTCGCCACACTGGCCGACGGTCCCGTCCGTTTCGACGGCGACCCGCGGTCGTACGAGCGCCCGCTGAACGGCGTCATCGACGCGCTGCGTCACCTCGGTGCCCGGATCGACGACGACGGCCGGGGCGCGCTGCCGCTGACCGTGCACGGCGGCGGCGCCCTGGAGGGCGGCACCGTGTCGGTGGACGCGTCCTCGTCGTCGCAGTTCGTCAGCGCGCTGCTGCTGTCCGCGCCGCGTTTCAACCAGGGCGTCGAGGTCCGGCACACCGGCGCGACGCTCCCCTCCCTGCCGCACATCCGGATGACCGTCGACATGCTCCGCGCGGTGGGCGCCCAGGTGGACAGCCCGGAGTCGGGCGGCGAGCCCAACGTCTGGCGGGTCACCCCGGGAGCCCTGCTCGGACGGGACCTCACCATCGAGCCCGACCTGTCCAACGCCCAGCCCTTCCTGGCGGCGGCGCTGGTGACCGGCGGCCGGGTCGTCGTCCCGGACTGGCCGGCCCGCACCACCCAGCCCGGTGACCGGCTGCGGGAGATCTTCACCGAGATGGGCGGTTCCTGCGAGCTGACCGAGCAGGGGCTGGTGTTCACCGGTTCCGGATCGATCCACGGCATCGACGTGGACCTCGGCGAGGTCGGTGAGCTGACGCCGGGCATCGCGGCCGTCGCGGCGCTCGCGGACTCGCCGTCCACGCTGCGCGGTGTGGCCCACCTCCGGCTGCACGAGACGGACCGCCTGGCCGCGCTCACCAAGGAGATCAACGAGCTCGGCGGGGACGTCACCGAGACCGCCGACGGTCTGCACATCCGCCCGCGCCGGCTGCACGGCGGCCTCTTCCACACCTACGAGGACCACCGCATGGCCACCGCGGGCGCGGTCATCGGCCTCGGGGTGGAGGGCGTACGGATCGAGAACGTGGCGACCACGGCGAAGACGCTCCCGGACTTCCCCGAACTGTGGGCCGGGATGCTCGGGGCCTAGGACCAAGACGATGCGCCGTTACGGCAAGCACACCGACGAGGACGACATCCGCTCCCGCCCGAACCGCAAGGGCAACCGGCCGCGCACCCACATCCGGCCCAAACACGAGGACGCCTCCGAGGGCTTGGTCCTCACCGTCGACCGGGGCAGGCTGACCTGCCTCGTCGAGGACCGCACGGTGTTCGCCATGAAGGCCCGTGAGCTGGGACGCAAGGCGGCGGTGGTCGGCGACCGGGTCGCGATCGTGGGCGACCTCTCCGGCCAGAAGGACACCCTCGCGCGGATCGTCCGCATCGAGAAGCGGACGTCGGTACTGCGCCGTACCGCGGACGACGACGACCCCTACGAGCGGGTCGTCGTCGCCAACGCCGACCAGCTGGCCGTCGTCACCGCCCTCGCCGATCCCGAGCCCCGCCCGCGTCTGATCGACCGCTGTCTGGTCGCGGCGTACGACGGCGGGCTGACCCCGCTGCTCGTCCTGACGAAGTCGGACCTCGCGCCGCCGGACAAGCTGCTGGAGCTGTACGGCGACCTCGACATCCCGTACGTCGTCACCAGCCGTGAGGAACTGGAGGACGGCACGGCGGCCGACCGGGTGCGGGAGCAGCTGGCGGGCCGGATCACGGCGTTCGTGGGGCACTCCGGGGTCGGCAAGACGACGCTGGTGAACGCGCTGGTGCCCGAGGAGCGGCGGCGGTCGACCGGGCATGTCAACGCGGTGACGGGGCGGGGGCGGCACACGACGACGTCCGCGCTGGCGCTGCCGCTGTCGGGGGCCGAGGGGTGGGTGGTCGACACTCCCGGAGTCCGGTCGTTCGGCCTCCACCACGTCGATCCGTCGCGGGTCATCCACGCCTTCCCCGACCTCGAGCCGGGTACGGAGGGCTGCCCCCGCGCGTGCAGCCACGACGAACCGGACTGCGCGCTGGACGCCTGGGTCGCCGAGGGACACGCGGACCCGGCGCGGCTGTACTCGCTGCGGCGGCTGCTGGCGACCCGGGAGCACACGGAGGGCGACTGACCCGGAGCAGCCGGGGGCGACCGGCCCCCGGCCCGCGACGCGGGATCGTCGGCCCTCGCGTGTTTGTCATGCCCCGCAGACGGTAAGTGCATAATCGCACCGAGCCGGATCCGAAGCCGTCGAACCCGGCGAAACGGCCACCGCCCGCAAAAAGCGGTCACTGCGCGTGGGGACAACGGGAGGACGACACATGGCGTGGCTGCTGGTCGTGGTGGCCGGGTTGCTCGAGACCGGTTTCGCCGTGTGCCTGAAGCTGTCCCACGGCTTCACGCGGCTCTGGCCGACGGTCGCCTTCTGCGTGTTCGCGCTGGGCAGCTTCGGCCTGCTCACCCTGGCCCTGAAGAAGCTGGACGTCGGGCCCGCGTACGCCGTGTGGACGGGGATCGGGGCCGCGGGTACGGCGATCTACGGGATGGTGTTCCTGGGGGACCTGGTGTCGACGCTGAAGATCGTCTCGATCACCTTCGTGATCGTCGGCGTGATCGGGTTGCAGCTGTCGGGATCGGCGCACTGAGCGCCGCCCCCCGGTGCGCGCGGGGGCGCTACGGCGCCGGCTGACGGCGCAGGGCACTGCGGACCAGGTCGGCGACGCCGCCCTCGACCGGCGGCGCGGCGATGCAGGAGAGGGCGAGGCGCACCACCAGTTCACAGACGCGGGCCAGCTCCGCGGTGTCGGCCGCCCCGGGCACGCCGGGGCCGGTCAGGACGGCCACCGCGCGGTCGCGGACGAGCGCGACGAGGTCACCGGGCGAGGGCAGCGGGCCGTCGGCGCGGCGCTGGGCGGGGACGGCGGAGCCGGACCGGACCGGTGACAGGGCCGGGGAGGGCAGGCGCTCGCTCCAGCAGCCTGTGAGCATGGCCCGGACTAGGGCGTTCCGGCGGGCCGCGGCGGCGGTCCACTCGGCCGCCGCCGCGAGCCGGTCGCGGGGGTCGTCGTGAACCGTGAGGGCGCGGTCGACACCGGCGAGGTAGCCGTCGGCCTCCCTGCGGACCAGGGCCCTGGCGAGCCCCTCCTTGCTGCCGAACTCGTTGTAGAGCGTCTGCCGGGACACTCCGGCCGCCGCGGCCACGTCCACCATCCGTACCGCGGACCACGGACGGCACGCGAGGGCCGCGTAGGCGGCGTCCAGCAGAGATTCCCGCGCTGCGGGCATCATCGCCTCCCTCGGGGCGGGCGAGCGGCTCTGCGCCTCAGATTTGACGCGCCGTCGGGCACTGTCAAGGGTTCGCGCGGGGTGCGGAGTCCCGGCGCCCGCGCGGTGTGCGGGCTTCCGGCCCGTACGCGGGCCGGAAGCCCCCTGTAGCCCTGGCCCCACCTCGGCAGATACGGTTTGTCGCATGCCCGACTACCTTGATGACCTGCGTCTCGCCCACGTCCTCGCGGATGCCGCCGACGCCGCGACGATGGACCGGTTCAAGGCCCTCGACCTCAAGGTGGAGACCAAACCCGACATGACGCCGGTGACCGAGGCGGACAAGGGCGCGGAGGACGTCGTCCGCGGCCACCTCCAGCGCGCCCGTCCGAGGGACGCGGTGCTCGGCGAGGAGTACGGGGTGGAGGGTACCGGGCCGCGGCGCTGGGTGATCGACCCGATCGACGGCACCAAGAACTACGTGCGCGGCGTTCCCGTCTGGGCCACGCTGATCTCCCTGATGGAGGCCGGTGAGGGGGGCTTCCAGCCCGTCGTCGGTCTCGTCTCGGCTCCCGCGCTCGGCCGCCGCTGGTGGGCGGCGAAGGGCCACGGCGCCTACAGCGGCCGCAGTCTGTCCTCGGCCTCCCGGCTCCAGGTCTCCCGGGTCTCCAAGCTCGCCGACGCCTCGTTCGCGTACTCCTCACTCAGCGGCTGGGAGGGGCAGGGACGCCTGGACGGCTTCCTGGACCTCACCCGCGAGGTGTGGCGTACGCGTGCGTACGGCGACTTCTGGCCGTACATGATGGTCGCCGAGGGGTCGGTCGACATGTGCGCCGAGCCGGAGCTGTCGCTCTGGGACATGGCCGCCCCCGCGATCGTCGTCACCGAGGCCGGCGGCAGTTTCACCGGACTCGACGGCCGCCCCGGACCGCACAGCGGCAACGCGGCCGCCTCGAACGGCCTGCTGCACGACGAGCTGCTGGGCTACCTCAACCAGCGTTACTAGCGCTGCCGGCGTTCACGGGGCCGACGGCGTCCACGGTGTGAGCGCCGACGGCGCCGACGGCGCTCCGGGCCGTGCGAGGCCCGCGCGCGAGGCCTGCGCGCGCCCTCGATCCGCCACACACGCCCTCTTGTTGACCCGGGCTTTGCCTGCGATTCTGAAGACCTGCCCACTTGTGAACTTGTGAAACCGTGAACCAGTGGACCGCCTCGGCGTCCGACGGCGCGGTTTCCGGTAGGAGGTGGCTCCATCCCATGCTCGTCCGCGACGCCATGAGCTCGGTGGTCCTCACCATCGGCCCCGCCCACACCCTCCGCCAGGCCGCCACCCTGATGTCCGCCCGCCGCGTCGGAGCGGCCGTGGTCCTCGACCCCGAGGGCACCGGCATCGGCATTCTCACCGAACGGGACGTCCTCAACTCCCTGGGCCTGGGACAGGACCCGGACTCCGAGCGCGCCCACGCCCACACCACCACCGACGTCGTCTTCGCCACCCCGTCCTGGACGCTCGAGGACGCCGCCCACGCCATGACCCACGGCGGCTTCCGTCATCTGATCGTCCTGGAACGGGGCGAGCCCGTGGGCATCGTCTCGGTGCGCGACATCATCCGCTGCTGGGTTCCCCTACGACGCCAGGCCGCCCAGCACACACCGGCGTGACCGCCGCGCCGGGACCCGCTCGGCACGCGAAACGGGCCGGGCTCCCCGTGGGGGAGTCCGGCCCGTCGCCACGGCAAGCGGTCCAGCGCTGGAATCAGCCGCGAAGGGCCTGGACCGCGGCCTCCAGCCGCTTGCCGAAGTCTTCGTCCGCCCGGCGGGAGTCGTTGCCGACGAGGTCGCAGTCGCCCTCTTCGGTGGAGAACTTCAGCGCGAAACCGCGCGGGTCGCGCACGGCGTCCGGGGCGCCCGGACCGCCGGCCACGGTCGGGAAGCGCGGGAAGACCTTGGTCCCCTTGCCCATCTCGGAGAGGAACCCGGCCCTGGTGCACTTCGTCACGTCGGCGGTGACCGTGAAGGTTCCGCAGGCACCGGCGCCGCGGGCGTGCACCACGCGCTCCGGAATACGCTCACGGTCGAAGCGGGCCGGCTTCCCCCGGAGCACCTGGTCCTGAACGAGCACCGGGCCGTCGGCGCCGGCACTCCCACTGTCCTGATGGCCGGTTACCGGAGCCCTGGCCTCCGCAGTGAGCGGTCCTTGCGTCACGCGCGTCTCCTGAAGATCGTTCCAACCCACTGCGCCCCTTGGCCGAAGCCGCCTCCGATCCTATGATGGACAATGTCTAAGTCAAGCAAGACTCCAAAGTCACACTCATTCGAACTCGCTTCCTCCTAGCTGTTAGGCTGGTGTTCATGAGCGACCTTCTGGAACGACTGCGCGGACGTGGCTGGCGGATGACCGCACAGCGTCGTGTGGTGGCCGAGGTCCTCGACGGCGATCACGTCCATCTGACGGCCGACGAGGTGCATGCCCGAGCCGTCACCAAGCTGCCCGAGATCTCCCGGGCGACCGTCTACAACACGCTGGGCGAGCTGGTGACGATCGGCGAGGTGCTGGAGGTCTCCACGGACAAGCGGGCCAAGCGCTACGACCCGAACGCCCACCAGCCGCATCACCACCTGGTGTGCGGGCAGTGCGGCGCCATCCGTGACGTGCATCCGGTCGGCAATCCACTGGCCGACCTCCCCGACACGGAGCGCTTCGGCTTCACGGTCTCGGGCGTCGAGATGACGTACCGCGGCGTCTGCCCGAACTGCGCGACGGCGTAACGACGACGGACCCGGCAGAGCACCACCCCCTTCACACGCGCGACGAAGCCCCGGCACCGATGGTGCCGGGGCTTCGTCGCGCGATGTCCGGATGCGTGGACCCGTGGATGTGCAAATGCATAGATGCGTGCATGCGCCGAGGGCCGGAACCCTTTCGGATTCCGGCCCTCGGTCTTCAGTAGCGGGGACAGGATTTGAACCTGCGACCTCTGGGTTATGAGCCCAGCGAGCTACCGAGCTGCTCCACCCCGCGCCGTTGAATGCAACGTTACGTCAAGAATGCCGGCGGAGGCAAATCCCTTGCGGAGCGGCCGTACGCCGCGGAGGTGCGGCGACACGACCGCCCGCCCCGGGCACGCGGTCACGCGGAGAGTTCCTCGCGGAGGGCGTCGCGCAGGCGGATCGCACGCTCCGTCACCGCCGCCGGGCCCAGTGCCGCCGCGCGGTCGGCCCAGCCCTGGCCCTCGGCGAGTTCGCCCCGGCGCGCGTAGACCAGGGCGAGGCGCAGGGCGGCGCGCCCGTGCCCGGCATTGGCCGCACGGGCCCACCACACGGCCGCCTCGGGCTCACTGCCCTCCCGGGCCAGCAGCAGGCCCAGGTTGAACGCGCCGTTGCGGGAGCCGGCCTCGGCCGCCTCGCGGTACCAGCGGGCCGCCTCGACCACGTCGCCACGGGCCGCGGCGAGCATGCCGACCCGCACCTGTGCGCGCCGGTGGCCCTGCAGGGCGGCACGCTCGTACCACTCCTCGCACTCACTGCGCCGGTTCACCGGCTCGCCCAGCTCGTGCGCCGGCTCCGGCGGACGGCGGGCGTCCAGCACGGCCGCCAGACGGTAGGCGGCCTCGGCGCTGCCGCCGCCCGCCGCGCACCGCAGGAACCGCTCCGCCTCGCCCTCGTCTCCGTCGCGCAGCCGGGCCATGCCCACCTGGAGCGCGGCCTCCGTGTGCCCGGCGCCCGCCGCCCGCTCGTACCAGCGCAGCGCGGCCGTCTCCTCGTCCCGGCCCGCGTGCAGGATGCCGAGATTGAAGGCGGCGTCCACGCTGCCCGCTTCCGCCGCCTTGGAGAACCAGGGCTCCGCGCCCTTCTCGTCGCCGGACGTCAGCAGCAGGATCGCCAGCGCGTTGGCCGCCTCGCGGTGACCGGCGTAGGCGGCGCGGCGGTACCACTGCTCGGCCGGTACGGTCCGGCCCTGTTCGGCACAGAGCAGCCCGAGGTTGTACGCGCCGTTGACGTCACCCGCGTCCATCGCGGCCCGGTACCAGCGTTCGGCGGTCTGGGTCTCGCCGCGCTCGGCGTGCAGGGCGCCCAGTGCGTTGGCGGCGTTGCCGTCTCCGTCCTGGGCCGCGCGCAGCCACCACACGGCGGCGTTCTCGGTGTCGCCGGCGTCACGCAGCAGGAACCCGAGCGCGCAGGCGGCCCGGGCCTCCCCGTCCTTGGCGGACATCAGGTACCAGCGGCCGGCCTCCCTGAGCTCGCCGCGCTTCTCCAGGATCGCGCCGAGGTGCAGCGCGGCCCTGCGGTGCCCCCGCGCGGCGGCCTGCCGGTACCACTGCTCGGCCTCCTCCACGAACGGGACGGTGTCGTCGCCGGTCTCCCGTGCGGCCTTCCGGTCCAGCGTCCTCGCCAGCCGGTAGGCCGCTTCCCGGTGTCCCCGCTCGGCGGCCGCCCGCATCCAGCGCTCGGCGCCGGCCGCGTCCCCGCGGTGTTCCAGCAGGTCGGCGAGTGCGTAGGCGCCCAGGGCGTGGTCCTGCTCGGCGGACTGGCGCAGCCAGTACTCGGCGGCGGGTTCGTCGCCGCGCTCGCGGTGGTGCCGGCCGAGCGCGTGCGCCGCCGGGGCCGAACCGGCGACCGCGGCGATCCGCCACCATCCCGCGGCCTCCTCCGGGTAGCCGCGCTGGAACAGGAGGACACCCAGGTTGTTGGCGGCGGCACGGTCGCCCGCGGCGGTGGCGGCACGCAGATGGGATTCGGCTCCGGCGAGGTCACCGCGGCGCAGCAGCATGGCACCGAGGACGCTCATCGCCTCGACGTCGCCGGCTTCGGCGGCGAGCCGCCGGCGCAGCTCCTCGGCTGCCTCGTCGGCGGCCTCCGCGGTCTCGTCGCGAGGTTCCTCCCGAGGGGAGGGCTGCTCAATACGCCCTGTCTCGAACAGAGTTGTCCTGTCCCCCATAACATCCATCGTCGCACCACCTGCAACCTGGGTACACCTGGTATGCCGCAGTCAGTGAGGTCACTTCAGCGTTTTGTCGACATGCCCACAGAGAGACAAGTGAAACACAGATCCGCCAACTCCCGTCGCCGGCGCGGCCGTCACATGTCCCGGCACATGCGTTCGCACACCACAAAGGCCCGGATTCCTTGAGGAATCCGGGCCTTTGCTGTCGCCGACTGCGCGACTTCAGTAGCGGGGACAGGATTTGAACCTGCGACCTCTGGGTTATGAGCCCAGCGAGCTACCGAGCTGCTCCACCCCGCGCCGTTGTGTGTACAACCGTACCACGGCGCGGAGTGGGCCTTTGACCAGCCGAATCGCTAACTGCTCGGGCTCGGGGCGGGGCTGGGACTGCTGTCCGACGCGCCCGGGCCGCCTCCGCCTCCGCCGTCCCCGGACTGGGCCTCCTCGGCCTTGCGCAAGGCCGCCTCGAGGTCCTTCTGCGCCTGACCGTAGGCTTCCCAGTCGTTCTTCTGCAGGGCTTCCTGGCCGGCCTCGAAGGCCTTCTGGGCGTCGTTCAGAGCCTCTTGGACCGTCGGGTTGTCGGACTTCGGCGGCGGCTGCGTGCCTTCGTCCCGGCCCGGCGGCGGCTCGGTGGCCGAAGCCTCCGTCCCGAAGACCTTGTCGAGAGCCTGCTCGAGCGTGTCCTCGAAGGCGGTCTGGCCTCCGTAGGTCACCAGCACCTTCCGCAGCAGCGGGTACTTCAGTCCGCCACCGCGCACGTAGACCGGCTCCACGTACAGCAGTCCGCCGTCGAGCGGGACGGCCAGCAGGTTGCCGTACTCCACTTCGGAGTCGCCGCCCCTCAGCAGCCTGATCGACTCCGCGATGTCCTGTTCGGAGTTGAACTGGCTCTGGACCTGCTTGGGTCCGGCGGCCGTGGTGCTCGTCGGCAGTTTCAGAACTCTGATCTTGCCGTACCCCTCGCTGCCCGCCTCGGCATCGACCGCCATGAACGCGCTGAGGTTGTCACGGCCGTTCGGAGTGAACGTCGTGGTGAGCGAGAAGGCCTGTTCCTTCTGGTCGGGCATCTTCATGCTCTGGTAGTACGGCGGGACCGCGTCGCCCGTCTTGTTCGTCGGGTCGTCCGGCACCTGCCACACCTCGCTGCCGCTGAGGAACGTGGTGGCGTCCTTCACGTGGTAGCGGGTCAGCAGTTCGCGCTGCACCTTGAACAGGTCCTGCGGGTACCGCAGATGGTCCATCAGACCGCTGGAGATCTCGCTCCTCGGCTCCACCGTGTCCGGGAACGCCTTCATCCACGTCTTCAGGATGGGGTCCTTGGTGTCCCACTGGTAGAGCTTGACCTCGCCGCTGTACGCGTCGACGGTCGCCTTCACCGAGTTGCGGATGTAGTTGACCCGGTTCTCCTGGGCCACCACCGCGCGGTTGTCGTTGGTGGCGGTCAGCGAGTCGGCCGTGGTGTCACCGAGGGTCGTCCGCGACGCGTACGGATAACCGTTGGTGGTGGTGTAGGCGTCGACGATCCACTGGATCCGGCCGTCCACCACCGCGGGGTAGGCGTCACCGTCGATGGTCAGCCACGGAGCGACCGCCTCGACACGCTCCTTGGGTGTGCGGTTGTACAGAATCCGCGAGCCCTCGCCGATGGCGCCGGAGTACAGGATCTGCGGCTCGCTGAACGCCGCGGCGTAGGCGGCCCGGTTGATCGGGTTGGCGAGGTTGACCCCGCTGTCGCCCTTGTAGCTGGTCGTCTTCTCGCCGCTGTCGTCGGAGTAGTCGATCTCCTTCTGGGGACCGCCGACGATCGAGTACGTCGTCGTCCGCTCGCCGTAGTAGACGCGCTGCTCGTACGTACCGAGGTCACCCTTGGACGGCAGGTCGGACTCGGTGAACACCGGACGGCCGTCGTCGGCGCTGGTGCCCTTGGCGGCGACGGCGCCGTATCCGTGGGTGTACCGGAAGTGGTCGTTGATCCAGTTCCGCTTGGGGATGCCGTTGAGGTTGATCTCGCGCAGACCGATGACGGTGTCCTGCTCCGCGCCGGTCTTGGGATCGGGATAGCGGTCCACGTCCAGGTTGGTCGGGAACGCGTAGTAGTTCCTGATCTGCTGGAGCTGCTGGAACGTCGGCGAGACGATGTTCGGGTCCATGATCCGGATGCTCGCCGTCTCGGAGACCTGGTCCCGGAGCTTGGTCTTGTCCTTGGTCTGACTGGTCCCCGGGTACTCGTCGACCTGGGCGTCGTCGATGCCGTAGGCCTCACGCGTCGCCTTGAGGTTCTTCTCGACGTACGGCGCTTCCTTGGCCTGCTCGTTCGGCTGGACCTGGAACTTCTGCACGATCGCCGGGTACAGGCCGCCGATGAGGATGGCCGACAGCACCATCAGGCCGAAGCCGATCACGGGCAGCTGCCAGGTACGCCGCCACAGGGTGGCGAAGAACAGCAGCGCGCAGATGACGGCGATGCAGAACAGGATCGTCTTCGCCGGCAGATAGGCGTTGGCGTCGACGTACCGCAGACCGGTCCAGTTGTCGGTCGCCTTGAAGTCGCTGGACTTGACCGCCAGGCCGTACCGGTCGAGCCAGTACGCGACCGCCTTCAGGGTGACGAAGACGCCGAGGAGCACCGACAGGTGCCCGGTGGCCGCGGACGTGGCACGCGCGCCGGGGCTGGTGACCCGCAGGCCGCCGTACAGGTAGTGGGTGAGCGCGGCGGCGATCAGCGACAGGATGGTGGCCGCGAAGCCGAACCCGAGCAGGAACCGGTACCAGGGCAGGTCGAAGGCGTAGAACGCGACGTCGAGCTTGAACTGCGGGTCCTTCTGGCCGAACGGCACGCCGTTGACCCACATCAGCCAGGTGCGCCACTGGCCCGAGGCCGAGGCGCCGGCGATCAGCCCCAGCAGCGCGGTGATACCGAGAAGCAGCCACTTCTTGTACGGGGCGATGCTCATCCGGTACCGGTCGAGGTTCTGCTGCTCCATCGACATGGCGCTCAGCGGCGGCCTCATCCGGTGCGCCAGCCAGATGTTGAAGCCCACCGCGAGGGCCATCAGCAGGCCGAAGACGAAGAAGAGCCCGATCTTGGTCCACAGGGTTGTCGTGAACACCGACGAGTAGTCGACCGAGCGATACCACAGCCAGTCGGTCCAGAACCCCGCGAACATGGTGAACACCATGCCGAGGACGGCCAGGACACCCAGTGTCATGAGCAGGGTCCGGACCCGCCGGGACGGGCGGCCCACTCTCATCCGTGGCCCTGTCGGGCCTCCGCCACGGTCCGGCATCTGGAAAGCCAAGGTAGGCACCTCGAAGTTCGCTGTCGATTCGTCAGGTCCGCGAGTTCGTGGACCATGTGTGGGCCCCCTTGTTCACGGGCCCACACCTATGCAACTTACTCACCCTTTACTCGGTTCCCGATTTCGGCCCTCAACGAGAGAGGATTGTGACCATGTCCAACACACCCATGGCGGCGAGCCCGCTCACCCGGGCCGTGCTCGAGATCGACGAGTACGTCTCCGGCCTCGGCTGGGACCAGCCCGCCCGCCTCTTCGCCCTCGTAGACACCGCACGGCTGCGCGCCGAGCAGCCCTCTCTCGCGGACCGGCTCGGTCCGGGCGACGAGCAGGCGGCAACGGCCCTCACGCCGATCGAGCAGGACGCCATTCCAACGGGCAAGCCGCTCGACGAGTTCCTGGGCACCGTCGCCTGGCCCGACTCGGTGGCCGGCTGTGCCCTGACCGTGGAGCGCCTGATGCTGCCGCCGTCCGCGGAGGCCCAGGTTCCGCAGGATCTGGACGAGGCCGCGCTGGCGGCGTGGGTGGCGAAGCACCCGGAGCGCCAGGAGGTCCGCATGACGGTCGCGGTGCTGCGCGACGGTGCCCGTGATTCCGCCTTGCGGCTGCGGGCGAAGGACTCACCGACGGAGGTCCTCACCGGTTCCGCCCTGGTGCCGGGCCTGGCGGAGGCCCTGACGGCAACGTTCGAGGCGTAGTTCGGGGCGCGGCCCTCGGGAAGCCGCGGCAAGCGATCCGCCCGGTCAGGAGGCCGTGCACGTCGGCAGGTCGGCGGGGTCACCGGAGCCGAGGTCCTTCAGGGCGCCGAGGGCGTCGTGGATGGTGTCCACCTTGATGAGCGTGAGGCCCTCGGGGGCGTCAGCGGCGGCGGCCTCGCAGTTGTCGGCGGGCGTGAGGAAGTACTCGGCGCCCTTGGCACGCGCGCCGACCGTCTTCATCTCGATCCCGCCGATCGGCCCGACCTTGCCGGCGTCGTCGATGGTGCCGGTGCCGGCGACGAACTCGCCGCCGGTCAGGCTGCCCGGGGTGAGCTTGTCGTAGATGCCGAGCGCGAACATCAGACCGGCGCTCGGCCCGCCGACGTCGGCGAGCTCGATGTCGATGGTGAACGGGAAGGTGTGGTCGGTTCCGGCGGCGATCCCGACGACGGCGCGTTCGTCCCCGGCGTCGTCGGAGGCCGTGGTGGTGATCGTGATCTTCTCGGTCCGCTTCGGTGTCCGGTTCTCCTTCTCGGCGGCGGCCTGCTCCTTGGCGGGCACGATCGTGAAGTCGACGTCCTCGCCGGGCTTGTGCTTGGTCACCAGCTCGGCGACGTCGGCCGGCTCGCGCACCACGCTGCCGTCGACGCTCTTGATCACGTCACCGGCGTGCAGCTTGCCCTCGGCGGGCGAGTCCTTGACGACCGTGGAGACGATCACCCAGGACTTCACCGGGACGTCGAGCTCCTTCAGGGCCGCAACCTTGGCGCTCTCCTGGGACTGGCTGAACTCCTCGGCGTTCTCCTGCGTGGACTGCTCCTCCGTCTTGCCGTCGGGGTAGAGCGTGTCGTGCGGCACGACCTTGTTGTCGTGCGCGAGCCATCCGTAGACGGCCTCGACCAGGTTCATCCGGTAGTCGGCGCTCGTGACCCGCACCGTGGTCATGTTGAGGTGGCCGTCGGTCGGATAGGTCTTGCGCCCGTCGATCCGCAGCACCGGCTCGCCGTCGTGGTCGCCCAGGGTGTTCACCGTCGGCCCCGGGGACATCTCCGCGTACGGCACGGGGAGGAACACACCCGCGCACAGAAGCACGATCAGCATGAGGGTAGAAGCGAGCATCGTCGCGGTGCGGCGTGGCATGCACCGACAGTACGGGACGGGCCTGTCAGCGCACTGTCAGGGCCGCCCGTCCGGGCAGCCCTGGCCTTGTCCTACGCCGGTGACCTGCTGTTTCCGGCCCTAGGGCCGGAGCTCTTCCTCCGACGGCCGGGACCTCTCCATGGCCTCGCGGAAGCGGGCGTAACCGATGAGCTCGGGGCCGTCGCTCCGCACCCGGCGAGTCCGGCTGGCCCAACTGCCCCACAGTCCCGCGCCGACCGCGGCCACAAACGGAATCAGCAACCAGGCAAGTGCCGCCATGCCGACCTCCCATCCCCATGAGCGTCCGCGACTGACTGATCAGCAGATTAACCATCCGCAGTGACAACGCTCATACCCGGGGTGCGGTTATGCAAGCGGAGTGGAGCGGGAACAGAGATTCGAGAACGGGAGCGGTGGACCGGTTCCGAGGCGTCCGGCCGGCGGCCCGCCCTCCGCCGGTGACGCCGCTACGCGCCGACCCGCCCTCCCGCCGCCCGACCACCACCCCCCGACGACGCCGCTACGCGCCGACCCGCCCTCCCGCCGCCCGACCACCACCCCCCGACGACGTCGCTACGCGCCGACCCACTCTTCTGTACCGTCGGAGAACTTCTGGTGCTTCCAGATGGGCACCTCGTGCTTGAGGTCGTCGATCAGCTTCCGGCAGGCCTCGAAGGCCTCGCCCCGGTGCGCGCACGACACACCGACGACGACGGCGAGATCCCCGACCTCGAGGTCCCCCACCCGGTGCACGGCCGCCAGCGCCCGTACGGGGTACTCGGCGACGATCTTCTCGGCGATCCGCCGCATCTCGTCCTCGGCACTCGGGTGACACGAATAGCCCAGTTCGTCGACGTCGGTCCCGTCGTCATGATTGCGCACGGTCCCCACGAACAGTGCCGTCCCGCCGGCCGCGTCGTCGCCGACGGCCCGGAAGATCTCGTCCACGGACAGCAGCGCGTCCCGGATCGCGATCAGCTTGATCGGGTCCTGCGCGGCCTGCTCACCGGGGTGATCGTTCGTGGATGCCATGTCCTCCATCGTGCCCCACGGCCCGGCAGTGCGGAAGCGCCCTCGGGCACTCCGCGGCGCCCCGTCGCCGAGGGGTCCGCCCCTCCTCAGATCCGCCGCCGGGCCTTCCGCGCCCGCCGCACCACCGCGGCCGCGCCCAGCAGGGCCACGGTCGCTCCCGCGGCGCCCGCCGCCGTCGCGTCCTTGCGTCCGAGCCGCCGCCCGACGACCGTGTGCCGGCCGGCGACCTCCTCCAGGAGTTCGGCCAGCACCTGCTCGTTGGTGTAGGCGGGCCGCCACCCGGCGTCGTGCAGCCGGCTCCCGCTGACCACCCAGGGGTGCATCGTGTACGCCAGGTCCCCGGCCGGGGACGGGGTGAGTCCGATCCGGTGCAGCCGGGCCGCCGCGCCCAGCGCGACCGCCGACGGCAGCTCCATCCGCCGGATCCCGCTGAGCTCCTCGACCTCCTCCTGCTCCAGCCATCCGTCGCACCCGACGGCCAGCTCACCCTCGACTTCTTCCCGGACGGCGTACTCCAGGGCGCTGCACAGATCGTCGACGTGGCAGAACTGCCACGCGGGCCGTGATCCGGCCACCACGAGCAGCCTGGGCGACTCGAAGTACCTGGTCAGCGCGGTGTCGGTGCCGCCGACGAGCACAGCGGGCCGTACCACCGTGACGTTGAGCCCGGGGTGCGCGCGGGGTGCCCTGCGCGCGAGCCGCTCGATCTCCAGGAGGTCGCCCACGCCGGTGGCCTCGGCGGTGGCCCGCAGCTCCGCGTCCTCGGACAGCGGCAGCTCGTTGTCCGGGAGCGCTCCGTAGACCATCGTCGAGGTGCACAGCACGACCCGGTGCACTCCGACCGCCGCGGCGGCGGTCAGTACGGTCTGCGTCCCGCGGACGTTGTAGGCCGTCCGGGCGGCGGCGTCGCTCTCCAGGTCGAGGTCGAGCGCCAGGTGCACCACGACGTCCGCTCCGCGCAGTCGTTCCGCGATGGCCGGGTCCCGTACGTCCAGAATGTGCCACTGTGCCTCGGCACAGTCCCCGCGGCGCTCGTCGATGGCGATGACCTGCTTGATCTCCTCCGAGGCGGCGAGCCGCTCGGTGAGCAGCGCACCGACCCCGGAGGCGGCGCCGGTGACCGCGACGACGGGCCCCCGCGCGGGCGAGGAGCGGGTTGACCGGTTTCGCGCTGCGCGAACCTGTGGATCTGGGGAACTCACCGGGCGTCTCCAGCGGTTGTCTTCAGTACGAGCGCATGCGAAGCATGTGTACCAGGTGGCATCCATCCTGCCGCAGGCCTTCTGTCGGCGAAGCATCGAGGCTCGAACCGCCTCAGGTGTCTACGCTGGGTGGTGTTGTCGGGCAGCCGTGCCGCCGGAAAGAACCGGTGGCCCTATCAGCCGAGGAATCCCGTGAGTGACACCCCATTCGGATTCGGCCTTCCGCCGGAGGAGCCGGACGACGGCGACGAGGGCAAGAAGAAGGACCAGCAGAGCGGTGGTGGTCAGGACCCGGCCAACCCGTTCGGTTTCGGCATGTCCGGAGCCGGCGGCTTCGGCGCTCCCGGCGCGGACAATCCGTTCGCCGCGATGTTCGGTTCCCTGAACCCCAACGACCTGGGCGCCGCGTTCCAGCAGCTCGGCCAGATGCTCTCCTACGAGGGCGGCCCGGTGAACTGGGACATGGCCAAGCAGATCGCCCGCCAGACGGTGTCCCAGGGCACCGCCGACGGCACGAAGGACGCGAGCGTCGGCCCCGCCGAGCGCAGGGCCGTCGACGAGGCCGTCCGGCTGGCCGACCTGTGGCTGGACGACGCCACCTCGCTGCCGTCCGGTGCGGCCTCCTCGGTGGCCTGGAGCCGCGCGGAGTGGGTCGAGGCGACACTGCCAGCGTGGCGGGAGCTCGTGGATCCGGTCGCCGAGCGCGTCGGCACCGCGATGGGCGACGTGCTGCCGGAGGAGATGCAGGCCATGGCGGGCCCGCTGATCGGCATGATGCGCTCGATGGGCGGTGCCATGTTCGGTACGCAGATCGGGCAGGCGGTCGGCGTGCTGGCCGGTGAGGTCGTCGGCTCCACCGACATCGGCCTGCCGCTCGGGCCGGTGGGCAAGGCCGCGCTGCTGCCGGTGAACATCGCGGCGTTCGGCAAGGACCTGGGCGTCTCCCAGGAGGAGGTGCGGCTGTACCTCGCCCTGCGTGAGGCCGCCCATCAGCGCCTGTTCGCGCATGTGCCGTGGCTGCGCTCGCACCTGTTCGGTGCCGTCGACGGCTATGCGCGCGGGATCAAGGTCGACACCGCCAAGCTGGAGGACGTGGTCGGCCAGTTCGATCCGCAGAACCCGGAGCAGCTCCAGGAAGCTCTTCAGCAGGGCATGTTCCAGCCGGAGGACACCCCGGAGCAGAAGACGGCACTGGCCCGCCTCGAGACGGCACTGGCTCTCGTCGAGGGCTGGGTGGACGCCGTGGTGCACGCGGCGGCGAAGCCCCGCCTGTCGTCGGCGGACGCGCTGCGCGAGACGCTGCGCCGCCGCCGCGCCTCGGGCGGCCCCGCGGAGCAGACGTTCGCCACACTGATCGGCCTGGAGCTGCGCCCGCGCCGGCTGCGCGACGCCTCGCGGCTGTGGGCCTCGCTCACGGACGCGCGCGGCGTCGACGGGCGGGACGCCCTGTGGGCCCACCCGGACATGCTGCCGACGGCCACCGATCTGGACGACCCGGACGGCTTCGTGCACCGCGAGCAGATCGACTTCTCCGAGCTGGACAAGATGCTCGGCGAGGCGGCGGGCAAGCACGACCTCGGCAAGCGGGGCAAGGACGAGGACGCCGCCGGGGACGGCGGCGAGGGAAGGAACGACGGCGGCGAGGACGACGACCGCAAGGGTGACGGCGCCGAGTGAGTCTGTACGACGACGCGGTTCTCGTACTCAAGGGGTACGAGGACCAGCCGGAGCTGCGCCAGGCCTACCTGGACCACCTCGCCGCGCATCCGGACGGCATGGGGAAGGCCTGCCACGCGGGCCATCTCACCGCCAGCGCCCTGGTGGTCGACCCCGGACGCGGCCGGGTGCTGCTGACCCTGCACCGGAAGCTGCGGATGTGGCTGCAGATGGGCGGGCACTGCGAGCCCGGCGACCCGTCGCTGACGGCGGCGGCTCTGCGGGAGGCCACCGAGGAGTCGGGCATCACGGGGCTGACCCTCCTGGCGGGCGGGCCGGTGCGCCTGGACCGGCATGCGATCCCGGCACCCTGTCACTGGCACTTCGACGTCCAGTACGCGGCCGTGGCCGCTCCCGATGCCGTGCACGCCATCAGCGACGAGTCGCTCGACCTGCGCTGGTTCCCGTACGACGAGGTGGCGGGGGTGGCGGACGCCTCGGTCGTCCGTCTGCTGGAGGCGACCCTGACACGGCTGGGCACCTGATCTGCGGGAGTGACCGGCCGGCACCCGGCTGTTCCACGGATACGGGAAGCAGCCCGGCACCCGGCTGCTGTGCGGATACGGGTGAGGGGCGACCGCTCGGCGGTCGCCCCTCACCCGTCGTGTCTTCCGGACGCCGCTCAGCTCCAGACGTTGCCCTGGTTCTGTCCGCGGGCGCCCTGCTGTCCCATGCCGTACTGCGCGGCGACGCCGGAACCGATCTGGGCGTTCTGCGGCGGCAGCAGCTCGCTGGGCTGAACGAGTGCGAAACCGCTGCCCATGAAGCTGAGCTCCCAGCCCTCGCCGGTGTTGCCGCGGCGCCGCCACACCCCGGAGGAGTGCGTCTGGGCCTGCAGCTGCACGCGCAGCCCCGTGGACCAGGCGACGATCGCGTCGGCGTCGCAGTTGGCGTACTTGTCCGGCGTCACCTGCATCAGCAACGGCATACCCGAGGTCATCAGGGCGACCTTGCCCTGACCGGTGATGTTGAGCTGGTACTTTCCGGAGCCGGAGATGCCGTACAGGCTGTCGACGGCGATGACCTCGTGATGCAGCGAGGAGTCCATGGCGAGCACGTAGCTGCTGTCGACGGTCAGTCCCTCATGGTCCACGTCCATGACATGGATGTGCTGGGCGAGGTTGGCGAGGTAGACCGTGCCCTGTCCGTGGCAGCGCATCAGGTCCAGTCCCTCGCCGGTGCGCGAACGGCTGCGTGCCTGGCTGCGGCTCTGGTACTCGGCGTCGAACTCGACGAGTCCCTGGTAGGCGATCATGCTGCCCTTGCGGGCGAGGATGTCGTCGTGCCCTCCCAGAGCGACCCGGAGCATCTGCTTGTTCTGCAGGCTCCAGCGTTCCTGGGTCTGCTGGTCGTTGAAGGCGAAAAGCGGGCTCTGCATGGTGTGGTTGCTCCCCCTCAGCCCCGGACCCGGAGACGGTCGGTGCTGTCCTCACTGGGCTGGACGACGACGATGCCCTGACCGGAGAACGCCATCTGGTAGGCCTCGCCGCTGCCGCGGCCGATCAGAGACTGCGCCCGGAAGCTGCGCTTGCCCTTCACCTTCAGGTTCGGGGACCAGGCGACCAGGGCGTCCGGGTCGACGTACGTCTCGTCGTCACCGCCGCCGCAGTCGACGACGATCGGCGTGCCCCGGGAGGTCAGCGCGACCCAGCCCTGCCCGGAGATCTTGGTGTTCCACAAACCCTGACCGGCGAACTTCGCCAGGCCCTTCACCCGCTCCACGCCCCAGGTCAGGCCGGCGTCGAAGGCGAGCAGGTTGGTGGCGTTGACGGAGATGCCGTCGCCGTTGAGGTTGAGCACGACGACGTTCGCCCCGTAGTCGGCGAGGTAGAGCAGTCCGTCGCCGGAGCACTTCATCAGCGGGGCGCCCTCCCCGGTGGCCCAGTCCCGGGCGATCTGGCGCACGGCCGACGGGTTGGGCTCGTACTGGATGAATCCTTCGTAGGCGATCATCGACCCGACGCGCGCGAGGAGGTCGTTCCCGGTCTGCATGGCGACCTTGAGCATGTGATCGCCGTGGTTCTCCATGCGCGCGGTGACCGGTGCGGGGGCGTAGCCCGCGAGTGGCTGGTTCATGACGGGCTCCCTCAGATCTCGTACGGCTGGACGACGATGAAGTTGCCGGGCGCGCCCCGGAACTGGAGGTTGACGCTCTCCCCGGTGTCGCCGGGGTAGGAGTTGCGGCGCATCCGCACCTGGCTGGAGACGATCACCTGGGAGGCGGCCGACCAGGCGACCACGGCGTTGGCGTCGGCGAACGTGGTGGGGGTCACCGGCAGGACCACGGGCACCCCGTGCGTCTTGACGACGATGGTGCCGGTCCCCTGGAACTGCATCGTGAACAGCGCGCCGCCGGGGATGCCGTGTCCCTCGATGCGGCGGACCTCGTACTGGAGGCTCTCGTCGAAGGCGAGGACGCTCTCGGCGGAGACACACACGGCGTCTCCCTGGAGCTCGATCGGGTGCAGCATCGTGGCGTTCTCGGCGAAGAACACCTGGCCCTGGCCCGTGCAGCGCATCAGCTGCATCTCCTGGCCGGTCGCGTTGCCGACGATCCGGCCGCTGAACCCGGCGCCCTTGTAACTGAAGTCGACCTTGCCCTGGTAGAGCACCATGCTGCCCTGACGGGCCAGCACCGGCTGTCCGCCCATGCCCAGGTCGGCGCGGACCAGCTTCGGGTTCTGCTGGGTCCAGCGCTGCCCGGTGGGCGTCTCCTTGAACATCTGGAGCGCGCCGAGCACACCCGGAGTCTGCGGCGCTCCCTGGGGCGCGCCCTGCGGTGCCCCGTAAGAGGCCTGCTGACCCGGCATCTGCCCCGGAGGCATCTGTCCGGGAGGCATCTGTCCGGGAGGCGGCTGGCCGTAGCCCGGCGGGGGTGTCGGCTGACCGTAACCGGGCGGGGGTGTCGGCTGACCGTAACCGGGCGGGGGTGTCGGCTGACCGTAACCGGGCGGGGGTGTCGGCTGACCGTAACCAGGCGGCGGGGCGGGAGCCTGCGGTACGTGCGGTGCGTGCGGCTGCGCGCCGTAGCCCGGGGGCGGCGGGGCGCTCGGGGCGGGCGGCTGCTGACCGGGCCGGCCGAAGGCGGGTGCCGGGGAAGGCGGCGGCACCGGGGAACCGCCGGGCGGAGTGTTCAGGGGCGCGACGATCGTCGGCGCGGCGTGCACCGACGGCGCGGGAGCCGGCGGGGTCGCGCCGAGGGGAAGGGCGAACCCCTGCGCGGCGGGCTGAGGCGCCGGTGCGGGAGCAGGGGCCGGTGCCGGGACGGGGGCGGGAACCTGCGCGGGGGTGCCGGGAACACCGAACGCGGGCGGGGCGAAGCCCGGGACAGCGCCTCCCGGCTGCGGCTGCTGCGGGGCAGCGGGCTCCTCCTCGGCCACCTCGCCGCCGAAGTTCTTCAGCAGCGCTTCGAGACCGCCGTCGAAGCCCTGTCCGACAGCGGCGAACCGCCATACGTCCTTGAAGTAGAAGTCCCCCAGCATCACCGCCCGCTCGGTGGAGAACTCCGAGCCGCTGAAGGGATAGCGGGCCACTTCCTCGCCGCCCGCGACGATGCGGATGTATCCGGGACCGATCTGGGACATCTGCCCGGCGCCGTCGAGCGTCGCCGTGAAGGACAGCTTCTTGATCTGCTGCGGAATCCCGTCCAGCGTCACGCGGAAGGACTCGGTGTCTCCCGCCTGGGGGCCCAGCAGCTGAAGGGACTCCTCGGGGGACTTCGGCTGGTTGAAGAAGATGAAGTACCGGTCGTCCGAGAGCCGTTCGTCGGCATCGAGGCCGAAGCAGCTGATGTCGAAGGTGAGCCCGGGGCCGGAGATCTGCACGCCTACGTACAGATCCGTGCCCGCGGTGAGGTCACTGATCCTGGCCTTGTGGCCGCGTTGGAATTCCCTGGCCATGCGCACGACCGTCCCCCGTCCCGAATGTGAGTGCGTCGCGCCAGGCTAACCGCAAACTCGGACATCCGATGAAGCCGGTACAGACCCGGTACATAACGCGCGGGCGCCCCTGCGGACACCCACATCGGGCGGCGTTCACGCGTTGTGGGCCCCCGGCAGATGGGGCAGCCGCTCGGCCGCGACCACTCCTTCGAGGTAGCCCCGGGCCCGTTCCGTCTTCGGATACGCCTCCAGCAGACGCCAGAAGCCGGGCCCGTGTCCGGGCACGAGCAGGTGAGCCAGTTCGTGGCAGAGGACATAGTCGACGACGTACTCGGGCATGCCCTGCAGCCGGTGCGACAGGCGGATGCTGCCCTCGGACGGCGTGCACGAACCCCAGCGCGTGTTCTGGTTGGTCACCCAGCGTACGGAGTGGGGCCGGGCCCGCCCGTTGAAGTACTGGGCCGACAGCCGCTCGGCGCGCTCGGCCAGCTCGGTGTCCCCGAGCGCCCGTCTGCTCTCCTGGGCCGCCAGCTTGTCGAGCATGACGTTCACCCAGCGCTGCTCCTCCGCCTCGGACATCCGGGCGGGGATGAGCACCACCGTACGATCGCCCTCGCGGTACGCGGAGACCGTTCTGCGTCGGCGGGCGCTCCTGCGGACCTCGATCGCGCTCGCCCGTGAGCCGCTCGTCGGCTGACTCGTCGTGCTGCGCTGAGGAGGTGTGGCGCTGTGCAGTGGGTCGGCGGGCACGCCCCGACGTTACCCGCTGCACACGGGGAAGTCCCGGCTCCGGGACGCTTCGATACCGATCCCCCCGCCATGCGCCGGATTTATATGA
The DNA here is from genome assembly GCF_045209715.1 of Streptomyces sp. NBC_01635. Taxonomy (NCBI): domain Bacteria; kingdom Bacillati; phylum Actinomycetota; class Actinomycetes; order Kitasatosporales; family Streptomycetaceae; genus Streptomyces; species Streptomyces sp. NBC_01635. Next base: position 6,042,329 of record NZ_CP109277.1, on the reverse strand, counting down.
CGAATCACCTCGCCTGTGGACAACTTTCCGCAAGTCACTCCAGATCCGGGCATGCTGGCATCCGCCGACCGGCCCACGGGTGGGCGACGGTACTACGGCAGCCGTTCGAGCGGCAGCCGTTCAGGGAGATACGGGGACCTGACATGCATCCGATGGTGAAGCCGGCGCTCCGGCGCGGCTGGCGCGACCTCAACACCGTGCAGTTCGGGATGACACCCGCGCACGCGTTGACCCTGGGACCGATGGACACGGCGACGGGCAGCTTCCTCGATCTGCTCAACGGCACCTGTGGGCTCGATCGTCTGCGCGAAGAGGGCCTGCGGATGGATCTGCCCGACGGTCATGTCGACCGGCTCGTGGCCCGGCTGTCCCGGGCCGGGCTCCTCGACGACTCCCGGGGCGGCGGCCCGGCCGCCGACGCCCTGCGCGAGAAACGGGAGGTCCTCGACCGGCTGCGTCCGGATCTGGCCTCGCTGACCCTGACCACTTCCGCGCCGGGCGACGCGCTCGGACGGCTCGCGGCGCGCCGCGGAGCCCGGGTGCAGGTGAGGGGCGCGGGCCGGGTCGGCTCGATGCTGGCGGCGCTGCTGTCCGGGGCCGGGGTGGGTGAGGTCGACGTGCGCGACATCGGTCGGGTCGAGCCCTGGGACGTCGCGCCGGGCGGGCTGCCCCCGGAAGCCGTCGGCGACCGCAGGCACGAGGCGGCCCGCCGTGTGGTGCGCCGGGCCGCACCGGACCGGCCGCCGCGTCGGACCGCTCAGTCCTCTCCGGAGGAGGGCGCCCCCGGGTTCTCCCTGGTGATCGTCGCTCCGCGGGACGACGTCGCCGTGCACACCCCGGACCCGGCGGGGACCGAGCCTTTGATGGCCTCGGGGACACCCCACCTCTACGTGGGCGTGGTGGAGGCGACCGGCCTCGTCGGTCCGCTCGTCCTGCCCGGTGAGACAGGCTGCGCGGGCTGTCTCCAGGAAGACAGGACCGACCGGGATCCGACCTGGCCGCGTATGGTCGCCCAGTGGCGTTCCGGGCGGCAGCGCCGGGTGGGAGCCTGCGATCTGTCACTGGCCGCGACCGTGGCCGGACTGGCCGGTGCCCACGTGCTCGCCTTCCTGGACGGCCATGTTCCGTCCAGTGCCGGTGCCCGCTGGGAGGCTTCGCTCCCGGGTCTGCACTGGCATGCGCGGCCGGTCGGGGCGCATCCCGGGTGTCCGTGCGGAGCGGCGGATCAGAACGCGGCGGGAACGGAGTCGGAGCGGACCTCCGAACACGACCGGACGCACGAGACAATGACCCCGCACGGGCCGTCGAGGAAGGTGTGCCGTCAGGCGGACGCGGAGCGGCCGGCAGGGACTTGGAGGGCTCATGTCTGATCTTCCCCGGAAGGCGGTCACCAGGACCGCCAAACTGGCCGCGCTCCCGCTCGGTTTCGCCGGGCGGGCGACCTGGGGGCTCGGCAAGCGGATCGTGGGCGAGTCCGCCGAGATCGTCGGCCGCGAGGTGCAGCAGCGCACCGCGGAGCAGCTGTTCAAGGTGCTCGGAGAGCTCAAGGGCGGTGCGATGAAGTTCGGCCAGGCCCTGTCGGTCTTCGAGTCGGCCTTGCCGGAGGAGATCGCCGGACCCTACCGTGCGGCGCTGACGAAACTCCAGGAGGCGGCCCCGCCGATGCCGACCCGGACCGTGCACGCGGTGCTGGAGGAGCGGCTCGGCGAGGACTGGCCCGACCTGTTCCTGGAGTTCGAGGACAAGCCGTCCGCCGCGGCCTCGATCGGCCAGGTGCACCATGGGGTGTGGCACGACGGCCGTGAGGTGGCGGTCAAGGTGCAGTATCCGGGCGCCGGCAAGGCATTGCTGTCCGACCTGAACCAGTTGAGCCGGTTCGCCCGGCTACTGGGTCCGCTGGTTCCCGGAATGGACATCAAGCCGCTGATCGCGGAGCTCAAGGACCGGGTCGCGGAGGAGCTGGACTACGGTCTGGAGGCCCAGGCCCAGCGGGCCCACGCCGAGGAGTTCGCGGACGATCCCGATGTCGTCGTACCGGCGGTGGTCCACCAGTGCGAACAGGTGCTGGTCACCGAGTGGATGGACGGCGTACCGCTGTCGGAGATCATCTCGGACGGTACGGAGGAACAGCGGGACCGGGCAGGTCAGCTCCTCGCCCGTTTCCTGTTCTCCGGGCCGGCCCGCACCGGGCTGCTGCACGCCGACCCGCATCCGGGCAACTTCCGTCTGCTGCCCGGCGGCCCGGGCGGTGGGGACGACTGGCGTCTGGGTGTGCTGGACTTCGGCACGGTCGACCGGCTGCCGGGCGGACTGCCCGCTCCCATCGGCGAGGCACTGCGGATGACGCTGGACGGCGAGGCGGAGGCCGTCTACGAGATGCTGTGCGCGGAGGGGTTCATCAGGGAGACCGTCGAGCTGGATCCCGACGCGGTCCTCGCGTACCTCCTGCCGATCATCGAACCGGCGCAGATCGAGGCGTTCACGTTCACCCGTGGCTGGATGCGCGGCCAGGCCGCCCGCATCGGCGACCCCCGCTCCCCCGCCTACCAGCTGGCCAAGCAGCTCAACCTTCCCCCGGCGTATCTGCTGATCCACCGGGTGACCCTGAGCACGATCGGTGTGCTGTGCCAACTGGGCGGGACGGTACGGCTGCGCGACGAACTGCGGGAGTGGCTGCCGGGGTTCGTCCCGGAGGAAGCGGAAGCAGCGGCACCAGGAGAAGCAGGGCAAGCAGGGGAACTGGTGCCGAGGCAGGCGGTGGACGAGATCCTGGTGAAGGAGCCCGCGAAGGGGAAGTCCGCGGCGAGGAAGGCAGCGGAGGGGAAGCCTTCGGAGGCGGCCACCGGGGACGAGGCGGTCGAACCGGCCGAGGAGGCGTCGGCGGCGCAGGCGTGAGGGACACCGATCCGGACCGCGCCCACGGTCACCACCACTGTGCGTCCAGGCGGCCCTCGATCGCCCGCAGGTGCTCCAGGGAAGAGGCCCCGCAGGGGTGCCGACGGGCGCCGCTCCCCGCTGAAAGGGTCCGGGGCGGCAGCGGGCCCTCGGCCGTCGCACCGCAGCGGGCGCACCTCCGGTGCGTCTGTTCCGCGGCCGAGCGGCAGCCGCCGTCTCCGTCTCCGCCTGCGGAATGGCTCGTCACCGGGTGACGACCATGCCGTACCGGACGGCCCGCTCGGCGCAACGTACCGCGGGGGCCGGTCCGTTCGGCACGGACCGGCCCCCGCGGGGAGAGCCACGACGGGCTGGGGCGACTCGAAGGTCGAATCGACTCGATCGGTTGGATCGGTTGGATCGGTTGGATCGGTTACTGCATGACGGCCATGGCGAGTGCGCGGCGGGCACGCTGGGAGGCGCGCTCGGCGCGGCGCTGCATCCGGCGAGCGGTCATCAGGCGTGCCGCCCGACGCTCCTGCTCGGCCTCGTGCAGGCGCTCGTGCATATGCGCACGGGCCAGGGCTTCTGGAATGAGTTGCATCTCACGGGTCCTGTTCTGGCGCGAGTCGTTCGCACCACGGGTGGTGAAGTCTTCGGTCGCGGAGCCTGCGGGCTCGTCGGCGGTCGGCGTCATCGGGGCCTGCTTCTGGGGTTCGTGCGTGAGGGGGCGGTCGATCGTTCCTGGGGTGTTCATGCCGTGACCGGGTTCTTCCGCGGACGGCCACGCGGCCGCTTCCGGGCGACAACGACGCCCTGGACGAACAGCTCGCCGCCCCAGACGCCCCACGGCTCGCGCCGCTCCTTGGCGCCGGCGAGGCAGGCCTCCATCAGCGGGCAGGTGCGGCAGAGGGACTTGGCGTACTCGACGTCCGCCGGCGACTCGGCGAAGAAGACCTCCGGGTCGTAGGAACGGCAGGGGACGGGTACGCCGAGGTTCTCGATGGCGTCGTCGAGCGCGGTGAGCGCGGTGAGCGGAGTCAAGGTCGGGTCCTCCGTGGAGCCGGGCTTGGGGATCGTGTCGGAAGGCGGTACGGACGGGGCGTGCGCTTCGAGTTGCACGGTTCGTCTTCCTCGTCTGGTCGTTTCCGGCCGGTGGGCCGGGTGGCGGCTGGTACCGGGTTCTTGTCCTGCCCCGAGGCGCTTCGGTCCGTCGTCCCCGTTCGGGGACAAACAGAAGGGCCGCGGATCCCGGATGGGGTTCCGCGGCCCTGAAGGCGCCGGCCTGATCGAATCAGGCTGGATCACTCCAGGGTTCTGGCCCACGGAAGGCCCACATCAGGTGGTGCTGCGTCGTCTGCTCCCGGAATCCGGCACCGGCTGCCGCGAAGGCATAGGCCTTCGCCTGTGCCTCTACCGCTTCCAGTGCCTTGATCGGTCGCTCATCGCGCTCACGGACGACAAGGCCCGCAGGAGCAACGGAGGACGCCGGACGTGCGGCAGAGATGCCGGACAGACCGGTGCCCTGATTCGAGGCGCCGAGAATGCACAGGGAGACGGCCGAGCGATCGGTCATTTTCACGATGGAGCTGGTGTTGATGTTGATCACAGGACTCGCCTCCTCTCGGCGCATCGGGGGACCGGGGTCAGCCGGTCCGACGGATATGCAAGTACAACACGGAATCAGGGCCTCCGAGAAGGCCGCTGCTCTCGTGTCTAAGAACCTATGGGGATTCCCGGGGCATGCGCAAACTATTTTCCCGACGAGTTGGAATCAGTCCTGATCTTTGTCCTGCGCTCCGTCCCTGCGCAGATCGCCAGTACGTCGGCCCCGTAGCGGTCCAGCTTGCGCTTGCCCACGCCGGGGATGCGGGCGAGCCCCGGCGGGTCCTCGGGGACGGCCTCGGCGATGGCCATCAGCGTCTTGTCGGTGAAGACGCAGAAGGCGGGCTGACCACTGCGCCGCGCCTGCTCACCCCGCCAGTCGTGCAGTCGCTCGTAGACACCCTCGTCCATGTCGGAGGGGCAGTCCTCGCAGCGCATCAGCTTCATCTCGCCCGCGTCCGTCAGCGTGCGGCCGCAGACCCGGCAGCGGGCGGGGCTGCGCTGCCTGCGTCTCGGTTCCGGGGCCACGGAGACGGCGGTCGCCCTTCCGGGCACACCACGCTCCACACCTCCCATGGCTCCGCTGCCGCTGCCGGCCGCGCCGCCGCGGCCCGCCGGCGAGCCGGAACGCAGCCCGTCGAGGAAACGGCTGGGCCGGCGGTTGGCCCGCCCGCCGGGCGAGCGGGCGAGCGACCAGGAGACATGGAGACGCTCCCGGGCCCGGGTGACACCTACATAGAGGAGGCGGCGCTCCTCCTCGATCTGTTCGTCGGTCTTCGCGTAGGTGATCGGCATCATGCCCTCGGCGACACCGACCAGGAAGACCACGTCCCACTCCAGGCCCTTGGCCGAGTGCAGCGACGCGAGCGTGACGCCCTGCACGGTCGGGGCGTGCTGGGCGCCCGCCCGCTCGTCGAGTTCGGCGACGAGATCGGCGAGGGTGGCGTCCGGCTTCGCGGCGGCGAAGTCCTGGGCGAGGTTCGCCAGAGCGGCCAGGGACTCCCAGCGCTCCCGCACCGCCCCCGAACCCGCCGGCGGCTGCGCCGTCCAGCCTTCGCCCGACAACACGGCACGTACCTGGGAGGGCAGGTCCACCACGTCGTCGAGGAGGCTGTCGTTGCCGCCGAAGCGGGCCGCCGCGCGCAGGGCGCTGCCCGCCTTGCGCACCTCCGGGCGGTCGAAGAAGCGCTCGGCGCCCCGCAACTGGTACGGCACTCCGGCGTCCGCGAGGGCCTGCTCGTAGGTTTCGGACTGGGAGTTCGTGCGGAACAGCACGGCGATCTCACTGGCCCGGACACCGGCGCCGATCAGTTCGCCGATCCGGCGCGCGGCGCCCTCGGCCTCCGCGGGTTCGTCGGTGTACTCGATGAAGACGGGGTCGGGCCCCGGGCCGCGCTGGGAGACGAGTTCCAGCCGGTGATCGGCGGCCCGGCCGTGTGCCTGGGCGAGCAGCCCGTTGGCGAGGCGGACCACCTGAGGGGTCGAGCGGTAGTCACGGACCAGTTTCACCACGGTGGCACCGGGGTGCTTGGTACGGAAGTCGAGCAGGTGGTCGGGCGTTGCCCCCGTGAACGAGTAGATCGTCTGGCTGGCGTCCCCGACCACGCACAGGCTCTCCCGGTCGCCGAGCCAGAGCTCCAGCAGCCGCTGCTGGAGCGGGCTGACGTCCTGGTACTCGTCGACGACGAAGTGCTGGTACTGGGCCCGGACCTGTTCCGCGATGTCCTGGCGGTCCTGGAGCACGGCCACGGTGAGCAGCAGTACGTCCTCGAAGTCGATGACTCCCCGCTCCCGCTTGAGGTCCTCGTAGGCGGCGTAGAGCTGGGCGATCTCGGCGGGGTCCCGGGGTGCCTCACGCTCGGCCTTGGCGACGGCGGGCGGGTAGTCGGCGGGAACGGTCTGGGTGACCTTGGACCACTCGATCTCGGCGGTGACGTCCCGCAGCTCGCCCCGGTCGAGCCGGATGCGGCAGGCGGCGGCCGCGTCGGCGACGAGCTGGATCTTGCGGTCGACCAGCCGGGGCAGGGAGCCACCGACCGCTTTCGGCCAGAAGTACTGGAGCTGGCGGAGCGCCGCCGAGTGGAAGGTGCGGGCCTGGACCCCCGCGGCGCCGAGCTGGCGCAGCCGCCCGCGCATCTCCCCGGCGGCGCGGTTGGTGAAGGTGACGGCGAGCACGCTGGAGGGCTGGAGGATCCCAGCGCGTACCCCGTAGGCGATCCGGTGGGTGATCGCCCTGGTTTTGCCGGTACCGGCGCCCGCCAGCACGCACACCGGGCCGTGCAGGGCGGTGGCGACCTCGCGCTGCTCGGGGTCGAGCCCTTCGAGCACCGCGTCGGCCGAGTCCGGTACCCGCGGGAAGAGAGGGGAGTGCGTTGCTGCTGTCACACAGCCATGCTGCCAGGTCGCCGGAGACGGCTGAGCCGGTTGTCCACAGGCGCGCCTTCGCAGTCGTACCAATGCGACCGGCATCACGTCCTCGTGCGGCAGGCCTCGCGTCACGCAGGTGGGGCGGAGATCACGTCACGCGGGTGGGGCGGGCACGGCCCGGGGAATGGTGGCGCTTTCAAGTACGTTCCTCCTCAGCGAGGACTTCCCCGAGTCGCCGAAGGAGCGCGAGAGACATGCCGGGCACTGTGACGATGTACAGCACCACGTGGTGCGGATACTGCCGCCGTCTGAAGGGTCAGATGGACCGCGAGGGCATCGCGTACACCGAGATCAACATCGAGCACGACCCGGACTCCGCGGCCTTCGTGGAGAAGGCGAACGGCGGGAACCAGACAGTCCCCACCGTGCTTTTCCATGACGGTTCGACGCTCACCAACCCGTCGTTGGCGCAGGTGAAGCAGAAGATCGGCGTCTGAGCGAGCGGTTCACCCGGAGCGGGGTGGGCGTTCCTGACCGAGGGCCTGGTCAAGGCCTGGTCGTGGGACGCCCACCCCGCTCTTTCGCTGTACAGCGGGCACCGGGGGGGGCGAAAGGCGGTGCGGGCCGGGAGCGCCGCGGGCCGGAAGGCGGTACGGGTCAGAAGGCGGTACGGGTCAGAAGGCGCCGCGGGTCGGGAGGGGCTTGCCGTACCAGCGCTCGATCAGACGGGCCGCGATCGAGATGCCGTAGGGCGGGAGCATCTCGCCGGACTCGAAAGCGGCGCCCAGTTGGTCCCGGGAGAACCAGCGGGCCTCGTGGATCTCGTCGCCGTCGACCTCGATCTCGGTCGAGGTGGCGCGGGCGACGAAGCCCAGCATGAGGCTGGAGGGGAACGGCCAGGGCTGGCTGGCGACGTACTCGACCTCGCCGACGGTGATGCCGACCTCCTCGTGGACCTCGCGGCGCACCGACTGCTCGATGGACTCCCCCGGCTCGACGAAGCCGGCGAGCGTCGAGAAGCGGCCTTCGGGCCAGTGGACCTGGCGGCCGAGCAGGATGCGGTCCTGGTCGTCGATCACGGACATGATCACCGCGGGGTCGGTGCGCGGGTAGTGCTCGGCGCCACAGGCGGGGCAGCGGCGGATGTGGCCGGCCGCGGCGATGACGGTGCGCTCGCCGCAGCGGGAGCAGAAGCGGTGCAGCCGTTGCCAGTTCTCCAGGGCGACCGCGTGCACCATCAGGCCCGCGTCACGGGGTGACAGGAGCAGGCCCGCCTCGCGCAGGCCGGCCGGCCGGGCGGATTCGTCCATGCGGCCCGGCAGGGCGTCCTTCTGCAGGGCGAAGTAGCTGACGCCGTCCTCGTCGGTGCCCAGGAAATAGCGGTGTGCTTCGGTGAGCGGCGCCTCGAAGGAGGGCGTCATGACGAGTTCGGTGCGGCCGTCGGCCGTCTCGTCGATGAGAACCTGGCCGCCGGAGACCACGAAGCAGCGCGTCGAAGGGTGGCTCCAGGCCGCCGCGAGCCATGCTTCGTCGAGCCGGTGGTGGGCGGCGCGGTTGATGCCGCTCGGGGCGGTGAGCGAGACGGGGCGGTCGGCGGTGTGGTCGGTCCAGGTGGTCACGGGTGCTTCCAACTCCCCCGGTGAAACGGATGGGATCGGCGGTCGGTTCGGCGGGTCGTACGGGCGGGAGACGACCTGGCCCGGCGGCGCGCGCGGCGGCGGGGCGCTTCCAGTGTGCCCCGCGCGGGCGGCACGGGTCGGACGGCCCGAGAGCGTTCAGGGCACGCGCTGCCAGTGCTCGGCGAGGTCGTCCCAGAGATGTGCGGAGGCCTCGGCGCCCTTGAGGAGCAGGTCCAGTTCGACCTTCTCGTCGGGGGCGTGCCACCCGTCGGACGGGACGGAGATGCCGAGGAAGAGCACGGGGACGCCGAGCACGTCCTGGAGGTCGGCGGCCGGTCCGGAACCGCCTTCGCGCGTGAAGCGGACGGGTGTGCCGAAGGCGCGGCCCATGGCGCGGGCCACGGACTTGAGGGCCGGGTGGTCCAGCGGGGTCAGGCACGGGCGGGTGGCGGGGCTGAAGGCGATCTCGTACCGGACGCCGTCGGGAATCCGCCCGGCCACCCAGTCGCGGACGGCCTTCTCGATGTGGTCGGGGTCCTGTCCCGCGACCAGCCGGAAGGACAGTTTGACCATGGCGGAGGACGGGATGATCGTCTTGCTGCCGGGGCCCTGGTAGCCGCCGCCGATGCCGTTGACCTCCGCGGTGGGGCGGGCCCAGACGCGCTCTAGGGTGCTGTATCCGGCCTCGCCGGCGGTGGCGTGGGAGAAGGCGGCGCGCAGCCACTCCCGCTCGTCGAAGGGCAGTTCGGCGAAGAGTTCGCGTTCGCGGTCGGTGAGCTCGATGACGCCGTCGTAGAAGCCGGGGATCGCCACGCGCGCGTGCTCGTCGTGCAGCGCGGCGACCAGGCGGGCGACGGCGGTGGCCGGGTTGGGCACCGCGCCGCCGAAGGAACCGGAGTGGATGTCCTGGTCCGGGCCGTGCAGCCGGATCTCGCACTCGGCGAGGCCGCGCATGCCGGTGCACACGGTGGGGGTGTCCTCGGACCACATCCCGGTGTCGGAGACGATCACCACGTCGGCGGCGAGCCGGTCCGCGTGCCGCTCGACGAGGGTCCGGAAGTGGGGTGAGCCGGATTCCTCCTCGCCCTCGATCAGCAGCTTCAGGTGCACTGCGGGGGCGCTGCGGCCGGTCGTGGCGAGGTGGGCCCGGACACCGAGGGTGTGGAAGAACACCTGGCCCTTGTCGTCGGCCGCCCCGCGCGCGTACATCCGGTTGTCCCGGACGACGGGTTCGAAGGGCTCACTGTGCCAGCCGTCCTCCCGGGCGGCGGGCTGCACGTCGTGGTGGCCGTAGACCAGGACGGTGGGCGCCCCGGGGTCCGAGGAGGGCCATTCGGCGTAGACGGCGGGGGCGCCCGGGGTCGGCCAGACCTCGGCGGTCGGGAAGCCGGTCGCGGTGAGTGCGGCGGCCAGCCAGTCGGCGCTGCGGCGCACGTCGGGTGCGTGATCGGGCTGGGCCGACACCGAGGGGATGCGCAGCCACTCGGTGAGGTCGTCGAGGAAGGCGGCGCGGTGCTGCTCGACGTACGTACGGACGGCGCTGACGGCACTGTCAACGGGCTGGCTCATGGACTCGAGCCTATCGGCCCGCGGGGGTGTCCTCGGAGTGCGGTATCTCACCGGACGGTTCCTCCAGGAGCAGCCGTTCGATGGCCGCGCGGTCCGGCAGCGCGTCGGGGCGTACGACCTCGCCGGTACGTACGTACAGGAAGGCGGCGCCGACCGACTCCAGGGGAACGCCCTGCTGCTCGGCCCAGGCGAGCCGGTAGACGGCGAGCTGGAGCGGGTCGGCGGTGCGGCTGCGGCCGGTCTTCCAGTCGACGATCTCGTACGTCGTCCCGGCGCCGGCGGAGGCACCGTCGCCGTCGCCGTCCCCGGTCCCGGCCCCGGTCCCGCCCGCGTCGCTGCCGTCCTGCCGGTAGACGGCGTCGATGCGGCCGCGGACGACCCGGCCGGCGATCTCCAGCTGGAAGGGGGCCTCCACGCGGTAGGGCGTGCGGTGGGCGTACACGGTGCGTTCGAAGGCCTCCTTGAGGGCGGCGAGGTCCTGCTCGTCGGCGATCTCGGCCTCGCTGCCGGGGAGGTCGTCCGGTTCGAGCAGGGGCAGTGTCAGTTCCTCGAAACGGGCCTCGACCCAGGCGTGGAAGCGGGTGCCGCGGCGGGCGGCCGGCTGGGGCGGGCGGGGCATGGGGCGGGCCAGCTCCCGCGCGAAGCCGTCCGGGTCCGCGGCCAGCCGCAGCAGCTGGGACGCGGTGAGCGACGGGGGCAGCAGGACCTCGGTGACGCTCTCACGGGCGCGCAGCAGTTCGCCGGCGAGGGCGTCGAGGTCGCGGTCCCAGGAGGCGACGGTGCGGGCCTCCTCCGGCGTGAGGCGGGGCGTGGCGGTTTCCGGGGCCGCGGTTTCCGGGGTCGCGGTTTCCGGGGTCGCGGGGCCCACGCGTCGGGTGGGATCCGGAGCGCCGGGGCGACCGGCGGGCTCCGGGACGCCGGGGGGCCCGGCGGGCTCCGGGGCCGTCGCTTGGTGCGGAATGGCGGGGCGGCGGTCGGCCGGAAGACCGCCGGTGGGGCGGTCGGCGGTCCAGGAGTCCCAGTCGCCCTCGCCGGACGCGTCGTCGGCGAAGGGGTCGACGTCGTCGGGCGGGAGGTCCTCGTCGTCCGGGGGCAGGGGCCAGTCCGGGTCGTCGTACGGGTCCGCGGCGTGTACGGCCGGGGGAGGATCGTCGGGGTGGCCGGCGAGGCTCTCGAGGTGGGCCAGGACGGTGTCGGCGGCGGCGCGGCGGCGGGCGAGGGCGTCGTCGTCCAGCGGGAGGGGCCACACCTGGTCCTGGGTGGCCCGCTGCAGGGCGGGGTTCTCGTCGTCCTCTGCGGGCTCGTCCGCCCATGCCTCGATCTCGCCGTACCCGGCGGCGCAGTGGTCGTGGAGGGCCCGGAGGAACGCGGACGGCCCGCGCGGCTTCTTCTGGGAGGGCCCCCACCAGTGGCCGGAGCCGAGCAGCAGCGAGCGGGGGCGGGTGAAGGTGACGTAGCCGAGGCGGAGCTCCTCGGTGTGCTGGTGGTCCTTCATCGCCTCGTGGAAGGCCTTCAGGCCCCGGGAGTCCCAGGATTCGATGTCGGGCAGGGTGTCGGCGTCGCCGCGCAGTTCGTGCGGCAGGACCTTGCCCTGCGCGGTCCACTTCTCGCGGCCCTGGCCGCTGGGGAAGGTGCCGGTGACCAGTCCGGGGACGACCACGACGTCCCACTCCAAACCCTTGGACTTGTGCGCGGTGAGCACCTTGACGGTGTTCTCGCCGCCGGGCAGCGCGTTGTCGAGGCCCTTCTCGTACTGGGCGGCGGTGTGCAGGAAGCCGAGGAAGGCGAGCAGGCCGGCCTCGGCGTCCCCGGCGGCGAAGGAGGCGGCGATGTCGAGGAAGTTGGAGAGGGTCTCGCGGCGGCGGGCGGCCAGGGCGTGCGGGGACGCCGACAGTTCGATCTCCAGGCCGGTGACGGCGAGGACGCGGTGCAGGACGTCCATCAGCGGATCGGCCAGGGAGCGGCGCAGGTCGCGCAGTTCGGCGGCCAGCCGGGCGAACCGCACGCGCGCGTCCGGCGAGAAGGGCAGCCCGTCGTCGTCCCCGTGGCCGTCCAGCGGGGTCTCCAGGAACGTGTCGAGGGCGTCGGCGAGCGAGATCACCTCGGACGGGTCGACGCCCTCGACGGCTTCGGCGAGGCGGCGGTCGGGGTCGTCCTCGCCGTCCACGCGCGCGTGGGACACGAGCAGGCGCGCGCGGCGGCCGAGGAGGGCGAGGTCGCGCGGGCCGATGCACCAGCGGGGGCCGGTCAGCAGGCGGACGAGCGAGGCGTTGGCACCGGGGTCCTGGAGGACCTCGCAGACGGCGACCAGGTCGGCGATCTCGGGCAGGTGCAGCAGCCCGGACAGGCCGACGACCTCGACGGGTACGTCCCGGGCGACGAGGGCGCTCTGGATCTCGGCGAAGTCGGTCGCGGTGCGGCACAGGACGGCGATCTCGCCGGGCTCCTTGCCGGTGCGTACGAGGTGGGCGAGCGAGTCGGCGATCCAGTCGAGCTCCTCGGCGTGGGTGGGCAGCAGGGCGCAACGGACGGTGCCGTCCCGCTCGGCTCCCGGGGCCGGGCGGAGGGCTTCCACACCCGCGTGCATGGCCCGCAGGGGCTCGGCGAGGCCGTTGGCGAGGTCCAGGAGGCGGCCGCCGCTGCGGCGGTTCTCGCTGAGCGACTGGCGGGTGGCGGGGCCGCCGTCGGCCCGGGCGAAGTGTTCGGGGAAGTCGTCGAGGTTCGCGACGGAGGCGCCGCGCCAGCCGTAGATCGCCTGGCAGGGGTCGCCGACGGCGGTGACCGGGTGGCCGGTGCCCCCGCCGAACAAGCCTGCGAGGAGGACGCGCTGGGCGACCGAGGTGTCCTGGTACTCGTCGAGGAGGACCACGCGGAACTCGTCGCGCAGGACGCGGCCCACCTCGGGGATCCGGGCGAGCCGGGCCGAGAGGGCGATCTGGTCGCCGAAGTCGAGCAGGTCGCGTTCGCGTTTGGCGGCCCGGTAGCGCAGGACGAGGTCGGCGAGTTCGCGCCGCGCGGCGGCCGCTTCGGGCACTTTGCGCAGGTCGGCGTTGGTGAGCTTGGTGTTCTCCAGGGTGCGCAGCAGTTCGGTGTCGTGGCCGCGCAGGTCCTCGGGCCGTACGAGGTGCTCGGAGAGTTCGCCGTCGAGGGTGAGGAGGTCGCCGACCAGGTCGGCGAAGGAGCGGGTGAGGGCGGGGTAGGGGCCGGGGGCCTCGCGCAGCACCCGCGCGGCGAGCTGGTAGCGGGTGGCGTCGGCGAGGAGGCGGGAGGTCGGTTCGAGGCCGATGCGCAGCCCGTGGTCGGTCAGGAGGCGGCCCGCGAAGGCGTGGTAGGTGGAGATCACCGGTTCGCCCGGCGGGTTGTCCGGGTCGATGGTGTCCGGATCGGTGACGCCCGCCTTGATCAGCGCCTTGCGGACGCGTTCGGCGAGTTCGCCGGCGGCCTTGTTGGTGAAGGTGAGGCCGAGCACCTGCTCCGGGGCGACCTGGCCGGTGCCGACCAGCCACACCACGCGTGCCGCCATCACCGTCGTCTTGCCGGAGCCCGCTCCGGCCACGATCACCTGAGGAGCGGGCGGCGCGATGATGCAGGCCGTCTGCTCGGGAGTGAAAGGGATCCCGAGGAGCTCCTTGAGCTGCTCGGGATCGCTGATGCGTGCATGCACATGCAGAGGCTAGCGGCGGCCGCTGACAAAAAGGCCGTACCGTCCCTCACCTGCCGGATAACCGCAGGTCGGCGCGGATGGTGCGATGCGTCACGCCGGCCGTCGGCGCCCCGCGCCAGGTGGTGTGTCCTACCAGGTCGCGTGTCCCGTCAGGTGGTGTGTCCCACCAGGTCGTGCGTCCCGTCAGGTCCTGTGCCTCCGGGGCGTGCACCGCCCCTCGCGCGCCTCACGGGGCCGTGGGCGCCACCGCGATGATCCGCCCGGTCACTCGATCACGTGCCGGCCCTCGGGGCGGGCGCTGCAGGAGGCGCGGAAGGCGCAGTGGGCGCAGTGCTGCCCCGCGCTCGGGGTGAAGCGTTCGTCGAGGACCTTCCCCGCGGCCGTCGCCAGCAGGTCGCCGACCCATTCCCCCTGCTCCCCCTCCAGCGGCTCCTGGGCCTGCACCTTGGGCAGGGTCTCCCCGCCGTCCCGCTTGGCGGCCGGCTGGCGCAGCTGGACCAGTTCGGCGCCGCCCGTCCCGGGCCGCGTCCCGTCGAACGCCTCGTCGACGGCACCCTCCTGCACGGCGAGCTGGTAGACGGCGAGCTGGGGGTGGCGGGCCACCTCGGCGGAGCTGGGGGCGTGCTTGCCGGTCTTGAAGTCGACGACGTAGGCGCGGCCCTCGCCGTCGGCTTCGACGCGGTCCATCTGACCGCGGATGCGGACCTCGTAGTCGCCTGCTTCGAGCCGGACGTCGAAGTCGTGCTCACTGGCCACCGGGGTGCGGCCGGTGCGGTCCATGACGTGCCACTTCAGGAAGCGTTCGAGGGCCACACGCGCGTTCTGCTTCTCCTGCTGGGACTTCCAGGGCGCGTCGAAGACGAGTGCGTTCCACACGGAGTCGAGCCGTTCCATGAGGACGGCGAGGTCGGCCGGAGTGTGCCCGGAGGCCACCTCGTCGGCGAGGACGTGCACCACGTTGCCGAATCCCTGGGCGGCGGTCGCGGGGGCGTCGGCCTTCACCTCCCGGCCGAGGAACCACTGCAGGGCGCAGGTGTTGGCGAGCTGGTCGAGGGCGCTGCCGGAGAGCACGACGGGCTGGTCGCGACTGCGCAGCGGCACCTTGCTCCGGGTGGGCTCGTACATGCCCCACCAGCGGTACGGGTGGGCGGACGGCACCAGGGGGCGGCCGTCCTCGTCGGCGAGGGCGGCGAGCCGGGCGAGCCGGCGGGCGGCGGCCTCCCTGAGGGTGTCGGAGACACGCGGGTCGACGGTGGTGGCACGCAGTTCGGCGACGAGCGCGGCGACGGACAGCGGGCGGCGCGGGCGCCCGGTGACGTCCTTGGGCTCGACGCCGAGTTCGGTCAGGAAGCGGGAGGGCTGGTCGCCGTCGTCGGCGGGGGCCTTCACGGCCGTCACGACGAGCCGTTCACGCGCGCGGGTGGCGGCGACGTAGAACAGGCGGCGTTCCTCGGCGAGGAGCGCACCGGGGGTGAGCGGTTCGGCGAGCCCGTCGCGGCCGATGCGGTCGGCCTCCAGCAGGGAGCCGCGGCGGCGCAGGTCGGGCCACAGGCCCTCCTGGACACCGGCCACGACGACCAGCCGCCACTCCAGGCCCTTGGCGCGGTGCGCGGTCATCAGGCGTACGGCGTCGGGGCGCACGGCGCGACGGGTGAGGGTGTCCGCGGCGATGTCCTCGGCGTCGATCTCCTCCAGGAAGTTCAGGGCGCCGCGGCCTCCGGTGCGTTCCTCCGCACGGGCGGCGGTGGCGAACAGGGCGCACACCGCGTCGAGGTCCCGGTCGGCGTTGCGGCCGGCCGCACCGCCGCGGTGGGCGGAGCGTTCCAGTCGCGTGGGCCACGGGGTGCCGTCCCACAGGTCCCACAGCGCCTCCTCCGCGGTGCCGCCGCTCGCCAGGCGCTCACGTGCCGTGCGCAGCAGCGTGCCGAGCCGCTGGGCTCCGCGCGTGTAGGCGGGGTCGTGCACGACCAGCCGCTCGGGTTCGGCCAGGGCCCGCGCGAGGAGTTCGTCCGAGGGCGGTGGCAGCACGTTGCCCGCGGCCCGCTCCTCCTCGCGCAGGGCCCGGCCGAGACGGCGCAGGTCCGCGGCGTCCATGCCGGCGAGGGGGGAGGTGAGCAGGGTGAGCGCGGTCTCGGTGTCGAGCCAGCAGGGTTGCTCCGACCCTGCCTCCTGTGTCTGTCCCTTTTCCCGCCCTTGTTCCTGCCCCGGAGCTTCCTGCCCCGGAGCCTCCTGCCCCGGAGCCTCCGGCTCCTGCTCCGGCCCGTCGGCCGCCTCCGCCGTCGCCACCGCTCGCAGGGCCGTGAGCAGCGGGGCCACCGCCGGTTCGTGGCGCAGGGGAAGGTCGTTGCCGTCGACGTCCACCGGGACGCCCGCCGAGGCGAGGGCGCGGCGGACGGCGGGAAGGGTGCGGGAACCGGCCCGCACCAGGACGGCCATGTCGTTCCAGGCGACGCCGTCCTCCAGGTGGGCCCTGCGCAGGATGTCGGCGATGTTGTCCAGCTCCGTGCCGGAGGTCGGATACGTGTAGACCTCGGCCCGGCCGCCGTCCCGCACCGGGGCGAGCTCCCGGTGGGCGCGGACCTTCTCGGCGGGCAGCCGGGGCAGCGGCATGCGCTGGGTGATCAGACGGGTGGCCGCCAGCAGGGACGCGCCGGAGCGGCGCGCGACGCGCAGCACCTCGACCGGGGCCGGACGGCCGTCCGCGCGGGGGAAAGCGTCGGGGAAGTCCAGGATGCCGTTCACGTCCGCGCCCCGAAAGGCGTAGATCGACTGGTCCGGGTCGCCGAGGGCGACCAGGGTGCGGCCGCCGCCGGCCAGCGCCTGCAGCAGCCGCACCTGCGCCGGGTCGGTGTCCTGGTACTCGTCCACGTAGACGGCGTCGTAGCGCGCGGCGAGCTGCCGGGCGGTCTCGGGGCGGCGGGCGAGGAGCACCGCGCGGTGGACCAGTTCGGCGTAGTCGAGGACGCCCTGCAGGTCGAGGACGTCGAGATACTCGGCGAGGAAGGCGGACGCGGCACGCCAGTCGGGGCGTCCGATGCGGCGGGCGAAGGCGTCCAGGGCGTCGGGGCCGAGGCCCAGCTCGCGGCTGCGGGCGAGCACCGCGCGGACCTCGTCGGCGAAGCCGCGGGTGGTCAGGCAGGCGCGCAGTTCGTCCGGCCAGCGCACATGCGCCAGGCCGAGGCGCTCCAGGTCGACCTGGCCCGCGAGCAGCTCACGGACGGTGACGTCCTGTTCGGGGCCCGACAGCAGCCGCAGCGGCTCGACGAAGAGGTCGCTGTCCTGGTGGGCGCGGATCAAGGCGTAGCACAGCGAGTGGAACGTGGTCGCCTGGGGCGCGTGCGCGGCCCCCGTGCGCAGGGCCATGCGGTCGCGCAGCTCGACCGCCGCCCTGCGGCTGAACGTCAGCACGAGGATGCGTCCGGGATCACCTCCGCGGGCGATCCGCGCGGCCACCGACTCGACCAGTGTGGTCGTCTTCCCGGTGCCCGGACCTGCGAGGACGAGCATCGGTCCGGTCCCGTGGTCAACCACGGAGCGCTGTGCAGCGTCCAGCCGAGGGGGGGATGTACGGGCCGGCGGGGTACGAACCAGTCGATGAACGCCACGGTTCCCCCGCCGCACCTGGGGGTGCGACAGGCCATGAGTGGAGAAAGAGGAGCTCACGTGGTTCGCCGGTCCTGGTGGGTGTGCTGGTTGCCGTTCCACCGCGTGTGGAGGGCGGTGGCCGCGGGGTCGAGGGGGACACGTGCGGTTGACGCTACGCCGACAGAGAGCATGGAAGCAGAGCTTCCGTTTCTTCCCTCCCGGCACCTGCGGCACTCGTGCCACCCGCCTCACGAACGTACGTCATGCCACGGGCGTGTCCTGTTTTGCCTGTACGGCTCACAGGCCGTACGGCGGTACGTCCGAGGGCGGAAGCCGGCCGATGTGATCCCCCGCGTGCCCGTCGCCGTCCGCGAGCCCGCCGCCGTCCCACCGCGCGCGCTTCATCTCGAGGCGCGGCAGGTGCCCGTCGGCGGCCCGGCTCGCCTCCTTCAGGGGAGTCCCCTCCGCGCGGTAGTGGTCGAGGGCTCTCAGCTCGTGGCCCGGCAGCAGCACCCCGTCCGCGCGGACGACCCGCCACCACGGGACGGCTCCCCCGTAGAGCGCCATCACGCGCCCGACCTGCCGGGGACCGCCCTCCTCCAGCCACTCGGCCACGTCGCCGTACGTCATGACGCGGCCCGGCGGGATCCGCTCGGCCACGTCGAGGACACGCTCGGCGTACTCGGGCAGGGCGTCCGCGTGCTCCGGGCCGGTTTCGGACGGAAGGCGCTGCTGGCTCATCCGTCCCATCCTGCACCACCCCACCGACAACGCGGCCGGCGATGTGTCGCGTACCGGGGCGTGTGTACGCCTCGCCCGGGAACCGCGCTTCGGGCAGACTGTGCGACCCCGCGCGTCGACCCTGCTGCCCGCGTGCGGCGGCGCGGCATGCCACCATCGTGCGGGCGGTGACTGGTGATAAGAGATCAAGAAGAGGCAATGACGGAGCAGGGTGCGCACCCCGGGGACACGGCGGGCACCCCTGCCGCTTCGTCGCGCCCGGACCCCGGTCGCACCGGTCCACAGGACATCGATCCCATCGATCCGCAGAACGCCGACACCAAGGACGCCGGCACCGAGGCGGCCGGGAAGCAGGCCGCTCTGGACGCCCACCGCGCCGACGGCACGAACGGCACCGATCCGGCGCACGTCGAGGAGGTCGAGGGCGACGAACCCCTTCTCCCCGCGCGCGTGCACCGTCCGTCCGATCTCATGCGGCTCCTGGTGGGCGTGCTCGCCATCGGGGTGCTGCTGGCGATCGCCGCGTTCGCCCACGGCACCACCTCGGGGCTGGAACAGGACATCACCAAGGGCACCGGTCAGGCGCCCGACCTGCTCATCAAGATCGCCGGTCTGGCCTCCAGCATCGCGATCCTCCTCGTGCCGGTCGCCTTCGCCATCGAACGGCTGATCAAACGGGACGGGCTGCGGATCGCCGACGGGGTGCTCGCCGCCGTCCTCGCGCACGGCGTGACACTCGCCACCGATCTGTGGGTCGCGCGGGCCGCCCCCGGCTCGATCCAGGATGCGCTGACCCAGCCCTCCCCCGGCGACATCCACGTCCTCACCGATCCGGTGCACGGCTACCTGGCTCCGGTCATCGCCTACATGACGGCCGTCGGCATGTCCCGCAGACCCAGATGGCGCGCGGTGCTGTGGGTCGTGCTGCTCCTCGACGCCTTCTCGATGCTCGTCACCGGGTACACGACTCCGTTCTCCATCATCCTGACGGTGCTGCTCGGCTGGACCGTCGCCTACGGCACCCTCTACGCGGTCGGGTCGCCCAATGTGCGCCCCACCGGGCAGACCCTGATGGCGGGTCTGCGGACCGTCGGCTTCCGTCCGGTGAGCGCGTCCCGCCAGGAGACGCCGGACGCCGTCGAGGCCGGGGACCGGGGCCGCCGGTACTTCGTCACCCTGGAGAACGGTCCGCCGCTGGACGTGACCGTGGTCGACCGCGAGCAGCAGGCGCAGGGTTTCTTCTACCGCGCGTGGCGCAATCTGACCCTGCGCGGCTTCGCCACCCGCAGAAGCCTCCAGTCCCTGCGCCAGGCGCTCGAGCAGGAGGCGCTGCTGGCGTACGCGGCCATCGCGGCCGGTGCCAATGCGCCGAAGCTGATCGCGATGTCCGAGCTCGGGCCCGACGCGGTGATGCTCGTCTACGAGCACAGCGGCGGGCGCACCCTCGACTCGCTGCCGGACGAGGAGATCACCGACGCGTTGCTGCACGACACCTGGTGTCAGGTGCAGGCGTTGCAGTCCCGCCGGATCGCACACCGCAGGCTGGTCGGCGACGCGATCCTGGTGGATCGTTCCGGCACGGTGATCCTCACCGATCTGCGGGTCGGGGAGATCGCGGCCGGCGAAGTGCTGCTGCGCATGGACGTCGCCCAGCTGCTGGTGACGCTGGGGCTGCGGGTGGGCGCCGAACGCGCGGTGGCCTCGGCGCTGGGCGTGCTCGGTCCCGACGCCGTGGCGGACTGCCTGCCGATGCTTCAGCCGATCGCGCTGAGCCGCTCCACGCGCGCGACGCTGCGCCGGCTCGCCCGGGAGCGGGCCGAGCGCGAGCGCGAGGCGGTCCTGGAGGCCTCCCGTCAGGCCAAGCAGCTGCGCGCGGAGCAGGCCGCGGACCTCTCCGGGGAGCCCCCGGCCGACGGGCCCGCCGTCGCGGGGAAGCCCGACAAGAAGGCCGTACGCGCGGAGCAGCGGGCCGAGAAGCGGGCGCTCGACGAGGCACTGGAGGAGGCCCGCGAGGAGGACATGCTCACGCAGATCCGGCACGAGGTGCTGCGGATCAGGCCGCAGGCGCCGGTCGAGCCGGTCCGCCTGGAGCGGGTGCGTCCGCGCACGCTGATCAGTTTCATCGCCGGCGCCATCGGCGGGTACTTCCTGCTGACGCAGCTCACCCACATCGAGTTCGGGCCGCTGATCGCCAACGCGGAGTGGGGCTGGGTGGCTGCGGCCGCGCTGTTCTCGGCCGCCAGCTACTTCGCCGCCGCCCTGGCGCTGCTGGGGTTCGTGCCGGAGCGGGTGCCGTTCGTCAGGACGGTGGCGGCGCAGGTCGCCGGTTCCTTCGTGAAGATCGTCGCCCCGGCTGCGGTGGGCGGTGTCGCCCTGAACACCCGGTTCCTCCAGCGTGCCGGGGTGCGCCCGGGGCTCGCGGTGGCGAGTGTCGGCGCCTCCCAGCTGTTCGGGCTGGGCTGCCACATCCTGATGCTGCTGGCGTTCGGCTATCTGACCGGTACCGAGAAGACTCCCTCGCTGTCACCGTCCCGTACGGTCATCGCGGGTCTGCTGACGGTGGCGGTGCTGGTGCTGGTGGTGACCTCGGTGCCGTTCCTGCGGAAGTTCCTCTTCACCCGTGTGCGATCGCTCTTCGCGGGTGTCGTGCCGCGGATGCTCGATGTGCTGCAACGCCCGCAGAAGCTGGTCACCGGCATCGGCGGCATGCTGCTGCTGACCGCCTGCTTCGTGCTGTGCCTGTACGCCTCCGTCCATGCGTTCGGCGACGGGACGACGTCGATCAGCCTGGCCGGTGTCGCGGTGGTCTTCCTCGCGGGCAACGCGCTGGGGTCGGCGGCTCCCACCCCGGGCGGTGTGGGAGCGGTCGAGGCGACGCTGACGGTCGGTCTGATCGCGGTCGGACTGCCCAGCGAGGTCGCCGCGCCGGCGGTGCTGCTGTTCCGGCTGCTGACCCTGTGGCTGCCGGTCCTCCCGGGATGGCTGGCCTTCAACCACCTCACCCGCAAGCAAGCGCTGTAGCCGCAACAGGCGGCACGAGCAGACAACGAACACCATGAAACAGCAGGTCAGAAGGTTGTCCACAGGCTTCCGCGGCGAACGCGGGACCTGCCTACCATGGCCTGACCGCCATCCGCCGCACGGTGCGGACGGCCCGCGAGGGGAATGGGGCACATGACGCGTTTCGCACGGTGGACGGCTCTGGCGGCCTGTGCCGCGCTGCTGACGGCAGGGTGCAGCGGCGGCTCCGACGACCACGACAGGGGCGGTACGGCGATCGACTGGGGGCGCTGCGAGGCCTCCGGGGACACGCCCGCGCCCGGTGAGGAATGGCAGTGCGGCACCCTCCGGGTGCCGCTCGACTGGTCGGAACCGGACGGCGGGACGATCGGGCTGGCGCTGATACGGGCGAAGGCCACGGGGGACGACCGCCTCGGGTCCCTGCTGTTCAACTTCGGCGGGCCCGGCGGCTCCGGTGTCTCCATGATGCCCTCCTACGCCACCACCGCCTCGAAGCTGCGCGAGCGGTACGACCTGGTGAGCTGGGATCCGCGCGGGGTGGCCGCCAGCGAGGGCATCCGCTGCCGGGACGACGAGGAGATCCAGGCGGCCGAGTCGGTGGACTCCACCCCGGACACCCCGGCCGAGGAGCAGGCGTACCTCGCGGACGCGGCGGACTTCGGCAAGGGCTGCCAGGAGTCGGCCGGCAAGCTGCTGGCCCATGTGTCGACCACCGACACCGCCCGTGACATGGACCGCATCCGGCAGGCTCTGGGCGACGACAGGCTCAACTACTTCGGCATCTCCTACGGCACCGAACTCGGCGGCGTCTACGCCCATCTGTTCCCGAAGAAGGTGGGGCGGCTGACCCTCGACGCGGTGGTCGACCCGAGCGCCGACACGGTGGGGCACGCCGAGAACCAGACCCGCGGATTCCAGCGTGCGCTGGACAACTATCTGAAGTCCACCGGCCGGGACCCCGGGCAGGGGTCGCGTGAGATCGCGGAGCTGCTGGACCGGATGGACGCCGAGCCGCTGCCGACGTCCTCGAAGGGGCGGGAGCTGACCCAGTCGCTGGCGCTGACCGGCATCGTCCTCCCCCTGTACAGCAAGGACGGCTGGCCGGTGCTGACCAGCGCGCTGGAGGCGGCCGAGGAGGGCGACGGTTCGGAGCTGCTGGCGCTGGCCGACGGCTACAACGAACGGGACGCGTCGGGGAAGTACGGCACGACGACCCACTCGCAGCGGGCCATATCGTGCCTGGACGACAAGCAGCGGATGACCGCGGCCCAGACCGGGGAACTGCTGCCGGAGTTCGAGCGGATCTCGCCGGTGTTCGGCCCCTTCCTCGGCTGGGACACGGCCGGCTGGTGCCACGACTGGCCGGTCCCCGGTCAGCACGACACCCCGGAGGTGAGCGCGCCGGGTGCCGCTCCGGTCCTGGTGATCGGCAACACCGGCGATCCCGCCACTCCGTACGAGGGCGCTCAGCGGATGGCGGACGAGCTGGGCGAGGGCGTGGGGATCGTGCTCACCTGGGAGGGCGAGGGCCACGGCGCGTACGGCAGTGGGAGCGACTGTGTCGATTCCACCGTGGACGCGTATCTGCTGGACGGCACGGTGCCGAAGGACGGCAAGGTCTGTTCATGACGGCGGCGGGGGCCCCACGCACCCGTGGTGCGTGGGGCCCCCGCCCGGGACCTGTCCGGGGTCGCGGTGGCGAGCCCGGGCCTGCCGATCGGTCAGTAGATCGGCTTCGCCGGCTCGATCTGGTTGACCCAGCCGACCACGCCGCCGCCGACGTGGACGGCGTCGGCGAAGCCCGCGGACTTCAGGACCGCGAGGACTTCCGCGCTGCGGACGCCCGTCTTGCAGTTCAGGACGATCTTCTTGTCCTGCGGGAGGCTCTCCAGGGCGCTGCCCATGAGGAACTCGTTCTTCGGGATCAGCCGGGCGCCGGGGATGGAGACGATCTCGAACTCGTTCGGCTCGCGGACATCGATGATCTCGATGTTCTCGCCCTCGTCCATCCACTCCTTGAGCTGCTTGGGAGTGATCGTGGAGTCGGCGGCCGCCGCCTGGGCCTCCTCGGAGACGACGCCGCAGAAGGCCTCGTAGTCGATGAGCTCGGTGACGGTCGGGTTCTCGCCGCAGACCGCGCAGTCGGGGTCCTTGCGAACCTTGACCTGGCGGTACTGCATCTCCAGGGCGTCGTAGATCATCAGGCGGCCGACGAGCGGCTCACCGATGCCGGCGAGGAGCTTGATGGCCTCGTTGGCCTGGATGGAGCCGATGGACGCGCACAGCACGCCCAGGACGCCGCCCTCGGCGCAGGAGGGGACCATGCCGGGGGGCGGGGGCTCCGGGTAGAGGCAGCGGTAGCAGGGGCCGTGCTCGGACCAGAACACGGAGGCCTGGCCGTCGAAGCGGTAGATCGAACCCCAGACGTAGGGCTTGTTCAGCAGCACGCACGCGTCGTTGACCAGGTACCGGGTCGCGAAGTTGTCCGTGCCGTCGACGATGAGGTCGTAGTCGCTGAAGATGCCCATCACGTTGTCGGCCTCGAGGCGCTCCTCGTGGAGGATCACGTTCACGTAAGGGTTGATGCCCTTGATCGTGTCGCGCGCGGACTCGGCCTTGGGCCGGCCGATGTCGGCCTGGCTGTGGATGACCTGTCGCTGCAGGTTCGACTCGTCGACCTCGTCGAACTCCACGATGCCGAGCGTGCCCACGCCGGCCGCGGCCAGATACATCAGCCCCGGCGAACCCAGGCCACCGGCGCCGACGAACAGCACCTTGGCGTTCTTCAGCCGCTTCTGCCCGGCCATCCCCACGTCGGGGATGATCAGGTGGCGGGAGTACCTGCGGACCTCGTCTACGGTGAGCTCGGCGGCCGGCTCGACCAGGGGTGGCAACGACACGGGGACTCCGTTGGTCGGTCAATCACTACGGTTGTTCTTCCCTCCAACAGTGCCATGGCCCTTTTCATTCCGAGACACCCATCCCGACCTGCGAGACGACCTCGTCCCAGTAGCCGGGCAGCGGTTCCCAGGGGCTGATGCGGCTGTCGCGGTCGGTGCGGTCGGTGAACCAGACGGTCGCGGCGCCCTGCCAGCGGGCGATGCGCAGCGCCTCCTCCAGATGCGGCCGGGGCACTCCGTGGACGAAGTGGCAGAAGCGCTCGGGCGGGTGGTCGACGGTCCACTCGGCCGCCTGTGACCAGCGGTAGTCGTGCCACGAGCCGGAGAAGGTGACCAGCTGGTCGGCGATGTCGGCGTGGCCGGGGTGCGGGTGGGTCCCGTGGCCGAGGACGATGTGGGCGTCGTCCCGGATCACCCGGAGGACACGGACCGCGCGCCGGACCGCGGGGAGCGCGGCGCGGTCCGCGGGGCAGCGGTCCAGGAGGAAGCCGTCGGCTCGGTACCAGTCGATGAACCGGTGCGCGTCCGAGAGCAGCTCGCCGACGTCCCGGAGGCCGTATGCCGAGTCGAGACGGCCCAGAATGCGGACACCGGCGTTGCGCAGGCGGCCGACCGCTTCCAGGCAGCTCGGGTCGGGGTGTACTCCGGGCCCGTCGGCCACGTTCAGGACGACCCAGTGCAGAGGGCTTGCGCCTCCCGGGCGGGTGAGCGCGTTCCACTCGGCCGGGGCGAGAAGGGGGTGCGCCAGGCCGGGCACCCCGAAGCCGGTACGGGCACCGACGCCGGTGCCGGGCCTGCTGTCGCCCGCGGCGACCGGAGGGACGGGAAGGACCGGATCGCTCGGATGACCTGGACCGCTCGGATGGCTCCGGTTGATCAGATACGACATGCCGCCTCCATCCAGATGTCGGCGAGGGACTCCTCGAGATTGATCCGAGGGCGCCAGCCGAGCCGGTCGCGCGCGGTGCGCACGTCCGCCTGCTGCCAGCTGCCGCAGCCGTCCGGGTACGGGAACGCGACCGATGCCGCGTGCGGGTCGGACTCGCCGCGTGGGTGCCCGATGGCCGGCCTGAGATGCGGGGTGTGGGCGATGTGCCCCGCGTGACCGCCATGACCGCCGTGGGAGGCGTGGGCCCCGGGCGGGCCGTCGAGCTCCTGGAGGGCACCGCCGTAGCCGGCCACGCGGGCGAGTACCGCGGCGGCGTCCCGCAGGCGGACAGCACGGCCCGAACCGATGTTGATGACCCCCTGCGCGGCGGAGAGCGAGGCCGCGTGCACGGCCCGGGCCACGTCCCGGACGTCGACGAAGTCGCGCTGGACGCCGAGACCGCCGAGCTTCAGTTCGCCGTCGCCGGACTGCATGGCGCGGCGCATGGCCTCGGCCAGGCGGCCGAGCGGCGAACCGGCGGGGGTGCCGGGTCCCGCGGGTGAGAAGACCCGCAGGACCACGGCGTCCAGGCCGGAGCCGAGGACGAGTTCGGTCGCGGCGAGCTTGCTCACGCCGTACGGGCCGCCGGGGCGGGGGACGGCGTCCTCCGCCGTGGAGGAGTTGGGCTGGCTGGGGCCGTACTCGGCACTGCAGCCGATCTGCACGAGCCGGGCGCCGCAGCCGCTGCGGCGCAGGGCCTCGCAGACGGTGGCGACGGCGACGGTGTTGTGCCGGGTGAGGTCGCGGGCTCCGCCGCGGGTGGTGCCGGCGCAGTTGACCACGACGCCGGGGTGGACGGCGTCGAGGAACCGGGTGAGTGCGCCGGGGCTGCCGGTGGCGAGGTCGAAGCGGACGTCGGCGTCGTCGCCGCGGCCGAGGGCGGTGAGCTGGACGGCCGGGTCGGCGAGCAGACGGTCGGCGACGAAGCGGCCGATGTACCCGTTGGCTCCGATCAGCAGGACTCTCATCGGGTGGCTCCTGTGACGGCCGAGGCTGCTGGGCGGGTGATCATGCGGGATCTCCTTGGGGTGGTGCCTCCGGCTGGGCGTGCTGGGCGTGGGCCGAGGCTCGGGTGAGGGTGCGTGCTGCGTGGATCAGAAGGGTCAGGGCGGCCGCGCCGCAGATGAGGGTGGCGACGCCGCTGGGGTCCCAGGTGGTGACCAGGGTTTCCACGGGGGTGGCCAATGCCCCGCAGCCGGGCAGGCGGGCCGCGAAGACCGCGGCCAGGGCCGCGGCCTGGGCGAGGGCGGCGGCAGCGAGGACCACCTTCGGCGCATGGGTGAAGCCGTGGAGGGTGAGAAGGCGGGCCAGGAAGAGGAGAGCGCCCAGGGTGAGCACTTCGTGGTGGGTGAAGGGCTCGTCCAGGACCGTGGCGCAGAGGGTGAAGAGAGCTGCCAGGGCGCACAGGAACAGGCCGAAGGTTCCGAACAGCAGGGGGCGCACGGAGTCGGCGAAGTCTTCGAGGCCGCGGCTGGCCGCGACCTTGCGGCGGGCCCGTACGGCGAAGAGCCGGGCACTCCAGGCCCCGGGGGCGAAGGCCAGGGTGAGGGCCAGGGCCGGGGCTACGGCGAGCGCCCAGTCGCCCTCGGGGCTGCCGGGGCCGCGGGTGGGCGGGCCGTCGGGGCCACCGGTGATCGCGGTGTGGAGCAGGCCGTCACCCAGGAGGGCGTAGCCGAGGAGCCAGCAGGTCCAGGCCGCCGTGCCCGTGGTGGACGGGGTGGACGTAGTGGGCGTGGTGCCGAGCGGGCTGCCGCGTCGGAGGGCCGCGCGCAGGGCCAGGGCGATGGCGAGGACGCCCGCGGCGACCGCGTAGAGGCGGCTCTGGCCGTGGGTGAGGCGCAGGGCGGCCACCGACGCGAGGCCGAGGGCGCCGGGGAGCAGGGTGAGGACGACCCAGCCGACGCGGGGCCCCGGGGCGGTCGTGGCGGCGGAGGGGCGGGGGGCGTCGCCGTCGCGCGGGATCCGGGCGTACAGCTCCTCCGCGAGGGAGAAGACGTCCCGGTGCTTGAAGCGCGCGGCGGTCCGGTCGGTGACGCCGTGCGCCTCCAGGCCCGCCGCGATCTCCAGGGGGTCCACCGCTCTCTCGCACAGCTCGCGGTGGCGGTGCAGCAGCGCCTTCACGGGGTCGGCGGTGCCTCGGCCGGCGCCGGGCCGGGCGGACTCGCGGTCCAGTTCGTCGAGGTCCGTCATCGTGCCGCCTCCGTCGCGGGGACCGGTGATGCACCCGGCACCGGGTCGGTGGCCGCCCGAGCCGGAGAGAGGGCCCGAGCCGGTGTGTCCGTGGCCCAGGTGGGGGTGGTACGGGGTGGCCGGCGGGAGGCGAGGTCGGTCCAGTGGCCGGGGACGTGGGCCTCGACCGGGGCGGCGAAGGGCAAGGGATCACCCGTGCCGTTCAGGCGGACGCGGCGGGCCGGGGTACGCGCGACGATCTCCAGGTACAGGTCGTGGAACGCGGCGATGTTCTGCTCGACGGTGAAGAGTTCGAGTGCGCGGGCGCGCGCGGCGGCACCGAGGCGCGCGCGCCGCTCGGGATCGCGCAGCAGCGACACGCACGCCTCCGCGAGCGCCTGCGGATCGCGCGGCGGTACGACGAGTCCGGTGCCGCCGACGACCTCGACCACCGCGCCGACGTCCGTGGACACCGTCGCGCGGCCGGCGAGCATCGCCTCGGCCAGTCCGGTGGGGAAGCCTTCGACCACGCTGGACAGAACGGTCACGGCGGCTGCGGCGTACGCGTCGGCGGGGCCGGCGAGCCCCGGACCGCCCACCTCCTCGAAGGACACCGGACCGGCGCCGTCGGCGTGCGGGGACCCGGTCCCGTGCGGGAAGAGCCGCGCGGCCAGTTCCCGGCAGTGCTCGAGGTAGGCGGCGCCCTCGGGGCCGGCCGGGCCGCCGATGATCCGCAGGCGGGCCCCGGGCTCGGCGGCGCGGATCCCGGCGAACGCGTGCAGCAGCGAGACCAGGTCCTTGGCGGGCTCCACCCGGCCGGTCCAGACCAGGGTGTGCGGATCGGCGCGCTCCGGGGACTCGCCCACCTCCGCGAAGGGCGCCGCGTCCATCCCGGGGTGGACCGTGCGGACCTTCGCCCGGTCGGCGCCGCAGCGCTCCTGCCAGCGGCGGGCATGCGTGTTGCCCGGAGTGAGGAAAACGGCCCGCCGGTAGGTCTCGGCGGCGAGCCGGCCGTGGAAGGCCGCGAGGAGGGACCGGACGGCGGGTGAGGAGTCCGGCCGGGTCAGATAGTGCGTGCGCAGCCGTACGCCGTACTCGGTCACCAGCAGGGGGACGTCGAAGAAGTGGCCGGCGAGCAGGCCCGGAAGGGCGGCCGTGCCGCCGGAGGCGGCGTGGCACAGGTCGACCGCGCCGAGCCCGTCCTCCTCGTACCAGTCGAGCGAGAGGGGGCGCAGGGCCTCGTGCAGGTGCGCTGCCACAGCCAGCAGGTCCGACACCCGGGCCTCCCGCGCGGCGGGCAGCACGCGGGGCGCACGACAGGCGCGTTCCAGGGCGCGTACGGCGGTCTCGGAGCGGAGGGCGGCCACGAGACCGCCCTCGTCGCGGGCGAGTTCGGCGAGGCCGTACAGAGCTCCGGTGAAACGGTCCGCCTCGGCCGGGGCACGGGGCGTCCCTCCCGTCCCGGGGTCCGCGTCGGGGGCCGCGGGGTCCGACGCGGGCCCCGGGTCCGACGTGCAGAGGACGGCGGCGAGTTCGCCGTAGTGCTCGGCGAAGCGCCGGCGCGCGCGCCTGCCGTACACCACCCCGTCGTCCTCGGCCGTCCACAGCGGCGCGGTGCGCACCCGTCCGACCTGGGGCGGCAGCGGCACCCAGCCGCCGTCCTCCTGGGCCTCGCTGCGGCTGAACGCGTAGACGTCGAACTCGTGGTGCCCGAGCCCGCGCACGAGACGGTCGCACCAGAGTCCGGCGTCACCGCTCACATACGGATAACCACCCTCCGTAAGCAGTCCGATGCGCACGAGTGCACCCCCGATCTCCCGTATGGGGAGCCGCCGTTGGCCCGGCGGCTCGCAGCGGGACGAACGTAGACGGTCAAGGGGGTGGCGTGATGGACGGTTGTCCGTCGCACCACCGGAAGGGGTGAACGGTCGTAACTTTCCGGCGCGGGGCGCGTTTGGTCGCGCCAAGAGATCGGATGACCATGCGGACGGCGACGGACACGGCACGGGCGCCCACGGCCCGTGCCGGCCCCGACGCGTCCGTCAGCCCTTCGGGTACGGCCAGGCGTTGGGCAGGCAGCTGATTCCGTCGTGGTCGAGGAACTTGGTCTGCTGCTGCATGACCGGGGCCAGATCGCCGTCCTTGTCGCAGCTGAGGTGGTTGTACCCGAGGCGGTGGCCGACCTCGTGGTTGATCAGCATCTGGCGGTAGGCGAGCATCTCGTCGCCGTACGTCTCGGCGCCCTGCGCCCAGCGGAACGCGTTGATCATGACGCGTTCGGTGGCGGCCGAGTCGCAGGAGACATTGTCGACCGTGGTGTCCAGGCCGGACCTGGCGCACCAGTCGGCGGTCGTCCCGGGACTGGCGAGGGTGATGACGAAGTCGGGACTGCCGGAATGGATCCGTTCGAAGGCGCGGGCGCCGTTGTGCGCCCAGCTGCGGTTGTCGTTGAGCGTCCTGTGCACCGCATCGGCGAAGAGCACGCCGTCCAGACCGAGCCCCCGCTCCACGTCCACGCGATAGGTGACCCTCTGCCCCTTGCCCGGCGCGTCGGCGATGCCGGGGACCGCGTCGAACTTCCCCGAGCCCTCGGCCGTGGCGCCGAGCGGGTACTTCTTGTCCATCTTCTGGGCGTACGTCAGCGGCCCGGCGGCGCGGGGAGCGTCCGGGGACGTGTTCCGCTCATCACCCGCGCCCCCGTTCACACCGGGGTCCCGGGCGTCGCGCGCCGCCTGTTCGGGGGCGGACTGCGCCTGGAGGTCGTCGGAACCGTCCCCTCCCTCGGCGACCTGGCCGGCCACGACGACCGCCAGCACGGTGGTGACGGCGGCGGCCGCGATCCCGGTGAACGCGCGCCCCTTGGCGCCCTTGGCCTGTGCCGGTGTCCCGGTGGGTGGCGCGACGTCGTCGGTGCCGGCCGGGGGCCGGGCGGCCGAGGCGGCGCGCCAGTCGGTGACGGCGTCGTAGGGGTCCGCGGGATGCACGGAGGCCGGGCGGGTCGCTGCGGGCGGGCGGGAAGCAAAGAAGTCGTCACCCTCGTCGAAGGCGTCGAGGTAGTCCTGCCGCGGGCCCCGCCGCCCTCGCGGCCCCAGTGACCCGCGCGGCCCCTCGGGCGGTGCCTGGCGCTGTCGCGGCAGGGGTACGGCCGCCCTGCCGGCCGGCCCGGCGTACCCGGGATCCGCGCTGCTTCCTTCCCACTCGCCCCAGCCGCCGCCGGGGTCCCGCTGCTCGGGATGGCCGGCGCCGCGGGCCCGCGGTACGCCGTGCCCGGGGGTGCCGTCGGGGACGCGGGGGAAGCCGTGGGCGGGGGTACCGTCGGGCGGGCGGGGCACTCCACGCGCCGGTGTCCCGTCCGGGAGCCAGCCGTCCGGAAGCCGCGGTACGCCGTGGGCCGGGGTCCCGGGCCCTGCGGGCCGGACGCCCCCCTGTGCTCCCTGCCCGGGTGAGCCGTACGGGCCGGGCGGGCTGTACGCGCCGGTTCCGCCGGAGGTCGCCCCCTGCTCCGGGGGCGTCGTCCCCCGCGCCGGGCGGGCGTCGCCCTTGGGTGCGGGTCCACGACGGCTGTGGCGTCCCACGTCGCGCCTCAGCCCCTCAGTCTCTCGGCGGTGGCCCCGCCGTCGGCGGCCTCGTCCGCGGTGATACCGGCGGCCGAGCCCGGTGCGCCCTTCGCGCCCAGCTCCAAAGTATCCCCCTTCTCGGCCGAATCCGTTGTATCCAAGAGGAGTTCACGGAACGCGGCAGCCACCGCCCCCGGGTATTCCATCATCGCCACATGGCCCGCGTCGGGCAGGGTGACCAATCTGGAGTCGCGGAACGCGCGGGCCGCGCGCCCGGCCATCCGGAAGCCGACGAGCTGGTCCCGGCCGCCGTACAGCAGCAGGGTCGGCGCGAGCACCCGCTCGGCCTGACGCCACAGCCCGTGCTGGCCGCCGAGGGTGTACGCGTTGACGAGTCCCCGCGCGGAGCGTGCCATGGCGTCCCAGAAGTACGGCAGCCGCAGCCGCCGTTCCATCTCCTGCACGGCGTGGCGGAACGCCTCCGGCGACACCTGCCCGGGGTCCCCGTAGCAGAGCGCCACGACACCCCGGACGCGCTGTTCCGCCGTCCATCCCCGGCTGATCCGGGTGAACAGCCGTGCCACCCCGGGCAGCGCCAGCAGTCCCGTCGGCACGGCGGTGCGCTGCACGCGCAGCTCGGGAAGGGCCGGTGACACGAGCGTGAGCGTGCGGACGAGGTCGGGACGTACGGCGGCGACGCGGGTGGCGACCGCGCCGCCGAGAGAATTACCGAAGAGGTGCACGGGGCCGCGCCCGGTGGAGTCGAGATAACGGATCACCGCGCGTGCGTGCGCCGAGATCGAGTAGTTGCCGTCGTCCGGGGGCGGCGAGTCGCCGAAGCCCGGAAGGTCGACGGCCTCGCTGTGGACGACGTCCTCCAGGAAGGGCATCAGCGACGACCAGTTCTGCGACGATCCCCCGAGCCCGTGGATGTGGAGTGCGGGCGGCAGCCCTTCGCGCGCGGGTGACCTCGACCGCACGGACAGGGTGACGCCCGGGAGCTCGACCGACCTGAGACGCTCGCCCTCGGCGACCCTCACGGCGGCCGCCTCGGGAAGCACGGTCGCGGGCGGCACGGGCGGCACAGGCGGCGGCACGGGCGGCAGGTCGGTCGAAGACATGCGGCAATGTTACGAGACGATCACGCCGGGACTCCTGTGTCTGCGGTCACAGGACGACCCCGGCGCGTGCGCGCCGCGGCACATCCCGGCCGCGGATCGCATAGCGCCCGGATCGGGTGTCTCCTAGGCTCGTACCCAGGGCACCCGTATGTGGCCCCCGCATGCTCCGGGGACGTTCGTAGGAAGGGAGCCCAGCCATGGCCATAGACCCCACCGATCCCGAGACGTTCGAGGAAAGCAACGACGCCGACGAAGGCATGGAGTACGGCGTCGAGGCGCCGGAGGCCGATGCGGCCGAACAGTTCGCGGAGCTCACCCCGGACCGCGACGACCCGCTGACCGGCGCGGACGCCGACCGGGCCAATGAGGCGGACCTCGCCGAGCAGGCCAGGGTCGTCTCCCTCGACGAGGACGACTACCGGTAACGGCGACGAGAGAGCCGGGGAGGCCACCGAAGGGCACCTTCACGGGAAAGACACATGTGGAAGCGAGGCTTCACTTTGCCCCGTCTGGCAGCTTTTGAAACCGTCTGTACGCCTTTCGGCATCGTCCGGTCCGTGAAATTCTGCGCTCTCACCGCGCACAGCACGGTTACCGAAAAGTACGATGACGGCGCGGCTCACACCGCACGTGGACGACAATGGGAGGCGGCGTGACAGCCATCGAGCAGACAGGGACCGTGCGCCCGAGGGGTACACGCCTGCCGCGCCGTGCCCGACGGAACCAGCTCCTGGGCGCCGCCCAGGAAGTGTTCGTCGCGCAGGGTTACCACGCGGCGGCGATGGACGACATCGCCGAGCGTGCGGGTGTCAGCAAGCCGGTGCTCTACCAGCACTTCCCGGGCAAGCTCGACCTTTATCTGGCGCTGCTGGACCAGCACTGCGAATCGCTGATCCAGTCGGTGCGCCACGCGCTCGCGTCGACGCACGACAACAAGCAGCGCGTACGGGCGACCATGGACGCCTACTTCGCGTACGTCGAGGACGACGGCGGCGCCTTCCGCCTGGTCTTCGAGTCGGACCTGACGAACGAGCCCGCCGTGCGCGAGCGCGTGGACCGGGTCACCAACGACTGCGCCGAGGCGATCTGCGACGTCATCGCCGAGGACACCGGGTTGTCCCGCCAGGAATCGATGCTGCTCGCCTCGGGGCTGGGCGGTCTGGCCCAGGTCGTCGCGCGGTCCTGGCTGCACAGCGACCGCAGTGTGCCGCGCGACCAGGCGGTCCAACTGCTGACCTCGCTGGCCTGGCGGGGCATCGCCGGATTCCCGCTGCACGGCAGCGAGCAGTAGTTCCGACAGCGCCGGACGGCGCGTGCGAGCCGGCGGGGGCCGCCTTGTGTTCCCGTCGGCTGTTCGCTCCTGGCGTTGTGGGGGCTGAGCGTGCGGGTCCCCGCACCGGGCTAATGTGTGCTGAGTACGGCGCGGAAGGCCGCGCACTTCACTGACCGTCGGAGGGACATAGCCGTGGAGGTCAAGATCGGCGTGCAGCACGCGCCCCGCGAGATCGTTCTGGAGAGCGGTCAGAGCGCCGAGGAGGTCGAGCGCTTGGTGGCCGAGGCGCTGGCCGGGAAGTCTCAGCTGCTGAGTCTCGTGGACGAGCACGGCCGCAAGATCCTGGTCCCGGCCGACCGTCTCGCGTACGTCGAGATCGGCGAGCCGGCCCCGCGCAAGGTGGGCTTCGGCGCGCTGTAGGCGACGACCGGCAGACACGGAAGGGCCTGGCGGCTCGACACCTCGAGCCGCCAGGCCCTTCCGTGTCCCCGCTCCGCGGCTCTCCGTCGCTCCGCCTCCCCGTTCTCCCCGTCGTTCCCACGCTCCGCCGCTCCGGCTCTCCGCCCTCTTCCGGTCGGCGCCTCCGCGCGGCCTCCGCCTCTGCTCCGTTCGGCTTCTCTCCCTGTCCTCCCCCTGCGCCCCCGGCTGTTTTCCGCTGCCGCGCGCCAGCGTCTCCACCCGCACGGACGGGACATAGGCCCCTCCAGGGGAGGATTGGACTCCGCAGGTCAGGGGTAAGACGGGCTACGACCGATGCGAGCAGGCCGGCCATGTGGGAGGGACCCCGACATGCTCTTGGAAGCGCTCAGTTCAGTGATGCTCGGCCTGGCTCTGGCATGGGCGGCCACGCGCCGCCTGCCGCACCGCCTCCCCGCCCGCGCCCTGGTCCTGTCGACCGGCGCGGCCGGGGCACTGTTGGGCGCGTTCCTCACGCACAGCGCGCTGGACGCGGGCAACCTGCTCACGACCCTGTCCGGCGCGGCGATCCTCTCCGTGGCGTCACTGTCGCTGCTCCTGCGTCCCGCGGGCAGACTCCGAGGCCGGTCGGCGACCGCCTGACCGGCCACCGGCACCCTACGGAGGGACGGAAGCGGGCGGGGCCCGGCGGCTCTCAGGCCGCCAGGCCCAGGGCCGCCATCCGCTTGGTGTGGGCCTCCGTGATCCGGGAGAACATCCGGCCGACCTCGGCGAGGTCGAAGCCGTCCGCGACTCCGCCGACGAGCATCGTCGACAGCGCGTCCCGGTCGGCCACCACCCGCTGCGACTGGGACAGCGCCTCACCCATCAGCCGACGCGCCCACAGGGCGAGCCGTCCGCCCACCCGCGGGTCCGCGTCGATCGCCGCGCGCACCTTCTCCACGGCGAACCCGCCGTGTCCGGTGTCGTCGAGCACGGTCAGCACCAGCGCGCGGGTGTCGGAGTCCAGCCGGACCGCGACCTCCCGGTAGAAGTCGCTGGCGATCGAGTCGCCGACGTAGGCCTTGACGAGTCCCTCGAGCCAGTCGGAGGGCGCGGTCTGCTTGTGGAAGCCCTCGTACGCGGCCACGAACGGCTCCATCGCGACGGTCGGCTCCTCGCCGATCCCGGCCAGGCGGTCGCGCAGCCGCTCGAAGTGGTGGAACTCGGCCGACGCCATCTTCGCCAGCTCCGCCTTGTCATCCAGCGTGGGGGCCAGCTTGGCGTCGTCCGCGAGCCGCTCGAACGCCGCCAGCTCCCCGTACGCGAGCGCGCCGAGCAGGTCCACGATGGCCGCGCGGTACTGCGGATCGGCGGAGGCCGCCGCCCAGTCCATGGCGGCGACGCCGGTCGGCGCGGCAGAGGTGTCGGGGGTGTCCCCGGCGCGGTCAGGCTTGTCAGAGCTCGTCATAATCCGCACAATAGCCCGCTCGTCGCGGGCCGTAAGGCGCTGGTCAACACGTGTGACGACGGCTACGTGGCCAAATCGGCCATGGTGTGTGCGCGAATCCAGGGTATGGTGGTAATGCGCCCGCCGAATACTCTGACGTAGTCGGCAGGGCGCGTGTATGAGGATGCCCGGTCGGAGGCCCGATCGGCTCCGCCCCGACCGCTCTCCCTGACCGTACGGCACATTGCGTACGACGATCGGAGGGACCCTCAGCGGTACGAGCGCTAGAGCGTCGGCAGTGGTCCCGTGCCCTACGGCATCCCCGTAAGGCAGCCGACGTCCCCGGCACGGTCCATAGACGACCCCCGCGCTCGCCTCGCACCGCGCACACAGAAGAGGCAGCACCCTGACTACGTTCCGAGAGCTCGGGATTCTCCCCGAGACCGCCGAGGCCCTGGAAGCCGTCGGCATCATCACTCCCTTCCCCATCCAGGAGATGACGCTCCCCGTGGCCCTGACGGGTACGGACGTCATCGGCCAGGCCAAGACCGGTACCGGCAAGACGCTGGGCTTCGGCCTTCCGCTCCTCGAGCGCGTGACCGTCCCCGCGGACGTGGAGGCGGGCCGCGCGAAGCCCGAGGACCTCACCGACACGCCGCAGGCGCTCGTCGTGGTCCCCACCCGCGAGCTGTGCACGCAGGTCACCAACGACCTGCTGACCGCCGGCAAGGTGCGCAATGTCCGCGTCACCGCGATCTACGGCGGACGGGCCTACGAGCCGCAGGTCGAGGCCCTGAAGAAGGGGGTCGACGTGATCGTCGGCACCCCGGGCCGGCTGCTCGACCTGGCCGGGCAGAAGAAGCTGAACCTGAAGGATGTCAAGGCCCTCGTCCTCGACGAGGCCGACGAGATGCTCGACCTGGGCTTCCTGCCCGACGTCGAGAAGATCATCAACCTGCTTCCGGCCCGCCGTCAGACCATGCTGTTCTCGGCGACGATGCCGGGCGCGGTCATCGGGCTGGCCCGCCGCTACATGTCGCAGCCCACGCACATCCGCGCCACCGCGCCGGACGACGAGGGCGCGACCGTCGCGAACACCACGCAGTTCATCTACCGCGCGCACAACATGGACAAGCCCGAGCTGGTCTCGCGGATACTCCAGGCGGACGGCCGGGGCCTGGTCATGGTCTTCTGCCGCACCAAGCGCACCGCCGCCGACCTCGCCGACCAGCTCAAGCAGCGCGGCTTCGCCTCCGGCGCGGTCCACGGCGACCTCGGCCAGGGCGCCCGCGAGCAGGCGCTGCGCGCCTTCCGCAACGGCAAGGTGGACGTACTCGTCTGCACCGACGTCGCCGCCCGCGGCATCGACGTCGAGGGTGTCACGCACGTCATCAACTACCAGTCCCCCGAGGACGAGAAGACGTACCTGCACCGCATCGGCCGTACCGGCCGCGCGGGAGCGAAGGGTACGGCGATCACGCTGGTCGACTGGGACGACATCCCGCGCTGGCAGCTGATCAACAAGGCGCTGGACCTGGGCTTCAGCGACCCGCCGGAGACGTACTCCACCTCCCCGCACCTGTTCGCCGACCTCGGCATCCCCGAGGGCACGAAGGGTGTCCTTCCGCGCTCGGAGCGCACCCGCGCCGGGCTCGACGCGGAGGAGCTGGAGGACCTGGGCGAGCCGGGCGGCCGTGGCGGCCCGCGCGGACGCGGTGGCCGCAACGAGCGGGCCGACCGGACCGACCGGGGTGAGCGGGCCGACCACCGGGGCGACTCCCCGTCCGCCGACCACGAGCGTCCGGCCCGTACGCCGCGCCGCCGTCGCCGTACGCGGGGCGGTACGCCGCTGAGCGACTCGGCGCAGCAGCCGACGGCCCTGCCCGTCGAGGACACCGGTGAGACGGAGGCCGGTACGGCTTCCCGCACCCCGCGTCGCCGTCGCCGTATGCGCGGCGGAGCCCCGGCCGAGGCCACGACCTCCCCGGTGACCGCGGTCGAGTCCACCGGACCGGTCGAGTCCACCGGGCCCGTGGAGTCCGCCGAGGCCGCTGTCGCGACGGTGGAGGGCACGTCCGGGGACGCTGTGGAGCACCCGGAGAGCCCCGAGACCCCGTCGAAGCCGCGCCGCCGCCGTTCCCGCAGGTCCGCGGAGACGGCAGCCGTCGACACCGCGGCCCCGGCCGGTTCGCCGGTCGAGGCCGACGCGGCGGTGGCGGTCGCCGTCGCCCCGTCGGCCGAGAGCACCGCCGTGACCGGGACAGCCCCGGAGGCCGGGGAGCCCGAGGCCCCCGTCGAGCCGCGTCGCCGCCGGACCCGCAAGTCCGTGGCCGCGACCGCGCCTTCGGCTGCCGAGGCGGTGGTGGACACCGCCGAGGTGACCGCCGGATCCGCACCGGAGCCGGCTCCTGCCAAGCCGCGCCGCGCCCGCAAGAGCGTGGCCAAGGCCCCCGAGGCTGCCGAGGCCGAGGCCGTGCTCGACACCGCCGAAGGCACGGAGGCCAAGCCCCGTCGCCGCACCCGCAAGGCCACCGTGACCGCCGAGGCCACCGCGACCGCCGCCGGTATCCCGGCACAGGCCGCTTCCGAGGCCGAGCCGGCGGAGACCGAGGCGGCCAAGCCCCGGCGCACCCGCAAGGCTCCTGCCAAGGCGGAGACGGCCGTGGACACGGTCGAGGCCACCGAGGTCAAGCCGCGCCGCACCCGCAAGGCGGCCACCGCCGTGCAGGAGCCGGAAGCCGCGGTGGACGCCGCAGCCGAGGTGAAGCCCAAGCGCACCAGGAAGACGGCGGCTGCCAAGGCCGTCGACACCACCGAGGCCGCCGAGGCTGTCGAGGTGGCCGAGGCCAAGCCCCGCCGCCGTACCCGCAAGGCCACCGTGACCGCCGAGGCCGCCGTCGGCATCCCGGCACAGGCCGCATCCGAGGCCGCGCCGGAGACGGCCGAGGCGAAGCCCCGGGTCCGCCGCACCCGCAAGGCCGCGGCAACGGCTCCCGCGGAGTCCACGGAGGCCTGACCCGCACCAGAGGCACGATTCGACGGCCCGGTCCCCCTCTGTGGGGCCGGGCCGTCGGCGTCCCCCGACAGGCGTCCCCCGGCACCCCGTCCTCGCACCGGCGCCCGCTACCCTCACCCCGTGACCAGCGACGCCGCCTCCGCTTCCCCTCCTGCTTCTTCCCTCTCCCCCTCTCTCCTCCGCGCGACGCCGCCCGGCGCTCGGACGTACCGACTCCGCACCTCTCGTGGGGAGTTCGCCGTCGTCGACGTGCCGCCGGCCGAGGGGGCCGAACCGAAGGGGGTCGTGCTGTCGCTGCCCGGGTTCACGGGGAGCAAGGAGGACTTCACACTGGTGCACGGGCCGCTCGCCGCTCGCGGGTACCGCAGCGTCGCCGTGGACGGGCGGGGACAGTACGAGTCGGACGGGCCCGTGGACGACGAGTCCGCTTATGCGCGGGCGCAGTTGGCGCGGGACGTGCTCGCGCAGGCGGAGGCGCTCGGCACGGACGTACCGCTGCATCTGGTCGGGCACTCGCTGGGCGGCCAGATCGCCCGTGCGGCGGTGCTCGAGGACCACGCCCCCTTTCGTTCGCTCACCCTGATCTCGTCCGGCCCCGCTCGGATCTCCGGCTCCCAGGAGCAGCGCGTGACGCTGCTGCGGGACGCGCTCTCCCGGATGACGATGGCGCAGTGCTGGGAGGCGATCCTGGCCCTGGGCCCGCCGGAGGAGGTCGGTGGGCCCGCACGCGGGCTCGGCGGCCAGGAGCATCTGCGCCGACGCTGGTTGAGCACCAGTCCCGCTCAACTACTGGCTACTGGGCGGCAGTTGTGCGCGGAGCCGGACCTGGTCGACGAACTCGCCACCGTGCCGCTGCCGTTCCACGTGCTGTCGGGTGCGCACGACGACACCTGGCCGGTACCGGATCTCGACGCCATGGCCGTACGCCTGAACGCGCACCGCACGGTCGTCGTCGGCGCCGAGCACTCCCCCGCCGTCGAACGGCCCGAGCCCACCGCGCACGCCCTCGCCGCCTTCTGGGACGGCCTCCAGGCCCCCCACAACGACACCGCCACCGGCACCGACGCCCGCCCCCTCGCCTAGGCCGTTTCGTTTAGACCATCAAACCGTTGGTCCGGTCGTGCCGTTGACGGTCGCCCAGGGGGCGCGGATTGAGCCGCTGTTGCCGGGCCGGACGGCGAGGCGGCCGGCGGCGGGACCACCGTGGGGTGATCGACGGGATCGCCTGGAAGTTCCAGACCGGTGCGCAGTAAGTGCGGATGCCGGGACTCCTGCCCCCACGGCCGGTCCGGGCCCGGCGAAACGGGTGCCGCGCCGCCGCAAGTCCCTGCTCTCGGTCCCCGGCCGCCTCAGCCGTGGGGCAGCAGCGGGAAGGCTGCGTCTCACCGGTGGTCCGTGGATCCGCGTCCGGTATCAGCGGCCCCGTGGTGTGGCGCGGGTCACGGGAACTCCTCGACCCGGCCGGAGAGGTAGGGGGTGTGAGATGTGATGAACAGGAAGATCGGGAGCGCATGCGCGCACGAATCAGAGCGGGCGACCGCGAGGCGTTCGCCGCGCTCTACGAGGAGTACGCGCGGGCGGTCTACAACCACGCCTACCGGCTGACGGGCGATTGGTCGACGGCCGAGGAGGTTCTGTCCGAGACCTTCCTGGCCGCCTGGCGCGCCCGTCACGCCGTCGAGCCGGAGGGCGACTCGCTGCGGCCGTGGCTGCTCGGGATTGCCACGAACAAGGCACGCAACGCCAACCGCGGTATCGGGCGGCGCCTGGCCTTCCTGGCCCGCCGCCCCGC
The DNA here is from genome assembly GCF_045209715.1 of Streptomyces sp. NBC_01635. Taxonomy (NCBI): domain Bacteria; kingdom Bacillati; phylum Actinomycetota; class Actinomycetes; order Kitasatosporales; family Streptomycetaceae; genus Streptomyces; species Streptomyces sp. NBC_01635. Next base: position 6,002,682 of record NZ_CP109277.1, on the reverse strand, counting down.
CCCGGAACCGGTGGCGGACATCGCGGACGCCACGGCCGGACGCGTCGACGACACACGGCGGCTCGCCGCGATCCGGCAGACACTGGGCGGACTCCGCCGCCAGGAACGCGAGGTGCTGGCCCTCTGCGTCTGGTCCGGACTGAACTACGCCGAGGCCGCCGAAGCCCTCGGTATCCCGGTGGGCACCGTGCGGTCGCGGCTGTCCCGCGCCCGTACCCAGCTGCGACGGCTCACCGACGAGCAGCTCCGCCGGACACCGGACGGGTCCGCGCGGGAAGCACGACCCGGAGAAGCGGTCCGATCCGGAAGGGAACCCCGCCCCCGCTGCGGAGAGGTAGAGAGCAGGGCCGCGTTCGTGGCCCTGCCCATCCAGGAGGAAGCCCGATGAACGACCGCACCTCCGGCCCCGAGCGGGCCGAACACGAGGAACTGGCCCGGCTGCTGCCGGCCCCGGCCGAACGGGACCTGCCCCCGGGCCGTCATCTCCACCACAAGGACACCCTGATGCATCTGATCGACCAGGACGGCGACCACACCACCGCACGCCCCCGACCCCGCCTCCTGCGCCCCGCCGTCCTGCTGCCCGCCGCCGGACTGGCCCTGGGCGGGGTGCTGCTGACCACGCTCACCGTGACCGGCCAGGACCGCGCTCCGGCACCGTCCGCCGCGGGCACGGGTTCTCAGGCCACGGCCCCGCGTGGCGCGGCCGTACTGCTCGACCGGGTCGCCTCGATTGCCGCGAAGAAGGGCGAACAGAAGGTCACCGGCGACCAGTTCGTGTACGTCAGGACACTGCAGACCGAGAACGAGGGCAAGTTCGACGGCCCGGTGAAGCTGACCGAGCCCCGCGAGCGTGAGGTCTGGATCACGCAGAAGTCGGGGCCGGTGATCGATGAAGGCCTGATCCACCAGGACGGCTCGTACATCCCGATCACCGTCGGGGCCCCGGACGGCGAGACGGCCGTCGGCTACCCGGCGGGCCTCAGCCGGCCGACGTACACGTGGCTGGCCTCCCTGCCCACCGACCCCGACGCCCTGCTCCAGCGGCTCGCCACCGAGATCACCACGGACCAGGACGCGCGTGATACCCCGGCCGAGGACCGGGACCCGGACCAGGACGCCTTCGACGCCATCGGTGAGCTGCTGCGGGAGACGGTGATGCCGCCGAAGACCGCGGCCGCCCTCTACAAGGCCGCGGCGAAGATCTCCGGCGTGACCGAGGACTCCGACGCGGTGGACGCGGCCGGCCGGCACGGGATCGGCGTGGCCCGCGACAACACCCGGGCCGGTTGGCGCACCGCCTGGATCTTCGACTCGACCACCCTGGAGTACCTGGGCGAACGGAGCTACCTCATCAGGGACACCTCCATGGGCAAGAAGGGCACCCTGATCAACCAGTCGGCGGTCCTGGAGCGCGCGGTCGTCAACGCCCTCCGCGAAAGGCCGTCGACCGAGAAGCCGTCAACGACGACCTGATCCCGACAGGGAGCTGCCGAGGTGTGGCTACGCGCCCCGGCACCGGTCGCTCTCTGCACGATCCCCGCCAGGCACGCCGAGCACCACGCTTCGGCATCCGGGCCGGGAGCAACGGCTCGATCCTCGCCCACTGCGCATCAGTCAACGACAGGTCCGGACCAACGATCAGCTGATCCAAACGAAACGGCCTAGTACTGCGCCTGGAGGTGGGCCCAGAAGCCGTCGCGCAGGGCGCGTCGCAGGTCGGCCTGGCCGCGCAGGGAGTACTGCAGCAGGCCTTCGGCCTCCACCAGCAGGTCCTGGTCGACCGATCCGGGCAGATAGGGATGGCCGGGCAGCAGTTCCACCAGCGAGTCCCGCCCGCGTTCGGAGAGCCACTTCGCGGCGATCTGCGCCCCGACGAAGCGGACGTCCTCGCGGGTGGGCCGGTCTGCCGTCGGCTCGTATCCGGGGGCCGTGCGCCGGGAGACGTACGGCTTGAAGAAGTCGAGGTCGAAGGTGCGCTGGCTGTCGACCTCCCAGAGCAGGGGCTCGGCCTGGTTGCGGCCCTCGGGCGCCTCGATGCCCCAGAGGTGGACGCGGGCGCCGTACCCCTGGGCGGCCTCGACCGCCGAGACCAGGTCCTCGTCGCCGCCCAGCAGGGCGGCGTCGCTGATGGCGCGGTGCCGGGCCAACGACTCCAGGTCGGAGCGGATCAGGGAGTCGACGCCCTTCTGCTGGTTGTTGGCGTTGAGGTTGCCGAGGCGGACCTTGACGTCGGGGAGCTCTGCGATGGTCTGCTGCTCGGCGGTGTGGATGCGGCGCCTGGCGCCGTCGTACCAGTAGACGCGCAGCAGTCTGCTGTCCGCGAAGATGGTGCGGGCCCGGTCGATGAGCGCGTCGATGAGTCCTTCGGCGTCGAGGTCGAAGGCCCGGCGGTCCTCCGTCCCGGCCACCAGCCGCCCCGCCGCCGCGTACAGATAACCCGCGTCGACGAAGATCGCGTGCGTGGAGGGCGTCTTCGCCACTTCGGCGAGCATGCGCTGAAGCAGCTCGTTCGTGCGGTCGATACGGGAGTTCAGGTCCGCCAGGTCGTCGTTCATCATCTCCATTGTCCCGGCGGTCACTGTGCGAACACAACCGGTCCCGATCGGTCTCCTTCCAAACATTCGCCCATCGACAACCCGTCAGTATTTAGCCAATCAAAGAATTTTCTTAGCATAGGGAATGTTTGCAGGGGGCAAACCGTTATTTACTGATGAAACACGGGCCGGTCCGGCTCGTGGCCACCCATCCAGCAGTTCTCCTTCAGGAGGATGACCAGACGAAGGGAGAAGCCCTTGCGCTTCGAAATCATGCGACTCGACGACGTCGACGGCACCGCCGTGGACACCACCGTCGTGGACGCCGCCTCCGTCAACCACATCGTGCAGCAGGCCGCCTCCATCGGGCAGCGCCTGTGGATCCGTCCGGCCGACACGCCGGCCTCATAACGCAGAACGCCGGGTCCTGTACCGGTACCGCCTGTTCCGAAGCCTCCGTACCACCTCGACGGGTACGGGGGCTTTGTGCGTCCCACTTCCTGCGCCTCGCGCCCCGCGCCCCGCGGGACGAGCGAGGGCGGGGCGAGCGAGGGCGGGGCGAGCGAGGGCGGGGCGGTCAGCTGCCCTGGATCACCTGCGTGACCCCGTTGATGATCTGCTGCACGGCGATCGCGGAGAGCATCATGCCCGCGAGCCGCGTCACCAGGACCACCCCGCCGTCCTTGATGACCCGGATGATCAGCAGCGAGTACCGCATGACCAGCCACAGCACCACGTGGACGGCGAGGATCGCCGCCCACACCGAGACCTGGGCCGGGGTGCTGTCGGCCTTCTGCACCGCGAGGATGACCGACACGATCGCGCCGGGCCCGGCCAGCAGCGGCATGCCGAGCGGGACCAGAGCGACGTTGACGTCCTTGGTCTGCTGGGGCTCGTCGTTCTTGCCGGTGAGCAGGTCGAGCGCGATCAGCAGGAGCAGCAGTCCGCCCGCGATCATCAGCGCGGGCATGGACACATGCAGGTAGTCGAGGATCTGCTGCCCGATCAGCCCGAACAGGACGATCACGCCTCCGGCCACGCAGACGGCCTGGAAGGCCATCCGCCGTTGCACCTTGGCGGGCCGGCCCGCGGTCAGGGCCAGGAAGATCGGGGTGATCCCGGGGGGATCCATGATGACGAAGAGGGTCAGGAAGAGGGAGCCGAAGACGGCGACGTCGAACATGTCTGCCTTGCTGGGAAACGAAACGAAACGAGAGGGGAGGGGGGAAGGGTGAGGGAGAGCGGTGAGCATGCGGCACTCGGGAAGGCGCGCGCTCGGGTGTGCTCGCTCAGGTGTGCTCAACGAAAGAGCCCAAGGGGAAAGCGGGCGCCGCCCCGGCGCGGGGCGGGCCCAGGAGGTACGGGTGGCTCAGGCCCCGCCGGCCCCCGGCACCGGGAACGCGCCGGTCGCGCGACGCGTGATCTCGCCGTACACCTCGGGATCCGTGGTGTACTCGCCGGGCACGCAGTTCTTCCGGCTGCCGTGGTAGTCGCTGGACCCGGTCACGAGCAGCCCCAGTTCCTTCGCGAGGCCCCGCAGCCGCGCCCGGGTGTCGGGGTCGTGGTCCATGTGGTCGACCTCGATGCCGTCGAGACCGGCCTCGGCCAGATCCGCGATGGCGGACTCCGGTACGGTCCGGCCGCGTTTGCTCGCGGCCGGGTGGGCGAACACCGCCACCCCGCCCGCGCCCTTGATCAGCCGGAGCGCTTCGAAGGGGTCGGTCTCGTGCTTCGTCATGTGGGCCCGGCCGCCGTCCGCCAGCCATTCCCGGGTGAAGGCGTCGTTCACCGTCTCCACCACACCCAGCTCGACGAGTGCCGTGGCGATGTGCGGGCGGCCCACCGAGCCGTCGCCGGCGATCCGGGCGACCTGCTCCCAGGTGACGGGCACCCCCAGGCCGTTCAGCTTGGCGATCATGCCCTGGGCCCGCGGTACGCGGTCGTCCCGAACCAGCTCACGCTCGGCGAGCAGCGCCGGTTCCCCGGGGTCGAAGAGGTAGGCCAGCATGTGCATGCTGATGCCGTCGTACCGGCAGGAGAGCTCGGCACCGGTCACCAGCGTGAGCCCCGGGGGAAGCGCGGCGAGGGCCTCGGCGTGGCCGCGGGTGGTGTCGTGGTCGGTCAGCGCGACGACGTCGAGGCCGGCGGCGGCGGCCGCGCGCACCAGACCGGCCGGGGAGTCCGTACCGTCGGACGCGGTGGAGTGGGTGTGCAGATCGATACGCACGACGCGTTGCTCCAAGCGGTGACGGGCGGACGGGGGACGCTTCAGGATAGCCGCACTTCCGCACGCTTCCGTCACACCCGAACCCGCCCGGCGCCCCCTACACGCGCGCCCCGTGCCCGCGCCCCGTGCCCGCTTACCCGCACACTTCGCGCCGGCCCTCCGCGTCGGCCCTCCCGCCGCCGCCCCTCACGGCGTCTCCATCAGCCGCGGCGACAGAGCCCCGCAGGGCACCAGTTCCGACTCGGCCCCGGCGTCCCGGAGGTCGGTGAGGACCAGCTCTTCGTACATCAGGAGCCCGGACTGCTCGGGCCACAGCACCGCCCACAGCCACATCCCGAGCGCCTCGCCCGCGAAGACGGCCCGGTCGTCCGGCGCCCCGGAGACGCGCCAGAGCGGGGTCGGGCGGCCGGCGGCCAGCACCTTGGTCTCGGCGGCCTTCTCGATGTCCAGGTACGGCCCCGGGTCCGGGCCGTCGACACCCGCGTACCGGGCGCCGAGCCCGACGCCGAGTTCCTCGGCCACGAGGATCAGCTCGCCCATGCCGCCGAGCGGTCCTGGTCCGGTGCACGCGACGGCGCTGGCGCGGCCGCCTCCGCGGTCGTCGCCCGCGCTGGCCACCCCGGTGAACAGCCAGCCCACCGGCAGCGGCCACGGCATCCACACCGGTACCCGGGTACGGTGCACGACGACGTCGAGCGCCTCGACGCTCGGCGGTATCACGGGCTGGACCGGATGCACGATGCCGTGCACATCGCACTGCCAGGCATCGGAGAAGAGGCCGGGAGCCCTGACCCGGCCACCACACTTCGGGCAACTGGGTTCGCCCCTCATAGGGCCCCACGGTCCTACCCTCGCCCCTCCACGTCAAGGACGATCACCCGTCCGGACCGAACCGGTCACCCGGGGGCCGGAAACGGTACACACCGACCGGTTCGGACTACGGCACCGCTCATCCGGTGGCCGCATCCGGGGCGCACGCCCCGACCCGACCGACCCGACAGACACCGGCTGTCCCCGGCAGACACCCGGCCGGCACCCGGCCACCGCCACCGCCACCCCGCCCCGCCCCGCCCCGCCCCGCCCCGCCCCGCCCCGCCCCGCCCCGCCAACTGAACTGTCCCGGCTCGTCATTGACGGCCCGACATGGGTGATCTTGCTCACTTCGACGAACGGCCGCCCGTCGAAGGCGGGAGCGCGTCAGTCCAGCGCGACGGAGGCCCGAGTGGGGTGCCTCAGGTCCGTTCCGCGGGCCAGCCAGCGCTCCTGCAACTCCTGGGCGCCGTGCACCCGCTTCCAGGCCGCCTCGTTCGGCGTCATGGGCAGCAGCGGCAGGAACCGTACGGGCTCCATGGGCTCGTCGAGTTCCAGGTCCTCCACCAGACCGCCCGGCTCGGCGACCAGCACCGAGGTGAACGGGGCTCCGGGCCACAGCGGTTCGCCGACGTCGAGAGAGGCGCCGGGGGTCACGACCACACCCTCGACCTGCGGGGACGCGGCAAGAACGGCGAGCGGGCGGAGCACCTTGTCGGTGTCGGCGAGACCGCCGCGCACCGACAGCACCAGCTCCGCGCGCGGGCCCGCGACCGGATCCGCGATCACCGCCGTGGGGTCGGCCATGGGCCGCGCGGACATGCCGAGGGTGGCGTAGCGCACGATGTCGCCCTCCTGGAAGCGCAGCACCTCGACGCGGTCCGTACCCAGAAAGGTGACTGCCGCGCGCGCGACCGGCTCGCCCAGAGCCGTGAGCAACCGGGCCTCGACCAGAGGAAGAACATCTGCCATGCGGCGAGCATAGAACCCGTCGGCAGCAGGCGAAGCGGCACCTTGACACAGCGGTCGGCTGCTAGTCTGGCCCGGTGGTTCGGGGCAGCACGCAGGAGGCCCCCCAGGCAACGCCCAAGCCCGGCAGGGCATTTTCAGGGCACTGGGAGAGTCCGCGGAGCCCCGGTACCGCTCTGACACTCCCCCTACGGGGGAATCCCCTTCAGGGGATGAGGATCGTCCCTTACGAGGGACCGGCCGGAGGAGGTGGGGCTGGCATGGACCGAAGTCGACCGTGCAGTAGCACCCGCTCTTCCACCCGTTGATGTAGCTGCTCCGTTCCGGCTGTCACCTCGCATCATCGCGTCTTCATCGGAAGAGCATTTCGTTTCGTCCCGACTGATCTGCCCCAGTAGCTGCATCAGCGACGAGACTCGCCACCGCGACGGTGCGGTGCTCCCCGCTTTGTGGACGTGCCAAACATCCCCTGCCCGGGCTTTTTCCGGAAGCCGGGTCATCTCTGGTCAGGACGTCCTCATTCCGGGTGGTTCCACCCGTCGCGCCGGCGCCTTTCGTTGCCCGTTTCGCGAAGGAGCCCGCCATGTCGATGATCCGCGACCTGCGTGCCGTGGTCCGTCCCTCCCGTGCCCCGCTGCGCAAGGAGAGCAGCGCCCCGTACGACACCACCCGCGACCCGGCGACGACCACCGCGGTCGTCGACTGCGCCATCTACCGCGACGGCCGCCGTGTGGAGACCGAGAGCCCGCTCACCCCTCAGGAGGCGATGCGCCTGGTGCGCCGGGACTCGGGCTTCGTGTGGATCGGCCTGCACGAGCCGACCGAGGACGAGTTCGCCGGTATCGCCCGCGAGTTCGGACTGCACCCACTGGCCGTGGAGGACGCCGTCCAGGCCCACCAGCGGCCCAAGCTGGAGCGCTACGACGACTCGCTCTTCACGGTCTTCAAGACCATCCACTACCTCGACCACGACCGGCTCGACTCCGGCAGCGAGGTCGTCGAGACCGGTGAGGTGATGTGCTTCACCGGCCGGGACTTCTTCATCACCGTCCGGCACGGCGGCCAGGGCTCCCTGCGGGGCCTGCGGCACCGCCTCCAGGGAGACCCCGAACTGTTGGCCAAAGGCCCCTCGGCGGTTCTGCACGCCATCGCCGACCACGTCGTCGACGGCTACATCGCGGTCGCCGACGCGGTGCAGGACGACATCGACGAGGTGGAGACCGAGGTGTTCTCGCCCGGCCGCGGGGGCACCCCGCGCGGCACCGACGCCGGACGGATCTACCAGCTCAAGCGGGAGGTGCTGGAGTTCAAGCGAGCGGTGTCCCCACTGCTGCGGCCCATGCAGCTGCTGAGCGAGCGGCCGATGCGGCTGATCGACCCGGAGATCCAGAAGTACTTCCGTGACGTCGCCGACCACGTGGCCCGGGTGCACGAGCAGGTGATCGGCTTCGACGAGCTGCTCAACTCCATCCTCCAGGCCAATCTCGCGCAGGCCTCCGTGGCGCAGAACGAGGACATGCGCAAGATCACCTCGTGGGCCGCCATCATCGCCGTGCCGACGATGGTCTGCGGGGTGTACGGCATGAACTTCGACTACATGCCGGAGACGGACTGGAAGTACGGCTACCCGGTGATCCTCAGCGTGACCGTGGCCCTCTGCCTGGGTATCCACCGCACGCTGAAGCGCAACGGCTGGCTCTGACACCGGCTCCGGGATCAGCGCCGGAATGGGCACGGGCCGGACACGGGACGGGACCAGGATGAACCCCGGAATCCGGAATCCGGCTCGGAGGCCCTGGATAGGCTGGGCCCATGACAAGTGCGACCAGTGCGCTGTTCGACCGGGCCCTCGTCGAGGAGGCCACCAAGAAGTCCGGCCTCGTCTGGGTCCGGGGTTCCGGTGGCCCGGCCCGGCCGCTGTGGCACGTGTGGCACGAGGGCGCGATGTGCCTGGTCGGCGACGGTCCCGGGGAGCAGCCGCTGCCCGGGCTGGCGGACGGCGGGCCGGCCGAGGTGACGGTGCGCAGCAAGGACAAGGGCGGCCGGCTGGTCTCCTGGGCCGCGACGGTCGTGGAGCTGCCCTCCGGGTCCGAGGAGTGGGACGCGGCGGTCGCCGTGCTCAAGGGCAAGCGGCTCAACGCGCCCGACGGCGAGACGATGACGGAGCGCTGGGCGCGTGAGTGCCGGGTGCTGCGCCTGGAGCCGACCGGGGCGACGGCACCGCTGCCCGAGGGTTCCCTGGCCGAGCCCCCGCTGCCGACGCCGGTGACGACCCGGCACCCGGCCCCCGCGGGCCTGCCCCGGCTGCTGGCGGGGCGCGGGAAGCGCCGCTGACCGATCACCCCGCCCCGGTCCTCCTACGACGTCGGGAGCTGGCCCTCGTAGTCCAGCGTCTCGTCCTCGGCCGGCTGCTCCAGGGCGAAGTCGGCGCCCCAGGCCGAGAAGGTGAGGGTGCCCGCCTTGCCGGCGCGCACCAGGCGCAGCGGGTACGGCTTGCCCTCGAGGGAGACGTCCAGGGTGCCGCCGGAGCCCTCGTCGCCGGTGATGCGGATGGTGCGGACGCCGCCCTGCTCGTGGTGGCCGTCCGTGGCGAGGGTGCCGTGCAGGGGCAGCAGACTGTTGAGGAGGACGTCCTTGTCCGCGAACCCGATGAACTTCTTGTACGAGGGGTCGCCCTCCGGCACCTTCACGTACTTCTCGGCGAGCTTGCCGGCCGCTGCCGCGTCCGAAGCCCCGCCCCCGTCCCCTTCGCCCTCGCCCTGCGCGCCGTCCTCGCCGGTCCCGTCGTTCGCCTGGCCCCAGAACTTGGCGTCGGCCTTCAGGAAGAGCTCGTCGTCGACCTTCAGCAACCGGAACGTCCGGCCCTCGGCGGTGACCGATCCGATGCCGCCCTCGGGCTTGAGCCGCATGTCGAGCGTGTACGTACGCCCGCTGGTGACGACGTTTCCGTGCAGCCGCACGGTGTCGACGGACTTGGCGGCCGTCCGTGTCCTGTTCTGGATCTCGGCGGCGGACAGCTTGCCGACGCCGTTGGTGCCCTTGTTCGGGTCTTCTTCCTCGGAGGAGCATCCCGTGAGCGCCATTCCGGTCACGAGCAGCACGCACACGGCACTCGCCAGCATGGCTGTGCGGGAACGGCCCGGGGAGATCGGAGTCACAGGTTGCGCTGCCTCTCTGACGGGGACCTGAACGGCGTACCGCAGATTACCGGGGCCGTACCGGCCGGTCGGAGGCAGTCCGTCCGGACCGGCCACAAAGGCACCGCTGATCGGGACGGGCTAGCCTGAAGCCGCCCGAACGGGCCATCCGGACAACCGACACAGCAGCGGACAGGACAGCACAGCAGGGCCAGAGCAAGCAGCAGCACACACGCACGGCAGCACCGACCCGTACGAAAAGGAGCCGCCGCCATGGCAGCGGGCGCCCCCCGGTTCTTCGTCTCCCACATCTCCGGCGTCGCCGCCTTCGATCCGGCCGGTGACCTGGTGGGGCGTGTGCGCGATCTGGTCGTGATGCTGCGGGTGGGCGGGCGACCACCGAGGCTGCTCGGTCTGGTGGTCGAACTCCCCAGTCGGCGCCGCATCTTCCTGCCCATGAACCGGGTGACCGCCGTGCAGTCCGGTCAGGTCATCACCACCGGCGTGCTCAACGTCCGGCGCTTCGAGCAGCGGCCCACCGAACGGCTCGTCTTCGGCGAGCTCCTGGACCGCAGGGTGACGCTCGTGGAGACCGGTGAGGAGGTCACCGTCCTCGACCTGTCGGTGCACCAGCCGTCGGCCCGCCGGGAATGGTTGATCGACCGGGTGTTCGTCCGCAAGGGCAAGAAGGGTGGAACGTTTCGGCGGGGCAAGGGGGAGACGCTCACCGTCGAGTGGTCGGCGGTCAGCGGGTTCTCGCTGGAGGAGCAGGGGCAGGGCGCCGAGAATCTGCTCGCCACGTTCGAGCAGTTGCGCCCCGCCGACCTGGCCAACGTCCTGCACCACCTCTCCGCCAAGCGCCGCGCCGAGGTGGCCGCCGCTCTGGACGACGACCGCCTCGCGGACGTGCTGGAGGAACTGCCCGAGGACGACCAGGTGGAGATCCTCGGCAAGCTGAAGGAGGAGCGCGCCGCCCACGTCCTGGAGGCCATGGATCCGGACGACGCCGCCGACCTGCTCTCCGAGTTGCCCGAGGAGGACAAGGAGCGGCTGCTGAGCCTGATGCAGCCGGAGGACGCGGCCGACATGCGGCGCCTGATGGCGTACGAGGAGCACACGGCGGGCGGTCTGATGACGACCGAGCCGATCGTGCTGAGGCCCGACGCGACCGTCGCCGACGCCCTGGCCCGCATCCGCAACCCGGACCTGTCCCCGGCGCACGCGGCCCAGGTCTACGTGTGCCGTCCGCCGGAGGAGACCCCGACCGGCAAGTACCTGGGCACGGTCCACTTCCAGCGGCTGCTGCGCGATCCTCCGTACACGCTGGTCGGTTCGATCCTCGACGACGATCTGCAGCGTCTGGCACCGGAGGCGGCGCTGCCCGTGGTCGCCGGGTTCTTCGCCACGTACGACATGGTGGCGGCGCCCGTGGTCGACGAGACGGGTGCGCTGCTGGGCGCGGTGACGGTGGACGACGTACTGGACCACATGCTGCCGGACGACTGGCGGGAGACCGAGTTCCATCTGAACGAGAACGACGCACCGAACGGCGCGGAGGACACGGACGACGCGGACGGCAGGGGTGTCAGGGACGACGACGGGGGGGTGGTGACCGATGGCACCTGAGCGCGACGGCGTGCGCGAGCAGCGTCACCCGGCGGGCGCCACGGCCGCCGGCCGCGTGCGGACGCCCCGGCTGGACCAGCCGCGTCCGCCCAGGCGCCGACTGCTGCCCGAGTGGGATCCGGAGGCCTTCGGGCGCCTTTCGGAGCGGATCGCGCGTTTCCTGGGGACCGGCCGGTTCATCGTCTGGATGACGGTCGTCATCATCGTGTGGCTGGTGTGGAACGTGTCCGCGCCGGAGGAACTGCGCTTCGACGAGTACCCGTTCATCTTCCTGACCCTGATGCTGTCCCTCCAGGCCTCGTACGCCGCCCCGCTGATCCTGCTGGCGCAGAACAGGCAGGACGACCGCGACCGGGTCAACCTGGAGCAGGACCGCAAGCAGGACGAGCGCGTGATCGCGGACACCGAGTATCTGACCCGGGAGATCGCCGCCCTGCGGATCGGGCTCGGGGAGGTCGCGACGCGCGACTGGATCCGCTCGGAGCTCCAGGACATGATGAAGGATCTCGAGGAAAGACAGAACGGACACCGGGACCACCACGGCTCCATCGCGGCAATGCGGGCACAGAGGTCTCCCGGACGTGACGCAGACGACCGGTAGCGGGCTTACCGGGGGACGTGCGGAGCGCCGTACCATCGACACCATGGCTACGGAAGACGCGGTGCGCGAGGCACTGGCGACAGTGAACGACCCCGAGATCAACCGGCCCATCACCGAGCTCGGGATGGTCAAGTCGGTGGAGATCGGGGCAGACGGAGCGGTCGCGGTCACCGTGTACCTGACGGTCTCCGGCTGCCCGATGCGGGACACGATCACACAGCGGGTGACGGACGCGGTCTCCCGGCTCGAGGGTGTCACGCGGGTCGACGTCACCCTGGACGTGATGAGCGACGAGCAGCGCAAGGAACTGGCGAACGCCCTGCGCGGCGGCCAGGCCGAGCGCGAGGTGCCCTTCGCGAAGCCGGGCAGCCTCACCCGGGTGTACGCGGTCGCCTCCGGCAAGGGCGGTGTCGGCAAGTCGTCGGTGACGGTGAACCTGGCGGCGGCGATGGCGGCCGACGGCCTGAAGGTCGGCGTCGTGGACGCCGACATCTACGGTCACTCGGTGCCGCGCATGCTGGGCGCCGACGGGCGTCCGACCCAGGTCGAGAACATGATCATGCCGCCGTCCGCGCACGGCGTGAAGGTCATCTCCATCGGCATGTTCACCCCGGGCAACGCACCGGTGGTGTGGCGCGGCCCGATGCTGCACCGCGCGCTGCAGCAGTTCCTGGCGGACGTGTACTGGGGCGACCTGGACGTGCTGCTGCTCGACCTGCCGCCGGGCACCGGCGACATCGCGATCTCGGTCGCGCAACTCGTGCCGAACGCCGAGATCCTGGTCGTCACCACGCCTCAGCAGGCGGCGGCCGAGGTCGCCGAGCGGGCGGGCTCCATCGCCGTGCAGACCCACCAGAAGATCGTCGGCGTGGTCGAGAACATGTCCGGCCTGCCCTGCCCGCACTGCGACGAGATGGTCGACGTCTTCGGCACCGGTGGCGGCCAGTCGGTGGCCGACGGCCTGACCCGCACCACGGGCGCCACCGTCCCGGTGCTCGGTTCCATCCCCATCGACGTGCGCCTGCGCGAGGGCGGCGACGAGGGGAAGCCGGTCGTCCTGTCCGACCCGGAGTCCCCCGCGGGTGCGGCGCTCCGCTCGATCGCCGGCAAGCTCGGCGGGCGCCAGCGCGGTCTGGCGGGCCTGGCACTGGGCATCACGCCCCGGAACAAGTTCTGAGGGCTCCGGGCGCCCGTACGGGGCCCTGAGAGCCGCTGTGCCGCGTCCTGCCGGGGCGCCGTCCTCCGGGGCGGCGCCCTTCGCCGTACGAGGACGGCGGTGCGTTCCCCGCCCGGGGCCCGGCGGGTACGCTCCCCGACTCAGGACGCGTAGGCGGTGATGTCCTTGACCACGGCGAAGCCCAGCCCGTACGCGCTCATGCCCCTGCCGTACGCGCCGACGTGCACGCCCGCCCGCGTCGATCCCGCGAGCACCCAGCCGAACTCGGACTCCCGGTAGTGGAACGGCGTCGGCACCCCGTCCACGGGGAGGGACAGCGTCGACCAGTCCGGTCCGTCGAGGTCGTCCGCCAGCACCCAGGCCGTCTCCGTCTGCTGCTCCAGCCAGTCGTCGCGCAGGGAGTGGTCCATCTGGCCCGGCCAGGTGAACGACAGCAGCCCCACTCCGGCGAGCCAGGCCGCGGAGGACACGGAGGTGGCCTCCAGCAGGCCGGTGCCGTCCGCGCTGCGGCGCACCGGGTTGGCGGCCACCGTCACGGCGACCGCGAACCTCTCCTTGGTCTCCTGGCCGCTCTGGGCCGTGTACTCGCTGCGCACCGAGGGCTCGTCGCCGTGCCCGATCGATCCGTGCTCGACGACCCCGTCCGCCGCGGTGCCGACCTGCATCAGCCAGCGCCGCCCCGTGAACGCCTCGTCGAGGCCGTACCAAGGGAAGGGCGCGCTCAGGTAGCCGTCGACCGTACGCCGGGCGGAGTGAACCGGTTGTCCGTCCTCCGCGGCCGACGCCTGCGCGACTGCCCGACTCGTCGTCTCCATGCCCGGACGCCTCCTCGCTCTCGTCGGACCGGGGGCGGCCCGCCCCCCTTCGGGCGTACTCGTCCGGACCGCGCAACAACTGGGGCAGCATAGCCACCTCTTGGGCACCTGCCCGGGAAACCGCCCGGCGCGTGGGCCGCGTGGACGTCCGGTTCGGGCCGTGCGGGGCCCTGACGGAGTATGAAACGCGTCACGTATGCGGGGGCGTACACCCCCGTGCACCCGGCCGCGGTCGCGCCGGGCGAGGCTCAGGTGGCGTCCGCGTCGAAGGGCGGACGGTCGTCGGCGGCCGCCTTCTCGGGCTTCTTCGTCATGTCGAGGCGACCGCCCGAGGCGGACGCGGAGGAGGCGGCGGAGGAGGACTCGGGGTCGCGGCCCTGGACGGCGTCCGTGACCTCGGCCATCTCCTTCTTCAGGTCGAAGCCGCTGCGGATCTCCTTGAGCCCCAGATCGTCGTTGTCCAGCTGCTTGCGGATGAACGTCTTGGGGTTGAGGTCCTCGAACTCGAAGTCCTTGAACTCCGGGCCCAGTTCCTCGCGGATGTCCTGCTTGGCACTGTCCGAGAAGTCGCGGATCTTCCGGATCGTCCTGGTCACGTCCTGGATGACCTTGGGGAGCTTGTCCGGACCGAAGACGAGCACGGCGAGGATGACGAGCGTCACCAGCTCGAGCGGTCCTATGTCATTGAACACCTGAAGCTCCTTGCGATGTCCTCGGCCCTCGGTGGTCAGTGCGTCGACGCGCCCGTGCGTCCGTGCGGTCTTCCGTGGTCCGGGCCGGGTCCACGGTACCCGGCCTCCCCGCACGACCGGTACTGCGCCGGGGCCTCCGGTTGCGTGACGGGGACGGTCTTCGCCGGCTGTTCGCCTTCCCGTGCCTGCCGCGCTCCCGTGGCACGCGCCGCCGTGCCGGCCGTCGTGCCGTCCGGTGTCTAGTCGTCGCCGGAGGAGCCGAGGACCAGCGAGATCTCCCGCTCCTTGCCGCCCCGCTCCAGGGTGAGCTCCAGCCGGTCCCCGGGACGGTGTGCGCGGGTCTTGACGATGAGTTCCTCACCGGAGTGGACGCGCTGCCCGTCGACCTTCGTGATGACGTCGCCGGCCTTGATCCCGGCCTTGTCGCCGGGCCCGCCGGTGCTGACCGGGGACCCGCCGTCGCTGCCCTCGGTGCCGACGCGGGCGCCGTCACCGGCGTAGTCCATGTCCAGGGTGATGCCGATCACCGGGTGGGTCGCCCTGCCGGTGTTGATCAGCTCCTCGGCGACGCGCTTGCCCTGGTTGATCGGGATGGCGAAGCCGAGGCCTATGGAGCCGGCCTGGCCGCCCTCGGCCTCGCCGCCGCCGGCGGCGGAGCGGATGGCGGAGTTGATGCCGATCACGCGGCCCTCGGCGTCGAGCAGGGGGCCGCCGGAGTTGCCGGGGTTGATCGGCGCGTCGGTCTGCAGGGCGTCGACGTACGACACGTCGCTGCCGTCGCCCTGCCCACCGCCCGCCGTGATGGGGCGTTCGCGCGCGCTGATGATGCCGGTGGTGACCGTGCCGGCCAGGTCGAAGGGGGCGCCGATGGCGACCACGGGATCGCCCACCTGCACGTTCTCCGAGTTGCCGAGGGGTAGGGGGGCCAGCCCGTCGACACCCTTGACCTTCACCACGGCGAGGTCGTAGCCGCTGTCCCGGCCGACGACCGTGGCCTCGGCGGTGTCGCCGCTGTGGAAGGTCACGGTGATCTCGCCGTCACGTCCGGCGGGCTGCACGACGTGGTCGTTGGTGAGGATGTGTCCGCGGCCGTCGAGCACGAATCCGGTACCGGTGCCGGCCGACGCCGCCCCGCTGACGTGCAGGGTGACGACGCTGGGCAGGGCCTGCGCGGCGATCCCGGCGATGCTTCCGGGTTCCCGTCCGGCGAGCTCCTCCTCGGCCTGCGGGAGTTCCACGGAACCCACGCCGCCGTTGCGCTCCAGCTGGGTGCCGACGATCCCGCCGACGCTGCCCGAGAGGAGCGCGACCAGCAGCATGAGGCCGACGAGCTTCCTCCTGGCCCGCTTGCGCCGCCGGTCCTCCGTGTCGACCGCGCCCCCGGTCTGCTGCAACGGGGCCGCCGCCGCGGCGGCGGCCCAGGGGTCGTAACGCTGCCAGGGGTCGGCCGGCTCCTGGGCATCCCCTGCCGGAGCGCCCGGAGCCGGGAACACGGGTGCGGGTGCGGGCTCGACCGCGGGTGCGGGGTGGCTCGCGTCCGGGGCCCCGTCCCCGGGCCCGGGGACGCCGGGCGCGGACGGGGCAGCGGCAGCGGGTTCCGGTGCGCCGTGAACAGGCGCGCCGGGCACGGCCATGCCGTGCGGCGGTGTGCCCGGCGCCGGGGGTGCTGTCGGGGCGGGAACCGCCGCGTCCGGCGCGGCGGCTGCCGCCGGATGCTGGACCGGGGGTGCGGGCGCCCAGGGGCCCGGCTCACCGTACGGCGGGGTGCTGTAGGGATCGGGGTCGTGCAGCGGCCGGGGCTGTTCGGACCGGTCCCCGAAGGAACCGGTCGCGACGGGCTCGGAGAACCCTGGGAATTCCGAGAACCCGGAGGACTCGGCAGGATCGGCGGGCCGTGCGGAATCCGTGGCCACGACGGCCTCGCGAGGGCCGGCGGCTCCCGCGGGTTCGCCGCCCTCCGCGGGCACGCCGGCTTCCGTCCCCTCGGCGCTCAGGGGCCGGCGCAGTTCGTAGTCGCCCCCTGCCTCGGCCGAGGACGCGGTGGGCCGGGCGAGTTCGAAGTCGGCGTCCTCCGGTGTGTCCACCGGAGCGGAAGCCGGACCGGCACCGTCGGTGAGGTCCGTGCCGCCGGGGCCGTCGGAGCCGGTGGTGCCACCCGCCGGCGCCGGGCGCTCCAGCTCGAAGTCCCCGTTCCGGTCCGGCTCGGCCAGTTGTTCCCGCTCCCCCGATGGGCTCGCCTTCGGGGACTTCCCGTCGTTCATGCTCTCCCCACAGCTGGCCGCAGATCGTCGACTCCGTGGCTCCGTACGCCTCCGCGCTTCGAAGCCCTGGTCCGGCACCCGGCTCCATGAGCCTGGGCGCGCCACCTGGATTCAACCAGGTTCGCACGCCCGTGCGCAGCGGACGGGCGTGCACAGGCCGGTGTACCGGTCAGCGGATCATGCGGGAGGAAGCGGCGGGGCGGGCGCCGCGGTCACGCCGCCGGAGGAGGCGGAGGGCTCGGGGGGCGACGGGACGGCGGCGGGGAAGCCGCCGGGAGCCCTGAGCCCCGGGGTCGTCTCCCACTCCGTCAGGGACAACGGCGGTATCAGCGGGGCCCTCAGGGCGGCGTCGGCCATGACGGGAGTGGCCGCCAGGGGGCTGTGGCGCCGGGGGGCGGGCGGTGGGGCCCCGGGGAGCAGCGGCGCGGACGCCTGGGTCGGGGCGGCCGGGGTGCCGCCCCGCGCGCTCTGGCCCTGCAGCTGGCCCAGCAGGGGGGCGGAGCTCCGGCGACGCTGGGAATCGGGCGTCGTCGTCGGCGTGCCGCCCTGGGTGCGCAGCGGGGTCACGTTGCTGCCGTTGCCCGAACCGCGGATCTCCGCGTCGGTGGGTGTGATGGTGGCGACACCGCCGAGGGCGATCGCCGCGAGGGACACCGCCCCCGCCGCGGCGGCGGCGAACCGCATCCCGCGCGAGGAGGCCCGGTCCTGCTCGTGCCGGCCGACGTCGTGGATGGGGAAGCCCCGGTCCGCCGTGGCCCTGCCCGACGGGGGCGGGAGCAGGGGGGAGGGCCGCCGGGCGGCCGTGTAGGGGAACTCGAACCGCTCACCGCGTCTGCCGGTCCCGAAGGCTCCGGGCATCCCGCCGAACCGCGCGGGCGGGTCGCCCGGCAGCCCTCCGCCGTCCAGGGGCGAGCCGCCGCCCAGATCGCCGCCCGCCGGAAGGCCCTGAAGGCGGGCCAGGAAGCTCTCGGACGGGGGCGGGGGCGCGGCTTCCGCGAAGACGTTCTTCAAACGGCGCTGCGCGTCCAGCTCCGACTTGCACTTCGTGCAGGTGGCGACGTGCGCCAGTACGCGCTCACGCGCGTCATGACCCAACTCTCCGTCCACCAGGGCGGAAAGCCGGTCTCCCAGGTGCTCCTCTGCGAGGTGTCCCTCGGCAGGTTTCGGACGTGAACCACTCACGTGCTCGCGCCCCCTCCTCCCAATGCGGGAACACGCGGCACGAAGGAGCGGCGCTCCGTGCGCGCCTGGGGCGAGCGGTGAGCGAGGGCCTTGCGCAGCTGGGAGCGCCCGCGGTGGATCCGGGAGCGGACCGTACCGAGCTTGACGCCGAGGGTCGCGGCGATCTCCTCGTACGACAGTCCCTCGATGTCGCAGAGGACCACCGCGGCGCGGAATTCGGGCGCGAGCGTGTCGAGGGCCTGCTGGACGTCCGCGTCGAAGTGGGTGTCGTTGAAGACCTGCTGGGGGGTGGGCTCCTTGCTGGGGAGCCGCTCGGCCGCGTCGTCGCCCAGCGAGTCGAAACGGATGCGCTGCTTGCGGCGCACCATGTCCAGGAAGAGGTTGGTCGTGATGCGGTGCAGCCAGCCCTCGAAGGTGCCCGGTGTGTACGTCGACAGCGAGCGGAAGACGCGGACGAAGACCTCCTGGGTGAGGTCCTCCGCGTCGTGCTGGTTACCGGTGAGGCGGTAGGCGAGCCGGTAGACCCGGCCGCTGTGCGTGCTGACGATCTCCTCCCACGTGGGCGGAGTCCACGCCTGCCCGTCCGCGTCGGTGGAGAAGCTCGCGGTCTGGGCCGGCTCGGCGGCGTGGCTGTGGTCAGCAGCGGTGTCGTTCACGGATTTCGGCCTACCCGCCGATCCAAGGAAGCGCCTCAGCACTCCTCCCCGATCCACAGGTGCAGCCGCACCTCCCCTATCGGCTCTGGTGGTGTCCAGTAGAGCCCCTACCATAGCCACCTCGCCCGTTAGCTCCGGATAAGCGGTTTTGCGAGAAAATGATGCGGGCTGCCACGGCTCGTGGCCCTGCGTCAGCACTTGCTCGGTGTCCCCGCTCATACGCCCACCCCCTCCACGGCACACGCCGCTCGCTCTTCCCTGTAAACGACCGGTCCCATCAGTGGGTTCCCGGTGTCAACGGATAAAGTCACGCCGAGGCAACCACGGGGACAGGAGAGGGTCATTACCGCCAACCGGCAGACGAGCTGGGCGTTCGCGGACGCCTATGTCGCCGAGGACGAGGCGCTGCACTGGGCCCGGGACCGGGCCCAGGAGGCAGGGCTGCGCTCGGTGTCGCCCGGTACGGGTGCGGCCCTGCGGTTGCTCGCGGCCACCGTGGACGCCAAGGCGGTCGCGGAGATCGGCACCGGCTGCGGCGTCTCCGGGATCCACCTGCTGCACGGCATGCGGCCGGACGGTGTGCTGACCACGGTCGACCAGGAACCGGAGCACCAGCAGTCCGCCCGCCAGGCCTTCCGCACGGCGGGCTTCGCCGCCAACAGGGCCCGTTTCATCCCGGGGCGGGCGCTGGACGTCCTGCCCCGCCTCGCGGACTCCGGCTACGACCTCGTCTTCTGCGACGGGGACCGGCTCGAGTACCAGGACTATCTCGCGGAATCGTTGCGTCTGCTGCGCCCGGGAGGCCTGGTCGCCTTCGAAGGGGTCTTCGCGAACGGCCGGACGGTGGACTCCGGTCCGCAGCCCACCGAGGTGCTGCGGCTGCGGGAACTGGTCCGGGCCCTGCGCGAGAGCCAGGATCTGGTGTCGTCCCTGCTGCCCGTGGGTGACGGACTGCTCTGCGCCGTGAAGCGGTAGCGGACGGTTCCGGACGCGCGGACGTGAAACGCGGCGAACCTCTCCGGCACCACTCCCACCTGCGCAAACAGTCGCCCCGGTGCCGTATGCGGCACCGGGGCGACTGAAAGGGTATGGTCGCTTGCGCGTCAGCCGACGACCTTCTTGAGAGCATCGCCGAGCGCGTCGGCCTCATCCGGGGTCAGCTCGACGACGAGCCGCCCGCCGCCTTCGAGCGGAACGCGCATGACGATGCCCCGCCCCTCCTTGGTCACCTCGAGCGGGCCATCACCCGTCCGCGGCTTCATGGCCGCCATGCTCGTTCCCCTTCCTGAAACCCAGCTCAACCGTCTAGCCGACGGCCCACTGAAGGGCACCTGCGGTCCTTGAAGCAGGACACACGCCACCGGCATCGAACACATTGCTTCCAGGCCATTATCCCGCATCTCAGGACCCGATGACCAACACCAGTCGGCATCGCTTGGGCAACGCGCGCGAGCAAAACCACCCAATTCGGCGATGTGGCTGCGATACTGCGCCCCCTTACGCCACTCCCCCGACGGAAATCGGTCCGGAATTCTTTGACGCAGGTCACATGCGGGCCCCACGCCGGCGCCGACGATCTCCGTCATGCTGTCCTGCAGAGGGACTACTGACGGGTAGGTCCACGAGCCGCGACGCGGAGGGATACACCATGGCCGACACCGTGCTCTACGAGGTGAGCGACGGACTCGCGACGATCACACTGAACCGCCCGGAGGCGATGAACGCGCTGAACGTGGCGGCGAAGGTCGCTCTCCGGGACGCGGTCCGGGCCGCCGCGGACGACGAGGGCGTGCGGGCCGTGCTGCTGACCGCCGCCGGTGACCGGGCGTTCTGCGTCGGACAGGACCTCAAGGAGCACATCGGGCTGCTGGTCGCCGACCGGGAGGACGGCGGCGGGCGCACGATGAGCACGGTGCACGAGCACTACAACCCGATCGTGAAGGCGCTCGCCGGGGCCGCGAAGCCGGTGGTCGCCGCGGTGAACGGGGTGGCGGCCGGGGCGGGCTTCGGCTTCGCGCTGGCGGCGGACTACCGGATCGTGGCCGACACGGCGGCGTTCAACACGTCGTTCGCCGGGGTCGCGCTGACCGCGGACTCCGGGATCTCCTGGACGCTGCCGCGGGTCGTCGGCCCGAGCCGCGCCACCGACCTGCTGCTCTTCCCCCGCAGCATCACGGCCCAGGAGGCGTACGACCTCGGGATCGCGAACCGGCTGGTCCCGGCCGCCGAGCTGCGCGCGGAGGCGGAGAAGACGGCGCGGGCGCTGGCCGCGGGACCGACGGTGGCGTACGCGGCGCTGAAGGAGTCGGTGGCGTACGGGCTCACCCACTCCCTGGAGGAGGCCCTGGAGAAGGAGGACGAGCTCCAGACCCGGGCGGGCGCCTCCGAGGACCACACGATCGCCGTGCAGGCCTTCGTCGACAAGGAGAAGCCGAAGTACCGGGGCCGCTGACTCCGGGGCGGCAGGTCCGGGGGCGGCAGGTCCGGGGCGGTCCGCGCCGCGGACCGCTCGCCTTCGGGGGTTCAGGCCTGTCGGGCCACGCAGTCCTTCAGGTGGTCGTCGACCAGGCCGCAGGCCTGCATCAGCGCATAGGCCGTGGTGGGGCCGACGAAGCGCAGGCCCCGCTTCTTCAGGGCCTTGGACAGCGCCGTCGACTCGGGGGTCACCGCGGGGACGTCGGCGAGGGTCACCGGTGCCGGACGGCCGGCCGGGTCGGGGGCGTGCGACCAGATCAGGGCGTCCAGGTCGCCGGGCGCCCACCCGGCCAGCACCCGCGCGTTGCCCAGGGTCGCGTCGATCTTGGCGCGATTGCGGATGATGCCGGCGTCGGCCAGCAGACGCTCCCGGTCGGCGTCGGTGAACTCCGCGACGGCCGCGATCCGGAAACCGGCGAAGGCGGTACGGAAGCCCGGACGGCGGCGCAGGATCGTGAGCCACGACAGGCCGGACTGGAAGGCCTCCAGGCTGAGGCGCTCGAACAGGGCGTCGTCCCCGTGGACCGGGCGGCCCCACTCCTCGTCGTGGTACGCGACGTAGTCCTCGGTGGACAGGGCCCAGGGGCAGCGCGGGGCGCCGTCCGGACCTGCGAGGGCGGCTCCGTCGGTCACGACTGGTCGCCCTCCTGGCGCGCGGCGGGCTTGTCCAGGGCGATGTGGGCCGCGACGGCACGGGCACCGGCCAGCGCGGACTCCAGGTCGGCGATCCGGGCGTCGCGCTCGGCGAGCTCGGCGCCGAGGCGGCTCAGTGCGTCGTCCACGTCGGCCATGCGGTAACCGCGGGCGGCGAGGGGGATGCGAAGGCCGTCCACGTCCGCGCGGCCGACCGGGCGGTCCAGCGGCAGGGTGTCCCTCAGCCGGTCGGGGGCCGCTTCGGGCAGCGGGCCGCTCTCTCCGCCGCCCACCACGGCGAGGGTCACCGCGGCGACCACGACGGCGAGCGCGACGACCAGGAACAGGAACATAACCATCGCTGAGGTCCCCAGGATTGGATCGAGCCGGAGTCGGATGTGTGGCTCCGATCGTGCCATGCGAGTCTGACAGTCGGGGTCACAGGTGGCCGGGACGGCCGGCGGACCGCACCGACGAGAAGAGGTCTTTGGGGATGCTCAGGCTGGGCAGGCGGGAATTCGCACCGCACGAACCGGTGATCATGGCCATCGTGAACCGGACCCCGGACTCCTTCTACGACCAGGGCGCGACCTTCCACGACGAACCGGCGCTCACGCGCGTGGAGCAGGCGGTGGCCGAGGGCGCCGCGATCATCGACATCGGCGGGGTGAAGGCCGGGCCGGGCGAGGAGGTGTCCGCCGAGGAGGAGGCGCGGCGGACGGTCGGTTTCGTCGCCGAGGTGCGGCGGCGCTTCCCGGACGTCGTGATCAGCGTGGACACCTGGCGGCACGAGGTCGGCGAGGCCGTGTGCGAGGTGGGGGCGGACGTACTGAACGACGCCTGGGGCGGGGTCGATCCGCGGCTCGCGGAGGTCGCCGCGCGGTACGGCGCCGGGCTGGTGTGCACCCACGCGGGAGGCGCACTGCCGCGGACCCGGCCGCACCGGGTGGAGTACGAGGACGTGATGGCCGACATCCTCGACCGGACGCTGGGGCTGGCGGAGCGCGCGGTGTCCCTGGGCGTGCCGCGGGAGTCGGTGATGATCGATCCCGGGCACGACTTCGGCAAGAACACCCGGCACAGTCTCGAGGCGACGCGGCGGCTGGACGAGATGGTCGCCACCGGGTGGCCGGTGCTGGTGTCGCTGTCCAACAAGGACTTCGTCGGGGAGACGTTGGACCGGCCGGTCAAGGAGCGGGTGCTGGGGACGCTCGCGACGACCGCGGTGTCGGCGTGGCTGGGGGCGCGGGTGTACCGGGTGCACGAGGTGGCGGAGACGCGGCAGGTGCTGGACATGGTGGCGTCCATCGCGGGCCACCGCGCTCCGGCGGTGGCCCGGCGAGGGCTGGCGTAGGGCTCCGCCCCGGGGTGGCGGTTCTGTCCCTGCGCCGTTTCACGGGCGCCGGCCCTGAGCCCCTGGCGTGGGGCTCCGCCCGGACCCCGCCGGGGGCTTCGCCCCCGGACTCCGGCCTCTGCCCGCCACCCGACTCGGCGCGTCCGAGAGTGCCCCACGGCCCAGGACGGCCACTCGGCGGGACGGGAAGGCCCCGGCCCGCTCGGTGGGCCGGGGGCGGGAGGCCAGTGGGCGGGGGCCGTCGGGTCAGCGGCCCGCTTCCTTGGACACCAGGGCCACCGCTTCGTCCACGTCGTCCGTGACGTGGAAGAGGAGGAGGTCCTTCTCGGCCGCCTTGCCCTGGGCGATGACCGTGCTGCGCAGCCAGTCGACCAGGCCGCCCCAGTACTCGGTGCCGAACAGGACGATGGGGAACTGGGTGATCTTCTGCGTCTGGACCAGGGTCAGCGCCTCGAAGAGTTCGTCGAGGGTGCCGAGGCCGCCGGGCAGGACGACGAAGCCCTGCGAGTACTTGACGAACATCAGCTTGCGGACGAAGAAGTACCGGAAGTTCAGGCCGATGTCGACGTAGCTGTTGAGCCCCTGCTCGAAGGGCAGCTCGATGCCGAGGCCGACCGAGACGCCGTCGGCCTCGCAGGCGCCCTTGTTGGCCGCCTCCATCGCGCCGGGGCCGCCGCCGGTGATGACGGCGAAGTTCGCCTCGACCAGGCCCCGGCCCAGCCGGACGCCGACGTCGTACTCCGGCGAGTCCACCGGTGTGCGTGCCGAGCCGAAGACGCTGATGGCGGGGGGCAGCTCGGCGAGCGTGCCGAACCCCTCGATGAACTCCGACTGGATGCGCAGCACCCGCCAGGGGTCGGTGTGCACCCAGTCCGAGGGGGCACGCCCGTCCAGCAGCCGCTGGTCCGTGGTGCTTGTCTGGACCTGGTCCCGCCTGCGGAGCACTGGGCCCAGCCGCTGCTCCTCCGGTGGGATCTGCTTGCCCTCGGGGTTGCCAGTAGCCATGTGTGCTCCCTCCGTTCGCGGTCTCCCCGGCTCAGGAGATCGCCGAGATTCCGGGGAGAGGTCGTTCCACCTCAGCGTAGATCCACGCGGGTTACGTCTGGGGGACGTCAGCATGTCCGCAGGACAGCGTTCCAAACGCCTCCTCGGGGTGGCGTGCTCACGCGGTCAGCCAGGACCGCAGCCGCTCCTCCCCCGCGAGGATCTTCGCCGTCTCGACGCGTTCGTCCCTCTTGTGCGCCAAGTGCGGGTTGCCGGGGCCGTAGTTGACCGCCGGGATGCCGAGCGCGGAGAAGCGGGAGACGTCCGTCCACCCGTACTTGGGCTGGGGGGTGCCGCCGACCGCCTCGATGAAGGCGGCCGCGGCCGGGTGGGACAGACCGGGCAGGGCCGCGCCGCTGTGGTCGTCGACGACGAACTCGCTCACGCCGCAGTCCGCGAAGACCTCGCGGACGTGGGCGAGGGCCTCGGCCTCGGAGCGGTCGGGGGCGTAGCGGAAGTTGACGGTGACGACGCACTCGTCGGGGATGACGTTGCCGGCGACGCCCCCGGAGATGCCCACCGCGTTCAGGCCCTCGCGGTACTCCAGGCCGTCGATCACCGGGTGGCGCGGCTCGTAGGAGGCGAGGCGGGCGAGGATGGGGGACGCCGCGTGGATCGCGTTGGAGCCCATCCAGCTCCGCGCGGAGTGGGCGCGCTCGCCGGTGGTCTTCAGCAGCACCCGGAGCGTGCCCTGGCAGCCGCCCTCGACCTGGCCGTCGGAGGGCTCGAGGAGGACCGCGAAGTCGCCCTCCAGCCAGTCGGGGTGCTGCTCGGCGACGTGCTTGAGGCCGTTGAGGTCCGCGGAGACCTCCTCGTTGTCGTAGAAGACGAAGGTGAGGTCCCGATTGGGGGCGGGGACGGTGGCCGCGATGCGCAGTTGGACGGCCACACCCGCCTTCATGTCGCAGGTGCCGCAGCCCCACAGCACGCCGTCCTCGTCGAGCCGGGAGGGGACGTTGTCCGCGATCGGGACCGTGTCGATGTGACCGGCGAGGATCACGCGCTCCTCGCGCCCCAGGTTCGTACGGGCCACGACGTTGTTGCCGTACCGGTCGACCGTGAGGTGCGGCAGGGTGCGCAGGACGGATTCGATCGCGTCCGCGAGCGGCTTCTCGGTGCCGCTGACGGAGGGGAAGTCGACGAGCCGCGCGGTCAGGCGTGCCGCGTCCGAAGTGAGGTCAAGCGGTGTGTCGGCCATGCCGAGACCCTAACCCGCTGGTCCGGGCACACTGTCCGCACCCGGCACACACGGCTCCTACTCTCCAGTACCTTGTACGCGTGTCAGAGCCACCACTTCCTTCCAAGCGTCGAGGCCGCTTCTTCCGCTTCGGAGCCGCCTCCGTGGTACTTCTCGGCGTCGCCGGCTACCTGGTGGTCCGGTACGACACGGGCGGCGGGACGAGCGGGCCGGGCTGCCGGGTCGTGTCCGGCAAGGACGACGGGGCCACCTACGAGTTCACGCCCGAGCAGGCGGGGAACGCGGCGACGATCGCCGCCGCGGGCACCGTGCGCGACCTGCCCGAGCGGGCCGTGACGATCGCGCTGGCGACGGCCCTTCAGGAGTCGGCGCTGCGCAACATCGACTACGGGGACCGTGACTCGCTCGGCCTCTTCCAGCAGCGGCCCTCGCAGGGCTGGGGCACGCCGGAGGAGATCATGGACCCGGCGTACTCGGCGGGGAAGTTCTACGACGGCCTGAAGGAGGTGCCGGGGTACACCCGGCTTCCGCTCACCGTCGCCGCCCAGCGGGTGCAGCTCAGCGGCTTCCCGCAGGCGTACGCCAAGCACGAGCCGGACGCCACCCTGCTGGCCGCCGCTCTCACCGGCAGCTCGGAGGCCACGCTGACCTGCGCCGGCCGTCCGGCGGCGACCCGTGCGGCGGGAACGGACGCGGTACGTGACGCGCTGGCCCGGGACTTCGGGCGGGACGCCCTGAAACCGGCCGGCGCCGCGGTAGGCGACGCGGCGGGCTCCGCACCCTCCGCTCCCCGGAACGGCGGCGCCGGCTCCCACGCCGGCTCCGACGGGCGGACCGTGACGCTGCCGGTGTCCACCGAGGCGAACCCGGGCCGGAAGGCCAGGGCTCAGGGCTGGCAGCTCGCGCACTGGGCCGTGGCCAACGCCTCCGAGCTGCACATAGAGCGGGTGGCGTACGCGGGGCGGGAGTGGACCGCCGGGGACGGCAGCGGCCGGTGGACCCCGGTCGACGGCGAGGACCGCGGGGACGGCAAGAACTCCGCGGGCGCGGACGGCGGCGCGGACGCGGTCCGGATCACGGCCGCGCCCTAGACCGCACGGCAGCCCGCGCAACAGCCCGCACAGCCCGCACAGCCCTCCGCACGGTTGCTCGATGGCTCACCCCCGGGGGTTGCCCCGGGGGCCCGGCTGTTGACGAGGTGAGCGGGTTTACGCGTCCTCGCCCCCGGTTCGGCGTCCTCCTTGGGGCTCGGGCGCTGTAACCATTCGGCAGCCCGTCGAACGGTGTACCGTTCGTCCGTTTTTCGGTGTAACCGATCATGCGACGCATTGCCCATTCTTTACGCCGCCCCACCGCAACCTTCCCGGTCTTCGAGCGGTATTCACTGCGTCCGGCTCCGGCGCCCGCTCACCGGAGACCCAACGGATCGACGTGGATCGACCACCGGGTCCGGCCGGACGTTCACCGTTCTCTCCCGCCGAAGGAGCACCATGTCCCTCCCCCTGACCCGTCGGATCGCCCGTGCCGCGCTGCTCGTCGCCGCCGGAGCAGCCGCCGGGGTCGGTGCGGCCGGTTCCGCCACCGCGGCCCCCGAGCTGCCGGCCACCCCGAGCGTCGGCGGTCTGACCGTCCTGGACCAGGCCGGCGCGACCGGCACCGTGGACGACGCGACGCACGCCGTCACCGAGACCGCGGGCGGCACCGGTGGCCAGGCGCTCGGGCAGGCCGCGCCGGTGGCGGCCCAGGCCGCCGAGGGCACGTTGCCGACCGACGCCGTCCCGCTGGACGGCGTGCAGACCGCCCGGACCCTCCCGGCCCCGGCGCTGCCGCTCGGCTGAACCGCCCGGATCGGCCCGGCCGCACGGACGCCGACGGGGCCCAGGAAGAACCTGGGCCCCGTCGGCGTCCGTGCTGCTGCCCCGCTCACGCCTTCAGGCGTTCCACCGCCGCCCGTACCCGCTCGTCCGTGGCGGTGAGGGCGACGCGTACGAACCGCTCGCCGGCCGGGCCGTAGAAGTCGCCCGGTGCCACCAGGATGCCGAGCTCGGCGAGGCGGGCGACGGTGTCCCAGCAGGACTCGTCGCGGGTGGCCCAGAGGTAGAGCCCGCCCTCGCTGTGCTCGATGCGGAAGCCGTGCCCCAGGAGGGCCATCCGCAGCGCGGTGCGACGGGCCGTGTAGCGCTCGCGCTGGACGCGGACGTGCTCGTCGTCGCCCAGCGCCGCCACCACGGCCGCCTGGGTGGGCGCCGAGGTCATCATGCCGCCGTGCTTGCGGATCTGCAGCAGCGGGCCGAGGACGGCCGGGTCGCCGGCCAGGAAGGCGGCGCGGTAGCCCGCGAGGTTGGACCGCTTGGACAGCGAGTGCACGGCGACGATGCCGTCGTACGAGCCGCCGTTGACGTCCGGGTGCAGCACCGAGACCGGGTCGGCGTCCCAGCCCAGTTCGAGGTAGCACTCGTCGGAGAGGACCAGGACGCCGTGCTCGCGGGCCCAGGCGACGATGCGGGTCAGCTCCGCCTTGGGGAGCACCCGGCCCGTGGGGTTGGACGGGGAGTTCAGCCAGAGGAGCTTCAGGCCCGTCGGGTCCAGCTCGGTCGGGTCGTCGTACGCCTCGTACTCCGCGCGGGCCAGGCGGGCGCCGACCTCGTACGTCGGATAGGCCAGGCGCGGGTACGCCACCCGGTCGCCGGGACCGAGGCCCAGCTGGGTGGGGAGCCAGGCGACCAGTTCCTTGGAGCCGACGACCGGCAGCACATGGTGGTGGGTGATCCCGCGGGCGCCCAGACGACGCTCCGCCCAGCGCGTGAGCGCGTCCCGCAGTTCCGGGGTGCCCCAGACCGTGGGATAGCCCGGGGAGTCCGCGGCGGCGATCAGGGCCTTCTGGATCGGCTCGGGGACGGGGTCGACGGGAGTGCCCACGGAGAGGTCGACGATGCCGTCGGGGTGCGCGGCGGCGGTCTTCTTGTACGGCTCGAGCTTGTCCCAGGGGAAGGTGGGCAAGCGGTCGGAGACTGCGGACACGGTTACTGGCTCACTTTCATCGGTACGCGTCGGTACACGCCGGTACGGCAAACGCCTCGGCCCCGTACGGCGCCGATCGGGGTGATCAGGCCGTACGGGACCGAGGCGGCGCGGGCGCGGACCGCTTCCGGGCCGCCCGGGTGCTTACGCCTGCGGCGGCAGCGCGGCGATGAACGGGTGGTCGCGCTCGATCAGCCCGAGCTTGCTGGCGCCGCCGGGCGAGCCGAGGTCGTCGAAGAACTCGACGTTGGCCTTGTAGTAGTCCTTCCACTCCTCGGGAGTGTCGTCCTCGTAGAAGATGGCCTCGACCGGGCAGACCGGTTCACAGGCGCCGCAGTCGACGCATTCGTCCGGGTGGATGTACAAGGACCGCTGGCCCTCGTAGATGCAGTCGACCGGGCACTCCTCGATGCACGCCTTGTCCTTCACGTCGACACAAGGCTGCGCGATGACGTAGGTCACGCTGTCGTTCCTCCTCGATAGGGCGCTGGCGGGCCTCCTCAGGCTCCGCCGCCTGGCGCGCGGGAGCGCGGCGTCGTCGATGCCCGCCCCTAGTATCTCCGTTCTTGGGCACGATCCGAACAGGAGGGGTGTACCGACCTGTGGAAATCTCCGCCGCCGGACGTCCAGAGATCCGCATCACCACTGCTGACGTGGGCAAACGGGTCTCCGTACGGAGCTTGATCGAACATGGTCCCCCGGGTGAGAGGTTCACCGACGTGGTCGGAGTTCTCACATCATGGGACAGCGGTGTGCTGCGGATCACACGGAAGAACGGCGAGAGCGTCCTCGTCCGGGAGTCCGCGCTGGTCGCGGGCAAGGTGGTGCCGTCCGCACCGGCCCGCCGGCGCGGTCCCGCCGCCTCGTACGAGGAGCTGGCGCGGGCCGCCGCGCGGGCGTGGCAGCCCGTGGAGAGCGAGCGGCTGGGCGACTGGGAGCTGAGAGCGGCGGCCGGGTTCACCCGCCGGGCCAACTCGGTGCTGCCGCTCGGCGACCCGGGCGTGCCGCTGGACGAGGCGCTGACGACCGTGTGCCGCTGGTACGCCGACCGCGGGCTGCCCGCCTACGTGCAGACGGCGACCGGCGCCGAGGGCACGCAGGAGGCGCTGGGCGCGGAACTGGAGCGGCGGGGCTGGGTGCGGGAGGTGACCGCCCAGCTGTGGGTCGGCGCGCTCGCGCCGGTCGCCGACGCGGGACCGGATCCGTCCGGCGGCGAACCGGCCGGGGTGGACGTCCTGCTGTCCCGGGAGGCCGACGAGGCGTGGCTCGCGCGCTATCAGCGCCGGGGCGTGAGCGAGGTCGCCCTGAAGGTGCTGGGAGGGGGGACCGCCGTGAGCGGAGGAGAAACCGGGAGCGGCAAAGGCCCCTCGGTGTGGTTCGCGACCGTGCCGGCGGGGCACGGTGGACCCGAGGGCGGTGCTCCGGGCGATGCCGCTCCTGCCGCGATCGGGCGGTGTGTCGTGGACGGCCGGTGGGCCGGTTTCGCCGCCGTCGAGGTGGATCCGGCGCTGCGGCGGCGCGGGCTCGCGAGCGCCGTGATGGCCGCGCTGGCCCGGCAGGCGCTCGACGAGGGCGCGTCGGCCGCCTGGCTCCAGGTCGAGGACGACAACACGGCGGCTCACACCCTGTACGGCGGGATGGGTTTCGCCGCGCACCACGCGTACCACCACTACCGCGCGCCCCGGTCGTCGGCTCCGGCCGGCGACGGGGCGCCGTGAGAGGGCACGAACCGGTCATGCTCTCCCCTCATCCTCCGCTCCCGGAACGCTCCGCCGAGTTGCGGCGGCGGTTCGCCGAGGAGGCCCGGTCCGAGCGGCCGGATCTGGCCACGCTGTGCCTGCTGGTCGGCGCGGTGGCGGACGGCACGCTGGACGAGGCGGGCGTCGACGCCGCGCAGATCGAGCTGGACGCGCTGGCCGGCCGCCTTCCCTACCGGCCCGGCACCCCGCACGCGTGGGCGTCGGCACTGCGGGAGCTGCTGGGCGAGCGGTGCGGCTTCCACGGCACCCCGGGCGACTACCGGCGTCTGGAGTCGTCGCTGCTGCACGAGGTGCTGCGGCGCCGGCGCGGGCTGCCGATCCTGTTGTCGGTGGTGTGGCTGGAGGTCGCCCGGCGGGCGGGGGCACCGGTGTACGGGGTCGGGCTGCCCGGCCACTTCGTGGTCGGCCTCGGGGAGACCGGCGCGACGGCGGGGGCGAAGCCGGCGGGGGCCGAGCCGGACACGCGGGGCGGGGCGGCCCCGGAGCGGCGGGTGCTCGTCGATCCCTTCGACGGCGGCCGGGTGCTGACCGGGGCCGATACGGAGCTGCTGGTCGCCGGGGCGACGGGGGCGCCGCTGGACCCGTCGATGCTGGCACCGGCCGATCCGCTGAATGTCGTGCTGCGCGTCCTGAACAACATCCGGGCGTGGGCCGAGGCCCGCCCGGAGCGGTCGGACGTGTCGCTGTGGGCGCTGGACCTGTCCCTGCTGCTCCCCTCCCGGCCGGCGGAGCTGCGGTACGAACGGGCCCGGTTGCTGGTGCGGCGCGGAGACTTCCTCGACGGCGCGGACGAGCTGGAGGCCTACGCCGAGGTGGTGGCCGCGGTGGACGGGCCGGCGGCGGACCGGATGCGCGACGAGGCCCGGGCGGCACGGGCGCTGCTCAACTGAGACGCGCCCCGCAAGCCCCGCCGCGCACTCTCGGGGAGGCCCGCCCCATACCTCGCTTGACATAGGTATTTTTAGATACCTAATATCTACGGGTGTCCACCAGGAGTGCCTCCGAACAGCGCGTCGCACGCGTGAGCTCCGAGCTCGCGGCGTGCCTTCCCGTGCTGCACCGGGCCCTGGAGCGGCGGGTGGCGAGCGAGTATCCGCACCCGAAGCCGCCCGAGGGGCAGCTGGCACTGCTGCGGTTCGTCGCACAGCGTGAGGGTGCCACGGTCCGTGAGGCGGCCGAGGCGCTGCTGATGAAGCCGAACAACGTCAGCGCACTGGTCTCCCAGCTCACCGAGCGGGGAGAGCTGGAGCGCCGTCAGGACGGCGTCGACAAGCGGATCGCCCACCTCCACCTCACGGAGTCCTCTCGGCAGCGGATCGCCGAGGTCACCGCCCTCGAGGAGAGTCACCTCGGCCAGGCGATGCTGTCCCTCACCGACGGCGAGCTGGACGCGCTCGGTTCCGCCGTCGGCGCGCTGAAACTGCTGACCCGGAACCTTCACTCGGCAGCCCTCTGACGAGAGCGTCACGGACCGGCGCCTCGCGCGAGGTCGCGCGGTGAAGCGCTCGTCCGGTGTTCCGCGCGTCCGCCCCCTCCCCCTTTCCTGAGGCAGTCCTTCCGGACCGCCCCGTGCACGGCCCCGTGCGCTCCGCCCCGCCCTTGACCGGTCGGGCGGGCGCTGCGGGCCGGCTGCCGGTTCCCGGCCCCGCCGTGCAGTTCGTTCGTCCCCCTTTGAGAAAGAAACGGCTCCTTTCATGGCGTCCACACCTGTGGATCACTCCGCTCCCGACACGGCCGCCCGGTCGAAGGTCGAGCGCTTCCGCGCCAATCCCTGGCTCGCGCTGATCGCCGTGTCGTTCGGCCTGCTCATGGTGCAGCTCGACGGTTCCGTCGTCGCCATCGCCAACCCGGCGATCGGCAAGGACCTCGATGCCAGCACCGCGGAACTGCAGTGGGTCACCAACTCCTACCTGATCGCGCTCGCCGCCTCGATGATCCTCGGCGGCAAGCTCGGTGACCGGTTCGGCCGGCGCTTCTACTACCTCGTCGGCATCGGCGGGTTCATCGTCACCTCGGTCGCCATCGGCTTGGTCGGCAGCATCGAGGGCGTCATCGTCTTCCGTGCCCTGCAGGGTCTGGCGGGCGGCATCCTGATGCCCAACACCCTGGGCATCCTGCGCGCCGTCTTCCCGCCGAGGAAGTTCGCCCTCGCGGTGGGCATCTGGGGCATGGTCTCGGCCGTGTCGACCTCGCTGGGCCCGATCGTCGGCGGTCTGCTCGTCGAGCACGTCAACTGGGAGTCGGTCTTCTACCTGAACGTGCCGATCGGCCTCGTCGCGCTGGTGTTCAGCGCGGTGGTTCTCGCCGAGTCCAAGAACTCCGGCGGTCGGCAGCGTTTCGACATCCCCGGCGTCGTCCTGCTGGCGGCGGGCATGGTCGCGCTCGTCTTCGGCATCGTCAAGGGCGAGACGTGGGGCTGGGCCTCCGCCGGCACCCTCGGCGCCATCGTCCTGGGTCTGGCGCTGCTGGTCGTCTTCGGCTGGTACGAGACCCGGCAGGAGCACCCGCTGCTGCCGATGCGCCTGTTCCGCAACCGCTCGCTGACCACCGGTGCGGTCATGACCCTGCTGAACTTCTTCGTGATGCTCGGCGGCATCTTCTTCATCATGCTGTACCTGCAGAACGTGCGCGGCTACACGCCGGTCGAGGCCGGTATCAGCACGCTGCCGATGTCGCTCGCGTCGCTGGTCGCCTCTCCGCTCGGTTCCCAGCTGACCGCCCGCTTCGGCGCGCGCGCCACGATTCCGCTGGGCCTGCTCCTGTCGGGCGCCGGCATGTTCGGCATGCTGTCGTGGAGCGTCGACTCGTCGTACGCGACGATGTGGCCGCCATTCATCGCGATCGGCCTGGGCGTCGGCATCGTGCTGCCCGCCACCGCCGCCACGATCATCGGCAACGCGCCCGTCAGGGACGGCGGTGTGGCCTCCGGCCTGCAGTCCACCATGCTGCAGATCGGTGGCGCCCTCGGTACCTCGGTGCTGATCACCGTGATCGCCGGCAAGGTCGGTTCCTCGCTGTTCGGCGAGCTGACCGGCGCGGGGGTCCCGGCGGGTCTGGCGCACGGTCTGGAGCAGGCCGAGGACGCCGTCACGATGGGTATCGCCCCGGTCTCCGGCGACATGTCGGCGCAGATCAGGGCCGCCGTCGTCGAGGGCAGCGGCCAGGCGTTCGTCAACGGTCTGCACGCCGCCGTCACCGTCACCGGCGTCCTGTGCGTCCTCGGTGCCGCGGCCGCCGTCCTCGGCATCAAGAGCCGCGCCGAGGAAGCGAAGGAGATGAGCGCCCAGTCGGCGGACGGCGAGGAGGCCGTGGTGGTCGTCGCCGCTCACTGAGCGAGCCCGCGCACACCACGCGTGCCCCTGCGCGGGAAGCGGCGCCGCCGGGACCGGACCGGGTCCCGGCGGCGCCGCTTTCGTACGGCCGCAGACTCCCCGGGCCGTACCGCCGCGCCGCGCGGGACCGGAGGGAGGCTGGGATGCTGGTGGGGTGAAGCCCTGCGCGTGACGCGGCCGGCGGACCCGGACGGTGGGTGGTGAGTACGGTGACCATCGGCGACCTCCCGGAGCCGGAACCGAGACCGGAGCTGAACCCGGTACCGGAATCGGGACCGGAACCGGAATCGGGACCGGAACCGGAGCTGGACCCGAGACCCGAGCTGGACCCGAGACCCGAGCTGGACCCGAGACCGGAGCTGGACCCGGTCTCGGGACCGGGACCGGAGTCGGGACCGGGACCGGAGTCGGGACCGGAGTCGGGACCGGAGTCGGGACCGGGCGGCGGTCCCGGGTGTTCCGGGGTAGATCCCCGGGGGGACCCGTTCCTGCGGACCCGGTACGCCATTCCCCCGAGGCCCGTCACCTTCCTGCGGCGGGAGCGCCTGACCCGGCATCTCGACCGTGCCCTGACCACTCCCCTGACGATCGTCAACGGAGCGGCCGGCGCCGGGAAGACCCTGCTCGTCGCGGACTGGGCGGCCGGTCTCGGACGGCCCGTGGCCTGGTTCACCACCGACGCGGAGGAGCTGCGCCCCGGCGTGTTCTGGGCGTACGTCCTGCAGGCCCTGCGCGCCGCCGGGGTGCCGGTGCCCGCGGCGGTGGGCTCGCCCGCCGACCCGGGCCGGGTGGACGAGGCGCTGCTGAACCGGCTGGCCGCGGAGCTGAGCGGCCCGATGACGGCGGGGCGGCCGGCGGTCCTCGTGCTCGACGAGTTCGACCGGGTCGCCGCGCCGGACACGGCCGCCCAGCTGGACTTCGTCCTGCGGCACGCGGGGCCGGGCCTGCATCTGGTCGTGGCGTCCCGTACGGAACCGCTGCTGCCGCTGCACCGCTACCGGGCCGCCGGGGAACTGACGGAGATCCGGGACGCGGAGCTGGCGTTCACCGCGCGGGAGGCCGGGGAGCTCCTCGGCCGGCACGGGCTGTCCTTGCCCGCGGCCGTCGCGGACGCCCTCGTGGACCGTACCCGGGGATGGGCCGCCGGACTGCGGCTGTGCGCGCTGGCCGCGCGGGAGAGCCCCGACCCGGAGACGTACCTGAAGGAGTTCGAGGCCGGGCAGAGCACGGTGGCCGACTTCCTCCTGGCGGAGGTGCTGGACATCCAGCCGTCCGATACGCAGGACCTGCTGCTGCGGGTCAGCGTCCTGGAGCGGTTCTGCCCCGGCCTGGCGAACGCGCTGACCGGGCGCTCGGACGCCGGGGCCGTGCTGGCCTCGCTGCACCACCGCAACGCGTTCGTGCAGCATCTCGGGCACTCCTGGTACCGGCTGCACCCGCTCTTCGGGGAGATCCTGCGGGCGCATCTGGAGGTGCGGCGGCCCGGTCTGGCGCCGGAGCTCCACCGGCGGGCGGCGCGCTGGCTGAAGGCCGCGGGGTTCCTTCCGGAGACGCTCGTCCACGGCGCCGCCGCCGGTGACTGGGAGTTCACCGCCGACGCCCTGGTGGGCGATCTGGCCGTCGGCCAGTTGTTCACCGGTCTGCGCTCGGCCGGTCTGGGCGACCTGTTCTCCCGTATGCCGTCCGGGGCGACCGGCCCCGCGCCGGAACTCGTCCGGGCGGCCCGCGACCTCGCCCGCGGCGACCTGGAGCGGGGCCCGGTCCACCTGGAACGGGCCGGAAAGCTGCTGGCCGGCGACGCCGGCGACACTGGCGACGTCCTGGGCCGGGAGGGCGGCGAGAGCCCGGAGGGCGACCGGGAGGCCGCGCTGCTGTGCTGGGCGCTGCTCGAGGTGTTCGCCGCCCGGCTGACGGGGGCGCCGGCACGCGCGGAACGGGCCGTCCGGCTGGCCGGGGAACTGCGCGGTGCCGTGCCCGCCGGGCTGCTGGACCGGCATCCCGAGCTGACCGCGCTGCTGCTGGCACATCTGGGCTCGACCCGGCTGTGGGCGGGTCGTTTCGAAGACGCCCGGACGGTCCTGACCGCGGCCGTGGCGGGTCCCGGCGGGGCGTCGACGGCGTTGCCCCGGGAGGACGCCCTGGCCCAGCTCGCGCTGATCGACCAGCTCAACGGCTGGCCGGGCCGGGCGGAGCACAAGGCGTCCCAGGCGCTGGCCGAGACCGCGCGGTACAGCCTTCCCGGCCCGCCCGGCACCGGGCTGGAGCGGCTGGTGCTGGCGGCGGTGGCGGTCGACCGCGACGAGCTGGACCGGGCCCGGGAACTCCTCGACGAGGCGGCCACGCCCGCGCCCGCCGCACACGGCCCGCACGCCCCGGCCGACCCATGCGTCCCGTGCGTCCCGGCCGATCCGGTCGTCCGGGCGGCGCGGGCCGTCGTCACGGCCCGGCTGCTGCTGGCCCGGGGCGAGCCGCACGCCGCGCTCCGGGCGGCCGTCGGCGCCACGCGCCCCGACGCGACCGCCGCCGCCGCCGAGGCGTCCTCCCCCTGGCTGCGGGGCCACGCGGCGCTGGTGACGGCCGCCGCGCACCTGGCCGGGGGACGGCCGGACGCGGCCGCCGAAGCGCTCCGCGAGGTCCCCCTCGACCAGCCGGCCTGCGTGGTGGAGGCCGCCAGGATGCAGCTCGCGGCGGGCCGTCCGGACGCGGCGGCCGGTCTGCTCGACGCGCTGCGCTGCGCGGGCCGGACCGGCCCCGGGGTGTCCGTGCGGGCCGCACTCGTACGGGCCCGGAGCGGCCATCTGGCGGGAGACCCGGCCACTGCCCGCCGATGGCTCGCGGTGGCGCTGCGCGGCGCCCGGCACGAGCACCTGCGGCGCCCCTTCGTGGAGGCGGGGCCGTGGATCGGGCCGCTGCTGGACACGGACCCGCTGCGGGGCCTGGCCGCGGGCTGGCTCGTCACCGGGTCCGCGGACGTGCCGCCGCCCGGCGCGGAGGAGCCGGTGAAGGAGTTGGTGGAGGAGCTGAGCGGCCGGGAGCGGGACGTGCTGCGGCGGCTGGCCCGGATGATGACGACCGAGGAGATCGCCGCCGACCTGTACGTGTCGGTCAACACGGTGAAGACCCACCTCAGGAACATCTACCGGAAGCTCGACGTCAACCGCCGCGCCGACGCCGTACGCCGGGCCCGCGCGCTCCGGCTGCTGTGAAGCCCCGCTCTCCCCTCACCTGCCCCGGGTGAGGGCGTACGGCCGCCCGGGGTGGACGATCGCAGGGCAGGGGCGGTTTGCCGCCTGCGCCCGAGCCGTGGGAGGGGAGGAGGGCCGCATGCACTACGAGATCCGCGTCGACGGACACATGTCGGAGGCGCTGACCAAGACCTTCCCCGAACTGGACCATGTCGTGATGTGGGGTCAGACCGTGCTGTTCGGTCATGTCGTCGACGAGGCGCATCTGTACGGGCTGCTGGCCCGCCTGCGTTCGCTGGGCCTGCGTGTGGTCGAGATGCGCCCGACCCCCAGGTGACACCCGGCGCACGGGGAACGCCCGGCACGTCGGCCCGGCCCGCCGGTGAGCGGTCTGCGTGCCTCTGAGGACGTCAGAGGACGTCCTCAGAGGCTCTCCGCGGTGAGCCGTCCCGAGCGTA
The DNA here is from genome assembly GCF_045209715.1 of Streptomyces sp. NBC_01635. Taxonomy (NCBI): domain Bacteria; kingdom Bacillati; phylum Actinomycetota; class Actinomycetes; order Kitasatosporales; family Streptomycetaceae; genus Streptomyces; species Streptomyces sp. NBC_01635. The sequence goes on along the minus strand of NZ_CP109277.1, from coordinate 5,965,532 downwards.
CGGCGGCCCCGAGCTTCTTGAAGTCCCGTTCGTTGCGGTCGGCGTAGGCCTGGGCGAAGCCGGGGAGGGCGCGGTCGAAACGGTCGCCGCTGCCCAGATAGGCGGAGATCGCGACGGGATCGCCGGAGCGGGCGTGGGCGCGGGCGAGGCTGCCTCCGCACAAGCCGCCGAAGAGGGCGAGCATGCGGGGGTCCATGGTCTCCGGGCGGGCGATGCCCTTCCAGTCCCGGAGCTGGCGTACGTAGAAGTCCCGTTCCCTGCCGTCCAGGCCCAGGACGTGGGTCCAGCCGAGGAAGATGTCGCTGGACGTCTGGATCAGGCGCTGGCCGGTCACCACGCGGTGGCCCTGGTTGTCAAAGCGTTCGCCGTCCGTGTACGGCGCGAGCACCGATTCCTGCGCTTCCTTGGCCTGGAGCAGCAGCGGGTCGTCGTCGTCGCGGCCGAGCAGGAGCAGGATCCAGCAGCGGGTGCCGACGCTGCCGACGCCGACCACCTTGCGGGCCGTGTCCGCGGGCCGGTAGCGGTGCAGGAGGTGCCGGCGTTCGGAGGAGAGGGTGTCCGTGTAGCTCTCGACGATGGTGCGCAGTTCGGTTTCCTCGCCGCGGTCGGGCGCGTCGGCCAGCAGGTCCCGCAGGGGGGTGATCAGGGGCGGGTCCGGAGTGATCCGCCGGCCCTCGGGGGTGACCCGGGTGAGCCGGTCGATGGCCTGGAGATAGGTGTGGGTGCGGGCCTTCGCGGCGGCCCGGTCGGTGCGGTGCAAGACGGACGGGCCCAGGGAGGAGTCGAGGAGTTCACGCATCCGTTCGACGTCGTCCTGGGCGTACCAGATGTCCAGGGTGCGCATGCCGGCGAAGCCGTGCATCCGTGCGCGGTACGCCTGGACGCAGGTGGTGACCGCCTTGTTCTGCTGCCGCGTCGAGAAGCCGTTGGCGCGGCCCGCGATGACCAGACTGGCGGCAAGGCGTTTGACGTCCCATTCGAAGGGGCCGGGGAAGGTCTCGTCGAAGTCGTTGATGTCGAAAACAAGGTGCCGTTCCGGCGAGGCCAGCAGCCGGAAGTTCAGCAGGTGGGCGTCGCCGCACAGCTGCACCTCGAGTCCGGTGTGCGGGAGTGTCGCCAGGTCTGCGGCCATGATCGCGGCGGCACCCCGGTAGAACCGGAACGGCGATTCCAGCATGCGCCCGTACCGGATCGGGACCAGTTCGGGCACCCGCGTGGCCGACTGGCGCGCGAGCACGTCGACCGGATCGAAGCGGTCGGGGCCGGGGTCGAACAGGCCGTGCGCCGAGCGGGGCACGCGGGTGCGGGCCGTCCGGCCCCGGTCGACCCGCTCGGCCGGTGAGAGGGCCGCAGCGACGGCGCTCGGTGCGGTCATGGTCCGCCCTCCTGGCTTCGGCGTACGTCCGCTCTCCAGCTCACCGTGGCCCGGCCCGTCCGGGATCACCCGTCAGGGGTGAGGCCGCACGGACGCGGCCGGGGCAGCCTGGTAAGGCACGCGTCACTCTCGCCGGACGCCTGACGAAGGAGAGCCATGAGCTCTGCGACCTACCTCGCGTACGACTACCCCCTGCTCGGAGCCTTCTGGACGATGCTGCTGCTGTTCCTGTGGGTCATGTGGTTCGTACTGCTGTTCCGGGTCATCGCCGACCTCTTCCGGGACGACGAGCTGAGCGGTTGGGCCAAGACCGGGTGGCTGGTCTTCGTCATCGTGCTGCCGTTCCTCGGCGTGTTCATCTACGTCGTGGCACGCGGCCGGAACATGGGCAAGCGGGAGATCGCGCAGGCCCGTGCGCGGCAGGAGGCGTTCGACAGCTACATCAGGGAGACCGCGACGGGCCACGGCGGACAGGCCGGCACCGCCGACGAACTGCACCGGCTGTCCGAGATCCGCTCGCGCGGCGACCTCACCGACGAGGAGTTCGACCGGGCCAAGGAACTGGTGCTGAGCGGCCACGGCACGGGGCACACCCGCTGACCGCACGCACCGCAGGCCGAACCAGTACGAGCAATCCGTACGACACATGAAAGGGGCGGTGAAATGGCTACGGCTCACGCCCATCACGCACAGTCCCAGGCACGTACGCACACATCCTCCGCCAAACGCGAGTGGGCCGGCGGGCTGACCGTCTTCGGCGGCGTCATGCTGATGCTCGCCGGAATCCTGAACATCGTCCGGGGCATCTCCGGGATCGCCCAGGACGACGTCTTCGTGACCACGCAGAACTACGTCTTCAAGTTCGACCTCACGTCCTGGGGCTGGATCCACCTGATCCTGGGCGCGCTGGCCGTGCTCATCAGCGTGGGGCTGTTCCAGGCCAGTACGTGGGCACGGGTGGCCGGTGTGGCGATCGGCGGGCTCATCATGATCGCCAACTTCATGTCCCTGCCGTACGCCCCGGTCTGGTCGGTCGTGATGATCGCCCTCTCCGGCGTCATGATCTGGGCGCTGTGCACGGTGCGGCGCGGGGACATCTGAGCCGGACGCCCTGACGCCCTGACTCTCGAACGAACGGAGCACGGCAGCGGCGGCCCCAGGCCGGGCCGCCGCTGCCGTGCTGCCGTGCTGCCGTGCTGCCGTGCTGCCGTGCTGCCGTGCTAAAGCCAGCCCTTCTCCCGGGCCACGCGGGCCGCTTCCGTGCGGTTGCGGACGGCCAGTTTCTGGATGGCGATGGAGAGGTAGTTGCGGACGGTGCCCTGGGAGAGGTGCAGGGTGCGGGCCAGTTCCGCGTTGGTGGAGCCGTCGGCGGCGGCGCGCAGGACCTCGCGTTCGCGGTCGGTGAGGGGGTTGGCGCCGTCGGCGAGGGCCGCGGCGGCGAGGGCGGGGTCGATGACCCGCTCCCCCGTCAGCACCGTGCGGACCGCGGCGGCGAGTCGGGCGGCGGGGGCGTCCTTGACCAGGAAGGCGTCGGCACCGGCTTCCATGGCGCCCCGCAGATAGCCGGGGCGGCCGAAGGTGGTGAGGACGACCAGCTTCACGCCGGGCAGTTCACGGTGCAGGGCGGCCGCCGCCTCGATGCCGGTGGCGCCGGGCATCTCGATGTCCAGCAGCGCCACGTCGACGTCGTGGGCGCGGGCCGCGTCCAGCACCTCGTCGCCGCGCGCCACTTGGGCGACGACCTCGATGTCGTCCTCCAGGCCCAGCAGCGCGGCGAGGGCTTCGCGGACCATCGACTGGTCCTCCGCGAGGAGGATCCTGATCGTGCGGTCGCTCATGCCGAAGGTTCCCTGTCCGCCGAAGCACCCGCCGGGGCGCCCTGAGTACCCGCCGGGCTGCCCGCCGTCGCGTCCGCCGGTGCTTCGGCCGGTGCTTCGGCCGGTGCTTCGGCCGGCACCCGGGCGACCAGCCGGAAGCCGTGCCTCGTCCGGCCCGCCTCCAGCGTGCCGCCGACCTGGCGCAGTCGCTCGGTCAGACCGTTCAGACCGTTGCCGTGCCCGACTCCGCCACTGTCGCTGTCGCTGTCGAGGACTCGGCCTCCGTTGTCCTCGACGGACAGTTCCAGCACCGGCCCGTCCGGCGACCGGCGGTGCAGCAGCTCGACGGTGCAGCGCCGGGCGCCGCTGTGCCGTACGACGTTGGTGACCGCCTCGCGCAGCGTCCAGGCCAGGGCGGACTCGTGTTCCTCAGTGACCTCGGCGAGGTCGCGGTCCACGGGCGGTCCGGCGGGGAGTTCGGCGTGGATGCCGGCGGCGGCCAGGGCGACCCGGGCGCCGGCGATCTCGGCGTTCAGCCGGGGACGACGGTAGCCGGTGACGGCCTCCCGTACGTCGGACATCGCCTGGCGGCTGACCTGTTCGATGTCGGCGACCTGCCGGGCCGCCCGATCGGGGTGGTCGGGCAGCATGCGGCCGGCCAGTTCGCTCTTCAGCGTGATCAGGGACAGCGAATGCCCGAGCAGATCGTGCAGGTCGCGGGCGAGGCGCAGCCGTTCCTCGTCGGCGGCGAGCAGCGCGACGGTGGCGCGGGCCTCGCGCAACGCGATGGTGGTCCGCACGAGTTCGCGTACGCCGGTCATGGCGAAGGCGCCGAGGAGTGCCGGGACGAGCAGCGCGCCCACGAATTCCCTCCCGTCCGGCACCACGAAGGCGAGCGCCGCCATCAGCGCCGACGCCGCCGGGATCGTCCGGACGGCCGACCGCATCGGCAGGGCGGCGCCGGAGGCGATCGCCACGTACACGAACAGCACCAGCCACTCCCGGCCCAGGCTCAGGGCGAGGGCGGAGGACAGGACGGCGAGGGCGGCGAGCGAGCCGAGGACCGGGCCGTGGTGGTCCTCGCGGCCGGTGCGGAAGACCAGCAGCAGATACCAGGCGACGAAGACGAGCAGCCCGGCCCAGCCGAGGATCCGTGCGCCCGTGCTGTGGCCGCCGTCGAGCAGGTCGACGACGGGCGCGCTCAGATAGACCAGCCAGATGCCGGTCCACAGGAACTTGATCACCCGTTGTCCGACGTTCTCCGGGCGCTTCCCCAGGCCGACGCCTCCCCCGTCGTCGACCGGGACGACGGGGTCACAGGCGGTTTTCGTCGCTGCGCTCATGGCGACCATCGTGACTCGCACGGGGCCCGAAGGGCAGTGCCTGTCGTCCGGACCCCCGCATGACATCCGTCATGCGGGGGTCCGGACGACAGGTCGGTCCCGGTTCAGCTCGGGTTCGTCTCGATGACCGCGACCCGGTCGGTCGTGCTGGTCAGCGCCTGGCGGAGGGCGCCGTAGACGTCCTGGGGGGTGACCGGTGTCTTCTCGCCGTTGCCCCGGGTGATGAGCACACCGTCGAATGCCTGGCCGTAGAGCTCCTCCAGGGCCTTCAGGTCGGGCTTGTCGACCAGCTTGCCGTTGACAGCCTCCACCCTGAGGAACTTCCACAGCGAGTTCTGCGGGCTCATCGGCACCGAGTGCTCCGCGTCGGTCTGCACCGTCACGTTGGCCGACATCGCCGGCTCGGCGAACTCCTTCATCATCCGGTCGACCTCGGCCTTGGAGATCGTGGGTTCCTGAGTGGTGGTCGGCACCGTCACCGTGGGCGAGGAGCCGGTCTCCACCTGGGTCCGGTAGGCCTCCTCGACCGCCTCGGTCGACTTGTCGACGTCGATGCCCGCGCCGGGCTTGCCGTAGACGGCGACGGCCTTGCCGGACTTGAACGTGATCGTGCCGTCGTTGCCGGAGCCGCCGCCCGCGGCCGCCAGGGCGGCGTTCAGCTTCTCCTCGTCGACGGGGATGACGGGGTCGACGACCCGGCTGTTGCCGAAGAGGGAGCCGATGACGGAGACCGGGTTGTAGTCGCTGCGGGCCGCCGTGCCGATGGTGGCGTCGGTGTCGAGCTGGAGTCCGGCCTTGTCCGGCTCCAGTTCGACGGTCTTGTCGCCGACGGCCAGCTTGAGCGGCTTGTTCAGCCGGCCGGCGAGCGCCTTGTCGAGCGTCTTCACGGCCTCGTCGCGGGTGCCGCCGCCGATGTCGACGCCGAGCACGGTGGTGCCCTTGGGCACGTCGGAGTGGTTCATCAGCAGGCCGGCGCCGTAGACGCCACCGGCGAGCAGGATCACGGCGCCGCCGAGCAGGGGCAGCTTGCTGCGGCCCTTCTTCTTCGGCGCCTTCGAGGAGGCCGCCGGCGGCGGGGTGACCGGTCCGGGCAGCCTGGGCGGCGTGTGCGTGCCGGGGCCGCCGACCGGGAAATCCGCGTCGAAGGAGGCGCTCGCCGGTACGACCGGGATGCCGCTGGTGACGGCGTGTCCGGAGAGGTTGTCGTGGCGGGCTCCGTAGCCCGGGGCGCCGGATTCGGGGGTGGGGAACTGCGGGGTGAGGCTCGCGGTGTCGTCGCCCAGTCCGCCGCCGGGGTGGGGACCGCCGCGGGGGCCGCGCGGGCCGGGCCCACCGGTGACCGGCCCGGCCGTGGGGCGGCCGGCCCCGGGACGGGCAGGACCACCGGGCCCGCCCTGGTCGCCGTACGGCGACTGGCCGGAGGGGCCGGACTGACCGGGGTACCTCGCCTGGCCGTTCCGTGCTTCGAGGTCGTCGTCGGTGAAGAACGGCAGGTCGTCGAGGCGCGGTTCGCCGCCCCCGTTCCCGCCCGCACCCGGGCCCGTGCCCGGACGCGTACCGCCGCTGCCGAGCGGGCCGGCGGCGAGTGCCTCGGTCACGTCGAAGGAACCGGTGCCGCCGCCGTGTCCGGGCGCGACCGGCCCACCGGTGGCGCCGGAGAGCCCGGAGCCGTTGCCGCCGGGTGCGGAACCGTTCGTGCCACCGGGACCACCGGAGCCGCCGGGCCGGGAGCCGCCGCCCGTCACGCTCATACCGCCGGACACACCGGCCGGACGTCCGCCCGGACGCGCGCCGCCACCGGAAGCACCGGGCGAGCCGGACGGGCCGGGCGCACCGGAAGTTCCCGAAGCGCCGCCCGCAGGACCCGAAGTGCCCGCCGGGCCCGCTCCGTTGCCGGAGCCGCCGCCCGTACCGCTTTTGCCCGCACCGGACTTGCGCGGCGCGAACCAGTCGCTGGCCGGCTTCTCCGCCGGGGCCGCCTGCTGCGGGACCGACTGCTGCGGGGCGGGCCGCGGGCCACCCGCGGCGCCGGTGGCGGTCGCGGTGGAGGGCTCGACGGCACGGGGGCCGGAACCCGGGCCGGAAGCGGCGCCGCTGCCGGCGCCCAGAGCCCTGGGGGCACCCGGTGCGGGCGCCGAGGGCCGGTCCTTGGCCCCACCCGGGGCCGCGCCCTGGGTGTCGCCGGCGCCCGTGCTCTCGCCGTCCTTGACGGTCTTGCGCACGACGACCGGCGGAATGGGCCGAGAACCGGGGATGTTGATCCGGATTCTGGTCGTCAGCGTGGTCTCGGTCTTGCGTTCGTCCGAACGTGGGCCGCCCGACCGCTGGTCGCCCGGGCGCTGTTCGTCCGGCCGCGCGGCGGGTCGGCCCGTGGCCGCCGCCTCACCCGGAACCGCCGGAATGCCGTAGGGCGGGGTGCCCGACGGGTATGCGGCTCCGCCGTGCCCGTTGGGCCCAGTGGACGGAGTGTCAGTTTCACGACTCAAGGCAGGTTCTCCCGGTTGGCTCCGCCGCCCGTCACGACCTCACGGTGGGGGTCTCCCCCAACTCGACCGGAGCCGAGAGTTCGGGGAGGCTCAGCGGCGCGCGCACCACCATACTGGCCGCATCCGGCCCGTATTGCCGGACCGTGGCGGAAACCCCCGCCGGAACCGCACGCGCGCACCGCGGCGAAGTGGTACGTCACTTCCCAAGTCGGACAGGATCGCCCTGCGGTTGCCGCCCCGGCGCGAGGGTGGCACACATCACAGCGACGGCGATGCCGCCGAGCAGGAAGAGGTACGAGCCGGCTCCCGCGGCGAACAGGAAGTCGCCTTCCGGACGGCTGACGGTGAGCAGGAGGACGACGATGACCCAGCCGCCGCCGGCCGACGCGGCCCCGGCACGGCTGCGCAGCGCGAGCGCCCCGCCCAGGCAGAGGCCGGCCTCGGCGGCGAGGGCGAGCAGCAGTCCGCCCGGGAACCAGGCGGGCTGCACGAGCGCCCCGGCCACCCCCACCACGACTCCGAGCAGGAACAGCCCCGCGCAGGCGGCGATCCGCCCGCCGGAGGGCAGCCGCAGCGGCTGAGCCAGCGCTGACACCGGCGCGTTCCCGCTCGTCCGGCCGCTCATGACGCCTCCCCGGTGCCGGCCGTGGTGCCGCTGCCGGTCCCGGTCCCGGTCCCGGCGAAGAGGTCGCTCTCCCGGCCGCCGGGGGTCCGCGCACCGCGCACCAACTCGTAGTACTCGGTCGTGAACAGCGGTTGCGCGAGTTCGTTGGAGAGCACGAAGTAGGGCGCGTACGGCTCGGCCACGGTGATCTGGGTGGCGTGGGCGCGCATCGCGGCGGCCTTGGCGGCGGCGTACGCGGTGCCGTCGATCTCGGTGGTGACCAGGGCGTCGTCGACGACTCCGGGGACGTCACCGATCTCGCCCGCCTTGTCGAACGGCAGCGCGGGAAGGTCGTCGTCCAGTCGCGCGAAGGCGGCCTCGGCGACGGAACGGGGCACCCGGTTCCAGTAGACCTTGGGCAGGTCCCACCCGTCCCGGGCGGCGAGCTCGACGGCCCGCATGGCGACGCGGTGCGCCTGGATGTGGTCGGGGTGCCCATAGCCGCCGTCGTCGTCGTACGTGACGAGCACCTGGGGCCGGACCTCGAGGATCACCTGGGCGAGCAGACCGGCGGCCTGATCGACGTCGGCCTGCCAGAAGCAGCCGGGGTCGTCGTTGTCGGGCAGACCCATCATCCCGGAGTCGCTGTAGCGCCCGGCGCCGCCGAGCAGCCGGAAGTCGTCGACGCCGAGGGCGCGCATCGCCTCGGCCAGTTCACCCATCCGGTGCTGCCCGAGGGCGGCGCCGCTCAGGTGGGCCAGTCCGGGCGGGATGACCTCGCCGCGCTCACCGAGCGTGCAGGTGACCAGGGTCACGTGGGCGCCCTCGGCGGCGTAGCGGGCCATGGTGGCGCCGTTGTTGATGGACTCGTCGTCCGGGTGGGCGTGCACCAGCAGCAGCCGCCGGGCGGCGGGGGATGGAGGTTCCCCCGGCTGGGGACTGGGGGAGGGCTGTTCCGTCATGGTTCCACCCTATGAGGCGCCGGGTCCTCCTCGCCCGCACCCGGAGCGTCCGTCACCCGGCCTCGTGGTCCGGGTCGGTGGCTCCCTCCCTCCGCCGGAGGAAGCCGTGGGAAGGGAGGGAGCCGCACCTGGCGCGGGGCCGGCAGGCGCGGAGAAGGCGAACCCACGGGGCACCCGGAGCATGTGGCCTTTACCGTGACCGGCACGCCGGCCGCCGGAAAGGGCGCGAAGGCGGATCTGCTGGGGACCACCGGCCGGAGCGGCGGCGAGAAGCAGATCACGTACAACGGGCATCCCCTGTACTACTTCGAGGGCGACACAAAGGCCGGTGACACGAACGGTCAGGGCTCCACCGCTTTCGGTGCCGCCTGGTACGTACTCGACACGTCCGGCAACAGCGTCACCGGCAAGGCCCAGCAGACCGGTGGCGGGTACTGACGCCATGCTCCCGCCCGGCAGGGGGCGGGAGTACCGTGAAGACATCGAGAGAATCGTCGCCGTCGGCTCGTGTGTCGTGGCCGCTCCCGATCGACGACAGGGCCGGAGGTGATCGCCTGTGATCATGAGACGTATGCCCGGCGAGAGGGCCCATGCCCAGCACTGACGAGTCCTCCCAGAGTCCGGTCGGAGCGATCGGAAGAATCACCGTGGGGATTCCTCCGGACGGACCGGGTGAGGTCTTGGTGGCCGTGCGCGGGGGCTCGGAGACCTACGCGGCGTGGTCGCGCACCCACACCCCCCTCGCACGAGACGCACGGGTCCTCGTCGTCGACTCCCTTTCGGCGCGCTCGGTGATCGTCGAGCCGCTGCCGCCCTGAACGGTCCTGCAAAGGGCTGGAAAAAGTGCGTTGCGTCCCGCTGCCCGACGGGAGTTCTCTCATGCTGTTCTGGCAGGTCCCCGCGCCCAATGAGGCCATGCTCATATCCGGTACGAAACGGCAGGCGCAGGCGACGCAGTTCCGTATCGTCACAGGTCACGGCAGTTTCGTACTGCCGGTGAAGCAGAAGGCCCGCATGCTGTCCCTGGCACTGCGGGAAGCGGAGATCGCGGAGGACTGCGTCACCCAGCAGGGCATCCGGCTGAGCGTGCGCGCGGTCTGCGTGTTCAAGGTCGGTGACGACGCGGTCTCGATCGCCAACGCGGCCCGCCGCTTCCTCTCCGAACAGGAACGGATGGAGGAGCTCGTCGGCCGGATCTTCGCCGGACACCTCAGGTCCATCGTCGGCGGACTGACCGTCGAACAGATCATCCGGGAACGCAACCGGGTCGCCCAGGAAGTGATGGCGGGCAGTCACAGCGAGATGGAGAAACTCGGCATCGTCGTCGACGCGCTCCAGATCCAGGAGATCGAGGACGCCACCGGGTACATCAACAACCTCGCCGCTCCGCACGCCGCCGCGGTCGCCAGCCAGGCGCGTATCGCCCAGGCCAAGGCCGACCAGGAGGCGACCGAACGCGAACAGCAGGCGGCCGCCCTCAAGGCGGAGTACGAACGGGACACCGCGATCAAGCGGGCCGGGTTCCTCGCCGAGACCGAGCAGTCCAACGCCCGCGCCGCCCAGGCCGGCCCGCTCGCTCAGGCCAGGGCGTCCCACGAGGTCATCGAGGAACAGACCGCGCTCGCCCAGCGCCAGGCCGACCTGGCGGCCCAGCGCCTCGAAGGGGAGGTCAGGCGCCCGGCGGACGCCGAGGCGTACCGACAGCGCACCCTGGCCGAAGCAGCACGGGACAGGGCCAAGTTCGAGGCGGACGGCAACGCCTACACCGAGCGCACCCTCGCGCAGGCCCAGGCCGACGCGAACACCGCCCGCGCCCTCTCGCTGCGCGACGGCAACCAGGAACTGATCGCCGCCAACCGTGTGGTGGAGAACCTGCCGGCCCTCGCCGACGCGGCCGCCCGCGGTATGTCGGGCGCCAGCCTCACCGTCCTCAACGGCACCGAGGGCGTCAATCAGCTGGCCGCGGGCGTGGTGGGCCAGGGCCTGGCCATTCTCGACGCGCTCCAGAACACGAAGAATCCCGCCGTCAACGGAAAGAGCAGCCTGCGGATTCCCGGCCGGACCCCGTAGCGGCAGTCCTGTGGCCGGACCCGTTCACGGGCCGCGGCCGGGAGACTTCGATCACGCACGACACGTGCCCGCCCCTGCCGTACACCGGCAGGGGCGGGCCGCCCTTGCGCCAAGAGCCGTCACGCCTCGTCGTCGAGCACGTGGGCGATCGCCGGGGCGATCCGTTCGATCCAGTCGATGGCGTCCGTCACCGCCGCCTCGTCGATGGGGCGGCGCTGTTTCAGGTCGCCGTCGACCAGGTCGGCATCGTGCGCGATCTTGTTGCGCCGTTGCGTGATCTCCGGATTCGGGCGACCGCCCGCCATCGCACCCGGGAGCGGCGTCAGGACTCCGGGTCCGGGCGCCCCCCGCGCAGGACGCTGGTGCACCAGCTGATGATCGCGGCGTTGACCGCGGCCCCGAAGACGAGCGAGGCGAAGAACATCGAACCGTGTTCCGGCAGTACAAAGACGACGAGGCTCCCGGGGGCCGTGATGAGGAGCGGGAAGATGAGCGCCATCGCCTCGCCGGAGTCGTCGGTCGCGATCGCCACCACCGCCCACACGAGCACGGCCGCGCAGAGCCCGAGGTAGGCGAGCGCGGCGAGGCCGACGCGGTCGCGCAGCCGGCGCAGGAGGGACGGGCGGGAGTCCAGGACGGTACCGGGCATGGGTGCACTCCTGGAGTGGGTCGAGCGGTCGGAGACGGGTGCCGGGCGGGTTCGGGCGGGCGGGGCGGGAACAATGCGCTTGGACATGGGAAATCCCCCTGGAATCGCGTGTGGTGGAGAATCGGACGCGCCCGCTCACCCGGGTACGGCGTGTACGGCGAGCAAGGACCGCTGAACGCGGCGAAGGCGCTGGTGGGACGTTCTCGGGGAGGCGGTGGTCGGCCGTCTTCTCGATGTGATCGAGCCTAGGTCCGGGCACACGGCGCGGTCGTCGCCCTGTGGGATGACCGGCGGATAGAACCGCGGGCAGAGCATCTGCAACCCAGGTAAGAGACGGGAATCCGCCTTCAGCGGGAGCCGGGCCCCTCGTCCGCGGTCATAGCCTTGGCGTCTCATGAAGCGAACCGACGACCGGTTTCTCCCGGTCCTGCTGATCTGTGCCCAGGCCCTGGTGTGGCCGGGGGCGGCGCTGGTGCGCGGGGCGGTCCCGTCCGCGGGCGCCCTCCTGGTGGCGGTGCTCGTCGCCGTGGTGGTGACGGCCGCGCTCGTCCTGCGCCGCAACCGTCCGGTGGTCGCCCTCCTCGTGGTCGTCGCCGCTTGCGCGCTGGGCGCCGGCCCGCTGCCCGCCGGGGCGACGGCGGTGCTCGGCACGGCCGGGGTGGGGCTGGCCCTGTTCACGGTGGCGGCCCGGCGGGACGCCTTCACCGCGGTGCTGTGCGTCCTGGCGCTCGCCGTCTGGCAGCCGCTGTACAACGTCAGCCTGCACGGGATCAGCAGCCGCGACGGCCTCCACCTCGCCCTGACGGTGCTGCTGTACGCCGCCGCGTGCGGCGCCGGTGTCCGCGTACGCCGGGCCCGCCGTGCGCGCCGCGCCGCCGAGCGGTTGCGGCAGCGTACGGAGGCCGAGCGCCACCGCCTGCCGGCGGTCGAACGGCGGCGCATGGAACGGGAGCTGCACGACGTCAGCGCTCACCATCTGACCGCCGTGGTCGTCACGGCGGGAGCTGCGCTCGGGCTGCGCGACCGCCGCCCCGAACTCGTGGAGGAGGCACTGGACTTCGCCGTTGGCACCGGTCGCGAGGTCACCCGCGCGCTCAGTGCCGTACGGGCCCCGGCGCCCTCCCGCGAGGACGTTCCCTCACCGGAGGAGCGGCTGCAGGATCTGGTCGCGGGCTTCCGGCGCCTGGACCAGCGGGTCGACTGTGAGATCGACCCGCTGCCGGACGGCGCCGTCGCGGACGCGGCGTACGGCATCGTGCGCGAGGCGCTGACCAACGTGGCGCGGCACGCCCCCGGCGCGCGGACGACGGTGCGCGTCCGGTACGGCGACACCGGCACCGACGTCGCGGTCACCAGCTCGGCACCGCCGGCCGGTGCGGCGGCGCACGGCGCGGGACTCGGCGGCGGACGCGGCCAGGGCTTCTTGCGGTCGCGGGCCCGTGAGGCGGGCGGCACCCTCGTCACCGGCCCCACGGCGGAGGGCGGTTGGGAGGTGCGCGCGGCTCTGCCGGGCCGGACCGGAGCCCCGGTGGAACGTTCCGTCCCGCGCGGTTACCGCCTGGCGCAACTGACGGCCGCGTTCGGCCTGGTCGTCCAGCCGACGCTGCCGATGCTGGTGCTCCACCGGGGGGAGGTGCCGGAGCCCGGTGATCCGGTGTCCGCGGGCGTGTTCTTCGGGCCGCTCGCCGTGGCCCAGGCGGTCGCCCTGCTGTGGCTGCGCCGGTCGCCCCGCGCGGCCCGGGGTGCCCTGCTCGCCCTGGTGCCGCTCTGGCCGGTGGCGATGTCCGTGGGCCACTACACCGGCCCGGTGCTGTTCCCTCTCGCGCTGAGCCTGCCGGCCACCTGCGCGGCGCTCGCGGCGGACGCCGCCCGGAGGGCTGCCGCCCCGTCCCGCGCCGGAGCCCGCCCCCCGCACACGGACGCGCGGGTCGTCGAGCGGCTGCGCGACCGGTTCGTCGAGATCCGCCCCCCGCACGCGCGGGCAGCGGACACCGCCGGTCCGTCGGCCGTGGGCACCGGCACCCGCTCGCGCCTGACTTCGCCCGCCACCTGGCCGGTGAGGCGCCTGCTTCTCCCGGTCGCCGCCGTGGCCGTGCACGCGGGGGCCGCCACGGCGGCGGTCCTGGACCGGGGCACCACACTTCCCGTCGTGGCGGTCGTCGCCGGGACGACGGCCGCGACGGCTCTGGTGGCCGGCGCGAGCCGCTGGGCCGGGAGCCGGCGCGGCCGGCGCGAGCGGGCCGCCCGGGGCGCCCACCAGGACCGGCTCGTCACATGGACCGAGGAGGCCGTCCGGGACGCGTGGGCCGAGCGTCGCAGGATCGCCGCCGGACTGGAGACCACCGTCCTCTCCCGCACCGCCGACATGGTCGCGGAGGCGGAGGCGGGCCGCCTCGACGCGACCGCCGACCGCGCCCGCGAGGCCCTGGCCGCGATGCGCGCCCTGCTCGACGCGGTCCGCGACGGGGAGGCGGAGCCCGCCCTGCGGCCCCAGCCCACCCTGCAGGCGCTCGACCTGCTCGCCCACCAGTGCCGGGCGACCGGCCGGGACGTGGAGATACGGCTGACCGGCCGCGTACCGGCACGTCTTCCCACCGCCGTCGACCTGGCCGCCTACCACGCCGCCGAGACGGTTCTGGCCATCGGCGGGGACGAACCCGCCGTCGTCGAACTGGACGCGGACGCGGATACGTTGACGCTCACCGCCACCGGAGTGCCCGACACCGCGGACACGGCCGCCGACGAGCGGCTGGCCACTCGGGTGACCGCACTCGGCGGCACGCTGACCACCGGCCCCCGGGGCACCGTACAGATCCGGCTGCCCCTCGCGGGCGCGCCGGACATCGAGGAGGGACAACGATGAGCCTCGACGTGCTGGTCGTCGACGACCAGGGCATCGTGCGGGCGGGATTCGCCGCCGTGATCGATGCCGAGGAGGACATGACGGTCGTCGGTGAGGCCGCCGACGGCGCCGCCGCGGTACGGCTCGCGGAGGAACTGTCGCCCGACGTGGTCGTCATGGACGTCCGCATGCCCGAACTGGACGGCATCGCCGCCACCCGCATCATCACCGGCCGCGAGGACGCGCCCAAGGTCCTGGTCCTGACCACCTTCGACCTCGACGTCTACGTCTTCGACGCGCTGCGCGCCGGCGCGTCGGGCTTCCTCCTCAAGGACGTCCACCCCGCCGAACTGCTCCAGGGAATCCGGATGGTGGCGACGGGGGAGAGCGTCCTCGCGCCGTCCGCGACCCGCCGCCTCATCGGCCACTACGCGTCCGGACGGGGCCCCGCGGTCCCGGCAGGCAGCTCCCCCGGGCTGGACAGCCTGACCGGCAGCCAGCGCACCGTCCTCACCCTGATCGCCTCCGGCCTCACCAACGGGGAGATCGCCGAGCGGCTCGACATCACCGTCGGCACCGTGAAGTCCCACGTCAACGCGCTGCTGCAAAAGCTCGGCCTGCGGGACCGCGTCCAGGCGACGATCCTCGCCTACGATCTCGGCCTCGCCCGCCCGAACCCACCCGGCCTCCATCTCTGACCGCTCGGCACTCCGCCACAACGCCCGCGACCACCGCCGCCCCCTCGCCCTTCTCGGCCTCGCTCGATCACAAACCGGACGTCACCCGACCACGCCGAAGCCCTGCGCAACAGCTCGGGGCGGGACCACCACATCACGGGCATCGAGATCGCTCAGTGCACCACGAAGTGCCACTCCTTCGCTGCCGTCGGGGGCTTCACCTCGCTGCCGAAAGGCTTCATAGGCTCGCTGAAGTCCCGGCACGGCACGCTGGATCTCCAGGTCTGCCAAGGATTCGGCCGCCCATTGGCGAACGGTGGAGTTCTCGCTGTTCAACAGATCGATCAGCACGTCCTACCCGCAGGCGCACATCTCTGCCACAGCCCGCCGTACCCGCACCGACTGGCTCGCCCGCGTCCTGCGCCGGCAGCCGCCCGCGTGAGCCACTGGCACCCACGCGCGGAACCGGGGTACGCGGGGTTTGGTACGGCGGGGAGCGGCTTGGGCTCTTGCTTTTCCCGCGTTCCGCCCACCCCGCCCCCGATACCGTCCACGTCCGCGACTCGAAGGACGTCGCGCGCCCCGCCTGAGCTTCGCCCCCGCCGCGTGGGCCGACTTCGTCCCGTACGCGGTCAGGGGCTGACCCGGCGGCTCCTGCTCGACCTCGGCCTCCGGTACGTCCACCTCACTGCTCAGGGAACCAGCGAGGGCGGGGCCCTTCAGCCACGTGATGTCGGGCTTTGTCCGGGAGTTCTGCACACGGCCGTCGCCCACCCGCCGGTTCCGGTATCCGTCGATAGGCCCCGACGTGTGCAGGCGTCGGCTCCGACCGCAGAATGATCGCCGAATCTCTGATCACTACGGCGAGGAGCGCGGCTCATGACAGGACCCACCGCCCAGCAGGTCCCCGGGCAGACGACAGCCCCTGAGGCGGCGCCCCCGGGCACCGAAGGCCTTGGCCGACTGCGGGAGACGTTCCCGCCGAAGCGCATCGGCACGGTGCGGATGGTCGGCCTCCTGTTCATGGGAACCGTCTCCCTGGTCATTCCTCCCCTGGGCGCCTACTTCCTCTGGCTCGCCTTCAAAACGCCCAACCTCTCGCGCAAGCAGGCTGCCCGCCGGCTGCACCTTTTCGAGCACGGCCTGGCCGAGGTCGGAAAGAACGGCGAGGTCTCCGTCTTCCGCTGGGACTCGATGACGGTGCTCCAGGAGATCACCGAGCGGTACGCGAACGGCATCTACGTCGGCACCACCTACGTCTACACGCTCTACCGCGAGCACGGTACGACGCTCAAGGTGACCGACTTCTACGCCCAGCCGGAGCGCTGGGGCCCGGCGTTCCAGGAGGAGATCACCCGGGCGCAACTGCCCAGACTGCTCGCCGGGCTGGAGCAGGGCCAGACCCTGGCCTACGGGGGCCTCTCGGTGAACCTGCACGGTGTGGCCACGGCAAAGGGCAGCCTGACCTGGCCGGAGATCGAGAAGGTCGAGATCGCTCAAGGAACGCTGGTGCTGCGCAAGCACGGCAAGAAACTGTTCTGGGCAAGGATGCCGGTCAAGGAGATCCCGAACCTCTTCCTCTTCCTCACCCTCGTCGAGCGGCTCCGATACGGCGGCCCGCGCCAGGACGCCTGACCCGCCGGAATACGGGCAGCGCCCGGGGGGGCCGGGCAGGACAGAGCCGGCCACGCGGGGCGCGAGCCGCCCGGGGCACGGGCGAGTCCGTCAGCTCTCGTCGTCGAGGACGTGGGCGAGGGCCAGGGCGATCCGCTCGATCCAGTCGATGGCGTCCGTGACCTCGGCCGCGTCGATGGGGCGGCGCTGCTTCAGGTCGCCGTCGATGAGGTCGGCGTCGTGGGCAATCTTGTTGCGGCGCTGGGTGATCTCCAGGTAACGGCCGCGGAGTGTCTTCTCGTTGAGGGTGGTCCGCCCCTGGAAGAAGTGCGTGTTGACGCATCCCGCCGCCTCGTACCAGACCTTCTTCTCCGTGACGAGCTTGAGCACTTCGGCGATTTTCCCGGGGTGCTGGAGCGCCTGTGCGGCGAGCTTGTCGCGCAGGTGCTCCACGACGGCCTCGGAGAGGGTGACCTCGCCCCGCCGTACCGCTTCGATCCGGTGCAGCGGGAGTTCGTACACCCTGAGCTGGTACGGCATCTCGGGGCTGTCCTTGGCGGCCAGGTCGGCGACCCGGCGCAGGACCTCCTCGTGCAGCCAGTGGTCGATGGCGGCGACGGCCTGGACCCAGGCGGCCCGGTAGAAGTCGTCGATGTCGATCGTGGGCGACCGGAAGGGCGTCAGCATCCCGCCCGCCTTGACCATGCGCCGGGCGTACGACAGGTTCGTCATGAACGCCTCGAACTGACGCGTCTCCGGTCTGGACACAGCCATGTGCAACCTCGCGATCACTCTTCGCCACGATCTGTACGAGCACGATCGCGGAGACGCCGGGGGGCGGGTCAAGCCGGGAGGGGTGGACCGGACGAAGGTGACCGAAAGCGATTCCTCCGTTTCCGGATCACGCCTCTGAGGACTCGGCGGCCCCAGCAGCTCCGGCGGCCTCAGCGGCCCCGGTCTCTTCCGCACCGTCGTCCTGGTAGCGCGGCAGGCCGCTCGTGGCGATGGTCCATTCGCCGATGGTGACGTCCTCGCCGTAGACGAAGTCCTTGCGCGTGGCGTAACGGGGGCCGTCCGGAGTGGGGTGGATGTCGGTGAGGACAGCGCCACTGCCGGTACGGGGGTCGAAGATCGCGTAGACGGGAATGCCGAGCAGCGGATAGTCGCGCATCTTGCCCACCCAGTCGTTCCGCGGATTGGACCGGGAAACGACTTCGATGGCCGCGATGAGCGTACGGGCGTCGAAGGTTCCCTCGATGTCCATGTCCTCTTCGGCGATCACCATGACGTCAGGCCGGCGCATGACGCCTTCGGGCTCGTCCTCCACATCGGGCTCACCCGTATGGGCCACAAGCTCCTCCGGCATGACCTTCTCCAGGCGTTTCCGGAGCCGCAGTGTGGTCAGCTCGTGCCGACCGCTGGGCGACATCATGTCGTGGACGATCCCTTCCTTGGTGATCTCGAATTTGCCCGGAAGCGTGTCGCCCGTGGACTGAACGAAGTCGCGCATGGCCCGGTACGGGTGAGAGGCGCCCTGGTACGTGTCGTCAGGTGCGATGGTCATGGCGCTCGCTCCTCGTCGTCTGTGCCCAGGGGCAAGGATCGTCACGTTCATGCTAGGCGGCCTCCTGAGGATTGGTTCGGCAGTCGCGGCAGCGGACTTCGGATTCGGGGGCGCGGAAGGGGGGCGGGGGCGGGAGCTGGGCGGTGAGGCGGTGGGCCAGGAGGGCGGCGGGGCGGCGGACGCCTTCGGGCGGCAGGTCGGTGGTCAGGGCGTGGCGTACGGCGGTGGGGGTGACGTCTCGCTCCAGCCAGGCGGCGACTCCGGGTGCCAGGTGGGCCGTGTCGGCGGCGGAGAGCAGCAGGTGGGAGCCGTGGCGGCGCAGGTCCGCGAGGAGGTCGGTGGCGGCCCGGAGCAGCTCGGGGGCGGGGAAGGCGGGGCGCGGCACGTCCGGGAGCTGCTTGCGGGGCTCCCGCTTCCGGCGGGTCCCGTGCCGCGTGCCTTCCTCGCCCTCGCACGCCTCCTGTCCCTCCTGCCGCTCTCGCCGCTGCGGTTCCGGGGCTGTCGGACGGCCGGCGGCGGGGGCTGGGGCGGGTGTACCGGCGTGGCGGCGGGCCGCCGCCGGCTGGTTGCAGGAGACGGTGCGGGTGACGATCCGGCCCGCGGGGGTGCGGACGCGTTCGCGGCGCAGGTAGCCGTGGACCTCCAACTCCCGCAGAGCGGCGGCGATACGGGTGGCGCCCTCGGGGAAGCGGGCGGTGAGGGTCTTGATGTCGGCCGGCGCGCCCTTCGGCAGCGACTGGAGGTGGGTGCCGAGCCCGATGGCCAGCAGCGAGAGCTGACCGTGCTGGGCGAGGTGGTTGCCGATCACCGTGAAGCGGTCGGTGTGGCGGGAGTTG
The DNA here is from genome assembly GCF_045209715.1 of Streptomyces sp. NBC_01635. NCBI lineage: Bacteria > Bacillati > Actinomycetota > Actinomycetes > Kitasatosporales > Streptomycetaceae > Streptomyces > Streptomyces sp. NBC_01635. The sequence continues at coordinate 5,946,693 of NZ_CP109277.1, read as the reverse complement.
TCGTGGAGCAGCCCGCCGGTGCGGTGGCCCCGGTTCGGGTGCTTGTTGCCCGCAACACGGGCCTGGGCGTGCGGGGGCACGCTAGGGTCCTGGGTACCCATCGGGAAGCCTCTATCTTCCTCGGTGGTCAGGCCCTCGCACTGGGATTGCAGTCCCGGCGGGGGCCGTCGCATGTCTGCTGTTGTCCTGCGCTGAGCGTCGGGCCTGGAGGGCCACGAAATCCAGCCGGACCGGGGATGTTCACCCGCCCGAGTGAGTGCGCGTCACGGGCGGGAGGGGTGGGGCTTGGTGGGGTTCTTTCCCCCCACGTTCTTTGTCTTTCAGTCGTCGACGGCACCGGAACCCGTGGGGACGGGTTCCGGTGGCACGAGGCGCAGTTCGGCCCACACGGTCTTCCGCGGGAACCGCCCCTCGATCACTCCCCAGCGGTCCGCCAGCGCCTCCACGAGCAGCAGCCCACGGCCCGACTCGGCCCCGTCATCGGGCACTTGCCGCGCGGGAAGCCGGTCGCCCCGCGTGTCGGTGACCTCGATGCGGAGCGTGGCGTCGACCACGTACAGCGTGAGGCGGAAGCTGCGGCCGGGCAGACGGCCGTGCGTGGCCGCGTTGGCCGCCAGCTCCGCCACGACGTGGCTCGCCGCCTCGTCCGGCAGGCCCCAGCTGCGCAATGCGTCCACCGCGAGCAGGCGGGCGAGACGGGCGCCGCGCGGGGTGGACGACAACAGCATCGTGACGTTGCGGACTTCGCGGCCGGGTCGGATGTCCGCCCCGGTGATTTCCTGAGTTTCCTGATTCACGTCACTCAGCGTGGCCGACCGGACGTACCGTGATGGGTAATCGCGATGCTGCGTAGGGTGACCGTCCATGGCTTGTCCGGCCCTGTCCGAACTGTCGATACGGCTCCCACCGGCACCGCGCGACGGTACGGCGCGGCACAACGGAGGAGCGCGACATGTCGGTGAACGGCGAGGCGGTGCGGGTCACGACCGAGACGGACCGGACAGACGAACCAGGGTGGGAGGTCGACCCGGACGACGACTGGGCACTCGCGGTAGTGGCCACCGTGGGACGGCAGTTGAGGCTCCGCCGGGAGGCTGCGGGCATGCGGGTCGGCGACTTCGCGGTAGCGGTCGGTTACGGAGACGACCTCGTCTACAAGATCGAGAGCGGCAAGCGCATCCCCCGGCCCGAGTACCTGGACACGGCGGACGAGCTGTTCAACGCCGGGGGGCTCCTGTCGGCGATGAAGGAGGACGTGAAGAAGGTCCGGTACCCGAAGAAGGTGCGGGACTTGGCGCAGATGGAGGGGCGGGCGGTTGAGCTTCAGCTCTACGATCCCTTGAACATCCATGGGTTGTTGCAGCACCCGGAGTACGCACGCGCCCTTCTGTCCATGCGGCGCCCCGCCTATTCAGCAGGCGAGGTGGAACAGTTCATCGCCGCGCGCGTGGCACGTAAGGCGATCTTCGAGCGTGACCCTGCGCCCGAACTGAGCTTCATCCTGGAAGAGTGGACGCTTCGACGACCACTGGGCGGAAGGGCTGTCCTGCGGGCCCAGCTTGAGCACCTCCTTGAGGCAGGACGGCTGCGTAACGTCGAGCTTCAAGTGATGCCGATGGAACGTGATGAACATGCCGGGGTGGACGGCAGCATCGAGGTGCTCAAGTTCGACGACGGTTCAGCGATCGGCCGTTCCCCAGCAGTGGCCAATGGACGGCCGGTTTACGACCTGAAGCAGCTCCGCATCTTGGAACTGCGGTATGGCATCATCCGGTCTCAGGCGCTCACACCACGTGAGTCGACGGCCTTCATCGAACAACTGCTGGGGGAAGCATGATCCGAAATACCTCAGCCAGGGACGGCTCCAACCTGGTGTGGTTCAAGAGCAGTTACAGCAGCGGCAGTGAGGGCGACTCGTGCGTGGAGATCGCCACCGCGCCCGGCACCGTCCACGTCCGCGACTCCAAGAACGTGGAAGGCGACCGGCTGGCCTTCGCCCCCGCCGCGTGGGCCGACTTCGTGTCGTACGCGGTCGAGGGCTGACGGGCAACTCCTACTCGACCTCGGCCTCCGGTACGTCCACTTCGCCGCCCAGGGAACGGGCGATGGCGGTGAACTCGTTCAGGGCGGACTGGAGGTCGCGGACGATCTCCTCGGCGATCACCTCGGGCGGCAGGCCGCTGTCGGCGTCGTCGAGGGCGGGGTCCTTCATCCATGTGATGTCGAGGTTGACCTTGTCGCGGGCGATCAGCTCGTCGTAGCCGAACTTCTTGAACGGCCCGTTCTCGTCCTCGGACTCGACGCGGGTGGAGCGGGGCTCACCGGGCCGGTAGGCGGCGACGAAGTCGTCCAGGTGGGCGCGGGTGAGCGGGCGCTGCTTGAGCGTGAAGTGCCGGCCGGTGCGGAGGTCGTAGAACCAGGTGTCGGTGGTGTGCGGCTTGCCGTCGGCGCGCGGGGGCTTCTTCTCGAAGAAGAGAACGTTCGCCTTGACCCCGCCCGCGTAGAAGATGCCGGTGGGCAGCCGCAGGACGGTGTGCAGGTCGAACTCGTCGAGCAGCTTGCGGCGAATCTTCTCGCCTGCGCCGCCCTCGAAGAGGACGTTGTCCGGCAGGACGACGGCGGCACGTCCGCCGACCGCCGTGAGCGACATGATGTGTTGCAGGAAGTTGAGCTGCTTGTTGGTGGTGGTCGCGGTGAAGTCGTCGCGGTCGTACTGGATGTCCTCCTTCTCGACGTCGCCGTCCTGACCGATCACACTGCCCGGATGCCCCGGAAGGGCCCCTCGGCCTCCAGCTCGAACGCGAGTTCCAGCAGCGTCCGTTCGGCGCCCGGGCGGCCGGAGAACATGACGCCGATGGGGAGGCCGTCCGGTGTCGTGTGCGTGGCCGGTACCGAGATCGACGGCGTCCCGACGACGTTGTTGACCGGGGTGAACGCGACGTAGGCGAGGATGCGTTCGATCAGGGTCTCGTAGGGGACGGCCGGGTTGAGGTGGCCGAGCGGGGGCGTCGTGTGGGCGAGCACCGGGGAGAGGACGAGGTCGAGGCCGCGGAACGCCGCCGCGTACGGCTCCCGCGTACGCTTCAGCCGCCGCAGGACGCCCGGGGTGCGCTGCCAGTTACTCACGTACGTCTCGCGCAGTCCCCGGCTGAGGCCGTCCATGCGGCGCCGGTCGAAGTCCGGGCCGAGGGTCCTGCCGGTGACGCCGATGAGGAACGACAGCAGGCCCCAGTAGGTGAGGAAGTCCTCGGTGAAGCGCGGGTCGATCGACAGCTCCACCGGTTCCACGCTGTGGCCGAGCCGCTCCAGCCACTGAGCCGTCTCCGTGACGGCCGCGCGGGTGTCGGCGTCGGAGGGAACGCCGTTCGGCGAGTCCAGCACGAACCCGATGCGCAGCCGTCGCTCCGAGGGGCCTTCGACCAGGCCGACGGGCGGCAGTTTCGGGTTGCGCCAGTGCTTCTCCGCGGCGGCGAGGAACGCGGCGCTGTCCCGTACCGAGCGGCTCACGACGCCGTCGGTGACGAGGTCGATCGGCAGCTGACGGCCCTGCGCGTTCGCGACCATCCGGCCTCGGGTGGGCTTCAGCCCGACGAGTCCGCAGCAGGCGGCGGGAATCCGGATCGAGCCGCCGCCGTCGTTGGCGTGCGCGATCGGTACCGCTCCGGCGGCGACGAGGGCCGCGCTGCCGCCCGACGAACCGCCCGCCGAATGGCCCGTGTGCCACGGGTTGCGGACGGGCTCGGCGTTCTCGTACTCCGTGGTCGGGCTGAACCCGAACTCGGGCAGCCGGGTCTTGCCGAGCACCGTGACGCCGGTGCTCAGGAACTGCCGGGCGAACGGGGCGTGCCGGCGTGCCGCCTTCGGTGCGAACGCGGCGCTGCCGTGTCCGGTGGGCAGTCCCTGGTAGTCGGTGTTGTCCTTGACGAAGGTCGGCACCCCGGCGAAGGCGCCGGCCGGCTCGGAGCGGTGCACCGGAACGTCGAGGTGCACCTGGACGGCGTGGAGCCGGGCCTCCACGTCCCTGACCCTGGCCGCCGCGTCACGGGCGGCCTCGGCCACGCCGACCTCTCCCCGGCGGATCGCCTCGGCGAGGCCCACGGCGTCGCGGTCGCCGAGGGCGTCGTCGCGGAAGACGTGCACCCTGGTCTGTTCCTGTTCCTCGGAAGTCGTCACCGGTGGCACCGCCCCTGAACGCGTGGATGATTACCCGCCATCATTCCTTACCGGCGAGTAACAGGCGAGAGGTCGGCACCCCCGAGTCGCCGCACCGCGATGCGAGACGCGCCACCGCCAGTGAAGTGCCTGACGCCGAACCACAGCAGCACGGCGGTGGCGAGCAGCACGAAGGCGACACGGTTCACGATGGCCGGGTTGACCCAGGCCGGGACCAGGTCGTACTCCGCGTTGCACTTGTTGTGCAGCGGGAACAGCCGCTGGAACTGAGCCTGCGCCATCTTGAATACGCAGGTCAAAGGGCTGGTGTGACCGGTTCTCGGGCTGCTCACGCTGGTCGCGGGCGGCAGTCTGCGGAGCAGATCGTCTGTCAGCGCGGTCGCCTCGAAGCGAAAGGCGGCGGGTCGCGCCTGAGCGGCGGGGCGTCCGGCAGACACACAGAAATACCGACGCCCCTCTCCCCCACCGCCCCGCCCCCCGTCCGGGACGGTTCTTCTGTGCCCGGACCTCTTCTATGCCCGGACCGCTTCCGAACCCAGGCGACGCTCAGCCGGCCTACCGGGAAACATTCCTGACACCCTGTCGGACGGAATATCGGCGCCCCGTGGCAGGAACCGACGTGACGCGTTGACACTCATGCTCCATGGGGATCCGGGACAGCGTGCAGTGATCGCTCCTCCCGGGCCCCCCACGGCACACCCCACGCGTGTGCCGCTTTTCCGATGAGTCGAGAACGAGGAAGTCACGTGCCCCTGTCGACACACCGACGTCTGGCCATGAGCGCCACCCTGATCGCCGCCCTCGCCGGCGGTCTGGCCCCCGCCACCGCGGCCTCCGCGGCACCGGCAACCCCCACGGCCCCTGCCGGCCCCGCGACCCCCGCCCCCGACATGGACGGCGTGACCGCGGCCCTGAACTCCGCCATGGCCAACGGCGCTCCGGGCGCGATGGCCCGCTTCACCGGTCCCGACGGCGTCCGGACGCGCACTGCCGGCGTCCGCGACCGCGTCTCCGGCGAGGCCATGGACACCCGGGCACGCTTCCGCATCGGCAGCGTCAGCAAGACCTTCTCCAGCGTTGTGCTGCTCCAACTGGTCGACGAGGGACGGCTGGAGCTCGACGCGCCGGTCAACCACTACCTTCCCGGGCTGCTGCCCGACGACCGCATCACGGTCCGTCACCTGCTCACCCACCGCAGCGGCCTGGCCGACTACACCGAGGCCATGTTCGCCAAGACCGTGCCCGGCTTCGAAGCCGTGCGCAACCGCGTCTTCACCTACCAGGAGCTGGTCGACCTCTCCCTGGCCGAACCCCGCACCACCGAGCCCGGTGTGGCCTACAAGTACTCCAACGCCAACTTCGTCGTCGTCGGCATGCTCATCGAGAACGCCACGGGGACCTCGGTCGCCAAGCAGTACGAGCAGCGCATCATCAAGCCGCTGAAGCTGCGTCACACCTCTTACGTCCACCCGGAGACCCGGATCAGGGGAACGCACGTGCGCGGCTACCTCCACCCCGACGAGGTGGGGGCGCCGCTCGTCGACTCCACGGAGCAGACCGTTTCCTGGGCCCAGTCGGCCGGCGCGGTCATCTCCGACCCGGCCGACCTGAACACCTTCACGACCGCGCTGATGCGGGGCAGGCTGCTCTCGCCCCGGATGCTGGACGCCATGACCACGGTCACCCCGACGGACGCCACCCAGACCCGCTTCTACGGACTCGGGCTGCGCCGCTACGACCTGTCCTGCGGCACCCAGGTGTACGGGCACACCGGCACCGTGCAGGGCTTCTACACGTATGCCTTCGCCACCCGTGACGGCCGGCGCGCGCTCTCCGCCATGGCGAACACCTCGAACCGGGGCGCGGCGAACACGGCGCTCGGCGGGACGCTGGAGGCGGCCTTCTGCGGGAAGGAGACCGCGCCCGTGGCGTCGTCGACCAAGGCGCCGCGCACGCTCTCCACCCTGCCTGCGGAGGCCGACCTGCCCGAGCGTCGCTGAGGCAGGCCTCGGTCTGAAGCCGCGGCGGACGGAAGGCGGGGCCGACGGCGCGCATCGTGCATCGCAAGGGATGCAGGACTCCGTCTCGCCCGGGGTCTGCCTCACAGTTCCTTCTTTCGTCCTGGCGCGCCCCAGCAAAATGTGATCTTGAGGTGTATTCAACGTCGAGGAGAGTGCCCCGTGCGCGCGCAGGACCAAGGAGAACGATCAGGGACGAAGGTCGGCACCCCGGCGAAGGCGCCGGCCGGCTCGGAGCGGTGCGCCGGAACGTCGAGGTGCACCTGGACGGCGTGGAGCCGGGCCTCCACGTCCCTGACCCTGGCCGCCGCGTCACGGGCGGCCTCGGCGGGCCCGACCTCTCCCCGGCGGATCGCCTCGGCGAGGCCCACGGCGTCGTGGTCGCCGAGGGCGTCGTCACGGAAGACGTGCACCCTGGTCTGTTCCTCGGAAGTCGTCACCGGTGGCACCGCCCCTGAACGCGTGGATGATTGCCCGCCATCATTCCTTACCGGCGAGTAACAGGCGAGAGGTCGACACCCCCGAGTCGCCGCACCGCAATGTGCGACGCGCCACGGCCGGTGAGACGCGCGACGCCGAACCACAGCAGCACGGCCGTGGCGAGCAATACGAAGGCGGCGCAGTTGAGAATCGTCGGGTTGACCCAGGCCGGAACCAGGTCGTACGCCCCGTTGCACTTGTTGTGCAACGGGAACAACCGCTGGGACTCCTCGACATGGGCCGCCCGGTAGGCGCTGTCGTACGTCTGGTGATGGGCGTACGCGCAGGTCTCGCCGACGTCGAACCCGCCGCTGAGCGCACCCCGCACCCAGGCCACGCAGCCGACGAACAGCGCGAGGGACCACAGGCGCGCCCACCACAGCGGGCGCTGCCACGATCCGTCGCGCAGGCCGGCGGGGATGCGGTAGAGGTTCCAGAGGCTCCACAACAGCCACGCGAGGAGGAGCCCGGAGACGGCGAGCACACCGATCGACTCGATTGCCTCCACGCACCAGCCCTTGGGGTCCGCACGGCCCCGCCTGTCGCGCCAACGCCCCTTTAAGGAAAGGGCGTTGAGCTGGACGAGGCCGGCCGACTCAGAAGTTTATGCTGCCGATCATGCCCGCGATATTGGTCGTCAGCTCGCTGATCGTAGGCGCGATCGTCGACGACGCCATGTAGAAGCCGAGGAGCATGCAGACGACCGCATGCCCCGTCTTGAGGCCCGACTTCTTGATCAGCAGGAAGACGATGATCGCCAGCAGCACTACCGCCGAAATCGAGAGTGCCACGGCGGCTCACCTCCAAGGATCCCAGGACGACAGGGGGGTAGGAATATGGGGGCAGATAAATCCACACAGCAGCCAGCAGGTTCATACCCACTATGCGCTAACGATCATAACTATCCGTACGTGCGCATCGGTCGGCGCACAGCCGCACAAGGGGGCGCATGGCCAATATGGTCATGGCATGACGACCGACGCTGACTCCTTCCCCCGACGGCACGCCCGCACCCAGCGCTTCACGCTCGGCGCGCCGCGATCGTTCACCGTGGCACCCGACGGTTCCCGGGTCGTGTTCCTGCGCTCGGGTTCCGGTACGGACCGGGCGAATGCGCTGTGGGTGCTCGACCCCCAGGACGGCGGGGAGCGCGTGGCGGCCGACCCGCGCGCCCTGCTGGGCGGCGCCGAGGAACACCTGTCGGCCCAGGAACGGGCGCGGCGCGAACGCAGTCGCGAGGGAGGCGCCGGCATCGTCGGCTACGCCACCGACGCAGAGGTCGAGTTGGCCTCTTTCGCCTTGTCAGGGCGTCTTTTCACAGCCGAGCTGCGGGCCGGGACGGCTCGTGAACTGCCCACTCCCGGACCGGTGATCGACCCCCGGCCGTCACCCGACGGACGTCACGTCGCCTACGTCGCGCAGGGTGCGCTGCGGGTCGTCGGAGCGGAGGGGGCGGACGACAGGGCCCTGGCGACCCCCGAGACGGAGAACGTCACCTACGGGCTGGCGGAGTTCATCGCGGCCGAGGAGATGGGGCGTTCGCGGGGCTTCTGGTGGGCGCCCGAGTCGGACCGGCTGCTGGTGGCGCGCGCGGACGACACGCCGGTGAAGCGGTGGTGGATCTCCGATCCGGCGCATCCGGAACGGGAGCCTCAGCGGGTGGCGTACCCGGCGGCGGGGACCGCGAACGCGGAGGTGCGGCTGTTCGTGATCGGGCTGGACGGGGTGCGTACGGAGGTCGTGTGGGACCGGGTGCGGTACCCGTACATGGCGCATGCGCACTGGTCAGCGGCGGGTGCGCCGCTGCTGCTCGTACAGGCGCGCGACCAGCGCAGTCAGCTGTTCCTGGCGGTGGACCCGGACACCGGGGCCACCCGGATGGTGCACGCCGACGAAGATCCAGTTTGGCTTGATCTTTTCGCGGGGGTGCCGTGCTGGAGCCCTTCCGGGCAATTGGTCCGGATCACGGACGAGGGAGGCGCGCGACGACTCGCCGTCGGCGAACGCCCGCTGACCGGACCGCAGTTGCACGTCCGCGCGGTACTGGACGTATCGGACGACGATGTGCTGGTGTCGGCGTCGGCGGGAGCGGAACCGGGATCGAGGCCGGGGGCCGCGGACGGCGGCCCGGAGATCGGCGAGGTGCACGTCTACCGGGTGAACGAACTGGGCGTGGAGCGCGTCTCCCAGGAGCCCGGCGTGCACTCGGCGGTACGCGCCGGGGGCGTGACCGTCCTGGTGTCCGCGACACCGGACCGGCCGGGGGCGCAGGCGCGGATTCTGCGTGACGGGAAACCGACGGCGACTGTCCGCTCGTACGCCGAAGACCCCGGTATGTCCCCCCGGGTGACCCTGACTCAGGGGGGCGCACGGAAAATTCCGTGCGCCGTGCTTATGCCAAGGGACTACCACGGCGACACTCCCCTCCCCGTCCTCATGGACCCCTACGGCGGCCCGCACGGCCAGCGCGTGGTGGCCGCGCACAACCCCCACCTGACCTCGCAGTGGTTCGCCGACCAGGGCTTCGCGGTGATCGTCGCCGACGGCCGCGGCACCCCCGGCCACTCCCCCGCCTGGGAGAAGGCAGTCAAGGACGACCTCGCCGCGATCACCGTCCAGGACCAGGTGGACGCACTCCAGGCCCTCGCCTCCGACTTCCCGCTCGACCTGAGCCGCGTCGCCATCCGGGGCTGGTCCTTCGGCGGCTACCTGGCCGCCCTCGCGGCGCTGCGCCGGCCGGACGTCTTCCACGCGGCGGTGGTGGGCGCCCCGGTCACCGACCTGCGCCTGTACGACACCCACTACCAGGAGCGCTACATCGGCCACCCGGACGAGCAGCCGGAGGTCTACCGCCGCAACTCGGTGATCGACGACGCGGGCCTGGTCGACGCCGCCGAGCCGCACCGCCCCATGATGGTCATTCACGGGCTGGCGGACGACAACGTGGTGGTCGCCCATTCGCTGCGCCTGTCCTCGGCCCTCCTCGCGGCCGGCCGGCCCCACGAAGTACTGCCCCTGTCCGGCGTCACGCACATGACCCCGCAGGAGGAGGTCGCCGAGAACCTGCTCCGCCTCCAGCTGAACTTCCTCAAGCGCTCGCTCGCACCCGCCGCCCCGGAGGCATGAACCGCGTTAACACAGAGGCAACTTCGGGGAAGCGGTGCCGATATACGGACACGCGAGGCTGGTCGGCGTACGGCCGTGCGGGTGCCGTGAACGGGCCGGGGCGCGCCATGTCGCCCCGGCCCGTCGCCCTGCCCGGCCGGGCGGATCCGCAGGATCCCGGCCGGACGGAAATTCACGGGAGCAACGACGGCGCCCCTGTTACGGTGGACGGCATGGCACGAGGTATCTGGTCGCAGAAGGTTCGATTCCGCCGCTGACGGCGGCGCCTTCTCCCTGGTGAAAAAGCGCTCGCCGTTCCGGTTCCCGCCGGGCGGCCGCCTTCTGCTGCCCCCGGCTCCCCCTGCGAGCTGCGGAGCATCCGTTGAACCTCACCCCTCCGACCACCCCTGTCACCCCTGAAGCCCTGTCCGTGCCCGTCGCGGCGGGCGGCAGCGCGCACCTCCGTGCCGAGGGCATCACCGTCACCCGCGGGTCACGCCGCGTCCTGAACGGCGTCACGGTCACCGTCTCCGCCCGGTCGCGGATCGCCGTCGTCGGCGAGAACGGGCGGGGCAAGACGACCCTGCTGCACGTCCTGGCCGGACTGCTCGCGCCCGACGAGGGCTCCGTGCACCGGGCCGGCACCATCGGCCTGGCCCGCCAGGAACTGTCCGCGCAGGACGGCGAGACCGTGGGCACCCTGACCTCCGAGGCGCTGGCCCCGTCCCTCGCCGCCCTCCGCACACTGGACGAGGCCGCCCTCGCCCTGGCCGAAGGCGACGACCCCGCCGCCGACGACCTCTACGCCGCCGCGCTCGACACCGCCACCCGGCTCGACGCGTGGGACGCGGAACGCCGTGTCGACGTCGCCCTCGAAGCCCTCGGCGCCTGCACCGACCGCGACCGCCCCCTGTCGACGCTGTCGGTCGGGCAGCGCTACCGGGTCCGGCTGGCCTGCCTGCTCGGCGCACGGCACGACATCCTGCTGCTCGACGAGCCGACCAACCACCTCGACGTGGGAGGCCTGGACTTCCTGACCCGCAGGCTGCGCGAGCACGCCGGCGGTCTCGCCGTCGTCAGCCACGACCGGGCGCTGCTGCGGGACGTCGCGGACCGGTTCCTCGACCTCGACCCGTCCCGCGACGGGAAGCCCCGCCTGTACGCCGGCGGCTACGACGCCTGGCAGGACGCCCGGCGCCGTGAACGGGAGCGCTGGGAGCAGGAGTACGCGGAACAGCAGGACGAGCACCGGCGGCTGGAGGACGCGGTGTCGAAGGCCCGCGACCGGCTCTCCACCGGCTGGCGGCCGGACAAGGGCACCGGCAAGCACCAGCGGCAGTCCCGCGCGCCGGGCGTGGTGCAGGCCCTGAACCGGCAGCAGGACGCCCTGGACGCACACCGCGTCGACGTGCCGGAGCCGCCGTCCGTGCTGCGCTGGCCGGACCTGGGCGTCCGGCCGGGCGCGCCCCTGCTGCGGGCGCACGGCGTCGCGGTCGACGGGCGGCTGGCCGGCCCCGTCGATCTCACCCTCGACGGCGGTGACCGACTGCTCGTCACCGGACCGAACGGTGCCGGGAAGTCCACGCTGCTCGCCGTGCTGGCCGGTGCGCTCGACCCCGCTCAGGGACACGTCCGGACGGCGAAGGGGACGCGGGTCGTGCGCGTCACCCAGGAGACCGCCGCGCAGGACCCCGGACTCACCGCCCGGGAGGCGCACGCCCGCCATGTGGGGCGGCTGGTGGCGCGCGGCCTGCTCCGCGACACCGACGCCGTCCCGCTCGGGGCACTCGGGCTGCTGGACTCCGACGCGCTGCGCACGCCGGTCGGGCGGATGTCGCAGGGGCAGCAGCGGCGCCTCGACCTGGCACTGGCGCTGGCCGGACGGCCGGGGTTGGTGCTGCTCGACGAGCCGACCAACCACCTGTCGTCGGCGCTGGTCGACGAGCTGACCGACGCGATCCGCGCCACCAGCGCCGCCGTCGTCGTCGCGACGCACGACCGGCAACTGCTCCGCGACCTCGCCCACTGGCCACGGCTGGAGGTGACCGCACTCCAGGACGAGAAGGACCGGCAGGACCGGCAGGACCGGCAGGACCGGGAGGACCGGGAGGACCGGGAGGACCGGGAGGACCGGGAGGACCGGGAGGACCTGATGCCCGATCCGGCCTGACCGGCCTGACCGGCCGGGCCCTTCGGTCCGTCCCTTCGTCCGCCCCGGCGGCTCCTTACGGCACCACCTGCTTCTCCTCCGCGAAGTGGCACGCCGAGTCGTGGGCCGCCGGGCCGCCGGCCTTGCGGAACACCTCGGGGACCGCCAGCAGCGGCACTTCCTCGGCGCAGCGCGCCTGCGCCTTCCAGCAGCGGGTGCGGAAGCGGCAGCCGGAAGGGATGTTGGTGGGGGACGGGACGTCGCCGGTGAGGATGATCCGCTCCCGGTGCTCCCGGGCCGCCGGGTCCGGTACGGGGACGGCGGACAGGAGGGCCTGCGTGTACGGGTGGGTCGGGTGGTCGTAGATCTGGGTGTCGGTGCCGATCTCGACGATCCGGCCCAGGTACATCACGCCGACCCGGTCGGAGATGTGCCGGACGATCGACAGGTCGTGGGCGATGAAGACGAACGCCAGGTCGAACTCGGTCTGGAGCCGGTCCATCAGGTTGATCACCTGGGCCTGGACGGAGACGTCCAGCGCGGAGACCGGCTCGTCGGCGACGATCACCTCGGGGTTCAGGGCCAGTCCGCGGGCGATGCCGATGCGCTGGCGCTGGCCGCCGGAGAACTGGTGCGGATACCGGTTGATGTACTCCGGGTTGAGCCCGACCACGTCCAGCAGGTGCTGGACCCGCCTCCGCCGGTCGCCCTTCGGCGCCACCTCGGGGTGGATGTCGAAGGGTTCCCCGATGATGTCGCCCACCGTCATCCGGGGGTTGAGGGAGGTGTACGGGTCCTGGAACACCATCTGGATGTTGCGGCGGACGGCCTTGAGGGCCTTGCCCGACAGCTTGGTGATGTCCTCGCCCTTGTAGCGGATCACGCCGGCCGTCGGCTTCTCCAGGTGGACCAGCATCTTCGCGACCGTGGACTTGCCGCACCCCGACTCGCCCACGATGCCCAGGGTCTCGCCCCGGCCGAGGACGAAGTCGACCCCGTCGACGGCCTTCACGGCGCCGACCTGCTTGCGGATCAGGACGCCCCGGGTCAGCGGGTAGTGCTTGACCAGCCCGGAGACCTCCAGGATCGGCTCCCCGGCGAGGCCGGCGCCCTTCTCGAAGTCCGGCCCTCCGCCCGCCTCACCCCTCGGCTCGGTCATGCAGGCACTCCCTCCAGAAGTGGCAGGCGCTGCCGCGGTCGGCGTCCGACTCCGTGACCTCGTACAGCGGCGGCTCGTCGGTGCGGCAGACGTCCCGGGCCATCGGGCAGCGGGGGTGGAAGGCGCAGCCGGGCGGGATGTCCATGAGGTTGGGCGGCAGTCCCTTGATGGCGTAGAGCTCCCGGCCCTTCTGGTCGAGGCGGGGGATGGAGTCCAGCAGGCCCCGGGTGTACGGGTGGGCGGGGGCCTTGTAGATGTCGTGCACGGGGGCCGACTCGACGATCCGCCCCGCGTACATGACGGCGATCCGGTCGGCGACGTCGGCGACCACGCCGAGGTCGTGGGTGATGAGGATGAGCCCCATGCGGTACTCGCGCCGGAGTTCCGCGAGGAGCTCCATGACCTGGGCCTGGACGGTGACGTCGAGGGCGGTGGTCGGCTCGTCGGCGATGATCAGGGCCGGTTCCAGGGCGAGCGCCATGGCGATCATGATGCGCTGGCGCATGCCGCCGGAGAACTGGTGCGGGTACTGCCGCACCCGCTCCCGGGCGGCGGGGATGCGCACCCGGTCCATCAGCTCGACGGCCTTGGCCCGCGCGTCCTTCTTCGACATGCCCCGGTGCACGACGAACATCTCGCCGAGCTGGTCGCCCACGGAGATCACCGGGTTGAGGGAGGACAGCGCGTCCTGGAAGATCATCGCCATCTCGGCGCCTCGGACCTTGCGGCGCTGTTCCTCCTTCAGGGTGAGGAGGTCGCGGCCCTGGAAGACGACCTCGCCGCCGGTGATCCGGCCGGGCGGCGTGTCGAGGATGCCCATGACGGCCTGCGCGGTCACCGACTTCCCGGAGCCGGACTCGCCGAGCACGGCGAGCGTCTCCCCCTCGTCGACGCCGTAGCTGACGCCGTTGACGGCCTTGGCGACGCCGTCCCGGGTGTGGAACTCCACGTGCAGGTCACGCACTTCGAGCAGCATGACGGCGGCTCACCTCAGCTTCGGATCGAGGGCGTCGCGCACCGCGTCGCCGAGCATGATGAACGCCAGGACGGTGATCGCGAGGGCGCCGGAGGGCCACAGCAGGGCGTGCGGGGCGTTGCGGATGTAGGGCGAGGCGGCGGAGATGTCGATGCCCCAGGAGACGCTGGGCGGCTTCAGTCCGACGCCGAGGTAGGACAGGGTCGCCTCCAGCGAGATGTACGTACCGAGTGCGATGGTCGCCACGACGATGACCGGGGCGATGGCGTTGGGCGCGATGTGCCGGAGCATCAGGCGGGAGTGGGAGGCGCCGAGGGCCCGCGCGGCCTGGACGTAGTCGTTCTGCTTGACGGTGATGACCGAGCCGCGGGCGATGCGGGAGAGCTGCGGCCAGCCGAGCAGCACGATGAAGCCGATGACCGGCCAGACGGTGTTGCTGGTGGTGACGGACAGCAGCACCAGCCCGCCGAGGACGACCGGGATGGCGAAGAAGACGTCGGTGATCCGGGACAGGACCGAGTCCCCCACCCCGCCGAAGTAGCCGGCCAGCGCGCCCAGGACGCTGCCGAGGATCGCGACGCCGAGCGTGGCGCAGACGCCGACCGTGACGGACGTACGGGCGCCGTAGACGGTACGGGTGTACACGTCGCAGCCCTGCCCGTTGAAGCCGAAGGGGTGGCCGGGCTGGGAGCCCTCCTGGGCCTTGGCCAGGTCGCACGTGAGGGGGCTGCCGGAGGTGATCAGCGAGGGCCACAGGGAGATGACGACCAGGAAGAGGATCACCAGGGCGGAGACGATGAAGACGGGGTTGCGGCGCAGGTCGTGCCAGGCGTCGGACCACAGGGAGCGCGGCTTTTCCCGGGGGCCGGTGCCCTCGGGGCCTCCCGGGGCCTTCTCCAGGGTCTCGGCCTCGTCGACGCCCAGGTCCATGGTGCCGCCCATTCCGGTCCCCGCGATGGCGCGGTCGGGGTCGAAGTGCTTTTCAGGCATAGCGGATCCTCGGGTCGAGAACGGCGTACAGAAGGTCGACGACGAGGTTGGCGACCAGGAAGACCAGGACGAGGACGGTCACGAAGCCGACGACGGTCTGGGTGTTCTGTCGCAGGATGCCCTGGTAGATCTGGTAGCCGACACCGTGGATGTTGAAGATCCGCTCGGTGACGATCGCGCCGCCCATGAGGAAGCCGATGTCGGCGCCGATGAAGGTGACCACCGGGATGAGGGAGTTGCGCAGCAGGTGCCGGGTGATCACCCGGTGCCGGGGCAGCCCCTTGGCGATGGCGGTGCGGACGTAGTCGGAGCGCCGGTTCTCGGCGATGGAGGTGCGGGTCAGCCGGGTGACGTAGGCGAGGGAGACGGAGGCCAGCACCAGGCCGGGCAGGATCAGCTCGTCGAACGGGGCCGCGGAGGAGACCGACGGACTGATCCACCCCCACTCCACCCCCAGCAGCAGCTGGAGCAGCAGACCGGTGACGAAGGTGGGGACGGAGATGACGACGAGGGTGAGCAGCAGGACGCCGGTGTCGACGGGGCGTCCCCGGCGCAGTCCGGTGACCACGCCGAGGGCGATGCCGATGACGATCTCGAAGAGGATCGCGATGATCGTGAGCCGGATGGTCACGGGGAACGCGGTCGCCATCAGCTCGGTGACCTTCTGGCCGTTGAACGCCGTACCGAAATCGCCGGTGAAGACGTTCCCCATGTAGGTCAGGTACTGCTGCCAGACGGGCTTGTCGAGGCCGAACTCCTTCTCCAGCTGGGCGGCCGTCGCCGGGTCGCACTGCCGCTCGCCGCAGAGGCCCGCGATGGGGTCGCCCATCACGTTCACCATGAGGAAGATCAGCAGCGTGGCCCCGATGAACACCGGGATCATCTGGAGCAGGCGCCGGACGACGTAGCGTCCCACGGCGGATCAGCTCACCTTGATCTGGTCGTACACGGGGACGCTGAAGGGGTTGAGTTTCACGTCGGACAGCCGCTCGGACCAGCCCGCGCTGCCGTTCTGGTACCACAGCGGGATGGCGGCCATGTTGTCGCGGACGACCTTCTCGGCCTGCTGGAACAGGCCGACGGCCTTGGCGGTGTCGGTCTCCTGGTTGGCCTGGTCGACGAACTCGTCGAAGTCGTTGTTGGACCACTTGCCGTCGTTGGAGGAGGCGTTGGTGTAGTAGAGCGGCTGGAGGAAGTTCTGGATGAGCGGGTAGTCCATCTGCCAGCCGGCGCGGAACGGGCCGCTCATCTTCTGCTGGGTGATCTGGCTGCGGAAGTCGGCGAAGGTGCCGACCGGGTTTCCGGCGCAGGCGCGCTCGTTGTCCAGCGCGTTGTTGATGGAGTTGCAGACGGCGTCGACCCAGTCCTTGTGGGAGCCGGTGTCCGCGTTGTAGGTGAGGGTGACCTTGCCGCCGGGCAGGCCGCCGCCCTCCTGGATGAGCTTCTTCGCCTGGTCGGGCCGGTACTCGCAGGCGTCCCCGCACAGTCCGTCCTGGAAGCCGCCGTCCTTGCCGAGGACCGGGGAGGTCCAGTCGGTGGCGGGGGTGCGGGTCTTCACGAAGAGGGTCTCGGTGATCTGGTCCCGGTTGATCGCCATGGACAGGCCCTTGCGGACCTTCTCCGAGCCGGACTTGTTCCAGGCCTTGTCGTAGTAGGGGAAGGCGAGGGTCTGGATGATGCCGGCGGGGGTGTTGAGGTAGCGGTCGCCCAGGTCGCTCCTGACGTTCTTCAGCTGGGCGGCGGGGACGTCGTCGACCAGGTCGAGGTTGCCGGCGAGGAGGTCGGTGTAGGCGGTGTTGTTGTCGGTGTAGACCTTGAGGTCGACGCCGCCGTTCCGCGCCTTGTCGTCGCCGGGGTAGTCCTTCCACGTGCGCAGGGAGATCTGCGAGCCCTTGGTGTACGTGTCGACGGTGTACGGGCCGTTGCCGACCGGCTTGGCGACCCAGGCGTCGTGGTCGTCGAAGAAGGCCTGGGGCAGCGGGGCGAAGGCTGCGTAGCCGAGGGTGTCGGGGAAGGTCGAGAACTTCTGGGTGAGCTTGATGGTGAAGGTCCGGTCGCCGGTGACCTTGAGCCCGGAGAGGGTGTCGTCGCTCTGCTTGCCGCCGTCCTCGGGGTGGACCTTGTCGTAGCCCTCGATGTAGCCGAAGAAGTAGGCGTTGCGCTGGTTGTTCTTCAGGCTCGCGCCGTAGTTCCAGGCGTCGACGAAGGACTTGGCGGTGACCTTCTCACCGTTGGAGAAGGTCCAGCCGTCCTTGACCTCGACGGTGAAGTTCTGCGAGTCCGTGGTCGTGATGGACTCGGCGAGCATGTCCTGGGCCTCGCCGGTCTTTGGGTCGTAGCGCTTGAGGCCCCGGAAGATCATGTCGAGGACCTTGCCGCCCTGCACCTCGTTGGTGTTGGCCGGCTCCAGCGGGTTCTGCGGGTCGCCCCAGGAGGCACTCAGCACCGCGCCGGCGTCACCGCTGCCGCCGCCGTCCCCGCCTCCGCAGGCCGTCGCCGCGAGGGCGACCGCCACCGCGCAGACGATCCATCTGGCGTGCGTGGCTCCGCGCATGGAGTGCCTCCTCGTACGTACGCAGTGGCGCGCTGACGCTTTACGCCAATATCGGCGCAAAAAGCACGGGCCGCATGTGTACGACACCTGTACGGGGACAACTCCCACCGTATGTACGTGCGCATGACCGGGTCGGCCACGCGTACGACCGCGGGACCGCCAACGCCAACGGCTGCTGCCCACCCCTTCCGGGGTGGGCAGCAGCCGTTGGCGGTGCTTCGCGTCGCGTGCTCCGCGTCACTCCTTCTCGGCGGACTCGTTCTCCAACGCCTTCAGCGCCGGGTCGAGGACGATGTCCTCGCCACGGGCCTCCGTGGTCGGGTCCTCCGGGAAGTGGCAGGCAGTCAGGTGGCCCTCGCTGTTGCCGGAGATCCGGACGAGCGGCGGCTCCTCGGTGGCGCACTTGTCCTGCGCCTTCCAGCAGCGCGTGCGGAAGCGGCAGCCGGACGGCGGCATGATCGGCGAGGGCACGTCCCCGGCGAGCCGGATGCGCTCCCGGTTCTCGCTCTCGTCGTCCATGGCCACCTCGGGCACGGCCGACAGCAGGGCGTGGGTGTAGGGGTGCCGGGGCCGGTTGTAGATGGAGTCCCGGTCACCGACCTCGACCACCTTGCCGAGGTACATCACGGCCAGGCGCTGCGAGAAGTGCCGGACCACCGCCAGGTCGTGGGCGATGAACAGGAAGGCGATGCCCAGCTCTTCCTGGACCTTCTGCAGCAGGTTGACGACCTGGGCCTGGATCGACACGTCCAGCGCGGAGACCGGCTCGTCCGCCACGATGAGCTTCGGGTTGAGCGCGAGGGCACGGGCGACGCCGATGCGCTGGCGCTGGCCGCCGGAGAACTCGTGCGGGAAGCGGTTGTAGTGCTCGGGGTTGAGGCCGACGAGCTCGAGCAGCTCACGGACCCTCTTCTCCCGGCCGCCCGCCGGGTCGATCCCGTTGACCTCCATCGGCGACCTGATGATGGTGCCGACGGTCTGCCGCGGGTTCAGCGACGAGTACGGGTCCTGGAAGATCATCTGGATCTCGGACCGCACCGGGGCCAGCTGCCTGCGGGAGGCGTGCGTGATGTCCTGGCCCCGGTACTCGATCTTCCCGCCGGTCGGTTCCAGGAGCCGCGTGATGAGCCGGCCCGTGGTCGACTTGCCGCAGCCCGACTCACCCACCAGACCGACGCTCTCTCCGACGCCGACGGTCAGGTCGACCTTGTCGACGGCCTGCACGGCGCCGACCTTCCGTTTGATCGGAAAGCCGCCGTAGATCGGGAAGTGTTTGGTGAGGCCCTCGACCTTCAGCAGCGTCTCGGTCGACGCGCCGGCGGAGCCCTGCTGTGCGGGGAGGGTGAGGTTGTCGCTCATGTCTCGGATCTCCCTAGCGCAGCCGGGGCTGGATCTTGTCGATGAAGATGGTCTGCTTCTGCTCCGCCGTCAGGTGGCACGCGGTGGCACGGCCTTCGCCGAGCGGCGGACGCTCGGTGCTGCACAGGTCGCCCGGCACCTCGCCCGTGAAGGCGCAGCGCGGGTGGAAGGGGCAGCCGGAGGGCGGGTTCAGCAGGCTGGGCGGCGATCCGGGGATCGGGTTGAGCGCCTGCGAGGTGTCGCCGCCGAGGCGGGGCATCGAGCTGAGCAGGCCCCAGGTGTAGGGGTGCCTGGGCGCGCGCAGCACCTCACGGACGCTGCCGCGCTCCACGGCCCTGCCCGAGTACATCACCAGCAGGTCGTCGGCCATGTCGGAGATGACGCCGAGGTCGTGGGTGATGAAGATGATGGCCGAGCCGAACTCCTGCTGGAGTTCCTTGAGCAGGTCGAGGATCTGCGCCTGGACGGTCACGTCCAGGGCCGTGGTCGGCTCGTCGGCGATCAGCAGGTCGGGGTCGCAGATCAGTGCCATGGCGATCATGGCGCGCTGGCGCATACCGCCGGAGAACTGGTGCGGGTAGTCGTCCACCCGGGTCTCGGGCTGCGGGATGCCGACCTTGGCCAGCATCTCGATCGTCCGTGCCCGCGCCTCCTTCTTGGAGGCGCCGGTGTGCTTCATGTACGGCTCGGCGATCTGCCGGCCCACCGTGTAGTACGGCGAGAGCGCCGTGAGCGGGTCCTGGAAGATCATCGCGACTTTGTTGCCGCGGATCTTCTCCATGTCCCTCTCGGCCGTGGTGACCAGGTCCCGTCCCTCGAGGAGGATCTGGCCCTCCACGGTGGTGAACTTGGGGTTGTGCAGGCCGAGCACGGTCAGGTTGGTGACGGACTTGCCGGAGCCCGATTCACCGACGATGCCGAGCGTCTTGCCGCGTTCGACGTCGAAGGACAGTCCGTCGACCGCCTTGACGGTGCCGTCCTCGGTGGAGAACCGCACCCGCAGGTCGCGGACCGAGAGGAAGGCATCCGGCCCGGTCGGGGCCGTCCCGCCTTCGGTCTTGGTCAGAGTGGTCACGGTGTCTCTCCTAGCTGAGGCGCACGCGCGGGTCGATGTACGCGTACGTGAGGTCGACGATGATGTTCAGGATCAGGATGAAGAAGGCCCCGAACAGCATGACGCCCATCGTCACGGGCAGGTCCTTCGTCAGTGACGAATCGACCGCGAGACGTCCGATACCGGCCAGATCGAAGGTGAACTCCGTGACCACGGCGCCGGACAGCAGTGCGCTGAGGTCGATACCGAGGATCGTGACGATCGGGATCAGCGAGCCGCGCCAGGCGTAGCGGAAGAAGACGTACCGCTGCCTCATGCCCTTGGCGCGGGCGGTGCGGACGTGCTCCTCCTGCAGTTGCTCGATCATGGTGGAGCGGGACATACGGGTGTACTGAGCGGTGAAGATCGTGGCCATCACGGCCCACGGAATGATCATGCCGGCGGCCCAGGCGAACGGGTTCTCGGTGAACGGCTGGTAGCTCGGGTTCTCCATCCAGCCGGTCTGGTAGACGACGATGCCGAGGACGATCGGGCCGAGGAAGTAGATCTGGAACGAGCTGAGCACGATCGAAGCACCGCTGACGGCCTTGTCGGCCACCGTGCCGCGCTTCCACGCGGCGAGCAGACCCGCGCCGAGACCCACGAGCAGGAAGATCACCAGACCACCGACGGTCAGCGACAGCGTCAGCGGGAAGCGGTCCATGATCGAGTCCCAGACGAACTCGCCGCTGTCGAAGGACATCCCCAGGCACGGCGCGGAGCAGTGTCCCTGAGTGAAGTCCCGCCCGGCCACGATGCCCCTCATGAACTCCCAGAACTGGGCGGTGATGGGCTTGTCCAGGCCGAGGTTCTCGCGGATCACCGCGATGTTCTCGGGGGAGCAGTTCTTGCCGCAGGACAGCTCTGCGAAGTCCTGGGGGATCGTATAGAACAGGAAAAACGTGAAGGCGCCGATCAGGAACATGATGACGACGGCGCCGATCAGCCTGCGGATGAGGAACTGAAGCATGGCGGGTGAATGCTCTCTTCGGAACGCGGCGGCAGGGAGGGGGTACCGGCCGCGGGGGTGCGCTCCGCCTGGCGCACACCCCCGCGGTCAGCCGAGCTGACGGGTTACGGCTGCTTCAGGTACAGGTCGTTGATGTTGATGTAGCTCGACTCGTTGCTGTACGTGGCGCCGCCGATGTTCGAACCGTAGAGCTGGATCTGCTTCGAGTAGTAGACCGGGGCGGCCGGGTTGATCTCCTCCACGATGCGGTGGTGAGCCTGCTCCCAGGTCTTGGCGGCCTCTTCCGGCTCCTGGGTCAGGGCCTTCTTGATGAGGTCGTTGACCTGCTTGTCGTTGATGTGCGAGTAGTTCGACGCACCGTCGGCGACGAGTTCACCGTCGTAGACCGGGGTGATGACCGTGGAGGCGGACGGCCAGTCCTGGCCCCAGCCGGTCATGTAGATGTCGTACGGGTTCTTCAGCTTGCCGATCTGCTCGTAGAAGCTGGCGCGGTCGATCTCCTTCGCCTGGACGTCGTAGCCGATCTTGTTGAGCGCGTCCTTGATGATGACCATCTGGGCTTGGCCGCGCGGGGTGTTGGAGTAGGCGTAGGAGAGCTTCGTCCCCTCCTTGACACCCGCCTCCTTCAGCAGCGCCTTGGCCTTCTCCGGGTCACCGTTGGGCTTCTTCAGCTTGCCGAACGGGTCGTACGTCGGGTCGAAGTTCGGCAGGGTCGGGGCGAGCAGACCGCCGGCGACCTCACCGCCGTAGCGACCACCGTCCGCCTGGACCATGGACTGGTTCGGGATCGCGTACGTGATCGCGTCGCGGATCTTCTTGTCCTTGATCCGGTCCAGGTTGAAGTTCAGCTGCCACACGTAGGGCTGGTAGCCCTGGATGGTGCGCTTCTTGGCGTCCGCGTCGCCGATGACCGTGGACATCTGGGCCGGGTCCACCGAGTCGGTGAACTGGATGGCGTTCTTGGCCTCGCCCTGGTCGGCGATCAGACGCTTGGTCTGGCTGGGCTGGCCGACGGTGCTGCTGAAGTTGTAGCCGTCGACGTACTGGTGACGCACCGCGTCCGTCTTGGCGTCCCACTGGTCGTTCTTGACCAGCTTCATCGACTTGCCCGGCTTGTGCTCGGCGATCTTGTACGGGCCGAGGGACTTCGGGGCCTTGTCGTACTTCTCCTTCGTGTCCGCCTTCTCGGGCACGATGGAGTAGCCGGCCATGGCCAGGGCCTGCGGCAGGTCCGGGCGGGGCTGGTCGAAGTGGAAGACGACCGTCTTGTCGTCCGGGGTCTCCAGCACGGAGTCCGGCAGGTGCTTGCCCTTGTAGGGGCCGTCCGGCAGCGCCTTGCGGTAGTCGTTGCCCGAGAGCCAGGACTGGACGAAGGTCGGACCGTCGAAGATGACCTTGGAGTACAGACGCTCGATGGTGTGGCGGACGTCGGCCGAGGTGATGGCCTTGCCGTCCTCGTCCTTGATGCCGTCCTTGAGTTCGAACGTCCAGGTCTTGCCGCCCTCGGAGGACTTGCCGGAGTCGGTGGCGATGTCACCGACGACCGTCAGGTTGCCGTCCTTGTCCTCCTGGAAGTTCGTCAGACCCCGGTGGATCAGGTTGGAGAACTGACCGGCGTCGCTGACGTAGATCTGCCCCGGGTCCATGTGGGTCAGGTCCGACTGCATGTACACGCTGATGAAGCCACCGGGCTTGGCGCCGGCGACCTCTTCGGCCGGACCGTTGGACGCGGCGGCGTCACCGTAGGCGACCGGGTCCTGCTGCTTGGCGGCGTCCTTCTGGGACTTGGCGTCGTCCTTGCCCTTGTTGTTGCTGCCGCTTTCGCTGGAGCAAGCGGTCAGGGTCAGCGAGCCGGCCACGAGGGCAACAGCTATGGCACGCACGGTACGCGTTCTGATGGGCTTCATGATGCGGATGCACCTACCTGTCATTAGTTGTCCACGAGTGCTGCCTGACGGTCCGAAAGTCGGAACGGGGGCGGCAGCTCCCCCACCCACCAATGGACGGTTCAGCGTCCGGTCTTGGGGTCGAATGCGTCCCGGACGGAGTCTCCGAGAAGGTTGAAGGCGAGCACGAAGACCACCAGTGCCACGCCGGGGAAGAACATGAACATCGGGTCCTGCTCGTACACTTCGGAGCCGATGGCGAACATCCGGCCCCAGTCCGGGGTCGGCTCGACGAAGCCGACACCGATGTACGAGAGGAAGGCGATGGAGAGGATCGTTCCCGGCAGGATGTAGGTGGCCTGCACCAGGATCGGGGTGACGATGTTCGGCAGGATCTCCTTGCGCACGATGCGCCAGGGAGAGGCACCGGACACCTTCGCCGCCTCCACGAACTCCCGGTCCGCCAGCGACAGCACGGAACTGCGCACCAGACGGGCCAGACCCATCCAGCCGAGGAACCACATCACCAGGGTGATCGCCACGGCCCGCAGGTAGGTGGGGGTCTCGTCCTGCGGGGAAACGAACATCGCGGTCACCACGGGCATGAAGGCGATGAAGAACAGCTGCTGCGGGAAGGCCAGGAAGAAGTCCGTGACCCGGCCCAGCCAGTAGTCCACCCGGCCGCCGAAGTAGCCCATGACCAAACCGATGAGCACACCGGTGAGCACGCACAGCGTCGTGACGACCACGGCCATGTACAGCGAGGTGCGGACGCCGTACAGCAGCATGGTGAAGACGTCACGCCCGAGCTTGGGCTCGACGCCGAACCAGAACTCGCCCGACATGCCGCCGAAGGAACCGGTGGGCATGGCGAAGTCGTCCAGGAGGAACGGGAAGTCCGGCTCCTGGGCGTAGAGCGTGTAGGGATCCTTGCCGTACACCTTCGCGATGAGCGGTGCGAGCGCGGAGACCACGAAGAAGAAGATCACTACGCACGCGGACACCACTCCGGTGCGGTCGCGCTTGAAGCGCTGCCACATCAACTGGCCGGGACTGCGGCCCGCGAGCTTCTTCGGCTCCTGGGCGTCGCCCTGCGGCTCGCTCTCTTTGTCCAAGACGGAAGAGGCCTCAGCACCCTCGATCTCGGTTGGACTCGTCATGATTCGTCCGTTTCACAGGTGTTGGAGGTCGTCGGGAGTGCACAAGCGGCCCGACGGCCTTCGCACGGCGTACGTCATTCGAAGCGCGCGACTGGAACAGCGACTGGAGGTCGACCCCACCGCTGGGGGACCCTGACCCGGGACCGGCGCCGGCCGGACCCGGGCCGGGGCAGTCAAGGAAGTTCGCGACGCCGGATCGTTGCCTCGGCCTCGAGAGCGGGAACGTGAACGGGGCTGAACGTACCCGCGGGGTCCGCACCTGTCATCGGGGACGACGCGACCCATATGGCGCTTGTAGCACCTCGCATGGGTTCCTCCTCATGAATTCACTGGTTCACCGCAAAGGGGAGCACACGACATGTCTTCGTTCACCGCCCGTCACTGGTGTCGGAGATCGTCAGGTGCTCCCTGACCCGCGGGCCCGCATCGATGACGCGTGACCCGTTCGGCCGAGTTCTACGCGCCTAACTATCTGCCATGCGACAAGACCGAGCCACACCCACGAGGTCTCGGTTCGATCACAGCTAGGTACTACATCTTCCAAAATCCGGACAAAGGGTTTCGTCGGAGATCCCTGCGAAACGGACTTGTTACACATCTATCGGGGGTGCGCGTCCGCATACCGGACACGCGTCTCAACAAAATCCATTGCGAATAGCGCGGTCCCCGTGCAAGGTCCTCAAAGGACTGTCGTGCACTCAACACGCTTGGACGACAAGGCCGTTGGCCTTCGAGCCGCGTATCGGGCGCGAACTCGACCACGCCGGCGCGACGGTCGTCCGCTCCGGGAGAAGGGTAGTGGGCATTGCCCACTTCAGGGGCATCTCCCGGCAAGATCGAGGGTTATCCCTACCTTCCTCTTTTGCTCCCCTTCGCCACGACACCGCGCCGCGGCATTGCGCCCTGACATTGCGCCGCGCTGTTCCGTACCGTTCCGGCCTGTTCCGTACTGTTCCGACTTGTCCCCGTCCGCTGATCCGGCGCGCATTCCGCCGCCCGCACGAACGGCACCGGGCACCCCTGCGTTCAGGGGTGCCCGGTGCCGTATGTGTCCGCGTGCGCGGGGCCGAATGCCGGCCTGTGGATCAGCCGTGCTTGGCGCGGCTCGCGGCGCGGGCGCGCTCGCGGCCGTCCAGGTTCACCTTGCGGATGCGCACGGACTCCGGGGTCACCTCGACGCACTCGTCGTCGCGGCAGAACTCCAGCGACTGCTCCAGCGACAGCTTGCGCGGCGGGACGATCGCCTCGAACGAATCGGCCGAGGCCGACCGCATGTTGGTGAGCTTCTTCTCCTTGGTGATGTTGACGTCCATGTCGTCGGCGCGGGAGTTCTCGCCGACGATCATGCCCTCGTACACCTCGGTGCCGGGGTCGGTGAACAGCACACCGCGCTCCTGCAGGTTGGTCATCGCGAACGCGGTGACCGCGCCGGCGCGGTCGGCGACCAGGGAGCCGTTGTTACGGGTCGTGAGCGGCCCGAACCAGGGCTCGTGGCCCTCGTGGATGGAGTGCGCGATACCGGTGCCCCGGGTCTGGGTGAGGAACTCGGTACGGAAGCCGATCAGACCGCGCGAGGGCACCACGAACTCCAGGCGCACCCAGCCGGAGCCGTGGTTCGACATGTTGTCCATGCGGCCCTTGCGGACGCCCATGAGCTGCGTGACCGCGCCCATGTGCTCCTCGGGCACGTCGATCGTCATCCGCTCGACGGGCTCGTGCACCTTGCCGTCGATCTCCCGGGTGACCACCTGCGGCTTGCCGATGGTGAGCTCGAAGCCCTCCCGGCGCATCTGCTCGACCAGGATCGCCAGCGCCAGTTCGCCTCGGCCCTGCACCTCCCAGGCGTCGGGACGGCCGGTGTCCAGGACGCGCAGCGAGACGTTGCCGATCAGCTCGCGGTCCAGGCGGTCCTTGACCTGGCGGGCGGTGACCTTGCGGTCCTTCACGGCCGCCTTCGCGTCGGCGCCCTTGCCGGTGCTGCCGCGGCCGACCAGCGGCGAGGTGTTGGTGCCGATGGTCATGGAGATCGCGGGCTCGTCCACCGTGATCAGCGGCAGCGGGATGGGGTTCTCCGGGTCGGCCAGGGTCTCGCCGATCATGATGTCCGTGATACCGGCGACCGCGCAGATGTCACCCGGGCCGGCCTTCTCGGCGGGCTTGCGGGTGAGCGCCTCGGTCATCATCAGCTCGGAGATCCGCACGTTGGACACGGACCCGTCGCGCTTCATCCAGGCGACCGTCTGGCCCTTCTTCAGCTCGCCCTGGTGGACGCGGAGCAGGGCGATCCGGCCGAGGAAGTTGTCGGCGTCCAGGTTGGTGACGTGAGCCTGGAGCGGGGCGCCCTCGTCGTACGTGGGGGCCGGGACGTGCGACAGGATGGTGGAGAAGAACGGCTCCAGGGAGTCGGAGTCGGTCGGGACCGTGCCGTCCGCCGGCTTGGTCAGCGAGGCGATGCCGTCACGGCCGCAGGCGTAGACGATCGGGAACTCGATCTGCTCCTCGTCGGCGTCCAGGTCGAGGAACAGGTCGTAGGCCTCGTTGACGACCTCGTCGATACGCGAGTCCGGCCGGTCCGTCTTGTTGATGCACAGGATGATCGGCAGCCGCGCCTGGAGCGCCTTGCGCAGCACGAAGCGGGTCTGGGGCAGCGGGCCCTCGGAGGAGTCGACGAGCAGCACGACGCCGTCGACCATCGACAGGGCACGCTCGACCTCACCACCGAAGTCGGCGTGGCCGGGGGTGTCGATGATGTTGATCGTGATCGGGTCCCCGCCGTCCTTGGGGTGGTACTTCACCGCCGTGTTCTTGGCGAGGATCGTGATGCCCTTCTCACGTTCCAGGTCGCCGGAGTCCATCATGCGCTCGTCGACCTGGTCGAGCTGGTGGGCGGCGAAGGCACCTGCCTGCTTGAGCATGCCGTCGACGATGGTGGTCTTGCCGTGGTCGACGTGGGCGATGATGGCGACGTTGCGGATGTCGTGACGCTGGATGGACAAAGCCATGAGTTGGCGTACTCCCGGAATGGTGAGAAGCGCCCTGCGCAAACGGCTGTGGTGCGCGGGCCCTGCCGGGCTGAACACGCCACGGCCTCTCCCCATGGTACGGGCCCTCGGCACCGGGGGCTCGCCCTCCTCCTCCGGACCGGCCCACCGGACCCGTCACACGGGGTGATCAGGACTGATCAGGAATCCGTATCCGACTCCGTATCCGAGCCCGTATCCGACTCGGTGTCCGAGCTCGGGGCGAAGTCCGGGTCCGAGCCCGATTCCGAGGCGGAGACGGAGGCGGGCGGCTCGGCGGGCTTCTCCCCCGGTGTCCCGGCCGGGCCCCGCGCGCCCTTCTTCAGGTAGCCCATGTCCTCGTAGACCGGGGTGCGGAATCCGAAGGCGCCGACGTTGGCCAGATCCTTGCGGGCGGCGGTGAGCTGGGGGCGCTG
This sequence comes from Streptomyces sp. NBC_01635, assembly GCF_045209715.1. NCBI lineage: Bacteria > Bacillati > Actinomycetota > Actinomycetes > Kitasatosporales > Streptomycetaceae > Streptomyces > Streptomyces sp. NBC_01635. The sequence goes on along the minus strand of NZ_CP109277.1, from coordinate 5,919,185 downwards.
GTAGAGGGGGATCGAGCCGGCCGCCGCCCAGATGCGGGCGTCCGCCTTGCGGATCAGCTCGGCGCGCTTCGCGTCGTCGAGCGTCGCGAGGGCCTGGTCGAAGAGCTGGTCGACCTGGTCGGTGCCGACCCGGGTGTAGTTCTGCTCGATGTTCAGCGAGCCGTCGGCGGCCGGCACCGGCTTGGCGTAGACGGGGCGGGCGTCGGTGGCGGGGAAGGCGGTCGCGGGCCAGGAGTAGAGGGCGAGGTCGTACTCCCCGGAGGCGATGTGGTCCGTGAAATAACTCTCGTCGTCGACCTTGGTGATCTCCGTGCGGATGCCGACCCGCTCCAGCATCTTCGCGATCCGGCCGGCCACGGTGGAGAGGACCTCCGAGCCGGGCCCGGAGGGGAGCACGAAGTCGAGCGTGAGCGCCTTGCCGTCCTTGGCGAGCGGGGCGCTCTCGGCCCGGGCCGGGGCGGCGGTGCCCCGGGGCGCGTAGGCGCCGGGGACACTGCCCCGCTTCAGCCGCGTGTGCTGGGCGCCGTCCTGGGCGAGGTGGTCGTCGCCGTTGTCGCCGTCGCTGTCGGCGTCACCGTGCTTCTTGGCGTCACCGTGCTCCTTGGCGTCACCGTCGTCCTCGCCGACGATGTACGTGCCGTCGTCGTCCGCGCCCTTGTCGGACGATGCCGCCTTCTCGCCCTTCCCGCCGGCGGCCTTCTCCCCCTTCTTCTTCTCCACCGGGCCGCCCGGCACCCAGCCGGCGTCCGCGAGCAGGGCCCGCGCCTCCTTGGCGTTCTGGTCGCCGAGGGCGCCGCTGCTGTCTGCGTAGGCGGTCTGCCCGGCGAGCGCGAGGTGGCTGCCGACGGGCTCGGCGGGCAGCCCGAGCGGCTTCAGGACCGCTTCCGCCAGGTCCCGCCGGTCCAGGGCCCGGGCCACGGCGCGGCGGACCCGTTCGTCGGCGAGGGGGCCCTCGGCTCCGTTGAGGGCGAGCTGGGTGTAGGCGGGCTCCAGCGACTTGCGCACCTCGAAGCCGCTGAGGGCCTGCCGCTCACGCGCGAGCTCCGCGGCGGCCTCGCGCCGCTCCTCGCGGGCGGCGGCCTCCTTGTCGGCGGCCTCCTCGTCGGAACCGTTCGCGACGGCCCAGGAGCGCAGGGCCTTCGCCGCGGACCGGCCGGCCCCGCGACCGGCGGCTCCGGGGCCCATCAGGGGCGTACCGCCCTCGTCCGCACGGCTCGGCGCGCTCGCACTCCCGCTCGCACTCCCGCTCGCACTCCCGCTCGTGCCCCCGCTCTCACTCCCGCTCGTCCTCGTGCCCCGCGGGCCGGCGGCGACGGAGATGCGGCGGGCGGCCGTGGCGTCGATCTCGGCCAGGTCCAGGGTTCCGGCGGTGAGCGCGGCGACGCGTTCGTCACGGGGCACCTCGCGCAGCACGATCGTGGAGAGCCGGGCCGGTTCGCCCCACCAACGGGCGTTGCGGGTGAGGGTGACCTCGTCGTCCTCGCTGTCGACCTTCTTCACCTTGAACGGGCCGGCGGTGACCTTCAGCTTCTTGCGGGCCCCGTCGTTGAAGGAGTCGGGGGTGCCCATGACGTCCTTCGGGTACAGCGGTGCGAACAGCGACTTCCAGTCGGCGTAGGTCCGGTTGAAGGTGACCTTGACCTCCAGGGCGCCCTTGCCGCCCTCGATCTTCTCGATGCGGTCGTAGCCGGCGTTGCGGGCGGTCCAGTAGGCGGAGTCCTTGCCGGACAGGGCGCGCCACTGGGCGGCGAAGTCGGCGGCGCCGATCTCCCGGCCGTCGCTCCAGAGGGCCTGCTGGTTGAGCTTGTAGAGGACGACCTGCTTGGGCTCGGTCTCGACGACCTCGGCGGACTCCAGGTAGTCGGGGTTGCGCACCGGACGTCCTCGGCTGTCCATCCGGAACATCGACGGCAGCACGGCCTGGGCGATCCGGGTGGTGGTGGCGTCGGCGTCCGCCTGGAAGGTGTTCAGGGTGTCCGGGACGGTGTCCACGCCCCAGCGCAGGGTGCCGCCGTCGGCGACTCTCGCGCGGTCGGCGCGGGCGATGTCCCCGCCGGCGAGGGGCCGGCCGGCCGGATCGTCGTCGGAGCTGCATCCGGCCAGCGCGGGTACTGCGAGCGCGCCCGCGGTGAGGAAGGCGACCGAGCGCATGACCGCGCGCGGGCCGACGCCGTCGTGGGACATCTCTGGTTACCTCCGTGAAGCCGCGGGCGTTATGATCACTTTTGTTGGTATTTAGATTTCATCTGAATGTATGCGGCCACTGAAGAGGAAAGGGTTCGGCAACCAAGAGCGACACGGCGGCCACGGATCGGAAGGGCACCCGTACGGCGTACAACACCGCGCGGTGCACCCATGCGCCTCGGCCAATCGATGCACATCCCTTCACAGCGCAAGGTGTGACGCGCAACACTCGCAGGCGCATGAACGTTGCCGCCTTGGGCCTGAAGGACCCTGAAGGACCCGCGAGAAGTGAGGGCAAGTCATGTCCGTGCACGACGAACTGGCATCCGTCCAGCGCAATCTCGACGACCTGATCCGGTCGGTGGGGCGCCTGGAGAAGCAGCTCGGCAGCGGCGGCCTGGAGATGCGCCGCGTCCGGTCCGACACCAACCATCTACGTGAGAGCGTCGCACTGCTCCGGGAGACGGCCGTCACCACGCCCGGTGTACCGAAGCGGACCGACCTCGTCACCATCTCCGACGCACCGTACGACCCGTCCCTGTGGGTGGACACGGACGACGAAGGGCTCGGCGCACGCGACCGCCACGCTCCCTGATCCCTCCTTCCCCTCCCCCACCTCGCAGGACCCGACGCGCCCCCCGACCCCGACCGGAGCGGACAAGTGGCCACTGGTACGGAACCTCCCGCCACAGACCCCCAACCCCGACGTACCGGTGTGAGAACCGGTACCCGCGCCGCGATCGCCGCTCCGCACCTGCGGACCGACCGCTGGTGGCTGGCCCCGGCCGCCACCGCGGCCGGTCTGCTCGCCTTCGTCGTCTACTCGACCTGGCGGGCCCTCTCGAACGCGGACTACTACGCGGCGCCGTACGTCTCGCCGTTCTACTCCCCGTGCCTCGCCGAGAACTGCGAGCCGATGCGCGGCGGGCCCAACTGGGAGCTGTTCGGAAGCTGGTGGGGCCTCTCGCCGGCGATCCTCATCCTGATCTTCCCGCTCGGCTTCCGCCTGACCTGCTACTACTACCGCAAGGCCTACTACCGGGGCTTCTGGGCGTCCCCGCCGGCCTGCGCGGTAGCCGAGCCGCACAAGAAGTACACCGGGGAGACCCGCTTCCCGCTGATCCTGCAGAACGTCCACCGGTACTTCTTCTACGCGGCACTCCTGGTCGCCCTGGTGCTGACCTACGACACCGTCCTCGCCTTCCGCGACGAGCACTACGCGTGGGGCCACATGGGGCTCGGCACCCTCGTCTTCCTGGTCAACATCGCGCTGATCTGGGCGTACACCCTCTCCTGCCACTCCTGCCGGCACATCGTCGGCGGCAAGCTCAAGCACTTCTCCCGGCATCCCGTGCGCTACCGGATGTGGCAGTGGGTGGGGCGGCTGAACGCCCGGCACATGCAGCTCGCCTGGGCGTCGCTGGTGAGCGTGGCGGTCGCCGACCTCTACGTCTATCTCGTCGCGTCCGGCGCCTTCGACGATCCGCGTTTCTTCTGACCCTCCGAGTGTTCTGCGCTTTCCATGAGTGCTGTGAGTGCTGCGAGTGCTGCGAGTTCTCGCAGGTTATGACGGTTTCCGACGAGTGGGGCCTTTGAGATGACCGTGGTCGACCGGCAGGAATGGGACGTCGTCGTGGTCGGTGCGGGCGGCGCCGGGCTGCGCGCCGCCATCGAGGCACGCGAGCGGGGCGCCCGTACGGCGGTGATCTGCAAGTCGCTGTTCGGCAAGGCCCACACCGTGATGGCCGAGGGCGGGATCGCCGCCGCCATGGCCAACGTCAACACCGGCGACAACTGGAAGGTCCACTTCCGCGACACCCTGCGCGGCGGGAAGTTCCTCAACCAGTGGCGGATGGCCGAACTGCACGCCCAGGAGGCACCGCAGCGGGTGTGGGAGCTGGAGACCTGGGGCGCGCTGTTCGACCGGACGAAGGACGGCCGGATCTCCCAGCGCAACTTCGGCGGCCACGAGTACCCGCGCCTCGCGCACGTCGGCGACCGCACCGGCCTGGAGCTGATCCGCACCCTCCAGCAGAAGATCGTCGCCCTCCAGCAGGAGGACTTCCGCGAGACCGGGGACTACGAGTCCCGGCTGAAGGTCTTCCAGGAGTGCACGGTCACCCGCGTGCTCAAGGACGGCCGCCACGTCTCCGGCGTCTTCGGCTACGAGCGGGAGTCCGGGCGCTTCTTCGTCCTTCAGGCGCCCGCCGTGGTCCTCTCGACGGGCGGCATCGGCAAGTCGTTCAAGGTGACGTCGAACTCGTGGGAGTACACGGGCGACGGCCACGCGCTGGCGCTGCTGGCCGGGGCGCCGCTGCTCAACATGGAGTTCGTGCAGTTCCATCCGACGGGCATGGTCTGGCCGCCGTCGGTGAAGGGCATCCTGGTCACCGAGTCGGTGCGCGGCGACGGCGGGGTGCTGCGCAACTCCGAGGGCAAGCGGTTCATGTTCGACTACGTGCCGGACGTCTTCAAGGAGAAGTACGCCGAGTCCGAGGAGGAGGGCGACCGCTGGTACGACGACCCGGACCACAACCGCCGTCCCCCCGAACTGCTCCCCCGCGACGAGGTCGCCCGCGCGATCAACGCCGAGGTGAAGGCGGGCCGCGGCTCCCCGCACGGCGGGGTCTTCCTGGACGTGTCCACCCGGATGCCGGCCGAGGTCGTCAAGCGACGGCTGCCGTCGATGTACCACCAGTTCAAGGAGCTGGCGGACGTCGACATCACGGCGGAGGCGATGGAGGTCGGGCCGACCTGCCACTACGTGATGGGCGGCGTCGCCGTCGACTCGGACACGGCGGCGACGCGCGGGGTGCCGGGGCTGTTCGCGGCCGGTGAGGTGGCCGGCGGCATGCACGGCTCCAACCGGCTGGGCGGCAATTCCCTCTCCGACCTGCTGGTGTTCGGGCGCCGGGCGGGCCGGCACGCGGCCGAGCACGCGGCGGGGCAGGTGCGGGAGCGGCCCCGGGTGGACGACGTCCAGGTGGACGCCGCCGCCGCGGAGGCGCTGCGCCCGTTCTCGGCGGAGAGCGGGGCCGGCGAGGAGGGGGACGGGAGCCCTCCGGAGAACCCGTACACCCTGCACCAGGAACTCCAGCAGACGATGAACGACCTGGTCGGCATCATCCGCCGGGAGCACGAGATGGAGCAGGCCCTGCGGAAACTGGCCGAGCTGCGGGTACGCGCCCGGCGGGCCGGTGTCGAGGGGCACCGCCAGTTCAACCCGGGGTGGCACCTCGCCCTGGACCTGCGGAACATGCTGCTGGTCAGCGAGTGCGTGGCGCGGGCCGCACTGGAACGTACCGAGTCGCGCGGCGGCCACACCCGCGAGGACCACTCCGCGATGGAACGCGCCTGGCGCAACGTCAACCTGCTGTGTGCGATGGCCGATCCGACGGGCGGCGTCGCGGCCACCGCCCCGGAACGCGGCCAGATCGTCCTGACCCGTGAGACCACCGAACCCATCCGCCCCGACCTGCTCGCCCTCTTCGAGAAGGAGGAGCTGGTGAAGTACCTCACCGAAGAGGAGCTGTACGAGTGAGCAGCTATGAGGCCCGCTTCAAGGTGTGGCGCGGGGACGTGCGGGGCGGCGGCCTGGAGGACTTCCGGGTCGAGGTGCACGACGGCGAGGTGGTCCTCGACATCGTCCACCGGCTCCAGGCCACCCAGGCCCCCGACCTCGCCGTCCGCTGGAACTGCAAGGCGGGCAAGTGCGGTTCGTGCTCGGCCGAGATCAACGGCCGTCCGCGACTGCTGTGCATGACCCGGATGTCGGTGTTCGACCGGGACGAGACGATCACCGTGACCCCGCTGCGGGCCTTCCCGGTGGTCCGCGACCTGGTGACGGACGTCGGCTTCAACTACACGAAGGCCCGCGAGGTGCCGGCCTTCGTGCCGCCGGAGGGCGTCGGGCCCGGCGAGTACCGGATGACGCAGGAGGACGTGGAGCGGTCGCAGGAGTTCCGCAAGTGCATCGAGTGCTTCCTGTGCCAGGACACCTGCCACGTGGTCCGCGACCACGAGGAGAACAAGCAGGCCTTCGCCGGCCCGCGGTTCCTGATGCGGGTGGCGGAGCTGGACATGCATCCGCTGGACGCGGCCGACGAGTCCGGCCTGGACCGCAAGCGCACGGCGCAGGACGAGCACGGGCTCGGCTACTGCAACATCACCAAGTGCTGCACGGAGGTGTGCCCCGAGGGCATCAGGATCACGGACAACGCGCTGATCCCGCTGAAGGAACGGGCGGTGGACCGCAAGTACGACCCGCTCGTCTGGCTCGGGACCAAGATCCGGCGCCGGTCGGCACCGTCCTGACGCCCCGGGCCCTCGACGTCCCCGGCGCCCCCGGGCGTCGGGGGCCCGGGGGACTCAAGGGCTCGGGGGCTCGAGGGCTCAGGGAGCCGGCGACTCGGGGGTTGAGGGGCGCGGAGGGCTCGGTGAGCGGGCCCTGGCCGGTCAGTCGGTTCCGGAGGTGCCCACCGGGGTTTCCACCGGGGTTTCCGCCGCCCGCAGATAGCCGGAGTGCGCCACCTGACCGAGGAAGGTCAGCCTGGTGTCGGTGGCCATGTGCTTCTCGAAGGCCTCCTTGATCCCCGGCCACTTCGGGTGCCCGAAATCGTCCAGGACGACGATGCCGCCGGGTGCCACGATCCGCTCGGCCCACTCCAGGTCCGCGGCGACACCGGCGGCCGAGTGGTCGCCGTCCACGACGATCACACCGTAGGAACGGTCGGAGACCAGGGCCCGTACCTCGGGGTCCTCGGAGAAGCCCTGCTGGATCCGGGTCGCCGTACCGGCGGCACCGGCCAGGGCGAGATTGGCGCGCACCGCCGCTCCGCGCACCGGGGTCCCGGTGACGTCGCCGGTCATGGAGGTGCCGGGCTGGAGCTGCGTTCCCGCGAGCGGGTCGACGATGGTCAGCCTCGGATCGCGTCCGGCGCGCTCCATCATCCGGATCAGGCCCGCGCCGAACATGCCGTACAGCGTGCCGATCTCGAGGATCTCGTCGTTCGGCGGATCGAGCAGGGGGACGGCGGAGAGCTTGCCGCAGATGTTCATGGTGCCGCCGGCGATCCGGCCGACACCGAGCGCCTCCAGGGCGATGAGCAGCCGGAAGGCCTGGGCGACGTTGCGTTCCGCGCCGTCGCGGTCCCCGGTGACCCCGGTCAGCTCCGTGACGGTCCGCTCCAGGTGGGCGGCGGAGGGAAGCCGGGACGCGCCGCGCCCCGTCCCGTCGAAGAAGAGCTCCAGGGGACGCTGGCGGTTGCGCAGCGTCCTGAGCTCCTGTCGCAGCGGTTCGCCCGCGGTGTCCGCGAGGGCGCGTCTGATCTGGCGCTGGATGCGCTGGTCGATCAGTTCGGCGATCGGACGCAGGCCGCGCCGGGCGACCTTGCTGGTGAGTAGCGCTCGCATGGGTCGGTGATCCTCACAGAGGTGGGAGGTGGCACCGACCGTAGAGGGCGGACCGGACACCCACAACGAACGCCGCCTCCCTGCTGCGAAAACTCTCGATGCCGACGGGCTGCCGTCATGGAGTGTTCACCCAGTCTTTCCGGTACGCGGCCCAGTCCTCCTCCGTCGCCGCGAAGTCCACGTAGAGGGCGACCCCGAAGTCCGGCCGGTCGGCGTCGGCGCGGGACAGTCCGAGCCGTACGCCGCGGACGGCGGCCGGGACGGTCTCGGCGTGGGCCCAGTGGCCGAACCGGTTCTCCTTGAAGAAGGGCAGGCCCATGAGCAGGTCGGTGCCGGGCGGGGTGGCCTCCAGCGCGAGCGCGGTCTGCTGGGCGACGTACCCGCCGTAGGTGCCCTCCAGCGGCTGCATGGTGTCGTACGACATGACGGCGATCTGGTCGACGCGGCGCGCGACCTGCCCGAAGAACTCCTGCGACCACCACTTGGGATGGCCGGTGACCGCGCCCCAGAAGGAGTGGAAGCCCGGGAGCGGGTCGATCTGGTGGGCGGCGACGGACAGGGGGACGTCGCGGGAGCCCGTCTCCTCGTGCAGGGCGTCGAGCAGCGTGAGGTAATCGCCGTCGCCGGAGTGCAGGGGCTCCAGGTCGAAGTGGACGCCGTCGTAGCCGGTGTCCAGGATCTCCCGGGTGGACCGGAGGATCGCGGCGCGGGACTCGGCGCGCTCCAGGTGCAGTGCCTCGGGGTGCTCGGGGGCCAGGATGTCGCCGAGCCAGGCCTGGACCCGGACGCCGGGGATCTCCCGGTGCACCGAATCGATCAGCCAACGGGCACGCGGGTAGGCGGACTTCGGCAGGCTCCCGTCGTGCTCGAGCGGACCCGAGTGGACGTACAGGTCGCGTATCCCGGTGCCGTCGAGCTGCCGGGCGAGGGCGGTGACGTCGGCGTCCTTCTTCCGCCCGTCGACCCAGGCGTGCCCGAGCCAGAGGGCGTCACGGCCACGGGTGTACGTCCCGTCGGCCGGGTCGCCGGTGAAGTTGACCCGCAGTACCGTCCCGGCGGTCAGCAGCGGCACCAGCACCACGAGCACGACCGCGAGCGTGACCCGCGTGAGCGGGCGTCTCCAGCGCCGGGGCGGTTTCCCTTCGCCCTCCCCCTGCCCCTGCCCCTGCTCGGGCTCGGGCTCGGGCTCGGGACGGGTGTTCTCCACGTCGTCGGGTCCGGACTCGTCCGGCCCGGTGGGCGCCGTGGGCTCAGTGGGCTCAGTGGGTTCGATGGGCGCCGTGGACTTCGCGGACTCGGGTTCCGTGGGCTCCGTACGCTCCGTGCGTGACATCGCGCGTCCCCTCCGCCGCCGGCCCCGTCCGGGCCCGCGGCTGATCTTGGGGAGGAGGACGGCAACGGGAGCGCCGCGGTTGCGGTCAGGCGGCCGTGGGCGCGTGCCGTACGTGCGCGTGCCCGTCCAGGGGGAAGGCGGGAGGTGCGGCGGGAAGGGTGCCGGTCAGGGGGAAACCGGCCTTCTCGGCGACCCGGCAGGAGGCCACGTTGTCGACCTGGTGCAGCAGCTCCAGGCGGGTCAGGCCCTCGTGGGCGAAGGCCGTGAACGCCCAGTCGGTCAGCGCTCTCAGAGCGCGCGGGGCCACTCCCCGGCCCCGCGCGTGGGCGGCGGTCCAGTAGCCCACCTCGGCGGAACCCGAGCCCCTGGCCGCGTACTTGAGGACTACGTTGCCGACGAGCCGCGTCGCGGTGCCGGGTGCTCGCGTCTCCGCCGGGGTCTCTTCGAGTGTCTCCTCCGGCACCTCCTCCACGGCGAACGCGAGGCGGTCCCCCGCCTCCCAGCCCCGCTGCTGCGCCGTCACCCAGCGCGCCGCGCCGGCCTCGTCGTGCACGGCGTCGCTCGTCCAGCGGCGCAGCGCCTCGTCCCGGTACAGCTCGACCAGCCCCGCCGAGTCCTTCGGATTCCAGGGCCGCAGGGTGAGGGTGCCCGCCGTCAGGCGGGTCGGAGTCGCGTGCATACGGCGAGGATAGGAGGACGGGCCGCCCGGCTCCGGGGCCCCGGGGCCGGCGGGACAGGCGGGCGAGGTCAGAAGAGGCTCAGGAGGGCCTCTGCGGGGTCGGTGAGCGCGGTGTCGGCACCGGGGAGGGGGAGTTCGAACCAGACGGTCTTGCCGCGGGGGGTGCGGCGGGAGCCCCAGGCCGCGCTGAGCAGGCCGACGAGCTGAAGGCCGCGGCCGCCCTCGTCGGTGTCGCGGGCGCGGCGGCGGCGCGGCTGGACCAGGCCCGCGTCCCAGACCTCGCAGACCAGGGTGCGGTCGAGGAGGAGACGGAGTCTGATCTCGCCCTCGCCGTACCGCAGGGCGTTGGTGACCAGCTCGCTGACCAGGAGTTCCGTGGTGTCGACGAGGGGTTCCAGGTCCCAGGCGAGCAGTTGGGTGCGGGCGTACTCCCGGGCGCGGCCCACGCTGCGGGGTTCGCGCGGCAGCGCCCAGTCGCCGACGGAGTCGGCGGGCAGTCCCTGGACCCTGGCCATGAGCAGCGCGATGTCGTCCTCGCCGTGGTGGGTATGGAGGGTGTTGAGGACGTGGTCGCAGACGTCCTCCAGGTTCCGGGTGTCGGCGCGCGGCGGCGTCGAGCCGTCGTAGGCGGCGTCGCCCGACGGCCGGACGGGGCCGGTGAGGGCGCCCACGAAGGCCTGGAGGCCCTCGTCGAGGGGATGGTCGCGGCTCTCGACCAGCCCGTCCGTGTAGAGCGCGAGCAGGGCGCCCTCGGGCAGTTCGACCTCGACCTCCTCGAAGGGTTCCCCGCCGACGCCGAGCGGCAGGCCCGGCGGCACGTCCAGCATCAGTGCGGACTCGCCGGGTTCGACCAGGACGGGCGGCAGGTGGCCCGCGTTGGCGAAGGTGCACCGCCTGGTCACCGAGTCGTACACGGCGTAGATGCACGTCGCCAGGTAGATCTCGGAGAGGTCGGCCTCCCGGGGGCGGCGGGCGGCCCGGGTCGCCTGCTGGACCCCGCCGGGGGCGCCGAGGCCCCGGGCGATCTCGTCCAACTGGGAGAGGACCTCGGCGGGTTCGAGGTCCAGCTGGGCCAGGGTGCGGACGGCGGTGCGCAGTTCACCCATCGCCACCGCGGCGCGCAGGCCCCGTCCCATCACGTCCCCGACGACCAACGCGGTGCGGTGGCCGGGCAGTTCGATCACGTCGAACCAGTCGCCGCCGACCTCGCCGGCCCGGCCGGTCGCCGCGCTGCCGGGCAGGTAGCGGCAGGCGATGTCGAGGCCGGACGCCTCCGGGTCGCCGGGCGGGAGCAGGGACCGCTGCAGTATCAGGGCGCGTTCGTGCTCGCGCCGGTAGAGGCGGGCGTTGTCGATGCAGACGGCAGCGCGCGCGGCCAGTTCCACGGCGAGGTCGCGGTCGCGGTCCCCGAACGGCTCGCTGCCCTTGGTACGGGCGAACTGGGCGAGGCCGACCACCGTGTCGTGGGCGACCATCGGCACGGCGAGCGTGGTCCGCACCAGCCCGCCCTCCTCGCCCGGCACCAGTCGCGGGCGGCCGGTGCGCAGGGCGTCCGCGCACGGCGAGTTGAACGCGTAGTTGTGGACGGCGCCCAGTTTGACGGGCTCGCCGGTGACGCTGAACGGCGCTTCGGAGACGGCGCTGGCGAAGGCGACGCGGCGCACGTCCGCACTGCCGTCGGCCAGCCCCGGCGGGGTCTCGTCTCCGGCCAGGAGCCCCTGGTAGAGGTCGACGGTGGCCAGGTCGCAGAAGCCGGGGACGGCGACGTCGAGGAGTTCGCGGGCCGTGGTCTCCAGGTCGAGGGAGTTGCCGATCCGGGCACCGGCCTCGTTGAGCAGGGCGAGGTTGCGTCGCGCGGCGGCGGCCTCGCGGGCGGCGGCGCGGCGGGCCGTGATGTCCGTCGCCAGCCACGCGATGCCGATGGGACGGCCGCTGCCGCTGTGCACGCGGTACAGGTTGATGGACCAGTGACGGCGTCCTTCGGTGCCCGGCACGAAGCCCGTGACGTGCATGTCCGTGATGGATTCGCCGGTGTCCAGCACCCTGCGCATGGTCGCGTCGACCCGCTCGGCCTCACCGCGCGGCAGATAGTCGTGGACGTCCCTGCCCCGGTGGTCTTCGGGCGTACCGCCGAAGATGGACGCGAACCGCTGGTTGGCGCGGCGAACCCGAAGGTCGGGGTCGATCAGCAGGAATCCGAAAGGAGACTGTCCGAAAATGGCCTGCGAAGCGGCGAGATCCGTCTCGATGCTGCGCAGGGTGCGCACGTCGACGACGATGCAGACGGCCGCCCTCTCGCCCTCCTCGGTGTGCGTGGGCATGACGTAGACCTCGGCGAGGGCCTCTCCGCCGGGCTCGCCGCCCTCCTCCGCTTCGGGAAGCCGGAAGGGGACGACCCCGGTCCACTCCCGGCCGTCGAGGATCTCGGCCATCTTGCGCTGGCCCTGCTCGCGCCGGTCCGGGTCGATGAAGGCCGCGATGGGATCCATCCCGACGGCCCGCTCCGCCGGGACGCCGAAGATCTGCTCGGCGCGCAGGCTCCACTGGTCGACCAGTCCGTCGGGGCCGATGGAGAAGGACGCGACCCTGATGTAGTCGTACATGGATCCGGGAGGACTGACCTGCCACGTCCCTCCCGGCGGCGGGAGGTCACCGGCGGACGGACGGTCGTCGGAGGGAGTGGCAAAGGACGAGGCGCCGGTGCCGCCGGCGGCCGATATGTCAGTGGCTGACAAGTGGGCGGACGAGGCATCGCCGGAAGAGAGGCCGTCCGCGGCCTCGGCCCTCGCGCCGTCCGACGGGTCCTTGGACTCCGTGGCCTTCGCTGGTATCTCGCTCACGCGAACCGTCCCCTCCAGCTCACCGCGTCCGGCACCGGTCACCGGGGGCGGCTGCCCGCAGTATCCAGCACTACGGCGCCGCACAACACGGTGTTCACGATCACAGCACGGTCCCGATGCTTTTCGGTCCGGGCTGTGAGAACACTCCCAGTCTTCTAACCAGCGGACACGCCATCGAACCCCCTTCATCGGCAACCATCAGGGGCCTGAACCGGCCGTTCGACAGGGACGGCCCGTACGTACACCGGCGAGGAGCGGCACAGCGCCTCGTTTCAGCCGGGGGCGAACGCTCACTTCGGCACCGCGAGTTCGAACCACACGGTCTTGCCGACATCGCCGGGCCGGGTGCCCCAGCGGCGGGTGGTGCGGGCGACGAGCTGCAGTCCGCGTCCGCCCTCGTCCCCGGGCCGGGCGACCCGCTCGTGCGGAAATTCCGGCAGCGGGTCGGAGACCTCCACCCGCAGGATCCCGTCGAGGCCGGAGGGGCGCACCAGGCGGACGTCTATGGGGCCGGTGGCGTGCCGCAGGGCGTTGGTGACCAGTTCGCTGACCAGCAGGGTCACGAGGTCGCTGACACCGTCGAGACCCCAGCCGTGCAGCTGGGCCCGGACCGTGGAGCGTGCGGCGCCCACGGCACCCGGGTCCGCGGGGAAGGTCCACGTGACGTGGCCGTCCTCGATGTCGATCACGTGGATCACTTCCGTCACTTCCCGGTCGGCAGATCCTCCCACGTCGTACTTCATGGGGACTAACAGTCCTATACCCGGCTTTCAGGGCTGATTACCGTCCGCTGCGGCGCATCGTGGCACCCGCGGAGCGGGACGGTTCTCCCCCGCTCCGCCACCGCGCGCCGCCACCCCCGACCGCTCCGCACTCCGGCGCTCACACAGACGCGGAGGCTTCTTCCACCAGTCCGGCGGACAGCCGGCGCACCCCCGCCTCGACGCTGTACTCACCGCCGTCCGGGGCGATGTGCCGCAGGGAGCCCAGGTCCTGGCCGAGGGTGACGACGGGTGGTTCCACCACGCCCCTCGGGCGGCCCCGGCCCAGCCCGACGGCGGCGAGCAGCCCGTCGCACAGACACTGCCGACCCTCCGTCTCCTCGGGGGTTCCGCCCTTGCGGACATGGGCGGCCACGGGTTCCGCCAGGCAGCGGTGGCCGACGGTGCCGCGGTCGGTCCGGTACGGGGTCCGCAGACAGCCCAAGTCGCGGACGCGGGTACGGGCGGCACTCGTTTTCGCGTCGGCGAGGGTGCCCGGCAGGTCGGCGACCTTGAACGGGGAGGAAGTCGGGGAGGCCGCCGGATCATTACGCACCGTCAGCCCGCCCGCGAGTTCACACTCGATCAGTTCCCGCCGCAGCCCCTCCTCCAGGCCCGGCTCCTCGCAGAGCCGCGAAGAGGCTGCCGACCTGAACGCCCGCCGCGCCCACCGCCCTGGCCCACCGCCCTGGCCCGGCGGACCTGCTCCGGTCCGCACCGGCCGCCCGCGATCCAAAACGGCAGGCCGAGGGCGGCCGTCCTCGCGAAGTCGGGCGTGCGCCCAAAGGCCGCGCAAGGCGGGCGGCCCCACGCAGCGGGCGGGCTAAGCGAGTTCGCCGGCAGCGGCCAGATCGTCGAAGAGCGACTGGTCGACCGGAGGCACCCGGTCCCGGTCGGCGTACGAGAACCAGGCCATCTCCTCGATCTCGCTGCTCGGCGTCAGTTCCCCCCGGTACTCGGCGGTGTAGCAGGCCATCCGCACGACGGCACCGTCCGGGAGGCCGGGCACGCCGGCCTCGTACGTCCCCACGTGGGCAGCGGTCCGCGGGTCGAGCAGCACCGTCAGCTCTTCCTCGATCTCCCGCAGCAGGGTCTCCAGATCGCTCTCCGCACCCTCGCGCTTGCCGCCGGGGATGTAGAAGACGTCCTTTCCCCGTGGCCGCGCGCAGAGAATCCTGCCGCCCTCCACACGCACCCACGCCACCGTGTCGATCAGGACCGACATCACTCCGCCTTCACCATGGGAAACCCGGTCGGGCAGGACCTTAGCGGGGCGCGGACCGGCCGGCGGGGGCGCTCTGCCCTCCGGCCCGCCGATCGCCCCCGGGTGTCGCCACGGGCGGCGTCATGCGTCGACCGGCGCCGGCGTACGGCACGTCCGACGGCGCGGACCACGACCGGAGCCGCCCGGGCATCCCCGTCACGGACCCGGCAACTCCTCACCCGGCAGCCGACTCGCCGAGGAACACAGTCCGCTCCCCCTGCCCGGGCGGATCCGTGGGAGATCAGTCGGCGGGGGTCGCGTTCCGCCCGATGCGCTCGACCCAGTACAGCTGTTTGTGCCCGCGGCCGTCGAGACTGTCCGCGATCTTCTGCGCCTCGGCGCGGGTCGCGTACCGGCCCACGCGATAGCGATTGCCGTTGTCGTCCTGTCGCACCACGAGCCAGGGAAGCGTGGCCGTGCTGTCGTTCATCGCGCCCCTCCGCTTCCCGTCCGCGACCCACCCGGTAAGGAATCCCCAGTCCGCATATGCCCGAGCCTACGCCTTACCTTCACGCAGCGAATATGGCTTTGCACAAAGAGGTACGCAACCAGCCAATACGCAGGGGGCGCATCACGGCGAATGCGCCGTACGCGAGTTCGACGTATCCGGTCAGGGGCACGCCGCCCCCACGCCCGTCACTCGGGGGCCACCTGCGAGAACGGCCAGATTCGTACGGCGCCCGAACGGGCATGCCGCTGCCCGTCCGGCGAGCGAACGTCCGGACGGGGCGCACAGGGAGCGTTTCGGGGTCGGCGACGGCTCGGGGTCGCGGTCCGTGACGGCCGCCGGTTCGGCTACTTCACCGGGAGGTGGTACGCGACCCGGTACCGGTCGGCGGGGATCACCACGTCGGCCGTCTCGACCGGGCGGCCCGAGGCGTAGTACGTGCGCTGGATGACCAGGACGACATGACCGGGGACACCGCCGAGCAGCACCAGTTCCTCGGCAAGGCCGGGGCGAGCGCCGACCTCCTCGGTCACGTTGTCCACGATCACGTCGATGGCGCGCATGCGCTCGACCACGCCCATGCCGCCGAGGGGGCCCTCCTCGGGCAGCATCACGGGCGTCCGGCCGGTCAGGGAGAGCGGCTCCCAGGAGGTGGAGAGCATCATCGGCTCGCCCGCCTCCCGGAAGAGGTACCGGGTGCGCATCACCCTGTCCCCCGGCTCGACCTCGAGCCGCTCGGCGACGGCCCCGCGGGCGTCGGTCTGCTCGCTGCTCGACTCCCAGGTGCCGCGCACGTCCCCGTCCGCCTGCTCCTGCCGGAACGGGGTGGCGCCCCGCTCCGGACGGAACCCGGAACGGGCCACGCGCCGGGGCACGGGCCGCTCGCGGACGTACGTCCCCGAACCGGAGCGGCCCTCCACGAGGCCCTCCGCCATGAGCACCTTGCGCGCCTCCAGCGCGACCGTGTCGGAGACGCCGTACTCCTCGCGGATCCGCGCCTGGGACGGGAGGCGGGTGTGCGGGGGCAGCCGACCGTCGACGATCTTCTTACGGAGATCACCCGCGACGCGCAGATACGCCGGCTGCTCACCGAATGTCACTGGCCGCTCCCATCAGGTTGTACAGACAGCGACAGCGTGGCAACCGCAGGTTGTACCAGGCAAGCGAAGGCCAGAGAATCACTCGATGTGATGACAGATCCCGGAGGGGGTCTTTACGCAGGCTCTTTCTCCCCGCTATGGCGGGCCTCACACCTCGATACGGTCCTCGTCGGCACCGCCGTCTCCGCCCCCGGTCCCGGTCCCGTCCTCGTCCTCGTCGTACGTGGGCGGGGTGGTGGCCAGGCCCAGCGCCTCGCGTGCGGTGACCGACCGCTGGGGGTCGATGAGCTCCCACCCTTTGTTGTAGTGCTCGTAGAAGGTGTCCGCGTCGTCGGTCCCGGCGGCCTTCGCCCACGTGGCCTCGGCCTTCTCGAGGTCACCGGCGAGATCCGTCACCGGCTCCTCGGCGTCGGCGGGCCACTCGTGCTCCCGCAGCATCCCGCTCTGCTCGGCGAGCGCCCCGGCGATCTCCCGGGCCCACTCCTTGTGGCCGGGCAGGTCGTCCTCGACGAACTCCGACTCGGGGGCCTCCTCCAGCGCCGCGTTGATGACGTGCGTGCTCTTCAGATAGGCCACCTGGTGCGCGTCGAGCGTGGTCTCGTCCCGGCGCAGCGAACCGGTGAGGGTGGCGTTCTCGTCCCGGTTGCCGAACACGCAGGTGATCACGCGGTCGCCGTAGCGCCAGCTGTCCCTGGACGGGGTGAGGTGGTACACGTCCACGTCGGCCGGCAGGGCCCAGCCGTCCATGGCGTAGGCGTCCTGGAGGGCGTAGCACCGGTCGTCGGCGGTCCGGCCGAGGTCGGCGGCGCCCGGGTAGGCGCCGTCGGGCAGGAGGACGACGCCGAAGACCTCCCCGTCGTGCTCCCCCGCGCACGGCACCCGGTCGGCCTCGGACGCCCAGCCCACCAGCCCGCCGGGCGAGTCGAAGCACTCGCCCTTCTCGAGGGTGAGGACCTCGTTGCCGCGCACCCACGGGAAGTCGCCCCAGAAATCTGCCGCGGCGCCGGAGAGGACCATCCCCGCCCACGCCACCATCCCGGCGGCGGACGTCACGGCCCCGCCGATCGCCATGCCCCGGCCCTGCTCCCCCCGCCGTCGGATCTGCCGCAGCGCGACGAGCCCCAGCACGAGTCCGAGGACCGGCACGATCCACAGGATGCCGAAGACCAGCGAGGCGATGGCGAGACCGTTGGTGGGGGGCGGGGGCCGGAACCCGTACGGGACGTAGGGGCCGTGGGCGCCATGAGGGCCGTAGGGGCCCGGACCCTGAGGGTTGTGCGGGCCCTGGGGGAACTCCGTTGGCGGACAAGCCCCTTGGGGCTGGGGAGTGGGGTACTGGCCCTGGGGGTGCTGCCCCGGGGAGCCCTCGGGCTGCCGGGGCCCGGCGGGCGGGGGTATGGACACGGGTACCGTGCTCCTGGTTCTGCCGTGCTGCTGCGGGAGGTGCCTGCGCTGGTGCGGGCCGACATGCGGCTCCGCGCATCGTAAGCGCGGCCGGGCGGGGCAGTGGGGGGTACCCCTGTTCGGGCCGGACCGGGGCCGGCACACCTCCCGCGCACATGCCTCGTCCCCGTGGCGGACGCCGGATCACGGATCCGGGGCCCGACCACGGGGACGAGGCCGAGGGGTGGGACGAAAGGCCGGTCACCGGCCCGCGGGCCGGTCCCGTCGGATCAGAACTGCAGGGCCCAGCCGTTCAGCCGGCCCGTGTCACGCGTGTAGTTGTCGCTGACGCGCAGCTTCCACGTGCCGTTCGCGGTCTCCGAGGAGGCGTTGACCGTGTACGTGGTCTTGATGTCGTCCGCGCTGCCGCCGGTGCCGGACGCCTTCAGCGTGTACGCCGTGCCGTCGGGGGCGATCAACTGGACCCGGAGGTCACCGATGTAGGTGTGGGTGATGTCCACCTCGACGCCCAGGGCGGAGGGCGCGTTGCCGGAGACGCCGGAGACGGCTATCGGGGTCTCGACGGTGGAGTTGTCGGCGATGGCGACGCTCTCGGTGCTCGCGAAGCGGTCACCGGTGGGCGGCGGGGTGGTGCCGCCCTGCCCGACCCGCAGCAGGAGGTTGGGCGAGCCGGTACCCGGGTTGCCGACGACGCCGCTGGTGGCGGCGGAGGTCAGCGCGGAGGAGACCTGGGCGGGGGTGGCCGAGGGGTTGGCGGCCAGGTGCAGGGCGGCCGCACCGGCGACGTGCGGGCTCGCCATGGACGTGCCCGAGATGGTGTTGGTGGCCGTGTTACCGGTGTGCCAGCTGGAGGTGATGGAGGAGCCCGGAGCGAAGATGTCCACAACCGAGCCGTAGTTGGAGTAGCTGGCGCGGGCGTCGGTGGAGGTGGTGGCGCCGACGGTGATCGCCTCGGTCACCCGGGCCGGGGACTTGGTGGAGGCGTTGGTGGACTCGTTGCCGGCCGCGACGACGAAGGTGATGCCCGCGTTGATCGCGTTGCGCACGGCCGCGTCGAGGACGCTGTCGGCGCCGCCGCCGAGGGACATGTTGGCGACGGCCGGCTTGACCGCGTTCCGCGCGACCCAGTCGATGCCGGCGACGACCCCGGCGGTGGTACCGGAACCGGCGTTGTTCAGCACGCGGACGCCGACGATGTCGGCCTTCTTGGCCACGCCGTAGGCGGTGCCCGCGACGGTGCCCGCGACGTGGGTGCCGTGGCCGTTGCCGTCCTGGGCGACGTTGTCGTTGTCGACGGCGTCGTAGCCGTGGGAGGCGCGGCCGCCGAAGTCGCTGTGCGAGATGTGGACGCCGGTGTCGATGATGTACGCCGTCACCCCCTGCCCGGCCGAGTCCGGGTAGGTGTACGAGCTGTTCAGCGGCAGGTTCGCCTGGTCGATGCGGTCCAGGCCCCAGGAGGGCGGGTTGGTCTGGGTGGCGGTGGTGCGGAAGGTGCGGTTCTGGACCACCGAGGCGACGGCCGGGTCGGCGGCGAGACGTTTCGCCTCGGCCTCGGAGGCCTCGATCTCGTACCCGTTGAGCGCCTTGGTGTAGGTCCGCTCGATCTCGGCGCCGTACTTCTTCGCCACGGCGCGGCCCTCGGCGGAGCCGGACTTCGCCCGATCCGCCTTCAGGGTCACGATGAAGCTGTCGCTGACGGCGTTCGCAGCGCCCTCGTACTGGATGGGGCCTTCGGCGGCGACCGGGGCAGCGCCGGCGGGGAGCGCGGAGACCAGGCCCGCCATGAGCGCCGCGCTGGTCGCGACGCCGAGGGTGGCCAGTCTTCGGTGGGGGTGACGCATCAACGCCATGTGAGGGTTCCTCCTCGGTCGGGGTGCGTTGCCGTGGGGTGGTGCTGTCGACGCACGTGCCGCGTGTGGGGGCACAGCCGGACATTGGTGACGTGACCATGTCAATGGTTGCTGTCGGAACGACTACCTGCGTCAGTCGAAAGATTGAGGGGTCCACAGGAATCGCACAAGAGGGCCCACAGGAACGAAACAGCCCCGCCATGCGGACGACACGTTCACCGTCCCGTCGGCCTCCCCGCCCGGGGAACCCCCGGAGCCGGGAGAGCGACGTCGCCGGGACGGTGCGGCGAGCCGTGGACGACGCGAACGGCCGGCCGGCCGCCGAGGGCACGGCGGCCCGGCCGGCCGTTGTCGTGAGGGCGCGTCAGAAGCCGTCGCGCCGCTCTCCTTCGTGGTGGCGGGCAGAGCCCTACTCGGTCGCGTCCGACGCCGTGACCGTCGTGAACGGCAGCACGAGCCGGGAGGGGTGCTCGGCGTCGCGGTAGATCTTGTGGGTGACGGGGCGGCCCACCGGCAGGTGGAAGGCGTCCGGCGGCAGCAGCGCGTTGTGCTCGTCGGCCAGCGGCTCGGCGTTGGAGAGCTCCGCGACCAGCTTGTGGCCCGGCAGGAACGTCGCACCGAACGGGTAGACGCGCAGCACGTACTCCTCGATCCGCCCCGGCTCGACCGGCACCGCCCGGGTGTGCGGGTGGTGGGGGTCGCCCTGCGTGGTGCGCTCCTCGTCGAGCTCGCGGTGCGAGGCCTTGAGGTAGGCGGTCGTGATGAGCTGACGCTTGCCGTTCGGGGCCTCGTCCCACATGCGCAGGATGAAGTTCGTGTCGGGCTGGTCGATCTCCACGAAGAGGTGCGCCGCGCCCTGGCCGATCATCTCGGTGGGCTCGGTGAACGGAGCGGTGCTCCAGTTGAGGATCTCCACCTTGTCGGTCACCGTCAGCGGCGCCTGGTAGAAGCCGTCGGGGGCGGCGTACTCGGCGCCCATGAGCTCGGGCTCGAAGGACAGCTTGCGGCGCGGGCGCAGGTAGAGCGACTTGTACTCCACGTCCTTCGGCGGCCACTGCGCGCCGGTGACGGTCTCGCGCGAGCCCTCGACGTGGACGGTGACGGCGGGCTCGTCCATGATCCCGTTGTCGATGCCCTTGAGCCAGTACTCGTACCAGCGGAACATCTTGTCGTGCTCCTCGATGAAGGGGCGCGACTGCATCGGCGGGTAGGGGCCGATGTCGAGCTTCTTCGGGCCCTTCAGCGACTTGTACAGCTCGATGGTGCCGTCCATCGTCCAGCCGCGGCCCTGGTCGATCTGGAGCCAGACGGGGATGTCGATGCGGGGCGCGAGCGTGATCGGGTTGCGCTCCTCGTACCAGTCGCCGTCGACCTCGTTCATCACGATGTCGAACCAGGCCTCGTGGTTCTTCGGGTAGTTGAGCACATGAACCAGGTTGGGCCAGGCGGCCACGTCCGGGTCCCGCAGCCGCTCGGCGACCTTCTCCTTGATCTCCTCGGGGGAGAAGGTCTCGAGCATGCGGGACTTGACGCCGTCGGTGAAGGCCCAGCCGGAGTCGCCGCCGCGGCCCTCACGGGCGGCACGCGGCATGAACCACATGACGCCGCCGTGGTAGGTGGTCTCGTAGAAGTCGTAGTGACCGCCGCTGACGAAGATCGCCTTGAGGCTCGGCGGCCGCTCGGCCGCGGCCAGCACCTGCATCGAGCCGAAGTAGGAGATGCCGATCATGCCGACGTTGCCGTCGCACCACGGCTGCCGGGCGACCCACTCGATGAAGTCGTACGCGTCCTGCCCGAGGGAGACGCCACCGGCGTTGTAGTTGCCGATGTGCTCGCCCTCGGAGGCGCCGGAGCCGCGCAGGTCGCCGATGACGTGGACGTAGTCCTCCTGGACGACGCGCGCGATGTCACCGGCCTCGATGCAGCCGTCCCACATCGGGCTGGGGCGCCGCTGCGGCGGCGTGGTGAGCGCGAGGGCCTGCAGTTCCTTGCCGTACGGGCTGAGCGCCACGAGCGCCGGACGCGGCTTGTCGTCGACGCCGCTGTAGGTGTCGGCCGCCAGCAGGACACCGTCGCGCATCGGCACTCGGAGATCCTTGCGGACGGCGATCTCCTGCCGGCCCGCCCGGATCGTCTGGAAGTCGGTCATGAGTGTGAAGCTCCTCCGGGGGTCTGGGGGGCGTCCCCCAGGACAGTGCTGTACGAGTTCTGGTGGTACTGCGTGCGATAGCCGTGCATCGACGTGAAGAACGGCGACGGCTCGAGCGTGGGGTCGCCGGTGTAGCCGAGCTCCTCGGCACTGCGGGCGAACGGGGAGTACGGCGAGTCCGTCTCCTTCAGGCCGGCCTCCAGGCAGCCGCAGGCGGCCGAGGCGACCCGGCCCTCGACGGCGAGGCTCTGCTCGATGGCCTCCCGGGCCTGCGCGGCGTCGAGTTCGACGCCGTACGGCGTGCCGTCGGCGCGGCGGTACGGGTGCCCGAGGTACAGGTGCCGCGGACGGACCTCGTCGCGCAGGTACTCCAGACTGGCGCGGTAGGCGACCGGGTCCACATAGCCGGGGAAGCCGTTGGCGGCCCCGTGGACCTGCACGGAGTCGCCGACGAACACCGAGCGCTGCCCGTCGACGACGTAGGCGACCGAACCGGGCGTGTGGCCCGGTATCGAGTGCACCGAGACGGTGACGTCGCCGCCGAGGGAGAGGGTCTCGCCGCCCTTGACGAGCAGGGTGGGCTCCATCTCGCCGGAGATGACGGCGTTCGCGGCGGCCGTCACCTTCGCCTCTCCCTCCGGGTCGCCCAGGTACCGGCCCCGTCCCGCGAGGTACTCCTCCACGTGGGCCCGCCGCGAGCGGAGCATCGGCGCGTCGGCCTCGTGGATCACCACCTGCGCCCGCCGGCCGGTGAGCTCCCACAGGGCGTACGCCCCGCCGACGTGGTCGATGTGACCGTGGGTCAGCAGGATCCAGCGCACATCCTCGATCCGGCGCCCGATCGCCTCGAGGGCGGGAGCCATCCCTTCGGCGGGTGAGGAGCCGATCCCGGTGTCGACGACGGCCGGCTCGGGTGCGTCGATGAAGAAGCTGTAGAGACCGAACCGGCCCCACGGCGAGACCAGGGGATGGACGGGGGTTGCGTGCGTCATGGTCCTCTTTCCGAACTCGTACGCGGCCGGCCGGGTCAGCGCCGGCCGAGGAAGTCGCGCGTCTCCTCGAAGACCCTGTGGTACTCCGGGATCCAGGAGAAGTGCTGGACGAATCCGTGGCCCGCGCCCTCGTACCGGCTCACCGTCGCCTCCACGCCGGCCTCCCGCAGCCGCCGGCCGTAGAGTTCGCCCTCGTCGCGCATCGGGTCGTACTCCCCGGTGACGACGAGGGCCGGCGGCAGCCCGGTGAGGTCCGCCCGCTTGATCGGCGAGACGAGCGGGTCCGCGGGGTCGGCGCCGCTGTCGATGTAGAAGGCGTTGAAGGGCTTCAGCCCCGCCGTCTCCAGGCCGTAGCCCACGGCGTTCTCCCGCAGCGAGGCATAGCGGTCGACGTCGAAGTCCAGGTCGAGCGAGGGGTAGTAGAGGATCTGGTGCGTGATCCGGTCGAAACCGTCGTCGTGCGCCTTGGCCGCGACCGCGGCGACGAAGGTGCCGCCGGAGCTGTCGCCGGCGAGGGCGAGGGTCGTGCCGTCCCAGGCCAGGCTCCCGCCCTGCTCGGCGACCCAGCGCACGACCGCGTAGCAGTCGTCGAGACCGGCGGGGAAGGCGGCCTCGGGCGCCAGGCGGTAGCCGACGGAGACGACCTTGAGCCCGGTCTCCTTCGCCAGCGAGCGCGCGACGTGGTCGTGCGTCTCCAGGCTGCCGAGGAAGAACGCGCCGCCGTGGAAGTAGACCAGCACGCCGTGGCGGTCGGCTTCGACCGGCGTGTAGATCCGTACCGGTACCTCGCCCGACGCCGTCCGTGCGGTCACGTCCTCGACCGCGTGGAGCGGCAGGCGCTCCTCGAGGGGAGCGACGTGCGTCTCGTCCGCGGCGCGCATGGCGACCGGGTCGAGCGGGCCCTCGGGCGGGGCCGGCAAAGTGGCGAGGAACTTGGCGATCTCGGGGTGCAGGGGCATTCCGTTACTCCTTGGGTGCGGCGTCGGCGGGCTTCTGGCCGGGGAAGACGTCTTCGATCTCTTCTTCGGACCAGCCCTGGCGCGAGATGGCCTGCAGCTTGTCGGTCTCCGGCTTGCGGACGGCCTGGTACCGGGCGAGCGCCTCCCTCAGGGAGTCCGCGTCCCGCAGGGCGTCGGCGAGGGCGCCGGCGTCCTCGATGGCGGAGTTCGCGCCCTGGCCCTGGTGGTGCAGCATCGAGTGGGCCGCGTCGCCCACCAGCACCACACTGTCCGAGTGCCAGGTGTCGACCGGGTCGATGTCGTAGACCGCGCGGATGTTCACGGTGCTCATGTCCAGGTCGCGGGTGATGCTGACCAGGCGCTCGTCGAAGCCCTCCACCGTGGCCAGGATGTCGTCCTTGGTGACCTCGGGGTTCCAGGCGCCGTCCGGGCACAGCGCGGTGATGTCGAACGACACCTGGTCGCGGTGGCGCAGCGGCAGCAGGTAGACCTTGGTGCCCTTGCCGATGTACATCCGCAGGTTGTCGTCGGTGACCATGCCGTGGGCGTCGTCCACCGAGATCACCGCGCGGTAGGCGTGCTCGCCGGAGAACACCGGGCCCTTGTCGCTGAACAGTTCCTTGCGCACCACCGACTTGATGCCGTCGGCGCCCACCACCAGGTCGGCCTCGACGGTCTTGCCGTTGGCGAAGGTCAGCACCGAGCGGTCGCCGTTGTCCCGGATGCTCTCCAGCTTGTGGCCGAGGTGCACCATGCCCTCGGGGAGCACGCCGAGCAGCGCCTCGATGAAGTCGCCGCGGTGGATCAGGTGGGTGTGGCTCTGCTCGCCGTCGGCCGGCCAGGCCTCCTTCATGATCGGCTCGCCGGTGGCGGTGAGGATCTCGAAGTACTCGCTGGGCGAGGTCACCTTCGCGATCGCGTCGAAGATGCCCCACTGGCGGAACCGGTTCATGGTGGCGGGACGCAGACCGATCCCGGCGCCGACCTCCCGGATCTGGTGCGCCTGCTCGTAGACGCCGACCTCGGCGCCCAGCAGGCTCAGCGCCTTGGCGGCCGCCGCGCCGCCGTATCCCGCTCCGACGATGGCGATCTTCAGGTTTTTCAGTTCTGCGGTCTGCATGGTGGTTCTCTCTGATTCTGGAGGGTCAGGAAGACCTTGAAGGGTGGGAAAGACCGTGGGGGGCCGGGAAGACCGTGGGGTCCGGGAAGGCCGTGGAGGGTCGGGAGGTTCCCGGAGGGCCGGGAGTGCTTCCGGAGGGTCAGGAGGACTTCCGAAGGGCCAGGAAGTCGGCCGGGTTGTCGACGAAGATCGTCTTGATCGCGGCCTCGTCGAGACCGGCGGCGCGGAGGTCCGGGATGAGGTCCTCGAAGATGTAGTTGACGGTGTGGCCCTTCACGCCCGGCCAGCCCAGGGGGCTGCAGTTGGCGTCGGCGGAGGCGAGGACCTGGTTCAGCCGGCCGTCGCCGATGAACCGGAGGAAGTGGTCCAGCCGCTCCTGGCGGGGGCGGGCCCAGAACGGCGGGTCCGGCAGCTCGGTCTCGTAGCCGAAGGTGTCGAAGCCGATGCGCCCGCCCTGCTCCGCGATCCAGACGTCGCGCGTCTTGTCGGCGTTCACGCCGTCGTCGACGTGCCCGAACAGGACGCGGTCCAGGGGAAGACCCTCTTCGTCGAAGATCGCGATCGCGTTCTCGGCGTCGATCGCGAGGTGGGTCAGGATCGGCACGCCGGTGGTGAGCGAGGCGCGGGCGGCGGCCCGGTAGATGCGCTTGTCCAGGTCCGTCATACGGCCACCGCGGCTCACCCCGACCTTGATGACACCGGCGAGGCTGCCGGTGTCGCCGATGCCGACGGTGATCTCGTGAACGAACTGGCGGGTCAGGTAGTCCACGTCGGCCCGGGCGAAGTGCGGCAGGGCGGTGTCCCCGCCGACGAAGCCGGTGCAGGCGACGATGTGGACGCCGGTCTTCGCGGACAGCGACTTGTAGTAGTCGACGTCACGGCCGTTGCAGATGCCGGTCGCGTCGACGAAGGTACCGCCGCCCAGCTCGTGGAACCTGCGCAGCTTCGGCACGGTTTCCTCGTACCGCTGCTCGGGGGTCTTCCACCACTTCGTGTCCAGCTCGGAGCCGGGCATGCCGTAGCCGATGTGCTCGTGGATGGCCACGAGACCCAGCTCCTCGGCCGGGATCTGCCCCAGAACGGTGTTCACTCTCGACACAACACTCACCTTTGAGAAAAGAGACTTGACGGTCGCTCGCGGGGGCGCTCAGCGCGCCGACAGCAGGTCGCGCGGGTTCTCCACGAGAATCCGCCGCGTGTCCTCGTCGCTGAGACCCCGTGCCTTCAGGAGCGGGACGAAGGTGGTCAGGACGTAGCTGTACGGCAGGTCGTTGCCCGAGTGGCCCTTGGCCACACCGGTCGCGCTGCTCGAGAGCAGGATCCGGTTGCCGAAGCCGGCCCGCACGAGCTCGGCGACCAGAACGGCACGCTCGTCATCGGTGAGGTGGGCGTCGTCCTGCGCACCGACGTGGTCCAGGGCGACATAGGCCCCGCGTCGGGCGATCTCGAGGGGCGCGCCGGCGGCGACGGCGTCCTTGCGGTCGAGTCCGCCGACGACGACGCGGTCGGCGGGCAGCTTCTCGTCCAGGACGACGTCGAGGTCGTGGAGGGCGTCGCTCCCGTAACGGATGGAGACCGCGACGCCGGTGCTCAGCGCGGTCCGGGCCGCACCGCGGAACAGGCTCTCGTCGGTCGCGGTCATGCCGTCGGGGGTCGCGGTGGTGGCCACCAGGCCGGCGGCGCCGCGTCGCTCCACGCGGGGCACCACCATGCCCTCGGTGATCTCCTTGGTGAAGAGGTCGGCGAACTTCTCGGCCGGCCACGGCGTCGGCGGGTTGGTCTGCGGCGTCAGGAAGTAGCCGCCGAGCATCTCCTCGGGGCCCTGGCCCGTCGAGGCGACGATGTGGACACCGGTCGTGCGGGAGAGGGCCTCGTACAACCGGACGTCCCGGCCGTGGAACATACCGGTGCTGTCGACGAGGGTGCCGCCGCCGTGGGCGCGGAAGTCCTTCAGCTTGGCGGCGAGCGTCTCGAAGATCTCGGCACGGTCGAGGGTGACGTCATAGGCGTACTCCGCGCCCGGGACCACCGACAGCAGCGCCTCGTGGACCGACACGACGCCCAGCTCCTCGGCTGCCACCGGGCCGAGGACGGTGTTCACAGTGTTGCTCTCGACGCTCATGCCTGCCTCACGTGTCCGGGGTGGGGTACGCCGCAGGGGCGCACCGCACCCTTGTGGCTGATGTCAAGGTAGCCATTCGCTTTACATTGCGTCAATGAAACTGACACCACGAAAAAACAATTCATGGAAGGCGGGTCGCACGTCCGACACAGCCCGCCCACCCTGCGACGACGCCCCGAAAAACGGCCGGCGCCACTGACGCGGACTCCCCGTTACGAGCATCTCACCGTGGGCAAGATGCCTGAATTGTACTAACTCGGCAGCGCCTGCTTCGGCACGTGCCGACGGGGCCGGCCCCGTCCGCCGACCACGGCCAGCGCGGTACGGGGGGCTGCCGAGGTACCGACCACGACGGCACCGTCCGGTCCGGGGGGAACCGGCGGGCTTCGGTTCGTACGGGCAGAGCAGCGCGCAAGGTCCTTTCCGCGGTCGCGAGGTGCCGACGGTCCTCACGGGGTGACGGTGATCTTTCCTACGTGCGTGCCGCGCCGGAATTCCTCCTGGGCGGCGTGGAGTTCGGTCAGTCGATGGCTGCCGGCGATGCGCGGCCGTACGGTGCCGGTCCGGGCCGGGTCCGCCAAGGACGCGAAGTGGGCGCGGGTGTGCATCGAGGAGCCGATGAGGCTGAGGTTGTGCAGGTACAGGCGGCGCAGGTCGAAGGTGACGACGGGCCCGGCGACGGCTCCGGCGATGACCCGGCGGGCCCCGTCGCGCAGCGCGGGCAGCAGCCCTTCGAGCCACGGTCCGCCGGCCACGTCCGCGACGGCGTCCAGCCCCTCGGGCCCGCACCCTCACCCCCGGGCCCGGGGGTGTAAGTGACAGGAGAGCGGACAGACGCGCGGAATGAGCAGCTACCCCGAGAGGATCACCCCGAGCGACAGCGGATTCCCGTCCACGGTCTCCCGGTCCGGCCCGCCGCAGGGCGGGGCGCCGAGCGCGGGCCTGTCCCCGATGCAGCCACGGCGGGACGGCGACGGCAGCCTCGCCCACGTGGTGGAAACCCTGCTGGACAAGGGCCTCGTGCTCAACGCCGACATCATGGTCTCGGTGGCCGGGGTGGAACTGCTGGGCATCCGTCTGCGCGCGGCGCTGGCCTCTTTCGAGACGGCCGCCCGCTACGGGCTGGAGTTCCCGTCCGGCACGGACACGGAGACCGCCGCGTGGCGCGACACGCGCGAGGAGAAGGAGAGCTGCCCGGCCTGCGGCAAGCGCTCCCCGGTCGAGCAACTGCTGGAGAAGTGGTGCCCCTGGTGCGGGTGGCTCAGCGCGCAGGCCCGGATGCGGGACCTCCCCGAGCCCACCCGGCCGGCGGTGACCGCGCGCGGGGAGGAGCCCGCCGCCGACGACGAGGGCGACGAGGCCCAGGACCGCCGGGCGGCCGAACCGTCCCCGGCCGAGGGCGAGGCGGAACGGCGTGACGGCTGACCTGTCCCCGATGCGTCCCACGCGGGACCCGCGGGTCACCCTGGACGACCTGCTGGAAGTCGTGCTGAACAAGGGCGCGGTCCTGCACCTGGACCTGATCGTCGCCGTGGCCGACATCCCGTTGATCGGCGTCTCCCTCCGGGCGGCCATCGCCGGGATGGAGACGATGCTGGAGTACGGGATGATGCGCCACTGGGACGAGGACACCCGCGCCTGGGCCGAGCGGTCCGTCGCCCGCCGCGCCCTCGACCTGAGGGAGGACGAGAACGTCGTCTGCCGGATGAGCGGCGGCCACCTCCTGACGGAGGGGCTCTACCACGGATGGCGGCCCGGCACCGTCTACCTCACCGACCGGCGCCTCGTCGTCCTGCGTGACGAACCACGGGAGATCCTGTGGGAGACCGGACTCGACGCCGTCACCGCCGTGCGGCTCGAACCGGAGAGGACGGTCGGGGGCGAGGAACGGCTGCGCCTGGACGTGGCGCTGGCCGACGGCGGTCGGGAACGCCTCTCGGCCCGGGAGCCCGGAGAGCTGCACGCCCTCCTCACCGAGGCGTGCGCGGGCCGCGCGACGCCCGCCCTCCCCTTCACGTTCACGCCCTCCGCCGAGGAGGATCCGCCTCTCGCCGAGGGGCATCTGTGGTACCACGAGCCGCGCCGGGGCGGACCGTTGTGGCGCGGCGGGCAGGGACGCCTGACCGCCGACAGGCTGACGTGGAAGTCCCCCGTGGATTCCAGGCCGGCGCTCGTGCTGTCCACGGCGGACGTCACCGCCGTGCGGCGGGTACCCGCGTACAGCCCTGCCGGGGAGGGCAGCGTCATCGCGGTCCACACCACCGCGGGCGACGAGGTGCGGCTGGCCGCGGACGATCCGGAGGCCTGGACGGAACGGCTGCGCGCGACGGGGTCCATGGCGGGGCCCGTGGCGGCGGCCGGATGAGCGACCGAGTACGACAGCAGGAGGAGGGAGAGCCGACATGCCGTTGACCGTCGACGAGAAGAGCCTCAAACACGGGGTGCTGTCCTTGGTGGTCACCTTGGTGGAGGTCATCCAGGAGGCGCTGGACCGCCAGGCGCTGCGCCGCATGAACGGCCACGACCTGACCCCCCAGGAGGCCGAACGCCTGGCGAACGCCCTGCTGGAACTGGACGAGGCGATGGAGCAGATCAAGGAGGACCACGGCATCGTCTCCTCGGTCGCCGATCTGCACAGGGGACTGGACGAAGTGGTCGACGACGTCGTGGACAAGCTGATCAACCCGCAGCGCTGGGCGGAGGAGGCGGACCGATGACCGAGGACACGGCGTTGTACGTGTACGCACTGCTCCCGGACCGGCCCGCCGCGGCCGACGGTGTCACCGGGATCGACGGTCGCCCCCTGCGGCTGGTACGCGTTCCCGGCACCTCCGTCGCGGCACTGGTGCACGACGCCGCGCCGGCCCCCCTCGAGGGCGGCGACGACCAGGTGCGCCGCTGGGTGGAGGAGCAGAGCCGGGCGGTGGACACCGTGTGGGAACGCACCGGCAGCATCCTGCCGATGACCTTCAACGTTCTGGTCGCCGACGAACCGTCACCCGAGGACCGGCCCGCGGCCGGGCGGAGCGCCGAACGGCGCCTGACGGAGTGGGTCACCGAGCAGGCGGCGGACATCGGGGGCCAGTTGGAGGAGCTGGCCGGCCGGTGCGAACTGCGGGTCGACATCACCGTGGACCGTACGGCCGCCACCGCGGGCGACGCGGGCGACGCGGGGGAGGACGCACCGGAGGACGGGCCGGACGGCCTGTCGCCCGGCATGCGCAGGCTGATGGCCAAGCAGCGGGAGCACCGGGCCCGCAACGCGGCCGGGCAGTTCGCCGACACCCTGCACGCCGAGATCAGGCACCGGCTGCTGTCCATCGCCGAGGACTACCGCGACCGCGGCCCCACCCACCGCGTCGCGGGCGAGACGGACGTCCTGTGCGCGGCCCTGCTCGTCCGGCGGGAGGACATCGACACCGTCGGCACCGTCCTGACCGAACTGCGGGCCCGGCAGCCCGCCGTCCGCATCCGCTTCCTGGGCCCCTGGCCCCCGTACTCCTTCATCGACACCCGCCACCGCGCCCGGGCGGAGGAAATGGCCCCCTGAACGGCCGTGAACGAACCGATCCTTGCCGGTGTTCGGCGCTGCGGTGGGGACATCCTGCCTGAAGTGACGGCCGTCGGCGGACGGGCGGCCGGGGAACCGGGGGCCGGCAGACGGCGAGGCCGCTACCCGCCGGGCCCCGGCCCGTGCTTGCTTCAGGCGACCGCGCCGTAGAGCCAATTGCCGGCCGCGTCGGCGTCGGGGCTGAGGTAGTACTGGCGGACGGCGGCCAGCAGCTCGTCGACCGTGAGCCTGCCGTTCCCGTCGGCGTCCAGCTTGCGGAAGGCATCGGCCCTGTTCTCGGGCGCGGTACGGAACACCTCCTGCCATGCCTCGAACTCCCGCTCGTCCACCTCACCGTCCCCGTCGGTGTCCAGCAGCGCGCACACCGCCTCCGCCAGGGGCCGGAACGAGGTGTCGAAGCCCTCGGGCGACTCGACGAAGGCGCCGGTCATGCAGTCCCGGTACTCGTCGCGGGTGAGCCGCTCGTCGCCGTCCTGGTCCGCGGCGGCGACCAGGGCATCCCAGAAGCGGGTCATGCCGTCCATCAGCGCGGTGCCCTTGGGCGAGGTGACGGGCTCGCCGAACTTGGACAGCAGCTGCGATCCCAGGGTCAGGAGGTCCTCGCGGTCGATGGAGCCGTTGTCGTCGGTGTCGAAGTGCCGGAAGCACAGGTCGATCTTGCGGTGGAGCAGGGGCATGCCCGAGAGCATGGTCATGTGTCGGCCTTTCTGCTGGTACCGGACTGTCCCGGCAGAGGGATACGGGTGGAGGGAGCCGGCCGGGCCTCCAGGGGCATTCCGGCGGCGGCGAGGTGGTCGAAGGGCTCACCGGTCCCGGTGGCGAGGCTGATGCCCTGGAGGCGGGTGGTGCGCAGAAAGGAGACGTTGGCCTCCCCGAAGACACCGCCCGACAGCCCCGTGCCGCCGACGATGGGCAGCACGGGCAGGGTCCCGATGTGGCTGTCGTTGACCTTCAGCACACCACCGTTGGTCACTTCGTCCGTGAACCGGTGGACGACGTGCGGATCACGCGCCCACAGCGAGTTGCGCAGCCCGTACCGATTGGCGTTGACGAACGTGAGGACCGCGTCCAGCAGCGCGTCGTCCGAGGCCGCTGCCGGAGACGTGGCGGCCTCCGGCACGACCACGCACATCAGGGGGAAGAACGTCTCCTCGGTGACGGCGTTCATGGTCGCCGCCCGCTCGAGACCCCGTACGCGCAGCAGCGCGGGCCGGACGAACGGGCCCCGCGGGGAGGGACGGCCGTGCACGTCGACCAGGTCACCACCGCAGAGCAGCTCGGCGTCCCGGGCCACGGCGTCGTCCAGCACCTCCTTGCACTGGTTCCGCTTGATCACCGGGGTGAGCACGACCTCCGGGTCGTCCGGCAGCCCCACGCGCAGGGCGGCCACCTTCCGGTGCAGCCGCTCGGTGAAGTCGTCCGCAACGGCGGGATGCACCAGGGCGAACTTCGGTGCCAGGCAGAGCTGTCCGGACCCCAGGTAGCGCTCCAGTGCCGCTTCGACGGCGCCGTCCAGGTCGGCGTCCCGCCAGACCACGAGGGCGTCGTTGCCGGCCAGCTCCATGATGGGCTTCTTGCCGTGCTCCAGGCAGGAGCGGGTGAGTTCGGCGCCCTGGGCCGAACCGCCGAAGAAGAAGATGTCGTCGCAGTGCGGGGAGGCGAGCCACGTGCGCAGCATCGGCCGGGCCGGCGCGCACAGCACGCTCAGCGTGCCGGGCGGCGCCCCGTGGTCGGCCAGCAGCGGAGCGACCAGCTCGTGGAAGAGGTAGGCGGTGCTCAGCGGGACCGTCGGCGGGGCGTTGACCACCAGCGCGTTGCCCGCCGCCAGCGTCGGCACCCCTGACAGAGCGGTGAGCATCGGGGCGTTGCGCGCCGGGTCCAGGCAGACCACCCCGTCGGGCTTGCGCACCAGCCGCACCAGCCGGCCCGCATGACCGCCCTCCCAGACCATGGCGGCACGCGCGTACGCGACCGAGTCGGGGTGCGTCAGATTCAGCGCGGCGGACAGGGCCCACCGACTCACCTGCCGCGGGTTCCCTTCGGCGACGAGGACCGACATGAGTTCCTCAGCCCGCTCCCGCAGCAGGCGGTGGAAGGCGCGGACGAAGTCCAGCCGGTGATCGAGCGGGACGCGCGCCCAGGCCGGCTGCGCCTCGCGCGCCGCGGCGAGCGCCGCGAGGGCCTGCTCGCCGGTGGACCGCGCCACCCTGCCGACCAGCCGGGGGTCGTCGTGGTCCGCCGGGCCGGCCCGGTCGTGGTCGAGACGCGCTTTGAGCGCGACCGTCTCGTAGGTGTCGAGCAGCACGGCGCTGCTCCTGGGCCAGTGCACCCAACTCTCGCCGTCGGCGGGTACGCCGGCCAGCAGGACCGGATAGCTCCGAAGCGCGGTCCCCGAGGAAGCATTCACATCCCGGATTCTTCGCATCGGGGCCCAGCTTCAGCCCTGTTACGGCACCCTCCACCCGGAACAGGGGAAATCCACCCATTGCCGCCCGGCCCGTCTCCCTGGCGTGGTAAGCACCAGTGCCGGCCGAGGCACCGCCCGACGGTCAGAAGTGCGCCACTGACCAGCCCGAACACGTCAAGGTGTCGCCGCCTGATGCCCGGAACCCTGCTGCTCGACAGCGAAGGACTCTCCAAGCCCTACCGCAAGGACCGCACCGTCGTGGCCCTGGTCCAAGCGGCATCGGAGGAGGGCATCCGCGTTGCCACCAGCGCCATGACCACCCTCGAGGCCGATTACGAGCGGATCCACCCGGCCCGCATCAAGTGGGTCCTCTCCCGCGTCGACGTTCACGACGTCACCGAGGAGATCACCGACGAGGCCGCCGCTCTCCTTCGCGCCCATCGTCTCCACGGCCACAAGTACGCCATCGACGCCGCCTTCGCCGTCATCGCCCGCAGCACGTCCCAGCCGGTCACCGCCCTCACTTCCGACCCCGAGGACCTGACGCTCCTGTGCGGCCCTTCCGTAGAGGTCGTCAAGGTCTGAAAACGCCGGCCACAGCCCCGCCCACCGGGTCGGCCGTCGGCCACAGCACTTCATGAGACGAGGGCCCCGGCAGACAGAAACCTGCGCCCGACCGCCAAGAGGCGGGCCGGGCAACGTCCTCGACGGCTCGTCAGACGTTGAAGCGGAATGCCCGAGCCCCGATCCTGACCTGCGGCGAAGCCCCATCTAGGCCTCTGACCTGGGATTTCCGCGTTGGCATGCGTTGACTCCCGACGGCTGTTTACGAGTGTCCTGCGGACTGGCTGCGGACTGGCCGGGGCGCCGAGCAGAGAAATCCATGGCGCACCGGCCGGACCTGCAACGAGACTGCGCACGTGAGCGACCGCTCCCCCTGTCCCTGCTGCGGGCACCGCGTGCTCGACGCCGTGCCCGGCTCCTCCGGGATCTGCCCCGTCTGCTTCCGGGAGGACGACGGGGTCCAGTTCCGCCGGCCGACCATGCCCGGCGGAGCGGACCAGGTCTCCCTGATCGAGGCCCAGCACGACTACCGGGACCTCGGCGCCTGCGACCAACCCAGCCGGCGGTACGCCCGCCCTCCGGCCGCGAACGAGCCGCTCGCAGTTCTGGCGGGTGGACGCCAGTCGCACGTACGGCATCTCCGGCACCGGCCCGGACTGGGAACCCGACTGGACCGCGCCCTGGGAGCACCTGGCCGAAGAGGCCCGCACCTGGTGCCTGCTGGAATCCTCCGAAGCCCCTGCCGGAGACAGCATCTTCGTCACCCCCGCCTGGATCGACCGCACCGACCTGCACCCGGAAAGGTGAGAACCCATGCCGTTCCAGCACCCTGAGGAGATCGGCTTCGGCCATGTGATCAAGCGCTACGTGACGAGGAAAGACTCGCCTCATCCGCGCTACCTCGAACTGAACAGCTACCGGTTCCTACGCCCCGGATGGCCACACTCCAAGCGCTTCACGCGCCGTCTGCTCGACGACGCGGCCACGATCACCGACGCCGAACTGGTGGCTCTCCTCGGCTTCGAGTGGCGTGCGCGACTGACTGCGGCCTGGCTGATCGGCATCGACCGCCGCGAAGCGTTCCGCGATCCCCTCGGCGATCTGCTCCTGGCCAGCGAGGTCTGCTACTCCGGCCGCGGATACTGCTTCGCCCTCGCCCGCCTCGGCACGCACGCGGACGCCGAGATCCTTACCGCTTACCTCGACCGTTACCTGCCCCGCACCGACCTCCGCTACGACCAGCCCGCAGCCCTCGGCGCCCTCCTCCGTCTCGACGCCCACCTCGGCACCCACCACGCCGACCGCTTCACCCAGCCCGACGGCCTCTGGGGCCAGTGGGTCAATGCCCTCGTCCACCTCCGCGACCAGTCCGGTTACACCCCCGACGAACAGCGGCGCTGGGTCGATCTCCAGTGCGAGTTCGCCAACGGGTAGTCACGTCTTTGATACCGAGGAGCGCTGCGGGACGCGCCGAAGATGTCGCTTTGCCGGTGCCTGTCGTCCGCCTCGGCTGTCTTCCTCTTCACAGGTTCGCCGGAGTGGACCTCGCGTCATGCCCAGGGCACGCGTTCGGTCTCGCCGACCCACCCACCTTTCAGGGGTTTGAGTCAAGGAACAGAGCGGCCAGACGGGGAAGCCGACGGCTCATCTCCTTGTCGTCGTCGAAGTCGAAGTCCTCACCCATGTCAACCGCGTTGTCGCTCTCTGCATCAGCCCCGCGGAAGGTGATGCGGTCGGTGCCGGATGAGACTGCGTGGGTGAGCCGGACAAAGGGACATCACACCGCCACGAGCCGGACGCGATCGCCGCACAGCTTGACCATGTCGTCGATATCGGAGGTCAACATGACCACGGGGCGGTGCTGCCGCAACGCGGCCTCGGCGACCGCGGCATCGATCGCATACTTGTGCCCGTGCAAACCGGCATCCATCAGCAGCTTCGAGGCCGCCCTCGCCTCCTCGTCGCCCACCGGGACCACGCGCAGTCCGGAAAGCACCCATTTCAGACGGGACTTGTTCGTACGGACATGGACGACCTCGATGACGGTGAGCGCACTGATCACGACCTCCATGCCCCGCGAGCGCGCCTCAGCAACCAGAGCCACCACCTGCTCGTCGTCGGCGAGGAGCTTCGAGAGCCCCTCGCTGTCGAGGACCAGCGTCCCCTCGTGACTCAGCTTGCGGCGGGCCACTCGGCCTCCTCCGCGAACACCTCGTCGAAGACCTGCCGCGCCCGCTGACGAGCCTGCTCGGAGACCGGCCCCTTGCGGTTCTCGTAGTCCGCCAGGTACTCGTCCAGCACCTGGCCGCGCAGCTCACGCTCGACCGCCGCGGCGATGAACGCAGAGAACTCCCGCTTGCCCACCCGCGCACGGATCGCCTCCGCGGTCCCCTCCGGAAGCGACAGGCTCACCCGCGTCGCCGGCCCTTCCCCGATGCTGTACGCCGTCTCACCCATGACCCAAGTGTGTCAAACGAGTAGGAAAACTGCTACGGCCCGCGCCACCCACGCGGGAGCCACCCGGGAAAGGTCGGGAAAGAGTCGTCCCCGCCCCCTCTCGTCGCACGCCGCACAGTCCGCGACTCAGCACAGGAGCCGGCCACCATCCCGGCACCATCTCAGCACGGCGGGGATGACCAGGGATGATGACAGGTGAAGACCAGGCAGGCTTCCCAGCACCATCCCAGCACGGGAAACGACCCGGGGCCCGACCCCGAAAGGTCGGACCCCTCCTGACCTGCATGTTTATTAGATCAGTGACGTGACGGTACAGCGCCCGCTACACGTTGAAGCGGAATGTCCGACGTCCGACCCTGACCTGCGGCGGAGCCGCAATCGAGCCCCTGACCGGGCATTTCACCGTTTGGTTGCGTTGGCCTTCGACGAACTTCTACGAGTGTCCTGCGGACTGTCTGCGG
Organism: Streptomyces sp. NBC_01635; assembly: GCF_045209715.1. Lineage (NCBI taxonomy): Bacteria > Bacillati > Actinomycetota > Actinomycetes > Kitasatosporales > Streptomycetaceae > Streptomyces > Streptomyces sp. NBC_01635. The sequence continues at coordinate 5,883,108 of NZ_CP109277.1, read as the reverse complement.
ACCGGCGGGCACCCCACAGAGGTGGGGCAGCCTCCACGGCGCGGCATGTTCGGGATCACCTTCTCCGCGAGCTCGATGAGCGCCTCAACCTTCGTCGAGTCGGCCTCGACCTCCTCCGGCGTCACGGCTGGAGCTTCCGAAGACCGGTACTTGACTTCGTTACGCCGGGCTCACCTGCGATGGAAAGGACGCAGTATGTACCCGAGCTGCGGGTCGAACTGCGCTCGCACGGCCTCGTAGATGACGGACGGCAAGGATGACGATCCCCTTTCCGCCCGCCACTGGCCACCCCACGCGGACTGAACGCGGCCCGGCATTCCACACCTCGGCTCCGCGAACGGCGCCGTTTCGTCAGCAGCAGCATCCGCCCTCACGCGGGTCGCTGTCCCGGCGGTCGGTCCGGTCGTGCTCGAACTCCCGGCGGCTCAGGACCCGCTGGCCGGACGCCCGGGCCCGCTCGACGTAACGGTCGTATGCGTGCTCGCCGTTGAGTTCACCCAGGTACCAGCGGAGCCACGCCGCACCGCGGCGGGCGCGCGCGAGGGCACCGCCCCGTGCCGTGGCAGACGCGACGGCTCCGGGGGCGGTCACCGGGAGCCCGCCGGGGTGCGCACGGCGTCGGCGGTCTCCGCTTCGGGCCGGCCCGGAATCCGGGACTCCACGTACTCGGACTCCGCGAGCGGCAGTGATCCGCCGTTGCGGATCGCCTTGACGGCGGTCCGGGCGCAGGCGAGCACCACGACGATGGTCAGGACCGCGAACACCACCGACAGCGTGCCGGTGACCGTCGAGTTGGTGACGACGGTCGCCATGTCGTCCAGGGACTTGGCCGGGGCCAGGACGGTGCCCTGGTCGAGCGCGTCCTGGTACTTGGCGCGCTGCGCGAAGAAGCCGATCGCCGGGTCGTCGGAGAACACCTTCTGCCAGGAGGCGGTCATGGTGATCGCGAGCGCCCAGGCCAGCGGAACCCCGGTCACCCAGGCCCACTTGAGGCGACCCGACTTGATCAGCAGGGTGGTGGAGATGGCCAGGGCGATGGAGGCGAGCAGCTGGTTGGCGGTGCCGAAGAGCGGGAAGAGCTGGTTGATGCCGCCGAGCGGATCGGTGACACCGACCCAGAGGAAATAACCCCAGGCGAGGACGACCACGGCCGACGTGATCCAGATGCCGGGCCGCCAGTCCTTGTCCCGGAACCGCGGTGCGACGTTGCCGAGCGTGTCCTGGAGCATGAAGCGGCCCACGCGGGTGCCGGCGTCCACCGCGGTGAGGATGAACAGCGCCTCGAACATGATCGCGAAGTGATACCAGAACGACATCATGCCGGTGCTGCCGAAAGCATCCGCGAGGATCACCGCGATACCGACCGCGAGCGTCGGCGCGCCGCCGGTACGGGAGACGAGCGACTCCTCACCGACCGAGTCCGCCATCTGCTGCAGGTACTCGGGGGTGATGTGGAAGCCGAAGCCGGCGACCGCGTCGGACGCGGACTGCAAGGTGTCGCCGAGGACTCCCGCCGGGGCGTTCATCGCGTAGTACAGGCCCGGGTCGAGAATGCACGCGGCCACCAGAGCCATGATCGCGACGAAGGACTCCATCAGCATCGAGCCGTAGCCGATGAGGGGGACGTGCGACTCCTTCTCGATCATCTTCGGGGTGGTGCCCGAGGAGATCAGCGCGTGGAAGCCGGAGAGGGCGCCACACGCGATGGTGATGAAGGCGAAGGGGAAGAGCCCGCCGGCGAAGACCGGCCCGTTGCCCTCGCGGGCGAAGCTGGAGACAGGGTCGACCGCGAGCTCCGGCATCGCGAACAGGACACCGAGCGCGAGCAGCACGATCACTCCGACCTTCATGAAGGTGGAGAGGTAGTCCCGCGGTGCGAGCAGCAGCCACACGGGCAGGACGGAAGCCACGAAGCCGTAGGCCACCAGGCAGAACGCCAGCGCGGTGGGCGACAGGACGAAGACGTCGGCGAACGAGGACTCCGAGACCCAGTTGCCGCCGAGGATCGCCGCGATCAGCAGGACGAACCCGATCACACTGACCTCGGTGACCCTGCCCGGCCGCAGATAGCGCAGGTAGCAGCCCATGAACAGGGCGATCGGAATGGTCATCGCGATCGAGAAGGTGCCCCACGCGGACTCGGCGAGGGCGTTGACCACGATCATCGCGAGCACGGCCAGAATGATGATCATGATGGCGAAGACCGAGATCAGGGCCGCGATGCCACCGACGCGACCGATCTCGTCGCGGGCCATCTGCCCGAGCGACTTGCCGTTGCGGCGCATCGAGAAGAACAGGACCACCATGTCCTGGACCGCGCCTGCGAAGATCACACCGACGATGATCCAGATGGTGCCGGGAAGATAGCCCATCTGCGCGGCGAGCACGGGACCGACCAGGGGGCCGGCGCCCGCGATGGCCGCGAAGTGGTGGCCGAAGAGGACGCGCTTGTCCGTCGGGTGATAGTCGACGCCGTCGTTGAACCGCTCGGCGGGGGTGGCGCGCCGGTCGTCGACCTTGAGGACCTTGCGCGCGATGAACCGCGCGTAGAAGCGCTGGGCGATCAGGTACGAGCCGATCGCGGCGGCCACGATCCAGATCGCGGAAACCTTCTCACCACGGGAGAGCGCGAGCACGGACCAGCCCGTTGCGCCGAGCGCGGCGACGGCCGCCCAGATCGCCACTTGGGCGGGGTTGAATCTGCGCACTGTTACGTTCCCTGCTTCTCTCGTAGCCGGCCGGCGGGTTGGTGCCAGGGCAGCGTCCGGCCACGGGCGGAGCCGACGTCGGTCGGACAACACGCGGCCTGCCGAACGGCACGACTGTCGGCATCGGACGCGACACCCAGCCGTATCGCCGTCCACCATCGCGGAATGATGTATTCCGCAACGGAGAACTTAAGCGCGAGTAGTTGCGACGTCAATAATGTGCTTGTATCCCACATCTTTCCCCGGCGCGTACAGGACCGCTGTCCGTCCGCCCAGGCGGAGACGAACGGCCCGGCATCAGCCGCCGGCGAGGGCTACGAGCTTGACGAAGACCAGGCCCGGGTCGGCCGTGAGGTCCACGGTCTCGTCGAGGCTCTCCACCTGACGGTCACCGGCCAGCACGAAGAACCCGTTGACCAGGAAGGCGTGCTCGGCGATCTCCGCCTGGCGCTCCCAGTCGATGCGGCGGGGCTCGCGGAGGCGGTAGCCGTTCAGTTCCGTCTCGGCGTCGTCGGGGCGGACGAGTCCGTTGAAGCGATCGGTCGGGCGGGCGTTGTGCCGGGCGACCTCCTCGCGGACCCGGAGCCTGATCAGCTCCCGTACGGTCATCCGTTCCGGCAGTCCGGCGACCTGCCACTCGGTGACCGGCCGGCCCGCCGCGGTCTCGTCCCGGAACGTCACGGTGGCCATCAGGCGCCTCGCTCGATCTGCCTGCGGATGGACTCGTCGGTGATCGCGGTGTCGGCGGCGAGAAGGAACGCCTTGCTGAGGATCAGCGAGAGGCGGTCGTCCTCGAACGGCAGGAACACCGTGCCGCCTCCCTTGGGGCGTGCCGGAACGATGCACAGATAGGCGTTGTCCGGTTCCATGAGGATGTTGGACGAACCGATATGGATCCGGTACGTACGCAGGTCTCCGCGGACGACGAGGAAGCGGCCGTCGAGTGAGCACCGGTCGGCGATCTTCAGGCGCGGCAGGATCCGCTCCAGGGCGTCGCGGCGCGCCTCGGCGCTTTCCGTCAGCTCGGCGAAAGAGGCCCGCTCCCAATAGGCGCGCTCGGGGCCCCGGTCGCTCCAGTCGGGATCGGCCGCGATCGAGGTCACGCCCACGAAAAGGTCCACGTCGCGCATCGCCTCGCTGAACACCATCGCCGGCACGTCGGCGAGCGGCGCCTCCCGCCATGCGCCGTCCTTATGGCGGGAGAAGCGCACCTGATCGGTCGCGGCCAACTCGTGGTCGTGCGTTCCGTCCGCCAGGGAGTGGAAGAAGCGGACCTGCCACTGCCCCGCCGCCAGGGTCCGCACGGCCTCGTCCTCGCTGCCGCCGTCCCAGGGGCCCAGCAGGTCGCTCGACCACCCACGAGACCTGAACAGGGCGAACATCCTGCGGTAGTGGACGAGGTGCGCGGCGAAGCGGTTGGAGTAGACACGGGTCTCCTCCTCGGCCGGGGTGAGGAGGTAGATCTCGCGGAACGCCTGCTTGAACGGCTGCCGGATCCGCCGCTCGATGAGCAGGTCCCGCCAGGCCCGCACGGTGGCGGGCTCGGAACGGACCGGGTGCCAGAGCCGTACCGAGGCGTCGTCGGGCGCGACGGGGAGATCCCCGGCCTCGGGGAGCACAGCTCGCCATTCACCGGGGGCGACCTCGATCTCCCAGATCAGTCGCCGTACGACGGACCGCGCGAGCGGATGCCCGGCCAGCTCGGTGCGCCACCACCCGTACGGGTGGACGGCTTCGACGGTGAAGCCACCCTCCAACGCACGTGCAAGAGTGGAGAGTTGGACGGCCACTCGCTTGACCAGGTCCCGCAGCTCCTTCACCAGGCCGCCGTGGTCGCGGCGTACGGCGGCCGGGACACCGCGCAGCGGGCGGCCGTCCTTGTGCCAGGTCAGTTCGGCGGTCTCGGTGACCGTGACGACCGCAGTGCAGTCGCCCGCCTCCCTGCGCAGCACACCGTCGGCTTCGAACCCCGACATCGGGAGCCGCAGCGCCACTTCGGCCCGTTCGGCCAGGGCCGCCTCGAGTTTCTTGAGCATCTTGTCGAGTTGCTTGGGCACTCCGGCGTGCCGTACGGCCGTACGCACGGTACGGATCGCGGTCACCAGTTCCGGAGTGGGGAAGTCCTGCCCGGCGCGAACCAGTTCGTACAGCAGCGCCTGCGACGGCAGGGTCCTGGCAGCCGTCGGGGCGAGGGCGATCCGGGGCAGCAACCGGTCGAGCAGCTCCGGCAGCCACGGCTCGTCACGCAGCAGCGCCACCCGCGCGGCGTGCCCGAGCACGACGACCTCCCGGGCCGTGAAGGCCTTGTCCGCCCGGTACGGGATCTCGCCCGCGTGGATCGCGTCGGCGCGGTCCACCGCCGCCGTGAGGGCACGGTGGGCGAACGCGGCGTAGGCCGGTATGCCGGCGATCCGCCGCCACAGGTCCGGGAGCGGCGGCGGCGCGTTGAACGAACCGTCGCGCTCGGTCTCGGCCAGCAGCGCCCGGTCGACCGGGTCGACGTCGAGGCCGGCGAGCACCACGATCTCGTCCACGGCGATGGGGCCCTGGTCCCGGCAGAGGCGCTCCGCGGCACGGCGCAGCACCTTGTCACCGGCGAGCCCCGCCACCGCGAGCAGTGCGTACGGCTGGCGCATGTCACCTTTCTGCACACCGAAGTCGACCAGTGTGCGGGCGAGGTCGGCGAGGTCGGGCAAGGGGCCCGTGCAGCGCACCACGGCGGACGCTCCGAACGCGAGGTCCGCCCCCAGGCGCTCCTTCAGCTGCGCGACGAGCGCCTCGAACATCCGGCGACACGCCTCGGTCGTGTAGCGCGGCTGCCGCTCCCGGCCCTCGCCCCTGACGGCGGAGCCGATCACCCTGGCCGAGCGCCCGGCGGAGAAGCTCACGGTGTGGCCGCCGGGAGCAGAGCGCCGAGCTCCTGGTCGGAGATCCGCGGCACGTCGCGGTACCTGATGTCGCATGCGAAGTCCGGATCGGTCATCACGTGCAGCAGCTGAGTGGCGAAGTCCATCAGACGCTCCTCCGTACCGGGCACAGGGGCATCACGCCGGCGGTCGCGGTGCGGGGGTCGGGTGGAAACGGCATGACGCGATCATGGCAGGCCGGACTGACAATCCGATCCGGCGCCTCATGGGCAGTAGTGCCCCTCGGACAGCGGGTCCGGCCGGTGCCGACAACGCCCGACCGCGGGCCGGACGGGCACCGCCATCCTGGCGAAGGAGATCGCCCTCGTCGTCCGCGGCGTCGACCACCGGGCGATCGATCTCGACACGGTCGACCTCGTCCTGATCCTGCCGGCGCTCTGCCTCCACTGGCGCCCGGTCCCCACGGTCGAGGCGGTTCGTTCGAGGGGGCCTTCCCAGCACCGTCCCAGCACGGGATCCGCAACAGAGTACGAGAAGACTCGGGATCGCCGACGCTGCACAACAGCGCCGACAAGGAGCCGAGGTCCGTGGGACTTCTCCGCAACGTCTGCGGCCTGATCCCGCTCACCGACTCCCTTGCTTCGCCTGCCATCCGCCACTCACAGCGGCCAAGCGGTCAGCAGATCGCCGGGGCCGTAGGCGGCATCGAGCCCCGGACAGTCGACTCCGCTGCGGGAGACCGCCACGACGGGAACAGGGGCGTCGGTGAGGGCGGCCCGGTGTCGATGGAGGGCTGCCAGGTCGTGCCGGTCGAAGGGCGACTGCTCCAGCCACTTGACGGAGCCGACGAAGATCAGCTCCTTGGCAATGGGAGCCCGGTCCGCCCCGACGATGTCGATCTCGACGTCGTTGGTGCGGGTCCAGTAGCCGCCCACTGCGGGGGCCGCGGGGAGCCGGTCGTCGGGCAGTATCCGGGCGAGCGCCTCGCGGATGAGCGGCTCGATCGCCCGGCCGCGCCAACTGGTCCAATTCTCCCAAACCCGCGCCAAGGTCAGATCGCCCCGCCCCCGCTCGATCTCCTCCATGGACGGGCCGAGCAGGTGCAGCCAAAACCGCAGGTAGGGATCTGTCACCCGGTAGCGGCGATCCTTCGACGGACGCAGCGATACGGGCAGCTCCGCAGCGACGATCCGCCTGTTCGTGAGCAGTTCCAGGGCTCGCTGCAGGGGCGTGGCCCCGATCCCGCCGGCCGCACGGGCGATGTTGGTGAAGGTCCGCTCACCACTGCCGACGGCCGCCAGCACCGTACGCGCCTGAGCCTGCGGGGGGAATTCGGCAGCCAGCGAGCGCTCCGCAGAAACCAGCAGGGCCGAGACCGGGTCGCTCAGCGCCTCGCCCAGGAAGTCCCACAGCCCTGCGCCCCGCGGCCACTCCGCGCAGATCAGCGGCAGCCCGCCGGTGACCAGCGCGGCGTCGAAGGCTTCCGCCGGTTCCAGTCCGAGCATCCGCCCCACCTCGGCGGGGTTCAGCGGTCCCAGCACCATCTCCCGGCCACGCTGATGGAAGGGTCGGCCGTAGCTGTTCAAAGCCTCCATCATCGACAGATCGGAGCCGATGAGGACCAGCAGCACCGGCTTGGTCTCCAGCACCCGGTCCCAGGCCCGTTGCAGCATCCCCTCAAAGGCACCACCGGCATCCATCAGGTACGGCACCTCGTCGATGACCAGCACACTCACCCGGTCGGCGGGCAGCGCGGCCGCCAGCACATCGAACGCGGCGTCCCAGCTCTCCGGCCGCGCGGCGGCCACCAGCCGCGCCAGCGGCAGCGTCGACGCCTGGGCGTCCCGGGCCAGCCGTGCCAGATCATCCCCAGGGGACGCACCGGTCGCCGCGTAGAACAAGAACGGGGCCCCGGAGCGCTCCGCGAACCGCTCGACCAGCCGCGACTTGCCCACCCGGCGCCGCCCACGCAACATCACGCACCGACCGGGCCGCTCCCCGCCAACCCCTGCCGCCACCTTCTGCAGCTCGCGCTCAAGCGTCGCCAGCTCCTGGCGACGGCCCACAAAATCCACCATGCCTGCCGACCTCCACGCATGTCACTAACAAAAATGTTAGTAACGTTGACGTTAGCATCAAGAGCACCCGCGGTGACGGCATGAGCACACCACCCGGCACGGGCGCTTCACGTCATCCCTGCGCGCTCTCGGCACAGCAGGGACGAGCAGGGGTGATGACGGGTGACGGGGGCAGGTTTCCCGGCGCCGTCCCGGCACGGAAGGACCAGGGGCCCGACTCCAAAGAGTCGGGCCCCATCTGACCTGCATGTTTGCCAGATCGGCGTCGAGTGGTACGTCACCCGCTACACGTTGAAGCGGAATGCCTGAGGGCCGAGCCTGACCTGCGGCGGAGTCCAAACCAGGGCGCTGACCTGGGGTTTCACCATCTGGCTGCGTTGGCCTCCGACGGGCGTTTACGAGCGTCCTGCGGACTGTGTGCGGACTGGCTGGTCCTCCACCTGCCTGGAAATACATGACGGATCCGCCGGCAGACGCCTGCGTGCTCGCGCCCTCCCCACCTTTGCCTTCCGGCCTACGCCCAGGTCGCCTTCAGCCAGGTCAGGTCCGTGCCCGCAGTGCGCCGAGTCTGCCGCTCGCGCGTGAACAGTGCATCGGTCTTGGTCAGGACAAGCGTGTACGGGCGGCCCTGGCGCCGGGTCGAGTGGCTCACCGGAAGGCCCGCCAGGCCGATGGCACTGTGCACGTGCCGCCGTCCGTCCTTGGCCAGCGGCCACTCCCGAACCCGCTCGGTGGAGGAAGCGAGGAACGCGGCCAACGTGTCGCACAGCTCGCACCCGCCCGCGTGCGTCCGCCCTCTCCCGGCGACGAGCCCCCGGCCCGCCCCGCAGCCCGCCCAGGTGATCGACCAGTCGCCCTCGGCGCGCTGCGGGGTGGCGAGGAACGCCTCGAGACGCCCGACGCAGTCCCGCGCGAGTAGCGCGAACCCCGCCGCCCCGCGCACTTGTGCCGGCAGCTTCGCCGCCGCGCGCAGGGCCGGGACCACGCACTCCAGGACGGTGTCCGGGTATCCGCGCAGCGCCTGCGCAATCGCGGCCCGCCGCTCGTCCTCGGCCGCCTGCCAGACGCGTGCCAAGGGCGGGCCGAGTTCGGCCAGGCGCGGCCCGCGCTCCTCGGCCCGCGCCCGGGCGCACCACAGGCCCAGCTCTTCCTCCAGCCAGCGCCAGGCAGCGTCCGCGAGCAGCCGTGCCGTGTACGAGTCCCCAGCGGCGCGCAGTGCGTCGCACAGCTGGGGCAGGCCCTGCACCCACTCTCCACGGTCGGCCCCGGACACGCGCCAGACGCGCTGTGCGGAGAACCATCCCCCGACGAGTTCACGCATCCACTCTCGGCCGTACGCCCCGGCCACCGCGGCCAGCGCATCCGCATGGTCCGGGGTGAGCACCTCCGCGTGGAACGGCTCCAGCAGCATCGCCGCCGTCCCGGGCACGCCCAGGCCGGCCGCGACCTCAAGGGCCGTACCCAGCGCTTCGGCCCGCGGCTCGGTATGCGGCCAGAACGACGCCAGCGAGGCCGCATCGGCCCGGACCCTGTCCAGCTCCCCAGCCTCGATCCGGTCGCGCAGCTCGGCCAGCGCGCCTTCGGATCCGGCCTCGGCCCGGGCCGCGAACGCCCGCTCGTGCGGCCACAGCAGGACCGCGGAACGTCGGTACCAGCGGTCAAGGGTGTTGCCGTAGTTACCCATGTAGCCCTCGTACTCCGACTGGAAGGGCTCCAGGTTCTTGTTCGGCGTGGAGGCACACCGCTCCTCGTAGGAGACGGGCAGACAGATCGCCTCGCCGCCCCCGCCGTCCGGGCGGGTCCACCAGCCGAGAGTGATCTCGTCGTCGATCAGGTCGTTGAGCTCGTAGTCCGCATAGTCGTCGGCGCCGCTCCCAGTGCCGGGGGCCAAGTCCTCCTCGTCCTCCTCGTCATAGGAGTCGTCGTAGTAGTCGCGGTCCCACGGGTCACCGCCGCCGGGCGGGTAGGCGTCCCAGGTTTCCTTCACCTCGGCAAGCGCGAGCACCGCCTCGCAGCCGGCCCGCGCCGCGGCGGCACGCAGCAGCGCGGCGCGCTCGGCGTCCGCACCCTTGAGGCGGCTCCAGGACAGTCCGCGCTGGGTGTACTCGTGGTCGAGCAGGTAGACCAGCCGGTTCGGCGGAGGCAGTTCCCGGCCTCCCCAGCGCGGGAGGGCCGGCTCGGCGAAGTGTTCGGTCAGGCAAACCGCGAGGTCGGCGACCGGGCCGACGTCCCCGGACGCGTCCTCGGCTTCGGCTTCGGCTAGCAGATTGAAGGTGAGGGTCACCCGATAGCCCGACTTCACCGGCTTGACCTCGTGCCGGCAGTCGGCGTAGAAGGCGACGAAGGTCAGCCGCTCCTTCGACGCCTGGTAGACCCTGCTCTCACCGCCGTGCTCCACCACCAGTTCGCCGCCGGTGTGCGCCGAAGGCAGCGACACCACCAGCGTGCCCACCATCGCGTCGTCCTTCTCGGAGTCCTGGTGGGGAAGGAAGAACTGACCCTTGCCGTACACGAGGAGCGCGTGCGGCTCGGCCCGCAGCCGGGTCTTCGCCGGCAGCCCGAGCTCGTCACGGAAGTACTCCAGGGCGGCGTCCAGCATCGGCACCCACCCTGTCCCGCCCAGCTCGAACCGGTTTGGAGTGATCTCCCAGGTGTCGCGGACACCGGGGTCGCTCAACGTCTCCTCACCGCGCCCGAACTTCGCCGACCGCGCCACCTCGATCAGCTTCTTCGTACGCGGCGCGCGCAGCGGAAGCGCCACCGGCCCAACGCCCTCCACGTCCAGCCTGAACGCGTCGGCCGGCGCGTTCATCCGGGCGGCGAACGAGCCGCCCGGGGCCGAGCCACCAAGCAGTCGCGCCAGCCGCTCCCGTGCCGAGATCGCCATGCCCCGTCCCCTTTTCACGTCCATGCCCCGCTTCGTGCCACCGGGGACACTCCGGCTTCCCTGACGATCGTAGTGACGGCGGGCACCGCTCCCGCGCGAACGACCGACCGTCGGCACCGTGCTGGTCCTGCTCGATGGCGTGCCTGCGGCTGCTCCCCCTTGAAGCTCGGACCAGGCACATCAGCAATGGCTTTCCGTTACCACCGCATGTGAGACAGGGCCGTTAAATTGACACACCCAGACCCGGCGGTCGAGCGGAAGAGGCTCAGGGGGTCATCCCCCCACCTCTTCGAAACCCGCCCCACATCGACGCCATACAGGGGTATGGTGCTGGTATGGCTACCAAGAAGGTGACGATCACCCTCGATGAATCCTTGGTCGCGGCCCTGGCGGGCGCCGCCGAGGAAGAAGGCATCCCGCTGTCCCGGCTCGTCGCCGGAGCAGCTGAGCGAGAGTTGCGGCTGCGAGCCGGACGGGCCGTGGTCCAGGAGTGGCAGGCGGAGCACGGAGGCTTCACCCCCGAAGAGCTCGCCGCCGCCCGCTCCGAGATGGCCGACGCCGACGCCGAGTACCTCAGCAGCTCGAGGGCCTCGGCCGCGTGAACATCCCCTACTTGTACGACGCCGGTGCGCTCATCGCCATCGACAACGGTGACCGGCACATGTGGGCCCGCCACCATCTGGCTCTGGAGGACGGCCGGGACATCCACGTCCCCTCTGTCGTCGTGAGCCAAGCGTGGCGGGACGCCCGGCGCCAGGTCCGGCTCGGCAAGTTCCTCGCCGGATGCGATGTCGCGCCCGTGGGTCTGGAGACCGCCAAGGCTGCGGGCATCCTGTGCGGCAAGGCAGGCACTGCCGACGTCGTCGACGCCACCGTCGTCGTCATGGCCGCCACCCTCGGCGCCATCATCTGGACCTCCGACCCGGACGACATCCGCACCCTCATCGACGCCCAGGACATCAAGCCCGCCCCCGTCATCCGCACCGTCTGACCTCCCGTGATCCCCGGCCGACACCCGGCCGGAGGGTCAGCACCAAGTCAGCACACGACCCGGAAACGGCCCAAATCCGCAGGAGAAAACAGGAAGGGGCCAGGCCCGAAGACCTGGCCCCTGACCTGGGGTTCCCTACCCCGACCAGCCGCTTCCGGCGATCAAGGAATCAGGCGCTAGACGTTGAAACGGAACGCCTGCGGTCTGATCCTGACCTGCGGCGGAGCCCCACCCAGGGCCCTGACCTGGGATTTCCTCGTTGGCATACGTTGGCACCCGACGGCCGTTTACGGGTGTCCTGCGGACTGGCTGCGGACTGGCCGGGCGTACGGAAGCCGAGAATTCCATGGCGCACCGGCCGGTCCTGCAACGAGACTGCGCAGGTGAGCGACCGCTACCCCTGCCCCTGCTGCAGGCACCGCGTGCTCGACGCCATGCCCGGCTCCTACGAGATCTGCCCCGTCTGCTTCTGGGAGGACGACGGGGTCCAGTTCCGCTGGCCGACCATGGCCGGAGGGGCGAACAAGGTCTCCCTGATCGAGGCCCAGCGGAACTACCAGGACTTCGGCGCCTGCGACGAGCACGGCCGCCAGTACGTTCGCCCGCCGACCGAGGACGAGCCGCGCGACCCCGCCTGGCGACCCATCGATCTGACACACGACTCCTTCGAGGACTGGGCAGCCGAGAACCGCGCCCCGTGGCCCGACGACCGCTCGGTGCTCTGCTGGTGGCCGCCCACCTTCTGGCGGCGCGATCACCCATGACCACTCACATCGAGAGACTCATCCAGCAGCTCGACGACTCGACCGGCCCGTCGTACGACGCCCGCGCAGAACTGATCGGCATCGGCTCCGACGCCATCCCCGCCATCATCGACGGACTGCCCTCCCTCGACGACTTCGGTCAGCTGACCGCCATCGAGGTCTTCGAAGAGGTGGCGGACCCACGCTGCGGCCCCGCCCTGATCGCCCTCCTGGGCAGCGACGACTGCACCGTCCGAGAATGGGCGGCGATGGCCCTGGCGAGCCTGAGGATCGACGGCGCGGTCGAGCCCGTACGCCGCACCTAGCTTCGCCGCTGGACGGACCTCCAATGCGACTTCGCCAACGGGTGGACCCGCGGTTGACGCCTCGAGAGCTGCGAGATCACTCCGTTCGGGGTCCACGCTGAGAGTCGACGGTAGGCCCGATACACCAGGTCCGACCCAACACTCGACCTGCCTGTTACCCCATCGATCACGGAACTGGACGGGCCCTGGGAGCTCTTGGGGTCCAGGCCCTCTGGTGCGGTATATCGTCGTGCCCCAGGTGTAGGCGGAACGGGCTCCCCTTCTGCCAGCTGCACGGGGGCATTCCGCTTCTGCTCTCCACTGCGGCGCTGGTCATACGTTGCGGCAAGGGGGTGGCGGGAATGCATCTTCCCGATATCGACCTCACCCGGATCCGCGCCCTGGGCGCTGGCGGGCAGAGGGACGGGTTCGAGCAGTTCATCTGCGAAGCCATCAGCGCTCCCACCGTACTCGCCGGTATCGGCATCGCCACTCATCAGGCAACGAGCTGGCCGACGACCGGCACGCGTCTGAGCCCGGACGAGCTTGTGCGCCTTCTCGAACCGGTGCGGTTCGAGCGCGAGGCCCGCTACTGGAATGGGGTCGCCGCCAGCGCCTCCGGCACTCTCAACTTCGGCGGCGGCGCCAAGGATTCCGGCGGCCGGGTGGCCGACGCGATCCTAAGCCCGGACACGGACCACGGCCGCCGGATCCGGGGCTGGTTACAGAGGGGTGCCCGCAGAAGGCCGAATGGCTCCCAGGACACCGCCATGGATTCTGACGCCCACGTGGGCGGGGCAGTTCAACCGACTTTGAGTCGCCCCGCCCACCCCCGTTCCACACGAGACCGGAGGACAAAGTGAACGCACTCGAAATGCGTGAAGTAGAGGACCTGCTTAGGGACCGCATCAGGTCCGCCGGACTCGACTGGCTGCTCGACGAGCTGGACGAGGCCATCGCCACAGGCGTCGCGGAGGAGAAGCTCCTGCAGCGCCGCCGCGGAACGTCCACCGAGGAATACGAAGCACTCTCCGTCGCCGACGTGGGCACGGACATCTTTCACAGGTCCCTCAAGCGCGGGGCGTCCGTCGTGGTCACGACCCGCCCCATGAACGCCCACGAGCGTACAGAGTTGCATCTCGATGCCCTGCGCCGAGTGTTCCTGGAACTGCCCGAGATCGAAGCGGAAACCCTCAAGATCGTGAGCGCCGAGGGTGATCCGCACCGCGCACCCGTGCACAGCATTCGGTTCGTCCCCGATGAGGAACTCACCGGGCGCCGCGACCAGACCCATGACGTCACGGCGCGCCTCCCCGAGGACACCCGCGCCCACCTTCAGAGCCTGTTCCACGAAGCTCGCGAGGAGATCAACCGATGAGCGCCGTCAGCACCCTGCTCCACGAGATCCAGACCCTGCTCGCCGGCCCTGGGGTCTCCTACACCTCCGCCTCCCAGCCCTGGGACGTCTATGAGGGGTACCTTTTCTCCCTGGCAACCTCCACCGCGAGCAGCCTGGGAGCCTCCGTCCACTACAGGGACGTCGGCGGAAACGCCGTCAACAATCTGGTATTTCGCACCAGCCCCGGCCAGCTCTACAGCACCACGCACCCCTACACCCATGCCGTGGTGGAATTCGACCGCGCCCCCGCACTGGAGGTGCACCTCGGCGTCCAGGTCCAGGGGAACTCCGGCGTGCTGCACGAGTGCGACGTCCTGATCCTGCCCGCCGACGAGGCGGCGCTCTCACGGCAGATCCGGATGGCGCCGCGGGGCAACAAGTGCCTGCTGGCCATCGAGTGCAAGTACTACACCGCCAGCCGGGTCGGCATCGGCCACGCGCGCAATTTCGAAGGGCTGCACAGCGACCTGCGGACCGCCCGCAACCTGTTCGTCTCCAACACGGGAGCATCGAGCGTGGTCAAGTATCTGTCCGCCCGCAAGCGCGGATACGAGCGGGAAGTCGTGCCGGCCAACGTCAACACCGTCGGCTACACGCGTGGCCAGATCCGCGAGGCGTTCAAGATCTACCTCGGCAAGACCGCTCCGTCCACGGTGATCTGATCCAGACACGCACACTTGACTTGATGACATAATCATCGTGCCATGGAGACATGCTGTACGCGACTCCCTCCCTGGACCCCGACGACCGGCAGGCCCTCGACGAGATCGAGAGCATGCGCCGATCCCTGCGCCACATGCTCCGGGCCACCCCGCGCTGGACCCGCCAACTGCGCCGCAACCTCACCGCCCGCGCGATCGCGGGATCGAACACCATCGAGGGATACACCGCAACAGTCGATGACGTGGAAGCCCTCATGTCCGGCGAGGAACCGCTGGAGACCGGAGAGAAGACACGTGCCGAGCTGGAGGGCTACCAACGCGGCATGACCTACATCCAGGCCCTAGCCGACGCCGGAGACGACTTCCGCTACGACGCTGGCCTGCTCAACGGCCTGCACTTCATGCTCCAGGGCCACCACCTCGACAAGCGCCCCGGCCGCTGGCGCGACGGACCCGTCTACGTCACCAGCCCCGACGACCCCTTGGTCCCCGCCTACACCGCGCCCGACCAGGCGGACTTTCCCGCTCTGATGAAGGAGTTCATCGACTGGCTCAACGAGGGCGACCTCGACGCACCCGTCCACGTCCGTGCCTCCATGGCCCACCTCAACCTCGTCAAGATTCACCCGTGGAAGGACGGCAACGGGCGCATGTCCCGCGCCCTGTCCACCCTCGTTTTCTCCCGCGAGGCCCTGATGCCGCCGGAGTTCTCGTCCATCGAGGAGTGGCTCGGCCGGGGACAGAACACCTACGCGTATTACCAAGTTCTGGAGGACGTGGGCGGCCCGCACTGGAGTCCGGAGCGGGACACCCGGCCCTGGATCCGGTTCTGCCTGACCGCCCACCACCGGCAAGCCCAGCAGGCCCAGCGGCGCTTCGATGTCATGTCGCAGGCCTGGACCCGCCTGGCCGAAAGCGTCGAGGCAACCGGCCTGGACGAGCGGGTCGTCTACGCCCTGCTGCCCGCGTTCTCTGACGCAAAGGTCCGCCGCACCGTCTACCAGCAGGATGCCGACCTCAGCGACCAGCAAGCCATCCGCGACATCCGGGAACTCGTCGCCCGCGGCTGGCTCGTCCCTCATGGGAAGGCCCGTGCCCGCTACTACGCCCCAGGGCCGCGCATGGCCCCGGTCCGGGAAGAGGTCCGCCAATCCATGGAGCCGTACGTGGACCCCTATCGGCGGGAGCGCTGACCCATCCGCAATTCCCACGACCGCCAGACTCTGGACGGTGTACGCGCCAGCATATGTGCTCTCGTCCAGCACGGTACAGATATGCGGGGTGATGACGGGTGACGAGAGGTCAGGATATCCAGCACCGTAAAAATCAAGGGGCCTAACCCCGAAGAGTCAGACCCCTTTTGACCTGCGCATTTGCGAGATCAGCGACGTGGTGACATGTCAGCGGCTACACATTGAGCATTTTCAATGTGGCCACCGATGAGGTGACGGAGTCGGTGTGCGCAACGCACGAGGCACCCGTGCTGTTGAGGGAGGTGTTCGACGTCTCAACTCATCAGCGCAGGTGCCTCGTTGGTCTCCTATCCTGCCGCACTCGATCTGCCCCATGCGCTGGTCGAGTGGGTCACCATGCTCATCGTCACCCGGGAGGGTGACCGCCGCTGCAAGCTTCCGCCGCATCAACGCGCGCTCGTCGCTCTGGTGTACCTGCGCAAGCACGACCCCCTGGCCCAGATCTCCGCCGGCTTCGGCATCTCGGTCGGCACCGCCCACGCCTACACCACCGCGGTGATCGACCTCCTGGCCGCCCGGGCGCCCGGCCTGCTCAAGGTGCTGCGCGAGCACGAACCGGAGTACGTCCTGCTCGCCGAGTGCGACCGGGTCGGCGACGACCGGGCCGACTACTCGCACAAGCACCGCCGCCACGGCGTGAACGTACAGGTCGTGACCGACCCGGCCGGGCAGGTGCTGTGGATCTCGCCGGCTTTGCCGGGCCGGTGCCACGACCTGACCTCCCCCAGCCTTCGGCCGGGGGCACCCCCAGCCCGCACCCACCGGATCATCCGGATCTGCGAACGCCAGGGCGTCCCCGTCCTGGCCGACCGTGCCTACCAGGGCGCCGGACCCTGGGTCACCACCGGGCGCAGACGGCCGCCCGGCGGGCAGCTGTCCCCGACCTAGCGAACGGTCAACCGGGCACTGGCCACGTCCCGGGCGCCCGTCGAACGCGGCATGGCATGGCTGAAGTCCTGGCGGATCTTCCGAAGGTCCCGGATCAGTCCCAACCGCATGACGTCAGTCGCCAAGGCCGTCCTCACCCTGGAGAGGCAGCGCTGAAAATGCTCATTGAAGCGGAACGCCTGCGCCCCGATCCTGACCTGCGGCGGAACGTCATCCAGGGCTCTGACCAGGGGTTTCTCCGTTGGCATGCGTTGACCTCCGACGGCCACTTAGGGTTATCCTGCGGACAGCTCGCTCCGTCGCCGAATCAGGCACGAGTCCAGCCGGACATTGCACGAGCCGGACCTCGTCCGTCCGTGAAGCATGGATGGGGTGCTGTCTCGCTATACGTCGCTGGCCTGGAAGCGGATAGCCGGTCCGGATCCATCACTGTCCTTCCTCTCAGGAGTCAGCAGTGCGAAGGCGACGGAGACGCGGGGGGCTACTGGTTGCCAGAGCGACTGTTCCGGTTCGATGACGGGATAGAGCAGAGCGACCCCGCGCTCGCCGTCATGCAGCAACTCCCTCGCCACTCGGCCGTAGCCGGGATCACTGATCGCGCCGAGGGCGCCCGGGCGCCCTCGCTAACGCTGGAACTGTGAGATCTCGGGCGCTCCGCTACAAGACCACACGGAAACCCGGCTTGGGCGACATCCCTGGTCAGGGCCTGATGGTCCTGACGAACCGCGAAGTCTCTCGGTGACTGACCATCTCTGCCCATCCGCTTATGACCAGCACGAGCGCCCGGAACCCCAAGCACACCAACCCCCTAACCCGCGACTTCACGATGCACACCGTCTATTGAGTGTCCAGTGCGCCGCCGGGATGGGCACCTGGACCTGTGTCAGTTACCGTCGCCCGTGCCGGAAACCACACCCGAGAGGCTCTCCGCCTCCCCCGAGGTCCGCAACGTGGGAATCGCCGGCACCGGCGAAACCGCCGGAGGCACCTCACTCAACGGTCTCCCGCCGAACGCCTCCCACTGCGGGAGGTAGACCTCGATTCGCCGCAAATGCGCCTCGTCGAGGTCCAGCGAAAGAAGCGGGCCGAGGACCGCTTCAGCGCCCTGGACGGTGAACGTCTCGGCGGTGCCGTCGGTGTGGTGCTCCAGCCACTCAAGTGACCAGTCCACAACCCGACCCGTCTCGGTCGCCGAGAGATCCTCCATCATGAGCAGGGACCTGAGGAGCAAGTGAGACTGCCAGTCCGGCATGTGACGCTCCAGCCACGCGAACGACCATGAGATCGCCTTCGTACGTTGCGCCAGTGTGATGTCAGTACGCGCCAGGCGGGGCTCAAGCACGAAGCTCACGTCGAGCGCGGTGGGGTCCGCCGACATCCGGGTGGTCACCAGAGATTCAACCGTTGCGGCCTGGTCGGCTGGCAGGTCCGAGCGCTCGGCGAGGACGCCCAGCATTTGCCAGGTGTCTGCCAGCTTCTGCTGGGATATCCACCGTAACCCACAGTCGACCAGCCTCCTGGTCTGGGCCTCACTCAGGTTCGTGGGACCGAACAACGACCGCAGTGTTTGGGGCGACTGCGGTGAATGGCTATGGCTTTCTAGCCAGGCGATACCCGTGTTCACCAATTCGTCGCGGATGGCCGCCCCGATCCGGTGGTGTTCGGCGAGCGCGGTCATGACGCGCCGCGCCGCACGGCTGTTCCTGTGATCTCTCAGCCAGCCCATCGCCTCCGAAAGCGTCCACTCCCACTCATCGTCCGTCAGATCGTTCCTGACGAGCAAGGGCTTGAGGACGAACCCCGCCTCCGACATCGAACGGTAACGGGTGAGCCACGTTCGGGCGAACGCGACAGTGTCACGCACCCGCTCCTCCACGAGCCCGGAGTACTCCAGCAGTTTCTCCAGAAGGAAATACGCTTTGGGCCCTGTTCCCCGGTCCCGCAGCCAGCCGATGGTCAGAAGGGCTGCGGCATCGAACTGGTCGTCATCCAAACCGGCGTGGGAAAGGAGCGATTGCAGCAGATACCGACTACGGGCATGACCCTCATGTCTCACGAGCCACTGCAGGCTGTACGCCACCACGTCGCCGAGGTGCCTGTCCGTCATCTCGGGCGCCCTGAGCAGCGACTGGATCAAGCGCGTGGCGGTGACATCCGCCCAGTGCGCCTCCAGCCAGGCAAGGGCCGAGGCGACGGCTCTACCGGTGAGTTCCCCCACCGGCTCGGAATGCTGCAGCATGGGGTGGTCCAGCACGTCGATCAGCAAAGGGAGCGCCTCCGCATGCATGGCGTTTCCCTCAAGCCACTCCACCCCGGAGACCAGCTGCCGCAACTCTTCTTCGTCCGTGCGCGCCGTGCGTTCCCGGAACAACCTCCGGAATTTCTGGGCCCCCATCCAGGTGCCGGTGTTCCGCTGCTCCAACATCTCGGAGAACCTGGTGGCCCGGGCACGCTGCTCGGAGGAGAGTTCGGGCCGCCCCAGCAGCTCCGGAAGGAGGCGATGGGTCCCAGCCTCGGGGCACTTCCGCTCAAGCCACCTCAGGGCCTCCCGCACGCCGGTCGCGGCCTCGTCCGCCGTGAGGTCGTCGCGCGTGAGCAGCGCACCGAGGAGGTAGCCTGCGCTCTTCTCTTCCCGGTAGCTTCCAAGCCATTGGGCCGTCAGGAAGACGGTGGACCGCACACGGGCGGACGGGAGATCGCCACGGAGAAGAAGTGACTGCAAGACGTGATCCGCCGTGCCCAGGGAACCGTGTACGCGCAGCCAGGACATCGCCGAGACAACCGCTTGGTCCGCCTGCTCGTCGGTGAGGTCCGGCCGGGCCAGCAGGGCAGGTAAGACAAAGCTGGCGTCCGTGGACTCCCCATACCGCGACAACCAGTCGTTGGCGAATGTGATGACGCGGCGGATCTCGTAGGCGGGTATGGCTTCACGCTTGAGCAGGTGCTGCAGTACGAACCCCGCTGTCTTCTCGCGTCCGTGGAGTTCCAGCCAGGACATCGCCTGTCCTACGGCCAGTCGAGCCTGCTCGTCGGTGAGGCCACGACGGGTAAGCATCTTGGACAAGGTGAAGCTGGCGGCAACCTGGGTCGCGTGGGCATCCAGCCATAGGCTGGCATGTCCCGTCACGAGCTCTCGTTCCTCGGGAGTGAGGCCGTCGCACTCGAGCATCCGGCCGATCAGGAAGTCGGCATCCTTCTCCGAGGCATGGACCTCCAGCCACAGTCCTGCGGACCTGACCACGAGCTCTCGTTCCTCGGGGGCAAGGTCGTCGCGGTCGAGCAATCGGCCGATCAGGAAGTCGGCATCCTTCTCCGAGGCGTGAGCCCTCAACCACCCGACCGCGTAGGAGACAGCCTGCTGGATCTGCGGCCTGCCCGCTCTCTGCATGTCCAACACTGGCCGCAGGACCCAGTTGGCTCGCCGGGTGTCCCCGTGGTGTTCCAGCCATCTGAGCGCCAGCAGGGCAGCGTAACGGAATTCCTCGCGTGGAAGGTTGGCGTAGTTCAGTAGCACGGTCAAGACCTTCGACGAGTGCTCAAGGGTGATGTTGTGGCCCACCCAGATGTAGGTCCCCGCGATCGCGCGGCGCACTTCGGCCTCGGTCAGGTCTGCCCGGCCCAGGAGGGATTGGAGAACCACTCCGGTCTGCCGTGCGGCCATTGAAGCTTCGCACCACCGCATGGCCGCCGAGACAGCTTTCCTCAACTGGTGGGGCGTGAGGTCACTGCGGGCGAGCAGGGCGCTCAGGACGAAGTGGGCTCCTGGGGAGTCGCGGTGGAGATTCAGCCAGCCGACCGCGTTCTCGAGGGACGGGCTCAGCTCGGCCGGGAGTTCCGTCCTACTGAGAAGCGGACCCAGGACGTAACTGGCTTCCTGCCGCCAGCCGTACTTCTCAAGCCAGAGCAGTGCCGCCGGGACGAGCTGAGCCGCGCTGTCGGCAGGAAGCCGCGACAGGCCGCTGTGAAGCAGGTGACGGGCAACGACCTGGTCGCCGTACTTCTCCAGCCAGGGACCGGCGATGTGCTGCCAGTCCCGTACAGCGGCCTGCGACCAGGGCGGCCCGTAGACGAGCGCCCCGAGGGCGTAGCTGCCCGCGTCCGCGTCACGACGCATGACGTCGCCGATGGTGGAGGAGTTGTCCGCAAACCAGCGGTCGAGCAGCTCCGACACGGAGTCCCGTGGCTGAACCGCCAGGTCGTTCATCAACCGGGCGAGGTTCGTCGCGTAGCGCCCGAGCGTCCGGGGGCCGATGAGAGAGCCGCTTAACAGCGACAAGGTGCTCTGCCGGTCCGGGCGGCGGGAACCGGGTGGGAGGATCACAGACTCCATGAGGTGGTCACAGACGATGTCGTGGGCGGTGGCCAGCATGTCGCCCGGACCTTCGCGCTGCAGCCAGCCCAGGTCGAGCAGGGTTTCCACCACCTCCTCCGCCTCCGGCGTGTCCTCGGACTCCCGAGGCAGCGCCGCCTTGGCGGTCGCGACCACCTCGGCGTACTCCTGCGGACAGGCGGCCGCTGCGGCCGCGGCGGCCACCAGCAGCTCGGAGGCCGAGACCCGTTGGAAGGCAGTCCCCCCATGGCGGGTCTCCTCGCGCCGCATGACGGCGAGATCGTCCTCCTCCAGTCGGCTCCTGAGCCAGGAGGACAGCTCGCCACTCGCCCTCAGACCGGACAGGTCCCGCAGGCTGCCGGCCGCGACTCGCCGCTCCACCTCACGGGCGACCAGCAGCGCGATGATGGGCCGGTGGCCGCAGATCTCCCACATCCGGTCCATGCCGAACCGGTCGATAGCCGTGGGCGCCATCCTGGCCAGCGCCTGCTCCGCCACCTGCCGCTGGAATTCCTCGTCCTGCCGCAGATCGACCTCGTCGAAGAGCTCGTACAGGTGGATCTCGTTCGTTTTGCGCAACCACCCAGGACGTGCTGTGGCGAGGAAGGCGACCTTAATCTCCTTGCGACGTGCCTCCGGCAGGAGCTGATGGCGGAGTGTGGTCAGGTCGAGCCGCGGATTGTCGTCGTTCTTCCTAAAGTAGTGGTTGAGGTAGTCCAAGACCACCAGGACAGGAGTGTCCCTCGCCAACACCTGGTGGATGATCTCTGTGGTGACGTCCTCCTTCCCGCTGGGACGCAGATGCAGCACACGCCACCCCTCGTCCAGCGCCAGCCGCCCTACCTCCAGGACCGTACGGGTCTTACCGGTGCCGGCCGCACCGATGAGCAGCACATTCCGGTCGTCCGCCTCGCGAAGGCGGCGGAACAATTGGGACCGCTCGGTCTCGTGGTCCTGCCCTGGGGACACGTAGGGAAGGCATTCGGGGGTGAGATTCCGCTCGAATCCACCGAGTCCCCTGACGTAACGCTCCTGGGCGATCACCGAGGGCAGTGGGTCGGGACCGAGTGGCGGCGGCTCATGGATCCCGCCCGCCGACGCGGTGGCAGGCTTCTCGCCGGTATAGGCCCGGTTGCGGGCGAGCGGGATCTGCTCGCCCTCGCCGCGGCAGGCGATGCGGGGCTCCGGTACCGCCTTACCGGCCTCCACCCGGCCCTTCAGCTGTTTTTTGAGGACCTTCAGGACATCACCGGTCAGGAGGTACCTCTGTTCCTCGCCCCTGCGCCCCTTGTTGTCCAGAGGCCCCGTGATGCCCTCTTGGAGCACGGACACCAGCGCGAGGGTGAACACGCTGCCGTTCGGGAGGCAGATCGACTCCTCGGTCTCAGCGGCCGAGGTGAGAACGCAGGCACCGTCGATGGCAAAAGTCTCGTCCTCCTGCGCAGGAGCCGCACCGCCCATCCGTACGGCGAGCCCGCTGTGGCAGCAGTCGATGATGACGACCTTGTGCCGTGCCTGAGAGGCCTCGACGTTCGCCTTCAGCTCTTTGTACTCGATCGAGTGATAGGCATGCCGATGGCTGGACTTCTTCGTGGCAAGGAGCAGGTCCTGCCCGTCCCGGGAGTAGTGACCGTGCCCGGCGAAGTAGATGAGAAGCAGGTCGGATGCCTCATCGGCGGCGGCGCAGACGGCCTCGAAAAAATCGTTCCGCGTGCTGTCGGCAGAGAGGACGTTGCAGTCCCCCCTGCCGAGCGCTTCCAGTTCGGGATCGGTCAGCTGGTCGAGCAGTGCAGGAATGTTCTTGGCGACGCCTTCGAGCTTGGGAAGCGTCTCGTAGTCGTGGATGCCTAAGAAGACTGCCCGGGACCGCGGGACCGACCGGTCGGTCATGATTGGGCGGCGTCGTCGTTCGCGTCCCCGGTCTCCAGGCGGCGCAGCAGATCCGCCAGCTGCTCCGGATCGAGATGGCTGATGTCGACCGTCGTGCCCCCGAAGGTCAGCGTGCGCGCGCCCCGGATCCGGCCGCCAGCGCGTGCGAGCCGCCAGCCGGCGTAGCCCACGGCGAAGTTCGCGATGTCGCCGGCGGATCCAAGAACGATTTCCAAAGCGTCGAGCGCGCCCATGGTGGGGCCTGGCATGGAGACGGGTGTCACGGGCAGCGTCCGCGCCTTCGGATCACGAGCCAGCCAGCCCTGAAGCTCCGTCAAAGCCAGCTTCTCGCCATCACTTTCGATGCGAACGCGCATCATGGCCCCCTCGTTCTTGTGTGAACAGACGTCGATATTAGGGGACCGACCAGCCAGCACTTGACCGAAAGCGCGGGACTGCCGCACGGACAGGTGACATCACCCACGCCGCCCTCGCCTTCGACAACGCCTGGAAGTGATCACCACTGAGAAGAACTCGGTGACCTCACTAGCCGGCCGCGCACGGAAGAACTCGTTCCGCTGAGCACGGTAGTGTCCTCGCGCTACCGCCAGCCGTCCAGGGAGACGTCCGCACCCTTGGTCAGGTAGTGGCGAAGAGCGTCGGCGGTTGTGTCGACGAAGGCTTCGGGGACAGCGTCGGCGTCAATCCAGCGAACCTGGGAGTGCTTTCGGGGTTCGCGGTTTTCGGGTTCGCCGGTCCAGTCGTGGGCGGCGAAGACGACGGTGAGGAAGCCGTTGGGGGCTTCGACGCCCCAAGCGCCGTGGATGATGTGGGCGACCTTGAGACACTCGGGCTTCACGGTGAGGCCCGTCTCCTCGTAGAGCTCGCGCACCGCGGTCTCCGTGATGGGCTCGCCCGGTTCGCTCTTGCCGACGGGCAGGTCCCACATCCCCTGGGCGAACTTCGCGTTCTCGCTGCGCTGGAGGAGGACGACGCGGTTGGTGGCCTTGTCGTGGACGATGACGGCCGCGACCAGCAGGGTCATCGATTCGAGCGCCGGCTTGAGGGCCTTCGGCTGGTCGTCGGTCTGCTGGGCCACGGGGTTCCCTTCGTCGGACGGGTTGTCGGGCATATTAGGCGAGGGCCTCGCGGGCGCGGCGGGCGAGATCGGCGGCACCGGGTACCCTGCGCCGCTGGTAGACCGCGAGGGTAGAGCGGATTGAGCTGATCGCCTTGCGGGTGCGGTCGGAGGTCATGCCCTCCATGAGGACCAGGGCCTGGGTCCAGGCTGCGACGGCCTCATCGGCACGGGCCTGGGCGGCGAGGCTGTCGCCGAGGTCTGCGTGGGTGAGGGCATGGACGCGCTTGTACTTCTTGGGGTCCCAGCGGGTGAGGGCGTCTCGGTGCTGCTGTTCGGTGCCGATGTGGTCGGCGAGGTCGGTCAAGGTACGGGCGGTGTGGCTGGCCACGGTGCCAGCGGCGGGGCCGCTGACGCGGGAGTAACTGGGCTGGGGGCCGTCGTCTCGGAGGAGGGCATCTTCGGCAGAAAGTAGGGCGCGCGCGGCCAGGGAGTTCTCGTCGGTGGCGGCGTAGGCGCGGGCGTGGGTGATGTGGAGGAGAGCCTCGGTCTGGCCGTCGACGTGGCCGAGGCCGCGTCGCAGGGCGCCTTCGACGAGGTCGACGCAGTGGTGGGGCTGTTTGAGGCTCAGGGCCTGGTGGGCGAGGGCGCGCATCATCCAGGCGGCGTGGCCGTGGGGGTCTGCTTCGCAGGCCAGCTTGTAGCCGACCTGGTAGTAGCGCTGGGCGGCGCCTTCCTGGCCGAGGTCGTGGTGTTTCCAGCCTGCGAGGTAGGCGAGTTCGGCGACGGCGCCGAAGGCGGCCCGGCGTAAGGCTTGGCTGGGGAAGCGTCCGCGCAGCATGGGGGCGGCGGTGTCGGCGAGGTAGGCGGTGACGGTGGTCAGGCCGTGCCCGCCGCCGAGGCGCTCGTCAGCGACGCTGAAGGCCGTGGTGATCTGGCGTACGACGTCCACGTCCTCCGCGCCGACGGGGGACGTGCCGATGCGGGCACGGAGCATGCGGGCGGTGGCCTCGTGGTCGTAGCCGAGCGGCATGGCGACGCCGGCTGTGGTGAAGGCCGCGATGGCGAGGAAGCGGCGGCGCTCGACGTCGGCCCGGCCCAGGTCGGTAGCCGCGAGGACGGGGTCGGATTCCGCCGACTCTTCGTCGTCACCGGCCTGGAGGCCGATCTCGGTCTGGGTGACCGTGCGCCCCGCTCGGCGGGACAGCGCCTCGGCCAGGTACTGACCTACCCGGCCCGAAGGGGCACGGGTGCCGTTCACCCAGTGCGAGATGGCCGACTTGTTGGTCTGGAGGATCTCGCCGTTCTCGGCGGCGATACGCCGCACGTCCCGGGCGAGGGCCTCGTAGGTGCAGTCGGCCGCGTCGATGACGTCGCGCAGACGGGAGTTGGGGTCTCTCTGCGCCGCCACGATCGCCTCCACTCCGGAGCTGTAAACCGCGTATACCGCTTCAACTGCCTTCCACCGTACCCACTGAGCGTGACCAACGGTTCACTTATCAGCAGCCGCCCGGAACGGCACAACCGTGATCCAGGCTCCCCCTTGGTCCGGGCGGCACCCCGAAGTTCCGTACGCCCACACCAGGCTCGGGCATTCCTGTGCCCGAACCTGGCCGATCAGAGACGGAGACACAGTGACCACCATCGACACCACGGCCATCACGGTCGAGCTGCCCGAGGCGTTCGACCCGCGCTGGAGCCGCCTGCCCGGCATCCAGGTCGACGGCCGGCGCATCACGATCGACCCGGCCGAGTACTTCTTCCGCTTCGAGTCGAACACCTGGCTCGTCGCCGACTGGGAGCTGGTCAAGTCCCAGCTCCTGGAAGTGGACGAGACGACCGAGAGTGCGGTCGAGCAGCTCGCGCTCAACTTCATCAAGCACCACGGTGAGTCGACCCCCGACGCGGCCCGCGTCCTGGCCATCGCGTACGAGGTGTACGCCTACCTCTTCCGCGACGAGCACCTGACCGGCCTCGGCCTGCCGCAGATCACCGCCGAGCACCTGCGCATGCTCCGCGAGGCGGCCACGCTCATGGCGCTCAACAAGGTCGAGCTGGACGGGCACATCGCCAACGTCGGCCCGTGCTGGTTCTTCCCCGCCGCCACCTCCGTCGTCTTCGACCTGGACGACGAGACGGGCGGCATGCTCGACGAGGTCTACCACGGCGGCTGGTTCAACGAGCACCGCCGGATCGAGTCCATCAAGGCCCACGCTGCCCTCGGTGGCCGGCTCGTGCACGGCTGCCAGTCCGTGCCGGACCAGTCCGGCGGCGTGGTCGCACCCTACGGTGCCTCGATGGCGAACTTCCGTGACGACCTCGCCGCGTTCAAGGCGGGCTGGATCGAGCAGGTCTACGCCCAGCGCGTGAACCCTGCCGCGTAACCCACACGATCAGGCTCCGGGGCGGGCCGGCATCCCTCGCCCGCCCCGGACGCCACCATCCCCCGGAGCCCTCACATGACCACGAACCCCAGCGCCGAACTCCTCGACAACCTGCTCACCGCGACCGGCCAGACCACCGCCGTACGGGAGGAGGTACGCGTGTGGTCCATGTCCGGAGTCGAGCGCGTGACCTTCCCCGATGGTGCCACGGCCATCTTCAAGTACGCCAAGAAGCCGTTCGACAGCGAGGACCAGGCCCTCCGCCTGGCCCACACTCTCGGCGTACCCGTCCCCCAGGTCCACGCCTCCGCCGTCCTGGACGGCTGGCTCGGCATGCTCATGGAGGACCTCGGACCGTCTGTCCGCGAGGCCGACGACCTCGATGGCGTCGCCGCGACCGTGGTTCTGCACGGCACCCGTACAGCTCCTCCCTTGCCCGTCCTCGACCAGGACCGGCTGCGGACGCTGCCGACCCGGGCGCTGGAGCACCTCGGCCGACTGCGCAAGGCCGACCGGTGGCAGGACGCCGACGACGTCGAGGACGCGCTCGACCGGATCGCCCAGGCCGCCGAGGCACGCTCGGCCGGAGCAACGCTGGAACCGTTCGGCTGGGTGCACTCCGAGTTCCACCCCACCAGCCTCCACATCGGGGAACGCGGCTGGAGGCTGCTCGACTTCGCCCGTGCTTTCACCGGCCCCGGCTTGCTCGACCTCGCCAGCTGGCACGGCACCATCGAATCCCCGCACCCCGTACGCCTGCGCGTCTTCCTGGAGCAGTACGTCACCGCCGGCGGTACCCCCGACGCTCTCGCCCCGCGCGGCGGGCTCACTGCCGAAAACTGGGCCCTCGGCTGGCACCGCATGTGGGCCGTCGAGTGGTTCATGGAGCAGTCCATCCGCTGGATCAACGACCCGGCCACCGACCCCGCCTACATCAAGGCCGTCCGCCGTCACCTCGCCAACGTCTTCCGCCTCCTGGAGATCTGACGTGCTCGCCCAGGCATCCCCCTGGCACGCCCACGCCCTCCAGCGCACCGCCGCCGGACTCGCCGAACCCCTTTCCGTACCCACCCGGATGGAATGGACCACGAGACCCGGCCAAGGGCCCGGAGCCGACGTCCTCGGCCCCGACCTGAGCGGCAAGCGACTCCTGGAACTCGGCTGCGGCCCCGGCCACAACGCCGCCCACCTCGCAACCCTTCCCCAAGCTCTCGGCTCCGCTCGAGCAGGGGAGGCCCCTATCGGCGCCCACGTCACCGGCGTCGACCTGGTCGGCCTCCAGGTCCGCCGCGCCCGCTCCCACTACGGGCGACTGAACAACCTCACCTTCGTGGCTGGCCACGCTCTGCACTACCTGCAAGCCTCCGACGAGCAGTTCGACGCGATCTACTCCGTCTTCGGAGCCATCGGCCTTGTCGCCCCCGAGCTCCTGCTGCCGGCCATCGCCCAGCGACTTACGCCCGGCCGGGTGCTCGCCTTCTCCGTTCCGCACCCGCAGCGTGGTGGCCGAAGCCCTTCGGGTGACGATCAGCCCCGCCGCGACTTCGTCACCCTTCCCGACCGCACCCGGCTCCCCATTGCCCGCTGGGAGTTCTCCACGGACCGGTGGGAGAAGCGCCTCAGCCAGGCGGGTTTTTGGCTCACTTCGGCCCAGGAGTTCCACGGCCCCCGCATGGGCCACTGGCCCACCACCCTGCTGATCCGCGCCCGCAAGCTCTGACCAGCCATTCGCCCCGGATTCCCCTGGAGGAACGATGCGCCCGCCCTACCTGCTCCTCGACATCGATGGCGTCCTCATACCTTTCCCCGACGCGGACGGCTCGACCCCGGCCACCCACGCCCGCCACGACGTCGTCCCCACCGGCCGGAGCGCCGACAACCCGGTCACCGTCTGGCTCAACCCGGACCACGGCCCCATGCTCATGGACGTGATCCGTGCCGACTTGGTCGCCCCCGTCTGGTGCACCAGTTGGCGGCAGGATGCCACTGCCCTGATCGGACCGCTCCTCGGCCTCCCGTCTCTGCCGCACGTCGACCTCCCGCGTCCGCAGATCACCACCAGCCACCCCAACGGCTACCTATGGAAACGTGACCACGTCGACGCATGGCTGGGCGACGCCCCCGTTGTGTGGATCGACGACGACTTCACCGGCCTCGACCACGCCTGGGCGGCGGAGCGCACCGCCAGGGGAACACCGACCCTCATCGTGCAGCCCAACCCGCACCTCGGGCTGCAGCCCGAGCACCTGACCGAGCTCACGACATGGGCATCTCAGTTACCCACAGCCCGCGCCGTCTGACGACTGATGCCCGCGCTGCCACCAGCAGCGAGGGCATCAGAGTGTTGCTCGAGCGTGAGCCGTCTGCGGTCTGTGGCACGTATCGGCGCCGCTGGTGTCGGAGTCGGCTGGAACACTGCGGCCGTGATCAACGAGATGACCCCAGACCTTCCTGATGCTCCCGCTGGCTCCCTGCCACACAGAGCACAGGCAGAGCTCGCCGGCACCGCCTGGGAGGAGCTGCCGCACGTCTGTACGGGCCGGCACGGTGTGCCTGACACACCGGACATCCTCGGCGCTGTGCTCGCCGCCGACCCGACCCGCCGAGTACGGGCGGTGGGCGATCTGTATCGGCTGCTCCTCAATCAGGAGCAGGTGTTTCCGGCGACCACTCCGGCGGCCTTGGTCCTGGCCTGTCTTCTCGACGATCCGCGCACCCTCGCCGAAGACCGGTGGGAGCGCAGGGCCGGTCGGCGGCCGCTGCGCGCCGAACTGCTGAACTGGCTGGCTTCGTTCGCCGACATCGCCCGCCTGGACGTCGAGGACGGCGTCGGCACGGCGCAGGATCTGGCCGCGGCCCGTGCGGCACGGCCAGCGCTCCACGACCGCATCACTGACTTCTGCGACGACGACGATCCACTGGTGAGGGAGGCCGCGCTCGCGGCCACCGCCCTGCTCCAGGCCGACCCCGCCCTCGCCTCGTCCGTACCCCGGTACGCGCCCGCCGTTCGCGAGGTCCTGGCCGTGAGCGCGGACTCGTACTACCGGTGGATCGCCCGGGAACGGCTGGCTGCCTGGGGGGAGGATGTCACCGGTCTCGTCCCTGAGGAGGAGCGCCGCGCAGCCCTGGACCGGGCAGGCGAGTTGGCGGAGGACCCGTTCGGGGAGGAGCAGGAGCAGGCGATCCGCTGGCTGGAAGAGCAACCCAAGGACACCGCGGCTCCGGAACGACTGGGCCGCCGTCGTGAGGACCGGACCGGGCCCAGACCGGCTGCCCCGCACAAACCTGCACCCGAGCCGCCCGTGGCCGCCCCAGGAAGCGAGGCGGGGCACCGCGGCCCGTGGCGGATCGCTCGGGAGGAGGAGCGCGCCGAGTGGACGTTCACGCCGTACGTAGGAGTCGGCCCCCTGCACTTCGGGATGACCTTGGAGGAGATCATCCGCGTTCTCGGTGAAGGACCGGCCGTCTCGTCCTACTCCCACCACGGCGAAGACCAGCAGCTCAACTACACCGACTTCATTGAGAGCGGGATCAGGGCCCTCTTCCACGACGGACGCCTGGGGTGCGTCGCCGCAGACGCCCTCACCGGCCCCCAGGTGAGACTGGACGCAGCCCCGCTGACCGGCTGCGCGCCTTCCCAGGTAGAGGACTGGCTCGTCCACCGCACAACACGGCCCGGCAGCCTGGCGTACAGCGTCGCCGGCGATCCGGTCTTCGCCGACCTCGGCCTGGCGATCCGCTCCCAGCGGGCCGGCGACGTCGTCCTGACCCGCCCCCTCTTCCTGCTCCACGACTGGCTCGACCTGTGGCACGCGCTGCCCAGCGAGGAGTGGAACTGCTCCTAAAGCGTGGCTCGCCGGTCGGCCTCACCTGAGTACGAGGCCGACCGAAGCGACATCTCGTCCACTCGAGCGATATCGGGGGCGTAGACCACCGGCCGGGCGGGGAATCAACGTGGTCAGTGGTGTCGACTGCGCTCTTCGAGCCTCGTGGCCACTGGTGTGACCGGAGGATGTGGCGTGGCGGACATGGCCGAGGTGCCGCTGATGGTGCTTTGCCTGCGAGCTGCTTGCGCCCGCAGGTTCGGCTGAGCGGTGACGCGCCAGTTGAGGACCTCGGCGGGGTGCTCGGCGCTGTCGAGGTCCCTCTGGGCGCCCACTTCGGCCAAGAGCCGTCGGGGGTTGTGGCCAGCGGTCTCGGCCTGGGCGAGGGTGGTGGTCAAGACGGTCCAAGTGGGGTCGGCGAGGATCCGGTCGGCGTGGTCGGGGAGGACCGCGCGAACGTCCTGCTCGAACCGGCTGGCGGTTCCGGCTCGTGGTGCGCGGCGGGCCAAGTCCGCCAGGACGGGTGCGGCGGCCTGCTGGTAGCCCGCCTGGAGGTGGCGGAAGGCGTCTTCGGCCGCAGCGGCCTGCTGTTCGTGGCCGCGCTGTTCGTGCCACTTGGCGGCGGCGCGGGCCAGGTGCACGGTGGCGAAGAGCAGGGCGATGGCGAGTCCGCCGGGCTCACTGGAGGCGTAGGCGAGTTCCTTGGCGGCCTTGCGCAGGGCGGTGGCGGCCTGGTGGTCGGCGCGGGTGGCGGAGCGGCGGGCGCGGTTGAACGCCATCGCCGCCGTTCGTAGTTCCGACTGGTGAGGGCCGGTCGTGGCGCTGGCGATGTTGTACAGGGCGTCGCCGAAGGCGGCCAGGTGGCCCTGAGCGGCGGCATCGTCATCGGAGTCGAGTACGGTGCGTGCCGCGTGTATGGCGGTGGTGGTGTGTCGCCATGGGCCGGCGGGGTCCGCCACGTACCGGGGGCGGTCGGCCATCTCCTGGTCGGGGAGGCGTTCGCGTAGGCGGTTGATGGAGAGGTCGGGGGCGAGTTTCGAGCCTCCGTACCAGACGGGCTCGCCGGCCGCGTTGGTGTCGCCGGGGGCGGCGAGGCTGTAGCCGATCACGTCGCCGGTCTCGGGGCCGATGCGGGTTTTGACCTTGATGCCGAGGGACTGCAGCACGGTGAAGTAGTCAGCTTCGTTGCCTACGGCGGCGGCGACCGCGTACGCCTGCTCGCGCAGCCAGTGCCGTGCTGTGACCGTCTGGCCCTGGCGCTCCGCCTTGGCGCGTTCGGCGCCGGTGGGAGTGCGGGGCGCGGTGAGGTCGCCGGACTTCAGGCGGCGCAGGCCGAACTCGGCCTCGATCTTGCGGCACTCCGCCTGGGCCCGCTGTCCGTCGCGGCGGGTGCGCGGGCGGCGCCCGTCGGCGCGGACGGTGGTGGCCATGATGTGGATGTGGTCGTCGGCGTGGCGCACGGCGATCCACCGGCATGCCTTGTCGTCACCTTCGGGGGCGATGCCGGTGGCGTGCACGATGCGGCGGGCTACCTCGGCCCACTCGGCGTCGGTGAGGTAGCGGTCGCCGGGCGCGGTACGGACCGGGCAGTGCCAGACCTGCTGCGGCGGCTTCTTGCCGCCCAGCTCGCGGGTGCGCAGGTCGACATGGTGGTCGAGGCGCTTGGCGAGCTGGGAGTAGGTGGCTGCCAGGTCGCGGCCGGGGTCAGGGGCGCCGGCCATGTCCCAGGCGGCGACGATGTGAGGGTCGGTGTGTTCGTCGCGGCGGCCGGGGCCGAAGAGGTAGACGATCAGTCCACGGGTGTCGGAGCCGGTGGAGACGTCAGGAACCATGCGCGGTGCCTTCCGTCAGGAGCTGGTCGATCAGTCGGTAGCTGCTCTCGGCTACTTGCTCAACGCGGTCCAGCACCGCCTCGGCACGCTCGGGCACTGTTCCTCGGTGGATGGCTACGGTGATCTGGTTGAGGTTGCCGCCGATGCGGTTCAGCGCGACCGTGTGTGCCTCGACGGCCTCGATCAGCGGGCGGACCGGGTCGTCCTCCGGGCTGCCGACCAGCCCCGCCTTGCCTAGCGCGACGGCGAGGGCGGCGTCGCCGACGAATCCGGCGAACTTCTGGCCGCGCTGGTGAGCGGCGGCGCTGATCACGCTCACAGCAGTCCGCGTGAAGCGGATGGTCTTCTCCTGATCGCGCTTCTCCACCGTGCGCTTGCGGTTCATCAGCGCGGGCAGAACGGGGGCGTCGAGATCCCGCCAGGAGGGCTGCTCGGCGGGCGGCGGGATATCGGTCGGCGGCTGAGTGCTCGGGGCGACGGAGTCGGCTGCGGGCTGAGAGCTGGTCTCGGCTGCACCCTTCTCCGGCTCGGGCGCCCCCTGGCGCTCGGCCTTCTCCTCCGCCACCCCTGGGGCGGGGGCAAGCGCGGACGAAGCCTCGTTAGAGGCTCGTTCGCTCCAGCTTGCTGCTGATCGGCGGGTCAGGCCGAAGAATCCTTTGAGGCGGCGGGTGGGGGCGCTGTCGGTGCTCGTTTCGGGCATGGTGGTGCTCCGGTAGTCGTGTGGGGTGGGGCTTCGTCACGTCCGTTGCACCCGTCCCGTAGCTGGTCAGGGTAGGTACGGAGGCGGTCTCAGGTACGGAGTGATCCGTATCGGCGAGGAACTCCGTCCCCGCGCTGACCTGCGCGGGGACGGATGCGACGGATGGATACGGAGCTGGTGTCAGCGAGTGGGCCTGGGGCCGGCAGGCCCGCCGGGCGGGCCGATGGGCAGCGTCCCCGACGGAGGAGCCGGTGGCTTGCCCTGGGCTCGACGTGCGACCACGGTCTCGCTGGCTGCGCGGGTCGGCTGGGCAGGGTCGGGGCAGTAGCGGGCCCAGGCGTCGAGGAACTGGTTACGGGCGTACGCCTTGGCCTGCCTGCCGTTCTCAAAGCGGTGGTTGGCCGGGCTGATGCCGAAGTCGCGCAGCAGGTTGGCCAGGTGGTAGGCGTTCAGGCCCTTCGTCCCGTACTCGGCCCACGGCGCTTCGGCGTCCTGGATGAGGGCGGCGAGCAAGTCGTGGCTGCGCAGCGCCTCCTTGTCGCCCTGGTGCTCGAAGACTCGGCGGATGTCCCGGAGCAACCGGGTCTTCAGCGTCGTCTGCTCGTCCTGGACCACTTCGTTCCGGGTCATCGCCAGGCAGGCGGCACGGGCCTGGGCGGGCCAGTGGCCGCCAGCCAGGTCGGCGACGATGACCAGAGGCTCCCAGGTGTCTGCGGCCCGGTCTTCGACCGGCATCGGTGGCACCAGCCGGTGCGCTGTCCCGCGCAGTGGGGTCAGCCATGCGGTCAGCCGGTCGCGCAGCGCGTTCAGTTCCGGGACGGAGTGCCGGGAGCGGAAGGGAGCGACCTTCTCGCCGGGCTTGCGCTTCTGCATGCGGAGCACGACCGCGCGGTCCATGATCGTGTCCGGCAGGTCGCCGATGCCTGCCAGCGCGGCCATCGCGAAGGTCGGGAACGCGGTCGGCTTGTGCTCCGGGCCGGATATCCGCCAGGCGGGGCGGTTGCGCTGGTGTCCGGCATTCAGCAGGCCACGCAGGTCCTCCTTGTCGCCCGCCTTCGGGCCGAAGATGGTGTCTGCCTCGTCCACCAGCAGCGTCGGCGGGTCCTCGCCAATGATCCGGAAGACCACCGCCGGCGAGGTGTTCACCGTCATCATCGGCCGGCACACGGTCTCGTGGAGCACGTCCAAGACCCGGGACTTGCCGCACCCCTTGGTCGGCCCCACCACCGCCAGGCGCGGCGCGTGCTGGAGTGCGGGCTGGATATGGGAGGCCGCCACCCACAGGGTGACCGCGGTCAGGGCCTCCTCGCTCGGCAGCACCACGTAGCGGCCGAGCGCGGCGCGCAGGTCGTCCAGCAGCGCGGCTCCCTCGTCGGCCGTCTCGCCGCTCGCACCGGCACGGTCCCCGGTCCCCGATCCGCCGTCGGGGACCACGGTCCCCGCAGATGCGTGGGGACCGTGGCTCTCACCATCGGCTCGGGGCGCGCCGCGCTCGCCCGGGATTCGGGGACCAGGTTCGGGGACCGGCGGACCGGAAGTCTCTGTCTGGTCCCCGGCGTCCGGTTCGGCGGGACCGGTCCCCAGGGCACTGACCTGCGCATGCTCCGCACTGGAGGTGCTTCGGTCCCCGACCGGAACACCCGCCGAAGCATCGTCGGTGGAGCGTGCAACAGGGGACCGTGACTCCGTTCGGTCCCCATCACGCCACGGGATGCCCTGGCCGGGGACCGCAGCGGCAGGCCAGACGACCTTGTGGGATGTGTTCGAGGTGGCGGGGGACGTAGAGTCCTCCATAGACGTTCCTCTCAGATGAGGGACGGGACGGGCAAGGTCCCGCCCCTCACCGGTTCGTTCGTTCAGGGATGGGCGACGTGCAGGGGAATCTCCGGCCCTCGGCGTTGGCGCGCCGGGGGCCGTTGCTGTGTCTGGGCCTGTCGGTGGCTCACGAGGCCAGGCCCCATTCCTCCTGGCCTGCGATCAGCGTGCGCTCGTAGCGCAGCAGCTCGGCCTCGGGGTAGAGCACCCGCTTGCCGACCTTGATGCCGCGCGGCCCCTTCTTGATGTGGCGCCAGTAGCGGACGGTGCTCTCGGCTGTGCGGTAGCGCTCAGCAACCTCGGCGGTGGTCAGGTATCGCATGCATTCCCATTCGGCTAGGCGGTGATTCGATCCGCATAGAGCTGTACCCCAGGATCGCCGGTTACCCAAATCGGGAAGCTCATGTTTCAATTGGGATAGCGATGGTGGCGATGGAGGTTCGATGGCAGGCGACAGGCCCGAGGGCGGCGAGGTGCCGCTGCTCTACAGCGAGGGAAACGTGGCCGCGCGCGTGGCGCTGGAGCGCGAGGTCAGAGGGTGGAGCACGACCGAGCTGGCCGAGCGGGTGACCAGAGCCGGCATCAAGATGAACCAGACAGCGGTCTGGCGCATCGAGAACGGCACCCCTCGCCGACGCATCAACCTCGACGAGGCCCTCGCCTTCTCCCGCGTCTTCGAGCTCCCCCTCGAAGAACTGATGTCCCCGCCCCTGGAGGGGCTCGACATCAACAGCCGGCGCCTCGTCCAAGAGGCCGTCGAAGCGTTCTACGAGGCCCGAGACGCGCGCGACCGCCTCCACCACGCCGTGGTCGCCATCGCTGACCACATCAAGGCCCATCCCGACAGCTCGCGGGCGATCCACGAGCAGTGCCTCCGCCTCATGGGCGACGAGCGGGACGCTCGCACCCTCAGCAGCGACATCGAGGACGGCGGCCACTACTGACAACCGACACGAAGGAGAGGCCACTTGGCCAACATCCAGAAGCGCCCCAACGGCAAATGGCGGGCCCGCTACCGCGACCTCGACGGCAAGGAGCACGCCCGCCACTTCGACCGCAAGATCGACGCCCAACGGTGGATCGACGAGGTCACGGCCAGCCTGGTCACCGGTCAGTACGTCGACCCGCGGTCGGCGAAGAAGCCCTTCAAGGAGTACGCGGAGGAATGGCGGGCCATCCAGCCCCACCGGCCTTCCACGGCCAAGGCCGTGGCCCAGCACCTGCGCTGCTACGTCTACCCGGCCTGGGAGAAGCGAGCACTCGGCGCCATCAAGCCTGGCGACGTACAGAGCTGGGTCACCAGCCTGACCACCACGCACGGGCTGGCCGCCAGTACCTCACGGACGGTCTTCAACACGGTCAACGCCGTCTTCCGGGCGGCCGTCCGTGACCGGATGATCCCTCACAACCCGTGCGCCGAGGCGAAGCTGCCCTCGGTACCGCGGAAGAAGATCGTGCCACTGGCCGTCGAGCAGGTGCGGACGCTGTCCGAGGAGATACCCGCCCGATACAAGGGCCTCGTGCTGCTCGGCGCGGCCACCGGGCTCCGCCCCGGCGAGCTCTTCGGTCTCCAGCTCCGGCACGTGGACCTGCTGCACGCGACCGTCTCGGTCGAGCAGCAGATCCAGCAGACCGCCAAGCACGGCGTGTACGTCTGCCCGCCCAAGACCGCTCGCTCGCATCGCACGGTCCCGCTCCCCCGCATGGCGGTGGATGCGATGAAGGCCCACCTGCGGGACTTCCCCGCCGATGGGCCCGAGAGCTGGATCTTCACGGCTCCGCAAGGCGGGCCCGTGGTCTACACGCACTTCATGGACGGCTCCTGGCGGCCCGCCTGCGCGAACGCCGACATACCGAAGGGCACCGGACCCCACGCCCTCCGGCATCACTACGCCAGCCTGCTGATCAAGCACGGCGAGTCCGTGAAGACGGTCTCCGAGCGCCTCGGCCACACCAACGCGGCCATGACGCTGAACATCTACACCCACCTGTGGCCCGACTCCGAGGAGCGGACCCGGGCCGCCGTCGACAAGGCGTACGCGGACCAGTCCGCCGATGCCCAGCCGCAGGTCGACGAAGCAGCGTAGCCGCTGCCCCGCGCGCTGACCGAAGTCAGCACGCTGCGGACTCTGTGCGGACCGCAAAGGCCGCCCAACCCGCTCCGCCGCAGGTCAGACGGCCTTTCGCCGAACGCATTAGACGTTGAAGCGGAACTCCACCACGTCGCCGTCGCGCATGACGTAGTCCTTGCCCTCCATGCGGGCCTTGCCCTTGGCGCGGGCCTCGGCGACCGAGCCGGTCTCGACCAGGTCCTCGAAGGAGATGACCTCGGCCTTGATGAAGCCCTTCTGGAAGTCGGTGTGGATGACTCCGGCGGCCTCGGGGGCGGTGGCGCCGCGCTTGATGGTCCAGGCGCGGGACTCCTTCGGGCCCGCGGTCAGGTACGTCTGCAGGCCGAGGGTGTTGAAGCCGACGCGGGCGAGGATGGCGAGGCCGGGCTCCTCGGCGCCGACCGACTCCAGGAGCTCCATGGCGTCCTCCTCGTCCAGCTCGGCGAGGTCCGCCTCCAGCTTGGCGTTGAGGAAGATCGCCTCGGCGGGGGCGACCAGGGCGCGCTGCTCGTTCTTGAAGTCCTCGTCGGTCAGCTCGTCCTCGTCGACGTTGAAGACGTAGAGGAACGGCTTGGTGGTGAGCAGGTGCAGGTCGTGCAGGGGCTCGGCCCGCTCGCTGCCCTGGACGATGCCGTGCGTGAAGAGCGGGTCGCCCTTCTCCAGGATCTCCTTGGCCTCCTCGACCGCCTTGACCTTGGGCGCGATGTCCTTCTTGATCCGCGACTCCTTCTGCAGGCGCGGCAGGACCTTCTCGATGGTCTGCAGGTCGGCGAGGATCAGCTCGGTGTTGATCGTCTCGATGTCGCCCTTCGGCGAGACCTTGCCGTCGACGTGGACGACGTTCTCGTCCTGGAAGGCGCGGATGACCTGGCAGATCGCGTCGGACTCGCGGATGTTCGCCAGGAACTTGTTGCCGAGGCCCTCGCCCTCGCTGGCGCCGCGGACGATGCCCGCGATGTCGACGAAGTCGACCGTGGCCGGGAGGATCCGCTGGGAGCCGAAGATCTCCGCGAGCTTCGCCAGCCGGGCGTCGGGGACACCGACCACGCCCACGTTCGGCTCGATGGTGGCGAACGGGTAGTTGGCCGCCAGCACGTCGTTCTTGGTCAGGGCGTTGAACAGGGTCGACTTGCCGACATTCGGCAGACCGACGATTCCGATCGTGAGCGACACGTTGCGACTTCCCGTACGTGAGGATGGGGGACGAGGACCGGCCGACTGGGCGCGTGGGCCGATCCACCAGTCTACGGCGTACCCGCTCCACGCCCCGTCGGTAAATCGAACGCATGGACAGCCCTAGATCCTCGGCGTGTCCGACGGCCCATTCGGCACATAAACAGACCTAAGTTGGTCCAGTGGAGCAACACAGCACGCGACCTGCTCAGTACGGACCGCGACGTGACCGGCCGGCCCGGCCGCCTCGGCCGCCGCTGCCTCCTCAGGCGGGGCGGACGCCCGGGGGCGGTGTCGCGCGCTCCGCCCGGCCCGTCCGCCCGGCGCAGCGCAGACCCGCGCCGGCCCCTCGGCCCGTTCCCGCCCCTGCGGCCCGGCGGCTGCCGAATCCCCGGCTCACCGGGCTCGGCGGAGGTCTCTTCTGCGGGTTCGTGATGCTGACGCTCGGGTTCCTCGTCGCGCTGCTGTTCGGGATGTCCCCGACCGTGTACGGCGTGCTGTTCCTGCCGGTGTGCGTGCTGACCGCGCTGTGGGTGCGCGAGGGGGACCTGCTCACCGCGCCCGTGGTCGTCCCGGTCGCCTTCGCCCTGGGCCTGGTCCCGGTCGCCGACGAGGGCGACGGCGGGACCGGCGCCCGGCTCATGGGCATGGTGACGGGACTCGCCACCCAGGCCGGCTGGCTGTACGGGGGGACCCTGCTCGCCTGCGCGATCGTGCTCGGCCGGCGGATGCGCATGATCCGTACGATCAACCGGCGGGCCGCCGCCCGGAGCCGGGCCCAGGCCTGACGTCCGGGTGCCGGGCCTCTCCGGGAAGGGTCCCCGGGCGTCCCGGTGCCTAGGCGCCCGTGGCCGCCCTCATCGCCGCTCCCACGATGCCCGCGTTGTTCTGCAGCTGCGCCGGGACGATCTCGGCCTTGATGCCCTGGATGTGGGGCAGGAACTTCTCGGACTTGCGGCTGACGCCGCCGCCGATCACGAACAGCTCCGGCGAGAACAGCATCTCCACGTGGGCCAGGTACTTCTGCACCCGGTGCGCCCAGTGCTCCCACGTCAGCTCGTGGTCCTCCCGGGCCTTGCTGGAGGCCCGCTTCTCCGCCTCGTGGCCGTGCAGCTCCAGGTGGCCGAGCTCCGTGTTCGGGACCAGGACGCCGTCCACGAACACGGCGCTGCCGATGCCCGTACCGAACGTCAGCAGGACGACCGTGCCCCGGCGGCCCTTCGCGGCGCCGAAGTGCATCTCGGCGACGCCCGCCGCATCCGCGTCGTTGACCACGGTCACGGGCAGACCGCCGAGGCGGTCGCCGAGCAGGACCCGCGCGTCGGTGTCGACCCAGCTCTTGTCGACGTTGGCCGCCGAACGGATCGTGGTGCCGTCGGTGACCACGCCCGGGAAGGTGACCCCGACCGGACCGGTCCAGCCGAAGTGGTCGACGACCTCCTTGACCCCGTCGGCCACCGCGTCCGGTGTGGAGGGGTGAGGGGTGAGGACCTTGCAGCGCTCCTGCGCCAGGTCCCCCTTGTCCAGGTCGACCGGGGCACCCTTGATCCCGGACCCGCCGATGTCCACACCGAAAATCTGCATGGGACTACGTTAAGCCGGGCCGTGAACGGCCACCGAACCGAACGCCGCCCCCAATCGGACACAGGGGGAGGATTGGGGATGTGACGCCGCCACATCCCCCCGGACCTCCGTCCGTCGGCGCACTAGGCCGACGCCGGGGCCCCTCCCGGCCCGGTGCCACCGCGCTCCGCCACCAGCGTCGCCGCCTCCTCGCGCAGGTCGCGGCGCAGCTCCTTCGGCAGCGAGAAGATGATGGACTCCTCGGCGGCCTTGACGATCTCGACATCCTCGAAGCCGCGCTGCGCGAGCCATTCCAGGACCTGCTCGACCAGCACCTCCGGCACCGAGGCGCCCGAGGTGACGCCGACCGTGGAGACGCCCTCCAGCCAGGCCTCGTCGATCTCGTCGGCGAAGTCCACCAGGTGGGCGTCACGGGCGCCCGCGATCTTAGCGACCTCGACGAGCCGCACGGAGTTGGAGGAGTTCCGCGAGCCGACCACGATCACCAGGTCCGCCTCGGCGCCCATCTGCTTGACCGCCAACTGGCGGTTCTGCGTGGCGTAGCAGATGTCGTCGCTGGGCGGGGAGATCAGCTGGGGGAACTTGTCCTTGAGGGCGTCGACGGTCTCCATCGTCTCGTCCACCGAGAGGGTGGTCTGGGAGAGCCAGACGACCTTCGACGGGTCACGGACCTCGACCTTGGCGACGTCCTCGGGGCCGTCGACGAGCTGGATGTGGTCGGGGGCCTCGCCGGAGGTGCCGATGACCTCTTCGTGGCCCTCGTGCCCGATCAGGAGGATGTCGTAGTCCTCGCTCGCGAACCGGACCGCTTCCTTGTGCACCTTGGTGACCAGCGGGCAGGTCGCGTCGATGGTGGCGAGCCGGCCGCGCGCGGCCTCCTCGTGGACGACGGGGGCCACGCCGTGCGCGGAGAACATGACGATGTTGCCCGGCGGGACCTCCTCCGTCCGTTCGACGAAGACGGCGCCCTTCTTCTCCAGGGTCTGCACGACGTATTTGTTGTGCACGATCTCGTGCCGGACGTAGACGGGGGCCCCGTACTGCTCCAGGGCCTTCTCGACGGCGATCACGGCGCGGTCCACGCCCGCGCAGTAGCCCCGGGGGGCGGCGAGCAGGACACGGCGGCCAGGCGAAGCGGTCATGCGTCCCATCGTAAGGGCCCTGCCCGACAGCCCGGTGATCGCGTCCGGGGGGAGGCTCCGGGCCGGTCCGGATTCCGGGTGCACGGGAGCGCCGGGCAGGGCGCACCGGCGCACCGGGCACATGGACGGGCGGTGGACGGGCACGGGGGCGGGCGGGCGGTCGTACGGGCCGGCGACGTACGGGCACGGGGCCGCCCGGTGGTGGCCTGTGATGTCGGCGGCTCGGACTAGTCTCGCGACATGGCTGTCAACACGTCTGCGGAAGCGCCCATCCCGGTCGGTGAGGTGTCCCGGCTCATCGGGGGGTGGATCGACCGGCTCGGCGCGGTGTGGGTCGAGGGGCAGATCACCCAGCTGTCGCGGCGGCCGGGCGCCGGGGTGGTGTTCATGACGCTGCGGGACGCCTCGTACGACATCTCCGTCGGCGTGACCTGCTACCGACAGGTGTTCGACGCCGTCGCCGACGTCGTCGGCGAGGGCGCGCGGGTCGTGGTGCACTGCAAGCCCGAGTGGTACGCCCCGCGCGGGCAGCTGTCGCTGCGGGCCGCCGAGATCAGGCCGGTCGGGGTCGGGGAGCTGCTCGCACGTCTTGAGCAGCTGAAGAAGTCCCTCGCGCGGGAGGGCCTTTTCGCCCCCGAGCGGAAGAAGCCGCTGCCGTTCCTGCCGCGGCTGATCGGGCTGGTGTGCGGACGTGCCTCGGCCGCCGAGCGGGACGTGCTGGAGAATGCCCGGCGCCGCTGGCCCGCCGTCCGCTTCGAGGTGCGCAACGTCGCCGTGCAGGGCGTGCACGCGGTGCCGCAGGTCGTCCAGGCCGTGAAGGAGTTGGACGCGGTCGACGAGGTGGACGTGATCGTCGTGGCCCGGGGCGGGGGCAGCGTGGAGGACCTGCTGCCGTTCTCCGACGAACAGCTGGTGCGGACGGTGGCGGACTGCCGGACGCCGGTCGTCTCCGCGATCGGGCACGAGCCGGACAACCCGCTCCTGGATCATGTCGCCGACGTGCGGGCCTCCACCCCGACGGACGCCGCCAAAAGGGTCGTCCCGGACGTGGGCGAGGAGTACGAGCGGGTGCGGCTGCTGCGCGACCGTGCGCGGCGCTGCGTCCAGGCGTTCGTCGACCGGGAGGAGCGGGGGCTGGCGCAGGCGCTGGCCCGGCCTTCGATGGAGGCTCCGCACCGGATGATCGACGGACGGGCCGAGGAGGTCACCGCGCTACTCGACCGGGCCCGGCGCTCCCTGCGGCACCAGCTGGACCGGACCGACTCCGAGCTGACGCACACGCACGCGCGCGTGGTGGCCCTCTCCCCCGCCGCGACGCTCAAGCGGGGGTATGCCGTACTGCAGCGGGCCGACGGACACGCCGTGCGCGATCCGGGCGAGGTGGAGGCCGGTGAGGCATTGCGGGCACGGGTGTCCGAGGGTGAGTTCAGTGTCCGAGTCGATACGTAGGGTGGGCGGATGACCAGCAAGACGGAGCAGACGGGGCAGGCGGGGCAGGCGGGGCAGGCGGAGGCCGCGGCCGAGGCTCTCGGGTACGAGCAGGCGCGGGACGAGCTGATCGAGGTCGTACGCCGCCTGGAGACGGGCGGTACGACGCTGGAGGAGTCGCTCGCGCTGTGGGAGCGGGGCGAGGAACTGGCCAAGGTGTGCCGGAGCCGGCTGGACGGGGCACGGGCCCGGCTGGACGCGGCGCTCGCGGAGGAGACCGCTGGAGCGGGACGGGCGGAGGGCGGGGGCGGGAAGCCGTAGCCCGGGCCCGGCCCACCCGCGCCGGGCCCGCCGGGGCGGGGCCGCCCTGGCGGACCCGGCTACTTCGCGTTGTCCTCGGCCAGCGTGTGGGCGACGAGGGCGTTCGCATGACCGTGGCCCAGGCCGTGCTCGGTCTTGAGCCAGGCGACCAGTTCCATGTGCTGGACGAGCGGCGATGAGCGGATCAGCTCCTTCCACTCCGCGATCGGACGGCCGTACTTCTTCTCGATCGACGGAAAGTAGCTGGCGGGGCCCTTGAGGGTGTCGGTCATATCAGTTGGTCCCATCTCAGGTGAACGACGGCGTACTGCCCTCCAAGACCGCGGACGGCCGGCGAAGTGTTCGCCGTGTCGCTGTGGCGTGCATCACCCCGGAAGGGTTTCCTTGTGAAGCAGGTCACCGCATTCCGCTTTTTGTTGAACTTTGAACTTCCCTGTCGTACCGTTTTCCTCATCAAGGGTTTCGCGCCGACCGCGCGGGACCGATGCTTCCCCTAGAAAGTTCACGCATGTCTCTCGTTCT
Source organism: Streptomyces sp. NBC_01635 (assembly GCF_045209715.1). Taxonomy (NCBI): domain Bacteria; kingdom Bacillati; phylum Actinomycetota; class Actinomycetes; order Kitasatosporales; family Streptomycetaceae; genus Streptomyces; species Streptomyces sp. NBC_01635. Next base: position 5,840,214 of record NZ_CP109277.1, on the reverse strand, counting down.
TGACTCCGCCGCCCAGGACCTGCTCTTCCGTGAGGCGCGCACCGCCAACACGTTCACCGACGAGCCGGTGACCGACGAGCAGGTGCAGGCCATCTACGACCTGGTCAAGTACGGCCCGACCTCCATGAACAACTCGCCGCTGCGCGTCACCCTGGTCCGCTCCCCCGAGGCCCGCGAGCGCCTCGTCCAGCACATGGCGGAGGGCAACGCGGCCAAGACGGCCACCGCCCCGCTGGTCGCGATCCTCTCCGCGGACAACGAGTTCCACGAGGAGCTGCCGCAGCTCTTCCCGCACTTCCCCGGGGCCAAGGACATGTTCGCCGGCGACCGCTCGATGCGCGAGGGCCAGGCTTCCCTGAACGCCGCCCTGCAGGCCGCGTACTTCATCATCGGCGTGCGTGCCGCGGGTCTGGCCGCCGGCCCGATGACCGGCTGCGACTTCGAGGGCATCCGCAAGGAGTTCCTCGACGACGACCACACGCCGCTGGTGGTCGTCAACATCGGCCGCCCCGGCCCGGACGCCTGGTTCCCGCGCGGCCCGCGCCTGGAGTACGGCCAGGTCGTCACCACCGTCTGAGCGTCGCTTCGCGGCATGCGGCAGGGCCCCCGACACCTTGGTGTCGGGGGCCCTGCCGCATGCCTGCCGTATGCCGGTCCTCGCGTCCCCGGTCCTCGCGCACCCGGTCAGTCGGATGCGGTGCGCAGAGCCTCGGCCATCTCCGTCAGCCGGGCGAAGGACGCCGTGCCCGTCACCACGGTGGTCGAACCCTCCTCCTCGAGCACCAGCGCGTCGTACCGATCGCCCTCGTACCGGGTCCAGGTCTTTCCGTCGATCTGCTGCGTCTTCCCGGTCTTCTCCGCGCCCTGGGTCTCGCCCTCGATGAAGACCACCGACTTCTGAGTCGACTGCTCGACCGCCACGTACTCCCCGTCGGGGGCTCGGTAGCCGAGGTGCCAGGAATCGAACTCCTCGCCCTGGAAACGGACGGAGGTGGGCTTCCATGCCTCGGACAGACCCTCGGGCGCGGCCACCGGATAGGTGGCGGCGCGGCGCGCGGTGAGCAGGTCGACGCGGTAGTCGACCCGCTTGAGGTCGGGCTCGCCGTCGTCGTGCGGGATGAACAGCCAGATCACTCCCGCGGCGAGCAAGATGAGACTCAGGGAAAGGATCATGTCCCGAGCCGACTTCTGCATGCTGTTCGTTCCTGCCACGCCCCTATCGTCGCAGGTGCCCGGTCCGCTCATCCGTGGGGGCCCCTGCTCATTTTGTCAGTCCGGCGCTAGAGTCAGGCGCAACACCCTCATCCGGCCGTCGTCGTACAGAAAGGTGCGCTCCGATGACCGAACACCATCAATTGCCGTCCGAACTCGATGTGCCCTCCGAAGCTCCCGACCGCAACCTCGCCCTGGAACTCGTGCGGGTCACCGAGGCCGCCGCGATGGCCGCCGGGCGCTGGGTCGGGCGCGGCGACAAGAACGGCGCCGACGGTGCCGCGGTACGCGCCATGCGCACCCTCGTCTCCACCGTCTCGATGAACGGCGTCGTCGTCATCGGTGAGGGCGAGAAGGACGAGGCCCCGATGCTCTTCAACGGGGAGCGCGTGGGCGACGGGACCGGGCCCGAGTGCGACATCGCCGTCGACCCCATCGACGGCACCACGCTGACCGCCAAGGGCATGACCAACGCGATCGCCGTACTGGCCGCCGCCGAACGCGGCTCGATGTTCGACCCCTCGGCCGTGTTCTACATGGACAAGCTGGTCACGGGGCCCGAGGCCGCCGACTTCGTCGACATCGACGCACCGGTGGCCGTGAACATCCGCCGGGTCGCCAAGGCCAAGCGGGTCACCCCCGAGGACGTCACGGTGGTGATCCTCGACCGGCCCCGGCACGAGGGCATCATCAAGGAGATCCGGGAGACCGGGGCGCGCATCAAGCTGATCTCCGACGGTGACGTGGCCGGCTCGATCCTCGCCCTGCGCGAGGGCACCGGCATCGACCTGCTGCTCGGCATCGGCGGCACCCCCGAGGGCATCATCTCGGCCTGTGCCGTGAAGTGCCTCGGCGGCACCCTCCAGGGCAAACTGTGGCCGCAGGACGACGCGGAGCGGCAGCGCGCGATCGACGCGGGGCACGATCTCGACCGGGTGCTGACCGACGCCGACCTCGTCACCGGCGACAACGTGTTCTTCGTGGCCACCGGCATCACCGACGGCGAGCTGCTGCGCGGGGTGCGGTACCGGTCCGAGACCGCCACGACCGACTCCATCGTGATGCGGTCCAAGTCGGGCACGGTGCGGCGGATCGACTCCGAGCACCGGCTGAGCAAGCTGCGCGCGTACAGTGCGGTGGATTTCGACCGGGCGAAGTAGCTCCGCCGGGTTCGACGGAGGCCGTGCGGGCGGCCCACGGGTGTGCGGTCCGTGGGTCGCCGGGAGCCTCGTCGAACGGTGCGGTCCGCTGTGGCCGGTCGCGTGGTTCCCCGCGCCCCGGTGGGTCGTCCCGGGGGCGGGAACACTCCTCGCGCCGGGTTCCGGGGCCGGTCAGCCTGCTGCCGCTATGGGACCGCCGGTGCGGGCCGCCTTCTGGAGTTCCACGTCCCGGCGGCGGCGCCGGGCCAGGACCACACGGCGCTCGGCGGCGGTCAGGCCGCCCCAGACACCGTAGGGCTCGGGCTGGAGCAGGGCGTGCTCCCTGCACTCGACCATCACCGGACAGCGGGCGCAGACCCGCTTGGCGGCCTCCTCGCGGGAGAGCCTGGCGGCCGTGGGTTCCTTCGACGGAGCGAAGAACAGTCCTGCCTCGTCGCGCCGGCACACCGCCTCGGTGTGCCAGGGCGCGTCCTGATCCCTGTCTCGCGTCGGCACCCGCTGGGCCGGAACGGCAGCTACCTGCAGGGACGAATGCGGCGGTTGCGGCACGGGTCTACTCCTGACGACGGCTTCGCGAGCGAGAGACGATGCAGCAAGGCTTACCCGCTGTGCGTGCGCCTATGCACTGAGTCCCGAACCGCCGCTTCCGGCAACGGAATTCGGCCCACGCCGCCTCCGCGCCGCACGGACGGAACGCCTCAGCGTCTCCGTCCGCCCCGCTTCACGGTCGTCAACGGTCCTGGCGCTTGCGCACACCCTTGTCCACCGAGCGCTGCACCCGGTCGAGGATGTCCGCCACCAGCTTGCCCCGCTTGGGCCGCGCCTCGATATTGCCCAGCACCGCCCAGCCGTCCACGTAGACCACCGGGGCCTCGGGGTCCTCGGAGTCCAGCGAGGACACCTCGAAGTTGCCGAGGACGCCACCGCCCATGCCGCGCAGCGACACGTTCTCCGGGACGCGGACCTCGACGTTGCCGAAGACCGAGAAGGCCTTGATCACGACCTGCTGGTGCTCGAAGACCGCCTCGCTGAGGTCTATCTCGACATTGCCGAAGACCGCGTACACATGGATGCGGCGGCCGGCCCGCCAGCGGCCCTTGCGGGTGGCGGCGCTGAAGACCGCCACCACGTTGTCGTCGGGGTCCATCGGGATGGCGCCCGCGGTGGGCCGGCTGGGCACCGAGGCATGGACCGCGCGTCGCTGGTGGGCGCCCGGCAGGTCCCGGACGAACACCTCGAGCTCTCCGGCGGTCTTGGCGGCCAGCACGCCCTCGACGCGCTCGGCGTGCTCCTCGGGGGACAGCCTGCCCTCGGCGAGGGCCTCGCGCAGAAGGTCGGCGACACGGTCGCGGTCGGCGTCCGAGACGCGCAGCTCGGCGGCCCGCGGTGCGCTGTCCTGCGGCTGGGCGTGCTTCTGAAGGTCCACGGCAGCACCTTACCCAAACGCGATAGATCGCGACTAGCCCCCGTCGCCAACTCCTCGTGAACGACTCGGGAACCGCCGGACCGACCGGACGGCCCCCACCGGACCGGCCGACCCCACCGGACCCCACCGGGCGCCACCTGGCCCCACCTGGCCCACCGACCCGACGGGAAGCCATGAGGTGGTGACCGACCGCTACTGAGGACAACCTCACAGGCTCGTTCCCGGCGGCAGGTCCTACGCTGGTGGGCGCCCGCCGACGTCGGCGGGCGGCCACCTGTCGAGTGAGGAATGGGCGCGATGCCTGAGTTCGAGTACGCCGATCTGCTCCCCATGGGAGAGGACACCACCCCCTACCGGCTGGTGACCTCCGAAGGTGTCTCCACCTTCGAGGCCGACGGACGGACCTTCCTCAAGGTGGAGCCTCAGGCGCTGCGCAAGCTCGCCGAAGAGGCCATCCGCGACATCCAGCACTACCTGCGCCCCGCCCACCTCACCCAGCTGCGCCGCATCATCGACGACCCCGAGGCGTCGTCCAACGACAAGTTCGTCGCCCTGGACCTGCTGAAGAACGCCAACATCGCGGCGGCCGGCGTGCTCCCCATGTGCCAGGACACCGGCACCGCGATCGTCATGGGCAAGCGCGGCCAGAACGTGCTCACCGAGGGCGGCGACGAGGAGGCCCTGTCCCGGGGCGTCTACGACGCGTACCGGAACCTCAACCTGCGCTACTCCCAGATGGCCCCCCTGACCATGTGGGAGGAGAAGAACACCGGCACCAACCTCCCCGCCCAGATCGAGCTGTACGCCACCGACGGCGGCGCCTACAAGTTCCTGTTCATGGCCAAGGGCGGCGGCTCCGCCAACAAGAGCTTCCTCTACCAGGAGACCAAGGCCGTCCTGAACGAGTCCTCCATGATGAAGTTCCTGGAGGAGAAGATCCGTTCGCTCGGCACGGCCGCCTGCCCGCCGTACCACCTGGCGATCGTCGTCGGCGGCACGTCGGCCGAGTACGCGCTGAAGACCGCGAAGTACGCCTCGGCGCACTACCTCGACGAGATCCCGACCGAGGGTTCCCCGCTGGGGCACGGCTTCCGCGACAAGGAGCTGGAGGACAAGGTCTTCGAGCTGACCCAGAAGATCGGCATCGGCGCGCAGTTCGGCGGCAAGTACTTCTGCCACGACGTCCGCGTGGTCCGGCTGCCGCGGCACGGCGCGTCCTGCCCGGTCGCGATCGCGGTCTCCTGCTCCGCCGACCGCCAGGCCGTCGCGAAGATCACCGCCGAGGGCGTCTTCCTCGAGCAGCTGGAGCGGGACCCCGCGCGGTTCCTCCCGGAGACGACGGACGAGCACCTCGAGTCCGACGGCGACGTCGTTCAGATCGACCTGAACCAGCCGATGGACGCCATCCTCGCGGAACTCACCAAGTACCCGGTGAAGACCCGCCTCTCCCTCACCGGTCCGCTGGTCGTGGCCCGCGACATCGCGCACGCCAAGATCAAGGAGCGGCTGGACGCGGGCGAGGGGATGCCGCAGTACCTCAAGGACCACCCGGTGTACTACGCCGGTCCGGCCAAGACCCCCGAGGGTTACGCGTCCGGCTCCTTCGGCCCGACGACGGCCGGCCGTATGGACTCCTACGTCGAGCAGTTCCAGGCGGCCGGCGGCTCCAAGGTGATGCTCGCCAAGGGCAACCGCAGCAAGCAGGTCACCGACGCGTGCGACGCGCACGGCGGCTTCTACCTCGGCTCGATCGGCGGGCCGGCCGCCCGGCTCGCCCAGGACTGCATCAAGAAGGTCGAGGTCCTGGAGTACGAGGAGCTCGGCATGGAGGCGGTCTGGAAGATCGAGGTCGAGGACTTCCCGGCGTTCGTCGTCGTCGACGACAAGGGCAACGACTTCTTCCAGGATCCTTCGCCGCAGCAGCCGACGTTCACGTCGATTCCGGTGCGGGGGCCGGGGCTGGCGTAGTGCCTCCCGGGGGCGGCGGTTGAGGGTTTCGGCCTCCCGCCGCCCCTTTTCCTTCCACCCCCGGGCCGCGCCCCGAACCCCCTTCGGCCCCGAACGGGCCTCCTCCTCGGACGCCGGACGGGCGGGGCCCGCCTCCGCAGTTCGCCCTCGACCGACTGGGCCGGCTCGCCACCGACGCGCCGTCACGACAGGTCCGGGAACCGCCCGTGGGGCCGCCGCGGGGGCCCGCACGCCCGGATAGCGGACGCGGTGTTCCCTTTTTGGACAACCTGCCCGCACGGGCCCCGTTTCCGTTGACTCCCCCAACCTTCGCTGTGAGTCTTCTCGCCATCTTGACATGCACACGATATGTCAGGCTCCCTGTGGCCCACCCCACGGCCACCTCCCGAAGGAGACAGTGTGAGACGACGATTCGCCGTGGCGAGCTTCTCCCTCGCCGTCGCGCTCGGCTGCGGAACACTCCCCGCCGCGGCCGCCGCTCCCGCGGACACGGCCCGGTCCGCCCTCGCCGTGAACGCGCTCGCCGCGCCCGACGTCGACGTGACGAAGGTGCGGGCGCACCTGAGCGAGCTCAGCGCCATCGCCGGCCGCAACGGCGGCAACCGCCGCTCCACCACCCAGGGGTACCGCGACTCGGTCGCCTACGTGAAGGGCAAGCTGCAGGCGGCCGGTTACACCGTCACCGAGCAGCCCTGCACCTCCGGCTGCACCAGCGGAGCGGGTCCCAACCTGATCGCCGAGTGGCCGCAGGGCGACGCGAACAACGTGTACATGTTCGGCGCCCACCTCGACGGCGTCTCGGCGGGTCCCGGCATGAACGACAACGGCTCCGGCTCGGCCGCCCTCCTGGAGAACGCCCTGACCCTGGCCCAGCAGAACCCGGCCATGCGCAACCGGGTCCGCTTCGCCTGGTGGACCGACGAGGAGCAGGGCCTCAACGGCTCGGAGTTCTACGTCCGTTCGCTGTCCTCCACCCAGCGCTCCAGGATCCGGGCGTACTACAACTTCGACATGGTCTCCTCGACCAACGGCGGCTACTTCATCAACCGCATCACCACGTCGGCCGCCGCGCCGATGAAGGCGTACTGGGACTCGCTGGGCCTGCAGCCCGAGGAGAACACCGAGGGCGCCGGGCGCAGCGACGACTACCCCTTCCAGCAGGCCGGCATCCCCACCTCCGGTTACGCGATGGGCGCCAGTGCCCGCAAGACGTCCGCACAGGCCGCAAAGTGGGGCGGCACGGCCGGTTCCGCCTACGACCCCTGCTACCACCGGTCCTGCGACACCCTCACCAACATCAACACCACCGGCCTGAACCGCGCGGCCGACGGCATCGCCCACACCCTCTGGCAGCAGGCCGTCTCGTCAACGACCCGGGACTAAAAGTCCCGGGCTTGCACAACGGGCACCACTGGCGGTGATGCTGCGTTTGCGTCCAGCCCCGCCCCGCGGACGCGGAGGCGGGGCAGGGGCCGTTGACGTGACCCCGCATCGCCGCAACTCCCGCGCACGAGCGCGGATGTTGCGGGAGCTGTTCCGGTCCGCGTGATCAACGAATCCGCAGGACCGGCACACGAACCGGGCCTGACTCACCCGGTTCGCCTGGTCGATGTGCCCGCACTCGGCGCAGGTGCGGGAGGTGTACGCCGGATCGACGTATACCACCGGCACCCCCGCCCGGCGGGCCTTGTACGCGATGAACTGCCCCAGCTGAGCAAAGGACCAGCTGGAGTGGGTGGCCCGTTGGGGCTTGCGAAGCCGTACCCTCTGCCGGATGCCCGTGAGGTCTTCCAGGGCGATCCCGCGCGAGGTGCGTTCTGCCTCGGCCACCACATGTTTCGCGATCTTGTGGTTGATGTCCCTGGCCCGCCGGGCCTCCTTGCGGCGGCGTCTCTTCAGCCGCCGCCGGGCGGACGGGGTGTTCTTCTGCTGCAGCTTGGTGCGCAGGCCGCGCTCGCGGGCCCGGATCCGGTTGAGTTCCCGCCCGGCCATGATCTTGCCGTCGGAGGTGGTGGCGATGTTCACGATGCCCAGGTCGATGCCGAGGAAGTCCACCGGATCGGTGTTCAGCGGCGCCTCGGGGACCTCGCAGGTGGCGTTCAGGAACCACATGCCGTCCCGGCAGATGAGATCGGACTCGCCCCTGCGGTACCGGGCGAGCGTGGCCAGCTGCTCCGGCGCGGCGGTGAACGCCACGTCCTTCATCCGCCCGCCGGTGGTCCACACCGACACCGTCCGCCCGGCGAGCTGCCACGAGAGCATCCGGTCGTCGAAAGGCTGGGCGCCCAGGGGACGGAAGACAACGGGCTTCTGGGTGGCCCGGCGGTGGCGGACCGAGCCGGGAGGTCCGAAGCAGCCCGCCGTCAGGTTCGCCCGCAGGGTGGCGTAGGCGTCGCAGGTCTTCTTGATCGTGTGCTGGGCCGCCTGGGCGCCCAGGTTCCACCGCGACCTGACCTGCCCGTAGGTGAGCCTGCGCAGCGCGAAGTTCTTGAACTCCCCGCTCTCGAAGGCGACCTCGCTGACCCAGGTGGCGGCCTCGTTGCAGGCGCGCAGGGTCGCCCCCAGCGCCGCCGCCTGCACGGGCGTCGGCAGCAGCCTGACCTGCACCACCAGCTTCACGATCACCGATCGTAGACACCCGCACGACGCCGCACCACGCGTTCCCCACCGGCCACCCCATCGAGTGAAACCCGGCACTACGGGGTCCGCCTCGCCCTGCCCCGTGAGCGGAAGCCAGCCACTCCGTGACCGGACGGACACAGCGGCATCCCGGCGCTCCGCACCGCGATGCACGAGAATGTGTCTCCCCCCGGGACTGAAGCCCCGGGGTTCCTCGCAAGAACAAACTGAAGCCGGGAGACCGCCGGGCGGCCGTCTCCCCGCGGCCGGTGAGAGCACGTCCCCGCGGACGGGCCTCCCGGCCGACGGCGCGTGCCTCCGGGGCACCCGCGGTCGGCGCCGGTCTCCATGCGGCACTCCGCCCCGCCGCTCCCTCGCGGCGGGGCGGAGCCCGTTCCGGGTACCCGCGCGGAATGCTGGCAGGGGGCCGACGGGAATACCCCCGGCCCGCGCCACTGCTGTGATCTTCGGAGGTACGACGATGACGACCACGGACGACAACCGGCACTACCGCGTCGAGCACGACTCCATGGGGGAGGTGAAGGTACCCGCCGACGCCAAGTGGCGGGCGCAGACGCAGCGGGCCGTGGAGAACTTCCCGGTCTCGGGGCAGCGCATCGAACGCGCCCACATCGAGGCCCTCGCCCGGATCAAGGGCGCCGCGGCGAAGGTGAACGCGCGCCTCGGTGTGCTGGACGGGGACATCGCCGAGGCGATCGGCGAGGCGGCCGGAGAGGTCGCCGGGGGGAAGTGGGACGAGCACTTCCCCGTCGACGTGTTCCAGACGGGGTCGGGCACCTCGTCCAACATGAACACCAACGAGGTCATCGCCACCCTGGCGACCGAGCGGCTCGGGCGCCCCGTGCATCCCAACGACCACGTCAACGCCTCCCAGTCGTCCAACGACGTCTTCCCGTCCTCGATCCACATCGCCGCCACCGCCGCCGTCACCCGGGACCTCGTACCGGCCCTGGAGCACCTCGCGGCCTCGCTGGAGCGCAAGGCCGAGGAGTTCGCCGACGTGGTGAAGTCGGGGCGTACCCACCTGATGGACGCCACGCCCGTCACCCTCGGGCAGGAGTTCGGCGGGTACGCGGCCCAGGTGCGGTACGGGGTCGAGCGGCTGCACGCCTCCCTGCCGCGGCTGGCCGAGCTGCCCCTCGGCGGGACCGCCGTCGGCACCGGCATCAACACTCCGCCCGGGTTCTCCGCCGCCGTCATCGAGGAGATCGCCGAGGTCACCGGGCTGCCGCTGACCGAGGCCCGCGACCACTTCGAGGCGCAGGGCGCCCGGGACGGCATCGTGGAGACCAGCGGTCAGCTGCGGACGATCGCGGTCGGACTGACGAAGATCGCCAACGATCTGCGGTGGATGGCCTCGGGGCCCCGCACCGGCCTCGCCGAGATCACCCTGCCCGACCTCCAGCCCGGCTCCTCGATCATGCCGGGCAAGGTCAACCCGGTCGTCCCGGAGGCCGTGCTCATGGTCTGCGCGCAGGTCATGGGCAACGACGCGGCGGTAGCCACCGCGGGCGCGTCCGGCAACTTCGAGCTCAACGTGATGCTGCCCGTCATCGCGAAGAACGTCCTGGAGTCGATCCGGCTGCTCGCGAACGCCTCCCGGCTGCTCGCCGATCGCACGGTCGACGGGATCGTGGCCGACCGCGAGCGCGCCCGCGAGTACGCCGAGTCCTCGCCGTCCGTGGTCACCCCGCTCAACAAGTACATCGGCTACGAGGAGGCCGCGAAGGTCGCCAAGAAGGCGCTGGCGGAGCGGAGGACCATCCGCCAGGTGGTCCTGGAGAGCGGGTACGTCGAGCGCGGCGACCTCACCGTGGAGCAGCTCGACGAGGCCCTGGACGTCCTGCGGATGACGCGCCCGTGAAAGCGGCACGGCTGAGGCGCGCCCCCGGCGCGCCCCCGGCGGGTCTCCCGGCGGGTCTCCCGGCCACGCCCCCGTCGGGTCTCCTCCGTGACCCCGCCGTGTCACCGGTGTACCGCACGGGTGAAGCGTGACGGGGACCGCAGCGGTCTGTGCCCGTGGCACCTAATATCTGCCCATGGCAGAGGGCGGAGCGACAGGACACGGGGAAGAGGGCGGCCCACGCCGGGACCGGCGCGACACGACGGCGACGGGCGGACCGGGGCAGGGGACGGCGGGCGGTCCGGACGGCCGCTGGGCGCCCGGGACGCAGGTGCTGTGGCGCTACCGGGAGAACGGCGGCGCGCGCTTCCACATCGCGCGCCCCGTCACGGTCGTACACGACGATCCGGAGTTGCTCGCCGTGTGGATGGCGCCCGGCACCGAGTGCGTGAAGCCGGTGCTCGCCGACGGCACTCCCGTGCACCGGGAGCCCCTCCGGACCCGGTACATCAAGCCCCGTACGGTCCAGCGCGGCCGCTGGACCGGGACCGGTGTGCTGAAACTGGCCCGGCCCGGTGAGCCCTGGTCGGTGTGGCTGTTCTGGGACCAGGACTGGCGGTTCAAGAACTGGTACGTGAACCTGGAGGAGCCGCTGGCCCGTTGGGCCGGTGGAGTGGACTCCGAGGATCATTTTCTGGACATCTCCGTGCACCCGGACCGCAGTTGGCACTGGCGGGACGAGGACGAGTTCGCGCAGGCCCAGCGGGACGGGCTGGTGGACGCCGCGCTGGCCCGCCGGGTGCGGGAAGCGGGCCGGGAGGCGGTGGCCGTGATCTCCCGGTGGGGCGCCCCGTTCTCGGACGACTGGCAGAACTGGCGCCCGGATCCGTCCTGGGCGGTACCTTCACTGCCACCGGACTGGGACCGCACGCCCGCGCATCTGTCGTCATGAGACTCTTGATGCACCCCGGGTCAGGAAACGTAGGATCGTCCTCCGCAAGGCACCGGGCGACAGCAACTCCCGGAGCGCGCGCTGGGCTTGACCGAACGTCACCGAGGGGCGGCAGGACGTGAGCGAGGGGTACGGCACTACCGGTGCGGGCCGGGGACGGTCGGCAGGCGGCGCAGGAACAAGCGCTCACCACGCGGGGATTCCGTTCCGGGGACGTGCATTCGGGGTATCGGAGTTCCGGCGGGACGTACGGTGTGCACGGTGTGCGTCCCCGGCCTCACGTTCACGGGGCAGGCGGGAATGTGAGGAACGGGCCGTGGCCCCGGACGGATGGACTCGACACGCGTGACGGAGCAGCCGACCTCCTACGAGCGCCCGGATCCGGGCGCCACCCCCGCGGATGCCCACGGGGCGTTCCTGCCTGCCTCGGCACCGGCACACGGGCCCGGCTCGACATCGTCGTCATCGCCGCCGTCGTCCGTGCCCACGTCTCCGGCTTCGGCTGCGTCCTTGGCGTCGTCGGGGCCGGCCGGACCCGACGCCGAGCACTCCCAGCCGCACGCCGGGCAGGAATCCGGACCCGACACCCATCGACCTCGGCCCGCTTCCGAGGGCATACCGCTCCAGCCGGCCGGAGGACAGAAACCCGACGTGCACGACCACCCGGCAGCGGACCACCCGCCAGCGGCTCCTCCGGCCCCCCGCGGTGCGCCCGAGGAGCAAGAGGGCCAGAAGCGGGGGGACCAGGACCGCGGGTCCCGGGAACCGGCGCCCCAGGACGGCTCCGCGCCCGTCCCCGACGGCCTCGAGCGCCGCACCGGTCAGATCACCCCGCCCGGGAAGCCCACCCCGATGCGGCGGGACGGGGACCGGCTGAGGTTCGTCGGCGCCGCGACCCGGCGGATCGCCCGCGGCATCGATCTCGAAGAGATCGTGATGGGCCTGTGCCGGGCCACCGTGCCCACCTTCGCCGACACCATCCTGGTCTATCTGCGCGAACCGCTGCCGGTCGGTGACGAGCGGCCCACCGGCCCGCTGGTGCTGCGGTTGCGGCGCAGCGACCGGATCCCGGCCGAGCGCGACACCGAGGGCGGTTTCGTGCCGGCCGCCGCGCCCGCGCGCTCCGAGCTGGACTCCATCGGCTCGGAGCGGTGCACGGTACGGTACGGCAGCGCGCTCGCCGAAGTGCTGCGCGGCGTACGGCCGGTGTTCACGGACGCGCCCGCCGCGCGCGCCGCACTGCCCGAACTCCTCGGCGAGGACGCCGAGGCGGCCGTCCCCGACGGTCAGCGGGCGATCCTCGCGCCGCTGCGCGGCCGGCGCCGGGTGATCGGCGCGGCCCTGTTCCTGCGCGGCCCCGAGCGCATCGCCTTCGAGGCCGACGACCTGCTGGTCGCCGCCCAGCTCGCCACGCACAGCGCCCTCGGCATCGACAAGGCGGTGCTGTACGGGCGGGAGGCGTACATCGCGGACGAGTTGCAGCGGACCATGCTGCCGGAGAACCTGCCGCGCTGCACCGGCGTGCGGCTGGCCTCCCGCTATCTGCCGGCCGCCGAGACCGCGCGCGTGGGCGGCGACTGGTACGACGCCATCCCGCTGCCCGGCAGCAGGGTCGCGCTGGTCGTCGGCGACGTCATGGGCCATTCCATGACCTCCGCCGCGATCATGGGCCAACTGCGCACCACCGCCCAGACCCTGGCCGGTCTCGACCTGCCGCCGCAGGAGGTGCTGCACCACCTGGACGAGCAGGCGCAGCGGCTCGGCGCGGACCGGATGGCGACCTGCCTGTACGCGGTGTACGACCCGGTCGCGCACCGCATCACCATCGCCAACGCCGGTCATCCGCCGCCCATTCTGCTGCTCCTGGGCGGGCGGGCCGAGGTGCTGCGGGTACCCGCGGGCGCCCCGATCGGCGTCGGCGGTGTGGACTTCGAGGCGGTCGAGCTGGACGCGCCCGCCGGGGCGACGCTGCTGCTCTACACGGACGGCCTGGTCGAGTCCCGGCTGCGGGACGTGTGGACCGGCATCGACCAGCTGCGCGACAAGCTCGCCGCGACCGCGCAGCTGACCGGCCCGGACCATCCGCCGCCGCTGGAGGCGCTCTGCGACGAGGTGCTCGACATGCTCGGTCCGGGCGACCGGGACGACGACATCGCGCTGCTCGCCGCCCGCTTCGACGGGATCGCGCCGAACGACGTGGCGTACTGGTTCCTCGAGCCGGAGGACGCCGCTCCCGGCCGGGCCCGCCGGCTGGCCCGCAAGGCGCTGTCCCGATGGGGCATGGAGGAGCTGACCGACTCGGTGGAGCTGCTGGTCAGCGAGGTGGTCACCAACGCGGTCCGGTACGCCTCCCGCCCGGTCACCCTGCGGCTGCTGCGCACGGACGTCCTGCGCTGCGAGGTCGGTGACGACGTGCCCCAGCTCCCGCGGCTGCGCCAGGCCCGCGCCACGGACGAGGGAGGCCGCGGGCTGTACCTGGTCAACCGGCTGGCCCGGCGCTGGGGCGCGACCCGGCTGAGCACGGGCAAGGTGGTGTGGTTCGAGCTGAACCACGGGAACTGAACCACGGCGCCTGCGTGACAGCGCCTGCGCCACGGCGCCCAAAGGATGCCGACGGCACGAGGGGCGCCCGGTCCTGTCACCGGGCGCCCCTCACCTCGTCCGCTCCCCCTCTACTGCTTCTGCCGCTCCTCGTCCCCCGTCTCGTCCGGGTCGGGCGGGACCTCGATGGTGGGCGGGGTGAAGGTCGGGCCCGTCGGCGGGGTGGTCGTCGGTTCCTCGGTGGTGGACTCGGTCGTCGTCGGTTCCTCGGCCGGTTCCTCGGTGGTCGGAGCCTGTGTGGTCGGTTCCTCGGTCGTCGGCTCCTCGGTCGGTGACTCCGACGGCGACGCGGGTGCCGACGAGGACGGGGGCGGTGTGACGGCCGCACCCTGGTCGGTCTCCAGGTCGAACTTGCTGGTCTTCTCCATCACGCCGAAGGTGTACGCGGCCCAGATCTGCGCCGGGAAGCCACCGCCGTTGACGCGGGTCTCGCCGCCCGCGCCGTACATCTCGACCTGCGGGTGCGGGGGTTTGTCGTCCTCGCCGAACAGGCCGACGGTCGTGACCAGGTCGGGGGTGTAACCGGCGAACCAGGCCGACTTGTTGTTGTCGGAGGTGCCCGTCTTGCCGGCGACCTGCTGGCCGTCGCGCAGCGGGTTGTCCCGGACCGCCGTGCGGGCGGTGCCGTCGTCGACCACGCCGGTCAGGATCGAGGTCACCGTGTCGGCGGCCTCGCGGCTGATGACCTGGTCGCCGACGGCTTCCGGGACGGTGACGGTGCGGTTGAGGTGCTCGGCCGACTTGAGGATCGTCGGGGTGGTCCGCTTGCCGTGGTTGTCGAGGGTGGCGTAGACGGCGGCCATGTCCATCGGGCTCGCGCCCATGGAGCCCAGGGTCTGGGCGGGCACCGCCTCCAGGTCCTCGACGTCCATGCCGAGCTTGCCCGCGGTCTCCATCACCTTCGGCATGCCGATGTCGACGCCCATCTGCGCGAAGACGGAGTTGACGGACTTGTTCATCGCCGTCTGGACGGTGATGTCGCCGTGGTCCACGTCGCCCTGGTTCTCCGGGGAGAAGCCGACCTCGGCGCCGTTCTCCATGACCGGGCGCTTGCTGGTGCCGTCGTAGACGGTGTTGGCCGCGATCGGCTGACCGTCCTGCGTCTCGGCCTGTTCCTCGACGGCGGCCGCCAGGATCACCGGCTTGAAGGTGGAGGCGGGCTGGTAGTCGACGCGGGTGGCGTTGTTCCAGTAGTGCTTGAGGTAGTCCACACCCCCGTACATCGCCACGACCGCGCCCGTCTTCGGGTCCACGGACACGGCGCCGGCCTGGACGTCGGCGTCGACCTTGCGTGCCTTCGGGTCCAGCTTGTCGGTCAGCTGGGTCTTGACCGCCTTCTCCAGCGCCTTCTGCTTCTTCTTGTCGATGTTGAGGGTGACGGTCCATCCGCCGAGGTCGACCAGGGCGTCGGCCTCCTTGGCGTCCGCGGCAGTGCCCTCGTCGACCAGTCGGCGCTTCAGCGCGGCGTTGGCAGCGTTCACCAGGTAGCCGACCTGGCCGGCCTGGCCGGGGTTGCCCCTGGGGTCCTTCGGCACCGGGAACTTCATGCCGGACCGCTCGGCGGCGTCCAGCCACTTCTGCCCGACCATGTTGTCGAGGACGTAGTTCCAGCGGTTCTTGACGAGCTCCTTGCTGGTGTCCGAGGCCACCGCCCAGTCGTACTGGCTCGGCGCTTGCAGGAGCGCGGCGAGATAGGCGCCCTGCTCGACGCTGAGTTCCTCGGCGTCGACGCGGTAGTAGGCCTGGGCGGCGGCCTGGACGCCGTAGGCACCGCGGCCGTAGTAGCTGGTGTTCATGTAGCCGGCGAGGATGTAGTCCTTGGACTTCTCCCGGTCCAGCTTCAGGGAGATGACGAGCTCCTTGAGCTTGCGCGAGACCGTCTGCTCCTGGGTCAGGTAGTAGTTCTTCACGTACTGCTGGGTGATCGTCGAACCGCCCTGCGCGCCCTTGCCGGAAGCGGTGTTGAGCAGACCGCGCGCCGTGCCCTTGAGATCGACGCCGGCGTCCTTGTAGAACGTCTTGTTCTCGGCGGCGACGAACGCCCGCTGGACCGGCTTGGGAACCTGCGCCAGGTTGACGACCTCACGGTTGACCTCGCCGTCGCGGGCCATGATCGCGCCGTCGCTGTACTTGTAGACGTTGCTCTGCTGCTGGGCGTCGGCGTTCCCCTCGGGGATGTCGATCACCATGTACAGCACGATGAAGGCGCCCATGCCGAGCAGGCAGAGGCCGAAGGCCGTGCCGAGGATCTTCTTCCAGGTGAAGAGGCCGCGTATCCGGCCCCGGCCGTTCCCGTCCGACGAACGGCCCCCGGATGCCGCACGGTGCCCACCGCGCTGTCGTGCGCGTCGTTCTTCCGCTCGTCCCATGGGTCCGCTCTGCTCCGCTTCGCTCGTGTGTGCCGACCGGGCACACGGGTTCGCCGATCAGGTCAACTCCGCAAGCTAACACCGGAAGCTATGACAAACAGCAGTCGATCCGGCCTTTACGGGCGTGACAATCAGCACCCGTCCCACCGGAACCGCCATTCGCCTCACCAGAACCGACGTGCGAAACCTGTTCATGGTTGCCGCGAACCGCTAAAGTGATATCACTTAGATAGACAGGCGCTAGCGGTGCGCAGCACGCGCGGCAGCGCCCCGAGAGACGGGGGATCACTCATGACCACACACGCCACGGAGGCCGCACCGGCCACGGCCGACGTACCCGAGATGCCGGCCCCGCGCGTACGGGAGACGCCGGCGCACAGCATCGGCGGCGGGCTCGCCCTGACGCTCGGCCTGGCCGGACTGCTGCTCGGCATCGGACTGGTGGTCGGCGCCACGGCCGTCGCCGGGACCGGCGCGAAGGCGCTGCTGATCGTCTTCGGCATCCTGATCGCCCTGGCCGCCTTCCTCGCCATGTGCGGACTGAACATGGTGGCGCCGGGCGAGGCGCGGGTGGTCCAGCTCTTCGGGCGCTACCGGGGCACGATCCGGCAGGACGGCCTGCGCTGGGTGAACCCCTTCACCTCGCGCACCAAGATCTCGACCCGGGTACGCAACCACGAGACCGCGGTCCTCAAGGTGAACGACGCCTACGGCAACCCGATCGAGCTGGCCTCGGTCGTGGTGTGGCGGGTGGCGGACACCGCGCAGGCCACCTTCGAGGTGGACGACTACATCGAGTTCGTCTCCACCCAGACCGAGGCCGCCGTCCGGCACATCGCCATCGAGTACCCGTACGACGCCCACGAGGAGGACGGCCTCTCACTGCGCGGCAACGCCGAGGAGATCACCGAGAAGCTCGCGGTCGAGCTGCGCGCACGGGTGGACGCGGCCGGTGTCGAGATCATCGAGTCCCGCTTCACCCACCTCGCCTACGCCCCCGAGATCGCCTCCGCGATGCTCCAGCGGCAGCAGGCGGGCGCGGTCGTGGCGGCCCGGCAGCTGATCGTGGAGGGCGCCGTGGGCATGGTCGAGACGGCACTGGCCCGGATCGCCGAGCAGGGCATCGTGGAACTGGACTCCGAGCGCAAGGCCGCGATGGTGTCCAACCTGATGGTGGTCCTGTGCGGTGACCGCGCCGCGCAGCCGGTCCTCAACACCGGGACCCTCTACCAGTGACCGCCCCGTCCGGCCCCGAGGAGACCCCTCGGCGCAGGCCGCAGCAGCAGCGCAAGCAGGTGCTGCTGCGGCTGGACCCGCTGGTGCACGAGGCACTGGCGCGATGGGCGAACGACGAGCTGCGCTCGGCGAACGCCCAGATCGAGTTCCTGCTGCGGCGGGCGCTCGCGGAAGCGGGACGGCTCCCCGGTGAGACAGGCCCCCTGCCCCGCCGGGGGCGCCCGCCCGTACAGCAGCCGCCCACGCAGCCGCCGCAGACCGGCCAACCGCCGCAGCCGCAGCCGCAGCCGCAGCCGCAGCCGCCCAAGGATCACCCGCCCGAGTCCCGGTGACCTTCGCGGACCGGACGACCGCCCAGGGCCCGGTGACACCCTCCCGACCCTGCCTCCTCCAGCCCTCGGGCTCTTTCGTCCGGATCGGGCCGGGCCCGCTTCCGCCCCGGCCCGATCCGGCTCGCCCCGGCCCGCTCCCGACGAGGGCCCCTGGCTCCGAGCACCCTCTCCACCCCGCTCCCGGCCTCACTCCCCTCCCGGTGACAGAACCGTGACAATCGGCCCCCACCTGGGCTCCCGCACCTCGCTCGGCGACCTGCACACGCGATGTATACACGGCGCGTATACACGCTGTGTAGAGTGCTCGCCATGTCCATCGGTCACACCCTTCTGGGACTCCTGGAGTCCGGCCCGCGCCATGGTTACGACCTGAAGCGGGCCTTCGACGCGAAGTTCGGTCACGACCGGCCGCTGCACTACGGCCAGGTCTACTCGACGATGTCCCGCCTGCTGAAGAACGGGCTCGTCGAGGTCGACGGCATCGAGGCGGGCGACGGCCCCGAGCGCAAGCGGTACGCGATCACGGAGGCCGGCGTCACCGACGTCGCCCGCTGGCTCGCCACGCCGGAGAAGCCGGAGCCGTACCTCCAGTCGACGCTCTACACCAAGGTCGTCCTCGCGCTGCTCACCAGCCGCGACGCCGCCGACATCCTCGACACCCAGCGCTCCGAGCACCTGCGCGGCATGCGCGCCCTCACCGAGCGCAAGCGCCGGGGCGACCTGGCCGACCAGCTCATCTGCGACCACGCCCTGTTCCACCTCGAGGCCGATCTGCGCTGGCTGGAGCTCACCGCCGCGCGCCTCGACAGACTCCGTGAGGCGGTCTCCCGATGACGATCCCCGCCGGATCCCTGCTCACCGCCCAGGACCTGCGCAAGGCGTACGGGCCGACCCCGGCGCTCGACGGCGCCGCGTTCTCCATCCACCCCGGCGAGGTCGTCGCCGTGATGGGCCCCTCCGGGTCGGGCAAGTCGACCCTGCTGCACTGCCTCGCCGGGATCGTCACACCCGACTCCGGCTCGATCACGTACAACGGGCGCGAACTGACCGCGATGAACGACTCCGAGCGCAGCAGGCTCAGGCGCTCGGAGTTCGGCTTCGTCTTCCAGTTCGGGCAGCTCGTGCCGGAGCTGACCTGCGTGGAGAACGTCGCCCTGCCCATGCGGCTGAACGGCACGCCCCGCAAGGAGGCCGAGCGCGCCGCCCTGGCCTGGCTCGAGCGCCTGGAGGTCGACGACGTCCGGGCGAAGCGGCCCGGCGAGGTCTCCGGCGGCCAGGGGCAGCGGGTCGCCGTGGCCCGGTCGCTGGTGACCGGCCCGCGGGTCCTGTTCGCCGACGAGCCGACCGGCGCGCTGGACTCGCTCAACGGCGAGCGCGTGATGGAACTGCTCACCGAGGCCGCCCGGTCCACCAACGCCGCCGTCGTCCTCGTCACGCACGAGGCGCGGGTGGCCGCGTACTCCGACCGCGAGATCGTCGTGCGCGACGGGAAGTCCCGGGACATGGAGCACGCCGTATGAGCGGGACCAAGGAGCGGGACCGCACCGCTTCCTCCGCCCCGGAAGCCCCCGGCACCCGCACGGAGTCGAAGGTCCGGGCGGTGGTCCGGGACCTGGGCATGGGTGTCCGGTTCGCCCTGGCCGGCGGGCGCGAGGGCTGGATCAGGGCCCTGCTCACCGGTGTCGGCGTCGGCCTCGGCGTGGCGCTGCTGCTGCTCTGCGCCGCCCTGCCCGGCGTGCTGTCGGAACGGGACCGGCGGGAGGAGGCACGGCTCGACTGGCCCTTCAGCATGGAGGCCGTGCCGAAGGCCGACGACACCCTGGTCGTCGCGCGTACCGACACCGATTTCCGGGACAAGCACGTCCGCGGCCGCCGGATGGAGCCGGAGGGCCCGAACGCCCCCCTGCCGCCGGGTCTGAGCGAGTTCCCGGCGGCCGGCGAGATGGTCGTCTCCCCCGCCCTGAAAGAGCTGCTCGCGTCGGACGGCACGGGACTGCTGCGCGAGCGGCTGCCGTACGACGTCACGGGGACGATCGGCGAGCCGGGCCTCGTCGGCTCGCAGGAACTCGCCTACTACACGGGCGCCGAGGGACTCGCCCAGAGGATCGACGGCCACACGGCGGTGCGCCTCGACCGCTTCGGCACGCCTCCCGAGTTCACGTCCAAGGAAGAGAACGACCCGGTGATCATGCTGCTGGTCCTGGTCGTCTTCGTGGTGCTGCTGACACCGGTCGCCGTGTTCATCGCCACCGCCGTGCGGTTCGGCGGCGAGCGGCGCGACCGCCGGCTCGCGGCGCTGCGGCTGGTCGGCTCCGACGCGGCGGCCACCCGCCGCATCGCGGGGGGCGAGGCACTGGCCGGCTCACTGCTCGGGCTGGTCCTCGGCACCGGCTTCTTCCTGATCGGCCGCCAGATCGCCGCCTCCGTCGAGGTGTTCGGCGTCAGCGTGTTCCCGAGCTACCTGAACCCGTCGCCGCTGCTGGCCCTCCTGGTCGCGGTCGCGGTCCCGGCGGCCGCGGTACTGGTGACGCTGCTCGCGCTGCGCGGGGTCGTCATCGAGCCGCTGGGCGTGGTCCGTACGGTGCGTCCGCCCCGGCGGCGGCTGTGGTGGCGGCTGCTGCCGCCGCTGGCCGGCCTCGTGATGCTCTATCCGATGGTCGGGCAGGGCCGCGAGAACGGGGACTTCAACGAGTACCTGGTCGTCGGCGGTGTCCTGCTGCTGCTCGTCGGCATCACCGCACTGCTGCCGTGGTTCGTGGAGACGGTCGTCTCCCGGCTCGGCAAGGGCGGTCTGTCGTGGCAGCTGGCGGTGCGCCGGCTTCAGCTCAGCAGCGGCGCGGCGGCCCGGATGGTCAACGGGATCGCGGTGGCCGTGGCCGGCGCGATCGCGCTCCAGATGCTGTTCGTCGGCGTCGAGGGCGACTACACCGAGGACACCGGGCTCGACGTGTCGCTGGCCCAGGCGCAGGTGGAGCTGCCGGGCGGCCACGCGCTCGCCCCCGCCGTCGAGAAGCTGGCGGCCACCAAGGGGGTGAGCGAGGTCTACGCGATGTCCTACGGCTACCTTGCCGAGAAGCCCTGGCAGCAGGAGCCGGAGAACACCGCCGCGCTGGCCGTCGCCGACTGCGCGACCCTGCGCACGGCGGCCGAGCTCCCCTCGTGCCGGGACGGCGACGTGTTCGCGGTCTCCGGTGCCGAGTACGACACCGGCACCCCGGTGCTGAACAAACCGGGCAATGAGCTCCACCTCGAGGTGGCCGACCTCTCGGACCCCTCCGGCCACGGCGAGGCCGTCACCTGGACGGTTCCCGCGGGAGTCAAGCAGGCCCGGTCGATTCCGGACCCGGCGGGCCACCAGCGCGGCGGCTTCCTGCTGACCCCGGGCGCGGTGACGGCGGGGATGGCCGACACGCTCTCCAGCCAGATCTACCTCGAGGTCGACGACTCGGTGCCGTACGCCATGGAGCACGCGCGGAACACGGCCGCCGCGATCGATCCGCTGACGTACATGGCCCAGTGGAACGCCACCAAGCGTTCCGAGACCTATGACTCGATCCGTACCGGTCTGTTCGTCGGCGCGGCCTGTGTCCTGGCACTGATCGGGGCGAGCCTGCTGGTCTCCCAGCTGGAGCAGCTGCGCGAACGCCGCAAGCTGCTGTCGGCCCTGGTCGCCTTCGGTACCCGGCGGCGCACCCTGAGCCTGTCGGTGCTGTGGCAGACGGCCGTCCCGATCGGGCTGGGGCTGCTGCTGGCCTCGCTGGTGGGGGTCACGCTGGGCACGGTCCTGCTGCGGATGACGTCGACACCGGTACGGGTGGACTGGACGAGCCTGTTGCAGATGACCGGTTTCGGTGCGGGTGTCGTCGTGGTGGTGACGCTGCTGAGCCTGCCGCCCCTCCTGCGCATGATGCGCCCGGACGGCCTCCGCACGGAGTGACCGGCGCGGCGGCCGGCCCCGGGCGGCACGGGGCGCCCGGGACCGGCCGCCCGGCCGCCCACCCTGGCAGCATGGACCGCGTCCGGCCCGCGGGAGGCCCCGGGAAGCTCGGCAGGACCTTGTGATCCGGAAGCCCTGGCGGTCCGGGAACCTTCCCCGGCAAAAGGAGCGTGTCCGCCATGTCGTTCGAGTCCCTCAAGTCCCGCATCCCCGACTACGCGCGGGACCTGACGCGCAATCTGGACGCGGCCATCGGCGGCTCGGGCCTGCCGGTCCAGCGGCTGTGGGGCACGGTGCTGTCGACGGCGATCGCCTCGCGCTCGGCCGTCGTGCTGCGCGAGCTGGCGCCGGAGGCGAAGGCACTCCTGTCGCCCGAGGCGTACCGGGCGGCGAAGACCACCGCCTCGGTGATGGCGCTGAACAACGTCTTCTTCCGGACCCGCCACCTGCTGTCGGACAAGGAGTACGGCAGCCTGCGCGCGGGCCTGCGGATGAACGTCCTCGGCGACCCGGGCGTCGACCGGGTCGACTTCGAGTTCTGGGCGTTCGCGGTCTCCGCGGTCAACGGCTGCGGGCTGTGCCTCGACGCGCACGAAACGGTCCTGCGCAGGGCGGGCGTCGCACGCGAGGTCGTCCAGGAGGCGTACAAGATCGCCGCGGTGATCCAGGCCGTCGCCGCCACCCTGGAAGCGGAGGAGATCCTCGCGGAGGCCGCCCTCGCGGAGTGACTCCCGAGCAGCTCACGAGCAGTTCCCGAGCGACTCCGCGCGCGCCGTTCCACCGGCGATCGCCCCCGCGTCCTTCGCCCTTCACTCCACCGGCGGGGCCTGCGGGACCGGCGGGATCGGCAGTGCGGGTGGAACCGACACAACGGGCGGAGCCTGCCGCCCGGGGTGGCCCGTGGCCGCCGACGCCGCCGTGGCGCCCCGCGGCTTGGGGGCGAAACGCGCGGCCGGCTCCTGGGCGTACGCGCGGAGGTACACCACGACGGTGTTGGTGACCGCGACCAGTGGTACGGCGACCACCGCACCGCCGATCCCCGCCACCATGCCGCCGGTGGCGACCGCCAGCACCACCGCGAGCGGGTGGACGCGGACCGCGCGGCCGAGGATGAACGGCTGGAGGATGTGGCCCTCGATCTGCTGCACCGCCAGGACCACCACCAGCGTCATGACCGCCGTGAACACGCCCTGGGTGACCAGCCCGACGACCACCGCGAGTGCCCCGGACACCACCGCGCCGACGAGCGGGATGAAGGCGAACAGGAAGATGAAGACGGCGAGCGGCACCGCCATCGGCACGTCCAGGAAGTAGATGCCGAGGCCGATGAAGACCGCGTCGATCAGGGCCACTATCACCGTGCCGCGCACGTACGCCGTCAGCGTCCGCCACGCGGCCGGTCCGGCGCCTGCGACCCCCGGACGGGCGGCGGCGGGCACCAGCTTCAGCGTCCACTCCCAGATGCGCTTGCCGTCGTAGAGCAGGAACAGCGTCGAGAAGACCGCGAGCAGGATGCCGGTGAGTGCCTCGACGACGACCGTCACGCCCTCGAGTCCCGCCGAGGTGATCTGCTCGGTGTTGGCGCCGACCGCCTCACGCAGGTTCTTGGCTATGTCGTTGATCTGGTGGTCGGTGACGTGGAAGGGGCTGTTGAGCAGCCAGATGCGCAGCTCGTCGATGCCGTCCTGGATCTGGTCGGAGAGGGTGTCGATGTTCTCCATGACCTGCCAGGTCACGAACCAGCCGATGAGACCGATGACGACGAACCCGAACAGCGCGGTCAGCGCCGTGGCCGGCCCGCGCGGCAACCCCATCTTCCGCAGCCGGGCCACCGTCGGCTGGAGCAGCGCTGTGATCAGCAGCGCGGAGGCGAAGGCCAGCACCACCAGTTGCACGGCGCCGATGACCCGCATGAGCACCCAGACCGTGCCCGCGAGCACCAGCAGGCGCCAGCCGGCCTCGGCGGCGACCCGTACTCCCCAGGGCACGGCCTGCGCGGGGTCGGGGCGGGAGGGGGCGACGGTGACCGGGGCGGGTGCGGTGCCGAAGGCCGTCGCGGGGGCGGGTTCGGCTGCGGGGGCGTGGTCGCCCGGCGGCACGGGCACCCGGTCGGCGGGCTCGGCGGAGGGGGTGGAAGCGGCGGAGGCATCGGGCGCGCCGGGTCCGGTGTCCGGGGCGAGCGTCACGCCGGGTCCGGGGCCGTCCCGGCTCTCCCGTTCCATCGCGGCGCGGCGTTCCTCCAACCGCCTGCTCACCTCGGTCAGTCCGGCTCCGATCCGGCCGAGCCATCCTGGCACGTGCGACATGGTGCGTCCTTTTCCCCCGGTTCTCCTCATCACTCCCCCTGCTTCCCCCGGGGGCGTCGATCAGACCGTACAGGGCGAAAGCCCCGCACCGTAGGACGGTGCGGGGCTCTGCCGAGGTTGAGCGGGGCTGGTACCGAGCAGGGCTCTAGTACCAGTTGTTGGCCTGCCAGAAGTCCCAGGCGCCGCAGGGGCTGCCGTAGCGTTCGTTCATGTAGCCGAGGCCCCACTTGATCTGGGTGGCCGGGTTGGTCTGCCAGTCGGCGCCGGCCGATGCCATCTTGGTTCCCGGCAGTGCCTGGACGAGACCGTAGGCGCCGGAGGAAGGGTTCACGGCCTTGTAGTTCCAGGTGGACTCGTGGTCCACGATGTTGCTGAAGCACTGGAACTGGGCGGCCGGAATCATCTGCCGGGCCATCGCCTGGACCTCGGCGACGCTGTACGAGCTCTGGACCGCGAAGTCGGAGGCGGACGCGGCGACCGTCTTGGAACGGCTGGCGGCCTTCTCGGCCTCCTCGCGCTCCTTGGCCTCCTCGGCCGCCTTCTCTTCCTTGGCCGCCTGCTCGGCGGCTTCCTTCTTCTTGGCGATCGCGGTCTCGGCGGCGGCCTTGCGGGCCGTTTCCTCCGCGTCCTTCTTGGCGCTCGTGTCCGCGGCGATGGCCATCGTTTCGGCCTGCTGCGTCAGGGACGCGGTCTGCACCTCGACCTGCTGACCCGCGGGGATGTCCGCAAGCAGCGTGGTGCCGGCTGCCGTCGCCTCGAGGTCGTTGTTGGTCTGCGCAGTACTGCCCGACGCAACACCGACGACGCTTCCGACAGCGGTGACCGCCGTGGCCGAAGCCACTGCGAATCCCCGGACCGAGATCCGGCTCACACGGTTTCCTTCCAGCATCGACCGCTTCGGTGACCCTCGCGGACGCAATCGTGCCCCCGACGCTGGCCTCCCCCACTCGGGTCACGGGAGGCACGGGCCCGGTGGGCAACTCCCGAACGGGAGCGCCGCGTGATGCTCGGGCGGCATACGACAACGCTATGCAGTTGATGCTGGTACTCGTGTGGCGCTCTACCGCTGGGGGTAAGGCTGCGTCGTATGCGGGGCCTGACAGGAGTGAGACTCTGCCGTAATACGGAGCCGGGAGGCAATTCCCTCGCGGGTGTGAAAGCTCACATCCCGTTTGGCTCAGGCGATTACCGGAAAGCCCCACGCACGCCGACGCCGCCCGGTTAGGCTCTTCGGCCTTTCCGGACGGCGCCGACCATCAGACCTCACAGACCGCTCAGATCTGCCCGTCCTCCAGCATTTCGGTCACAAGGGCGGCGATCCGGGACCTCTCGGACCGGTTCAGGGTCACGTGGGCGAAGAGCGGATGGCCCTTCAGTTTCTCGACGACAGCGACCACTCCGTCGTACCGGCCCACCCTGAGGTTGTCCCGCTGGGCGACGTCGTGGGTCAGGACGACCCGCGAATTGGCGCCGATCCGGGACAGGACGGTCAGCAGTACGTTCCGTTCCAGCGACTGGGCCTCGTCCACGATCACGAACGCGTCGTGCAGCGAGCGGCCCCGGATGTGCGTGAGCGGCAGGACCTCCAGCATGCCGCGCGCGGTGACCTCCTCGATGACCTCGCGGCTGGTGACCGCCGACAGCGTGTCGAAGACGGCCTGCGCCCAGGGGCTCATCTTCTCGGCCTCGCTGCCGGGAAGATAGCCGAGCTCCTGTCCGCCCACCGCGTACAGCGGGCGGAAGACCATCACCTTCTGGTGCTGACGGCGCTCGAGCACCGCTTCCAGACCCGCGCACAGCGCCAGCGCCGACTTGCCGGTGCCGGCCCGGCCGCCGAGGGAGAGGATTCCCACCTCGGGGTCGAGCAGCAGGTCGAGCGCGATCCGCTGCTCGGCGCTCCGGCCCTTGATGCCGAACGCCTCCCGGTCGCCGCGCACCAGCCGGACGTTGCCCTCGGGGGTGACCCGGCCGAGCGCCTTGCCGCGCTCCGACTGAATGGTCAGCCCCGTGTGCACGGGCAGGTCGGCCGCTTCGGGCACGTAGACGTGCCCCTCCTCGAAGAGGACGTCCACCTGCTCGCCGGGCAGGGTCAGTTCGGACATTCCGGTCCAGCCGGAGGTGTCCGTGACGGCGAGCTCGGCGCGGTACTCCTCGGCGAGGAGCCCCACGGAGGACGCCTTGATCCTGAGCGGGAGATCCTTCGACACGACGGTGACGTCGAATCCCTCGGCCTGCAGGTTGCGGGCGACCGCGAGGATGCGGGAGTCGTTGTCCCCCAGGCGGTAGCCGCTGGGCAGCAGGCCGGGGTCCGAGTGGTTGAGTTCGACACGCAGGGTTCCGCCGAGGTCCCCGATCGGGAGGGGAGCATCGAGGCGGCCGTACCGCACCCGGAACTCGTCGAGCAGGCGCAGCGCCTGCCGGGCGAAGTAGCCGAGTTCGGGATGGTGCCGCTTGGCCTCCAACTCCGTCACCACGACGACGGGAAGCACGACCTCGTGCTCGTCGAAGCGGCTCAGGGCGTTGGGATCGGCCAGCAGGACGCTGGTGTCGATGACGTAGGTGCGCCGGTCGGGCTTGTGGCGCTTTGTGCTGGTCACCACGGAAGGACGTACCCCCTCGGAAGAGGTCGGGGAGCGACGGAGCGGAGCTGGACCGGTTGACGGCGCCGATGCACGGGCCGAGAACCGGCCCTCCGCTGCTTCGTCCGTGCCGTGACCGCACGGTCGGGCTGGTGCAAAGGGCCTCCCGGGCGGACGACCCCGGGCCGCCCGCTGAGATCCGACGCCCGTGGTTCGGGTGTCGACCTGTCTGACTTATGCCCTCGAACCATCGCGCCCATGCCCGAGCACCCGGTGGCACCCCGGTGAACTCCTCGTTACGTCCGTTCCTCCGAACGGCTGACCGACCCCACCCGGGGCCCCCTCGGCCGCCGGACGGTGCCGCAGGCCGTGGCCTCAGCCGCCGTAACGCCGGTGGCGGGCCGCGTAGTCGCGCAGGGCGCGCAGGAAGTCGACCTTGCGGAAGGCCGGCCAGAAGACCTCGCAGAAGTAGTACTCCGAGTGCGCGGTCTGCCACAGCATGAATCCGGACAACCGCTGCTCGCCACTCGTTCGGATGACAAGGTCCGGGTCGGGCTGAGCGCGGGTGTAGAGATGACGTCCGATCATGTCGACGTCGACGGCCTCGGCGAGCGCCTCCATCGAGGTGCCCTTCTCGTGGGCGTCGAGGATCATGGAGCGCACCGCGTCGGCGATCTCCTGGCGACCGCCGTACCCGATGGCGACGTTGACCACTATGCCGTCGACCTGCGCGGTGGCCGTCTCGGCCTCCTTGAGGGTGGTCTGCATCCCGGCAGGCAGCAGGTCGGGGGTACCGACGTGGTGCACCCGCCAGCGGCCGTCGGCCGCGAGACTGCGGACGACGTCCTCGATGATGCCGAGCAGCGGAACGAGTTCGTCCTTCGGCCGGTCGAAGTTGTCCGTCGACAGCAGCCACAGGGTGACCACCTCGACATCCGTCTCGGAGCACCAGCCGAGGAACTCACCGATCTTGTCCGCGCCGACCCGGTGGCCGTGGACGGTACTGGAACCCGAGGCCTTCGCCCAACGACGGTTGCCATCCATGATGACGCCGATGTGCTTCGGCACCTGAGCGTGGTCCAGGCGGCCTCCCACCCGGCGCGTGTACAGCCTGAGCAGCAGGCCGCGCAGCTTGTCGCGCAGGTTCACGTGATCGTCAGCCCCTCCGTACGGATCGGACAGGGACGGCACCCGCCGCGGTCCGCGCCATGCGGCCCGGTACTCCTCGGCCACGGGCGGCCCCTGTCTCCCTGTGGCAGTCCCCGGGGGCGAAGCCTACCCCTGCGGGGGAAGAGGGCCTCAACGTCGGGGGTGGGAACGGTCCGGAGGCCCGTGCGGGCCGCCCGGGCGCCCGGGCGGCCCGCACGGAGGTCTGCCCGTGAGTCTGCCCGCGGGTCCACCCGGATGGAGGCGGGGATCACCCCGGATGGAGGCAGCGGCGACTCCCACGCCGGGCCGGGATCCGACCCGCCCGATGGTCACCTGAGGCCGGGACCGGGAGCCTCGGCCGGACCGCCGGGCGCGGGCAAAGAAAAACGGGCCGGTCCGTGGGGGGGATACGGACCGGCCCGAGGGGGGGAGTTCCACCATAACCCTTTGTGAGTGATGCTGCGTACATCGGCGTGCCACAACTACTCTCCGGAATCGCTCGGCAACGCCCCGGCGGTCACGGAAGCACACATTCCGGGCGTCCCTGTGGCCGAAATGCGACAGTTTCCCCCGGAAGAAACCGGCAATAGCGGGCCATCTCGCCCGCAGCGATCGGCGCACCCTCCACAGAACCCCGCCATGTCCACCCTTTCGGCCGTCCCTCCGACGGGTGATCCCGCGAGGAACGCCCACTTGACCCACCGATGGGTCGGGGCCGGGCGACGGCACGACACCTCGGACATCGCACAGTCCCCTCCACTGCGCGACGCCGTCCGCGCAGCTTCGCTCGGGCGAATGACCATGGCTTGAACGGAGCCCGCCAGGTGACTGAAAAGCGAGCCACGCCCGGGAATGGCCCGAAGCACGGGCCGGGTCACCCCTTGCGGACGGAATCTGTCCTCGATCGCCTCTGCCGTCGAAGACATGACGAGGCCGAGAACAGGCACGGGCACGGGCCCAGGGGGCAGGCACAGGAACTGGTGGGCGGACAGGCCGGCAACCACCCGGTGCTGCTCGTCGACGGCGTGGTGGCGGGCGTACGGCACCAGCGCCGCAGCGGCCGCCGTACGACGATCACGGTGGAGCCGTTGAAGCCGCTGACGGCGCGGCAGGGGAGGGAGCCGGCGGAACAGGCGGAGCGGGTGGGAGAAGTACTGGAAGCGAAGCCGGAGTCGGTCGTGGGCAAGGTGACCGTCGGCGCGCACGCGTAAGCGCCGGATCGAGGACGGTCAGGGCTTGCGTACGTCGAAGAGGTGGCGGCTGCTGTGGGCGACGAACACGCCCTCGGTCTCGATCCGTTCGTGCAGTCGGCGCAGTTGGGGCAGATACGCCTCGACGGTGAAGTCCGGGACCATCCAGATCACCTTGCGCAGGAAGTGCACGACGGCGGCGATGTCGTAGAACTCCATGCGCAGTCGTTCGGCCCGCAGGTCGACGATCTCCAGCCCGGCGGCCTCGGCGTCCCGGCGTTCGCGTTCGGGATGCCGGGCATCGAGCTGCTCCTCCGGCTGCGGCCCGAGGAAGTGCTCGACGAGTTCGTAGGCGCTGCGGGGCCCGACGTGCTGAGCGAAGTAACCGCCGCCGGGCCGCAGCACCCGCGCGATCTCCCGCCAGTGGGCCTTCACCGGATGCCGGCTGACGACGAGATCGAAGACCCCGTCGGCGAAGGGCAACGGCCCGTCCGCGGAGGCGACGACGAAGCCGCCCCGCTCCCGGAGGAGCCCGGCGGCCTTGACGACGTTGGGCGCCCACCCCTCGGTGGCGACGACAAGCGCGGGCCGACGACTCCCGGGGGCGGCACGTCCGGCTTCGTCGAGGGCGAAGCTCAGCACCTCCCCTCCCCCGGTCTGCACATCGAGCACGGCCCCGACCGCCCTGCCCTGCTGCCCGCCCAACCGCCCGGCCATGGCCCGCGCGTATCCCCACGAGGGCCGACCCTCGGTGGCCCGCCCGGCGAACCAGGAGAAGTCCCACCCCTCGGTGGGAACGGCCACGCCTTCGGCCAGCAACTCGTCAAAAGAAAAGGAGGAAGGGGAGGAAAGGGAAGGGGAAGGGGGTGAGGAAGAGGAACAGTCCGAGCGACGTCCGTACGACATCACTCGATGCTCACAGAAGTCGACGGAACCCGCTCCCGGGTTTTCCCGGGTCAGACGGTCGCGGTCCGCAGTCCACGGCCCCCAGCCCGCAGCCTGTCCTACACCACCGCGGCCCCCACCCGCCGGGCCACTTCCTCCGCGGCGAACCGCACGAACCCCTCGGGGTCCGGCTCGTCCCCCGTCGGCTGAAGGATCACGGAGTCGGCCCCGGCGTCGGCCAGCCGGTGGACCGCCTCGGCGACGGCACCGGCGTCCCCGGCCACTCCGAGATCGGGTTCGGAGCCGACGCCCTCGGCGATCAGCTCGGCGCGGAGCCGCTCGTCGGCGCCGGGTCCGGTGGCGGTGAGGAGATAGACGACGACTGTGTGCGCCGTAGCCTCACGCCCGGCCGCCGCACGCCCCTCCTCGATGAGACGCCGGGCACGCCGAACACCCTCGGGTGAGGTGGACGCCGTGAGAACGGTGCCGTCGGCGACCTCGCCGGTGAGCCGCAGGGTACGCGGCCCGGTAGCGCCGGCGAATACCTCGACCTCCCCCTCGGGCGGCCAGTCGAGGGCGACGTCATCGAGGGTGACGTACCGTCCGTCGACGGTGAGCCGCTCCCCGCGCAGCAGGGCGCGCAACGCGACGAGATGCTCCCGCAACAGCGTCACCGGCGACTCGACCCGGGCCCCGACCTGCCCCATCCAGTCCTGCACACCGTGCCCGACACCGAGGACGGCCCGTCCGGGGAACATCCGGTGCAGCGTGGCGGCCTCCATGGCCGTGACGGCAACGTTCCGCAACGGCACGGGGAGCAGTCCGACCCCGATCCGTACCCGCTCCGTCCAGGCCAGCGCGGCGGCGGCCGTGGAGATCCCGCCTTCCCGGAAACAGTCCTCCCACACCCACAGCTCATCCAGCCCGGCGTCCTCCGCACTGCGGACAACGGCACGAAGACGCTCGGGAGCAAGCTGCGGCCGGAACACGGCACCAAGTGTGGTCATGGCGACGTACCTACCCGGGGCTCTCGAAGCTGACGCTCCCGGCGATCGCCCGCAGGATCGCCCGGTACTCCTCGCGCCGGGCCGGGGCCGTGGTGGTGAGCGTGAGGACAGCGAGCCGCCGGCAGTCCGGGTGGGGAAGATGGGCGTGCAGCTGGAGAAGCGAGCGCTGCGGCAGACCACTCCCGCTGCCGGGCGCGGACGTCGACTCGCTGAACGTGGCCGGCCCTGCGGGCAACTCGACGAACTCGACGCCCGTGTGCCCTCCCACGGCCGTCACGGCACGGGCAGCGGTGACACTCCGGGGCGCGGCGGCTGTCTCCCGCCAGGAAATCGTGAACAACGAGAACAACGGCCCTTCCTCCATCGCCCTCCCACGACCGCCCACCCCACCCACATCATCCCGATGCAATCCCACGGAACAGTGCACGGTGCCCACTTCGCGTAAGGCGGCGAGGAGTTGCTGGCCGGTGGCGAAGGCTGCAATGAACTGCCGGCGGAACGCCTCGTCGGGCGCGGCATCGAGAAGCGGTGCGGCTGCGGCCCGCAACCTGTCCTCTGCCGAGGAGTTCGGGTCGGGAAGCAGCGCGTCCAGGGGCAGTGGGAGAAATCCCGCTGGTTCGACGAACCACAGCTCGGCGAGGGGATCCGCCGTGGAGGAATCGAAAATGATCACGGGTGCGCTCAAGTCTCCGCCCCTTCGTTCCCCCTGATGCCGGAGACGGCAGGAGGCACAGCATCGACGAACCGCGCTCCGGCACGACGGGCACGCTCAAGGTCGGCAGGGTCCGCACCCTCCCAACTCCTTCGCGGGGCATGCTCGTCGAAGGCAGACGGTTGATAGAGAAAGTGCAGGCGCCTGGGCGCCTTACCGTCCCGGGAGGAAACGGCCACGACACCCAGGAACCTCGGATCACCCGCAAACCACAGAGGTTCCAGTTGCGCCTTGAGCGCAGGCTTCGTACGTGGCCCCCCAATACGCCGCAGCCACCAGAACGCCCGGTGGTGCTTCACGAACACCAAGGGGATGCCTGCGCCTGAGCGGCTTGAGGGGTCGGGGAGCTCGATCCAGATCCCTTTATCTTCCGCTTTGGGATGTTCATCGATTCCGCACCGAACCTTGAAGAGCACATGCCACGGATACTCTCTGATGACTGATCGAATCCGAAACAGTAAGGCTACTTGGAATATTTGGAGTGCGCTTCGATAGAACGCATAACATAGTAGCGGCAAGAACGGGATAATGAACCTCTGAGACAAGAAAGAAATCAGCACGTAAAGCATGCCAAACCAAGCGGTAGGCCAGCCAATCAACCCCAATGCCACCATGAGTCCACGCCTTCTCCAAGCGCGACGCGTGGGCGGATGGTCCCACGCCGAAGGATGCTCGATGTAATTCAATTACTCTCCTTCCTTGCACAGCCGTCAGAAAACGTGACGCACAAGGCCATAAATTCCGCCGACATCAAGACCAAGTCGCGTACCGTCAATACCGGCCACAGTGCCGTCTTTCACTCCATCGTCTTCGGCATCCACAATCTTGTTGTAGATGCCGAAGCCACTGGTTCCCACGCCCACCAGACCGGACGCACCCTCGACAACCTTGGCGGCAATCCCTGGGTTGGTGCAGCCACGTACTGCGCGTGCCACCAACTGATTTTCCAAGGATGCGACAGCCTTTGCCTCATCCAGCGTATTCACTCCAAGAAGGGCGACCTTCTGCCCTACGGTTGTTGCCGTACTGCCACCTAGCGCGGCATGAATTCCCGTGTACGCACCCTTACCAGCCGCTCCAACCCCGGGCAGCACCCCTACGAAATCCGCACCTACTGAAACAAAGTTGCTCCAGAAATCAGCGTCAAGCTCACCCTTGCTGAATCCATCCTTCAGCGACTCCCACGTTTCGCTATCTGAGAGCCTGAACGCCAGTGCCGCGAAACTCACCGCCGAAGACGCAAGCATCAGCATCGCCACAGTCGCCAGGCTCCACCCCAGAGGGCCGGAAAGGAGGAGGGCTGCGACGACGATCAGCCCCGCCGTGAAACTGAGGATGTCCGGCAGGTTGTCCGTCAGCCAGTCGAGCGCCTTGTCGAACATGCCGGGCTCATGCGGAGCCAGCTTCTTCGTCGCTTCGCGGATCTTCGTCGCGCGATGCTTGGCCTGGCGCTCATGCTCCTCGGCCAGCCTCTTCGCCTTGCCGATGACCTTGTCGAGTTCGGCCTGGGCCTCTTCGACGTCTGCTTGGGCACGGGTCAGTGCCCGTTGCGCCGCACCGTCCCCGTCTCCCTTCTTCTCCAGGTCGGGGTGGCCCTCCGCCTTGGTGGCCCGGCCCTTCGCCAGGTCCACAGCGGTCTGCGCCTCTTCGGCGTCGCTCTCCAACCGCTTCGCACGCCGCTGAAAGTCGTCCAGCTCACTTTCCCAGCAGCTCAGTTGCTTGGCCGCCTTGCGGATGGACCGCGCGGCGTTCCTCAGATTCAGCGGCAGCGGACCATCGTCGAGCTGTTCGCGAAAGGCGACGGCGGCGTCACCCTTCCAATAACTGCCGTCCAGCAGTTTGGTGACCAGCTCGTGGGTGTCCTCGAGTACCTTCGCGCAACCGCTCAGTTTCTTGTGCAGTCCGCGAACGGTCTCCGTATCACCTGGTACGGGGTTGAATCCCAGGTGCGGATAGTCGGGGTACGGGATGCGGGGCGCCGACTTGAGCCCTTGGGGTTTGCCGAGGTCGGCCCTCGACTTGGGATCGAGAGCCGCGCCGGTGTCGTCGATCTGGGTGACGGTCACCGTCCCCCGCCCCCGCCCTTGCCGGCACGGGCTCGTTCGAGGGCCGCTTCCAGGGCCTTGTCGACCTCGAGGTAGCTGTCCTTGCTCTTGCCGATGATCTCGGCGAGGTCCTCGGTCTGTTTGCCGATCTCCTCGGCCCCGTACTTCCAGTCGTCCTGGAAGTACTCACAGGCACGGTCGAGGTCGTCCGTGCCGAGTCCGGTGACAGTTCCGTCGGCGAGCGCCTGCCGTACGCCCTTGAGCGAGCTCGACGACTTGCGCAGCGACTTCATGAAGCGCCCGAGCTCGTCCCCGTCGACCGCCAACCGCGGCTCAGCCATACGCCCGCCCTCTCCCGATCCATCTGCACCCATGGAAGGAACGAGAGGTTCCGTCTTTCGTGGCGCATCCGGAGCGGAGGGCCCTCTTTAGGAGGAGCGCACGGTTCAGCGGTTGATGGCCTGGATCTCCTGGACGACGACGTCCTGCGTGGCGCCGAAGTCGCCGTCGGGGAGGTCGCCGCCCGCGCCGCCGGTGCCGGTCCACTCGATCTTCCAGGTGACGGTGGCCGTGAGCTCGTACGAGTCGTCTCCCGAGGAGCGCAGGTACTTCACACCACAGGGCGGGGTCCCGTCCGCCTTGCCTTTGGCGTACGGCTCACCGATCCGGCCGTTCCGGATGTCGCAGACACCGGACGCCGGATAGGTCTCGGCGTCCGGCGTGCCCGGCTCGATCTCCACGGAGACCGGTTCGGCGGTGGTCGTCGCCTCGATACCCAGCAACGGCACCGAGGCCGTCACCGACACCGGCTTGAACTGTGCCGCGTCCAGCCATGCCCAGGTGGGGAGGTTCACCTTCGTCGTGCCCTCCGGTGCGAGATCGACTTCCGTCGAGGGAACACGGATCTCGGCATAGGCGAGTTGGGCGAGGATCTCCGGGGTGACCGCCTGCGGGATGTCCGCCGGGGGGTCGTTGTTCTCATCCACCCAGAAGATGGGCTTGTCGCAGTCAAGGGCACCGGGCTGGCCTTCACGCCCCGCTGTGACGTACGAGTCCCACCAGTAGCCCTCGTCGGCCTTGTCCTTGTTGAAGTCCGTATAGGGGTGACCCTTGACGTAGCGATCACGCTGCGCCGCATCCCACTGATAGCCCGTCGATTCGGCTTCCCAAATGGGTTCCAGGTGCTTCTGCAACTGGTCAGGGGTGTACTTGGGCGCGTAGTAGCAAGCGGGCGGGGTCCAACGGGCGGCAGCCGTCACCGGACCAGCCGCCTCGCCCGCGCCATTGCGAGTGCGATCGAAGACAACCGCTCCTGCGGTCGCCGAGATGTTCTCACCCTTCCGGTCACCTTCGACCTGGGTCTCGGATCCCGTTCCTTCCCCGCCAGGAACGACATCCGCTTGGGCTGTCGTGACGGTGGCCCCCATAACGAGGCCGGCCAGGACAAGTCCCCTCAACGACAGGCGTACTACGGCTGGCACTGAGCAGCTCCCCTCGACGAGACAACCTGGGAGGTCTGCCACACTCCCTCGGCGCTCTTGTCGAGTTTGGTGTTGTAGAGCACGTAGCTGTTCTTGGTCACCGGCGTCTTATGGACCTTGTTGGTCTTCTTGTCCTTGCTGAAGCCCTTGCTCTCGTCCGCGCAGAAAATGAGCACTGCCGACTTCTCGCCCTCGATGGTCACCTTGCGGTCGTAGTAACGGACTTCGCCCGTCATCGTGGCTCCGGCTTCCTCGAACTGGTTGACCCAGGACAGAGCTGCTTCCAGAGCCTTGCCTGTGTTGTAGAAGGCCAGAGCCTCGCCGTTGGTGTCGGTTCCTGCGATGGCTGCGTCCACCGCCCTCATACGCTCTGCGTTGTCTGCCAGGACGGCATCCTTGACCTGATCACCCGTCTTCTCTCCTTCGAAGACCAGCGTGACATCGGACGGCAGCTCGATCTTCGGGCGCCCCTCAGTGGCCGGAGCCGATTCGCTCGGCGGAGCCGACTTCTCGCCTCCCGTGTCCGCGCCCGCGATCTTGTCGCTGTCCTTGTCCTTGGCGGAGCCTTCATCGCCGCCGCCGCAGGCGGTCAGCGTCAGCGCCGTGGCGGCGGTCAGCGCGAGCGCTGCGAGCAGGGTGGGGCGGCGGTTCACGGTCGGCTCCCGGTGGGGCGAGGCTTCTCTCGAGTGAACCAACGCTATCCAGCGATGCGTGACGAAACCAGAGAGATCAGTGACGACTTGCCGGGCACATCCGGCCAAATCCATCGCCACTCAACCCACTTGGAACGGACCCGTTACGCAAGACCGCGCGGCTCAGTCGGCAGGGCACCGATGGGACGGGGACCGGGACAAAGGGCAGGGGACCAGGGGCCCGTCCGGCCTGGGTCGAAAGTCCGCACCCAGGCCGGGGGGCTGTGGCCGGTTCAGGAGACGGTGCCGGCCATTCCGCCTCCGCCGGTGGCGACGCCGCCGATCGGCTTGGATGCGGAGAAGGGGGGCGTGTCCGGCCGGCACGTTGTTCCGGCCGGCGGGAGCGTGCCGTCGATGAAGTAGCGGCCGGTGTACGTGTTGATGCAGCTGCTGGGATTGAGCAGTGCGGTGTGCCCGTACCCGTTGTGGGTGAGCAGGCGGGCGTTGGCCAGTTGCTTGGCCATGGCCTGCGCGTTCGTGTAGGGAGTGGAGGGGTCGTAGGTGGTGCCGACCACCAGGACGGGGTGCGCTGTCGGCTTGTTCCACGGACCGAGGTAACGGTCGGCGGCGACCGCAGGCCAGGTCGAACACCCCTCGACGGCCCAGGTCCAGAAGCGTCCGGCGTCGCCCGCGCGGGCGGCGGCGGCCTCCTCCAGGCCGTGGTAGACGTTCGGGTCGCGCGGATTGGGACTGTCGCCGCAGAGGACCGCAGCGCCCTGTTCCTCGCCCAGGTACGGATTCGGATGCGGGACCGCGGGTGGGGGCGGGAGCGGGGACGGCTCCGCGGCGCGACCCTGCCACAGGTTCTGCAGCCTGCCGGCGAGGTCCGTCCACCCGGGGTGGACGATGTAGAGGCTGTTCACCACGTCGGCGACCGTGCCGGCATAAGTCCAGGCGCCCACAGGATGTTTGCGGAGCTTCTGCATCAGCTGGTCGAACTTGTCCCGGGTCGCTTGCGGGCTGCCGGCGGAGAAGGCGCAGTGGGCGGTGGTGATGGACCCGCACAGGGTGAGGAACTGGTCCAGGGTTGCTGCCGCGGTGCGGTCCGAACCCATGCGCAGGAAGGTCGTGAGCCGGGGGTCGTCGTCGGACGCGTGGTTCGTCCATGCCTCGGGGTCGATGTTGCTGTCGAGGACCATGGCGCGGACCTTGTCGGGGAAGAGATTGGCGTAGGTGGCGCCCAGGATCGTGCCGTAGGAGATCCCTTGGTAGGTGAGGCGTGACTCCCCCACCGCCCGGCGGAGCTGGTCGAGGTCCCGAGCGGTGTCGGTGGTCGACACGTGGCGTAGGAGCTCGGGGTCACGCCGCTCACAACGCCGGGCCAGATCCTTGTACGCGGCGATGAAGGCCGCCCGCTCCTTCTCTCCCACCGGGAAGCCAGCCGCTTTGCCCGCGCTCCAGTCAGCGGCTTCCTCGGGACTCGCGAAGCAGTTCACCGCGGTGCTGCTGCCGATCCCTCGAGGGTCCCAGCTGATGATGTCGAACCGCTCCCGCACCTCGCGCGGGAATCGCTCGTAGTTCTGTGGCATCTGCACCGTTCCGGGCCCGCCGGGGCCGCCCGGGTTGAAGAAGAGGGTGCCGATGCGCCGGCCGGGGTCGGTGGCCTTCCGTTTGACGACTGCCAGCTCGATGGTGCGCCCACTGGGATTGTCGTAGTCCAGCGGTACCTTCGCGGTCGCGCAGTCGAACGCGCTGCCCCGAACGCAGGGGCTCCATTCCAACTGCGGGACGGGCACGGAAGGTGTGGGAGCACCTCCGGTCACGGCGAGGTCCTGCCCGGTCAGTACCGTCGAGCAGGTCACCAGCGCTGCGATGACCGCGGTATGACGTCGGCAACCCGCTCTGAACCCGCGTATAGCGCGTATAGGAGGCATGGGCGTACTCCGTCCTTCTCGCTCTTCGTCGCTGAGCGCCCGAGGCCGCCAATGCCATGGCCCTCGGCACGCGTCCGTGTCAACGACACAGCGATCCAGCAGCGCACGCGAGGCAGTGCGGCCGAATGGGCGAATTACCGCAGCCCGGCGACACGCGTGGTGATGACCAGCACCACCGGCCCTGCCCCGGCAGATCGAGTGCGGATCTGCGCGCAGGTAAGGAGGAGTGCGATTCAGCGGTTGATGGCCTGGATCTCCTGGACGACGACGTCCTGCGTGGCACCGAAGGTGCCGTCGGGAAGGTCACCGCCCGCACCCCCGGTACCGGTCCACTCGATCTCCCAGGTGACCGTCGCCCGGAGCGGAAAAGTACCCTCACCCGAGGACCGCAGGTACCTCACCCCACAGGGCGGATCCCGGTCCGCCTTCCCCCTGGCATACGGCTCACCGATCCGCCCGTCATCGATCTCGCAGACACCCGAGGCGGGGAACGTCTCCGCGTCGGGCGTGCCCGGCTCGATCTCCAGCGACACCGGCACCGCCGTCGCCGTCGCCTCAATACCGATCACCGGCACCGACGCGGTGACCGACACCGGCCTGAACTCCGCCCCGTCCAGCCACGCCCACGTCGGAAGATTCACCTTGGCCTCCCCGGCAGGAGCCAACATCACCTCCGTACCCGGAACACGAATCTCCGCATAGGCGAGCTCCGCCAGAACCTCCGGCGTCACCGCGTCCTCGATCCCGGCCGGCGGAGGATCACCCCGGTCCACCCAGAAGATCTGCTCCTCACAGGAATCCCAGCCCGGCGGGAAGCCTTCGTTGACGAACGAGTCCCAGAAGTAGCCCTCGCCCTCCTTGTCCTTGTTGAAGTCCTCGTACGGCTTCCCCTCGACATACCGGTCCCGCTGCGCGGCGTCCCACTCGTGCCCCGTCGACCCGGCCTCCCAGATCGGCTCCAAGTGCTTCTGCAACTGCTCCGGCGTGTACTTGGGCGCATACCAACAAGGCGGCGGCGCCCACGACGTGGACGACCTCAACGCACCCGCGGAACCACCACGCCCGTTCTTCGAACGATCGAACACCACCCCACCCACCGTGACCGACATAGTGCCGTCACCACCCACTTCGGCACTCTGTTCCGACCCCTGCGACTCCTCACCCAGCGCGTCATCGGCGTGGGCCGCGTGCGGCAGCGCCAGGAGGGGGACAACCAGGCCAAAGGCAACGGTGATGGCGAGCCTCTGGCTAACGCGTTTCACGGCTGGCACTTAGCGCTCCCCCTTTCCGACACGATCTTGTGAATCACCCACGCTCCCTCATCGTTCTTCTTCAGGGACGTGTGGTAGATCACGTAGCTCTTCTCCGTGACCTCGGTCTTCTTGACCTTGCCGGTCTCCAGGTACTTCACATACGCCTTGCCCTGGTCCTCGCAATAGCTGAGGGAGCCCGTTCCTTCTTTCCCGACAGCCACCACAGGAGCGTAGAAGCGGTAGGAGCCCGTAAGGCTGGCCTTGTGGTCCACGTAGTTCTGGATGAAATTCTGCGTCTCCGCCGCCCCCTCCCCTTCGTAGTAGTAGAGGTACCCCTTGTCCAACGCATCCTGGTTGGCAATTGCCAAATCCACTGCCTTGATGGACTGCTCACTGTCCGCCAGGATCGCGTCCTTCTCCTTGTCGCCGGTCTTGGGCCAGTCGAAGGCGTAAGAGAGGTCCGACGGCAGTTCGATCTTCGGGCGTCCCCCGGAGTCCGAAGCGCTCGCGCTCGGCGAGGCCGACTTCTCGCCTCCCGTGTCCGCGCCCGCGATCTTATCGCTGTCCTTGTCCTCGGCGGAGCCTTCATCGCCGCCGCCGCAGGCGGAGAGCGTCAGGGCTGCAGTGGCGGTCAGCGCGAGCGCTGCAAGCAGGGTGGGGCGGCGGTTCACGGTCGGCTCCCGGTGGGGCGAGGCTTCTCTCGAGCGAAGCAACGCTATCCAGCGATGCGTGACGACACCAGAGAGATGAGTGACGACCTGCCGGGCACATCGGGCCAAAACCACCGCCATCCGACCCACTTGGAACGGACCCGTTACGCAAACCGGCACCACCGGCGCTCCAGGCGCCGCCGTCGATCGAAGGCGTTGTCACAGGGGGGCACTAGGTTCACTGCTCATGGGGTCGGCCGTGGCGTATTCGTCGTCATCACGCCCTGCGTCTCACCGTGTTGACGGTTCATCAGGAGTTGTTGTCATGAGTATGGAAGCCACCTTCGCTGACTTCTCCGTCCACCCGCCCCGGCTGGCCAACGTCGAGGTCCGGCACGAGGACGGCCGGTTCGCCGGGTCCCATCTGGCTCTCGGTGCGGGCGGGTCCGTGACCATGGAGTTCGAGGTGGAGGATCCGGCGGACATCCCTCAGGCGACGCTCACCATGACCGCCCTCGTCTCCAAGCTCGGCCCCGAGCCGGGGTACGCCCCCGTCGACGTCCTG
Organism: Streptomyces sp. NBC_01635; assembly: GCF_045209715.1. NCBI lineage: Bacteria > Bacillati > Actinomycetota > Actinomycetes > Kitasatosporales > Streptomycetaceae > Streptomyces > Streptomyces sp. NBC_01635. The sequence continues at coordinate 5,800,150 of NZ_CP109277.1, read as the reverse complement.
CTCCAGGGGGAGACGCTGGTCGAGGGACTCACCGTGCCCGGCGGCGGCGACCTCCCGCAGGACAACGTCTTCGCGGTACCCGGGCATCTGCTCAAGGCCGGCACCAACGCCCTGGAGATACGCTCCTCCGCCAAGGCCCGCAGCATGTTCTGGCTCTACCGGATCACACTGGACCCCGTCGTCGAGCGCGGCCGCTCCGAGCGTGCGCGGACTGCGGAGGCCGCTCGGGACTCGGTCTTCACGTACCGGACCGAACGGCGCTGCGCCCACGCCTCCTCGTCCCGCTCCTGGCAGGCGGCTCCCCGGCTGCTGTTCCACATCGACCGGGACGAGCACTCGCTGCCGGCGCAGCTCGGCTGGCAGGGCGACAACGGCACCGAGACGGCCATCAGCTTCCAGTCCAACATGTCGGACTTCCACGGCGTCCACCGCGCCGCCGACGGTACGGCGTACGAGTACAGGGGCCGTCTCACCGGCAGGTGGCCGTACGCGGAGGGCATGCCGAACGCCCCGGTCTCCGGCTCGCACCACCTGCACCGCTTCCACACCGAGGAGGGCTGGGGCGGCGGCTGGCACCGTTCCCACGAACTGCGGCTACTGGTGGACGACGGCGGCCCCGCCCCCGTGGAGCGGGTGACCTGGCGCGACCAGCGCGGCAACTCCGGCGTGGCCGTGCTGCACACGCTGTCGAACGAGGTCGAGGCCACCGATGTCGAGGCGAGCGACGAGTTCGAGGAAGCGGGAGAGATCGCGGAGAACCTCATCGGCGAGTCCCGGGACAAGTGGCTGGCCGGCGACGACGTCGCGGCGCTCGACTTCACCCTCGCCCGTCCTTCCGCCATCACCTCGTACACCCTGACGTCCGCGAACGACTTCGCCGAGCGCGACCCGCGCGACTGGACCCTCCTCGGCTCCCACGACGGCGATGCCTGGACTCCTCTGGACGTGCGCATCGGCGAGCGGTTCACCGACCGCTTCGAGACGAGGGAGTTCTTCCTGCGTCCCCACACCGACATGCCCGCCTTCCGGTTCTACCGCCTCGACATCACCCGCAACTCCGGCGGCAACGAGACCCAGCTCACCGGGGTCCGCTTCATCGAGGCTCCCGCCGGCAAGGGGTTCACCGGCTACTACCAGCGCTACAACGAGGGTCCGATCGGCTATCGGGGCACACCGGTCCCCTCCGCTCCGGCCGCCGCCCTTCCGGCGCCCCGCCTCGCCTCGGACCTGGACGCCGCCGTGGCGAGCCTGACCGAGACCGCCCAGTCCCTGGCCGCCCTTGCGGCCCGCCTCCGCAGCAACTGACCATAGGGGGAAGGAACAGAAGAGGCGGGGGTGGTGGCGGTGGCGTGGCGGGACGGGCACGGAGAGTTGGTCGTGCCGGGTGACAAGGGGCGACCGGACGTGCACGTACCTCTGGAAATCGCTGCCTCCTACCGCGCCCGCACCAAGGGGTTGTTGGGACGGACATCGCTCGACGGCGCACTGCTCCTCTCCCCCGCCAACAGCATCCACACCTTCCGTATGCGCATGCCCATCGACGTCGCCTATCTCGACCGGCATCTCCGCGTCATCGCCGTACGCACCATGCCGCCGGGGCGACTCGGACTGCCGAGGGTGCGGGCGCGGCATGTCGTCGAGTCCGAGGCCGGGGCGATGGCGGGATGGGGGTTGCGGAGCGAGGTGCGGGTGACCGTGGTGACGAGCCCTCCCGACCCCGATACCGGGCGGGCGACGCCCTCCACGCCGCACGCCTAGGCTCTTTCGTCCGAATCGGGCCGGATCAGGCCCTGGTCGCGGCAGCCGCCCGGCACTTCACGAGCGGGAGCCTTGAGGCCCGCCCGCCGCGTACGCGCGTGCGCCGCCCCTGGGGAGAACCGCCCACATCCGGGTCCCGCCACCCGGCTCCCGCGCGTCCCCGAAGCCCCACTCCCCCGCACAGGCCTTGACCACGCAGGCCAGCACGCGGAGTGCCGCCCGGCGGCGGGCGTCGCAGGCCGCGAGCAGCCGGGGGTGCGTGTGGCGGGGGTGGGAGTCGTAGAGGACCACGCGGAGGGCGTCGTCCCGGTACCGCAGGGAGACGTACACCTCGGCCGAGGGAGCCAACCGGCATGAGCACGCGGCCAGTTCGCCCACCACCTGCACCGCCGCGTCCATCACGTCGTCCAGGCCGTGAGCCCGCAGGATCGTCCTCGTCGCAGAGCGGGCGATCGCGGGGCTCCGCGGGGCGGCGGGGAGCGTGAAGCTGTAGGCGAGGGTGTCGGGGGCAGGCGGGGCAGGCGGCCGGTCGGCGGGCGCGGCAATCGGACAGAGGGACGAGGGATCAGGCATGACAACTCCCGAGGACTGACGACTGATTGCTGATTGCTGCTTGCTGCTTGCTGCTTGCTGTCTGTGACGCGGTCCGGCCGGTGGCCTGTCTCCCTGACGCGGGCACACCCCTCCCAGGGCAGGAGGGTGCGGGTGAACTCGCGTGATGCGCTTCCGAACGTCACGGATCGCGACTACTGCATCGCCGACAGTAGGCGGCGATGGTGGCAAATTGCCACTAATCAGCTGAATTTGCCACTCATCTGGGTGGACCTACCGGACCGACAAGGGGGAGACTGACGCCGCGACCATTGGAGGAGGTGACAGATGCCGCCGAGGGCAACGCCCACTCAACGACAGCGACGACTGGGCGCGGAACTACGGAAGATGCGTCTCGCAGCAGAGGTGTCGACGGAGTACGCCGCCGGGCTGCTCGGCCTCGATCGGGCGAAGATCTCCAATATCGAGGCAGGGGTCCGGACCATCACTCCCGAACGTCTGCGGACCCTCGCGTGCAACTACGACTGCCGCGACGAGGAATACGTCGAGGCCCTCGCGGACATGGCCAGCGACCGGGCCCGGGGCTGGTGGGAGTCGTATCGCGGTCAACTCCCCGCAGCACTGCTGGACATCGCCGAGATGGAGTGGCGAGCCAGACGAGTCCGGGGCGGACTGGCCCTGCATGTGCCGGGCCTGTTGCAGACCGACGCCTATGCACGCAGGCTGTTCGCCGCCGCCCTGCCACCGCTGTCACCGGCCGAGATCGAACTGCGAGTGGCGCATCGCATGCAGCGTCAGCAGGCCCTGCACCGGGAAGCACCGATCACGTACGTCGGCTACGTGCACGAGGCCGCACTGCGCGTCGAGTTCGGCGGCACGAAGACCATGCGCACGCAGCTCGACCACCTCTGCGACCTCTCGGAACTCGCGAACATCGACGTGCGGGTGATCCGCTTCAAGGCCGGAGCCTTCCCCGGAGCCGGCCAGGGTCTCACCTATGCGGAGGCGGCAGTCCCCCAACTCGACACGGCGGAACTGGACTCGGCTCACGGACCAGAGTTCCTTCACGGTCAGACCCAACTGGCCAAGTACCGTGCTCACCTGGACTGGATGGAAGAGGCGTCGCTCTCGTCGGCTGATTCACGCGATTTCATCCACACCATCGCCAGCGACCTCTGAGGAGCACCCCATGGCAGACATCACCTGGGAAGAACCCTTCTGCGCCGAGGGCGCCAACTGCTTCCGCATAGGCACCGACACCGACGGCAACGCCTACATCGCCGTCGCCGGCCAGGAGGACACCCCCCTCACCGACACCAGAGAAGCCCTCCGCGACCTCATCCTCGAGATCAAGGCCGGCAAGGCCGACCACCTTCTGTAGGCCGCTCGGACGGTGGGGCCGGCGGACCGATCGGCCTCCTCCTCAATCGGCCTCGTAGTACGCCAGGAAGTCGGCGACCACATCGAGCCTGTTCTCCCGAAGCTGCCGCAAACGGACAATGGTGTTCCGGCGGGGGGTGCAGAAGGCCGACGCCTACTTTGCACCGTGGGATGCCGTTGACGAGCGGCGAACCAAAGGGGTTCGCTCCCATTTTTGAGTGAGAACGGGTTCCGAGAACTTATTCAAGATCATCAAGGGTTCGGCGCCCCGTCCTTGATCTTGCTCGGACGAAGGACCGTTTATGAGAGTTCGGGCCTCGTCGCTTCGGCCGGCGAGCTTCGGCGACTGAGGTGCTTGATGTTCACCGAGGTGGTGTTGCCAAGCCGGTTTCATAGGCGGTGATGACAAGTTGGACTCGGTCGCGGGCTTCGAGTTTGGTGAGTAGCCGCGCTATGTGTGCCTTTGCCGTGGCCACGCTGATGTAGAGGTGGGCGGCGATCTCGCTGTTGGACATGCCGCGTCCGACGAGGGTCAGTACCTCGCGTTCCCGCTCGGTGATGTTCCCGACCGGTCGTGGATGCGGGGCGGGTTCGGGGCGGGCGGCGAACTCTGCGATCAGGCGGCGCGTGACGCTCGGGGCGATCAGGGCGTCTCCGGCGGCGACCACGCGGATAGCCGCGAGGATGTCGTCCAGTGCCATGTCCTTGACGAGGAACCCGCTCGCACCCGCTCGGAGCGCGCCATAGATGTACTCGTCGTCGTCGAACGTGGTGAGGATAAGGACGCGCGTCACCCCAGCGGCTGCCGTGATCAGCGCGGTGGCTTCGATGCCGTCCATGCCCGGCATGCGGATGTCCATCACTGCCACGTCGGGCTCGGTGTCCCGGACCAGCTGGACCGCTTCGGCGCCGGTTCCGGCCTCTCCCACGACGTCGATGTCGGGGGCGTCGGCCATCAGGACGCGCAGACCGTTGCGGACCAGTGGCTGGTCATCGGCGAGCACGACGCGGACCGTCATGAAATGTGCACTCCTTCGGAGAGGGGGAGCCGGGCCATCACGCGAAAGCCGCCTTCGGGTCGCGGCCCGGCGGTGAACTGGCCGCGTAGCAGGGTGACGCGTTCCCGCATTCCGGTGATGCCGTATCCGGTGCCGGAGGTGAGGCCGCCGCGGCCGCCGTCGGCGACCTCGATGACCAGTTCGCCGTCTTGATAGCCGATGGTGACGCGGCAGTCGGGGGTACCCGCGTGGCGTACGACGTTGGTGAGGGCCTCCTGGACGATCCGGAAAGCGGCCAGGTCGATATCGGGGGGCAGGGGCCGTCGTTCTCCGAGCCATCGCACGTCGACATGGACGCCCGCGTCCCTCGTCGACGCGGTCAACCGGTCGAGATCGGCCAGCCCCGGGGCAGGCTCGCGCGGCGCGGCCTCCGCCCCGGGGCCCGGTTCGGCGCGGCGCAGTGCGCCCAGAGTGCGCCGCAGCCCGGCGAGGGTTTCCCTGCTGGTGTCTTCGATGGTGGCCAGCGCGTTGCGGGCCTCGTCCGGCTGCGTGTCGATGACCCGGCGGCCCACACCCGCCTGGATGGCGATGACGCCGATACTGTGCGCGATCATGTCGTGCAGCTCACGGGCGATCCGAAGCCGTTCGGCCGCGACGGCCTGAGCGGCGGTCTGCGAGCGCAGTGCCGCAGCGTGCTCGCGGCGTTCGCGAACCGAATGACCGGTCATCCAGGCGGCGGCAAGCGCGAGAACGAGGACCACGACCGTGCGGGCGAAGCCGTCCGTCCCGGTCCCGAGGCGTGCGGCGAAGGCGACCTGTATGCCGAGCGTCATGACGGCAGCGGTGACCGCGACACGGCGCGGCCGGGTGGCCACGATGTATCCGACGGCGAGATCGTTCGCCAGAACCAGCAGATACACGACCTGCCAGAACGGGGTTGTCGTCGCCGTGACGTACGTACCCAGGAGTATCAGCGCCAGGGCCGGCAGTGGGCGGCGGCGCAGCAGTCCGAGAGACAGGGCCGTGACCGCGGCCGCCGAGACGAACGGAACGCCGGGGGAGTCGGAAGGTGTGCCGCGTGCTGCGAAGAACAGTGCGAACGGGTAGGCGATCGCCCCGCACCAGGCCAGTGCCGCCCGCACGGCCGGCCGCAGGTGCCAGGACAGCAGGGGACGCGGCTTGGCGGACATGAGGCGATCGTAATCGCCTGACCAGCGGCGGAACATTGGCCCGTGGGCGTACGCCCACGGGATACAAGCCCTCCCGCGAGTGCAGTCGCTGGACCGATGCCGGGTGGACACTCTTCCCGGCACCGTGGGCCGGGTGATCGAAGTCAACGAACTGACTAAGCGATACGGCAAGACCACTGCCGTCAACGGCCTGACCTTCACCGTGCGCCCCGGGCACGTCACCGGGTTCCTCGGTCCCAACGGTGCCGGCAAGAGCACCACGCTGCGGATGCTCCTCGGCCTGACCGAATCCACCAGCGGCACCGCCACCATCAACGGTCACCTGTTCCGGGACCACCCGCGCGGCCTGCGTCACGCCGGTGCCCTGCTCGACGCCCATAACGTGCATGGCGGTCGCAGCGCATTGGCCTATCTGTCCGCCCTGGCCCGCAGCAACGGCATCCCGCGGCGCCGGGTGGACGAGGTCATTGAGGAGGTAGGACTGGCTCCCGCGGCCCGGCGCCGCATCGGCGGGTTCTCCCTGGGTATGAGGCAGCGGCTCGGCATCGCCACGGCTCTGCTCGGCGACCCTCCGGTGCTGCTGTTCGACGAGCCTGTCAACGGCCTGGACCCGGAGGGCGTGCGGTGGGTACGCGGCCTGTTCAGGCGACTGGCCGCCGAGGGGCGCACCGTGTTCGTCTCCAGCCACCTGATGAGCGAGATGCAGAACACCGCCGAGCACCTGATCGTCATCGGCCGGGGCGAGCTGATCGCCGACGAGAGCGTGACGGAGTTCGCGGCCCGCGGCACCCGCCAGAGCGTGACCGTGCGGACGCCTGACCCCACAGCGCTGGCAGCTGTACTCGAAGCCGAGGGCGCTTCGGTGCAGCCGGACGACTCGGGCGCACAGGGGTTACTCACCGTGACCGGCCTGAGCACGGCCCGCATCGGGGAACTCGCCTCCCACCACCGCATCGTGCTCCTTGAGCTGGCCACCCGCACCTCCTCACTGGAGGAGGCATTCATGGAACTCACCGCCGACAGCGTCGAATACCTCGCAGGAGAATCCCGATGACCCCGACCACGCCGCTGACGGCCACATCCACCGCCGTACGCGCCGCCGAGCCCGGTGCCCGCTTCCGGGACCTACTCGCCGCCGAGTGGATCAAGCTCTGGTCGCTGCGGTCTATTTCCTGGGCGTTCGGGGCCAGCGCACTGATCACCATCGCCATCAACATCAGCGCGGCCATCGCGGACTACAACAACTGGCCGACCTACAACGAAGGGATCCGGGCCCTCTTCGTTCCGATCTGGGCCATGCGGGATGCCTTCACCATCGGTGCCTGCATGGTCCTGATGCTCGCCACCGGCAGCATCGGCGCCCTCACGATCGTCGGCGAGTACAGCAGTGGACAGATCCGCACGACTTTCGCGGCAGTACCGGCCCGCCGCTCGGTCGTAGCGGCCAAGATGGCCGTCGTGACGGCAGTCATGCTCGTCTACGGCGCGGTCGTCGCGGGGACCTCGTTCGGCGTGACACAGGCCGTCCTGTCCGGTCGGGGCATCGGCCTGTCCCTCGGCTACCCCGGCGCGCTCCGCGCCGTCGCGGCGTCCGCACTGCTCGCTCCGGTGTGCGCGCTCGTCGGCATGGGCCTCGGCGCCCTCATCCGGCACACCGCAACCACCGTCGTGACGTTCACCGGCATTCTTCTGCTGCTGCCGTTCCTCCTCAGCGACCGCCACCGCTGGTCGTCCGGCGTCCTTCACGCGCTGCCCCGCAGTGCGTGGGAACGACTGGTGCAGATGGGCGACCCCTTCGGATCGGCCCCCTACCCGGCGACCATCAGCGGGTCGTGGATCGTGTACGCGGCCTGGCCCCTCACCGCAGCAGTCGTCGCTGTGGTCGCCGTCCGCCGGCACGATCTGTGAGCCCGCAGGGCCTGACTGCCAAAGATGTACACCGGACCGTTGCAGAAGGCTCTTGGCCCGTACTCGCACGTGGTCAGCGCCTGTGCGCGGGCCAGCCAGGTGCCGCTCGAAGAGCCCCGCAGCACCTTCCCGAAGTACACGTCGGCGTCGGCCGGTCCCATCTCCCACAGCGGCCGGCCGAACCAGGCCCGCACCTGCTCCGGGTGCCCGACGTCCCCGCGAATCGTGCCGCCCGCCGGCCACGCCGAGGCCCTCGCGAGAACGAACCCGGCCAGCACGTCGGTCTCGAACTGCTCCGGCTCCTCCGCCGAGACCGGATCACGGAACTCGCGCAGGTCGCGTACGACAGCCGGCGCCAACCCGAGCCTCCCCACCTTCACCCCGACCGATGACCAGTCGGCCATGGTGAGAACGCTTCAGGAATCCCGAAGTTACGTCAGTCGACGGCAAGGCGCCTCCACGAGGGAGAACACCCAGGCCAACAGACCAGCAGGCCAGCCGATCAACGAAGCTCAGGGAAACTCACGGGATGTCTCACAATCGGGCGGGTCGGCAGCTTCGGTGGGCTCCACTTCCCAGCCGGGGTAGCCCGCGTCGAAAGCGCGGGAGCGTCCCCGTCGGCGGGGCCCACCAGGGCGGAGGCGGTGCCCAGGGCCCGGCACACCGGTGACGGACCCACCCGCGACCTGACAGCCAAGATCACAGCCAGTCGTCTGACGCATTCGACGGCCTCCCTCCGGCTCGCGGAGGACGACCATGAAGCGGTAGGCCGTCCCGACACCGATGCGGAACCGGCCGTGAGCTGGGCGTTGGGGGCACCCCCGGCCGGAGGCTGAGGGAGTGTCACCGCATCTCAAATGGGCCGGGGCCAGGACCAGCAGGGCCCACCGGCCCACCGGCCCACCAGCAACCTTCGCCACCTCGTTCCGATCTCGTGCTGCCGGGCGCGGTAGTGCCTCCCGGTCACGCCGAGGACAGCTGCTCTGCTATCTCTTTGACCCAAGCGGCGGTCTTCGCCGGGTCGTTGAGAGAGTCTGCCCACTCGTCGGGGGTCATCCGGTGGTTGGTGGGGCCTGCTTTGAGAGCGATGAGGAGGGCTCTGGCCGAGTCCCGCATTTCGGCCGCTGTGTCGCCACTCCCTTGGATGTCAGCACCCGCCGCCAGTCCGTAGATTTTACGCGCCATGGCCTGGCGTTCACCGTTCTCCACCTTCTTCCAGAACTTCAGGGCCTCCTTCAGCGCATCCTCGCGGGAGGCGGGCTCCACCGGGGTCTTTCCCTCCGCCGCCCAGCGTTCGGGGTGGCGGGCCCCGTCGTAGCGCTTCTTGCCCGCGCGGCCCGCCCTGTAGGCGGTAACACCGAGGATGAGGCCGGCCGCACCCGCGGCGAGGCCCCAGCCGACCGGGTTGCTCGCCAGCCCGGCTACTCCCGCTGTGGCGGCGACCGCCGTCACGAGGCCGCCCGCGGCCTTGGTGGACTCGCCCACGGCGGTGAACGCCTGCTTGCCCATCTTGTTGCGCTGCTTGCCGAGCGCGTACGTGTGCACCGTGTTCATCGTGTTCACATCTTCGGCGCGCCGGACGTCCCTGGCGGCGTCACGGGCCTCACCCATCGCCGCCCAGGCCACATCGATGGCCTCGGAAACGCGCTCCAGCCGGCCCTCGTCCTCGTGGTCCCAGTGGGCATCCAGCGCGACGTACGCCTCGGCCGCGGCCCATTCGGCTTCATTCCGCGCCTGGTTCAGCCGGACCAGTGCCTCCTCGGCGATGTGGTCGGACTTTCCGAGCCCTTTCAGGGCATGGTATTTGCGGGCCGTCAGCCCGAAGCGGCCGGCGGCACGGCCGCCCTTCACCGCGCCGACGACACTGGAGCCGATACCGCTCGCCTCGGCCGCTGTCATGGTGTGCGCCGCCTTCTGGACCTTGGTCAGCTCCTTGGCGATACCGAGGACGTAGCTTCCCGCGCCGGCGGCACCGACGACCGCGTCAGCCCCTTTTGAGCCGGCTTTCTTGCCCGCTGTGTGGAAGGCGGCCCCGTTCTTGTGCTTCTTGGCGTCCTTCCTGGCTTTGGCCGCCTCCATGCCACTGAGCACGGCGCCGGCGGTCTCCGTGACGAGGTTCTCCGATGCGGCGGCGGTCCCCGAGGAGCCGGCGGAGTGTTTGAGGCCGTCGTTGACTGTGGCGGAGGCCTGCTGGGAGAAGCCCGCGTTGGCAGGGACATGGACGCCCTTGACGAAGGTGTCGATCAATTCGAGATTCTTCTTGAGCCTGTCGAGGATCGCGGCGATCCGGTCGCGATAACTCTTCGATCCGGCGGCCGCGTTGCCGTTCTCCGGTGCCTTTCCTTTCGCCGCGCCCCTGGCGCGCTGCACCACCGCGGTCGCGGCTCGGTTACCGGCGCTGGACTGGATCTCCAAGAGGGCGCGCTCCGCCGGGTTTCCGGACGGACTGCCTGCCCGGATCCGGTCCCGGCGCTGCCGGGTCGACGCCAGGGCAGCCACGGACTGCCGAGGTGAGGTGCGGTGGACCGGGGTGCTCATGGACGTACCTCTCCTGTACCGGACCGGGCGAGGGGAGAGTAGCCAGGCATGGCCAACAGAGGGGGGCAGCGGGGAAACGACGCACGGACGGCGTGGAACGCGTTGTGCTGGATTCAATCGGTCGCCGCAACACCTGATCGTGGATTCCTGCTGACACGTCGGGTGTGCGCCGACTGCACGGCCCCTCTGGCTTGTCGGGGCCACTGGGGCACCTGCCAAACCCCGATCCCTGGCTTGAGATCGGGGCCGAGGTGTAGGGCCTCGCGGCACACGTCATAGGACGTCGTGCTGACCAGCTGCTTCTCAGGCTGTCTCACGCAGTGGCCGAGCGCTCTTGTCTCAGGACGGGTGGCGATTCCCCACGGCTGCTTCGGGAGTCATGACGGGCGGTCGGCGATCTGCCGACGGGCGGCCTTCCAGACCCCTTCGAATTCCTCGGAGGTGAGCGGCAGTGGGTCGTGGCCTTCCCACTCGGAGACGGCCAGTTCGGCGGTGATCCCGAACCTGCCCTCGTACTCGTCGAGACGGCCTGCGTCGTAGGCGCGCTGCCATTCCTCGAGGGAGGCCGCTGCGATCGGGGTCAGTTCAGGCCCTTCGAGCTCGATCTGTCGGATCACCCAGCCTGCGGCATCGACCTCGAAGTAGAACCAGGTGTCTTCCTCGTCCCAGTAGCAGCGCATCCATGTGGTCACCAGCCAATGGTCCCAGGGACTGGAGGAGCGACTTCATGTGGAACAACATCAACTCGGAATTCGCGGACTGAGTGCTTGGTCCCTTGGCACGTAGTGGCATTGCGCAGGGCCGCGTCCGAACCATGCTGGAAGATGGGGGCGTGCTGCCCTACGTCTATCGCGTTACCAAGTACGACCCCGCCGACCGTGATGAACACGGCCACTACACCGGTGCCGAGGAAACGGTCAGCGACCACGGCCAGGTCGAGGGTGCCTACCTTCAAGCGATCGAGGCGTTCGCCTCAGACACCGGCATCGAGCACCTGGCCGTGCGCGAGCCGCACCTCCCGGTGCCATTCGTGAGCTTCGGGCTGGAGCCGCCGATGGACGGCTTCGGGCTGGACGGTCTCTTCCCGACTGGGCCGGATGGTTTCCACGACGGTGCGGAGGTGTCGGTCGGTACCGCGATGGATCTTGTACGGGTCATGCTGCGCGACGGTGGCGCCTGGTGTCGGCTGGAGGTGGAGGACGCCTTCGCCGTGCACGTGGGCTGGGACCAGTACATGTACATCGGCAGCAGTCGGCCCTGCGAAACCGCGGTGGCCCGGACCCGCGCGCTCGGGTTGTTCCCGGAGCGGACCGACGCCTCTCCGTACGCCTTCGAAGCCGAGGACGAAGGCCCCCAGCGGCCGGCCGACGACGAATTCTGGGCCCATCTGCGCTGGTCGATGCATGGGAGCAACGCCAGAGTCCTGGAAGAGCAGTACGCCTACAACTCCGAGCGATGGCACCGCCTCACCCCCGACAACATCGACACGGTCCGCGCCGGGCTCGCTCCCCGAGCCCGGATGGCCATATGGCCGGACCTGTCCTCCGACATCAACGCGGTCCTCGCCACGCTCCCCGCCGAGGGCCACGTCGAGTGTGTCTGGCAGGACAGGGATGGGCGGATGCACAGCGCCAGCGCCGACGAGGACGAGTTCCCGGAGCTGACCGCCCGCCTCTCCGGCGCTTCCGCCGCAATGATCCTGTCCATGTACGCCGACGAACGCGTCCCACTGCTCGCCGCCGTCCTGCCCGACAGTAACGGAGTGGTACGGGCTCGCTGGGAGATCGACCCCACCCCGAGCACCCGGAAATGGGCCTTCCTCAAGACTCTTCACCGAGGTGAGATCGTCACCGGCCGGGTGACCCGGATCGCCGATTTCTGGGTCACTTTTGTGGACATCGGCGACTTCGAGGCGATGATCAATATCCCCGAGCTGTCATGGCGTCCCATCAACCACCCCTCCGACGTCGTTGCCGTCGGTCAGGAGATCAGCGCCGAAATTCTCGACGTCGATCCCATCCGCGAACGCGTCTCACTGTCACTCAAGGCCCTGACCGAAGATCCGATGCCACTGCTGGCCGGGCGGATCGGCCAGACCATCGTCGGCCGCGTCACCAAGCTCGTGCCGTTCGGCGCGTTCGTACGCATTGAAGAGGTGGAGAACGGTTTCGAGGGGTTGGTCCACACCTCCGAACTGACGGACGGGCCCTCGGACAGTTCGCATCCCGCCCTCCACGTCGGTGACGCTCTACTGGTCAAGATCTTGGACATCGACCCGGTCCGGCGCCGCATCACGCTCTCACACCGGCAAGCGATCTCCGCCGACCAGGACAAACCCGACGTATGACAGACAGAAGTGGGATTTCTGCCGTGCTTGTCGGGATGCTTCAGAGGACGTGGTGACGATGTCCGGCACACGCCTCGTCGATCATGACGACGCTGATGCGTTCTGAGCTGGGTTGTGCCAGGGGCGGTGAGATGTCTGCACCCGGAGTTCTCGCCGAAAGCGGAATTTTCCGGGTCGGTGAAGCCGTGCCGACGGTCACGCCTTTTCATGGGGATGATGGTCGCGATGGGGGCGTGCGGCCCTGAAGCGGTCGGGTTACTGGCCGTGCAGCCAGATCCGCAGCGGACCTACCGGCTCGAAGCCATGGCGGACGGCTGCCGCCAGGTCGTCGCCCTGTTCGTAGCCGACCACCGGCAGGGTGGGGAACAGCCAGTTCACTGCGTCCAGCACCACCGGCCAGGCCGCGTCAGGACCGCCGTCCAGTGCGAAGACATTGGAGATTCCGACCATGTGGTCGCTGAGGCTGGCCACCGCGCCGGCGATCACCCGGCCGTCGGCCGACTGTCCGGCGAGCACCCAGGTGGCGGGGTCGTCGAGCAGTTCGGGCCGGAAGAGGTCCGCGTTGCCGTTCCCGTCGTCCCAGGCTAGCGCCCAGGCCCGCAGCGTGTCCGGGTCGCCCGCCACATCCCAGCCGAGGTCCGACGCGGGGGCGGGTGTGCTCGCCGGGCGGTGAATCCACTGCGCTTCGAACAGCACCTGGAAGCCCACCTCCGTCAGGTCGAGGTCAGCGAAGCTGTCCTTGATGGAGGCACCGGGTGCGGTGGTGTCGATCCGGGCCGCCAGCGCGGTCCGGTCGACGCCCGGCATCAGCGTCACCGCGTCGGGGTAGTAGAGCGGCACGCGAGACGGAGCGGTCCACGCCTGCGCCCCGAACTCGCCTGCCAAGCCGTGCGCTCGGCTCATCGCTGCGCACCACTCGGCGTTGTTGTGGGCAGCGGCCCGGACCAGGAGTTGCTTCGGAGTCGTCACGAGTGCGGATCATGACGACTCCGGCCCGGCCCGTCGAACGGTTTTCCGCTCGCGGCCAGAGGGAAGCTCCGCCCGAAAGCCCATCAGCCGGCCCTCGGGGCACTACTTGATCGTCGGCAAGGGCAGACGACCGGGAGCGAGGGCGAGACGCCGCGCTGCTCCGGCGGGCAGTTGGGGGGCGCCAGTGTGGTGAGGCGAACAGGCCGTTGAGAACGACGGCTTCGGGATAGGTGACCAGTTCGATCCTGGTTTCGGAAGGACAATGGGGATCACCGAACGGGTCCTCGCTCAGAACATCGAGTCGACGGTCCCCTCCGCTGCCCGCGCGAAGAAGTCCGACGCGTGCGACCGCCCCGGCCCGACGCCTCATCACGCCAGAACAGCCAGAACGGCTGCGAGGCGAACCCCACGACCTGCGGATCGAAATCCATCAAGATCGTGTGATCACACTCCAGCCACGACTCGAACCCGACATGCCGCCTGGTCGTCGCCGACCAGGACAGATCCGAGAGCGGCATAAGTGCCGCCGTCGTGCAGTTCTCGCTGAGATTACGCAGCGAGTTTTGAGACCCTGAAGTGCAGGCGACGGCTGGGGCCCAGGTCGTCAGCTCGCTGTGCGGGGGAAGGTGATCTCGACCCTGCGGTTCTTCTTGCGGCCGGCCTCCGTGGAGTTGTCGGCGATCGGGTACTGCTCGCCGTATCCACGTACTTCGTAGGTGACGTTGGGGTCGTTGAGCTCCTGGCCCAGGATGGTGTGCACGGCGTTCGCGCGTTTGCGGGACAGGACGTCGCCGTGGGCCGAGGAGCCCAGGTCGTCCGTGAAGCCGAAGACGCGGATCCTCGTCGCGTTCTGCTTCTTGATCTCCTCGGCGATCGTGCCGATGCGGGCCTTCGCCTGGGCGCCGAGCTTCGCGCTGTCCTTGCCGAACAGCACCTCGGCCTGCAGCGCGAACGTCACCTCCGCGTTGGTGTCCTCGCGGCGCTCGTCACCGCTCTGCTCCTCGACGACCTGCTTGATGTCCAGGACCTTCGGTTCGGCGAGGGTGGCGCCGTCGGGGAGCTTCAGATCCGGGTCGTTGGGGTCGAGTTCGACCGGGGCGGAGGCGGTGGCTTCGGTGCCGGGGGGGACGCTGGGGTTGTCGGCGGCGGTAGCGCCGGTGGCGCCGTAGAGGCTGGTGACCAGCAGGACGGTGACGGTGGCTGCTACGGCTGCGAGGCGTGGGGCCTCCAGTCGGGTGCGTGAGCGGGTCATCGCCAACCTCATCCAGCAATCGTGATGTTGCCGGAGGCGAACATCGGCAACTGGAAGGTCACTTCGGTCGTCTCGTTCGGAGGCGACGGGAACTGCATGAAGACCGGTACGGTCTCGCCGGACTTGACACGGCTGATTCCCGTTGTGGTGAGAGGACGACCTTCTGTGTCACGCAGAACGTAGTAGCGCTTCTTGCTCTTGGAGTCGACCAGTGTCGCTCCACCGAGGGACTGGCCGTTCCTGATTACCTCGGTCTCATTACCGCTTAGTTGCGCAGGCAGGGTGAGCGTCTTGTCACTCTCATTCTTCAAAGTGCCATTGACAGTGACGAAGCCCCCTGCATCCCGCTCGGCAGAAGTGACTTGAAGCAATAGGCCACCAGGTCCCTTCAATTCGATCTGGACCTGGTCCGTCGGCCCCTCCTGAGCACTCGGGGCGGACCCGTCGCCTTTGGAAGCAGATGCCGACTTCTCCGGGCTCTTGCCGTCGTCTCCACCTCCACCGCAGCCAGCCACCCCGAGGGCCAGTCCGACCACAACGGTCAGCGCGACCACCCCCCTCTGGGCCTTCGTTGTGAACCGAATGCTCATGCCTCTGCTTCCTTAGTCGCTCGTGGTTCGTCGGTCAGTCGGCCAGGTGGACATCGAAAAGGTCCTCGGGCTGCGGAAGAAGTTCCACCGGATCTTTCGGATCCAGATCCCACTTTTCGCCCTTGCAGGTGAGCAGCGGCAGTGTGTCCTCGGGAGCGTCCTCCGCCAGGGGATCGAAGGTGCAGCGAGGATCGATCACCGCAGTGGCTTTTTCCTGCGACTTCATGTCCTCGGTACCGGGCACGATGGAGTCCCCCACGGTGTCGGTCGTCTCGACCTCGACCGTGTAGCCCAGCAGCCCGTCCAGCCCGCATCCCAGGACAGCCGCGTCGTTCTGCGCCGCGAGTTGCTGTGCGCGCGGGCACGACTCGTCGAGCCCTTCGGCACTGCCGCCAAAGATCGCCGGCCACTTGGTCGGATCCAGAAGGTCCTCGACCCATGCACCCGCTAGTTGGTCACGCCTGTCCTGAGCCGCAGCCAGCGCGGCCGCGTCCGCGGCCGTCTGAGCGCCGTTCCTGTTGGCCGCGGCCTGCCCGACCGCCAAGTACGCGAACGCGAGAAAGAGCAGGCCCCCCACCACCGTTAGGTAGATGGGAAAAGCCTGCCCTGCGTCGCCGTACCTGCGGAACCGCCTCAACCGCCAGTGACCTCGGTGATCTTGTCCGTGATGGCATTGAAGATCGTCTGCCCGATGCTCGTCCCCGTGATCGCCAGCACGATCGCCACCACCACCGCGATGATGCCCAGGTACTCCACCGCCGTCTGGCCCCTGTCGTTGCGGGCCGTGCGGGAGTGGAGGTAGGTGACCGTGGTGTTGATCCAGTTGCTCATGGTGTTCCCCTCCGGCTGACGCGGTTGCGGCTTCCTTCAGGGTGCCGCATTCGATATCAGCAACGTACGGCGAATTTCCCGGTCCGCCAGAGGGCCCCAGGGCCCAATCCCGGGCCCAGTTGCCGGGCCGCCGCTTCGTCCCCCTTGTCGTCACCGCAGGTCACCCCAGTTCTCGTGCGGAGTCCGGGGCCGTGCCGAGCCACTTCGCGGCGGCTTCGGAACGGCTGGTGCTGTGGAGCTTGGCGAAGATGCGGTTGATGTGGTTCTTGACCGTCTTCTCGCTGATGAAACAAGTGGCGGCGATCTGCCGGTTGTTCATGCCGGACGCGATGTGGTTCATGATCTCCGCCTCCCTGCTGCTCAGTGGGAACCTCGACCTGTCGAGAGCGGCTGCCGGACGACCGCTCGTCCATCCTGACGACGACTGTCCCACATCCGGTTGCAGTTGCGAAAGGTTTTGTGAAGAAATAGGTGGGAGTGCGGAGTGCCGTGCCTCTAATTTCCCTGATGATGCTGCTTGTTGGAGGTTCATATACGGCGGCTTCGCCATGGAAACTTCGTATGCAGTCGCATCCGTTCGGCCTCCCAGGCCTTCCGGCAGGGGCGGGCCCGAGGGCGTCTTGCGGAGCTGGGTCAGCAGTGCTTCCGCCGCCGTGGGGGTGAAGTGGGGGCGGCCGCGGCTGACGTCCCGTACGGCCGACACCAACTGGTCCGCCGTGAAATCGCCGTGGACCAGGTATCCGCCCGCTCCCCTGCGCAGGGCCTCCTCGACGATCTCCGACTCCCCGCTGTACGTCAGCATCACCACCGGGGCGATCCGCACCAGGTACGGGAGGGCCGAGATGCCGTCCATGCCCGGCATCCGGACGTCGAGGAGGATGACGTCGGGGTGGTGGTCGCGGGCCGCCATGCAGGCCTCCCTGCCGTCTGCCGCCTCCGCCACGACCCTTATTCCCCCTCGGCCGGAGAGCAGGGCCGTCAGGCCCGCGCGGACCACGGGGTTGTCGTCGGCGACGAGGACCCGCAGGGTCGCGGTGGCCGGGGGCGCCTGGTTCGGCGTCATCCGCGTCATCGGGGTGCCTCCTCTCGAGGTGTACGGGGTACGGGGTGCGGGGTCATCGGGCCGCTTCCGCTGTCGTGAACGTGCCGGTGCGGGGGCTTGGGGGCGCCAAGGGGAGTTCCAGGCGGACCTCGGTGCCGCGTGGGTGGGTGCCTCGGCCGACGCGGATGCGGGCGCCGATCGCCGCCGCGCGCTCGACCATGCCGACCAGGCCGAAGTGGCCGTTCCTGCTGAGTTGTTCGAGGTTCGTGCCGGGCGGGAGGCCGCGGCCGTCGTCGTGGACGATGATGCGGAGCAGGCCGCCGTGAACACCCGCGCCGACGGCGACCCGGGTCGGGCGGGCATGGCGATGGGCGTTCTCCATGGCTTCTCCGACAATGGTGAGGACCTGGCGGGCCACCGGCAGGGGGACCGCGGCAAGGCGGTGCGACTGGTCCGCGCTGTCGCCGGTCCGGCCGAATGCCGCCGGGAGGCCGGTGCGGGCGCTGAAGTGGCGTGTGCACAGTGCCAGTTCGGCCAGTAGGTCCACGTTCTTCCCCGTGTTCTGCCCCGTGTTCGTTCCCGTGCCCACCCCCTTGCCTGTTCCCGTGCCCGCTGCCGCGCCCCGGGGCGGCTCGCCGCGCAGGTCCGCCAGGAGTTCGCGGGATTCGGCGGCGGCTCTGCGGGCCGAGCGGGCGACCAGTTCCGCCTGTTGCCGTACCAGCGCCACGTCCACGTGCCCGGCGCTCGCCGAACCGGCCAGGCCGTCGGCGGCCAGGGCGACGCCGTACAGGGTCTTCGCCACCGAGTCGTGCATCTCGCGGGCCAGGCGGGCGCGTTCCTCGCCGACCGCCTCCGTGGCGGCCAGGCGGGCCTGGACCGCGGTCAGGGCCCGGGTGGCCGTGCCGAAGCGGAGCATGAGGTTGCGGAGGCTGGAGCCGACCGCGCCGGCGATGACGCAGAGGCCCGGCAGGAACAGTGTCTCCGTGAGGCCCCGGTGCGGATCCGTGTCCGCCAGGGTCGCGTGGACCAGGAGCAGGATCAGGCCCTGGAGGGAGGCGAACGCCGCCGCCCCCCGCCATCCGTAGACCAGACCGGCGAGGAGCGGGGTGCAGACACCGGCGTAGGCGAGGAGGCTGTCGGGGCCGGCGGAGACCAGGAGGAGCGAGCCGAAGAGGGTGTCCACGGCGAGCAGGCTGGGGTGGCGCAGGAGGAGGGGCCCGAAGCGTTCCCAGTCCCGTACGAGGACGTAGGACCCCATGAAGGTGACCACGACCGCGATGCCGACCAGGCGCACTCCCCAGCCCGGCCCCGCGTTGAGGAGGGCGGCGGGGGCGGCGAGTGCGATCATCGCCAGCCGGAAGCCGAACACCTGCCGGCACAGGGCCTGGAGGGCGTTGATCTGCAGGTCGACGTCCGGTGCGGGTGGAGGAGAGGTGCCCCGGTCCCTGGCAGGGCGGCCGTCGTTCACCGGGGGTGCTGATGGAGCCGGTGTCACCGGTGACACCGGCACGCCCCTGGCGACCTGCTCCGGGAGGGCCGAGGATTCCGGGAGGACCGGGATGCCCGCCGAGGGCTTGGTGGTCCGGGTCGGCCGGACGCGGCGCCACAGCCCTCTTCTGCCCCTCCGTCGGCCCTTACGCCCTGAGCGGGGCCTGCGTTCCCCGGTCGTCGTCATCCCACCGTCCACCGTCCCTGCCCCTACTCGCCCGTGATCGAGCCGAAGTCGGTGCCGGAGCCCAGGATCAGGCCCGCGCCGAGGAGGATCATCGTGGCCGGGACCATGAACGTGGTGATCATCATGGTGGCCTTGGGGACCGCGCGGGCCGCCTTGCGGCGGGCGTTCTGCGCGTCCGTGCGGCGCATGTCCTTCGCGAGGGCGACCAGCGTCTCCACGATGGGGGCGCCGAGTTCCTCGCCCTGCTGCAGCGCGGTGACGAACATGGCGACCTGCTCGGAGTCGTTGCGGCGGCGCAGTTCCGTGAAGGCCTGGCGGCGGCTCATGCCGAGGTCCATCTGGCGGAGCGTGATGCGCAGTTCGTCCGCCCACGGGCCCTCGTACTTGGTGGCGACCCGGTCCAGGGCCTGCCGGAAGCCGAGGCCGGCGCTGACGACGACGGCGAGGACGTCCAGGAAGTCCGGCAGGGTCCGTTCGATCACGTCCCGGCGGATGCGGATCGCCGACCAGATGCCGACCTCCGTCCAGAACGCGCCGAAGGCGAGCAGCAGCAGGGCGACGAAGAACTGCCCGCGCATGAGGAAGACCACGAAGCCGAGGCCGCCGAGGAAGCCGTAGACCGCGCGGCGGGCGGCGTAGCGGTCGATGGTGAGGCCGCCGGGGTTGCCCGCGAGGTCGATTTTCCGGCGGTACTTGGCGACCCGCTGGGGGCCCATGAGGCGCAGGACGGCCGGGGCGTAGCGCATGCCCATGCGGTCGACGAGCGAGTCCACCGCGCCGGTGCGGGTGGCGCCCACCTCCAGGGCGAGGACCAGGTCGGTGGGGAGTTTCGCGTCGGCGCGGTACATGCGCACGCCGGCGAAGACGCCCCATACGGCGACGGCCATGACCAGCGCCAGCAGGAGTCCCATGTCAGTCACTCCCTCCTCTGCTTCCTCTGCCTTCCACGGTCAGGCTGCTCAGACGTCGATGCGGGACAGGCGGCGGATCAGGACGAAGCCGATCGCGTACAGGCCGAAGGCGACGATCACGGCGCCCTGGCCGACCGGGGAACCGGTCATGCGTTCCAGGGCGCCGTCCTTCACCCCGTTCATCAGGAACAACGAGCCGACCCCCAGGACGGGGACGGCGTACGACGTCATGCTCACCTGGGAGAGCTGGGTGCGGACTTCGCGCCGGGTCTCCTTGCGTTCCTCCAGGGTGTCGGTGAGGTTCCGCAGGGCGCTGACCACCTGGCCGCCGGCCCGGTTGGACAGCACCAGGGTGGTGACGAGGACGACGAGCTCGCGGGAGGGGAGCCGTTCCGCGAGCTCCCCCAGGGCGTCGTCCATCGAGGCTCCGAGGGCCAACTGGTTGTCCACCTTGGCCAGTTCCTCGCCGGCCGGTGCCTCCAGTTCCTCGGCCGCCATGCCGATCGCCGTCCGCAGGGCGAGGCCGGCCTGGGTGGCGTTGGCCAGGATGCGGGCGAGTTCGGGGAGTTGGTTGATGAACTTCTCGATGCGTTTCTGGCGTTGCCAGTCGAGGAACTGGAACGCCGCCCAGATGCCGAGCAGTCCGGCCAGCGGACCGAAGAACGGGGCCAGAACGGCCTGACCGGTGAGGAGGAGGCCCAGGCCCAGGGCGACCATGCAGGCGAAGAACTCGCCCGGGGTGATGTCGAGGCCGGTCGCCGTCAGGCGCAGTTCCAGTTTCCTGCCGAACCTCGTACGGCGCAGCCTGCGGTCCAGGGTGGGGAAGTGCCGTCGGCGCCCGTTGACCGTGACCTGGCCGGCGTACGCCAGCCGGTCCACCAGCGCCTGCCGCTGAGCCCTGCCCGCGGCGTACAGGTGCACGCCGACCACCGCGAGGACGCAGGTCAGCAGCGCGATGCCGGTGGTCAGCGTGATCAGGTTCTGCAGATCCATGGCGGCGGTCCTACCTGGCTTCCCGGGTCGTGAGCTGGTCGAGGGAGCGGGCGATGCCGAAGGCCTGCGGAACGGGCTGACTCGCCATGTAGAGGCGTTCGGCGGTCCGGCGCGGGAGCGGATGATGCTCGTACGCGCCGTAGATACGGCCGTCGGAGGCCATCGGCTGCGCGTTGAACCGGGAGACCGTGGCCAGCCGGTACGGCTCGCCCCCGTGGCTCTCCAGCAGGGCGATCTCGGTGATGCGGCGGGCGCCGTCGGCGAAGCGGGTGAGCTGGACGAGGACGTCGACGGCGCTGTTGATCTGGTCGTGCAGCGCGACGAAGGGGACCTCCACCTCCGACATGGAGGCGAGGGTCTGGAGGCGCATCAACGCGTCCTCCGCGCTGTTGGCGTGGACGGTGGCGAGCGAGCCGTCGTGGCCCGTGGACATCGCCTGGAGCATGTCCAGGGACTCGCCGCCGCGGACCTCGCCGACGACGATCCGGTCGGGGCGCATGCGCAGTGAGTTGCGCACCAGGTCGCGGATGGTGATGCGGCCCTTGCCCTCGACGTTCGGCGGGCGCGACTCCAGGCGGATCACGTGCGGCTGCTGGAGCTGGAGTTCGGCGGAGTCCTCGATGGTGATGATGCGCTCGCCCTCGGGGATCAGACCGGAGAGGGCGTTGAGGAGGGTCGTCTTCCCGGTGCCGGTCGCGCCCGACACGATCACGTTGAAGCGGGCCTGCACCAGGCCCGCCAGCAGGTACAGCATGTGCTCGTCGAGCGAGCCGAGGCCGATCAGCTCGTGGAGGGTGAAGGAGCGCGGGAAGCGGCGGATGGTGAGGGTGGCACCCGTCAGGGACAGCGGCGGGATGATGACGTTGACGCGTTCGCCGGACGGCAGGCGCGCGTCCACCATCGGATTCGACTCGTCCACGCGGCGGTTGACCGTCGAGACGATGCGCTCGATGGTCTGCATCAGCTGGTCGTGGGAGGCGAAGCGCATCGGCAGCTGCTCGACCCGTCCGCCGCGCTCCACGAAGATCGCGTCGGGGCCGTTGACCATGATCTCCGTGATGGAGGGGTCCTCGAGGAGCGGTTCCAGGATGCCGAGGCCGAGTGCCTCGTCGACGACCCTGCGGATCAGCTGCGAGCGCTCCACGGTCGACAGGACCGGGCCCTCACGGCTGATGATGTGCCCGAGCACCCGCTCCAGTCTCGCCCGGCGCTCGGCGGCGGCCAGCGAACTCATCTCCGCGAGGTCGATCTCCTCGAGGAGCTTGGCGCGGTAGGAGGCGACCAGATGGCCGTCCTCGCCCCGGTCGCCCTTCTCCTCGGGGGAGTTGATACGTGCCCGCAGACTCATGAGTCCGGTGCTCCTCGTTCGTGGTTCGTGGTTCGTGGTTCGTGGTTCCTGCTGCTGTGGTCGGTTTCCGGCGGGCGGTGGGTGGTCAGTGTCGGGTGGTCAGTGGTCGACGGGCATGGTGGCGGTCTTCCGTGCCTGGCCGAAGTCCCAGCCCGGCACGATCGACGGGATGGTGATCGTGGCCGTGACGGTGACCTCGTCGCCGCCCCCGGACTCTCCGCAGTCGGTACGGCCGGCCAGCCAGCCGCTGACCGCAACGGTGCAGGCCGGCCCGGCCGCCTCGTCGAGCGAGGCGCTGCGGGCCCCCGCGCGGGCCGCGGTGCCGGCCTGCTGGGCGGTGTACGCGATCAGGCCCAGCTGTACGGCGGCCATGGCGACGATGATCAGGACCGGGAGGAAGCCGAGGTACTCGATCGCCACCTGCCCGCGGTCCCGGTGCCATGTGCGCTCGACCCGTGTGCGCTCGCCCCGCGTACGGTCGGTCCCCGTACGGTCGGCCCCCGTACAGTCGGTCTGGGTTTGTTCGACCCGCCTGTCGTCGTACGCCATGTCAGTCCCCCACCTCCTCCTCCACCGCGCCCGCGTGGCCCTTCACCTCGAAGGGGAAGTTGACGGTGCCGGGGAAAAGAACAGGGACGCGCAGCGTCACGTCGGCGGTGACGAAGCCGCCCCCGGTCCCGCAGTTCACCGTCGCCGCTCCCTCCCAGGCGCCGGGCAGCTTGTCCAGTCCTGCCGCCTGACAGGCGCCTTGGCGCGCGCCCGGGTTCGCGGCGGTGGCCGCCCGTACCGCTTCGTCCGCAGCATTCCCCGCGAGGGTGAACGTGTATCCCAGCAGCACGAGTTGCCACAGCACCACGAGCGTCACGAGGATCGTCGGGATCATGCCGAGGAACTCGATGGTGACCTGGCCCCGGTCCCGGTCCTGGCTCCGGTCCAGGTCGAGGTCGAGGGCCCGGCCCGAGCGGGTGTGCGCCACCTCCCCTTTCACCTCATCCCCCTCCGTCCTTGCGTCGTCGGATGCTCACCGCTCCGCGGTCGCCGCGCAGTCGGTCTCCCCGCAGCCGGCCGGACTTGTGGGCGCCCTCGGTGGGCTTGACCAGGCCGAGTTCTCCGGCCAGGGTCCACAGGGCCTGCTTCACCGTGCTCTTGTTCTCCAGGTCGTGGACCCGGCCCGCGTCCACGACCTGCTGGAGTTCCTTGAAGTTGGCGGGGACCACGGTGGCCGCGACCGCGGTGCCGGTGATCTTCTGGATGAGCGGTGGCTGGATCTCCGTGCCCCGGGTGTGGCGGTTGACGACGACCGTGGTCTCCTCCGCCTTGCGGATCTGGAGCCGGTCCCACATCCGTACCGTCCGTTTGGCGCCGCGGACGGAGACCACGTCCGGGGTGGTGACCAGGAGCGCGGTGTCGGCGGTCTCGACGGCGGCCGCGCCGGCCCCGACGAGTTGGGCGCCGGTGTCGACGACCACGACCTCGTACCGGGAGCGCAGGGCGCCGATGATGTGGCGGGCGGCCCGGTCGGTGACGTCCTCCCCGCGTTCGCCCTCGGCGGGGGCGAGGAGCAGGGTGAGGCCGGTGTCGTGGCGGAAGACGGCGTCGGCCAGGACGCGCGGGGAGATGTCGGTGATCGTGGCGAGGTCCACGACGGACCGCCGGAACTGGACGTCCAGGAAGGAGGCGACGTCCCCGCTCTGGAGGTCCAGGTCGACCAGGGCGGTACTGCGGCCGGACGCCTGGGCGGCGAGGGCGAGGTGGACGGCGGTCAGGGTGGCGCCCACGCCGCCCTTGGCGCCGCTGACGGTGACGACCGTGCCGCCGACGCCGGTGAACACGTCGCCGCCGGCTCCGAGGTGGCGGCGCACGCCGGACGACCACTGGGCGACGGCGTGGACGCGGCTGGCGAGTTCCTCGTAGCTGAGCGGCAGGGCGACCAGGCCTCGGGCTCCGTAGTCCATGGCGGCCTGGAACAGGCCGGGACTGACGTCGGAGGTGACGAGGACGACCCCGACGGCGGGGAAGCGCAGGGCCACTTCACGGATCAGTTCCAGCGCGGGGACCGGGCCGATCCGTTCGTGCACGACCACGACCTCGGGCAGCTCGTCGATCGACTCGGCGGCCAGGCGCGCGAGGGTGTCGACGAGCTGGGTGGAGTCGACCACCGGAGCCATCGGCTCTGCGTCCGGGAGCTGGCTGAGCAGCGTGGTGATGGACCGGACGGCGTCCGCGTCACCGACTGCCGGGAGGATCCTCGTGGGCATGCGGGCCTCTCACTTGTCCTTCGCGAGTTCGTACGTACGGTCCTGCTCGGGGACCGTGGTGTCGCCGCCGGGGGCGACGAGTGCGAGCCTGACCCGCTGGGCGAAGGACTCGGCGTAGGTGATGCGCTGAGCGTCGATGGCGGACAGCGCGAAGGTGATGGGGACGGCGTCCGTGGGCTGCCGGCCGCGGTCGTTCTCGTCGGGTTCGAGGGCGGTGATCCGGCCGACGTCGAGGACCTTGGCGTTGGTCACGATGATCTTGGACTGGGCGGGGGCGCCTTCGCGTTCCCCTTCGAAGGTGGCGTAGACGTTGACCGACGAGCCCGGCGTGATCTTTCCGGCGACACCGGTGGCCGCGTCGATCATGATGGCGACCTCCTGCTGCCCCGGCTGCAGGGCGGGCTGGTTCACGATCATGTCGCTCTGCAGCAGGGAGCCCTCGCGCAGGGTGGTGACGGCGATCTTGCCCCGGATGTCGCCGAGGTCGGTGACCGCGTTCTCCGACAGCCAGCGCTCGGGCATCTCGATCTTCTCGAACTGGCCCGTACTGAGCGGCGTATAGGGCGCCACATTGGTTTTCAGCCGGTATGCGGTGACCTCGGGGCCGACCTTGGACTCCACGTCGTTGATGACGGAGAGCACGCCGGCGAACGCGGCGAGGGCGCACAGGATCGACAGGAGCAGGAGTATCACGCCGCGGCGCTGACGGGAGTTCATAGACCGGGCAACCTCATTGGGGGATGTGGGCCGAGCGGATCGAGTGGGACGGTCGGGCGGCCGTCCGGGTCAGGTGCGCCGGACGAGGGCTCTACTGGCGCTCCTGCTGTTGTTGCTGTTGCTGTTGCTGTTGCTGTTGCTGTTGCTGCTTCTGTTGCTGTTGTCGTGGGCGGGTAGGGACGGTGGTGTGGCCGAACAGAACACGCATCGGTCGCCGATGACGTCGATGCCGCACCAGTGACAGATGCCGCGCCGCACACTCGTGACCAGCTGGTAGAGGACGGAGAGGTCGGGCAGATAGCTGCAGAACTCGATGACCTTGCCGGTCCCCCACCAGCTCGGGGACTCGGCGGGAAGCGGCGCCTCGCGCAGCCCCTGCACCTTCCAGGACGGCGCCAGGGTGCCGGTGACCCAGTCGGACTGGAGCTGCCCCTTGGCGACGAGCATCCAGGTGCCGAACTCCGGTCCGTCCAGGGCGGCTTCGGGGCCGAGCCGGACGAGTTGCGGCTGCGGGTGGGCGAGGACGGCGAACTGGCTGCCGGGCATCCAGGACTTGGCGTGCTGCTTCAGGTTCACCGGGATCCGGTCGAGGCGCGCGACGGAGCCGAGCACGGCACCGGAGTGGATGTAGTGGACCAGCAGCCGGCCGGCCGAGGCGAGCACGCCGGGGCTGAGGTCGCAGGAGCCCAGCTGCCGCAACTGACGGGCCAGTACGGCGACTCCGAGCGGGGGCAGATCGGGGCTGAAGAGGGCGACCCGGTCGGTCTCCAGCAGGGAGCGCAGGGTGTGCAGTCGTCGCAGGACGGCGACGGGTGTCACGTGGGAGCAGACCACGATGACGTGCCCGTGCTGCTCGATGAGCGCCTGGAGTTCACTCAGGGCCTGTTCGAGCGGCAGGGTGGCGATGTCCCGCAGCACCACGGCGGGCAGGGTCCGTTCGTCCTGCGGTGGCAGCGCCAGGTCGGCACTGGTCACGGCAATGGCAGTTGGCACGCGCGGCTCCCCGTTCTCCCCATGCCCCTCGGCCCACCGGGAGTCACTCCGGTGCACCCTGATGACTTCGCTGCGTGACTATGCGAGCACTGTAACCACGGCTTTATGGCTGGAGAACAGCGTTTGTGTAGCTCGTAAGCAACTGGCGTTGCACAAGTTGCGCCAAAACGGGGCACGTTGAGCATCTTGCCGGTCTCGACGCACCTCGCAGGGTGGAGATCCAGCGCACCGCCTTGACGCCGGAACCCCGATACGGAGGTGACCGACGGCCCGGAACGCCGGACAACCGAAAGCGACCCGGCTTCCCGAAATTGGTCTGGACCCATTGACAACCCTATTGGTCTGGACCACCTTGTTGGTTCAGTGGCGACGTCCGCCATCCCCACGGCTCTCTCCCCTCCCGCTCTCTCCCTCCATACCTCTGTACCCCCGTATCCCGCCCCTTCCCCCACCGGAGGCTTCAGTGGACCGCGCATCAGCCATGACCGAAACCGGAAAAAGAGACGCCGGCAGAAACCCGGCCGGCGGCAAGGGCCGCTTCTGGGCAGGTGCCCTCGTCTCCGCCCTCGCTCTCACCCTCCCCCTCGCGGGCGCGGGCCAGGCGTCCGCGGCGGACGTGAACAACGTCAGGAACGCCGGTTTCGAGTCGGGTCTGAGCAACTGGACCTGTTCGGCGAACAGCGGGACGACCGTCTCGTCCCCCGTGCACGGCGGCGCGTCCGCGCTCAAGGCCACCCCGGCCGGCCAGGACAACGCCCGCTGCACGCAGACCGTCGCCGTGCGGCCCGACTCCACGTACTCGCTGAGCACCTGGGTGCAGGGCGGCTACGCCTACCTGGGCGTGACCGGCACCGGTACGACGGACGTCTCCACCTGGACCCCGGACTCCAGCACCTGGAAGCAGTTGACGACGAGCTTCCGCACCGGCTCCGCGACCACGTCCGTCACGGTCTACACCCACGGCTGGTACGGGCAGCAGCCCTACTACGCGGACGACCTGTCGGTCTTCGGCCCCGACGGCGGCGGAGGCGGTGACCCGGATCCGACCGTTCCGGGCACGCCGGGAGGTCTCAGCGTCTCGGGTACGACGTCGTCGACGGCGTCGTTGAGGTGGAACCCCGTATCGGGAGCGACGGGTTACTCCATCTACCGCAACGGTACGAAGGTCACGGCGGTGACGGGCACGTCCGCGACGGTGACCGGCCTCGCCGCCTCCACCTCCTACTCCTTCCAGGTGGCGGCGACCAACGCGGCGGGCGAATCACCGAAGTCGACGGCGGTGACGGCCCGGACGACGGAGGGCAACGGCGGTGGCGGCGGTGAACTGCCCCGGCACGCGGTGACCGGCTACTGGCAGAACTTCAACAACGGCGCGGCGGTACAGCGCATCTCGGACGTCCCGGCCCAGTACGACATCATCGCGGTCGCCTTCGCGGACGCGACGGGCACGCCGGGCGCGGTCACCTTCAACCTGGATTCGGCGGGCCTGAACGGCTACACCGTCGCCCAGTTCAAGGCGGACGTACGGGCGAAGCAGGCGGCCGGGAAGAAGGTCATCATCTCGGTGGGCGGCGAGACGGGCACTGTCTCGGTGAACGACTCCGCCTCCGCGACGAACTTCGCGAACTCGGTGTACGCCGTGATGCAGGAGTACGGCTTCGACGGCGTCGACATCGACCTGGAGAACGGCCTCAACGCGACCTACATGACGCAGGCGCTGCGGTCGCTGTCCGCGAAGGCGGGCCCGGACCTGATCCTGACGATGGCTCCGCAGACCATCGACATGCAGTCCACGTCCAACTCCTACTTCCGGACCGCGCTGAACGTGAAGGACATCCTCACGGTCGTCAACATGCAGTACTACAACAGCGGTTCGATGCTGGGCTGCGACGGCAAGGTCTACAGCCAGGGCTCGGTCGACTTCCTGACCGCGCTGGCCTGCATCCAGTTGGAGGGCGGCCTCGACCCGTCCCAGGTGGGCCTCGGCCTCCCGGCCTCCACCCGCGGCGCGGGCAGCGGCTACGTCTCGCCGACCGTGGTGAACAACGCGCTGAACTGCCTGACGCGTGGCACCAACTGCGGCACCTTCAAGCCGTCGAAGACCTACCCGTCCCTGCGCGGCGCCATGACCTGGTCCACCAACTGGGACGCCACCTCCGGCAACGCCTGGTCCAACGCGGTCGGCCCGCACGTCCACGCCCTGCCGTAACCCAGGCCCCGCCCCATCGCCCCGCCTCAGGGGCACCGAGCACTGCACGCCCTCCCCAAAGCGTGAGCACTTCGACCGCCTCTGTCCGAATACCGCTCGCTTGAGCGCTCACGTGACAGTTGGCCGCCAAGTGCTCACGCTTTTCAGCGAGGCACGGCGGGTGGGCTGCCGTATGCCCTCGCGCCCACGCTGGGCAGCGTTGCCCACATGCGGGTGCCGCCTCCCGGTTCGCGTACCTCACCGAAGCCCCAGGTGCCGTCACAGGCGCGGCAGACGCAGGCCAGGAAGCGCAGGGCCGCGCGGCGGCGCGTGTCGCAGGCAGTGGCCAGCCTGGGGTGGGTGTGGCGCGGGTGGCTGTCGTAGGCGATCACCCGAAGGGCGGAGGCACGGTAGCGCAGGGAGAGGTACACGTCCGTCGACTCCGTGAACTGAGAGGCTGTTGCGACCAGTTCGCTCACCGCTTGCAGTGCGGGGTCCAGCAGGTCCGCCAGTCCATGTGCCCTCAGCACCTCCCGCGACGCCGCTCGCGCCAGCGCCGGGCTCGTGAGCCGTGCGGGCAGCGTGAAGCTGTAGGCCAGGGTTTCGGGGACGGGGGCCGCGGGATCGGCGGAGAGCGTGGGCGCGACGGGGCAGCGGGACGGAGACATCGGTGGCTCCTTCGGTGAGGTACGGCAGCGCCCTGCCATGGGCAGTGGTCGGCGGCCAGTGGTCGATGACGGTCGGTGGCTCCGTCGCGCGGGCAGGCTTACGCGATGCACTGCCGACTGCGTGCAGTCACCCTTGCATCACTGAATGTAGAATCACAGATGGGTCAATTACCACTCTGTTCGAGAAAATGACCCGATCGTGGTGAACGGGCTCCGAAGGACGGCAGACTGCTGACGCATCACACAGGAAGGAAGGACATGCCTCCGAGGACGACGCCCACCGAGCGCCAGAGACGTCTGGGCAACGAACTGCGCAAGATGCGGGTCGCGGCAGGCATAACAGCCGACCAGGCCGCCGGGCTGCTCGGGCTCGACCGGGCCAAGATCTCCAACGTCGAGACAGGTATCCGCGCCATCAGCCCCGAGCGACTTCGCACCCTTGCTTACAACTGTGACTGCTCGGACGAGGCATACATCGAGGCGCTGGTCGCCATGGCCCGGCCCAACGGACGTGGCTGGTGGGAGCGCTACCGGGGATCGTTGTCCGCAGGATTGCTGGACATCGCCGAGTCGGAGGCCCAGGCAACGCGGATGCGCACTGTGCATATCGCCCACATCCCTGGCCTACTGCAAACCAGTGACCACGCCCTGGAACTCTTCAGAAGCGTCCTGCCGCCGCTCCCAGAGCACGAGGCCGCGCTGCGGCTGGCGTACCGCGTTGAGCGCCAGCAGGTGCTGGACCGGGACGATCCGCCCGAGTACGTCGCTGTCGTGCACGAAGCCGCTGTACGGATGCAGTTCGGCGGGCGGGAATGTGCACGAGCCCAACTCGAGCATCTGATCGCCATGTCCGAACGGCCCGCCGTACGGCTGTTGGTCGTGCCGTTCACCGCTGGCACGTTTCCCGGGTCCGGGCAGATCTTCACCTACCTGGAAGGGCAGGTCCCGCAACTGGACACCATCCAGGTGGACAGCACTCATGGCCCGGAATTCTTCAGCGGTGAAGCACAGTTGGCGAAGTACCGTACGCATCTGGACTGGATGGAGCGCATCGCCCTCTCGCCCCAAGCATCCCGCGACTTCATCCGGGATGCCGCCGACAGCCTGTGAGGAGACAGCATGGACGACATCACCTGGGAAGATCCCTTCTGCGGTGAGGGAGCCAGTTGCTTCCGCCTCGGTACCGATCAAAATGGCAACGGCTACATCGCCATAGCCGGCTCCGAGGACGACCACCTCACCGACAGCCGTGACGCCCTGCGGCGGATGATCATCGACATCAAGGCGGGGAAGGCCGACCACCTGCTGTGAAGCCGGTGCCGGCCGGGTCGGCGACGTCCTGAGTGCCGATGACCGCGAGCAGGTCGAGGAGGTCGGCGCTGTCGGTGCCGACCGCCGGGGTGAACCAGAGCAGCCGCTGCCGGCCGTCCTCGCTGAACAGGTGCAGGCAGTTGACCTCGATCGGGCCGAGGACGGGATGGATGAGGCGTTTGCGGTCATCCCGCCGGAACGCGACGTCGTGGTCGGCCCACAGCGCGGCGAACTCGGGGGACGCGTCGAGCAGCACACCGATCAGCGAGCCGGCCTCGGCGTCCTTCCTGTCCCGCCTGGCGGCGGCCGCGCGCAGGTCGGCGACGAAGGAGCGGGACTGGCGGTCGTGATCGCCCTCGGGGTAGAGGTTCCGGGCGGCGGGGTCGGTGAACCACCGGTACACGAAACTGGCCCGGTGCCCCCGCGAGCCGGACTGGTCCCCGAGCAGCGCCACGGCGAGGGGATTCTGTACGAGGACGACGTGCAGGTCGGTGATCACCTGTGCGGGGGTCGCCGTCAGCCGGCCGAGCAGGTCGAGCATGCCGGGGTGGACGTGTGCGGCGGCCCCGCCCTGTACGGGGACGGGGCGGTCCGCGAGGTGGCAGAGGTAGTCGCGTTCGTCGGCACTCAGACGCAGCGCCCTCGCCAGCGCGGCGATCATCTGCTCGGACGGCTGGGACCCTGCTCCGCGTTCGAGCTCGTTGTAGTAGTCCACCGATGCCCCGGCGAGCTGGGCGACCTCGTCACGGCGCAGCCCCGGCACCCGGCGCCGGGGTCCGGAGGGGAGCCCGACGTCCCCGGGGCGGATGCGGGCGCGCCGTGAGCGGAGGAAAGCTCCCAGTTCGGTGTACTTCGCAGAGCCCATGCCGTCCATTCTGCGCTCGGCCGAGTCAGCGACACAGGGGATCTCGTCCCCTGGTTCCACCGGTCGTCCGTGCGCATCGTGGAGAACATGACTACGTACCTTGAAGCTCCTGAGGCTTTCGCACCGTCGGCCGGTCGCGTCGCCGTCGTGACCGGCGGATCGCGCGGCATCGGCCGGGCGGTCTGCCTGAAGCTCGCCCGGGACGGCCTGGCCGTCGTGGTGAACTACGTCGGCGACACGGCTGCCGCCGAGGAAACGGTGAAGACGATCACCGCGGCCGGCGGGCGGGCGATCTCCGTACGGGCCGACGTGGCGGACGAGCACGCGGTCGCCGCACTGTTCGACCGGGCGGAGGACGAGTTCGGCGGCGTGGACATCGTCGTGAACGCCGCCGGACGGCTCGCGCTCTCCCCTATCGCCGACCTCGACCTGGCGGTGCTCGACGCCATGCACCGCACCAACATCCGCGGCACCTTCGTGGTCGCCCAGCAGGCCGCGCGGCGGCTGCGGGCGGGCGGCTCGTTCGTGGGGTTCTCGACCTCCGTGGTCGGCACACAGCTCCCCGCCTACGGCGCGTACACGGCGAGCAAGGGCGCCGTCGAGGCGATCACGCTGATCCTCGCCCGCGAGCTGCGCGGACGGGACATCACCGTGAACACGGTCGCCCCCGGGCCCACGGGCACCGACCTGTTCCTCGAGGGCAAGACCCCCGAACAGATCGATGCACTCGCCAAGGCCCCCGCGCTGGAGCGGCTGGGCACCCCGGAGGACATCGCCGAGGTGGTCGCCTTCCTCACCGGTCCGGAGGGCCACTGGGTGAACGGCCAGATCCTGCGGGCCAACGGAGGCCTGGTGTGACGACCTTCCGAGACCGACCACCCGAGGTGACAGGGGAGTGAAACATTTCCCGGGGTCCGGCGCATCAATGAGGTGAGAGCAACGGGGAAAGCCTAGGGGGATGCTCGCATGGGGCAGAACAGTCGCGAGGACGGGTACGGGGACTTCGCGGCGGCGCGAGCCGGACATCTGTACCGGTCCGCGTGTCTGCTCACCGCCGGGGACACGCACCTCGCCGAGGATCTCGTCCAGGAGACCCTCGGACGGGTGTACGTGCACTGGGGGCGGGTCTCCCGCGCGGACAACCCCGCCGGGTACGCGCAGACCATGCTCACCCGCGCGTTCCTCGCCCACCGGCGGCGGCGCAGCAGCACCGAGCGCTCGACCGCCGCGTTCCCGGATCGGCCGGGCGCCGACGAGGACCCGTCCTTGCGGCTCACCCTGCTCGACGCCCTCGCCGGGCTGCCCACCAAGGACCGCGCGGTGATCGTCCTGCGGTACTGGGAGGACCGCTCGATCCAGGAGACCGCCGACGCGATGAACGTCAGCCCGGCGGCGGTGCGGACGCGCAGCGTGCGCGCCCTGGCCCGGTTGCGGGAACTGCTCGGCGAGGACCTCGGTGAGTACGCCCGGACCTGACCGGCCGCGGGCCGTCCCCTCCTCGCTCCTTTCCTCGCTCTCCTCACTCTCCTCCAGGCTCACCTCACGGAAGCGGTGGTTCGTCATGTCCGTCGACCAGCCCAGCAACCCCTTCGAGGAGCGGCTCTCCGCCGCTCTGCACGACACCGGCAACGTCTTCGAGGCCGACCGGAGCGCCCTCACCGACGGAGGACGGACATGGGGAAGGCGGATGCGGGTGCGGCGGCGGGCCGCCGTCCTCGGGGGCGCGGCCGGGATCGCTCTCGTGGGGGTGGGCGGGGCGCTCCTTCTGCCGGGCGGGAGCGGTGGCGGAGAGGACGGGCGGACGTCGGCGGCCTCGGGGGCCGAGGTCACCGCCGGCGCCCAGGACACTCCGGCGCCCGTCTCCGGCGAGGAACTCATCCGCACGCTGAAGGGGCTCCTCCCCGACGGGAGGTTCAGCGGGGAGGAGGGGCGCGGCACCGACTCGCCCCTTGGGCCGTTCGCCAAGGTCGTGTACGACGACGGCAAGGGACCCGCGGCCGTCGGCGTCGGTCTCCAACGCGTCGAGCCGGGAGGCTCCCAGGCCCGCGAGGCCACTCTGTGCCCGGACAAGGTACTCGCCCCGTACGACAGTTGTGCCACCAGCACTCTGGCGGACGGGTCGAAGTTCATGATGTTCAAGGGGTACATGGATCCGGACCGGCACACGGACACCAGGGCGTGGAGCGCCGTACTGGTCACCCCCCAGGGGCAGATGGTCAGTGCGGGCGAATGGAACT
This sequence comes from Streptomyces sp. NBC_01635, assembly GCF_045209715.1. NCBI lineage: Bacteria > Bacillati > Actinomycetota > Actinomycetes > Kitasatosporales > Streptomycetaceae > Streptomyces > Streptomyces sp. NBC_01635. The sequence goes on along the minus strand of NZ_CP109277.1, from coordinate 5,766,631 downwards.
CGGCCGCCGAGAAGGGCGAGCCCGTCAGCCGGCCCGCGCCTCCGCTGTCCGCCTCGCAGCTCAGGGAACTCGCCACGGCTCCGCAGTGGCGGGCCGCCGTCGACGCCATTCCGGAGAGGGCCGGGAAGCCGTCCGCGGCATCGAGCACACCGCCGCCGAGCGCCGACGGATCGGCGGTCCGGGAGACACTCGCCGGGCTCGTCCCCGACCGTCTCGAGGTGGTGTCGAAGGGCGGCCAGGAGGAGGAGTACGCCTATCTCGTCCTCGACGACGGCGAGGGGAAGAGCTTCGTCCAGATCAATGTCCAGCGTGACATGCGCGATGTCGCCCATCAGCTCTACGGCTCCGCCGAGACGTTGCCCGACGGAACCCAGGTCGCGACCCGACAAGGGCCGGGTGAAAAGGGCGCCGCCGGTGTCGTCATGTGGACCGTCGACACCATGCGCGCCGACGGCAGGCGTGTGGTGATCAGCGCCTTCAACACCGGCGCCCAGCACGAGGACGCCACACGTGACGCCCCCGCGCTGAGCATGGAGGAACTCCGGACGATCGCCCTCAGTCCCCGGTGGGACGACCTGACCTGACCCGGCCCGACCCGAACGAAAGACCCTAGAAGAACTCCGACCACGGCTGGTCCCAGACCTGCTTGACGCACAGGACCAGGAAGAGGAGGCCCGCGATGACGAGCATGCTGTTGCTGAGGGCCCCGTTGCGCCATTCGCGGGGCGTGCGGGCGGAGTTGAGGAGCCAGAGCAGGGTCAGGGCGAGGAAGGGCATGAAGGCGGCGCCCAGGACGCCGTAGATGATGATCAGACGGAAGGGCTGGCCTTCGAACAGGAGGATCATGGGCGGGAAGGTCAGCCACAGCAGGTAGGCGCGGAACGGCCAGGACTTCTCCGGGCGGCCGGACGCGATGGCCTCACCCGTCGACACCTTCACCTTCTTCCGGCCGCGCGTCACGAAGTCGGCGAACATCAGGCTCACCCCGTGCCATACGCCGATCAGTGACGTGAACGACGTGGCGAAGAAGCCGATCAGGAAGAACTTCGCCGTCGCGGCGCCGTACCTGTCCTCCAGGATGTCGCTCAGCTGCACCAGGCCCTGGTCGCCCTTCTCCAGCGCGAGCCCCGCCGAGTGCAGGAGTTCGGCGCCGACGAAGAGCATCGCGACGACGAAGATGCCGGTGGTGAGGTACGCGACGCGGTTGTCGAGGCGCATCACCTTCATCCACCCCGTGTCGGTCCAGCCCTTGGCGTTGACCCAGTAGCCGTACGCGGCCAGCGTGATCGTGCCGCCGACGCCGCCGATCAGGCCCAGGGTGTAGAGGACCGAGTCGTCCGCGTCGGGGAGGACCGGGAGCAGTCCGGCGAAGGCGTCCCCGAGGTTCGGGGCCACCCTGACCGCCAGGTAGACGGTCACCACGAACATGACGCCCACCAAGACCGTCATGACCTTCTCGAAGACCGCGTACCTGTTGAACCAGACGAAGGCGAGGCCCACCAGGGCGCAGGCGATGCCCCACCCTTCGAGGTCCATCACGTCCGGGAAGAGGGCCTGCAGGGGCAGCGCGCTCGACGACATCGCCGCCGCGCCGTAGACGAAGCCCCAGATGACGACGTAGACGCCGAAGAAGTACGTCGTCCAGCGGCCCAGGCTCGTCCAGCCGTCGAACAGGGTGCGGCCGGTGGCCAGATGCCAGCGGCCCGCCGCCTCGGCGAGGGAGATCTTCACCAGGCATCCGATGACCGCGGCCCAGAGGAGGGTGTAGCCGAAGCTGCTGCCGGCGATGAGGGTGGCGACCAGGTCGCCGGCGCCCACACCGGTCGCGGCGACGACGATGCCGGGGCCGATGTAACGCCAACTGGACTTGCGGGGCTGGGGGCCGGGGCCGTGGGGTGGCGCTCCGGTGTCCTGGGTGTTTCCCGTGGTGTCCGCCATGAAGGTCAAGAAAGCGGATGGGTGCCGACGGGACAAGGGGGCGTGCGGGGATCTTCACCGGATACACCTGGTCGAGGGTCGGCCGACTCCCCCTTCTTGACCTGATCATGCCATACGTCGACCATGGCGGCACCGCACCACGCATGCACGCATGCAGCAGTTCGTACGTCGCACGAACAACCCTCCACCTCCCACAAGGAGACTCATGCGACTTCGCCTACGCGGCAGACGCTCCGCCGCGCTCGCCGCACTCCTCGCCCTGGCCCTCGCCGCGCCCGTGTCGATGACGGCCACGGAGGCCGGCGCCGACAGCGGCAAACGGGCGGCGCCTTCGGCCGACGACATCCGCCAGTACGAGATCCATCAGCACACGACTCCCGTGACCCGTACGGCGATCCAGCGGTCCGGGGTCACCGTGGACGAGGCCGACGAGGAGACGGTGGTCGTCTCCGGCCGTGCGGAACAGATTCGCACCCTGCGCCAACAGGGTTACGAAGTGAAGCCGTTGGGCTCCGCTCCCGACCGTTCGTCCGCCGCCGACGATCTGCGTCTGTTCGACTTCCCCTCGGCCGACTCCCGCTACCACAACTACGCCGAGATGAACGCGGAGATCGACCAGCGGCTGTCGGCGTACCCGAACATCATGAGCAAGCGGGTGATCGGCCGCTCCTACCAGGGCCGGGACATCGTCGCCATCAAGATCAGCGACAACGTGACGGCGGACGAGAACGAACCCGAGGTCCTGTTCACCCACCACCAGCACGCGCGTGAGCACCTGACCGTGGAGATGGCGCTGTACCTGCTGCGCGAGCTCGGCGCGGGATACGGCAGCGACTCGCGGATCACCAACATCGTCAACAACCGGGAGCTCTGGATCGTCCCGGACCTCAACCCGGACGGCGGCGAGTACGACATCGCCACCGGCTCCTACCGTTCATGGCGCAAGAACCGTCAGCCCAACTCCGGTTCGTCGTACGTCGGCACCGACCTGAACCGCAACTGGGACTACCGCTGGGGCTGCTGCAACGGCTCCTCCGGCTCCACGTCCTCCGAGACCTACCGGGGTTCGGCTCCCGAGTCCGCGCCCGAGGTGAAGGTCGTCGCCGACTTCGTGCGCAGCCGGGTCGTGGGCGGGGTGCAGCAGATCAAGGCGGGCATCGACTTCCACACGTACAGCGAGCTGGTGCTGTGGCCGTTCGGCTACACCTACTCCGACACCACCACCGGGATGACGGCCGACGATTACGCCGCCTTCCGCACGGTCGGCCAGAAGATGGCCGCGAGCAACGGCTACACGGCCCAGCAGTCCAGCGACCTGTACATCACGGACGGCTCGATCGACGACTACCTGTGGGGCACGCACAAGATCTTCGGCTACACCTACGAGATGTATCCGAGGTCCTCGTCGGGCGGCGGTTTCTACCCGCCCGACGAGGTCATCGAGCGGGAGACGTCCCGCAACCGGGACGCCGTCCTGCAACTCCTGGAGAACGCGGACTGCATGTACCGCTCCATCGGCAAGGCGGCGCAGTACTGCAGTTAGCGGAGCCGCCGCCCGCCACGAGGAGTCCCCGTGGCGTCTAGGCCGCGGGGCCGGCGCCCGACGTGGGCTTGTCCGGGTCGTCGGACGAGTCCACGTCGGCGTCCGGCTCGGGCTTCCCGGCGTCGGCGTCCGTGCCGGACGAGTCGGCGTCGGTCTTGTCCGCCTCGGGGGCATCCGTCTCAGGCTTGGCCGTCTCGGGCTTGGCCGTGTCGGGGGCATCCGTCTCAGGCTTGTCCGCCTCGGACTTGCCCGCCTCGGGGGCGTCCTCCTCGGGCTTACCCGCCTCGGGGGCGTCCGTCTCAGGGGCGTCCGTCTCAGGCTTGGCCGTCTCGGGCTTGGCCGTCTCGGGCTTGGCCGTGTCGAGGGCATCCGCCTCGGGAGTGCCCGCCTCGGGCGTCTCGGGTTCGGGCGCCCCGTCGTCGAAGTAGGCGTCCAGGACCGCGTCCAGTTCCGTGTCCCACGTGGCGAAGCGGCTGCGGGACGCGGCCTCGATCTCGATCGGGTACCAACGGCGTTCCGTGGTGTGGACGGTGACGGTGTACCGCTTGCCGAAGCGGGCGGTCTCCGTCTCCACCGCGCCGATCTCGTCCCAGCGGAACTCGCACGCCTGGTCGTCCAACCGGAGCCGTACGCCGCTGTGATCGGCGACGATCTCGGCCCGGCGGTCGGACGCCTCGAAGATGGGGCCGTCGGGAGCGGATTCCTCCTCGGAGGACTCGGAGGACTCGGAGGCCGCAGAAGTTTCCGAGGCCTCGGAAGTCCCGGGCTTCTCCAGCGAGGTCGTCGCCCCCGGTTCCGTGGCCGGGTCCGCGTCCGCGTCCGTCTCCGGCACCGCGTCCTCCGGCTCCTCCTCGCCCTTCACGTCCTTCACGTCCGCCTTGCGGTCGGACGTGCCGGACACGGGTGCGGTGAGCCCGGGGATGAAGGCCGGGTCGAATCCGGCGCCTTCGAGGGGCTGGGGCTGGCTGTTCGAACCTATGCGCTGCTCCACACCGGGTGAGTATGGTCGACGATCCCATGTGAGGCACAGCCAGCCCCTCACTTCGTTATCAGACGCCTACATGCGTCCCACCGTTCGTACGAATCGGACGATGATCCGACCGGAACCGCGGGCCGGCGTCAGACGAACAGGCTGAGTCCCGCCGCGACCACGAAGCCCGCCACCGACAGGACGCTCTCCAGCACCGTCCATGTCTTCAGCGTGTCCCGCTCGCTGATGCCGAAGTACTTGGCGACCATCCAGAACCCGCCGTCGTTGACGTGCGAGGCGAAGATGGAGCCCGCCGAGATGGCCATGATGACCAGCGCCACGAACGCCTGGGAGTGGTTCCCCTCGGACAGCAGCGGGGCGACGATGCCCGCCGTCGTGACGATCGCCACCGTCGCCGAGCCCTGCGCGACCCGGAGCACCACGGAGATCAGGTAGGACAGGACGATCACCGGCAGGCCGACGTCGTTGAACGTGTCGGACAGCGCCTGGGCGACACCGCTCCCCTTGAGGACCGCGCCGAAGACACCGCCGGCGCCGACGACCAGCAGGATGTTGCCGACCGGCTTCAGCGAGGACGTCGAGACGGTCTCCAGGGACTTGCGGGACCAGCCGCGCCGGATGCCGAGCAGGTAGTACGCCATGAACAGGGCGAGGGTGAGCGCGACGAACGGGTGGCCGAAGAACTCGACGACCGAGCGCAGCGTGGACTCGTCCAGGGCGATCGAGGAGAACGTCGAGGCGAGGATCAGGATGAGGGGCGTACCGATGATGCCGAGGACGGTGCCGAGCGGCACGGGCGTCTCACGCGGAGCCACGCCTGCGGCGCGCTGCTCGTCGAGGACGGCCTGACGGGACTCCTCGGCGGCCTCGACCATGTCCTGCGGGACGGCGACGAAGATCCGCTTGCCGATCCAGGCGGAGTAGACCCAGGCGGCGACGACGGCCGGGAGGCCGGTGACGACGCCCATGAGGATGACCCAGCCGAGGTCGACGTCGAGCAGTCCGGCGGCGGCGACCGGGCCGGGGTGCGGGGGCAGGAAGGCGTGGGTGACGGACAGGCCGGCGAGCAGGGGCAGGCAGTAGAGCAGGATCGACTTGCCGGAGCGCTTGGCGGCGGCATAGACGATCGGCGCGAGGACGAAGATGCCGACGTCGAAGAAGACCGGGATACCGAAGATCAGGCCGGTGAGGCCCATGGCGAGCGGGGCCCGCTTCTCGCCGAACAGGCCGAGCAGCCGCGATGCCAGGACCGCGGCGCCGCCGCTGACCTCGAGGATCGCGCCGAGCATGGTGCCGAGGCCGATGATGATCGCGACGTGGCCGAGGATGCCGCCCATGCCGGACTCGATGGTGGACACCGCGTCCGAGCGCTGGACCGTGCCGAAGAGTTCGGTGACCGACAGGCCGGCCATCAGGCCGACGGCTATGGAGACGCCGAGCAGCGCGACGAACGGCTGGAGCCGCACCTTGATGATCAGGAAGAGAAGCAGCGCGATACCGATGGCGGCGACGGTCAGCAGACCGGCGGTGCCGTCGATCAGCAGAAGCAGTCCTCCGGTGTGCGGAGGTGCCTCGGCCGCGGCGTCGGCGGCGAGCGGAAGGGACGGATGGGACATGCGGAGGTCCTCTGCTTGAGCGCATAAAGCTTTCGGGCATGGGGGATCGCGGCACGGCGTCACAGGGGTGGCGGACGCCGTGCCGTGGCATACGGGTGCGGGGTGCGGGGTGGTGGCCGGAAAGGGTGCGGGGTGCGGGGTGAGTGCGCGTCAGCCCAGTACGGCCAGTGCGTCGATCTCGATGAGGAGCCCCGCGGGCAGGCCGACGTAGACGGTCGTGCGCGCGGCGGGCGGCTGGGTGAGGCCCTGCTCCTCGAAGTAGGTGTTGTAGAGGTCGTTCATCTCGGCGAAGTGGTCCACGTCGGTGAGGTAGACGCGGATCATCATCACGTCGTCCCAGGTCGCGCCGCCCTCTTCGAGGATCGCCTTGACGTTGGCGAGGGTCTGGAGGGTCTGCTCGCGCAGGGTGGGGCCGGCGGGCGTGGGCGGCCGGCCCTCCTCGGCGGGGAGGAATCCGACCTGGCCGGCGACCTGGAGGATGTTGCCCTTGCGCACGCCGTGGGAGAACTTCGCGGGCGGGGTGGTGTGCGTGCTCGGGGTGAGGGCGACCTTCTCGGCCTTCTCTGTCTTCTCGGTCATGCGGGACGGTCCTTCGCTGGAGTCACTGGGGTTCTGCCGGGGTCCGGCCGGAGTACTCGCCGCTGATCGCGTCCGCGGTGCGGCGGACCAGCGGGAGCAGGGTGAGGAGTTCGTCGGCGGTGACGACGACGTTCGGCGCGGAGACCGACATCGCGGCGACCACCCGGCCGTCGGCGCCGCGGATCGGCGCGGCGACGCAGTTGATGGACTCCTCGTGGCCGCCGAGGTCGGTGGCCCAGCCCTGTTCGCGCACCTTCTCCAGCTCGCGCAGGAACGCGGCCGGGTTGGGCGTCGAACGGGACGTGTACAGGGGGTAGTCGAGCTTCTCCGCGAGGGCGCGGCGCTCGTGTTCGGGCAGGTCGGCGAGGAGCAGCTTGGCCACGGCGGCGACGGTGATGGCGACGGGCTTGCCGATCCGCGAGTACATGCGGACCGGGTAGCGGCTCTCCACCTTGTCGATGTAGAGGACCTCGTTCTCCTCGTGGACGGCGAGGTGCACGGTGTGGCCGCACTGCTCGTTGAGGCGGACGAGGTGGGCGTGGGCGATCTCGCGGACGTCGAGGTTCTCCATCGCCTCCTGGGCGAGGGCGAAGAGGCGGGCGCCGAGCCGGTAGTGCTGGTCGGACTGGCGGTAGACGAGTCCGTGCTCGTGCAGGGTGCGCAGCAGCCGCAGGGCCGTGGACTTGTGCACGCCGAGCCGGTCGGCGACCTGCCCGAGGTCGGCGGGGCCTTCGGCGAGCAGCGGCAGGATGCTCAGTGCGCGGTCGACGGTCTGGCTCATGGGGTACGTACCTCCTCTTCGGCCCGGTCCGCGCCCGCGTCCGTGTGCGCGCCCGCGGTGGCGGTCTCGGTCCAACCGGGGCCGAGACGCAGTCTCCCCCACGCCGTGTCGTCCAGGGCGGCCAGCCGGTCGGCCAGGTCGCGGGCGGGGGGTGCGGCGAGGTCGCCGGGGACGGTGAGGGCGGCGGCGGCCATGAGGTGGCCGTGCCGGAGCCGGTCCCGTACGGGCAGGGCGCGCAGGGTGGCGGAGAGGAATCCGGCGGCGAAGGCGTCCCCGGCTCCGACGGCGGCGACGACGTCGACGCCGAGGGAGGGGACGAACGTCCGGGCGCCGTGCGGGCCGTAGGCCGTGGCGCCGCGGCTGCCGTGCTTGACGACCAGGATCTCCGGCTCGGGCAGCGCCTCGCGCACGGCGGCGGCGTCCCGCAGGCCCCAGGCCTCGCGCGCCTCGTCGTCGCCGACGAGGACGAGGTCGGCGCCGCGGGCCAGTTCCAGCAGCACCTCGGGGCCGTGGGCGTAGCTGTCGCGCCACAGTCCGGGCCGGTGGTTGACGTCGAAGGAGACGAGGGGGCGGCCGGGGCGACGGGCGGTGAGCTCCCGCATCAGTTCCAGGCAGCCGGGGGAGAGCGCGGCCGTGATGCCGGACAGGTGCAGGACGCGTCCGGCGCGCACCGCCTCCAGGTCGACGTCGGCGGCGGTCATCGCGGACGCCGCGGAGCCCGCCCGGTAGTAGGCGACCTCGTGGGCGTCGGTGGCGCGGTCGCCGGCGGTGCGGAAGTAGACGCCGGTGGGGCGGTGCGGGTCGCGCCGGACGGACGACACGTCGACGCCGTACTCCCCGATCGCCCGCAGGAGGTGGTCGCCGAAGCCGTCCCGGCCGACCGCGCTGACCCAGCGCGTCGAGTGGCCGGCCGCCGCGAGGACGCAGGCGGTGTTGGACTCCGCGCCGCCGATGGCCCGCTCGAAGGAGGGCACGTCGGCGAGGGGGCCCGGCCGGGAGGGCAGGAACGTCACCATGGACTCGCCCAGCGCGACGACATCGACGGTCTCCACGACGTCGGGGGCGGTGCGGGGTCCGGTGGCGGTCACGGTGGAGTGGCTCCTCGATGCGGCGGGGTCGGGCGGTGTCGGTGGTGGCGGGTGGGGGGCGGGACGGGTGGCGCGGGGCCGGAGGGGGGCGGATCGTCGGTGTCTGCCCGCATTGTCCTCGTCGGCCGCCGGAACCCGTTTCCATTGACCCCGTGTGGCCGAGATGTTAGACAGCGGTAAGCGACATACGCAATGGGTGTTGCAGAGAGTGCAACACGCCAGATCAGGAGGCTCTGATGGTCCTCGACCCCGGTTCCGACGCCTATACGCTCCTCGCGGAGGAACGCGTCGACCACCGTTTCAAGGGCCTCCCGCCGGACGCCGACGGGCTGACCGTCGGCGAGCTGGCCGCCCAGCGCCGGAACCTGTTCACCGGCGGTTTCACCACCCCGGTGCTCGCGCTGTCCGCGGAGCGGCTGGAGCACAACCTGAAGCTGATGGAGACGTACGCGGCCCGGCACGGCCTCGCCTTCGCCCCGCACGGCAAGACGTCCATGGCCCCGCAGCTCTTCCGGCGCCAGATCGAGCACGGCGCCTGGGGCATCACGCTCGCCGTGCCGCATCAGGTGCGGGTGGCGCGGGCGTTCGGCGTGCGGCAGGTGTTCCTCGCCAACGAGCTGGTGGACCCGGCGGCCCTGCGCTGGATCTCCGGCGAGCTGGACGCCGACCCCGGCTTCCGGTTCGTCTGCTACGTCGACTCCGTGCGCGGTGTCGAGCTGATGGACGCGGCCCTCGCCGGGGCCGCCCGCCCGGTGGACGTCGTGGTCGAACTCGCCGGGGGCGAGGGCGCCCGGACCGGGGTGCGGACGGAGGCGGAGTGCGCCGCCGTCGCCGACGCGGTGGCGGGCGCGCGCGGTCTGCGGCTGGTCGGGGTCGCCGGGTACGAGGGCGAGGTGCCGGACGCCGACCCGGAGCGGGTGCGGGCGTGGCTGCGGCGCCTGGTGGCCCTGACGGTGGACTTCGACCGGGCGGGACGGTTCGCGGGCCTCGACGAGATCGTGGTGAGCGCGGGCGGCAGCGCCTGGTTCGACGCGGTCGCCGACGTCTTCGCGGAGATCCCCGCACTCTCCCTGCCGGCGCTGAAGGTGCTGCGCTCGGGCGCGTACGTCTCGCACGACGACGGGCACTACCGCGAGCTGACCCCGTTCAACCGGGTACCGGAGGAAGGCGCGCTGGAGCCGGCGTTCCGGCTGTGGACGCAGATCGTGTCCCGGCCGTCCGAGGGGCAGGCCTTCGCCAACGCGGGCAAGCGGGACGCGGCCTACGACCTCGACCTGCCGTTCGCCCAGGTGGTCCGCCGGGACGGCACGGAGCGCCCGGCCACCGGGATCTCGGTCGTCTCCCTCTCCGACCAGCACGCCTGGCTGCGCACCGACCCGGAGGCCGACCTGGAGACCGGCGACTGGCTGGGCCTCGGGCTCTCCCACCCGTGCACCTCCTTCGACAAATGGGTGCTCATCCCCGTGGCGGAGGCGGACGGCACGGTGGTCGACTACATCCGTACGTTCTTCTAGGAGGCCTGTCATGGAAGAACTCGTCATCCGGGACGCCGACGTCGTGGACGGCTCCGGCGACAGCGCGTACCGCGCGGACGTGGTCGTCAACGGCGGCCGCATCGTCTCGATCGTGAAGGAGGCGGCGGCAGCGGGCTGTCAGCGCCCGAAGGCCCGCCGCGAACTGGACGCCGAGGGGCTCGTCCTCTCCCCCGGCTTCATCGACATGCACGCCCACAGCGATCTGGCGCTGCTGCGCGACCCCGACCACAGCGCCAAGGCCGCGCAGGGCGTCACCCTCGAAGTGCTGGGCCAGGACGGCCTGTCGTACGCACCCGTCGACGACCGCACGCTCGGCGAGGTCCGCCGCGCGATCGCCGGATGGAACGGCGGCGGGGACGACATCGACTTCGACTGGCGGTCGGTGGGCGAGTACCTGGACCGGCTCGACCGGGGCATCGCGGTCAACGCCGCGTACCTGATCCCGCAGGGCACGGTGCGCGCGCTCGTCGTCGGCTGGGAGGACCGGGAGGCCACCCCCGCCGAGCTGGACCGGATGCGGCAGCTGGTCGCGGAGGGCATGGAACAGGGCGCGGTCGGCATGTCGTCGGGGCTGACGTACACGCCCGGCATGTACGCCAAGGACGCCGAACTCACCGAACTGTGCCGGGTGGTGGCCCGGTACGGCGGCTACTACTGCCCGCACCACCGCTCCTACGGGGCGGGCGCGCTCCAGGCGTACGAGGAGATGGTGACGCTCACCCGGGAGGCGGGCTGCCCGCTGCACCTGGCGCACGCCACGATGAACTTCGGCGTGAACAAGGGCAGGGCGCCCGAGTTGCTGGCCCTGCTGGACGACGCGCTCGCCGCCGGCGCCGACATCAGCCTCGACACCTACCCGTACACGCCGGGCAGCACCACGCTGGCCGCCGTGCTGCCGAGCTGGGCGAGCGAGGGCGGTCCCGAGGCGACCCTCGGGCGGCTCGCGGACGACGCGACGGCCGAACGGATCCGGCACCACCTGGAGGTCACCGGCTCGGACGGCTGCCACGGCGTGCCCATGGAGTGGGACACCATCGAGATCTCCGGTGTCGGCGACCCCGCGCTGGCGGAGTACGTGGGCCGCACGGTCCAGGAGTCGGCCGCGCTGCGCGGCGAGAGCCCGTGGGCCCTCGCCCGCGAGCTACTGCTCAAGGACAGACTGACCCCGTCGATCCTCCAGCACGTCGGCCACGAGGAGAACGTGCGGGAGATCATGCGGCACCGGGTGCACACCGGCGGCTCGGACGGCATCCTCCAGGGCGCCAAGCCGCACCCGCGCGCGTACGGCACCTTCCCGCAGTACCTCGGCCGGTACGTACGGGAGTTGGGCGTGCTGTCGCTGGAGGAGTGCGTCGCGCATCTGACGTCCCGGCCGGCCGCCCGGCTGCGGCTCGCGGACCGCGGGCTGGTCCGTGAGGGCTACCGGGCGGACCTGGTCCTCTTCGATCCGGAGACGGTGGCCGCCGGTTCCACCTTCGAGCAGCCCCGGACACTGCCGACGGGCATCCCGTACGTGCTGGTCGACGGGCGGTTCGTGATCGAGGACGGGCGGCGCACCGACGTCCTGGCGGGGCGGGCGGTCCGCAGGTCTCCCCGCTGACCGCCCGTCCGGCCTGCCTCGTGTCCTTCGCCTACGGCTTGGGCAGGGTGCAGCCGCTCGCACCGAGGTCGAGCCTGCTGCCCGTGCCGAAGCAGGCGGTGAACGGGTAGGTCTGCTGGGCGTAGTTGATGCCCTGCCGGACCGTGACGACGCCGTTCGCGTCGACCTCGCACGGGTTGTTGACCGTGCAGCGCTGACCGTCCTCGTTGCCGGTGTTGTTGACGGCGACCACCTTGCCGGTGGCGTCGTCGACGACCGGCGAGCCGGAGGTGCCGCCGATGGTGTCGCAGGCGGGGGTGTAACGGACCGAGTCCTTCCAGGTCCAGTTCCCCTCCTTCAGCCGGTGCGCGAATCCGTCGACGGAGCAGCCGTAGATCCGCTTCCAGTAGCCGGACACCACGCTGATGGCGGTGCCGGCGGCCGGGCGGGCGCTGTCGAGGGTGAGCGCGTCGATGCCGTACGTGCTCTTGATCTGTGCGTAGGTGCTGCTGAGCCGGTAGACCGCCGCGTCGGTGTCGGTCATGGTCGCGTAGACGAGCCGGTCGGCACGCAGGGTGGCGACCCGGGTGCCGGCGGAGTTGAGCAGTCCGAAGGTACGGCTGGACGCCCGGTCGACGAGGACCTCGCCGGCCGCGGGGAAGCCGCTCTCCAGGCAGTGGCCGTTGGTGAGCACCAGCGCGGGGTCGCTGCCCGCCGACCGGGGCAGGCGGACGACGGAGCCCGAGCAGTTGCTCAGCGAGACGGTGCCCGCGAAGTTCACCGCGGCGGCCTTCGGCCCGGTGAGACCGGACAGAGCGTCCGCCGCGGTGCCGGCGACGCCGTCGACGGCGTCGAGCACCGTGGTCGAACCCGAACCCGAACCCGCGCCCGCGCCCGCGCCCGCGCCGGTACCCGTAGCCGTGTCCGCGCCCGTGGGGGTGGGCGCGGCGGCGACCGCGGGGGTCACGCCCGCCCCGGCCAGGGCCAGGGCGCAGAGCGCGACGACGAGAGGTTTTCTCATGTGGGGGTCCCCTCCTGCGACGAATCCCGCGAAGAGCGGCGGGATTCCTCCGACCACCCACAGGATTTATTGACATGGACATTGTCAGTGCGTCGCAATCGGGGGACAAGACGCCGTTTCCGGCCTTCCGGCCGGAAGATTCCGCCGCCCGGACCACCCTCCCCGCACGGACGGCGGGAGAGGTGCCCGCGACGGGGAGGCCCGGTGCGGAGGCGATGGAAGCGGCCTCCACGAAGGCTTCCACGGCGGCCTCCATGTCGGCCCCGGGGCCGCTTCCGGGGCAAGCCGCCGGACATATCACCCGAACCGGAGCACCTCACGTGGCGGATAACACGCCGCAAACGGCATTACCGGGCCGTAAGCTCCCCTCATGCAGGTGATCCAGTCAACCAAGCTCGCCAACGTCTGTTACGAGATCCGGGGCCCCGTGCTCGAGGAGGCGATGCGGCTGGAGGCAGCAGGGCACCGCATCCTCAAGCTCAACACCGGCAATCCGGCCGCGTTCGGGTTCGAGTGCCCGCCCGAGATCCTGGAGGACGTCCTCCGCAACGTGTCGTCGGCGCACGGCTACGGCGACGCGAAGGGGCTGCTGGCCGCGCGTCGGGCGGTCGTGATGCACAACCAGACCCTCGGCATCGAGACCGACGTCGAGCACGTCTTCATCGGCAACGGCGTCTCCGAGCTGATCGTGATGGCGATGCAGGCCCTGCTGGACGACGGGGACGAGGTACTGGTCCCGTCGCCGGACTATCCCCTGTGGACGGCGGCCGTCTCGCTGGCCGGCGGCACGGCGGTGCACTACCGCTGCGACGAGCAGTCCGACTGGATGCCGGACCTCGCCGACATGGAGCGCAAGGTCACCGACCGCACCAAGGCGATCGTCATCATCAACCCGAACAACCCGACCGGCGCGGTCTACGACGAGGCGATGCTCCGGGGCCTGACCGACATCGCCCGCCGGCACAACCTGCTGGTCTGCTCGGACGAGATCTACGACAAGATCCTCTACGACGACGCCACGCACACCCCCACCGCCTCGATCGCCCCCGACCTGCTCACCCTCACCTTCAACGGCATGTCGAAGGCGTACCGGGTGGCCGGATACCGGGTGGGCTGGATGGCGATCTCCGGGCCCCGCGCGCACGCCGACTCCTACATCGAGGGCCTGACGATCCTGGCGAACATGCGCCTGTGCGCGAACATGCCGGGCCAGCACGGCGTGGTCGCCGCGCTCAGCGGACGCCAGACGATCAACGACCTGGTGCTGCCGGGCGGGCGGCTGCGCGAGCAGCGGGACACGGCGTACGAACTGCTGACCCAGATCCCGGGCGTGACCTGCGTGAAGCCGAAGGGGGCGCTGTACCTCTTCCCGCGCCTCGACCCCGACGTCTTCAAGATCAAGGACGACCGGCAGATGGTCCTCGATCTACTGCGCAGCGAGAAGATCATGGTCGTGCACGGCACCGGATTCAACTGGCCCGAACCCGACCACTTCCGGGTGGTGACCCTGCCGTCGGCCGACGACCTGCGGGACGCGGTGGGCCGGATCGCCCGCTTCCTGGACGGCTACCACCAGCCCTGACCCTGCGTATTCACTCCGTCCGGTTCTGTCAATCACTCAACTTTAGACGAGTTCTAAGCTAGGATGGTTTCCTGACAGCACTCTGGAGGCCATCCATGTACGAACCGATCCGCGCCAAGTCGGTCCACCGCACGATGGCCGGCACTCCTGACGACTTCCCCGGCCGCTCCCGCGAGGCGGAACTGGACATCCAGCTCGCGGGCCATCTCGCCGCCCTGCTCGCCGTCACCGACGAGCTGCGCGTCGTGGCCCCCTCGGCCGATCTGGACACGGCGGCCGAGCGGCTCGCCGAGCAGGTGACCCGCCTGCGGGGAGGACGCAGGCCGGCCCGTGCGTCGGCGACCACGAGCGGGAGCGCGCCCTGCGTCACCGCCCTGCACCGTCAGGCGCACGCCCTCGCGGGCCGCGCCCTGGTCGTCGCCGCGTCCCGCGCCGACACGGTGGCCGCGATCCTGGCCGCCGAGCGGATGGACGCGCACACCGCGGCTCTCGAGTCACGCGAACTCACGTCCCGCTGAGCCCTCTCCCGGGCTCCCGCCAACGGCCCCGGTCCGCGTGCACCCACAGCGACGCGCGGACCGGGCGCCTCGCACCGCGCACACGGCCGACGGGGCATTCCGGGCGCACTGCCCGCGGTGTCCCGTCGCCGTTTCCCCTCGGAGATCACCCGCACAGCCACCGCGCGGAGGGCTAGCGGCTCTGTCGGTGCGCCGGTCCTCCCCTTCGGCCCGGACACCGTTCGCCGCCTCCCTCGCGTCGGCCCCCACCGTGTGACGCAGTCGTCCGGCTCCGCCCGGCCGGGGCCGCGCCCGCCCTGCCACCGTCCTTGCCACGAGGGCGCGGAGCGAGGGCGAACGGTCTCCGGTCACGGGACCGAGGGGCCGCCGAGATAGGTGCCGGAACGGTCGTAGGGCCAGGCGTTGGCAACGCAGCCCTGCAGGCCCTTGATCTGCTGCATCATCGCCGGGGCGGGCTTGCCCGGCCCGGGGCAGGTCTCGTGGCCCCGGCCGATGCCGTGGCCGACCTCGTGGTTGATGATCAGCGCCCGGTAGTCGCCGATCGGCCCGTCGAACTCCGGCGAACCCCGCACCCAGCGCTTGAGGTTCACGACAACGTTTTCCCCGGTCCGGCAGTTCACCTCGCCCCTGGTCAGCAGGCCGGCCTCGCCGCATATCCGGTCCACCGTACCCGGCGTCGCGATCTTCACCGCGAGGTCGTACGTCCCCGAACTCACCAGCTGGAACGCATGCGTACCGTCACGGGTCCAGCCCCGCTCGTCCGCCAGGACGGCGGAGACCTCGGCCGCGGCCTCGGCTGCCGGGATGTCGATGCCGTCCTCGACCATCACCATGTAGCGCACCACCCGGCTGCCGCTGCCGACGGTCGCCCCGTCGGTGCGGGCCGTCGTGAACGTACCGGGGCCGGCGGCGGGAACGGCGATGGTCCGACCGTCGTCCGAGGCCGACGGGGACGGGGACGGGGACGGAGACGCCCCGGCCTCCGGGGGCGGACTGCCCGTGGCGGACGGACCGGCACCGCTGCCCGGCGACGCACCGCCGACTCCGCCCGGCTCGGCCGCCGCCCCGGAGCGACTCGCCTGCCACTGCGTGAAGGCGACGCCCCCACCCAGCACGGCACAGAGGAACAGACCTGTCACCAGCCCCCGTCCCGCACGCCGTCCACCAGTGCCTCTCCGGGGACGGGAAAGGCGTCTTCGGTACGGAGCAACGGACGAGGTCCGCCGGCGCCGACGGGGTGCTGGCCGACTCACGGCAGACCTTCCTCTTGACGGTGCGGAACTGCGCGACGACGTGCGCCGGGCAGGCCGCCCTGACCAGGACAGATTCAGAAGCACAAGCATGCGACGGCCGAACCGGTGAACCGGACACGGCCTTTGACATGGTGTCATGCGACAAGATCCGTGCCGCCGCCGCCCGTGGTCGCGGCAGAGGGAAACCCACGGCCGGCCACGCGGCAGGGCCGAGGTGACGGCAGCGGCGGCGGACGCTCCCGCCGTACCTGGAGGACCGGTCGGAGCGGCGGTGGGCCGGGGAACGGTCCGGGAAAGGGCGAAGGCCCGTCGCCGCCCGTTCCCGTCGGGGCGGACGGGAGGGTGACGACAGGCCCAGGGCCCCCCACGCCGTTGTGCGGGGCCTCGCCGGTCTGTGGTGCTGCCGGCCTGTGGTGCTGCCGGTCTGTGGTGCGTTCACCGCGGCCGGCCGTGACGATGGTGCTGGTCAGGGCGCGATCGGAGCCGGCCGCGGCGTCTTGGTTCCCCTGCTCGGGGAAGCGGGCGTGATCAGCCCAGGCGCTGCACCAGGGCGCGGTACTCGTCCCACAGCTCGGTGGGCGTGTGGTCGCCGAAGGTGTTGAGGTGGTCGGGGACCAGGGCGGCCTCCTCGCGCCACACCTCCTTGTCGACGCTGAGCAGGAACTCCAGGTCCGCGTCAGCCAGGTCGAGACCGTCCGTGTCGAGGGCCTCCTTGGTCGGCAGGACGCCGATCGGGGTCTCGACGCCGTCCGCCTTGCCCGCCAGGCGCTCCACGATCCACTTCAGGACGCGGCTGTTCTCGCCGAAGCCGGGCCACACGAACTTGCCCTCGTCGTTCTTGCGGAACCAGTTGACGTAGTAGATCTTCGGCAGCTTGGACTGGTCCTTGTCCTTCGCCACGTCGACCCAGTGGCCCATGTAGTCGCCCATGTTGTAGCCGCAGAACGGCAGCATGGCGAACGGGTCGCGGCGCAGCTCCCCGACCTTGCCCTCGGCGGCGGCGGTCTTCTCGGAGGCCACGTTGGCCCCGAGGAAGACGCCGTGGTTCCAGTCGAAGGACTCCGTCACCAGGGGGACGGCGGTGGCGCGGCGCCCGCCGAAGAGGATCGCCGAGATCGGCACGCCCTTGGGGTCCTCCCACTCGGGCGCGATGATCGGGCATTGGGCGGCGGGGGTGGTGAAGCGGGCGTTGGGGTGGGCGGCCGGGGTGCCCGACTCGGGCGTCCAGTCGTTGCCCTTCCAGTCGGTCAGGTGGGCCGGGGTCTCCTCGGTCATGCCCTCCCACCACACGTCTCCGTCGTCGGTGAGGGCGACGTTGGTGAAGACGGAGTTGCCCCACAGCGTCTTCATCGCGTTGGCGTTGGTGTGCTCACCGGTGCCGGGCGCGACGCCGAAGAAGCCGGCCTCGGGGTTGATCGCGTAGAGGCGGCCGTCCTCGCCGAACCGCATCCAGGCGATGTCGTCGCCGATCGTCTCGACGGTCCAGCCGGAGATCGTGGGCTCCAGCATGGCGAGGTTGGTCTTGCCGCAGGCGCTCGGGAAGGCGGCGGCGACGTACTTCGACTCCCCCTGCGGCGGGGTCAGCTTGAGGATCAGCATGTGCTCGGCGAGCCAGCCCTCGTCGCGGGCCATGACGGAGGCGATGCGCAGGGCGTAGCACTTCTTGCCGAGCAGGGCGTTGCCGCCGTAACCGGAGCCGTAGGACCAGATCTCGCGGTCCTCGGGGAAGTGCGAGATGTACTTGGTCTGGTTGCAGGGCCAGGGCACGTCCTTCTGGCCGGGCTCCAGGGGGGCGCCGACGGAGTGCACGGCCTTGACGAAGAAGCCGTCGTCGCCGAGTTCGTCCAGGACGTCCTGGCCCATGCGGGTCATGGTGCGCATGGAGACGGCGACGTACGCGGAGTCGGTGATCTCGACACCGATCGCGGACAGCGGCGAGCCGAGGGGGCCCATGCAGAAGGGCACGACGTACATCGTGCGGCCCTTCATGGAGCCGCGGAAGACGCCCTTCTCACCGGTGAAGATCTCCCGCATCTCGCCGGGGGCCTTCCAGTGGTTGGTGGGCCCGGCGTCCTCCTCCTTCTCGGAGCAGATGAAGGTGCGGTCCTCCACACGGGCGACGTCACTGGGGTCGGAGGCCGCGTAGTAGGAGTTGGGGCGCTTGATCGGGTCGAGTTTGCGGAACGTGCCCTTGTCGACCAGTTCCTCGCTCAGCCGCTGGTACTCGGCCTCGGAACCGTCGCACCAGACCACGTGGTCCGGCTGGGTCAGCTCGGCGATCTCGTTGACCCAGGAGATGAGTCCCTGGTGGGTGGTGGGGACGCCGGGAGCCGCGATGTCGCGCGCCACGATTGCTCCTAAGTGAGGGTTCTTTGTCTGGAGGGCCCCGTGGGGGCTGCGGCCCGGATGCTTCACGGTGGAGTCTTGGGCGCTCATCCGGTGCCGACCGCACTCATTTGATCCTCTGATGCGAGTGCCCATCTGTCCAGGGGGTCTCACATGTGAGCAGAGTGATGCTGGCCACGGTTTCCCGGAAGGCCGGGCATGCACGCTGGGTTTCTTTACGGACACGTTGCGTTCACCCGGCCATCTCTTTACCGCCTCGCCCGCGACTCCCTCGCGGCTCCCCCGGGAGGCTTCCGCGCGCGGCCTCCCCGCGCGGCCTCCCCGCGCGGCCTTCCCGCGCGGCCTCCCCGCGCGGCCTTCCCGCGCGGCCTTCCCGTCGGCCCGGGATGCGCCATGAGGGCTTACTGGCGAGTACGTCCCGTGAGAGGATGGCCACTCCGGCGAAATCGATCCCGGCGCACCGACCTGTAACTTACGGTTCCGTAGGTACGATGGCGGCTATGACAGCGCTCGCCCCCGACGCACCCGACGCGCCCGACGCACCCGCGGGCCGACCGGCCGAAGGCCGCGGCCCGGTCCCGCTCTCCCTCCCCCATCCGGTCAAACCCAAGCTCCGCGGCTGGCTGCACCTGGGCATGTTCCCCGCCGCGCTGGTCGCCGGACTGGCGCTCGTCGCCCTCGCCGACTCGACCCGGGGGCGCGTCGCCTGCGCGGTCTTCGCGCTGACGGCCTGCCTGCTGTTCGGCGTGAGCGCCCTGTACCACCGGGGCGACTGGAGCCCGCGCATGGACGGAGTGCTCCGCCGCCTCGATCACGCCAACATCTTCCTGATCATCGCCGGCACCTACACGCCGCTCACCCTGCTGCTCCTGCCGGAGGCCAAGGGCCAGTGGCTGCTGTGGGGCATCTGGGCGGCCGCCCTCGCCGGGATCGCCTTCCGCGTGTTCTGGGTGGGCGCCCCCCGCTGGCTCTACACCCCCTGCTACATCGCGATGGGCTGGGCCGCCGTCTTCTACCTCCCCGACTTCATGCGCACCGGCGGCATCGCCGTCCTGGTCCTGGTGATCGTGGGCGGTCTGCTCTACAGCGCGGGCGGGGTGATCTACGGCCTCCAGAAGCCCAACCCGTCACCGCGCTGGTTCGGCTTCCACGAGGTCTTCCACTCCTTCACCCTGGCCGCCTTCATCGCCCACTACGTGGGCATCTTCCTGGTGGCCTCCCAGCACGGATGAGTCGAGGAGCGCCCCGGCCACCGGGCCGGGGCGCCCGGAAATCCCGGAGCCGCGGGCCGCGCGCATGACATCCTGGCCCGGTGAACGGTCCCGAGATCCACGTCGAGTTCGCCTCCGAACTGCTCGTCTTCGTCCCCCGGGCACGCACCACCGGCGCCACGACGGCCCCGGCCGACGGCGTCTCCAGCCTCGGTCACGTCGTCGAGTCCCTCGGCGTCCCGCTGACCGAGGTCGGCGCACTGCTCGTGGACGGCCACGAGGTGCCCGTCTCGCACCTCCCGGCCGCGGGCGAATCGGTCACCGTCCGCCCCGTCGCCCGCCCCCAGCGCGTACCCGGCGCCCCGCTCCGCTTCCTCCTCGACGTCCACCTCGGCACACTGGCCCGCCGGCTGCGGCTGCTGGGCGTGGACACGGCGTACGAGTCGAGGGACATCGGCGATCCCGCCCTGGCCGCCCGGTCCGCGGCCGAGAAGCGGGTGATGCTCAGCCGCGACCGCGGGCTGCTGCGCCGCCGGGAACTGTGGGCCGGCGCGTTCGTCTACAGCACCGGGCCCGACGAGCAGCTCCCGTACGTCCTGGACCGGTTCCGGCCCGAGCTGCGCCCCTGGACCCGCTGCACCGCCTGCAACGGACTGCTCCGCGCCGCCACCAAGGACGAGGTCGCCGACCAGCTGAAGAGCGGCACGCACCGCTCGTACGACGTGTTCGCCCAGTGCTCCGCATGCGGCCGCGCCTACTGGCGGGGCGCGCACCACGACCAGCTGGAGGCGATCGTGGAAAGCGCGCTGAGCCGGGTCGCCCAGGGGAAGTGAGCGGCCCGGCCCGTTCGGGCCCGGCCTCCAGGGTCTGGACACGGAAGGCGATGTGCCGGCCGAGCACGTCCTTGATCAGTCGTGCTCCGGTGATCCGGTTCTCCGCGTTGGCGTGTTTGCCGACGGGGAGGTCTTTGGTCCAGCGGAAGCGGACCCGGCCCGCCTCGGGAAGGTGGGCCATGCCCCAGCGGCGGTGCACGCGGGTGATGTGCGGGTCCCGGCCCTGCGGGATGTCCACCAAGGGCGTCAACTCCCGCGGGCTCCGCTTGGGGGCGCCCCCCCGGCCGAAGGCCGGGGGGGGAGTGCAACGCACACGTCCGCCTGCACCTGTGGGGCGGACACTTCTGGTCCGGCTCCCCTTTCGCCGGAAGCCGCGACGGAGCACCCCTGACTGTCGTCAAGCAGTACATCGAACACCAGCAGCGTCCCGCCCCGACTGTCATCCCGGAGAGGCGGAGCATCCGCGTGACCAGGTCGGCGGTTCGCCGCCCGTCCGCCTCACCGCGTCGGCCGCCGCCTCAGCCGCCCAGGGCCGCGCTCAACCGGTCGGGATCGGTCGTCGGCACGTCGCAGGTGAAGTTGCGGCAGACGTACGCGGCCGGTTCACCGCCCACCAGGGGCCGGTCGGCCAGCAGCGGGAACTCGTCGCTCTCCGGCGTCCCGGCGGCAACCACCGCGCCCGGGGCGGTGCCCAGGAGTGCCGTACGGTGCAGGGCCGTGGTGGCCGGGTCGTCGAGTGCCGGACCGACCACCGCGACCTCCCGCGGACCGTCCAGCGCCGCCTCGGCGACCGCGAGCCCCCAGCCGACGAACCGCGGCACCCGCGGGCCGAGCGCCCTCACCACGCCCAACGCCCTTTCCGCGGCGGTGCGATGGGGCGCGGAGCCGGTCTGCGCCGCATACCCGAGCAGTGCGCCCGCGGCGGCCGTCCAGCCGGACGGGACGGCGTTGTCCGTCGGGTCCTGCGGGCGTCGGATGAGCCGCTCGGCGTCGGACGCCGTGTCGTACAGGGCACCCGACTCGGGGTCGGCGAAGCGGGCCAGCACATGGTCGAGCAGCAGCCCGGCGAATTCCAGCCACACCCCCTCCCCCGTCACCGAGGCCAGCGCGAGGAAGCCCTCGGCGACGTCGGCGTAGTCCTCCAGGACCCCCGCGTTGCCGCCGACCCGGCCGTCCTTGCTGGTCCGGGCGATCCGGGCGTGGTCGTCGAGGTGCACCCGCACCAGCAGGTCGGCGGCGGCGACGGCGGCCTCGGTCAGGTCCGGCCGGTCGAAGTAGGCACCGGTCTCGGCGAGCGCGGCGATCGCCAGCCCGTTCCAGGCGGCGACGACCTTGTCGTCCCGGCCGGGAGCGGGACGGGCGCCGCGTGCCGCGAGCAGCCGCTCCTTGATCCCGCCGGGGCCGGCGATCCGGTCGGCGTCGAACACCTCGTCCTGCTGGGGCAGCTGGAGTACGGAAGCGCCTTCCTCGAAGGTGCCCTCCTCGGTCACCCCGAAGTACCGCACGGCGAGTTCGGCGTCCTGCTCGCCGAGCGCCTCCCGCAGCTGCGCGGGCGTCCAGACGTAGTACGCCCCCTCGACGTGCTTGCCGCTTCCGTCGTCGCTGTCGGCATCGAGCGCGGACGCGAACCCGCCCTCCGGCGTGCGCAGTTCGCGGACCATGAAGTCGGCGGTCTCCAGCGCGACCCGGCGCGCGAGCTCCGAACCGGTGGACCGCCACAGGTGGGCGTAGACGCGGCACAGCAGGGCGTTGTCGTAGAGCATCTTCTCGAAGTGCGGAACCACCCAGTCGCGGTCGACGGAGTAACGGGCGAAGCCGCCGCCGAGCTGGTCGTAGATCCCGCCGCGTGCCATCCGCTCGGCGGTGTCCCGCGCCATCTGCAGGGCGCCCTCGGCACCGGTGCGGGCGTGGTGCCTGAGCAGGAACTCGATCACCATGGACGGCGGGAACTTCGGCGCCCCGCCGAATCCGCCGCGCTGCGGGTCGTACTCCCTGGTCAGGCCGAGCAGTGCCTGCGACTGCTGCTCGTCGCCGGGCGGTTGCGCGTCGCCGTAGGAGATCTCCCGTCCGGCCAGGTCCCGCACGATCTTCCCGGCGACCTCGGCGACCTCGTCCCGGCGCTCGTCCCAGGCCTGGTGCACGCCCTGGAGCAGCTGCCGGAAGGACGGCATCCCCTGACGGGGCTCGGGCGGGAAGTAGGTGCCGAAGTAGAACGGCTCGGCGTCCGGGGTGAGGAACACGGTCATCGGCCAGCCGCCTTGCCCGGTCGCCGCCTGCACGGCCTCCATGTAGACGGCGTCCACGTCGGGGCGCTCCTCCCGGTCCACCTTGACGCCCACGAAGTGCGCGTTCAGATAGTCGGCGGTGGCCTGGTCCTCGAACGACTCGTGCGCCATCACATGGCACCAGTGGCAGCTCGCGTACCCGACGCTCAACAGGACGGGCACGTTCCGCTCGCGCGCCTCGGCGAAGGCCTCGTCCGACCAGGGCCACCAGTCGACGGGGTTGTCGGCGTGCTGAAGGAGGTAGGGGGACGTCTCGTGGGCCAGTCGGTTCGGCATGGGTCCATCCTGCCCCAGTAGCGGCACGGCACCACTGCGCCCATGCCCGGCCGCTGTCCGTTACCCGGATGTCCGCTCGGATGTCCGTCCGAGGAGACGCCCGGGCGTCTCCTCGGACGGCGCCTCGCCCCCTCCCCCGAGATACGGCGTGCACAGGACACTCGGCCCACGCATAACCGGAGAGGCTCTCGGGGAGGGGACGGGAGGGACCCGAGGACACCCGGGCACACCGGGTGCGGCCGGGGCCGCCGGAGGGGGCGCGACATGCGGGACAGTCATCGTGCGGACGCCGAGCGGCTGTTGGCGCGGGCTGTGGAGGAAGAGGTGCGCCGGTCGGGCGGGCGCACCGACGGGAAAGTGCTGCTGTCCCGGGCCCGCGGCGCCCTGGACGCGATGGCCCGGACGGCGGCCGAGGAGTACGCGGCGTACACCCGTGCCCTGGACGACGCGGCGGCCGGGCAGCTCACCTTCCGCCAGCGGTACGCCCGTGAGGGCGCCGGGACGCCGTTACTGGTGGCCGGGGTGGCCGGGGCGACCGCCGTGGTCACCGACCTCTTCCTCGGCACCGGGACCGGGGCGGCGCTCGGCGCGGGCGTGGCCGTCGGGGCGGCCGGGGCGGCTGCGACCGTGGTGAAGGTCGTGGGCGCGCATGTGCCCGCCGCCCACCACCGGGCCGGCGCGGTGAGCCAGCCGGGCGGACCGGAGCAGCTGCGGCTGCAGTGGCTGACGGCGCTGGAGGTGCGCGGCATCCGGCCGTTCCTGGACCAGCAGCGGATGCTCGCCGCGTCCACCGGGCCCCAGCAGACGGGACCGCGGCTGCGCGGCGCCGACAAGAGCGCGGCGGCCCGCGGGCGCAATGTCCTCGAGCAGTCGTTCGGTCAACTGCCCCAGCCAGTGGGGACGTTCGCGGGGCGGCGGCGGGAGATGGCACAGATCCGGCAGTGGGTGCAGGCCGCGCGTGCGACCACTCGGACGCTGCCGACGGTGGTGGTGCTGCACGGGGCGCCCGGCAGCGGCCGGACCACGCTCGCGGTGCGCGCCACGCACGACCTGAAGGACTACTTCCGCGGCGCCTGCGTGGTCGATCTGCGCGCCGACAGCCCCGGCGAGGCGCCGCTGTCCACCCGGGACGCGCTGCTGCATCTGCTGAACCGGCTGGGGGCGCCCCGCGAGCAGTTGCTGTTCCGTGAGCGGTCCTCGCCCGACCAGCAGGTCAGACGGCTGAGCGAGCTGTACCACCAGCACGTGACGGGCATGCCGGTGACGGTCGTCCTCGACGACGCCGCGGACCCGCGGCAGGTCCGCACCCTGCTGCCGGAGCGTTCCGACAGCCTGGTCCTGGTGACCTCCCGGGCGCCGCTCGGCCTGCCGGACGACCTGCCGGCCCGGGTCCACCAGTTGCCGGTGGAGGCGCTCGACCCGGCGGGCTCGGAGGAGCTCCTGGCCGGCGCCGCGCAGGACTCGTCCGAGCCCTACGACGCCGAGTCCGCCGACCGGATCCGGGAACTGTGCGGCGGGCTGCCGCTGGCGCTGCGGATCGCCGGTTCCTCGCTGGGTGCGCGCTCGCCGCGTGCGCTGGCCTCGGACCTGAGCGCCTACGGCCCGGTCGACCCGGTCGAGCGCGCCCTGTGGCTGCGCTACACCGACCAGCCGGAGACACTGCGGCGGCTGCTGCGGCGGCTGGCGCTGGCGGGCCGGGTCTCGCTGGGCGCGGCCGCGGCGGCCGCGGTGCTCGGCACCGACGAGGCCGAGGCGCGGCGGCATCTGGAGGCGCTGTCCCGGACCGGTCTGCTCACCCCGGTGCGGCAGGGCCGCTACCGGCTGCACGATCTCGTCCGCGCCTTCGCGCTGGCCCGTCTCCTCGACGAGGAGGACCCGGCCGAGCGGGCTGCGGCGCAGGAACGGCTGATCGTGAACTACGCCGAGCTGGCCGACTCGGTGCTGCGGCTGGTCGACGGGAACATGTCGACCCGCTCGGACCGCTTCGGCCCGTACGGCTTCACGTCGCTGGACGAGGCGCTGCGCTGGCTGGACGACGAGTCGAGTTTCATCACGGCGGCACTGCGGCACGCGGAGGGCGTCGACCGGAGGGCGGTGCTGAACCTCCTCGGCGCCCTGTGCGACTACTGCCTGCTGCGCGGCGACCTGTACCGGCTCGGGGAGATCAGCGAGCTGGCGCAGGCCGTGGACGAGGGGCTGCTGGTGCGTTCGGTGCAGTGGCGCACCGGTATCGCGGCCCGCCAGCTGGGCGAGCTGGACAAGGCCCGGACGACCCTGACCTCGGTGGTCGACCTGTACCGGGAGGCGCATCACGACGCGGGGGCCGCGCGGGCCCTGACCTCGCTGGGCATCACGCTGCACCACCAGGGCAATCTGACGGAGGCGTCGGCGCGGCTGCGGGAGGCGATGGACCTGCAGTCCGCGCCCCAGCTGGCCACCGACCGGGCGTGGACGATGCACGCGCTGGCCGCGGTGGAACGCGACCGGGCCCGGCTGTCCGAGGCCCTGGACCTGCTCACCGAGTCGCTGGTGCTGCACCGCGCGGGCGAGTCCGTGCACGGCCAGGCCTGGGCGCACTTCCAGCTCGGGCAGCTGAACCTGCGGATGGGCGACGTCCCTCGCGCGCAGACGGAGCTGCGCACCGCGCTCGAGCTGTACGGCCGGACCCGCGACGCCCGCGGCGAGGCGTGGGCGCTGACCCAGCTGGCCCGTGCCCGGCTGATCGAGGGGGACGCCTCGCCGGCCCTGGAGGACCTGCGGCGGGCCGCCGCCCGGCACCGGGACAACGAGGACGCGCGCGGGGAGGCGTGGACGCTGTACTACCTGGGCCAGGCACTGGAGGAGACCGGTGACCTGGACCGGGCGGTGCGCGAACTGGAGCGGTCCCGCACCATGTTCTCCCGGATGCGGGACGTGTACGGGCTGGCCTGCGCCCGGCACCACTCGGCCCGCGTCACCCGCGACCAGCGGGCCGCGCAGACCGGTTCCCTGCGCAACTCCGGCTTCGCCCGTCAGCTGCTGGTCGACGCCCGCGCGGACTTCCAGCGCATCGGGGTGGCCCACGGCGAGGCCTGGACCTGCCTGGAGCTGGCGGTCGTCGACGCGGGCAACGCCCGCGCCCAGCAGGCGCTGGCCCTGTGCGACGAGGCGGCGGCACTGTTCGCGTCCTACGGGGACCGGCGCGGCGAGGACTGGGCCCGGTTCCTGCGCTGCACCCTGCTCCCGTACGCGGCCCCGGGCGGTACGGAGGTCGGTACGGCGGTGGCCCAGGAGGAGCTGGCCCAGCTCGGCCGGACCACGCACGCCGCCCGCGACGAGAAGCTGGGCGACTACGTGGACGCCTACCGGCTGCTGCTGGAACGGGGGGTGAGCCTGGAGGCGGGCTGGCAGGCCTGGCGCCTGGGCATGGTCCCCAGCCGCCACGCACGCGAGGTGATGGGGGTGCCCATGGGGTCGCAGTCGCAGACGCAGGGCGGCCCGGTGGGATGACGCGGTGCGCTCCAGGACCGCGTGGCCGGTATGCGCGACCGGCGCCCCCGAAACCGCTGGTGACTGCTCCGGGCGGCTGCTGCCGGCGGCTGCTGCCGACCGTTGTTCACCGGCAAGGGCGCGGGCCGGCGGCGGGGGACGTCCTGGACCGGTCACCCGGAGCAGGCCGCCAGGACCCTGGTGTGGGCCCGCGTCGGCCGGCGGCGCGGCGACGCGAGCAGCCCGACCGGGCGGGCGGGCGGGCGCCGCTGTGACGCGGATCATCCCGTGACGCGGGCCACCCCGCGGTGTACCGCCCCGCAGCATGCTGCCGCGTGGCATGCTGCCGCGCAGCCTTCCGGGGCCGTCGGAAGGCTGCGCGGATCAGTCCTGCTTCTTCTTCCCCGCCGCGTCCGCGGCCGGCCGCCCGGCGTTCTCGGATTCCGCCGCCCCGGACCCGGGCTCGGCGAAGTCCACCCGGTTCATGTGCCGGTTCATCGACTTCATCAGACCCCAGACCGCCAGAGCCATCACCGCGAACACGATGAAGCCGAGGACACCGGGGGTGACCTTGTCCTCGTCGAACTCGGCGAGGGTGACCAGGTGGCTCATTGCCAGGTGTGCGCTTGCGCTCATGTCAGGCATTGTCGCGGATGCCCGCGAAGAGGTCGTCCTCGGGGAGGGAGGTATCCACGAGGGACTTCGCCAGCTCGTACTCCTCGGTGGGCCAGACCTCCTTCTGGATCTCCATCGGGATCCGGAACCAGCCCCCGTCGGGGTCGATCTGGGTGGCGTGCGCGATCAGGGCCTTGTCACGGATCTCGAAGAAGTCCGCACACGGAACGTGCGTGGTGAGCGTGCGCTCCTTGTGCCCGGACTCCGCCCAGCGCTTGAGCCAGTCCCCGTAGGGCGACTCCAGGCCGCGGTCCAGCAGCGCCTGGTGCAGCGTCTCGGTGCGGGGGCGGTTGAAACCCTGGTTGTAATAGAGCTTCAGCGGCTGGAAGGCCGGGCCGAACTCGTCCTCCGGGTACATCCCGGTGTCCGCCGCGCCCTCGAACGCCACCATCGTGATCTTGTGGGTCATGATGTGGTCGGGGTGCGGGTAGCCGCCGTTCTCGTCGTAGGTGGTGATCACCTGAGGGCGGAACGCGCGGATCTTCCGCACCAGCTCCCCGGCCGCCTTGCCCACGTCCTCCAGGGCGAAGCAGCCCTCAGGCAACGGGGGCAGCGGGTCGCCCTCGGGCAGACCGGAGTCGACGAAGCCGAGCCATTCCTGCTTCACCCCGAGGATCTCCCGGGCCTCGTCCATCTCCTTCCTGCGCACCTCGTGGATGTTCTCCTCGATGTACGGATCACCCTGCAGTTTGGGGTTGAGGATGGAGCCGCGCTCCCCGCCCGTGCAGGTCACGACCAGCACGTCCACCCCTTCGGACACGTACTTCGCCATGGTGGCCGCGCCCTTGCTCGACTCGTCGTCGGGGTGGGCGTGCACAGCCATCAGTCGCAACTGGTCAGTCAAGACTCATTCCTCAAGTCGGTAGGCGCCCCGCGCACCCGGCACGCGCTTCCGCCGGCGTCCGTCCCGTGGGACGTCGCGGTGGGGTGGCGGGCGGGCGGTGGACGGAAGGCTTCTATAGTGACCGAAGCCGGGGATGAATAATTCCGGGAGCCCC
Organism: Streptomyces sp. NBC_01635; assembly: GCF_045209715.1. Taxonomy (NCBI): domain Bacteria; kingdom Bacillati; phylum Actinomycetota; class Actinomycetes; order Kitasatosporales; family Streptomycetaceae; genus Streptomyces; species Streptomyces sp. NBC_01635. Next base: position 5,738,515 of record NZ_CP109277.1, on the reverse strand, counting down.
GTTCCGGGCCTCCCCGGGGGCACGCGCCCCGTTCCTGCCGAGGAGACGATCATGAGTACGGTGAGCACGCGACCGCCCGAGGGCCGTTACGGCCGCTCTTCGGACGAACGCGCGGACCGCACTCTCAAGATCGTCGGTGCGGTCCTGGCCGTGGTCATGCTCGCCCTGTTCGGCTGGTTCGGCTACCACTACGTCGTCAAGAACGAGATCAGCGGCGAGCTGATCGGTTTCGACACCTCGAAGACCGCGGTGAAGGTGCGCCTGGAGGTCCACAAGGACGCCGGGGTCGAGGGCTACTGCACGGTGCGGTCCCAGGCCGCGGACGGCGCCGAGGTGGGCCGCGCCGACTTCCGCTTCGGCGGCGAGGACACCCGCGTCGACAAGGTCGTCACGCTCCGCACGACCTCTCCGGGCGCCTCGGCCGAACTCATCGGGTGCCACGCCGACTGAGCCCGAACCGACCGGTCCCGCGGGAATCACACCCCCGCCGACCTGCGGAAACATAACTCTGGTGGCTTATGTCCTCCCCCTTTCCTCGCCGAATTGTTAGGCTCGTGGTTTCGCCCATCCGTGGAGGAACATCCTTCAGGGAGGGCGTTGCTTTGTATTCCCACGTACCTACGAGGAGCACCAGTGACCCAGACCAGCGAGAACGTCACCTGGCTGACCCAGGAGGCGTACAACAAGCTCAAGGTCGAGCTTGAGTACCTTACTGGTCCCGCGCGCACGGAGATCTCCGCGAAGATCGCCGCCGCACGCGAGGAGGGCGACCTGCGGGAGAACGGCGGGTACCACGCGGCCAAGGAGGAGCAGGGCAAGCAGGAGCTCCGCGTGCGGCAGCTCACCCAGCTCCTCGAGAACGCCAAGGTCGGTGAGGCGCTGGCGGCCGACGGAACGGTGGGGCCCGGCATGGTCGTCACGATCGCCTTCGACGGCGACGAGGACGACACACTGACCTTCCTCCTCGCCTCGCGCGAATACGCGAGTTCGGCCATCGAGACGTACTCGCCGCAGTCCCCCCTGGGGACCGGAGTGAACGGCCACAAGGTCGGCGAAGAAGCGGAATACGAGCTGCCGAACGGCAAGAAGGCCTCGGTGAAGATCCTCAAGGCCGAGCCGTACAAGGGCTGACTCCAGCCTGCTCCCCTGCGATTCCGCAGCCGCGATTCAGTCACGGCCGAGCCCCTGGCAGCCTCCCCGAGGGAGGCTGCCAGGGGCTTCGTCACACCGTCGCCGAACGGTACTTGCGTACGGCGAGCGTCCTGAAGACGAGGATGATCAGGACCGACCAGATCAGCGAGGCCCACACCGGGTGCTGCATGGGCCAGGCGTCCGAGGTGGAGACTCCGGGGTTGCCGAAGAGCTCCCTGCAGGCCTGGACGGTGGCGCTGAACGGGTTCCACTCCGCGATGTGCCGCAGCCAGGGGGTCATCTGGTCGGTGTCCACGAACGCGTTCGACACGAAGGTCACCGGGAAGAGCCACACCAGACCGCCGGAGGTGGCCGCCTCCGGGGTGCGGACCGACAGGCCGATGACCGCACCGATCCAGGTGAACGCGTATCCGGTGAGCAGCAGCAGCCCGAAGGCGGCGAGCACCTCGCCGGCGCTGGTGTGGGTGCGCCAGCCGACCAGCAGGGCGACCACGGCGAGCACCAGCAGGGTGAGCGCCGTCTGCACCAGGTCGGCGAGGGTGCGGCCGGTGAGCACCGCGCCGCGGGCCATGGGCAGGGAGCGGAAGCGGTCGATGAGGCCCTTGTGCATGTCCTCGGCGATGCCCGCACCGGCTCCGGCGGTGGCGAAGGTGACGGTCTGGGCGAAGATGCCGGCCATCAGGAACTCGCGGTAGACCTGCGGGCTCGTGGTGCCCCCGATGTTCATGGACCCGCCGAACACGTAGGAGAACAGCACCACGAACATGATCGGCTGGACGATCCCGAAGATGACCACTTCGGGGATCCGGGCCATCCGGATCAGGTTGCGCTTGGCGACGATCAGGGAGTCCCTGATCGACTGGCCGATGGGGTTGCCGGGTGCCGCGATCCGGACGGCGTCGGTGACGGCGCTCACGTGGCGGCCTCCTTCCTGTGGGGGCGTCCCTGTCCTGTGCCGCTCTGTCCGGCGCCGGGCTGCTCGCCGTCCTCCCCCTCGGCCTCCGCGGCATGACCGGTGAGGGAGAGGAAGACGTCGTCGAGGGTCGGGCGGCGCAGACCGATGTCGTCGATCTCGATGCCGCGGACGTCGAGTTCGCGGATGATCTCGGCCAGGAGCTTCGCGCCGCCGGAGACCGGCGTGGTGATCTTGCGCATGTGCTCCTCGACCTTGGTGCCGCCCTGGTCCGGGCCGCGCAGGCTGAACCTGTCCAGGAGGGCGGAGGCGGCCTGGATGTGCTCCCGCTCGTGCACCACGACCTCGACGCGCTCTCCGCCGGTGCGGGCCTTGAGCTGGTCGGAGGTGCCCTGGGCGATGACCCGGCCGTGGTCGACCACCGCGATGTCGTGCGCGAGGTGGTCGGCCTCCTCCAGGTACTGGGTGGTCAGCAGCAGCGTCGTACCGCCGGAGACGAGTTGCTTGATCACGTCCCACAACTGTTGGCGGTTGCGCGGGTCGAGGCCGGTGGTCGGCTCGTCCATGAACATCACGGGCGGTGAGACGACGAGGGCCGCCGCGAGGTCGAGCCGTCGGCGCATGCCGCCGGAGTAGGTCTTCGCGGTGCGGTCGGCGGCGTCCGCGAGGTGGAACTGCTCCAGCAGTTCGTCCGCGCGCGCCTTCGCCGCCTTGGCCCTCATCTGGTAGAGCTGCCCGACCATCTGCAGGTTCTCGCGGCCGGTCAGGTACTCGTCGACCGCCGCGAACTGGCCGGACAGGCCGATGGAGCGGCGCACGGCGTCAGGCTGCTTGAGCACGTCGATACCGGCGACCACCGCCTTTCCGCTGTCGGGCCGCAGCAGGGTGGTCAGACAGCGGACGGAGGTGGTCTTGCCCGCGCCGTTCGGCCCGAGCAGGCCCAGGACGGTGCCCTCGGGAACATCGAGGTCGACGCCGTCCAGTGCCTTTACGTCGCCGAAGGTCTTCACCAGGCCTTCGGCGTAGATGGCGCCTGGCATATGAGTCTCCACGTCATCGGGGATTCTTCTGGAAAATCCAGGAATGTGTGCCGTGTCTCGCCCTGTCGCGCTCGAGCGCCCCCTGGCGCACGGGGGAGATACGCGACACACACCATAACGCGATGTATCGCGTCCCTCAATGCGTTGAACACGAACGGGTGACGAAGGGGGACCGCGGGGTCAGTCGATGATCGTGTAGCCCGCGTCGTGCAGGATCCGGTTGACCTCGGCGCGGTGCTCCGGGCCCTTCGTCTCGAGGTGCACTTCGACCTCCACCTCCGTGAGCCCGAGCCGGGGGTCGGTCCGTACATGGCTCACGTCGAGGACATTAGCGTCGGCCACTGACAATGCCCCGAGAAGCGCCGCGAGGGCGCCCGGCCGGTCCGTCAGACGCAGCCGTACGGCCAGGTAGCGGCCCTGCGCCGCCATCCCGTGCCGCAGCACCCGCTCCATCAGCACCGGGTCGACGTTGCCGCCGGACAGCACCGCGACGACCGGCCCCTCGAAGGAGTCGGGGCGGCTCAGCAGCGCCGCGACCGGGCTCGCCCCGGCCGGCTCCACGACCAGCTTGGCCCGCTCCAGGCACAGCAGCAGCGCGGCCGACAGCTCGCCCTCGGTGACGGTGCGGACCTCGTCCACCAGCTCGCCGACGATCCCGAAGGGCACGTCGCCGGGCCGCCCCACCTTGATGCCGTCGGCCATCGTCGCCGGGTCGCGCACCGACACCGGGTACCCGGCCGCCAGCGAGGGCGGATACGCGGCCGCCCCCTCCGCCTGCACCCCGATGATCCGCACGTCCGGCCGCAGCGCCTTCACCGCGACCGCGATCCCGGCGATCAGCCCGCCGCCGCCGACACCGACGACGACCGTGCGCACCTCCGGGCACTGCTCCAGGATCTCCAGGCCCACGGTGCCCTGCCCCGCGACGATGTCGGGGTGGTCGAAGGGATGGATGAGCACGGCGCCCGTCCCGGCCGCGTACTCCTCCGCGGCGACCAGCGCCTCGTCGACCACCTGACCGTGCAGGCGCACCTCGGCGCCGTACTCCCGGGTGGCACTGATCTTCGGCAGCGGGGCGCCCTTCGGCATGAACACCGTCGAGCCCACCCCGAGCAGCGAGGAGGCGAGCGCGACGCCCTGCGCGTGGTTTCCGGCGCTCGCGGCGACGACACCGGCGGCGCGCTGCTCCGGCAGCAGCCCGGCGATCCGGACGTACGCGCCGCGCAGCTTGAACGAACCCGTGCGCTGGAGGTTCTCGCACTTCAGGTGCACCGGGGTGCCCACCGTGCGGGACAGGTGCCTGCTGCTCTCCAGCGCGGTCACCCGCGCGACACCCTGGAGCATCTTCCGGGCACCGCGCACATCGTCGAGGGTGACGGTGCGCAAGGAGTCAGCCGTTCCGTGGCCCATGACTCCAGCATCGCAGTTCACGGCCGGGGGCGTGCGCGGTGACCGGCGGGCGGACCCGGCTTTGCGCAGCGCCGGTACGAGCCGCCTCCCAGCCGCGTACCCTGTCCCCCAATTAGCAGCCCTTCACGAAGTGAGCCTCCGGCCATGCCCACAACACCTGACATGTCGATGGACGCGACGACCGTCGGTGACACCGGCCTCCTCGACACGCTGCAGCACGAGGTGGCGCTGTTCGCCCGCCGCGCCGAACAGACCCGGCTCGGCGGCGTCGGCCAGGTGCGCAACTTCATGGACCGCGCCGCCTATCTGCTGCTCAACCGCCTCGACAACGAAGGCCCGATGGGGGTCAAGGCGCTCGCCGCGAGCATGGGCATCGATTCGTCGACGGTCACCCGTCAGGTGGCCCCGCTGGTCGACACCGGTCTGGTGAAACGCACCTCGCACCCCGAGGACGGCCGGGCGGTGGTGCTCCAGCTGTCTCCGCGCGGGCACTCACGCCTGGAGGAAGTCCGTTCCTCACGGCGTCAGTTGATGGCCGAACTGACACAGGACTGGGAGCAGGAGGAGCGCGAGGCGTTCTGCGCGCTCCTCACGCGCTTCAACGGCGCCCTGTCCGCGCGGATGTCGGCACCGGACGTACCGGGGCAGGAGGAGGAGACCGCCTCCTGAGCCGAGCCGTGTACGCCGCCTCTTGAACCGGGCCGTGCACGGCCCGCCGGGGCGGAGCCGCCGTCGGGTACGGCTCCACCCCGTATATACGGGCTTCGACGGCCCCCCGGGGGGGCTGTCCTTAACGGGCGAGCGCCTGCTGGAGGTCCTCGAGCAGGTCGTCGATGTTCTCGATGCCGACGGAGAGGCGGACCAGGTCGGCGGGGACCTCGAGGGCGGAGCCCACGACGGACGCGTGCGTCATGCGTCCGGGGTGCTCGATCAGCGACTCGACGCCGCCCAGGGACTCGCCGAGCGTGAAGACCTTGGCCCGGTTGCAGACCTCGACGGCCGCTTCCTCGCCGCCCTCCACGCGGAAGGAGATCATGCCGCCGAAGGACCGCATCTGCTTGGCGGCGACCTCGTGGCCGGGGTGTTCGGGCAGCCCCGGGTAGAGGACGCTCGTCACGCGCGCGTGACGGCTGAGCATGTCGGCGACCTTGGTGGCGTTCTCGCTGTGCCGGTCCATGCGCACGGAGAGCGTCTTGGCGCCGCGCAGCACCAGCCAGGAGTCGAACGGCCCGGCGACCGCGCCCATCGCGTTCTGGTGGTAGGCCAGTTCCTCGCCGAGCTCCGCGTCGCCCGTGACCAGGGCACCGCCGACGACGTCCGAGTGGCCGCCCATGTACTTGGTCAGGGAGTGCACGACGACGTCCGCGCCGAGCGCGAGCGGCTGCTGGAGGTACGGGGTGGCGAAGGTGTTGTCGACGACGAGGCGGGCGCCCGCGTCCCGGGCGATCTGGGCGACGGCGGCGATGTCGGTGATGCCGAGCAGCGGGTTGGAGGGGGTCTCCACCCACACCGCCTTGGTCTTCGGGGTGAGGGCGGCCCGCACGGCGGCCGGGTCGCTGGTGTCGGCCACCGACCACTCCACGCCCCAGCGGGCGACGACCTTGGCGAACAGGCGGAACGTGCCGCCGTACGCGTCGTTCGGGATCACCACGTGGTCGCCGGGGGCAAGCAGCGTACGCAGCAGGCAGTCCTCGGCCGCCAGCCCGGACGCGAACGCGAGGCCGCGGCGGCCGCCCTCCAGGGCCGCGAGGTTCTCCTCCAGCGCGGTCCTGGTCGGGTTGGCGCTGCGGCTGTACTCGTAGCCGCCGCGGAGGCCTCCGACGCCGTCCTGCTTGTACGTGGACACCTGGTAGATCGGCGGCACGACCGCGCCGGTGAGGGGGTCGGCCGTGTTGCCCGCGTGAATCGCGAGCGTCTCGAAGTGCTGGCTGATGTGCGTGTCGCTCATGTGCACCGAGGGTAGTCCGCCCACGCTCCCGATGACGGCAGCCGAGTCGTCCACGGGCCCGGCACCACGTTGGCCAAGTACGGACGCGATCTGGTTCGCTGGAGACATGGAGATTCTCTTGGTCCTGCTCGGGGTGGTCATGATCGGCTTCGTGGTGCTGCCGTTCCTGAGGCGCGGGCGCGGCGGGATCACGCAGGTACCGGCCGGCCATCCCGACGCGGCGGACCCGGCCGGCTACGGCTTCGCCCTCGAGGAGGAGCTGGACGTCCGCATGCCCGGCCCCGACCAGGACCTGGTGGACGTCCTGGATCTGGTGCAGCGCACCCAGGACTACCGCGGGGCACAGCAGCTGCTGGCCGGCACCGACGCGACGAGCGAGCTGCGCTGGCAGCGGGTGCAGGCCTTCGCGGGCGCCGCCTCGCTGGAGCTCGCCGCGCGGCCCGGCGCGGCCGGTGCGTCGCCGGGCGGGCAGTGGCTGCGGGTGTGGCGGGCGGAGGCGCCCAAGGACGCGGGGGGCGCGGCGGTGCACGCCGAGTTCCTGGTGCAGCAGGCATGGCGTACGGCGACGCCCGGGACGGATGAGTTCCGGATCATCATGGAGGAGGCGAAGGCGGCGTGCGGCGAGGCGGCGCTGCTGGCCCCCGGTGACCCCGTCCCGTACATCGTGGAGCTCTCGGTGGCCCGCGGGCTGGCCTACGAGCGGAAGGACTTCGAGCAGGTCTGGCTGAAGATCCTGGACCGCGCGCCGGCCCACATGGGTGCGCATCTGGCCGCCCTGCACTACTGGTGCGAGAAGTGGCACGGCTCGCGGGAGCTGGCGTACTCCTTCGCGGAGGCCGCGGCGGCGCGGGCACCGCAGGGGTCTCTGCTGGCCGCGATGCCGCTGTTCGCGGTGTTCGAGCATCTGCCGGAGGTCAACCTGGTCAGTGGTTTCTACCAGAGCCAGGTGGTGACGAGGGCGGTCCACGGCGCGCTGCACGCGGTGCACGCGACCCGTCCCGACGACCCGATGGCCGCCCACGTCCGGCATCTACTGGTCTTCTTCCTGGTCCGCGGTGAGCGCTGGGCGGAGGCCATGACCCAGCTGACGCACATCGACGGCCACGTCGGCGCGCTCCCCTGGACCCTGTCCCCCGACCCCGCCGCGGAGTTCGCGGTCTACCGGGCGCTGGCGGTCGCGGGCTACGAGGCCAACGGCGGCAGCCCGGCGACGCTGCCGCACTGAGGGGCGGCACGCGCGGGGGCCCGCCGGAAGCCATGGCTTCCGGCGGGCCCCCGCCCCTGCTCAGCAGTGGGCCGGCCGGCTCACTTGCCGTAGTAGGCGTTGTGGATCGAGATCGTCGACGTGTTGCCCTTCTTGTCGGTGATCTTGGCGCGGAAGGAGATCGCCTTCTTCTTCGCGGGGTTCTTGACGGTGATCTTGCCCTTCGTGACGGTGGTCTTCTTCCAGGTCTTCCCGGCGTCGTAGGAGACCCACACCGTCAGCGACTTGAGGTTCTTGCCCTTGGCCGCGCCCTCGACGGTGACCGGGAAGGTGACCTTCTTGCCCGCCGTGACCTTGCTGTCCAGCCCGGTGACCGCCTGGAAGCGGGCCGAGGAGGCGGGCAGCTGCTTCATGCCGGAGACCTTCTTGGAGCGGAAGGTCCAGCTCGCGTCGATGCGGGTGGACGCGGCGGCGACCTTGGAACTGCGCTTGACCGAGGTCGTCAGCCGGTAGGAGGCGTCGGCGGAGGGCACCTTGAACGCCTCCTCGCCGAACAGCGGGTCGTCGTGGGAGCCGACCTTGGTGCCGTTGCGGTACAGGCTGGTGGTGACCGAGGTGAACTTCGAGGAGCCGGGGTTGCCCTTGCCGTCGGCGAACAGCGGGAGGAACCCGTAGATGTCGTTGCCCTCGCGGAAAAGGCCGTAGTCCGAGGTGAGTCGCGGCCCGAAGACGGCCGTGTTCACGGTCTTGGAGTACTTCTTGCCGGCCTTGAAGGTGAAGGCGCCACCGAAGGTGTAGCCGGAGTCGATGATCGGCCAGCCTTCGGCGTCGACGCCGCTCTGCTGCTCGAAGTCGAGGCCCCACTTCACCCCGCCCGTGGTGGACAGGTACAGGGTGCGGGTGCCGGGCAGGGTCTGCGGGATGCCGACCGAGGAGGCGGAGTAGCTGTCCGGCAGCCAGCCGATGGCGCTGAGCGCGCCCTTCTTGCCGCTCGCCGCGGCGCCCAGGCCGACCTGCACCGTGGCCAGTTCGGACGCCTTGTAGGCGCGGGTGTAGCCGGTGGCGAGCTTCTTGACCTTGCCGCCGGCGACGGTGTCGTACTGCGCCTTGGTGCCCTTGCTCCAGTGGGCGTCCCACTGCTGGCTCAGCGAGCCGTCGGTGATCTGCGGGCCGAGGTGGGCGGAACGGAAGTTGTCGTACGACTCCAGCCACCAGCCGAAGCCGTAGAGGCCGTTCTTCGTCTCCACGGTGTAGTCGGCCGAGGCGAGCTCCGGCTTGGCCGCCTTGTCCGGCACGGTGATCTTCACCGGCTTGGCCTTACGGGCGTCCAGCGTGACCGTGGTCTTCTTGGTGACGCTCAGCTTCGGCTGGGAGAGCCAGTCGGCGCCGTCGAACTTCTGCGGGTCGGAGCCGGCGAACACCGCGGCGTCCAGGACGTAGTCGCCCTTGGGTACGCGGACGGTGACGGTGCCGTCGGGGTCGTAGGGCATGTACCACTCGTCGGTGGCCGCGCCGGAGGTGCCGTTCAGGCCGGCCATGTAGTCGGCGGTCGCCTTGCCGTTGCGGCCGAGGACCTTGAGCGTCACGTCGTAGGACTCGGCCTCCCGCTCCACGCCCGCGGCCGTGCGGACGCTCTGGCCGCCGCCGGTCGCGACCACGTACGCCGAGTACGCGCCGTCGGTGGTGCCGCCGAGCTTGGTGTTGACGGTGAAGTCGACGGAGGCCGTGCCGCCCGCGGGGACCGTCACCGTAGTGGCGCCCAGGGTGAAGAAGCCGGCCGGGGCCGCCTTGCCCTTGGGGTTGGTGGCGGTGGACGTCAGCTTCAGGGTGACGTCCTTGGTACCGAGGTTGCGGTAGGTCAGCGGCTTGGTGACCGGCTTGTCGTCGGTGTGCGGCCACTGCTGGACGCCGAAGCTCACCGAGACCGGGTCGGCGATCACCGTCTGCTGGATGGCCTTGTCGACCTGGACCCGCCCGGAGCCCTGCTCGAACGGCGTGTACGCGCCGCCCTTGGTGGAGCCGGTGAGCGCGCCCTTCAGCTCCGTGTAGGTCCAGTCGGGGTGCTGCTGCTTCAGGAGCGCGGCCGCGCCCGCGACATGGGGGGTCGCCATCGACGTGCCCGAGATGGACATGTAGCCGGCCGGCTTCTCGCCGACCTCCTTGGCGATCTCGTTGCCCTTCGCCGAGGCGGCCGTGATGTCGACGCCGGGCGCGGTGACGTCCGGCTTGACGGCGCCGTCGCCGGTGCGGGGGCCGGTGGAGGAGAAGTCGGCGAGCTTGTCCTTGTCGTCGACGGCGCCCACGGTGAGGGCGGCATCGGCGCTGCCGGGCGAACCGATCGACTTGGGGCCGGAGTTGCCCGCGGCGATGGCGAACAGGATGCCCTTGTCCGTGGAGAGCTTGTTGACCGCCGCTTCCAGCGGGTCGATCTCCGCCGTGTCTCCGCCGCCCAGGCTCATGTTGACGACGTCGGCGCCCTGCGCGGCCGCCCACTCCATGCCGGCGAGGATGCCGGAGTCGTCACCGAAGCCGGAGTCGTCGAGGACCTTGCCGTTGAGGATCTTGGCACCGGGGGCGACACCCTTGTACTTACCGCCTCCCTTGGCGCCGGTACCGGCCGCGATGGAGGCGACGTGGGTGCCGTGGCCGACCTTGTCGCCGGTGTTCGGCGCGGTGGTGAAGTTCTTGGACGCGGTCACCTGGCCCTTCAGGTCCGGGTGGGTCGCGTCGACACCGGTGTCCAGGACGGCGATCTTCACGCCCTTGCCGTCGTAGCCGGCGGCCCACGCCTTGGGGGTGCCGATCTGCGCGACGGACTTGTCCAGGGCGGCCTTGCGGACGCCGTCGAGCCAGACGTGGGCGATGCCGGACGCGGTCCGGTCGCCGTCGGTGACCGCCTTCCACAGGTCGGGCGTGTCCTCGTGCGGGGTCTGCACGGCGTCCGCGTTCAGGGTGCCGAGGGTCCGGCGGAGCGTGCCCGCGTCGCGGACGTCGGACTTCGCGGCGGCGGCGCGGCCCTGGTACCCGACGATGACCTTCAGACCGCGCTGCTGGGAGCGTCGGGTGGAGTCCTTGCCGAGTTCGGTGATGTCGAAGAGCCGCCGGTCGAGCCGGCCGCTCGCGATCAGCCGGGCGGCGTCCGCCGGCAGTACGTGGGTGTGGCCGCCGGACCTGCGGATCTGGACGGGTATGTGCTCCCGGCCCTTGGCCCGCTCCAGGCCGACGACGCGGCCCTTGGCGTCCACGGCGACCCGGTCGCCGGTGATGAGGGTGATGCGGTGCTTGGCCTTCAGCGAGGACGACGTCTGTGCGGCGGTACCTGCTGCGGTGTCCGCGGCCGTCCGTTCCCCGTTCGCCGACGCCGGGCCGGTCATGCCCGCCACGAGCGCCACGGCGGCTGCCGTGGCGACCATGGCCGCGCCCGTCGCGCGCGCTCTCTTCACTTGTCTGCGCAAGGTTCCCCCTAGCTGATGTGCCGGGCTGATTCCCCATCACCCGGCCGGGGGTGGTCTCGTACGCATGTGCGCACCCCCCGGGTGATGCAGTATGCCGAGCCGTGTTCAAGCGCCTCAAGGGGCTGCTGGGGAGAACCCCAAGTCGACGGGAATCTGTGACACCACCGCCGGGCTTCCGTTACGGGATCGACGAATTGGGGGCGCGCGGACGGGCGCGTGGGATCCGCGTCCGGCTGCCGGGGCCCGAACCCCGAGCCCCGCCTCCCGGGACCTGCGCACCACTCTCGATGTCAGTGGTCGGGGATAGCTTCGATCGTGTTGCGCCGAGGTGGCGTGGACATCTGCTTTCGCATGCAGGGGAGATGGTGCGTTGTCCGTCTGGGAGAAGTCGAGCACGGCGCGGGTGGTGCCGCCCGCGAGGCCGCGGAAGCTGTCCAAGGTGCCGTTCGTCGAGCTGGCGGACGGCCGGCTGCAGGGGGTGGTCTCCAGCGGGTCGGACATCGGGCGCGTGTACGTGTCGTCCGTCGCCGCCGGGACCTACGCGTTCGCGTGCAGCACCAACAACAACCGCCCCTGCGGCGGCGCGCGCGGGTGGTTCTGCAACCACATCCGGGCGCTGGTCGACGAGGCCGTGCTGCAGTACGGCGCCGAGCGCGTGGCCCGGTACCTGAAGGCCGAGGTGGCGGACGGCGAGCTCGACGCGGACTCCGTCACCACCGCCATGACGCGCACACGGCCCGCGCAGGGCGACACCTCGGCCGCGGCGCCCGTGTTCAGCCGGTTCCTGCGGCACCTGGCGTACCTGGAGCTCGCGCCGAGCACCGCGCCGCTGCCCGAGATGCAGTGGTTCCCGACGACGAGGGCGGTGGCCTGATGCGTGCCGATCTGCTGTTCGACCCCGTCGACGGTCTCGACGAGGCCCTCGCGGCCGTGGACGCCTTCGACGCGGCGCTCGTCGCCGGTCTGCTCCGGCCGCAGCCCGACCAGGCCGCCGGTGTGGTGGAACTGGCCGACGCCGTCGCCGGAACCCCGCTCGCCGCGCGCGTCGCCGAGGCGGCCGACAAGACGGTGGCCGGGGCCGCGGGCGAGGACCACTTCGTCGCGCTCGCCGCCGCCCGAGCCGCCCTGCTCGGCTCGGTGCACGACGCGCTGACCGCCCGCGTGACGGAGGCCGTCGGCCGGCCCGTCGCCGAGGAGGCCGCCCCGGGCGGGGCCGGTGGCGCGGACCACGCCGCGAACCTCCTCGCCGCCGCCCGCAGTTGGCTGAGCGACCTCGCGCGCGCCGGCTGGCAGGGCATCGACCACGAGCTGGTCGGCGGCGCCGCGCCCGTCGTCACGGCGATGCTGCCCGACCCGGCGCTGCGCCGGCAGGCCACGCTGCTGGACGGGTTCGCCGCCGAACTCGCCGCGTCCTGCCCGGGGGCCACCCTGGAGCGGATCCCGGTACGCCGGTGGGCGGACCTGTGGTCGCGCGCTCTGCTCCTGACGCTGCCGGGTGCGACCGGCGCCCCCGCGGCGGACACGGCCACCGGTCGTCTGCTGCCGCTCGGGATCGACGTGCAGGAGCACGCGACCGCCGTACAGGCCCAGGTCCACGCGGTGTTCGAGCCCGCCGACGGCGGCGCGTCCCGGCTGGTACGGGCCGCCGCGTCCGTCCCGAAGCCCGACACCGTCGTCGGGGCGGGCCTGTGGCAGCTGCTGCGCCCCCACCTGTCCCTGCTGACCGCGGTGAGCGAGGGCCGCGCGATGGACCTCGACGCGATGCCCGTCACCGCCGAGGGCGACCTGGGCTGGGACGACGCGCACGCCCGCATGGGCGAGCCGGCCGACTCCCTCGCCACCGCGCGCGTGGCCCTGCCCACCGCCGCCGCGGCGGCGACCGCGCCGCTGGACCGGCACCCGGCCCGGATCTCCGTCCCCGTCCTGCTGGAGGGGTACGAGGCGGAGCAGGACGACGACGGGGTCGCGTTCCGGATCGCCGGGCACCGCCTGGCCGTCGACACCGACCGGATACCGGCCGCCGGACCGCTCACCGCCGAGGCCGTCGCCGTGTCCGGCGCGTGCATCGCGCTGCTCCGGTGGGACGCCGGGGAGTTCCACGTCCAGCCGCTGGCCGTGGAGAAGACCGTGCGGAAGAAGGCCGTCGCGGTGCACGCCGGGGCGTGGGCCGGAGGCACCACCGACAAGGCCGGCGTCCGCGCGGAGAAGGCCGCCACCGGCGCCGTCGACGCGCTCCGCGAACGAGCCGGAAGGCTGTTGCGGAAATGACCGACCCCACCATCGCGCCGGCCACCGTGCCCGGTCCGGCGCAGCCCTCCGCGTCCGCGGAGTCGGCCGCACCCGCCGCGCCCGCTGTACCCGACCCGAACGACAACCGGCGCCAGGTGCTCTACTGGCGGCTGCTGGCCCGGCTGTTCGACCCCGAGGAGCAGGCCTCGCTGGAGTCGGCGAGCCTGGCCGTGGTCGAGGACATCGGGCTGCCGTCCGCGCTGCTCGACCCGGGCGCCTCCGTCGACTCCGTGGTGCAGCGGCATCCGGAGCTGGCCGCCGAGTTCGACGGGCTGATGGCCCCCGAGCCGGAGGAGGACGACGCCCGCGACCGGGCCGCCGAGGTGCGGCGCGCGGCCCTCGTCTCCAAGGTCCTGCTGAACGTCTTCTCCACCGGCTCCGGCGCCGTCACCGCCGAGCAGCTGGCCCGCTGGCAGGCCGACGCGGGCTGGCTGGAGCGGGCGCTCGGCTGCCGGCCCGGCGACCTGCGGGGCGGACGCGCCGGCGCGGGCGGCCAGGGGGTCAGCCCCACCGGTACCGGCGGTGGCGGGCGCACACCCGACCTCAGCCGGCTGATCCCCGCCATCGGCCCGGAACTCGGCTCCCTCGAGGCGGGTCTGGTCAAGCGGATGCGGCTGCGCGAGGTGCTGGCCGACCCGCGGCTGGCTTCGCAGCTGACCCCGAGCATGTCCCTGATCGAGCAGCTGCTGCGGGACAAGAACAACCTCTCGGGTGTGGCCCTGGCGAACGCCAAGTCGCTGATCCGCCGTTACGTGGACGAGGTCTCCGCGGTCCTGCGCACCCAGGTGGAGAAGGCCACGGTCGGCGACATCGACCGGTCCGTCCCGCCGAAGCGGGTCTTCCGCAACCTCGACATCGACCGCACCATCTGGAAGAACCTCACCAACTGGAGTCCGGAGGAGGAGCGGCTCTACGTCGACCGCCTCTACTACCGGCACACCAGCCGCAGGACGACGCCGCAGCGGCTGATCGTCGTCGTGGACCAGTCGGGCTCCATGGTCGACTCGATGGTCAACTGCACCATCCTGGCCTCCATTTTCGCCGGGCTGCCGAAGGTGGACGTCCACCTGATCGCCTACGACACCCAGGCGCTGGACCTCACGCCCTGGGCGCATGACCCGTTCGAGACCCTGCTGCGCACCAAGCTCGGCGGCGGCACGGACGGCACCGTGGCCATGGCGCTCGCCCAGCCGAAGATCGCCGAGCCGCGCAACACCGTCGTGGTGTGGATCTCCGACTTCTACGAATGGCGTACCGACGAGCTGTTCGAGAGCATGTCCGCCATCCACCGCTCGGGCGCGAAGTTCATCCCGGTCGGTTCGGTGACCAGCGCCGGGCGCGGCAGCGTCAACCCGTGGTTCCGGGAGCGCTTCAAGGACCTCGGCACGCCGGTGGTCTCCGGTCACATCAAGAAGCTCGTGCACGAGCTCAAGACGTTCCTCACCTGATCCGTCCGGTCCCTCTCACCCGGATCTCACCCGGATCTCACCCGGACTTCTCTCCACTTCTCCCAGACGCTCCCGACTTCTCTTTCTCGAGCCCTGAACGGAAAGGCCCTCACCTGATGTCCGACCTGCTGCGCGCGCCCGCCGAGATCAAGTACGCCGAGGAGCTGGACTGGCTGGAGTCGGTCGACGACGGCCCCAAGCCGTTCTCCTGGCGGCTGTCGCCGAAGATGGTGCGCCTGTTCGTTCTCGGCTCCGAGCGCTCCGACGGCCTGGACCGGGAGATCTCCCAGAAGTGGTTCGGCTACCGGAGCTTCGTCGAGCGTTCCATCGTCACCCTCGCCTCCGACCGCGGCCTGCTCCTGATCGGCGACCCCGGCACCGGCAAGAGCTGGCTGGCCGAGCTGCTGTCCGCCGCGATCAGCCGCAACTCCACCCTCGTGGTGCAGGGCACGGCCGGCACCACCGAGGACCACATCAAGTACTCCTGGAACGTGTCCATGGTCATCGCCAAGGGCCAGTCCAGGGAGTCGATGATCCCCTCGCCGATCATGACCGCGATGGAGGCCGGGTCGATCGGCCGTTTCGAGGAGCTGACGCGTTCCACCAGCGACGTCCAGGACGCGCTGATCTCCATCCTCTCCGAGAAGTACATCTCGGTACCGGAGCTGGAGAGCGGAGGCAGCGACAACATCGTCTTCGCCAAGCCCGGCTTCTCCATCATCGCCACCGCCAACAGCCGCGACCGCGGGGTCAACGACCTCTCGTCCGCGCTGAAGCGCCGCTTCAACTTCGTCCGCATCCCGGTCATGACGAACAAGAAGAGCGAGGCCGAGATCGTCCGCTTCCGCACCGAGGAGCTGCTGCGCCGTCACTCGATAGAACTGGAGGTGCCGCCGACCCTGCTCGACGTGCTGCTCCAGAGCTTCGCCGACCTGCGCGCCTCCGCCGCCGCGGCCGGCAGCGACGACGAGAAGCTGGAGTCCGCGCTGTCGACGGCCGAGCAGATCGGTGTGCTGGAGGACGCGGTCCTGCACAGCAACTTCTTCGGTGAGCGCACCCTGACCGCCCGTTCCCTCGCCTCCTCGCTCGTCGGCTCCCTCGCCCGCCGTGAGCCGGAGGACCTGGCCATCCTCAACAAGTACCTGCACGGCGTCGTCGAACCGCGCAGCAAGGAGCAGGGCGGCTCGTGGCCCGAGTTCCTGGAGGGCGGCCGGGACGCGATCGCGACGCTGTCATGAGCGCCGCGCCCGAGAGCGCGCCCGTCGTGCGGGAGAGCACGCGCGCGGCGCGGGAGAACACGTTCGCGGGGCTCCGCGGTCAGCTCCACGAGGCCGCGGCCGCGTTCGCCGGCGGGCCGGACGCCCTGGAGGGCATCCTCCTCGGCATGGTCGACGACGTGGACCGCGCGGTGCGCGAGCCGCTGGAGATCTTCCCCGTCTGCCACCACTCGCCCGCCTCCGCCCTCGCGATGGCCCGCCGGCTGCGCGAGAAGCGGCCCAAGGTGGTGTACCTGGAGCTGTGCGAAGACATGGCGCCGCTCCTCACCGAGCTGCGCAACTGCCGTCTCCCGGTGGCCGTCCAGGCGTTCGCGAGCGAGGTGGACGGCTTCCCGCCCGAGTGGGCGCCGCTGTCGGTGGTCGCGCCGATCACCGAGGCGTCCGCCGAGTACCAGGCGATCGCGTACGCGCTGGACACGCCGGACGTCGAGCTGGTCCTCGTCGACCGGTCCTCCGACCACGTCTTCCAGTGGGACAGCCGGGGCCGGAGCACCCCGGAGGCGGCCGGGGAAGGGCCGGACGGGGACAAGGCCGCCGCGGACGAGGACGCGACGGAGACCGCGCTGCACGGCGAGGCCGTCGGCGTGGAGATCGGCGACCTGCGACCACGCTTCGCCGAACTGGAGGAGCACCTGCTGCGGCACGGCAAGGTGCGGCACTGGTCGGAGTGGTGGCACCAGTACGTCGAGCTGCCGCTCGGCGACGGCGACCACGACACCTACCGCCAGGTCATGTTCCTCATCGGCAGCCTGTTCCGGCGGCTCGCCCCCGGCGACCCGTCGCGGGTGCGGGTCGACGAGGACCGCGAGCGGTACATGTGGACCCGGATGCGGGAGCACCTGGCCGCGACCGGCACCGATCCCGAGGACTGCCTGTACGTCTGCGGCGCGTTCCACGCGGCCAGCAGGGTGGAGGAGTTCGGCGTGGCCGGTTCCGGCGCGTACGAGATCTCGCCGCGCTCGGCCACCACCTGGCAGCACGGGCTCATCCCGTCCAGTCACGCGGCGATCGAGGCCCAGTTCGGTCTCGCCGCCGGCTCGGTGTCCATCGCGGCGACCGAGTGGGCGAAGAGCCTCAAGCGCACCCGGGTCCGGCCGTACCGGCTGGCGGGTCAGGCCGGTACGAAGAAGTCCCGGGCGAAGCAGGCCGCCGTACCGGCGGCGCAGGCGGCGCGGCCCGCCGCGGCGGACAGGCTGTCCGGCTTCCTGGGCCGGCCGCCGGTCCTGGACTCGCTGGACGAGGCCGAACTGCTCGGCTGGTGCGTGGACATCGTGAGCGCGGCCCGGCGAGCCGGTTATCTCGCCTCCACCGCCGACGCGATCGCCGTCTTCGAGACGTCGATCCTGCTCGCCGGGATGCGGGACCGGGCCAAGCCCACGCCGTACGACTTCCAGGACGCGGCGGTCACCTGCATCGAGAAGGACGCGGTGCCGGGGCGGCGGGACGTGCGGCGGCTCGTCGAGATCATGATGGGCGGCGACCGGATCGGCCAGGTCGGCTACGACTCGCTGCCGCCCCTCGCGCGCGACGTGCACGACCGGCTGGAGCCGCTGGGGCTGAAACTCCAGCAGCGGGGCGTGCGGCGGGCCCTGCTGGACATGGCGTCCCGGCCGGAGCTGCGGGACTGCTCCGACGTGCTGTGGATGCTGCGCCGGCTGCTGCCGCAGGGCGCGGCCCGGACCGTCATGGGCGAGCGCGCGCTGGGCGAGCGGTCGATCCAGGAGTCCTGGGACCTGGCGCTCGGCACCCACCAGCGGGCCCTCATCGAGCTCGGCTACGAGGGCGTCAGCATCGAGCAGGTCCTGGAGCAGCGCCTGCGCCGCGCCGCCTACGCGCCGCAGGCGACGGCGGCGACGGTCCTGGAGGCCCTCGAGGACGCGACGCTGTACCTGGGCGGCGGCCGGCGTCTCGCCGACGAACTGGGCACGCGCGCGCTGGCGGTCCTGTCGTCCGAGCGCAGTGTCGACGGCGCGCCCCAGGTGCTGCGCCGGGTGCGCCGGCTGCTCGCGTACTACCGGACGAGCGAGCCGGTGCTGCCGCCGTGGATCGAGTCCTTCGTCAAGGCCGGTTACGCGCACTACTGCACCCTGCTGCCGACCGCGTTCACGGACGAGGACGCGACGGCGGGTCAGGTCGCGGCGATGCTGGGCTTCCTGTTCGGCATGGAGAGCCTGGCGCTGTCGCTGGGCTGCGACAGGGCGCAGCTGGAGCTGGCGGTCGCGCAGTCCCACCCCGAGGACCCGTCGAAGACGGCACTGCTGTGGGCGGCGCAGGTGCAGCTCGGCACGCTCTCCCGCGAGCGGTTGCGGGCGCGGTGCGACGAGCTGCTGGCCAACCCGCTGGTGGTGCCCGCGTATCCGCGCTACCTGAGCGGTTTCGTGCACGCGCTGGAGCCGGTGCCGGGCCTGGCGGACGTGGTCGTGGAGGCGGTGTCGAACGCGTTCGGGCGGCTGCCCGACGCGGTGCTGCTGCCGTGGCTCCCGACGCTGATCGGCACGCTGCGGGCGGGCGCGGCGGATCTCGCCCCGCTGCTGATCCGCGAGGCCGGGCGGATCTTCCCGAGCCGGCTCGCGGCGCTGGACGCGTGGGTGCCGCCGTGGCGCGCGCCGGCCCCGGCTCCCGTACGCCGCGCGGCACAGGCGGCGGGGCAGGCGGCCGACGTCCGCCGGGGCGCCGCGCTGGCAGCGGCGCATCCCGCCGCGTTCGACGCGCTGGCGGACCTGCTGGGCTGCACGGAAGGGTGGGCACCGGCCGCCCCGGCGGGCATGGCGCTGCTGACCGCGCACCCGGCGACCTGCGACGCGGTGGCGGACCTGCTGGGCTGCACGGAGGGCTGGGCACAGGACGGACCTCCAGCGGCTCCGGCGGGCGCGGCCCTGACCGCCCGCCACCCTGGTGCGGCGACGGCGTTGGAGTCCCTCCTCGCCGGCACCTGACCGACGACGACGCGCCCCCGGCCACCGGGTCCCACTCCGGCCGGGGGCGCGTCGTGCGCGTCGCCTCACGCTTCATGCTTTCGCGCACGCATGTGTCCGCGCGGTGATTCCGGGTCAGGTGCCCGGGTTCTCCTCGACCGTGACGCGGCCCTTGCGGATGATCGCCACGCGCGGGGCCCGCTTCGCCAGGGCCGAGTCGTGGGTGACCATGACGAAGGTGAGCCCGAGTTCCTTCCACATCCGGATCAGGACCTCCATGATCTCGTCGCGCATCGACTCGTCGAGGTTTCCGGTGGGCTCGTCGGCGAGCAGTACCTTCGGTTCCTTCACCAGCGCCCGCGCGATGGCCACCCGCTGCTGCTGCCCGCCGGACATCTCGGCGGGCAGGTGTCCGAGCCGCTCGCCGAGTCCGACCGCGGCCAGCGCCTCGGCGGCCTTCTCGCGCCGCTCCTTCGTCTTCACCCCGAGCGGGACGAGCGCGGTCTCGACGTTCTCCTGCGCGGTGAGGGTCGGGATCAGGTTGAAGGACTGGAAGACGAAGCCGATGCTCTCGCTGCGCACCCGGGTGAGCCGGGCCTCGGGCAGCTTGGCCAGGTCGGTGCCGTCGAGGAGGATCTCGCCGGAGCTGGGACGGTCGAGTCCGCCGAGCATCTGCAGCAGGGTGGACTTGCCGCCGCCGGTGGGGCCCTGGATGACGAGCCGGTCGCCGTCGGGGATCGTCAGGTCGATGTCCTCGAGGGCGTGAACGGTCTGCTTGCCCCGGGTGTAGCGCCGGGTGACGCCTTTGAGTTCGTACATGGGTCGACTCCTGGGTTGCGTACGAGGGTGGGGGCGGCGCTACGCGACGCGGCGCAGCGCGTCCGCCGGGCGGAGGCGGGAGGCACGCCAGCCGCCGAAGGCGCCGGCGACGAGACCGCCGGCCACCGCGAGGCCGACCGCGAGGGCGACGGTGGTGAGACCGACCGGTGCGGTGAGGGCGACCTCGAGGGTCTTGGCGGCCGTCTCCCGCCCGGGTCCGCCGCCGGGGCCGCCCATACCGCCAAAACCGCCCGCACCGCCGCCGAGTTCGGCCTGCAGGGTGGGGCTGATCGCGGTGACGGCGTACGCGCCCGCCAGGCCGAGCGCGATGCCGAGGACACCGCCCATCAGGCCGTGCACGACCGCCTCGCCGACGACCTGTCCGGTCACCCGGCCCGACTTCCAGCCCAGCGCCTTCAGCGTGCCGAACTCGCGCACCCGGCGGGACACCGCCGAGGAGGTGAGGAGTCCGGCGACGAGGAACGCGGTCACGAGCACCGCGACGGACAGCCATGTGCCGACGCCGGTGGCGAGGGAGGAGGCGGTGGACAGCGAGCCGGAGACGGTGTCCGCGAGGTCGGCGGAGGTGGTGACGGTCGTCCCCGAAACGTTCTTCTGGATCGCGGACTTGACGCTGTCGATCTGCTGCGAGTCCGTCGCCCGGACGTAGATCGTGGTGACCTTGTTCTTGGCGTCGGCGAGGGTCTGGGCCTGCTCCAGCGGGAGGTAGAGGTCGGCGGCGGCGTCCCCGCTCTCGGCGGTGGCGATACCAATGATCTTGAACTTGGTGCCCTTGACCGTGACGGTGTCACCGGTCTCGAGCTCCTTCTCCTTGGCGTGGGCGGAGTCGACGACGGCCACCTTCGCACCGGTCTCGCTCGCCTTGAAGGTGCGGCCGTCGGTGATCCTGGAGGAGGTCAGCGGGCCGAGTTTCGGCTCGGTGACGTCGGTGCCGTAGACGGAGTAGCTGTTGACGTCGAAGTCGGCGCCGCCGCCCTGCACCCGGCCGCCCTCCGACGGCTCGGCCCCACCGGCCCCACCGGGCCCGCCCTGCCCGCCGTCCTGACCGCCCTGCCCGTCCTGCTGGAACCGGCCGCGGGTGAACTCGCCGCTGACCTTGACGACCTGGAGACTCAACCCGCCCACGGCATCGGCGACACCGCTCTGCCGGCCGACCTTGTCCACGGTGGAGTCGGCGAGGCTCTGGAAGCCCTGCACCATGACGTGGTCGGTGCTCTGCTCCTCGCCGGAGCCCTCGGCCCGGGCGTCGAAGCTGAAGCGCGGCCGCGCCGGGCGTTCTCCGCCCTCCTCGGACGTCTCCATGGCCTTGGTGACCGTCATGTCCGTGCCCAGTCCGTACAGCGACTGCAGGACCTTCTCCTGTGCCTTGCCCATCCCGGAGGACACGGAGCTGACGACGATGACCAGCGCGATGCCGAGCGCGAGGCCGGAGGCGACGACGAGGGCCGCTTTTCTGCGGCGGCGCAGTTCGCGCCTCAGGTAGGTGAAGAACATGGGAGCAAGCTAGGGACGGCCTCTGATGAAGTGTTGAGCCCGGGATAAGAGCCGCATGAGAAGAGAGCCGGGCCACGGGAACGAACGATGCCGCCGTCCGCCCCTGTGGGCGGACGGCGGCATCGGACGGGCGGGTCGAGCAGCGGGTGCCGGGCAGCCGGCGTCAGACCGCCGAGCCCGCCTTCCACTGGGCCCAGTCCATGTTCCAGCCGTTGAGGCCGTTGTCCGGGGCGACGGTCTTGTCGCCGGTGTTCTTCACGACGACGACGTCACCGACGATCGAGTTGTCGTAGAACCAGGCGCCCGGCGTGTTCGGGTCGTCGGCGCCCTGGGTGTCGGCCAGGCCGATGCAGCCGTGGCTGGTGTTGGCACTGCCGAAGATGGACTTGGCGCCCCAGTAGTTGCCGTGGAGGAAGGTGCCGGAGTTGCTCAGGCGCATGGCGTGCGGCACGTCCTTGATGTCGTACTCGCCCTTGCCGTCGTCGTCGGTGAAGCCGACGGTCGCGCCGTCCATCCGGGTCTCCTTGAACTTCTCGGAGATGACCATCTGGCCCTCCCACGTCTTGTTCTCGGGGGAGCCGGCGGAGATCGGGATCGTCCGGACGGTCTTGCCGTCCTGCGTGACCTTCATCTGCTTGGTCTCGGCGTCGACGACCGAGACCTGGTTGCGGCCGATCTTGAAGTTGACCGTCTTCTGCTGGACGCCGTAGACGCCCTCGGCGCCCTCGACCCCGTCGAGCGCCAGCTTCAGGGTGACGGTGGAGTCCTCCTGCCAGTAGTCCTCGGGACGGCAGTCCATGCGGTTGGCGTTGAACCAGTGGCAGGCGACCTCCTGGCCGCTGCTGGTGGAGACGGTGATGCCCTTCTGGACCTCGGCCTTGTTGGCGATCGCCTTGTCGAAGTTGATCGACACCGGCATGCCGACGCCCACGGTCGAGCCGTCGTCCGGGGTGAAGTTGCCTATGAAGCTGTTGGCCGGGGAGACCGTGGTGAACGAGGCGTTCTCGTGGGCGGCGCGTCCCTTGGAGTCCTCGGCGGTGGCCGTCAGCTTGTAGGCGGTGGCGCGCTCCAGCTGGACACTGGGCTTCCAGCTCTTCTTGTCCGCGGCGATCTCGCCCTCGACGACGGTGCCGTCGGTGGTCGTCATCGTGACCTCGGTGAGCGTGCCCTTGGCCACGGCGACCGCGGCGGAGTTGTTGATGGAGGCGTTGTTCGAGCCGTCCTTCGGCGTGATCTTGATCTGGGCCTCGGAGGTCTTCTTGGCCGCCGCCTCGTCGACCTGGGCCTGCGACGCGCCCTTGTCTCCGCCCCCACCGGAGCCGGCGTCATCACCGCCGCCGGAACACGCCGAAAGCACCATCACTCCGCCGAGCAGAGCGGACGCAGCCGTCAGACCCCTGCGCCGCTTACCTTCCGTCATCACACGCTTCTCCATCGTCGCCGCTTCCCCGAACCCCGCGGGCCCCCGCACCCGAAGCTGAGAGTCCCCGTCAGACACTTCAACGCTACGACCGGTAGGTCCCGTTCCACATGGGCCGCGAATGTGGGGCTCACCACGTCCGTCGCGGCCGGGCAGGGGGTCGTTCGGCCCGTGCGCCACCTGAGACGTCAAAGCACGGGCGGCGGTTGCCGCCCAGGGTCACGATTTCCCCAAACCGGGTCGGCCAGTCACCTCCACCCGACTCAACCCATCTTCTCCACACCCCACTTGCGCGGATTGCACCGTATCCCACATATCGTCACCTTTGAGAGGTGAGGGGGGTAATGACCGAACTGCCCTATCTGCCGCTTTCGCCCGAAACGTCACCCATCGCACTGCCCAACGCACCGTCCGACGCACCGTCCGACGCGTCGTCGAACCCGCCGTCGTAGAACTCGTCACCCTCCTCGTCGAGGTCCCACTCGGGCGCGTCCGGGTCGTAGGCGATCCGCTCGCTGCTCCACGAGGCCTGCTGGAGTTCCACGCCCGGCACGTCACCGACCAGACCGAACGGGTCGACGAGGTACGCGAGCGCCTCGGCCGTGTCGGCGGCCACCGCGTCCTGAGCGGGCGCCCGTTCCTCCGCGGACAGGTCACCGTCGTCCGCGATCCTGGCCAGCGCGGCGCCGGTCACGGCGTCCGCGTCGTCGACCTCGAGAACGAGGTCCACCCGAAGCCGTACAAATCGCGATGTCTCTGGAGTGCTCATGCCCGGAGCGTACGGCTCCGGCTCCCGTGACTTTCCCGTGACCCGCGATTTTCACTAACATCAGTCCACACGGCCAATTCGCCAGCGCCACAAGGGGATCGATATTCCGTGTCATCCGCTCTCCGCCCGTTGCTGACCGCCACCGCCGCAGGCACCCTCCTGTGCGCCCTGTGGTTCGTCCCGTCCGCCAACGCGACCTCGGACGCCCCGGCTGAAGGAATCACTCCGGCAAGCCCGTCTCCGCAGGTCACAGAGCAGGCGAGGGTGGCATCCAGCACCTCGGCCAACGTCTCGACGGCGTCGTACGACGGCACCGCCGGCGAGGTCCGGCTCGCCGACACCGGCAGCTTCAACAGCACGCCGTACGTCGTCGGCGGCACCGCCTGCCTCACCCTCGGCGCGGGCTTCGTCGTCTACTCGGTGCGCCGGGAACGCCTCGACTTTTAACTCCCTTGACGTTCCCTTGAGATGAACTTGACCGTGACCTCCGGGCGGCCGCGGCACATCACCGCAGAGGGCCTGTGATCTTCTCCACCGCCGCCAGCAGTCGTCCGTCCCGTACGAACGCCTCCGCCGCGGCGAGGTCGGGCGCGAGATGACGGTCCGGCCCGGGGCCTCCCACCCCGGCCTCTCGCGCGGCCTCGACGACGGCCCGGGTCGCGGGCGCCGGGGTGAGCCCCTCGCGCAGCTCCACCGCACGTGCGGCGGCGTACAGTTCGACGGCGATGACCCTGGTGAGGTTGTCGACCGAGGTACGCAGCTTGCGCGCGGCCGACCAGCCCATCGAGACGTGGTCCTCCTGCATCGCGGAGGACGGGATCGAGTCCGCCGACGCCGGTACGGCCAGCCGCTTCAACTCGCTCACCAGCGCGGCCTGTGTGTACTGAGCGATCATCAGACCGGAGTCGACACCGGCGTCGTCGGCGAGGAACGGCGGCAGCCCGTGGCTGCGGTTCTTGTCCAGCAGCCGGTCGGTACGGCGCTCGGCGATGGAGCCGAGGTCGGCGACGGCGATGGCGAGGAAGTCGAGCACATAGGCCACCGGGGCGCCGTGGAAGTTGCCGTTGGACTCCATCCGCCCGCCCCTGGAACCGGACGCCCCCGAACCGGTGCCGTCCGCACCCGTGCCACCGGAGCCCGTGTCGTCGAGCAGCACCACCGGATTGTCGATGGCGGCGGCGAGTTCGCGCTCGGCGACCAGCCGGGCGTGCGCGATCGTGTCCCGTCCGGCGCCCGCCACCTGCGGGGCGCAGCGCACCGAGTAGGCGTCCTGGACCCGCGGGGCGTCGTCCTGGTGATGTCCCGTCAGTCCCGAACCGGCCAGCACGGCCAGCATGTTGGCGGCGCTGGCGGCCTGGCCCGGATGGGGGCGGATGGCGTGCAGTTCGGGGGCGAGCACCTTGTCGGTGCCGAGCAGCGCCTCCAGGCTCATCGCGGCCGTGACGTCGGCGGACCGGTAGAGGGTGTCGAGGTCGGCGAGGGCCATGATCAGCATGCCGAGCATGCCGTCGGTGCCGTTGAGGAGGGCGAGCCCTTCCTTCTCGCGCAGTTCGACGGGCCGGATCCCGTGCTCGGCGAGCAGCTCGCCGGCGGGCCGCAGGGTCCCGTCGGGCCCCTCGGCCTCCCCTTCGCCCATCAGGGCGAGCGCACAGTGGGACAGCGGGGCCAGGTCGCCGGAACAGCCGAGGGAACCGTACTCGTGCACCACGGGGGTGATGCCGGCGTTCAGCACGTCGGCGATCGCCTGCGCGACCTCCGGGCGTACGCCGGTGTGCCCGGAGCACAGGGTCTTCAGCCGCAGGAACATCAGGGCGCGGACGACCTCGCGCTCGACGCGCGGCCCCATGCCCGCGGCGTGCGAGCGGACGATGTTGCGCTGCAGCCGAGCACGCAGCTCGGGGCCGATGTGCCGGGTCGCCAAGGCGCCGAAACCGGTGCTCACCCCGTACACGGGGTCCGGCTCGGCGGCCAGGGCGTCCACGATCCTGCGGGACGCGGCGAGGGCGGCCAGCGCCTCGCGGGAGAGTTCGACGCGGGCGCCGCCGCGCGCCACGGCGAGCACGTCGGACGCGGTCACGCCGGACGCCCGACCGTCACCCACCAGCACTCTTTCAAGGCCGCGCTTCACGCCTTCCCCGTTCACCACAGTGTGCATATCCATATTCAGGAGCGTACGCAGTGAATTCGGTGATGTCATCACCGGGACCGGTGGTCACCCCTTACCGAGACGCCCGCCCCCTCGCCACGCCCCGGAGTCCGCCGAACCGGCGCCTCCCGGGCGCCCGGGCCCCCTCCCCGGCCCTCTACGGCGAGTGCCGCCCCCGGAACCGGCGCCGCTCGCCGTCCGGCTCTCGTACCGGCTCGTCCGCCAGGCGCACGACCGGGTCACCCGGGCCCTCACGCCCGGCGACGACGGGACGGGACGCCCGCTCGGCCTTCGCGCGGTACTGCGCCGCGTCGGCCAGCCGGAAGAGCCGCCGGGCGGAACGCACCGGCCCGATGGCGTCCCCGGTGGACGCCACCCCGCAGGCCACACCCTCCCCGATCTCCAACTCCACGGCGCGACGGCACACTTCGCCGGCCGCCCGGACGGCCTCGTCGGCGGACGGCCCCACCACCAGCAGACAGAACTCGTCCCCGCCGAGCCGCGCCGCCAGGGCGCCGGGCAGCATGGCCCCACACAGGGACAGCACGGTCCCGAACCGTTCGAGGAGCCGGTCGCCGACGGCATGTCCCAGCGTGTCGTTGACCCGCTTGAGCCCGTTCAGATCGCACACGACGAGGCTGACGACGGCCCCGTCCCGGCGGTGCCGCTCGATCGCCTCGTCGAGCCGGACGTCCACGGCCCGCCGGTTGGCCAGCCCGGTGAGCGCGTCCGTGTACGCGAGCCGCCGCGCCTCCTCCAGCCGCTCGGTCTGCGCGATCCCGGCGGCGACGACGGCGGCCAGCACCGTCGCGAAGTCGGCGTCGCCCCGCACGAAGACAGGGGCGCCGGCCGGCCGGGCCACGTACAACTCGCCCCACGCCCGCCCGTGCAGCACGATCGGGGCGACCACGCAGCAGCCGCGCCCCCGCCGGCGCAGAGCCGCCACCCTCTGGTGGGTGTAGCCGGGCCGCCCCTCCGTCGGCCCCCGGGCGGTCTCCACCCAGGCGTCCGGCTCGCCGCCGCCGGCCGCCCACCGCTCGTGCAGGAACTCGGTGATCTCGGCGAACTGGTGCACGGGATAGGCCTCGTCGTCCGGGAACTCCTCCTCGCCCTCGGCCAGCTCGCCGACGTTGACCAGGACGCGCAGCCGCCCCAGCTCCCGCTCCCACACCGACAGTGCGGCGAAGCTCCCGCCGAGCGCCCGGCGGGCCCCGTGGGCCGCGGCCCGCCAAACCTCCTGCGAACTGTGCGCGGCGGCCATGCCCTGTGCCAGCGCCACCACCGCAGCCAGCCGGCTGTCCTCACCCATCCCTCCAGGCTAAGGACGTTCGCCGTGAACAGGGATATTTAAGGAGCAAACGGGATGCGCCGCCATGCCCCGGACCCCACCGCTCCCTTCCTCCGGCCCGGCGCCGCCCTATTCCCCCGGCCAGTTCGGCTTGCGCTTCTCGTTGAAGGCGGCGACGCCCTCCGCACGGTCGCCCGAGAACGCCACCGACCGCCAGGCGGCGTCCTCCACCTCGAGGCCGGCGGGCAGGTCCAGCCCCTGCCCGAGCCTCAGCGCCCGCTTGGCCGCCCGCAGCCCCACCGGCGAGTGGGCGGCGATCCGGGCGGCCAGGGCCAGCGCCTCCTCCCGGTCCCGTCCCGTCTCCACCAGTTCGTCGACGAGCCCCAGCTCCCGGGCCTCGGCGGCCTCCACCCGGCGCGCCGTGAAGATCAGCTCGGCGGCCCGCGCCGCGCCCACCCGTCTGGGCAGCAGCTGGGTACCGCCGCCGCCCGGAATCACCCCGACGGAAACCTCGGGCAGCCCCACCACGGCCGTGCGGTCGGCGACGATCACATCGCAGGACAGGGCCAGTTCGAATCCGCCGCCCAGCGCGAACCCGTGCACCGCCGCCACCGTCGGCACCGGCAGCTCCAGCACGCCGGTGTAGGCCCCGCGCGCCACCGGCCGCTGGCGCATCAGATCGGCGTCGCTGAAGGAATTGCGCTCCTTCAGATCGGCCCCGACACAGAAGGCCCGCTCGTGCGACGAGGTCAGCACCACCGCCCGTACGGCCGGGTCCTTCCCCAGTGCCGCGCAGGCCCCGGCGAGGGACCGGGCCATCTCGGTCGAGACGGCGTTCATGGCCTTGGGCCGGTCGAGGACGAGCTCCGCGACATATCCCCGTTCATGCCGCCGCACCAGCACGAACTCCCCGAACCGTTCCTCACTCACGACAGCCTCCGGTGAACGATGGTTAACATCCGTCCTCCCGATCATCGCAGTCGGCCGCCGTCCGGCGAAAGGGCGCGCGTCCGGTTCCCCGATCACCCCCCGTCCACCCGTTCGAGTGATATCCCGGCCACTCCGATTCGGCCTCGCAGGGGAACGCCTAGCGTGCGAGGCACCGCGGCGCGTGGGGGCGCGTGCGCAGGGGGAGGAATCATCATGCCGACGAACACACCGACCAGACCGACCGCACCGCGGTCCACCGGAGCGGAGACGGCCGAGGGCACACCGGCGCACACCGGATCCACCCTCTTCAGCGCGCGCATCCGGGGCCGCCACCGCAAACCCCGCCACCGGAAACTCCTGTTGGCCGGCGGCGGGCTGGCGCTGACCGCGGGCGCCCTGAGCCTCGTACGCCTGGCGTCCGACCCGGGCCCCGCGGACCTCGGCGCCGGGGCCGGCCCCCGCCCGGTCGTCCCGGCCCCCTCGACCGCCACGAGCCCCCACCCGGCCGGCACGGGCGGTACGGGCGGTACCACTGCTCCGGCCACCCCGGCCCCGGGGGCCGGTCCCTCCTCGCCCACCGCCCTGGGCGGTCAGCGCACGCCGCTGCTCACACCGGCCGCCCCGGGCAGCACCGCCGCACCGACCGCCGTGGCCTCGCCCCTCACCCCTCCGGACACCTCGAGCGCCCCGAGCGCCCCGGACCCGCCAAGGGCCCCGAAGCCGCCGGTCCCCACCGGCGCCCCACCGGACGACCCCACTCCCCCGCCGACGCCTGCGGACCGCACACCGCCGCGGCCTCGGCCCCCGGACCGGCAGGCACCTCCCCCGCCACCGGACCGGCCGAGCGCACCGGACGACGACCCCGTCCTCTGCGTACCGATCATCGGCCTGTGCGTGGGCGGCGGCACCGGCCTCAGGGGCTGAACCGGGGAGGCCGCCGGAGAGCTCCCGGACCCTCTAGGGGGTGTCCCGGCGGGTGAGCAGCCACGGCTCCACCACGCCCAGGCCACGCACGGGCCGCTGCCACATCGGCTGCAGCCCGAAGCGGTACGTCGGCGGCTCCTCGCCCTCCTTCTCCGCCGCGGCCGCCGCCTCGGCGGCGGCGGCCTCGGAGGCGGGCGCGTCACCGGTGCGGATCAGTTCCTCGGCGAAGGCGGCGTCGATGAGCACGGCGTCCCGGGGAGCTATCGAGGTGAGCCGGGAGGCCAGGTTCACCGTCGTACCGAAGACATCGCCCATGCGGGTGGTGACGGTGCCGAACGCCATGCCGACCCGGAGCTCCGGCATCGTCTCGTCGTTCGCCATGGTCTCGATCAGCCGCAGGGCGATCTCCGCGGCCGTTCCCGCGTCGTCGGCGGCGTAGAGCACCTCGTCACCGAGGGTCTTGATGAGCCGCCCGCCGCGCGCGGCCACCAGGTCGGCGGCGGTCGTCTCGAAGGCCTCGACGAGTTCGCCGAGCTCCTCCTCCTCCATCCGCCGGGTCAGCCGCGTGAACCCGACGAGGTCGGCGAACGCGACGGCGAGCCGCCGGTCCACCATCTCCTCGTCGTCGGCGGCCTGGAGCACCCGCCCGGCCGAGGCGGCGAGCTGCCGCCGCCAGACGTAGACGAGGAACTCCTCCAGCTCGGGCAGGAGCAGCTCGATGATGGGATACGTGACCTCGGTGCGGGTCATGCCCAGCTCGGGCGGCTCGGTCAGCCCTTCCAGGAAGGAGTCGATCTGCCACTCGGCCAGTCGCGCGGTGGTCTGTCCCGTGGACCGCGCCACCTGCACGGCCATGGCCTCGCTCAGCAGCCCCGCCTCCACCAGACCGGCCAGCCGGCGCAGCGCCAGGACGTCGGCCTCGGTCAACGCCTTGGCCTGTCCGACGTCGGCGAACCCCATGGCCCGCCAGAAGCGCGTGGCCGTCTCCACGGTGACGCTGGCACTGCGGGCCGCCTGAAAAGGGGTATAACGGCGCTCGGCGCCCAGGATGAGCTGTTCGAGACGCAGAGCGAGCGGGTCCTCGCCGTTGTCGGCGGGACGGGAGTCGTCCCCCCGCCCTCGCTCGCGCGAGGCCGAGGGTGGCGGAGGCTCCGCGCGGCCCTGCGCTTCCGTTCCGGAGCCCGAGTCGTCGACGGTCACGCGTTGCTGCCCTTCCGATCTGCCACGGCCATGTCTCGACCGGCCTCAACTCTACGGCAGGTGTGCGCCAGCTCACTCCGTCCGGTCGCGTCGACGGGTGGCACGACCGGCGCACCCGGCATCGGGGTACCCACCGTACGCATCCGCACCCGTGCCCGCGTGCGCCCCTCACCCGCCCCCCGGGGCGGCAGGGCCCAGGGGACGACGGCGACGGGTCCTACGGGACGACGGGGCGCACGTGCACGATGTCGCCCGCTCCCACCGGTTCCTGCACCCCCTCCTCCGTGGCCAGCACCAGGCGCCCGTCCCCGTCGACGGCGACCGCCTCGCCCACCAGCACCCGGTCGCCCGGCAGCTCGGCCCGCACCACCCGCCCGAGGGTCGCGCACCCCGCCGCGTACGTCTCCTGCAGGCCGCTCGCGGCCGGGTCGCCGCCCGCCGCCCGCCAGCGCCCGTACCAGTCCTCCAGCGACCGCAGCACGCCCCGCAGCAGCGGGTCCCGGTCCGTGGTCACCGCACCCGCCAGCGCCAGGGACCCGGCGGTGGGCACCGGCAACTCGTCGGCGTGCAGGCTGACGTTGATGCCGACGCCGATCACCACCCCGTCGTCCCCGGCCCGCTCCGCGAGGATTCCGGCGGCCTTGCGCTCCTCGCCGCCGACGGTGACGAGGAGGTCGTTGGGCCACTTCAGGGCCGTGTCGACGCCCGCCGTCCGGGACAGTCCGGTGGCCACCGCGACGCCGGTGAGCAGGGGCAGCCAGCCCCAGCGGGCCACCGGCACCTCGGCGGGCCTGAGCAGGACGGAGAAGAAGAGGCCGGAGCGGGCCGGGGCCGTCCACTGCCGGTCCAGGCGGCCCCGCGCGGCGGTCTGCTCCTCCGCGACGAGCACGGCCCCCTCACCGGCCGTCCCCGCGTCGGCACGGGCCACCAGGTCGGAGTTGGTGGAACCGGTGCGCTGCACCACGTCGACCTGCTGCCACAGCCCGCCGCCGCGCACCAGGCCTCTGCGCAGGCCGGCGGCGTTCAGCGGCGGGCGTTCGAGGTCGGTCCAGCGTCCCGGCGTCGGCGGGAGGTCCGGTCCGGTCGTGCCATCGTCATCCGGTGACTTCGTCATACGGCCACCCTAGGTACGACGTCCTCCGCGGCGCAGCGGGGACGGGTCGGGGGACCGGGTCACGAGACCGGGTCACCGGGGCGGTTCTCAGCCCGTTGACCGGTCTGTGAAGGGGAAAGGAGTGTGGGAAAGACCGCACTGCCGATCCCGGGGGCCCCCACTACGCTGCGGATGAGTAACCGTCCCCCCTTTTGAGCAGGCAGGGAGCCGTATCCCGATGTCCGAGCCGGAAGTGCAGCAGCCCGACCTTCATACGACCGCGGGCAAAATCGCGGACCTCCAGCGGCGCATTCACGAGGCGACGCACGCCGGTTCGGAACGGGCCGTGGAGAAGCAGCACGCCAAGGGCAAACTGACGGCCCGTGAGCGGATCGATCTGCTGCTCGACGAAGGGTCGTTCGTCGAGCTGGACGAGTTCGCCCGGCACCGTTCCACCAGCTTCGGCCTGGACAGCAACCGTCCGTACGGCGACGGCGTCGTCACCGGGTACGGCACGGTCGACGGCCGCCCGGTCGCCGTGTTCTCGCAGGACTTCACGGTCTTCGGCGGGGCGCTGGGCGAGGTGTACGGGCAGAAGATCGTCAAGGTCATGGACTTCGCCCTGAAGACCGGCTGCCCGGTCATCGGGATCAACGACTCCGGCGGTGCCCGGATCCAGGAGGGCGTGGCCTCGCTGGGCGCCTACGGCGAGATCTTCCGCCGCAACACCCACGCCTCCGGCGTGATCCCGCAGATCAGCCTGGTCGTCGGCCCGTGCGCGGGCGGCGCGGTCTACTCCCCCGCGATCACCGACTTCACGGTCATGGTCGATCAGACCTCGCACATGTTCATCACCGGCCCGGACGTCATCAAGACGGTCACCGGCGAGGACGTCGGCTTCGAGGAACTGGGCGGCGCCCGCACCCACAACTCCACCTCGGGCGTGGCCCACCACATGGCCGGGGACGAGAAGGACGCCATCGAGTACGTCAAGCAGCTGCTGTCGTACCTGCCGTCCAACAACCTCTCCGACCCCCCGGCGTACCCGGAGGAGGCGGACCTCACCGTCACCGACGAGGACCGCGAGCTGGACACGATCGTCCCGGACAGCGCGAACCAGCCGTACGACATGCACACGGTCATCGAGCACATCCTGGACGACGGCGAGTTCCTCGAGACGCAGCCGCTGTTCGCGCCGAACATCGTCACCGGATACGGCCGGGTGGAGGGCCGCCCGGTCGGCATCGTCGCCAACCAGCCGATGCAGTTCGCCGGATGCCTGGACATCACCGCCTCCGAGAAGGCGGCCCGCTTCGTGCGCACCTGCGACGCCTTCAACGTGCCGGTCCTGACCTTCGTCGACGTGCCCGGCTTCCTGCCCGGCGTCGACCAGGAGCACGACGGCATCATCCGGCGCGGGGCCAAGCTGATCTTCGCGTACGCGGAGGCGACCGTCCCGCTGATCACCGTCATCACCCGCAAGGCGTTCGGCGGCGCGTACGACGTCATGGGATCCAAGCACCTGGGCGCCGACATCAACCTGGCGTGGCCCACCGCGCAGATCGCGGTGATGGGCGCACAGGGCGCCGTCAACATCCTGCACCGCCGCACCATCACCGAATCGGGCGATGCCGAAGCCACCCGCGCCCGGCTGATCCAGGAGTACGAGGACGCGCTACTCAACCCCTACGTGGCGGCCGAGCGCGGCTACGTCGACGCGGTGATCATGCCGTCGGACACCCGTCGGCACATCGTCCGCGGACTGCGTCAGCTGCGGACCAAGCGGGAATCCCTGCCTCCGAAGAAGCACGGCAACATCCCCCTGTGACTCCTGCCCGCCGGGCCCTGCGCACCGGGACCCGGCCGAGCGATTGGAAGACGCCATGACGATCAAGGTCGTACGGGGCAACCCGACCCCGGAGGAGCTGGCCGCCGCACTGGCGGTGGTCCGCGCGCGCGCCGCGGCGGCGTCCGCCATGCCGTCCGGCGCGCCCGCTCCCCGCGCCTCCTGGTCCGACCCGGCCCGCATCGCCGGCCGTCTCCTGCCCCAGCCGGGGCCGACGGCCTGGTCGCGGACGTACTGGCCGGGGGCCTGAGGCCTGTCCGGCGGATCGAGTCGGAGATAGCCGGCGGCATCTTTCGAGCCGGGGTGAGCGGGGTCCTGGGGGTCCCTCCCTGTTCGAGCGGAGCCGAGAACTTGGGGGAGCGTGCAGCCGCACGGCGGCGGAGGGAATCGACGCGATGGGTGCCCCCCTGCTCATGGGGGTGCCCCCGCTCGAGCGAAGCCGAGAGTGGGGGAGGAGCCGAGAGCTCGGGGGAGTCGGCGAGCGACGACAACGCGGCAGCTGTGCGTGCCGGCCCCCGCGTCTGAGGCCTGAGCCGCCGGACAGGCCTCAGAGCCCGTCGTGGGGATCATGCCGGGAAGTTGAGTACGCGTACTCAGGCGGTGCCGGGCCGGGCGGCCGGACGATGGAGAGCATGCTGTGGTCCGACCCCGAGAACGAGCCGCCGAAGGAACTGCGGGACACGCAGGAGATGCTGCGGCGGCTGGGCGTTCTCATGGCGCTGGCCATGGTGCTGGCGATGATCGTGATCGGCGTGCGGTGAGGCGTCGGACCGGCCGGGCCCGGACTTCCGGCGGGCCGGCCGGGCGGAGGCGTCCGGCCGCCACGCCGGTGGGCGGATCCGCCGATACGCTGATCGCATGACAGATCAGCCCCGCCGTCGGCTCGTGCTCGCCTCCCAGTCCCCCGCCCGGCTCGGGCTGCTCCGCCAGGCCGGACTCACCCCCGAAGTGATCGTCAGCGGGGTCGACGAGGACGCCGTCACCGCACCCACCCCGGCCGAACTGGCCCTCGCCCTCGCCGAGGCGAAGGCCTCCGTCGTCGCGGCGAAGCCGGAGGTCCGAGGCGCCTTGGTGATCGGCTGCGACTCGGTGCTCGAGCTGGACGGCCAGGCCCTCGGCAAGCCCGCGGACGCCGAGGAGGCCACCGCGCGCTGGAAGTCGATGCGGGGCCGCGCCGGCATCCTCCAGACCGGCCACTGCGTCTACGACACCACCGCGGAGGGCAGCCGGTACGCCTCCGCCACCGCGTCCACCGTCGTCCGCTTCGGCGAGCCCTCGGACGAGGAGATCGCCGCCTACGTCGCGTCCGGCGAACCGCTCCATGTCGCGGGAGCGTTCACCCTGGACGGCCGCTCGGCCCCGTTCATCGAGGGCATCGACGGCGACCACGGGAACGTCATCGGCATCAGCCTGCCGCTGGTGCGCCGTCTGCTGGCCCGGCTGGGCGTGGGCATCACGGAGCTGTGGGCGCCGCCGGAGAGGTGACCGGGGACCCGTCGGCGCCGTCCCCACCGCTCCCGCCCGCGGGCCTGGCGGGTCCGGCGGCGCCGGCGGGCCCTCCAGGACGGCTCTCGGGGTCGTACGTCATCAGGAGCAGCACGATGAGGGCGAGCACCACCACCATGGAGAGGAACGCGGACATGCCGACCGGTCCCCACGCGAAGGCGCCCAGCAGCGCGTGCACCACGGCGGCGCTGATCAGCAGGCCCCGGCCCGCCCCGGAGGGCGCGCGGTCGCGCAGGGCGACCAGCAGCGCGACGAGGCCGCACAGGGCGAAGTAGAGCCCGAAGACGATGCCGGCGGCCTTCGAGGACACCGACGTCAGGTGCGGATCGAGGCC
This sequence comes from Streptomyces sp. NBC_01635, assembly GCF_045209715.1. NCBI lineage: Bacteria > Bacillati > Actinomycetota > Actinomycetes > Kitasatosporales > Streptomycetaceae > Streptomyces > Streptomyces sp. NBC_01635. The sequence continues at coordinate 5,703,674 of NZ_CP109277.1, read as the reverse complement.
GGCCAGGGACATGTCCTGGCGGTCGACGACGACCCCGAGCAACCAGTTCAGGGCGGCGACGCCGAGCCCTTCGGCGAAGAGCACGAGTGCCACGATCCACGCCACCGGTCTGCGGACCACCGGCCCCACCCACTTTCGAGCACGACTGTGGTTACCCCGAGTACGCTCAAGACAGCGCGAACGTTACTGACAAGTAAAGACAGGGGCAAGGGTCCCGCGAACGGCAAAGAATCATTGGGCCATTCGTAGGGACTCGACAAAAAACAGAGTGGGCCGCAGCACGCTCTCACAGAGACCTTGACCACACGGGACGGCTAGGGTTTCCCGGAGGAGTCTTGCGTACCAAGGTGCGACATGGGATTTCGCGGGTCGAGCGAGCCTCGAATCACGCTCCGTGTGGGCAAGCTCACCCTTGGGGACGGGTCGTAGTGCCGTGTCGGTAGTCCCTAAACTCGGCTTGTTTCAAGGAGGGAGCCTCAATCGTGCGCAAGGTGCTCATCGCCAACCGTGGCGAAATCGCTGTCCGCGTGGCCCGAGCCTGTCGGGATGCCGGTATCTCGAGCGTGGCCGTCTACGCGGATCCGGACCGCGACGCTCTGCACGTCCGCGCCGCGGACGAGGCGTTCGCCCTGGGCGGTGACACTCCCGCGACCAGCTACCTCGACATCGACAAGGTGCTGAAGGCCGCCCGCGAATCGGGGGCCGACGCCATCCACCCCGGCTACGGCTTCCTCTCCGAGAACGCCGACTTCGCCCAGGCGGTCCTCGACGCCGGGCTGGTCTGGATCGGCCCGCCGCCGCAGGCCATCCGCGACCTCGGTGACAAGGTCGCCGCCCGCCACATCGCCCAGCGCGCCGGCGCGCCCCTGGTCGCGGGCACGCCCGACCCGGTGTCCGGCGCCGACGAGGTCGTCGCCTTCGCGAAGGAGCACGGCCTGCCCATCGCGATCAAGGCCGCGTTCGGCGGCGGCGGCCGCGGTCTGAAGGTCGCCCGCACCCTCGAAGAGGTCCCGGAGCTGTACGACTCCGCGGTCCGCGAGGCGGTGGCCGCCTTCGGCCGCGGCGAGTGCTTCGTCGAGCGGTACCTGGACAAGCCGCGGCACGTGGAGACCCAGTGCCTGGCCGACACCCACGGCAACGTGGTCGTCGTCTCCACCCGCGACTGCTCGCTGCAGCGCCGGCACCAGAAGCTGGTCGAGGAGGCCCCGGCGCCGTTCCTGTCCGACGCGCAGGTCGCCGAGCTGTACTCGGCGTCGAAGGCCATCCTGAAGGAGGCCGGCTACGTCGGCGCCGGCACGGTGGAGTTCCTGGTCGGCGTCGACGGCACGATCTCCTTCCTGGAGGTCAACACCCGCCTCCAGGTGGAGCACCCGGTCACCGAGGAGGTCGCCGGCGTCGACCTCGTCCGCGAGATGTTCCGCATCGCCGACGGCGAGGCGCTCGGCTACGACGACCCGCCGCTGCGCGGCCACTCGTTCGAGTTCCGCATCAACGGCGAGGACCCGGGACGCGGTTTCCTCCCCGCCCCCGGCACGGTCACCACGTTCGCCCCGCCGTCCGGTCCGGGCGTGCGCCTGGACGCGGGCGTCGAGTCGGGCTCGGTCATCGGCCCGGCCTGGGACTCCCTGCTGGCCAAGCTGATCGTCACCGGCCGCACCCGCCAGGAAGCGCTCCAGCGGGCGGCCCGCGCCCTGGACGAGTTCCAGGTCGAGGGGATGGCCACCGCCATCCCGTTCCACCGCGCCGTGGTCAGGGACCCCGCGTTCGCCCCCGAGCTCACCGGCTCCGCCGATCCTTTCACGGTCCACACCCGGTGGATCGAGACCGAGTTCGTCAACGAGATCAAGCCCTTCACGGCCGCCGCGGACGCCGAGGCGGACGAGGAGATCGACCGGGAGACGGTCGTCGTCGAGGTCGGCGGCAAGCGCCTCGAGGTCTCCCTGCCCGCCTCGCTCGGCATGTCGCTGGCCCGCACGGGTCTCGCGGCCGGGGCCAGGCCCAAGCGCCGTGCGGCGAAGAAGTCCGGTCCCGTGGCCTCGGGCGACACCCTCGCCTCCCCGATGCAGGGCACCATCGTCAAGATCGCGGTGGAGGAGGGGCAGGAGGTCAAGGAAGGCGACCTCGTCGTCGTCCTGGAGGCCATGAAGATGGAGCAGCCCCTCAACGCCCACCGCTCCGGCACCGTCAAGGGCCTCAGCGCGGAGGTCGGCGCGTCCGTCACGTCCGGGGCGCTCATCTGCGAGATCAAGGACTGACCCGCACGACGCTTCAAGGCGCCCGGCGGACCGATCGGTCCGCCGGGCGCCTTGCGTTGACGGGCCACCGCGTGCCTGCGGGCCACCGCACGTCTGCGGACTACCGCGCGCTCACCGTCTGCGCAGGTCCGCGACCCGTGCCCGCTCCGTGCTCTGGGCCTGTTCGGCCGCTCCCAGGCCCACCGCCGACCGCAGCCCCGGACCCTGTCGGCGGGGCCCCGGCAGCGGCATGTCCCGGCGCTGTTGCTGACGTGCCGGAGCCCCGTCACCCCCCGGGCCCGCGGTGCCTCCCGGCGCTCCGGCCACGGCGATCTGGACGCCCTGGTCGGCGAGTGCCTGCAGCTCGGTGGCCGCGCGGTCGTCGTGGGCGGGCGGCTCGTCCGTCACCAGGCGGGTGATGAGGTCCGTGGGCACGGTCTGGAACATGGTGTCCATGCCGAGCTTGCCGTGGTCGGCGAGGACCACCACCTCCGCGGCGGCCTGCACCAGCGCCCGGTCGACGGAGGCCGACAGCATGTTGGACGTGGACAGCCCGCGTTCGGCGGTCAGCCCGCTGCCGGAGAGGAAGGCCCTGGACACCCTCAGCCCCTGGAGGGACTGTTCGGCGCCGCTGCCGACGAGGGCGTAGTTCGAACCGCGCAGCGTACCGCCGGTCATCACGACCTCGACCCGGTTGGCGTGCGCCAGCGCCTGGGCCACGAGCAGGGAATTGGTGACGACGGTCAGCCCGGGCACCCGGGCCAACCGGCGCGCCAGCTCCTGCGTGGTGGTACCCGCACCGACCACGACGGCCTCGCCCTCCTCCACGAAACTCGCGGCGAGGTCGGCGATGGCGGTCTTCTCGGCGGTCGCGAGATGGGACTTCTGCGGGAAGCCGGACTCTCGCGTGAAACCACCCGGCAGTACCGCACCGCCATGCCGGCGGTCGAGGAGTCCTTCTGCCTCCAGCGCGCGCACGTCCCGCCGTACGGTCACTTCGGAGGTCTGGACGACGCGGGCGAGTTCACGGAGCGACACGGCCCCGTTCGCTCGCACCATTTCGAGGATCAATTGGCGACGTTCTGCAGCGAACACGAAACTGACAGTAACTCCAGCGACCGTCTGCTTTCAGCACTTTGCGCTGAATAGCAGAAGTTGTTCGCACACCCGACCGTCAAGTGGTATAAGCGCCAAGTGATGGCCTGGTTGCATCGCCCACGCCGCACGCATGTCTCGCAACTCTCTGTGACCAAAAGGGAGTTGACGGCCACTCGGTGGGCGACGGAGGGGCGCCGGCGGGGAGCCGGGGTCGGTCCGCCCGGTCAGGCTTCCCCGCCCACCTTCCGCGTGTGCAACTGTCGTGCCACCTCGGCGATCGAACCCGACAGCGAGGGGTACACGGTGAAGGCGTTCGCGATCTGCTCGACCGTCAGGTTGTTGTCGACCGCGAGCGAGATGGGGTGGATCAGCTCGGAGGCGCGCGGTGCGACCACGACGCCGCCCACCACGATCTCGGTGCCCGGCCGGCAGAAGATCTTGACGAACCCGTCACGGATGCCCTGCATCTTCGCGCGGGGGTTGCGCAGCAGCGGCAGCTTCACGACCCGCGCGTCGATCTTGCCCGCGTCGACGTCCGCCTGGGTGTAGCCGACGGTGGCGATCTCGGGGTCGGTGAACACGTTCGACGAGACGGTCTTCAGGTTCAGCGGAGCGACCGCGTCGCCCAGGAAGTGGTACATGGCGATGCGCCCCTGCATCGCCGCCACCGACGCCAGTGCGAAGACCCCGGTGACGTCACCGGCCGCGTACACGCCGGGGGCGCTGGTGCGGGAGACCCGGTCGGTCCAGATGTGCCCCGACTCGCGCAGCCTGACCCCGGCCTCCTCGAGCCCCATGCCCGCGGAGTTCGGGACGGCGCCCACCGCCATCAGGCAGTGCGACCCGGTGATGACCCGCCCGTCGGCGAGGGTCACCTCCACCCGGTCCCCGACCCGCTTGGCGGACTGCGCGCGCGAACGCGCCATGACGTTCATGCCGCGGCGGCGGAAGACGTCCTCCAGCACCACGGCGGCGTCCGGGTCCTCGCCCGGCAGCACCCGGTCGCGCGACGACACGAGCGTGACCTTCGAGCCCAGCGCCTGGTACGCGCCGGCGAACTCGGCACCGGTGACACCGGAACCGACCACGATGAGCTCCTCGGGGAGTTCGTCGAGGTCGTAGACCTGGGTCCAGTTCAGGATGCGCTCGCCGTCCGGCCGGGCGTCGGCCAGCTCGCGCGGGTGGCCGCCGGTGGCGATGAGCACCGCGTCGGCGGTCAGCGTCTCCTCGGTCCCGTCGGCGGCCTGGACGACGACCTTGCGCGATCCGTCGAGGGCCTGCATGCCCTCGAGCCGGCCGCGGCCGCGCAGCACCCGGGCGCCGGCCCGCGTCACGGACGCGGTGATGTCGTGCGACTGGGCCAGGGCCAGCCGCTTCACTCGGCGGTTCACCTTGCCCAGGTCCACGCCCACCACTCGGGCGGCCTGCTCGACGTGCGGGGTGTCGTCGGCGACGATGATGCCCAGTTCCTCGTAGGAGGAGTCGAAGGTGGTCATCACCTCGGCCGTGGCGATCAGGGTCTTCGACGGCACGCAGTCGGTGAGCACCGACGCACCGCCCAGGCCGTCGCAGTCGACGACGGTCACCTCCGCGCCGAGCTGCGCGGCGACCAGCGCCGCCTCGTATCCGCCGGGTCCGCCACCAATGATCACGATCCGAGTCACGTACTCCATTGTCCCGCACACTTCACCGTGCGACCGCCCCGGGGTTCCGGCCGTGGCCCCCCTGTTACCGGAGTGGTCCGCGGGGCGGCTGCCGTACGCTCTCCAGCATGTCGCTCTACGCCGCGTACGCCGGCAACCTCGACGCGCGGCTGATGTCCCGCCGCGCTCCGCATTCGCCGCTGCGCGCCACCGGCTGGCTGAACGGATGGCGGCTGACCTTCGGGGGCGACACCTGGGGTCTGCCCTGGCCGGGCGGGCCGGACGGACCGGACGGCGGACTGTCGGCCGAGGACCGGACCGGGACGGGAACCGGGAACGGGATCGAGAGCGGGACCGGAAGCCCGAAGGAGAGCGGGACCGGGGCGCTCGCGACGATCGTCGAGGACCACTTCGCACAGGTCTTCGTCGCGCTGTACGACATCGCCCCCATGGACGAGGAGTCCATGGACCGCTGGGAGGGCACGGGCCTGGACATCTACCGGCGCACCCGCGTCCGCGTGCACACCCTGGACGGCGAGGAATCCGCCTGGTCCTATGTCCTGAACACCTACGAGGGCGGCCTGCCCTCGGCCCGCTACCTGGGACAGGTGGCGGACGCGGCGGAGTCCGCGGGCGCGCCCCACGACTACGTGATGGAGCTGCGCAAGCGTCCTTGCTGAGCGCGCAAGCGCTCACGCGGAGCGGCTTCGCGCACCGACCCGCAGGAACCCGCCCGCACGAAGCCGCCCGTACGACGGTGGGCAGGCGACGGTGGGCGTGCGACGAGGGCTCCGGATCCGGTCCTTTGCCCACTCCTCGTCGGAAACGACAGGACAACGATCGCGAGCCCGTGAGCTACGGCATCTACGCGCGTAGGCGAACACCGGCTACTCTCATCCGCGTGAACGCTTCTCTTCTTCCGGACGACATCCAGGGCGACCCCCACGCCGCAGCCGACGCCGCAGCCGCGCGCCTGCGTGAGCTCACGGGCGCCGAGACCCACGACGTGGCCCTCGTGATGGGCTCCGGCTGGGCACCGGCCGTGGACGCCCTCGGCACCCCCGACGCCGAGTTCCCGGTCACCGAGCTGCCCGGTTTCCCGCCGCCCGCGGTCGAGGGCCACGGCGGCACGATCCGGTCCTACCGGGTCGGCGCCAAGCGCGCCCTGGTCTTCCTGGGCCGCACCCACTACTACGAGGGCCGCGGCGTGGCCTCCGTGGCGCACGGCGTCCGCACCGCCGTCGCCGCCGGCGCCAAGACGGTCGTCCTGACCAACGGCTGCGGTGGTCTGCGCGCGGGCATGCGTCCCGGCCAGCCGGTCCTGATCAGCGACCACATCAACCTCACGGCCACCTCCCCCATCGTCGGCGCCAACTTCGTCGACCTCACCGACCTGTACTCCCCGCGTCTGCGGGCCCTGTGCAAGGAAATCGACGCGAGCCTGGAGGAGGGCGTCTACGCCCAGTTCCCCGGCCCGCACTACGAGACCCCGGCGGAGATCCGCATGGCGCGGGTGATCGGGGCGGACCTGGTGGGCATGTCGACGGTGCTCGAGGCCATCGCGGCGCGGGAGGCGGGTGCGGAGGTGCTCGGCATCTCCCTGGTCACCAACCTCGCCGCCGGCATGACCGGTGAGCCCCTCAACCACGAGGAGGTCCTCCAGGCGGGCCGCGACTCGGCCACCCGGATGGGCACCCTCCTGACCCAGGTCCTGGGCCGCCTGTAGGGGAACCCTCCGCGGGACCCCTCCGGCAGGCCCCCCTTTCCGGGGCCTTTCCGCAGGACCCGTGCCGGGCCCTCCGCCCGGGCCCCTCCGCGGGGCGGGACGACGCAACGAACCATTCGAGAGGCTGACCGACACGTGCACGACGACCTGACCACTCGCGCCCGCACCTGGCTCGCCGAGGACCCCGACCCCGAGACCCGCGCGGAACTCGCGGCGCTCCTCGACGCCGACGACGTCACCGGACTCACCGCCCGTTTCAGCGGCACCCTCCAGTTCGGCACCGCGGGCCTCCGCGGCGAGCTGGGCGCCGGCCCGATGCGGATGAACCGCGCCGTCGTCATCCGCGCGGCCGCCGGCCTCGCCGCGTACCTCAAGAGGCAGGGGCACACCGGGGGCCTCGTGGTGATCGGCTACGACGCCCGCCACAAGTCGGCGGACTTCGCCCGCGACACGGCCGCCGTCATGACGGGCGCCGGGCTCCGGGCCGCCGTCCTGCCCCGGCCCCTGCCCACGCCGGTGCTCGCCTTCGCCATACGGCACCTCGGCGCGGTCGCCGGGGTCGAGGTCACCGCCAGTCACAACCCGCCCCGCGACAACGGCTACAAGGTGTACCTCGGCGACGGCTCCCAGATCGTCCCCCCGGCCGACGCGGAGATCGCCGCCGAGATCGCGGCCGTCGGGTCCCTGAACGACGTGCCCCGTCCCGACGCCGGCTGGGAGACCCTCGACGACTCCGTCCTGGACGCCTACCTCGCCCGCACGGACGCGGTCCTGGCCAAGGGCTCCCCCCGTACCGCCCGCACGGTCTACACGGCGATGCACGGCGTCGGCAAGGACGTCCTGCTCGCCGCCTTCGCGCGGGCCGGTTTCCCCGAGCCGGTCCTGGTCGCCGAGCAGGCCGAACCCGACCCGGACTTCCCCACCGTCGCCTTCCCCAACCCGGAGGAGCCCGGGGCGATGGACCTGGCCTTCGCGACGGCCCGCGAGGCGGAGCCGGACCTGGTCCTCGCCAACGACCCGGACGCCGACCGCTGCGCCGCGGCCGTCAAGGGCACCGCCGGGGACTGGCGCATGCTGCGCGGCGACGAGGTGGGGGCGCTGCTCGCCGCCCATCTGGTCCGCCGCGGGGCGACCGGCACGTTCGCCGAGTCGATCGTCTCGTCGTCCCTCCTCGCCCGCATCGCCGAGCAGGCGGGTCTGCCGCACGAGGAGACGCTGACCGGCTTCAAGTGGATCGCCAGGGTCGAGGGCCTGCGCTACGGCTACGAGGAGGCGCTGGGCTACTGCGTCGACCCGGACGGCGTACGCGACAAGGACGGCATCACGGCCGCCCTGCTCCTCGCCGAGCTGGCCTCCGGGCTGAAGGAGGAGGGCCGTACCCTCCTGGACCTCCTCGACGACCTCGCCGTGGCCCACGGCCTGCACGCCACCGACCAGCTGTCCGTGCGCGTCGAGGACCTGTCCCTCATCGCGGACGCGATGCGCCGGCTGCGGGAGAACCCCCCGGCCGAACTGGCCGGCCTGCCGGTCACCGAGGCCGAGGACCTGACCCGGGGCACGGACGCCCTGCCGCCCACCGACGGCCTGCGCTACACCCTCCGGGGTGCCCGCGTCATCGTCCGCCCGAGCGGTACGGAGCCCAAGCTGAAGTGCTACCTGGAGGTCGTCGTCCCGGTCACCGCGCGGGACGACCTTCCCGCGGCCCGCACCGAGGCGGCGGCCCTGCTGACCGCGATCAAGCGGGACCTGAAGGCGGCGGCCGGCATCTGAGCGACCGGTGCGGGGATCCCGCACCGGAGCACTCGCGGAAAAGCACGGGGAAACCCACGGGGAAAAACGTCGGGAGGGGCTGCCGGATCGGCAGCCCCTCCCGACGTACCGCCCCTCAGGGGGGCGAGATCCCTCAGCCGAGCCCCAGCAGGACCGCCAGCAGCACGGCGCCGGCCAGCGACGGGGCGAGGATCTCGTAGGACCACCGCACGCTCACCTCGCCCTGCGCGCTCGCCTCGCCCCCGCGGTGCTCGTGCAGCTCACGCAGTTCGTCCATCGAGCGGTCCGTCGGCGCCCGATCGACTCCGGCCGACCGGTCCGGGGCGCCCGGGGCGACGCCCCCGCGCCGGGAGGCCCCGGTGCCCGGCGCCCGGTCGCCCGTGACCCGCGGGTCCCGCCGCGTCGCCCGTTTGCGGGCCCGCAGCGAGACGGGCAGGGCCCACAGCTGGTACTTGCCGCCGTCGTCCGAGAAGACCTCGTTGGTGTAGCCGGAGCGCAGCGAGACCACCCGCCCCCAGGGCAGCGTGATCGTGCGGAAGGGGTTGCGGACGCGCAGCCGGTCCTCGTTGGCGTACACCGCAGGGACCAGGGTGTACGCGGCCACCAGGGGGACGAGGAACAGCAGCGCGGCGAGCGCCAGCCACGGGGTGTCGCCCTCGCCGACGGCCACGGCGTCGATACCGAGCCAGCAGGCGAGGGCGAGGATCAGCGCGCCGCCGACGAACCCCGAGGTCGACCGGTAGATCCGGTCGGCGTACTTGGGCCCCGAGGCCGCCGGGCCCGCCGAGGCCGCCGCCGATCCCTCCGACGCCGCTGAAGCCGCCGCCAAAGAGTCCGCGGGCTCCGGAGTCGCCGGGGACTCCGACGCCGCCGAAGGCTCCGACAGTTCGGAGGAGGCGGCGGAGTCGGCGGGCTCGGTGGACTGGGCAGGCTCTGCGGGCTCCCGGTCGGACGGCTGAGGCTCGGGGGTCGTCATGCTCCCGATTCTGCCCGACGCCCGCACCCGCGTTCGCACGGGCAGGCGGTGGGCGGGGCCGGGCGGAACAGGGCGGGAGCAGGACGGGAACCGGACGGGCCCCGCCCCCGTTCCTGAACGGGTCGGAGGGCTGTACAGCCGCTACGCGCGTAGATATGCTCGGCTGGTGACCATGTCCTCCCCTGCACCCACCTCCCCCCAGCCCTCGCCGGCGCCCGAGCGAGGCGGTGCTCCCGCCGCGCTGAGCGACGTCACCGCGTCCGACAGCACGCTGCGCCGCTTCCTGCACGGGCTGCCCGGCGTCGACGCGGTCGGTCTGGAGGCGCGTGCCGCCTCGCTCGGCACCCGCTCGATCAAGACGACCGCGAAGGCGTACGCCATCGACCTCGCCATCTCGATGGTCGACCTGACGACGCTGGAAGGCGCGGACACCCCGGGCAAGGTCCGGGCGCTCGGCGCGAAGGCGGTCCGCCCCGACCCGTCCGACCGTACGGCGCCCGCCACGGCCGCGGTCTGCGTCTACCCCGACATGGTGGCCACGGCCAAGGAGGCCGTCGCCGGCTCCACGGTCAAGGTCGCCTCCGTCGCGACCGCCTTCCCGGCCGGCCGCGCCCCGCTCGCCGTCAAGCTGGCCGACGTCCGGGAGGCCGTCGCCGCCGGTGCCGACGAGATCGACATGGTCATCGACCGCGGCGCGTTCCTCGCGGGGAACTACCGGAAGGTGTTCGACGAGATCACCGCCGTGAAGGAGGCCTGCGGGGCGAGCGCCCGGCTGAAGGTCATCTTCGAGACGGGCGAGCTGTCGACGTACGACAACATCCGCCGGGCGAGCTGGCTCGGCATGCTGGCCGGCGCGGACTTCATCAAGACCTCGACCGGCAAGGTGGCGGTGAACGCCACGCCCGCGAACACGCTCCTGATGCTGGAGGCGGTCCGCGACTTCCGTGCGCAGACCGGGGTCCAGGTCGGTGTGAAGCCCGCCGGCGGCATCCGCACCACCAAGGACGCGATCAAGTTCCTCGTCCTGGTCAACGAGACCGTCGGTGAGGACTGGCTGGACAACCACTGGTTCCGCTTCGGCGCCTCCTCGCTTCTGAACGACCTGCTGATGCAGCGCCAGAAGCTGGCCACCGGCCGCTACTCCGGCCCCGACTACGTGACGGTGGACTGATCACCATGACCAAGAAGAACAAGAAGAACAAGACCGCGGCCGTGTCGGCCGCCGAGGCCGTCGGGGCCACCACGGTCACCGCGGCCACCACCGCCCAGGCCGCCCCCGCGCGCTCGTCCGCCTTCGAGTACGCCCCCGCGCCCGAGTCCCGCGCGGTCGTCGACATCGCCCCGTCCTACGGCCTGTTCATCGACGGCGAGTTCACCGAGGCGGCCGACGGCCGGGTCTTCAAGACCGTCAGCCCCGCCACCGAGGAGGTCCTCTCCGAGGTCGCGCGGGCCGGTGAGGCGGACGTGGACCGCGCGGTGAAGGCGGCCGGGAAGGCCTTCGCGAGCTGGTCGGCGCTGCCCGGCGCCGAGCGGGCCAAGTACCTGTTCCGCATCGCCCGGATCATCCAGGAGCGCAGCCGCGAGCTGGCCGTCCTGGAGACGCTGGACAACGGCAAGCCGATCAAGGAGACGCGGGACGCCGACCTGCCCCTGGTCGCCGCGCACTTCTTCTACTACGCGGGCTGGGCCGACAAGCTCGAGCACGCCGGCTACGGGACGAGCCCGCGCCCCCTCGGCGTGGCCGGCCAGGTCATCCCCTGGAACTTCCCGCTGCTCATGCTCGCGTGGAAGATCGCCCCGGCGCTCGCGACCGGCAACACGGTCGTCCTCAAGCCGGCCGAGACCACCCCCCTCTCCGCCCTCTTCTTCGCGGACGTCTGCCGCCAGGCGGGCCTGCCCCGGGGCGTCGTCAACATCCTTCCCGGATACGGCGACGCGGGCGCCGCGCTGGTCGCCCACCCGGACGTGAACAAGGTCGCCTTCACCGGCTCCACGGCGGTCGGCAAGCAGATCGCGCGGACCGTCGCCGGGACCCGCAAGAAGGTCACGCTCGAACTCGGCGGCAAGGGCGCCAACATCGTCTTCGACGACGCCCCGATCGACCAGGCCGTCGAGGGCATCGTGAACGGCATCTTCTTCAACCAGGGCCAGGTCTGCTGCGCGGGCTCGCGCCTGCTGGTCCAGGAGTCGATCCACGACGAGCTGCTCGACTCCCTCAAGCGCAGGCTCTCCACCCTGCGCCTGGGCGACCCGCTGGACAAGAACACCGACATCGGCGCGATCAACTCCGCGGAGCAGCTCGCGCGGATCACCTCGCTCGTCGAACAGGGTGAGGCGGAGGGCGCCGAGCGCTGGTCGGCGCCCTGCGAACTCCCGGAGAGCGGCTACTGGTTCGCGCCGACGCTGTTCACCGGCGTCACCCAGGCGCACACCGTCGCGCGGGACGAGATCTTCGGCCCGGTGCTGTCGGTGCTCACCTTCCGGACGCCGGACGAGGCCGTCGCCAAGGCCAACAACACGCCGTACGGCCTGTCGGCGGGCATCTGGACGGAGAAGGGCTCCCGCATCCTGGCCGTGGCGAACAAGCTCCGTGCGGGTGTCGTCTGGTCCAACACGTTCAACAAGTTCGACCCCACCTCGCCGTTCGGCGGCTACAAGGAGTCGGGATTCGGCCGCGAGGGCGGCCGCCACGGCCTGGAGGCGTACCTCGATGTCTGAGAAGACCGACAAGAACGTGCAGGCCGGCAAGGCCGCGACCGCCGACACTGCCGGCGGGACCGGGCAGCGGCGGCTGAGCGTCTTCAAGACCTACAAGCTGTACGTCGGCGGGAAGTTCCCGCGTTCCGAGAGCGGCCGGGTGTTCGAGGTGACCGATTCAGGGGGAAACTGGCTGGCGAACGCCCCGCTGTCGTCCCGCAAGGACGCCCGTGACGCGGTGGTCGCCGCCCGCAAGGCGTTCGGCGGCTGGGCCGGGGCGACGGCGTACAACCGCGGTCAGGTCCTCTACCGCGTCGCGGAGATGCTGGAGGGCCGCCGGGAGCAGTTCGTCCGGGAGGTCGCCGACGCGGAGGGCCTGACGCAGGCGCAGGCCGCGGCGCAGGTGGACGCGGCGGTCGACCGCTGGGTCTGGTACGCGGGCTGGACGGACAAGATCGCCCAGATCGTCGGCGGCGGAAACCCGGTCGCGGGCCCGTTCTTCAACCTGTCCTCCCCCGAGCCGACCGGCGTGGTCGCCGTCCTGGCACCCCAGGAGTCGTCCTTCCTCGGCCTGGTCTCGGTTCTCGCCCCGGTGATCGCGACCGGCAACACCGCGGTCGTCATCGCCTCGGAGAAGGCCCCGCTCCCGGCGCTCTCGCTCGGCGAGGTCCTGGCCACCTCCGACGTGCCCGGCGGTGTCGTCAACATCCTGTCCGGCCGTACGGCGGAGATCGCCGCGCCCCTGGCCGCGCACCAGGACGTCAACGCGATCGACCTCGCGGGCGCCGACGAGGCGCTCGCGAAGGAACTGGAGATCGCCGCGGCCGACAACCTCAAGCGCGTCCTGCGTCCACAGCCTGTGGACAACTGGGCGGCGACGCCGGGCACCGACCGCATGACGGCGTTCCTGGAGACCAAGACGGTCTGGCACCCGACGGGTTCGCTGGGCGCCTCGGGCTCCGCCTACTGACGGAGGCGCCGCAGCCCGGAGAGCCGCGCCCCCCGTCCGGGAGGGGCGCGGCTCTCCGTACGTCCGGCGGACGCCTCGATGTCCGGCCGGTCCGCGGGGCGTCCTGCGGATGCCCCGCGGATCAGCCGCCCAGCATTCCCGTCGCCCGGCCGACCACCGGAACGCCGTCGACCGACTGCGCCTGGGCCACCGGGCGGGTCACCGTGCGGGAGTCCACCGGCTTGAAGTCGGCGACCTGGGTGCCCACCCCGTTGTCGAGCGGGTCGACGCCCGTGCCGGCCAGCGGGTTGGGCTTCAGGCCGGAGACCGGGCCCGCGACATGACCGACCGTGCCCGTCAGGGGCTGGGCACCGGTCTGCGGATCGACGGCTCCGAGCGATGCGGGACGCGTGGTGCGCGGGCCCTGGGGCGCCTCCGAGTCCGCCGCCGCCGTCGTCGCGCCCGCCCCCAGGGCCACTCCCGCGGTCGCCAGGGCGACCAGGGTGCGCCGGGCGGCCGGCTTCTTGGGTGCTGCGTGTCGGGCCATCGCTGCTGCCACCTCTTGCCTTCGCCGACCCTCCCGCTGAGTGATCGGAACGACGCGCAGCGTAGTGGAGATGTGGTACGCGCCTCAAAGCGGACCCGCACGGTCGTGCACCACCCGTTCGATGCCTCAGACTGGTGTCCCGTGAGTTCCCAGTCGCCCTTCTCCGCGCGTGTCGTGCTGCTCTGCGGCCCCTCCGGCTCCGGCAAGTCCCTCCTCTCGGCCCGCTCCGGCCTGCCCGTACTGCGTCTCGACGACTTCTACAAGGAGGGCGACGACCCGTCCCTGCCCCTCGTGGCGGGCGGTTCCGACATCGACTGGGACCACCCCGGCTCCTGGGACGCGGACGCCGCCGTCGCCGCGATCGACCGGCTGTGCCGTACGGGCCGCACGGATGTGCCCGTCTACGACATCGGCCTGAGTGCCCGTACGGGCGCGTCGCACGTGGACTTCGGCGCCGCGCCGCTGTTCATCGCGGAGGGCATCTTCGCCGCGGAGATCGTCGCCCGCTGCGGCGAACTGGGCCTCCTGGCCGACGCGCTGTGCCTGAGCCGGGGCCCGGTGAAGACCTTCCGCCGCCGCTTCCTGCGGGACCTCAGGGAAGGCCGCAAGTCCGTGCCGTTCCTGCTGCGCCGCGGCTGGCGGCTGATGCGGCTGGAGCGATCGATCGTCGCCCGCCAGACCGCGCTCGGCGCGCACGCCTGCGACCGCGACGAGGCACTGACCCGCCTGGCGACCGCACGGGGCGGCAGCGTTCCGGCCGGCGCCGGGACACTCACGACGCGTACGTCCGCCCGGTCGTAGCCGGCACCAACACCGGCACCGCGCCGACGCACACACGGCACACGTCGCACACAAGGGAGCGGGACGGGAAGGCCCCCCGGCCTTCCCGTCCCGCTCCCTTGTGGCTCCCCCGCTCCGCGGCGACGTCCCCCGACATCTCCGCGTCCCCCGTTACTTGTTCCCCCCTTGGGTCCCCCCCTTGGTTCCCCCTTGGGTCCCCCCCTTGGTTCCCCCTGGGATCCCCCGATCCCCGGTTCCCCTGGGATCCCCCGATCCCCCGTGCTTCCCCCCGTACCTTCAGGCGACCAACTCGCCGAAGGCGTCCTCCTCGTCACGGCCGAAGCTGAGGACCTCGTCGTCGCGCAGCCGGCGGAGCGACCGCCAGATGCTCGACTTCACCGTGCCGACGCTGATGCCGAGGATGTCCGCGATCTCCGGGTCCGTACGGCCCTCGTAGTAGCGCAGGACCAGCATGGTGCGCTGGAGCTCGGGCAGCCGCGCCAGCGCCTGCCACAGGACCGCGCGCAGCTCGGTGCCGCGCATCGCGTCCGTGTCGCCCACCGTCTCCGGCAGTTCCTCGGTCGGGTATTCGTTCAGCTTGCGGCGGCGCCACGCGCTGATGTGCAGGTTGGTCATGGTGCGGCGGAGGTATCCGCCGACCGCGGCCTTGTCACTGATCCGGTCCCACGCCCGGTAGGTCGAGAACAGGGCGCTCTGCAGCAGGTCCTCGGCCTCGAAGCGGTCGCCGGTCAGGTGATAGGCGGTCGCGTACAGGGAGGCACGTCGCTCCTGGACGTAGGCGGTGAACTCCACCTCCGACAGTGAACGGCGCTCCCCCTGCTCCTCCCCGTACGCGCTTCCCCCGTGCGTTTCCCCCGTGTTCCCCGTGCCCCCCGTGGGCGCGTCGATCACCGTCATGAAGCCGGTGTGACGCCCGGCGCCGCGACCGCACCCCCGCTTGGTCGCGGCACCGGCCTTCTCGCCACCTCGGTGCACGTCGTGCAGACGCGTGACAACTGCGCTGTTGCTGGTGCCGTGCAGTGTGTTCATCTCGCGCCCCCCGTCGTGGACTTCCGGTGTGTTCGCCTTGCGGTGCCGCTTGCCGTCCTGCTGATGACGAAAATCTTGCCGGGGTGACTTCATCGCCGTGTCCGCCGACTGTCACAGGCCTGTCACAGGAGCCGTCCGGGGCGCGGAGCCGCCGTCGCACACACCTTCTCCACAGGCGTCGGTGCACGTAGCCGCCCTTATCCGGTCCCAACGGGCATCTGCCCCCACGGGTCGTACAGGGGGCCTCCATGCGCCAGAATGAGGCTGTGCCTTCCCTGTTGCTGATCGAGGACGACGACGCCATCCGCACGGCCCTGGAGCTCTCACTGACGCGCCAGGGTCACCGCGTGGCGACCGCTGCCAGCGGTGAGGACGGTCTGAAGCTGCTGCGCGAGCAGCGGCCGGATCTGATCGTGCTGGACGTGATGCTGCCCGGCATCGACGGATTCGAGGTGTGCCGGCGCATCCGGCGCACCGACCAGTTGCCGATCATTCTGCTGACCGCGCGCAACGACGACATCGACGTCGTGGTCGGCCTGGAGTCCGGTGCCGACGACTACGTGGTCAAACCCGTGCAGGGCAGGGTGCTGGACGCCCGGATCCGGGCGGTGCTGCGCCGCGGGGAGCGGGAGTCCAGCGACTCGGCGAGCTTCGGCAGCCTGGTCATCGACCGGTCGGCGATGACCGTGACGAAGAACGGTGAGGACCTGCAGCTGACGCCGACCGAGCTGCGCCTGCTGCTCGAACTGAGCCGGCGTCCGGGCCAGGCGCTGTCCCGGCAGCAGTTGCTGCGGCTGGTGTGGGAGCACGACTACCTGGGCGACTCGCGGCTCGTGGACGCCTGCGTCCAGCGGCTGCGCGCGAAGGTCGAGGACGTGCCGTCGTCCCCGACGCTGATCCGTACGGTCCGGGGTGTGGGCTACCGGCTGGATCCGCCTCAGTGACACAGAAGCAACAAGAGCACCAGGAACACCACGGCGGGTCCCGCGGCTGGTCCGCGGCGCGCAAGGGCGTCTGGTCCCGGCTGCGCTTCACCAGCCTGCGGCTGCGGCTCGTCGTCGTCTTCGGGCTGGTCGCGCTCACCGCCGCGGTGTCCGCGTCGGGCATCGCGTACTGGCTCAACCGCGAGGCGGTGCTCACCCGCACCCAGGACGCGGTCCTGGGCGACTTCGAGCAGGAGATGCAGAACCGGGCGGGCGCGCTGCCCGAACGGCCGACGCAGGAGGAACTGCAGTACACCGCGGGTCAGATGGCCAACAGCAGCCAGCGGTTCTCGGTGCTGCTGATCGCCGAGGACCCCCACGGCCGTACCGTGTACGGCAGTTCGGGCGGGCTGAGCGGCTTCTCGCTGCAGGACGTGCCGGTCTCGCTGCGCGAGGCGGTGGACGAGCGGCAGAAGATCACCTCGACCAACAAGTACGCGTACCACCTGTACTGGCAGCGGATCGTCGCCGGCGGCACCCCCTATCTGGTGGCGGGCACCCGGACGATCGGCGGCGGGCCGACCGGCTTCATGCTCAAGTCGCTGGAGCCGGAGGCCAAGGACCTCAACTCGCTCGCCTGGTCGCTGGGGATCGCCACCGGACTCGCGCTGATCGGCTCCGCGCTGCTGGCGCAGGCCCTGGCGACGACCGTGCTGAAGCCGGTGCAGCGGCTCGGGACAGCCGCCCGGCGGCTCGGCGAGGGCAAGCTGGACACCCGGCTGCGGGTGTCGGGAACAGACGAACTGGCCGACCTGTCACGGACGTTCAACAAGGCGGCCGAGGCACTGGAGAAACGGGTGGCCGACATGGCCGCCCGGGACGAGGCGTCCCGCCGGTTCGTCGCGGACATGAGCCACGAGCTGCGCACCCCGCTGACCGCGATCACGGCCGTGACGGAAGTCCTCGAGGAGGAGCTGGAGTTCGAGGGCGGCGGTATCGACCCGATGGTCGAGCCCGCCGTACGGATCGTGGTCAGTGAGACGCGGCGGCTCAACACCCTGGTCGAGAACCTGATGGAGGTCACCCGCTTCGACGCGGGCACCGCCCGTCTCGTTCTCGACGACGTCGACATCGCCGACCAGATCACCGCCTGCATCGACGCCCGTGCCTGGCTGGACGCGGTCGAACTGGACGCGGAGCGCGGCATCCACGCCCGGATCGACCCGCGCCGGCTGGACGTGATCCTCGCCAACCTCATCGGCAACGCGCTCAAGCACGGCGGCTCGCCGGTGCGGGTGTCGGTGCGGGAGGAGAGCGGGGCCGAGGACGGGGACGGGGCCGGGGACGGGAGCGGAGGCGACCCCTCGGGGGCCGGAAGCGCGACCGGCGGCGCCGAGGCAGTGGCGGGCGAAGTCGCGGACGACGGGGCGGAACCCGGGACCGGCACCGAAGGCGGGGGAACGGTGATCATCGAGGTGCGGGACCAGGGGCCGGGCATCCCCGAGGACGTCCTGCCGCATGTCTTCGACCGCTTCTACAAGGCCAGTGCCTCCCGGCCGCGTTCCGAGGGCAGCGGGCTCGGCCTGTCCATCGCGATGGAGAACGCCCATGCCCACGGCGGTGAGATCACCGCTGCCAACGCTCCCGGGGGCGGCGCGGTGTTCACCCTGCGGCTGCCGCGCGACATCTCCGCGCTGATGGAGGAAAACCCCGAGAGCACAGAGAACGCAGAGAACGCAGAGAACGCAGAGAACACCGAGGACGCGCGGAAGCGCACGGGCGGCACCTCCGGGAAGGCCGGCGGCAAGGGCGGCACCCGGCGTGAGAACGCCGAGGGGGACGACCGATGAACGGACGGCCGAGGCGCGTAGGCCGCTTCCCCGGGCTGCTCGGCGTCACCGCGCTCGGCGTGCTGCTCGCGGGGTGCGGGATCCGGGCCACCGAGGTGCCGACCGACTTCGGTCCGGCGCCCTCCCGGGTGCGCTGCTCGCAGACCGAGACGGACGGGGCCTCACCGCCCGCGCAGGGCCTGCCGGCCCAGGTGTTCCTGCGCTGCGGCTCGTCCCTGGTGGCCGTCGACCGGACGGTACGGATGCCGGAGGGGGCGGCGGACTCCGGGCAACGGCGCGCCCAGGTGGCGCAAGGACTGCTGGACCAGCTCTCGGCGTCGCCGACGTCCGCCGAGAAGGAGGCCGGGTACGCCACGAACGTACGGGGCGGGATGACCGTGAGCGGTCCGCGGCCCGGCGACCCCCAGGACACGCTGCGCCTGAGCACCCCGCCGGGAAGCCTGACGTCCTACGCCCTCGCGCAGATCGTCTGCACGTTCTCCGACTCGGCGGCGGCCGAGGGCGACGGCTCGGTGGTCCTGGGCGGCCAGGACGACGAGCGGGCGCGCCGCTACCGGTGCACGGACGAGGTCCGGGCCCGTCCGGGCAGCGCGGAACCCCCGTCCACGGCGGTCACCGGCGGGTGAGGCTCCCGCGGTGCGTCGCGCGCTCCGGCCGCGTACGCGGCCCGTACCCGGCCTGCGTGCGGCACTGTGGCGCACGCCTCACCCGACCGGCGGGGCCCCACGCGGAACCGATCCCGCCGAGGGCCGCGTCTAGGGGTTCGTGCAGCGTCAAGGCCCCGTCGGCGGCACCGCCGCGTTCCGTATCCGTGTGACAGGAGGTCTCCTCCTGGCCGCGTATCTCGTGTTCGTCGCCTGGTGCACGCTGCGCCCGCTGAACGTCCCCTGGGTGGTGCCCTCCAATCTGCGTCCCTTTCACGGCATCCGGGCGGACTTCGCGCTGGGCTGGGCGACGGGGGCCCACCGGGTCGCCGAGGGACTGGCGCTGTTCGCGCCGCTCGGTGTGCTGCTGCCGATGACGGGGGGCCGACTGACCGTCTCACCGGTGGGTTCGCTGATCCGCACCATGACCGCGGCGGCGCTGCTGTCGCTGGGCATCGAGATGCTGCAGACCGGGGTGCCGGGCCGGGTCGTGGACGTCGACGCGCTGATGCTGAACACCCTGGGCGCGGCCCTCGCGCATGCCGCCCTGGTGCCGGCGGGCCGCGCGTGGCTGCGCCGGCGGGACCTGCACCGTACGGGGGCGGAGAGCCACCGGGAGGAGCCGGCTCAGGGTCGGACCCCGACGATTGCCAGGGTCGGGATCGCCCCCTGGAGTGACGCTTTGCCCCCTTCGTCTCCGTAACGTGGAGTGCACAGGAACAGCCGTACGGAAGCCGGCCGGAACAGGCCCGGACCCGGACCCGAACCCGGGCCCGGCATCAGTCCCGGAGCCGTTCCCGGACCCCCGGCACCCGTGGGCCACTCGGCAGCACGACCACGAAGGAGTTCACGATGTCCCGCCTCGCCCGCCCCATCGACAACCGCGTGATCGGCGGCGTGTGCGCCGCGCTGGCCCGCCGTTTCGGCACCTCCGCGACCACGATGCGGGTCGTCTTCCTGGCCTCGTGCCTGCTGCCCGGTCCGCAGTTCCTGCTCTACATAGCGCTGTGGATCCTGCTCCCTTCAGAGCACAAGGTCCGGACGAGCGCCTGGTGAGGCCCGCGCCCTCCCCGTGAGCACGCCTGTGGGGCGCCCCCGGTCCGGGGGCGCCCCATGGGTCGCGGGTCCGCCGGGGACAAGCCCGGGGCGGGACGCTCCTGTGGACGTCAGCCGATGGGGAGGCCGTTGACGGAGCCCTGCAGCGGCATGCCGCCGAGCAGGCCGGCGACCGGCTGCGGCGGGCCGCCGGCGAGCTGCTGTCCGGTCTCCAGCGCCTGCCCCGTCTCCGGCAGCGCGCCGGAGAGGTTCTCCGCCGGAAGGGCCTGGGTGGCGGTGTCCAGCGCCGGAAGGGCGGCCGGGACGGCCGGGGCGGCGGTGGCGGCACCCGCACCTGCGGCGGCGAAGGCGGCACCGAGCGCGGCGACACCGAGGGTCTTGGCGGCAGACTGCTTCATGAAGGTGTTTCCTCGAAATGGGATGCGGGGATGTGAGCGGTCCGGTGACCGTAATCAGACGGAACCACCGGCCGCAAACACCGGAATGCGGAGGAATGGTGAACGCAGCCCGCATTCCCGAATGCCCGAGGTTCTCCGGTTCACTCCTCCGAGGTGACAGAACCGCTGGTGGAAGCGGTCTGCCGGAACAGCCATTCGGATTTCAGCTCGGCATAACCGGGCTTGACCACGTCATTGATCATGGCGAGTCTTTCATCGAAAGGAATGAACGCCGATTTCATCGCATTGACGGAGAACCACTGCATGTCGTCGAGCGTGTAGCCGAACGCCTCGACCAGGTGCTCGAATTCCTGGCTCATGCTCGTGTGCGACATGAGCCGGTTGTCCGTGTTCACCGTGGCCCGGAAGTGCAGCCGGCGCAGCAGGCCGATGGGGTGCTCGGCGTACGAGGCCGCCGCCCCGGTCTGGAGGTTGGAGCTGGGGCACAGCTCCAGCGGGATGCGCTTGTCCCGGACGTAGGAGGCGAGCCGGCCGAGCTCGACGGTGCCGTCGTCGCGCACCTGGATGTCATCGATGATGCGCACCCCGTGCCCGAGCCGGTCGGCACCGCACCACTGGAGGGCCTGCCAGATGGACGGCAGCCCGAAGGCCTCACCGGCGTGGATCGTGAAGTGGTTGTTCTCGCGCTTGAGGTACTCGAAGGCGTCGAGGTGCCGGGTGGGGGGGTAACCCGCCTCGGCGCCCGCGATGTCGAAGCCGACGACGCCCAGGTCCCGGTAGCGGTTGGCGAGTTCGGCGATCTCCAGCGCGCGGGCCGCGTGCCGCATGGCGGTGAGCAGCGCGCCGACGCGGATGCGGTGGCCGTCCTCCCGGGCCCGCCGCTCCCCTTGGCGGAAGCCCTCGTCGACCGCCTCGACGACCTCCTCGAGGGTCAGCCCGCCCTCGAGGTGCTGCTCGGGCGCATAGCGCACCTCGGCGTAGACGACACCGTCCGCGGCCAGGTCCTCGGCGCACTCGGCGGCGACCCGCACCAGGGCGTCCCGGGTCTGCATGACGCCGACGGTGTGCGAGAACGTCTCCAGATAGCGTTCCAGGGAACCGGAGTCGGCGGCCTCCCGGAACCAGAGACCGAGCTTGTCCGGGTCGGTCTCGGGGAGTTGCGTGTATCCGGCCTCGCGGGCCAGGTCGACGACGGTACCGGGGCGCAGGCCGCCGTCGAGATGGTCGTGCAGCAGAACCTTGGGCGCCCGGCGGATCTGGTCCGCGGTCGGGGTGTTCGCAGTGCTCTGGCTCGTCATCTGCGCACTCTAACTCCTACGCGCGTAGATCACCTGGCGCACGCATACGCCGATATCCAACAGTGACCGCACGGCAGGGTGGCGTACACCGTTGCTTCTGACACTGTTCTGCCATGGCACAGCAAGCGACGCCGGTTCACGGGGCACGGCTGGGGAGGGCGCTCGGCCCGGAGCCGAGGGCGGCAGGCGGCGTGGTGCTGCTGCTGCCCGGCGGCGATCCGGTCTCCAGCCGCAGGCCGTCCCCCCTGGTGGCGACCGCCTCCGTACGCGCGCTGGGACGCCGCCTCGGCCGCGCGGGCCGGACCGAGGGGATCGCCGTCCATGTCGTCCACTACCGCTACCGGGGCTGGAACGGCGGCGAGGCGCATCCCGCCCGGGACGCCGCCTGGGCCGTCGACGAGACCGTGCGGCGCTACGGGGACGTTCCCGTGTGCCTGGCCGGCCTCGGCATGGGTGGCCGGGCGGCCCTGCGCGCGGGCGGCCACGAGGCCGTCACCTCCGTGCTGGCGCTGGCCCCCTGGCTGCCCGGGGAGGACGGGCCCGGGCCACCCGAACCGGTGAAGCAGCTGACCGGGCGACAGGTGCTGATCGTGCACGGCACGCACGACACGCGGACCGACCCCGAACTGTCCTTCCGGCTGGCGGCGCGGGCGAAGAAGGCGAACCGGGACGTCTGCCGCTTCGAAGTGCACACCGACGGGCACGGGTTGCGCCAGTACCGGGACGAAGTCCTCGCCCTGTGCGAGGACTTCGTGATGGGGGCGCTCTTCGGACGGGCGCTCTCACGTCCGCTGCGGGACGCCCTGGCGGCGCCTCCGCCTCTGGGGCTGCGGATGCCGCTGGCCTCGGGGTTCGGTGCGTCGTTACGGCGATAGGCGACCGGAGTGCGACGGCCGTCGCACCACGACCGGCGACCGGCGTACGGCGTTGCGGCGGCGGGCAGCCGGGTGCCCCGGGGTGCCGGTCAGTCCGGGAGCAGGCGGCCGCGGCGCGACAGCAGGAACTTCTTGAAGGCCGTCACCGGCGGGGTGTCCGGCCGCCCGGCCAGCCAGGCGACGCCGATCTCGCGGGCCGCCCGCGGGGAGGCCACGGTCAGTTCGACCACTTCGGGGCGGGGCACGGCCGGCGGCGGCAGCAGGGCGACGCCGAGCCCGGCCGCGACCAGGCCCCGCAGGGTCTCCGCCTCCTCGCCCTCGAAGGCGACCCGGGGCCGGAACCCGGCCAGGTCGCAGAGGGCGTCGGTGATGCGGCGCAGGCCGTAACCGGGTTCCAGGGTCACGAAGGTCTCGTCGGCGGCCTCGGCGAGGCGGATCCGTCGGCGGCCGGCGAGCCGGTGGTCGGCGGGGACGACCAGGCGCAGCTTCTGCTCGTCCAGGCGACGGGCGACGAGGTCGGGGGCGTCCGGGACCGGGGAGGTCAGGCACAGGTCGAGCTCGCCCGCGCGGAGGCCTTCCAGCATGGCGTCACCGTGGTTCTGGACGAGGCTGAAGCGGATGCGCGGATGGTCGGCGCGGAAGGTGTGCAGCAGCCCGGGCACGGTCTCGGCGCCCATGGTGTGCAGGAACCCGAAGGCGACCTTGCCGGTGGCCGGGTCGGCGTCGGCGCGCACCTCCTCGGCGGCCCGCTCGATCTCGGCGAGGGCCCGGTCCACGGAGACGAGGAAGGTGCGGCCGGCGGGAGTGAGGGAGAGCGTACGGCCGTGACGGGCGAACAGGTCGACGCCCAGGTCCTGTTCGAGGCGGACGACGGACCGGGAGAGCGTGGACTGCGGGACCTGCATCTCCTGGGCGGCACGGGTGACATGCTCCGTGCGGGCGACGCCGGCGAAGTGGACGAGACGCGGCGCGAGCAGCGCGACGATGTCTTCTGTGTCACTGGACGGTGACAGCCGACCCTGCGACCTCTGCTGATGCTGCATGGGAACGATTATGACGATTCCATGCATTGGACGGATGAGCGGAGCCGTCCGTAGCGTCGAAGCATGTCTCCCGCCAGTACCAAGGCGTCCACCGCTGTGGACGCCCGCACATCCGTCACGTCCACGGTCTCTCCCTCCTCCCCTCCCCCGAGCGCGCCCGACGCCCCCGACGCCCCGGACGTCCCGAGCGCGCCGGGCGGCGCCGACTCCCGCATCTCCCCGGGCGGCCCCGGTTTCCGCCGGATGAGCTTCGCCCTGTTCCTGGCGGGGGTGGCGACCTTCGCGCTGCTGTATTCCACGCAGGCCCTGCTGCCGCTGATCTCCGGCGACCTCGGGGTGAGCGCGGGCGACGCGAGCTGGACGGTGGCGGCGGCCACCGGCGGTCTGGCGGTGTTCGTACTGCCGATGAGCGCGCTGTCGGAGCGGTACGGACGCCGTACGGTCATGACGGCCTCCCTGGCCGTCGCGGTGACCGTCGGGCTGCTGGTTCCCTTCGCCCCGTCGCTGGGCGCCCTGGTGGCACTGCGGGCGCTCCAGGGGGCGGCCCTGGCCGGGGTGCCCGCCTCAGCGACCGCGTACCTGGCGGAGGAGGTCAGGCCGAAGGCCCTGGTGACCGCGATCGGACTGTTCGTCGCGGGCAACAGCGTCGGCGGGATGAGCGGCCGGGTCATCACCGGCTGGGTGGCGCAGGAGTGGGGCTGGCGGGTCGCCGTCGGCGTGATCGGGGTGCTCGCGGTGGCGTGCGCGGTGGCGTTCCGGCTGCTGCTGCCGGCGCCGAAGCACTTCCGTCCGGGCTCGCTGCGTCCGCGGGTGCTGCTCGGCACGGTCCGCACCCATCTCGCGAACCCGCTGCTGCGACGCCTGTACGCCATCGGCGCCCTGTTCATGACGGTGTTCGGCGGGGTCTACACCGTGATCGGCTACCGGCTGGCCGAGGCGCCCTTCTCCCTCCCCCAGGGCATCGTCGGCTCGATCTTCCTGGTGTACCTGGTCGGCACGGTGGCGGCGTCGGCGGCGGGCCGGCTGGTGAGCCGACTCGGCCGCCGGGGCGCGCTGTACGCGGCGGGCGGCACCACCGCGGCGGGCCTGCTGCTGTCCCTGGCCGGCTCCCTGCCCCTGATCCTGCTGGGTCTGGTACTGATCACCGGCGGCTTCTTCGCGGGCCACGCGGTCGCGTCCTCGGCGGTCGGACGGACGGCCACCCGGGGCCGCGCCCAGGCGTCGGCGCTGTACCAGTCCGCCTACTACGTCGGCTCCAGCGTGGGCAGCACGGTCGGTGCGCTCGCCTTCCACTCGGGCGGCTGGGCCGGGACGGTGGGGGTCGGTCTGGTGGCGGTGGCCGGCGTCGTGACCATCACGGTGCTGGGCACCCGGGCGGCCCGGGTGGAGCGGCGCGGGCTCGTCCCGGCGTGAGGCGGCCCACCGGGCCGGGCGGCCGGGAAGCGGGCGGAAGCTTTCGTTCCGTCCGCTGAACCGGCGTCCCCGAACTGCGCGTTCGTCGACTCGGGGGGCCGTTGTCAGTGGGCTGCGGTAGCTTCCGAGGTGCTGGGCGCGAAGGCGCGTCGCAGACAAGCCACAGGGGTGGGTGGACGATGACGAACGGCACGGCGACGACGACCGGTATCGACGCCAGGCTCGAGGCGCACCGCGTCGAGCTGACCGGGTACTGCTACCGCATGCTCGGCTCCTCCTTCGAGGCGGAGGACGCGGTGCAGGACACGATGGTCCGTGCCTGGCGCGGCTTCGACACGTTCGAGGGCCGTTCCAGTCTCCGCTCCTGGCTGTACCGCATCGCGACCAACGTCTGCCTGGACATGCTGACGGCCGGCAACAAGCGGGCTCGTCCGATGGACCTGACGGAATCGACCCCGCTGGCCCGCGCGGCCCTCTCGCCCCGGCCGGACCACACCTGGCTGGAGCCGATGCCGGATTCCCGGGTGCTGCCCGAGACCGCCGACCCCGCCGAGGCGGCGGTCGCCAAGGAGTCCGTGCGGCTCGCCTTCATGGCCGCGCTCCAGCAGCTGCCGCCCAAGCAGCGGGCGGTGCTGCTGCTGCGCGAGGTGCTGGCCTGGAAGGCGAGCGAGGTGGCGGAGCTGCTCGGCACCTCGGTCGCGTCGGTCAACAGCGCGTTGCAGCGGGCGCGGGCGACGCTCGCGGAGCGGCGGCAGCCGGGCGCCGAAGCGTCCGTCTCGGACCCGCTGGACGAGGAGCAGCAGAAGCTCCTGGAGCGCTATGTGGCGGCGTTCGAGGGGTACGACATGGCGGCGCTGACGGCGTTGCTGCACGAGGACGCCATCATGACGATGCCGCCGTTCGACCTGTGGCTGACCGGCCCCGGCGACATCACGGGCTTCATGACGACGCTGGGCGCCTCCTGTGCGGGGTCGCGCCTGCTGCCGGTCCAGGTCAACGGCCTGCCCGGGTTCGCCCACTACAAGCCGGACCCGGAGGCCGGCGGTTTCACGCCGTGGGCGGTCCAGGTACTGGAGATCTCAGACGGCCGGATCACCGGGTTCCACTGCTTCCTCGACACCCGGCGCTGGTTCCCGCTGTGCGGGCTGCCCCTCCACCTCGAAGCCGAGACCGACGAGGTCGAGCAGGGAGCATAGGGCGGGGTCGGGGTCGCGCAGCCGTATCCGGCCCCCGGTCCGGCGGGCCAGGAGCTGGAGGCGCGCCAGCAGGTTCACGGCGGCGAGCCCCGGCGGCCCCAGCCCTCCCACGTCGCAGACGACCACCCCGCCGGCCCCGCCGCCGTCGAGGAGTGCCCGCAGCGCGTCGCTCGGTCCGCTCACCCCGTCCGGGGTGACGGGGCCGAGCAGGACGAGTACAGGGGGTGTCATGGCGTCCACGATCGGTAGACCGGGCGCGAGCGTGTAACTCATCGCGGGCCCGTGTCCGCCCTCGCCGCCGCTCACGGACACGTGACGCGGAGCGGGGCGGGCGCCGCGGAGATCACATTGACCCGGGCACGGCCCTCCCCCGAGGGTTGGCTGTATGCGCCACAGATCGTCCCCGCCCACGCCCCCCGGTGCTCGCCACCCCGGCGAGGAGCCGTCGTGCAGGGGGTGCTGAGCGGGTTCGCGGTGATCGCGGTCGTCATCGGCGTCGGCTATGTGATCGGCCGCCGGGGGTATCTCGGCGGGCAGGCCCGCGACGTGCTGACGAAGCTGGCGTTCCACGTGGCCTCGCCGGCCCTGCTGTTCACCGTCCTCGCCGAGGCCGACCTGTCCCTGGTCTTCTCCGGCCGGCTCCTGGTCACGGCGCTGAGTACGGCCGCGGTGGCCGGCGTCTTCGTGGCGGTGGGCGTCGTACGCCGCTGGGGCGTGGGCCGCACCACCATCGGCGCCCTGTGCTCCAGCTACGTCAACTCCGGCAACCTCGGCATCCCGATCGCGGTGTACGTCCTCGGTGACGCCTCGCTGGTGGCACCGGTGCTGTTGTTCCAGCTGGTCGGGGTCACACCGGTCGCGCTGACGATCCTCGATCTGGCGACCGCCGGGGAGAAGCAGCCCTGGTGGCGACGGCTGCTCACACCGCTGCGGAACCCGGTCGCGCTGGGCTCACTGGCGGGGGTGGCGGCGTCGGCGAGCGGCGTCGAGATCCCGGGCCCGGTCATGGACCCGGTGACCCTGATCGGCAACATGGCGGTTCCGGCCGTCCTGCTCGCGTTCGGCATCTCGCTGCGCGGCAGCTCCCTGCCCCTGCGGGGCGGTGAGCGCGGGGCGGTGCTGCTGGCCGTGGCGCTGAAGTCGCTGGGACAGCCGGTGGTCGCCTGGGGGCTGGCGGTGGGGGTGTTCGGGCTGCGCGGGGAGCAACTGCTGGACGTGGTGGTGACCTCGGCGCTGCCGGCCGCGCAGAACCTCTTCACGTACGCGAGCAGCTACCGCGTCGGCGAGACCCTGGCGCGGGAGGCGATCCTGGTGTCGACCCTGCTGTCGGTACCGGTGCTCGTGGTGGTGGCGACGGTGCTGGGGTGACTCAGGTGTCGGGAAACTCGCAGGTGTCCAGCTCGAGGTCGAAGGGCGCGGGCAGGGCGACCGGCTCACCGAACTTCGCGGTGCTCAAGGGGCGGTAGACGTCCCCCTCGGGTTCTCCGTAGAGCGTCAGGGTCGGGCCGTCGGGGTTCCAGCGGTCGGCCAGGAGGTACAAGGGGATGCCGGCGGTGGCGTAGGCGGCCGGCTTGGTCACGCGGTCGTGGCGGGCGTTGTACGCCGAGGTCACCTCGACGACGAGTTCGGCGAGGGCGGCGGGAAGGTGGGTGTCCGACTCCGGGTTCTCCCGGTCCGGGTACACCAGAAGGTCAGGAATGAACATCGCCCGACGTGAGGGCACGGCGATGGCCTGGGTCTGGAAGATTGACCAGTTCCGCGGAATCACGGCGTACAGGGGACGCTGCATGCTTGCCGCGATCGCATTGTGGTGAAGCCCAGGAGCGGGTGACACGGTGACGATCCCCTCGATGATCTCCACCTTGCTGCCCTCGGGCCATTCCATCTCCTCCCAGAAGCGGACCAGGTCGTCCCACCTCTGGCCGGGGTCCTCGCTCACGGCGACTACGGTCATGGCGGTACTCCCCTCGGTGCCACACCGATCCCAGCACGCCGAACGGGACCGGTGGCGGTCCACCGGTCCCGTTCCCCCGTATGGGGCGTGTCCCACCCCCGCCTCCGGCCCGCGCGCAGGTCAGGCGATACGTTCCCGCACCACCGGCGCCGCCGTGAAGGGCGTGCCGGGGGCCGCGATGTCGTAGGAGTCGGCCACCGCGTCGAGGGCGTACGCGAAGCGGTCCGGGGTGTCCGTGTGCAGGGTCAGGAGGGGCTGGCCCTCGGTGACGGTGTCGCCGGGCTTGGCGTGCAGTTCGACGCCCGCGCCCGCCTGCACCGGGTCCTCCTTGCGGGCGCGGCCCGCGCCGAGGCGCCAGGCGGCGACGCCGATGTCGTAGGCGTCCAGGCGGGTCAGGACGCCGGAGGCGGACGCCGTCACCACGTGCTGTTCCCGTGCCGTGGGCAGGGGGGCGTCCGGGTCGCCGCCCTGGGCCGCGATCATGCGGCGCCAGACGTCCATCGCGGAGCCGTCGGCCAGTGCCTTCGCCGGGTCGGCGTCCTTCAGTCCGGCGGCGTCGAGCATCTCGCGGGCCAGGGCGAGGGTGAGCTCGACGACGTCCGCCGGGCCGCCGCCCGCCAGGACCTCCACCGACTCGCGGACCTCGAGCGCGTTGCCGGCGGTGAGGCCGAGCGGTGTCGACATGTCGGTGAGCAGGGCGACGGTCTTCACGCCGTGGTCGGTGCCGAGGCCGACCATGGTGGACGCCAGTTCGCGGGCGTCCTCGATCGTCTTCATGAAGGCGCCGCTGCCGACCTTCACGTCCAGGACGAGCGAGCCGGTGCCCTCGGCGATCTTCTTCGACATGATCGAGGAGGCGATCAGCGGGATCGCCTCGACGGTGCCGGTCACGTCGCGCAGGGCGTAGAGCTTCTTGTCCGCGGGGGCCAGGCCGTCGCCGGCCGCGCAGATCACGGCGCCCGCGCCGTTCAGGACGGAGAGCATCTCGTCGTTGGACAGCAGCGCGCGCCAGCCGGGGATCGACTCCAGCTTGTCGAGGGTGCCGCCGGTGTGGCCCAGGCCCCTGCCGGAGAGCTGCGGGACGGCCGCCCCGCAGGCCGCGACCAGCGGGGCGAGCGGCAGGGTGATCTTGTCGCCGACGCCGCCCGTGGAGTGCTTGTCGGCGGTGGGGCGTGACAGCGAGGAGAAGTCCATGCGCTCGCCGGAGGCGATCATCGCGGCGGTCCAGCGGGCGATCTCGCTCCGGTTCATGCCGTTGAGGAGGATCGCCATCGCGAGGGCCGACATCTGCTCGTCGGCGACCTCCCCGCGGGTGTACGCGTCGATGACCCAGTCGATCTGCTCGTCGCTGAGTTCACCGCGGTCCCGCTTGGTGCGGATGACGGAGATGACGTCCATGGCCATGGGTGGCATTCCTTCCGGAGTGCGAAGAGCGCGGCCCCTCGGGGCGCGGCCCCTCCGGTCGGGAGTGAGTCGCGCGGAGGGGCCGCGGTGGAGCTACGGGGTACGAGGTGCTGCGGGTCGGAGGTGTTACGGGGTCACCCGGCGAGGTACTCCGGGCCGAAGGCCTGGGGCAGCATCGCCGACAGCGGCAGGACGCCCGACGGGGTTTCGAGGAGCAGTCCGGGGCCGCCGAACTCGTACAGCAGCTGCCGGCAGCGGCCGCACGGGACGAGGATCGCGCCCGTGCCGTCCACGCAGGTGAAGTGCGTGAGCCGGCCGCCTCCGGTGCGCTGCAGCTCCGAGACCAGTCCGCACTCGGCGCACAGGCCGAGGCCGTAGCTGGCGTTCTCGACGTTGCAGCCGGAGACGGTGCGTCCGTCGTCGACCAGGGCGGCGGCACCGACCGGGTATCCCGAGTAGGGGGCGTACGCGTGGGACATGGCCTCCCGTGCCACCGCGCGCAGCGCCTCCCAGTCGGTGTCCGCCGCGGGGGCCGGGGCGGGCGTCATCCGCCCTGTCCCTTCCGGTACGGGAGTCCGTCCGCCTTCGGCATGCGCAGCCGCTGCGCGGACAGGGCCAGGACCACCAGGGTGATGACGTACGGCGTAGCGGCGACGACCTGGTTGGGGACCTCGTTGGTGCCGGCGTACCAGGCGAAGACGAGCGCGCCGATGACCAGGGTGATGACCGCGTGCAGGTACTTCTTGCGGATCGCCAGCCAGATCGCGCCGACGAGCAGCAGCAGCGCGCCGAGCAGCAGCAGGGCGTGCACGTTGGTGGAGCCGCCGCGCAGGTTGAGGCTGTCGGTGTAGCCGAAGAGTCCGGCGCCGATGGCGAGGCCGCCCGGCATCCAGTTGCCGAAGATCATCGCGGCGAGGCCGATGTAGCCGCGCCCGCTGACCTGGCCCTCCAGGTAGAAGGGGTTGGCGACGATGGAGAGGAAGGCGCCGCCGAGGCCGGCCAGACCGCCGGAGATGATCACGGCGAGGTACTTGTACTTGTAGACGTTGACGCCGAGGGACTCGGCGGCGACGGGGTTCTCGCCGCAGGAGCGCAGGCGCAGGCCGAAGGCGGTGCGCCAGAGGATCCACCAGGTGGCGGGGATGAGCGCGACGGCGATGAGGGTCAGCCAGGAGACGTTGGTGACCAGGCCGCCGAGCAGGCCCGCGATGTCGGAGACGAAGAACCAGCCCTTGGCGTTGAGGTCCCGCAGCGCGTCGGACAGCCCCGGCACGGTGAAGTGACCGAGCGGTTCGACCGCCGGGGACTGCTTGGCGGAGCCGCCCTGGTGGCCTTCGAAGGCGAGCGGGGCGAGGTAGCGGGTGACGCCGAGGGCGAGGATGTTGATGGCCACACCGGAGACGATGTGGTTGACGCGGAAGGTGACGGTGACGACGGCGTGCAGCAGGCCGCCGAGGCAGCCGCCGATGATGCCGACCAGGACGCCGGTCCACGGGCCCCACTGGAATCCGGCCCAGGCGCCGAACCAGGTGCCGAGGATCAGCATGCCCTCGAGGCCGATGTTGACGACGCCCGCGCGCTCGGCCCACAGGCCGCCGAGTCCGGCCAGGCCGATGGGGACGGCGAGCTGGAGGGCGGTGGACATCTGGCTGACGTTGGTGATGCCGTCCGCGCCGGTGACGATGCGGACGATCGAGACCAGGGCCAGGGCGCCGGCGATGACCAGCAGCAGCACGGGCCACGACATGCGGCGGCCGGTGGGCGCCGCAGGCTGCAGCGAGGGCTGGTTGACGTCGGTCGCTGTGGTCGGGGCGGTCATCGGCCAGCCACCTCCTTCGTGGTGTTGTTGTCGGCGCCGAGGACGTGACCCGCGGCGAGTTCCGCGCCGACCCGGCGCTGCTGACGGCGCAGGCCCCACTCGCGGACGGCCTCGTAGGAGACGACGACCGAGAGGACGATCAGGCCCTGCATGATGACCGCGATCTCCTTGTCGTAGCCGTGGAAGTCCAGCTCGGGCGAGGCCTTGTCGAGCCAGGCCCACAGCAGGGCGGCGAAGGCGATGCCGACGGGGCTGTTGCGGCCGAGCAGGGCGATGCCGATGCCGAGGAAGCCGATGCCGGTGGGGAAGTTCAGGTTGTAGGTGTGGGAGTCGCCGAGCAGGATCGGCAGGCCCGCGAGACCGGCGAGACCGCCGGAGAGCAGCATGGCGGTGAGCACCATGCGCTTGGGGTTGACCCCGCTGGCCGCGGCGGCGGTCGTGGAGGCGCCGGAGGCGCGCAGGTCGAAGCCGAAGCGGGTGCGGTTGAGGACGATCCAGTAGCCGATGCCGAGCAGTGCCGCGAGGACGACCAGGCCGTAGATCTCGCCGGCTTCGCCCATGTCGATGCCGGGGACCCAGCCGGACTCGTACATCTCGCCGGTGGTGCTGTTGTTGCCGATCTTGACGCCGAAGACGTCCGGCTTCCACAGGTAGACGATGAGGGACGTGGCGATCGCGTTGAGCATGATCGTGGCGACGACCTCGCTGACCCCGCGGGTGACCTTGAGGACTCCGGCGATGCCGGCCCAGAAGGCGCCGGTGAACACGGCGGTGAGGAGCAGCAGCGGAAGCTGCAGCACGGCCGGCAGGTTCATGTGGGCGCCGACGACGGCGGCCATGATGGCGCCGAGCTGGTACTGGCCGTCGACCCCGATGTTGAAGAGGTTCATCCGGAAGCCGATGGCCACCGCGAGGGCGGCGATGTAGTACATCGAGGCCTGGTTGATGATCAGGACCTGGACGTCGGAGAACGTCGCCTGCTCGAACATCAGGGCGAACGGCTCGACGGGGTTCTTGCCCGAGGCGAGCAGCACGATCGCGCTCAGGGCGAAGGCCACGGCGAGCGCGATGACCGGTCCGGCCACTGCGAGGAGCACGCGCTCCTTGTCGAACTTCTTCATCAGCGGGCCTCGTCTTCCGGAGACTCGGGGGCGTCGGCCGCGGAGCCGGGGGCGTCGGCCCCGGTCTTCCCTGCGCCGGCCGGGGTCTCGGGGGTCTCTTCGTGTTCGAGGTGTCCGGTGGCGGCACCGGTCATGGCGGTACCGAGCTCCTCCGGGGTGACGGTGGCGGGGTCGGCGTCCGCGACGAGCCTGCCGTCGTAGATCACCCGGAGGGTGTCGGACAGGCCGATCAGCTCGTCCAGGTCGGCGGAGATCAGCAGGACGGCGAGGCCCTCGCGGCGCGCCTGACGGATGTGGTCCCAGATCGCGGCCTGCGCGCCGACGTCCACACCGCGGGTGGGGTGGGAGGCGATCAGGAAGCGTGGCCGGTGGCTCATCTCACGGCCGACGATCAGCTTCTGCTGGTTGCCTCCGGACAGGGAGGCGGCGGTGACGTCGATGCCGGGGGTGCGCACGTCGTACTCCCGGACGATGCGCCGGGTGTCCTCCTGGGCCGCCTTCGGGTCCAGCCAGAAGCCCTTGGCGTTGGGCTTCTCGGTGACGTGGCCGAGGATGCGGTTCTCCCAGAGGGGTGCTTCCAGGAGCAGGCCGTGGCGGTGGCGGTCCTCGGGGATGTACCCGATGCCCTCCTCGCGGCGTTTGCGGGTGGCCCAGCCGGTGATCTCCTCGTCGGCCAGCCGGATCACGCCGGAGTCGGCGTGCCGCAGGCCGATGAGGGCGTCGACCAGTTCGGTCTGGCCGTTGCCCTCGACGCCGGCGATGCCCAGGACCTCGCCCGCGTGGATGGTGAAGCTGATGTCGTCGAGCAGGGCCTTGCCGCCGGGGGCCGCCAGGCGCAGCTTGTCGACGGTGAGGACCGCGCGGTCGGTGACCGTGGACTCGGCGGTCTCCGGGGTGGGCAGTTCGCTGCCGACCATCATCTCGGCGAGCCGGCGCGGGGTGGTCTCGGCGGGAACGGCGGTGCCCACGGTGGTGCCCCGGCGGATGACGGTGATGTCGTCGGCGACCGAGAGGACCTCGCCCAGCTTGTGGGAGATGAAGATGACCGACAGGCCCTCCGCCTTGAGCTCGCGCAGGTTGTCGAAGAGCGCGTCGACCTCCTGCGGGACGAGGACGGCGGTGGGCTCGTCGAGGATCAGCGTGGTGGCGCCGCGGTAGAGGACCTTGAGGATCTCCACGCGCTGGCGGGCGGCGACGCCGAGTTCCTCGACCAGCAGGTCGGGACGTACGCCGAGGCCGTAGCGGTCGGAGAGTTCCTTGATCTTGCGGCGGGCCTTCGCGCCGATGCCGTACAGCTTCTCGCTGCCGAGCACCACGTTCTCGAGGACCGTGAGGTTGTCGGCGAGCATGAAGTGCTGGTGGACCATGCCGATGCCGCGGACGATGGCGTCGGCCGGCGAGGAGAAGGAGACCGTCTCGCCGTGGATCGCGATGGTGCCCTCGTCCGGCTTCTGCATGCCGTAGAGGATCTTCATCAGCGTCGACTTGCCGGCGCCGTTCTCACCGACGAGGGCGTGCACGGTGCCCTTGCGGACCGTGAGGTGGATGTCGTGGTTGGCCACGACACCGGGAAAACGCTTCGTGATCCCGGCGAGCTCGACGGCGGTCACCGACTCGTTGACCGCCGCTCCGGCCGGAGGGCTGCTGGACGCGTTGATGGCGCACTCCTGGGGACGGGGGTCGTCTACGCGCGTAGCGCCCCTACGGCATCGAACGGGGTCGCACACCCGGCTCGACGGGGTGCGGGGAGCCTACTCCCCGCACCCCGTCGAGCGGTCACGACCCCATGGATTACACGCTGTTCGGGCACAGGGCCTTTCACGCGGATCGCGCCGGGCCCGCGGACCCGGCCCGATGCGAACGAAAGGCCCCGCCGGGGTCAGCTCGACTGGACCTTGATGTCGCCGCTGATGATCTTCTTCTTGGCCGTCTCGATGACGTCCTGAAGCTTCGCGTTGTCCGCGAACACGGGGTTGGACTGCGCGAGGCCGACCTCACCCGACGCCAGATCGCCCCTGAGGATACCGGTGCGGGGAGCCTTGTCCTCGACCGACTGAGCCAGCTTGTACACCGACTTGGCGACGTCCTTCGTCGCGGAGGTCAGGATCGAGCCCTTGTACTTCGCCAGGGCTTCCTGCGCGTACTGGTCGGAGTCCACGCCGATCGCCCAGACCTTGTTGGCGGCCGCGGCCTCGATGGCACCCTGACCGGACAGACCGGCCGCCGTGTAGATGACGTCGGCCTTCTTCTCGATCTGGCCCTCGGCGGCGGCCTTGCCCTTGTCGGGGCTGGAGAAGCCGCCCTCCTCCGCCGTCTGCGTCAGGAACTGCGAGACGACCTTGACGTTCGGGTCGGTGTCCTTGACGCCCTGCTCGAAGCCGGCCCGGAACTTGTGGATCAGCGGGATGTCCACACCGCCGATGAAGCCCACCACATCGGTCTTGGTGGTCTCGGCGGCGGCGACGCCGGCCAGGTAGGAGGCCTGCTCCTCGGAGAAGACCAGGTCGGCCACGTTGTCCAGCTCGACCGTGGAGTCGTCGACGATGCCGAAGGTGGTGTCCGGGTACTTCTCGGCGGCGGCCTTCACGGCGGTGGCGTAGGCGTAGCCGACGCCGACGACCGGGTCGTAGCCCTGCTTCGCCAGCGAGCCCAGGCGCTGCTCCTTGTCCGCGTCGGTCTCGCCGTCGGTGGGCTCGACGTCGGCGGTCTTGTAGCCGAACTCCTTCTCCGCCTGCTTCAGGCCCGCGTACGCGGCGTCGTTGAAGGACTGGTCGCCCCTGCCGCCGACGTCGTAGGCGATGGCGATGCCCTTGTCGCCCTTCGACTCCGACGAGCCGGAAGAGGTCGAGGTGCCGCCGCAGGCGGAGAGCGCGAGGGCCAGAGAGGCGGTCGCTGCGCCTGCGACCGTGATCCGGGAAATCCGGCGCATGTGTGGTGCTCCTTCGTACAAGCGCCGGAAGTCGGGGGGCGGCGCTGGCTTCGCCGCAGATTAACGCGCGTAGACCTCCCTGGAAACCCTTTCTGTCCACCTTGTTATGCGGCCGTGCCCTACCCGCCTCCTACCGCGAGTAAACCATTGCCTGTCGCAAACAGATCGTGGCACAGGGTGACATTCAGGCGATGTGCGGTGTGAGGTGAAAAGCACCGTGACATCCGACACGGTGCTCGCCGGCCGGCGCACGCCGGACATCGGCCCGGGTCGCCGGGTCCGCTGCGGCCGGAGGGGCTCAGCGCAGCCGGCGCGCGCGCAGCACCAGGTCGTCGGTGTG
This sequence comes from Streptomyces sp. NBC_01635, assembly GCF_045209715.1. Classification (NCBI taxonomy): domain Bacteria; kingdom Bacillati; phylum Actinomycetota; class Actinomycetes; order Kitasatosporales; family Streptomycetaceae; genus Streptomyces; species Streptomyces sp. NBC_01635. The sequence continues at coordinate 5,667,941 of NZ_CP109277.1, read as the reverse complement.
GTGCGCGCCTGCGCCGCCGCCGGGTGCCACGCGGGGCCGCTGCTCGTCCACCTCCACCTTCCAGTCCTCGTCGAGCAGAGCGGCGACCATCGAGGGCCAGACGTAGTCGGCCGGGTCGAAGCCGCTCTCGTCCTCCTGCCGGGTGTGCACCCCCGCGTGGTGGACGAGCAGCAGCACTCCGCCGGGCACGACGGCCGCGAGCAGCGCTCGCTCGGCTGCGGCGTCGGGGGTGCGCACCAGGGCGGGGTACTGCGCGGAGACCAGGTCGAAGGAGGCCGGCGGGAGGGCCGCCTCCGTCAGTGAGGCGTGCACCCAGCGAACGGCGAGGCCGGCGTCCCGTGCGTGCCCGGCCGCCCGTTCCAGCGCCACGCCCGAGACCTCGAGCGCGGTCACGTCCCAGCCGCGGCGTGCGAGCCAGAGGGCGTCCGCGCCCTCGCCGCAACCGACGTCGAGCACCCGCCCGGGTGTGAGCCCGGCGGCCTCGGCCACCAGCGCACCGTTGGGCCGGCCGCTCCACAGCTGCTGTCGGTCGGCGTACAGGGTGTCCCACTCCGCCCTCACCACGGGGTCTCCGACGTATCCGTCGGCAGGGAAGGAGGTGTCGGACGCGGGCGGTCCCGCTGCGATGTCGTCGTTCATCGGCCCACCGTCGCCCGACGTGTCCCGGACACGCCACTCCTGTTGCCGGTCCGGCAAAACGGCGCCCCCGGGGGCACACGAGCCGGGCGGGCACCCTGAGGTGCCCGCCCGGCTTCGTCACTGCGGTACCGCGGTACCGCGCTGCTCCCCTGTCGCGCTGCCGCGCTGTCGCACTACTCCGTCTTGACGGTGATGGAGCCGTCGATGATGCCTTCCTTGGCCTTGGCCACGGCGTCCGTCAGGCCCTTGATCTCGGCCATCTTCGGGTTGCTGTCGGAGAGGCCGACGCCCTCCACCTTGAGGTCGAAGACCTGGGTGCCGGTCAGCGCCTTGCCGTCCTTGACGGACTTGGCCAGGGCGTACACCGAACCGCCGACCTCCTTGGTGGCGGAGGTGAGGATGAAGTCCTTGTAGCCGGCGAGGGCTTCCTGCTGGTACTGGTCGGAGTCGACGCCGATCGCCCAGACCTTCGCCTTGGCGGCGGCCTCGATCACGCCCTGGCCCGAGAGACCGGCCGCCTGGTAGACGACGTCGGCCTTCTTCTCGATCTGGCCCTCGGCGGCGGCCTTGCCCTTGTCCGGGCTGGAGAAGCCGCCCTCCTCCGCCGTCTGCGTCAGGAACTGCGAGACGACCTTGACCTTGGAGTCGGTCGCCTTCACGCCCTGCTCGAAGCCGGCCCGGAACTTGTGGATCAGCGGGATGTCCACACCGCCGATGAAGCCCACCACATCGGTCTTGGTGGCCTTGGCCGCGGCGACGCCGGCGAGGTAGGACGCCTGCTCCTCGGCGAAGACCAGGGAGGCGACGTTCTTGCCCTCGACCACGGAGTCGACGATGCCGAAGGTGGTGTCCGGGTACTTCTCGGCCACGGCCGTCATCGCCGGGCCGTAGGCGAAGCCGACACCGATCACGGGGTTGTAGCCCTGCCTGGCGAGCGTCGAGAGGCGCTGCTCCTTGTCCGCGTCGGTCTCGCCCTCGGTGGGCTCGATGTCGGCGGTCTTGTAGCCGAACTCCTTCTCCGCCTTCTGGAGCCCCGCGTACGCGGCGTCGTTGAAGGACTGGTCGCCCTTGCCGCCGATGTCGTAGGCGATGGCGAGACCGAGGTCGCCCTTCGCGGAGCTCTTTCCGCCGTCCCCGCCCTCGCTGCTGGTACCGCCGCAGGCCGTGGCGGCGAGTGCGAGCGACGCGACCCCCACTGCGACGCGAGTCAGTCTGGATATCCGACGCATCTGACGCTCCCCATTCTCCAAAGCCCCGCGGCGGGCGCTCGGTTCGGCGACATTAACGCGCGTAGACACTCCTGGGAACGGGGTACAGCGTGGCTGTTATCCATTCGTGCCGATGGCCGGTTACACCCTGGTAAAGCAGCGGGCCATAGAGGGTCCAAGGGGGCGGAAAGGGGCGGCCGGAACGGTGCGTGACGGGCGCCACGCACCCCCTCCCCCGCCCGGGGCGCAAGGGGAGCGACGGGGGTGGGCGGGGCGAAGGGGCCGATGGTCGAGGAGGCGACCGGCCGGCCCCGCCCGCTCAGCGCAGGGCGTCCAGGAGGGCGGCGGCGGTGAAGAGTTCGACGCCCACGGTGATGGCGTGCTCGTCGACGTCGAAGTCGCCCTGGTGCAGGTCGCGGATGGTGCGCTCGCCCGGAGGACGGACCCCGAGGCGGGCCATGGCGCCGGGGACGTGCTCCAGGTACCAGGAGAAGTCCTCGCCGCCGAGGCTCTGTTCGGTGTTCTCCACGGACTCCGCGCCGCGCCGGGCGATCATGGCGTCCCGCAGGAGTTCGGTGACGCCGGCCTCGTTGACGACCGGCGGGACTCCGCGCACGTAGTTGATCTCCGACTTGGCACGGTGCAGGTTGGCCACCTCGTCGATGGCGGCGACCACGGTGTCCGGGGCCAGCCGCCAGGTCTCCAGGTCCAGGCAGCGCACGGTGCCGGAGAGCTCGGCGTGCTGCGGGATGACGTTGGGCGCGTGGCCGGACTCGATCCTGCCCCAGGTGATGGCGAGCCCGCTGCGGCTGTCGACCCGCCGGCCCACCAGAGCGGGCACGTCGGTGACGACCCGGGCGGCGGCGGTGACCAGGTCGGTGGTCAGATGCGGGCGGGCGGTGTGGCCGCCGGGCCCGTCGAGGGCGATCTCGAGACGGTCGCAGGCGGAGGTGATGGGGCCTTCGCGCAGCCCGATCCTCCCGGCGTCGACCCGGGGGTCGCAGTGCACGGCGACGATCCGCCCGACCCCGTCGAGCGCGCCGTCCAGGAGGGCGTCGGCGGCCCCGCCGGGCAGCACCTCCTCGGCGGGCTGGAAGATCAGCCGCACCGGCCGGGGCAGCCGGCCCTGGCGGTGCAGTTCGGCGAGGACGAGCCCGGTGCCCAGCACGACGGTGGTGTGCACGTCGTGGCCGCAGGCGTGCGCCCGGTCGGGCACGGTGGAGCGATAGGGGCACTCGCTCTTCATGTCGGGGATGGGCAGCCCGTCGATGTCGGCCCGCAGGGCGAGTATGCCGGTGCCGGGGGCCGCTCCGGTGCCGGTGTCCGGGCCGGTGCCGGCCGGTGTGCCGTCCATCACCCCGATGTCACAGATGACGCCGGTCCCGCCGGAGAGTACGCGTGGGGCGAGGCCGGCCCGCTCCAGCCGCTCCTTGATCGCGGCGGTCGTACGGAACTCCTGGTGGCCCAGCTCGGGGTGCATGTGCAGGTCGCGTCGGAAGGCGACGAGCTCGGCGCGCAGGGCCTCGGGGAGCGTACCCGGAAGCACCGCCCCTCCGACCAGATCGACCTCGGACTCCTCGGACTCCAGTGACATCAGTTGCTTCACCCTTTGAAGGGTAGGACGCCGAAGCCCCCGACCGACCCCTGATCAAGAAAAATCAGCCTGTCAGCGGAAGAAAATCCGGCAGTCCCACGCTTAGTCGTGCTCTGCGATGGGTAAACTCGCCGCCCTTGTATGCGGACGAGCCCACACAGACCGCCGGAAGGCACGCCGCTCGCAGCGGCCGCTTCCGGCGCCGTAACTCCACCTCTCCTCGGTGTACCACGCATCGCCCGAGCCACGCGGACCGGTTCGCCTGGCGGACACGGCGACCCGCCGTCCACGGGCGCGCGGTCGTCGTCCACGCACACGGGTGAAAGCACCTCCGGCGTTCCGGGTTGCGCCGATGGGGTGCGGGGCCGTGCGCGCCGGACCGGCGACACGACCGCCGGGGCACTGCACCCGACCGCCGCGCTCACCCGCGGAGGCGCCCGGTGCGCGGCACGCTGCCTCCGGTCCGGGGGCACCCGGCGGGGCGGGACCGTCGAGGAGTCCCCGGAGAGCTTCCGCGAGGCCCTGGAGCCGTCCTTCGAGGACGCACCTGCCCCGAGGGCGCCGAGGGGATCACCGCTCCCGTCGCAGTCCGGCGCGCCGCGTGAGTCCCGGCGCCCCTCCCTTCAGACCGCCGGCGCCACCGACACCGCCGCCAGCCGGTGCGCGTCCCGTGCCGTGCCGGTCACGTTGGACAGGAAGCCCTGGGCTCGCGGGGAGGCGTTCTCGGCGAGCCAGGCCGGGTCGATGTCGCAGACCGCGATGCGGACCTCCGTGCCGGACAGGGCCAGGGGGAGGGTGTGGACGACGGTCGACGGGAAGCTGAGGACCGTGCGGCCGATGGGGCCCCGGCGGGCGATCAGCTCCAGGGGGAGTTCGGGGCGGACGATCTCCAGGCCCGTCTCGACCGCGAGCCGGTGGAGTTTCTCGGTGCTCTCGCGGCGGTGGGCGAAGTAGCGGGTCGCGCCGTGGGCCTTGGTGAGGGAGCGGACGGCCTCGACGTAGGCGTCGGCGTCCACCACACCGGTCTCCACCAGGGACGTGCCCACCATGTCGGCGGTCCTGGTGATGCGGGGCGGGCCGAACCGCTGCCGGGTCCAGGCGAAGGAGTTGGTGCTGACGGTGACTCCGGCCGGGATGTCGTCGACCGGCATCGAGGAGAAGACCTCCACCCGGCGCCGGCCGCCCGGGGTGAGCCTGCGCCGGGCGAGGCCGGAGACCGGGGCGAGGAGCAGGTCGCGGGGGCCGCGGCGGCCGCCCTTGCGGTGCCAGCGGACCAGGCGTTCGCCGCGCGCGAGCTGGCCGACGAACTCCATGGTCGCCGTGCCGTCGTCGACGACGACGAGGTCGCGGGCACGGGTGATCGTCAGCATGAGCTGCACGTACCGCGAGAAGGGGTCGCCGAGGACGACCCGGGAGGCGCGGCGCAGCAGGCCGGCCAGGCCGGCGACGGTCTGGAAGGGTGCGGTGGCTCCGCCGCGCGCCTCCTCCCAGCGGACTTCATGGCCCTCTTCGCGGGCGAGTTCGGACATGCGGCGCAACTGACCGCGTGTCATGGGGTCGACGGGGGACAGCACCACGAGGGTGAGCCCCACGCCGGGCGCATGCGCGTGCGCCCACTCCAGCACGTTCAGCAGCTGTACCGGGCTCTCGACGAAGGCGAGAGTGTGGGAGCCGGCGGTCCCGGCGCGGGGGCTCATCGACGTACGACCGTTCCCGTCGTCAGGGGAGGGTGGGTGAGGGAGGGTCAGACGGTCAGCGGCTCGCCGGCGGCCGCGGCGATCTCCGCCTCGGCGACGGCACCGGGGACCCGGCGCAGCTTCTTCATCGGGCCCAGCTCGGACTCGTAGACCTTCTTGACGCCGTCGCCGAGGGAATCCTCGATGGTGCGGATGTCGCGGACCAGGCGGGTCAGACCCTGCGGCTCGACGGAGGCGGCCTGGTCGGAGCCCCACATGGCGCGGTCCAGGGTGATGTGGCGCTCGACGAACGCGGCGCCGAGGGCGACGGCGGCGAGCGTGGTCTGCAGGCCGGTCTCGTGGCCGGAGTAGCCGATCGGGACGTTCGGGTACTCCTGCTGGAGGGTGTTGATCACGCGGAGGTTCAGCTCCCCGGCCTTGGCCGGGTAGGTGGACGTCGCGTGGCAGAGCAGGATGTTCTCGCTGCCGAGCACCTCGACCGCGTGGCGGATCTGCTTCGGGGTGGACATGCCGGTGGAGAGGATGATCGTGCGGCCGGTGGCGCGCAGCGAGCGCAGCAGCTCGTCGTCCGTGAGGGAGGCGGAGGCCACCTTGTGGGCGGGGACGTCGAACTTCTCCAGGAAGGCGACGGCCTCGGTGTCCCACGGGGAGGCGAACCAGTCGATGCCCCTCTTCTTGCAGTAGGCGTCGATCTGGCGGTACTCCTCCTCGCCGAACTCCACGCGGTGGCGGTAGTCGATGTACGTCATCCGGCCCCAGGGGGTGTCGCGCTCGATGTCCCACTGGTCGCGCGGGGTGCAGATCTCGGGGGTGCGCTTCTGGAACTTGACGGCGTCGCAGCCGGCTTCGGCGGCGGCGTCGATCAGCTTGAACGCGTTCTCGATGTCGCCGTTGTGGTTGATGCCGATCTCACCGGTGACGTACACCGGGCGGCCGGGGCCGGCTTCGCGGGAACCGAGGGTGCGGATGCGGGAGTTGGTGCTCATGACCGGTGCTTCCTTACTTGGGGAGGGAATCGAGAGAGGGGCCGAGGATCCAGCTGGCGATCTCCCGGATCGCGCCGTCGCCACCGGGGACGGTGGTGACCGCGCGCGCGGCGCCGCGTACGACGTCGTGGGCGCTCGCGACCGCCACGGGCCAGCCCACGAGGGCGAAGCACGGGAGGTCATTGACGTCGTTGCCGACGTAGAGCACGCGCTCGGGCGCGATGCCCTGTTCCTCGCACCACTGCTTCAGGGCGAGGTCCTTGCGGTCGATGCCGTGCAGCACGGGGATCTTGAGTTTGCGTGCGCGGGCGGCGACGACCGGGTTCTGTTCCGTGGACAGGACGAGCATCCTCAGTCCGCTCCTGCGCAGAGCGGCGATGCCGAGTCCGTCGCCGCGGTGCACGGAGACGAATTCCTGTCCGGCGGCGTCGATCAGCACCCTGTCGTCGGTCTGGGTGCCGTCGAAGTCGAGGACGACCGCGTCGATGTCGTCGGCTTCGGGGAGGCGGGCGGGGGGATCCGCCGCAAGGGCGCCGGGCCTGTTCGCGTCGAAGAGCGGGGCGAGGGCGCGGGCGCGGGCGAGGTCGTGCGGGTCGTCGATCTCCAGCACGCGGGCGGGGTCGGTGCGCACGAGTTCGGTGCGGCCGAAGAAACGGTGCTGGTGCTCGCGGAAGCCGGCCGCGTCCATGGCGTAGGCGGCGCCGGTCTCCAGGAGGTCCTGGGGGCGGTCCTGGCGGCGGGGGCGGAAGGACTTGTCGTGGTTGACGCCGAAGCCGCCGCTGCCGCCGTCCCCCTGGGAGCCGGCCGGCTCCTCGCCGGCCGCGTCCCGCCAGACGAAGCCGTGGAACGGGGCGACGGTCACGGCCGTGTCGGCGCCCTGCGCGGCGACCGCGCCGGCCACGCCGTCGATGTCCTCGCGGATCAGGAAGGGGCTGGTGCACTGGACCAGCAGGACGACGTCCACCCGGTCGCCGTGCAGCGCCTCGTGGGCGTCCATGGCGTGCAGGACGGCCGCCTCCGAGGTGGCGAGGTCGCCCGCGATGGCGGCGGGGCGCATCACGATCTCGGCGCCGGCCTGCCGGGCGGCGGCCGCGATGGCCTGGTCGTCGGTGGAGACCACGACGTCCGTGACATGGCGCGCCGCGCGGCATTCGCGGACGGCGCGGGTCACCAGGGGCGCGCCGCCGACCGGCGCGAGGTTCTTCGCGGGCACGCCCTTGGAGCCGCCGCGCGCGGGGATCACGGCGAGCACCCGGCGTACCGGGGTGCCCTGGCCCTCTTGCGGTCGGGACATGGGATCAGCTCCTTGAGCAGGAAGGGAGGCGCTCACAGCTCGCCCATCCGACGGATCACCGGGGCCACCCGCTGGACGCCGTGGCGGTAGGCGCCGCGCGCCGCGCGGCGCACGATCTGCCGGACCGGTCCGGGTTCCTTGCCGGCGGCGGGGGTGCCGGGCAGCGGGGTGCCGTCCGGGCCGAGGTGATGGCGGGCGAGCAGGCCGGGCAGGTAGCCGGGCGCGGTGACGGGCGTGTAGTACGGGGCCAGCGGGGGCAGGCCGCCGGGGCGGCCGAGCAGCTCGGCGATGCGGGCGCGGGCGGTGTCGAAGGCCCTGCCGTACGCCCCTCCCCCGGCGGCCACGCCCTGCCGGGACACCCACTCCTCGTCCGGCACGGGCCGGTGGCCGGCGTCGAGCTGGTCCCAGGAGGCGAGGCAGCCGGAGCCGACGAAGTGGTGGTTGCCGAGCGCCTCGCGTACGCCGAGGTCGGTGAGGACCGCGGTCGGGATCCGGCGGTGCAGGGACTCCAGGGCGGCCGTGGAGCTCACCGTGACCAGCAGGTCGGTGCGGTCCAGGACTTCGCCCATGTGCCCGTACACCAGGCGGAAGTTGGCCGGCGGGTCGAGCCGCTGGACCAGTTTCTGGTACGGCAGTTCCTCGATGTGCGTGGTGTGTTCGCCCGGCTTGGAGCGCAGCTTGAGCAGTACCTCGCGCTCGGGGTGCCGGCGGGCGTGCTCGACCAGCCGGTTCAGCAGGTAGGTACGGTCCCGGCGGTTCTCCGGTACGGAGGGCTGGGCGGCGAAGACGACCGTGCGGGGGTCGTGCTCGCCGGTGTAGGCGGCCCCGCCGAGGAACGGCAGCGCGACCTCCGTCACCGAGCCGGCGTCGGCGCCCACGCCTTCGTACACGGCGCGGAAACGGTCCGCGTCCTGACGGGAGTTGGCGAGGACGAGGTCGGCCCCGTGGCGCAGCAGCAGGCCGTCGGCGAGCTTCTCGTAGACGACGCCGACATATCCGGTGACGACGACGGGCCGCTTCGCCCGGTCGGCCGCGGCGTCCTCCCAGACGCGCCCGAGTCCGTGCAGCATCGCCTGCACCCCGCCGCCGACCAGCGCGAGGACCAGGATGTCGTACGACTCCTCGCGCATGGCGTGCAGGAACTGGACCGCGGTCACCTCGTGGAGGGCGTCCGCCCGGACGCCGACCTCGTCGAGCTGACGGGCGGTGGGAGTCGCACGGCCCCGCAGGAGATAACCGTCCAGACGGATGTCCGAATGCTCCGGGGCAATGCGGTTCGCGGTGAGCGCGCCCCATTTCCACCGGGTGTCGGAATCCGCGAGAACGGCTGCTCGCAGGGACTTCGTTGCACTTGCTGGCACAACGAAGACGTTAGGAAGTAATTCCCAGGAGCGGCCCAACCCGAATCCAACAAATGGTTAACAGCAGATCGCCGAATGGGGGATCGACCCGCCCGCTCTCCGGAAAAATGTTCGCTTCACTGCTTCGCCACGCGTCGTTCACCCCGTATCAAGGTTCGGGTAAAGACGAATGACGGGCCGCCCCCTAACGTCGAAGACGTGCCCAAGCTCTCCGTCATCGTGCCGTTCTACAACGTGCGCCCATACGTCCCCGATGCCCTGCGAAGTCTGCGCGCCAACGCGCGGGACGACTTCGAATTCATTCTCGTCGACGACTGCTCGACCGACGGGACCGCGGACCTCCTCGCGCGTGCCGAACGCGAACTGCCGGGGGCGGTGCTGGTCGGCCACGAGAAGAACGGCGGCCTGGCGACCGCCCGCAACACCGGCATCGACCGGGCCCGCGGCGAGTACCTGACCTTCCTCGACGGTGACGACTGGCTGGCGCCCGGCCACTACGCCCGGCTGGTCTCCGCGATCGAGAAGCTGGACTGCGACTTCGTCCGCACCGACCATGTGCAGTGCACCGCGCGGGCCCGCACCGTGCACCGCGTCCCGCACGGCCGGCGCAATGTGGCGCTGAACCCGCGCGACGCGATCCTCCCCTCCCACCGGACCACCTCCGTCGACTACGCCTACGCCTGGGCGGGCATCTACCACCGCAGGCTCGTCGAGCGCGGCGTGCTGCACTTCACCGACGGGCTGCGCACCGCCGAGGACCGGCCCTGGATCTGGAAGCTGCACCGGGAGGCGGAGTCCTTCGCGGTGACCGGCCTCCTCGGTGTCTTCTACCGGCGCGGGGTCTCCTCGTCGCTCACCCAGATCGGTGACGCCCGGCAGCTCGACTTCATTCGCGCGTTCGACCAGGTGATCGAGGAGACCGCGCGGGACGCCGATGCGGCGACCCTGCTGCCGAAGGCCGTGCGCACGTATTGCGCCATCATTTCCCACCACCTGGGAACCATCGAAAGGTTCGAGCCCCCCGTGGCGCGACAGCTGAAGGCGATGAGCACCGCCGCACTGCGGCGCATGCCGCAGGACGTACTCGACGACGCGCTCGGCTCGATGGACACCGAGCGCGCCGGCCGGCTGCGGAGGCTGCGTCGCCGCCCCGTGCCGGCCGCGGAGGTCGCCGCGTGACCACGCAGATCTTCATGGCGTCGACCCTGTACGGCACGGCCACGCTCGCCGCCGCCCTGGACTCCGGCTGCTTCGCGCCCGCCGACCGGCGGATCCTGCTGGTCTCCAACAACGCGACGACGCCCGAGACCACGCCCGCCGTCGACGAGATGCCCGGGTTCGAGCGGCTGCGGTCCCGGTTCGACGACGTGCTGTCCTGGAACGAAGCCGTCTTCCCGTTCCACCCCGGCGGTTGGGCGCCGCGCCTGGAGGACGCCCCCCTGTGGGAGCGGTATCTGCGGCTGCTCTGGGACCTGGGCGACGACGACCTGGCCCTCGCCGTGGAGTCCATCCAGGTCAACCCGGCCCTCGGAGTGACGCAGATCTTCACCGACGCGCCCGTCACCGTCTACGCGGACGGCCTGATGAGCTACGGCCCCACCCGCAACAAGCTCGACCCGCTGGTCGGCACCCGGGTGGAGCGGCTGCTCCACCTCGACCTGGTGCCGGGGCTCGAGCCGCTGCTGCTCACCGAGTTCGGGGTGGTGCCGGAGGTGGTGGCGACCCCCGCGTTCACCAAGGTGCTGGCCGAACTGGTCGACACCGGCGACGAGCTGCCGGACGTGACGGGACCCGCGCTGCTGCTGGGCCAGTACCTGTCCGCGCTGAACATCCTCTCCGCCGAGGAGGAGGAGAACCTTCATGTGCGGATGCTGAAGGGCGCGGTGAAGCTGGGGCACAGCCGCGTGGTGTTCAAGCCGCACCCCACGGCTCCGGCGCGTTTCACCCGCACCCTGGAGGAGGAGGCCGAGCGGCTCGGCGTCGGTCTCACGGTGGTGGACACCCCGGTCCTGGCCGAGGTGCTGTACCAGCGGATGCGTCCGGCCCTGGTCGTCGGCTGCTTCTCCACCGCCCTGCTGACCGCGTCCACCCTGTACGGGCTGCCGGTCGCCCGGGTCGGCACCGGGACTCTGCTGGACCGGCTGACGCCGTTCGAGAACAGCAACCGCGTCCCGGTCACCCTCGTCGACGCGCTGCTGCCGGAGCCGACGGACGGGGCGGCGGTCGCCGAGGGGCGCGGACGCATGGCCGCCGAGGCGCTCGGCGACCTCGTACGGGCCGTCGGGTTCACGATGCAGCCGAAGATCCTGCCGGCCCTGCGGTCCGAGGCCGAGCACTACCTGTCGACGCGACTGGACGACGACACCCGGCGCTACTTCAAGAAGAAGCGGCTGACGTCCCTCGGGCTGCCCGGCGGGGTGCCGCCCCAGCTGGGGTTCCTGCCGCGCAACGCCACGGTCCGGAAGGTCGCGCGCAGGGCGCGCAGGCTGCGCCGGGCGATGGCCCGCCGCTGAGCACGCGTCCGCCCCGCCCCTCGGCGGGGCGGACGGGCGGGGCGCCTCCCTGAATGAACGGCGAGCGAAGGCCATGGAAAGTTCGAGCGACAGTCAGTCAACTCCATGGATTCCATGGTGAACTGACGGTCAGACTCATAGGATCATCACGCTTGCCGCCCTTCTCCGGCGTCACCCAACCCGTGAGGCATCCATGACGAACATCGGACGGCTCTACTCGCTCCTCGACGATGTCCGCCTGCCGGACGCCCTCCCCTACTCCCAGGTCAGCACCTGGGAACTGCGGTTCCTCTATCTGCTGGGACGCCATCACCTCACGGGCGAGGACCGGCTGGTCGAACTGGGGTCCGGTGGCGGTGGTTCCACCTATGCCCTCGCGCTCGGGCTGCGCGAGAGCCCCGTCTTCGACGAGCGCCGGGGGCGGCTGCACGCGTACGACTTCTTCCGCGTCGGCAAGGGCACCTTCGCGACGGAGAAGTTCTTCACCTCCGGCAGCAAACCGGCCGAGGACGATTCCTTCCTGGACGACTTCCGCGGACGCCTCGAACCGTTCCTGCCGTTCCTGGAGATCCACGCGGGCGACCTCTGGAAGACCTCCGACCCCGGGGACACCAGCCCCGTCGAGTTCCTGCACATCGACATCGCCAAGACCCCCCGGGTGTTCCGCTGCGTGACCGAGCGCTTCCTGTCCCGGCTGCGCCCCGGTTCGGTCGTCCTGCACCAGGACTTCGCCGGGCCCCGGCTGCCGTGGCTGCACCACAGCACGGGCGCGCTGCTGCCGTACATCGAGATCGCCGGACCGCCGATCCGCTCCACGCTCGCCTTCGAGGTGGTCCGGCCGATCCCCGAGGACGTGCTGAAGTCCCTCGCGGAGGACACCTGCTCCGTCGACGAGAAGCTGGCGCTCATCTCCGCCGTCCAGGAACGGATCGACCGCGACCACACCGGCGGCATCCCGTTCAAGTCGGTCCTGGAGTTCTCCAAGGCCTACGTCGCCCACTACGCCGGCGACCACCGGCGGGCGTGGTCGCTGGCCGAGCCGCTGATCGACGACGCGTACCTGAGCCGTACCCGCGCCGACCACTTCGAGCAGCTGCGCACGGCGTACGACGAGGACCGGGCGAAGAACGGCGGCGGCGGTTCGCGGCTGTCCCGGCTGGTGGGGAAGGCCCTGGGCCGCTGAGTCCGCGGGCCCGGCGTGAAGCGCGCGGCACGCGGCACGCGTGAGCCCCCGCGGCCCGTCCCCCAGCGTCCTGGGACCGGCCGCGGGGGCTCCCCCCGTCTCACTCGCCGAGGATCGCCCTCAGGTCGGCGGCGTTGGCCTCGGTGACCTTCCACAGCGACTGCTGACGCTCGTGGACGTCGGCGACGGTCGCCGCGTGACGGTCCAGGATGCCGGTCGCCCGCTCGGTGAGCACGGCGCCCAGGTTCCTGTCGTGCACGGAGACGCCCCACTCGGGGCGCTCGATGTCGGCCAGGAAGTACGCCATCTTCGGGTGCGAGATCAGGCTGATGATCGGCGTGCCCACGCCGAACGGGATCATCCCGGCGTGCCCGCGCATGCCGATGACGAGGCGGGTCCTCGCGTACAGGTCCCGGATCCCGTCGTTGTCGAAGTCGTACATCGGGATCACCGGCAGCGAGATGCCGTGCTCGCGGCGCAGGTCGAAGGCGATCCGCTCGTCGTCCAGCGAGTGCGCCACGCAGCGGACCTCGGTGTGCGCGCCGATGCCGCGCACGGCCTTGGCGATCTCCGCGAGGAAGTGCCCGTAGTCGTGTCCGAAGCGCAGGCCCGCCCGGTCGTAGGCGGCGTTCAGCAGGACGGTGTCCTCGCGCTCGGCCGGGTCCGTCCAGCCTTGCACCAACTGGCGGCTGACCGTGGTGGGGCAGGGCTGGAAGCGGACCTTGTCGTGCAGGTGGTCCGGGAGCATGGCCCGCACCTTGGCGATGGAGCCGTGGTTGCGCAGCCCGAAGAACGAGGACTTCTCCACCAGCAGGCGCAGGCTCTCGCGGAACCGCCCGGCCCGGTACGACTGGCCGTCGAAGGCGTTGAAGCCGACCGCGTACACCATGATCGGCACGTCGACGGCGCGCAGGTGTGCGTCGGGCACGTTCCACTGCCAGGCGCTGTTGCCGTTGGGCATGGTGTCCGGGATGAACAGTCCGCCGCCGCCGATGACCAGGCCGCGCCGGGCGTTGACCCGCTCCAGGGCGGCCTCGTCGAACAGCCGGTGGGCGTGCACGGAGTGCCAGCGGCGGGAGGTGGTGTCCGGGCCGAAGCCCAGGCGGACGGTCTCCGGCAGCAGCTTGTCGCCGGCGTTGCCCTGGCGGTCCATGTAGAAGGCGACGTGCGCCAGCTGGTCCTCGGCGCCGCCCAGCTCCTGCTCGGGTACGGAGGCGGCGCGCTGGGCCCACAGCCGGCTCGAGCGGTGGGTGGGGTCGACGGAGATGCCGGCGGTGGCGTGCCGCAGCGACTCGGCGTCGTCTCCGTGCACCCAGGCCGTCTGGGCGAGCCGGGCGTAGGCGGTCGCGGCCCGGTTGGGGGCGGCGGCGGCGAGCAGCAGCCGGGCCTTGGCCTCCTCGTAGCGCGAGACGCTCATCAGGGCGTGCCCGAGCACCTCGTGCGGCCATGCCTCGTCGAGCGGGATGTGCACACCGCTCAGGATGTCGACGGCGTCCTGGTAGTCGCCGGCCGCGATGTGCGCGGCGGCCACCTTGCGGGCGCTCTCGACGTCACCGGTGCGTGCGACGTGCGGGGTCCCGAGGTGCACCAGCAGGTCGTGGTGGAGGGTGCCGGACCGGGCCAGGTAGGCGGCCTGGAACTCGGCGTCGGACAGCTCGAACTCGCGCCAGCGGTCCTCCGCCTGCCCGTATCCGGCCTCGCCGCCCTGCCAGGGCTTGTGGCGGCCGGTGAAGTGCAGGATCGCGGTGTCGTCGGGGACCGGCAGGTCGCCGGACAGGCGCCGCTTGACGAAGTTGTAGCGGGCGTCGAGGCGGACGAAGTCGCCGTCCAGAACGGCGTTGAGGATGCCCTGGTCGTGCTTGTCGAGCTCGTAGTCGCCGCTGCGTCCGGTCGCGTCCAGCTCGGCGCAGAACGCGTCGCTGAGGTACTCGCGCTGGATGACCAGCAGCCCGGAGTTCAGCTTGTGCTGCCCGTAGAAGAACTGCGGGACGGCCGCCAGGCCCTCGCGCAGCCGCAGCAGTTCACCGAGGTCGCCGAGGACGACCATGTCGGTGTCGAGCGTGATGATGGTGTCGTACTCGCGCAGCCGGAAGACGTCGAGGATGAAGTACGCCTTGCGGACCAGGTAGTTGTCCTGGTCGCCCTTCTTGTACGTGTCGTAGTGCCCGGTGTTCACCCGGCGCAGCACGATCCTCGGGTGCAGGGCGCGGATCCTGGCGATGGAGCCGGGCCGCAGGTCGTCGTGGAGCACGACGAAGTCCTCGCACACGCCCGGGTTGGACAGCGCGAGGCTGCGCAGCAGGGCGAGGAAGCCGGGCAGGTAGTTCTCGTCGACGTAGGCGGCGAAGGCGACGCGGCGCTTGCCGGTGAGCGCGTCCGACGAGAGGGCCGGTGCCGGGGAGGCCGTGGTCGCGGCCCCGGGGGTGATGGTCATCGCAGGGATATCCTCATGTCGGTCACTCGCTGGGCCCGCTGCATGACCCATTCCTTCTCGCTGGTGTACTCGTGCACGGAGGTGATCGGCATCTTCATGGCTTCGGGCACGCGGTAGGCGCCGCTCTCGTAGAAGTCGAAGCCGATCAGGTCGAGCGTGGGGCTGACGTCCAGGAAGTCCAGCAGGAACAGCATGTTGAAGCCGGTGGTCGGAATGCCCGACCAGACGTCGGAGCCGAGCTTGCCGATGGTGCGCACGGGCCAGCGCAGCGACTCGTCGCCGAGGTGTCGCTGGGCGCCGGGCACCAGGCGGTTGCGCAGGGAGTGCTTCCAGTCGCCGGAGACGCCGCCGAACACGAGCCGGGTGGTGACCGGCTGGTCCCAGTTGAAGCCGTGCTTGTGGATGGTGGCGTGGATGTCGGTACGCCCGCCGGTGTGCTTCTCGTCGATGCGGTACGAGTTGAAACGGACCACCAGGTCGTAGGCGTCGATCTCGGCGCCAATCGAACTGGCGCCCACTCGCCCGGAGTTGGCGATGAGGCAGATGGACTTGCCGGCGATCAGGTTGCGGAACTCGCCGAGGCTGACCCACTGCACGCCGCCGATGGTGGGGTCGGCGACGGGGCCGCGCATCCGGTTGCGGCGCTGCTCGGCGTAGAGGGCCAGGACCTCGGTGAGCGCGGGCAGGTCGGCGTCGCCGCGCGCGGAGCGCAGCTCCAGGTACTGGCCGAGCAGTTCCTGCCGGTCGGCGACCGGCGCCTGCCCGGCGGCCAGTGCGAGGAGCGCTCCCACCATGCGCGGCTCGGCCTCGGACCAGTCCCCCGCGGCGTGCGCGGCCAGGCCCTCGGCCCACACGTCGGTGGCGGGACCGTCGGCGAACCGCTCGGCGCGCGGGCACTGGCGCCGCAGCAGGGCCAGCAGTTCCCGGTCCTTCTCCCCGGCGACCCGCAGTCCGGCGATCTTCGCGGAGACGCCGAATCCGTCGCTGTCGGTGAGGCCCAGGTACCGCTCGTAGGCGGGTACGGCCTCGGTCTCGTCGCCGAGGGCCTCCATCAGCCGGGCGCGCAGCCGCCAGCCGGCGCGGGAGTTCTTGCGCTGGGCCAGGACGGTGTCGCTGATGACCAGGGCGAGGTCCAGCTCGTCGTCGTAGCCGCACTCCAGGGCCTTGTTGGCGACGGCGAGCAGGGCGTCCAGCACGTCGTTGGGGATGCCGGCGGCGGGGACCGACGCGCCCTTGACGACCCGCTTGAGGCGGGCGGCGGCACCGCTCGGCGCGGCCGGTGCGGCGGTGGGGGCGTCACCGGTGGTGACCACGACGAGCAGCTTGCGGAGCTGCTCGGCGAGTTCGATGCGGCGGCGGTCCACACTGCCGACGAGTTTTCCGCTGTGCACCGCGCAGGCACGCAGGCAGTCGTCCAGCTCCCCTCCGCGCACACGTGCCCGTCTGTTCTGAACCGTCGTCATGGCACTCCTGTTTTGCCGAACCATCTGCGCGCGCTCCGCGACAACATTGGTTGCGTTTTCTTCCACGCAAGGGGGATGTTCGGAGAATTTAGAAAGCCAAAACGACATCCAGGTGAACTCATCTCTACCGGCCAGGGAATCGTTGGTCCGGCGTTCGGTTGCTCTCCGTCCATCGGACTAGCGTGCTGGCGTACCCGCGGCCGAATCCGGCCGGAATCATGAAACCCAGGGGTTTTCCTTGACCAGCACGCTCGCTCGTCCGGTGCCCGGAGCGACCCGGCCGGCGGAGACGGGAAAGCCGCACGGGCGTCCCCGGTTGCGCGCCCTGGACGGACTGCGGCTGGTCGCCGCGCTGATGGTGGCGGCCTATCACTACGGCGGGCGCGGCGGCGATGTCACCACTGCCTGGGGAAGCTCCCCGAAGGACCAGTTCCCCACCCTTCACGAGTACTTCGCCTACGGCTGCCTCGGCGTCCAGATCTTCTTCGTGATCAGCGGATTCGTCATCTGCATGAGCGGCTGGGGCAGGCCGCTGCGGTCGTTCTTCGCCTCCCGCACCTCCCGGCTGCTGCCCGCCTACTGGGCGGCGGTCCTCCTCGTGACGGCGGTGTTCGCCCTGCCGGTGGTCGTCCACGAGGCCGTCTCGCCGAGCGACGCCCTGGTGAACCTGACGATGCTCCAGCAGCCGCTCGGCGTGGACCGGGTGCTGGGGGTGTGCTGGACGCTGTGGGCGGAGGTCCGCTTCTACGCGCTGTTCGCCCTGTTCGTGGTGATGCCCGGGGCGAGCCGGCAGCGGGTGATCCTCTTCTGCGCGCTGTGGACCCTGGGGGCGGCGATCGCCGAGGGCGCGAACGAGCCGCTGCTCGACCTCGTCCTGATGCCGCAGTACGCGCCGTTCTTCGTCGGCGGTGTCGGCCTGTACCTCGTCCACCGCGACCGCAAGGACGTGTACGCCTGGGGCATCGTCGGGGTGAGCTGGCTGATCGGCCAGCACTACTCGGTCCAGGACCTGTGGCACGCGCCGAGCGCGGACGCCTTCTCCCACAGGACCTCGTTCGGCATCATCCTGGTCGTGACGCTCGGCTTCGCCGCGGTCACCGCCATCGCGCTGGGCCTGCTGGACCGGGCGAACTGGCGCTGGCTGACCGTCGCGGGCGCCCTCACCTACCCGTTCTACCTGGTCCACGAGC
The DNA here is from genome assembly GCF_045209715.1 of Streptomyces sp. NBC_01635. Lineage (NCBI taxonomy): Bacteria > Bacillati > Actinomycetota > Actinomycetes > Kitasatosporales > Streptomycetaceae > Streptomyces > Streptomyces sp. NBC_01635. The sequence goes on along the minus strand of NZ_CP109277.1, from coordinate 5,650,379 downwards.
ACCTGGGATGGGTGGTCATCCACGGCCTGCACCGCGGCCTCGGCATCGGCTCGGCGGGGACCTTCGCCCTCACCGTCGCCGCGATGCTGCTGCTGGCCTGGCTGCTGAACCGGTACGTGGAGGAGACGCTGACGCCGAAGATCCGGGCGGCGCTGTCCAGGGTGCGCTGAGCGTCCTTCAGTCCATGCCGTACCGCGCCGCGATCCCCGCGATCAGCAGCGCCAGCCCTTCCTCGAAATGCCGGTCGTAGTCCTCGAAGATCTCCCTACCCGCCTCGGCCGCCAGCGGGAAGCCGGCCATGAGGCGGGCGCGCTCGACGAGATCGAAGCCCTCTCGGCGCTCTCCGGGCAGCGGCTCGACGCCCTGCTCCTCGGTGACGAAACCGAGCGTGTAGAGGTACGTCGTGTTCAGCGCGCGGGCCGCCTGGGGCAGGGTGAGGCCGGCGGCCGTGAGCAGGCGCAGGCTGTCCTCCATCTGCTCCGCGTGCACGAGACCGGTGAAGCGTGAGCCGCTGAACACCTTCGCGCCGTCGCGATAGCCGAGCAGCGCCGCGCGCAGTCCCCGGTTGGCCTTCAGCAATCGCTCCCGCCAGGTGTCACCGGCGTCGAGCGCGGCACCGGCCGTCATCCGCCGGTACATCTCGGTCGCCATCTCGTCGAGCAGCGCCTGCTTGTCCTTGAAGTGCCAGTACAGGGCGGGCGCCTTGACGTCCAGTTCCCTGGCGATGGCGCGCAGCGTCAGGCCGTCCAGGCCCACTTCGTTCAGCAGCCTCAGCGCCGTGTCGGCGACCCGTTCGCGGTCCAGGGGCGCGCGTCGTTCCGTACTCACACTTGACAACTTAACACCGTTAAGGCCACGCTCGGCAGCGACGGCCACTTAACAACGTTAAGGAGCGGATCGTGAGCAACACCGATGTCCTGATCGTGGGCGCCGGCCCCACCGGCCTCGCTCTCGGTATCGACCTGGCCCGGCGCGGGGTCCCCGCCCAGGTCGTGGAACAGGGGGACGGGCTGTTCCCCGGCTCGCGCGGCAAAGGGCTCCAGCCGCGCACCATGGAGATCTTCGACGACCTCGGCGTGTACGACGCGATCCGCGCGGCGGGCGGAACCTACCCGGCCGGGATGATCTGGCGGGACGGCGAGCGGGCCGGCGAGCACCGGATGTTCGACCCGGTCGGGGCGGACGAGGACTCGCCGTACACCGAGCCCTGCATGATTCCGCAGTGGCGCACGCAACGGATCCTGCTGGAGCGGCTGGAGGAACTCGGCGGCAAGGTCGCCTTCGGCCGGAAGGTCACCGGCCTGACCCAGGACGAAGAGGGCGTGACGGCGCGCCTCACCTCCGGCGACACGGTGCGCGCCCGGTACGCCGTCGCCGCGGACGGCGGCCGCTCGGCGGTGCGCCGCGCGGTCGGCGTCGCCATGACCGGGGAGGAACTGGACCCGGGCCCCATGCTCGTGGCGGACGTGCGGATCACCGGCCTCGACCGCGACAACTGGCACATCTTCCCGCCCCGCGACGGCGGCGGCGGAGACGGGGCGGGCGGCGACCTCCTCGCGATCTGTCCGCTGGCCGGGACGGAGGACTTCCAGCTGACCACCCGGTTCGCGCACGGTACGGAGGTGGACCTTTCCCTCGACGGCATACGGCGGGTCGTCGCCGCCTGCTCCCACCTCGCCCCCGACGACGTCACCGAGGTCCGCTGGGCCTCGGACTTCCGCCCGCGGGCCGCGCTGGCCGACCGCTTCCGGGCGGGCCGGGTGTTCCTCGCCGGTGACGCGGCGCACGTGCACTCCCCGGCGGGCGGGCAGGGCCTCAACACCAGCGTCCAGGACGCCCACAACCTGGGCTGGAAGCTGGGCGCGGTGCTGCGCGACGGGGCGGTCGCGTCCCTGCTGGACACCTACGAGGAGGAGCGGCGCCCGATCGCCGCGCAGATGCTCAGTCTGTCCACCAGCGTCCACCGGGGCGAGACCAGGCGCGGAGCGGCCACGCGCCAACTGGGCCTGGGCTACCCGGCCTCGTCCCTCACGCGCGAGACGCGTACGGCTCCCGGCCCGCTGCGGGCGGGCGACCGCGCCCCCGATGCCACGGTGGACGGCGTGCGCCTCTTCGATGCGTTCCGGGGGCCGCACTGGACCCTGCTGGCACTGGGGGTGCCGGCGCCCGGCACCGAAGTGCCCGTGCGGGTGGTGCGCGGACCGGCGCACGAGTCCTACGGAACGGGGCTGTTCCTCGTCCGGCCCGACGGGTACGTCGGCTGGGCCGGGGACACGGCGGCGGCCGGACTTCCGGAGTACCTGACCCGGTTCGGCCCTCGCCGGCCGCCGGCCTGACCCGGACGAGAGGCTCTAGGCGCTCGCGAGCGACAGCTTCGCCGCGAAGCCCAGGAACAGGGCGCCCGCCGCCGAGGTGGCGCCCGCCGACAGGGCCCGGCGGCGGCGGAAGGCGGCGGCGAGCCTGGTGCCGCCGAAGATGAGCGCGCTCAGGTAGAGCACGCTGGCGATCTGCGCGAAGGCGCCGAGGACGACGAAGGACAGCGCCGGGTAGGCGTACGCCGGGTCGACGAACTGCACGAAGAAGGAGATGAAGAACAGGATCGCCTTGGGGTTGAGCAGACTGATGACCAGCGCCCTGCGGTACGGCCGCTCCATCGGGGCCGTGTCGGCCGCGACCGCCTCGGAGGCGTTCTCGAGGGCGCTCTGCTCGCGCCGGGTCCGCCACATGCCCCAGGCCGCGCGCAGCATGCCGATCGCGAGCCAGGTCAGATAGCCGGCGCCCGCGTACTTCACGATGCCGAACAGCACGGCGTTCCCCTGGAGCAGCGAGGCGACGCCCGCCGCGGACAGCGTCATCAGCACGGCGTCCCCGCACCAGACTCCGGCCGCCGCCCGGTAGCCGACCCGCGCCCCGCGCCGGGCGGCGACGGACAGGACGTACAGGGAGTTGGGGCCGGGCAGCAGCACGATGAGGATCAGGCCGGCCAGGTAGGTGGGGAGGTCGATGACGCCGAACATGGAGGGAGTGTCGCACGGGGGTGCGACATTCCGTACCGGTGTTTCAGCCGTCGAGAAGCGTGTCCACGGAGAGCTCTACGCGCACGCCGATCGATTCCGGCACGGCCACGTCCTGCCCCCGCTTGAAGCGCTGGGGGTCGGGGTACTTGCCATCGGCCGGTTCCGTGTAGAGCAGGATCTCATCGTGCTTGCGGTCCACGATCAGGTAGGCCGGAATGCCCGCCTGGGCGTAGCACTCGACCTTGGGGCCGAGGTCGTCGGACCAGTTGGACGACGTGATCTCGACGACCAGACGGAAGACGTTCGGCGCGTAGTAGTTCTTGGTGACGTAGGCGTCGCGGAAGTCGTCGTCGACGACGGACAGGTCGGGGATCGCGAAGTCCGCCGGCAACGTGGGGAGCCACAGACCAACGCCTTGGATCCATTCGGCCCCGCTGTCCGCGATACCCGCACGCTCGAGCGCCCTGCAGAATTTCGTCAACGACAACCCGTGCGAGCCGTCCGGCGGCGGTGTCACAGTGAGCCTCCCCTGGAGAATCTCCACGCGGTGGCCAGGCAGTGCACGGGCGAGCTGGTCGGCAGCCTCGCCCAGGGTCAGCTCCTGCTGCAGTACGGCCATGGCGTCCTCCTTTTCGGGGCCCACTCTCCACGAGAGTAACCGGGGACGGACGGCTTCCGCCCGCGGTCACTCATACGAGGTAACCGACCAGGTCAGAAGGCGTCCGAAGGCACGTAAGCCCCCCACACCTCCCGCAGCGCGTTGCACACCTCGCCCACCGTCGCCCGCGCGCGCAGGGCGTCCTTCATCGGGTACAGGACGTTGTCCTCGCCCTCCGCGGCCTTCTTCAGCGCGGCCAGGGCGGTGTCCACCGCCTGCTGGTCGCGCTCCGCGCGCAGCTTCGCCAGGCGTTCGGCCTGCTGGGCCTCGATCGCCGGGTCGACGCGCAGCGGCTCGTAGGGCTCCTCGGCGTCGAGCTGGTAGCGGTTGACGCCGACCACGACCCGCTCACCGGAGTCGGTCTCCTGGGCGATGCGGTAGGCGGAGCGCTCGATCTCACTCTTCTGGAAGCCGTGTTCGATGGCGTCGACCGCGCCGCCGAGGTCCTCGACCCGCTCCATCAACTCCAGCGCCGCGGCCTCCACCTCGTCGGTCATCCTCTCCACGACGTAGGAACCCGCGAACGGGTCGACGGTCGCCGTCACGTCCGTCTCGTAGGCGAGGACCTGCTGGGTGCGCAGGGCCAGGCGGGCGCTCTTGTCGGTGGGCAGCGCGATGGCCTCGTCGAAGGAGTTGGTGTGCAGCGACTGCGTGCCGCCGAGGACCGCGGCCAGGCCCTGCACGGCGACGCGGACCAGGTTGACCTCGGGCTGCTGGGCGGTCAGCTGGACACCGGCCGTCTGCGTGTGGAAGCGCAGCATCAGCGACTTGGGGTTCTTCGCGCCGAACTCCTCCTTCATGAGCCGGGCCCAGATCCGGCGGGCCGCGCGGAACTTGGCGACCTCCTCCAGGATCGTCGTCCGGGCGACGAAGAAGAACGACAGGCGGGGCGCGAAGTCGTCGACGTCCATGCCGGCCGCGACCGCCGTACGGACGTACTCGATGCCGTCGGCCAGGGTGAACGCGATCTCCTGCGCCGGGGAGGCCCCCGCCTCGGCCATGTGGTAGCCGGAGATCGAGATCGTGTTCCACTTGGGGATCTCGGCCCGGCAGTACTTGAAGATGTCCGCGATCAGCCGCAGCGACGGCTTGGGCGGGAAGATGTACGTGCCGCGCGCGATGTACTCCTTGAGCACGTCGTTCTGGATCGTGCCGGTGAGCTTGTCGGCCGGGACGCCCTGCTCCTCGGCGACGAGTTGGTACAGCAGCAGCAGGAGGGAGGCGGGCGCGTTGATCGTCATCGACGTGGAGACCTTGTCCAGGGGGATCCCGCCGAACAGCACCCGCATGTCGTCGATCGAGTCGATGGCGACGCCCACCTTGCCGACCTCGCCCGAGGCGATCGGGGCGTCGGAGTCGTGGCCCATCTGGGTGGGCAGGTCGAAGGCGACCGACAGGCCCATCGTGCCGTTGGCGATCAGCTGCTTGTACCGGGCGTTGGACTCGGTCGCCGTGCCGAAACCGGCGTACTGGCGCATCGTCCAGGGGCGGCCGGTGTACATCGTCGGGTACACGCCCCGGGTGAACGGGTACGTCCCCGGCTCGCCCAGCTGCTCGGCCGGGTCCCAGCCCTCGAGGGACTCCGGTCCGTAGACCGGTTCGATGGGCAGTCCGCTCTCGGTGGACCGAGCACTTCCCGACTCGCGTGCCATGGTGTGTTGCCTCCCGCCGAGCAGCGCTGCTCGGCCTGCTCGCCCGTTTACCGTCAGTCGCTCACCGGTCGGACCGTCCACCCGCCGGTACGGACCGCTTTTCGACGGACTGTAGTCCCGGGGTGCGACCCGGTGCAGGGACGTGCGCTGGGACCTTCCTCACAGGGTCGCCGGGACCCCGCTCACAGCGCTCGTCTCCGCCGTCGTCCGCCTGTCACTCACCACCATGCCCCCTGGTTCGGGAGCGGTCACCTCGGGGAGCATCTCCAGTGACGGCACGCAGGGACCGGTGAAGCGAGGGGGGCTCGCGTGCGTACTACGGGCACGGGGACGAGGGCACGGACACCGGCGCGGACCCGGTCGCGGTCGGGTACGGGTACGGCGACGAGGGCCGTTGCCGCGGGCGTGGCGCTGGCCGCGCTGGCCGGGGGTGCGGTGGGCTGCACCGTGCAGCCCGTCGACGCGGACGGCAACGGGCGGTCTCCGGTGCGCATCGAGCTGCCGAGCCGGACGCCGTCGGCGTACCGGCCGCCCTCCGATACGCCCTCCGGTACGGGTTCCGATTCCGGATCCGGGACCGACGGCGGCGGGAGGGGCAAGGACGCCGACGCCGGTGGCCGCCCGGAGAGCGCGCCGGCGCGGGTGCTGTGGTCCCCCGGTGACTCGGGCCGTGACATCCGTGAGCTCCAGGCCCGGCTGCGGCAGGCCGCCTGGCTGTTCGACGGCCCCACCGGAACGTACGACGGGCCCACGCGGGAGGCCGTCGAGGGGTTCCAGGGCAAGCGCGGGCTGCCGCGGACCGGGCGGACCGACACCGTCACCTGGCAGCGGCTGCTCGGCATGACACGCGAACCGGGCCGGTGGGAGCTGTACCTGATGGGCGGCCAGCCGGCCGCCGCCCCCGACGCACGCTGCCGGACGGGCCGGGTGCTGTGCATCAGCAAGTCCAGCCGCACCCTGCGCTGGATGGTCGACGGACGGACCCTGACGACGCTGCCCGTCCGCTTCGGCTCCGACCCCACACCGACGCGCGACGGCGTCTTCCAGGTCTACTGGAAGTCCCGCGACCACGTGTCCACGCTCTACGACTCGCCGATGCCCTACGCCCTGTTCTTCAGCGGCGGCCAGGCCGTGCACTTCTCTGCCGACTTCGCCGCGCGGGGCTATGCCGGTTCCTCGCACGGCTGTGTCAATGTGCGGGACGAGGCGGCCATCGCCCGGCTGTACGAGCAGGTGCGCAACGGCGACAAGGTCGTCGTCCACTGGTGAGCGCCGCGCGGGCGCCGGCGACGTCAGGGGGTGGGTGGGAAGGGCGCGGGCGGGACCGGGGGAACGTGTCCCGCCCGCGCCGAATGCACGAGCCACAGGTACGGGGGGAACCCGGCTCCGTGCAAAAGCCGATGACCAGTCGGCTCACTCAGTACTGCGCCCCGGTGACCGAAAACGTCACACCCGACGGGAAGGAAACGCCAAGCCCTCGTAAAGTCGCAGGTCAGCCGGACGCGTCGGCACCCTTGCCGTGTTTGCCGCCGTTGCCCTGGCCATCCTGACCGTTGCCCTGGCCGTTGCCCTGGCCATCCTGACCGTTGCCCTGGCCGTTGCCCTGGCCGCTGTCGCCCTTGTTGCCGTTGGCGTTCCCTTTCCCGTTCCCTTTCCCGTTCCCGGCGTTCCCGTTCCCGGCGTTCCCGTTCCCGGCGTTCCCGTTGCTGCCGTTCCCGTTCGCCGCGCCCTCGTTACTGCCGTTGTCGTTGCCGTTGCCGTTCCCGTTGCCGTTCCCGTTGCCGCTCCGGCCGTTGCCGGTGTCGTTGCCGCCGTCCCGCTTCGTCGTGGGGCCGGAATCGGGGCCGGACCCCGTGCCCGTGTCGGCTCCGGCGCCGTGGTGGGCCAGGACGTTCTCGCAGTACGGCCCGACATGGGCGGAGCCGCCCGCCGCGCCCTCCAGCAGGCGCCTGCGGTTGCCCGGGAGCTTGCGTCCGTCGTGTAAGGCACGGCAGGCCGAGGCGATCTGTTTCCCGCGGCCGTTCCCGGGCCCGAGGTCGCCGGTCTTCACGCCGGTCTCCGCCAGACCGCCGTCCTCGTCGGCGCCGGTGCCCGGTCCGTCCTGCCACCCGGTGTCACCGTCGGCGTCCCCGGACGGCTCGCCCTGCTCCTCCCCGGGTGCGACGCCGCCCGGCGCGTCCTTCTTCGACGGGTGTGGCGGCAGGGGGCGTTCGGGTGGGCCGGTGGCGGTGGCGGTGGCGGCGGGGCCGGAGACTCCGGACGGTGTCGGCAGCACTCCGGTACCGGCCAGGACCGCGGCACCGCCGACCATGCCCACGGTCAGCGCGACGGCCAGTCCGAAGCGCACGGGGCGCGCCCAGCGGGGTGCCCGTCCGGTTCCGGATCGGTCCGCGGACGGAGCGCCGATCCTGACCAGTCCGACGTCGGTGCCCTGGGCGGCCCCGGCCCGGGGCGCGACGGGTACGGCGGACACGGCCCCGGCGGCCCGGCCCGTCCGCTCCTCGCGGACCTTGCGGAAAGCGGCCAGCGCGGCGGCCTCACCGGGGAGTTCCCCGCCGGCCGGCGGAGGTGGGGCGGACAGCGCGCCGAGTGCGCTCGAGAGCCGTTCGGCCTGATCACGGTCGGCCGGACCGACAGCTTCGGGTGACTCTCCGTTCAGCAGTCGCTCCGCCGTTTCGCGGTTCAGCCACCTGTACTGCTCGTCGGCCATCACATGTCCTTCTGCGTCCGCGCTCGCATATGCGTCACACTCGCGGACGTCACCGCAGAGCGGCGTGGTTCTCTCTGGGGCGGGAGGGCGTCGAGCACCCCTGCGGATTCCGGATGCGCTTCCGGATCACCGTCGAGTATCTCAGCCAGCCGTCTCAGGCCCCGGTGCGCGGCCGTGCGTACGGCACCCGGCCGCTTGCCCAGCGTCTCGGCGGCGGTCCTCGCGTCGAGGCCCACGACCACCCGCAGGACGACGGCCTCGGCCTGGTCCTGCGGCAGCCGCGAGATGAGGGCGAAGGCGCCGTCGGTGGCCATCGCCTCGATGGCCTGGTCGGCGGTGTCGGACTCGGCGGGCCGCCCGGTCAGTTCGGTCTCGTCGCCGCCGATCGCGGGGCGGCGCCCGCGCATGCGGATGTGGTCGAGGGCCCGGTTGCGGGCGATCCGGGCGGCCCAGCCGCGGAACCGGTCCGCGTCACCGCTGAACCGCTGCAGGTCCCGGGCTATCTGCAGCCACGCCTCGGACGTCACGTCCTCGGCGTCGAGTTCGCCCACCAGCGTGCGTACGTACCCCAGCAGCCGCGGGTGCACGGCCCGGTACACCGTCCGGAACGCGCTCTCGTCCCCGTCCTGCGCCGCCCCCACCGCGGCCGTCAGCTCCGCGTCGTCCCCCAGCACCGCGCACCCTCTTTGCGCCTAAGCCGGCGCCGCTCTCGCGGACCGGGTTCTCGCCGTCGTGGTTCCTCAATTGATGGTTGCGGTCTCTGGCTGCGGGCGGGTCGTGGTCATGTGTCCGTCGCAGCCTGGCGCGAAAGGCACGTTACGACCTCAAACCTCTCCCCGTCCATGTCCCTCCACGATCCCGTGCATGATTCAACGAACTTGTGACCGCGCGGTGTGACAGAAAACGCACTCATGGCGCTGTAGGAATTACGGGCCGCCGCGCGGTCCGTGCCGCGCGACGGCCGGGGCCTCTCCTGTGGGGGGTGGCGGCCCCGGCCGTTGCCTTGGCAGGCGTGGACTACGGCTTCTTTTCGCCACCCGGCCGGGCGGACGCACCCTGACGACCGCTCACGCCGTTGTCCGGACCGCCGGAGCCGTTGCCGGAGCCGTTGCCGGAGTCGCCCGCGTCACCGGGCCGGTTCCCCGGCGCACCGGTGCCACCGGGCTCCGCCCCGCCCGTCGCCGTCCGCACCTGCCCGGCGCAGTGGGCCTCGACGTGCGCCGCGCCGCCCGCCGCCTCGACGAGCCGCTTCCGGGCAGCCGGTTCGAGCCCCTTGCCCCGCCCCTCGGCCTTCTCGTACGCGCGGCAGTGGGCCGCGGTGTCCTCGCCCCGGAGCGCGCCCTCCGGGGCGGCGGGGCGGGAGCCCGCGTCCGGACCGGCGGCGGGGGGCCGGCCGGCGGACGGGTTTCCGAGCAGGTCCTCGGACGGGGTGGAGGTGACGGCCGGGGTGGAGGTGACGGCCGGGACCGGCGGACGGGCCCCTCCCTCCCGGGAACCGTCCGTCGCCGTCCCGCTCGCCCCCATCCCCGCGACGGCGACCCCGCCCAGGCTGAGGCCGGCGACCAGGACGGAGAGGGTGGCCTTCACCGAGAAGCGGCCGAGACGCGGTTCCCGGGGGCGCCAGTCGTCGCGGCGCCGGGTGCGGGCGCGGTGCGCGCCCGTCTCCCGCGCCTCCCGGAACGCGGCCACGGCCCGCTGTTCCGCCCCGGCGTCGACACCGTCCTCGACCAGGGCTTCGGCGAGCAGGGCCTCGAGGCCGACGGCGGCGGGGCCGACGACGTCACGGGCAGGATGCCGATCGGAGGCGGGTGCACCGACGGAGGCGGAGGCAGCGGCGGAACCGGACCCGGGGCGGCCCCGCAGGTCCGCGCGGTGGCCCTGCGACGCGGCCTCGGGGTGCACACGCCGACGGCCGGGTGTCCCGCCGTCGTCCCTCCGTTCACCCATGCCCGTATCCGTCCCCGCTCGAGCCGTTCAATCCGTTCGATCCACCCGGTCCGTGTGCCCGGCCGGGCACCCTCGCCCGACCGACGCATACGTTCCGTACGTCCGGTCTGTTCAGACCGCCGGGCCGGCCGTGCGTCGCCGGGCGGCCCCGCCTGCCGTCACGCGCCGTCCCGGTCACCGGTCACTTCGACTCACCCAGCGTCCGGGAGGCCGCATCCGTCACACTTTCGGCGTTCAGCTGCCTGGCCAGGCGTTTCAGCCCCCGGTACGCGGCCGTCCGGACCGCGCCCGGCCGCTTGCCGAGAACGCGGGCGGCGGCGGGGCCGTCGAGGCCGACGACCACCCGCAGCAGTACGGCCTCGGCCTGGTCCCGGGGCAGCCCGGCGACCAGTTCCAGGGCGCACTCGGTGGAGATGGCCTCCAGCGCCTGGTCGTGCGTGCTCTGCGGGCCGGGGAGGTCCAGCACGTCCTGTTCCAGCGTCGAGGGCCGTGGCCGCGCCCGTTGCCGGCGCAGGTGGTCCAGTGCCCGGTGCCGGGCGATGGTCGCCGTCCAGCCCCGGAACCCCGCTCCGTCGCCCTTGAACCGGCCGAGGTCGCGGGCTATCTCCAGCCAGGCGTCCGAGGTCACGTCCTCCGCGTCGTCGCCGACCAGTCCGCGTACGTAGCCGAGAAGCCGGGGCTGCACGAGCCGGTAGGCCACGGCGAAGGCGGCCTCGTCACCGTCCTGGGCCCGCGCGACGGCCGCGCCCAGTTCCCCGTCGTGCGCCTGTGCGCGGCGGGGTTGCCCTCCCTTGCCCAAGAACTGTCCTCGTCCGTACCGGTCCGTGGCGCAGCCGTCCGGCGCGCCACGTCGGGTCGTGCCCACGGCCCCAAGGTCATCAGCGTCCGGCGCCACGAAAGTGTCACAGTTCGTCAGTTGCTCCGTGGGTGCCGTCCGACCGGGCCCGGGCGCCTCCCGTCACCTCAGTGGTCTCCGCTCGACGCGTCCCGGCACAGCAGGCGCAGGGATCCATCGGCCGTGTAGCAGCGGCGGGCCTCCTCCATCGGGTCCCAGAGACGGCCGTCGGGAGTACGGACCCAGTGCTCACCGCCGGAGGCCCACCACTCGCCGCCGGTCCGACGCACGATCACCTCGCCGGCGTAGGCGCCGAACCCGCGCAGCACCGTCTCCACGGCGGCGTACGGGGCCGCCTCCCGGCGTATGTCCTCGATGGCGCGGTCGGCGCTCCACAGACTGCGCGCCGAGTAGTCGAGGCGCAGCCGCGCCCCTTCGCGCATCGCCGTCACGGTGTCCGCCGCCCACCGCACGGGCTTCGTCGCGGCCGGGGGACGGGGCTCCTGCCGGGTCGCCGCAGTCCCCGTCGTCGCAGTCTCAGCCATCACAGTTGTCACAGTCGTCACAGTCGTCACAGTCGATGGAGCGCTCCGGCCCGCGGTTCTGTCACCCGGATGTGCGCGGTCGCGGGCAACCGACGCAGAACCGCCCCGGATCCGCCGCAGCACGGTCACAGGAGCGGCCGTGGGGCGGGCGCTCGGCCCGCCGGGCGGCGGGCCGGGCGGCGTCGGGGTGACGGATCGGGTCCCGGCCGCGCTCATGTCTTCGATGAGTACGTACTTCCACTTCCGCGCCGTGCCGTCCCCGGCCCTGCGCAACAGCCCTGCCTGGCTGCTGCGGTTGTTCGAGGACGACTGGGACACCGTGCGCGCACGCATCGGCCGACACCGCGAGGAGGTCCTCGACAAGGGCTACCTCGACCACGAGTTCCTCTACGCGGGCGCTCTCCCGCGGCACACGCCGGACGGACCGCCCGCGCACGTCGTGCTCGGTGGCCGGCCGGTCTCCCCGCCCGGTCCCGACCGGCCGCCGTTCCTGTTGCTCACCGCGGCGCAGGCCGGCCGGGTCGCCGGCTTCCTGAGGACCGCCGACTTCGACGCGCTGTGGCGGCGGGCCCGTGACCGGATCGTCCCGCCCCAAGGCGACCCGGACATGGAGCCGCAGATACGCGGCGTCTTCGCGGCGGCCCACCGCGACCTGACCGCGTTCTACACGCGCGCGGCGCAGCAGCGCGAGGCGGTGGTGAAGTGGTTGCTCCTCTGAACCGGCTGAACCGGCGGCAGCCGTCCCGGCCCGTCCCCTCGTCCCGCCCCGGTCACGTGTCCCGCCCTGTCAGCCGTCCCTGCGGTTGCGGCGGGAGAGGGCCGCGACCAGGACGCGCCGGCCCTCCGTGGAGACCTCCAGCGCGCGCCGCAGCCCGGCCGGGCCGTGACCGGCCAGAACCTCCAGGACGGTGATCTGGCGGCGCAGTTCGGCGCTGCAGAGCGGCGACAGCGGCAGACCCTCCGTCCGGCCCTCGCGGGCCGCCTCGACCGCGTCCGTCGCGTCCTCGGCGGGGTCGCCGCCGTCCAGGATGCGGTGGACCCGCAGTGCGGTGACCGAGCAGGCCTGGGCCCACTCGCGCAGTACGGCGGTGGATCGCTCCGCCGGGGCCGTGGTGAGCATCCGGTACGCGAGCTCCGCCGCCACCTCGGCACCGCGCGTGCCGTCCGCGCCGTGCACCGCGTCGAGCTTGCCGCGGATCTGCTCCAACCGCTCGGCCCACTCCTCGGCGGCGGCGCCCTCGGCGAGGCTCCCCCACAGGGGGCGCAGCGTCTCGTCGTCACCGCCCAGCAACGGTACGCAGCGATCCAAACAAGCCATCCCGCTCGCGGCCAGCCCTCGCTCGTCGGCCTGCGCGATCAGTTCCACCAAGCTCATCCACGTCTCCTCAGCGGGGCTTCGCAGGCCTCTGAAGAGGCCCTTCACGGACCTCACCGATACGGAGGCCGCACTTTCCCTTACTGCGTGCGACGGGCCAGGAGTGTCACAGGGGGACGACGCCGAGCCGGTCGAGCAGTCTGAAGAGTAAGTTTTCAGCCAGGGGGTGCCCCCGCTCGAGCGGAGCCGAGAGTGGGGGAGGATCGGGGTCGGCGGTCAGTACTTCGACCAGTTCCGCCGCGGACACGGCCTGTCCGGCCTCGGCGGCCCACTCGACGGCCCGGTCGGCGGCGTCCCGGGGCTCCAGGAAGTAGTCCTCCAGCGTGAGCCCGTTCCGCACCACGCCCTCCGCGCCCTCGACGCCGTCCGCCCCGTCGGCGCCGTCCGCCGCCGGGGCGCCGAGGTAGCCGGCCATCGCGGACCGCGCCAGGCAGGTCGTCCAGGCACCGCTCTCCGGTGCCGCCGCCTCCACCACCACGCAGGCGCTGTCCATCACGTAGCCGAACAGCGCGGGTGCGCCGGTCTCCCTGGCGAGGTCGTTCATGTTCCCTATGCCGCCGTCGCCGCTCGGGTACTCCCAGACCTGCCATCCGCCCGGGGCCGACGTGCGCAGGGTCATCCCCCGGGCGCCGGCCAGCGCGTCCCGTTCGGCAAGCGGCCGCTCGTCACGGCCCACGACGAAATACCCCCAGTAACCCATGTGCCGGCATTCCCCCCGGTGTATCGGTTTCGGCTCGTCAGAAGACCACCACAGTCGTACGGGGGTTCGCAGGAATATGGCGTGATCCATCCCACGAAACCCCTCCGGAACCCACCGAAGTCCACCGAAACCGCCGCATCCGGTCCGGCTCAGTCCACCTCGTCCGCCAGGCTCCGGAACTCCGTCCAGGACAGCGCCGGTTCGGCCGGGTCCCAGAGCTTCTGCACGGTCGCCCGCAGCGGCATCCTGATCCCGGCCGCGACCTGGTCCTCATTCTGCGAACCGGACAGGTCGCACCAGATGGCGAAGGACCCGCCGAGGATCTGGCCGTCGTACCGGGAGGGCACGGCGGTGGCGCCGCGCAGGACGCGCGGCGTCCACTGCTCGTAGATCCGCTCCCCCGTCGGGTAGACGAAGTCGTTCGGCTCGCCCAGCACGTAGTAGAGGAACTCGTCGTTGTAGTTGAGGACCTCGCGGCCCTCGCTCAGATAGTCCGCCGGCTGCCGGGCGCCGATCTCCTTTCCGGTCCAGTAGGCGATCTGGATGTCCTTCGCGGCCCGCACCGAACTGCCCTCGAAGAAGCCGTCGTTCCAGGCGCGGAGCGTGCGTCCGTGGGCGCGGACGGTGTCGGCGCGGTCGTTGAGCCAGCTCGTGGCCAGGTCCTCGACGGTGGCGCCGGAGCCGTGCTCCTTCCGCGCGGCGGCGGCGAGTCCCGGGAACGACGCCTCGGGATCGGGCACCACCAGCGCCTGGTACTCGTCGGCGCCGAGGTGCCACTGCGAGCCGGGGAACAGCCCCGCGTACTCGTTCAGCAGCTCGTCGACGATCTCCGCGGACTCGGGATCGGAGATGTCGATCGCCCCGCGCACGGCCCCGCCGCCCGCGTTGCGCAGCTGGAGGCCGGGGTGGGCGGCGAGAACGGCGCCGAGGTGTCCGGGAGAGTCGATCTCGGGCACGACGGTGATGTGCCGGCTCGCGGCGAGGTCGACGATCCGCTTGACCTGCGCCTTGGTCAGATGCTGGTCGGCCACGACCTCCGGGTGCGAGTCGGACTCGATACGGAAGCTCTGGTCGTCGGAGAAGTGCAGACCCAGTTCGTTGAACTTCAGGTCGCCGAGTTCACGGACCCGGTCCTCGATCCAGTCGGCGGTGAAGTGCTTGCGCGCGATGTCCAGCATCATCCCGCGCCGCTGCTTGGCGGGCTCGTCGCGCACGACCCCCTCGGGGGCGGTCCCGGCGCCGTGGATCTGCTGCTTGAGGGTGCGGGTGCCGTAGAAGACGCCCGCCTCGGCGGGAGCACTGACGGTCACCCGCCCGCCCCGCACGGTCATCGTGTACGACTCGGGGTTCGCGCCCTTTCCCTTGTTCAGCTCCAGGCGCAGGTCCCCGGCGCGCTCGTCGTTCTTCTCCCCCGCGTACGCCAGGCCCAGCTCGCCGGCCACGAGGCGGCCCTCGTCCGCCAGGGCCGGATCGCCGACGACCACCCGGTGACCGCGCTCGGGCCGCCAGCCGGGGCCGCGCTCGGCACTGTGGTCACGGACGGCGGGGATGGTCCGGGGCGCCTGGGACAAGGGGTAGGAACGGGTGGGGCTCGGCTCGGACTCCCCGGACGGCGGCGAACCCGCCGTGCCCCCGGAGCGGGAAGCGGCCGGGCCGTCGTCGTCCGACGCCGCCCAGAGACCGACCCCCACGCCGGACGCCACGATCACCGAGGACGCCGCGAGGGCCACGACCAGCATCCGCCGCTGTCTCACCTGGTGCGCGGACGGCCGACGCCTGTGCTGCCTGTGCTGACTCACACACCCAACCTACGGCCCTTCCGGACGACGGACGTCGACGGGCCGTTCCGAAACTCTCCCGTCCGGGTGAATCTCGACTATCGATCGGACATGTCACGGACTCACTCGATAGCGTGTCGGCACAACTCTCCCACCATCTGCCACCCACCCCCCATCCCTTCCCCCACGCCGACACAGACGTGACGCCCCGAGGACCCACGCTGCCTGCGCACCGCCTCCCGCACCTCGCCGACCGGGTCGCCATACCCGAACAGTCGCGCGGCACCCCCGGAGCACCCGGGGCGCCCGACGCGCCCGGCACCCCGTCCGCACTGGACCACTTCAACGCCGCGGCCACCGAGGACGCCGAGCGCACCCTGCTGGCCTGCCTGCACAGCCACCGCTGGGCCGTACGCGTCGCGGCCCATCGCCCGTACCCGGACCTGGAAGCCCTCCTGGCGGCGGCGGACGAGGCGACCTACGACCTGCCCCGCACGGACCGCGCCGACGCGCTGGTCGCGGAAGCCCTCCCCGACCTCCCGGCGGACGCCTACTCCGCCGCCCATACGGCCCTGAACGCGGCCAATGCGGCCTACGAGAGCCGTTTCGGACATCCGTTCGTCATCTGCGTCGACGGTCTGAAGCCGGACGAGGTCCTGGACCGCGTACTCGAAGGCATCCGGTCACGATTGGCCAACGATCCCGAGGAGGAACGCCTGGTGGCAGCGGAGGAACTCCGGCGCCTGGCCCGGGGCCGCCTGACCGCCCTCCTCGCGCACGACGGGCCGCCGACGGACCGCTGACGGGCCGCGACACCCGCCCGGAGCTGCCCCCAAAGCCCCCACCAAGCCGCATCAAGCCACCCAAAAGCCCCCTCGGCGGCGCTTCGGAACCCCTCCCGGCGCCCGTCGCGGCGCCCGTCCCGCAGCCCGCCCCTCTAGCCCGTAAGCGTGCCAGTTCGATCACAGCGGCAGGGCCCCTGTCCGCCCCGCGTCCATACGTGGCTACGATGCAGAGGGCCGGTGGACCGTACCCGGCCGGGCCCGACCGACACGGAGAAAGCCGGCGCGGCCCCAACCCCCGCTCCCGGAGGAAAATTCCGTGCCGGCTGGAACGCTGTACCGCGGCCGGGAAGGAATGTGGTCCTGGGTGGCTCATCGAGTCACCGGCGTCCTCATCTTCTTCTTCCTGTTCGTCCACGTGCTGGACACCGCCCTCGTGCGAGTGTCCCCTGAGGCCTACGACACCGTCGTGGCCACGTACAAGACGCCGATCGTCGCGCTGCTGGAGTACGGCCTCGTCGCCGCCATCCTCTTCCACGCGCTCAACGGCCTGCGTGTCATCGCCGTCGACTTCTGGCTCCAGGGCGCCCGGTACCAGAAGCAGATGCTCTGGACCGTCGTCGCCGTGTGGGCCGTGCTGATGATCGGGGCGCTCTACCCCGTGCTCGGCCACGCCGTTCGTGAACTGTTCGGGAGCTGACGCCCATGTCCACGACTGAATCCACCGCTTCGGGCATCGGCCCCGTCGAGGGCGCGTCGCTCTACTCGGTCGACAACCCCGCACCGGTCATCGAGCCCCCGCGCAAGCGGACCAAGAAGTCCCCGAAGACCACCCGGGGCAACTTCGAGATGGCCGCCTGGCTGTTCATGCGCCTGTCCGGCGTCGTCCTGGTCGTCCTGGTCATCGGGCACCTGCTGATCCAGCTCGTGCTGGACGGCGGCGTCTCCAAGATCGGTTTCGCCTTCGTGGCGGGCCGCTGGGCCTCGCCGTTCTGGCAGGTCTGGGACCTGCTGATGCTCTGGCTCGCGATGCTGCACGGCGCGAACGGGCTGCGCACGGTCATCAACGACTACGCGGAGCGCGCGAACACCCGGCTGTGGCTCAAGGGCCTGCTCTACACCGCCACGGTGTTCACCATCCTGCTGGGCACGCTGGTGATCTTCACCTTCGACCCGAACATCCGCTAGGCACGGGGCTGCGAGAATCATGAAGATCCACAAGTACGACACCGTCATCGTCGGCGCCGGTGGCGCGGGCATGCGCGCGGCCATCGAGTCGACGAAGCGCAGCCGTACCGCCGTCCTGACCAAGCTCTACCCCACCCGCTCCCACACGGGCGCCGCGCAGGGCGGCATGGCCGCCGCGCTGGCCAACGTGGAGGAGGACAACTGGGAGTGGCACACCTTCGACACGGTCAAGGGCGGTGACTACCTGGTCGACCAGGACGCCGCCGAGATCCTGGCGAAGGAGGCCATCGACTCCGTCCTCGACCTGGAGAAGATGGGCCTGCCGTTCAACCGCACCCCGGACGGCACCATCGACCAGCGCCGCTTCGGCGGCCACAGCCGCAACCACGGCGAGGCCCCGGTCCGCCGCTCCTGCTACGCGGCCGACCGCACCGGTCACATGATCCTCCAGACGCTGTACCAGAACTGCGTCAAGGAGGGCGTGGAGTTCTTCAACGAGTTCTACGTCCTGGACCAGCTGATCACCGAGGTCGACGGCGTCAAGAAGTCGGCCGGTGTGGTGGCGTACGAGCTGGCCACCGGCGAGATCCACGTCTTCCAGGCGAAGTCCGTGATCTACGCCTCCGGAGGCACCGGCAAGTTCTTCCGGGTGACGTCCAACGCGCACACCCTGACCGGTGACGGCCAGGCGGCCGTGTACCGGCGCGGGCTTCCGCTGGAGGACATGGAGTTCTTCCAGTTCCACCCGACCGGCATCTGGCGCATGGGCATCCTGCTGACGGAGGGCGCCCGCGGTGAGGGCGGCATCCTGCGCAACAAGGACGGCGAGCGCTTCATGGAGAAGTACGCGCCGGTCATGAAGGACCTCGCCTCCCGCGACGTCGTGTCCCGGTCCATCTACACGGAGATCCGTGAGGGCCGCGGCTGCGGTCCCGAGGGCGACCACGTCTTCCTGGACCTCACCCACCTCCCGCCGGAGCAGCTGGACGCCAAGCTGCCCGACATCACGGAGTTCGCGCGGACCTACCTGGGCATCGAGCCGTACACGGACCCGATCCCGATCCAGCCGACCGCGCACTACGCCATGGGCGGCATCCCGACGAACGTCCAGGGCGAGGTGCTGGCGGACAACACCACCGTCGTCCCCGGCCTGTACGCGGCGGGTGAGGTGGCCTGCGTGTCGGTGCACGGCGCCAACCGGCTGGGCACCAACTCGCTGCTGGACATCAACGTGTTCGGCAAGCGGGCCGGCATCGCGGCCGCCGCGTACGCGCACACCACCGACTTCGTCGAGCTGCCGGAGAACCCGGAGTCCTTCGTCGTCGGGCAGATCGAGCGGCTGCGGACCTCCACCGGCACCGAGCGGGTGGCCGAGATCCGCCGCGAACTGCAGGACACCATGGACGCCAACGTCATGGTGTTCCGCACCGAGCAGACGATCAAGACGGCGGTGGAGAAGATCGCGGAGCTACGCGAGCGCTACCTGAACGTCTCCATCCAGGACAAGGGCAAGCGGTTCAACACCGACCTGCTGGAGGCGATCGAGCTGGGCAACCTGCTCGATCTGGCCGAGGTCATGGCCACGTCCGCGCTCGCCCGCAAGGAGTCCCGCGGCGGTCACTACCGCGAGGACTACCCGAACCGGGACGACGTCAACTTCATGCGCCACACCATGGCGTACCGCGAGGTGGGCGACGACGGCTCCGAGTCGATCCGGCTCGACTACAAGCCGGTCGTCCAGACCCGCTACCAGCCGATGGAGCGTAAGTACTGATGGCTACCCCTGTTATGGACAAGGCGGACGCGGCCGGATCGCCCGAGCCCGGCTTCGGCGACTCCCCGTACATCACCGCGACCTTCCGGATCCGCCGGTTCAACCCGGAGGTCTCCGACGAGGTGGTCTGGGAAGACTTCCAGCTGGAGATCGACCCCAAGGAGCGTGTCCTCGACGCGCTGCACAAGATCAAGTGGGACCAGGACGGCACGCTGACCTTCCGCCGTTCCTGCGCCCACGGCATCTGCGGCTCCGACGCCATGCGGATCAACGGCAAGAACCGCCTGGCGTGCAAGACGCTGATCAAGGATCTCAATCCCGAGAAGCCGATCACGGTCGAGGCCATAAAGGGCCTGACGGTCCTCAAGGACCTGATCGTGGACATGGAGCCGTTCTTCCAGGCGTACCGGGACGTGATGCCCTTCCTGATCACGAAGGAGACCAACGAGCCGACGCGCGAGCGGCTGCAGTCCGCCGAGGACCGCGAGCGCTTCGACGACACGACGAAGTGCATTCTGTGCGCCGCCTGCACGTCCTCGTGCCCGGTGTTCTGGAACGACGGCCAGTACTTCGGTCCGGCCGCCATCGTCAACGCGCACCGGTTCATCTTCGACTCGCGCGACGAGGCCGGCGAGCAGCGCCTGGAGATCCTCAACGACCGTGACGGCGTGTGGCGTTGCCGTACGACCTTCAACTGCACGGACGCGTGCCCGCGCGGCATCGAGGTCACCAAGGCGATCGCCGAGGTGAAGCGGGCGCTCATCACGCGCCGCTTCTGACACCTTTTCCGGTACACGGCTGAGGCCCCGATCCTGCGGATCGGGGCCTCAGCCGTGCCGGGCGCCGTGATCGGCCGCCTCGGGCGGCCGCCGCCGTGTCAGCCGCGCAGGACGCGGCCCTGCTTGTCGGTGCGGTCGTTGCTCACGAGGAACAGGACGCCGTCGATCAGCGCCCAGAAGCCGAGGCCACCGCAGGTGAGCAGCTGGGCGATGCCGATGCCGACGGAGCCGACGTAGAAGCGGCCGATACCCAGGGTCCCCAGGAAGATCTGGAGGATACCGGCGACGATCTTCGACTTGTCGGAGTAGGGGCGGCCCTGCGGGTCGTGGCCGTAAGGGGCCTGAGGGCCGGCGGGGACGGTCATGGCGCTGCTCCTGGGGAGAAGAGTGTGACGCGCCGGGCGGGTTGCCCGGACGACCCAGGAGGAGCCGGCGGAAACACGCATACGGATCCCGCGCAACTACTGCGCTGTAACCCACGGTTCGCAAACCGTCCCCCCTGCGCCAGAGGAGCGTAAGGGGACCAGCGATCGAACGGGAAAGCATAAGGCCGAATGTTTTCGTTCCGTGATCAGCTCGGGCCGGTTCTCGCCTATTTCAGACGATGTTGCGGGCCACCGTCCAGGCCACCGCCGCCATGAGGATCACTGCCTGGACCCGGGGCGCGATCCGGGGCGCCCAGGCGCGGCCGCGCAGCCCTTCCCTCATCCAGCGCCCCCACAGTGCCAGTGCGAACGGTGCGGCGATCAGCAGGGCCCTGTTGTCCAGCCAGGCGGCGGCGAACTGGCCGTGCATCAGGTCGTACACCATGCGCGTGCCCCCGCAGGCCGGGCACAGCAGACCGGTGACGGCCCGCAGCGGGCACTGGGGCAGAAGGTGACCCGGCTCGTGCGGGTCGGTGCCCCACAGGTAGGCGGCGCCCGCCACGCCCGCGGCCAGCACGGCGACGGGGGCCACCGCGGGATGCCACCGCGGCCGCCCCCGGGACGGGGCGGGCGAGGCCGCGTCAGCCACGCAGGATCCGCCCCTGGGCGTCCGTGCGGTCGTTGCTGACCAGGTACATGATGCCGTCGATCAGCGCCCAGAAACCGAGCCCGCCGCAGGTGAGCAGCTGGGCGATGCCGATGCCGACCGAACCGGTGTAGAAGCGGCCGATGCCGAACGAGCCGAGGAAGAGCTGGAGGATACCGGCGACGATCTTCGACTTGTCGGAAAGGGGACGCCCGTAGGGGTCGTACCCGTAGGGCGCGCCGGGGTCGGGAGCACCGGGGAAGAACCCGGGGGGCGGGGGCTGCTGGAAGCCGTGCGGGGGCGGGTAGCCGCCGGGCGGCGGGGGGTACCCGCCGGCGGGCTGCTGGGATCCGGGCTGCGGGTAGCCGTAGGGGCCGGATGGGCCGGCTCCGCCGGAGTTCGGGGGGCCGAAGCCGGGTGGCGTGGACGGCTGCTGCGGCTGCTCGCTCACAGTGGGTCTCTCCTGAAAGATACGGATAACTGTCGGTCATCTTGCAGGACTCGGGCGGCAATGAGAAGTCGGAACCCAGGCAGGGACTTTCCGGCACGATCCGCCGGCCGGGTTCCTAGGCCGTCCGCCCGGACGAGTGACCCTCCGCCTCCCGGTCACCACCTCTGCCCACTATGTGCCGGTAACGCCTAATGTGACGCCATGTCAGACGATGAGTCCTGCGAACTGCTCGGGTTCGACCATGTGCTGCTGCCCGTCGGGGACCTCGACGAGGCCGTCGGATTCTACGGACGGGCCGGGTTCCCGGTCGGCTTCCGGCTGGACGAGGCCGGGATCGTCCTGCTGAAGGTGGGCGGCGAGACGCCCGGGGTGCTGCTGCGGCACGAGGAGGGTCTGGGCCGCCGGCCACCGGCCCTGCCCTCCGCCCGGACGTGGCTGGAGGTGCCGGACGCCCGCGTCGCCGCCGAGGCGCTGGAGAGCGCCGGGATCGGTCTGCTCGACGGGCCGTTCCCGGGCGCCACCGGCTGGACCGTCGAGTTCGCCGACCCCTGGGGGAACGTGGTGGGCCTGACCGACTACACCAAGCGCCCGCAACTGGGCCGGCGGCCGTAGGCCGTGTCCGCCCCTCCCCTCCGGGCGGGCGTCACACCCCCCGAGGCCGCGGACCCCGCGGCCTCGGGGGGACCCGCGCGCCCGACGGGTCCGAACGGCAGGCCCTAAGCTCTGTCCGTGTCCGTGAAGAACGACGGTCCCGGTGACGGTGCCGCACTCAGCAAGTCCGAGCAGACCCGCGCCCTGATCCTGGAGACGGCCATGCGGCTGTTCCAGGAACGCGGGTACGACAGGACGACCATGCGGGCCATCGCCACGGAGGCCGGGGTCTCCGTCGGCAACGCGTACTACTACTTCGAGGGCAAGGAACACCTGATCCAGGGGTTCTACGACCGGATCGCCGCCGAGCACCAGCGGGCGGCCCGGGAGACCCTGGAGCGGGAGACCGACCTGGAGGCCCGGTTCGCGGGCGTGCTGAAGGCGTGGCTGGACATCGCCACCCCGTACCACGAGTTCGCGGTGCAGTTCTTCAAGAACGCCGCCGACCCCGACAGCCCGCTCAGCCCCTTCTCGCCCGAGTCGGAGCACGCGCGCGCGGAGGCGATCAGCGTCCACCGGGAGGTGCTGGCCGGTTCCAGGGCCAAGGTGCCCCCGGAGCTGCGGGAGGCGCTGCCGGAGCTGATGTGGCTGGCGCAGATGGGCCTCGTCCTGTACTGGATCTTCGACCGTACCGAGAACCGTGAACGCAGTTACCGCCTCGCCGAGCGCGGTGCCCGCATCACCGCGCGGGGCGTCTCCCTGGCCCGGTTCCGGGTCCTGCGCCCGCTGGTCCGCGAGGTCCACGACATGTTCACGGAGTTCCTGCCGGGAATGACCAAGATGCTGCCGGACCCGGCGAAGGACCGGGGGGCGCCCGCCGGCAACGGCGAAGAGCCCCACGGGGCGCCCGCCGGCGGTGACGGGCGCCCCGGTCCGGTCAGCTGACGGCGTCCACCTCACCGGGGGCGAGTTCCACGTCGTGCACCAGCGGGCCGCCGAGCACCGTCACCTGCCCCGCGCGGGAGCCGTACGGGGCCGCCCTCACCGACAGCAGGTACGTGCCGGGGGACGGGACGGAGACGATGTACGAGCCGTCGGCGAGGGAGACGACCCGGTCCACCTGCCGCCCGCCCGAGGTCAGCAGGGTGACGGCCGCGCCGTCCACGGGGTCGCCGTCGACGGTGCGCACGAAGCCGTGCACGGCCGAGGCGGCCGGGGCGTCCCCCTCGTCCGGGGCCCGGGGGGCCGGGAGCGCGCCCGTGCCGTCCTCCTTCGGCTCGACCGCGAGATGCGGCAGCCGCTTCTCCAGCCCTGCCGGCAGCCACCAGTTGGCCTTGCCGATCAGATGCATCACGGCCGGGACCAGCGCCGTGCGCAGGATGAACGCGTCCAGGGCGACGGCCGCGGCGAGCCCCACGCCCGCCATGCCGGCCGCGTAGTCGCCGCTGAGCACGAAGGCGAGGAAGACGCACACCATGATCAGGGCCGCGGAGTTGATGACGCGGCTGGTCTCCGCAAGGCCCACGCGTACCGCGCGGGCGTTGTCCCGGGTGTGCACCCATTCCTCGTGCATCCGGCTCACCAGGAACACCTGGTAGTCCATGGAGAGCCCGAAGAGCAGCGACAGCATGATGATCGGCAGGAAGGCCGCGATGGGGCCCTCCCTGCCGAAACCGAGCAGGTCCAGGCCCCAGCCCCACTGGAAGATCGCCACCAGGACGCCGAAGGAGGCCGCCGCCGCGAGCAGGTTCATCACGGCGGCCGTCAGCGGCACCACCAGGGAGCGGAACGCGAGCAGCAGGAGCAGGAAGCCCAGGCCGATGATCGTGCCGATGAAAAGCGGCAGCCGGTCCCCCGTCACGGACGCGAAGTCCTTCGACACCGCCGTGACACCGCCGACGTGCGCCCGGGCTCCTGCCTCGGGGATCACGTCCTCGCGCAGGACGTCGATGAGCCGGTCCGTCCGCTCGTCCTGCGGTGAGGTCGCGGGGACGACCTGGAGGACGGTGACGCCGTTCGCGGGCGGCAGCGAGGCGACCCGGGCGACGCCCTCGGTCCGCTCGACGGCCGTCACCAGGCTGTTCGACGCCTCACCGTCCACGACCACCTGGAGCGGGCCGTTGAAGCCGGGCCCGAAGCCCTCGGCGAGCAGGTCGTAGGCCTTCCTGGTGGTCGTGGACGCCTCGTCGTTGCCCTGGTCCACGGTGCCCAGGCGCAGCGACAGCAGCGGGACGGCGAGCGCGGCCATCAGGACCACGGCGAGGACGGCGGTGGACCGCGGGCGGCGTTCGACGCCGGCGGCCCAGCGGGCCGCGAGTCCGGTGGGCCGGTCCTTCTCCGGACCGCGTGCGGCGAGCGCGCGGCGCTGGCGGCGGCTGAGCACCCGGTGGCCGAGCAGACCCAGCAGCGCCGGCAGCAGGGTGACGGCCGCGAGCACGCTCAGCACCACGGTCAGCGACGTGCCGATGACGACGCCGTCCAGGAAACGCAGGTTCGTCACCAGCATGCCGGCCAGCGCGATGCACACCGTGCCGCCCGCGAAGAGCACCGCCCGCCCCGAGGTGTTGAGCGCGGTGACGGCGGCCTCCTCCGGATCGTCGCCGCGCAGGATGCCGCGCCGGTGCCGGGTGACGATGAACAGGGCGTAGTCGATGCCCACGCCGAGACCGATCAACGTCGACAGCAGTGAGGCGAGTTCGGGCACGTTCGTGACATGGCTGATCAACTGGGTGCCGAACAGGCCGGTGCCGACGCCGAACACGGCGATCACGATCGGCAGCAGCATCGCGAGCAGCGAGCCGAACGCCACGAACAGCACCACGGCGGCGGCGAGGACGCCGACCAGCTCCGCCGTGCCGGTGGGCGGCTCCTGGACCCGCGTGATGGCCTGGCCGCCCAGCTCCACCTGGAGTCCGTCGCCCGCGGCGTCCTGCGCCGTGCCGACGACGTCCTCGACGATTTCCTTCGGCACGGCGTCCGCCTGTTCGGCGAAGGTGACCTGCGCGTACGCGGTCCGCCCGTCCCGGCTGACCTGGGCCGCGCCCTGCGGCCCGTAGGGGCCGGCGACCTCACCGACGCCCTCCATGCGCCCGATCGCCGCCAGCGCGGGCTCCATCCGGGACCGCACGGACGCGTCCCGCACGGAACCGTCCTCGACCTTCCACACCACGGTGTCGGTGTCGCCGGCGCGTTCCGGGAACGCCTTCTCCATCAGGTCGTACGCCCGCTTGGAGTCCGTGTCCGGCAGGGAGAAGACATTCGCGTAGTTCGTGCCCGCGCCGCTCGCCGCCGTCCCCAGTCCGAGCAGCGCCCCCACCCACAGCAACACGACCACCAGCCGATGCCGATAGCACCAGCGTGCCAGTACCGCCACGTTCAAGCTCCTTCGTCGCTCCGAGGTCCCCCAGGTCCTCGCAGCAGAGTCGACGACGGGCCCCGCGCGGGGACACGGCTCGCCCGGGACTCTCAAGGAACTCCAAAGCGGGAAGCGGTACGGCCGCGGGCGCTCGCACCGATACTGGGAGCATGACGACGGCTCCAGGCACCGTGCTGGTCGTGGAGGACGAGGAGAGCATCGCCGATGTCCTCACCATCGCCCTGCGCTACCACCGCTTCGAGGTCATGACGGCCGGCACCGTCCGCGAGGCGCTCGCGCTGGCCGAGCACACCAGGCCCGACGCGGCCCTGCTCGACGTCATGCTGCCGGACGGCGACGGCCGCGGACTGGGCCGTGAACTTCGGCTCCGTCGGCCGGAGTTGGCGGTGGTGTTCCTCACCGCCCGGGACGCCCCGGCAGAGATCGTCGGCGCGCTCGGCTTCGGCGACGACTACATCACCAAGCCGTTCAACATCGACGAGGTCGTCGCGCGGGTCACCGCGGTACTGCGCCGCACCCGGCCCGCCGACGTCCTCCCGCAGCGGGCACCGCTGCGCCACGGCGACCTGGAGCTGGACGAGACGACGTACTCGGTGCGCCGCGCGGGCCGTTCGGTCGAACTGACCCCCACCGAGTACGCCCTGCTGCGCTTCCTGGTGCGCAACGGCGGCCGGATCGTGCCCAAGGACCAACTGCTGCGCCATGTCTGGCAGTACGAGCACACCCCGCCGGAGTCGACCGTCGTCGAGACCTACATCAGCTACCTGCGCCGCAAACTCGACGCCCTGGGTCCGCCGGTGATCACCACCCGGCGCGGGGTCGGATACGGCCTGACGTGAGGGTGCCGAAGCCGCGGCCGCGCCGGCGTCCCCCACTCTCCCGGCTGCGCCACCTGGTGTGCTGCGAGCGGGGCGTCCACTCCCTGCGCGGCCGGCTGACGCTGGCGAACCTGGTGCTGCTCGCCATCGGCATCACGGCGGCGACCCTGGTGAGCGTGCTGGTCATGCGGTACTACCTGCTCGACCAGATCGACACCGAGCTGACCCAGAACCGCGACTCGCTCGGCGGCTCGCAGCTGACGCTGCGGCAGATCGACTCGCTGAGCGTACTGAGCTTCTTCACCGAGCGGGTGCACCCGGAGTGGAACGGGCAGAACCGCCCCGACTCGATCTTCGCCGCCGTCGGCCCCGGGGGCGAGGCCGTGGGCGTCCTCGGCTTCGAACCGACCGCCGCCCAGCGCGCCCTGGCCGACGAGGTCGGCGATCCGCGCCCCCTGGTCCGGGACCCCGAGCCGCACGACCTCACCGTCCGGGGCACCGCCTACCGCGCGACGGCCACGCGGCTCGGGGACGGCACGTACATCCTGCTCGCCACCTCCACCGAGTCGCTCCACGCGGGGGTCGCCAAGGCGATCAGGCTCGACGCGGCCATCGGGACACTGCTGCTCGCACTGCTGGCCTGCCTGACGATGGTCAGCGTCCGCCGCCGGATGCGGCCGCTGGAGGACATGGTGGAGACCTCGTCGGCGATCGCCGAGGGCGATCTGACCCGGCGCGTGCCCTCCAGCCGGGATCCCATCCTGGAGGTGGAGCAGCTGCGGCTCGCCCTGAACACGATGCTCCAGCAGGTCGAGTCGGCGTACCGCACGCGCGAGCGCAGCGCGGCCCAGCTGCGCCGGTTCGTGGCCGACGCCTCGCACGAACTGCGCACCCCGCTGGCCGCGATCCGCGGCTACCTCCAGTTGTACGACCGGGGGATGCTGCGCGAGCCGGCGGAGCGGCGCCGGGCCTGGGACAGGATGCTGGCGGAGTCCGACCGCATGGCGCGGCTCGTGGACGAACTGCTCGTGCTGGCCCGCCTCGACCAGCGGCCCGAACTGCGGCTGCGGAACGTGGACGTGTGCCGGCTGGTACGGGATGCCGCCGAGGACCTGCGGGTGCAGCAGCCCGAGCGGCCGGTGACGGTCGACGCCGACGGCGCGGTGCTGGTACGGGCCGACGAGTCCGGGCTGCGGCAGGTGCTGGGCAACCTGCTGGGCAACGTACGGACGCACACGCCCGCCGAGGTGCCGGTACGGCTCGGGGTGGCCCGCGCCGACGGCGTCGTGCGGCTGTGCGTGGCGGACGACGGACCGGGACTCGGCGCGCAGGACGCGGCGCGCCTCTTCGACCGCTTCTTCCGGACCGGCGGCGGGGCGGGCAGCGGGCTGGGCATGGCGATCGTGCAGGGCGTGGTCCACGCACACGGCGGCGAGGTGACGGTACGGACGGCCCCGGGCGAGGGCCTGGCGGTGACGGTGACGCTCCCGGCACGGGCGGAGGCGGCGGTGTCGGCGAGGGAGGAAGCGGGGGAGGAAGCGGCGGCGGTGCCGGCGAAGGAGAGGCCGGACGGGACGCACAGCGCCCTCGGCGGCGCCGGGGAGACGCGACCGGGTTCGGGGAGCCCCCTGGAGCCCGTCCCGACCACCGCCGGGGACGGTACCGGGGCGGTCTCCGTGGCCCGCCGGGAGGAACACGGTCCCGGTTAGGGCCCGTCCGGTGCGGATGAGCGCGGCCCGTGCGTCCCGCGGTGGGCCGGTGCGTCCCGCCGGCACGTCGGAAGGAGCGCCGATGCGGTGGTCCGGGTACGGGTTTCCCTGCTCCGGGAGCCCGGGGCCGGGGTCCCGGAGCCGGGGTCCCGGAGCCGCACCGCAGGCCCGGGAGGGGGCACCCGGGCCCGCGGTGCCGGCGTCAGGTCTGCTTCGACGCCAGTTCGATCACCGTGATGTCCGACGGCGCGCCGATCCGGGTCGGCGGGCCCCAGGCGCCGGCGCCGCGGCTGACGTACAGCTGGGTGTCGCCGTAGCGGTCCAGGCCCGCGAGGGTCGGGTTGGCGGCGGCGGCGAGGTAGCTGGCGGGCCAGAGCTGGCCGCCGTGGGTGTGGCCGGAGAGCTGGAGGTCGACGCCGTGCTCGACGGCCTCGTGGACCATCACCGGCTGGTGGGCGAGGAGCACGCACGCGCGGGCCCGGTCCCGGTCGCCGAGCGCCCGCGCGTAATCGGGTCCCTGGCCCTCGTTCTCGCCGGCCAGGTCGTTCACCCCGGCGAGGTCGAAGTGCGGGAGTTCCGTACGCGCGTTCTCCAGCGGGTTCAGGCCGAGTCGGCGCACCTCGTCGACCCACTCCTCGGCGCCGGAGAAGTACTCGTGGTTCCCCGTGACGAAGAAGGAGCCGTGACGTGCCCTCAGCTGTGCGAGCGGGGCCGCGGCCGGGCCGAGTTCCTTGACCGTGCCGTCCACCAGGTCGCCGACGACCGCGATCAGGTCGGGCTGGGTGGAGTTGATCGTGTCGACGACCTTCTGCGCGAAGCCCCGTCCGAGGATCGGTCCCAGGTGGATGTCGCTGACGACCGCGATCCGGTAACCGTGCGCCGCGCGCGGCAGCTTGGCGAGCGGCACGGTGACCCGCTTCACCTGCGGCCCGCGCACCGTACCGTACGTGCCGTACCCGACCGTCCCGACGGCCGCCGCGGCGGCGGCCCCGGCGACCACCCGGGAGACGAACAGCCGCCGGGAGGGACCGGCGGGGGCCTCCGGGGCGGTGCGGTCACCGGGGGCGTCGGCGGCGGACGCGGGGGGCGTGGTGCCGGTCGGCGCGGGGGCGTCCGCGTCCGTCGGCTGTGACGTTCCGGGTGCGGCCGGGACGGTCGTGGCGGTCGCGGCGGCCGTCGCGCCCGCCGGTATCGGTACCGGCTCCTGGTCGGACGGCGTTTCGGTGCGCCGTGCCCGGCGCTCCAGAACCCGGCGCAGCACCGGGCGGACGGCCTCGCCCGCGAGCACCGCGAGGAGCAGGTAGAGGCACAGGGCCAGCCAGAGGTAGCCGGGCCAGGCCAGAACCTGCTTGAGCCAGAACGGGAGACCGCTGCGCGTGGCGAAGAACGCCGCGAAGGTCAGCGCCCAGCCTCCGGCGATCACCACCACGCCGACGCGGCGCACGGCGCCCGGAGCCCGGGTCGTGTCGCGGAACAACCGGCGCCACAGGTACCAGTTGCCCGTCACCAGGACGGACAGGACCAGCAGTGCGACGAGTACGAAGACGATGACCACGGTGCGGTGTTCCCCAGATTTCCGTTACGACGTCCGTGACGTCCGGCTCAGTGCGCGCAGACCACGCAACCCGATGCCTCCGACGACCGTCCCCAATACGAAGGAGACGACGGCCAGCAGCAGATGGACCCAGAAATACGCCGTCGGCTCGCCGTCGTCGAAGGCGAGTCCGCTGCCGTCCTTGACCAGGTTCTTGACGAAAGTGATCCAGATGATCCAGCTCCATACCCCGAAGGCGAGCAGGAACCAGGAGACGGGGCGGCTGAGTTTCACCAGATCTGACCTTTCATCGCAACGCCGGGCGCCCGGATTCGGCCGGGGCTCCGGGGGCGGCCCCCCGGGCGGGCACGGCATGGTTCCAGTATCACCGGACGGTGTCCGGTTCCGTTCGCGGGGTGGGGAGGGAGGGGGGACTTCCTCAAGCACTGCATGTACGTTTCCGACCGTGCCCGCACCCAAAAACTCCATCCGGCGCTCACTACTGGTCATTTCCACCATAGTGCTGTCCACCGTGCTGACCGCTCCCGTCGCCCTCGCGGCCCCGAGCCCTTCGTCCAAGCCATCGGCCGGCTCCTCGGCCACGGCCGACCCGTCGAAGAGGCCGTCGAAGAGCCCGTCGAAGAAGTCGAAGGACTCCAAGGGGGCGAAGGAGTCGAAGGGGTCGAAGGGCTCCAAGGCCGCTCCCCCCGCGAAGATGTCGACGGTGGGCGGCACCCGGCTCGGGCAGGCGGGGACCCAGGTCAACCTCGCGAGCGGCGTGCCGGTGCTGCCGAAGGGCCTGTCGGCCCGGTCCTGGATCGTCGCCGACGCCGAGTCGGGCAAGGTGCTCGCCGCGCACAACGCGCACTGGCGGCTGGCCCCGGCGAGCACCCTGAAGATGCTGTTCGCCGACACCCTGCTGCCGAAGTGGCCCAGCTCGACGGAGCACAAGGTCGAGTCCTCCGACCTGGCCGGCATCGGCTCCGGTTCCAGCATGGTCGGGATCAAGGAGGACGAGACGTACACCGTCCACGACCTGTGGCTCGGGGTCTTCCTCCGCTCGGGCAACGACGCCGTGCGGGTGCTGGCCGCCAAGAACGGGGGCGTCGAGAGCACCGTCGAGGAGATGAACGAGCACGCCGAGGAGCTCCAGGCCTTCGACACGGTCGTGGTGAGCCCGGACGGCTACGACGCCGAGGGGCAGGTGTCGTCCGCGTACGACCTGACCCTGATAGCCCGTTCCGGACTGCAGAAGAAGGACTTCCGGGAGTACGCCTCGACGGTCCGCGCGGACTTCCCCGGTGAGACGAAGAAGAACAAGAAGGGCAAGAAGGTCCGCGATTCCTTCGAGATCCAGAACACCAACCGGCTGCTGTCCGGCGACTACGACGTGCCCGTCTACCAGGGCATCGCGGGGGTGAAGAACGGCAACACCACCAACGCGGGCGCCACCTTCACCGGGGTCGCCGAGCAGGACGGCAGGGTCCTGCTCGTCACCGTGATGAACCCGGAGAAGAAGGAGAGCAACGGGGTCTACAAGGAGACCGCGAAGTTGCTCGACTGGGGGTTCAAGGCGGCCGGCAAGGTCGATCCGGTGGGTGAGCTGGTGCCGCCCAGGAGCGCCGCGCAGGCCGGTGCCCGGCCGGGTGCCGGCGCCTCCCCCGGCGAGGCGGGCGGCGCGGGCGAGGGCGCGCCCGGCGTCGTGGGCGGCAAGCCGGTGGCGAGTGCCGCGGCCGGGGGCGGGGCCGGCGGCATCGGGACCGCGCTGGCCGTCACGGGCGGGGTGCTGGTGCTGCTCGCGGGCGGGGCTTTCCTGGTCAACCGTCGCTGGCCGCTGCCGGATCTGGTGCGCCGCCGTCCGCGTCCGTGACCCGTTCGGTCTCCTGACTCTGCGTCGCCGTCCAGGCGGCGCAGAACACGACCAGTTTCATGGTGAAGTTGATCCACAGCAGCAGGGCGACCGGGACACCGAACGCGCCGTACATGCTCTTCGCGGCCACGCCCTGCATATAGCCGCTGAGCAGCAGTTTCAACAGTTCGAAGCCGACCGCGCCGATGAGCGCGGCCACGACCAGACGGCGGCGGGCGGGTTCGACGCCGGGCAGCGGCGACAGGACGTACAGCAGGAGCAGGAAGTCGGCGCCCACGGCGACGGCGAAGGCCGCGATCCGCAGCACGATCCCGCCCCAGCCGCCCTTCTCCAGCCCGATGGCGTCACTGATCCAGCCGACCGCCGTCGAGGCGACGGTGGAGGCGACCAGGGTGACCAGGACCGCGCCGCCGAGCCCGACGAGGATGCCCGCGTCCTTGGCCTTGCGCAGGGCGGGGTTCTCCTCCGGGTCGGACAGCTCCCACACCGCGCGCAGGCATTCCCGCATCGATCCGGCCCAGCTGATGCCGGTGAACAGCAGGGCGGCACCGGCGATGAGGCCGATGGCGCCGGCGTTCTCCACCAGGCTCCCGATGTCCAGCTGGTCGGAGATGCCGGGCACCTGCTCGGTGATCTTGTCCTGGAGGGTGTCCTGCTGCTCCTGGCTGAGCATGGCGGCGCCGATCGCGGCGGTGACGGTGAGCAGCGGGAACAGTGCGACGAAGCTGGTGAACGTCATCGCGGCGGCCAGCCGGGTCCAGTGCACCCGCTCCATCCGCTCGTAGGACCGCCACGCGTGCGTGAGCATCAGCCGCGTGACCCATGGGCCGACGACCGGGAGTTTCTTCAGCCAGTCCATGAACCGTCTTTGCCCCTGCGGGGGAAATCCCATGTCCGGAGCGACATCCCATTAATCACCCGTTCCGGGGAGTGGCGCAAGGTTTCAAAACTAATCGCCCATATAGGGGCGATACGGTCACCGTCATGCCTGATGACACCGTCTCCCCCACGGGATGGGGCCGCATCGCTCCCGCCGCGGCCCGGCTGCCCCGGTCCCTGCTCGTCCTCGGCGGTACGTCCGAGATCGCGCTGGCCACGGCGCGCCGGCTGATCGCCCGCCGCACCCGCACGGTGTGGCTGGCGGGCCGGCCCTCCCCCGCGCTGGACCGGGCCGCGGAGCAGTTGCGCGGCCTGGGCGCCCAGGTGCGCGTCATCGCCTTCGACGCCCTCGACCCCGCCTCCCACCAGAGCGTCCTCGGCACGGTCTTCACGGACGGTGACATCGACATGGTGCTGCTCGCCTTCGGCACCCTCGGCGACCAGGCCCACGACGAGCGGTCGCCCCAGGACGCCGTCCGGGTCGCGCAGACCAACTACACCGGCGCGGTCTCCTCGGGCCTCGTGTGCGCGGGCGCCCTCCAGAACCAGGGGCACGGCTGCCTGGTGGTGCTGTCGTCCGTCGCCGGCGAGCGGGCCCGCCGCACGGACTTCCTCTACGGCTCCAGCAAGGCCGGCCTGGACACCTTCGCCCAGGGCCTCGGCGACGCGCTGTACGGCACGGGCGCGCACGTCATGGTCGTACGCCCCGGCTTCGTCCGTACCCGGACGGCCTCCGCCCCGCCCGGGGCGCGGCTCGCCACCACCCCGGAGGCGGTCGCGACGGCGGTCGAACTGGGGCTGCGCCGCCGCGCGGAGACGGTGTGGGTGCCGGGCAGGCTGCGCGTGGTGATGTCGGTGCTGCGGCACCTGCCCCGGGCGGTGTTCCGGCGGCTTCCGGTCTGAGGCCCTACGGCCCGCAGGTCAGTACGCGGTGACGGAGCCGAGGTCGGCGCGGCCGGACTGCGGGGGCACCACCAGCGAGCCGAACGGGAACTCCCGCAGCTTGCGCCACACCCCGTCGGCACCCTGTTCGTACAGCGCGAATCCGGTGCAGGGCCACCGGGCCTCGTAGTCGGCGAGTTCCTCGAAGGCGCGGTCCATCGCCGCCTCCTCGATGCCGTGCGCCACGGTGACGTGCGGGTGGTACGGGAACTGCAGCTCCCGCGCGACGGGACCGGACGCGTCGCGGACCTGCTTCTGCAGCCAGGTGCAGGCCTCGGCGCCCTCCGCGATCCGGACGAACACGACCGGTGACAGGGGCCGGAAGGTACCGGTGCCGGAGAGCCGCAGGGGGAACGGGCGGCCGGTCGCGGCGACCTCGCTCAGATGCGTCTCGATGGCCGGCAGGTCGCCCTCGTCGACCTCCGTCGGCGGCAACAGGGTGACATGCGTGGGGATACCGTGAGCAGCGGCGTCACCGAAGCCCGCGCGCAGCTGCTGAAGCCGGCTGCCGTGAGGCTCCGGAACCGCGATCGACACACCGATCGTTACGGTCCCCACGTCGTCTCCTTCGTTCCGTCGTTGCCGTCGTTTCCGTCGTTGCGGTGGTGCCGGTCCGGCACACAGCGGGTGGCCGCCGAAGCGGCCGCCCTCGTACCGACTGTACGACCACAGCCCGCTCCCGGGCAGGCGCAGCCGGAGTGATGTACGGCGCTCACCCGGTGGTACGAATCGGTGCCGGGCCGGCGTTCAGATCCGTGATGGCCGGAGCCGGGGCCGGGTCAGTGCTTGGCGGGCAGGAAACCCACCCGCTCGTAGGCCAGGGCGAGGGTCTCCGCGGCGACGGCGCGGGCCTTCTCGGCGCCCTTGGCCAGGATCGAGTCGAGCGTCTCGGGGTCGTCCAGGTACTGCTGGGTACGCTCCTTGAACGGGGTCACGAACTCAACCATGATCTCGGCGAGGTCCGTCTTCAGCGCGCCGTAGCCCTTGCCGGCGTAACGCTCCTCCAGCTCGGCGATGCTCGCGCCGGTGAGGGTCGAGTGGACCGTGAGGAGGTTGCTCACACCCGGCTTGTTCTCGGCGTCGTAGCGGATCACGGTGTCGGTGTCGGTGACCGCGCTCTTCACCTTCTTGGCGGTGGCCTTCGGGTCGTCGAGGAGGTTGATGAGGCCCTTCGGCGTGGACGCCGACTTGCTCATCTTGACCGTCGGGTCCTGGAAGTCGTAGATCTTCGCCGTCTCCTTGAGGATGTGCGGCTTCGGGACGGTGAAGGTCGGGCCGAACCGGCCGTTGAAGCGGTCGGCAAGATCGCGGGTGAGCTCGACGTGCTGGCGCTGGTCCTCGCCCACCGGCACCTCGTTCGCCTGGTAGAGCAGGATGTCGGCGACCTGGAGGACCGGGTACGTGAACAGGCCGACGGAGGCGCGGTCGGCGCCCTGCCTGGCGGACTTGTCCTTGAACTGGGTCATGCGGGAGGCCTCGCCGAAGCCGGTGAGGCAGTTCATGACCCAGGCGAGCTGGGCGTGCTCGGGGACGTGGCTCTGGACGAAGAGGGTGCAGCGGTCCGGGTCGAGCCCGGAGGCCAGCAGCTGGGCGGCGGCGAGCCGGGTGTTGGCCCGCAGCTCGGCCGGATCCTGCGTGACCGTGATCGCGTGCAGGTCGGCGAGCATGTAGAACGCGTCGTGCGTCTCCTGCAGGGCCACCCACTGGCGGACGGCGCCGAGGTAGTTGCCGAGGTGGAACGAGCCTGCGGTGGGCTGGATTCCGGAGAGCACGCGAGGACTTTCAGAGGCCATGGCCCTTATTCTCTCAGGTTCCCTAGGGCGGTCCGGAACCGACCGGAAACAGGTGGGAACCGATCCGCCTCCGGCGGTGTAACAAAAGTGTGAGGACGCGGGAGGGGGGCCGCATCGTCGAGGAGACCGCGGTGATCGCGCGGGTACGCGCCGGAGAGCCGGAGGCGTACGCGGAGCTGGTGCGGGCCCATACGCGCATCGCGCTCAGGGCGGCCACCGCGCTCGGGGCGGGTGCGGACGCGGAGGACGTGGTGCAGCAGGCCTTCGTCAAGGCGTACTGCGCGCTGGGCAGGTTCCGGGACGACATGGCGTTCCGGCCGTGGCTGCTGTCGATCGTGGCCAATGAGACGAAGAACACCGTGCGCGCGGCGGCCCGCCGGTACAGCCTCGCCGGCCGTGAGGCGGCGTTCGCGGAGGCGGAGCCGGTGATACCGAAATCGGCGGATCCGGCGGTGGTGACGCTGGAGACGGAGCGCCGCGCCGCACTGACGGCCGCCCTGGAGAAGCTGAGCGAGGAGCATCGTCTGGTCGTCACCTACCGCTATCTGCTGGAGATGAACGAGCAGGAAACCGCCCAGGCCCTGGGCTGGCCCCGGGGCACGGTGAAGTCTCGGCTGAACCGCGCCCTGCGGAAGCTGGAGCGTCTGCTGCCGGACTTCCGGCCCCGGAAAGTGGGTGACAACCGAGCATGAGTGAGTCGTACGACGACGGTGCCACCGGGGGCGGGCGCGCCGAGACCGCCCGGCTGCGAGAGGAACTGCGGGCGCTCGGCCGGTCCATGGACGGGCCGGGGGGTGCGGGCGGGCCCGAGTCGATGGTCGAGCGGGTGCTGGAGCGGATACTCGCCGAGGACGTGCCCGTTCCGGTGGCCGGCCCGCCGGGTGCCGTGGAGCGGCTGCGGGTGGTGCGGAGCTGGGCGCGGGCACGAGCGCGGTGGCGGTCGCTGGCCGCCGTGCTGTGCGGGCTGCTGACGGTGCTCGCGTTGACGCCGCCGGTGCGGGCGGCGGTGTCCGACTGGTTCGGCTTCGGCGGGGTGGAGGTGCGGTACGACCCCTCGGCGGTGCCGTCCGAGGGCGCCGAGGTGCCGGGCTGCGGGCCGTCGGTGTCGCTCGGCCGGGCGGAGCGCCGGGCGGGGTTCGCGCCGCTGGTGCCGGAGGCGCTGGGCGCTCCGGACGCGGTGACGGTGAGCGGTCTGCCGCGCGGCCGGTTCCTGGTGAGCCTGTGCTGGCGGGAGCGGGGGCGCACGATCCGGCTGGACCAGTTCCCGGCCCGGCTGGACGTCACGTTCACCAAGAGCGTGCGGGAGCAGTTCGAGTGGCTGTCCCTGGGCGAGGAGCGTGCCGACGGCGGCGGTGTGACGGATCCGGCGCTGTGGTTCCCGCGGCCGCATCTCCTGGGTTTCTGGCTGGTGGACGCGGACGGTCACCGCTTCACCCGAAAAGAGCGCACGGCCGGTCCCACGCTGCTGTGGATGGACGGCGGCAGGGTCGGCGCGGGGGACGCCAGTGAGGTGACGCTGCGGCTGGAGGGGGAGGCGTCCAAGGCGCGGGCGCTGGAGATCGCGGAGTCGGTGGGACCGTGGAAGCCGTGAGGCCGGCACCCCCTGGAATCCGTGGGGCGGGGTCCTCCGGTGGGTTCTCGCATGGGGGCCGCTGGTGGGGAACCTCACCGGGTCGGGCGGTGTACCAGAAGTGACAGGCGGCTCGTGGCCGGGCCGCACGGGGAATCGACCGGCCGAGTGGGGGTCCGGATGCACGGATGGACGGGAAGGGTGCGGCACCTTGCGGCGAGCGTGGCGGCGGTGGCTGCGGTGCTGGCCCTGACGGTGTGGGGAGCGTCGCCGGCCTCGGCCGGAGGGCCGACGAGCGTGCTGCTGGTCTCTCCGGAGAGCGAGGAGACGGCGTCGCTGTACGCCGCCGATGACGAGTACGGCGAGTTGGAGAAGCTGCTCGGCCCGGTCGGCACGGGCATGCGGGAGCGGCCCCCAAAGGCCGTTCCGGCCTCGTCCCGGCTGCTCACCGTGACATGGCTGGTGCACGATGTGGCGCCCTGGCGCGTGGACCGTGTCTTCCCTACCGTCTCGGGCGACGAGGACAAGGGGGACAAGGACGTGTGGATACACACGTCGGCCGACTCCTCCGAATCGCCGAACGGCCTCTGGCACCGCGCCGAGCGCCCGGCCGAACTGCGCGGTCTGCTGAAGGAACTGGGCGTGCTGGGCAGGACGTCGGATGCGGGACCTGTGTTGTCGTCCGGCACCTACCCGGTGCCCTGGGAGACGGAGGAGACCGGCTCCGGCGGGACCGACACCAGCGGCTCCGGCACCGCTGACGCCGGGCCGGAGCAGGACGTGGGGGCGGTCCGGGAGGGCGGCGCCGGGGCGTCGGGGGCCGGCGGCAGCGGCCGGTGGTGGGTGATACCGGGAGCGGTGGCCGGTGCGACGCTGGCCCTGCTCCTGCGCCCGTATGTCACGCGATGGACCCTGAGCGGCCGGCGGCGGGAGCCGGGGCCGAGGCAGGAACTGCTCGACGGGTGAGACCCACAGCGGCGGCCGGCGCGTGGCCGGCCGCCGCGGGGTGGGAAGGCACGGGGCGGGGCACCGCTGGTGCCGGTCGGCCCCGGCGGCGCAGAACCCCTTGGAAGCCCCGGAGGCGTCAGCCGAGGTCGATCTCCGGGTAGAGCGGGAAACCGGCGACGAGGTCGGTGGCGCGTCGGGAGATCTCGTCCGCGATCTTCGCGTCGAGGATGTGCTGGGCCTTGGAGGGGGCGCCCTTGCTGGTGGTGCCGGGCTCCGTGGTGGTCAGCACGCGGTCGATGAGGGCGGCGACCTCGTCCATCTCGGCGGTGCCCAGGCCGCGCGTGGTCAGCGCGGGGGTGCCGATGCGGATGCCGGAGGTGTACCAGGCGCCGTTCGGGTCGGCCGGGATGGCGTTGCGGTTGGTGACGATGCCCGACTCGAGCAGGGCGGCCTCGGCCTGCCGGCCGGTGAGGCCGTAGGAGGCGGCGACGTCGATCAGGTTGAGGTGGTTGTCGCTGCCGCCGGTGACCAGGGTGGCGCCGCGGCGCATCAGGCCCTCGGCGAGGGCGCGGGAGTTGTCCACGATGCGCTGGGCGTAGTCCTGGAAGGCGGGCTGCCGGGCCTCCGCCAGGGCGACCGCCTTGGCGGCCATGACGTGCGGGAGCGGGCCGCCCAGGACCATCGGGCAGCCGCGGTCGACCTGGGCCTTGAGGGAGTCGTCGCACAGGACCATGCCGCCGCGCGGGCCGCGCAGCGACTTGTGGGTGGTGGTGGTGACGATCTGGGCGTGCGGGACCGGGTCGAAGTCACCGGTGAGGACCTTGCCGGCGACGAGGCCGGCGAAGTGCGCCATGTCGACCATGAGCGTGGCGCCGACCTCGTCGGCGATCTCGCGCATGATCCGGAAGTTCACCAGGCGGGGGTACGCGGAGTACCCGGCGACGATGATCAGCGGCTTGAACTCGCGGGCGGAGGTGCGCAGGGCCTCGTAGTCGATGAGGCCGGTGGCCGGGTCGGTGCCGTAGGAGCGCTGGTCGAACATCTTGCCGGAGATGTTCGGGCGGAAGCCGTGGGTGAGGTGGCCGCCGGCGTCCAGGGACATGCCGAGCATGCGCTGGTTGCCGAAGGCGCGGCGCAGCTCGGCCCAGTCGGCGTCGGAGAGGTCGTTGACCTGGCGGACGCCGGCCTTCTCCAGGGCGGGGACCTCGACGCGCTGGGCGAGCACGGACCAGAAGGCGACCAGGTTGGCGTCGATGCCGGAGTGCGGCTGGACGTAGGCGTGGCGGGCCCCGAAGAGCTCCTTGGCGTGCTCGGCGGCCAGCGACTCGACGGTGTCGACGTTGCGGCAGCCCGCGTAGAAGCGGCGGCCGACGGTGCCCTCGGCGTACTTGTCGCTGAACCAGTTGCCCATCGCCAGGAGCGTGGCCGGGGAGGCGTAGTTCTCGGAGGCGATCAGCTTGAGCATCTCGCGCTGGTCGGCGAGCTCCTGGCCGATGGCGTCGGCGACGCGCGGCTCGACGGCGCGGATCACGTCGAGGGCGGCGCGGAAGGCGGTGGAAGCGGTGGAGAGGGGCTCGGCGGGCATGAGGGACCTCCGGACGTGGCGTTCGGCGTTCACGGCATGGCCCAGGCGCACGGCACTCGTACCGGCCCGCGGTGCGGCCCGGGGGCCGCTCCCCGATGGTCGGTCCCATCCCAGCACGCCAGTCACGGCCCGCCGTCAGCCTACCGGGCGGCGCGGAGGGCGGGGCGGGGCGTCCATCATCCGGTCGGGGGAATCCACCGGGGTCCGGGCGTTCGTACGAGAGCGTGGCCGGTGCGCGGGCCCGGTGCGGTGCACGGGCCTAGAGGATCACGTGCGGGAGGAAGCGGGCGTACTCGTCGGTGATCAGGCCCGACGACTCGCGGATGCCGAGGCCGGCGGACTCGTCCCCGACGGTCCAGGCGCCGAGGACGACATGGTTGCCGTCGAAGTCCGGCAGCGGGGCGAGCTGCTGGTAGCAGCAGGGTTCGTCGCGGACCGCGGGGGTGCTGCCCGGCGGGTGGATCGTCACCCCGGCGCCCTCGCGGCCGAGCAGCGGCTTGGCCACGTAGCCGGTGGACGACGCCAGGTCGCGGGGGCCGTCGAGGTGGGCCGGGAGGAGGTTGGGGTGGTCCGGGAAGAGTTCCCAGAGGATCGCCAGCAGGGCCTTGTTGCTGAGCAGCATCTTCCAGGCGGGCTCGATCCACAGGGTGCTGCCGGTGCCGCCGCCGTTGTCGAGGGTGTCGAGGACGTGGCCGGCGAAGCGGTCGGTGGTGAGCCACTCCCAGGGGTACAGCTTGAAGATGCTGCGGATGA
Source organism: Streptomyces sp. NBC_01635 (assembly GCF_045209715.1). NCBI lineage: Bacteria > Bacillati > Actinomycetota > Actinomycetes > Kitasatosporales > Streptomycetaceae > Streptomyces > Streptomyces sp. NBC_01635. The sequence continues at coordinate 5,610,809 of NZ_CP109277.1, read as the reverse complement.
ACCGGAGGCCGTTGTCGACGAAGCGGCCGGAGAGCCGGTCCCAGCCGATCTCCTCCACGGTGAGCCACTCGGTGGCGAGGCCCGCCTGTTCGGCGGTCTCCTTGAGGTAGGCGACGGTCATGAGGTCCTCGCCGAGTACGTCGGCCGAGGAGTGGGCGAAGTACAGCGGGCTGCCCGGCGGGAGGAGCGCGGCCTGCCGGCGCCAGGCGTCGACGAGGCGTTCGTGCAGGGAGTTCCACTGGTCGGCGCCGGGGAACCGTTCCTCCATCCAGAACCACTGGGGCGAGGCGGCCTCCACCAGGGAGGTGGGGGTGTCGGCGTTGTACTCCAGCAGCTTCGCGGGACCGGTGCCGTCGTAGCGGAGGTCGAAACGGCCGTAGACGGAGGGGAGTTCGGCCCGCCGGTGCCAGGCTTCGGCGACTGCTCGGGCGACCCGCGGATCGGTGATGCCGAGGTCGGCGAAGCGGTCGGCGGTGACGATGTGGTCGGCGGCCGCGAGGCACATGCGGTGCAGTTCCTCGACGACCTTCTCCAGCGCCTCCACTTCGTCGAGGCCGAAGACGTAGTACGCGCTCTCGTCCCAGTACGGGACCCAGGCGTCGTCGGGGACGGGGATGCCCGCCGCCCGGTCGGCCTCGAGCGACTCGGGCAGGGTGAGGGGATAGATGAGCCCCTGTTCCTCGACGGTCTGCTGCCAGCCGGGGCGGGGCTCGATGGTGCGGCGTTCCACGGACGGGTCCTTCGTTCCTTCGCTCGACGGGGTGGTCAGCCGCCGCTGCCGGAGGACGAGCCGAAGCCGCCCCGGTCGACGGCCTGGCTCCGGCTGAAGGTGCCGTCGTCGGCCCAGCCGCCGCTGACGTCGGCGTCGTAGTACCAGTCGGTGTCGGCTCCCTTGCCGAGGGAACCGGAGGTCGTCGTGCAGTTCTCGTCGGCGACGATCCTGTAGCCGTTGAGGTAGTCGTAACTGTCCCGGTCCACGCAGCGGCGGTCCGGCTCCGAACTGCACGCGGACAGGGCCGCCGCGAGGAGCCCCGCGCCACCGAGCATCACCGTGCCGGACCGCATCCGCCGCCGTGGCCGCGCCGCGGGTATCGCCTCCTGGGCCGCCGTCTCCCGGGCCGTCGTTTTCTGCGCCATGTTCTCCGCTCCCCCGTGTGTGCCGCCTCGCCGCCGCGGTCCGCCATGCTCCCCGGCTCGCGGCGGACAGCCTAGGCGCCGGTCGGCGGGAAGGGGCAGGGGGCCCTTGAACGCGGCCCCGATCGAGCATGGTCGGGGGGCTTTTGGGGTGGTGTGCGCGCTTGTCGCGGCGGCCTGTCGGGCGGGGGTTGCGGGACGTCCCTCAGGGAAGCGCCCGGCACAAGGCGTCCAGGGTCGCCGCCCAGGCGTGGTCCGGCGGGGTCCCGTAACCGACGACCAGGGCGTCCGGGGAAGCGACTTCGGCGGCGGGGTGCCGGAAGTACGCCAGGCCCACGACCGAGAGTCCCTGCCAGGCGGCCGCCCGGACGACCGACTGCTCGGTGCCCGGCGGCAGTCGGAGCACGGCGTGCAGTCCGGCCGCGATGCCCGTGACGTGTACCCCGGGCGCCCGTTCGGCGAGGGCCTCGGCCAGGGCGTCGCGGCGGCGCCGGTAGCGCAGCCGGGCGGCACGCACATGCCGGTCGTGGGCTCCGGAAGTGAGGAACTCGGCGAAGGTGAGCTGTTCGAGGACACTGACGGTCCGGGCGGCCCCGTGCTCGACGGCCTCCGGCAGGAGGGACGGGGGAAGCACCATCCAGCCCAGACGGAGACCGGGGGCGAGGGACTTGCTGACCGTGCCGAGGTGGACCACATGGTCGGGGTCCAGGTCCTGGAGCGCCCCGACGGGTTGGCGGTCGTACCGGAACTCGCTGTCGTAGTCATCCTCCAGGATCAGGCCGCCGGTGCGCCGGGCCCAGTCGATGACGGCCGCCCGGCGTTCGGGGCGCAGCACACCGCCCAGGGGGAACTGGTGGGCGGGGTTGAGCAGCACCGCGGCGGCGTCGCCGGGGTCGGCGTCGTCGGAGGGGATCGGGGTGGTGCGCAGTCCGGTGCGTTCGACCAGGTTCCGGTGTTCGGGGAGGCCGTAGGGCTCCACGGCGAGCGTGCGGGCGCCGCGGGCGGTGCGCAGGATGTCGCACAGCAGACGGAGGCCGTGGGCGAACCCGGAGCAGACGACGACGCGTTCGGGGTCGGCGCGCACGCCCCGTACCCGCGCCAGGTAGTCGGCGAGGGCAACACGCAGTTCGGGGCGGCCTCTCGCGTCGCCGTAGCCGAGGGCGTCGTGGGGGGCGGACGCCAGGGCCCGGCGGGAGGCTCTGAGCCACTCGGCGCGCGGGAAGGAGGCGAGGTCGGGGGTGCCGGGGGTGAGGTCGTACCGAAGCTGCCCGGACGGGCGTCGCGGAGTGGGCCGCCGGGCGGGCGGCCGGGGTACCGCGTGGTCGGCGACCCGGGTCCCGGAGCCCTGCCGTGCGGTCAGCCGGCCCTCGGCGACCAGATCGGCGTAGGCCTCGGCGACCGTGTTGCGGGCGATGCCCAGGTCGGCGGCGAGGGCGCGGGAGGAGGGCAGCCGGGTTCCGGGTGCCAGCCGGCCGCTGCGGACCGCTTCGCGCAGGGCGTCGGTCAGGCTGCGGCGCAGACCGGGACCGGCCGGTTCCAGGTGGAGGTCGATGCCGAAAGTGGCCCAAGGTTTCGCCATGCGAGTGGACCATACTCCTGGGCTGCCTCGCTCCTACGCTCGAGGACATGACGACGACCACGAACGACAGCACGACGGCGACCGGGACGACGACCACGACGGCGTCCCCGAACGACAGCGGAGCGACGGCCGGGGAGTACGCGCCCGAGCAGGCCCCCAGGCTGGACTGGTCCGCGCTCGCCCCGGACGTCTTCAAGGCGATGGTGCGCCTCGACGCGGCGGCCCGTAAGGGGATCGACCCGAAGCTGCTCGAGCTGGTGAAGATCCGGGCCTCGCAGCTCAACCACTGTGCCTTCTGCCTGGACATGCACAGCAAGGACGCGCTCGCGGCGGGCGAGAGCGTGGAGCGGATCGTGCAGCTCGCCGCCTGGGAGGAGTCGCGGCACTTCTACACCGACAGGGAGCTCGCGGCGATCGAGCTGACCGAGGCGGTGACGGTCCTGACTGGGGGCACCTCCCAGACGAAGTCTGGGGGAGGGTTTGTGCCGGACGAGGTGTACGGGCGGGTTGCCGGGCACTTCGAGGAGGCCGAGCTGGCGCATCTGATCGCCTCCATCACGGTGATCAACGCCTGGAACCGGTTCGGCGTGACCTGCCGCCTCACCCCGGGCCACTACCGGCCGGGGGCGCACGCCTGACCCGCGCCCGGCACCCGCCGCGTGACCGCACGTATCGCGTGACACGCGGCCCCGGGTTCACCTCGCTCGGTGCACCCGGGGCCGCGCGTCACGCCCGGGCCGGACCGACCGTCAGGCGGACCGGATCGGACCGGCCCTCAGGACAGCCATGCCTTCCAGGTGGACTCGTTGCCGTCCACCCACTTCTTCGCCGCCTCCTGGGGCGCCATCCGCTGCTCGGCGATCATCAGGGAGACCTCATTCTGGTCCTCGGTCGTCCACCGGAACTTCTTCAGGAAGTCCGCCGCGTCGCCGCCGTCCTTCGCGAAGTCCGCGTTGAGGTACTTCTGGAGCGGGGTGTGCGGGTAGGCGCAGGCGACCTTCGCCGGGTCGGCGTCGCAGCCCTCCTCGTACTCGGGCAGCTTCACCTCGGTCATCGGCACCTTCTCGGACAGCCACTGGGGTGTGTACCAGTAGCTGAGGAAGGGCTTCTTCTCCTTGGCGAACTGCTGGATCTGGGTGATCTGCGCGGCCTCCGACCCGGCGAACACCACCTTGAAGTCCAGCTTCAGGTTCTTCACCAGCGCCTTGTCATTGGTGAGGTAGGCAGGTGAACCGTCGAGCAGTTGGCCCTTGCCGCCGCTCTCCGCGGTGCGGAACCGATCGGCGTACTTGTCGAGGTTCTTCCAGTCGGTGATGTCGGGGTGCTTCTCCGCGAAGTACGTCGGCACGAACCAGCCGATGTGCCCGGTGACCCCGAGATCACCGCCGGGCGCGATCGTCTTCTTGTCCTCGACGTACCGCTGCTCCTGATCCGGGTGGCCCCAGTCCTCCAGGATGGCGTCGACCCGGCCCTGGCTGAGCGCGTCCCAGGCGGGTACCTCGTCGACCTGCACGGTGTCGACGCGGTAGCCGAGTTCCTGCTCCAGCAGGTACTCGGCGACGGCCACGTTGGCCTGGGCGCCCACCCAGGACTGCACGGACAGGGTGACCGTCCGCGCGCCCTCGGCGTTGGCGAACGGCGAGGCCTGCTTGGTCATGTCGGCGGCACCGCAGCCGGTCAGCAGGACGAGCGCGGACACCCCGGCCATGGCCGACGTCGTACGAAGTCGCATGTCAGGCTCCCTTCTTCGCGCGGCGTTCGGTGGGCTGGGTCACCCGGTCGAGCATCAGGCCCAGGCAGACGATCGCGGCTCCCGCGACCAGGCCGGTCGCCAGGTCTCCCTGCGCGAGGCCGAAGACGACGTCGTAGCCGAGCGCGCCACCGCCGACCAGGCCGCCGATGATGACGACGGCGAGGACCAGGACCACGCCCTGGTTGACGGCGAGGAGCAGCGCCCGACGGGCCAGCGGGAGCTGGACCTGGCGCAGTTGCTGGCCGCTGGTCGCGCCGAGCGAGCGGGCCGACTCCATCGCCGCCGGGTCGACCTGGCGCAGTCCCTGGGTGGTGATGCGGACGACGGCCGGCAGCGCGTAGACGATGGCGGCGGCGACGGCCGGGGCACGGCCGACGCCGAACAGGGCGACGACCGGGATCAGGTACACGAACTGCGGCATCGTCTGGAAGACGTCCAGGACCGGCCGCAGCAGCCGCTCGACACGGTCGCTGCGGGATGCGGCGAGACCGATCGCGAAGCCGATGACGAGGGTGACGGCGACGGCCGCGAGGACCTGGGAGAGCGTGTCGAGGGACGGGTTCCACACCCCGAGTACCCCGATGCCGGCCATGGCGAGGACGGCGGTGAGCGCGGTGCGCCAGGTGCCGATCAGCCAGGCCAGGGCGGCGACGACGAGCAGCACCGACCACCAGGGCAGCCACTGCAGTCCGTCCCGCACCGGGTCGAGCACCCAGGTGATGAAGCGGGCGGCCCAGTCGGCGGTGCCGCCGATGACGGGGACACCCGAGTAGAGGTGGTCGGTCATCCAGTCGACGGCCCGGTTGACCGGTTCGGCGATCACGACGACCCACCCGTCCGGCCACTCCAGCCGGTCCGCCAGACGCCCGGCGACCGCGACGGCCGCGGCGCCGACCACGACGTACAGCCAGTGCGTACGGGGCCGGGGCGTCCCGTCGGTGTTCGCCCCGGCCGCGGCGGTGACGCGGTCGAGGACGACGGCGAGGAGCACGATCGGAATGCCGGCGGCGAGGGCCGCGCCGACGTCGACCGAGGCCAGCGCCTGGTAGACCCGGTCACCGAGGCCGCCCGCACCGATCACCGAGGCGATGACGGCCATGGACAGCGCCATCATGATCGTCTGGTTGAGGCCGAGGAGGAGTTCCTTGCGGGCCAGCGGGATGCGGGCGGTCAGCAGGCGCTGCCGGGCACCGGCGCCGAGCGACTCGACGGCCTCCAGCACCTCCTTGTCGGCGCCGCGCAGGCCGAGCGAGGTCAGCCGGGCCATGGGTGGCGCGGCGTAGATCACGGTGGCCAGGACCGCGGCGGGAACACCGATACCGAACACCAGCACGACCGGCAGGAGGTAGGCGAAGGCGGGGAACACCTGCATGGTGTCCAGCACCGGGCGCAGGACGCGATCCATGCGGTCGGAGAGTCCGGCGGCGAGTCCCAGCAGCGCGCCGAGGACGACGGATGCGGCGACCGCGACCACCATCAGGGCGAGCGTCTGCATGGTGGGCACCCACATGCCGAGCAGACCGCAGGCGAGGAACGCGACAGCGGTGCCGAGTGCGAGCCGCAGGCCCGCGACCCGCCAGGCGACCAGCCCGGCGACGGCGGTCACTCCCGCCCATCCGACGGCGAGGAGGGCGAGGTAGACGGCTCGTACGGCGATGACGACGACGTTGCTGACGTGGCCGAAGAAGTAGAGGAAGAGGGGGTGGGAGTCCCGGTTGTCGATGATCCAGTCGCTGGCGCCGGCCAGCGGTCCGGAGACGTCGACGGTCAGCGCCTCGGGCCAGCTGCCGCTCGCCCAGCGGGCCGCGGCGAACGGGACGAGGACCGCGGCGGCCACGGCAAGCAGCAGAAGCTTGCGTACGGCGGCACGTCCGAGCAGCCCCGGCCGCTCGCCGGCCCGGGGGGCGACGGCGGTGACGGTCGCCATCAGACGGCCCCCTCGGGGCGCTCCGTCCCGGCGGAGGGCTCGGGGGCGGGTGAGGGCACGGGGATGGTCGAGGGCTCAGGTCCGGCGAACGGTCCCGTGACGGTGGAAGGTCCCGTAGCGGTAGGCGTCCCCGTCCCCGCGACGACCGACAGCAGGGCTGCGGAATCGACGATTCCCACGCAGCGGCCCTGGTCGAGGACCCGGGCCGGGGAGCCCGCGCGGGCGACGGCCTCGATGGCCTCCGACACCGTGGCGTCGGGGCGGACGGCGGGTCCGCTGCCGGCCTCGTCCGCCGAAGAGGCGGGGCGCATGGCCGTACGGACGGTGAGGACCTGTTCGCGCGGGACGTCCCGGACGAAGTCGCGGACGTAGTCGTCGGCGGGCGAGCCCACGATCTCCTCGGGGGTTCCCAGCTGGACCACCCGTCCGTCGCGCATCAGGGCGATGCGGTCGCCCAGCCTCAGCGCCTCGCTGAGGTCGTGGGTGATGAAGACCATCGTGCGGCCCTCCTCGTGGTGCAGCCGGATCACCTCCTCCTGCATGTCGCGCCGGATGAGGGGGTCGAGCGCGCTGAACGGCTCGTCGAACAGCAGCACCTGGGGGTCGACGGCGAGCGCGCGGGCGAGCCCGACGCGCTGGCGCTGACCGCCGGAGAGCTGGGCGGGTCTGCGCTGCTCCATGCCTTCCAGGCCCACCTTGGCGACGACCTCGGCGGCCTTCGCGCGCCGCTCCGCCCGGCCCATGCCCTGGATCTCGAGACCGTAGGCCACGTTGTCCAGGACCGTGCGGTGCGGCAGCAGGCCGAAGTGCTGGAAGACCATGGCGGCCCGGTGCCGGCGCAGTTCGCGCAGCCGCGCCTTGTCCATCGCGCGCACGTCCTCGCCGTCGATGGAGATGGAGCCCGCGGTCGGCTCGATCAGCCGGGTCAGGCAGCGCACCAGCGTGGACTTGCCGGAGCCGGACAGGCCCATGACGACGAAGACCTCGCCCTTGCGGACGTCGAAGCTCACGTCCCGGACGGCGACCGTGCAGCCGGTGCGGCTGCGCAGCTCGGCCGGGTCGAGCGCGGTGAGCCCGGGGTCGGCGGGGACGCGGTCGGCCTTCGGGCCGAAGACCTTCCACAGTCCGTCGACGGAGAAGACGGGCGGGCTGCCCTCCGGATCGGCGGTGGTACCGGAGGGCTGGGGAGTCGCAGAGGTCGCGGTACTCATCACACACCGCCTCCGATCAGGTCGACGGCCCGCTCGCCGACCATCAGCACGCCGATCATCGGGTTCACGGCGGTCATGGTCGGGAAGACGGAGGCGTCCGCGATCCGGATGCCCTGCAGTCCGCGGATCCGCAGCTCGGGGTCCACCACGGCCAGTTCGTCGGTGGCGGCGCCCATCCTGCAGGTGCCCGCCGGGTGGTAGACGGTGTGCGCGACCTTACGGGCGTACTCGCTCAGCTCCTCGTCGCCCGTGATGTCGGGGCCGGGGGCCACCTCGCGCTTGAGCCAGTGGGCCAGCGGTTCGGTCTTCGCGATCTCGCGGGCGATGCGGATGCCGTCGACGAGGGTGCGGCCGTCGTAGTCGTCCTCGTCGGTGAAGTAGCGGAAGTCCAGCGCGGGTTTGACCTCGGGGTCGGCGCTGGTCAGGTAGAGCCGGCCGCGGCTCTTCGGCTTGGGGATGTTCGGGGTCATCGAGACGCCGAACTCCGGCCGCTGGTAGCCGAGGCGCTCCGGATTGTCCGTGAACGGGATCTGGTAGAAGTGGAACATCAGGTCGGGACCCGCGTGTCCGGGGTCCCGGCGCACGAACAGGCCGGCGTCGGAGTCCATCGCGGAGTTGTCCGGGATGGGTCCGTCCGTCTCCCAGACGATCACCGACTCGGGGTGGTCGAGCAGGTTCTCGCCGACACCGGGAAGGTCGTGCGCCACGGGTATGCCGAGCGCCTCCAGGTCGGCCTTCGGACCGATGCCGGAGTGCAGCAGGAGCCGGGGCGAGTCGACCGCGCCGGCGCACAGCAGGACCTCGCCGCGGGCCCGGACGAGGATCTCCTCGCCGTCCTTGGTGCGGACGTGGACGCCCTCGGCGCGGGTGCCGTTCAGCTCCAGCCGGTACGCCCACGTCTCCAGCAGGATCGTCAGGTTGGGGCGTTCGTCCATCACCGGGTGCAGATACGCGACCGACGCCGAGGAACGCTTGTTGTTCTCCGGGTGGTAGGCGAGGTCGAAGAAGCCGACGCCCTCGTGGAACGGCTTCTTGTTGAAGCCCTCGACGCGCGGCACGCCGAGCGCGGCCTGCGCGGCGTCGACGAAGTCACGGGCGATGGCGTTGCGGTCCTTCTCGTCGACCGGGACGATGTTGTTCCTGAGCCGGGCGTAGTACGCCTCCATCTGCACCGCGCCCCACCCCTGGGCGCCGGCCTGCTCCCACTCGTCCCAGTCGGACGGGAGCGGCTTGAACGCGATGAGGGTGTTGTGCGAGGAGCATCCGCCGAGCACGCGGGCCCGGCTGTGCCGGATGTGCGAGTTGCCGCGCGGCTGCTCGGTGGTGAGGTAGTCGTAGTCCAGCTCGCCGCCGAGCAGGCCCATCCAGCGGCGCAGGGTCAGCACGTCGTCACGGCCGACGTCGCTGGGGCCGCCCTCGATGACCGCGACGGTGACCTCGGGGTTCTCGGTCAGCCGGGAGGCGATGACGGACCCTGCGGTGCCGCCGCCGATGACGACGTAGTCGTACGTGTGTTCGTGGGTGGGATCCGGCATGGGATGACTCCTACGGGGACTGGGGGACGAGGGTTGTCGGCGGAACCACGGGTGGATTCCTGGGCAGGGGGCTGCTCGAAGTGGTACGTCGTCACTCGGGATGCGCGGGATGCGCGGGACGCGCGGGACGCGCGGCGGGTGAAGGGCTCCGGGGCGGGCGGCCCGGGGAAGGGTGCCCCCGGTGTGCCGCCCGGCGGCCGCGACCGCACGCGGGAGGCGCGTGCACCGTGCACGCCGGGTGCCTCCCGCGGGGCGCGGGTGCCGGACCCGCCACGGGTGCCGCTCGGTGGCGGCGGCTCAGCCCGCGAACCAACGCACCGGCTTCGGCGCGAGGTTCTGGTAGATGTGCTTGGTCTCGCGGTACTCGGCGAGGCCCGCCGGGCCGAGTTCGCGGCCCACTCCGCTCTTGCCGAAGCCGCCCCACTCCGCCTGCGGGAGGTAGGGGTGGAAGTCGTTGATCCACACGGTGCCGTGGCGCAGCCGTCCGGCCACCCGCCGGGCGCGGCCCGCGTCGGCGGTCCAGACGGCGCCGGCCAGCCCGTACTCGGTGTCGTTGGCGAGGCCGACGGCCTCGTCCTCGGTGCGGAAGGTCTCGACGGTGAGGACCGGCCCGAACACCTCCTCGCGCACCACCCGCATCTCGCGGTGGCAGCGGTCGAGGACGGTCGGCTCGTAGAAGTAACCGGCCTCGGGCCGCTCGGCGGACGGCTCGGGCCGCTTGCCGCCGGAGCGCAGCACCGCGCCCTCCTTCAGCGCGGAGGCGACGTACGCCTCGATCTTGTCCCGCTGCTGCCCGGAGACCAGCGGTCCGCACTCGACGCCGTCCGCGGTGCCCCGGCCGAGCCTGATCCCCTCGGCGCGGCGGGCGAGTTCGGTGACGAAGCGGTCGCGGACGGACTCCTCGACGATGAGCCGCGCACCCGCCGAGCAGACCTGGCCGCTGTGGATGAAGGCCGCGTTGAGCGCCTGGTCGACGGCGGTGTCGAAGCCCTCCTCGGTGGCGCAGGCGTCGGCGAAGACCACGTTGGGGTTCTTGCCGCCGAGTTCGAGGGCGACCTTCTTCACGCCCGGCGCGGCGGCCTGGGCGACCTTGGTGCCACTGGCCAGTCCGCCGGTGAAGGAGACCAGGTCGACGTCGGGATGCTCGGCGAGCCGGGCGCCGACGGTGTGGCCGGGGCCGGTGACGATGTTGGCGACACCGGCGGGCAGTCCCGCCTCGGTCAGCAGAGCGATGAGCGCGACGGTGGTCAGCGGGGTGATCTCACTGGGCTTGACGACGAAGGTGTTGCCGGCCGCGAGCGCCGGGGCGATCTTCCAGCTGGCCTGGAGCAGTGGATAGTTCCAGGGCGTGATCATGGCGCAGACGCCGACGGGCTCGTGCACGACGACGCTGTGGACGTCGGGGGAGCCCGCGTCGACGACCCGGCCGGGGGCCTCCCCGGCGACCAGGTCGGCGAAGTAGCGGAAGGCGTCGGCGACACAGTCGATGTCGACGCGCCCCTCCTCGACGGTCTTGCCCGCGTCCCGGCTCTCCAGCAGGCCGAGTTCCTCCCGGTCCCGGACGAGGAGACCGGCGACGCGGCGCAGCAGCGCGGCCCGCTCGGCGACCGGGGTGTGCGGCCACGGGCCCTCGTCGAACGCGCGCCGGGCGGCGGCCACCGCGAGATCGGCGTCCTTCTCGTCGCCCTCCGCGACGACGGCGAACGGCAGGGCGTCCGCGGGGTCGAGGATCTCGCGCGTGGCCCCCGAGACGGCTGCCCGCCACTCGCCTCCCGCGTGGATGGAGGTGCGCACCTGAAGTTCCGTACTGTCCGCCATGATCGCTTGCTGCCTTCCGTTCCTGTTCGGCGCCCATGAGTGACACAGGTCGAATGACCAGGTCGAGTCACACGGGCGTCACCCACGGAACGGGGTGGCTCCTTCCCCCGAACCCCGAATGCATGCGCGATTCATCGCGGAAGGTGTGCCGCATCACACAACATGTGATCACAGCGGGGAAAGCATCACAAAACTTCGGTCGGGGTCGGTTCAGTCGAGGTCCGTGGCGGTCCCGCAGGTGGTCGCCGGCGGGCAGAAGTGTTCGAGGGCGGTGCGGATCAGTTCCCGCTCGTCCTCGCGACCGTCGGAGTCGGCCCCGTAGGCGGCGAGCGCGTACAGCTTGCCGTCGGCGGCCTGGAAGCGCAGGTCGACGACATGCCAGGTCCCGACGTCGGGCTCCCCCCTGATGGAGTCCGCCAGATACTCCAGCCGGGAGCCGGTGAAGTCGCCGTCGTCCAGTGTTTCGAGGGAGAGCTGCTCGAACCCGGGGGCCTTCGGGGTGGCGTCGGAGAGGAACAGTTCGTACGACGCGTCGGGCGAGGGCTCCGCCACCTCGAACACCTGGAGCCGCATGCCGCGGTCGGGACTGCGGTAGGTGACCACCTCCATGCCGTACTGGGAGGACACGCTGCTACGGGTCCACCCCGTGGGCCGGGCGATGGTGAAACCCTCGGAATCGGCGTACCGGTCGTAACCGTCGGGGACGGTGCTGTGCGGGTCGGGGGCGGGCGAGGTGGGCTCCTCGGCGGCGGACGTCGACTGCCCCGGGGCCGGGGCCTCCTGCGTTCCGGGCGCCCCGGAGCCGGCCGGCTGCGACACGCTCGCCGAGGCGGCCTTGTCGTCCCCCTGGCCGTCCGCCTCCTTGTCGCTTCCCAGGGTCTGGGTCAGCACCAGTCCCACGACCACCCCGACCACGGCGGCCCCGCCCACCACGGACCACACCCGTCTCCGGTCGAGCCCGCGCCGAGCCGGTGCCGGGGACGCGGGCGGGCCGGCGGGGCCGTGGGGCAGTTCGGGGGACGACCAGGGGGCCGGCGGGGGCGGCTCGGCCGCAGGCGGAGTGCCGCCGCCCGGCCATCGGATGCCCGTGAGGGTGGGAACGGAGGACGAAGCATCCGGGGGTGGCGGGGCATCCGGGGGTGGCGGGGCATCCGGGGGTGGCGGGGCTGCCGGAGGCGGCGTCACCGTCGGTGAGGCCGTGGCCTCACCCCCCGTCCCCCTCTGCTCCTCCGGGCCCCTCTCCTCCCAGCGCTGGGTCTCCTCGTTCCAGTACCGCGGTGCCCCGCTCATCGCTTCCCCCTTCGTTCCCCTCGCCCCTTCGGCCTTTCCCCACCGGCGTCACATCCCGAGCAGACCCGCCACGGTTCCGGCCGAGGCGAGCAGCGCCGTGAGAGTCTCGGCGCCCGCGAGCAGATCACGCAGCCGCCGGCGGCGGTTCTCGCCGGCCGTACCGGTCCGGTCGATCTCCTCCTCGGTGTCCGCCAGCGCCTCGTCCAGCTGCGCGGTCTGCTCGTTCCGCCGCAGCCGGGCCAGATCGGCCCGCAGTTCCCGTACCGCGGCGAGCAGTTCCTCGTCGGCGGCGTCGCGCGGTGCCGGAACGCCGTGGTGGCTCTCCGCGTGTGCGTTGCTGCCGATGGCGAAGGTGCTGCCGTGGACGTCCCCGATGTGGACGCCGCCCTCCTCACGTGCCGTCATCGCCGGAGGCTCCCCTCTGCGGCCCGGGGCCGCCGTTGACGGCGCTGGAGTTCTCACCGATGGCGAAGGTGGAGCCCTCGACCCGGTTGATGCTGACCGCGCCGTTGCTGATGTTCACGATCTTCTGGACGAACTCGCCGGTCTCGTAGCCGGCTTCGGCGAGCGCCAGTCGGACTCCGTGGCCGACACGGTCCTGGATGCTGCGCAGGTAACGGGCCACGTCCATCTCCTGGAACGTGGACTTCGCGTCCGTCGCGGCCAGCTCGCGCACCGACAGGGCGGGGCCCTCGGGCAGTTCGCTCCGGTGTCCCCCGGTGAGCAGCCGCCAGGCGAGGACCACGTCACGGAACACGGAGACCAGGGCACGCCCCAGGGAACCCGGCATCAGGGAGGCGGCCGCGGCGACCCTGCTCAGCGCCGGGCCGGTGCGGACCCCGTGCGCGACGTGGTCGGCGCGCTTGAACTCCCGGCGCACCGGGGGCATGACGTGCGGGGCGATCTCCAGCATGAGCATGCGGCCCTGGGTGTGGACCCGCACGTACACCGTGACGCCCAGTTCCTCCCCCCAGGCGCCGACCCGGATCCGCAGGAAGTGGCGCCGCTTCTCGCCGCCCTCCTCAACCGCCCGCAGCAGGTGCCGCTCGAACGCCTCCGGCGTGTAGGGGGCCTGGTCGCGCTCGGTCAGCCCCTCGACGGGGAGGAACACGCACTCGTCGATCTCCAGTTCCCGCAGCCGGTCGCGCACGGGCGTGCCCGCGTGCTCGGCCGGTTCACGCAACTGCTCGATGAGGGGCCGGATCCGGTCCAGGATCACGCGGTTGCCGAGTGGCCGCCGGTTGTCCCGCTCCTTGTCCGGCCGGAGCTCGACGGCCAGCGCCCAGGTGTCGTGCGCGGCTCCCGCTCCGCAGAACGGACGCTCCTCGTCGTACATGATCAGCGGCGCGTGCTGCTCCCGCCGGATGCGCCCCGTCAGCCGGGCGAACCGCTCCCCCTCACGGCTCTCCGCGGGGTCGTTCGCCACGTCCGGGAAGCACTGCGGGGACAGTTCGGCGCCGAACGCGCGGGCCAGCCCGTCGCGCTGGGCCGCCACGCACCACGCGATCAGCGCGACGACGCCGATGGCCAGCCAGGCCTGCCAGGGCTCGGCCGCCCCCATGAAGGGCAGGTCCAGGTCACCGGCACCGCCGGACCCGCCCGTGCCGTAGGGATCACTGGACCCGTACACGCCGGACGAGGAACCGGAGCCGCCGGAACCGGAGCCGAAGGCCATGGCCACGACGTTCGCCGTGTACAGCGCGAAGAGGGCGACCCCGGTCCAGCGCAGCACGGAGGCGGCAAGCATCCGGTACGGGGGCGGTTCCTGGGCATCACCCCTGACCCAGGGCACGAGGCCGAGCAGCAGGCTGGACAGCAGCAGACCGGTCAGCAGACCGCCGGTCACCGGGACGCCCACCGTCCAGAGCCCGATGACCCCGGCGGCCCAGAGCAACTCCTGCCGGCGGGCGCGCAGCGCGTGTGCCAGGACCCGGGCGGCGTCGAAGCCGAGCGACGGGGCCACGATCCGCTGTTCGTGGAGATACAGCTCGTCGATGACGCGGTCGCGGTAGTCGGTGTCCACGTAGACGCCCCCGCACAGCAGCCGGGTCGCCTCGCTGGCGTGCGGCGGGACGGACGCGACCTCCGGCGGGGCCGGGCCGTCCGGGTGGTGCGGTTGCTGCGGCACGTGGACAGTGCTCACGGCGGTCCCCCCGATGCTGCGCGCGTCTTCGGCGACGGATGAGTTGACGAGCCATCAGCATAGGGGAGGCCTTACGCCAAAAGGAATCGGATTGTCAAGAGTGCGATCATGTGACACGCGTCAAGCTCTGGCCAGAGCTTTGATCCCCGTACGCGGACGGGCCCCGCACCGGTCAGTACCGGTGCGGGGCCCGTGTGGTCCGCAGTCCGCAGTCCGCAGTCCGCAGTCGGACGAGATGATCAGATGAGGCCGAGACCGCGGACCGCCTCGCGCTCCTCCTCGAGCTCCTTGACGGAGGCGTCGATGCGGGCGCGGGAGAAGTCGTTGATCTCCAGGCCCTGGACGATCTCGTACGCGCCGTCCTTCACGGTGACCGGGAAGGAGGAGATCAGGCCCTCCGGGACGCCGTAGGAGCCGTCCGACGGGATGCCCATGGAGACCCAGTCGCCGTCCGCGGTGCCGTTGACCCAGGTGTGGACGTGGTCGATGGCCGCGTTGGCGGCGGAGGCGGCCGACGAGGCGCCACGGGCCTCGATGATCGCGGCGCCGCGCTTGGCGACGGTCGGGATGAAGTCCTCGGCCAGCCACTTCTCGTCGTTCACGACCTCGGCGGCGTTCTTGCCGGCGACCGTGGCGTGGAAGATGTCCGGGTACTGGGTGGCGGAGTGGTTGCCCCAGATGGTCAGGCGCTTGATGTCGGCGACCGTCGAACCCGTCTTCTTCGCCAACTGGGTCAGCGCGCGGTTGTGGTCCAGGCGGGTCATCGCGGTGAAGCGCTCGGCCGGTACGTCCGGAGCGGCGGCCTGGGCGATGAGCGCGTTGGTGTTGGCCGGGTTGCCGACCACGAGCACCCGGATGTCGTCCGCGGCGTGGGCGTTGATGGCCTGGCCCTGCGGCTTGAAGATGCCGCCGTTGGCCTCCAGGAGGTCACCGCGCTCCATGCCCTTGGTGCGCGGGCGGGCGCCCACGAGAAGGGCGACGTTGGCCCCGTCGAAGGCCACGTTCGGGTCGTCCGAGATGTCGATGCCCTGGAGCAGCGGGAACGCGCAGTCGTCCAGCTCCATGGCCGTGCCCTCGGCCGCCTTGAGCGCGGGAGTGATCTCCAGCAGGCGCAGCTTGACCGGCACGTCCGCGCCGAGCAGCTGGCCGGAGGCGATGCGGAAGAGCAGGGCGTAACCGATCTGGCCGGCCGCGCCGGTGACGGTGACGTTCACGGGAGTGCGGGTCATGGCGTTCTCCGTATGACAGCTGGCGGTGGGGCGTCCCTGCCCCGGGGTGCGGGATCCCGTCCGGCTCGTGACCGGTGCCCGCCGTGATGGTCGATCACCGGTACGGAGGGACCGCCGCTGGATGATCGATATCTTGGCGTCAAGAGAGATCCAGCGGTCAGGCTATCGCGCATCCACGATCGTGGACGGCCGGGCTCCCTGTGGCCCGTCCCACAGCGTGACCGAGGGGTACACGAGCGTACCCAGGGGAAAGAGAAGGCGGCCGCCCGTCCGGGAGAGAGGGACGGAGACGGCCGCCGTTCGGGTGACCGATCCTTCCGGACTCCCGTGGGGGTGACTTTCACGTGCCCGGTATCCGCCGTCCCATGCCGATCCCGCGCCACAAAATTTCCGGGACGTCTCCTCGGGCCTGCACCGGAGGCCGGCCGACGTGCTCCGGAGGCCGTCCCGCACCCGTCGGCGCCCGCCGCGCGCATCCCTCGGCTCGGCGGGCGTACCGGGCGGCCCTACTCCGCGACCCCCGCCTCCGTCTCCTCCGTGCACCCTTCCTCGCCGGAGGCCAGCACCACGCAGGCCCGGGCGTCCGTCGCCTTCGCGACCGCCGTCATCGGGGTGTACGTGACCGTGTCGCCGACCTCGGTGATGCCGGCGCTCTGCTTCGTCTTCCCGCCGGTGATCTCGACCTTGTCGCCCTGGGCGGCCTGGGTGATCCGGCCCCAAGCGGCGCCGCAGACCTTGCTGTAGCGGACCTCGACCAGGGTGGTGCCGATGGTCGCCGTCTGCGTCGTGGTCACGAGGTCACCGCTGCAGCCCATGCTCTCCGCGTCCTTGCCGTCGCAGCTGTCACCGCTGCACTCCACTCCGGCGGGCAGATTCGCGGGGGCGGAGGCCGTGGGCGAGGGGGACTTCCCGGCCTCGCCCTTCTTGTCGCTGTCGAGCCCGGTGACGTAGAACGCGGAGGCGATCACCACCAGCACGCCGACAGCGCCCGCGACGAACGTCCCCGTCCGCCGCTTGCCCCCGGAGCCGCCGCGGCCCGCCGCTCCCCGGGGCGGTGCGCCCTGCGTGCCCGGCGTGTGCCCGCCCCCGGCGGGCTGCGCGGCCGGGTACGCCGGGCCTCCCCGGTGACCCGAAGGGGACGGTCCGGCGTACCCGGCCATGCCCCAGGAGTTCGCTCCCGACGCGTCACGGACGTCCGAGGCGGTGGGCTGCGGGGGCACGGACGGTGAGCCCTCGGCCGGTCCGGCGACGCCCGGCCGGACCGCGGCGCCCCCGTCCTTGCGCCTCCTGCCGCCCGCGCCGGCCGACGACGGCCCGGCGATCTCGCTCAGCGCGGAGCGCGCCTGCGAGATCCTGATCGCCTCCATCGTCATGTCGTGGCGCATCTCCGAGCGGCTCCAGGCCCGCTCGGCCAGCTCCCACATCGTGGTCAGGTGCACCGGATTGGTCCCGGTGACCTCGGCCAGGGCCACGATCGCGCCCTTGGGCGCGAGCAGCCTGCCGTTCAGATAACGCTCCCAGGACGTCTTGCTGTAGCCCGTGCGGTCCGAGACCGACGCGACGCTCATGCCGCTACGGTCCACCACCCGCCTGAGCTGGCTCGTGAACTCCCTGATCTGCGGATCGAGTTCATCCGGCAAGGCCTTCCAACGAGGCATCGCTTCCCTACCTTCCCCCCGGTCGTGCTGGTTTTTCCCTCGCGCGTGGTGCCTCTGCCGAGTCCCCGGTCTGGCTACCCACATGGATGCCGTCAGCCAGGATCTCAGTTCCCAGGGTGGGGGCGCACAGGAGCGTCAGGGCCGCGGGCACGCGGCGTCGCACGCTCACCCGCTCGTGTCCCCAGTCTCCCACCGGCACTCCCTTCGGCCGTACGGAACCATCACAACGCGTGGGACATCACGATTGTCCGGGATTGTCATGATTATCACGCCGGTTGCGCTCCGAGGGCGCTTCGAGGGCACGTCGGGAAGTTCGGGAGCCATCCGGGGGACGTAGCGGAATGGTCACTTCCGTGCCACAGCGCCCGGAGAGCCGTTGAACAGCCGGTTCGCGGTGCAGGAAGGTTGTTTCCGGCGGCGGCCCGTCCTTTCACGGGGGTGAGGACGGGCCGCCGTTCACCGGACGGCACGAGGCAGCGGCGGCGTCAGCTGTTGCTGACGGTGAAGTGCAGGGTGTCCTTCAGGAACGGGATCTCCAGCCATGGCTCGGGCTGCACCATCAGTGCCAGCAGCACGATCGCGAGGCCCAGCCCGCCGTACGTGACGATGTCGGTGAAGCGGGAGCGCACGGCGAGCATGCCGACGTCCGGCACCGCCCAGCGCAGCACCCCGCCCGCCAGTAGCGCCACGCCGATCAGCAGCGTGCCGACCCGGAACAGGTCGAACGCCGTCAGCAGCAGGCCGAGTCCGGCCATGAGCAGCACCGCGAGGATCGGCCACTGCCGGGCGGGCGCGGGGGCGTCACCGGGTGCGGCCCGGCCGCCGCCCTCCGGGCGCGCGGTGTCCCTGGTGAACAGCGGGAAGCGGCGGGTGGCGCGCCGCGGCCGCCCATCGGTGTCGGGCGCGCTGACGGGGTCGGTGACGGTGATGTCCTCGAGGGCGACATCCTCGACCGGCTCCCGTTCCTGCTCCCGGGCCTGTCCCTGCTCGTGTGTCCCGGCGGGGTTCGTCCCGGTCCCGCGGGCCCCGGTCTCCGTCTCTCGGACGCTGCGGTCAGCCGGCACTGCGCTCCGCCGCCTCGACCACGTTGACCAGCAGCTGGGCCCGGGTCATCGGGCCGACACCGCCGGGGTTCGGGGAGATCCAGCCGGCCACCTCGGCCACGCCCGGGTGCACGTCGCCCACGATCTTGCCCTCGGCGCTGCGGGAGACACCGACGTCCAGGACGGCCGCGCCGGGCTTGACGTCCTCGGGGCGGACGAGATGGGCGGAGCCGGCGGCGGCGACGATGATGTCCGCGCGCTTGAGGTGCGCCGACAGGTCGCGGGTGCCGGTGTGGCACTGGGTCACGGTGGCGTTCTCGCTGCGCCGGGTCAGCAGCAGCGGCATCGGGCGGCCGATGGTCACCCCGCGGCCGACGACCACGACCTCCGCACCCTTGATCTCGACGCCGTAGCGGCGCAGCAGGGTGAGGACACCGTTGGGGGTGCAGGGCAGCGGGGCCGGCTCGTTCAGGACCAGGCGGCCTAGGTTCATCGGGTGGAGGCCGTCGGCGTCCTTGTCCGGGTCCATGAGTTCGAGGATGCGGTTCTCGTCGATGCCTTTGGGCAGCGGCAGCTGGACGATGTACCCGGTGCAGGCCGGGTCCTCGTTCAGGTCGCGGACGACCGCCTCGATCTCTTCCTGCGTGGCCGTTTCGGGCAGCTCCCGCTGGATGGAGGCGATACCGACCTGGGCGCAGTCCCGGTGCTTGCCGGCGACGTACTTCTGGCTGCCGGGATCGTTCCCGACGAGGATCGTGCCGAGGCCGGGCGTGACGCCCTTCTCCTTCAGCGCCGCCACGCGGACGGTCAGATCGGACTTGATCGCTGCTGCGGTGGCCTTGCCATCGAGAATCTGGGCGGTCATGTCCCCATCCTCGCGGATGACCGGGCCCGGGTTCCAATCCGCCCGCATTCCGGGCGCCGCGCACCGGGGTCGTACCCGATGCTCACCGCGGGCGTGCGCCGGGCGGCCGCGAGGTTCGCGATCCCACACACCGGCCCCGGTCCGCCCCCGGACCGGTCGTGTTCCACCAGTATCCGGCCAAGATCAGCAATGTTGCACTTGCACAACACAATCCGCCTGCGGCTGGACAACCGACGGATCCGTCGAGAACGATGAACGCACAGTGCCGCGGGCAGTACCGGGGGGACGGACCGCATCTGTAGAGCTTCCTCCGAACCGCGCTCCGCGTGTCCCCGCACCTGAAGCGACGACGGAGGAAGAACCGCCATGAGTTTCGGCGACCCGAACAACCCCTACGGACAGCCGCCCCAGCAGCCCGGCCAACCCGGCTACGGCTACCCCCAGCAGCAGCCCCCCGGTCAGCCCGGTTACGGCTACCCCTCGCCGCCCGCGTTCCCGCACCCCCACGGGCAGCCGGGTCCCGTGGCGGTCATGCCCGGCAGTGTGACGGCCGCACGTGTGATGTTGTTCGTGCTGGGGGGCCTCCAGGCCCTCAGTGGTCTGCTGATGATCGTGGCCAGCGGCTGGTTCGCCGACTACTTCGAGGAGATGGTCTCCTCCGACCCGAACCTCTCCTCGGACCCGAACCTCTCGTCGGACGATGTGGGCGCCATCGGCGCGGGCATCATGATCGTGCTCGGAGTGATCGTCCTGGGGTTCGCGTTCTGGGCGATCCTCACCGCCGTGAAAATGGCCACGGGACGCGGCGGGGTGCGCGTCTCCGCGATCATCTACGCCTCGGTGGTCACCCTGTTCAGCGTGATCAGCCTGTTCACCGCCAACGTCTTCGCGCTGATCAGCCTGATGCTCGGCATCCTGATCATCGTGTTCTGCGCCAACCGGAACGGAAGCTACTGGTTCAACCGGCCCCGGTACTGAACCGGTTCCGCCACCGAACCGGTTCCGTCGCTGTTCCGGGTCCGCCGGGCACCACTTCCGGCCAATCCACGCACCAGGGCCGTGTCTCACCCGTATGGGGGGAGACACGGCCCTGGTGCGTCGCCCTAGTCTGACGGAGTAGCCGTCAGGCACGGGGAGACGCACCTTGTACAGCATCATCGTCGTACCTCCGCCGACCCCGGGGGACGCAGGACACCGCAGCGCACGACTCCGGCTCGCCCCGCGCGAACGCCTCGCCTTCGACATGTGGGCACCGCGCCACGACTGTCTGCGCACCCACGGCGACCACGCGCGCGCCGGGGGCGGGCCCGGGGCGGCCGGCGTCCAGGACGACGCGGTCACCGCCCCCGCGTTCTCGGTGGGCCGTTCCACGCGTTGCTTCACGGTGCCGGCCGCCCTCTGCGAACCCCGGCTGCGCGGCGCACCGCACGCCCCGCTGCCCACCGTGGACCAGGCCGTGGAGCGGCTGCGGCCCGACCGGCCGACCGCCTCGCGCGCTTCGGTGCAGGGGAACATCGACTTTCCCGCCGGGAAACCACGCCTCGAACCCGGCCCCGGGACCGCCGGTCCCGGCCCGCGGCTGAACGGCGAGAAGGAGTCGCTGGTGTCCCCGGCACTCCGCCTCGATCCGGTCCGGGAGGAGGACCTGACGGTCCTGGCCGCGGCGCCCTGCCGCCGGACGGCCCGGTGACCGAGCCCTACGCCGTCACGGTGCCCAAGGGCTACCGGGTCGGCGTGTGGGAGGTGCGCGAACCGATCGCCACGGGCGCCTTCGGCAGTGTCTACGCCGCGCGGCGCACCGGCGAGGGCACCGGGGGCGGTGACGGGGACGGAAAGACACCGAGGGGTCCCGGGGCCGGAGATCCGGGCGGTGGGACCGGGAAGGCGCCCACCGGGTGCGCGGGCACGGGCACCCGGGACCGGAGCGGGTATGAGGAAGCACTGCCCAGATCGGTCGCGCTGAAGTTCCTGCCCACCGGCACGGGTACGCCCCGCCAGTTGAGCCATCTGCGCGAACTGGTCGAGCGCGAGGTCGAGCTGTTGCGGCGGATCAGCAGACCTCGGCTGATCCGGATGTACGAGACGCTCACCGTCGACGACCCCGGCCGCCCCGCGCTGGACGGCGCCACCGTCCTCGTCCTGGAGAGGGCGGAGGGCTCCCTGTCCGCCCTGCTCGCCGCCTCACCCCGGCCCGGGACCGGACCGGCGCTGCTCGCGCAGATCTGCGAGGGGCTGGTCCAGCTGCACCGGGCGGGCTGGGTGCACGGCGACCTGAAACCGGCCAACGTCCTGCTGATGGCCGACGGTTCGGCTCGGCTCGCCGACTTCAACATGGCCGCCGAGCTCGAAGGCACCCACGCCTACACCTCCGCCTTCGCCACCCCCGACTACACCCCGCCCGAGCTCCTCCGGTCCGAGATCGGTGAACGGGGCCGCCGGATCCGCCCGTCCGCCGACGTGTGGGCCTTCGGCGTCCTCGCCCACCTCGTGCTCACCGGTACGTTCCCGCTGCCCGGCGCCACCCCGATGGTCCGCCGGGACGCGGCCGCCGCCTACGCGCGCGGCACCGACGAACTGCGGCTCTCCCCCGCGCTGCCGGACGCCTGGCGGGACGTCGTCCACGCCTGCCTGGCCCGGACCCACGAGGACCGCATCACCGGGGAGACGCTGCTGCGCCGGGTACGGACGGCGGCCGACACGGACCGTCCCCCGCACCGCCGGTGGCCCCGGCCGTCCCCGCTGTCCCGGCGGCTCCGGTCGCTTCCCGGACTCCGCCGGTCGCGCCGCGGTGTCCTCGCCTCGGTCGTCGCGGCCGGCGCCGCCGTAGCTGCACTGGTCGTCCTCGCCGTCCTGGGCGCTCTCGGGTACGGTGTCGGCCCCTGGGCCGGCGGCTCGTCCGACGGCGGCGCCCAGGGCACCGCCGGCACCGCGAACGTCGGCGCCTCCTCGTACGGCGCCGACGAACTCCGCACCGACCGGGGTATTCCGCCCGCGTACCGGCTGCTGATCGTGGAGACGGCACACGACTGCGGGCGGAAGGACGTCACTCCGGTGCTGCTCGCCGCCATGCTGAAGGTCGAGAGCGACTTCGACCCGGACCTCTCCGATCCGGTCAAGGACGAGTACGGCATCGCCCGTTGGACACCGTCGGTGCTGCGCTGGTGGATGAACGCGGACGGCACCCCGGGCGAGACCGTCCCCGAACCACCCTTCCCGCCCGCCGAGTCCATTCCGGCGATGGGCCGCTACCTGTGCTGGATCGCGCCCCGGCTGGAACCCGGACTGCCCACCGATCCCCGGCTCCTGCTCGCCGCCGCCTATCGCACGTCGTACCGGAAGGTGAACGACGCGGGCGGAGTCCCCCCGAACCACCGCGCGTACGCCGACCGCGTCGCCCGCTACCTCAAGGAGTACACGCCTCCGGCCGGGAAGTGACCCCGGGACATCCGAGGTACCGCGCGGCGGGCGCCCCGGGCACGGTACGAGCACACCCCTGCGACGGTACGACACCGACGTTCATGGGGGGGGGACAACAGTGGACGTCATCAAGCCCGCCGCGCTGCTCCTCGCGGTCATCGGCCCGGCCGCCGGCTCCACGGACGCGGCCGCCGAACCGGGCGGGTACCCGGGCGACCGCTCTCGAGCAGGCGTCCGAACAGGTGCCGGCCGGGACCCGATCCGGTCCCTGCGCCTCTGCCGGCCCCTGCACTCCTACGGCTCCCTGCACTCCTGCTGATCCGCTCGCCGGCCCGGAACCGGATGATGAGGCCGGTCGTGAACGCGGGACGCGACATGCCCGTGCCCCGGGCGGCCGTCGGGCCGCCCGGGGCACGGGCATGTCGCGTCACCGGACGGTGTGGCGCTCAGTGGAAGAAGTGCCGCGTCCCCGTGAAGTACATCGTCACACCGGCCTTGTTCGCTGCCTCGACGACCTGCTCGTCGCGGACCGAACCGCCCGGCTGGACCACGGCCCTGACGCCGGCCCCGGTGAGGATCTCCAGGCCGTCCGGGAAGGGGAAGAAGGCGTCGGACGCGGCGAAGGAACCGGCCGCGCGCTCGGCGCCCGCCCGCTCCACCGCGAGCTTCGCCGAGTCGACCCGGTTGACCTGGCCCATGCCGACGCCGACCGAGGCACCGTCCTTGGCGAGCAGGATGGCGTTGGACTTCACGGCCCGGCACGCCTTCCACGCGAAGGCCAGCTCCGCCAGCTCCGCCCCGGACAGCGCCTCGCCGCTCGCCAGGGTCCAGTTCGCCGGGTCGTCGCCGTCGGCCTGGAGACGGTCGGCGACCTGGAGGAGGGCGCCGCCGTCGATCGGCTTGACCTCGACCGGGGCGGCGGGGGCCTCGGGGGCGCGCAGCACGCGGATGTTCTTCTTCTTGGTGAGGGCCTCGAGGGCGCCCTCCTCGTAGTCCGGCGCGACGACGACCTCGGTGAAGATCTCGGCGACCTGCTCGGCCATCTCCCTGGACACCGGGCGGTTGACCGCGATCACACCGCCGAACGCGGACAGCGGGTCACAGGCGTGCGCCTTGCGGTGCGCCTCGGCGACGTCCGCGCCGACCGCGATGCCGCACGGGTTGGCGTGCTTGATGATCGCCACGCACGGCTCGCTGTGGTCGTACGCGGCACGGCGGGCGGCGTCCGTGTCCGTGTAGTTGTTGTACGACATCTCCTTGCCGTGCAGCTGTTCGGCCTCGGCCAGGCCGCCCCCCGCGGCGGAGCCGCCGATGAATGCGGTCGACGTGTAGAGGGCGGCGGGCTGGTGCGGGTTCTCGCCGTAGCGCAGGGTGTGGGCGCGGTCGTACGTGGCGCCGAGGAAGTCGGGGAAGTGCGACTCGTCGACCGGGGCGTACTCGGAGGCGAACCAGGAGGCGACCGCCACGTCGTACGCGGCGGTGTGCCGGAAGGCCTCGGCGGCGAGCCGCTTGCGGGTGGCGAGGTCGAAGCCGCCGTCCTGCAGCGCCGCCAGGACGTCCGCGTAGCGGGCGGGGCTGGTCACCACGGCGACCGAGGGGTGGTTCTTCGCCGCGGCGCGCACCATCGACGGTCCGCCGATGTCGATCTGCTCGACGCACTCGTCGGGCGTCGCGCCCGAGGCGACGGTCTCGCGGAACGGGTAGAGGTTCACCACGACCAGGTCGAACGGCTCCACGCCCAGCTCGCCGAGCTGCTGCCGGTGGCTGTCGAGACGCAGGTCGGCGAGGATTCCGGCGTGGACCTTCGGGTGCAGGGTCTTGACCCGGCCGTCCAGGCACTCGGGGAAGCCGGTGAGCTCCTCGACCTTGGTGACGGGGACGCCGGCGGCGGAGATGCGGCCGGCCGTGGACCCGGTGGAGACGAGCTCCACGCCGGCCTCGTGCAGGCCGCGCGCGAGGTCCTCGAGGCCGGTCTTGTCGTAGACGCTGACGAGCGCCCGTCGGATGGCCCGCTTGTTGCTCTCGGCGGTCACTGGATAACTACCTTTCGTCCCTCGATGCGATAGCCGTTGCGGGCGAGCCGCCCCACGACCTCGACGAGCAGCCTTCGCTCGACTTCCTTGATGCGCTCGTGCAGCGCGCTCTCGTCGTCCTCGTCCCGGACCTCCACCACGCCCTGCGCGATGATCGGCCCGGTGTCGACGCCGTCGTCGACGAAGTGGACGGTGCAGCCGGTGACCCTGGCGCCGTACGCGAGCGCGTCCCGTACGCCGTGGGCCCCGGGGAAACTGGGCAGCAGGGCCGGGTGGGTGTTGACGAACCGCCCGCCGAAGCGCGCGAGGAACTCCTTGCCCACGATCTTCATGAACCCGGCGGAGACCACGAGGTCGGGCTCATGGGCGGCGACGGCCTCGGCGAGCGCCGCGTCCCACTCCTGGCGGGTGGCGAAGTCCCCGACCCGGCACACGAAGGTCGGCAGTCCGGCGCGCTCGGCGCGGGCGAGACCTTCGATGTCCCCGCGGTCGGCGCCGACGGCCACGACCTCCGCTCCGTACGCCTCGGCGCCGGCGGCGGCGATCTCGTCGAGGAGCGCCTGAAGGTTGGTGCCGGATCCGGAGACCAGCACGACGAGACGCCTGGCGCGCTCGGCCACGGGCTTGGCGGCCACGGTGGGGCCCTTTCTCGGGGAGCGCTGGTGCGGTCGGAGACCAGCACTTTGTACATTCGTACGAATGCTTCGGGTCCTCGGATACGGGGAAGCCTACGAAGCGGCCGACCGCCAGCAACGATACCGGCACAGCGGGCGGCCCCCACGGGACGGGGGCGTGGCCGGAAGGTAGCGTCTGGGAAGAGCCGGTTCGGGAACGCCCCGGAACGCCCGGTCACCCGGGAACGCCACCTGTGCACCAAGCGTTCACAGGACTGGGTGCCGAGACCGGGGACGGACGGAAATGCTCCGGCTCGGCCGTGCATGTCCAGCCCGTCGAGCGGTAGCCGTAGAAGCAGTAGCCGTAGAAGCAGTGATCGAGCATTAGTCGTCACAGTCGTCATTCGATGGACTTGATTAAGGGGAAGACGCTCACTTGATGCCGGACCGCAGCCTGCGATTCCTCACGTTCCCCCAGCCGTCGGCGCAGGGAGGGGAGCGTGGCGCCGTGCTGCTGCGGGAGCGCCCCTCCTCGCCGCCCGAGACGCCCCAGGGCGAGGGTGGTGACGGCGACAGGCGCCGTGGCTCCGAGGAGAACAATCCGTTCGCCCCGCCACCGGAGGGGTCTCCCGACCAGCCCTGGCAGCCCCGGCACCCGTCCGGCGACGAGGGCGGTGGCGGCCGGGGGGACAGCGGCGGCCGCCCCCTCTGGGGCGGGCGGTGGAGCGACCGGCAGCCCGGCCGTTCCTCCGGAGGCTTCGGCGAGCGTCCGCACGGTCCGGAGGGACAGGGCGGCGGTGGGACCGGCGGTCCTCAGCGCCCGGGCCCACGCTGGGATCCCACGGATCCGGCCCAGCGCCGGGCGCGTTACTCCCTGCTGTCCGGCATGTGGGCCTTCTTCTTCGCCCTGTTCGGCTGGCCGTACGTCGCGCTGCTGCTGGGTGCGCTCTCCGTGCACTGGTCCGTCAGCGCCCTGCGGGCCAAGCCCCGCGCGGCCTCCGACCCCGACACCCCGGCGCCGCCCGAGCAGAAGGGCCGCCCGCAGACCACGGCGGCGGTGAGCGGGCTGGTCACGGCCTCCCTGGCTCTCATCCTGGTCGCCGCCAGTTTCACGGCGCAGATGGTCTACCAGGATTACTACACGTGCACGAGTGACGCCCTCACCCAGCAGTCCACGGACTCCTGCAACAACCTCCTGCCGGACGAGCTCCGGAACCTGCTCGGGACGGCGGACTGACGGCCGGCCGCCGCTCCCCGCCCCCGCTTCCCGAAGCCGCCCCCCGCCCTACTGGGCGGGGGGCGGCTTCGGCGTTTCGGGAACGGCGGGGTGGCCACCGTCGGGGAGGCCAGGGCCGGGGAGGTCACGGCTGAGGGGTTCACGGCTGAGAAGATCACGGCTGGGGAGATCCCGGTCGGGAGCGGCGTCCGCCGGAAGGAGGTCGTAGGGGGCGGCGGCGCCCTCGAGCCGTGGTCCGCCCGCCGTCGCGCCAGGGTCGCCCTCCGGTGACTCCCGGCGCGGGCCGCCGATCCTCGGGATCCGCGCCCGCGCGCCCGCCCACGCTCCCGCCCCCCTCTCCCCGTCCGCGCCCGCCGGTGTCCGCTCCGCCCGTTCGCTCCGGGGTGTGCGGCGGCGCCAGGCCCGTACCGCCAGGGCCGTCACCGTGGCCACCAGCCCGATCCACACCAGCGTCGCACCCCCGCTCTGCCACCACACCGGCCCGAACCGGGAGAGCGCGGCAACCCCCATCGGCCCGCCCGCCAACGCGGCGAACATCGCCAGCAGGGCCGCACACAGCGCCGCCGACAATCCGGCGACACCGGCCGTCCGGCCCGGTGACCAGAACGCGTCCGGCTCCTGCCCCGACCGCTCGCCTCCGGGCTCCACCGGGTGTCGGGCCGTGGTGGCGCCCTTCGCGACGTACCACCCCGCCACCGCTCCGGCCGCCAACGGCACTGCCCCGGCCGCCCAGTTCACCGGCGTCCCCGCCCCCGCGTCCGGCACCGCCGCAAGGAGCGGGAACGCGGGCAGCAGCGGGCCCGGCGAGGCGGAGAGCGGTGTCACGGCATGCCCGACGCCGAGGAGGAACCCGGGGCCCAGGGCGTACGACGCCGCCCACACCGCCGCGTTCGGCAGCAGGATGACGCCGAGCAGCAGCACCGCGAGCCGTCCCGACCACCCCTCCGTCAGCCGCAGGAAGGCCCCCTGGGCCTCGCCGCCGTGCCACAGCAGCGACACCGTCAGCAGCAGCGCCCCGCCGCCGACGAGCACCGCCGTCCCGGCCACCGCCGCGCGCGCCGCGACGCCGAGGCGTCCGTCCGGGCCGAGGAGCAGATGGCGTACGCCCCTCGGCAGCAGCGCCCCCACAGTCCGTTCCAGCGGCCCTCGCGGGCAGCCGTACGCCCGCCACACTCCCACGCCCGTGGCCGTCACCGCGACCAGCGGCACGCACACGCCCGCCGACGCCCATGCCGGCCGCAGCCCACCACTCGCGGCGTAGAGCGCGGCGGGCGCGCCGACGGCCAGGTAGCCGAGGACGACGCCCGTCCAGGCCGTCGGGCCGCCCACGAGCGGGGCGTCGTCCGACACGCCCGGCTCGTCCGACACGCCCCCATCGGTGGCGTCGCGGGCCGCCCGGTGCAGCAGCCACACCGGGAGCGCGAGCAGCAGCAAAGGCCGGACGCCGAGTGGGGCCGCCACACCGGAGAGCGTGTCGGTGCGGATCAGTTCGGCACCGTGCGCCAGCAGCCACAGCGCCGCCGCCGTGCTCAGCGCGCCGTCGAGTCCGCTGTCCGGGTACGGCGAGCTGATCCACAGCAGGATCACGAGCATGGCGAACGCGGCGAGCCCGAGCCCCGCCGCGAGGGCGCCGCCGAGGAGGGCGGAGTCCAGCCCGGGCGAGCGGTCGCGCATCCGGGTGAACAGGAGGGCCGGCCTCGTTCGGCGGGCGGTCGTCTGGATCACATCCGCCATGCTCCCAACGACACGCGCTTTCCCTGCGTAACAGGCGAAGCACCGCCGTGTCGCTCAATATGCGGTTATGTACTTTTTCGCACGAAGGGGCGTCCTATGACACGGAGCCCTGCCACCCCCCTCCCCCCGCCCGAGAAGCGCCGACGCCTGCGCGAGTTTCACTCGCTGACCCGGGATCAGCTCGCCCGGCGGGTCGGCGTCAGCCGCGAGACGGCGCGTGCGTGGGAGTCCGGCCGTGCCGCACCGCGCAGCCGGAAGGGGGAGGCATACAGGAAACTGCTGACCACCACCCCGACGAAACCCGAGCCCACCGGGCAGCAGGGACTCCCGGCGTTCTCCGAACCCTCCGAGTCCGCCGGGCCCACCGGGTCCTCCGGATCCGCCGGGTCCTCCGGATCCGCCGGGTCCTCCGAACGCTCCGATCCCTCTTGGCCCTCCGAACGCTCCGACCTCTCCGAGCTCGCCAAGTCGCCCAAATCATCGGCGCGTTCGGCCGATCCTTCCCCCGAGCATCCTGTCTGGCGGAGCGCCCTGCTGCCGCCCGTCCGGCCCGCCCGGCCCATGCGATCCATCCGGTCCGTCCATGAGGAGGCCGGTCCCACCCCCCTGACGCCCGCTCAGGCATTCGACGCCCTGTACTCCTTCTGCGCCCCGGCGCTCGTACGACAGACGTATCTCCTGTCCGGTCGTCGCGACCTGGCGCGCGAAGCGGTCGAGCGGGCCTTCCAACTGGCCTGGGACCGCTGGCCCGAGGTGGCCCGCGACCGCGACCCGGCCGGCTGGGTGCGCGCGGCGGCGTACGAGTGGGCACTCTCCCCATGGCACCGGTTCCGGCCCCGCTACCGGCGCCCGGAACCACCACCCTCACAGCCGCCCTCCGACCGCGCGCTGCTGGACGTCCTGCTGCACCTGCCACCGCCGCACCGCCGCACGGTCGTGCTCTACGACGGGGTCGGCCTCGACCTGCCGGAGACCGCGGCGGAGACGGAGGCGAGCACGCCCGCGACCGCGAGCCGCCTGCTGCACGCACACGAGACCCTCGCGGCCCGGCTGCCGGAACTCTCGGACCCGCTCGTACTGCACCGACGGCTGGCCGAACTGGCCTCCATCGAACACCTCCGGTCGGCCGCACCGCCGGAAGTACGCGAGGGCGGCGAGCGCAGGGCCCGCTTCTGGACCCGGGCCGCGATCGCCCTCACGCTCACCCTGATCGGCGCCACCGCGCTCACTCTGTACACGGCTCCCACCCGCTACGACCCGCCGGTGCCGCCCGGCGAGACGGTCCAAGGGGTGCCGCCGCGCGTGGCGCCGGGCCCCCTCTCGGACAGGGAGCGGAAGCTGCGCACCAAGCTCCGCAAGGAACTGCTGCACGGCCCGGAGCGGCTGGCACCGCAGCCATGGTGACGGACCCGGTCCCGGAACCGGACGCGGTTCAGGGTCCGGGTCCGGGTCCGGAACAACGGATGGGCCCGTTCCCCTCGAGGGGAACGGGCCCATCCGTATGCTGCGGCCGATCAGCCCGCGAGGATCTCGCGCGCCAGCTTGGCCGTCTCGGTCGGCGTCTTGCCGACCTTGACGCCCGCGGCCTCGAGGGCCTCCTGCTTCGCCTGGGCGGTGCCGGACGAACCGGAGACGATGGCGCCGGCGTGGCCCATGGTCTTGCCCTCGGGCGCGGTGAAGCCCGCGACGTAGCCGACGACCGGCTTCTTCACGTTCTCCTTGATGTACGCCGCGGCCCGCTCCTCGGCGTCGCCGCCGATCTCGCCGATCATCACGATCAGGTCGGTGTCGGGGTCGGCCTCGAACGCGGCCAGCGCGTCGATGTGGGTCGTGCCGATGACCGGGTCGCCACCGATGCCGACGGCCGAGGAGAAGCCGATGTCACGCAGCTCGTACATCATCTGGTACGTCAGCGTGCCGGACTTCGAGACCAGGCCGATGCGGCCCGGCTTCGTGATGTCGCCCGGGATGATGCCGGCGTTCGACTGGCCCGGGCTGATCAGACCGGGGCAGTTCGGGCCGATGATCCGGGTCTTGTTGCCCTGCGACACGGCGTACGCGTAGAACGCGGCCGAGTCGTGGACCGCGATGCCCTCGGTGATGACGACCGCGAGCGGAATCTCGGCGTCGATCGCCTCGACGACGGCGGACTTCGCGAAGGCCGGCGGTACGAACAGGACGGATACGTTCGCGCCCGTCTTCTCGATCGCCTCGGCGACCGTGCCGAAGACCGGGATGTCGTTGCCGTCGATGTCGACGGAGGTGCCCGCCTTGCGCGGGTTCACACCGCCGACGATGTTCGTGCCGTCGGCCAGCATGAGCTTGGTGTGCTTCATGCCCGTGGCACCGGTCATGCCCTGGACGATGACCTTGGAATCCTTGTTGAGGAAAATAGCCATGGCTGTTTAGTCCCTCGTCCCTTACTTCGCAGCCGCGAGCTCGGCGGCCTTGTCGGCCGCGCCGTCCATGGTGTCCACGCGCTGCACCAGCGGGTGGTTGGCGTCGGAGAGGATCCTGCGACCCAGTTCGGCGTTGTTGCCGTCCAGACGCACGACCAGCGGCTTGGTGACTTCCTCACCCCTGTCCGCGAGCAGCTGCAGCGCCTGCACGATGCCGTTGGCGACCTCGTCGCAGGCGGTGATGCCGCCGAAGACGTTGACGAACACGGACTTGACGTCCGGGTCGCCGAGAATGATCTCCAGGCCGTTCGCCATGACGGCGGCGGAGGCGCCACCGCCGATGTCGAGGAAGTTGGCGGGCTTCACGCCGCCGTGCGCCTCACCGGCGTAGGCGACGACGTCCAGGGTGCTCATCACGAGCCCCGCGCCGTTGCCGATGATGCCGACCTCGCCGTCGAGCTTGACGTAGTTGAGGTTCTTCTCCTTGGCGGCGGCCTCGAGCGGGTTCGCCGCGGCCTTGTCCTGGAGGGCCTCGTGGTCGGGGTGACGGAACTCGGCGTTGTCGTCCAGGGTGACCTTGCCGTCGAGGGCGAGGACGTCACCGGAGGCGACCTTGGCCAGCGGGTTGACCTCGACGAGGAGCGCGTCCTCGGCGATGAAGGTCTTCCACAGGGTGACGAGGACGTCGGCGACCTTGTCGGCCACCTCGGCCGGGAAGTTCGCGGCCTCGACGATCTCGCGCGCCTTCTCGGGGGTCACGCCCTCGTTGGCGTCGATCGGCGTCTTGGCGACGGCCTCCGGACGGGTGGCCGCCACCTCCTCGATGTCCATGCCGCCCTCGACGGACGCGATGGAGAGGAAGGTGCGGTTGGCACGGTCGAGGAGGAAGGAGACGTAGTACTCCTCGACGATCTCCGGAGCGGTCTCGGCGATCATCACCTTGTGGACCGTGTGGCCCTTGATGTCCATGCCGAGAATGTCCGTCGCACGCGCGACGGCCTCGTCCGGGGTTGCCGCCAGCTTCACGCCACCGGCCTTGCCGCGGCCACCGACCTTCACCTGCGCCTTGACGACGGACTTGCCGCCAAGACGCTCGGTGATCTCGCGCGCCGCCTCAGGCGTGTCGATGACTTCACCGGCCAGCACCGGTACATCGTGCTTGGCGAAGAGGTCCCTCGCCTGATACTCGAACAGGTCCACGCGCTTCCGTCCCTATCAGTGATCTCGCGGTTTGTTGGATGCGTGGGCGTGCCGCGAGGGCAACGTGACGACGTCCGCTGTGTCACAAGGGAAGCGCACACGGTGACCGAGCGCGCGGCATGTCCACCTCGCAGGCTATCGCCGGTAGCGGGGCCTCCCGAAATCGCGGGGTCACACCTGAGCGGTGATACCTGTCACATGATGCCCGGATTGGTGACACAGAGTGCCGCCGATGAGCGGCCTCACCCCCGGAGGGGCAGGGATGTTCCCGCTCTCCGGGACGCTTGAGGTCCGGCCCCCACCCCAGTGGAAACCGGCTCACCCCCTCCACGGGTTCACGGCCGGACAGGCCGGTGACCTTCGACCGTCCACGCCGGGACGCCCCTGAAGTTCCCCTTGCTCGTAAGTCGGATTCCGTACGCGCAGAGCGGAACGCGGCGCACGGGGTGCGGCACGAGCGTGCGACACGACGCGGCATTCATGGCATATGTGATGTATGTGACGCATGGAACGTGCGGGGTATGCAGGACGTACGGGATGTACGGGATGTACGGGCAGTACGAGCGGAATCCGGCTGCGGGGAGATTCAGGGCTCGGGTGTCCGCGCGCGGAGGGGACCGGGTCGATCCGGCAGGCGGGCCCCCGGCACCGTGAAGGATCCCGGACGGACACGGCCGGCCGGCCGAGGGAGCGCGGCCCGCTCGTGGCGGGTCTGCCCAGGCGGGAGGAACGGGACGAGCAGGAAGCGGGGGGCGCGTGGTGACGCATGGGGCGTCCCCGTGACGCGGGGCCGTGGTCGGCGGCGGTGCGGCTGCCCGTCGTGCCGTCCAGGTTCCCGCCCGGGGGCGCGGGGGAGGCGGGCTCTGGCCGGTGTGCGGCGCGGGGGGGCGCCGTACCGCCGCTCCTCCCTCCTCGTTCCTCACACCTCCTCACACCTCTTCACACGGGGTCCGGTACCGGCAGCGGCCGTTTCTCGATCGCCGCAGCCATCACCTCCGGGAACAGGTCGGGCGTACAGGCGAACGCCGGCGCGCCCAGTGCGGCAAGGGCGGCCGCGTGCCCCCGGTCGTAGGCGGGCGCACCCTCGTCGGACAGCGCCAGCAGCGTCACGAACTGCACTCCGGACGCCTTCATCGCCGCGACCCGCTTGAGCATCTCGTCGCGGATGCCCCCTTCGTAGAGGTCGCTGACGAGTACGACCACCGTCTCCGCCGGCCGGGTGATCTGCGACTGGCAGTACGCCAGCGCCCGGTTGATGTCCGTACCCCCGCCGAGCTGGGTCCCGAAGATCACGTCGACGGGGTCGTCGAGCTGGTCCGTGAGGTCGACGACCGCCGTGTCGAACACGACGAGCCGCATGTCGATCGCCCGCATGGACGCGAGGACCGCCCCGAACACCGACGCGTACACGACGGAGGCCGCCATCGACCCGGACTGGTCGATGCAGAGGACGACCTCCTTCTTCACCGACCGTGCGGCACGCCCGTAGCCGATGAGCCGCTCGGGCACGACCGTCCGGTACTCGGGGAGGTAGTGCTTGAGGTTGGCCGCGATGGTGCGGTTCCAGTCGATGTCGTGGTGGCGGGGCCGGTCGACACGGGCGCTCCGGTCGAGGGCCCCGGTGAGGGTGGCCCGGGTGCGGGTGGCGAGCCGCTCCTCCAGTTCGTCGACGACCTTGCGGACGACGGCCCGTGCGGTCTCCCTCGTCGTCTCCGGCATCGCCTTGTTGAGCGACATCAGGGTGCCCACGAGGTGGACGTCGGCCTCGACCGCCTCCAGCATCTCCGGTTCCAGGAGGAGCGTGGCGAGCCCCAGCCGGTCGATGGCGTCGCGCTGCATGATCTGGACGACGGAGGACGGGAAGTAGGTCCGGATGTCCCCGAGCCAGCGCGCCACCGACGGCGCGGACGCCCCCAGCCCCGCCGAACGCTGCTGCCCCGCCTGCGGCCTGCTTCCCTTCCGCGGCCCGTCCTCCTTGCCGTAGAGCGCGGTGAGCGCTCCGTCCATGGCTGCGTCCTGCCCGGACAGACCGCATCCGGTGCCGTCCGCCGCGCCCCCGCCCAGCACCAGCCGCCACCGCCGCAGCCGCTCCTGCTCCGCGTCCGTCACCGCAGCCGACATGTGTCCCCCCTCGTGCCATGGTCCTTCGTGCCGTGGCCCTTCGTGCCGTCGCCCTGTGTGCCGGGGGCTTCGTCCTGTGCTCGTGTGTCCTGTACCTGTGCGCGTGGGTTCCGGGATGGTGCGCCTTGCTGCCGTGCGTCGGTCATCGCGCTGTCCCGACCAGGCCGGCGCGCGTGTCCCCGCCGTCACCTTCACCGCTCCGGGTGTCCTCGTCCAGACCGAGCAGCAGCCGCACCACGGGCAGGACCGCGTCCGCGCGTCCGGCGTCGAGGCCGGGCGCGAACCCGGGCGCCCCGAAACCGGTGGCCGCCGAGCCGTTCGGTGCCCCCGGTCCGCGCCGGACCAGCTCACCCAGCGTGCGCCGCACCCCGGACTCGTACACCGAGAACGTCCGCCGCAGCAGGGGCAGTACATCCGTGAACGTCTCCGCCGGAACGCCCGTCAGCCAGGCGTCGACCAGTCCGAGGAGCCGCTCGTCGTGGACGAGGAGCAGACCGCCGCCCGAGCCGCCGACGAAGCCCTCGATCCACGCCGCCGCGTCCGCCGGTGCCGTACCCGGTGACGACAACACCAGCCCCATCTGCCGGGCCGCCTCGTTCCGCGCCAGCTCCCCGTCGTCCAGCAGCAGGCGAACGGACCGCCCCCGTATCACCCCGGGCACGGTGTCCCGCGTCGCCAGCGTGCGCAGCACCGCCGCCCAACGGGCACGCAGGTCCCCGTGGCCCGGTGCGGGCACGTCGCCGAGGAGGCCGACCGCCCCGTGCACCGCGTCGAGATGACGCCGCATCGCCTCGGCCGCATCCGCGTCCAGTCCGGCACACGCCGGTGGCAGGCCGACCAGGATCCGCTCCGCCAGCCCGGCGGCGACCTCCGCGAGCGCCGCGGTGCCGGTGCCGCGCACATCGCCGTAGCGCAGCGAGCGGACCAGGGCCGGCAAGGCTTGGGCGAGATGGCCGACGTCCGAGTCGAGGGCCGCGCGGTCGGCGAGTATCCGCATCACCGCCGGCAGGGCCTCGGGCAGTGCGGCCAGGAGACAGCGTTCGGCGAGTTCGGTGACGTCGGCCAGGCCCTGCGCGGCGACGGCGTCCGCCTCTGCTTTGGCGGTCGCGGCGGCGCGTACGGTCGTCCCCCATATCCCGGCCTCGGCGACCCGCACGGACAGTTCCGGTTCCCAGTGCAGCCGCCAGGTCTCCCGGAAGGTCCCCGTGCTCCCGTACGAGGCCGTCGGCCGCCCCCAGTGCACGGCGAGCAGTCGCAGCCGGTGCAGCAGCCTGCTGCGCTCCCCGTCGGTCTCCTTGCGCAGGTCGAGTTCCAGCTCGCGCTCCGCGGCCTCGGGCTTCAGCCGCAGCCTGCGCTGGGTCCGTGCGAGGTCCCGCTGGAGGGGCACCGCGGGCGCCGCCGCCGGGACCTCCCCGAGCACGTCGCCGACGACGAGCCGGTCGTGCACCAGCGCCAACGGCACGTCGGAGCCCTCGCACATCACCGCCCGTACCGCGTCGGTCGTCTCGCCGAGTCCGGGCAGGGGCCGGCCGCGCATCGCGGCGAGCGTGTCCGCCAGCCGTACCGCCTCGATGACATGGGCGGAGGACACGATCCGGTCCTCGGCCCGCAGCAGCCCCGCCACCTTGGTCATCCACCGCTCGACGGGCCGGTCCACCGCGCCGAACAGATGCCCGTACCAGCCGGGCGAGTCGATGCCCGCGCCGTATCCGCTGAAGCGGGACAGCCTGCGGTGCGTCCACGGCACCCAGGTCATGTCCGCCTTGACCTTCGGCAGCCCCTTCAGCAGTGCCCGGTCGGCGGCGACGGTGATCCTCCGCCGCAACGCGGGTACGTGCCAGGCACCGCAGACGACGGCCACGCCGCCCCCGGACTCGCGCTGTGCCTCCCGGATCCGGAGCCGCATGTACGCCTCGCGCACAAGGTCCCGTCCCGGCGCCACGGGAGAACCCGGGACAGGATCCGGGGCCGGGTCCCGTCCCCCGCTCCCGTGGTCCTCCCTCAGCGCCGTCATGGCCTCCTCCAGGGCAGTGAACGGTGCGAGCGCGTCGTCCCTCTCGCCCACGCCCCGGTGCTCGACGACGTCCTCCCACCACCGTTCGGCGTCGTCGTACCCGGCGGCCTCGGCCAGCACCCCGAGCGGATCGATCCGCACCTCGCCGTCCGCCCCGGCGCCGGTCGCCCGCTCCCCGTCGTCGCCCTCGTCCGCCGTGCCTTCCTTGTTCACCCCGTCCGTCTCCCCTCCCCTGCCCCAGGCCAGGCTGTGGGTGGCCGGCAGGTCGATGAAGCGGGCCGGGACGCCGTGTTCGAGCGCCCAGCGGATCGCGACCCACTCGGGGGAGAACTCGGCGAGCGGCCAGAACGCCGAGCGGCCGGGCTCGTCCACGGCATGGGCGAGCAGGGCGACCGGCGGACGCATGGCCTCGTCCGCGGCGAGCGGAATCAGATCGTTCGCCTCGGGCGGGCCCTCGATCAGGACGATCTTCGGCCCGGTCTCCTCCAAGGCGGCCCGCACCGCCCGCGCCGACCCCGGCCCGTGGTGGCGCACCCCGAGCAGCAGCGGTCCCGTTCCCCGGCCGCCGCCGGGCCGGTCCACGTCGCTCATGCCGCCCATGCCGTCCCCGTCCCCCTCGAAGCCGCACCGGGCGGGCACATCGGCTCCCGACGTGTCCTCCTCCCCCGGCCGTTCACGCGCCGGCCTCCCGGCAGGCCCGGTAGAAGTCCGTCCAGCCGTCGCGCTCGCGGACGACGGTCTCCAGGTACTCCTGCCAGATGACGCGGTCCGCCGCCGGGTCACGGACGACCGCGCCGTGCATGCCGGCCGCGATGTCCCCGGCCCGCAGCACGCCGTCGCCGAAATGGGCTGCCAGCGCCAGCCCGTTGGTGACGACGGAGATCGCCTCGGCGGTGGACAGCGTGCCGCTGGGCGACTTCAGCTTCGTCCGGCCGTCGGCGGTGACCCCGTCGCGCAGCTCGCGGAAGACGGTGACGACCCGGCGGATCTCGTCGATGCCGTCGGGCGCGGCCGGCAGGTCGAGGGAGCGGCCGATCTGGTCCACGCGGCGGGAGACGATGTCGACCTCCGCCTCGGGGGTCTCCGGCAACGGCAGCACCACGGTGTTGAAACGGCGGCGCAGGGCGCTGGACAGGTCGTTGACCCCGCGGTCGCGGTCGTTGGCGGTGGCGATCAGATTGAAGCCGCGGACCGCCTGTACCTCCTGGCCCAGTTCGGGAATCGGCAGTGTCTTCTCCGACAGGATCGTGATGAGCGTGTCCTGCACATCGGCCGGGACACGGGTCAGTTCCTCGACGCGGACCGTCGTCCCGTCCGCCATCGCCCGCATGACGGGGCTGGGCACGAGGGCGTCGCGGCTGGGCCCGTGGGCGAGCAGCCGGGCGTAGTTCCAGCCGTAGCGGATGGCCTCCTCCGGGGTGCCGGCGGTCCCCTGGACCAGCAGGGTGGAGTCGCCGCTGACCGCGGCGGCGAGGTGCTCGGACACCCAGGTCTTCGCGGTGCCGGGCACGCCGAGCAGGAGCAGCGCACGATCGGTGGCCAGCGTGGTGACGGCGACCTCGACGATGCGGCGCGGGCCCACGTACTTGGGTGTGATCACGGTGCCGTCCGCCAGCGTGCCGCCGAGCAGGTAGGTCGCGACGGCCCACGGGGACAGCTTCCACCGGGCGGGCCGCGGACGGTCGTCCTGCACGGCCAGTGCGGCGAGTTCGGCAGCGAAGGCGTCCTCGGCGTGCGCCCGCAGGACCTCGGCCTCGGAGCCGTTCCGACGCGGGTCGACGGATGTCGGTTCAACGGAGACAGTCATGGCGGAGTCCCCCTCCAGCTCAGCCGGTTCGTATCTGGCGACCACCCTGCACCAGGCCACTGACAATCGTTGTGACCTGGGAAGACGCAATCGCTGGGGTGATTGTCAGTGGCGGGATCTACCTTCGGTGTCATGACTGTGCAGGGGGTGCGCTGGACCGCGGACCAGGTGCTGGCCTTGGCGCCCGACACCGCGTCACGCAGGGCGGGAAGCAGACTCGGCGCGGCCGGTCCGTGGTCCGGGGCCGGCAGTTCGGGCGAGGGGGCGATGTGGGGGCTGTGCAAGGGCAGCGGCAGCAAGCCGTACCGGACGGTGGTCGACCTCGCGGACGTCTCCGGGCCCGCGTACAAGTGCAGCTGCCCGAGTCGTAAGTTCCCGTGCAAGCACGCGCTCGGTCTGCTGCTGCTCTGGGCGGGTGAGGAGGGGGCGGTGCCGCGGGCGGAGGTGCCGGAGTGGGCCGGTCCGTGGATCGAGGGCAGACGCGGGCGCACGGAGCGGAAGAAGGCCACGGCCTCTCCCTCGGCTCCCTCGTCCGGGCCCGCCGATCCGGAGGCGGCCCGGCGCAGGGCGGAGCGGCGCGCCGAGCGGGTCACGGCGGGCGCGTCGGAGCTGGAACAGCGGCTGGCGGACCTGCTCCGTGGCGGGCTGGCCGCGGCGGAGCAGTCCGGGTACGGCCTGTGGGAGGAGACGGCGGCCCGGATGGTCGACGCCCAGGCTCAGGGACTGGCCGCCAGGGTGCGCGAGTTGGGGGCGGTCCCGGGCACGGGCCCGGGATGGCCGTCCAGGTTGCTGGAGGAGTGCGCGCTGCTCCACCTCCTCGATCAGGGCTGGCTGCGTCGCGAGCGGCTGCCGGAGGGCCTGGCCGCGACGGTCCGCTCCCGCATCGGCCTGCCGGCCCCGGCGGACGGTCCGCCGGTGCGCGACCGCTGGCTGGTCCTCGCCCAGTACGACACGGCGGACGCGCGTCTGACGACCCGCCGGATCTGGCTGTACGGCACACGGTCGCGGCACACCTCGCTGCTCCTCTCCTACGGCGCCGCGGGGCGTGCCCCCGAACCGGCGCTGCCGGTGGGGCTGGCCCTGGACGCGGAGCTGTCCGCCTATCCGGGCGCGGGGCAGGCGCGGGCGGCGCTGGGCGAGCGGTTCGCGCCGCCCGCCCCCACTGCCGAGCGGCCACCGGGAACGACGACGACCCTGGCCACCGCCCGGTACGGCGACGCGCTGCGCGACGATCCCTGGCTGGATTCGGTGCCGGTGACCCTGGACCGGGTGATACCGGTCCCGGACGGCGACTCCTGGCAGCTCGCGGACGCGGACGAGGACGCGGCCCTGCCGCTCACCCCGGCCGCGCGTTCTCGACCCGGCCTGTGGCGTCTCGTCGCTCTCTCGGGTGGCGCACCGGTCAAGGTCTTCGGCGGGTGCGGTCACCGGGGGTTCACCCCGCTGGCGGCCTGGCCGGAGGGGCCCGGAGAGGCGGTGCCGCTGTGCTGAGCCGCCTCTCCGGGCCCCTCCCCGGCCGCTCCTCGGGCATCGCCGCACATCCGGTGCGCGAGACCCCTCGGCCGCTCGCGGACACCCGCCGGAAAGGAATCTCATGAACAGGACCGTCACCGCCGCGGCATCGCCCGGCCCGCACGGCACCGCTCCCTCCGGCCCGGCCTCGCACACCGCGGGCCCGGTGGGCGCCTCGGGCGCATCGAACGCGTCGGGCTCGTCGGACTCGTCCCTCCCGGACGTCTGGGAGGACCTCGTGACCGCCGCCCTGCTGGGGACGGATCGCCGCACTCCGGCGGGCTCCGCATCCGGCGCGAACGCCCCGGCGGCCCTGCTGGACGCAGCGGCCGTGGCGACCCTGCGGCGGCGGGCCGGGCTGCGCCCTGCCAGGGCGGCCGAGCATCCGCGGCCGGCGCCCGAGGACCCGCGTCCCGAGCTGCCGCCCGCCGCCGCCCGCCGGCTGACGATGCTGCTCACCGACCGCTCCGGCGCCTCCGGCGGTGGCCGCCGGGGCGCGGCCCCGGACCTGCTGGAGCTGCTGCCCCAATGGCTCGCGGCAGCGAACGCCCACGGTTTCGCGGCGCCCCCGCCGGCGCTGCCCGCCCTGCTCGACGCCGCGCGGGGGCGTACGGATCTACGGCCGGCGGTCCTGCGGTTCGCGGGACCGCGAGGCCTGTGGCTGGCCCGCCTCAACCCGGACTGGCGCTTCGCCCTGCGCTCGGCGCCGGGCGGTGGCACGTCGCTGCCGGGACCCGGGGACACGGAGAGAGTCCTGCGGCTCTGGCAGGAGGGCCTCTTCGCGGAGCGGGTCGCCCTGCTCTCCTCGCTGCGCTCCCGCGAGCCCGCCGCCGCACGCGAACTGCTCGCGACGACCTGGGCGACGGAGCGGGCCGAGGACCGGCTGATGTTCCTCGACTCGCTGCGCACCCGCCTCGGCCCGGACGACGAGCCGTTCCTGGAGCAGTCGCTCGCCGACCGCAGCCGCAATGTACGGGCGACGGCCGCCGAGTTGCTCTCGGCGTTGCCCGGCTCGGCCCTCGCGCACCGTATGGCGGTCCGGGCGAGGGCATGCGTGGCCGTGGACCACACGGGGGACGCGCCCGTGCTCACGGTCGAGGCGCCGCACGAGTGCGACGCGGGCATGGAGCGGGACGGTGTGGTGGCCAAGGCTCCCGCAGGGCGGGGTGAACGGTCCTGGTGGCTGGGGCAGTTGGTGGAGGCGGCGCCTCTGGACACGTGGTCGCGCCGGCTCGGCGGGCGTACGCCGCAGCAGATCGTGGCCCTGCCGGTCGGGGACGACTGGCGGAGCGAGCTGCACGCGGCCTGGTGCCGCGCGGCGGTGCGCCAGCGGGACGCCGGGTGGGCACAGGCCCTCCTCGGCGAGCCCTCCGCCGCGGAGGCGGGTGGCCCGGGAGCGGTGTCCCTGGCCGAGCGCGCCAAGCTCCTCGGCACGCTGGCCGCCGCCGAACGGGCGGAGTGGGTGGCCGGGTTCATCGGGACACACGGACTGCCGGACGCGT
This sequence comes from Streptomyces sp. NBC_01635, assembly GCF_045209715.1. Lineage (NCBI taxonomy): Bacteria > Bacillati > Actinomycetota > Actinomycetes > Kitasatosporales > Streptomycetaceae > Streptomyces > Streptomyces sp. NBC_01635. Next base: position 5,570,034 of record NZ_CP109277.1, on the reverse strand, counting down.
TCCAACTGCTCGGCGTGTGTGCGGTGCCGTGGGCGCCGCCGCTCGGGCGGGCCGTGGTGGACGCGCTCGACATCGCACGGGACGCGGGGAATTACCCCTGGAGTTTCAGCGGTGTCATGGGCCTGGCCGAGCGTTGCCTCGAGCCCTTGGAGGCGGGCCACCTCGATGCGCTCCTGGCCGTACCGGACGAGGCGGAGGACGCCTCGCCGGGTGCCGGTGGCTACTGGTCGGAGGCGTTCCAGCGTCTGGTCACCACGCTGCGCCTGCGCGCCGCGATGCTGGCGGAACTGAATCCGGCCGCCCAGCCCTGACACGCTTCCCCGACACCACCCTCCGAACCCCGGACCGGGACCGCGCACCCCTCACAGGGCGGGAGCCTCGGGGGGGGGCCGACGGCAACGCGCCGAAGCGCGGTGCCGGGCCCCGCGAGCCCGGCCTGGTCCGGACGGCAGGCCCTACGCCTCCGCGGGATGCCGTACGGTCGCGCGGACCCAGTCCACGATCGACGCGGTCGTCGCTCCTGGAGTGAAGATCGCCGCGACGCCCTTCTCCTTCAGCGGTGCGATGTCCGCCTCGGGGATGATCCCGCCGCCGAAGACCAGGATGTCCGCCGCGTCCCGCTCCTTGAGCAGGTCGATCACCGCCGCGAAGAGCGTGTTGTGCGCGCCGGAGAGGATGGACAGGCCGATCGCGTCGGCGTCCTCCTGGATCGCGGTGTCGACGACCTGCTCGGGGGTTTGGTGGAGCCCGGTGTAGATGACCTCCATACCGGCGTCGCGCAGGGCGCGCGCGATCACTTTGGCCCCGCGATCGTGGCCGTCGAGCCCCGGCTTGGCCACCACCACGCGGATCGGACCGGCTGCCACACCCATCACTGCCTCCATGAAGCGCCTCCATCCATCCGTACCGACAGATACCGCACACATCAGTCGTCCGGTACCCCTCACGGGTACCGCACACGCCGTCGCCCACTGCGCCGGCTGCGCCACCGCGGTACGGGCACCCCCGCCCGAGCCGGCCGGGGAAGTGAACGAACGTTATCGCCAGCATCCCGCAACCGGCGGTTTCACGGTGCGGACCGAGGGGGAAATCACACGGAGAGACACGTTCACTGCGCACCGTTCCGGGCCTCAGGACCCGAGCATCGCGCCCATGCGCCACACGGGCATCAGTGGGAACATGCGCATAAGGGATTTCGCGACGAGGCCGCCGTACACCGCGGCCGCACCGAGCGCCCGCCGCGCGCGGCGGCGACCGTTTTCGCCGCGAGGCCCCATGAGGGCACACGGGGGACGGAGCCGTCCCTCCGCGTGCCGACAGGAGGTCGGCCCATGAAGGTCACGGAGGCAGCACTTCCTTTCCTGCCGCTCTGCCGGCGTCTGGCACCGAACCGGCCGGCGGTTCTCTCCGCCGCCCTGCTGAAGGCCACCGCCCTGGAGCTCGCGATCCTCGCAGGCCACGCCCTCCTCTACCCCGTCGGCATGGCTCAGGAGCGGCGGGACACGATCCCCGAACCCCCCGCGCCGGAGGGCACCGCGAAGCTGCCGGCGGAGGCCCGGCCCCCGGTCGTGCTGCTGCACGGATTCATCGACAACCGCTCGGTTTTCCTGCTGCTGCGCCGCAGCCTCGCCCAGCACGGCAGGCAGCGGATCGAGTCGCTCAACTACTCTCCGCTGACGTGCGACATCCGCGTGGCGGCCGAACTGCTGGGGCGGCACATCGAGGAAGTGTGCGAGCGCACCGGCAGCAGCCGGGTCGATGTCGTCGGGCACAGCCTCGGAGGGCTGATCGGGCGGTACTACGTGCAGCGCCTGGGCGGTGACAGCCGCGTACGGACCCTGGTGACGCTGGGCACCCCGCATTCCGGCACCCGCGTCGCGCCGCTGGCCAACGCGCACCCGATCGTGCGCCAGATGCGCCCCGGTTCACCTGTGATCGAGGAGCTCACCCGCCCCGCGCCCGGCTGCCGCACGCACTTCGTCGCCTTCTGGAGCGACCTCGACCACATCATGGACCCGCTGGAAGCGGCCCGCATCGAGCACCAGGACCTCATCGCGCAGAACGTGCAGGTGAGCGGTGTCGGCCACCTCGCCCTGCCCGTGCACCCCGCGGTGGCCTCCGGCATACGGCAGGCACTGGACACGGCGCATCCCGGGGAACCGACCACCGGTCGCGCGCGGACGGCCTGACGCGACCTGCCTCCACCCCTCCTCCCCGCCCGACACGCCCGACTCGTCCGCCCTTGGCAACTACGGCGACATCACGGGCCCACCCGAACAACGACAGCCCCACCCGGACGACTTGGGGGCGTGAGCCCCAACAAATCTCGAACAGTTTTCGAACACAAAACCAAGAGCGTGTTTGACCGCCGCCAAAACGCAACCGAATGCCCGTTTCCTGCGCGCGTGAAACCTGCAGAAGATTGTCGCGCCCGCATACCGCCGGGTACAGTCGCCGCACTGCTCTGGCAGCCCCTGTTGTCGAGGCGAAAGAGAAGTTGGTGAACGACCGTCACCCGTCGGGGACCATGGCCCCGGCCCCGGCTTCCGACGCCTCGTCGGCGCACTACGCGTCGTACGGCACCCCGGAAGCCCAGTACGGCGACTTCACCATGTACGGCGGCTACGACGCCAACGGCTTCGCCCCCACGGGCCAGGAAACCGGCGCCCACGCCACCACGGCCTTCTCCGCCGACCCCCTCTTCGCCGACCTTCCCGGCAACGGCCACGACCAAGGGGCGTACACCACCGGGACCTGGTCCACCGCAGGCCACGACACCGCGCACTACGACGCGTACGCGGCCCAGCAGCAGGTCGGCTACGACACCGGCGGCTACGACGCGACCGCCTGGACCACCGGGCAACAGCAGGCACCGGAGGTGCCGCACCAGGCCGCGGCGCCCGATGCGAGCGGCCAGTGGGACTCCGGCACGTGGCTCCGAACCGACCAGGCCCAGAACGCCGCCGATCCGGCCCAGCAGTGGTACTGGGGCACCCAGACCTTCGACACCGGCGCCTATGACGCCGCGCAGTGGAACTCCGACGGCAGTGCGGTCGCCCCGGTCCCGGACGCCTACGCGGACCCCTACGAACACCAGGCCGTGCCCTTCGACCAGCAGGCCACGGCCACGTTCGAGCAGCATCCCGCTCCACCGGCGACCGCCGTCTTCGCCGCCCCGGGTCTTGATCCGCAGGCTCCCGACTCCTCCACCTTCGATTCCCAGGCCTCCGCGCAGGAATCCGGTGACTCCGACCCTGACTCCTACGACCGTGACTCCTACGACCAGGAGACCTACGGGCAGGAAGCCCCCGGACAGGAGTCGCACGAGCCGGGCTCCTACGAGAACGTCCACGACGATCCGTACAGGCCCCCTCAGGACGCTTCGGGCGACACCGGTGAACTGCCCGCGATGACCCCTCTGCTCGACGAGCAGGAGGAGTCGGTCCCGGTCCCCGTTCCCTCGCCGCGCGCGGCGTCGCGTGGCGGGTCCCGTTCCCGCCGCCGTTCGCCCGCCAAGCGCTCCGCGCTGCTCACGGTGGCCGTGCCCTCGGCGTGCGTCATGGGTGTCGCCGGTATCGCGGCGGCCTCGGTCGGCGACCTCACGGAAGAAGGCGGCGGTCAGGAGACCACCAAGGCCGCCGCGGACACGCAGCCGGTACAGCCCGCCGTGGCCAACAACCAGCTCGACGCCCAGCTCGAGAGCCTTTCCGCCGGGGCGGGCGACTTCGCCGACCGGGCCAGCCGTACCCAGGAACGCATCGACCTGAAGGCGCAGCAGGCGGCCGACCGCAAGGCGGCGGCCGAGGAGGCTGCACGCCAGGAGCGGCTGCGTCCGAAGTTCGCGATCCCCGTCGCGCAGCACGGCCTCAGCGCCTACTACGGCCAGTCCGGCATCAACTGGATGTCCATGCACACCGGTATCGACTTCCCCGTCTCCTACGGCGCGACGGTGATGGCCGCGACCGACGGCACGGTCCGCACCCAGTACAACAGCGCCTACGGCAACATGGCGATCGTGACGGCGATGGACGGCACGGAGACCTGGTACTGCCACCTCTCCAGCTACCAGGTCCCCTCCGGCACGACGGTGAAGGCCGGCCAGCCGATCGCGTTCTCGGGCAACTCGGGCAACTCGACCGGTCCGCACCTCCACTTCGAGGTCCGCCCGGCCGGCGGATCGGCGATCGACCCCCTGGCGTGGTTCCGCAGCCACGGCCTCGAGCCGTCGTAGAACCGTCCGGCCGTCGGCCCCGTCCCGGGACAGACGCCGTTTCCCGCCTCACCCCGTGCATCGCCCGGAGCCCTCGCCGCTCCGTGGCGGCGAGGGCTCCGGGCGTGCCGGACTCCCGGTCAGAGCTTCTCGACCGGCGCGTACCGCAGCAGCAGCCGCTTCGGCTTGGTGTCCCCGAAGTCGACCGTCGCCTCGGCGTTGCCGCCCGTGCCCTTCATCGCGACGACGGTGCCGAGCCCGAACTGGTCGTGCGTGACCCGGTCCCCGACCGTCAGTGACACCACCGGCTTCTCGGCGGCCCGGCGCGTGGCGAAGCCGGACGCGCCCGACGCCGACGAGCGGGACCGGGACGACGACAGCGAGGCCGCCACCCCGGACACCGGTCCGGAGGACACGGGCGCGGTCGCACCCGTCCGCTTCCACTCCAGATGGGTGGCCGGGATCTCCTCCAGGAAACGCGAAGGCGGGTTGTACGACGGCTGCCCCCAGGCGCTGCGCAGCGTGGACCGGGTGAGATACAGCCGCTCGCGCGCACGCGTGATGCCGACGTACGCCAGGCGCCGCTCCTCCTCCAGCTCCTTGGTCTCCCCCAGGGCGCGCATGTGCGGGAAGACACCGTCCTCCATGCCGGTCAGGAAGACGACCGGGAACTCCAGGCCCTTGGCGGTGTGCAGGGTCATCAGGGTGATGACGCCGGAACCGTCCTCGTCCTCGTCGGGGATCTGGTCGGAGTCGGCGACCAGGGCGACCCGCTCCAGGAAGTCGGACAGGGTGCCCCCCGGGGCGGTAGCCCCTGATGTCGCTGCGCCCTCGCCGCGCTCCTGCTCGAACTCCAGGGCGACGGCGGCGAGTTCCTGGAGGTTCTCGATCCGGGTCTCGTCCTGCGGGTCGGTGGACGCCTGCAACTCGGCGAGGTAACCCGTACGTTCCAGAACCGCCTCCAGGACGGTCGCCGGACCCGCGCCGGACTCGACGATCGTACGGAGGTCCTCCATCAGCGTGTTGAACCGCTTGACCGCGTTCGTGGAGCGCGCGGCCATGCCGTACGCCTCGTCGACGCGTTTCAGAGCCTGGGAGAAACTGATCTTCTCCCGCTGGGAGAGGGCGTCGATCATGGCCTCCGCGCGGTCGCCGATGCCCCGCTTGGGGACATTGAGGATGCGGCGCAGCGGCACCGAGTCCTCGGGGTTGGCGAGCACCCGCAGGTAGGCCAGGACGTCCCGGACCTCCTTGCGCTCGTAGAAGCGGACACCGCCGACGACCTTGTAGGGCAGGCCCACCCGGATGAAGACCTCTTCGAAGACACGGGACTGGGCGTTGGTGCGGTAGAAGACGGCCACGTCTCCGGCCTTGGCCTTGCCCGCGTCCGTGAGGCGGTCTATCTCGTCGGAGACGAACTGGGCCTCGTCGTGCTCGGTGTCGGCGACGTATCCGGTGATCTGCGCGCCGGTGCCCGCGTTGGTCCACAGGTTCTTGGGGCGGCGGGACTCGTTGCGTTCGATGACGGCGTTGGCGGCGCTGAGGATCGTCTGCGTGGAGCGGTAGTTCTGCTCCAGCAGGATCGTCGTCGCGCTCGGGTAGTCCTCCTCGAACTGGAGGATGTTGCGGATGGTCGCCCCGCGGAAGGCGTAGATCGACTGGTCGGCGTCGCCCACCACGCACAGTTCGGCGGGCGGCAGGTGGTCCGCGCCCGGCGGTACGTCGGCGGGGTGTCCGGCGGAGTGCTCGGCGGTGCCGACGAGTTCGCGCACAAGGGCGTACTGGGCGTGGTTGGTGTCCTGGTACTCGTCCACGAGGACGTGCCGGAACCGGCGGCGGTAGTGCTCGGCGACGTCCGGGAAGGCCCGGAGCAGGTTGACCGTGGTCATGATCAGGTCGTCGAAGTCGAGCGCGTTGGCCTCGCGCAGCCGCGACTGGTAGAGCGCGTAGGCCTGGGCGAGGGTCTTCTCGAAGCCGTCGCCCGCCTGCGCGGCGAAGTCCTCCTCGTCGATCAGCTCGTTCTTCAGGTTGCTGATCTTGGCGCTGAAGGACTTGGGCGGGAAGCGCTTCGGGTCGAGGTCCAGGTCGCGGCAGACCAGGGCCATCAGGCGCTTGGAGTCGGCGGCGTCGTAGATGGAGAACGACGACGTGAAGCCGAGCTTCTTGCTCTCGCGGCGCAGGATGCGCACACAGGCACTGTGGAACGTCATCACCCACATCGCGCCCGCGCGCGGGCCGACGAGCTGCTCGACGCGCTCCCTCATCTCGCCGGCGGCCTTGTTGGTGAAGGTGATCGCGAGGATCTGGCCCGGGTGGACGCTCCGCGCGGCGAGCAGGTACGCGATGCGGTGCGTGAGCACACGGGTCTTCCCGGAGCCGGCGCCGGCCACGATGAGCAGGGGGGAGCCGGAGTGCGCGACGGCGGCGCGCTGGTTGTCGTTCAGCCCTTCCAGGAGGGCCGCGGGGTCCAGCACCGGGCGCGGGGCGCCGTCGCGGTAGTGGGTGTCCCGGTCGGGTGGCACGTCGAACTTCCCGTCGAACAGATCGTCCGGAACCTGCTCCGGTACATGATCGTCCTCGGGGGGCGGCGGAGGTTCGTCCGCAGGGCCGCGCCGGGCCTGGAGGTCCGCCAGGAAACTGTCGTCAAAGAGGCTGCTCATCGCCCTCCGAGTCTAGGACGCCCCACCGACAACCCGCGGCCACCCCGAGAACATCCCCGCATTCCGGCGACCGCCGCCGCCCCGCGTCCGGTGACCGGACGCGCGTCCACCCTCGAGGACCACGCCCTCACCCTGGGTGACGTGACGAAGAAGGTCACGAAAACGTATCGGGCATATCACCCATCAACCTTCACACGAGGCACATGAGTTGGCTACGGTTCGGGCGGGCCGTGCGACCCCCACCGGCGAACCTCGCCGGACGAGCGGCCTCCGCCGAGTCCGTCGCTGCCGCTGCGGCAGCCGGAGCCGGGGACCCGCCGGGAACCCGGGGTGAATCGGCCCGCTCCCTCCCCGGGGCGGCCGTAGGGCAGCCCTTCCGGCCTACCCACTCGCACCCCTCCCGAATCCCCCTGGAGCCAGGACGGCCGGGAGCCCCTGCCGCTCCCCCGCGGCGGCGGAACGTTGGAAGGAGTCGCCTCCCTTGGCGTCGCACCGCAAGTCGCGCACCCCGGGTACGCGCGTGACCGGCATACGGACCCCCGCTCTCGCCACGGCGGCCCTCACCTCCGTCGCCCTCCTCTCCCAGACGGCCGACGCCGCACCCTCGGACGACGACCGGCCGAGCCTGGAGGAGGTGGAGAAGAAGGTCGACGACCTGTACCGCCAGGCGGAGTCGGCGACCGAGAAGTACAACGCGGTCAAGGAGAAGACCACCAAGCAGAGCAAGCGCGTCGACACCCTCCTCGACGACGTGGCCAAGCGCACCCAGACGCTCAACGAGGCACGGGAGGAACTGGGTTCCTTCGCCGCCGCCCAGTACCGGACCGGTGCCGGCGTCCCCGACACGGCGACCTTCCTGCTCGCGGACTCCCCGCAGGACTTCTTCGACCGGGACCAGCTGATGGACCGGATGACCGGCCGCCAGAAGGCAGCGGTCGACGACTACGTCACCCAGCAGTCCGAGACGATGGAGAAGCGCAAGGAGGCCACCGAGAGCCTCGCGACGCTCACCGAGTCGCAGGACGACCTGAAGACCGCCAAGGCCACGGTCCAGAAGAAGCTCAGCACCGCGCGTGAGCTGATGTCGAAGCTGACCGCCGAGGAGAAGGCGCGGCTCGCGGCAGCCGAGGAGAAGAAGCAGGAAGAGGCCGCCCGCAAGGCCACCGAGCTCGCCCGGCAGCAGGCGGAGCAGCAGGAGGCCGAGGAGGAGGCGCGGCAGCAGCGGCAGGCGGAGAGCGACTCCTCCGGCACTTCCGACTCCTCAGGCGCCTCCGGCTCCACGTCGACCACGCCGTCGACCTCGGCGGACTCCTCGTACGCGGCCAAGGCCGAGAAGGCCCTGGCCTTCGCCCGCGCGCAGATCGGCAAGCCCTACGTCTGGGGTGCCACCGGTCCCGGCTCCTACGACTGCTCGGGCCTGACCCAGGGCGCCTGGAAGGCCGCCGGCGTCTCCCTCCCCCGCACCACCTACGACCAGGTCGAGGCCGGCACCACGGTCGCGGTGTCCCAGGCCCAGCCCGGTGACCTCGTCTTCTTCTACGACGACATCACTCACGTGGGCGTCTACATCGGCAACGGCATGATGATCCACGCGCCGAAGCCCGGTACCTACGTCCGCGAGGAGTCGGTCTTCTACGACGGCGAGTCGTCGATCCACAGCGTGGTCCGCCCGGCCTGAGGGCGCCGGGCACGGCCGGGATACGGCCTGGCGCGAGGGTGGACGCGGTGAGGTGTGCTGCGGCCCGGTGCGGTGCCCTGCTCCATGTGCCGCCGCCGCACGTGCGGTGACCGGCCGGTCACCGCGCGGTGAACCTTTCCGGCGCGGCGGACTCTTCTAGCATCGGCCCATGCCCGCCCCTCCCGTCCTCCCCGCCTCCCCCTTCCGCGCCTGGTGGGCGCAGCGTTCCCCGGCGGCCGGCGCCGCTGTGATGGCGACCGGCGTCGTGTCGGTGGCCCTGCATCTGGCGGGGTGGGAGATCCTCTCGCTGATCTTCCTCGTGCTCGCCTGCGCCGCCTGGCTGGGCCTGGCGGCGGAGTTCACCCTGCGGCTGCTGCGGGACCGGGAGCGGTGGGTGTCGGAGGCGGAGACTCCGGGTGCGCTCACCGCGGTCGCCGCGACGGCCGTGCTCGGCACCCGGGTGGCCGCGCTGGGCCATGACGCGCTCGCCGGGGCACTGCTCGCACTGGCCACGGGGCTCTGGCCTGTGCTGCTCGTCCTGGTCGTACGACGCCGGCGCCCGCGCATGCCCGGATCGGTGTTCCTGTGCTGCGTGGCCACGCAGGGGCTCGCCGTCCTGGCCGCGACGCTCGCCGCGGCCGAGTCGGCGGCCTGGCTGGCGCGGGTGGCGCTGGTGCTGTTCTGGTTCGGATTGGTGCTCTACGTCCTCGCCCTGTTCCTCTTCGACCTGCGGCAGGTGACCGAGGGGGCCGGGGACCACTGGGTCGCGAGCGGTGCCATCGCCATCTCGGCGCTCGCCGGGGCGGAGCTGCTCGCCGCCGACAGCGCCCGGCTGTATCTGTGGAACGACGACGACCTCGGTGTCCTGCGCGTGATGACCGTCGGCCTGCTGGTGCTCGACCTGGCCTGGTACGGCGTGCTGCTGGTGGGCGAGGCCGTCCGGCCGCGGCCGCGGTACGACACTCGGCGCTGGGCGACCGTGTTCCCCCTGGGCATGACGGCGGCGGCGACGCTGTCCGCGTCCGCCGCCGTCGGTGTCCCGTGGCTCGGGGGCCTGGGGCGTGTGCTGTTGTGGGTCGCGGTGGCCGTCTGGCTGATGGTCGCCGTCGGTGCGGTGACCTCGGCGCGGGCCGCGATCACGTCCGGACCCGTGCGGGGACCCGTCAGGTCCACAGCACGGCGATGAAGATGTTCGCCGTGGTCAGCAGGCCGACGAGGCCGAACAGGCTCTTGTCCACCTTCTCGTCGTCCCGCTTCACATAGACCAGGCCGAGGATCACGATCAGCAGGGCCAGCTTGACACCGATCTTGATGTTGTCGACGGAATAGTCCTGTGCCTGGTTCAGCCCGACCAGGACCACACCGGTGACCAGCATCGTCAGCGCACCGTGCAGCATCGCGGGAACGAAGCGTGCGGTGCCCTGGCCCATCGCCTTCATCTGGGTGAGGAAGCCACCGAGGAGCGACGCGATGCCGATGATGTGCAGGCCGACGAAGAGGTGGATGAGTACGTCCATGAGGCCGGAGCCTAACGAGGCCCCCGTTCTCCACCCGACACCGCCCCGGTCCGCCGGCCTCTCGGCCCGACGCGCCGTATAGCACCCGGGCCCACCGCCCCGCCCCTCATTCGGCGGTTTGATCATCGTGCTGCCGGAAGGCGACGGCCGCGACCCGCACCTTCGCTCTCTCGCGCTCACCCAACGATCCGCTCCCGTCATTTCCGGTCAACCCGTCACCAGGCCGTCCGGGCCCGGAATAGCGTCCTCCCCCAGGTGGCCGGCTCCCCACCGCCGCCCGGACCAGGGGCGGCAGCCGGACACCACCGCCCGGAAGGCGCGGCGGCCGAGCCCTCCGGCCGACCGTGTGCACGGACCGGGCGGTCGTCTGGAAAGGACGTGGAGTCCACGTGGCAGCACACCGCAAGCCCAGACAGCTTCTGATGGGCGGCGGCAGGACCCGCAGGGCCGTCACTCTCGCCCTCGCCGGCGCGGCCACCGCGACCGGATTCGGCGGGACGGGGCACGCCGAGCCCCAACTGGCACCGGGACAGGTCAAGGCCGAGGCCGACAAGCTGTTCCAGGAGGCGGAGGCCGCCACCGAGAAGTACAACGGTGCGAAGGAGAAGGCGGAGTCGGCCGGGCGGCGACTGCACGACCTGCAGGACCAGGCCGCCCGCGAGGAGGACCGGCTCAACTCCGCACGGGCGGCGCTGGGGTCGGTCGCGGCGGCGCAGTACCGCAGTGGCGGCCTCGACCCCGCCCTGCAACTCGTCCTCTCGGACGATCCCGACGGCTACCTGGACGGCGCCGCGTTCGCCGAACGGGCGGGCAGCCGCCAGAACGCGGCCGTGGGACGCGTACGCGAGCAACTCCGCGAGATCGAGCGACTGCGCGGTGCCGCACGCCTCGAACTCACCTCACTGACGTCCCGCCAGGCGGAGCTGAGGCGGCACAAGAAGACGGTCACCGGCAAGCTGGACGCCGCACGCCGTCTGCTGTCCCGGCTGACATCCGAGCAGCGCACGGAACTCACCGACGGCGGCACGCACCGCACCGGCCCGGCCGGCCCCGGCTCCGCCCCGGGCCCGGTCACTTCCCAGGCGCCTTCCCGGACAACCGGCCCCCGAGCTGCCGACGCCGTCTCCTATGCCCACCAGAAACTCGGCAGCCCCTATGTCTGGGGCGCCACCGGCCCGGACGCCTTCGACTGCTCGGGCCTCGTCCAGGCCGCGTACCGCTCGGCGGGCGTGGCCCTGCCCCGCACGACCTACGCCCAGATCAACGCCGGCCACCGCGTCGCACGCTCCGAACTCCGCCCCGGTGACCTGGTCTTCTTCTACTCCGGCATCACCCACGTCGGCCTCTACATCGGCAACGGGCAGATGATCCACGCCCCGAACTCCGGTTCCTCGGTCCGCGTCGCCCCGCTCACCGAGATGCCCTTCGCGGGAGCCACCCGGGTGACCTGAGAGCCGGGCGGCGTCGAAAGCGGAGTCACTCCCGCTCGCCCACGTGCCCGAGCCACAGCCGACGTCCGAGGTCGTCCAGTTCTTCCTTGCGTTCCCCGCACTCGGGCATGGCCTGCCGCAGGAGCGCCCAGTAGTCGGCCTCGTGCCCGGAGATCCTGATGTGGGCGAGCTCGTGGGCGATGACGTAGTCGACCAGGTGGGCGGGAAGCTGGAACAGGGCCCAGTGCAACGCCATGGTGCCGTGCCCGTCCTCCCCCGGCCGGTAGGTGCCCCACCGGTTGCCGACGTCACGGACGACCACATCGGGTTCCCGGACTTCCATGCGTCCGGCCCACGGTTGGAGCCTGCCCCGGGCCCAGCGTCGGCCCGATGTCCGGTACCAGCCGATGAGGGCGCGACGGGCGCCGACCGGGTCCCGCAGCACCGTCTCGTCCACGACCAGCCGTCCTGCGACGAGCCGGACCGGGGCCTGCTCCTTGCCGCCGTCCCCGGCCTGGAGTCTGTAGGTACGCCCGAGGTAGCCGAACGTCTCACCCTCGCGGATCTCACGGACGGGGTGGGCCGGAGGGTGTTCCTCACGTCGCCCGAGTTTGTCGGCCAGCCAGGCATCACTCTTCCGGAGAAACGTCTCCGCTCGTTCCGCTGCGCAGTTCTCCGGCACACGTAGGACCAGGGAACCGTCACGTTCTACCGTGAGTCCGATGCGCCGTCGGCATGTGCTGACCACCACTCGGAACTTCCTGCTCCCCACGGCGACCGTCTGGCCGTCCTCCAGGACAGGCCCGGGAGCGTCGCGGGCGTCGCGGAGATCGGGTGGTGTCGGCACGCGGCCTATTGTCCCCGAGCAGCCGCCCGGAACGCCGCCGCGTGCCGCTGGGCATGCCCGGTCAGTGCCTCCGAGAGGTTGCGCAGGGGCTCCGGAGCACGTTCCCGTGGCTTGACGCCGGCTCTGCGCAGTCTGCGCCATATGTCGTTCTCCAGGGAGTCCAGACTGGCTTCGCTGTCCGACCATGCCGCACTCGACACGTGCCGCTCGATGGTCCCCGCCAGTTCGACCGTCAAGCCCTTGAGCACCTCCGGTTCCGGCAGGTCGAAGGCCGGGTCCTCCGTCATCCGGTCGGCGAGCTTCGTGTAGAGCCGCTGTTCGGCGGGGGTCAGGTCGGCGACCTCGGGATCGGCTTCCTCGGCCTGCCGGGCGCGCTCGATCAACGGGCCGATACGCGCCTTGATCTCGTCCCACCGGCCGGCGAACTGTTCCAGGACTTCCTCCAGCTCCTCGGAGATCTTCCGCAGGACCGGGCGTTCCTCGGACCGGCGTACCTCCTCCAGGTGGTAGCGGAGTGCCTGGACCTGTTCCGCCGCCGACTCGCGCACGTCGGGAATGCGCTCGATCACGGCGTCGAAGTCCGGTGCCAGGATGGAGACCGGCGCGATGACCTGTGCGATCTCGGAGAGCTCGAGGTGATCCGCCACCATGGCGCGCGCCTTGCGTCCGTACGCGCGGACGGAGAAGTCCCCGTTCTCGGCGTCCCGGTAGTGCCTGCGCACCCGCTTCTGCAGCAAGGTCCAGTTACGGGCCTCGGGGATGACCTTCAGCGCGTCCTCGTGGGGCAGTACGCGTTCCAGGGCGTCCAGGAAGTGGCCCATGCGGGCGTCGAACCCGGCCCGCGCGGTCTCGTCTCCGAGAGTGAACATGCCCTTGGCGATACTGCCCGCGCTGTCGAGTCCGGTGATCCCCAGGCCGGCGAGGAAGTCCCGCAGTTCGGTGGCGGTCCGCCGCAGCTCCGGAATGTCCTCGGTGAGGCCGCGCACCGATCGGAGCGTCTTCCCGTCGCCCTTGTACGCGGGCAGGGTGACGGCCAGGTCGCTCAGCACTCCGTAGTAGTCCACGACCCGGCCTTCGAACTTTCCGCGCCGAGGCCGGTTCACACGGGCGATGGCCTGGAGCAGCTCGGCGTCCTGAATGGGCCGGTCGAGGTACAGCGCCTGCTCGATGGGAGCGTCGAAACCCGTGAGAAGCATGGACTTCACGATGAGGAACGCGATGGGCCGGGGTTCCTCGACCCGCGGGTCGGCGAGCCCGCTCCAGGGATTCCGGGAGACGGTGCCCGCCGGAGGCGGGTCGTACTCGGGCACATGGTGCGTCACCCACGGGTTGTCCGGCGGCAACTGCGGGAACGGCTCCAGGAACCGCTCGACGTGTTCCTCCTGGGCGATGGGGTCGGTCCACTCACGCCACTGCCCGCGCTTCTTCTCCTTCCCCGCGGAGATCACGGGCACGAAGTCGATTCGGCGCAGGATCGCCTGGTACTGCCAGGCACGCAGCATCACGAGGTCGTCCCACTCGTACTCGGCGAGGTTCTTGTGCCGCAGGGTCTCCGGGTCGAAGGTCCGGACCCGGTCCAGCAGGTGAGCCCTGGCCTCGTTGAGCATGTGCCCGTACAGCACGGCGGCACTGCGGCTCACCGCCGCGACCTGGGCCTTGAACCCGCCGGTCAGCGGTCCGGTGACGTAGTGCTCCAGCATGTCGACGGCCTTGGCCCGGATCACGGGCAGTGACTCGGCGACGGTGCGGCTGGTCGGCTTGAGCAGCTTGCGCGTCCTGGCCTGGTGCTCCTCCTGCAGCCGGGCGATCAGGTCCTCGAACTTCGCGTTCAGCCCGTCCTTGTCCCGTACCCCGGCCGGCCCGGTGCGTCCCTCGTAGCGGACCGGCACGACGACCTTGTCCCGCTCGGCCTCGTCCATGAGGTACGAGTCGAGGAACGTTCCGCCCGGCTCGATACCGAAGATCCGGCCGGTGTCCGAGAGCCGCCCCTTCATGATCGGCGTACCCGTGAAGCCTATCCGGGCCGCCTTGGGCACGGAATCGCGCAGGCAGGCGTGCAGGACGGAGGTGTGCGAGCGGTGCGCCTCGTCCACCAGGACGAGAACGTACGGCGAGGAGCTGCACTCGGTGAACTGCCGGCGCACCTCCTCGACGGTCCCCTCGGCGGGCGTGGGGTCCGACACCTCCTCGGCCGAGGCGCCTTCGGCGATCCGGTCCTGCGTCGCCTCGAACTCGGCCACCGGGTCCCGGTCGTCCCCGGACTCCTCGCCGGTGCCGACGACTCCGGGGACACGTCCGAGGTATTTCTGGATCATCGTGAAGATGACGGCGCGTCCACCGCGCTCACCCGCCCGCTCCAGCATCCCTTCCACGTCGGAACGCGACCGTGCGACCCGTACGTCGACCCCGCCGCCCCGGACGGCGGCGGCCAGTTGCCGCTCCAGCTGCTTGCGGTCGGTGACGACGAGCAGGGTGAAACGGTTGAGTTCGGGGTCCCGGCTGGTCTGGAGCCTGCGGGCGAGGAAGGCCATGGTCAGGCTCTTGCCCGAGCCCTGGGTGTGCCAGATGACGCCGCCGCGCTCGTCCTGCCCGGCCGCCGGATCGTCGACGGTCCGCCCACTGCGCAACTTGCGGACGATCTTCTCGACAGCCCGGTACTGCTGATGCCGGCAGACCGCCTTGACCGTGACCGGCGGCTCACCCGGCTTGGTCTTCACCGGCATCTCGAAGACGTAGTGCCGCACGATGTTCAGCAGGTTGCGCGGCTTGAGCACGACGGCGACGAGACGGTGCAGGTCCGTGGGCGTGGCACCCGGCTCCAGCAACCGCGCCCCGTCCTTCCGCCGCACCTCCTGCAACGCACGGCCGAGTTCCTTGTCGTCCGTGTAGTCCGGGGTCACACTGCGCCAGGGCGCGAAATGGCTCTCGTCGGAGGTGATGGTGCCGAGCGCCGCCTGCTCCCCGGCGGCGGCCACGAGCAGTTGCACGGGCGCGAAGAACTCGGGGACCTGCGCACGCGGGTCGCGGCGGTCACGCTCCTCGTCGTCGTCGAGCGGTACGCCCGCGTAGCCGCGCAGGTCTCGGATGGCCTCGCCGATCGGGTCCTTGACGTACGGGCTCTTGCATTCGACGACGGCGACGGGAACGCCGTTCACGAACAGCACGAGATCGGGAATGATCTCGGCCCCGTCGGGAGTCCGCACCAGCAGTTGGTCGACGACGAGGAAATCGTTCCTCTTCAGGATCTCGGCGTCGCTGAGGCCTTCCAGGTCCCAGTCGACGAACTGCGCGTTGACCGTCGCCCCGTGGTGGTGTTCCTCGTCCCCGGTGACCGGCGTGCCCTTGATCAGCCGGCTGGTCACTTCGCCGTTGGCGGCGAGGAGCGAAGTCGTCGCCACGTTCCGCGCGGTGCGGCGCAGCTCGTCGATGGCGGCATCCGCATCCGCGTCCGTCATCCACGGACCACCGCCGTCGGGCAGGCGGTTGACGCGCCGGACAGCGGAACGGAGCCGCTTCAGGAGCAGCAGACCGCCGTACGCGCGCTCATCCCCGTCCGGTCCGGCCGTGCTGAGATCGGGTCCGTGAACGTGCCGCCACCCCATCGCCTTCAGCTGGTCGATGATCGGCTGTTCCGTCTCGTCCCGCTCGGCCGTACCCCGCGCCATGAACTCCGTACCCCTCTGTTGTACGTCGCACTGCCGTCCTGCCAACTGCCGCAAGGCGATCGGCCGTTTCCCATTCTGCGACGAAGGGTGCAGGAGTGACACGAGTCCGCACGGCCCCTACGGGCGGAGCACCGACTCAGGCCAGGATTTGGCCGGTTGTCGACGGTAGCGGGCGGCGAGGGCGGCTTCGCGGGCGAGGGCGGCGGCGCGGTGCGCGGTTGCCGACGGAGCGTTCGGCGCGACGTCCCGGGTACCGCCGCGCGACGTGACCGTCCGGCAGCCCTGGCACAGACCGCCGACGAAGGCGGCGGGACGCCCGGGGACGCCGCACTCGGTGCACTCCGGCATGAGACGGCCGAGGAGACGGGGTTCGGAGGCGTCCGGTGTCGGTTCAGGACCCGTGGAGGGCATGGGGTGGGACATGGGCATGGGCGGCAGCTTGTCCCGCAGTCGGCGAGCGACCAGCCCGCGCGGCACGTGGACGGTATCGGGCAGGCCGGCGGTGAGGGCCTGCAGACGGAGACGGAAGTCGCGCCGCGCTCCAGCCAGAGGAGGACCAGGTCGGCGAGAGCGTTGCGGTCGGCGTCGGACAGGGCGAGACGGGGTTCGCCACGACCGAGCCGGGCGAGGGTGCGGTAGGCGCTGGCGCGAGGTTTGCCGGGGGCGGTGGGGACGGGTTCGAGCGCGGAGGCGGCGGCGGGAGAGGTGATCTGTTCGACCGCCCCCGCGATGTCCACCGCTTCACCATCTCCCAGGAAGCAGGCCCACCAGGCGTTGTCGCGTGCGGTGCTGGACCAGAACGTACGGAACACCCAGCGTGTTACGCCGTCGGCGGTGGTGGCCAGGCCACGGACCCGGTGCAGATGTCCGGCGCGTGAGAGCGCGTTGAGCGCGCTGCGGACGGCCTGCTGACCGTAGAGGGGAAGCGCCTTGGCCAGGCTCTTCACGTCCATGGCGGCACCGTAGGGGAGCCGGTCGACGAAGGCCGCGATGTAGGCCTCGCGGGCGGGGAGGTGCGTGAAGTCGACGGGCCGGAACGCGGCACCGGGCTCAGCCGGGGCGGTGCGCTTGCCGTAGCCGGGAGGGTGGGTGGTGGGTTGAACCCCACCACCCAGTCCTTACAAACGCCGCTCGGACCTCGAAGTCTGTCCCTCGAAGCTCAGGCTCCGGTACGGGCGTACGCGACGAACGCGACCCAAGTGCCTCCGGCGACGGCGAACCGAGGACTCTGGGGGCCGAGCTTCGAGTCTCGGACGCGGATGGTGTGGGGGCAGGGGGCGATTTCTAAGCAGTTACTGCCCTGATCATCGCTGTGGCTGGACTTGCGCCAGTCGAGGGCTACTTCTAGACAGGCGCCGCCCTGGCTATCGCTATAGCTGGACTTGTACCAGGTGAGGCGTTCACTCATAGCTCCTCTGACACCCTTCTGATGAACGTGGCCGACTCCTCCCGCTAAGGCAGTGCATGCGGATCATCGCATGGGTTTGTGTGAGTGCACTTACCTTCTCCGGACTGGCATGCAAGACGCTGACCTCCGGCGCTTCGACGTAGCCGTAGTGATCGTGCTCCGGCGTCTCAAGAAGCACGATGCTGCCGTTCAAGGCAACCCCACTACAGCGGCCATAGGGAAGTACTTGAACTGACACATTACGGAGGAGGCTTACCTCCAAAAGGTGCTGGAACTGTTCTCCCATCACCTGCCTGCCACCGACTCGGGTACGCAGAGCAGCTTCGTAGATCACGAACCCATACATCACGCCCACCCTGCGCCGCAGTGCATCAGCCCTCCGAAGGCGAGCCGCCACACGCTCATTGACCGTCTCATCGTCCAAGGGAGGCGAGCTGGCGCCGATCAGCACTTGGGCATAGGCCTCGGTTTGCAGTAGCCCCGGGATGAGTAGCGGCTCATACCAAGAGACGGCGATTGCCTCGGCCTCAAGGGCCATGAACTCCTGCGACCGCACCGGAAACGGCTCCGGCTTCAGGTACTCCTGCGCCGCCACCAACTTCCCACCCGCCCCGCACACCTGATCCGCGATCTGCAGGAACCGCAGCGTGGGCCGACGGCGTCCGTTCTCCATGGACTTGACGTACTCGTAGTCGTAGCCGGCCTCCTTGGCCAGCGCGTCCCGGCCGACACCGGCCTCCGCACGCCACATCTTGATCTGGCTGCCACAGTACCGCCAGGCCACGGGCGGCTGGGAGTTCACTTCGGTCGTCACACGCACCTCCGCCGGGTCCACGGTGGGGACAACCACACGCTGTACCCACGTCGCTCCTCGCGAGGCTATGCGCGAGCCGCGACCGTGATCCCACGAAACGTCAGAAGTTCGACGCAAGGGATGAACAGCGCATGCAGACCCCCCGACTCCCGCTGCCCGTGACCGCCCCGAGGGACATCGAGTGGCACTTCCCGCGTCACGCGAGAAGCGTGGGCAGGGCCCGCGCGCTGGTCCGCGCACAGGCGGCATCCTGGGAACTGCCCCAGGCCGTGACGGACACAGCGGAACTCCTCCTGAGCGAACTGATGACCAACGCCTACCGCCACGCGAAGACCCCGGCCGGCCGCGAGATCCGGGCCCGCTGCGAACTCACAGACGATCGCCTCCGCATCACGGTAGCCGACGCGAACGACGCACTGCCGACACCAGGGACGGCATCCCTGGATGACGAGTCAGGGAGGGGCCTGGAACTGGTAGCGGCGCTGGCAGACGACTGGGGTGTGGAGAGAAGAGAGTGCGGTATCGGCAAAACGGTTTGGTTCGAGCTCGCCGTACCCGCCCACCCCTAACTTGTTATGCCAGAGCCGTTCGGATGCCCTTTCCAGCAAGTAGATCGTCGACCAACCCCGCCCTGAGGGTCCGCAATTTCAACAGGGCTGATTGCTCGCCCGAGATCTTCTCGCCCCATGCGTGCATGATTTCTACGATTTTTCGCTGCTCTTCCGCGTCAACCATGGGAAACGGAAGCCCAGCAAATCGCTCCCCTCCCAAGTGAGCGATACTCGTGGTCTGCTTCGCGATTCTGGCGAATACACCAACCATTAGCCAGTAGGAGAATACGCACTGCGCGTACTCAGGAATGAGACCCTCACCTGAGCGAAAGCGCACCAGCGTGTTTTGGAAGTAAATATCTTCAGGGTATCCGCGGAAGATCGCACTCCTCCCGACGAGCTCCAGGCTCTGCCCCTCGTTCAGAAGGATGTCTCCGGGTGACAGACGGTAGATCGCCCGCTCAGCCTCAGAGAAAGCCATGGTATTGACGTCCGAGTAATCAATCCGACCATCCAAGACGTTGGCAACACGCAAGTACGGCACTTGCTCACCGAATTCGCGACTGCTGGGGGAGAGCTGCTTCCCCATGCGGACCTGCCCTACATCGCGAACAGTGGGGCAGCCACTTTCTTGCCCATCAAGGGAAAGACACAAGCCACCGATCGCTTTGACCAGGGTGCCCCGCTGGATGGTTCGCAACTTGGCGATCGCCGCCTCGGTGGCAAGTTCCTGCTCCCGCAGAGCCGCAAGTACTTCTACAATGCGACGCTGCTCATCCAAGCGCGGCCACGCCACCCTGAGCGCCTCAACCGCTGCCTGTGAAATGTTCTGCATACTAAGGCTGCTACCAGATGCCGAAACAGAGATCTGTTTCCGCACCGCCGGGCTTGAAAGGATGAGTCTGACGAACTCAGGCTCAGCTAGCCGACGATCCACTACAAGCCGAAGCGTCTTGTCCGACATCATCAGACGCTCTTGAGTTGGCGTTGCAATACAGGCCGCCCCCACCAATTCAGGCGTGTTAGCGCGCGAAAACAACAGATCCCCTGCACTAACCTCATATCGCTCGTCAATCAGAGAGATATCATCAACCGCTTTATTCTCCGCTGGACGGAAGCCCGCAGAGTTGATGGCGCTGACCTTGAGCACCCCCCAATGGCCAGGCGCAGCGGGAATATCACTCAGGCTCGGGCTACGACCGGTCTCGATGCGTAGCAAGCGAGAACCCAGCGGGGCTTCGTCCCACTCGTCAGCCGACATACCCAAGCTCCTTCAAAAATCCCTCCAGCGCCGCCGCAGCCGCTTCCCGCCGCTCCTCGATCTCTCGCAGCGAGACCCCGTACTTCTGCTCCCACACCCGATACGTCTCCGCCAGCTCCCGTCGGCGCCGCACCACATGGCCGTCGAGCTTGGTCGACAGGTCGGCGCGGAGGATGTCGAGGACCACGTCCTGTTCCCCGGACCGCTCCGCCAACTCCCGGCGTGCCTTGGCGAGTCCTGCTTCCGGCGACGGCGCAGGCGGTGCCTGCTCCTCCAGCTCCTCAGTGACCGGAAGCTCCAACAGAGCCCCCTGCCCGGCCGCTTCCTCCGCCGGGACCGCCCTCTTGCCCTTGCCGGAGGCCGACGCAGCCTTCTTCTTCGCCTTCTCGGCCCGCTCGCGCTCGGCGTCCCGCTTCCTTCGGATCGCCGGCACCATCCAGAAGCCGTCCTCCAGGTCCTCGACCAGCCGCTTCGCATCCGAGCGCTGCTTCATGAGGTCCCGCATCTCGGTCTTGCTCAGCACCGCTTCGGCGAGCGCCGGATCGATCTCTGCCCCGTCGTCGCCGTCCAGCGCGGCCTGCTGCGCCTCGGCGAGAGCCGCCTCCGCCTCCTGCGCGGCCTTCGCCTTCGCGTCCAGTTCGGCGTGGGTGCGCTCCGCCGAGGCGAGGTCCGCCAGGAACCCGGGCGCGATCGCGGCGACGACCTTGTGGTCGTAGGCCTGCCGCCGTTCCGCCGCCGTACGCTCCCGCCGGCCGCCCGTGCGCGGGTCCGGTTCGGGGGCGAGCATGGTCTTGACCGATTCGACCCAGCCGTCGACCACACCGTCGAACCCGGTCACGGACAGTGCCTTCAGCTCGTTCTTGCCGTCGTGCCACCAGCCGGCCACCGCCCCCGCCAGCGCGTACCGGTCCAGGAGGCCGACGGCCAGCAGCCGGTTCCGGAAGGAGCCGATCAGGTCCTTCCTCAGCCGCGCCAGCTGGGCCTTGCGCTCCTGCTCGGTACGGTCATCGCCGTCGACGGGCTCGAGCTCCGCGATCTGGCCCGCCTCGGTGGCCCACCACTCCCCGAAGGCGTCCCAGAGTTCCTGTTCCCTGCCGCGTGCCAGTTCCGCGAGGCGGGCGGCGTCCGGGCGGCGCTCCGGGGCGGGGAAGTCGACGTAGACGGGGTCGTCGGCCCGTACGTCGAAGAGGTCGGTCAGCTGGATGCCGTAAGCGTCGAGCAGTTTCTTCTTCGCCTCGACCTCCGCCACCGGCACGCCACCCACCAGATGGGCCCGCACGTCCTGCGGTTCCGGCGGCGGGGTGTTGTCGACGTAGCGGCGGATGTTGAAGTTGAAGGCGTTGGCGGCCAGTTCCTCGCGGGTCACCGCGCGGGCGAAGCCGGGCACGTCCGCGAAGATCTCGTCGTCCTGCCAGGAGTGGAACGTGGAGACGATCTTCTCGATGTGCTCGGGGAGCAGAATGTTCTGGGCTCGTTCGGCGTGGAACTCGCGGTCGGCGTTGATGAACAGGACCCGGCCTCGCCGGTCGGGGCGGCGTCGGCTCGGCGGGCGCAGGACCAGGACGCAAGCGGGGATTCCGGTGCCGTAGAAGAGGTTGGGCGCCAGGCCGATGACGGCCTCGATCAGGTCGTGTTCCATCAGGAGCTTCGCGCGGATCTTCTGTTCCTCGCCCCCGCGGAACAGCACGCCGTGCGGCATGACGGTGAAGACCGCGCCCGACCGCAGCTTGACCATGTCCAGCATGTGCTGCATGAACATCAGGTCCGCTTTGCCGCGCTCGGAGGTCTCCCCGTACGGCATGCGCGCCTTCAGGCGCGGGACCGCGTCCTTGTTGTAGTCCATGGAGAAGGGCGGGTTGCTGAGGACCAGGTCGTAACCGCCCTCGGGGTGGAGGGGGTTGGTGAGGGTGTCGCCGGTGCGCAGGGAGAACTTCTTCGCGCCGTGGAACAGCATGTTCATCGTGGCCATGACCCAGGAACCGCTGTTGGCGTCCTGACCGGCCAGACCCAGGTTGCGGGAGTCGCCGCCGTGCTCCTCGACGTACTCCATGGCGTGGATGAGCATGCCGCCCGATCCCACACACGGGTCGTACACCTTCATGGCGCCGTCGGGCCGGGCCAGTTCCACCATCATGCGGACCACGGCGCGCGGGGTGTAGAACTCTCCGCCCTTGCTCCCGGCCGAGTCCGCGAAGTCCTTGATCAGGTACTCGTAGGCGGCACCGATCATGTCGGGGAACTCGAAGTCCTCGCCGCGCAGCCGGATGCCGCCGAAGTGGTCGATCAGGTCGGAGAGGCGCTTGTCCGCCAGTTCGGCGGCCGACTTGCGGGCACTGCCGCCGCCTCCGATGCGGTTGAAGTTGACGTGTGCGAACAGGCCGCGCAGTTCGCTGTTGCCCGACTGTCGCTCGAGGGCGTCGAGGGCGGGCTGAAGGTACTCGGTGGCGACGTTGTCGACCGCGCCGGCCAGTCGGTCCCAGCGGGCGGCCTTCGGCACGAAGATCGCTCCGTGCTCGTCGTACCACTGATAGGCCTCGGCTTCTTCCTCGGCCTCCTCCTGGGTGTCGCCCTCCGCCAGGCGCTCCTTGATGATCGCCTCGCGGGCCACCTCGAACTCGTCGTTGACCCGCTTGAGGAACAGCAGCACGAAGATGAAGTCGCGGTACTCCGCGGCGTCCATCGTGCCGCGCAGGATGTCGGCTGCCGCGAAGAGATGGCGTTCCAACTGCGCGAGCGTGAGCTTGGCCACGTACTGCTCTCCCCTGATGACGTTCTGCGACTTCGGCTGCCGTCATTGCGGTGCACCGGCGGCAACCGGAAGCCTACGGTCTTCCGGGGAGCCGTCCGGCCGCACGCATGAAGAGCCCGCGCATGATCCGTCTCATCCGGCCACCGGTCTCAGTAGTCGGAGACGTCCATGCCCTGCTCCACGAACGTCCAGACGTCCGTGTACGGGTCCCAGCCGTTCTGGTCCGGGCGGTTCGCTTGGCGGCGGGCAAGGTCTTGCGCGTAGCGCTGTGCCGTCTTGTAGCGGCCGCTCAACTGGCCGGGCATGACCTGCTTGGCCCGTTCGGGAGAAACGGAGCGGAGGGTGGGACCGTAGGTCCGGGCAAAGCCGTCCTGCTGCTTCAGGCGGTCCGCCGCGCTGTCACAGACGCCGCCGAACGTACTCGTGTAGTTCTGGTAGTGCAGCAGTCGCCACAGCTCGAAGCAGGGGTGGGAGTAGGCGACGTGCACCTTCTCCCGCTTGGCTCTGGAGAAGGCGGTCGGGATGTCCTCGTGCCGGTCCCGGTCGAAGAGGCACCACACCTGCGGCCAGTTCCAGTCGTCGGGCTTGATCCCGGCCTTCTTGGCGGCACGCTGGACCTCATGCCACTTGGTGATGGCCTCTTCCACGAGGGGCAGCGGCTTGCGGCGCTTGCTGGGCGCGCTACGGTTCTCCACCTTGCAGACGACCTCGTGCCGAGGCTCCTTGCGGGTGCCGTTCTTCGTCACGAACGTGATGAAGCCCGGTTCCGTGACCTCACCCTCGGTGAAGACATACACCTCCCGGCGCAGCTTCTGCCGCTTCTTGGCGCGTGCCGGATTGTCCCGCCCCCTGTCCCTCACCATCAGGAACGCTCTGCCTCCCCTGCCAGTGCTGTGAGCACCATGCGTCCGATCTGGCCCTGGTCGACATTCGGCACGGCGCCGTATGCCCCGGCCAGGTACGAGTCCTCGAGGTCCTCTTCGGGCGTCGGGTCGAAGTCGCTCAGCGGATAGAGCTCGGTGGCTCCTCGCTTGTCCTTCTCCGTCAGCCAGATCTGACCCGGTTCGAGTGGCCTGCCGCCTCTGGGACTCTTCAAAAGCGAGGCGTCGTGCGAGGTGAAGAGCAGTTGGGCGTTGGTCGTGTTGGACCAGGGCGCCTGGAACAGCCGCACCACTTCGGATGCGAACCGAGGGTGCAGACTCGCGTCCAACTCGTCGATAAGAAGGACGGCGCCACGGTCGAGAGCCAGCAGGAGCGGACCGATCAGAGCGAACCAGGATCGGGTGCCGAACGATTCCTTCACCCAGTCGAGCGCCACCGCGCTGTCGCGGTCACTGCCGTGCAGCAGTCTCACCGTGGGAGCCCTGCCACCGGGTGCTCGGTCCACCTCGGCATCCTGGATACCCAGGTCCGCGACTCGCAGCAGTTCCCGGACCCGTTCTCTGTTCCGGTCGTCGAGAAGTTGCTCCGCCGTGTATCTCTCACGGTCCCGGAGCTCGGTCTCGGGAGTGATGTCCCACAGATTCGACCGGAACCAGTCGTAGATGCGGAACAGTTGCGGATGGTTGTCGCTGGCGGCGCGGCTGAGCAGCAGAGCGTTGGTACGGGTGGATCGGGCCAGCCGGGCCCGGTCCTGGATGCGTTCTCCCGGAAAATCGAAGGGGACGTCCCGGGAGGCGTCCCTGTCCAGCCAGACCTGCCGTCGGCCTTTCGGATAGGCGTGCAGCCACTCCGCCTCGACTCGCCGGTCGCCCAGTTCGAACCCGTAGGTCCAGCGCACTCCGTCGTCCAGGACGAAGTCCACCTCGTAGAAAGTGCTCTCGTCCGCGGACTCGCCATCCAGGGCGAAGGGCTCACGCTCGGGTACGCCGGTGTAGGACGTCCACAACCCGTACGAGTCCAGGACCGCGCTTTTCATCTTCTTCAACGCGGTGATGACATTGGACTTTCCTGAGGCATTGGGCCCGAAGATCCCGACGACCGGGTAGATCCCCATCTGTTTGCCGTCGGACAGCTGGACGGTCCGCGCCGCGTCGGACTCCTCGTCCGGCGGGACGACGAAGGACAACTCCTGCTCATCGCGCAGTGACCGTACGTTCGCCGTACGGAAACGCAGCAGCATGCAGCCCCTCCTCCCGTCGGGTCCACCCTAATGGGGTGATCGCGTACGCGCCCAGCAGATCGTCATACCAGACGACGCGCCGTCGCCCAGCGGGTCAGTTCGTGGCGGTTGGAGAGCTGGAGCTTTCTGAGGACGGCCGAGACATGGGACTCGACCGTCTTCACCGAGATGAAGAGCTGCTTGGCGATCTCCTTGTACGCGTATCCCCGGGCGATCAGCCGCAGCACCTCGCGCTCGCGCTGGGTGAGGCGGTCGAGGTCCTCGTCGACCGGCGGGGCGTCGGTCGAGGCGAAGGCGTCGAGGACGAAGCCGGCCAGGCGGGGGGAGAAGACGGCGTCGCCCTCCTGGACCCGGAACACCGAGTCGACCAGGTCGGTCCCGGTGATCGTCTTGGTCACGTATCCGCGGGCGCCGCCCCTGATCACGCCGATCACGTCCTCCGCCGCGTCCGAGACGGACAGGGCGAGGAAACGGACCGGCTGCTCGGCGTCGCCCATCAGCGGGGCGCAGCGCCGGAGCACTTCCACGCCGCCGCCGCCGGGCAGGTGCACGTCGAGGAGGACGACTTCGGGCCGGGTCGCGGTGATGACCGTGACCGCCTGGTCGACGTCCGCGGCCTCGCCGACCACTTCGACGCCGGTCTGTTCGGTCTGTCCGATCTCGGCCTGGACGCCCGTGCGGAACATGCGGTGGTCGTCGACGAGGACGACACGCACATGGCGTCCGGCGCCACCGGTGGGCTGCGCGGACTCTGCGGCCCGGGCCGCCGGTCCCGCCGTCCCGTTCAGGTCGGTCGGCTCGTTCGGCTCGCTCATGACGTGTTCTCCGCCCTCTCCATCTCCAGCTCGACCTCCGTGCCGCCGTCCGGCACCGCGCGCAGCCGCGCCGTGCCGCCGTTGCGCTCCATGCGGCCGATGATCGATTCTCTGACACCCATGCGGTCGGCGGGTATCGAGTCGAGGTCGAAGCCGGGGCCGCGGTCCCGGACGGACACGAAGACCGTCCTTCCCTCGACTTCGGCGTAGACCTGTACGGCACCCCCCTCGCCACCGTACTTGGCCGCGTTCACCATCGCTTCGCGCGCGGCCTGCATCTGCGGGCCGATCTTCTCGTCCAGCGGGCAGTCGCCGACGACGACCACCTCGATGGGGACGCCGTGCTTGTCCTCCACCTCCGCGGCATTGTGCCGTACGGCGTCGGCGAGGGTGGTGGGCTCGTCGGCCTCGTCCTTGCCGGTGCCCTCGGGCTTGTAGAGCCAGGTGCGCAGGTCCCGCTCCTGGGCGCGGGCGAGCCGGCGCACCTCGCCCGGACTGTCGGCGTTGCGCTGGATCAGGGTGAGGGTGTGCAGCACCGAGTCGTGGACGTGGGCGGCGACCTCGGCGCGCTCCTGGGCACGGATGCGCATCAGCCGTTCCTCGGAGAGGTCCTGGGTCATGCGCACGAGGTAAGGACCGGCGAGGAGCGTGATCCCGACGAGGACCG
Organism: Streptomyces sp. NBC_01635; assembly: GCF_045209715.1. Classification (NCBI taxonomy): domain Bacteria; kingdom Bacillati; phylum Actinomycetota; class Actinomycetes; order Kitasatosporales; family Streptomycetaceae; genus Streptomyces; species Streptomyces sp. NBC_01635. Next base: position 5,543,640 of record NZ_CP109277.1, on the reverse strand, counting down.
CGAGAGCCGCCTGGAGCACCGACGCGAGGTGGGCGCCGGAGCCCCGGAGGACGAAGATGCCCGACACACCGGCCGTGACCAGCAGTACGCCGGCGCCGGCCCGCAGCAGGGTGACCGTGCGGCGCCGGCTGCCGACCTCGACCCAGCGGGCCCGGCGCGCGTTGTCCGCCTGCCTCCAGACCAGGGCGACGCCCGCGCCGACGAGCACGGTCGGCCAGAGGTAGGCCCTGGCGCCGTTGGACAGGTTCACATTGCCGACGAAGACCATGGCCACCACGACCATGAGGAGCAGGGCGACGATCTGACCCTTGTCCGGTCTGCGGGTGACGAGTCTGCGCCGGCCGTCCGGCGCACTCTCGGTCGCGACCAGTGTGGGCGGCTTCTGCGCGTCCACTCCGCCGACCCCGAGCGGTACGAAGAACCAGAAGGCGGCGTACAGCAGTGCGCCCAGGCCGTCGGCCATGAACAGGCCGACGAAGACGAGCCGTACCCAGATCACGGGCAGCCCGAGGTGTCCGGCGAGCCCCCGCGCCACACCACCGAGCCAGCGTCCGTCACTGCTGCGGTAGAGCTTGCGCGGCGGCCGCGGCTCTGCGAGTGGCGCTGCTGCGGCTTCCGACATGCCAATGATGGTCACACGCTCCCTGGTTCCGCGGCATCAGGGTTGGTCCCGGAGACTCCCCTGATCTCCGGGGGTCCGGCCCCCCTCCCCCCCGAACGCTCCCCGGCCACCCCTCAGGGCCGATATCAGGGTCCGGCCAGGGTCGTCCCGACTGCCGTCGCGGCGGCTCGCCCGTCACCATGGACTCATGACAGATCACCAGCACGCCGCGACGGGTCCGGGACCCGGCTCCGGCCCGCTCCCTCCCGAGGGCGCCGGGCCGCGGGATGCCGCGTCTGCCACGGGCGCGGCAGGCGGTACGGCGGCCGGGGAGACAGCCGCCGGAGCTCCGCGTCCTCCCGGCGAGGCACCCGTGCCCGAGCCGCCGCACCGTTTCCGGCGCGACCGCCGGCACCAGATGCTCGGCGGAGTGTGCTCCGGGCTCGGCCGGCAGTGCGACATGGACCCGGTGATCTTCCGCATCACGCTGGCGGTGCTCTCCGCCACCGGTGGCGTCGGCCTCATCTTCTACGGCTTCGCCTGGCTCCTCGTCCCGTACGAGGACGAGGAGGAGAACGAGATCCGCAGGCTGCTCACCGGCCGGGTCGACGGCCACACGCTGGCAGCCATACTCTTCGCGCTGGTCGGCTGCGGTGTCTTCCTCACCATGCTGAACAACGGCGGGGTGCTGAGCTTCGCCGTGATGCTCTCCCTGCTGCTCGCCGGTGCCGGGTACTGGTCGCGGCAGCGCGGTACCCCCAGCCCCGACCCCCTCGCCGCCCAGGCCGTCGCCGACGCCCCGCCGGAGCCCCAGGCCCCGCCCGTTCCCGCCGCCTTCTCCTCCTGGTGGCGCGACCCCATCGTCAAGGACGGTACGCACATCGGCGGCACGGGCTATCTGTGGGGACCCCGGGACCCCCGGGATCCGGACATCGCCTCCAGGATCAACGTCAGACTCGACCCCCACTTCTCCGCCCGCGACGACTCGTCCACCCGGCACCGGGCGGTGAAGCCGCGCGGTCCCCACTGGATCGGCGGCTGGATCTTCCTGCTCGCCCTGCTCGCGGCCGGCCTGGGTACAGGCCTGACCTGGCAGGAGCAGCCGCTCGGCACCAGCCTGCAGACCGGTCTCGCGTGTGCGCTCGCCGTTTTCGGCATCGGCCTGGCGGTCAGTGCTTTCCTGGGCCGCACCGGAGCGGGGTCGATCCTCCTGGCGGTCATCACCGCGGGGCTGCTCGCCGCCTCCTCGGCCGTGCCCAAGGACATCGGCACCGAGTGGATGCGCACCACCTGGGAGCCCGCCTCGGTCGCCCAGATACGCCCGGTCTACGACTTGGGTTCCGGGACCGGCACCCTGGATCTGTCCGAGGTACGGATACCCGAGGGAAAGACCGTGTCGACCCGGGCGGAGGTCGGCATGGGCCGCGTCCACGTGATCGTGCCCGAGGGTGTGACCGTGAAGCTCAGCATCGACGTGGGAGTGGGAGACATCCAGCTGCCCGGCGACAAGCAGAAGGACGTGGACGTGGCACCGGGCAAGCACAAGGAGGTGACCCTGCGGCCTGCCGCGGGCGCCCGGAAGTCGGGGACGCTCGACCTGGACATCCACGTCGGTGCGGGGCAGGCGGAGGTGAGTCGTGCTACGTCATGAGTTCCAGCCCGGCAGGCTGATCGCCGGTCTCTTCCTGAGCCTCGCCGCCGTGCTCTACGCGGGCGACGCGGGCGGTGCCTGGGAGACACCGTGGTTCGTCATGATCCCCGTCGTCACGGGCGGGCTGTGCCTGGCCGGATCGGTGTCCGCGGTGACGGGGCTGATACGGCGGCATAAACGCTCCGCCGCTCGGGAGCCCCGAACCGAGTCGTCGACCTGAGAACCCGACTTGGCGGGGTGGCTGATGGGGTGACCTGGCGAGGCCGGCCGGCGAGGCGACCTGGCCGGTGGGGCGGGCGGGAAGGCGGGCCGGGCCCGAAGCGGGTGGCCCGCCCCGTCGGGGCGGGCGGGCGGAGGCACCGGGTCCGGGCCGTGGGCCCGGCGGGGTGAAGAGGCGGATCCGCTCGTTCGAGGAGCGGGTCCCTACCGGTAGTCCCCCACCCGCCGGCGCCGTCGCGACCGTAGGGCGGCGTCCGCGGAGAGGAGGGGGGCGCCTGCGAGCAGCAGCGGAGTCCAGGCCATGAGGTAGGGGAGATCGTTGCCGTAGTAGTAGGGCTCGGCGGCCCAGCTCACGGTCAGCCACAGGCTGAGGGAGATCAGCGCACCGCCGAGGGCGGCCACCCGGGTGAGCAGACCGATCAGGATTCCGATCCCGACGGCCAACTCACCGAAGGCAATGGCGTAACCGAAGGCGACGGGATTCTCCAGGGACATGTCGACCAGTGCGGGAATGGCCGAGGAATCGCGGACGGCCCGCATCATGTCGCCGATCGACCCGGCCCCGGCGTCCTTCATGAACGCGCTGTCGGTGAGTTTGTCGATTCCCGCATAGATGAAGGTGACGCCCAGAAAGATCCGCAGAGGAAGGAGGGCGTACCGAGTGGCGGTGTCCCGCCAGTCTCTGTCGCCATCGAGGTGAGGACTGTACGCATCTGTTCGCACACCGTGAGCCATCGCCGTCTGTCGCCTCTCGCCGCCGTATCGAGACCCCCCTCAACAGTCCATACGTACGACAATCAGCACCGGATCAATCCAAGACCGCTCGGATTTTTTCGGACGTTCACCGGACAGCGGCGGAAGGATGCCTCTAGTCCGTCACGTCGATCGCGTACCGGTTCGTCTCCACCCCGGCTGCCGTGACGACCTGCACCTCGACCCGTCCCGGTTCCACGTCCGCCGGGACCGGAACCGTCAGCAGGGCGTCCGTAGGGTTGTCGAAGCCGCCGGCCACCGGCACCAGCGGCACGTGGACGTGCACGGCTCCCACCCGGACGACCATCCGGGCCAGCCGATCGGCCCCCTGGGCGCCCAGCGGGACGAAGCCGGCCCCGCGGATCTCGATGTCGTCGCCGGTCCGGATCGGCGCGTCCAGGTCGCCGGCCTCCCGCGCCCGCACCACCGAAAGGATCACCGGCCGGCCGCCCTCCGCGTACTTCCCGGCGAGATAGGTCGCCGCCGACACCAGCACCACCACGGCCAGCCCCCAGGGCAGGTCCGGCAGTTGGTCCGGCCGCCGCGCCAGCCGCACCGCCGCGAACGCCAGCGCGACGCCGCTGATCACGACGTACTGGATGTCGGCGAAGCCTCCCCGGCCCGCGTCGTCGGTCAGCAGGTCGGCTGCCCGGGGCCGGTCCGCACGGACCTTCTGCAGCCGCTGTCCCTGCACCCGGAGGCCGACCACCCGCCGTACCACCACGGCGATTCCGCACACCACGGCGAGGACCGTCACCACCCCCGCGCCGCGGGCGAGTTCCAGCCCCGCGATCAGCGCGTCACGCTCCCGGTGATCGGAGGCGACAGCCAGTTGTCCGACCAGAACCAGGACCGCGTAGGCGAGGAAGAGCACCCAGGCGGCCGCCACCGCGCGGGACGTGGAGAGGCGGTTGTCCTCCCCGATCACCGGGGCCAGGATCCCGCCGCGCGCCCGATGGAACCACGAGGCCGCGGTCAGCGAACCGGCGACCACCAGCGCGGCCAGCAGCCCGGCCGTGCGGGCGGCGCTCCACCCCGGGCCGATCGCCGTGAGCGCCTGGCCCAGGAGCAGCAGGACGACCGCCGACCACACCACCACCGCCGTCCGGCGCCACAGGCGTACCAGCCAGGCCGCACCCTCGGCCCGGCCGCGCCGGGCGACGAGTTCGGCGGCCTGCGCCAGTTCCTCCGAGACCCACTGGCGGGAGGCGGAGGCCGAGTGGGCCACCGCCGCGGGCAGCCCGTGCCCGGCCGCGAACTCCTCGCGTTTCAGCAGGAACGCGGCGACCGCGCGCCGATGCCCCTCACGCACTCCGTGCGGACAGTCCCCGCAGGCGCAGCCGCCCTCGTGGGCGCCCCCGTCCGCGCCGCCCTGTCTCGCCTCCTGCACCGCCACGCCCGAAGCCCGCCTTTCCCTCATCCACGTTCACGTTCACGATCCCGGCCACGTTCCCGGCCACCCGCGCCGGTGCACGCAACTCCCCTGCAATGAAAGCGAATTGTGCCCTACGTCCACCCCTCTCCACCCGGCAGGTCCGGTCAGCGGGGGTGACGCCCCAGGCACCGTGTTGACCCGGCGGCAAGAATTACCTTATGGCCGATATCGTCCAGCGGGGCGGGTTTCCCCAAGCCCGGCCCTGGTCGCTCCGGTCAGCTCAGCAGGTCGGGCTCGCTTCGGCTGATGTCCTGCCACATCGGCTGGTAGTTGATCCACGCCACCAGGTCCCCGCCCAGTTGCTCCCGTGTCGCCGCCGCCTGCCGGTGGTCGATCAGAACGGGCCGGCCCGCCGCCTTCGCGCTGAGCTGCACCTGGCAGGAGCGCTCCATGGACACGAACCACCAGGCCGCCGCGTCCACCGAGTCGCCCACGGTGAGCAGCCCGTGATTGCGCAGCACCAACGCCTTGCGGGAGCCGAGCGCGGCCGCGATGCGCCTGCCCTCGTCCGCGTCGACGGTGACACCGCTGTAGGTGTCGTAGAGGGCGTGGTCCTCGTAGAACGCGCAGCTCTCCTGGGTGATCGGGTCGAGCAGGTCGCCGAGGGCGGCGAGCGCTCGCCCGTGGACCGAGTGGCAGTGGGCGACCGCGACGACGTCGGGCCGCGCCGTGTGCACCTGCGCGTGCACGGTGAACGCCGCCTGGTTGACGTGGTGGCCGCCCTGGACGACCCGCCCCTCCCGGTTGGCCAGCACCAGGTCGCTCACGGTGACGTGCCGGAAGGGCATCCCGAACGGATTGACCCAGAAACAGTCCGAGAACTCGGGATCGCGTGCGGTGATGTGCCCGGAGACCCCGTCCTCGAAACCGAGCCGCCCGAACAGCCGCAGCGCGCCCGCGAGCCGCTCCTTGCGGTGCCGGCGCTCGTCCTCGACCGACTCGTGCATGGGCGGCATGGCGAACCGCAGCCGGTCGGTGGGCAACGGCAGAAACGGGGGCGGGGTCTGCCCGGGCATAAGTCCTCCTGCAAGGGGGGTCGCATGGTGCGGAAGTTACCGTCGTGCAGCCATGGACGACAGATCGATTCCGTAAAGATCCGGTGTGACGTGACAAAGGCGACACCCCTGCTCCGTACGGTGCCCGCCGTACCGGCCGAAGGCCCCTTTCCCGAGGCTTTCGGAGCCGCTTTCCGGAAACCGCCTTCCGGAGTACCCCGTCCGGTGGAGTCGGCGGATACCCGACACAAGACGTCCGGTATGCGCGCCACACTCGGCCCATGAACACGAACTGGGGGGCCTTCACCACCGCCGAACCCGAACTCGCGAAGACCGTGGAGGAGCGCTTCGCCACGTACACCCACCACGTCCTCGCCACCCTGCGCAAGGACGGGTCGCCGCGCACCACCGGCCTGGAGGTGCGTTTCCTGGACGGCGAGCTGTGGCTCGGCATGATGCCGGACTCGCTCAAGGCGCTCGACCTGCGCCGCGACCCGCGCTTCGCGCTCCAGGCGAACCCCGGCCCGGGCACGGGCATGGGCGGCGGGGACGTCCGGATCAGTGGGCGGGCGATCGAGGTCGAGGACGAGGAGACCCGGCGCAGATACACCGAAGAGGTGGAACCGCCGGAGCCGTTCCACCTCTTCCGCACCGAGTTGACGGAGGTCGTACGAACCTACGTGGAGGACGAGACGTATCTCGTCCTCCAGGTCTGGAGGCCCGGTGAGCCGGTGCGCACGCTCAAGCGGGCCTGACAAGGACGGGCAGGGCTGACAGTGCCTGGCGGGGAGTGCTCCCCGCCGGGCACTACTCCCACTCGATGGTCCCCGGCGGCTTGGACGTCACGTCGAGGACGACGCGGTTGACGTCCCGCACCTCGTTGGTGATGCGGGTCGAGATCTTCGCGAGGACGTCGTACGGCAGCCGCGACCAGTCTGCGGTCATGGCGTCCTCGGAGGACACCGGGCGCAGGACGATCGGGTGGCCGTAGGTCCGGCCGTCGCCCTGGACGCCGACGGAGCGCACGTCCGCGAGCAGGACCACCGGGCACTGCCAGATGTCCCGGTCGAGGCCGGCCGCGGTCAGTTCCTCGCGGGCGATGGCGTCGGCCTCGCGCAGCAGGTCGAGCCGCTCCTTGGTCACCTCGCCGACGATGCGGATGCCGAGCCCGGGGCCGGGGAACGGCTGGCGCTGGACGATCTCGTCGGGCAGGCCGAGCTCCTGGCCGACCCGCCGGACCTCGTCCTTGAACAGCTGGCGCAGCGGCTCGATCAGCTGGAACTCGAGGTCCTCGGGGAGCCCGCCGACGTTGTGGTGCGACTTGATGTTGGCGGTGCCGGTACCGCCGCCGGACTCGACGACGTCCGGGTAGAGGGTGCCCTGGACCAGGAACTCCACAGCCGGGCCCGCGTCCGCGATGATCTCGGCCTGGGCCTGTTCGAAGACCCGGATGAACTCGCGGCCGATGATCTTCCGCTTCTCCTCGGGGTCCGAGACGCCCTTGAGCGCCGTCTGGAACCGCTCAGCCGCGTCGACGACCTTCAGCTGGACGCCGGTCGCGGCCACGAAGTCCTTCTCGACCTGCTCGGTCTCGCCCTTGCGCATCAGACCGTGGTCGACGTACACGCAGGTCAGCTGGGACCCGATGGCCTTCTGGACGAGGGCCGCGGCGACGGCGGAGTCCACCCCGCCGGAGAGACCGCAGATGGCGCGCCGGTCACCGACCTGCTCGCGGATGGCGGCGACCTGCTCCTCGATGACGTTGCCCGTGGTCCAGTCCGGGCTCAGGCCGGCCCCCCGGTACAGGAAGTGCTCCAGCACCTGCTGCCCGTACGTGGAGTGCATGACCTCGGGGTGGTACTGGACGCCGTAGAGCTTCTTGGCGTCGTTCTCGAAGGCGGCGACCGGGACGATGTCCGTGGACGCCGTGACGGCGAAGCCCTCGGGCGCGGCGGAGCAGGCGTCGCCGTGCGACATCCACACCTCCTGCTCCTCCGGGGTGCCTTCGAAGAGGGTGGAGGCCGGCTTGGAGACGTGCAGTCCGGTACGGCCGTACTCACGGGAGCCGGTGTTGTCCACCTGGCCGCCGAGGCTCTGAGCCATGAGCTGGAAGCCGTAGCACATGCCGAAGACCGGGACGCCGGCCTCGAAAAGTGCGCGGTCGACGGTGGGAGCGCCCTCGGCGTACACGGACGAGGGGCCGCCGGAGAGGATGATCGCCGCCGGGTTCTTGGCGAGGATCTCCGCGACCGGCATGGTGCTCGGCACGATCTCGCTGTAGACCCGGGCCTCACGGACCCGACGGGCGATGAGCTGGGCGTACTGCGCGCCGAAATCGACGACCAGGACGGTGTCGGACGCGTGGGCAGCGGAAGTCGCTGATGACACGAGGTGCCTTCCGGCGGTGGGGCGGAGTCTGGTGCCTCCCGATTCTACCGGGAGGCGCGCGCCTGCCCTCCCCCGCACGTGTGAAGCTCGCGCGACCGCACCGCGCGACCGGATTCGTCTCAGCATGCGGCCCGTGTTGGACGGCCGGGAACCGCGCGGCATACTGGGACCCATGCTCACGCACCCGACCTTCCTCTTTACCTATGGCAACCGGCCCACCGGCTGCCATGGTCGTGCTGCTTGAGCCACTGACAAGCAACTTCCCAGGCGCCCCGGGCCGACAAGGTCCGGGGCGCCTGGCGTTTTCGGACCATGGCACCCCGGGCACTCCGCACCGTCCGACGAGGAGCCCTCGACATGACCACCACCGCCGAAGCCACCAGCACCGAGAAGACCGGCGCCCGCACCGCCGAGGCCGCCGATGTGATCACCGGCGCGCGCGAGCGGATCGACGCGCTCGACGATCGGATCATCGGCCTGGTCCAGGAACGGATGGCCGTGTCGGCCGTCATCCAGCAGGAACGGATCGCTTCCGGCGGCCGACGCGTGAATCTCTCCCGCGAGATGGAGATCCTCGGTCACTACAGGGACGCCCTGGGCAAGCCGGGCACCGCGCTCGCGATGACCCTGCTGGAGCTCTGCCGCGGCAGGATCTGAATCCGAGCGACGGACCACCCCGTCCGCCCGCCGGCCCGTACGTCCACCCACCGGCCCGCCCGTGCACCCGCCCTCCGGTACCGGCCCTTCTCCGGTACCGGATCCCTCCGGTACCGACCCCGTCACAGGGACAGACGTACGCATTTTTTCTCACCCGTACGGCGCGTGACCGGAACCGGGATCGCGCCGTTGGTACCGGTGTCCGTGTCAGCCAGGGGCGGGCCCGAAAGAACCACGCGTGGCTCGCCGGAGCGATGCGATGTGCGGATCGTGCCGTGCGTCGTGGGACCTCGCTCCGGACGAGTGGCCGGACGGCAGGGGACAGCAGCCCGGTCACCCAAGAGAACGGTCGGCTCCGGGGACGCCCGGGGCCGGCCGGCGGGACATGTCCGGTCCGGCCCGAACCGCAACGAACGGTGCGACCGCAGCAGGGCGGGGGCCGCCCTCCCGCCCTGCTGCACGGCCCGGTCCTCCACGGGCGGGTCCTGACGCCCTGCACGAGGTTCGCGTCAGGTGCGGGAGACGGTGCCGCAGCCCTGATCGGCTCCGCGTACCCCCTGGCTCCGGTCGTACGGGTCCCGGGCCTCCCCCGTCGGCGTGGGGCGGTCGGGCCGGTCGGTGAAGAACTGCGGGCGGATCACCCCGTCGCCGTTACGGCAGTCGTCGTCGAAGATCTCGCTCTCCACGGCCAGGGGCCAGATGCGGCCGTCGGTCATCTGGAACCTGGCGGGATCCGCCACGTCCACCTCGAGCATCCGGCGCACGATCGAACGGGTCACCTCGTCGTCGCCGTCGGCAGGGGCCACCGCGTACACGAAGGTGTAGTCGGCCTTGACCACGACCTTCCCGGCGGTTCTCCGTACGGGCTCGAAGGTCAGGCGGCCGCGGACCCTCACATCGCCCACCAGTTCGACCTCGTCGGGATCGAACCGGGAGAACGTCCACGCCGGGTCGTTCTCCTCGGTGGGCTTGCGCAGTCCGGCGCGCACCTCGGAGAGGTAATCCACCGCCAGCAGGTCAACGAGGGCCAGGGCCTTCCTCGGCTCGGCCCCCATGAGCACCGCACGGTCGAGGTTCGAGGCGACCAGGAACTCCTTCGCCCCTTCCAGCGCCGCCTCGACCTCAACGACGGGGACACCGTTGACGGTCCTCCCCTCCCCCTTCGCCTCCACCTTCGGCAGCCGGACGGCATCCGCTCCCGATGCCCACCGCGCGGCGGGCGAACCGGCGAACGGCCGCTCCCGGGTGGGGACCTCGGCCGGAGCGGCAGAGGGGGCACCGCCGGGACGGGTGGTCTCGGGGTCAGCGGGACGGCGGAGTCGGCGCTCGCCGCGTTCGCATCGTCCGAAGCGTCAAAGCCCTCACCGAGACCGCCGGGCAGCCAGGAGAGCGCGCCGGACGGGGTGACGGCGACCACGGCCACGGCCGCGGCCGCCAGCACGCCGACGATGCTCCAGCCCCTGCGCCGGCGCGGGGCACGGCCGTTCATGTCCTGCCAGGCGGGCCCGGTACGCCATCCCTCGGGCCTGGCGGGCGGGGCGGCGTACCTGTTCCGACCCCGACGGCGTTTCCCGCCGCCGTCCGCACCGGCCTGCGCCTCGTCCATGGCACGCAGCCGCTCGGTCACCATCCGTGCCCGCGCGGACGGCTCCTTCGGAGCGGAGGCGCGGATGCCCCGCTCACCGTCCTCGCCGAATCTGTCCCACACATCGTCGGGCAGGGAGGAGAGCTCCGGTCCTGCGGGCTCTTCGGAGGGCTGCTCGGGCCCTGGGTGACGCGCTTCCTGTCGGGGGACACCGGATCCCGCCAAGGGGAATCGAAGGGGAGCGTACGCCGAAACGGATCACCGCCCCGGAGTGATCCACCTCACATAAAGAATATGTCAGGGCCGGGACAACCATTCACAGGGTTCGTAGATCAAACCACTGGAACCACCGGACACTTCCGCGCCCCACCGCGGAGGCTTCTCCCTCTGACACGTACCGCAACCGGCGGTGCACCTGACTTCCCGAGGTCTTCATGAAGCTCCGCCGTGCCATGATCACCGCGGCCGCGACGGCTGTCATATCCCCGCTCGCCCTGCTCTCCGCTCCCGTCGCGTTCGCGACGGACGAGCAGCCGAGCACCTCGACCAGCAGCCCCTCCACGGACGGAAGCGACTCCTCTCCGGAGGAGACCGCCCCGGGGAACACCGAGGAGAGCAGCCCCGCCGCCGACGAAACCGCGACGGACGACGAACAAAGCGAATCCTCCCCGGAGGAGACCACCCCGGGGAACACCGAGGAGAGCAGCCCCGCCGCCGACGAAACCGTGACGGACGGCGAGGAGGGCGACCCGGTCACCGACGAGAGCAGCCCTGCCGCCTCACCGAGCGAGAGCGAGGACGAGGGCGAGGAAGCTCCCGAGGACGACGCCCAGCTGTGCGTCGACGAGGACGGCAACGAGGTCGTCGAGCTGAGCGACGACCTGACGAGCGGTCTGTCGGGCCTGCCCGAGACGATCGTCGCGGGCAGCGGCTGGACCAACTTCCGGTTCAACGTCTCCAACACGAGCGACCGTGACATCGCGGACATCGCTCCGCTGATCGGCGTGGCGGCCGTCGGCTGGGACGACATGGAGGACTACTCCGGCGAGATCAGCATGCAGGTCCTCGACAAGTCGAGCGGCACCTGGCGCGAGGTCGCCGGCGCCGCCGGTGAGGGCGGCACGTTCACCTCGTTCTCGCTGGGCGCCCACAAGTCGACCTCGTACGAGCTGCGGCTGCGGGTCAGCGGCGACGTGCCCGACTCGATCGGCGTGACGGGCGGCTTCGCCCAGTACTCGGACGAGGGCGGCTGCTGGATCGCCAACGACCCGAACGGCTGGATCTACTTCTTCGACATCCTGGCCGCCGGTGCCGAGCCGGGCGAGACGCCGGACGCCAAGCCGCAGACCGGTGGTACGAAGCCGATCAGCCAGGTCAAGACGGTCAAGGCCACGGGCAGCCTCGCCGAGACCGGTGCCGGCTCCGCGCTTCCGATGATCGGACTCCTCGGCGGTGCCGCCGTCGTGGCCGGTGCGGGTGCGGTGTTCGTGGTGCGTCGCCGCAAGGCCGGTGCGGTGGCGTAAGCACGCCGCAGACAAGGAAAGGGGACCTGCGCTCGGAGGGGGGCGCAGGTCCCCTTTCCTTTGCCGGCTCGCCCGGCTGCCGCGTCCCGGCTCGCCCGGCTGCCGCGGCTACTTCTTCGGCGGCATCGCCGGCATCCCCAGGAACGGCAGCTTCAGGGCGCCGAAGGCGTCCGCCGGAACCGCCGGGGACTTCGGCTCGACCGGCTGGAGCCGCTCGTATGCCGCGCCCTGCTCCGGTCGCCGGTCGGGCTCGCCCTTGTTGGGCCAGTACGACATCGCCCGTTCGGCCTGCGCCGTGATCGTCAGGGACGGGTTCACCCCCAGGTTCGCGGAGACCGCCGCTCCGTCCACGACCGAGATGCCGGGGTGGCCGTGGAGCCGGTGGTACGGGTCGATCACGCCGGTCTCCGGGGTGGCGCCGATGACGCAGCCGCCCAGGAAATGGGCCGTCAGCGGCATGCCCGTCAGCTCGCCGATGTTGGAGCCGGCGAAGCCGTTGATCTCGGCGGCCAGGGCGGACGCGCCCTCCGTGGCCGCCCTGATCTGCTTGGGGTTGGGGGAGCCGTGGCCCTGGCGGGCGGTGAGCAGCCCGCGGCCCGGACCGGACGGCTTCAGGTACGTCGTCAGGGAGTTGTCCAGCGACTGCATCACCAGGGCGATGATGGTCCGTTCCGACCAGCGCCGGTTGGAGAGCGAACGCGCCGTCAGCAAGGGGTGTTTCACCGCGTTGCCCAGCCAGCCCAGGACCCTGGCCGGGCCCGATTCGCTGCCTGCGTACGGGACCTGGAGGATCGAGAGGGCGCCCATCGAGTTGGAGCCGCGACCGTAACGGACCGGCTCGATGTGGGTGTTCTCGTCGGGGTGGATCGACGACGTGATGGCCACGCCACGGGTGAAGTCGGCCTTGGGCGAGGCCGACACCTTGCGGTAGTGGCGGTTGTCGGTCTGCGCGCCGACGAGGGCCTCGGAGTTGGTGCGGGTCAGTTCGCCCAGCCTGTCCGAGAGGTACGGCAGCTGTCCGTTCGCCTTCATGCGGTGCAGCAGTGTCTGGGTGCCGTAGGTGCCGGCGGCCAGCACGACCCGGCGGGCCCGGAAGGTCCTGCCGCTGCCCTTGCGGCGGTTGTCGGTGGGGAGCGTGGCGACGGCGAAGCCGCCCTGCGAGTCCTCCGTCACCGACACGGCCGTCGTCATGGGGTGGACGACCGCGCCCGCCTTCTCCGCGAGGTGCAGGTAGTTCTCGTTGAGGGTGTTCTTCGCACCGTGCCGGCATCCCGTCATGCACTCGCCGCACTCGGCGCAGGCCCGGCGCGACGGCCCCGCCCCGCCGAAGTACGGGTCGGGCACCTCCTGTCCCGGCTTCGCCTTCGCCTTCCCGTCGGCGTCCTCGCCGTCGCCGAAGAAGACGCCGACCGGGGCCATGTGGAAGGTGTCTCCCACGCCCATCCGCTCGGCCGCCGCCTTCAGGTGCACGTCGGTCGTGGTCGTCGTCGGGTTGAGCCGTACGCCCAGCATGCGCTGCGCCTGGTCGTAATACGGCTTCAGCTCCTCCCGCCAGTCGGTGATGTCCCGCCACTGCGGGTCGTCGAAGAAGGCCTTGGGCGGTACGTAGAGGGTGTTGGCGTAGTTGAGGGAGCCGCCGCCGACGCCCGCGCCGGCCAGGACCATGACGCTGCCGAGGAGGTGGATCCGCTGGAGACCGTACATACCGAGCCGGGGAGCCCACAGGTAGTTCTTCAGGTCCCAGGAGTTCCTCGGGAGGGACGCGCGGGTGAAGCGGCGGCCCGCTTCCAGGACGCCGACGCGATACCCCTTCTCGGTCAGGCGAAGGGCCGTGACCGAGCCGCCGAAGCCCGAACCGACGACGAGGACGTCATAGTCGTAGTCGTGGCCGTGGCCGTACGCCGGGTCGACACCGGTGCCGGGCACGGGCTCGGTGTCGTGACCGGTGGCCGGTACGGTGTCGTGACCGGTGACGGGCTCGCCGCCGTGACCGTCGTCGTCCTGTTCCGGGACGGAGTTCTCCTGTGACACGTGCTCTCCTCGTCGAAAGCTGCGGAACGGGGCTGCCCGTCGGGCGGGACGCTGCCGACTGCCGCCGACCGTGCGCGGCTGTCTGCGGCTGTCTGCGGCTGTCTGCGGCTGTCTGCGGCTGTCTGCGGAACCGAACCGGCTAACGGAAGCGGAATGCCTTCATCAGGCGCAGGCTCCGGCTGATGAGCATCGCGTACTGCTCGTCGTCCATGCCGAGGGCCGGCCCCATCGGCAGCAGCCGCTGGTGGGCGACGGTCTGGGCCTCCGTGAACTTGAGGATGCCCTCGGAGCCGTGCCGGCGGCCGAGGCCGGAGTCCTTCATGCCGCCCATCGGCGACTGAACGCTGCCGTAGGCGGGCGCATACCCCTCGTTGATGTTGACCGTGCCGGTACGCAGCCGGGCGGCCACCTCACCGCCGCGCCGGGCGTCCTTCGTCCAGACCGCGGAGTTCAGGCCGTACGAGGTGGCGTTGGCGCGTTCGACGGCCTCGTCGTCGGAGCCGAAGCGGTAGACGGAGACGACCGGGCCGAAGGTCTCCTCCGCGCAGACGCCCATGGACTCCTCGACGCCGTCGAGGATGGTCGGCTCGTAGAAGTACGGGCCGATGTCCGGGCGTGCCGTGCCGCCCGTGATCACCTTGGCGCCCTTGGCGACGGCATCGTCCACGTGCCGGGTGACCGCGTCCAGCTGGCGCTCGCCGACCAGGGAGCCCATGTCGGCGCCGTAGGCCAGGGAGGTGCCGAGGCGGATCGCCCGGGTCCGGGCGGCGAAGCGCTCCAGGAAGGCGTCGGCGACCGCCTCATGGACGTACAGCCGTTCGATGGAGATGCAGAGCTGACCCGCGGAGGAGAAGCAGGCCCGGACGGCGCCCGCGGCCGCCTTGTCCAGGTCGGCGTCCTCCAGGACCAGCATGGCGTTCTTTCCTCCCAGCTCGAGGGAGACGCCGACGAGCCGGGAGGCGGCGATCCGGGCGACCTCGCGGCCGGTGCGGGTGGAGCCGGTGAAGGAGACGTAGTCGGCGCGCTCGACGACCTCCGGACCGACGACCGGCCCCTCTCCGAGGACGACCTGGAAGAGGTCGGCGGGCAGTCCGGCCTCGATCAGCAGGTCACGGGCCCACAGGGCGGTGAGACAGGTCTCCGTGTCGGGTTTCATCACGACCGCGTTGCCCGCCACGAACGCCGGGAGCGCGTCGCCGACGGAGAGTTCGAGCGGGTAGTTCCAGGGGGCGATCTGACCGACGACGCCGCGCGGGTGGCGCCGTTCGGTGACCTTCGTGAGGGCCGGCATGGCGCCCGCGTGCCGCTTGGGCCGGAGGTACGCGGCCGCCCGGCGGCCGTAGTGACGGGCGGCGACGGCGACGCCCTGGACCTCCTCGTGGGCGTGCAGGCGGGCCTTGCCGGTCTCCAACTGGATCAGGTCGAGCACCTCGGCCTGACGTTCCAGGACCAGGTCGTGGAAGCGGAGCAGCACAGCGGCCCGCTGACGTACCGGGGTCCGCTCCCACACGGCCTGGGCGGCGCGGGCCGCCTCGAAGGCCCGCTGCACGTCCTCGGGGGTCGACTCGGGCAGGTCGGCCAGCTTCTGCCCGGTGAACGGCGTGTGGTTGGCGGTCCGCCCGGACCCGACGACGCCCTTGGTGAGCTGGGCGACCAGTTCGGGCGTGACCACGTCGACCGCGGTCCGGGCGCCCGCCGGGGTGGGGGCGAGGGGATTGGTACCGGTCGTGTGCCGGGTCTGCGCGTCCGTCATGAGCCGCAGGGTATGCCCGCGCGAACACTTTGTGTACCCGTCAGTAACAGATTCACGGACCACTCAGCCACCACGCCAGTGAACGCTGGCAACAAACCCGCTGATCAGGGCGTTGTTGATCGGACCGTCCCGATCTCGAGCCGGTCGCGGGCGCCCTCGAACACCGCCGTCCCGTACTTCTCCCCGACGCCGCCCTCGGGCATGTGGACACTGAGTTCGTACAGGGGGCCGTCATCGGTGCGGATCAGCAGCCGCACGAGCCGGCTGGGAGGCTCCTCCATGCCGCCGGTCGTCTCGGCGAGGACGGCTTCGTGGCCCTGGAAGCTGGTACGGGTGTACCGCGTACGCACCTCCCTGTCGTACGTTCCCCAGTCCACGTGCTCGTGCTGCGCCTGCGCCATCGGGGACCGGGGAGCGCGGTCCCACCGGGTGAGGCGGACCCGCGCGAGGCCGCGGGATCCGTCGTCGTCGGACGCGTAGAGGACGGTGCCGGGCCGGTCGCCCGCGCCGGTTTCACCGGCGAGCTCCCGATAGCCGCGGGGGAGGTGGAGGACGGCGGCCAAGGCGGTCTCGCGGTGAGCCGTCCAGGGGGCCAGGGCGGGACCGGCAGGGGCGGGGGCGGATGCCGAGGTCGTGGCGGTTGTGGAAGCCGTGACACGGCCGGTGTGCTCGGCTGCCGATCCGGTGTCCGACGCGAGGGTGGTGGCCGCCCAGACACCACCTGCGAGCAGAGCGCCGAGGGCCACTACGGGGGCGGGACGGAAGAGGTGGCGCGTGAAGGACTCCGCTTCGGGCCCGCGCTCCAGAACCGCCTCACGCTCGGACTCCGGAACCGGCTCGGGCTCGGGCTCGTGAATCGGCTCGGATCCCGGTTCCGGGGCCGGTCTCGGTCCCGGTTCCGGTCTCGGTGCGCGTGGGCGGTCGTCGCGTACGGGTACGGGGGTGGCCGCGGGGACGGAGCGGCCCGGCCGCACCGTTCCGGCGGCCGCTGTCGGCTCCGGTGTTCCGGAGGTGTCCTGTGAGGTGTCCTGACTCCTGTCCGCGGGTGCCGCGGGTTCGGGTGCGGGCCGCCCCTTCGTCGCCGCCTCCAGTACCCCTGCGACCTCTTCGGCGTCCGGCCGCTCCTCGGGGTCCTTCGCCAACAACCGTACGATCAAAGGACCGAGCGCACCGGCCTGCTTCGGCTCGGGCGTGTCCTCGGCGGTGATCGCGGCGAGCGTGGACTCCGGCGTCGTACGGCGGAACGGGGACCGGCCCTCGACCGCGGCGTACAGCAGAACGCCGAGGGACCACAGGTCGGAGGCGGGGCCCGCGATGCTGCCGGACGTCCGCTCGGGGGCGGTGAACTCCGGTGATCCGACGAACTCCCCGCTGCCCGTGTGGGATTCCTCGCCCTGGACGTGGGCGATGCCGAAGTCCGTGAGGACGACGCGCCGGTGCGGTCCGAGCAGGATGTTGGCGGGCTTCACATCGCGGTGCACGATGCCGACGGCGTGGGCGGCTCGCAGCGCACCAAGGACGGCGAGGCCGATCCGGGCAGCCTCGGCGGGCGGCAGCGGACCGCGGTCGAGCAGCTCGTGCAGCGACTCGCCGCGGACCAACTCCGTGACGATCCAGGGAAGTCCGTTGGTGCCGTCCCGTCCCTCCGGCTCCTTGACCCCGTCGTCCTCCATCACGACGTCGTGGAGGACGACCGCGGCGGGATGGTCGACGCGGGCGGCGGCACGGGCTTCGTGGTGCAGCCGGTGGGCGGCCCGCCGATGCCTCTCGTCCCCCGGGTGGCCCGGTAACCGCAGCTGCTTCACGGCGACTTCACACTGGACGAGTTCGTCGAGCGCCCGCCAGACGGTGCCCGTGCCGCCGGACCCGATCCGCTCGATCAGTCGGTAGCGACCGCCGACCAGGCGACCCCGGGCACCCGTCGCGCCACCGTCGTTGCTCATCCCCCATCAGTACCGTGCGAGGCGCCGCGTTGTCGACGCGGTGCCCGTACCGGGCGCGGCACAGGCCCGTCCCGCCCGGATCAGAGCTTGTCGACGTCCAGGTTGGCGATCACGGTCTCCGCCACTTCGCGCCCGCGCTCCGTGAAGTCACCCTTGCCCGGGTAGCTGACGGTGAGCTTGTACATGTCCTCGTCGGACGTCATGTAGTAGAAGATCCGCATTTCGCGGGGACGGGGGTTCTGGCTGTCGTTCGTCTTGTAGACGACGGTGTTCTCCGCCGCCTTCTTCCCCTGGTATGTGAGGTCCGGCTTCGGCTCCGTCACCGGTCCCTCCGGCATGTCGAGAACGTAACTGCCGCTCTCCTTGAAGCTCTTGTTGTCGTCGTACATCTCGGCATCGGCGGAGGCCTCGATTTCGTTGCTGGTGTCCTCGGCCTTCCGGTACAGCGTCAGACCGATCCAGATGCTGCCGCTGTGGTCCGTGTATCTGACCCAGTGCTCATCGCTGCCGCCCAAGGACTTCTCCGGGTCGGGAACGGTGCGCTGGTAGTCCTTCGGCACCGACACGGACGCCGCGACGTCCTTCTCCTTGTGGGTCTTCCAGTCGTCCGGCAGTGGTCCCGCGAACGGGTCCGCGATCACCAGGTACGCGGCCACCGCTCCGGCGACGACCGCCGCGCCCAGTCCGCCCAGCGTCTTGTAGCCGATCCGGATGCCCTTGCCTCCGGATCCAGTACCGGAACCGGTACCGGTGCCGGTGCCGAGGCCCGGGGCGTGGACGATCTGCGTGGGCTGGGGCGCGGGCGGGTTCGCGACGGCGTCCAGCAGCGCGCGCACCCGGGCGGCGTTCGGACGGTGCGCCGGGTCCTTCTGCAGCAGGCCCGTGATGACCTCGGCCAGCGGACCCTGCGCAACGGCGGGCGGCGCGGGCACGGCGTTGAGGACGGACTGGAGTGTCGCGGGCGTGTTGCTGCGCCGGAACGGCGAGACGCCCTCCGTGGCCGCGTACAGCACGACACCGAGGGACCACAGGTCGGAGGCGGGTCCGGGACGCTGGCCCAGCACCCGCTCGGGCGCGATGTACTCGGGCGAGCCCACGAAGCCGCCGGTGTCGGTCAGGTTGGTCTCGCCCTCGATCTGGGCGATGCCGAAGTCGGTGAGGACGACCCGGTCGTACCGGCCGAGCAGTACGTTGTCCGGTTTCACGTCCCGGTGCAGGATGCCGGCCGCGTGCGCGGCCTCCAGCGCACCGAGCACCTCCAGGCCGACCCTGGCCGCCTCGCGCGCGGAGAGGGTGCCCTCCTCCTGCAGCACGGCGCCCAGGGAACGGCCCTGGACCAGTTCCATCACGATCCACGGCTGCCCGTCCACGACCGCGACGTCATGGACGTTGACCACCGCGGGGTGATCGAGCCGGGCGGCCGCCCGGGCCTCGCGGCGCATGCGCTCGAACGCGTTGGCGCGTTCGCGTTCGGGAAGGTGGTCCGGGACGCGGGGCTCCTTGACGGCGACCTCGCGGTCCACCGTCTCGTCCGCCGCCCGCCACACCGTGCCCATACCGCCGTGCCCGAGCTTGGAAAGCAGTCGGTAACGACCGGCGATGAGCCGGCCGACGCCGGGCTCGTCCTGCGACGACTGGGGCCGCGACGGCTCATCGCGGGACGGCTGCGACGGTGTCGGCGAAGGCGCCGACGACCGGAGCGGCGCCTGCGGCTGCGGCTGCTGCGGAACCACCTGGGTGGGCGCCGCGTACGGGTTGCCCGGATGCGGCACGGACGCGGGCGGGTTCGGGTTCGGGTTCGGCGGTTGCAGACCAAAACTCGTTGGCTCGTCGGCCGCGCCGTGGCGGGCTCCCCCGTTGCTGCTCATGCTCCATCCATATCGCGCCGGCCCCTCGCGGAGCCACAGCGGGTGCCCTCCGGTCACAGACCCGTGACTCCGTCCGCGGCTTATCTACCTTTTATGCGGCTACACGCCGGACGAAGTCGTGCCGGACGCCACAGACCTCGGAAGCGGCACCACGGCGGAGGAAGCCGGAGGAAACGGAGAAGCCGCAGAAGCCGCAGAAGCCGCAGAGGCGGAAGAGGCGGGAGAGGCGGACGGACCCGCCGTACGGGAGGGGTCGGCCGTGAGGAACGGACCGTCCGTACCGTCGGTACGGGACGGGCGGGACTCCGGTGGCCGAGGCTCGGGAGTCAGCGGCCCGGTGCTCGCGGGCGTACCGCCCCCGCCGCCGCTCCCGTCACCGTCGCGCTCCAGAAGCAGGACCGTCGCGGACACCCCGGCGCCCACCAGCGCGGCAACGGCCAGCGCGGCAACGAGCACACTCCTCGTGGGCCGCCCCGGCGAGCGCACCACGGTGACGGCAAGGCCGTCGGGGGTGCGCCCCCACTCGGCCGCCCCTCCCCGCTCCGGGAGCGGCCGACGCGTCCGGCCCCGCCCGCGCGCCGGGTATCCGGACGGCAGGTATCCGAGCGGCGGAGACTCCGGCGTGCGGCCCGTCTCGAGGAAGAACCGCAGCATCCCCTCGGCACGGTCCGCGTCCAGCCGCCGGTCGGGGTCCCGCTCCAGCAGGCCGCGTACAACGGGCAGAATCGGCCCGGCCTGCAAGGGCGGCCGGATCTCGTC
This sequence comes from Streptomyces sp. NBC_01635, assembly GCF_045209715.1. NCBI lineage: Bacteria > Bacillati > Actinomycetota > Actinomycetes > Kitasatosporales > Streptomycetaceae > Streptomyces > Streptomyces sp. NBC_01635. The sequence continues at coordinate 5,523,479 of NZ_CP109277.1, read as the reverse complement.
GACCACGACCGCGTGCACGATCCCGCCGATCGAGTCCCGGCGGAACGGCGACTCGCCGCTGAGCGCCGTGCACAGCAGCGCGCCCAGCGACCACAGATCGGACTCGGGTCCGGTCCTGGCCCCGGACATCCGCTCGGGGGCGGTGTACTCGGGCGAGCCGACGAAGGATCCGGACTCGGTGAGCGTGGTGGCGCCCGCGACCTGGGCGATACCGAAGTCGGTGAGGACGACCCGGTCGGTGCCGCACTCGAGCAGCACGTTCGCGGGTTTGAGATCGCGGTGCAGGACGCCCGCCGCGTGGGCGGCGCGCAGCGCGCCGAGCAGGTCGACGCCGATGCGCGCGGCCTCCACCGCGTCGACCGGTCCCCGAGTGGCGATACGGTCGGCGAGCGAACCGCCGTCGATCAGCTCCAGCACGATGTACGGGCGTTCGCCGTCCTCGACGACGTCGTGGACGACGATGATGTGCGGATGACTCAACTGGGCGAGCGCCCGCGCCTCCCGCAGGGTGCGGTCCCGCTGCCGCCGTGCCGCCGCCGCGGAAAGCGTTTCGTCCAAGGCGAGTTCCTTGACCGCGACGCCACGCCCGAGCAGTTGGTCCGTCGCCCGCCACACCACACTCATGCCGCCGCGCCCGAGCCTCGCCTCCAGGCGATAACGGCCCGCGATGACACGGGCATTGTGCCGCGCGGGCCCGCTTCCGGGCTCCCCCTCGGTCACCATGGGCTCATCATGCCCCACCGGATGTCATCCCTCCGGTAGGCCTATTCGGCCAAGCGCCACCGCCACGGAACCGGCGCGGAACCGGACAGCCGGATTCCTCCGGGGACCGGGGCCTGTCCTAGCGGGGTTCCCGCCACCCCTGCAGGACCGTTTCGAACTGCTTGCTCGTGGTGGCCCAGTCCTCGGCCGGGGACGCCATGTAGATCGCGTACTCGACTCCGTCACGGGAGAGGTACATCTGGTCGACGGCCCGGTACGGCCCCGGGAACTCCGTGTCCTTCGCCAGCGCGGTCCAGGTGTACTCCAGCCGCGCGCTCTCGCGGTCACGGTAGACGCGGCGCTCCAGACCCGTCTGCCGGTAGTCGACCAGCCGCTGCCCTATCTGCTGGTCCAGATCGCTCAGGTGCTCGTACGGGTCGTCGAAGTCGGGGGAGTAGTCGGCGGCGATACGGATGAAGCTCCTGCCTCCGTCGGGCGTGTAGTCGACCTGACGCGTCTCCTCGTCGAAGACGACCCGCTCCCAGTCGTCGCCGGGCAGGACGATGCTGAAGCCGAACGGGTCGTCACGGCGCACCCAGCCCGCCGGAAGCCCGCCCGTCTGCGTGCTGTCGTCCGCACCGGTCTTCGCGGGCGCGGGCGTGGGCGTCGGCTTCGGCTTGTCGAAGGGCGACGCCGAGCTGCTGCTGTCCTGTGTCCTGCCGTCGCCCCTTTGTACGAGCAGCATCGCGGTCCCTCCGCCGACGAGCGCGGCCAGGACCACGACCAGGGCGATCAGACCCACTCGCCCGAGCCGCGGCCCGGCGGGGGTGACGCCCCCGGAAGGCGACTGGACGGCCGTGACACCGGAGCCCTCGCCGCCCGACAGCCCAGAGGTCGCACCGGGTGCACCGGGCGCACCGGGCGTAACAGGGGCGCCAGGAAGGGCGCCAGACGCACCGGGCTCAGGTTCGGCCTCTGTGCCGGCCGCCGGTGGAAAGTAAGACGGCGGCGGCACGGCACCCGTACCGGCACCCGCCCCCGGCCCGTACGCCGTCGATCCCGATGGCCATGGCGACGGCGACGTCGACGCCGACGGCATCCGGGTGCCGTCGGCCTGCGTCATCACGTATCTCTGCGCCGAGGCGGGCCGCCGCCCCTCCGCCGCTTCGGCGAGCATCTGCTCGACCGCCTCCGCGTCGGGCCGTGTGGCCGGATCCTTGCGCAGGAGCGCGCTGATGACGGGCGCGAGCGGGCCGGCGTACGGCGGCTCGTCGGCCTCCTCCTCCACGACCGCCTGCATGGTGGTCAGCGGAGACGTGCGGCGGAACGGCGATCTGCCCTCCACCGCCGTGTACAGCGTCGCGCCGAGCGCCCAGAGGTCCGAGGCGGGGCCGGGATCCAGGCCGCGGATCCGCTCGGGTGCCAGGTAGTCGACCGAGCCGACGACCTCTCCGGTACGGGTGATCCCCGTGTCGCCCTCGATCTGCGCGATGCCGAAGTCGGTGAGCAGCACGCGTCCGTCGCCGCCGAGGAGCACGTTGCCCGGCTTGACGTCGCGGTGCACCACCCCGGCGGCGTGCGCGGCGCGCAGCGCGCGCAGCACCCACAGGCCGATACGGGCCGCCTCGCGGGGCTCGACGCGCTCCCGCTCCTTGACGGCGTCGGCGAGCGAATGGCCTTCGACCAGTTCCATGACGATCCACGGCCGGCCGTCGTGCTCCAGCACGTCGTGCACGGTGACGACCGCGGAGTGGTTGATCCGTGCCGCCGCGCGTGCCTCGGCGCGGGTACGCGCCAGCATCATGGCCTGGTCCCCGTCGGAGACGTAGAGCGCGGCGGTCAACTCCTTGACGGCCACGGTCCGGTGCAGCACCTCATCATGCGCGCGCCACACCCGGCCCATGCCACCGCTGCCGATGGCATCACCCAGCCGGTAGCGACCCGCGACGAGCAGGCCCTGCATCTGATTCACCTTGCCCCGCAATGGTCTTGACAAGGCCAGGTTAGGTTTCCGGGGCCCGGCCTGGGAACAGCGGGCGGGCCATGGAAACCGCACTGTGATGGTTGCCACTGCGGGGATCCCGCGGCGACGGATGCGACAGCGGCGACTGCTGAGGCGTACGGAGCCGGGTCAGCCGGTGAACCGGTAGGTCTCCGAGGCCTGCTCGAACAGCCGGGTCACCTCGTCGCGTTCCCCCTCAGGGCCGCGCACCTGCAGCACGTGGTACCGGCCTTCGATCAGCGCCGCGAGGTTGCGGATGTACAGCTCGCCGCTGTCGCCGGTCCAGGTGAACTGGCCCTCCGCCATGGTTCGCCCGCCCACCTCGATGGTCTTCAGGCCGGTGGAGGTGGCCCAGCTGGAGTCGCGGTACGGCTGGAGTTCGCGCTCGTCGTCCCGCTGATAAGCCATCGGGTCGTCTCCGTACTGCGCGGCGCTGTCCCGGCCGGGTACGACGATCAGCTCGAAGTCGCCACTGGAGTAGAGGACCTGACCGCTTCCGTTCTTCCCGGTGCGCTGCCAGCCCTTCGCCACGGCGACACGGAAGCCCTCCGGGTCCTCGCGCAGGGTGAAGCCCTTGGGGACGTCGGGATCGTCGGGGCCGGTGGTCTGCGTCTCGTCGGCCGTACCGGACTCCCCGGTACCGCCCTTCGGGCTCTTCGGATCCTGCGGCTCCGCCGAGGAGTCACCGGATCCCGGCGCGCCGCCCGCCTCCTGCGACGGAGACGCCTCACCGGTCGCCCGGGCCGCCCCCGCGCCCCCGGTCTCCTCACCGGCCTTCGGCATGAACATCACGGCGTACGCGATCGCCGCGGCCATGGCGAGCAGCACCAGCAGGAGCAGGGTGCGGCCCAGCCGACGCGGGGATCCCGACTCCTGCTTGGCGCGCTTGTGCCGTCCGTGGTGCGCGGGCAGTCCGGCGCGGCGCCTGCGCACCAGCTCGCCCCGGCGGCGCACGATCGGCAGCCGGCTGGTGTCGACCGGCGGTGCCGCTATGACGTGCACGCCGGCTTCCGGCTCGGGCGCCGACCGCACCAGCGAACGCAGCCAGCCGCGCAGCTCCTCGAAGTCGAGCCGCTCGGTGGGGTCCTGGCGCAGGAGCGACTCCACGACCGGCCTGAGCGGCCCGCACTCCTCGGCGAACGCGGCGGGTTCGGCGCACACCATCTGCACCAGCTCGGCCGTCGACTCCTCCGGGTAGGGCGCGTGTCCCTGTACGGCCCGGAACAGAAGCGCGCCCAGCGCCCACAGGTCGGTCGCGGGGCCGATGGGTGCGGCCAGCTGCCAGTTCTCGTGCACGGGCCCGGCCTGCTCCGGTGCCCACCGCTCCGTCACGGGGCCGACGACGGCCATCCGCGCCTGGCGTGCCCGCTCGGCGGCCAACGCGGTGGTGGGGCCCCGGCGCGCGGGTGCGTGGGCCGTCGGCTCGTCCCAACGAGCGGCCGGGGCGGCTCCGCCGGGGGGCGCGGCCCCGGCCGGGCCTGTCACGCCGGTCGCGGGACCGAGCGCGGGTGCCGGTACCAACCCACCGGGCGGCAGGGCGGTACGCCCGTGCCCGTCGGCCCCGCCGAAGCCGCTGCCGCCCCCGTCCCCGCTTTCCCTGCCACTGCCACTGCCACTGCCACTGCCACTGGGCAACTGTGGGCTGTCGGTCACCGGTTCGGCGGCCGGGGCGCTGCGGGGCGTGGCGCCGTGCCAGCCGGTGGCCTCCACCCCGTACGGGTCGGCTATCAGCCCCGGTGGGACCGCACCGGTCCCACTCCCGCCCGGGGCGCCCGACGAACCACGGGTGTGCGGTACCAGGGCGGCCGGACCGCCGTCCCCGGTGGCGGAAGCGGCACCGGGCAGGGCGGTTCGGCCCAACCGCTGAGCCTCCTGCACCCGGGCAGCGGCACGGGCACCCGCCCGGTACGCGGCGATCGCCCCCGCGCGGGCGGCCCTTACGTCCCCGGCGCTGTCGATGGCCTGCGAGGCCTCCGTGGCGGAGGCCCCACTGCCCGGGTCCACCGCCCCGCCCCCGGGCAGCCGACCGGCCCGCGCCTCGATGGCGGCCCGTCGCACGGCATCAGGATTCGATTCGGGGCCGGGACCATGGGCGGGACCGGTACCGAAACGGGGTGCGGGACCAGAACCGTGTGCGGGGCCGGGCGCGGGGTCGGCGGTGAAGCCGGGAGGCCACGACGGAGTGCGCCCCGGCGCCTGTGCCGGAATACCGGTTCCCGTGGGTGCCACGGGTCCCAGGGCTTCGGCCGCCGAACCCGCGCCCGCCCCCGCCGGATTCGGAACAGCCGTACCCGGAACAGCCGCACCCGGAGAGGCGGCTTCCGGAAGGAACGTGTCAGGAGCAGGCACCGGGTCGTACCCGCACAACGCCTCTTCCGCCGCGCCGACCGCGAGACCGGTCAGCATCACACGGCCGTCGTCGCAGACCAGCACCGTGCGCGGGGTGATGTTCCGGTGCACCCAGCCGTGGCCGTGCAGGACCCGCACGGCCATGAGAACGTCGGCGGCGACCTCGGCCGCCCGGTACGGGGTCAGCGGCCGCTCGGCCAGCAGCGCCGCCAGCGGCCGGGCGGACACCAGCTCGCTGACGATCCAGAGGGAACCGCCCTCCGCGAACACGTCGAAGACCTGGTCCAGCCGTGGATGGTCGGGAATGGCCGCCGCGGCCTGCGCGGCCTCGACCGCCCGCCGCACCACGGGGTCGGTGGGCCGCCGCGTGCCCGCACGGTCGGCCGTACGCCCGCCGGCCCGGCGGGCGCTTCCGTCACGCGCCGTGAAACCGTCGGGCAGCCCTTCCGCGTCGAGCACCTCGGCCTCGACGACCTCCGGCAACGGGATCTGCCTGACGAGGACTTCCTGCCCGCTGTAGGTGTCGAAGGCGCGGGTCTCGGTCAGTTCGTACTCGTCGGAGGGCGGCAACGGCAGGCGGTAGCGGTCAGCGAGAACCCGCCCCGCGTATTCGTCCACTGCGCCTCCCCCGGCATTACGGTCGGTCAGGTCCGCTCGCCCAGCCGCCTGTTCCGGCTGTGTACGGTCTGCAAACACTCACGATACGTGCCGGAGGCAACCCGAAGAGAGGGGATGCCACATCTCACTCCCCAATCAAGCGGCCACTCATGCTCAGGACTTGGGTTCAAAGGACTGCGTCAGCGCCTGCCAGGTCTTCTTGCGCTGCTCACCGTCCCAACCGTCGGCCTTCGCCGTGTACATCAGCGCATACCCGACCCGGCCGTCCACGACGAATCCCCGGTCGATGGTCCGGTACTTCGTACCGCCGTCCACGTAGGTGAACTCCCAGTCGGCGGTGTTCCACCCCCGGTAGTCCACCGCCTCTATTCGGACCCTCTCGTACTGCGAACGCACCATGTAGCGCTCCTGGTTCTTCCAGTCGGCCACCGGGTCGCCCTTCGGCGTGGACGTCCAGGCGACGAGCAGCTTCTGTGCGTCGGGTCCGGTGAACCGGTCTCCTGCCGTCCCCGTCGATTCGTACTTCCAGCCCTCGGGCAGCCCGATCGTGTAGCCCTGGTTCCCTTCGTACGTATCCGCCACCGGGGCGTCCCCGTCGGTCTCGGCCGAGTCGTCCGACCCGCTGTCGCCCGCTCCGGCGTCGGTGTCGGTCTCGCCGGATCCCGCTTCCGTGTCGTCGCCCTTCGGTTCGGTCGCCTCACCGTCGGTTCGGGTGCCGTCGTCCTCACCGGCCTCGGAGCCATCGGCCTTCTTGGTGTCGACGCTGGGCGCCTGGCCGGAGGCCACCCGCTCCGCACCGCCCTTCGCTCCCGCGCCACCCTCGTCGTCGTCGCCGAGTGTCAGGGCGAGCACGGTACCGAGTACCGCGAGCACCACGACCACCGCGATGACGACCAACGTCCGCCGCGGTACCACATCGGTGAGCGACGCCTTCGGCGCGGGCCGCGCCGGCAGGTCCGGCGGCGTCATCACGGGCCACCCCGCATCCCGGGTGCCCGACGCCGGGCCAGGCACCGCACCGGAGCCACGGGCCGTGACCGGGCCGCCCGACCGTGCCCCGCTTCCGGCTCCCGTTCCGGCCCGAGCCGTCGTCGGCGCGGTGGACGAGGTCGCCGAGGTGGCCCTGCCTGCCGTCGAACCGGCGGCACCGCTGCCGGACTTGGCGCGCGTCGCTGCCGCGGAGCCGGCCGCCCCCGCCGCCCCTGCGGCCTTCCGCACGGAACGCATCGCGCCGCGCAGTTTCTCCCCGGGCTCCTCGCCGCCCCGCCTGCCCCTGCCCCGCCCACCGGGCTGCTCGGGCAGGGGCACGACCTTCGTCGCGTCCATCGGTTCCGACTCGGCGCCCTTGGTCTCGGGCGCGTTGATCACCGCGTTCAGCATGGCCCGCGAACCGGCGTCGTCGAGCCGCTGGGCCGGGTCCTTGGCGAGCAGCCCGTAGATGACGTCCCTGAGCGGTCCCGCGTTCTTGGGCTCCTCGAGCGGCTCGGTCATCACCGCCGTGAGCGTCGCGATCGCGGACCCCTTGTCGTACGGCGGTGTGCCCTCCACCGCCGCGTACAGCAGGCCGCCGAGCGACCACAGGTCGGCCGCCGGCCCCGGCTTGTGCCCGCGGGCCCGCTCCGGGGAGATGTACGAGGGGGCACCGACCAGCATGCCGGTCGAGGTGACGGACGGGTCGCCCTCGATCTGGGCGATGCCGAAGTCGGTGAGCACGACCCGGCCGTCCTCGGCGATCAGCACGTTCGACGGCTTCACATCACGGTGCAGGATGCCCTCGCGGTGCGCGGAACGCAGCACGTCGAGCACCGCGAGCCCGACCTCGGCAGCCCGCCGGGGCTCCAGCAGGCCGTCCTCCCGGATGGCCTCGGCGAGCGACTTGCCCTCGACGAGCTCCATCACGATCCAGGGCCGGTCGTCCTCCTGGACCACGTCGAAGACCGTCACGGCACTGTTGTTACGGATCCGCGCGATCGCTTTGGCCTCGCGCAGCGTCCGTGTGATCAGCCGCCGTTTCTCCTCCTCGTCGATGCTCGACGGGAAGCGAAGCTCCTTGACGGCGACGGTCCGTCCCAGGGTTTCGTCCTCGGCGCGCCACACCGTCCCCATACCGCCACGGCCGAGCACATCCCCCAGCCGGTACCGCCCGGCGAGCAGACGTGCGCTCTCGTCCTGACGGGTTGTCCCCGCCCGCTCCGGCTCCGACATGCGTCCCCTCATGCAACCCGGCCTGACAGAGCCTTCATTGTCCCTCACCCGACAAGTGCTCAGCGCCCAGGGTGCCCCTGGCCGTTCCCCATACCCGGCGCACCCGAAACCCGGGTGGAGGAAGCGCTCCGCGGCCCTGCATGATGTCCCTGCGACAAGAGGGGGAACCGGATGCCGCCGCCCAGGACGCTCTTGACCATCGCCGCGTCCATGGTCCTGCTCTCCATGGCGCCGCCGGTTTCCTCGGCTCTGTCGGCCCCTCCCCCGGACACGCTCCTTCCGCTGCTGGTCACACAGGGTGGAGCCCCGGCGGCAGCCCTGCTGGCCGTGGACGAATCCGGCCCGCGTCAGGCCCTCGCCGGCGAGGGCCTGAGCCGGGCCGACCACTTCCGTGCCGGCAGCATCACGAAGACGTTCATCGCGACGCTCGTACTGCAACTGGCGGACGAGCACCGCCTGTCACTGTCCGACACCGTGGAAAAACATCTGCCGAAACTGGTACGAGGAGAGGGCAACGACGGCCGCGCGCTGACCCTGCGTTCTCTGCTCAACCACACCAGCGGCCTCTACGACTTCGTCACGGACACCCGTGGCACGGTCCCCGTCACTCCCCATCAGGCACTGCGTATCGCACTCACCCACTCTCCGGCCGCCCCCGGCCGTTTCTCCTACTCGAACACCAACTACGTCCTGCTCGGCCTGGTCGTCGCACAAGTCACCGGTCACTCGTACGCCGCCGAGGCCGAGCGGCGCATCATCGCTCCGCTGCGGCTGACAGGAACCTCCTTCCCCGGCGCCCGCTCCTCCCTGCCCTCTCCGCACGGCCGCGCCTACGCCACCGACGGAACCGATGTCACCGAACTCGACCCGCGGGTGGCCGGTGCCGCGGGTGAGCTGGTGACCACGCTCGCCGACCTGGACCGCTTCTACGCGGCACTGCTCGGCGGTGAACTGCTGCCCCCGCGCCGGCTGCGCGAGATGCTCGACACCCTTGCCACACACGGCTCGTACGGCATGGGACTGTTCCCCGTGAAACTTCCGTGCGGCACCACGGTGTGGGGGCACAACGGACGCATTTCCGGGAGCTACGTGCGCAGCGCAGCCACCGTCGACGGCCGGCATGTCCTCACCTTCCGGGTGAACACGGACGCGATAGCGGACCCCGGTCTCGAACCCGCGGTACTCGCGGCCGAGTTCTGCCCTCGCACCCCGTAGAACGGCCGGGTCCCGAACGGAGATCCCGGTTCACGACACTCGTTCGAGTGAACGTGAACGCGGATTCCCCGGGGCAGGCCCGACCAGCCCGGCCTGCCCCGGCGCCCGCCGGACCACCCCGGCACCCCGGTACGCTCCGGACCGACCCGAGCAGCTCCGAACCTGCCCGAACCGACCCAAACCGCTTTGGATTCCCTCTGCGCCGATACGTCGGCGGCACCGCCCTACAACGGAGTGATGTCCGGAGCCCCCAGCCGGGCCGCGTCCGCCGTCAGGTCGTCCGGCTGCCGCTGCGACTCCCGTTCGGCCTCCACCCGCTTCTCGTAGTGCTGCACCTCGCGTTCGATCCGGTCCTTGTCCCAGCCCAGCACCGGCGCCATCAGCTCGGCTGCCTCCCGGGCGCTGCGCGTCCCCCGGTCGAACGTCTCGATCGAGATGCGGGTGCGCCGGGTCAGCACGTCGTCCAGATGCCGCGCTCCCTCGTGCGAGGCGGCATAGGTGATCTCGGCGCGCAGGTAGTCGTCGGCCGCCTGCAGCGGTTGGCCCAGCGAGGGGTCTTCGGCGACGAGTTCCAGGACCTCTTCGGCCAGCGACCCGTAGCGGTTCAGCAGGTGCTCGACCCGCACCACGTGCAGTCCGGTGCGTGCGGCGATCCGCGCCCGCGCATTCCACAGCGCCCGGTACCCTTCGGCCCCGACCAGCGGCGTGTCCTCGGTGACACAGGCGGCGACCCGTACATCGAGCCCGTGCACGGCCTCGTCCACCGCGTCCTTGGCCATCACGCGGTACGTCGTGTACTTGCCGCCCGCGACCACCACGAGTCCGGGTACCGGATGCGCCACGGTGTGCTCCCGCGACAGCTTGCTGGTCGCGTCGGACTCACCGGCGAGCAGCGGCCTCAGGCCGGCGTACACGCCCTGGACGTCGTCCCTCGTGAGCGGGACCGCGAGCACCGAGTTCACGTGCTCGAGCAGATAGTCGATGTCCGCGCTGGACGCGGCCGGGTGCGCCTTGTCGAGGTCCCAGTCGGTGTCCGTGGTCCCGACGATCCAGTGCCGGCCCCACGGGATGACGAACAGGACGGACTTCTCCGTGCGCAGGATGAGCCCGGTGGTGGAGTGGATGCGGTCCTTGGGGACGACCAGGTGGATGCCCTTGGAGGCCCGTACGTGGAACCGGCCCCGCTCGCCCACCATCGCCTGGGTGTCGTCGGTCCACACTCCGGTGGCGTTGACGATCTGTTTGGCGCGGACTTCGTATTCCCCGCCGCTCTCGACGTCCTGTACCCGGGCGCCGACGACCCGTTCGCCCTCGCGCAGGAATCCGGTCACCCGCGCACGGTTGGCGACCTTCGCGCCGTATGCCGCCGCGGTGCGCACCAGCGTCGCCACGAACCGCGCGTCGTCCATTTGAGCGTCGTAGTACTGCAACGCCCCGACCAGGGCGCCCTTCTTCAGGCACGGTGCCACGCGCAGCGCGTGACGGCGGCTCAGGTGCCGGTGCACGGGCAGTCCCCGTCCGTGTCCGGGAGCCATCGACATGGCGTCGTAGAGTGCGACGCCCGCGCCGGCGTACAGCCGCTCCCAGCCCTTGTGCTGCAGCGGGTAGAGGAACGGCACCGGTTTCACCAGGTGCGGGGCGAGCTTCTCCAGCAGCAGACCGCGTTCCTTCAGCGCCTCCCGCACGAGGGCGAAGTCGAGCATCTCCAGGTAGCGCAGACCTCCGTGTATCAGTTTGCTGGATCGACTGGACGTGCCCGAGGCCCAGTCACGTGCCTCGACCAGTCCTGTGGACAGGCCGCGTGTCACGGCGTCCAGCGCGGTGCCCGCGCCGACCACGCCGCTGCCCACCACCAGCACGTCCAGTTCACGCTCCGCCATGGATGCGAGTGACTCGGCGCGCTCCGCCGGTCCCAGTGTCGCTGTCCTCACCGCTGCCTCCCGCTCATCGGTCGCATCGGCCGCACCCGTCGGGCGAAGCCCGGCCCCTCCCTCATGCCCAAATTCTCGCCGCGTTGTCCAACTTCAGCCACCACGCACCCCAGCCTGTGGACAACTCCTGCCTCGACTCGGCGAAACTCGGCCGATCAATACAGCAAATCGGTCATATTTACTCCTAGTCTGACATTGCGCTCGCTCGTTCTGTCCACAGGGCTTGCGCACCTGTCCCGCTTCGGTTACTGGGAAGGACGGCCCACGCCATGCCCGCAGATCTCGCCGTCATCGGACTCGGCCCGTACGGTCTCCCCCTGGCCCAGGCCGCCGTCGCCGCCGGCATCCCCACCATCGGCTACCGGACCGGCCCGGAAGCCTCCTCCCTCAGCCCCGCCGAGCTGCGCCGCATGGTCGCGCAGGGGTTCCGCTCGCTCACCGGCCCGGCCGAGCTCGGCCGGGTACGCACCGCGGTCATCTGCGCGCCGGTTCCGCGCGGCGCGGAAGGCGGGCTGGATCTCGGCCAGGTGGAAGCGGCAGCCCATACCCTGGCCGCGCGGCTGCGCCCGCACACCACGGTGATCCTCGAGTCCCCGGTGCCCCCCGGGACGACCGAGGAGTTCCTCCGCCCCCTGCTCGAATCCGGATCCGGCCTCCGTGCGGGCCGTGACTTCCACCTCGCCTACTCCCCCAGTCGCGTCGACCCCGGCAACCGCGACTTCACCCCCGCCAACACGCCGAAGGTCATCGGCGGGCTCACCCCGGCCTGCACCGAGTCGGCCGCCGCGTTCTACGGGAGGCTCAGCGACAAGATCGTCCGCGCGCGCGGCCCCCGGGAAGCGGAGACCGTGCAGTTGCTGGAGACCAATTTCCGCCACGTCAACACCGCCCTCGTCAACGAGATGGCCGTGCTCTGCCACGACCTGGGCGTCGACCTGTGGGACGTCATCCGCTGTGCGGAGACCAAGCCCTTCGGCTTCCACTCCTTCCGTCCCGGCCCCGGTGTCGGCGGCCACGCCGTCGCCCAGGACCTGACCGCCCACACGGGCCGCACCCTGCGGATGGCGGAACTCGCCCAGCAGGTCAACGGCCGTATGCCCCACTACGTCGTCCAGCGCGCCGCCGCGCTCCTCAACGAGCACGGCAAGTCGGCCCGCGGCGCACGCGTGCTGCTCCTCGGCGTCACCTACAAGGCCGACCTCGCCGACCAGCAGGGCAGTCCCGCACGGGAGATCGCGATGCGGCTGATGGAGCTGGGGGCCTCCGTCAGTTACCACGACCCGCACGTTCCGTCCTGGAGCGTGCTCGACCGCCCCCTCCCCCGCGCGGACTCCTTGTACGAGGCCGCCGCCGACGCCGACCTGACGATCCTGCTCCAGCAGCACCGCACGTACGACCTCCAGGGCCTGTCCGTGAAGGCCCAGCTGCTGCTGGACACGCGCGGGGCCACACCGACGGGGGCGGCGCACCGGTTGTGAGAGGGGAGCGCCCGCGGCTCACCGCGCTCCAGGGGTTGGCGGCGGGCGGCGTCCCGCAGCCAAAGACGGACGCCACCGCCCCGAATCGGCCCGTCTCCCGGCATTCAGGCCGGAGGCAACCGCGCGCCCCGCGCCGCCCCGCGCGCCCTCCACACCACCGCACCGCCCTCACGGACACACGACGGGGCCCGGCCATCCACACGGATGGCCGGGCCCCGTCGTCGTCATCGCCTCAAGGGCGTCGTGCTCCGGGTGAGCACGGCGTCACGTCATCGCCGGTGCTGCGAGTCCGCCACCGTCACCTCGACGCGCTGGAACTCCTTCAGCTCGCTGTAGCCGGTGGTGGCCATGGCGCGGCGCAGGGCACCGAAGAGGTTCATCGAGCCGTCGGGCGTGTGCGACGGGCCGGTGAGGATCTCCTCGATGGTGCCGACGGTGCCGAGGTCGACCTTCTTGCCGCGCGGCAGCTCCTCGTTCACCGCCTCCATGCCCCAGTGGTTGCCCTTGCCTGGACCGTCGGTGGCGCGCGCGAGCGGGGAGCCCATCATCACCGCGTCGGCGCCGCAGGCGATCGCCTTGGGCAGGTCGCCCGACCAGCCCACGCCGCCGTCGGCGATCACGTGCACGTACCGGCCGCCGGACTCGTCCATGTAGTCACGGCGGGCGGCGGCCACGTCCGCGACCGCGGTGGCCATGGGGACCTGGATGCCGAGCACATTGCGGGTGGTGTGCGCGGCGCCGCCGCCGAAGCCCACCAGGACACCGGCCGCACCGGTACGCATCAGGTGCAGGGCCGCGGTGTAGGTGGCGCAGCCGCCGACGATCACCGGGACGTCGAGTTCGTAGATGAACTGCTTCAGGTTGAGCGGCTCGTGCGAGCCGGAGACGTGCTCCGCGGAGACGGTCGTGCCGCGGATCACGAAGATGTCCACGCCGGCGTCGACGACGGCCTTGGAGAACTGCGCGGTGCGCTGCGGGGAGAGCGCGGCCGCGGTGACCACACCCGAGTCGCGCACCTCCTTGATGCGCTGCCCGATCAGTTCCTCCTTGATGGGAGCGGCGTAGATCTCCTGGAAGCGGCGCGTGGCCGTCTCGGCGTCCAGCTCGGCGATCTCGTCGAGCAGCGGCTGCGGGTCCTCGTACCGCGTCCACAGTCCTTCGAGGTTCAGTACGCCGAGGCCGCCGAGCTCACCGATGCGGATCGCCGTGGCCGGGGAGACGACCGAGTCCATGGGGGCGGCCAGGAAGGGCAGCTCAAAGCGGTAGGCGTCGATCTGCCAGGCGATCGAGACCTCCTTCGGGTCCCGCGTACGGCGGCTGGGGACGACGGCGATGTCGTCGAAGGCGTACGCCCTGCGGCCGCGCTTGCCTCGCCCGATCTCGATCTCAGTCACGTCTGTGGCCTTTCCCTGATGCGTTGCAGCGCTTTCCAGTATCCCCGACAGTCCCGCTTCGCCTCGCCCCGGACGGACGGCGAGGGCGGCCCGGGCCTCTCCCGGGCCGCCCTCGGACGACTGTCACGCGCCCGTGCACCCCGTCGTACGGTCTGCACGCGTGTGTGCGTGGGGCACGCGCGAGGCACGTGGGCCGTCACTGTCGGACGGCCGTCTCGCGCGGGCGCGGGCTGTCAGGCTGTCACCGCTTGTTGCTGTAGTTGGGTGCTTCCACGGTCATCTGGATGTCGTGCGGGTGACTCTCCTTGAGTCCCGCGGAGGTGATCCGCACGAAGCGGCCGTTCGCCTGCAGGTCGGGCACGGTCTGGCCGCCGACGTAGAACATCGACTGCCGCAGGCCTCCGACCAGCTGGTGGACCACGGAGGAGAGCGGGCCGCGATAGGGCACCTGGCCCTCGATGCCCTCGGGGACGAGCTGCTCGTCGGAGGCGACGCCCTCCTGGAAGTAACGGTCCTTGGAGAACGACTTGCGGTCGCCGCGGGTCTGCATCGCGCCGAGCGACCCCATGCCGCGGTACGACTTGAACTGCTTGCCGTTGATGAACATCAGCTCGCCCGGAGACTCCTCGCAGCCCGCGAGCAGCGATCCCAGCATCACCGTGTCGGCGCCCGCGACCAGGGCCTTGGCGATGTCGCCGGAGTACTGCAGGCCGCCGTCGCCGATGACCGGGACGCCGGCTTCCTTGGCGGCGAGCGCGGCTTCGTAGATCGCGGTGACCTGCGGCACTCCCACACCGGCGACGACGCGCGTGGTGCAGATGGAGCCGGGGCCGACGCCGACCTTGATGCCGTCGCAGCCCGCGTCGACCAGTGCCTTCGCGCCGTCGCGCGTGGCGACGTTGCCGCCGATGACGTCGACACCGGTGGAGTTCGATTTGATCTTGGCGACCATGTCGCCGACGAGGCGGGAGTGGCCGTGCGCGGTGTCGACGACGATGAAGTCGGCGCCCGCCTCGATCAGGGCCTGGGCCCGCTCGAAGGCGTCGCCGGCGACGCCGACCGCGGCGCCGACCAGCAGTCGGCCCTCGCCGTCCTTGGCGGCGTTCGGGTACTGCTCGGCCTTGACGAAGTCCTTGACCGTGATCAGGCCCTTGAGGACGCCGTGGTCGTCGACCAGCGGAAGCTTCTCGATCTTGTGGCGGCGCAGCAGCTGCATGGCGTCCGCGCCGGAGACGCCGACCTTGCCGGTGACCAGCGGCATCGGCGTCATGACCTCGCGCACCTGCTGGGAGCGGTCGGTCTCGAAGGCCATGTCACGGTTGGTGACTATGCCGAGGAGCTTCTTGTTGCCGTCGGTGACCGGGACGCCGCTGATGCGGAACTTGGCGCACAGGGCGTCGGCCTCGGCAAGGGTGGCGTCCGGGTGGATGGTGATGGGGTCGGTGACCATGCCGGACTCGGAGCGCTTCACCAGGTCGACCTGGTTCGCCTGGTCCTCGATGGACAGGTTGCGGTGCAGGACGCCGACACCGCCCTGGCGGGCCATCGCGATCGCCATGCGCGATTCGGTCACCTTGTCCATGGCGGCGGACAGCAGCGGGATGTTGACCCGCACGTTCCTGGAGACGTGCGAGGCGGTGTCGATCTCGTCGGGTGCCATGTCCGACGGGCCCGGCAACAGCAGCACGTCGTCGTAGGTCAGCCCGAGTGTCGCGAATTTACCGGGCACTCCGTCGACGTTCGCAGTCATGACACCTTCCCCAAATGGCCTTGATCGGTGCGGATGTCCATGCTAACGGGAAGCAGAGGTGTCTCATTCCACCGTTCCGCAAGGCTCCGGTATTCGTATGTTCGTACGGAATCGGCCGAGCGTCCGTTCATTCCCCCAAGGGGCGGCAGGGCGGCGGATGGTTTCCGCAGCGGCGGCTACTGCTCCGCCAGGGCGCGCAGCCGGCTCAGGGCGCGGTGCTGGGCGACCCGGACGGCGCCGGGTGACATTCCCAACATCTGGCCGGTCTCCTCCGCCGTGAGGCCCACGGCGATCCGCAGCAGAAGCAGCTCGCGCTGGTTCTCGGGCAGGTTGGCCATCAGCTTCTTGGCCCATTCGGCGTCGCTGCTGAGCAGGGCGCGCTCCTCCGGACCGAGGGAGTCGTCGGGACGCTCGGGCATCTCGTCGGAGGGCACGGCCGTCAGACCGGGGTGACGCATCGCGGCGCGCTGCAGGTCGGCGACCTTGTGTGCGGCGATGGCGAAGACGAACGCCTCGAAGGGGCGGCCGGTGTCCTTGTAGCGGGGCAGTGCGAGGAGCACCGCCACGCAGACCTCCTGGGCGAGGTCCTCGACGAAGTGCCGGGCATCGCCCGGGAGCCGGGACAGCCGGGTGCGGCAGTACCGCAGCGCCAGGGGGTGAACATGGGCGAGCAGATCATGGGTGGCCTGCTCGTCCCCGTCGACGGCGCGGTGGACGAGCGCACCGATCGCCCCTTGGCCAGTGCCCGCCTCGTCGTCGCGCATCGGTCCATGGTGCCCTGCGGGCGTCGACTCCGCGGCACCCCGTCCGTTGTTGTGCACCGAAGCGTTATGAGCAGGTGCGCCGGAACTCATCCCCTGCGCCCTCCTCTTCCGCTCGACCGACTTGTCCCCGAGGAACTCCACACCTCAAGGATGCGCCATCCGCGGCGAAACAGGCACAGGGCACTCGGCCACCACTTTCGACACCCGGACGAACTGGGCATTTCGCATCCCTGCCGACGAGGTGCGCGCGGGCGACCGCAGGTCCTGTCGTCCGGATCGATCCGAGGCCGTCCAGCGGGACGGGCGCCCTGCCGGACCACGGGCTGCGTCCGGCAGGGCGACGGCAGCCCGCGTCGGAGACGTCGCCCGTCTCCGACGCGCTCCCGCAAGGGCGGGAGCCGGGCAGGTGCGGTCGAGGCGGGTGCGGTCCGGGCGGGTTCATCCGCGCACCCCCACCCGCCGGCCACCGCTCGATGCCGCACACCGAAACCGGTCCGATCCGGAGGACAGGCCCTAGCGGACCAGACCCCACCGGAATCCGAGCGCCACCGCGTGGGCCCGGTCCGACGCTCCGAGCTTCTTGAAGAGCCGCCGGGCATGCGTCTTGACGGTGTCCTCGGAGAGGAACAGCTCGCGACCGATCTCGGCGTTGGAACGGCCGTGGCTCATGCCTTCGAGGACCTGGATCTCACGCGCGGTGAGCGTGGGCGCGGCGCCCATCTCCGCCGAGCGCAGCCGCCGCGGGGCGAGCCGCCAGGTCGGGTCGGCGAGAGCCTGGGTGACCGTCGCACGCAGCTCCGCGCGGGAGGCGTCCTTGTGCAGATAGCCACGGGCGCCGGCGGCCACCGCGAGCGCCACACCGTCGAGGTCCTCGGCGACGGTGAGCATGATGATCCGCGCACCGGGGTCTGCGGACAGCAGCCGCCGGACGGTCTCGACACCCCCCAGGCCGGGCATGCGCACGTCCATCAGAATCAGGTCCGAGCGGTCGGCTCCCCAGCGGCGGAGAACTTCCTCGCCGTTGGCAGCCGTCGTCACGCGCTCGACGCCGGGCACGGTCGCGACCGCGCGGCGAAGCGCTTCTCGGGCAAGCGGGGAGTCGTCGCAGACGAGGACGGAAGTCATGACCGCCCTCCGCAGCTGATGCGCGTCACCTTGAGCCTCCAGGCTGGTACGAAATCGTCACCCGTGCGGTCGACCGCTTCGGACACTTGCCCGAGCGCTTGTTCCTTCAACCGCCTCGCACTCTCAACGACGGTCACTCAAAAGAGTTACGGGGCCGTCTGCCGTCTTCGGCACTCTACGTGAGGGGACGAACACGGTGCAGACACGCGCGGGAGACCCTCGAACTTTCATCACAACCCGTGCCCCGTTCGGCCCCTTTTCTTCCCATTTACTGGTGTCTGCGGCTAGATTCGCAATGAGTCATATTTTCATCTCCTTGGATCGTAGTTGTACGGTCGTGGACACCGGATCCGCCCAGAACGGCTACAAGGGGTCACGTAATGGCAGATTTCTCCCGCCTTCCAGGACCGAACGCGGACCTGTGGGACTGGCAGCTCCTGGCCGCGTGCCGCGGGGTGGACAGCTCGCTCTTCTTCCACCCCGAGGGCGAGCGCGGGGCGGCACGAAGTGCTCGCGAGAACTCGGCCAAAGAGGTCTGCATGAGGTGCCCGGTACGCGCCGAGTGCGCCGCCCACGCCCTGGCCGTACGCGAGCCGTACGGCGTGTGGGGCGGACTGACCGAGGACGAGCGCGAAGAACTGATGGGCCGGGCGCGTCACCGGCTGGTGTCGGCACCCGCATCAACATCGACGACGTCGGCACCGGATTCACCGACGGCATCGGCGGTGTCGGCGTCGGTGAACCCGGTGCCGACGTCGATCGGCGAGCACGCCGCTTCGAACAACTGAAGGAACGTTTCTTCATCTCGGGCGCACACGTGTGCCCTTTTCTTTTCGCGGGGAGGCCCGGCCCTCCCCGTCCCGCCCGAGCGACGGCGGGGAGAAGACGGCGACCGGACCGGGCACGAGAAGACGCACAACAGGACGGAACGGGAGAGGGCCGGCCTCTCCTGAGCACCGGGTCCCGGCGGGCCCCGGCTAACGGCCGCCCGCGCGCGCCAGCTGGTCGAGTGTCGCGCCCACCGCGGGCACCTGGGCGAGGTCGGGGAGGGTCAGGGCGACGATCTCCCGCCGCACCGCGGGCTCCAGAGCGACAGTGCGCACACCCCTGGGCCGTACGGAATCGATGGCCAGCTGGGGCAGAATGGCCACCCCGAGCCCCGCGCCGACCAGGCCGGCCACAGCGGGATAGTCGTCGGTCGCGAAGTCGATGCGGGGGGTGAAACCGGCCGCCTCGCACACCTCCACCAGCTGCCCCCGGCAGCGCGGACAGCCGGCGATCCACGGCTCCTCGGTGAGTTCCCCTATGGCCAGGGACTCCGCGTGCGCCAGCGGGTGCCGCTCGGGCAGGAGCCCCACGAGCCGGTCCGTGAGGAGCGGCCGCACGACGAGGTCGTCCCACTCCTCCGCACCCGCCGCCCCTTCGTAGCGGAAGGCGAGGGCCACATCGCAGTCGCCCTCCCGCAGCATCTCGACGGACCGGGGCGGCTCGGCCTCCTCCAGGGAGACACGGGTGCCCGGGTGAGCGTCGCGGAGCGCGGCGAGGGCTGTCGGAACGAGTGTCGAGCTGCCGCTGGGAAAGGACACGAGCCGTACCCGCCCCGCCCTCAGCCCGGCGATCGCGGCGACCTCCTCCTCGGCGGCGGTCAGTCCGGCGAGGATGCCGACGGCATGGCGCACCAACGCGTCCCCGGCCTGCGTCATGCGCATCTCTCGTCCGGTGCGGACGAGCAGGGGTGTGCCGACGGACGCCTCCAGCACCTTCATCTGCTGACTGACGGCAGGCTGGGTGCAGCCCAGTTCCCTGGCCGCCGCGGAGAACGAACCGGTGGTGGCCACGGCGCGCAGTACTCGGAGATGACGGGCCTCGATCACGCCCCAAGGATAAGCCGCCCTTTGATGCTGCACTGAATATCGCTTCGCCGCTTTGATTCTGCATCGCTTACGGTGCGCCTCATGAAGCTTCTGTCTGTGAACCTGGGTCGCCCCAAAGCCGTGCCGTACACGGACCAACCCGAGGGCCTGACCGGCATCGACAAGCAGCCGGTGGACGGGTCGGTGCGGGTGGCGGCGCCGGGGCCGAAGGGGTTCGGCGCGAGTGGACTGGCCGGGGACGCGGTGTGCGAGACGCGGCACCACGGGGGAAACGACCAGGCGGTGTACGCGATGGCCCGCGAGGACCTCGACGAGTGGGAAGGCGTGCTGGGGCGCACGCTGCCGAACGGCTCGTTCGGGGAGAACCTCACCACGGAGGGGATCGACCTGTCCGGCGCCCGGATCGGTGAACGGTGGGCCATCGGATCCGAAGTGGTGCTGGAGGTCACCTCCGGTCGCATTCCTTGCCGCACCTTCCAGGGCCATCTGGGTGAGAAGGGCTGGGTGAAGCGGTTCACGCAGCGGGGTGCGCCGGGCGCCTATCTGCGGGTGGTCCGGCTCGGTGAGGTCCGGGCGGGCGACGCGATACGGATCGTGCACCGGCCGGATCATGAGGTGACGGTCGCCCTGCAGTTCCGGGCGGTGACGACCGAGCAGACTCTGCTGCCACTGCTGCTGGCGGCGGGCGACGCTCTCCACCCGGAGGCACTGGCGAGGGCACGGAAGTACAAGGAGAAGTACGAGGAGAACCTCGGAGCGAAGTCCGCCACGGTCCAGGGCTCCTGACCGGCGGTCACCGCTCACCGGCCATGGACTGCCGGGCCGCCCCTGAGCGCAGAGCACCGAGCACCTGCTCCTGTCCGGCCGGCCGGACGGCGGAGGACGGGGGACGGACGGCGGAGGACGGGGGACGGCCGGACGGACGGCGGAGGACGGAAGGCTGCTGAGCCCCCTGCGTCGGGGTAAATCCCTGATCTCGTAAGAGGGTTGGGTCAGGGATGGCTCCGGGAAGGTCCCGATGTCCGGCGGGCCGTGATCCAGGACGCTCGAAGCATGTCTCGTCACATGTCCAAGAGCGCGGCGCCGGACGGGGGAAGCCCGCCCGGCGCCCCCCGCCGCGCATTCCGCTGGAAGCGCCTTGTCGCCGTACTCGGCTCACTGGTCACCGTGTTCGCCGTGGCCGTCGGCGGCCTGTTCGCCTGGCTGTGGACCGGCGCCGAGGTCAGCACGGTGGGCAGGACACCGTTCGACAACACCCTGGCGATACCGCCGTTGGCCGATTCGACCGTGGAGAAGGACGGCACACGGGTCTTCGACCTGCGCATGCAGGCGGGTGAGACGGAGTTCCGCGACGGGAAGAGGACCGCGACCTGGGGGTTCAACGGCTCCTACCTCGGCCCGACGCTACGGGCGGAGCGTGGCGAGAAGGTGCGGGTGCGGGTCGGCAACCGTCTGGACGAGGCGTCCTCCGTGCACTGGCACGGAATGCATCTGCCGGCGCGCATGGACGGCGGACCGCACCAGATGATCGCTCCGGGTGCCACCTGGACACCGCACTGGACCGTGGACCAGCCGGCGGCGACGCTCTGGTACCACCCTCACCCGCACGGCAGGACCGAGGAGCACGTCCGGCGTGGTCTCGCCGGCCTGTTCCTCCTCGACGACGAGAAGTCCGCTCGCCTGTCCCTGCCGAAGCGGTACGGCGTCGACGATCTGCCGGTCGTCGTGCAGGACGTCCGCTTCGACGGCGCTCGGCTGGCCGGGGACCGCGGGATGCTGCAGAACGCGGGCTTCCTGGGTGACCGGACCATGGTCAACGGCACGCTGGACCCCTATCGGGAGGTGCGCGACGAGCTGATACGACTGCGGCTGGTCAACGCGTCCACCGCCCGTACCTACGCCTTCGGTTTCCCGGACGACCGTGACTTCTCGCTGATCGGGACGGACGGCGGACTGCTGGAGAGGCCCGCGGTGATGGACCGGGTGCAGTTGTCGCCGGGCGAGCGCGCCGAGATCGTCGTGCGGGTCGAGGCGGGTGAACGGGTGATGCTCCGGAGCTTCCCTCAGGAGAACTACGGCGGCTTCTGGCAGCAGCGGTTCGGCGGCGGCGACGATTCCTTCGACGTACTGGAGCTGCGGGCCGCCCGGCAGCTGCGGGCGTCCCCGGAGGTGCCGACCGCGCTCGCCGAGCCGGAACTGCCCGACGGCGACGAGGCGGTACGGGGTCGGCACTTCGATCTGAAGCTGTCCGGGATAAACGGCCGGTCGATGGACATGGGGCGCGTCGACGACACCGTCACCCGCGGGACGACGGAGGTGTGGACGGTACGCAACACGAACGGCATGCCGCACAACTTCCATGTGCACGACGTGCAGTTCCGCGTGCTGGAGGTCAACGGGTCAGCTCCGCCGGCGGCCCTGCGCGGGCCGAAGGACACGGTGTTCGTCCCGCACGGCACGACGATGAAGCTGGCACTGCGCTTCACCGGTCCGGCCGACCCGGACGTTCCGTACATGTACCACTGCCATCTGCTGTACCACGAGGACGAGGGGATGATGGGCCAGTTCGTGGTGGTCGAGAAAGGTCAGTCGGCCGGTACCCCGCCGGGTCATGCCGGACATGGGGACGGAGACGGAAACGGATAGAGGGGCGGGGCGGGTGGAGGGGCGGGCGCGGGAGCGACTGATCCGACCGGGCTTCAGTGCACCGGCCAAGACGGTGATGCCGACCGGACGCCCCGACTCCGGGTAACTAGTCTTGCGCCATGACAACCGCTCTGATTACGGGATCGACGGCCGGGATCGGTGCCGCGTTCGCGCGGCGGCTGGCGGCCGACGGGCATGACCTGGTGCTGGTGGCCCGCGACATCGGCAGACTTCGGGAGCAGGCGACCGAGCTCCACGACCGTCACGGCGTCGAGGCAGAGGTGCTGACGGCCGACCTGTCCGAGGACAAGGGCATCGAGACGGTGGCCGAGCGGCTGGGCGATCGCAAGAACCCCGTCGACCTGCTGATCAACAACGCGGGCTTCGGCAACAAGGGCCGGTACCTCGACGTCTCCATGGCGGACGAGCTGAGGATGCTCAAGGTGCACTGCGAGGCGGTGCTCCGGCTGACGACGGCGGCGGCGGAGGCGATGCGGGAGCGCGGGCGCGGAGGCGTCGTGAACGTCGCCTCGACCGCGGCGTTCGTACCGCGCGGCACCTACGGGGCGTCCAAGGCGTGGGTCGTGCAGTTCACCCAGGGCGCGGCGCAGGACCTGGCGGGCAACGGCGTACGGCTGATGGCGTTGTGCCCCGGCTTCGTACGCACCGAGTTCCACGAGCGGGCGGGGATGAGGACGGACAACATCCCGAACTGGATGTGGCTGGATGCGGACAAGGTGGCCGAGGAGGCTCTCACGGACCTGGCCCGCGGCAAGACGCTGTCGATCCCGGACGCGCGCTACAAGACCCTGATGGGAGCGGCGAAGCTGGTGCCGCGCAATGTTCTGGGCGGCTTCTCCTCGCGGACGGGCCGTAAGTACGGACCGCAGTAGCGGACCACCACGGCCGATCGGACCGCCATGCCCGCCCGGGCCGTCACAGCCTGGGCGTCATGGCGGTCCTGCTCTCCCACGAGGCCGATCCGATCGCCCGCTCCTGGGAGGCGGGCGGCCGCGAGCTGCCGGCCGCTCTCCAGCAGGCGGCCAGGTGGCCCGCCGACGTCCCGCCCGGCCTGTGGCTGCTGCTGCCGGTGGAGGACCCGCGTGCCACACCCGCCCTTGACCGTCGGACGGCGGCCTAGCCCTTCGAGTCCGGCTTCCATTCCTGGACGAGGAGCCCGAGCAGCACCTCGTCCAGGAACTCGCCCATCACCCAGGCCGAGGAGCGCAGCACGCCCTCACGGACGAACCCGTTGCGCTCGGCGGAGCGCAGCATCGCGGCGTTGTCCGACAGCGTCTCGATCTGCAGCCGCTGCAGGCCCCGCACGACGAAACCGTAGTGGCACAGGGTCGCGACCACGTCGGTGCCGTAGCCCTTGCCGCGGGAGGACGGCAGCAGTCCAAGGCCGATGTGCGCGGACCGGTTGTGGTTGTCGATGCCCCAAAGCGTCGCGGTGCCGATCAGTGTGCCGCCGCCCAGCTCCACCACGGAGAACGGGACGCGCCCTTGCTCCTCGTCGTCCACCACGAGCCGCGGGTCCTCCGCACCGGGCGTGATCGGCCGCCACGGTCGGCCATCGGCCCTCGATGCGTTGGCCACGTCGTCGTAGAGTTCAGTCCGCAGGATCGGGATGTCGTCCTCGTGCCGGGCCCTCAGCCCGACCTTGCTGCCCCTTAACATGCAGGCTTCCTATATGACCGGGCCGGCCTGAGGCAAACGAATAGAAGGCCGGCTCACTTGGGGTAGCGGCGGTAGCAGATGAGGGAGTCGGCGATGCCGACGAAGGCCAGGAAGCGCTCGGCTTTGCGCTCGTGGCGCCTGTGCAGGCGGCGACAGCCATCGGGCCAGGGCAGTGGGCCCGATGGGACTCAGTGGAGGCAGAAGCAGAACGGATGGCCGGCCGGGTCCGCGTAGATCCGCCAGTTGGCCTCCGGGCGGAGTTGGTCCGTCCGCTCCAGCACGGTCGCACCGAGGGCGAGCGCCCGCTTCTCCTCTCCGTCGAGATCGTCCACGTCGAAGTCCAGGTGGAGCTGCTGCGGGCGCTCCTGGCCGGGCCATTCGGGCGGTCGGTAGCCGTCCACCCGCTGGCAGGCCAGCGGGATTCCCTCGAACCCGTGCACCTCGACCCAGTCGAGATCCTCCGGGTCCGCGACCACCCGGCCACCGAGCAGCTCCGCGTAGAACTCCGCAAGCCGTACCGGATCAGCGCAGTCCAACGCGACCGCCTGCAGCTTTCGAATCACTTCCGACACCCCTCGCTCTTCGGCCGCTTCCGCGACTGCCCCGTACGGGAGGGGTCGTACCCCCCACCGCGGCGGACATGCGCGGCGGCACGCCGGGCCGTCGCCGGGCTTCACGCGGTCCTCCCCGAACGGCGCGGTCGGGGCACGGGGAGGCGCCTGTCGGAGGAACTCCTGCGCGACCGCGAGGAGCAGCGCGCAATCCTCTCGGTGCAGCCCACCGCCCTCGCCACGCAGAGCGTCTACCGGCACTGGGGGTGGAGGAAGGCCGGCCGGAAGGGCCCTCCGGCCGGCGTCGCACCGCCCTACCGGGACATCTATGTCCGCGAACTGGGCTTTCCGCGCCGGTAATCGGGCCCGTTCCCCTCCGGTACGTTCCGGGGCAGTCGCCGGCGGGGCCATCGGTCCGCCCCTGCCTGCCCACGGTGTGCCGTCCAGCGTCGACGCACCCAGTCACCGGTCTCCCCGACGCCGACCAGCAACGCCGAGGAAGAGGCGCACGCCGCAAGAGAGGCAGTCTGGTCGACAGCCTGCCCGAGAAGCCACAGCGTCAGGGTGAGCAGCAGCCACCAGGCCGTGAGCGACCCGGCATGCCGCCACCAGCGTGCGCGGCCGGTCATCGGATCGTCTCCCTGGCCCGCTGAGCAGTAACGATCGCCGTGATGCACCCCGCGAGCATCACCAGCGCTCCCAGGCAGGTGGCGGCCAGGATGATCGAAGGCGAGGCACCGGCCAGGCGGGGAACGGCGTTGAGCGGCGCGACGGTGTAAACGGCGAGGAGGAAAAGGCCGCGGGGGCGCATCGGGGCGAGGCGGGGGCGCAGCCGCTGGGGCACGTGGCCGGTGAGCAGGGCGACGCCCGCCGGCAGCAAGGTGAGGGAGAAGACGGCGAGGCCGATCCATTGCCAAGTCATCGGTACCGGGGATCCTGTCGGGGACGTGGGCGTGGTCGGTCACGGCGGGTCGTGGCGGACGTGAAGAGGCCGGCGGTGAGCACGGCCAGACCGGTGACGAGGACGGGGAGGCCGGGTCCGGGCAGGACGTACAGCACGGCCCCGGTCAGGGACAGCAGTGCTCCTACGACTGTCAGGGCGGTGCCGACGGGCCGCTTGGTCATGCTGCTCCTTGCACGAGGGATGTTCACCGCCGGCCCGCAGCGCGGTGCGGGCCCGATTCGACGCTGCCCCAATTCACTTGGCTCGGGGGCGGTCGGGGATGCGATCCGAAGAACGGGTTTGTTCGGGCGCGGACGGTACAGACGAGGAACTGACACGGTCTTTATGACAGGACGGAGACAACAATGGGCATCATCGCGTGGATCGTCATCGGCCTGCTCGCCGGCATCATCGCCAAGGCCATCATGCCGGGCAAGGACCCCGGTGGCATCATCATCACCATGCTGATCGGCATCGCCGGCGGTCTGCTCGGCGGCTGGCTCGGCAAGGTGATCTTCGGCGTCGACTCCATCGACGGGTTCTTCGAACTCTCCACCTGGCTCGCCGCGATCGTCGGCTCCCTCATCCTGCTCGCTCTGTACCGCCTCATCACCGGCAACCGGCGTTCACACCGTCACGCCTGATCCCCTGATGGCGCCTCTGGACGGCTCCCCCCCTCGTGCGCGGGGCGGGAGCCGTCGAGTGTGTCCGAGAACAACCTCGTCGCCTGCCCCCCACGGGCGTGGAACGCCTTCGCCGCCCCGCAGGTTGGCCGCCCACTTGTCGTCCTGCGTGCGCTTCACCGGCCGCTCCTCCTCGGTGGCAGGGGCCAGGGAGAACGGGGTGCAGCCGGACGGGGGATGCAGGTGCCACGGTACGAGGGCGTGCGGGAGGTGGCTGATCATCGGCCCGGCCGTCGGGATGTGCCCGTCGGGCCCTTGACCGGGTGCCGCTTCGACGGAGGATGGGGGAAGAGAGCGGGTCTGCGTGGTGAAGTGTGGGCCTCTGATGACTCCGACAGCAGGGAGCGTTTCTTCCGATGCCCGCACAGCCCGCACGCCCTGAGCGCAGCGGTCCTGAGACCGCCTCGGTCATGGATGTCCCGCCGTTCAAGCCTTCTCTCGTCAAAGCGGTGTTCAGGGACGTGACCCCGATGCACGTCTCTCGGTCGGCCGCGTGGGCGGCCGCGTCGGTGACGCGGACAGTGCTGACGGAGATCATCGACGGCGCGAGGAGAGCGGCGTCGGCGGAGGCCCGGAGGAAGCTGATTCCCGGGGACCTTCTCTCGGCGATCGACCGGAACGTCGAGCTCGAGGTGGGGAGCAGGTGGTACGACCACAGTCCGACGTTTCGAGGCCTGACCGGTGTCCTGTACGACGCCGAGGGGGTCATCGTGCCTTCTCGTCAGCGCGGCAGGTCGCGCAGGCCGAGTGCTGTGGTCGGCGCCCACAGGTTCGAGGCCGGGGTCAAGAGGCTGCTGCGGAGCCAGGGGGTGACGGCCGTCCCGGCGATGGTCCGCGACCTGGACGGAATCGCGAGCGTGTTCCTGACGGACCTCGCCCGGGACGCGGCCATGGTCGTCCGCGAGGGCGGGGTCAGACGTTTCGGTACGGTCACCCTGGTGATGCCGGGCGAACCGGCCCCACCCCCGCTCCTCAAGGACCCCCTCCTGACCCTGTCCACCCGCAGGGGGGACCGGCGGACCATCGGCAGGGACGACATCCTGGCCGCCACCACGATGCAGTTGTTCGGCGGCACCCTCAGGCAGCGAGCCCTCACCGAAGCACGCGCGGCGACACAGAACCCTTCGGCCGGCTGAGCGGGTGCGCCCCACATCGCCGCCTGTACCCTCATCTGCTCCCGCAGACTCGCCACATGAGATGGCCTCTTAAGCTGGGCAGCGAGCTCGACGCCCTCGCCCAGGCGTCGGCTCAGCACGCCCCGCGCCCCCACCGCCCGGTCCACGCCGTCGATCAGTTCGGGTTTGGGAATGCGCCGCCCCTGCTCCACCGCCGCGATCTGCGCCTCGCCGTAACCGACCTGGCCCCCCAACTGCGCCTGCGTCAGCCCGGCGACCTCGCGCAGCAGCTTCATCTGGCGCCCGAAGCAGCGCAGGAACTCCCCGTTCGAGTCCGTGCCCGTGCCCTCCGCACCCGCGCCCGCATCCGCTCCCGACTCCATCGCGCTCGTCCCCTCAGCACATCCGTCCACCGGTCACCCGTGCTCGCACCGCAGGACACCCCCACCCAAAACACACCGAAAACCGCACACGTTACGTCGCACGAGTGAACGCCCTCCGCACTGGCCGTCACAGTGAGCACGGCGAGCACGGCGAGCACGCCGAGATCTGACCGCGTACCGGCCGCCGACCGAACCCACGGACACCGCTACGGCAGGGGGCGATTCGGTGCCAACGGCTCGTCAGCCCGTGGCCAGGCCGGCGAATATCGCGGTCAGCTCCTGCACGTGCGCCGAGTAGTCGGGTTGGTCGTCCACGTGCGCGTACTTCAGCATGAGGAGAACGGTTCCGGTGCGCACCACCGTGACCGCGGTGCTGTTGTCCTCGGCGGACTTGTAGTAGACCAGCGCAGTGCTCTCGTCGCCGAAGCGCGGCATGGAGATCGGGGTCGTCTCGTCGCACCCCTGCTGACGGCGGATCAGCTCCTTGTACCCGGTACCGGCTGTGTCAGCACTGGGGCAGGCGTAGACGTCGAATTCCGCGACCAGGTGCCCGACGTCCGGCTCCGTCGATTTGTACTCGACTCGGCCCTTGTGGCACTCCCCGGACTCCGAGGCCGAGGCGACCTGCGCGCGTCGGTACTGAGTCCAGTTCGGCGGCATGTCCTGCAGGGTGGGCAGGATCTTCGCGGTCTCGCCAGCCGACAGGAAGCCGCTCGTGTCCCCCGCTGTGTCACCGCCCCGGTCGGGCGGGCCCTCACCGTCCTCAGCCGCTCGGGGGCCGCTCCGAGCCGGCCCCTGTGGCGTTGCTCCCGGAGAGTCGTCGGCTCCGAACACCTGGACTCCGCCGTAGACGGCAAGGACGACGAGTGCCACGAGCAGAGCCGCCGCAGCGACGAACCACCCCCGTGCCTGACGGGTGTTGTTGATCGTCAGCGGGCCGACCGCGATCGGACTGCGGGAGACCCGGCCGCCCGTGATCACCACGGAGGAGTGCGCCGTGATCCCGGACAGGTGGTGTTCCAGGCGGTTCCGGAGTTCGGGATCGGCTTCGACCTCCTCCCGCAGAACGCCCGCGGCATCGGACCGGGCCGGCGCGGCGTTCGCATCCGCGTCGAGGCCTTCCAGGGCCCGCTGCCCCGCTCCGTCGACGTAAGGCGGGCGCGAACCACCTCGGTGACCGCCGCGCCCGCCCCTTCCCCGACGCCGGTGGCCGCCCCCGTCGCCACCGCGGCCACCACTCCTACGGCTAAGCCCGCAAGTTCTCCCGCGTCCACGCGGAGCCCCCTGTGCCCGGATGCATCAACGGTTCATTGTTCCCCTCGCCACACAAGAGGGGACAACCCGACGGAGCGGCCGAGCGTCCGACGCGGTTCGTCACCTCGTGCCCGGCTCCGACCGGGTCCAGCGGTCGAGCGTCTCGCTCTTGTCGTCGTAGGTGAGCCAGGTGCCGTCGCCGAGTGGGCGTACGTCACTGTCCACGGGACCCGTCGGGTACGTGACCGCCCCGTGTATCCGCAGGGTGCGGGCGTCGAGCAGCCAGTGGCGGGCCCGCTCCGGACACTCGTCGGAGTCGGCCGTCGAGGCGATGACGGTGTCGGCGTCGACGAAACCGCAGCCGTAGTCCCAGTAGGCCTCGCCCTCGCCCTCGTCCTCCTCGTCGGCCGACTCCGGCTCCCGCTCGGTGATCACGGCGCCGTCCAGGGCGTGCAGCCGCAGGTCCGCTCCGTAGTGCTCGACCGTCAGGAAGCCCGGATGCCCCGCGTGGACGTCCACCAGGATGCGGTCCAGGCCCTCGTTCACGTCCCAGCTCGTCAGCTTCTCGCCGTCCCAGCGCGCCCAGTACAGCAGGATGCCGTCCTGGCCCATGCCGATACTCAGTCCCATGTGGACACCGTCCGGGTGGGAGAGGTGGTTCGAACCGGCCGCCGCGCTCTCCAGGGGCAACCACGCCAACTCCCGTCCGTTCCGCGCGTCGAGGACGACCCAGCGCTCCTCCCAGCCGCCCGGCTCCGACTCTGCCACGACATGCGCCCACACGAGCCGGCCGTCGTCCGAGATCCGGCAGGAGCCGTGCTCCCTGCCACGGCACACCTCCTGCTCATCCCCCGTGTGCGGGTGACCGAGCTCGGGACCCCAGCAGCCGTGCCGGTACTCCCACAGTGTCTCTCCGCCCGCGCCCATGGCCCGTACCGCGCGCTGCCCCGAGAACACCGCGAACGTGCCGTCGGGGCTCATCGAGTGAACGCCGTGGTCCCACCGAGGCCAGGGAAGAGGGAAGACGACCGTCGGCGCGCTCTCTCCCGCGAACACCTCGCGGAGGTCGTAGACCTCCAACTCGTGCCCGTTCCGGAGGAGGGCACGGCACGAACCGTCCCTACGGCTTTCGAGCGCGAAGCCGTTGACCAGCGCGCGTCCACCCGGCAGCCTCACCGAGTCGCGCAGTTGTGCGGTGATCGACATGGCCCGAAGGTAAGGGAGCCCACTGACAGGCCGATCCGCCCTTCACCAAAGATTTCTTCACTCAACGCGTCCATCCGTGCACGCTGCGTGCGGTAGCGTCGCCTCGACAACTCGTCTTCCGCGTGCCGCACCGGGCGCGAACGAAGGCGGCCCCCGCAACGGGTGCAACCGTTCGCGAGGGCCTGAACCACCAGTGGAATCGAGCCTCCACCCGTGATTTACCGGCACCATATCGCGCCCCCGCGCGCCTTCACCCAGCTCTCTCACGAGATCATCCGGCACCCGCGTCTGACCTCCGACGCCGTCCGTCTCCTGACCTGGCAACTGTCCCTTCCGCAGGGAGCGCGCGAGCCCCTGTCGCGCACCGCCGAACGCGCCCGTATCGGCGGGAGCGCCTTCACCCGGGCCAAGCGTCAACTCAAGGACGAGGGCTTCGTGCACGAGCGGCGTGTCCAGGGGCCCGGCGGCCGCTGGGCCACCCAACAGCTCGTCTCCAGCACCCCGTTGAGCGCGGCCGAGGCCGCCAAGCTCCTCGCGCGGATGCCCGTGGGCCCGGCCGGAGGAACCATCACCGAGCGGGTGTCGCCGCAGCTCGCACCGGGTGCCCGGATTCCGGCCGTCGGTGAGCCGACCACCCCGCCCACCGACGGTCATCCAAAGAAAGACTCATGGGAGAACACCTCCCACCGACCCCCCGAACCCCCCAGCCCGGCAACGGAGTCGGAGACAGAGACGGCAACGGCGTCGGCGTCGGCGTCGGCGTCGGCAGCACCGGAGACGGAACCGCAGCCGGAGACGACGACCGCCCCGCCCCTCCTCGAAGAGGCCCGTGCCCTCGTCTCCACGTTCCCCGGGCTCTCCCCCGCCCTGCGCCACATCCCCCGCGCCATGCACGCCGAACTGGCCGACCTCACAGCCCGTTGGCTCGCCGCCGGGCACCCGCCCACCGCCGTCCGCCTGCACATCCTGCGCGGCCTCCCCGACGACGGCAGCACCGTCCACCGCCCCGGCGGCCTGCTGCGCTACCTCCTACGCGACGTACCACCCGTACCGCCTGTACCGACGGGGACGGGTTCCGCGCCGGAAGCAACCCCACCTCCCAGAGGAGCCTCCCCCGAGCAGCCCCTCGAACCCCGCCTGTCCCCCCGCCTGGCAGGCGCACGCGAGTGCGCGGGCGACCACATCCAGCCCACCCTCTTCCGGCCGATCACCGACGAAGCCCTGTGCCGGGACTGCACGGCCCGCTCCGTACCGCCGAAGTGAGTCGCACCGTCCGGGCCAAAACCGGGACATCGGCTCGACGCTCGAACGAACAAGGCCTCTGCTCCGTCGGTACTCATGAGGCCGAACGCGGCTTCGGGCCGGGACACGTGGGCAGGGACACGCCCTGGCCCTCCGCAGCATCTCCCAGGAGGACACCATGAGCCGGTCGGGACGAATCACACACACGCTTCTGGTGGCAGCCATGGTGATGCCGGCTGTGGCCTGCACATCGGAAAGCAGCAGCGACGGAGGCGAACGGGTGGCATCCTGCGCCTACCGTGTCATCTACCAGGACCGCACGTACCGGGACGTCGCGAACGTGGAGTTCAGGGCGGGCGAGAAGCTCGGTCCCGCCACCGTCCCGCCGTGTGACGACACCGGTGGCCAGAACGAGGGCAAGCAAGCCGGGGAGACAACGACCGCCTACAAGGTGGACGGCATCTCTCCCGAGGTGGCCGTCGCAGTCGGGGACGCTCCCGGCGATGTCATCTTCGTGGCCGCCCACTTGGGCGACAAGCTCCCCCCGGAGATACGGAAACTGATCGACGGGTCCTGACGCCGGCCGTGGGACGCCGCATTGTCGGCCTCCTGAGATCCGCTTCCTCATTCCCGTTTCCATCTCACCCATCACTCAATTCGGTGACATAAAGCCATGGACAGAGTGCACAGAGTTACGATTTCGGTACCAGTGCGACGCGTAAGAGGTGTCGTGGTGTCAGGCAGAGCCGATCAGCTGGTCATCATCGCCATGGCTCACCCCCCAAGGAGTGTTCGTGAAGCTCTCCCCCCGCCCTCTTCGAACCGTCCTGGCGGCAGCGTCAAGTGCCGCGCTGGCCCTGATGGCGTTCCCGGGTCCGGCGCACGCCGGGCCCGAGCGCGGTCCGGAAGTGCGTCAGACGGGTGCGAGCCCTCTCGCCCCGTGCGGCTTCTTCCGGTACAACGTCCGCGAGTCCCAGTTCGCCGGATACAACCACTGCGGCGAGACGACGGTGCGGGTACACGTCGACGTCAGAGGGGGCGGCAGCACGAATGACTACCACCTCTGCGTCAGCCCCGGCCCCACCCAGTTGCCGGGCGCAGGTCCGAACTATCTCAACGCGTACTACATCGGCGGCGCCGGCTGCCGGAGCGGAGAGCGCACCGGGCACACACCCCACTGAGCCTTTGATCCACCTCCGGTGGCAAACGGTCCAGGTTCATCGTCGGAGGACAGTGATCGACCTTCAGGAGTACCAGCGGCGAGGACGGTCGAACGAAGGCCGAAGGCCGGGTCATCAACGCCGACATCGCCTACGGGCAGCTGTTGCGGCAAATGACGAGCCAGGACGCCCGGATACGGTACGCACTCGTCGTGCCGTCCTCGTCCGTGAACGCCGTCGAACGCGTCCCGGCCCATGTCCGGGCCCTGCTACGCATCGAGGTGTACGAGGTGACGGACGAAAACGGGGTACGTCCGCTGCCGGCCCAGGACTGCTCAGCGGATGGCCTGAAGTTCTGCGCGTAATCCTTCGGCAGCCAGGGCGAGGACCAGGGGGCGGCGGTGGTCAGCATCTGGGTGGGTGAGCGTTGACGGAAGAAGGCGTGGACCTGGCGCCGGCGGCCCGGCCAGGTGACGGTGGTGTTGGCGAGGTGGGCCTTCAGCGCGGCCCAGATGCGCTCGACTGGGTTGTCGTGCGGGCTGTAGCGGGTGCCGAACAGCAGGTGCGGGCGGGGGCGGTCGGCGCCGGATGGGACCCCCCGTGTCTCCGAGGGGTCCCGGGCCCGCGCCGTCAGGAGATGCGGATGCCCGACCAGTTCGTGGCCTTGCCGACCTGCGACCGCTTGCCGAAGCCGCCGTGGCCGTCGCCCCGGTTCAGCCAGGCGCGGCCGTTCTTGTCGAGCGAGATCAGGTCGGCCCGACCGTCCCCGGACAGGTCGAGCCCGCCGACCACGTCCTTGTAGGACGTGCCCCAGTTCTTGAAGACCAGCGCCCGGGGCTTGAAGGTGCCCTTGCCGGTCCCGTTGAACCGCCACAGCCGGTCCGACTTGTCGAGGGCCAGCAGGTCGTTCTTGCCGTCGCGGTTGAGGTCGCCGGCGGCGATCAGCTTCTTGTAGCCGCCGAAGCCGGACCCGGCGAGCTTCCGGGCCTTGAAGCCGCCCTTGCCGCTGTTCGCGTACAGGTACAGCTTCCCGGTCGAGGCGGACCGGGCCAGCAGGTCGGCCCGGCCGTCGCCGGTCACATCGCCGGGCGAGAGGACCGCGTTGTACCCGCTCCAGTTGGAGGAGACCTTCACGGAGGACGTCTGCTGGTCCGGCAGCCCGCCGCAGACCGGCTTGTAGATGCGGGCCTCGCCCTTCGGGTAGCGGACGAACACGTCGTTGCAGCGGTCGCCGTCGAGGTCGCCGAACGGCAGCACCAGCGTGCCCGTCGGCCAGCTGCTCGCGCGCTTCTGGGCGGACAGCTTCGTCGCGCCGCCCGCGTACACCTTCAGCCCGCTGCTGCTCCGGCCGAAGAGGTCGGCCTTGCCGTCGTCCGTGTAGTCCCGCCACTTGGGCAGCGCCCGGCCGGCGGTGGTGGTCTGGTAGGTCCCGCCCAGAATATAGGCGGACTGGGCCACCGTGTACTCGTCCCACAGCACCACGGGGCGCCCGAGCGCGTCGGAGGCCGCCCGGGGCGCGCCGGTGGCCGTGGCGCTCGCCGCGCTCAGCCGCCGCGCCGCGGACCAGGTGCCGCCCTTGAAGACGGCGGCCATCACGTACTCATGACCCGAGGAGCCCGCCCGCCACGTCACCGTGACCGTGCCGCCCGAGGTGGCGACCGCGCCGACCGCCTGCGCCCGGGTCGTGGAGAACGGCTGCTTGTACGGCAGCCAGGCGCCGGTGGCCGCCGAGCGCACCGCGTACCAGGAGCTGGTCGAGCCGGGCCCCCCGCCGGCGACGAAGAGGTCGCCGTTGGGCAGGTAGACGGGCGCCGTCATCCCGCTGGTGCTGCCGGAGGCCGAAGAGGACCGCGGGGTGCTCCACTTCGTGGCGCCGGCGGACCGGCGCGTGTGCATGACGTGCCCGGCGTCGTTGTAGAACAGCTCGAAGCCGCCCTGCGGATTGGCGAACACCTTCGGCTGCGCCCGGTCCACACTCGGGAGCGGGAAGTTCTTGACCGTGGTCCAGCCGGACGCGCCGGGGGCCTTCTCCATGGCGGTGACGACCTTGGTCGTCGACCCCTGCCACACCAGCAGGGCGGTGCCGTCCTCGGCGACCGCCAGCTCCATGCCGGAGATGTTCCGGCTGCCGGTCGGCGGCTGCGCGTTGAGGCCGACCGGAGCGGTCCACGCGGCCTTCGGGCCGGCCTTCTCGGCGGTCATCACGACGCCCCCGTCCGCCCACGCGACGGTCACCCGGCCGTCGGGGGTCGCCGCCAGGTGGTGGTAGCCACTCCTGGGGACCTCGGCGATGTCCTCGGGCTCGGAGAAGGCGGTCGCGCCGGGCGCGAGGGTGGCCATCTTCAGCCAGTAGTCGTTGTGTTCGTCGGCGGCCCGCCAGACCAGGCGCACCGAGCCGTCGCTGAGCGAGACCAGCTCGGTGTTGTACCCGCCGGCGTCCGGCCAGGCCTGCGGGGCGAGCCAGCGGGTGCTGCCGGCGGGCCGGATCCGGGTGCCATCGGCGAAGGAGACGAGGGTGCCGTTCCGGGCCGACACCAGGGCCCTCAAGCTACCCGGTGCGTGCGCGGTGCGGGTGCCCCACGCGCCCGGCGCACGCTTCTCGACGGTGGTCTTGGTCGTGGTGGTGCCGGTGGCCGCGGCTGTGGCGGTGGTCTGGGCGGCGGCGGCCGGAGCAACGGCCGCCAGGGTGAGGACGGGAGTGAGCGCGATGCCGAGCACCGCACGGAACTGTGAAGTGATGGAATGCCCCCCCGGGCAGGGCGTATCCGGTGACACGGATTCGCCGAACTGTTCGAATAATTTAGGCGCAGGGTATATCAGCCAAGATTCGGCTCGCATGGAGGGTTCCCCTTCCCCTGCTCAGAGGAGTTCGGCCAGCTCGTCCAGCGCGCGGGCCGAGGCGCTGATCGCCTGGCTCGGCGGGCAGAAGTCCGTCGCCGCCGCCAAGCGCGCCGCCGGAGTGCGCGGCGGCCTCGACCACTTCGCCGCGCTCGGCTTCCTCCAGGGCCTGCTGACCGTGCTGCGGGACTGCGGACACCCCGGCCTCCTCCTGGTCCTCGACGAGGTGAAGACCCTCCAGCGGGCGCGCGGCGACGTACGGGAGAAGGCGCTGAACGCGCTGCGCCAGCTCCTCGACGAGATCGACGCGGGCCGCTTCCCCGGCCTGTTCCTCGTCATCACCGGCACCCCGCCTTCTACGACGGGCAGCAGGGCGTGCAGCGCCTCGCACCGCTCGCCCAGCGGCTGGCGACCGACTTCACGACCGACCCGCGCTTCGACTCCCCGCGCGCCGTCCAACTGCGCCTGACCGGCTTCGAGCTGGCCTCCCTCGGACAGCTGGACCGCAAGGTACGCGATGTGTACGAGGCCACGGCCCGCCACCCCGAACGGATCACCGCGCGGAGGAGGCGTTCGCCGAGGCCCGCGACTGTGTGATCGTCTCGACCAGCACCCTGGAACTCGGCATCGACGTCGGCGACCTGGACCGGGTCGTCCAGCTCGACGCACCCACCACGGTCGCCTCGTTCCTGCAACGCCTCGGCCGTACCGGACGCCGCCCCGGCACCCACCGCAACTGCCTCTTCCTCGCCCTGGACGACGAGGGTTTCCTGGCCGCCGCGGCCCTGCTGCTGGCCTGGTCGCGCGGCTGGGTGGAGCCGGTGATCCCACCTCCCGAGCCGCGACACCTCGTGGCCCAGCAACTGCTCGCGCTGTGCCTCCAGGAGCACCGGGTCGGGGAGAACCTGTGGCCGGAATGGTGGGGCGGTCTCGGTGTGTTCGGTGCCGCCGCCGAACCCGTCGTACGACACCTCGTGGAACAGGGCTATCTGGAACGGGACTCGGGCACCCTGTTCATCGGGCCCGAGGCAGAACGCCGCTTCGGACACCGGCACTTCATGAACCTGACGGCCTCGTTCACCGCACCGCCCGAGTTCACCGTGCTCAGCGGGCGGACGGAGATCGGCCGTACGGACCCGGACCTGCTCACCGAGGAGACCGACGGCCCGCGCAAGCTGCTCCTGGCGGGCCGCAGCTGGCTGGTGACGTACATCGACTGGCGGCGCAGGCGCTGCTTCGTGGAGCCCGTGGACGAGGGCGGGCGCGCCAAGTGGAGCGGCTTCGGGGCGCATCGCGTCCGGTCGTTCACCCTGGCCCGTGCCGTACGTGACGTGCTGCTCGGGGGCAGTCCGCCCGTGCTGCTGACCCGTCGGGCGGAGGCGAAACTCGCGGCGGCCCGGGAGACGTACCTGGACGTGGTGCATCCCGCGGGCACGGTCATCACCCGCCGGGGTGCCAGTGATGTGCGCTGGTGGACCTGGGCCGGGCACCGGGCGAACGCCACCCTGGCCGCCTCGCTTCCCTCCGTCGTCCTGCGGCACCGGATGGTCGACGACCGCTTCGTCCGGCTGCGCGAGGACGTGACCCCGCAGTCGTGGCGGGCGGCGGTGGAGGACGCCGGGACGGGTCTGACCCTGCCCGAGGTGGACCCGCACGCCGTGCGCGGGCTGAAGTTCGCGGAGGCGCTGCCCGCGCGGCTGGCCGAGGCCACCCTCGCGACCCGGCTGGCGGACGAGAAGAGCGCGCGTGCGGTGCTGGCGGAGCGGATCCGGTTCCTGCTCCGGCAGGACGACTGACAGCACCCGAGGCACCCGCCCGACACCGCCGGCTCCCCCGTCCAAGTGCGGCCTGAACACCAACTGAAGCCTGAGGAAACCCAGTTGTGGCTCTCCCGGGTGCTTGACAGACTCGCCCCGCCGACGAGCGGATCATGTCGGCACAGGGGAACTCCGTCTCTGCAGGGGGTACATTCATGAAACTCACCGCGCCCAGACGCGTCCTCGGCCGTGCCACCGCCGTCCTCGCACTGGCCCTGGGCCTCGCCACCGGCTCCACCGGCCTGCTGCCCGGGACCGAGGCGCACGCGCAGCCGGCCGCCGAGGGCTCCTTCGGCTTCAGCGGCGACGAGGACGACTGGGTCAGTGGCGGCCGGTCCTACGCCTACTCGACCTCGTCCCAGGACCGCCTGAACGTTTCCGCCGACACCGCGAACAACACCGTCTCCCTCTCCGTGGACGGAGCCAACGGCGACTGGTGGTACCTCAACCTCGCCGCCCCCTCCGGCACGGCCCTCGCGCCGGGCACGTACACCGGAGCCACCCGCCACCCCTTCAACGAGCCGACCGAACCCGGCCTCTCCCTCAGCGGCAACGGCCGCGGCTGCAACACCCTCACCGGCGAATTCACCGTCGACGCAGTGGAGTTCGGTCCGCAGGGATACGTGAAGAAGCTCGACGCCACCTTCGTACAACACTGCGAGGGAGGCTCCACCGCCGCCCGCGGTGAGGTGCACATCGACAACCCGCCCCCGCCGGCCGAGCTCGGCCTCGGTCTCGCCGTCGCGCTGAACGGCACCGCGAGCACCCTCAACGGCAAAGCCACCCTCCACGGCACGGTGAGCTGCAACAAGCCCGTCCAGGTGAACGTGGCCGGGGACGTCACCCAGGTGAAGAGGCAGAACCTCATCCGCGGCTCGTACTCCACGTCGGTGTCCTGCGTTCCGGGCGCACCGGTCGCCTGGACCGCGACGGCCACGCCCACCGGATCCGTACCGTTCCAGAGCGGCAACGTGGAGGTCGAGGCGCGGGCGACGGGCACGGACCCGGACTACGACAAGCCGGTGACGGTCACGGAGACGACGGCGGTCCGCCTGACCCGCGCCTGACCCGCGCTCGCGCACCCCGCGTCCGGGCCCCCGCCGGCCGAGGCGGGGGCCCGGGTGCGTCAGCCGCCGTCCTCGCGGCCCGGTCGGCAGAGGAGGGCGTGCGAGGTCCGGCGGAGCGGGTCCGGTTCCTGCTGCGGCGGAGCGGCTGACGGGCCGGACGACGGCGAAGGGTCCGGCACCGTACGGTGCCGGACCCTTCGGGTTCCCTACGAGCGGGTCACTCAGTGGGCGTGACCGTGCCCACCGGCGGCCGGCTCCTCCTCTTCCTTCTTCTCGACGACCAGGGTCTCGGTCGTCAGGAGGAGGGAGGCGATGGAGGCGGCGTTCTCCAGGGCGGAGCGGGTGACCTTGACCGGGTCGATGACGCCGGACTTGACCAGGTCGCCGTACTCGCCGGTGGCGGCGTTGTAGCCGTTGCCCTTCTCGAGCTCGGCGACCTTGGAGACGATGACGTAGCCCTCGAGGCCGGCGTTCTCGGCGATCCAGCGCAGCGGCTCGACGGCGGCGCGGCGGACGACCGCGACACCGGTGGCCTCGTCGCCGGTCTTGCCGAGGTTGCCCTCGAGGACCTTGACGGCGTGGACGAGCGCGGAGCCACCACCGGAGACGATGCCCTCCTCGACCGCGGCGCGGGTCGCGGAGATGGCGTCCTCCAGACGGTGCTTCTTCTCCTTCAGCTCCACCTCGGTGGCGGCGCCGACCTTGATGACGCACACGCCGCCGGCGAGCTTCGCGAGGCGCTCCTGGAGCTTCTCGCGGTCCCAGTCGGAGTCCGTGGACTCGATCTCGGCCTTGATCTGGCCGATGCGACCGGTCACGTCCTCCTTCTTGCCGCCGCCGTCGACGATCGTGGTGTCGTCCTTGGTGACGGTGACGCGGCGGGCGGAGCCCAGCACGTCCAGGCCGACCTGGTCGAGCTTGAGGCCGACCTCCTCGGAGACGACCGTGGCGCCGGTGAGGGCGGCCATGTCCTGCAGCATCGCCTTGCGGCGGTCACCGAAGCCGGGGGCCTTGACCGCGACGGCGTTGAACGTGCCGCGGATCTTGTTGACGACCAGGGTCGACAGGGCCTCGCCCTCGACGTCCTCGGCGATGATCAGCAGCGGCTTGGAGGAGTTGGCCTGGATGACCTTCTCCAGCAGCGGCAGCAGCTCGGCGATGGAGCCGACCTTGCCCTGCGTGATGAGGATGTACGGGTCGTCCAGGACGGCTTCCATGCGCTCCTGGTCCGTCACGAAGTACGGCGACAGGTAGCCCTTGTCGAAGGCCATGCCCTCGGTGAAGTCCAGCTCCAGACCGAAGGTGTTGGACTCCTCGACGGTGATGACACCGTCCTTGCCGACCTTGTCCATCGCCTCGGCGATGAGCTCGCCGACCTGCTGGTCCTGGGCGGACAGCCCGGCGACGGCGGCGATGTCGGACTTCTCGTCGATCGGCCGGGCCGAGGCGAGCAGGTCCTCGGAGACGGCGGCGACGGCGGCGTCGATGCCCTTCTTGAGGGCGGCCGGGGAGGCGCCGGCGGCGACGTTGCGCAGGCCCTCGCGGACCAGGGCCTGGGCCAGCACGGTCGCGGTGGTCGTACCGTCACCCGCGATGTCGTTGGTCTTGGTCGCCACCTCCTTGACCAGCTGGGCACCGAGGTTCTCGAACGGGTCCTCGACCTCGACCTCGCGGGCGATCGTGACACCGTCGTTGGTGATGGTGGGGGCGCCGAACTTCTTGTCGATGACGACGTTGCGGCCCCGGGGGCCGATCGTCACCTTCACCGTGTCGGCAAGCTTGTTGACGCCGCGCTCAAGGGCGCGACGGGCGTCCTCGTCGAACTTCAGGATCTTCGCCATGGCTGCGGGAGCCCTCTCGGAAATCTGGGGTGAGAAAACACTGCGCCCCGGGCGCCCGGCTCAGTAAGCGTGTCGGGACCAGGGGCGCAGTTCGGAGCAAATCTGCTACGAGGTGACTTACTTCTCGATGATCGCGAGAACGTCGCGAGCCGAGAGGACGAGGTACTCCTCGCCGTTGTACTTCACCTCGGTGCCGCCGTACTTGCTGTACAGCACGATGTCGCCGACGTTCACGTCGAGTTCGACGCGCTTGCCGTCCTCGATCCGGCCGGGACCGGTGGCCAGGACAACGCCCTCCTGGGGCTTCTCCTTGGCCGTGTCCGGAATGACCAGGCCCGAAGCCGTGGTCTGCTCGGCGTCGAGCGGCTGGACCACAATGCGGTCCTCGAGCGGCTTGATGGCAACCTTGGAGCTGGCGGTCGTCACGATCCGACCTCCCCCTTCGGAGATCTCACGGGGTTAACTGTCTGAGGTGGCGACCAGGTGGATCCGTCGTCGCGGGTGCCGGACCTGCCCGTCGCTGTGTTGGCACTCTCCAGGGGGGAGTGCCAGAACCGAGACTATGACCGCGATTAGCACTCGGTCAAGCGGAGTGCCAATTCACTGCGTGGCGTCGCCGAGGTTTCCGGGTACGCCAGTCCGAGAAGTCGGCCTGTGTTCGAGTGCTCGTCCCCTGGGAGTCGCCGTCCCCGGACCCCCCTTCCGGCCCGAACGGTCTCGCCCTCGATCTCCCCGAGCTCCACGCGCAGGGGCACCCCCGGACGGGCCCGTTCGCCGGACGTGGTGACGGGTCCGTTCACCGGACGTAGTCCTCCAGCCTCCCGACCCTCAGCCCCTGCTCCTCCAGTTCGCGCAGCAAACGCGTCGTCCGTTCCGCAAGGGTCAGCGGCGGGGTCTCGCCCGCGGGGACGGAGATGATGTCACCGGGAGCCAGGCGGTGGGCGCCGCGGACATACGTGAGGGTGCCGTCGCCCTCCAGGGTGACCCGCCAGAGCACGACCGCCGCGATGCCGCAGTCGGCGGCGGCCCGGAGGGTCGTGGCGTCGTACGCGCCGTAGGGCGGGCGGAACAGGTGGGGGCGGATGCCGAAGCGGGACGTGAGCTTGCGCTGCTGGCCGCAGATCTCGGCGCGTTGACCGGCGTAGGGCAGGCCGCGCAGGGCGGGGTGGTCGAGGGTGTGGTTCTGCAGGCTCGCGCCGACCGAGCGCAGCCGGGCGAAGTGGCCGTAGCCGGGTCCCACCACGCTGTCCGTGAGGAACATGCTGACGGGGAGGCGGCGCCGGCGTACGAGGTCGATGAGGCGGGGGTCGCGTTCGGCGCCGTCGTCGTAGGTCAGGAAGACGACCTTGTCCCGGGTCGGGACGCGGTCGACGACGGGCGGACCGCCGGGGCCACGGCGGCTCTGATCAGAGCCGCCCTGATCCGGGCGGCCGGGCGACCGGCCGGTGCCGTCCCCAGCACCCTCCCCCTCCCTCTCCCCCGCCTCGGCCTCTTGAGCCGTCGGGCCCGCGACCGGCCGCCCGCCCGACGGTCCGCAGCCGGCCAGCGCCGCCGGAAGGGCGAGACCCGCCACCAGGAGAACCGCCGTGGCCGCCCCCCGCCGGACCCGCCGGACCCACCGGACCCACCGGACCCACCGGATCACAAGTAGTCCTCCAGGCGCCCCACCGCGTATCCCTCGGCCGTGACCTTGTCCAGGAAGCGGCGGATCATGTCGGGCATGGTGCCCTCCCATGCGCCGCGGCCCCGGAAGTGGGAGAGGACGATGTCGCCGGGGCGCAACTTCCTGTCCCACTCGCGGTACTCCCAGCGGTCGACGAAGACCTCTTCGTTCCACAGCAGGGCGTACTCGATGCCGCAGGCCTTCGCCGCGCGCAGGGTGTCCTTGTTGTAGTTGCCGAACGGCGGGCGGAAGAGGACGGGGCGCTCGCCGTACCGCTCCTCGATGACGTCCTGCATGCCGCAGATCTCGCGCT
The DNA here is from genome assembly GCF_045209715.1 of Streptomyces sp. NBC_01635. NCBI lineage: Bacteria > Bacillati > Actinomycetota > Actinomycetes > Kitasatosporales > Streptomycetaceae > Streptomyces > Streptomyces sp. NBC_01635. The sequence continues at coordinate 5,481,670 of NZ_CP109277.1, read as the reverse complement.
TCTGGCCGGCGTAGGACAGGCCCGGCAGGTACGGGTGGCTCAGGGTGTGGTTGTTCAGGCCGACGCCCCGGTCCTGCATCTCCCCGAAGTAGCCGTAGTCGTCCTTGATGACGTAGTCGCTGAGGAACGCGGTGTACGGGATCTTCAGCTCGTCCATCATGCGCAGGAAGGCGGGGTCCTTCTCGGCACCGTCGTCGATGGTGAGGAAGACGACCTTCTCCTCGGTGGGGACGGTGGTGAAGACCGGGGGGAGGCCCAGTCTCCGGTGGCCGTCGACCTCGAAGCCCTTACGGGTGGTGATCCCGGGTTTCTTCTCCGGCGCGGGCGGGGCGGTCAGGGGTACCTGCTTGAGCCCCCAGCGCTTCGCGACGGCCGCGCGCGCGGCGTGCGCGGCGCGCAGTTCGGGGGTGTGGGAGTCGAGTGCGCGGGCCGAGGTCGACTGGAAGGGCTGCTGCCCGCCCGCGGGCGGGACGGCGTTGGGGCCGCCCTTCCCCTCCTGGCCGCAGCCCGCGGCGAGAGGGGCGAGGGTCGCGAGGGCGAGTACGGCGACACCGGCCCGCACGCCACCCAGCGACCACCTTTTATCGTTTTGTCCTACTACTCGCATGGGGTCGGATCATGGCAGTCCTCCGCCCCGGTCCCGGCCCGACACCGCGGTCGGCGGCACACCGTCCACCGACTGGCCGACACCGGACCCGCGCCTGGCCCACAATGAGCCGGTGAACGACCGCACCGCGCCCCCCGCCCAGCCCTCCTCGCAGCCCTTCGACGCCTCGCCCCTCGCCCTGCTCCTCACCCCCGAGGGCCGCGCCCTCCTCGACGAGGTGCGCGACACCGACCCGGCCCGGGAACTCGCCGTCGCCACCCGGCTGCGCCGTGAGCATCCGGCGGAGCTGGTGTCCGCGGCGCTCGGCCAGGCCCGGCTGCGGCAGCGGGCGGCGGCGAAGTTCGGGGCCGAGGACGCCGGGCGGATGTTCTTCACACCGAACGGGGTCGAGCAGTCGACCCGGGCGAGCGTGGCAGAGTACCGGGCGGAGCGGCTGAAGGAGCTGGGGGTGACCTCGGTGGCCGACCTGTGCTGCGGGATCGGCGGGGACGCGATCGCGCTGGCCCGCGCCGGAATCCGGGTGCTCGCGGTGGACCGGGACCCGCTGACCGCGGCGGCGGCCCGTGCGAACGCGGACGCGCTGGGCCTGGCCGCGCTGATCGAGGTACGGGAGGCCGATGTCACGAAGGTGGACACGACCGGTTACGACGCCGTCTTCGTCGACCCGGCCCGGCGCGGCGGCCGGGGCCGCATCTTCGACCCCGAGGCCTACTCGCCCCCGTTGTCCTGGGCGATCGAGGCGGCCCGCGGGGCGCCCCTCGCCGCTGCCCTGAAGGTCGCGCCGGGCATCCCGCACGAGGCCGTCCCCGATGACGCGGAGGCCGAGTGGATCTCGGACGGCGGGGACGTGAAGGAGGCGGTGCTGTGGTTCGGCGCCCGGCGCGCGGCCGCCCCCGCGCGGTCGAGCCCCGAACCGGGTCCTGAACCGGGCCCCGGCGCGGTACGCGCGACCCTGCTGCCCGGCCCCCGCACACTGCTCTCCCGCGGCCTGCCCGACCCGGCGGTGCGTCCGCCCGGCCGGTACCTGTACGAGCCCGACGGCGCCGTCATCCGCGCGCATCTCGTCGCCGAGGTCGCGCAGGACCTCGACGGGGGGCTGATCGACGCGACCATCGCGTACATCACCGCCGACGAGCACCGCCGGACGCCCTACGCCACCGCCTACGAGATCACCGACCGGCTCCCCTTCAACGTCAAGAAGCTGAAGGCGCTGCTGCGTGAGCGTCAGGTCGGCATCCTGACCGTCAAGAAGCGCGGCTCGGCGGTGGAACCGGAGGAACTCCGCCGCAAGGCCCTCCCCAAACCGAACGGCCCCGCATCCGTCACCGTCTTCCTCACCCGCGTCGCCGGCGCCCCGACGATGCTGCTGGGCCATCCGGTGCGCTGACCTTCGGACCGGAAGGCGCCTCCCGCGGAGAGCCCCTCAGGCTCCCGGGGCCCCCGCCCGTCGCAGCAGCATCTCCCGTTCCCGCTCGTTCCCGGTCAGGGACGCCGCCCGGGTGAACTCGGCGCAGGCCTCCTCGGTGCGGCCGAGGCGGGCCAGCAGGTCTCCTCGGACGCTCGGCAGGAGGTGGTAGTCCCGGAGTGCCGGTACGCCGGTCAGGGCGTCGACGAGGGGGAGGGCGGCGGCGGGGCCGTCGGCCATGGAGACGGCGACCGCGCGGTTGAGTTCGACGACCGGGGACGGGGCGCGGGCGGCGAGGAGACCGTAGAGGGCGGCGATGCGGCGCCAGTCGGTGTCCTCGTAGCGGTACGCGTGTGCGTGACAGGCGGCGATGGCGGCCTGAAGGGTGTACGGGCCCGGGGCGCCGCTCGACGCCGCGTCGGCGCGGGTGAGGGCGGTGATGCCGCGGGCGATGAGCAGGCGGTTCCAGCGGGCCCGGTTCTGGTCCTTGAGCAGCACCGCTTCGCCGGCCGGGCCGGTGCGGGCGGCGGCCCGGGACGTCTGGAACTCCAGCAGTGCGGTGAGGCCGTGGACCTCGGGTTCCTCGGGCATCAGCCCGGACAGCACGCGGGCCAGGCGCAGGGCGTCCTCGCACAGGCCGGGGCGCAGCCAGTCGTCGCCCGCGGTGGCCGCGTACCCCTCGTTGAAGATCAGGTAGATGACGTCGAGGACCGAGCCGAGGCGGGCCTCGCGGTCGGGGCCGTAGGGCACCTCGAAGGCGACGTTCCTCGTCGCGAGGGTCCGCTTCGCGCGCACGATGCGCTGGGCCACCGTCGGTTCCGGGACCAGGAACGCGCGGGCGATCTCGGCCGTGGTCAGACCGCCGAGCAGGCGCAGGGTGAGGGCGATACGGGCCTCGGCGGACAGGGCCGGGTGGCAGGCGGTGAAGACGAGCCGGAGCAGGTCGTCGTCGATGCCGTCGGGGTCGGCGAGGTCCGCGGGATCCTCCGGCGGGGCGACGGCCGAGGGGTCCCGGCCGATCTCGGCGAGCTTGCGGGCGTAGTTCTCGCGGCGCCGGATCAGGTCGACGGCACGGTTCCTGGCGGTGGTCATGAGCCAGGCGCCCGGGTTGTCGGGCACGCCGTCCCTCGGCCACTGCTCCAGCGCGGCGACGAGGGCGTCCTGCGCCAGCTCCTCCGCGATACCGACGTCCCGGACGAGGCGGGCCACGCCGGCGATCACCCGCGGGTACTCCAGGCGGAAGACGGTCTCGACGGACCGGTGCGTCCGGGCGGGGGTGGGCTGCGATGTCACAGCCCACCATCAGACACCCGTGCGGCACCGGTGCCAAGCAGCGGCCCGGCCGCCGGTTCGCTCCGTCGCCGGTCAGCCCTCCGCGATCTCGCGCACCTCGCAGGTCACCGTCCAGTGCTCCTCGTGCACCTTCAGGAACCGCTCGGCCCACTCGATCGCCTCGGCCGAGTCCTTGGCCTGCATCAGCGCGTAGCCCCCGATGACCTCCTTGGACTCGGTGAACGGCCCGTCGGTCGTCGACAGCCGTCCGCCCTCATAGTGCACGCGGGTGCCCTGGGCCGTCGGGGTCAGCCCGGCGGTGTCCAGCAGGACCCCGGCCTTCGTCATCTCCTCGATCAGCTCGCCCATCCGCTGCATCAGTTCGGGGCTGGGCCCCTCCGCGGGCGCGTTGGACTCGTCGATCCGGATCAGGGAGAGAAAGCGCGGCATGGTGACTCCTCGTGGCGTGGTGCGTTGCGGCGTTCGCCGTACGGGCCGGGTCCTTCCCGGCCTCTCACCCCTGCGTCGAACGGGCGACGCCGGAATCGACACGCTCCCCGGATTTCCCCGGACTTTCTTCCGGCGCACGGCGGTGACCCGCCGGCGGGTCACCGCAGCGACGCCCACAACTCCTCCGCCTCCGGCTGGTCCGCCACCACCCGGTTGGAGTCCCAGGGAGCCGGGAGCACCGGCATCGTGAGGGTGGTGACCGCGGACGACGACAGGCCCTGCAGGCTCTGGGCGAAGCGAGTCAGCTCGGTCAGCGAGTCCAGGCCGGTGTCGGTCGTGAGGCTGCTGGTGAGCGCGTCGGCGACCTCGTACAGCTTCACGGGGTCGGTCAGCAGGCTCTGCTTCCCGATCCGATCCAGCAGCGCCTTCACCAGCGTGTGCTGGAGTCCTATGCGGCCGAGGTCGCTGCTGTCCCCGATGCCGTACCTCGTGCGGGCCAGCGCGAGGGCCTCGGTGCCGTCCAGGTGGTGGGTGCCCGCTTCGAGGTTCAGCCGGCTCCGGTCGTCGTCGATGTCCTCGTCCGTGGTGACGGTGACGCCGCCGAGCGCGTCGACCAGACGGGCGAAGCCGGTGAAGTCGATCTCGACGTAGTGGTCCATGCGGACGTCCGTGAGCAGCTCGGCCGTCTTCACCGCGCACACCGGCCCGCCCACCTCGTACGCGCTGTTGAACATCGCGTGGGACGCCGGTCGCGTCGACCCGCCGTCCGGCAGCGGGCAGGCCGGACGGTCGACCAGGGTGTCGCGCGGGATGCTGACCACGGTCGCGGCGGTCCGGCCGGCGTCGAGGTGGACGACCATGGCCGTGTCGGAACGGGCCCCGCCGCTGTCGCCCCCGCCGAGTGCCCGGTTCTCCCCGCCACTGCGCGAGTCCGAACCCAGCACCAGGATGTTGAGGGACCCCGTCGGCAGGGGCGAGGCCGAGGCGGACGCCGAAGCACCCTGGTCAAAGGCGGTTCCCCTGGCCGGACGGTCGTCGCCCAGGGCGCTGTCGATGTCGACGCTCGTGATGTTGTCGCCGAGCTGCCAGTACGCCCAGCCGGCCGCCCCGGCGCCCAGTACCAGCGCGCCCGCCAGAGCGAGGCCGGCGATCTTCAGCGCCCGCGCCCGGCGGTCCGGGCGCCGCCACCTCGCCGACACGCCGGTCTCCGGGGTCGGCCGCGTGCCAGGTTCTGCGTCCGGTTCTGTATCCGGCTCTGTCTCCGGCTCTGTCTCCGGTTCCGTCTCCGGTTCCGTCTCCGGCCGTATGTCCGCGTCTTCGGACGAGTCCGAAGACGCGTCGCGTCCGGCCCCGTCGTGCCCTTCACCATGGCCTGCGTCTCGGCCCTTGTGTCCCGTCACAGACAGGAACGTAAGTCCGAATTATGACAACTGGCTCCTCCCAGACCGTTTTCTCGTGAAGTTCTCAGACTTCACAGCCCGGACTCACCCCGAGAACCGCCGAATCGACGGCCAGGCAGCGGGCACCGCGCAAGCAGCACCGGGTCAAAACTTTCGAACCTTCGGCGACTCCCTTCGGGCACGGCCCGACCGGCGCCCGGAAGCCCGCGAACCGTCAGCCTCCGGCCGGCGGCGGCGCCGTGCTGCTGCGCACCACCAGGCTCGTCGCCAGTTCCACCCGGGACGCGACCGCCGCGGCGTTCTCCCCCTTGCCGAGGTCGAGCACCAGCCTGGCCGCCGCCTCCGCCATCTCCGTCAGCGGCTGCCGTACGGTCGTCAGCGGCGGCCCCACCCAACGGGCCACCGGCAGGTCGTCGAATCCGACCACGCTCAGGTCCTCGGGAATCCGCAGACCCAGCTCACGCGCGGCCTCGTAGAGCCCGAGCGCCTGGAGGTCGTTGCCGGTGAAGACCGCGGTGGGCCGGTCGGGACGGCGCAGCAGGGCGAGGCCCTGGCGGTAACCGGTCTCGTGGTGGAAGTCGCCGGTCATGATCAGTCCGGGGTCCACCGGAAGCCCGCCGGTCTCCAGCGCGGCCCGGTAACCGCCGATGCGGGCGCGGCTGCACATCATCTGCGAGGGCCCGCTGATCGCCCCGATCCTGGTGTGCCCCAGCTCGACCAGATGCCGGGTGGCGGCGAGTCCGCCCTGCCAGTTGGTCGCACCGATGGAGGGCACGTCGGTACCGGGGTCACCGGCCGGGTCCATCACCACGAACGGGATGGAGCGACTGGTGAGCAGCGCCCGCCCGGACTCGTCGAGGCCGGACAGGACGAGGATCACCCCGTGCGGGCGGCGGGCGGCGACCTGGTCGGCCCAGGTCCGCCCCGGGGTGAGCCGCCCCGCGCTCTCGGAGAGCACCACGCTCAGCCCCGCGTCCCTCGCCACGTTCTCCACGCCCCGGATGACCTCCATCGCCCAGGCGCTCTCGAGTTCGTGGAAGACCAGGTCGATCAGGGGGGAACGGGTGGCCTCGGCGCGCCGTCGCCGGTAACCGTGGGCCCGCAGCAGGTCCTCGACCCGGCTGCGGGTGGCGGGGGCGACATCGGCACGGCCGTTGAGGACCTTCGAAACAGTCGGTGCCGAGACACCGGCCTCGCGGGCGATCTCGGCAAGGGTCGCAGTCTGCGCGCTGCGCCCTCGCGTCCGGGTTTCGGCGGGCTGCGAGGAAGTCATGGCCGCGATCGTATCCCTGCGGGACCCCTTGACGAAGTATTCCTTGCGCCACAAGTTCCCGGAACATTCGATATATATTCCGAAACATTCGGAACTCCCGGCCGCAGACCCGGCCTCACTTCCGTCACCGCGTCGAGAACCTTTGCGAGAGGGCCCGCCGTCCACCCGACAGGAGCTTCATGGTCACCGCGCCCTGGCGTGACCCCGCCCTGCCCGCCGCAGCCCGTGTCGACGACCTGCTCGCCCGGACGACCCTGGAGGAGAAGACCGCCCAGCTGTACGGGGTACGGGTGGGCGCGGACACGGACGGCGAGGGCTTCGCCCCCCTCCCTCCACCAGCACGACATGACCTCCGACTAAGACTGGGACGAGCTGATCGCCCTCGGCCTCGGCCGGCTCACCCGCCCCTTCGGCACGGCCCCGTCGACCCGGGTCTCGGCACGCAGGCGCCGGCCCGCGCCCAGCGCCGGATCGCGGCGCGTGGAGCTGACGCCGGGTGCGGCGGCCCGGGTGACCTTCCGCTTCCACCCGGACCTCTCGGCGTTCACCGACCGCTCGGGCCGGCGCGTGGTCGAACCCGGCGCCCTGGAACTGCGGTTGGCGGCCTCCACCACGGACGTACGCCACACGGCCCGCCTCACCCTCACCGGCCCCTCCGCGAACTCGGTCCCGACCGGCGGCTGGTGTGCGGGACGGAGATGTCGGAGGTGCCGGAGGAGCTGTGACGGGTGGCGACGGACAGGGGCAGGGGCGGCGAGGGACCGTCAGCCCGTCGCCACCGACTCGAAGCGCCACCGATGCACCGCGCGAGTGACCAGATCCCCGTCCGGCTCGGGGAGTTCGGGCAGGTCGGCGTCGTACGGAGCGTCCCACCAGGTGATGACGAGGACCCGGTCCTGCGGGGCGCGGAAGGTCTCCCGGCGCACGGGGGCGGGATCGGCGGGCAGTCCCCGCACCTGCTCCCCGGCCCAGGCGAGCAGCTCCTCGCCCCGGCCGGACACGGCCCGCGCCTCCCACATCAACGCGACGGTCACGAGTACAGGTTCTCCTTGCTGACCTCGTGCACGTGATCGTGGTCATGGGTGTGGGCGTGCGAGTGGCCCGGCACGTGCGGTTCCGTCACCGGGAGGGACGAGTCCGCGGACAGGTCCCAGTCGGAAGCCGCCCGGTTGCGGGCGACCATCTCGGCGCCCAGGGCGGCCACCATCGCACCGTTGTCCGTGCACAGCTTGGGGCGCGGCACGCGCAGCCGGATGCCCGCCGCCTCGCAGCGTTCCCGGGCCAGCGCCCGCAGCCGCGTGTTGGCGGCCACTCCGCCGCCGATCATCAGATGGTCGACGCCCTCGTCCTTGCAGGCACGTACGGCCTTGCGGGTGAGCACGTCCACGACCGCCTCCTGGAAGGAGGCCGACACGTCACGCACCGGGACCTCCTCCCCCGCCGCCCGCTTGGCCTCGATCCAGCGGGCCACAGCCGTCTTCAGACCGGAGAAGGAGAAGTCGTACGCGGGGTCGCGCGGCCCGGTCAGTCCGCGCGGGAACGCGATCGCGGACGGGTCGCCCTCGCGCGCGTACCGGTCGATGACCGGACCGCCGGGGAAACCGAGGTTCAGCACGCGCGCGATCTTGTCGAAGGCCTCGCCGGCCGCGTCGTCGATGGTGGCGCCCATCGGACGGACGTCGGAGGTGATGTCCGAGGAGAGCAGCAGCGAGGAGTGGCCGCCGGAGACCAGCAGCGCCATCGTCGGCTCGGGGAGCGGCCCGTGCTCCAGCTGGTCGACGCAGATGTGCGAGGCGAGGTGGTTGACGCCGTACAGGGGCTTACCGAGGGCGTAGGCGTACGCCTTCGCCGCCGAGACGCCGACCAGCAGCGCACCGGCGAGACCCGGACCGGCGGTGACGGCGATGCCGTCCAGGTCCCGGGCGCTCACCCCCGCCTCCTTCAGCGCGCGGCCGATGGTGGGGACCATCGCCTCCAGGTGGGCGCGCGAGGCGACCTCGGGGACGACACCGCCGAAGCGGGCGTGCTCGTCGACGCTGGAGGCGACGGCGTCCGCCAGCAGGGTGGTCCCCCGGACGACGCCGACACCGGTCTCGTCGCAGGAGGTCTCGATCCCCAGTACCAGGGGTTCGTCAGCCATGGGTCTCGGTTCCTTCTACGCCGTTCACTGGGATCGCGGGGTTCACGGGGCTTCCGGGGTTCACGGGGTCTCCGGGGTTCGCCGGATCGCCGGATCGACGGAGGTGGACGGGTCGGTCAGCCGCATCACCAGGGCGTCCACGTTCCCCGGCTGGTAGTAGCCCTTCCTGACGCCGATGGTCTCGAAGCCGAAGCGCTCGTACAGCCTCTGGGCCCGGACGTTGTCGATCCGGCACTCCAGCAGCACCTCGGCGCACTCGAACGCGGTCGCCGCCCGCAGCAGCTCCGTCAGCAGCCGCGAGCCGAGGCCGGTGCCCCAGTGGCCCCGGCTGACGGCGATCGTCTGGACGTCGGCCACTCCGGTCGCCTCGCCCGTTCCCTCCTCGCCGTCGGCCGCCGTACCGGCGGAGGTGAGGCCCGCGTATCCGACGAGACGGCCGTCCTCCTCGGCGACCACGTAACGGCGGGTCGCCGCGGGACCGCGCGCATGGGCCAGCTCGGACCAGAACATCCCCCGTGACCAGGCGTCCTCGGGGAACAGCTCACGCTCGAGCTGGAACACTCGTTCGATATCCCACCAGCGCATCTCGCGCAGCGTGACCTTCTCGGACCCTGTCACTTGTGTCACTTGGGGGTGACCACCTTGTAGTTCTTGGGGACCTGGGCATCGGGCCGGCGCAGGTACAGCGGCCGGGGCGCGGGCAGTTCCACGCCGGCCGCCAGCCGCTCGGCGGCCAGCCGGGCGAGGGCGGCGGCGGTCACGTACTCGGGCTCGTGGGCCCGGGGGAAGGTCTCGGGGTACAGCAGCGCACCGGCGCCGACGGCGGGCAGCCCCGCGACCCGACCGGCGATGTCGGCGGGCCGGTCGACGGCGGGGTCGGTGAGGCGGGTACGGGAGTCGGCGTACCGCGCCCAGTAGACCTCCTTGCGGCGGGCGTCGGTCGCCACGACGAAGGGGCCCTCCAGATCGGCGGCGTACGCGAGGCCGTCCAGCGTGCACACCCCGTGCACGGGGACGCCGAGCGCGAGCCCGAAGGCGTCCGCGGTCATCAGGCCGACCCTCAGCCCGGTGTACGGTCCGGGGCCGATGCCGACGACGATCCCGGTAAGGGCGTCCACCTTCAGACCGGCCTCGGCGAGCACCCGGTCGATCGCCGGGAGCAGCAACTCGCCGTGGCGGCGGGCGTCCACCTGGCTCGACGAGGCGACGACGTCGTCGCCGTCGTGCAGCGCGACGGTGACGGCAGGGGTGGCGGTATCCAGAGCGAGCAGGAGCACACAAACAGCCTACGGCTCCCCGCACCCCGTGTCGGACGGCCCGGTCGAACGCTCACGTACTGCTACCGTCACGTCGACGCGTGCACACTCCGGACGATTCCGGACGATCCCGAACGATCGCCACCGGGGCGGTGGCGACGGCGGTGACGGCGGTGACGACGCGGGAGCGGGTGCGACGGGACACGGCGGGCCGGGACGGGACAGAGGGGTGACAGCGGTGGCGGGCAACAGCTCGGCGATCGTGGCGGGACTGACCGCGGCGGCCCTCCTGACGGTCGGCGTCCTCGGCTACCAGGCGTCGGCGAAGGCACCGGCCGCTGCGCACACCGCCCGCACGGACACCGCGCGGACCGCCCTGCAGGCGGACCGGGACAAGGACTCCCCCGGCGCTCCGCCCGAGGGCTCCGGCCAGGGCTCCCGGGTCGTCTACGCCCTGGGCGTCGACCGGGTGTGGCTGGTCGAGAAGGACGGCAAGGTCCGTCGCACCTTCTCGGTCGACCCCAGCACGGTAAACCCGGAACCGGGCACCTACCGGGTCACCTCCCGCTCGAAGAACATCATGGGATCGGACGGCATCCCCGTCGAAAACGTCGTCCGCTTCGCGATCAACGACGGCACGGCGATCGGTTTCAGCGCGGCGGTCGACGGATCGGCCCTGACACCGGCACCGGACCCGGAGCTCCACACCGGCGGCATCCGCGAAACCCGGGCGGACGGCGAGGCCATGTGGAGGTTCGCCACCATCGGCCGCAAGGTCGTCGTCGTACGGTAGCCGCGACGTCGCCCGCGACCTGCCGACCGCGGCCGCGCCCCCGCTCCACGGCCCATGGGCGCATGACGCACGACCACGGCGGCGGGCCCGGATCAGGCGGCCTCGCGATGGCCGTTGCTCGGCTCGGCGAGCCGGGGCCGCGGGCGCGGTTCGGGAGCGCGGGGCGGGGTGGAGATCGCGGCGGCGGCCGCGCCGGCCGCCAGCAGGTCGCGCATCGACACCCCGGCGAACGACTGCGGCCGCGCCTCGGTCCTGCGAGAGCTCTCGGTGGGCGGCATGGACGCCTCCTGGGGCCGGGGGCGGACGTAGTTAGGTAGACCTAACTACGAGCTGGATACCATGTGACCACGCCCGGGACACCAAATGCAAGATTTTACCGACACCTTGTCGGAACGCAGGGAGAACGGACACCACGGGCCCAGGGCGCCGCCCACCCCGCTCAGGCCGGGACGACGCGCTCAGGCCGACAGTGCGCTCAGGTCCGTGCCCGCCCAGCGGTCGCCCAGACCGGTCAGCGTCACGTGCCGGACCTCGTCCGTGGTGTCGCCGACCGCGCGGTGGATGACGATCTGGAGCCGGTCGTCGGTCAGCTCCTCGAGCCTGCCCTCGCCCCACTCCACGACGATCACCGACTCGGGCAGCGAGACGTCGAGATCGAGGTCCTCCATCTCGTCCAGTCCGCCCGACAGCCGGTACGCGTCGACGTGGACCAGCGGCGGCCCGTCCCCCAGGGACGGGTGCACACGGGCGATCACGAAGGTCGGGGAGGTGACGGCGCCCCGCACCCCGAGCCCCTCGCCGAGCCCACGGGTCAGCGTGGTCTTGCCCGCCCCCAGCTCGCCGGTGAGCATCACGAGGTCGCCGGCGCGCAGCAGCTTGGCGAGGGCACGGCCCAGGTCCCGCATCCGGTCGGGGGAACCGACGACCAGCCGGACGGACGGGAGGGACGCTGCGACTTCTTCCATCATCACTCACTCGCAGTAGTACATGGGCCGCACCCCGCGAGGGGGCGGTTCGGGCGGGACCCCGGCCGAGAAGGGCCGGCATCCGTCTCCGTCAGGAGGAGGCGGGGTCACAGCCACCCACGGTAGTCGTGGCGGGCACCGCCCCGGTGCGGGCGAGCAGATCGGCGAGACGGTCGGTGACCACCTCCGGATGCTCCAGGATGACCAGGTGCCCGGCGTCCGGCACCAGCACCAGTTCGGCGTCCGGCAGCAGCCCGGCGATGGCCTCGCTGTGCTCGCTGGGCGTGATCAGGTCCTTCACCCCGGCCAGCACGAGCACCGGGAGACCGGCGAAGTGGGCGAGGGCCTCGGTCTTGTCGTGCTCGTTGAACGCCGGGTAGTACTCGGCGACGACGTCGATCGGGGTGGACTCGATCATCCGCTCGGCGAACCGGGCGACGGCCGGGTCGACGTCCCGGGCCGCGAACGAGTACCGCTTGATGATCCCGGCGAACAGGTCCGCAGTGGCCCGGCGCCCCTTCTCCACCAGCTCGGCCCGCTGCCCCAGCGCCTTCAGCACCCCCGGCAGCACCCGCCGCACCGCGTTGACCCCGGCCACGGGCAGCCCGAAATTGACCTCGCCCAGCCGTCCCGGCGACGTACCGACGAGGGCGACGCCGACGACCCGTTCGCGGATCAGCTCGGGGTACCGGTCGGCGAGGGCCATCACCGTCATCCCGCCCATGGAGTGCCCGACCAGCACGATCGGCCCCTCGGGCGCGGCGGCGTCGATGACGGCCTTGAGGTCCTGCCCCAGCTGGCCGATGGTGACCGGCTCGCCCCGCTCGGCCTGGGCCGCGCCCCGCCCGGAACGGCCGTGGCTGCGCTGGTCCCAGTACACGGCCCGTACGACGCCCCTGAGCGCGGCCCGCTGGAAGTGCCAGGAGTCCTGGCCGAGGCAGTAACCGTGGCTGAAGACGACGGTGACGGGGGCGGGCGGCTTGCGGCCGAACAGCCGGCGGCGGCGCGCGGGTTCGGCGTCCGGGTCCGGGTCGTCGACCTCGTAGTACAGCTCGGTGCCGTCCTCGGCGTACGCCTTGCCGGGGGTGCCGCGCAGCGAGCCGTACGGTCCGGTGGAGTCGAGGGCGAGCCTGGCCTTCTTGCGTATGCCCCGGCCGACGGTCATCCGCTCCATGGCGACCCCGGCGGCGGCACCCGTGGCGAGCACGCCTATCGCGACGCCGGCGATGCCGGTCGCCCGGCGCCAGCCGTTGGACGCTTCGGCGACGGAGGCGGCAGCCGTCGTGACGGCGGTGTTGACGGCCTCCACTCTGCTCTCGCTCACGTACTGGCTCCTCTGCCGTTCCTCATGCGGGTGCGGTCGGACGAGCGTACGGACGTACGAACGTTCCGGCGTACCGCTTCGTCATGTCGCCGTGCCGTCGCGCCATCGCATCGCCGTGCCGTCACGCACTCACGTATCTCACGCCGTTCACGTCGTTCACGTCGTTCACATAAACGCGCGGGACGCGGGTTCCGATCCGGGTGACGATCTCGTACCCGATGGTGCCCGCAGCCTGCGCCCAGTCCTCGACGGTGGGCTCGCCGCGGTCGCCGGGGCCGAAGAGGACCACTTCGGCGCCCTCCCCGGGTTCGTCCCCGCCCAGGTCGACGGTGAACTGGTCCATCGCGATCCGCCCCGCGACCGTGCGCCACTTGCCCTCGATCAGCACCGGTCCGGCGGAGGAGGCGTGCCGCGGGATGCCGTCCGCGTAGCCGAGCGGGACCAGGCCGAGGGTGGTGGCGCCCGGGGTGACGTAGTGGTGGCCGTACCCGACGCCCTCTCCCCCCGGGACGTGCTTCACCAGGGCGAGGGAGGCGGTCAGGGTCATCACCTGGCGCAGTCCGAAGTCGGCGGGGGTGCCGATCTCGGGGCTGGGCGAGACGCCGTAGAGCGCGATGCCGCACCGGACGAGGTCGAAGTGGCTCTCGGGGAGGGTGAGGGTGGCGGCCGAGTTGGCGATGTGCCGGACCTCGGGGTCGACGCCCTGCGCCTCGGCCTGCGCCACCATCTCCCGGAACCGGGTGAGCTGGGCGTCGACGGAGGGGTGCCCCGGCTCGTCGGCGGCGGCGAGGTGCGACCACAGGCCGACGACGCGCAGCAGCCCGTCGGCCTCGGCGCGCAGCGCCCCGGCGATCAGCTCGGCCCAGTCCCCGGGCACGCAGCCGCCCCGCCCGAGGCCGGTGTCGGCCTTGAGGTGGACCCGTGCGGGCCGTCCGGCGTCACGCGCGGCCGCGGTGACCTCCTCCAGCGCCCACATGCCGCTGACGCCGACGTCGAGGTCGGCCTCGATCGCCTCCCGCCACGGCCCGCCGGGCGTCCACAGCCAGCACATGACGCGCACGTCGGCGGGGATCCCGGCGCCGGGCGCGCGCAGCGCCAGCGCCTCCTGCGGGGTGGCCGTGCCGAGCCAGGACGCCCCGGCCTCGACGGCCGCCCGCGCGCAGGCGAGGGCGCCGTGCCCGTAGGCGTCCGCCTTGACCACGGTCATGAGGGCGGCCCCGGACGCGTGGGCGCGCAGGCTCCGCACATTGGCGCGCAGCGCGCCCAGATCGATCTCGGCACGGGCCCTGAGGGTCGCCTTGCGCGCAGCATCGTTCTCGTTCATGGTGCCTCAGTCTCTCAAAGCGGTACGACGCCTCACCGGGAGTGGTACGACCAGGACCGCCGCGGTCGGATGATACGACGCCGCCCGCGGCCGGCGCCCGGCCCGGACCCCACGCGCTGCCCGGGTGCGGAATCCGGCGGTCTCACCCGCGCGTGACGTCCCGCCACGCCCCCGGGATCGCCTCCGCCACGTCGTGCGCCCCCACCGGCGCGCCGTCCGCCGCGCGACGTCCCGCGAGCCCGTGCAGGTAGGCCGCCGCGCTGCCGGCGTCCCGGGCCGGCAGGCCCGCCGCCAGCAGCGAGCCCGCCAGGCCGGACAGGACGTCCCCGCTCCCGGCCGTGGCCAGCCAGGACGTCCCGGTCGGGTTCACCCGTACCGCGGTACCTTTTCCGTCCGCGCTCCCGTTCCCCGGGTCGGCGACCAGCGTCGTGGAGCCCTTGAGCAGCACGGTCGCCCCGTACCGTGCGGCCAGTTCACGCGCCGCGGCCAGCCGGCCGGCCTCGACCTCCTCGCGCTCCACGCCGAGCAGCGCGGCGGCCTCTCCGGCGTGCGGGGTCAGCAGCGTCGGTGCGGAGCGGGCCCGTACGGCCGAGGCGTCGGCCAGCCGCAGGCCGTCCGCGTCGATCAGCACCGGGACGTCCGCCGCCAGCACCTCCGCCACCGGGCCTGCGTCGTCCCCGGCCCCCGGCCCGACGACCCACGCCTGCACCCGCCCGGCGTGCTTCGGCCCCCGGTCGGACACCAGCGTCTCGGGGAAGCGGGCGATCACGTCCCGCGCGGCGGGACCGGCGTACCGTACGGCCCCGGCACCACCCCGCAGCGCACCGGCGACCGCGAGCACGGCGGCTCCGGGGTAGCGGGCCGACCCCGCGGCGACCCCGACGACACCGCGCCGGTACTTGTCGCTCTCCGCGCCCGGCACCGGCAGCAGCCGGGCCACGTCGGCGTGCTGGAGCGCCTCGAGTTCCGGCTCGGCGGGCAGGTCGAGACCGATGCCGACGAGCCGCACCGACCCCGCGTACTCCCGCGCCGGGTCGACGAGCAGCCCCGGCTTGTGCGTCCCGAAGGTCACCGTGAGGTCGGCCCGCAGCGCGGTGCCGCGCACCTCGCCGGTGTCCGCGTCGACGCCGCTCGGCAGGTCGACGGCGACGACCGTGGCACCGGAGCGTTCGGCGGCCTCGGCGAGCGGGACCGCCTCCGGGCGCAGTCCGCCCGTGCCGCCGATTCCGACGATGCCGTCCACAACGAGATCGGCCCGCCGGACCGCCGCGACGGCAGCGGTCCCCGTGCCGGCATCGGCGTCGGCGTCGGCACCGGTGATCTCCACGGTCCGGCCGCCCGCCCGGCGCAGTGCCGCGAGCCCGGCGGCATGGGCGCGCTCCGGCGCGAGCAGCACCGCCGTGACGCCCGCGCCGCGCCGGGCCAGCCGGGCGCCAGCGTAGAGGGCGTCGCCGCCGTTGTCCCCGCTGCCGACCAGCAGGACGACCCTGCTGCCGTAGACCCGGCCGCGGCTCCGGCCGTCGCCCCGCCCGAGCAGGTCCGCACAGGCCGCGGCGAGCCCGGCGGCGGCGCGCTGCATCAGCGCCCCCTCCGGCAGCCGCGCCATCAGGTCCCGCTCCGCCGCCCTGACCGTCTCCACGCCGTACGCAGTCCGCATACGTCCGAGTGTCCCGCACGGAACGGCCCGACCGCCGCTCGCCGGAGGCCGTCCCGCAGCCCGGAAGCCGGTCGAAAGCTGTCGAAGCCCGCGCGTCCGTCGAGAACTGCTACAACTTGAATGCTCTCCCTCGTGAACGAGGGAGATTCCTGGCTCACGCTGCTTGTTCGCTCGGCGAGCGATCGAGTCTTACGCGATCAACACCAGCCGGGTCCAGACCTGCCCGGAGAAGCATCACGCGGGCGGAGTTCTTGTCCCGGGGGGAGACGGCTCCGCACGCGGTGCAGGTGTAAGTACGTTCCGACAGCGGCAGTGCGTGCTTGGCTCTCGCTCCGCACCGGGCGCAGTCCATGGTGGTGTGCGCGGGATGCACCAGGCGCACGTCGCGCCCGTGCTTGCGGCCCATCTCGAGCAGGGCCCGCTTGGTGGCGCCGATCGCCGCGTCCGCGGCCTTGCGGGCCATGGATGTGCGGGCGAGAAACTTCGGGCGGAAGTCCTCCACCGCGATCACGTCATGCTCGCGCACAACCCTCTTGGCCCACTTGCGGGCGGCGTCCTGCCGCTGCCGGGCGATCCTCGTGTACGCCTTCGCCCGCAGCCGCTTCGCCTCCCGGTAGCCCCGCGAGGCGGCCTGCCCCCTGGCGGGTTCACGGCGGGCCATCATCCGGTCGTAATGGGTCAGCTTCTCCTTGGCGTTGTGGCCGTGCCGGGCGTGCGGGAGATCGTGGGCGTCGCTGGTGGTGGTCGCCGTCTCCGTGACGCCCCAGTCGATCCCGATCACCGCACCGGCCGAAGGGAGCGGCTGCACCGCGGCGGGGACGACGAAGGAGGCGTACCAGTGGCCGAGGCTGTCGCGATGGACCCGCACGCTCGACGGCTCGTCCGGCAGCGCACGCGACCACACCACCCCCACCACGATGCCGCCCGCGAGGTGCAGGCGCCCGCCCTTGAGCCGGAAACCACGCCGCGTGTAGTTCAGCGTCGGCCGCGACACACGCTTCCTTTTATGCTTCGGCAGACCCGCCCGCCGCCCGAGCGGCAGACGGTCCGTGATGTCCTTGAGGGCCTTCGCCCGGGCCTTGGCGAAGTCGCGGATGACCTGCTGCTGCACCACCGAGGAGCCCGCCGTCAACCAGGGCGTGACCGCACGGGCCCCGGTCAGCATCTTGTCCAGCCGGGCGGGACCGCAGGACTCCCCGTCCTGGTGGTCCTTCTTCGCGCGCGCCACGCACTCGTTCCACACCCACCGGCAGCGATCCCACTCGGCCTCCAACGCCACCCGCGCAGTCGACGACACACGCAGCCGGTAGGTATAACGGGCCCACCCGACCGCTTCTGCGACCGTCCTTGCCTGCACTATGCCTTCACCCTTCCCGATCCCTCTAGGTTGCCAACGGGAACGGCGTGGCCTCCCGAGCCCTCCAGTGAGACGGTATGCGCGACCGCCGCACATCGGTGCCCCGATCACACGGACACCACCCGGGCCAGCGACCGCGGGGAACACAAGCTCCCATTCCGCACGCCCGGCCGGTCACCGGCGCCGCCGCCCGCGCCCCGACCGACGGGCCATCCGCACCATGCGCACCACCGTGAACACCACCACGAGCAGAGCGGCGACGGCGAGAAGTGCCTCTCCCCACACCGGCAGCCGGTCCCCGACTCCGGGAAAGCCCAGCGCCCTGTACCGCTCCACGTCCGTCACCCGCCCTCGTTCACCCCTCGGCGACGACGACCGCCGACGCCACCCCGGCGTCATGGCTGAGCGAGACGTGCCAGGACCGCACGCCCAGCTCCTCGGCCCGCGCCGCCACCGTCCCCTTCACCCGCAGCCGTGGCTGCCCGCTGTCCTCGCAGTACACCTCGGCGTCGGTCCAGTACAGGCCGCCGGGCGCGCCGAGCGCCTTGGCCAGCGCCTCCTTGGCCGCGAACCGCGCCGCCAGCGAGGCGATCCCCCGCCGCTCCCCACTGGGCAACAGCAACTCGCTGTCCACGAACAGCCGCCGCGCGAGGCCGGGCGTCCGCTCCAACGACGCCGCGAACCGCTCGATCTCGGCCACGTCGATCCCGACTCCGATGATGCTCATGCGCAGCACCTTACGAGCCCGTCCCCGGGCGCGGACGTCGGGCAGGTTCCCGTTCCTCTCCCCACCCATGCCGGTTCACCCTCCCGACGCATCGGCACCATGTCGGTGGCGGGCCTTGCAGTGCGTCAGAAACCGCGCGGGAACACAGGGAGAGCAGAAGCCGCGACTCATGAGCCGCACCGTCTTCATCGCATGCCGCACGACCGCTCGAACGAGCAGCACATGGACAGTGACGCCCGAAGTGCTCACGCGTCCCGGCCCCGGCCGGGCTTCCCGAGCGGGCTCCGGCGTCACTCCACCGTGACCGACTTCGCCAGGTTGCGGGGCTGGTCCACCTCGTTGCCGCGGGCCGTGGCCAGTTCGCAGGCGAAGACCTGGAGCGGCACCGTCGTCACCAGGGGCTGCAACAGCGTGGGGGTGGCCGGGACCTGGATCAGGTGGTCGGCGTAGGGGACGACCTCGTCGTCGCCCTCCTCGGCGATGACGATGGTGCGGGCGCCGCGGGCGCGGATCTCCTGGATGTTGGAGACGATCTTGTCGTGGAGGACGGAGCGGCCTCGCGGTGACGGGACGACGACGACCACGGGCAGGTCGTCCTCGACCAGGGCGATCGGGCCGTGTTTCAGTTCTCCCGCGGCGAAGCCCTCCGCGTGCATGTAGGCGAGCTCCTTGAGCTTGAGCGCGCCCTCCAGGGCGACCGGGTAGCCGACGTGCCGGCCCAGGAACAGCACGGTGCTCTTGTGGGCGAGGGTGCGGGCGAGTTCCCGTACCGGCTCCATGGTCTCCAGGACCCGTTCCACCGAGCGGGCGATGGAGGACAGGTCCCGGACGACCGCGCGGATCTCGTCGCCGTACTTCGCGCCCCGGACCTGGGCGAGGTACAGGGCGACCAGGTAGCAGGCGACCAGTTGGGTCAGGAAGGCCTTGGTCGAGGCGACGGCGACCTCGGGGCCGGCGTGGGTGTAGAGGACGGCGTCAGACTCGCGGGGGATGGTCGAGCCGTTGGTGTTGCAGATGGCCAGGACGCGGGCGCCCTGTTCCCGCGCGTGCCGCAGGGCCATCAGGGTGTCCATGGTCTCGCCGGACTGGGAGACGGCGATGACGAGGGTCTGCTGGTCGAGGATCGGATCGCGGTAGCGGAACTCGCTCGCCAGCTCGACCTCGCAGGGGATCCGCGTCCAGTGCTCGATGGCGTACTTGGCGATCAGCCCGGCGTGGAAGGCCGTCCCGCAGGCGACGATGACGACCTTGTCGGCCTCGCGCAGCGCCTTCGGGGGGATCCGCACCTCGTCCAGGGACAGGGCACCGGAGCCGTCGATGCGGCCGAGCAGGGTGTCGGCGACGGCTCTGGGCTGCTCGGCGATCTCCTTGAGCATGAAGGAGGCGTAGCCGCCCTTCTCCGCGGCCGACGCGTCCCAGTCGATGTGGTAGGTACGGACGTCCGCCGGTGCGCCGTCGAAGCCGGTGACCGTGACCTTGTCGCGGCGCAGTTCGACCACCTGGTCCTGGCCCAGTTCGATCGCGGAGCGGGTGTGCTCGATGAACGCGGCGACGTCCGAGGCGAGGAACGACTCGCCCTCGCCGACGCCCACCACGAGCGGCGAGTTGCGGCGCGCGCCGACGACCACGTCCGGCGCGTCCGCGTGGACGGCGACCAGGGTGAAGGCGCCGAGCAGCCGCCGGCAGACGAGGCGCATCGCCTCGGCGAGGTCGGCGCAGGAGGAGAACTCCTCGGCGAGCAGGTGGGCGACGACCTCGGTGTCCGTCTCGGAAGCCAGGTCGTGGCCGCGTTCGGCCAGTTCGGCCCGCAGTTCGGCGAAGTTCTCGATGATGCCGTTGTGGACGACGGCGGCCCGGCCGGCGTTGTCGAGGTGCGGGTGTGCGTTGGCGTCGGTGGGGCCGCCGTGCGTGGCCCAGCGGGTGTGGCCGACGGCGGTCGCCCCGGTGGGCAGCGGCCGGGCCGCCAGTTCCTTCTCCAGGTTGACCAGTTTCCCGGCCCGTTTCGCCGTGGCGAGCCCGCCGTCCGCGAGGACGGCCACGCCCGCCGAGTCGTAGCCCCGGTACTCCAGTCGTTTCAGTCCGGCCGTCACGACGTCCAGCGCCGACTGCGGCCCCACATAACCCACGATTCCGCACATGCCCGGCAGCCTACGAGCCGTCAGGCGCCGGACAGGGCCGCCGCGTGCCCGGAATCGGAAATTCCCACCGGTGCGCGAGGCACCGGTGGGAACGGCAGGGGGTGCGTCAGCCGAGCTTGGCGAGCTGGGCGTCGGAGATCTGCGCCGGGAAGGGGGCCTCCTCGCCGGCGGCGATCGCACCGAAGTTGACCGCCGAGAAACCGGTGACGGTGGCGCCGGTGCGCGCGACGACGATCTTGACGGGCGCCTCGACGCCCTCGTCGGCGGCCATCGTCACGGTGATCTCGACGGACTCGTCGGCACCCTTCGGCCCCTCGGTCTTGGTGGCCTTCAGGAACTCGATCTTCTCGCCGGCGGCGGTGGAGGTGAAGCCCTTGGCGCACTTCTCGACAGCGGCGTCGACGTCCTTCATGACCTGCTCGGCGCCGCCGTCCTCGTAGGAGGCGAGCGTGACGAAGACCTTGTCCACGTCGAGGCCGGCGAGCAGGGCCTCCGCCGGGTCCGTACCCTCGGCGGGCTTCTTCGCCTCACCGGTCCAGGACCGCTTGACGGTGGCGGCGGGCGAGCCGACCGGGACCGCGAGCTGCAGGTTGGCGAGGGGCTGGCACGCCTCGTCGTCCGCCTTGACCTTGTCGGCGCTCAGGTCGTCCGTCGCGGGCACCTTGGTGACCACCTTGCCGTCCTTCATGTCGGCCTGCACCAGCGCGGCCTTCTCCAGTTCAGCCGCGGTCAGTGCCTTGGCCGCGGGCGCGGCGGAGGAGTCCGCCTTGCCCTCGTCCCCCTTGCCGCTGTCGCTGTCGCCGGAGCCACCGCAGGCGGTGACGAGCAGGGCGAGTGCGGCGGCGGAGGCGGCGAGAGCGGAACGGCGGACGGCGGTGGTTCTCACGGGGGAACTCTTTCTTCGAAGGCGCGGAGGAATCCGCAGCACAGTGCACGGAATATAGGCACAGCCCCCTCACAAATGATCATCGAAGGATCATTCGTAGGGGAACTGTGACAGTCACGTGATCCTGCTTCGTCCACCCGCCGGTCCGGCCCGATCCGGCCCGGTCAGCCCTTCTCTCCCGGCTTGGACTCACCGGGCTTCGGGATGCGGCGTACCCGGCGGCGGACGGCGGGGCCGATCCGGACCATGGCGCGCTTCTCGATGCCGCCGATGCGGCGCTCCAGTGCCTCGAGCCGCTTGCGGGTGGCCGCCAGTTCCTTCTGTGCGGCGGTGAGCCGTCGGCTGGTCTCGCCCGCCCGCTCCTCGGCGGCGGCCAGCCGGGTGCGCAGTTCCTTGTTCTCCCGGACGCGCTTGTCGATCCGGGTGTTGGCGACGGCGATCCGCTCGCGCAGCCGGCTGACCCGGTAGCGCATGTGGCCGTCGTCCGAGCCGTCCCAGACCGGCATCGAGGCGGGCAGTTCCAGGGCGGCGAGACGGGCGTCGAAGGCCGCGCCGCGGTCGCCGTGGGTGTACGTGTTCCGCAGGCCGTTGCGGTCGAGGAAGGCGACGATCCGCTCGAACCGCTCACCGTGGTACTTGATCATCGCCGAGTGGTCGGCGGCCTCGTACAGGTCGCGCGGGTCGGTGTCCGCGGACAGCGAGTCGATCGGGACGTGCGGGATGTCGAAGTAACGGCACAGTTCGAGGGTCCGCGAGTCGTGGGTGAGCACGACGCTCGGCGTACCGGCCAGCAGGGCGGCGATGTTGCCGTGGATCCGGGTGCCGTAGGCGAAGTCGTGGCCGCGCAGCTCGTCGATCCAGGTGGCCGGGTCCAGCGGCATGCGCACCTTGTTCTCACGCATCAGCCGGTGGCTGAGCTGGAGCGGGAACGGGTCCTCGACGCCGGTCTCCGGCGTGAGGTCGCCCCAGAACAGCAGTTCCGCGTCGGCGAGGTTCTGCGCGTAGTAGAGCAGGTGGGGGTAGCGCTCCGACGCGTGACGGGCCAGACCGGCGATGTCTCCCACGGGGATGGCGTCCGGGGAGAGGTTGACGGCGATGCGCGAGGACGCGGTCAGCTCGACGGCACGGACGGCCGGGAAGGTGTCCCCGTACAGGAACATGGACGGACAGCCGATGATGTCGACGCGGTCGGCGGGGAACCCCAGGTCGGTGAGGTAGCGGGCGGTGAGCTCGCCGCGGACACCGATCGACGCGGACCGCTCGAGGACGGCGGAGACGAAACGTTTCACCGACGCCTCCATCGGTCTCAGCCGCCCGGTGTCGTAGTCGGCCCCGGTCTGGGCGCCCACGCCGAAGACGACCACGGGGATGGCGAGTTGCTCCACCAGCGCCGACAGCCGGTCCAGGGACGCCTGGAAGGCGGGGCGGAAGGCGTTCGCCAGCGGCACGACGAAGGCGTCGTACTGCTCGTTGATCTCGGCCGCGCGCCGGGCGGACGGATCGGTGCGGATGCCGTTCGAGACGACGTCGGTGTCCGGCGCGGACAGCATCTTGTGGGCCGAGTCGCTGAAGAGAAGATTGCCCGTGTTGGTCCCGATCAGATCCTGGTGGATGAACTCCGTCGGCGTGGCCACGCGGAGCGGGCTCTTCCCGGAACGGATCAGAATGCGCTTCACACGACACTCCCCGGCTGCTGCGGCTGATGGGCTCGACGGCGACCCCTGCCGCTACGAAATGCTATACACGGTGCAAAGAAAACCGGACACGGGGTACGCAACTTCTCGCAACTCCCCTCGGTCTCCTTCCACTCCCCCTCGCCGCGTGACGCAGCCCACGAACCATCCCGTTCAAACTCCGTTAACAATGGACTGTGATCTCACCGGTCTCCTCGACGTCCCGGAGCGCCCAGCGGCAGCGGCCGGAGGCGACTCCCTACCTCGACCTCACCCGTGCGGAGTGGAGCGCGCTGCGCCACAAGACGCCGCTGCCGCTGTCCGCCGACGAGGTGGAGCAGCTGCGCGGACTCGGTGACGTCATCGACCTCGACGAGGTGCGGGACATCTACCTCCCGCTGTCCCGGCTGCTCAACCTCTACGTCGGCGCCACCGACGGGCTCCGGAGCGCACTGAACACCTTCCTCGGCGAGCAGGGCTCTCAGTCGGGCACGCCCTTCGTCATAGGGGTCGCCGGTTCCGTGGCCGTCGGCAAGTCCACGGTGGCCCGGCTGCTCCAGGCCCTGCTCTCCCGCTGGCCCGAGCACCCGCGCGTCGAGCTGGTCACCACGGACGGCTTCCTGCTGCCGACGAAAGATCTCCAGGCGCGCGGCCTGATGTCGCGGAAAGGTTTCCCCGAGTCGTACGACCGTCGCGCGCTCACCCGTTTCGTCGCCGACATCAAGGCCGGCAAGGACGAGGTCACGGCCCCGGTCTACTCCCACCTCATCTACGACATCGTCCCGGGCGAACTCCTCACCGTGCGCCGCCCGGACATCCTGATCGTCGAGGGCCTCAACGTCCTGCAGCCCGCGCTGCCCGGCAAGGACGGGCGCACCCGGGTCGGACTCGCCGACTACTTCGACTTCAGCGTGTACGTGGACGCCCGGACCGAGGACATCGAGCGCTGGTACCTCAACCGGTTCCGCAAGCTGCGCGCGACCGCCTTCCAGGACCCCTCCTCGTACTTCCGCAAGTACACCCAGGTCTCGGAGGAGGAGGCCCTCGACTACGCCGGCACGATGTGGCGGACGATCAACCGGCCCAACCTGGTGGAGAACATCGCCCCCACCCGCGGCCGGGCCACCCTCGTCCTGCGCAAGGGCCCGGACCACAAGGTCCAGCGCCTCAGCCTGCGCAAACTGTGACCTCGGGGACGGGACACCGGTCGTGACCCGAGGGCGGGGCGATCGCCGTCGCCGCCCCGCATCCGTCCATCCCGCATCCGTCCGACCCGCGTCCGTCCGACCGGTGCGCGGCCGACCGGTGACCGCCGGGCCGGCACCGCCGGACGGCGGCCACCCGCTCCGTCAGCCCAGCGCCGACTTCACCACGTCCGCCAGGCGTCCCGCGACCGAGCGGGCCTGGTCGATGTCGGCGGCCTCCACCATCACGCGGACCAGCGGTTCGGTGCCCGAGGGGCGGAGCAGCACGCGACCGGTCTCCCCCAGCTCGCGCTCGGCCTCCGTCACGGCCACCGCGAGTTCCCCGGAGCTCTGCACCCGGGTCCTGTCCACGTCGGGCACGTTGATGAGCACCTGCGGCAGCCGTTCCATCACCGACGCCAGCTCGCGCAGCGGACGCCCGGTCTCGGCGACGCGCGCGGCCAGCAGCAGGCCGGTGAGCGTGCCGTCGCCGGTCGTGGCGTGGTCGAGGACGATGACGTGGCCGGACTGCTCGCCGCCGAGGGCGTAGCCCTGCTGCTTCATCTGCTCGAGCACGTACCGGTCGCCGACCGCGGTCTGCACGAAGTGGATGCCCTCGCGCTCCATGGCGAGCTTGAACCCGAGGTTGGACATCACGGTCGCGACGACGGTGTCGGAACGCAGTGCGGAACGTTCCCGCATCGCCAGCGCGAGCACGGCGAGGATCTGGTCCCCGTCCACCTCTTCACCGGTGTGGTCGACGGCCAGGCAGCGGTCGGCGTCGCCGTCGTGCGCGATACCGAGGGCGGCCCCGTGCTCGACGACCGCGGCCTTCAGCTGCTCCAGGTGGGTCGAGCCGCACCCGTCGTTGATGTTGAGCCCGTCCGGCTGGGTGCCGATGGTGACGACCTCGGCCCCGGCCCGCGCGAACGCCTCCGGCGAGACCCGGAAAGCGGCGCCGTGCGCCTCGTCGAGGACGATCCGCAGGCCGTCCAGCCGGTTCGGCAGGACGCCGACGAGGTGGGCGACGTACGTGTCGAGCCCCTCCTCGTAGTCCCGCACGCGGCCCACGCCGGCGCCGGTCGGGCGGTCCCAGGGGGCGCCGGTGCGGTGCTCCTCGTACACGGACTCGATCCGGTCCTCCAGCTCGTCGGCGAGCTTGTGGCCGCCGCGTGCGAAGAACTTGATGCCGTTGTCGGGCATGGCGTTGTGGCTCGCGGACAGCATCACACCGAGGTCGGCGCCGAGCGCTCCGGTCAGATGCGCCACGGCGGGCGTCGGCAGCACGCCGACCCGCAGCACGTCCACACCGGCGCTGGCCAGTCCGGCGACCATGGCGGCCTCCAGGAACTCCCCGGACGCCCGCGGGTCACGCCCGACCACGGCGGTCGGCCGATGCCCCTCGAACGTGCCCGCCTCGGCCAGTACGTGCGCGGCGGCCACGGAGAGGCCCAGCGCCATCTCGGCCGTCAGGTCCGCGTTGGCGACACCGCGCACGCCGTCCGTGCCGAAGAGTCGTCCCACTTGTCCTCCTGAGAAGCGTCAGTGTCGAAATCCGTATCGAAATGCCGTACCGGAAGTCATTCGGAAGTCGTATCGAGCGTGATGTCGCGAGGGTGTGATGCCGGACCGCGGGCCGAGGACCCGGGCACCGCATCGGACGCCAGGCACCGGACGCCGGACGTCAGGTACCGGGCATGGCCCTTGGCCCGCAGGCCACGGCCCAGGGGCGCACGTGAGGTGTTCGTTCGACGGTCGCGCTGCGTGTGCGGCTTCCGCATCCCGAGGCAAGCACTCCCCGGCCATCCGATCAGATTAGCCGTCGAGCGCCTTGTGTCGTTATACGCCCGCCATGGAGAGAAAACGAACGCCCCGGCGGCACTGTGGCGTGCCGCCGGGGCGTTCGGAGTACATGCAGGGACAGCTGCAATCAGCGCTTGCTGTACTGCGGGGCCTTGCGGGCCTTCTTCAGACCGGCCTTCTTGCGCTCGACCGCACGGTCGTCGCGGCGGAGGAAGCCGGCCTTCTTGAGCGCGCCGCGGTTGTTGTCGACGTCCGCCTCGTTCAGCGCACGGGCGACACCGAGACGGAGCGCACCGGCCTGACCGGAGACACCGCCACCCGCGATGCGGGCGATGACGTCGTAGCGGCCCTCGAGCTCGAGCACCTTGAAGGGCTCGTTCACTTCCTGCTGGTGCACCTTGTTCGGGAAGTAGTCCTCGAGGGTGCGACCGTTGATCTTCCACTTGCCGGTGCCCGGAACGATCCGGACGCGGGCGATGGCGTTCTTGCGACGGCCCAGGCCGGCGGCCGGCTGCGGCTCGCCGAAGTGGGACGCCATGGACTCCGAGGTGTACTCGCCCTCGACGGGCACCTCGGACTCGGTGGTGTAGCTGTCGATGTCGATGTCGGTCTCGGTCTCTTCGAGCGGCTGCTCGGCAGTGGTCTCGGCCACGATGCTCCTCAGATTCTGTTCAGTCTTAGGGGGTGGCCGGAACTACTGCGCGACCTGGGTGATCTCGAACGGCACCGGCTGCTGGGCAGCGTGCGGGTGCTGGTCGCCCGAGTAGACCTTCAGCTTCGACAGCATCTGACGGCCCAGGGTGTTCTTGGGGAGCATGCCCTTGACGGCCTTCTCGATGGCCTTCTCGGGGTTCTTCGCCAGCAGCTCGTCGTAGCGGACCGAGCGCAGACCGCCCGGGTAGCCCGAGTGGCGGTACGCCATCTTCTGGGTCCGCTTGTTGCCGGAGAGGTGCACCTTTTCGGCGTTGACGATGATGACGAAGTCACCGGTGTCGACGTGAGGGGCGTAGATCGGCTTGTGCTTGCCGCGCAGGATGGAGGCCGCAGTGGAGGCCAGACGACCCAGGACGATGTCCTGGGCGTCGATGACGAGCCACTGGCGCGTCACATCGCCGGGCTTGGGGCTGTACGTACGCACGGTTCGTAGCCTTCGCTTCTTCAGTGAGTGGTCCTGACATGGTCACCGAAGACGATCACGACAGCCCTGACCGCACCGCGGTGACGCATACCGCGTGCAGGTCGCTGGTCATCGGCCCGGTGGACCGGTGTAAGGGCCCCTCACGTGAGAATGAGCAAGCCAATACACATAACAAACATGCAGAATACCCATGCTCGGCCGGACGGGTCAAAACGAGTCCGCCGCGCGTGGGCCACACCGACTCTACAGGCGTTCGCCACCACCCGTCCCTCTCCCGTTCGCCGGGCCTGTCCCCCCTCGTACGCCGGGCCCTCCGCGCGGCTCGCACCAACCACCCGGAGTTGTCGCTTTTGCCCCTCGGGCGGGGCAACGGCGTGGACTGCGCGCGGGGTTGGGGCGGACCGGCGCACCCCGCTCCCCGTCTAAGATGCGCCCCATGAGTTATGGGCAGGGGGGACCTCCTTCGCAGTGGGATCCCTGGAAACCGCAGTCTCAGCAGCCCTGGAGCAGCGGGGGCGGGAGCGACAGCGGCCAGGCACCGGACTGGGCCGCGCTCGCCGAGGCGTCCGAGACACGTCACAAGCGACGGCGGCTGCTGTTCATCGGCGGCGGCGCGATCGCCACCGCCGCGATCGGCACGGCCGTGGCGGTGGCCGTCGTCTCGGCGAACGGCAGCAACCAGGCCTCCGACCCGTCCTCCCAGCTGCCGGCGACCGCCGGCCTGCCGAGCCCCACCGGCACGGTCCCGTCGTTCGCCCCGACGAGCGCGCCGCCGCCGCTGGACCCGAAGGACTTCGTCTCCAGCGCGCAGAAGGACCGGGCGCCGCTGGGCCCCGACGTCCTCTTCCCGGGCACGCAGCTCACCATGGGCGACACGGTGTACAAGAAGGGCCCGACGGCCGACACCCGCAACTGCGCCTCGGCCGCCAAGGCCACGCTGCCCAAGGTCCTCACGGACAACGGCTGCAGCCGTCTGCTCCGGGTCACCTACACCAAGGACGACGTCGCGGTGACGGTGGGCGTGGCCGTCTTCGACACCGAGGCACAGGCGGCCAAGGCCAAGCAGCAGGCCGACGCCAAGAGCATCATCAAGTCCCTCGCGGGCGGCGGGGTGAAGGAGTTCTGCGACGGCGCGGTCTGCCGGTCGACCACCAACTCCTACGGCCGTTACGCCTACTTCACCCTCTCCGGCTTCACCGCCGCCAAGAACGTGACGGAGAAGGACAAAACCGTCTTCTCCACCGGCAACGATCTCGCGGAGTTCACCTTCCGTCAGATCCTCCGCCGCGGCGAGGCACAGGCCTCGGCCGCCGCGGAGGAGTGACGACGGCCCGACGCACTCCTCGGACGACGAAGCACCGAGCCGGACCCGGCTCGGTGCTTCGGTGCTTCGTTCCCTCAGCGCCTCACAGCCGCTTCGCGCTGCGCAGCGTCTTCGCGTAGTAGCCGTTGCCGTCCAGCCGGGAGACACCGCCGATGTCGCCGATGGTCGGGCCGTTGACCTCCTCGCGGCTGGACACGAAGATCAGGTGGCCCTCGGTGTCGTAGCCGAGCACCATGCCCACGTGGTCCAGCCGCTCCTTGGTCCGCGCGTCGAGCTTGAAGAAGACGAGGTCCCCGGGCTGCAGCTGGTCGATGTTGGCGGGCCGGTCCTCGGCGGACACGCCGGTCAGCGGGAGCACGTCGGCGCCCAGCTTGGAGCGGGCCATGCCGTTGGCGGTGCGCGGCAGCCCGTCGCCGGAGGCGCTGTCCAGGGACATCAGCGGGTAGCGGGCGCGGTAGCCGAGCACCATGCGGATGAAGCCGGAGCAGTCCAGGGCCCTGGCCCGCATGGCCTCCGGCGCCCCGACGGCACCGTCCCGGAAGGGGTACTGGACGCCGAGGAAGTCGTAGAAGTCGGACTGCTCCAGGCGCAGGTCGCCGCCTTCCGCGCCGGTGGTGTTCAGCGGGCCGAAGTCGGCGTCACCGGCGTAGAGCGTGCCCTGCTCGTCCTTCTTGTCCGGGGCGCCGGTCACGTACTGGAAGGCGAACGCGAAGAGGTCGTCCTCCTCGCTGTCCTTGTTCTCGGCGTACCAGTCCTTGAACCACTGTTCCTTCTCCGCGCCCTTCTTCCACTCCTCGGGCAGGAGCCGGACCCAGTCCCGGGTGGACACCTTGGACTTGGTCGCGGCCGGCTCCTGGAAGGTGCGGGCCTTCCCGGTCAGCGTCGCGGTGCGCGACCCGTCGGTGAGGACCGCCACGATCTGCCCGTCGCCGCCGCGCAGCACCGAGCGCGCCGGGTTCTCCAGCCGGGACCAGGTCGCCTTGCTGTCGTCCGCCCCGCCCCCGGACCCGCCGGTGCCGTCGAGGACACCGACGTTGCGGACCTCGGTGACCCCGGGCACCTCCTGCTTGCGCAGCTCCACGGTGAGGTAGCCGGAGGCCCCGACGAGTGTGAGCACCACCAGTCCGGGGACGATGTGGCGCGTCTTCTTCTTCCCTTTCCCTGCCATCGGAATGCTCCTCGATTGTTGTCAGACGGTGGGCATGACGCCGAGCAGCAGGCCGGCGGCGATGACGATGTAGGCCATGAGTGACACGGTGCCGGTGGCCAGCAGGGTGGGCCCCTTGGGCTGGCGCACCATCTGGTAGGCGATCAGACCGGGCACGATGAACCCGAGGGTCTGGTTGCCGTACAGCAGCGGGAACTCGAGCGAGAGCACGATCATCACGGTGCCCTGGAGCAGTACGCCCAGCAGGACGACCGCGGCGAACAGCCGCTTGCCGTAGAGGATCACCAGTCGCTGCATCACCTTGGTGCCCGCGTAGGTCAGGGCCGTCACGCCCACCACCATCGCCGCGCGCTGCAGGTCCTCGATCAGGGTGAGCGCCAGCCAGCCCGGGGTGATCATCCCGCCGGGCGACAGGTTGGTGGTGAGATAGCACAGCAGTGAGAAGAACAGACCTATCGCGATGCCCAGAGCGGCCATCTCGGGAGTCAGTGCGGCGGTGATCAACGGGGTCTCCGGGCAGGTGTGCGGAAAGAAGAAGGGCGGTCGGCCCGCGGTGGGTCAGCGACGCGGAGGCGGTCCGCCGCCGTCCTCGTCGGTCGGGTACCAGGGCCCGCCGTCGGGCTGCTCGTCGTAGTACGGCCGGCTCTGCCGCTCGGGCCCGTGCTCCTGGTACTGCTGCCCGTACTGCGGAGGGCGCTGCCCCTGCTGCGGTGCGTGCTGTGCGGGCCGCTGCTCGTACTGCTCACGCTGCTCGTGCTCCGCGTGCTGCGCGTGCTGCTGGTACTGGCCTTGCCGCGGGTACCGGTCCTGCTGGGCGTACTGGCCCGGCCGGCCCTGCTGCCCGTACGGCCCCGGCCGACCCTGGGGCGCGGTCTGCGTCGCCGCCCCGGGTCCCGCCTGCTGGACGGGGGCGCGGCGGCGGATGAGGGGGATCTCCTGGGTCTGGGAGGCCTGGTAGCGCTCCTCGTACGCCGTCGGGTAGGCGGCGAACGGGTCCAGGCGGGGCGCCTGCTGCGCCGGAACGGCGGCGGCCTGGGCCGGGGCCGGAGCCGTCCGGTCCGGGTCGCTCTGCTGCTCCGGACCGGACGGCTGGTCCGGGTCGGGCGTGTCGTCCGCGGGGAGTTCGGCCAGGTACTCCAGCAGCTCCTCGCCCTGGCCGTGGATGTTGCCGATGGCGACGAGCGAGGAACCGTCGGACATGCGGCCGAGCAGTTCCGGCATGAACTCGTGGGCGTCCCGGCGGTCGCCGCCCAGGTCCACCGCGCGGTCCCGCCACTCGGCGGGAATGGCGTCGATGGCGCTCTTGGCGGGGTGCCCGATGACGAAGACGTTGTCCGGCTGGAGGTCGGGGACGATCTCGCCCATCTGCCCGTTGCGCTCCACGCGGTCGGGGCGGCAGTTGATCACGACGTTCAGCGGGCGGCGGATGGCGCCGAGGTCGAGCAGCTGGTTGATGTTCATCAGCGTCGACTCGGGGTCGTTGGCCGCGAAGACGTTGGCGAAGGCCAGCCGCTTGTTCTCCTCGGTCACGTACTTCTCCACGGAGAGGACACCGGGGTCCGGCGGAGCGTCGTACATGCCCTGCAGGGCGACCTCGCGTTCCACACCGAGCAGCTCGGCCACGACCAGGGCGATCGCGACGTTCTCCTTGAACGTGAACCAGCTGAAGCCGCGCAGCTCCTCGTCGGTGACCATCTCGGGGTCCGCGTAGATCAGCTTGCAGTTCCGGGCGTCGGCCTCCTCCTGGAGGATGTCGAAACGATCCTTCTCGGCGGTGACGCAGATGCCGTCCTGGGGCATCGAGCGGCACAGCGAACGGGCCACGTCGTCGAGCGTGGGGCCCATCTCGGCGAGGTGGTCCTCACGGACGTTGCACAGCACGCCGATCGTCGAGCGGATCAGCTTGCTCTGGTTGACCTCCTGGAGGGCCGGCATGACCGCCATGCACTCGATGACGAGCGCGTCGGGCCGGTACGCGGCGGCCCGACGGACGATGCCGATCTGCTCCACCACGTTGGCGATGCCGAACTTGCGGTAGACCGGCTCCTCGGTCGCGTCCGGGTGGATGAACCGGGCGGCCGTGCCGGTCGTCTTGGCGACCGTGGTCAGGTCACCGCCGCGCAGGGCGCCGGCGCACAGCCGGGTGATGGAGGACTTGCCGCGGATGCCGTTGACGAGCACCCGGGACTGTATGGAGTGCAGGGCGGCGTAGTGCCGGCGCTGCTCGATGACGCCCGCGACGAACAGCAGCAGGCAGCAGACGAGCAGGGCGCAGTAGAGATAGAGCACGGCGGGTCACCTTCCTCCGGCGCCGAGCCGGGGTTCACCGGGTCGGGGCTCGGTCGGCCGGGGTTCGGCGGGTCGGGGCTCGGCGGTTCGGCGGGGCTGCTGCCGGCGGGCCTGGAGCTGCTGACGGATCAGTTCGAGGCTGCGGACGACCGCTCCCACCTCGTCGTGGTACGTGGGGTAGAGCACCGCCTTGAGGTCGCCGTCGGCCAGCTTCTCGGCGCTGGTGGCGAGGGCGCGCAGCGGCCGGGCGACCACGAGGTGCACCCAGCCCAGGCAGACCACGATCGCGGCGAGCCCGAGCAGGCCCGCGAGCACGCTGCGGTCCTCCCGCTCGTACGCGGTGATCTGGAAGCGGTCGGCGTTCTGCCAGCTGACCACGGTCCAGCCGGCGTCGGCGGCGACACCGCCGCCGCTGAAGGGAGCCGCGGCCGCGACGGTGACGCTGCCGCCGTCGCGCAGGAGGAGTCCGTTCTCGACGGGCCCGGCGCCGACCTGCACACCGGCCGCCCGGACCAGGTCGGTCAGGGACTCGCGGGGCAGCTCCTCGAAAGCGAGGAAGCCGTTGCTGGCGGCGAGGGTCCGCCCCTTCGCGTCCACCACGCGGACCTCACCGAGGCCGGGACGTTTCAGCAGCGAGTTGAGGAACTCGATCCGCACTTCGCCGACCAGCGTGACGCCCTTCTCCTCCGGGACGGGCGCGCCGGCCTGGACCACCGGCCGCTTGCCACCCTCCCCGGACACCCGGACCAGCGGCAGGTCCTTCCCGTCGCTCCACTCGTGCGGGTCGCCACCGGCTCGGGCGACGACCTCGCCGCCCGCCTCGACGACGTACAGCGCGCCGTACCGGGTGTGCTTGCGCAGGGCGTCCTTGAGCACGTTCTCGGTGGCGTCCCGGTCGGAGACGTCGACGAGACGGGAGGTGGAGACCAGGTCCGCCTGGGCCTCGTTCAGGGCCCGGCGGACGCGGTCGGACACCAGGTCGGTGCGGTCGCGCTGGTCGTTGACCATGGTGGCGGGCACGCTGACCGAGTCGTCGGTGCGGTTCAGCAGCAGGCCGACCGGCACGCACCACAGGAGCAGCAGCACGGCGGTCACCACGAGCTGCACCCGGATTCCGAACCGCGTCCTGCCGGCGCGCCT
Organism: Streptomyces sp. NBC_01635; assembly: GCF_045209715.1. Lineage (NCBI taxonomy): Bacteria > Bacillati > Actinomycetota > Actinomycetes > Kitasatosporales > Streptomycetaceae > Streptomyces > Streptomyces sp. NBC_01635. The sequence continues at coordinate 5,448,977 of NZ_CP109277.1, read as the reverse complement.
CGCGCCGCCTCCCCCGTCGAAGCCACCGGGTCCGCCGGGACCGTTCGGCTCGCCCGAGCCGCCGAGCTGGCCCCTCAGCCGTTCCAGGGCGTTGCCGATACGGGCGGCCTCGCCGCCGCGGAAGGCACCGACGGGACGGGTGAGGTCACCGCGGGCGAGCCGGCGGGACTCCAGGAACAGCCGCAGCAGGGGCCGCTGCACCCGGGCCCACAGGAATCCCGCAGCGAGCAGGCCGAGCACCACCAGGGCGCCGGCCGCGATCAGTCCGTACAGCTCCCGGCCGGTAGCGCCGCTCTGCTCGGCGACCGCGGGGAGCATGGCCACGACCGTGAGGCCGAGGCCCGCCGCGACGCTCTCCTTCTCCTCGGGGTCGGAGGAGGAGAGCGAGGCGTATCCGACGGCGACGACGCGGCCGTTGTATTCGCCTCCCGTCAGGGTCCCGCTGACGCCGGGGTAGCCGCGGGAACCGGGCTGCTTGGCGGTGACGGGGTGTTCCTCGGTCCGGTCGGCCGCCTGGGCGGACAGGTCGGACATCTGCTTCTGGAGGAATTCGAGTTCCTGGCGCTGCTGGTCCGAGTTGAGCGCCTCGGACTGCTCGAAGCCGGCTGTGGCGAGCACCTCGCCGCCGCGTGCCGCGACCGCCATGGTGCGGAACGGGCCGAGCGTGATGGGCGGCACGGACAGGCTGTTGGAGGCGATCAGGAGCTGCTGCGGGCCGTCCTTGCGGTCGAGGAGGGCCATCGTCATCAGCCGGACGTCACCGGTCTCCAGCCGCACCATACGCGGGAGGAGGGCGCTCTTTCCGGTGAGGACGTCCTTGTCCAGCCAGGCGAGCGGGATGCGTTCGCCGCGTGCGGCGAGCACGTCCCCGCTCTCCAGGTCCACCACGGTGGTCCCGGTCCACTTCTGGTAGGTCCTGCCGAGGTCGGAGAGGACGTCCTCGGGCTCGGCCGGCTTTCCGGCGTTCAGCGCGGTGGCGGTGCGCTGCAGGTCCGTGACCCGCTCGTCGATCGAGGCGCGCAGGGCGATCGCCCCGTCCTCGGCGTAGTGCTGCTGGGAGGAGAGCACGGCCTTCGGCACGACGGGGTCGCTGCCGGGGCCGAGCACCTTGGCGGTCAGCCCGGCCAGGGCGAGGATCAGGACGCACAGCACCGCGATCGGCGGGCGGATGCCGCCGAGCAGCGGCATGTCCGCCCGTCTGCGGCTGCGGCGCCGCTTCTGTGCCGTGGGCGGCGCGACATGGCTCGATGTCACCGGTGGTCTTCCTTGGTCTTTACGCGGGTGCCGGGCGTACGCCGGCGCACCAGGACCGCGGCCGTGCGACGTCGTCACTCAATAGACTGATAAACGCCGACAAGGTTGTATCCCCGGCGCGGACTTCGGGTGTGGGGCCGGTCACTTCTCCAACGAGAGCTGCTCCAGGCCGTCGCCGCCGGGGGCGCCCCGGTTGTAGAGGAAGCCCCGGGTCCGGTCGATCGCCAGCCGGTAGCGGGCGAGCCGCTCCTCGGACAGGTCGCCCGGCTTGTCCAGCATCAGCTGGGCGTCCACCAGCCGGAGGTCCTGCACAGCGCCGTCGGGCACTTCCTCCTCGTCCTCCACCTCCGGCGGGATGTCCACCAGCGTGGTGCGGTAGCGCGCCTTCACGTCCCAGCCCTCGGTGGTCTCCTGGAACTCGAACCAGCCGATGGCTCCCTCTTCGGTGAGTCCCGTCGGCGAGGAGTGCCGGGCCAGCTGGTTGCCGAGGCTGTAGGCGACCCAGGTGCCGTTCACCTTCTGGATCGGCTGGACGACGTGCGCGTGGTGCCCGATCACGAGGTCGACACCGGTCTCCTCGGTGAGCCGCTGCGCCATCTGCAGCTGCGGCACGCTGGGCTCGTTGTAGTGCTCCAGCCCCCAGTGGACGGAGAGGATCACCACCTCGGCGCCCTCTTTCCGGGCCCGGGCCTCGCCCTTCTTGATCTCCTCGGTACTGAGCCGGTTCAACGCCCATGTGTGCTTCTCGGACGTCGGGTTCAAAAACGACTCCCAGGAGTAGGACAGGTGCGCGACCTTGACGCCCTTGACGTCACGGATGTTGATCGACTCCGCTTCCTTGGCCGACCGCGCCGATCCGGCGTGCCCGAGGTCCAGGTCGTCCATCACGTCCAGCGTGCGCCGCACGCCGTCCATCCCGTGGTCGTACGTGTGGTTGGAGGCGGTCGAGCAGGTGTCGTAGCCCACGTCCTTCAGTGACGTCAGGACCTGCGGCGGGACCAGGAACTCCGGGTATCCCTCGAAGGGCCCCTCGGGCTTGCCCACGGCTGTTTCCATGTGGCAGATCGCCAGGTCCGCCTTGCTGATGACAGGCTTCACCCCGGCGAGCGTCGGTCCGAAGTCCAGACCCTTCTCTCCCTCGCCGGTCGCCTCGGCATCCTTGGCGGCCTGTTCCACCAGCTCGGGGTGGATGAGCACGTCCCCCGCGGCGGCGACGGTGAAGGAACGCCCTCCCGGCTTGGCCTGGGGCTCCACCGAACCGTCGGCGGTACCGCACGAGGCCAGCAGCCCGGTCAGTACGACCAGGGTGGCGGCCACCCGAACCTTAGGGAGAGACTTACGCAGTGTCACACGGTCATATTCACATGGTCCCCACACCCGCCGCGCCGATTACCATTACGAGACAGTCACGTTTCTTTCCAATTATCGCCCTAGTGCTACTTGTTCTGACAATGACGAGTTGCCAGGTGAACACGGGGGGAAAAACGGAGGAAAACGTTCCGACATCCCGGGAACTGGTGGACCTCCGCAGCCGCATCCTCACGTACACGAAGACCTTCAAGCGCGACGGCTCCTATGCGCCCCCCGACGCCGACCAGCGCGACCGGCTCGCACGCGGCGTCGGACGGCTCCTGGACCAGGACCCGCGGGAGGCGGACGAACTCCTCGCCCCGATCGGCCTGCGCGTCACCCGGCTCACCGACACCGCGACCGGCCGGCGCTACGACGAGGTCGCCGCCTCGGGCGAGGGCGCGAGCACACGGTGGGGACGGCTGTACCTGAACGCGGACTCCCCGGTCCGCTGGAGCGCCCAGGTACCGCATCCCGTCTCCGACCGGGAGACCGAGTCGCTCGGCCTGCGGCTGCTGGAGGACAACCCGGGCGGCGCGCTCGTCCTGGCCGGCTCCCACCGCCGGGCGGGCGACGGCGACGACAGCGACCGCGTCGCGGATGTGGCCCACCGCGAGGACAGCGCCTTCCACCTGATCGTCGTGGAGCTGCAGAAGCGCGGGGTGCCCGGCATCCAGCTGCACGGCTTCGCCGAGGCCTCCGTGAAGCGCTACGACGCGATCCTCTCCGGCGGTGCCGCGCAGAGCGCGCCCGGCGAGGCGTCCGCGCTGGCCGACCGCCTGGAGGAGGACGGGCTGCGGGTCTGCCGGGGCTGGTCGGCCCGCTGCCCCCTGGAGGGCACCTCCAACGTTCAGGGCAAGGCCGCGCAGCAGCACCACGCGGTCTTCCTGCACCTGGAACTCGCCCCGGACGGCCGCGGCGAAGGACCCCGCTCCCAGGAGGTCGTGGACGCCCTGTCGGGACTGCTCACGACCTGGACGGAGAAGGGGGCGGGGAACTGAGCGGAGAGCCGGGCGAGGAGGGGGAGCGAAAAGCCGGGCCGACCCGGGATCAGCAGCACCGGGCCGGCGGAGCCGGCAACGACCGCTTGTTGCGGGCCTCCTTGGAGCGGGCGGCCAGGAGGTCGTCGGACGGATACCCGACCTCCTCCAGGGTCAGCCCGTGCGGACGCACGACGTGCACCGCCGAGTCCCGTACGCCCGCCGCCAGCACCTTGCCCGGCCAGTCGGGCGCGCGGTGGCCGTCGCCGACGAACAGCAGCGCGCCGATCAGCGAGCGCACCATGTTGTGGCAGAAGGCGTCGGCCCGCACCGTCGCCGTGATCACCCCGTCCGCGCCGCGCACCAGGCTCAGCTCCTGGAGCGTACGGATGGTCGTCGCTCCCTCCCGCCGCTTGCAGTACGCGGCGAAGTCGTGCTCCCCCAGCAGCCGGCCCGCCGCCTCGTTCATGGCGTCGACGTCGAGCGGCCAGTCGTGCCACAGCACATGGCCGCGCAGCAGCGGGTCCACCCCGCCGGGGTGGTCGGTGACGCGGTACGCGTAGCGCCGCCAGACTGCGGAGAAGCGGGCGTCGAATCCCGCCGGGGCCTCGGCGAGGGACCAGATCCGCACATCGCGGGCCAGCCGTCCCGCGAGCCGCTTGAGCAGCTTCTCCCGGTGCTGCTCCCACAGTTCGGCCGGGAGGTCGACATGGGCCACCTGCCCGCGGGCGTGCACCCCGGCGTCGGTCCGTCCGGCCACGGTCAGTTCGTACGTCGTCTCCCCGGACCGCGTGACGGTCCGCAGGGCGTCCTCGATCTCCCCCTGCACGGTCCGCCGGCCCCCGGCCTGCTTGGCCCAGCCGGAGAACCCGGTCCCGTCGTAGGAGAGATCCAGACGGATACGGACGTGTCCGGGCTGCGCTTCGTCACTCACGTACAGATCCTCTCAGGCAGACGAAAGCGGGCCCGCCCCGGGAAGGGCGGGCCCGCTTCGGCGAGACAGTGCCTCAGGCGTCCTTGGACTCCTCGGCCGGGGCCTCGGCGGCCTCGTCCTTGGCGTCCTCGGGCTTCGCGTCCTCGACGGCCGCGTCCTTCGTGAGGGCGTCTTCCTTGACCGCGCGCTTGGTCGCGGCCTCGGCCTCACCGGTGGCCTCCTGGGCGACCGTCAGGGCCTCGACCAGCTCGATGACGGCCATGGGCGCGTTGTCGCCACGACGGTTACCGATCTTGGTGATACGGGTGTAGCCACCCGGGCGGTTCTCGTACCGCGGGCCGATCTCGGTGAAGAGCGTGTGCACGATGCTCTTGTCCGTGATGACCTGGAGCACCTGGCGGCGGTTGTGAAGGTCGCCCTTCTTCGCCTTGGTGACCAGACGCTCGGCGTACGGACGCAGCTTGCGCGCCTTCGCCTCGGTGGTGGTGATCCGGCCGTGCTCGAAGAGCGCCTTCGCGAGGTTCGCGAGGAGCTGCTTCTGGTGCGCGGCGCTGCCGCCCATACGGGTACCCTTGGCGGGCTTCGGCATGGTGTCTCTCCTAGGTGTCTGCCCCGGCCGTATCAGGTACCGGGGTCAGTATCCGAGCAGGCGGTCGCCTGTCGGAGATCCGGGGCCTCCCCGAAGGGAAGCCCCGGAAGGTTCTCAGTACTGCTCGGTCTCGACGAACCCGGCGTCCGCGTCGTCGTCCGCACCGAAGGCGTCCGCAGCCGCGGTGGGGTCGAATCCGGGCGGGCTGTCTTTCAGAGCCAGGCTCATGCCGGCCAGCTTCGCCTTGACCTCGTCGATCGACTTCGCGCCGAAGTTGCGGATGTCGAGGAGGTCGGCCTCGGAGCGGGCGACGAGCTCACCCACGGAGTGGATGCCCTCACGCTTGAGGCAGTTGTACGAGCGGACCGTGAGCTCCAGCTCCTCGATCGGCAGCGCCAGATCGGCGGCGAGAGCGGCGTCCGTCGGGGACGGGCCCATGTCGATGCCCTCGGCGTCGATGTTGAGCTCGCGGGCCAGACCGAACAGCTCGACCAGGGTCTTGCCGGCCGACGCCATGGCGTCACGCGGACGCATGGCCTGCTTGGTCTCGACGTCGACGATCAGCTTGTCGAAGTCGGTGCGCTGCTCGACACGGGTCGCCTCGACCTTGTACGTGACCTTCAGCACGGGGCTGTAGATGGAGTCGACCGGGATACGGCCGATCTCCTGGCCCACCTGCTTGTTCTGCACGGCGGAGACGTAGCCGCGACCGCGCTCGACGGTCAGCTCCATCTCCAGCTTGCCCTTGCCGTTGAGCGTGGCGAGGACGAGGTCGGGGTTGTGCACCTCGACACCGGCCGGGGGCGCGATGTCGGCGGCGGTGACCTGACCCGGGCCCTGCTTGCGCAGGTACATCACCACGGGCTCGTCGTGCTCGGAGGAGACGACCAGCTGCTTGATGTTGAGGATCAGGTCGGTGACGTCCTCCTTGACACCCGGCACGGTGGTGAACTCGTGCAGGACGCCGTCGATGCGGATGCTGGTGACAGCAGCGCCGGGGATCGACGACAGGAGGGTGCGGCGGAGGGAGTTGCCGAGGGTGTAGCCGAAGCCCGGCTCCAGCGGCTCGATCACGAACCGGGACCGGAACTCGTCGACGACCTCTTCGGTCAACGAGGGACGCTGAGCGATCAGCATGTGGAGATCCTTCTTTCGTGGACGCCCGCTATTTGACGTCCGACGGAAACCGCACCCGGTGAGGAGTGCGGGCACTGCAAGGGTACGGGCGGTACGGCCCGTATACGGAGCGTACCGCCCGAAAAATCACTGCCTGCGTGGCGCCGGGTCAAGGACTCGGATGCGACGCGGCCGCATCAGACGTGGCGACGTTTCGGCGAACGGCAGCCGTGCTGCGACACTGCGGGGGCGACCCCCGCACCCCCAGCAGGAGGCCGACCGACCGAACCGACGACCGACTCAGACGCGGCGACGCTTCGGCGGGCGGCAGCCGTTGTGCGGGGTCGGGGTGACGTCCTGGATGGAGCCGACCTCGAGACCGGTCGCCTGGAGCGAACGGATGGCGGTCTCACGACCGGAACCCGGGCCCTTGACGAACACGTCGACCTTGCGCATGCCGTGCTCCTGGGCGCGGCGGGCAGCCGACTCGGCGGCCATCTGCGCGGCGAACGGCGTGGACTTCCGGGAGCCCTTGAAGCCGACGTGGCCGGCGGAGGCCCAGGAGATCACGTTGCCGGACGGGTCCGTGATGGAGACGATCGTGTTGTTGAACGTGCTCTTGATGTGCGCGTGGCCGTGAGCGACGTTCTTCTTTTCCTTGCGGCGCACCTTCTTGGCAGCGCCCTGACGTCCCTTGGGGGGCATCTACTAACTCCTACGGGAGGTGGTCGGTCCTTCAGCGAAGACCGTGGACAGGTGTCCGCTGCGGACTACTTCTTGCCCGGCTTCTTCTTGCCGGCGATGGCGCGACGCGGGCCCTTGCGGGTACGCGCGTTGGTGCTGGTGCGCTGACCGCGGACGGGCAGACCGCGACGGTGACGCAGACCCTGGTAGGTGCCGATCTCGACCTTGCGGCGGATGTCGGCCTGGATCTCGCGACGGAGGTCACCCTCGGTCTTGACGTTGTTGTCGACGTACTCGCGGATCGCGACGAGCTGCTCCTCGGAGAGGTCGCGAACGCGGGTGTTCGGGTCGACGCCGACAGCGGCCAGCGTCTGCTGCGAAAGGGTTCGGCCGATGCCGAACACATAGGTGAGGGCGATCTCCACGCGCTTTTCGCGCGGGATGTCAACACCGGAAACGCGTGCCATTCAATGGCTCCAGTTTGTTGTCGGAGGTCTTCCGCAGAACCGTCCCCCAACCGCCGTCCTCGCCTGCTTCGACGATTTGGTACGGACTGGGTCCCCGGCCTCCGAGCCAGGGGTGTCGAGCCGGAAGGCTCGGGCTCTGCGTATGAACGTGTACTGCTCGCGTCGCGCGAAGTTCTGCGGGAAGGCGCAGAGGGTGGATCGTGCGGTTCAGCCCTGGCGCTGCTTGTGGCGCGGGTTGTCGCAGATGACCATGACCCGGCCGTGACGGCGGATCACCCTGCACTTGTCGCAGATCTTCTTGACGCTCGGCTTGACCTTCATGGGATTGAAGTTCTCCGGGCTCAGTGCCCCCGCATCACAGGGAGAGGGGGCAAGATCTACTTGCTCACTTGTACCGGTAGACGATCCGGCCACGGGTCAGGTCGTACGGAGAGAGCTCCACCACGACCCGGTCGTCAGGGAGGATGCGGATGTAGTGCATGCGCATCTTGCCGCTGATGTGTGCCAGAACCTGGTGGCCGTTCTGGAGCTCGACCTTGAACATGGCGTTCGGAAGAGACTCGACGACAGTGCCCTCGATCTCGATGGCACCTTGCTTCTTGGCCACGCTTCGCCCTTCGAATCGACTACCTTGATCGGCTCTGCCGCGCACCGCACGCGCATGACGTGCATGCAGACATGCGGGTGCACAAGAGCCGACGAGTCAGTCTACGTCAGGGGCCCCCGGAAAGACGAATCGGGAAGTCTGCCCCACCCACGCGATCCTTAACCCGCCGACTTCCGCGAGCACCGGGGTTCGTCCCGGCGGATCCGGCGCGGCCGTGATCCCGTAGCCGGTCCGCCTCGGCCCGCCTCCGTCAGCGCGACGGAGCGCTCCGGAGTGCTCCCCGCGCGAGGACCGGGTCCCGTCCGTCGCGATGACGGTCCGGCCGCACCCCGAGCGTCCCTCTCGCGGCTCGGCGCCAGGGGCGCCTCACAGGCCTCCGGCGGTTGCGCCCGCCCCGGCCGACGGTCGCGGCGAGGCCTCCCTCACTCAGGCGAGCGGATCCGGCGCCGCCGTGATCCCGTGCTCGGCCAGCTTCGCCTTCCCGCCGTCCGGGGCGGTCAGCACCAGCGGGCCCGCCTCCGTCAGCGCGACGGAGTGCTCCCAGTGCGAGGACCAGGTCCCGTCCGTCGTGATGACGGTCCAGTCGTCCTCCAGCACCTGCGTCTTCGCCGTGCCCAGCGAGACCATCGGCTCGATGGCCAGGCAGAAGCCCGGAACCAGCTTGGGTCCCTTGCCCCGGCGGCGTTCGACGTAGTTCAGCAGATGCGGGTCCATGTGCATCTCGGTGCCGATGCCGTGGCCGCCGTAGTCCTCGATGATCCCGTAGCGCCCGCCGCCGGGCTTCGGCTGCCGGCGGATGTAGGTCTCGATGGCACGGGAGACGTCGACCAGCCGGTTGCCCGGCTTCATGGCCGCGATGCCGGCCCACATCGACTCCTCGGTCACCCGGGACAGCTCGACCAGCTCCGGGGCGTGCCCGGACCCGACGAAGGCCGTGTAGGCCGCGTCACCGTGCCAGCCGTCGATGATGGCGCCGCAGTCGATGGAGATGACGTCCCCGTCCTTGAGGACCACCTCGTCGGAGGGGATGCCGTGGACGACGACCTCGTTGACGGAGGTGCAGATCGTCGCGGGGAAACCGCCGTAACCGAGGAAGTTGGGCTTCGCGTCGTGCTCCGCGAGCACCTTGCGGGCGACCTGGTCCAGGTCCTTGGTCGTGGCCCCGGGCACGGCCGCCTCGCGGGTGGCCGCGTGAATGGCAGCGACCACCAGCCCCGCCTCACGCATCTTGGCGATCTGCTCGGGGGTCTTGATCTGCACCATGAGGACGACGGCCTTTCTGGACCGGAGAGAGTACGGACACCGTCAACGATACGGGGGACGGCGTCCGCGCCCGCTCCCCCCGCACACACGTCGGCCGCGGCTCCCCGCAGGGAACCGCGGCCGGACGGGCACAGCTACTGGTCCTGCTTGAGCGCCTCCAGCGCGCGCCCGGTGACTTCCTCCACCGGGCCCATCGCCCCGATCGTCACCACGAGGCCCTGGGCCTTGTAGTAGTCGATGATCGGCTCGGTCTGCGTGTGGTAGACCTCCAGCCGGGTGCGCACCGTCTCCTCGGAGTCGTCGTCCCGCTGGTACAGCTCGCCGCCGCAGACGTCGCAGACGCCTTCTTTGGCCGGCGGGCTGTACGTCACGTGGAAGACGTGGCTGGAGTCCTTGCGGCAGACCCGCCGCCCGGCGATCCGCTTGACCACCTCGGCCTCGGGGGCCTCCAGGTCCAGCACCGCGTCCAGCGTGATGCCCTCGGTCTCCAGCAGCTCGTCCAGCGCCTCGGCCTGGGAGACGTTCCTCGGGAAGCCGTCCAACAGGAAGCCGGCCTCGGCGTCCGGCTGCTCCATGCGGTCCTTCGCCATGGCGATGGTGACCTCGTCCGGCACCAGGTTGCCCGCGTCCATGTAGGACTTCGCGAGCTTGCCCAGTTCGGTCTGCCGGCTGATGTTGGCGCGGAACAGATCGCCGGTGGAGATGTGGGGGATGCTCAGCTTCTCGGCTAGGCGGGTGGCCTGCGTGCCTTTCCCAGCACCGGGCGGCCCGACGAGGACGATTCGCATCAGCGGAGGAACCCTTCGTAATTGCGCTGCTGGAGCTGGCTCTCGATCTGCCTCACCGTCTCGAGGCCGACACCCACGATGATGAGGATGCTGGTCCCGCCGAACGGGAAGTTCTGGTTTGCCCCGAAACCGGCCAACGCCATCGTCGGCACGAGAGCGATCAGCCCCAAGTACAGCGAACCCGGCCAGGTGATCCGGTTGAGTACGTAGCTCAGGTACTCAGCGGTCGGTCGGCCAGCCCGGATGCCCGGGATGAAACCACCATACTTCTTCATGTTGTCAGCGACTTCTTCGGGGTTGAAGGTAATCGCCACATAGAAGAATGCGAAGAATACGATCAAGAAGAAGTACAGAATGATGTGCGCCGTTGCTCCGGGGTCGGCCAGGTTCTTCGTGACCCACGTCGCCCAGCCCGCGGTGGAACTGGAGAACTGGACGATCAGCGCCGGGATGTAGAGCAGCGACGAGGCGAAGATGACGGGGATGACGCCCGCCTGGTTCACCTTGAGGGGGATGTAGGTGGACGTACCGCCGTAGGAACGGCGGCCGATCATGCGCTTCGCGTACTGCACGGGAATCCGGCGCTGCGCCTGCTCGACGAAGACGACCAGGCCGACCATGACCAGACCGACGAGCATGACCGTGCCGAACTCGATCCAGCCGTCCGCCAGGCTGCCCTGCTCCTTGATGGCCCACAGGGCGGAGGGGAAGGTGGCGGAGATCGAGATGAACATCAGCATCGACATTCCGTTGCCGACGCCGCGGTCGGTGATCAGCTCACCGAGCCACATGACGGCGGCCGTGCCGGCGGTCATCGTGATGACCATGGTGATGGTCACGAACATCGACTGGTCGGGGACGATCTGGCTCGCCACCGGGCAGCCCTGGAAGAGGGCTCCGCTGCGCGCGGTGGCCACCAGGCCGGTGCCCTGCAGGACGGCGAGCGCCACCGTCAGGTAACGGGTGTACTGCGTGATCTTCGCGGTACCGGACTGGCCCTCCTTCTTCAGGGCCTCCAGCCGCGGGATCACCACCGTCAGCAGCTGCAGAATGATGCTCGCCGTGATGTACGGCATGATGCCGAGCGCGAAGACCGTGATCTGCAGCAGCGCGCCGCCGCTGAACATGTTGACCAGACCGAAGATGCCTTGGTTCGCCTGGGCCGCGTCCATGCAGATCTGGACGTTCCGGTAGTCGACGCCCGGGATCGGAATGTTCGTACCGATCCGGTACACCACGATGATGCCGAGTGTGAACAGCAGTTTCTTGCGCAGGTCGGGCGTCTTGAACGCCCGGGCGAACGCGGTGAGCACGGTGCCTCCTGCGACCCCCGCGCAACCGCGTCAAGGGTGATGGTCTTGAGGTTCGACGAATACGTAACGGTCAACCTTCGCCCGAAGTGCCCGTGTGGGGCGCCCGGGGAAAGTGGGCAGTGCAGGCCACCTTACCGGCGGACCACCGCCCTAGGAACGACCAACCGGGGATACCCCATATGTGGGGTATCCCCGGTCGGGATCGCTCAAGTCATCAGCACGCCTGAGTAATTCAGACGAGCTCGGTGACGGTACCGCCGGCGGCGGTGATCTTCTCCTTGGCGGAGCCGGAGACGGCGTCGACCGTCACCTGCAGCGCCACGGAGATCTCGCCCTGGCCGAGGACCTTGACGAGGCTGTTCTTGCGAACGGCACCCTTGGCCACCAGACCCTCGACGGTGACCTCGCCACCCTCGGGGTAGAGCGCGGCCAGCTTGTCGAGGTTCACGACCTGGAACTCGATCTTGAACGGGTTCTTGAAGCCCTTCAGCTTCGGGAGACGCATGTGAAGGGGCATCTGGCCACCCTCGAAGCGCTCCGGAACCTGGTAACGGGCCTTGGTGCCCTTCGTACCACGACCGGCCGTCTTACCCTTGGACGCCTCACCGCGACCCACACGGGTCTTCTCGGTCTTGGCGCCCGGGGCGGGACGGAGGTTGTGGATCTTGAGCGGGTTCTGCTCCGCCATGATCAGTCGACCTCCTCGACCGTCACGAGGTGGCGGACGGTGTGCACCATTCCGCGGAACTCGGGGCGGTCCTCCTTGACGACCACGTCGTTGAGCCTCTTCAGGCCCAGCGAACGCAGGGTGTCACGGTGGTTCTGCTTGCTGCCGATGTAGGACTTGACCTGCGTAATCCTGAGCTGCGCCATGATTACGCACCCGCCCCGGCACGCGCACGAAGGAGAGCCGCGGGGGCGACGTCCTCGAGCGGCAGACCACGGCGGGCCGCGACCTCCTCGGGACGCTGCAGGCCCTTGAGGGCCGCCACGGTCGCGTGCACGATGTTGATCTGGTTGTCGGAGCCGAGCGACTTCGACAGGATGTCGTGGATACCGGCGCACTCGAGCACGGCACGCACCGGACCACCGGCGATCACGCCGGTACCCGGGGACGCGGGCTTGAGCAGCACGACGCCGGCAGCCTTCTCACCCTGGATCGGGTGCGGGATGGTGCCCTGGATGCGGGGGACCTTGAAGAAGTGCTTCTTGGCCTCCTCCACACCCTTGGCGATGGCGGCCGGCACCTCCTTGGCCTTGCCGTATCCGACGCCCACGGTGCCGTCACCGTCGCCCACCACGACCAGCGCGGTGAAGCTGAAGCGACGACCACCCTTCACAACCTTGGCGACACGGTTGATCGCGACGACGCGCTCAACGTATGCGGTCTTCTCGGCGGCAGCTGCGCCACCGTCACGGCCCTTCCGGTCCCGCCGCTCGCCGCCACCGGCACCGCCACCGCGGCGCTGGGGTCCAGCCATTGGAATTACCTCTCTCTGTTTCCGCTAGCTACGGAACCGACTCAGAACTTGAGTCCGGCTTCGCGGGCGGCGTCCGCCAGGGCGGCGATGCGCCCCGCGTACTGGTTGCCACCGCGGTCGAATACGACAGCCTCGACTCCGGCGGCCTTGGCGCGCTCCGCGACCAGGGCACCGACCTGCTTGGCCTGCGAGGACTTGTCGGCCTCGCCACCGCGGATCGATGCGTCCAGCGTGGACGCCGAAGCCAGCGTGTGGCCCTTCAGGTCGTCGATCACCTGCGCCACGATGTGACGGTTGGAGCGGGTCACGACCAGGCGAGGACGCTCGGCGGTACCAGAGACGTTCTTGCGGATCCGGATGTGACGACGCTTGATAGCAGCACGCTTGTAGGCGTCGCCCTTGAGGATCTTCTGCCCGTATGCCATGGCTTACTTACCCGCCTTTCCGACCTTGCGCCGGATGACTTCGCCCTCGTACTTGACGCCCTTGGCCTTGTACGGGTCGGGCTTGCGCAGCTTGCGGATGTTCGCCGCAACCTCGCCGACCTTCTGCTTGTCGATGCCCTCGACCGAGAAACGGGTCGCGGACTCCACCTTGAAGGTGATGCCCTCGGGGGCCTCGACCAGAATCGGGTGGCTGTAACCGAGAGAGAACTCCAGGTTCGAACCCTTGGCGAGCACGCGGTAACCGACACCGCTGATCTCGAGCTTCTTCACGTAACCCTGGGTCACGCCGGTGATCATGTTCGCCACCAGCGTGCGGGACAGGCCGTGGAGGGCCTTGTTCTGACGCTCGTCGTTGGGGCGGGTGACGCTCAGCACGCCGTCCTCGCCCTTGGCGATCTCGATCGGCGCCACGACGGTGTGGGTCAGCGTGCCCTTCGGGCCCTTGACCTCGACCGTGTGGCCGTCGATGGTGACGTCCACGCCGGCGGGAACCGCGATGGGGAGCTTGCCGATGCGCGACATAGCTGTTTCCTCCGTTCCCTTCTGCTACCAGACGTAGGCGAGGACTTCCCCACCCACGCCCTTCTTGCCGGCCTGCTTGTCGGTGAGGAGCCCGTGCGACGTGGAAATGATCGCCACGCCGAGGCCGCCCAGCACCTTCGGCAGGGAGGTGGACTTCGCGTACACCCGGAGACCGGGCTTGGAGATCCGCTTGATGCCCGCGATGGAGCGCTCACGGTTGGGGCCGAACTTCAGCTCGAGAACGAGGTTCTTGCCGACCTCGGCGTCCTCGGTCTTCCAGCCCGTGATGAAGCCCTCCTGCTGGAGGATCTCCGCGATGTGAGACTTGATCTTGGATGCCGGCATCGTCACAGAGTCGTGGTACGCCGAGTTCGCGTTCCGCAGACGAGTCAGCATGTCTGCGATCGGATCAGTCATGGTCATGAATTGGCCTTCGGCCTCTCTCGCCGTGGTTTCCTGGTGCGCCATCCCTCTCCCCGATCCGAGACGGGACGGGTGCGGCGCGGTGGACCTACGGCGTAGTAAGCAAACATTAGCGGGCAGAGCCCGCGTGCGTCCGGGCACGGCAGGTGCCCAACCCCGCAAGCCTAAGCCATGCGGAGCAGGCCTCCTGCCGTTCCCCTTGCTTACCGAGAGCCCTGGGAGTCCGGAACTGGCCGGATTACCAGGAACTCTTGGTCACGCCCGGCAGCTCGCCACGGTGAGCCATCTCACGAAGGCACACGCGGCACAGGCCGAACTTGCGGTACACGGAGTGCGGACGACCGCAGCGCTGGCAGCGGGTGTAGCCGCGCACTCCGAACTTGGGCTTGCGAGCAGCCTTCGCGATGAGAGCCTTCTTCGCCATCTCGCTCACGCCTCCTTGAACGGGAAGCCGAGGTGACGGAGAAGGGCACGGCCCTCTTCGTCGTTGGTCGCCGTGGTGACCACGGTGATGTCCATACCCCGGACACGGTCGATCTTGTCCTGGTCGATCTCGTGGAACATGACCTGCTCCGTGAGACCGAAGGTGTAGTTGCCACGGCCGTCGAACTGCTTGGGGGACAGACCACGGAAGTCGCGGATGCGCGGCAGCGCGAGCGACAGGGTGCGGTCCAGGAACTCCCACATGCGGTCGCCACGGAGGGTGACGTGGGCACCGATCGGCTGACCCTCACGCAGCTTGAACTGCGCGATGGACTTGCGGGCCTTGGTGACGGCCGGCTTCTGACCGGTGATCGTGGTGAGGTCGCGCACGGCGCCGTCCATCAACTTCGAGTCGCGGGCGGCGTCGCCCACACCCATGTTGACCACGATCTTGACGAGGCCGGGAACCTGCATGACGTTCTCGTAGGAGAACTCCTCACGCAGCTTGCCCGCGATCTCCTCGCGGTACTTCGTCTTCAGACGCGGAGTGGTGGTGGTCGTCATCAGATGTCCTCGCCCGTCCGCTTGGCAACGCGGATCTTGTTGCCCTCGTCGTCGAAGCGGTAACCGACGCGCGTGACGACCTTCTGGCCGTCCTTCTCCACGACCAGCTGGACGTTGGAGACGTGGACCGGGGCCTCGGTGGTCACGATCCCGCCGGCCTGCGAACCGCGGGCGGTCGGGGCGGCCTTGGTGTGCTTCTTGACCCGGTTGACGCCCTCGACCAGGACACGGTCCTCGCTCGGGTAAGCGGCAATGACCTTGCCCTGCTTGCCCTTGTCCTTGCCGGTGACGACCTGGACCAGGTCACCCTTCTTGATCTTCATGCTCACAGCACCTCCGGCGCGAGGGAGATGATCTTCATGAACTTCTTCTCGCGCAGCTCTCGGCCGACCGGGCCGAAGATACGGGTGCCACGGGGGTCGCCGTCGTTCTTCAGAATGACGGCGGCGTTCTCGTCGAAGCGGATGTACGAGCCGTCCGGACGGCGGCGCTCCTTGACGGTGCGAACGATGACCGCCTTGATGACGTCACCCTTCTTCACGTTGCCACCGGGGATCGCGTCCTTGACGGTGGCGACGATCACGTCACCGATGCCCGCGTAGCGGCGACCGGAGCCACCGAGCACACGGATGCAAAGGATTTCCTTCGCTCCCGTGTTGTCGGCGACGCGCAGTCGCGACTCCTGCTGGATCACGTCTATCTCCTGTTTGTCTGCCGGTTCCCCGGGGGCCGCTCATCTGCTTGAGCGAACGGCCCCCGGAGCCTGGCGGAACTGTCCTGCGGGGGGTGCCTCGCAGGCGTACTTGTCGGAATTCCCTTGCGGGAATTACCTACTTGGCCTTCTCGAGGACCTCGACGATGCGCCAGCGCTTGGTCGCGGACATCGGCCGGGTCTCCATCAGGAGGACACGGTCGCCGACGCCGGCCGAGTTCTGCTCGTCGTGGGCCTGGAGCTTGCTCGTGCTGCGGATGACCTTCCCGTACAGCGCGTGCTTCTTGCGGTCCTCGACGGCGACGACGACGGTCTTGTCCATCTTGTCGCTGACGACGATGCCCTCGCGGGTCTTGCGGAAGCTTCGGGCCTCGGTGTTCGTCTCAGTCACGTTGTTCTCGCTCATCAGGCGTTCTCCACCGTTTCGATGCCCAGCTCGCGCTCGCGCATCAGGGTGTAGATCCGCGCGATGTCCTTGCGGACGGCCTTCAGCCGACCGTGGTTCTCGAGCTGTCCGGTCGCCGCCTGGAAGCGGAGGTTGAACAGCTCTTCCTTGGCTTCGCGGAGCTTCGCCAGAAGCTCCTCGTCACCCAGTT
Organism: Streptomyces sp. NBC_01635; assembly: GCF_045209715.1. NCBI lineage: Bacteria > Bacillati > Actinomycetota > Actinomycetes > Kitasatosporales > Streptomycetaceae > Streptomyces > Streptomyces sp. NBC_01635. Next base: position 5,432,465 of record NZ_CP109277.1, on the reverse strand, counting down.
CGCGCAGCTCGGACGCCTTGGTACCGGCCGACATCACGCTTCACCTGCCTCGCGCTTGACGATCCGGCACTTCATCGGCAGCTTGTGGGCCGCACGAGTCAGCGCCTCACGGGCGATCTTCTCGTTGGGGTAGGACAGCTCGAACATGACCCGACCCGGGTGCACGTTCGCGATCCACCACTCCGGAGAACCCTTACCGGAACCCATGCGGGTCTCGGCAGGCTTCTTCGTCAGGGGACGGTCCGGGTAGATGTTGATCCAGACCTTGCCGCCACGCTTGATGTGGCGGGTCATGGCGATACGGGCCGCCTCGATCTGGCGGTTGGTCACGTACGCCGGCGTGAGGGCCTGAATGCCGTACTCGCCGAACGCGACCGTCGTACCGCCCTTGGCCTGACCACGGCGCTTCGGGTGGTGCTGCTTGCGGTGCTTGACCCTACGGGGGATCAGCATGTCGGTCAGGCCTCCGTTCCGGTGCTCTCAGCCGGAGCGGCAGCCGGAGCCTCGGCCTTGGGGGCCTCGGCAGCGGGAGCCTGCTGCGGCTTGCGACCGCGACCGCCACGCTCGCCACCGCGGCCACCACGGGCCGGGCGGTCAGCGCCACCACGGGCCGGGCGGTTGCCGGCGCGGGCAGCGGCGTTCTCGGCGCGGACCTCGGCGATGTTCTTGACGTCGCCCTTGTAGATCCAGACCTTCACACCGATGCGGCCGAAGGTCGTCTTGGCCTCGAAGAAGCCGTAGTCCACGTTCGCGCGGAGCGTGTGCAGGGGCACACGGCCCTCGCGGTAGAACTCCGAGCGGGACATCTCGGCGCCGCCGAGGCGGCCACCGCACTGGATCTTGATGCCCTTGGCGCCGGCCTTCATCGCCGACTGCATGCTCTTGCGCATGGCACGGCGGAAGGAGACGCGGGAGGAGAGCTGCTCGGCAACGGCCTGGGCAACCAGCTGAGCGTCGGTCTCGGGGTTCTTGACCTCGAGGATGTTCAGCTGGACCTGCTTGCCCGTGAGCTTCTCGAGGTCGCCGCGGATGCGGTCGGCCTCGGCGCCACGGCGGCCGATGACGATGCCCGGACGCGCGGTGTGGATGTCCACCCGCACACGGTCACGGGTGCGCTCGATCTCCACCTTCGAGATGCCGGCGCGCTCCATGCCGGACGTCATCATCCGACGGATGGCGACGTCTTCCTTGACGTAGTCCTTGTACAGCTTGTCGGCGTACCAGCGCGACTTGAAGTCGGTGGTGATGCCGAGCCGGAACCCATGCGGGTTAACCTTCTGGCCCATTACCGGGTTCCTTCCTTGCTGCTGACGACCACGGTGATGTGGCTGGTCCGCTTGCGGATCCGGTAGGCGCGGCCCTGGGCACGCGGCCGGAACCGCTTAAGGGTCGGGCCCTCGTCGACGTACGCCTCGGAGATGACGAGGCTGTCGGCGTCGGTGTGGTCGTAGTTGTGCGCGGCGTTGGCAATGGCGCTGTCCAGCACCTTGCCGACCGGCACGCTCGCGGCCTGCGGGGCGAAACGCAGGACCGCCTGAGCCTCCGTGGCATCCATGCCACGGATAAGGTCCACCACTCGGCGGGCCTTCATGGGCGTAACGCGGATGTACCGCGCCTGGGCCCTGGCTTCCATGGTTGTCCTTCCAGTGTCTGTCATGGTCATTCCACCCCGCATTTAGCGGCGCTTCGACTTCCGGTCGTCCTTGACGTGACCCCGGAAGGTGCGCGTCGGCGAGAACTCGCCGAGCTTGTGGCCGACCATCGACTCGGTGACAAACACCGGAATGTGGGTCTTGCCGTTGTGCACCGCGATCGTGTGGCCGAGCATGGCCGGGACGATCATCGAGCGACGGGACCAGGTCTTGATGACGTTCTTGGTGCCGGCTTCGTTCTGGACATCCACCTTCTTGATCAGGTGGTCGTCGACGAAGGGCCCCTTCTTGAGACTACGCGGCATCTAAACCCGCTCCTAGCGCTTCTTGTTCGTCTTGCGGCGGCGGACGATGTACTTGTTCGACGCCTTCTTGGGCGAACGAGTACGGCCTTCCTTCTGACCCCACGGGGACACCGGGTGGCGACCACCGGAGGTACGGCCCTCACCACCACCGTGCGGGTGGTCAACCGGGTTCATGACCACACCACGCACGGTCGGGCGGACGCCCAGCCAGCGCTTGCGCCCGGCCTTGCCCCAGTTGATGTTGCTCTGCTCGGCGTTGCCGACCTCGCCGACGGTGGCGCGGCAGCGGGCGTCGACCAGGCGGATCTCGCCGGACGGCATGCGCAGGTGGGCCATGGTGCCCTCCTTCGCGAGCAGCTGCACCGAGGCGCCGGCGGAGCGGGCGAACTTGGCGCCGCCGCCGGGACGCAGCTCGATGGCGTGCAGCGTCGTACCGACCGGGATGTTGCGCAGGGCGAGGTTGTTGCCCGGCTTGATGTCGGCCCCGGGACCGTTCTCGACGCGGTCGCCCTGCTGCAGGTTGCGCGGGGCGAGGATGTAGCGCTTCTCGCCGTCGGCGTAGTGCAGCAGCGCGATGCGCGCGGTGCGGTTGGGGTCGTACTCGATGTGCGCGACCTTCGCCGGCACGCCGTCCTTGTCGTGACGACGGAAGTCGATCACGCGGTAGGCGCGCTTGTGTCCGCCACCCTGGTGGCGAACGGTCACACGACCTGAGTTGTTACGGCCGCCCTTGCTGTGCAGGGGACGGACCAGCGACTTCTCCGGCGTGGACCGCGTGACCTCGACGAAGTCGGCGACGCTGGAGCCACGACGGCCCGGCGTAGTCGGCTTGTACTTGCGGATTCCCATTTCTCAGTCCTCGTCCGATTCCGGACGATCCGAACCTCCGTCAGGAGGTCGGACCGCCGAAGATGTCGATACGGTCGCCCTCGGCAAGGGTCACGATCGCGCGCTTGGTGCCCGCGCGCTGGCCGAAGCCGGTGCGGGTGCGCTTGCGCTTGCCCTGGCGGTTGATCGTGTTGACCCCGGTGACCTTGACCGAGAAGACCGCCTGCACGGCCTCCTTGATCTCCGTCTTGTTGGAGCCCGGAGCGACGATGAACGTGTACTTGTTCTCGTCGATGAGCGCGTAGCTCTTCTCCGACACGACCGGCTTGATCAGGACGTCACGGGGGTCCGTGTACGCCTTGCTCGCCGGGGTGACGACGGTGTTCTTGCCCTCGGTGGCGTGGCGGTGCGCCTTGGCGACGCGCGCGGCCTTGGCCTTCTTCGCCGCCTTGGAGGCGATGGAGGGGTGACGGACTGCCATCAGACCTCGCTCCCTTCGTTGTCGTTGGCCTTGTTCGGGCCGGCGACGAAGGACTCGAAAGCGGTCTTGGTGAAGACCACGTCGTCCGAGACGAGAACGTCGTACGTGTTCAGCTGGCCCGGCTCCAGGATGTGGACCTGGGGCAGGTTGCGGGCGGAGAGCCACGCGGCCTCGTCGGCGCGGTCGACGACCAGGAGCAGGTGCTTGCGCTCCGAGATCTTGCCGAACAGCGTCTTGGCTGCCTTCGTGGAGGGGTTCTCGCCCTCGATCACGCCGGTGACGACGTGAATGCGGTCGTGGCGGGCCCGGTCGGTGAGGGCGTGGCGCAGGGCCGCGGCCTTCATCTTCTTCGGGGTCCGCTGCGAGTAGTCGCGCGGCTGCGGGCCGTGGACGATGCCACCGCCGGCGAACTGCGGCGCACGGGTCGAGCCCTGACGGGCGCGGCCGGTGCCCTTCTGGCGGTACGGCTTCTTGCCGCCACCACGGACTTCACCGCGACGCTTGGTCTTGTGCGTGCCCTGGCGGGCAGCGGCGTTCTGCGCGACGACGACCTGGTGGATCAGCGGGATGCTGATCTTCTCCACGCCGAAGATCTCCGCGGGGAGCTCGACGCTTCCGGTCTTCTCGCCGGCAGGCGAAAGGATGTCAACAGTGCTCATCGGTTACCTCAGGCCCCCTTGGCCGCGGTGCGGACCAGGACGAGGCCGCCGTTCGGACCGGGAACCGCGCCCTTGATGAGCAGCAGACCCTTCTCCGCGTCAACGGCGTGGACGGTCAGGTTCTGGGTGGTGACCCGCTCGTTGCCCATGCGGCCCGCCATGCGCTGGCCCTTGAACACACGACCCGGGGTGGCGCAGCCGCCGATGGAACCGGGCATGCGGTGCACGCGCTTGGCACCGTGCGAGGAGTTGTTGCCCTTGAAGTTGTGGCGCTTCATGACGCCACTGAAGCCCTTGCCCTTGCTCTTCGCGGTGACGTCGACCTTCACGCCGGCCTCGAACACCTCGGCAGTGACTTCCTGGCCCAGCGTGTACTCGGAGGCGTCCGCGGTGCGGATCTCGACGAGGTGACGACGGGGGGTGACGTCGGCCTTGGCGAAGTGGCCCTTGAGGGGCTTGTTCACCTTGCGCGGGTCGATCTCACCGAACGCGATCTGGACGGACTCGTAGCCGTCGGCGTCGTTCGTACGGACCTGGGTGACGACATTGGGCCCGGCCTTGAGGACGGTGACGGGAACAACGCGGTTGTTCTCGTCCCACACCTGCGTCATGCCGAGCTTCTCGCCCAGGATGCCCTTGATCTGCTTGGTCATCTCTCAGATCACCGGCCCTCAGAGCTTGATCTCGATGTCGACACCGGCCGGGAGGTCGAGTCGCATCAGGGAGTCAACGGTCTTGGGGGTCGGGTCGAGGATGTCGATGAGGCGCTTGTGCGTGCGCATCTCGAAGTGCTCGCGCGAGTCCTTGTACTTGTGCGGCGACTTGATGACGCAGTACACGTTCTTCTCAGTGGGAAGCGGCACCGGGCCCGCGACCGACGCACCAGTACGCGTCACCGTCTCGACGATCTTCTTCGCCGAGGAGTCGATGACCTCGTGGTCGTAGGCCTTGAGCCGGATGCGGATCTTCTGTCCCGCCATGGCTACTTCGTAGTCCTGTCTCTAGTAACGCTCTGGAACCCGATGGTTTGCCCGCTCTGTCACTCACCCTCCCCTCCTCCGACCCACGCGGTCGGGCGTGTCGCGCTCCCGTCGACATGAATGTCCCTTGTCGGAACTTCCCTGCATGGGAGTGCGGGCCCTTCCGGAACCGCGGGCGGGGGCGAGAGGCCCACCGGGCGCCTGGTCTGCACCCCGCTGACACTTCCCGGAAGATTCCCGTACGTCCGCCCCTACATCTCTCGATGTAATGCATGGGACGACGAGTACTGTGGGACTCGCTTCCGGTCCCCCCGACGGGAGGCGCGCAGCATCGGCACTCGACCGAGCAACCCCGCTAGTCTGCCACAGCGGGCAGCGGCCTGGCCAATCGGGCCGGAGAGAATACCCCGGGGGTGACGGGGGTCAAACCACAGCCGCCGAGTACCGGCTGCTGGGAGGCACCGCACCCGGACGACACGTCACGCGTCAGAAGCCCCATGGCTCGGGATGCGGCGTGAGAGCCCGGTCCTCCGACCAGATCAGGCGGGCCTCCAGGTCGGCGCCCAAGATCTCCTGAACGAATCCGGCGGGTCCGCAAGGCCCCCGGCGCGCGGCCCGCGGATCAGCTTCCGGTGTGCGTACTCCTCCAGGGACAGGGTCCGGAAGTCCCCCAGGCTCGGCATCAAGCGGTGGGCCGCGAGAGGCCCGCGAGAGCGGTCAGCCGTCATCACGCCGTCCAGACCGCGCCAGGCCCCGGCGCACCGGTGGCGAGCTCACCCTCGACCCGGCGGCCGATGCTGCGCGGTTCCCGCCGTAGCCGGGCGAGAAGGGTGCGCACCCATTCCCGAGGCATCGGGGCTGATACAGGCCGCCGTCACCGGGTCGTCACGCCGAAAGCAGTTGCAGGGAAGCCCTGTCTCCGGGTCGAAGTACCGCTCGGGAAAGTCGAAGTACCGCTCGGGAAAACGGAGCGGCGTATGAGCCGTCGCGCTCGTACCGGACACGGTGAGGCCCCAGAGCGTGGCGTCCGAGCGCCAGGCGAAGGCGCCGCCCCCGGAGGCGAGCCCGGTCGGGGTACCGACGAGGTCGGTGACGATGGCGAAGAATTGTTCAACGGACCACTCGCGTATGTGAGGCAGCCGTGGGAGCACGGAACCGGGATCAATCGCCTCGTGGGCCGCTCCGGGGGAGTCCCGGTGGACGGGATGGCGTCGGGCGGCCGAGGACATGATCGTCCCCTGCCGCTCCGTCGGTCCGGACCGGCGCCGACTCCCCCCTCTCCAGCCGGCCCCAGGGTCATTCCTCGTCAATCGTGGAGTTCTCGTCCCACGGGCACTCCCGCATCACGTCCCACCGCGTCCACGGGAGCCGGGCACGCCAGTCCGCACGCTCCGCCGCCCATCCGAGCAGCACGGGCTCGACGATCTCGCTCCCCCCTTGGTCGGACGGCACATCGACCCCAGCGCGGTAGTGCGCGGCAGCGCTTCCGTCCCGGTACTCGATCTCGACGGTCAGATCGTCGTTGAGCCGGACTTGAAGGTAATGCTCCCCTGATTCCGAAGGGCGAACGTCAAGTCTCTCCAGGACGAGGAAACGGCGACGCAGGTTGAGTCCGGCATACAGGCGCTGAATCTGCTGTTCCGAGGGGTCTTCCCAGCTCACACCGTCTTCATCGGTGACGCGTAGCCGAGCGCCACTCATCGCAGGGAGTTTTCGGCGAAGGAAAGCAGGGCAGCGGACTCGATATCGCGAGGTTCACCGCCGCCGGAAGTTCCCTGGAGGGTCAGAGCATCTCGCCGCGCATCCCATTCCACGTGGTAGATCTCTCCCCGGAAGTTTTCATAACGAACAAAACTTCCCTGGGCTCCTTCCAGGAGCTCGAGCTCTCGATACAACGTCGACGTTGCGGCCAGGATCCCGCCGGGTTCCTCAGTTCCCGCCTTGGTCACGGTATTGTTCCACCACATCCTCAAGAAGGGATTCGGCCCCCTGTCGAGATCTGCCGGGTTGAGGAACTTGATAAAACTCTTCCGCGCGTCGTCACCGAAGTAGCGCGCGGGTTCGGCGAACTCGCACTCATAGCCGGGGAACACCGCCCACGTGGCCTTCTGCAGCTCTGGCTGCTGGACTTCGTGGTACCGGTGAATTCCGGGACGCGCGGCCGCAACGACCTCAAACCCTCGGCCGGGGTGACGGAACCCGGGCAACGTGCTCAGCGGCACACCGTCGGTGAGCAGTCTCGAACTGTTTTCCCGCGCTGCGACGAGCAGTGCGCCTACGAGTTCCTGATCGTAGGTGTCCCGAGCGTTCACCTGGAAGAGGTGCTCCCCATCCGGACTCAGGGCTGCCGCGAAGTCCAGTCCCGGCGCCGGCGACCAGTGCCAGGCATCCGGGACCCCCTCGAACACAGTAACTCCGGGAAATCCCGAAATGACATCGGCCGGATTCATGCAAGCCTCCCCTAAGCGCCCCTGCACTTGTAATTGGTTCCAGTATCCTGACGATATTCAGGTGCTTTCGCCCCGTCACGGCCATTGTCCGCCCGACTCATGGGCTCCATATCGGTCGTGTCATTGTACCAAGCCTCACGTGTTGCATAATCAGTGTTATATCCGACGCTATTCCAGTGCTCAACAACACGAGGATTGTGATCGTAGGTGAGAACCTTCGAATCCGCATCCACTATTTCTCCGGCACTGTTGCGCCACGTGAGCTGATCCCTGGGTATTCTTTGCCTGGTCTTCGGGTCAATGGGCCATCCCCCCGCATTACGGCCTTCGTCCGTGAATCGGGTGACCATGTCCTCATGCGTCGAGTCCCAGTAAGTGTGCGGATACTCCGAAGAACGGTTGTGCCGGGTCTCAGGGGCATCCGGGTCCTTCGCATACTGGCCCTTTTTGTTACGCATGCGCGCGAGGCCGAGCGGGTCGATGAAGAACAACGGGTTGGGAACGTACCCGTAGTGGTTCGGCTGCGGAGCCAGACCAAGAGGGTCAGGTGTGAGGTAGCGACCGTTTTCCGGGTCGTAGTACCGGGCGAAGTTGTAGTGCCAACCGGTCTCGGCATCGGCGTACTGGCCGGGGAAGCGCAAAGGACAGTCGACTTCACCACTGGTGACTCCCCCGTCGAGGTCCCGTTCCGGGTCCCGCCCCCACAACTCGGACCTACGGTGCCATACCAACGCGCCTTCCTCATCGACGAGTTCTGTCGGGGCTCCCACGTTGTCCGTGACCACGCCGTGGAACCGGACACCGCCCGCCTCCTGATGGATCTGCGTCAGCGGGCGATAGGTGCCGGAGAAGTAGTCCCAGGAGGTTGTTCTCCCCTCACCGTCGATCTGCTCGGCTACGCGGTTGCCGTCCCACGTGAACCGGGTCTCCTCGGCCACCTCCCCCTGGGGTCCGACACGGACCTTGGCGCAGCGACGTCCAGTGGGGTCGTACCGGTAGCTCCAGCGCTCCCCCTCCGGTGTGAGCACCGCGGTGAGCCGGTCCTGGGCATCCCAGGTGAAGGCGGACACCCGTTTCTGCCCGTTGAGGAGCCTCTTCACTGTGCGGACGGGCCGCCCCTGCCCGTCGTACTCGTACCGTGTGCGCCCCGAGCGCAGCAGCCGGTTGCCCAGGTACTCCCGTGCCACCGGGCTGTCGCCGGAACCGGGCGTCACCGACTGCTCGAGGTTTCCCAGCTCGTCATACGCATAGCTCTCGGTCCGGTCGCGCCCCCGCACCGCTGTGACCTGACCGACGATGTCGAGTTCGAAGGTCCGGCTGCCCGTGGTGAGTTCGCTGATTCCGGACAGCACTCCGTCCGCCCGGTGCGTGTACGCACGTTCCTGGAGGAGGGTGCGTCCGCCATGGGAGTCGAAACCGTGCAAGCGCTGCTCGGCGAGGCGCCCCCGGTGGTCCCACGCATGAGTGAGCTCGGCGAAGCCTCCCCATGCCCTCGTTCTCTCCCGGCCGAGCGCGTCGAAGGCGAAGGTCACCGTGCGACCGGCCGAATCGAGGGTCGTCGGACGGCCGATGGCGTCATAGGTCCAGGTGGAGACGATTCCGCCAGGCGTGCGCCGCTCGGTTCGGCGACCCATGATGTCGTAGGAGTAGCTGGTCTCAGCACCGTCGAGCACCTCGCGGACGAGGCGCCCGGCAACGTCGTACGCGCACTCCAGAGTGCTGTCGTCGCATTCGGCGTGGCGGAGTCGACCGACCGGGTCGAATGTGTAGCGGCTGAGCCGGTCGCCGGCTTGTTGCGCGACGACTCGACCCATCTCGTCCCTGGTGAGGGTGGTCACCTCACCGGCGCCGTTCGTGCTGCCGACGAGTCGTCCGGCGCTGTCGTACGCGTAGGTGAGCGTGCGTCCTTCGAAGTCCGTCTCCGCCACCAGGCGATTCAGCGGGTCGTAGCCGTACTCCCAGATCCGACCCTGAGAGTTGGTCACCCCGGTGAGGTTCAGCTCCGTGTCGTAGGTGAACCAGTGCTCGCGGCCGTTGCCGTCAGTGCGGGCGACCGGCTGACGGAAGTGCGCGGTCCTGACCGAGGACCGGCTGCCCGTCAGGTCCAGGTGGGCGAGGAGGTTGCCCTCCCCGTCCCACTCCCAGCTCTCCCTGCCGCCGTCCGTGGTGACGCGCCAGGCCGGATACCCCTCGACGGTCCAGCCCATCCGCTCGACGCCGCCCTCAGCGTCGACGACGGCGATGACACGTCCGAAGGCGTCTCGTTCGGCACGGGTGGTGTGCCCGAGGGCGTCGGCGTGTCCGACCGGGAGGCCGGCCGCATTGCATTCCGTGCGGCTCACGTGCCCGAGGGCATCGGTCACAGCCGTCGGTCGTCCCTGTTCGTCGTAGCTGTAGCGGCGAGAGCTGCCTGTGGGGTCCGTGATCTCCAGGCGGTTGCCGCGCGCGTCGAAGGACTGTTCCCAGACGGCGCCGTCCGCCTCGACCACTCGGACCGGCAGATCCAGATGGTTGTATTGCGCCGTGGTGCGATGGCCGTCGGGGCGGGTGACCGACACCAGATTGCCGCGTTCGTCGTAGTCGTAGGTGGTGGTACGGCCCAGCGCATCGGTGCGGGACACCGGCCTGTCGTACCGGTCCCACGCGGTGCGGACGCTACGGCCCAGGGCATCGACGACTTCGGTTCGCTGGAGGAGTTCGTTGTATCGGTGAATCGTCGTACGGCCGAGCGAATTGGTGTAGTGGGTTTCCCGGTCTTCCGTGTCATACGTGATCGTGCAGCTGAGGATGCCGTCGACGCCCTCCCCTCGTATGCACCGGTCCAAGCCGTCGTAGGTGTATCGGAACCAGGACCCGTTTCGGTCGGTCCAGGACGTGATCCGTGCCCGGGAGTCGTAGGTCATCCGGAACGGCAGGTCGCTGGAGTTGCGAACCTCGCTCAGGTTGCCGTCACCGTCATAGCCGTACCGGAGCAGGGTCACTCCATCGGGGCCGGCTTCCGGATCCCGCAGCCTCAAGCGAACGACACGTCCGTCATCCGTGTCGACGTGCACGTGATACCCGCCGGAGTGACGGACGGCCACAGGCGTGCCGTAATCATCCCGGTCGATGACGATGCGGTGTCCGTTGCGGTCCGAGAGGGAGGCGAGAGGGAGCGTGAATACCTCAGCGGGGGCAGGAGGACGGGGAGCCGCGGCGAAATACCGGCTCAGGCCCGTGGCCGGGTCGGTGATCCGCAGAGGGGCGCCGGCCCTGCCGTCCCAGTCGAGGGGCCAACGAGGCCCCTCCAGAGGCAACGTGGATCTACCGGGCGCGGGAACCGGATAGAAGAGCACCATCCCGTCTTCCGAAGCGAAAATTGCACCTTCGCTGTCCAGTTCCAGGCGCTCGTCCAGCGTGGACGCCCAAGAGGGTCCGAACGACTGTCCCGAGGCATACGTCGAAAGGTGGGTCCGACGAAGAATCAGCGGGAGGAGACCCGGCAGCTCCACGTCGGTGTGCTCCATGAGCATCTCGCCGGACACCAAGTCGATCGGATCACCGCCCTTGCAGCGACCGCCCGTCGGCTTGCCCTTGCCGACGGCGTCATCGGCCTCGCGTCGCAGTCCCTTCCCCAGCCCCTTGGCCATGCCTTTGAGGCCCATCTTCCCGAGGCCCTTCGCCCCCTTCGCCAACGCTCCAAGGGTGGTCAGGCCTTTCATTCCGGGTATGCAGTCCAGCGCCGCCAGGCCCACATCCCATAGCGACGCCTGTCCCTTGGAGTATTTGTAGAGCGTGTCCGCGAGGACGACGAGGGCCGCGATCAGGACGATCGCGCCCAGGATCGGGCCGCCGATGATCAGGGCGACGATGCCGACGACCGCGACGACGACCTTGCAGGCGGCGACGATGGTGTCCCAGTTGTCGGTGAACCAGTCACCGATCTCCCCCCACACCGACCGGTTCTGGATACCGGCGTCCGAGGCCTCGTCGATCTTGCCCTTGGCCTCGCGGGCGGCCTCCTCGCGCATCTTCCGCGCGTCGGCGGCCATCTTCTTCGCCGCGGCCAGCGCGTCCTGCGCGTCCGAGACGTCCGCGCGGGCCGAGGTCTCGGCGGACTTCGCGTTGCGCACGTCCCTCGTCGCGGCCCGCACCTTGGCCTCGTCCGGCTTGTCCGCGTCCGACTTGCTGCCGGTGGGGTCGTCCTTGTACTGGTCGGCCTCCTTCGCCGCCCGGCCCACCCACGACTCCGCCGACGACAGACGGGACTGGGCTGTTGTGAGGTCCGCGCGGGCCTCGCGGGCCTTGGCCAGCGCCCGATCCGCCAGCGCCTGGGCCCGCTCCAGCTTCGGCCAGTAGGCGGCGAGCGCGTCGCCGCACATCCCGTAGGACTTCTCCAGCTTCCGCAGGTTCTTCGGGACGCCGGAGAACTCCTCCTTGAAGACGGTGGCCGACTTGCCGGCCCACTCCGCCAGCGTGCTCTCGCCGGCCATGCCCTTCACCAGGCGCAGGGCCTCGGAGACGTCGTCGGCGAAGTCGTGCAGGACCTTGGCGAGTCTGCGCACCCGCTCCGGGTCGCCGGGGGTGGGGTCCTTGTCCAGGTCAAGGGCATGCCAGTCCGTCGGCCTGTGGCCCGCCATTCCGCAACCCCCGTCACGCGCACATCATCAACCACCGTATGCACACGTGAACTTACAAGGCACAGCAGTTCGAGGGAAAGGTCAGGTCGGGACGCGCGGCTCAGTCGGTGAAGCGGAACGTCGACGTGATCGCGTCGAAGATGTCGAAGAAGGAGTCCGCGAGGTCGAGGACCTGGCTGCTGCCGGCCACCAGGGCGACCTTGCCCTCCTGGCCGGGGACCGGGATGAAGGTCTGCGTCAGCACCGCGCGGACGGTGCGGTGGAGTTCGTCGCCGGGTACGGGGATGTCCTCGATGCCGTACGTCCGTGCCGCCGGGCCGACGCCCGGGATGTCGACGGTGGTCACCTTGCGCCAGGAGTCGCCCGGCTTCCCGGCTTCCTTGACGGCGAGTTGGGCGGCGATGGCGGCCGGGTCGGTGGGGAGCGGGTCGCCCCCGCTCGTACGGCCGCCGACCAGGGACACCGTCACCGAGCCGGTGATCGGGGTGTCCCCGCCGAAGCTCTCGGCCATGCAGCCGCAGTACAGCGCGCCCGACTTCCAGGCGTCCGCGGCGGCCTTCCGCAGGAACGTGGTGTACGTGTCCCGGTGCGGTTCCAACTCCGGGTGCTGACGCAGGCGTTCAGTGACCATCCGGTGGATCGAGTCGTCCCGCGACTCCGGCCGGACGTCGAACTCCCACCAGGACTCCGGCACCTTGATCCGGAAACCGCCGCGCTCGACGGTCAGCGCCTCCATGTAGCGGGCCATGACGCCGCCCTTCCCCGTTCACGGTTCGATCGCCTGCGCCGACATCGTCCCATTGTTCGGTGCGACCTCGTGGCGGGGAGGGTCCGGTCCTCGGTCTCGTCCCTCAGGTCTGCTTGGCGACGGTGAGGAGTACGGCCGCGTCCTCCAGGGCCTCCAGGGCGTGCCGGGCCGGCGGGATGATGATCAGGTCGCCGTCTCTGCCCTCCCACGCGGTGTCGCCGCTGGTGAGGCGGACCCGGCCGCGCAGCACCAGCAGGGTCGCCTCGCCGGGGTTCTCGTGCTCGGCGAGGGAGGTGCCGGAGGTCAGCGCGAGGAGGGTCTGGCGCAGGGTGTGCTCGTGGCCGCCGTAGACCGTGCTCGCGCTGCGGCCGGTGGAGGAGGCGGCGGCGCGTTCCAGGTGCTCGCGGGCGAGGGCGTCGAGGGAGAGCTTCTGCATGGGTCCGAGTCTCCACGGCCGGGTCGTGCGGGCGCCAGGGCCATGTGGGGTAGTCCCCCGCCGAGCGGGCTGGGGCCGGGCCCGAGCGGGGGAAGGGCCGGCGCCTCCCCCCGCCGGTGACGGTCCGGCACCGTCAGATGACGCCCTGTGCCAGCACCGCGTCCGCGACCCGCTCGAAGCCGGCGATGTTGGCGCCCGTGACGTAGTCGCCGGGGGAGCCGTAGCGCTCTGCGGTCTCGGCGCACGTGTTGTGGATGTCGGTCATGATGCGGGCCAGCTCGTTCTCGACCTGGTCGGCCTTCCACGTCGTACGCGACGCGTTCTGCGTCATCTCCAGGGCGCTGACCGCGACCCCTCCCGCGTTCGCCGCCTTGCCGGGGCCGAAGGCGACTCCGGCCTGCTGGAGGAGCTGCACGGCCTTCGGTGTCGTGGGCATGTTCGCGCCCTCCGAGACGGCCTTCACACCGTTGCGGATGAGCGTGGCGGCCGCGTCCTCGTCCAGCTCGTTCTGCGTGGCCGACGGCAGGGCGAGGTCGGCCGGGACCTCCCAGACCCGCCCGCCGGGCACGAACCGCGCGGAGGAGCCGCGCCGCTCGGCGTACGTGCTCACCCGGCCGCGCTCGACCTCCTTGATCTGGCAGAGCAGCTCCAGGTCGATGCCCTTCTCGTCGACGACGTAGCCGCTGGAGTCGGAGCAGGTCACCGGGTTGGCGCCGAGGGCGATCAGCTTCTGGATGGTGTAGAGCGCGACGTTCCCGGAGCCGGAGACGACCGCGGTCTGGCCCTCGAGGTCCTCGCCGCGCTCGTGCAGCATCGCCTCGGCGAACAGCACGTTGCCGTACCCGGTCGCCTCCGGCCGGATCAGCGAGCCGCCCCAGCCGGCGCGCTTGCCGGTCAGGACGCCGCCCTCCCAGCGGTTGGTGATCCGCCGGTACTGGCCGAACAGGTAGCCGATCTCGCGCGAGCCGACGCCGATGTCACCCGCGGGCACGTCGGTGTACTCGCCGATGTGCCGGTACAGCTCCGTCATGAAGGACTGGCAGAAGCGCATGACCTCCGCGTCGCTGCGGCCCTGCGGGTCGAAGTCGCTGCCGCCCTTGCCGCCGCCGATGCCGAGCCCGGTCAGCGCGTTCTTGAAGACCTGCTCGAAGCCGAGGAACTTGATGATCCCCAGGTTCACGGAGGGGTGGAAGCGCAGGCCGCCCTTGTACGGGCCCAGGGCGCTGTTGTATTCGATCCGGAAGCCGCGGTTGACGTGGACGCAGCCCTGGTCGTCCTGCCACGGCACCCGGAAGATGATCTGCCGCTCCGGCTCGATCAGCCGCTCGACGAGCCCCGGGTCCCGGTACTCGGAGCGCGCCGCAAGCGCCGGCCCGAGGCTGTCCAGCACCTCACGTGCGGCCTGGTGGAACTCGTGTTCCGCCGGATTGCGGCGGACGATTTCGGCGTGCAGGTGGGCGAGTGCTGTGCTGCGGTCGGGTCGTGAGGTCACGGGGTCCCTTTCTGGCGCGGCTGACACCGGAACGGGCCCGGTGATGGGCGCGCGGCGCCATTGCCTCGCGCAGGACGGCGACCGCCAGGGGGCTTCTCCGTACAGCAGTCGACCCTTCAGTGTTACTCATGTGTAAAGCGGAAGGCCAAGGATCTGACACGACTGTCCGCCATTCGAGACCCTTCGTACGGAACCCGGGACAGCTGACCGGGTCCGGGTACCCCCGTTGCCGCACCTGCCCACACCGCCCGCATCACTCCCTGGGCCGGCGGTCACCGGCCTCCGGCCTGAGCGTCCGGCGATCAGCGGGCCCGGCGCCCACGCCCTGGCGGCTCGCGTCCCATGACCTCGCTCTGCGCGTACTCGCGACACTCGACTATTCCGAATTTCAGACTAGTCGTGATCGTAGGGAGGGTCGATGCATGGGCGACATCCAGCCCGCATGGCTCCGCGCCGTCCTGCCGCTGTGCCTTCTGGCCACGCTGGAGCGCGGAGAGAGTTACGGGTACGCGCTGCTCCGACAGCTCGAGGAATCGGGACTCGGCACGGTCAAGGGAGCCGTGCTGTACCCGGCACTGACGCGGCTCGCCGACGACGGTGCGGTCGAGGTCCGATGGGCCCCGGGAGAGGGCGGCCCCGGCCGGAAGTACTACCGGCTGACCGATGCGGGACGGGAGCGGCTGGCACGGGAACGCCGGGCATGGCAGGGCTTCCGCACGGCGGTCGACACGGTGGCGGCGGACACGGCCGGCCCCGCCGGCACAGCTCATGAACAGGAGAAAAACCGATGACGAAGACCGCCGCCGGTACCCGCCCGGGTCACAGCGACCGGGACACCTGGGCCGACAAGCTGGAACGGGAACTCGCCCTCGTGCACAGCGTGCCGCGCGAGCTGGTGAATCGTGTGCCGGCGGAGGTTGCCGAGGCAGTCACCGAGACGGAACAGCCGGCGGAGGAACTCTTCGGCCCCGCCGAAGAGTACGCCGCCGTGGTGGCCGCCGGCGCCGTCACAGCGCATCCGGGTTCGCGCCCCCGGTCCGCGCGGACGACGAGGAGAGCCGGAGGCAAGCGGTACCGCGGTGGAGAGCTGTCAGGTCGGATCAGCGAGCTCACTCGTCGGCTCGCGCAGCGCGTACCGACGGCCGCCTCGGCCCACTCCCGGTCCACCCGGTGACGGCACGGGGCGGACAGCCCGGTGTCACGGGCCGGTCGCCGGATACGGATACTCGCGGTACGCCCCGTCAGGCCCGCAGATATGCCAGGACCGCCAGCACCCTGCGGTGGGTCTCGGTCGCCGGGGGCAGGTCGAGCTTGGCGAGGATGCTGCCGATGTGCTTGCCCACGGCCGCCTCGGAGACGACGAGTTCGCGGGCGATGGCGCCGTTGGACCTGCCCTCCGCGATCAGGGCCAGCACCTCGCGCTCACGCGGGCTGAGCCGCTCCAGGGGGTCCCGGCGGCGGCGCAGCAACTGGCGTACCACCTCCGGGTCGACGACCGTGCCGCCGTCCGCGACCTCGGCCAGCGCGTCGACGAACTCCTCGACCTGGCCGACGCGGTCCTTCAGCAGGTAGCCGACGCCCGTGCCGTCACCGGAGTCCAGCAGTTCGGCGGCGTAGGCCCGCTGGACGTACTGGCTGAGGACGAGGACGGGCAGGGTGGGGCGCCGCTCCCGCAGCCGCACCGCCGCGTGCAGGCCCTCGTCCTGGAAGCCGGGCGGCATGCGGACGTCCGTCACGACGATGTCCGGGGTGTGCTCCTCCACGGCCCCGATCAGCGCCTCCGCGTCGCCCACCGCCGCCACGACCTCGTGTCCGCAGCGGCCGAGCAGGCCGATCAGACCGTCCCGCAGCAGCACGCTGTCCTCGGCCAGTACTACGCGAAGCGTTCGGTCCACTCGCAAGGAATCTCCACGCGCAACAGGGTCGGTCCACCCGGCGGACTGGACAGGGAGAGTTTGCCACCCAGGACGGACACCCGGTCGGCGAGCCCGGTCAGCCCGCTGCCCTCCCCGGCCTCGGCGCCGCCCCGGCCGTCGTCGCGGATCTCCAGGAACAGCCGGCCGTCACGGTGCCCGCCGGTCACCTCCGCACGCTCGGCGCCACTGTGCCTGGCCGTGTTGGCGAGGGCCTCGCAGACCACGAAGTAGGCGGCGGCCTCGACCGCTCGGGGCAGCCGCCCGGACAGCTCCAGACGGACGTCGACGGGGACGACGGACCGGTCGGCGGCGTCGTCGACGGCCGCCTTGAGGCCGTAGTCGGCGAGCACCTGGGGATGAATGCCGCGGATCAGCTCGCGCAACTCCTCCAGCGCCTTTCCCGCCTCCCCGTGGGCCTTGGCCAGTTGGTCGGCGAGGGGGCCTGGCGGTGCGTCCAGGCGGGCCAGGCCGAGGGCCATCGTCAGGGCGACGAGGCGCTGTTGGGCGCCGTCGTGCAGGTCGCGTTCGATCCGGCGCCGTTCGGCTTCGAAGGCGTCCACCAACCGCACGCGGGACCGGGTGAGTTCGACGACCCTGGCGCCCAGGTCACCGTCGCGCGGGGCGACGAGGACGCGGGCCAGCTCGGCACGCGCGCCCGCCGCCAGCCCCAGCGCGTAGGCGCCCAGGGCGAGGAGCAGCAGTCCCAGCACCGCCGTGCCGAACGCGGTCGGCCAGGTGGTGACCGTCCACTGCTTGAGCACCTTCGCCTCCTCGCCCTCGCCGACGGTGGCCATCAGCAGCGGGGTGGCGACCGTGGAGAGCGGCAGGGCCAGGGCGGTGGTGACGACGAGGGCGTCCACCGGCCAGAGCAGACCGGCGAACAGCACGGCGTAGCCGAGCTCCCGCCAGGTCGCCCGCTCCCGCAGCCGGGTGGTCAGCCAGGCCCATGGGCCCGCGGCGGTGGGCTGTCGGTGCCGGCCGGGTGCGGGGTCGCGGTCGACCAGGCGCAGCCGGTGCCGTTCCACCTGGGCGACGGGGATGCCCGCGAGGGCGGTGAGGACCAGCAGCGGCAGGCCCACCACCACGACGGCGAGAACACCGCCGGCGGCCGCCGCGGCCACGATCCCCACCAGGGTCACGGCACCGACCACCGCCCCGGTCACCAGGTAGGCGGCCGCGCGCCACGGCCACGCCGACAGCAGGAAGCCGGGGGCGGACATGGCCTGCCACACGTTCCGAGGGTGCATGCGGGCCACCGTAGAACCGCCGCGTACGGCGGGGCCATCGGTCCAGGGCGCCTCCCCGGGGTAGGGCCGGCCCTACCCCGGTTCTCGCCTCTGCCGCACTGCGCCGTGGTGACCGCAGACGGTTTCGTGGGGTCATCGACGAAGAAGCCGCCCCGCCGGATGTGCGGGAGGTCCGGCACCCGAGGAGTGGGGACGAATGAACGACGACGCGATCCGGTTGCGTTCCGTCAGCAGACGGTACGGGTCGGGCGGCAGCACCGTGACGGCCCTCGACGAGGTCTCCCTCGCCTTCCCCCGGGGCAGTTTCACCGCCGTGATGGGCCCCTCCGGCTCGGGCAAGTCGACCCTCCTGCAGTGCGCCGCCGGCCTGGACCGGCCCACGTCGGGATCGGTCGCCGTCGGCGGCACCGAGCTGACCGGACTGAGCGAGAGGAGGCTGACCCTGCTGCGCCGTGAGCGCATCGGGTTCGTGTTCCAGGCGTTCAACCTGCTGCCGACGCTGACCGCCGAACAGAACGTGGCGCTCCCCCTGCGCCTGGCCGGCCGCCGCCCCTCCCGGGCACAGGTGCGCGGGGCGCTCGCCCGGGTCGGCCTCGGAGACCGGGCCCGGCACCGGCCCGCGGAGATGTCCGGCGGCCAGCAGCAGCGCGTCGCCCTGGCCCGCGCGCTGATCACCCGCCCCGAGGTGCTGTTCGGCGACGAACCCACCGGCGCCCTCGACTCGCGGACCGGCCGCGAGGTGCTGGCGTTGCTGCGCGGCATGGTCGATCGCGAGGGCCAGACGGTCATCATGGTCACGCACGACCCGGTGGCCGCCTCCTACGCCGACCGCGTGGTCTTCCTCGTCGACGGCCGCGTGAACGGTGAATCGGTCGGAGCGGGCGCCGGCGGCATCGCCGCGCGCATGACCGAGCTGGAGGCCATGCCGTGCTGAGTGTCGCCCTGCGCACCCTGCGCACTCGCCGGGTCACCTTCCTCGGCAGCTTCGTCGCGCTGTCGCTCGGTGTCGCGCTGCTCACGGTGACGGGACTGGCGCTCGCCTCCTCACTGGACGCGCCCGACCGCGCGCCGGAGCGGTTCGCCGCCGCGGCGGTCGTGGTCCGGGGCCAGGACACCCTGCGGGTGCCGACGCCGATCGGCGACCGTACGCAGGAGCTCGCGCAGCCGCGTGCCGTGCCCGCCGGGACGGTCTCGAAGCTGGAGAAGCTCGGCCGGGTCGTCCAGGACCGGTCCTTCGCGGTACGTGCCGAGGGCCGGCCCGGTGCCCTGGTGGGCCACCCGTGGTCCACCGCCGCGTTCGCCCCGTACGGGATCGATGCGGGCCGCGCGCCGCGCACGGCCGACGAGGTCGTCGTCACCGGCGGCTGGGCCGAGCCGGGCGAGCGGGTCCGCACGGACCGGGGCACCGTACGGGTCGTGGGCACCGTGCCCGACCGCGGCTTCGAGGACGCCGTCTTCTACACCGACGCGCGCGCCGCCCGGCTCTCCCCGCTCAGCGTGCAGTTGGTCGTCGACGCGGACGCGACGGCGGTGCGGAACGCGGTACGCGGCAACCCGGGCGTGCGCGTGCTCACCGGGGACGACCGCCGGTACGCCGACGCCGACCCCGACCGGGACAGCGAGGCGCTGACCGCGGCGAACTCCCTGTTCGGCACGGCCGGCGGTGTCACCACGTTCGTCTCGGTGTTCGTCGTGGCGTCCACCTTCGCCTTCGCGGTGGCCCAGCGGCAACGGGAGTTCGGGCTGCTGCGCACGGCCGGGGCGACACCGGGGCAGATCCGCAGGATGGTGCTGGCCGAGGCCCTCGGGATCGGCGTGCTCGCCTCCACGGCCGGCTGCGTGCTCGGCTCGTACGGCGCGCCGCACCTGGCCGCGTGGGTGGTCGACGGCGGACTGGCGCCGGCCTGGTTCACCATCGGCGACCACACCTGGCCCTACCACATGGCCTTCTGGACAGGGCTCCTCGTCGCCCTGTGCGGCGTGACCGCGGCATCCTGGCGGGCCGGCCGGACCGGCCCCGCGCAGGCACTGCACGAGGCCTCCGTGGACACCAGGACCATGACCTGGGGCCGGTGGCTGTTCGGTACGGGACTGCTGCTGACCGCCCTGGTGACGCTCGGCATCGCCCTGGCCGACGACCCCGGCGACCTGCTGCACCGCAAGACCTATGTGACCCGGCCGATGCTGCTGATCACCGCGGTGGCGCTGCTCGCGCCGGTCCTGGTGCGTCCGCTGACCCGGCTGTCGGCCTGGCTGCCGGGCGCGGCAGGCATGCTGGTGCGCGAGAACGCGGCCGCCGGGCTGCGCCGTACGGCCGCGCTCGCGGCACCCGTGCTGGTGACGGTCGCCCTCACCGGCTCACTGCTCGGCGCCACCGCGACCCTGAACGAGGCGAAGGTCACCGAGACGCGCGAGCGGACCACCGCCGCCTTCGTGGTCACCGCCCCGGACGGCGCGGGCTTCGACGCGCGGACCGTGGAGCGGCTGCGCGCCGTGCCCGGCGCCGAGGTGTCACCGACCTCGTCGAGCACGGTGTACGTCCTTGAGGAGGACATGGCCTTCCTCAAGTCCGACGCGCGCGCCGCCGACCCCGAGGCCCTGGCCGCCACCACCCGGCTGCCGCTCGCCGCGGGAAGGGTGTCCGGCCTCGACGACGGTTCGATCATCGTCAACGAGGAGTGGGAACGGCACTCCGTCGGCCGGAGTGTGCGGGTGTGGCTCGGGGACGGCACGAAGAGGACGCTGCGGATCGCCGCGGTGATGGCCACCGGCACCGGTGACAACGGCGTCTACGTCACTCCCGCCAACGCCCCCGGCGCCTCCGTCGACCGGGTGGACGTCGCCCTCGCCGACGGCGCCGACACCGGGGCCGTGGCCGCCGGGCTGCACGAGGCGGTGCGGGCGGCCGGCGGGCAGGTTCTCGGCAAGGACGAGTGGGTCGCGGCCGTCTCTCCCAAGTCCGACCCCCCGACCCGGCTCGGCCTTCTGCTGGTCCTCGGCATCGCCCTGCTCTACACCGGGATCTCCCTGGTCAACACCATGGTGATGGCGACTTCCGACCGGGTCCGTGACCTGGCGGTGCTGCGGCTGGCCGGGGCCACCCACGGGCAGGTGCTGCGGCTGGTCGGTGCCGAGTCGCTGATGGTCGTGGTGGCCGGCGCGCTTCTGGGGCTGGTCGTCGCCGGGGTCAACCTGGCCGGGATGTGGGCGGCGCTGGGGCTGCTCTCGGTACGCCCCACGCTCGGACTTCCATGGGCGACGATCGGGGTGGTCGTGGCCGCCTGCGCGTTCCTCGCGGTGCTCGCCTCGGTCGTCCCGGCCGGCCTGGCCCTGCGGCGCCGGGCGGTGGAACTCGCGGGCCTCCGCGAATGACCACCGTGCGACACCACCCTGGCGCGCCCCCGAACCGCTCACCCGGCGCGGTCTCTCAGTCCCTCTCCGGCGCGAACACCTCCGCCGCCGACGTGGCCGTGATCGCCCGGGTGAACCAGACATCCAGTGTGTCCAGGTCACGGCAGCCGGTGACGCGCTCCCGGTCCTCCTCCGACACCTCGATGCCCCGGCCCTGGAGCAGCCGAAGAATGTCCTCCACCCGGCCCTCCACCCGGCCCTCCGCACGGAGGTTCTGCGCGGTCTCCGACTGGAAGAAGGAAAGATCGGCGGCCATGAGATACCTCCAGAAATCTGCCGCCGGCGCCTTGCCGAGGCCTTGTTCGGTGAGTTCGATGAAGAGGCCCGCAGTGCTTTCGTCCTCGGCCAGCAGGCCTTTCAGCGCCGTCGCCAGCGCTTTCAGTATGCCATCGGCGGCCGGGTCGGCACGGTGCAGAGCCGCGGACAGGACCGTGAGCGGGATGTCGCGCGAGGCCTCTTCCGGGCTGTTGATCACCGGCAGGTCGTCCGGTCCCAGGACGAGAGGGCGGAGGGTGAGCGAGGGCCACTGCGGCGGACCGATGTCGACCTGCTGGGCCGCCCAGGCAGCCGTGCGCCGGTCGGCGCAGACTACGAGCAGGACCGGTGGCATGCGGTACTTCGCATACAGGTGCGAGAGGTAGTAGGCCCAGCTCGCGGGCTTGTCCGGGTCCTGTTTGCCCTGGGACTCGACCGCGAGGACGAAGCTGCCGTTGTCCGCGGTGTCCATCCGCAGCAGCGTGTCGACCCTCCGCTCCACCGGGCGCGTCTCGGTGAGATCGGTGGGCAGGGTGCAGGTCGTGACGGGGACGTCGAACAGGATTCCGCGGCCTTTGACGGCACGGGCGAAGAGGCCTGGATCTTCCTGGAAGATCCGGTGCAGGGCCTCATGGGATGAGCTGACCATGATCCGAAACTAAGGGCACCTCGCCACTCGCCGGCCGCATATGCCAAGGGTTCCTGCGATCGAGCGACAGGCACGGCACCGAGGTTGACTCCACCGGTTTCCGACCACGCGAAAGGGCCCGCACGACCGAAGTCGTGCGGGCCCTCTCAGGTGCTCGCAGAAGAGCTACCAGGTCCGATCAGAAGCAGCCGGAGCTTACTTGTTGATCTTGGTGACCTGGCCGGCGCCCACGGTCCGGCCACCCTCGCGGATGGCGAACTTCAGGCCCTCTTCCATGGCGATGGGCTGGATGAGCTCCACCTTCATCTCGGTGTTGTCACCCGGCATGACCATCTCGGTGCCCTCGGGGAGGGTCACGACGCCGGTCACGTCCGTCGTACGGAAGTAGAACTGCGGGCGGTAGTTGTTGAAGAAGGGGGTGTGACGGCCACCCTCGTCCTTCGACAGGATGTAGGCCTGGGCCTCGAACTCGGTGTGCGGGGTGACCGAGCCCGGCTTGATGATGACCTGGCCGCGCTCGACGTCCTCGCGCTTGATGCCGCGAAGCAGCAGACCGACGTTCTCACCGGCCTGGCCCTCGTCGAGCAGCTTGCGGAACATCTCGATACCGGTGACCGTGGTGGTGGTCTTGTCCTGCTTGATACCGATGATGTCGACGGTCTCGTTGACCTTCAGGACACCACGCTCGATACGGCCGGTGACGACCGTACCGCGACCGGTGATCGTGAAAACGTCCTCGACCGGCATGAGGAACGGCTTGTCGACGTCACGCTCGGGCTGCGGGATGGCCTCGTCCACGGCCTTCATGAGCTCGAGGACCGTGTTGCCCCACTCCTTGTCGCCCTCGAGGGCCTTCAGAGCGGAGACCTTGACGACGGGAACGTCGTCGCCCGGGAACTCGTACTCGGAGAGGAGCTCACGAACCTCGAGCTCGACGAGCTCCAGGATCTCCTCGTCGTCCACCATGTCGGCCTTGTTCAGGGCGACGACGATGTACGGAACGCCGACCTGGCGGGCCAGGAGCACGTGCTCCTTGGTCTGCGGCATCGGGCCGTCGGTCGCGGCGACCACGAGGATGGCGCCGTCCATCTGCGCCGCACCCGTGATCATGTTCTTGATGTAGTCCGCGTGACCGGGGCAGTCGACGTGGGCGTAGTGACGCGACTCGGTCTGGTACTCGACGTGCGAGATCGAGATCGTGATACCACGCTGACGCTCTTCAGGCGCCTTGTCGATCATGTCGAAGGCCGAGGCCTCGTTCAGGTCGGGGTACGCGTCGTGCAGCACCTTGGTAATGGCGGCCGTGAGGGTCGTCTTACCGTGGTCGATGTGACCGATGGTGCCGATGTTGACGTGCGGCTTAGTCCGCTCGAACTTCGCCTTCGCCACTGGGGTCCTCCTGTGGAGTGGTTCTGTACGCCTTACTCATCGGCGCCAGGTGATCTTTGCTGGAAAGCCCGGGGCCGGGGGCATTCCACCGGTTCTCGGTGAAATGCCCCAAGCAAGGCTCCGGGGTCAAGCCTAAAGCGTGTGAACGGAGACCGTTACTCGCCCTTGGCCTTCGCGATGATCTCCTCGGCGACGTTCCGCGGAACCTCGGCGTAGGAGTCGAACTGCATCGAGTAGCTTGCGCGACCCGACGTCTTGCTGCGGAGGTCCCCGACGTAGCCGAACATCTCCGAAAGGGGCACGAGGCCCTTCACGACGCGAGCACCGGCCCGCTCCTCCATGGCCTGGATCTGGCCACGGCGGGAGTTGATGTCGCCGATGACCTCACCCATGTAGTCCTCGGGCGTGGTGACCTCGACGGCCATCATCGGCTCGAGGAGCACGGGCGAAGCCTTGCGCGCGGCCTCCTTGAAGGCCTGCGAACCGGCGATCTTGAAGGCGAGCTCGGAGGAGTCCACCTCGTGGTAGCCACCGTCGATGAGCGTGACGCGAACGCCCGTCATCTCGTAGCCGGCGAGGATGCCGAACTGCATGGCCTCCTGCGCGCCGGCGTCCACCGAAGGAATGTACTCCTTCGGGATGCGGCCACCGGTCACCTTGTTCACGAACTCGTACGAGGCGTCGCCGCCCTCGATGGGCTCGATCGCGATCTGCACCTTGGCGAACTGACCGGTACCACCGGTCTGCTTCTTGTGGGTGTAGTCCACGCGCTCGACGGCCTTGCGGATCGTCTCACGGTAGGCGACCTGCGGCTTGCCGACGTTGGCCTCGACCTTGAACTCACGGCGCATACGGTCGACCAGCACCTCGAGGTGCAGCTCGCCCATACCACCGATGATGGTCTGGCCGGTCTCCTCGTCCGAGTGGACCTGGAAGGACGGGTCCTCCTCGGCCAGGCGCTGGATCGCGACGCCCAGCTTCTCCTGGTCGCCCTTCGACTTGGGCTCGATGGCGACCTGGATGACCGGCGCCGGGAAGTCCATGGACTCCAGGATCACCGGCTGCTTGTCGTCGGACAGCGTCTCACCGGTGGTGGTCTGCTTCAGGCCCATGACGGCGACGATGTCACCGGCGCCCACCGACGCGATCTCCTCACGCTTGTTCGCGTGCATGCGGTAGATCTTGCCGATGCGCTCCTTCTTGCCCTTGACGGAGTTCAGCACGGCGGTGCCGGACTCCAGGCGGCCCGAGTAGACCCGGACGTAGGTGAGCTTGCCGAGGTGCGGGTCGCTCGCGATCTTGAACGCGAGGGCCGACAGCGGCTCGTCCTCGGACGGCTTGCGCTTGACCACGACCTCGGGGTCCTTGACGTCGTGGCCCTCGATGGCCTCGATGTCGAGCGGGGTCGGGAGGTAGCGCACGACCGCGTCGAGCAGGGGCTGGACGCCCTTGTTCTTGAACGCGGTGCCGCAGAACACCGGGGTGACCGTGGTGTCGCTGGACTTGCCGGACGCGATGGTGATGCGACGGATCGCGGCGTGCAGCTGCTCCTCGGTGGGCTCTTGGCCCTCCAGGTACAGCTCCATGATCTCTTCGTCGTTCTCCGCGACGGCCTCGATCAGCTTGCCGCGCCACTCCTCGGCGGCCTCGGCGTGCGTGGCCGGGATGTCGACGACGTCGTACATCTCGCCCTTGGCGGCCTCGGCGGACCACACGAACGCCTTCATGCGGACCAGGTCCACGACGCCGTTGAAGTCGGCCTCGGCACCGATCGGCAGCTGCATGACCAGCGGCTGCGCGCCCAGGCGGTCCTTGATCATGTCGACGCAGCGGTGGAACTCCGCGCCGGTACGGTCAAGCTTGTTGACGAAGCAGATACGCGGCACGCCGTAACGGTCGGCCTGACGCCACACCGTCTCGGACTGCGGCTCGACACCGGCGACACCGTCGAACACGGTCACGGCACCGTCGAGCACGCGCAGGGACCGCTCCACCTCTACGGTGAAGTCGACGTGCCCCGGGGTGTCGATGATGTTGATCGTGTAGTCGTTGTCCTCGAGCGGCCAGTGACAGGTGGTCGCAGCAGAGGTGATCGTGATGCCACGCTCCTGCTCCTGCTCCATCCAGTCCATCGTGGCGGAACCCTCGTGGGTCTCGCCGATCTTGTACGACACGCCGGTGTAGAACAGGATCCGCTCGGTGGTGGTCGTCTTGCCCGCGTCGATGTGGGCCATGATCCCGATGTTGCGGACATGGGCCAGGTCAAGTGAAGTAGTAGCCATAAGGCTTCGGTCTTCTCTCGGTCTCGATGTGGGTAGCGACTACCAGCGGTAGTGCGCGAAGGCCTTGTTGGACTCGGCCATCTTGTGCGTGTCCTCGCGCTTCTTCACCGCGGCACCGAGGCCGTTGCTGGCGTCGAGGAGTTCGTTGAGCAGACGCTCGGTCATGGTCTTCTCGCGACGGGCGCGGGAGTAACCCACCAGCCAGCGCAGCGCCAGGGTGTTGGCACGGCCGGGCTTGACCTCGATCGGCACCTGGTAGGTGGCGCCACCGACACGGCGGGACTTGACCTCGAGGGTCGGCTTGATGTTCTCGAGAGCGCGCTTCAGCGTGATGACCGGGTCGTTGCCGGTCTTCTCGCGAAGGCCCTCCATGGCGCCGTAGACGATGCGCTCGGCGGTGGAGCGCTTGCCGTTCATCAGCACCTTGTTGATGAGCGACGTGACAAGAGGAGAACCGTAGACCGGGTCGATGATGACCGGGCGCTTCGGGGCGGGGCCCTTACGAGGCATTCTTACTTCTCCTTCTTGGCGCCGTAGCGGCTGCGGGCCTGCTTGCGGTTCTTGACACCCTGGGTGTCAAGCGAACCACGGATGATCTTGTAGCGAACACCCGGCAGGTCCTTCACACGGCCGCCGCGCACGAGCACGATGGAGTGCTCCTGCAGGTTGTGTCCCTCACCCGGAATGTAAGCAGTGACCTCGATACCGCTGGTCAGACGCACACGCGCGACCTTGCGCAGGGCCGAGTTCGGCTTCTTCGGGGTGGTCGTGAACACACGCGTGCAGACGCCGCGACGCTGGGGCGAACCCTCGAGTGCGGGCGTCTTGTTCTTCTCGACCTTGTCCTGCCGGCCCTTCCGGACCAGCTGCTGGATCGTAGGCACTACTTCTCCGGTTTCTGTGTGCCGAATGGTGAAGCTAACCTGGAACATTCACCGACCCACGCGGTCGGGTGTGTCGAATCTCGCGGACTCCCGCCGCAGGGCAGAAGGAAACGCATGATCGCGATGGCCGTTCACAGCCCCCAACGCGGGTGATGGCACGCATGGAAGCCAGGGCACACCCCAGGCACAAGGTCTGAGCGTACCTATAGCATTGGCTGCGGTCAAAACAAATGGGCCCTCACCCCATCGCCGCGCGAAGCGCGTGAAGCCCGAACACGGGTAATGATCTTCGAATGGGCGGTCTCCGGGCTTCCGGCCCCCGCCCGTACACCGGCCGGGCCCCGATCGGACCTCAGCCGTACGGCGCCCGGTCCTCAGCTTTACGAGCCGCCGGCCAGCAGGACCATCAGCACGAGCAGCAGGGCCCAGCCGACCGTGGACAGCCAGCCGAGCACCAGCCCGGTCATCGCGTACGCGTCGCCGCCGTCGCCCGTCCGCCGGATCTCCGCGCGGGCCGTGTGCCCGAGGATCACGGCCGGAATGCCGGTCAGGCCACCCGTCGCCAGGCACAGCACCCCGCACACCAGGGCCCCGACCGCCTTCTCGTTGGTCTTCGGCGGCCGGGACAGGAACGTCGGCGGCGCCATGGGAGCGAGGTGCTGCACCGCCGCAGTCTGCGGTACCGGGCCCTGCGGCAGATCGGCCACCAGCAGCGTCAGATCCGCCACCGTACGCGCCTGGTAGGCCCGCGTCACGCGCCGCTCGAGCTCCTGCTGGTCCAGCCGGCCCTCGGCGTACCCGGCCCGGAGCACGTCCACGGTGCGCTCCCGGTCCGCGTGCGAGGCCAGCATCGGAGGACCGCCCTGCGGCGGCCCGCCCGGCCCCACAGGTCCCCCCGGCCCGCCCCACGGCTGCGGAACACCCCGCCCCTGCCAGGGCTGCCACGACGGATACGGCGACTGCGACACCAGGTACCTCCCCCGACTGCACACGTCATCCCATCATGCGCCCCCGCGACGTCTTCCGGCACCGCAGGACGTCACGAAACCGGTACAGGTCATGAGAACGCCGCAGGGGCGGCCACCCCGTACGAAACGGGAGTGACCGCCCCTGCGGTACGTCGGACGACTCGCTTACTGGTTGTACGGACCGTAGTCGTAGTCCTCCAGCGGAACGGCCTGGCCGGAGCCCGTGCCGAACGGCGAGTAGTCGATGTCGTCGTAACCGACGGCCGAGTACATCGCGGCCTTGGCCTCCTCGGTCGGCTCGACCCGGATGTTGCGGTAGCGGGACAGACCCGTACCGGCCGGGATGAGCTTACCGATGATGACGTTCTCCTTGAGGCCGATCAGGGAGTCGGACTTGGCGTTGATCGCCGCGTCCGTGAGGACCCTGGTCGTCTCCTGGAAGGACGCCGCCGACAGCCACGACTCGGTCGCCAGCGAGGCCTTGGTGATACCCATCAGCTGCGGACGGCCGGAAGCGGGGTGACCGCCCTCCTGCACCACACGACGGTTCTCGGTCTCGAACTTCGACCGCTCGACCAGCTCGCCGGGCAGCAGCTCGGCGTCGCCGGACTCGATGATCGTCACACGGCGGAGCATCTGCCGGATGATGATCTCGATGTGCTTGTCGTGGATCGACACACCCTGCGAGTTGTAGACCTTCTGGACCTCGCCGACCAGGTGGACCTGGACGGCCCGCTGACCCAGGATGCGCAGCACGTCGTGCGGGTTGGTGGCACCCACGGTGAGCTTCTGGCCCACCTCGACGTGATCGCCCTCGCCGACCAGCAGACGGGCACGCTTCGAGATCGGGAACGCCGTCTCGTCGCTGCCGTCGTCCGGGGTGACGACGATCTTCTTCGTCTTCTCGGTCTCCTCGATCCGGACGCGGCCGGCGGCCTCGGAGATCGGGGCGACACCCTTCGGGGTACGGGCCTCGAAGAGCTCGACGACACGCGGCAGACCCTGGGTGATGTCGTCACCGGCCACACCACCGGTGTGGAAGGTACGCATCGTCAGCTGGGTGCCGGGCTCACCGATGGACTGGGCGGCGATGATGCCGACCGCCTCACCGATGTCGACCAGCTTGCCGGTGGCCAGCGAACGGCCGTAGCACATGGCGCAGGTGCCGACGGCGGACTCGCAGGTCAGGATCGAACGGGTCTTGACCTCCTCGACGCCGTGGTGCACCAGCTGGTCGATGAGCACGTCACCGAGGTCCACGTTGGCCGGCGCGATCACCTTGCCGTCGATGACGACGTCCTCGGCGAGCATGCGGGCGTACACGCTGGTCTCGACGTCGTCCGTCTTGCGCAGCGTCCCGTCGGCGTCGCGCTTGGCGATCCGCAGCTTCAGACCGCGCTCGGTGCCGCAGTCCTCCTCGCGGATGATGACGTCCTGGGAGACGTCGACCAGACGACGGGTGAGGTAACCCGAGTCGGCGGTACGCAGAGCGGTGTCCGCCAGACCCTTACGGGCACCGTGCGTGGAGATGAAGTACTCCAGCACGGACAGACCCTCACGGAACGAGGCCTTGATGGGCCGCGGGATCGTCTCGTTCTTCGCGTTCGACACCAGACCACGCATACCGGCGATCTGACGCATCTGCATCATGTTGCCTCGTGCGCCCGAGTTCACCATCATGAAGATCGGGTTGGTCTTCGGGAAGTTGTCGTTCATCGCCTCGGCGACCTCGTTGGTCGCCTTGGTCCAGATCGCGATGAGCTCCTGCGTGCGCTCGTCCTTGGTGATCAGACCGCGCTCGTACTGCTTCTGGACCTTCTCGTCCTGCGCCTCGTAGCCCTGGACGATCGCCTTCTTCGCCTCGGGAACGACGACGTCGGAGATGGCCACGGTGACGCCGGAACGGGTCGCCCAGTGGAAGCCGGCCGCCTTCAGGTTGTCGAGCGTCGCCGCCACGATGACCTTCGGGTAGCGCTCGGCGAGGTCGTTGACGATCTCGGAGAGCTGCTTCTTGCCGACCTCGTAGTCGACGAACGGGTAGTCCTCGGGCAGCAGCTCGTTGAAGAGCGCGCGGCCCAGCGTGGTGTTCAGCCGGAAGCTGTCACCCTGCTGCCACTCCGGCTCGCCCTCCTCGCGCGCCGGCGGCATCCAGCCGCGCGGCGGGATGGTGCCGACCGGGAAGCGGACGTCGATCCTCGACTGGAGCGACAGCTCGCCCGCGTCGAAGGCCATGATCGCCTCGGCGACCGAGGAGAAGAAACGCTCCTCGCCCTTGAGCTCGCGCATCTCGCCGTCGGTGGTGAGGAAGAACAGACCGAGGACCATGTCCTGGGTCGGCATCGTCACCGGACGGCCGTCGGCGGGCTTGAGGATGTTGTTCGAGGACAGCATCAGGATGCGGGCCTCGGCCTGCGCCTCCGCGGACAGCGGCAGGTGCACGGCCATCTGGTCACCGTCGAAGTCCGCGTTGAACGCGGTGCAGACGAGCGGGTGGATCTGGATGGCCTTGCCCTCGACCAGCTGCGGCTCGAAGGCCTGGATGCCGAGGCGGTGCAGCGTGGGCGCACGGTTCAGCAGAACCGGGTGCTCCGCGATGACCTCTTCCAGCACGTCGTACACGACCGTGCGGCCGCGCTCGACCATGCGCTTGGCGCTCTTGATGTTCTGCGCGTGGTTCAGGTCGACCAGGCGCTTCATCACGAACGGCTTGAACAGCTCCAGCGCCATCGCCTTCGGCAGACCGCACTGGTGCAGCTTCAGCTGCGGACCGACGACGATCACGGAACGCGCCGAGTAGTCCACGCGCTTGCCGAGCAGGTTCTGACGGAAGCGGCCCTGCTTGCCCTTGAGCATGTCGGACAGCGACTTCAGCGGACGGTTGCCGGGGCCCGTCACCGGGCGGCCGCGACGGCCGTTGTCGAAGAGCGCGTCGACGGCCTCCTGGAGCATGCGCTTCTCGTTGTTCACGATGATCTCGGGCGCGCCGAGGTCGAGAAGCCGCTTCAGGCGGTTGTTGCGGTTGATGACACGGCGGTACAGGTCGTTCAGGTCGGAGGTCGCGAAGCGGCCACCGTCCAGCTGCACCATCGGACGCAGGTCCGGCGGGATGACCGGCACGCAGTCCAGCACCATGCCCTTGGGGCTGTTGCTGGTCTGCAGGAACGCGGAGACGACCTTGAGGCGCTTGAGCGCACGGGTCTTCTTCTGGCCCTTGCCGGTACGGATGATCTCGCGGAGACGCTCGGCCTCCTCCTCGAGGTCGAAGGACTCCAGGCGCTTCTGCAGCGCCGCGGCACCCATCGAACCGTCGAAGTACGTGCCGAAGCGGTCACGCAGCTCGCGGTAGAGCAGCTCGTCGCCCTCCAGGTCCTGGACCTTGAGGTTCTTGAACCGGTTCCACACCTCGTCGAGGCGGTCGATCTCGCGCTGCGCACGGTCGCGCAGCTGCTTCATCTCACGCTCGGCGCCCTCGCGCACCTTGCGGCGCACATCGGCCTTGGCACCCTCGGCCTCGAGCTCCGCCAGGTCGGTCTCGAGCTTCTTGGCCCGGGCCTCCAGGTCGGCGTCGCGACGGTTCTCCACCTGCTGACGCTCGACGGAGACGTGCGCCTCCAGCGAGGGCAGGTCGCGGGTGCGGCGCTCCTCGTCGACGAACGTGATCATGTACGCCGCGAAGTAGATGACCTTCTCCAGGTCCTTCGGGGCGAGGTCGAGCAGGTAGCCGAGGCGCGACGGAACGCCCTTGAAGTACCAGATGTGCGTGACGGGCGCGGCGAGCTCGATGTGGCCCATCCGCTCACGGCGCACCTTGGCGCGCGTGACCTCGACGCCACAGCGCTCACAGATGATGCCCTTGAAGCGGACACGCTTGTACTTGCCGCAGTAGCACTCCCAGTCCCGGGTCGGACCGAAGATCTTCTCGCAGAAGAGTCCGTCCTTCTCGGGCTTGAGGGTGCGGTAGTTGATGGTCTCGGGCTTCTTGACCTCGCCGTGGCTCCACTGACGGATGTCGTCCGCGGTGGCCAGGCCGATCCGGAGCTCATCGAAGAAGTTGACGTCGAGCACTATGCGTCAATCCCTCTCAGGGTTGTAAGTCATGGGGTCTGATACGGGGGTCCTGGGGCCGGCCGGAGGTTCAGGGATCTTCATCGCCGAACCTCCTGGCCACAACTCCCGTCAGACCTCTTCGACGCTGCTCGGCTCGCGCCGGGACAGGTCGATGCCGAGCTCCTCCGCAGCGCGGAAGACGTCCTCGTCGGTGTCGCGCATCTCGATGGACATGCCGTCCGAGGACAGCACCTCCACGTTGAGGCACAGGGACTGCATCTCCTTGATGAGGACCTTGAAGGACTCGGGGATGCCCGGCTCGGGGATGTTCTCGCCCTTGACGATGGCCTCGTAGACCTTCACTCGGCCGGTCACGTCGTCGGACTTGATGGTCAGCAGCTCCTGGAGGGCGTAAGCGGCGCCGTACGCCTCCAGCGCCCACACCTCCATCTCACCGAAGCGCTGGCCGCCGAACTGGGCCTTACCACCCAGCGGCTGCTGGGTGATCATCGAGTACGGACCGGTCGAGCGGGCGTGCAGCTTGTCGTCGACCAGGTGGTGCAGCTTGAGGATGTACATGTAGCCGACCGAGATCGGCTCCGGGAACGGCTCGCCGGAGCGGCCGTCGAACAGCCTCGCCTTGCCGGTGGGGAGCACCATGCGCTCGCCGTCCCGGTTCGGGATGGTGTGCTGCAGCAGGCCGGCCAGCTCGTCCTCGCGCGCACCGTCGAAGACGGGGGTGGCGACGTTGGTACCGGGCTCCACCTTGTCGGCGCCGATGGTCTGCAGGCGCTCGGCCCATTCCTCGGCGAGGCCGGAGACGTCCCAGCCGCGGCTGGCGAGCCAGCCGAGGTGGATCTCCAGGACCTGTCCCGGGTTCATTCGGGACGGCACACCGAGGGGGTTGAGGATGATGTCGACCGGGGTGCCGTCCTCCAGGAACGGCATGTCCTCGATCGGCAGGATCTTCGAGATGACGCCCTTGTTGCCGTGACGGCCGGCGAGCTTGTCACCGTCGGTGATCTTGCGCTTCTGCGCGACGTAGACGCGCACCAGCTGGTTCACACCGGGGGGAAGCTCGTCGCCCTCCTCACGGTCGAAGACGCGCACGCCGATGATCTTGCCGATCTCGCCGTGCGGCACCTTCAGCGAGGTGTCGCGGACCTCGCGGGCCTTTTCGCCGAAGATCGCGCGCAGCAGGCGCTCCTCGGGGGTCAGCTCGGTCTCACCCTTGGGCGTGACCTTGCCGACGAGGATGTCACCGGCGACGACCTCGGCACCGATGCGGATGATGCCGCGCTCGTCGAGGTCGGCGAGGACCTCCTCGGAGACGTTCGGGATGTCCCGGGTGATCTCCTCGGGGCCGAGCTTGGTGTCACGGGCGTCGACCTCGTGCTCCTCGATGTGGATCGAGGAGAGGACGTCGTCCTGGACGAGGCGCTGCGACAGGATGATCGCGTCCTCGTAGTTGTGACCCTCCCACGGCATGAACGCGACCAGCAGGTTCTTGCCGAGCGCCATCTCGCCGTTCTCGGTGGCCGGACCGTCGGCCAGGACCTGGCCTTCGATGACGCGGTCGCCCTCGTTGACGATGACCTTCTGGTTGACCGAGGTGCCCTGGTTGGAGCGGGCGAACTTGGCCAGGCGGTACGTGATGTACGTGCCGTCGTCGTTGGTCGTGGTGATGTAGTCCGCGGAGACCTCCTGGACCACACCCGCCTTCTCGGCCTTGACCACGTCACCGGCGTCGGCGGCGGAGCGGTACTCCATGCCGGTGCCGACGAGCGGGGACTCGGACCTGATCAGCGGCACGGCCTGACGCATCATGTTCGCGCCCATGAGGGCACGGTTGGCGTCGTCGTGCTCCAGGAAGGGGATCATGGCGGTCGCGACCGACACCATCTGGCGCGGCGAGACGTCCATGTAGTCGACCTCGTCGGGGCTGACGTAGTCGACCTCGCCGCCCTTGCGGCGGACCAGTACGCGGGCCTCGGCGAACCGCATGTCGTCACTCAGCGGGGCGTTGGCCTGCGCGATGACGAAGCGGTCCTCCTCGTCTGCGGTCAGGTAGTCGACGTCGTCGGTGACCTGGCCGTCGCTCACATTGCGGTAGGGGGTCTCGACGAAACCGAACGCGTTGACCCGGCCGTAGGAGGCGAGCGAGCCGATCAGACCGATGTTCGGGCCTTCGGGCGTCTCGATCGGGCACATGCGGCCGTAGTGCGAGGGGTGCACGTCACGGACCTCGAAGCCGGCCCGCTCACGGGAGAGACCACCCGGGCCGAGCGCGGACAGACGACGCTTGTGCGTCAGCCCGGACAGCGGGTTGTTCTGGTCCATGAACTGCGACAGCTGGCTGGTGCCGAAGAACTCCTTGATGGAGGCGACGACCGGCCGGATGTTGATCAGGGTCTGCGGCGTGATCGCCTCGACGTCCTGCGTGGTCATGCGCTCACGCACGACGCGCTCCATACGGGCCAGACCCGTACGGACCTGGTTCTGGATGAGCTCGCCGACGCTGCGCAGGCGGCGGTTGCCGAAGTGGTCGATGTCGTCCGTCTCGACGACGATCGTCTGGCCGCTGTCACCGACGGTCTCGATCTCGCCGGCGTGCAGCTTCACCAGGTACTTGATCGTCGAGATGACGTCCTCGACGGTCAGCACGCCCGCGTCGAGCGGCGCGTCGGCACCCAGCTTCTTGTTGACCTTGTAGCGGCCGACCTTGGCCAGGTCGTAGCGCTTGGGGTTGAAGTAGAGGTTCTCGAGCAGCGTCTGCGCGGCCTCACGGGTGGGGGGCTCGCCCGGACGCAGCTTGCGGTAGATGTCGAGCAGCGCGTCGTCCTGGCCCTGGGTGTGGTCCTTCTCCAGGGTGGCGCGCATGGACTCGTACTCGCCGA
Source organism: Streptomyces sp. NBC_01635 (assembly GCF_045209715.1). Lineage (NCBI taxonomy): Bacteria > Bacillati > Actinomycetota > Actinomycetes > Kitasatosporales > Streptomycetaceae > Streptomyces > Streptomyces sp. NBC_01635. Next base: position 5,397,870 of record NZ_CP109277.1, on the reverse strand, counting down.
ACTCCTCGAGGATCTGCTCGGTGGTCCAGCCGAGCGCCTTGAGCAGGACGGTGACGGACTGCTTGCGCTTGCGGTCGACGCGGACGCCGACCATGTCGCGCTTGTCGATCTCCATCTCCAGCCAGGCACCCCGGGACGGGATGATCTTGGCGGAGAAGATGTCCTTGTCGGACGTCTTGTCGATGCTGGAGTCGAAGTAGACACCCGGCGAACGGACCAGCTGCGACACCACGACACGCTCGGTGCCGTTGATGACGAAGGTGCCCTTGTTCGTCATGAGCGGGAAGTCGCCCATGAAGACGGTCTGGGACTTGATCTCGCCGGTCTCGTTGTTGGTGAACTCGGCGGTGACGAAGAGCGGCGCCGCATACGTGAAGTCGCGGTCCTTGCACTCGTCGATGGAGTTCTTGGGCGGCTCGAAGCGGTGGTCGCGGAAGGTCAGCGACATCGACCCGGAGAAGTCTTCGATCGGGGAGATCTCCTCGAAGATCTCCTCCAGTCCGGACTTGGTGGGGACGTCCTGACCGTTCTCCAGAGCGTCCTCGACGCGAGCCTTCCAGGCGTCGTTGCCGAGCAGCCAGTCGAAGCTCTCGGTCTGCAGCGCGAGAAGGTTCGGAACCTCGAGGGGCTCCTTGATCTTTGCAAAAGAGATGCGCAGCGGGGCAGTGCTGGCAGCGTTGTTCGTATTCGCGGTCGAGGCATTGCGCGAGGCGGCCAAGAGGGGGTCCTTCCGAGGGCTCGGACTCACTACGCGCGTACCGGCCCCCCACGGGACACCACGGCAGACACTTCGCTTCCCGGCGGAAAAGGCCAGGTCAGAGAGGCTCTGATCGTCAGTGCTCAAGTGAGGGCATGCCCCTGGTGACGGGCAGGGGACAGCTAACAGGCAGCGCAAAGGGTCAGTGTAGCCACTTGGCACACTGATGTCCAGTGCGGGTTTTCAAGACCCTCGGAGGCCCTCGTTGCTCTCAACTCCTGTGACACGGTCATGCCCTCAGCGCACCGTGATACTGCCCTCTTCGTCGCCGATCCATGCCTCGGATTCGGATCCTTGTGACGACGCGTCCTGAGAATTGCGCGCCACGTGCGGTTCGTCAAGGCCCCCTTGCCCGAACCACCTTTCGACAGGCGATCCTTCGTGGCCCGCACAGGGCCACGACGAAGATCACCCTACCCCCCGCCGTCCCGGGTTCGAGGCAACCGCCACCGGTCCCGGAGACACCGAGGAGCGACCACCCGGATGGATGATCGCTCCTCGGCACTTACGCGTTACACGCCCTGGTGGACGCGGTGCGGATCCGGCGCTGCCGGACCGCGGGAGTCCTGTCGGACCCGGAAGGTCTTACTTGACCTCGACGGAGGCGCCGGCGCCCTCGAGGGCCTCCTTGGCCTTCGTAGCGGCTTCCTTGTTGACCTTCTCGACGACGGCCTTCGGCGCACCGTCGACCAGGTCCTTGGCCTCCTTCAGGCCGAGGGAGGTCAGCTCGCGCACGACCTTGATGACCTGGATCTTCTTGTCGCCGGCACCCGTGAGGATGACGTCGAACTCGTCCTGCTCGGCCTCGGCCTCGACCGGGGCGCCCGGGGCGGCGGGGCCGGCCACGGCGACCGCGGCGGCGGCGGTGACGTCGAACTTCTCCTCGAATGCCTTCACGAACTCGGAGAGCTCGATGAGGGTCATGCCCTCGAACTGGGCCAGCAGCTCGTCCTGGGTGAGCTTCGCCATGATGGCGGTCCTTCCACTAAATCGGCAGGTGCCGGGTGTACTGGGTGAGGCGGGCGTACGTCGGGCCCGCTATGACCCTTGCCTCATGTCGGCGAGGGCCGGAAAGCGAGCCGAATTACTCGGCACCGCCCTGCTCGTCCTGCTTGGCGCGAAGCGCGTCCACGGTGCGGACGAGCTTCGACGGAAGCGCCTGGAAGAGCTGAGCAGCCTGGGACTGCTTGCCCTTGAAGGCACCCGCCAGCTTGGAGAGCAGAACCTCGCGGGACTCGAGGTCCGCGAGCTTCTTGATCTCGTCGGCGGACAGCGCCTTGCCGTCAAGGACACCGCCCTTGATGACGAGATTCGGGTTGTCCTTGGCGAAGTCACGAAGACCCTTCGCCGACTCCACCGGGTCACCGGTGACGAAGGCGACTGCCGTCGGACCGTTGAACAGGTCGTCCAGCGTCGTGATCCCGGCCTCGTTGGCCGCGATCTTGGTCAGCGTGTTCTTCACCACGGCGTACTGGGCGTTCTCACCGAGCGAACGGCGCAGCTGCTTGAGCTGGGCCACGGTGAGACCGCGGTACTCGGTCAGCACAGCGGCGCTCGAGTTGCGGAACTGATCCGTCAGCTCGGCGACCGCGGCAGCCTTGTCGGGCCTCGCCATAGAGTTTCGGCCTCCTTCCGGGTGATTCGGACCGCGCGGACCCGAAGGAGGACTGGGGAAAACGAAACGCCCCGGGCGCAGGCGCACGGGGCGAGGCTCAACCGGTATTCGCTTCCTCGCGGTCGCGAAGTCCGGGAACTCTTCCACTGACACCTGCGCGGGTCGTCCGCAGTTCAGCGGATCCTTCGGCCACCGCACCCTCTTGCGAGCGAGCGGCAACGACCAGCGGTCTTTGGCTTCTTGTGGAGAGTACGGGACCGGATCGCCATGAGGCAAATCCGGTCCCGCCGGGACGTTCGGGACGGATCTTCGGGACGGACGACGGACCGTCAGGACGGCCTCTCCTGACGGTCGAACCGTCGGAACGGTTCCGGCACTCAGACGTCGGCCCCGGCGTCCGCTCCGATGTCCGAGAGCCCTTCTCCGAGGCCCTGCAGCATCTCGAAGAGGTCGACCGTGTCCTTGGCCGGCGGTGCCTCGACCGTCGCCCGGGCCCCGTAGTCGGAGTAGTGCGTGGTGATGTCGACCGTGCCCTCGTCCGACTTCATGCCGAGGACCATCTTGACCGGGTAATCGTCCTCGTTGACCCAGACCTCGGTGTCGTAGCCCTTCACGCCCGACTTCTCGGCGTTGGCGATGAGCTCCTCGCGCTCCTCCTCGGAGAGGAAGTCGAGGGACCCGTTGCCCTTGACGATCTCCTCGAAGGTCAGGGTGCCCTTGTAGCGCTGCGCCTGGACGCCGTCGACCTTCTGCGGGCCGACGTGCTTCAGGTTCGGCGACTCGAGCAGCAGGGCCAGCTGCTGGGCCGGGTCCTGGTTCATGCTCTCCAGGCTGCCGGTGATCTGCTTCTGCAGTTCCTTGCTCCCGGCCTCCTCGGCAATGGCCCGGAAGTCCAGCTTCATCCAGCGCTTGCCGTCCATCTCGGCGGCCTGCTTCGCACCCATGTCCGCGTACATGACGTTGTCCAGCATGATCATGCGGATCTCGGAGGGCCCGTCGGAATCGAGCCCCGCGAGGTCGGATCCCTTGATGGTCATATCCATGACCGCGGGGTCCCAGCCCTGGACTCCGGTCATCTCCATGGTGCCGTCGCCCGCGGCGCCCGCCATGTCCCCCATGCCCTGCATGCTCGCGGGCATCGACATGGTCATCCGGACCTTGGCGGACTTCGCCTCCGTCGTCTTCTTGAAGGCGGCCTGAAGGACCTCGGTCGCCTCGCCCCGGGACAGGACCTTGGGCTCCGCCGCCTTGCCCTTCGTGCCCCCGTCACCGGCCTGGCAGCTCGTGACACCCGCGACGACCGTCACGGCCGCCACGCAGACACTCGCGCGCTTCCATGCGGACATGCCCATGCATCCCACCCCTGGTTGTTTCGCCTGCTCAGTCAAGTCCGTTGAACCGTAACCCACCTGACTGACACTGCTGTACGAAAAAACCCGCCCCCGCGCCGTGGAAGGCGCGGGGGCGGGTTCGGGGTGTGCTCGGTGAGCGGCGGGCCGGACGGGCCGACCCGAGGGCTCAGACCGCCGCCGGGTCCTCCTCGACGAGGAGGTTGCGGGTGCGGTTCGAGTCGAGCGGAATGCTGGGGCCGATCGTGGTGGTGATCGTGGCCTTCTTGATGTACCGGCCCTTCGCGGCGGACGGCTTCAGACGGAGGATCTCGTCCAGCGCGGCGCCGTAGTTCTCCACCAGCTTGGTGTCGTCGAAGGACGTCTTGCCGATGATGAAGTGCAGGTTCGAGTGCTTGTCGACGCGGAACTCGATCTTGCCACCCTTGATGTCGTTGACAGCCTTGGTGACGTCCGGGGTGACGGTGCCGGTCTTGGGGTTCGGCATGAGACCGCGGGGACCGAGCACGCGGCCGAGGCGGCCGACCTTGCCCATGAGGTCCGGGGTGGCGACGACGGCGTCGAAGTCCAGACGGCCCTTCGACACCTCGTCGATCAGTTCGTCGGCGCCGACGATGTCGGCGCCCGCGGCACGCGCGGCCTCGGCACGGTCGCCGGTCGCGAAGACCAGGACCCGGGCGGTCTTGCCGGTGCCGTGCGGGAGGTTCACGGTGCCACGGACCATCTGGTCGGCCTTGCGCGGGTCAACGCCCAGGCGGAAGGCGACCTCGACGGTGCCGTCGAACTTCGAGGTGGAGGTCTCCTTGGCGAGACGGACGGCCTCGAGCGGGGCGTACAGCTTCTCCCGGTCGACCTTGGCGTCCGCAGCGCGGAGAGACTTGCTGCGCTTGCTCACGTATTGCTCCTGTGGGTTCTTAGGAGTCGTGGTCCGGGCCGAGCGGGCCCTTCCACACTTCTGCTTGGCTTACGGGGGGGTGGAGGTCAGCCCTCGACCGTGACGCCCATGGAACGGGCGGTGCCGGCGATGATCTTCGACGCGGCGTCCAGGTCGTTGGCGTTGAGGTCGGGCAGCTTGGTCGTGGCGATCTCACGGACCTGGGCAGCGGTGATCTTCGCGACCTTGGTCTTGTGCGGCTCGCCGGAGCCCTTCTCCACACCCGCGGCCTTGAGGATCATCTTCGCGGCCGGCGGGGTCTTGGTGATGAAGGTGAAGGAACGGTCCTCGTAGACCGTGATCTCCACCGGGATGACCCAGCCGCGCTGCGACTCGGTCGCGGCGTTGTAGGCCTTGCAGAACTCCATGATGTTGACGCCGTGCTGACCCAGCGCGGGGCCGACCGGCGGAGCCGGGTTGGCGGCACCGGCCTGGATCTGGAGCTTGATGAGCCCCGTGACCTTCTTCTTCTTGGGAGGCATGACTCTCCGGGTCCTTTCGATTCGGGTCCTGCCCGCGTACCGGGAATCACCCGGACACAGGCATACCGCACAACGATAGCGGGTATGGATGTGCGGCCAAAAACCGAGCAGGTCAGGCAGACGCCTGAGCGTTCGCCTGACCTGTTCGGAAGCTGTGGTCCAGACTGTCCGGGCTGTTCAGGACCGGGTCAGTTCTTCTGGATCTGGTCGAAGGAGAGCTCGACCGGCGTCTCGCGGCCGAAGATCTCCACCAGGCCCTTGACCTTCTTGGAGTCGGGGTTGATCTCATTGATGGTCGCCTGAAGGGTGGCGAACGGGCCGTCGGTGACGGTGACCGAGTCGCCGACCTCGAAGTCCAGCACCTGGACCTCGACCTTGCGCTGCGGAACCGGCTTGCCCTCGGCCTCGGCGGCCTCGCGGGCGGCCTTCTCCTCGGCCTCCGGGGCGAGCATCTTGACGATCTCGTCCAGGGTCAGCGGGTACGGGTCGTAGGCGTTGCCCACGAAGCCGGTGACACCGGGGGTGTTGCGGACGACGCCCCAGGACTCGTTCGTCAGGTCCATGCGGACCAGGACGTAACCCGGGAGCTTGTTCTGCTTGATCGTCTTGCGGTCGCCGTTCTTGATCTGGACGACCTCTTCCTGCGGCACCTCGGCCTGGAAGATGAAGTCCTCGACGTTCAGCGAGACGGCGCGCTGCTCCAGGTTGGTCTTCACCCGGTTCTCGTAGCCCGCGTACGTGTGGATGACGTACCACTCGCCGGGCAGCGTCCGCAGTTCCTCGCGGAGCTTCTCCACCGGGTCGCGGGCGTCCTCGACCTCTTCGGCCTCGGCGGCGGCGTCCTCGTCGGAATCCGCTTCTTCGGCCTCTTCGGCCTCGGGGGTCGCATCGGCCGCCGTCTCGGACTCGTCCGCGGCGGCGTCGGCAGCCTCGACCTCTGCGGAGGCCTCGGAGGCCTCACTGTCCGCGCCCCCGACGGTGTCGAGCTCGTCCTCGACGGACTCGACCGGCTCGATGGCGTCGTTCACGTTCGGGTCAGACACGGTGGCTGCTTCTTCCTGGATACATAGGGGTGGAACACGCGAAAGGAGCGCCGGGTACCTCGGCGCTCTTCGCAGGCGGCTCAGCCGAATACGTACTTGGCGACGTGACCGAGCCCGTAGTCGATCAGTGTGATCAGGCCGATCATGACGACCACAAAGATGATCACTGCGGTTGTATACGACGTCAGCTGGTTCCGGGTCGGCCAGACAACCTTGCGAAGCTCCGCCACGATCTGGCGGTAGAAGAGCGCGAGGCGCTTCAGCGGACCCTTCTTGGCCCGCTTGCCGCCTTTGCGGGTCTTCTTCTTGGAGTCCGGCGCCTCGTCCTCGGCATCAGGCATGTCGATGGAGCCCACGGCGTCCGTCACTCGTCCTCACCTGATTCCGGGTCATGGCCGTGCCGCGCCCGGTATGAGCCGCACGGCGGTGCATTGCTGTACGTACATGCGTACACATCCTGGCTAAGGTTGTGTGTAGCAGGGCCGGAGGGACTTGAACCCCCAACCGCTGGTTTTGGAGACCAGTGCTCTACCAATTGAGCTACGACCCTTTGTGTGTCCCCCAACGTACCGCATCCGACCGGATGCTTGGTGTACACCCGGTGAGCGCGGCCGCAGAAGGCCAACGAGGTGTGAGTGTACGTGTTCCGGAGCCGGGCGTCGAACAGAAAGCGCCCGTGATCCGGTCTCCCGGCCGAAGATCGTCCCGACGGAGGGGGCCGGCGGGGCGGATCCGGACTGGTGTTCAGAGGTTGGCCAGGACCTGTTCAGTCTGTGAAACCCCCGTGCCGGGCAGGTTTCCGGTCTGGAACGATGGACCCATGAGCGCTGCAACCCCTCCCACCGAACGCCGGGTCTCCGCCCGGATCGGTGCGATCTCCGAGTCCGCCACCCTCGCCGTGGACGCCAAGGCCAAGGCCCTCAAAGCCGCCGGGCGACCGGTGATCGGCTTCGGCGCCGGTGAACCCGACTTCCCGACCCCGGACTACATCGTCGACGCCGCGATCGAGGCGTGCCGGAACCCGAAGTACCACCGCTACACGCCGGCCGGCGGGCTGCCGGAGCTGAAGGCCGCGATCGCCGCGAAGACGCTGCGCGACTCCGGCTACGAGGTGGATCCCGCCCAGGTGCTCGTCACCAACGGCGGCAAGCAGGCCATCTACGAGGCCTTCGCCGCGATCCTCGACCCGGGCGACGAGGTCATCGTCCCGGCCCCATACTGGACGACGTACCCGGAGTCGATCCGCCTGGCCGGCGGTGTCCCGGTCGAGGTCGTCGCCGACGAGACGACCGGCTACCGCGTCAGCGTGGAGCAGCTGGAAGCCGCGCGGACGGAGCGGACCAAGGTCGTCCTGTTCGTCTCCCCCTCGAACCCCACCGGCGCGGTCTACAGCGCCGAGGACGCCGAGGCGATCGGCCGCTGGGCGGTCGAGCACGGTCTGTGGGTGCTGACCGACGAGATCTACGAGCACCTGGTCTACGGCGACGCCACCTTCACCTCGCTGCCCGCCGTCCTGCCGGAGCTGCGGGACAAGTGCATCGTGGTCAACGGGGTCGCGAAGACGTACGCGATGACCGGCTGGCGGGTCGGGTGGATCATCGGTCCGAAGGACGTCGTGAAGGCCGCCACCAACCTTCAGTCGCACGCCACGTCCAACGTGTCGAACGTCGCCCAGGTGGCGGCGCTGGCCGCGGTCTCCGGCTCCCTGGACGCGGTCGCCACGATGCGCGAGGCCTTCGACCGCCGGCGCAGGACCATCGTGCGGATGCTCAACGAGATCGACGGCGTGGTCTGCCCCGAGCCCGAGGGCGCGTTCTACGCCTACCCGTCGGTGAAGGCCCTGATCGGCAAGGAGATCCGGGGCAAGCGGCCTCAGAACTCCGTGGAGCTGGCCGCGCTCATCCTCGAGGAGGTCGAGGTCGCGGTCGTCCCCGGCGAGGCCTTCGGCACTCCGGGGTACCTGCGGCTGTCCTACGCGCTGGGCGACGAGGACCTGGTGGAGGGCGTGAGCCGGATCCAGAAGCTGCTGGCGGAGGCACAGGACTGATCGCAGGACCGGTTCCGTGTCCTCCCGTGAGGACACGGGCGGGCCGTTTCCCCTCGGGGAGGCGGCCCGCTTCCGTTTCCCTCGTGCCGGCGTGCGAGCAAGACCACGTTCGGGGAAAGCGCTACCGGCGCCCCCGGGAGGTGCGGCAGGATTTCGGGATGGAACGTGTACGTGACCTCTCCCTGCTGCCGAAGGCCCATCTGCATCTGCACTTCACCGGGTCGATGCGCCCCGCCACCGTGCTGGAGCTGGCCGACAAGTACGGCGTCCGCCTCCCCGAAACGCTGACCGACGCGCTGACCAGCGGGGAACCGCCGAGCCTGCGGGCCACGGACGAGCGGGGCTGGTTCCGGTTCCAGCGGCTGTACGACGCGGCGCGCTCGTGCCTGAGGGAACCGGAGGACATCCAACGGCTGGTGCGGGAGGCCGCGGAGGAGGACCTCAAGGACGGGTCGGGCTGGCTGGAGATCCAGGTCGATCCGACGTCGTACGCACCGCGACTGGGCGGGCTGATCCCGGCGCTGGAGGTCATCCTGGACGCGGTGGACTCGGCGCGGCGGGACACCGGGCTCGGGATTCGGGTGCTGGTCGCCGCGAACCGGATGAAGCACCACCTGGACGCGCGCACGCTGGCCCGGCTGGCGGTGCGGTACGCGGACCGGGGAGTCATCGGCTTCGGGCTGTCCAACGACGAGCGGCGCGGCATGGCCCGGGACTTCGACCGGGCGTTCGCCATCGCGCGCGAGGGCGGGCTGCTGTCCGCGCCGCACGGGGGTGAACTGTCCGGGCCCGCGTCCGTGCGGGACTGCCTGGACGACCTGGAGGCCGACCGGATCGGGCACGGGGTGCGGGCGGCGGAGGACCCGCGGCTGCTGCGGCGGCTCGCGGACCGGCAGGTGACGTGCGAGGTGTGCCCGGCGTCGAACGTGGCGCTGGGGGTGTACGAGAAGGCGGGGGACGTGCCGCTGCGGAAGCTGTTCGACGCGGGCGTGCCGCTGGCCCTGGGGGCGGACGACCCCCTGCTGTTCGGCTCGCGGCTGGCGGCCCAGTACGAGATCGCGCGCGAGCACCACGGCTTCACGGACGCCGAGCTGGCCGAGCTGGCGCGGCAGTCGGTGCGCGGGTCGGCGGCGCCGGAGGCGGTCAGGGCGGAGCTGCTGGCGGGGATCGACCGGTGGCTGACTACTCCGACGGGGTGAAAGCCGGCGGCTCCGACGGAGTGAGGTGAGGGCGGGCGGTCCGCGGCTCCTCAGAGGCCGACCCCCACCGTCACCGGCTCGTTGACCAGGATGATGCCGAAGGTTTCGCGCACTCCTGCCACCACCTCGCGGGCGAGTGCCAGCAGGTCCTCGGTGGTCGCCTCGCCGCGGTTGGTGAGCGCGAGGGTGTGTTTGGTGGAGATGCGGGCCGGGCCCTCGCCGTAGCCCTTGGTGAAGCCGGCCTTGTCGATCAGCCAGGCGGCGGAGGTCTTGGTGAGGCCCTCGCCGGCGGGGTACGCGGGGGGCTCGGCGTCGGGGCCGAGGTGCTGCTTCGCCCGGGTCCGGAAAGCCGTGAACTCCTCACCCGTGAGGATCGGGTTGGTGAAGAAGGAGCCGGCCGACCAGGTGTCGTGGTCCTCGGGGTCCAGGACCATGCCCTTTCCGGCGCGGAGCTTCAGGACCGTCTCGCGGGCCGTGGGCAGGGGGACGCGGTCGCCCGGTGCGACGCCGAGGACGCGGGCCGTCTCGGCGTACCGGACGGGGCCGGAGAGGCCGTCGGCGTCCTCCAGGCCGAAGCGGACGCGCAGGACGACGTAGCGCTCGGGGTCGGCCTTGAAGCGACTGTGCCGGTAGGAGAAGACGCACTCCTCGTTCGTGAGGGTGACCGTCTCGCGGGCCCGGCGGTCGTAGGCGACGACCTCGGTGATGGTGGAGGAGACCTCCTGGCCGTACGCGCCGACGTTCTGGATGGGGGTCGCGCCCGCCGAGCCGGGGATGCCGGCCAGGCACTCGACACCGGCCAGACCGGCTTCCACGGTGCGGGCGACGGCGTCGGTCCACACCTCTCCGGCCGCCAGTTCCAGGTGCGTGCCGTCCAGGGTGAGGCCCCGGGTGGCGATGACGAGTGCGGTGCCGTCGAAGCCCTTGTCGCCGATGACCAGGTTCGAGCCGCCTCCGATGATCAGCAGGGGCGTACCGCTGTCGTCGGCCTCGCGGACGACGGCGATCACTTCCTCGTCGGTCGTCGCGGTGATCAGCCGGGTCGCGGGGCCGCCCAGGCGGAACGTGGTCAGCGGGGCGAGGGGGGCGTCGTGGAGTTCCTGCACGGGCTCAAGACTAAGGCCCCCGCCGGACGGGGCTGCGGGGGCCGGGAGCGCCGGCGTGCGCGTGTGTGGGTGGCGGGTGGGTGCTGGTGTCCGCGCGGGGCGTGCGCACGCGCGGGAGGGGTGTTCACGCGCGGGAGGGGTGTTCGGGTGAGGCGGGTGTTCAGGTGAGGCGGCGCCGTACTTCGGTCCAGTCGACGGGAAGGTCCTCGCTCTTCGCGGTCCAGTCGGCGAACTTGGCGTCACGCATCTGCGGGAGGAGCCCTCGGGCGGTCGGTGCGTGCGGGCCGGTACGGGCGAAGGCTCCGAGGGCCTTCGGGGACTCCCAGGCGGACACGGTCCAGAACGTCCGCCGCAGCGGCTGCGCCTTCAGGGAGGCTCCGTACGCGCCAGGAGCCCTGCTCACCTGTCGCCAGACACCGGGTGTCCTGAGGAAGAACCGCAGGGCTCCCCAGAGGGTGCGGGTTTCGAAGCGGGAGGCGAAGACGTGCACTTCGGTGTGGGGCGGCGGGGGGTTCGGGACGGTCCAGGGAAGCGTGGGCATGACCGGGTCCTTCCGTGGTGGGTGGAGGGTTCTCTTCCGTGGCGGGTGGGTCCCCTCCGTGGCGGGTGGGTCTCCTCCGTGGTGGGTGGAGGGGGTCCAGGGGATTTCGAAGGGCTCAGGAGGCTGTTTCCAGTACCGGTTCGGGCGTCGGACCGGCGGGGGGCGAGGTGGGGGCGGTGGGCCGCCTGCGGGCCGGTATGAACAGGGTCGCGACGCCCGCGAGGGCGACCGCCGCGGCACCGGTCACCAGCGCCGGACACATACCGTCGACGAAGGCCTGACCGGATTCGTATCCGCCCCGGGACGCGAAGATCGACGCCATGATCGCGATGCCGAGGGCGCCGCCCACCTCGCGCAGGGCGTTGTTGGCTCCGGAGGCGATGCCCTGTTCCTTCGGACGGACGCTGGACATCACCAGGTTGGAGGCCGGGGCGAAGTACAGCCCCATACCGATGCCGCTGATGATCAGGGCGGGCAGCTGGGCGGCGTAGGAGGCGTCGGCGGTCGCCACCACGGCCAGGTGGCCGAGGCCGAGAGCCTGCAGGAAGAGGCCGGTGGCAACGACCGGACGGCCGCCGATGCGGTCGGAGAGGATGCCGGCGATCGGGGCGACGAGCATCGGCATGCCGGTCCAGGGCAGCATCCGCAGGCCCGCCTCGGTGGGCGTGTAGCGGAGCACACCCTGCATGTACTGGCTGAGCAGGAAGATCGAGCCGAACATGCCGAGGAACATCAGCAGGCTCGCCGCGTTGATGCCGGAGAAGGCGCGGGAGCGGAACAGCCGCATCGGCAGCATGGGGTGCTTGGCGCGGATGCTGTAGAGCACGAAGCCCACGAGCAGCGCGGTCCCGGCGAACAGTCCGGTCAGGACGACGATGCCGGTCCAGCCGTCCACGGGCCCGCGGACCAGTCCGTAGACGATGCCGAAGAGTCCGCCGCTGGCGAGCAGGGTGCCGGGCAGGTCGAGCGGGGCTCCGGTGCCGCGGGACTCGGCGAGGCGCAGGCGGGCGAGCGGGACGAGGATCAGACCGAGCGGGACGTTCAGCCAGAAAATCCACTGCCAGGAGATGTGCTCGGTGAGGCTGCCGCCGACCAGCGGCCCGGAGGCCACCGCCAAGCCGTTCACGGCGCCCCAGATGCCGTACGCCATGCCGCGCCGCGCCTCGGGTACGGCTGCGGTGAGCAGGGTCAGGGTGAGGGGCATCATGACGGCGGCACCGGCGCCCTGCACCGCGCGGGCGGCGATCAGGGAGTCGATGCCGGGAGCCATGGCCGCGGCGGCGGAGGCCGCGGTGAAGACGGTGATGCCGGCGATGAAGAGCCGACGGCGGCCGAAGCGGTCGCCGAGTGCCGCGCCGAACATCAGCAGGACGGCGAAGGTGAGCGTGTAGGCGCTCACGGTCCATTCCAGGTCGGGCAGGGCACCGCCCAGGTCCTTGCGGATGGAGGGCAGTGCGGTGGTGACGACGAGGTTGTCGAGGGCCGCCATGAAGCCGGCGACGCTGGTGATGACGAGTGCCCAGGTGGCCGAGCCGCCGCGTGCGGTCTGTTGTGACATCGCTCCCCCAGGAGATGATGTTGTTAGTTATTGATGACTAACTTTCACGCGCAGAAAAAGACGGCACAGCAACGCTTTCCTTCACTCCGATCGCCCCCACCGGATGGATCCGACGGATCCGTCGGATCTGATGGATCTGATGGATCTGATCCATCGGGTCTCCCGAGGGCGCCGCTTCCTACTTCTTCGGCAGCCCTTCGATCCGCGCCGAGAGGTCCAGCCCTTCCCAGATCCGGTGTCCGGCCGGGAATCCCATGGCGGACAGGCAGTTGATGAGCATGCCGTACGCCATGAAGGTCGTCGTCTCGTTGACGTCGGCCCCCAGCACGAGGTGGACGGTGTCCCACAGCCGCAGCCAGCCGGCGCGCACGCTCGCACCGAACTCCTCGTCGCCCTCCTGTTCGGCTGCCGCCACCGCGAGGTACATCTGCATCTGCATCATCAGCAGCTCGGGCCGCTCCGCGATGGTCTGCATATAAGCGTTCGCCATGGCATGCAGGGCCTCTTCACCCTCCAGCCCTTCGGACGCCTCCGTGAACATGCGGATGGTGTCCTCCACGCAGCGTTCCGCCGCCGCCAGGAAGATGGCCCTCTTACCCGGGAAAAGGCGAAAGAGATACGGCTGCGAGACGCCGACCCGCTTGGCGATCGCCTCGGTCGACGTGCCGTGATAACCACCACGGGCGAACTCGGCACTCGCCGCGCGAACGATGCTCTCGCGCCTCTCCTCCGCACTCATCCTGACCACACCAATAAGTTAGTACTCAATCACTAACCACGTCAAGAGGTGGGCCCGGCATGGCGCAAGGGGCGCTCTCCTGGGAGAGCGCCCCTTGCGCCATGCCACGTGATGCGGTTTTCGGTCAGGCGAGTCGTACGACCGCCCGCGACATCCCCAGCACCTTCTGCCCGGCGCTGGTCGCCGTGAGGTCGACGCGGACGGTGTGGTCGTCGAGCTTGGCCCCGACCTTGCCGGTGACCTCGACGGTGGCGCCCCGATCGTCGTTGGGGACGACGACCGGCCTGGTGAAGCGGACGCCGTACTCGACGATCGCACCCGGGTCGCCCACCCAGTCGGTGACCACACGGATCGCCTCGGCCATGGTGAACATGCCGTGCGCGATGACGTCGGGCAGGCCGACTTCCTTGGCGAACTTCTCGTTCCAGTGAATGGGGTTGAAGTCGCCGGAGGCACCCGCGTACTGGACGAGGGTGGCCCGAGTCACGGGAAACGTCTGTGCGGGCAGTTCGGTACCGACCTCGACGTCGGCGTAGGAGATCTTCGCCGTCATGATGCTGCTCACGCCCCCTCGGCGGCGCGGGCCACCAGCTTGGTCCAGGCGGTCACGACGTGCTCGCCGGCTTCGTCGTGCACCTCGCCGCGGACGTCCAGGATGTCGTTGCCCGCCATCGACTTGATCGCCTCGATGGTCGAGGTGACGGTGAGCCGGTCGCCGGCACGCACCGGGCGGCGGTAGGCGAACTTCTGGTCGCCGTGCACCACCCTGCTGTAGTCCAGGCCGAGCTGGGGGTCGGTGAAGACCTGTCCGGCGGCCTTGAAAGTGATCGCGAACACAAAGGTCGGCGGGGCGATCACATCGGGGTGGCCGAGCGCCTTGGCGGCCTCCGCGTCCGTGTACGCCGGGTTGGCGTCCCCCACCGCTTCGGCGAACTCGCGGATCTTCTCCCGGCCCACTTCATAAGGAACGGTGGGCGGGTAGCTCCGCCCCACGAAGGACTGGTCGAGCGCCATGCGCGCGGCACCTCCTGTGTCTCGTGCGGCCCTGGTCGGCCGGTGGGAAGAACAACGCGAGGCCGCCCCCCGACAAGGGGGACGGCCTCGCGTACGAGCCTGATTTATCGCGTTTCGCGGTGCGCGGTGTGCGCCTTGCAACGCGGGCAGTGCTTCTTCATCTCCAGACGGTCCGGGTTGTTACGCCGGTTCTTCTTGGTGATGTAGTTCCGCTCCTTGCACTCCACGCAGGCCAGCGTGATCTTCGGGCGGACGTCGGTGGCAGCCACGTGAGTGCTCCTTGGACGGACGGGATAATGAAACTGGATGAACGCAGAAAGAGTAGCCGATCGAAGGACCGACCCCGCAATCGGCTACTTTGTGTAGCGGTGACCGGACTTGAACCGGTGACACAGCGATTATGAGCCGCTTGCTCTACCGACTGAGCTACACCGCTGTGATGCGATTGGTTCCCGTCTCGCGACGGGAACCTCACACACCAGAGCCCCAAAACGGAATCGAACCGTTGACCTTCTCCTTACCATGGAGACGCTCTGCCGACTGAGCTATTGGGGCGAGCGAGGAAGACATTACACGCTCCGCCGCCGTTCACCCAAATCCGTTTCGCGGCCCCTGTCCCACCCTGTCGGTCACTCCCTCACGGCGGTCCCGGAGGTCACGTCCGGCCCTCCGTGACACCCCCACCGGACCCCGGCGGCCCCTGCTCGGCCACGCCGGTACGACTATTGCTGACTCTTACGCTCCTCCCGGCGAGGGACGAGCCTCCGCCCTAGGCTCGACTCACTCTGCGTGATCTTCCCTCTGTGTGATCCTGCGACAGCCGTGCGCAGTCCGAGCCCCAGGAGCGCGATGCCCGACAACCGGCCGCAGCCACCGCCCCCCTCGTCGCCCGTGCCGTCCCCGGGCCCGTCCGACCCGGCGCCGCTCCTGCTGTGCGGGGCGCGGCTCACCGACGGCCGGACCGTGGACGTACGGCTGGGCGGCGGGCGCATCGAGGCGGTCGGCACGGCCGGCAGCCTGACCCTGGACGGCACCCGTACGGGCGGCACCCGGGTCGACCTGGCCGGCCACCTGCTCCTCCCGGCCCCCGCCGAACCGCACGCCCACTCCGACACCGCCCTGTCCGCAGCATCCGACGGCCCCCTCCCGTACGACCCCCACGACGTCCGGAACCGGGCGACGGAGGCCGCGCTGCTCCAGCTCGGGCACGGGGCGACGGCACTTCGGGCGCACGTGCGCGTGGACGACATGACCGGACTCGGCGCGCTCACCGCCGTACTGCAGGCAGGGCGTTCGCTGCGCGGGCTGACCGAGCTGACGACGGTGGCGATGCCGCGCGTGCTGACCGGGGTGGCAGGAGCCGACGGGATCGCGATACTGCGGGACGCGATGAAGATGGGCGCGTCGGTGGTGGGTGGCTGCCCGGACGTCGATCCCGACCCCACGGGGTACGTGGAAGCGGTCCTGGAGGTCGCCGCCGAGCACGGCTGCCCCGTCGACCTGCACACGGACACCGCCGACCCCGCCCGAGTGGCCCGGCTCGCCGCGATGGCGGGCGGGCTGCGGCCGGGTGTGACGCTCAGCCCGTGCGGCGGCCTCGACCGGCTGCCCGCCGAGGCCGCCGCACGTACCGCTGACCACCTGGCGGCGGCCGGGGTGACCGTGGTGTGCCTGCCCCAGGGCGGCTGCGGAGGCCTCGACCGCCGGGGCACGGGCACGGCTCCGGTACGGCTGCTACGCGCGGCGGGCGTACGGGTGGCGGCCGGAAGCGGCGCCCTGCGGGACGTGTCGAACCCGGTCGGCCGCGGCGACCCGCTGGAGGCGGCGTACCTGCTGGCCTCCCACCACGGGCTGTCCCCCGAGGACGCCTACGAGACGGTGAGCACGTCGGCTCGCGCCGCCCTCGGGCTGCCCGAGGTGCGGGTGGAGGCGGGCTTCCCCGCCGAACTGCTCGCGGTCCGCGGCGACCGGCTGTCGGCGGCACTGTCCCTGGCGTACAGCCGGATCGTGGTGCACCGGGGACGCGTGGTCGCACGCACGAGCGCGGTACGGCAGTACTGCGATTCGTTGACGACGACCACGGAACCGGAACCGGAACCGACAACGGGCCTGCCCCGGCAGGGCCGGGCAGGAACCACGTAACCCCTCCGCCGGTTCCTCTCGTTCTTCCCGTCGTTCCTGCTGCTCCTGCTCCTGTTCCTTTCGTTGCTCTCCTTCCGGGCCGTGCCGTGCGGCGGATGCGATCGTCGCGGCGTACGGTCGAAGGCATGCGCATTGTCATCGCTGGTGGTCATGGTCAGATCGCGCTGCGGCTGGAGCGGTTGCTCGTCGCGCGCGGGGACGAAGTCGCGGGCATCATTCGCAAGTCCGAGCAGGCCGACGCGCTGCGGCAGTTGGGTGCCGAGCCCGTCGTACTCGACCTGGAGTCGGCCTCGGTGGCGGATGTCGCGGAGCAACTCCGGGGCGCGGACGCCGCAGTGTTCGCCGCAGGCGCCGGTCCGGGGAGCGGCACGGCACGCAAGGAGACGGTGGACAAGGCCGCGGCGGTCCTCTTCGCCGACGCCTCGGTCCGCGCGGGCGTGCGGCGGTTCGTGGTCGTCTCGTCGATGGGTGCCGACCCGGCCCATAAGGGGGACGAGGTCTTCGACGTGTACCAGCGTGCCAAGGGCGAGGCCGACGCGTACGTCCGCGGCCTGGACGCCCTCGAATGGACGATCCTGCGCCCCGGCATGCTCACCGACGACGCCGGCACCGGCCTGGTCCGCCTGGAGGCCCACACCGGCCGCGGCCCGGTCCCCCGCGACGATGTGGCCGCCGTCCTGGCCGAGCTGGTGGAGGGCTCCTCGACGGCCGGCCTGACCCTGGAACTGATCAGCGGCCCCGTGCCGGTCCCGGTGGCGGTGAAGGCCGTGGCGGGCGAGTGAGCCGCGGGAGGGGGATCGGGAGGACGCGGAAAGCTCCTCGAGGACGGCTAGAACAGCGGCATCTGCCCCGGGAACTCCGGTACGACGTATCCGTCCAGCGACGGCTGTTCGGCGCCGGCCAGAGCGTACCGGCGGGACCCCGGGCACGAGGTGAGCTCCCCGCTCCCCCGGGCGCCGGGCGGATCGTGACGCGCGTACCGCCCGGCCACGACGGCGATCTCGCGACGGCACTCGGGACAACGCCTACGACGTGACGACATCCCGCCAGTCTCCCCGAGCGACCCGCCCCACACATACCCCGCAGCAAACGCGAGGACCCCTCCGTGCTGCGTCTCGCAGTACGGAGGGGTCCTCCCTTGTGGCGGCGCCAGGATTCGAACCTGGGAAGGCTGAGCCGGCAGATTTACAGTCCGCGTGAGGTGATCCGCCTGGCCTGGTTCTTCTTCGGCCTGCCACCCCTCTGCCCCACAGGCACCCCACCGACCGCCGCCGTGGCGGAACGCGGGTTACGCGGCCTGATGGGGGTCACGCTGACGAGGGCCGAGGGCGGCGAGATCCCGACCCTGCACCGAGGGTGTCAGCGCACGTCGACGTAGTCGGCCGCGCTGGTGGCGACGCCAGTCGTGGAGTTGCCGTAGTACACCCAGCGGTACGAGCCGTCGACCGAGGCGGTGACCGTGGCTTTCAGACCCCCGGTGCTGCTGGTGGTGGCCTTCTTGACCGTCTTGAAGGTGTCGGCGCCCTTGGCGCGGAACTGAAGGCTGACCTTACGGCCGCTGTAAGCGCCGTACTTCTTCGTGCTCCAGTTCGCGCGAGTCAGCTTGCCCGTGACCGTGATCGACTTGCCCTTGGTGACCGGCTCCGGCGAGGCGTTGGCGGTTGCCTTGGCCGCACGCTTGAGCTGGGCCGTCGTGGACCGCGTCTCCAGTTCCCCGGTCTTGAGGTCGCCGCCGGCCTTCCACAGCTTCAGCGAGACGCCGACCTTCCAGGTCGTGGCGTCGCTGTTGGAGTCGACGTGCTCCCGGCTCGGGTGCGGGTCGATGTAGAGGTCGCCCTCGCAGCGAGCATGCTTGGAGTCGATCTCGTAGCAGGTGTAGCTGCCCGGCCGGATGAAGTTCTCTCCGGTGTCGGCCGCCGTCTTGATGCTGCCGCGGTAGAGGAAGGGGTACGCCTCGTAGCGGAAGGGGTTGGCAGTGCTGTACCCGGGAGGCAGCGCGATGTTGAAAGTGATGGGCGGCTCCACCTCCTTCGACGTGCCGACGACGATCGGCTTGCCCTTGTTGATGACGATGTCCGACACGGTGATACCGGTGTCCGCCGCCTGAGCCGTCGGCGCGTTCAGCACCGGGAGCCCCAGCGTCCCCACGAGCGTGGCCACCGCGACGGTGCGTCTGCCTGTCTTCATTCACACCTCATCAGGAGGATGCCGTTGCAAGAGGCGGCAGCCTATCTGACGAGTTCATGACTCTGACCCTGACCGCCCAGCTCACGACCCCGCAGCCGATCCCTCCCGCCTCCTGCTCAACGCGCCTCCCAGCTCGCCAAGCGCCCCCATGGCCTACGCCATGCCGCCGTCGCCGTCTCCACGTGGCTCAGTTCCGGTGTGGAACCACAGGTGGTCGCCGCGCGAGCCGACCACAACCCGGTCGCGCTAATTGCTGCGCGCTGCAGCTAGGCGGCAGCTTTACAGTGGACCCCGCATCGCCTCTGTGACCTGGTGAATCGAGAGGGCGTGCCCTCTGTGGGGAACACCTGGGGGACCAGGATGGGGTATCGCTACAAACACTCGTGCGTGACCCGCGCTACTGCACGTACTGCCCAATGGTGCCAATGGCTGCCACCAACAGACCCGCCGCAGCCAGTGCGACTTGCCACCTCTCAGGCCAACTCCACGGTTTGCGCCGTTTCTGCTCGCTTGATTCTTTCACCGAATACCCCTCCCGCGCTCCGCCATCACTCTCAAGGCCGACCAAGGAAAGTCACCCCTTTACACATAGACGCATTCTAAGGATTACTCAACAGACTCTGATGCTTCGACATCATCAGCCACTCGACTCTGGCCAATTTCTTTGAGTACAGCTTTCGTAAGTCCACCCAATAGCCCACCATCCACAGGCCCACCGAAAGTCTCCATCAACACCCCCTGTATAGCCCTTTCGATCCCTCCCGACACATCCCCGCAAGGCCGAGATACGGATTCCTTCCACGACTCGGGGGCATTGATCCAATAATGAGAAATTCCCGTACGACGCCGCAACTCGGCGCACTGACGCATATACATCTCTATCTCAGCGCTCGAAACTCCGTGGCGCTCACAGACGCTGTAGATCTCCCCTACGCCAAGCTCAACGTATTGCCTCACCTCGGCCGGCAGTGCGCGGAACTCACCCAGATGCCCTTTCCGACCACGCCTATCCCGCTCAGCTCGCTGCCACGCTTCGTCCCACGCGTGAGCCAGATCCTCTTTCTCCCCGCACGAGCGGACAAGCTCTGCAACCGAAACACGACTGAAGTTTTGACGCCCACTCAGCGCATCACTCAATGTACTGCGCCGAAGTTTTCCATTTCGCTTTTCAGTCAACTTTTCAATCTGCCGAAGACTGAGCCCACGTCGATCAATGAGATCCTCAAGAGCCTGACGCAATTCACTGTGACTCGTGACATTCTCGGGACGGATTGGATACATCCTGCGCCCTAGGAAATAGCGGCGCATCGCCATGGCCGTTCGCCACTCCCGCTCAGCGATTTCGGGATCCGAAGCGCAGCCGCTAATGAAAGCCTCGAACACCTGCCGACTCGGTAGCTCAAATCCTCGGGTTGCCCGCTGCAACGAGGATTTAGAGACGAACGTCAGCGCAGCTAGTTGACCAAAGCTAAGGCCACTCCGCCGTTTCTCCGCCAACAACCAGGACTGCAAAGGCCCGGCTGCCATGTGTGAGTCATTGAATCCGTGACGCCGCACCGGCCCCCCTAATGACGTTATTGCAATGCGTGAGTCCGCCTCTTCGGACAATAAGAGCGTGGCAACAAGTCGACTCCCGTGTCCAACGATGCCAAGATTCCGTCCGGGACGGCCGTATGTTATCGGCGGTTACTCCCCCGGGGTACGACGTCATTCCCGCAGCTCAGAGGCGTGGAGCTGTCGCCAGCGTCCCAAAACTGTCCGAATCCGCGCGCTCGCGGGACGGGCGCCGCCCGTGGAGTAGAGCAGGCTCGGAGGTCACCGCCCATCCACCTCGCAGACGGTTGGATGCACACGCAGCACGCCTATGTAAGTAGCCGCGCCATCGACGGTTCCGGGACCTCAGAGAGCGAGTCGAGACCACGCCTGGACGGGCTCCGCGCCGTCGTTCCTTGCCGTCGCGACGTCTCCGCGACGGTGGCGAGTCATGGGAGTCTTGGAGTGACGATGGGCGAACGGAGAGGGAGAGCGAGTGTCACAACAGGCCAACCCTCGGGGGACCTTCCTGAAGATTGCCGACTCCATGAAGAGGCAGATCGAGGACGACCCGGACATGACGGAGCTTCCGTCTCTGGCTGATGTCATGCGCGACCACAAGGTCTCGCGGGGGGTCGCCCTCCGTGCGTTCGGCGTGCTGCGTCAGGAGGGCGTGGCCGAGCCGGTACCGGGCGAGCGGTGGCGCGTCGTACGCGTGGGGGCGCAAATCGACCGGCGCCCGCTCGATCAGCGGATTGCGGAGATCATCGCGACTGAGGGGCTCAAAGTAGGGGAAGCGTTCCCGAGCGCTTCCGCGCTGGCCGAACGGTTCAGGGTGTCACGTCCGACCGTGACCAAGGCCCTGGAGAAGTTGGAGGCCGCCGGCGTGCTGGCGGGTGGAGGACAGGGCAAGGTGCGGACGGTCCGCGCCGTGCCGGCGCGAGAGGGGCGTTCGTAGCTTGTTGACGTTGACGGAGTGGGCCTATCCCCTGGCTGAGTCGTTGCTCGCTGAGCCGCTGCCGCGACGCTGGAAACACTGCCTCGGGGTCGCCGAGAGGGCGCGCACCATCGCGCTCATCCTCGATCAGGATGCGGACCTGTTGGAGGCTGCGGCGGTTCTGCATGACATCGGCTATGCGCCGGATCTCGCCAAGACGGGATTTCATCCCTTGGACGGCGCGCGGTATCTCCGGGACGTGGCCGACGCTGACGAGCGGGTTGTCAACCTGGTCGCTCATCACTCGTGCTCATGGCTTGAGGCTGACGCGCGCGGCTTGCGTGCTGAGCTGGACGGCGAGTTTCCCCGTGAGAGCGAGCACCTGAACGATGCGCTCTGCTACTGCGACATGAACACCACCCCGGACGGCACGCCGACCAACCCCGTGGATCGGATCAACGAAATTACCGGACGCTACGGGCCGGACAGCCTGATCGGCCGGTTCATCCGGCGTGCCGAACCCGAGATCCTCGCGTGCACATGCCGCGTCCTCGAACGGGTCGCCGCCGCCAAGCGTCAACCGATGTAAGGCGCCGTGCGCGTCCGGTCCATAGCGTGCTCAATCCGGAGCCGCATCGTGGGGTGTACGTCCAGCGTCACCAGGTCCGCCGGGTCAACCCAGCGGACCTGAGTCGTCTCGTTGCTCGTACGAAGGTCACCGCCGACCGGCCGGGCCCGGAAGCAGATGCTGAACTGCTGACGGACTTCACCATCGTCGTACTGCATGACGTGCCCGGGGTCTGTGTAGAGGCCGGACACGTCGACCACTTCCGCCCTGATGCCGGTCTCTTCCCAAACCTCACGCACCACCGTGTGACTAATGGACTCCCCCACGTCGTGACCACCGCCGGGCAGTGCCCACCTGCCATTGTCGGAGCGCTGGATCATCAACACCTGCCCCGCGTCGTTCTGTACGAAAGCGACGACGGACGGCACTACCGAGTTCGCCGGCGGGGCGTCCGGGTCGTGCAGGTAGTCGATACGTCCCATGGTCAGGCTCCCGTGATGCTCGTGACGTCCTGGTCAGTGATCTGGCGTGCGTTCTCCCAGGTGTGATCGATGCTATTCGCGTACGTGTCAAAGAGGCTTCCGCCGGGGAGTCGTCGCAGGTGCAGGACGGGCGCCATGTAGGCGCCGATGCCGTAGACGTGAGGGTTGACGAGCATTTCGTCATCGGCCCGATAAATCGAGTTGTACAGCGTCGATTCGTGCAGCCGGAAGCCGATGTCCGGGTGACTCCGCATGAGGGGCCGATACAGCACGAGCGCGTTGCGAATCTTGCCGTCCATGATGTGGTGCCCCTCGTCAATGCCGCGCTGCCGGACAGCCGCACATCCCGGGTCCCCGAGCAGGATGCGCACCCGCGCCCCGGCTTCCACCTTCGCCCTCACGAGGTCGTGAAAAAGGGGGTCTTCGGACAAGAAAAGCCCGGAGTACACGAGGACGTCTAAGTTGCGCTCAGCACGTCCGTACAGCTCTCGCCAGAGCCCAGAAGGCACCGTGTGGCGATGCGGGTAGACCGTCGCGATCTCGGCTTTGGTCAGGTCGGCCGCACTGTGGACGGTCCGACCGTCCTCCCACAGTGTGGTCACGTCGACCTTGAGGGCCGCCGCCGTCGCGTACTGGTGACGCAGGTACGGCACCTTGCCCTGAGTGATCCAGCGTTCGACCGTCTTAGGGCTCACCTCGATCGTCTCAGCGAGGCTCTGCACGGTCATGCCCCGGGCGAGGAGGGCGGTTCGTAAGCGCTCGTTCGACATCTGCACCCCCGGTGGGACGTCTAGGGACTTCTTGACCGTAGCCAGAAGTCCCAGAGCTGTCCATGAGCGGGGTAACCAACTCCCCTGACCTGCGGGGATTCTGAGAGTACGCCAAGACGTCCCGGCGCGAGACCAAGAGATTGCGCCGCCGTACTTGACGAACCCCTATGCAGTATCTGTAAAACAGGTACTGCAACGCCCGGAGGAAAGCCCGCAGGGGTGAGTACGAAGGAAGCGTCAGTGCCTTGACAACTCCACACAGGGAACTGCCGGTAACCCGTGGTCCGCCTGCCCGAAGGGGTCGGAAACAAGGCGGAGAAGACCGGCGTGCCTCGTACGGCAGTCTGGCCGGTTCAAGTCCGGTCCGGGGCACTTCGGCCGCTGCTCAGCGGCCATGCCTCGCCTGATGCGCGGCTTCACCAACAACGGCGCGCGGTCCCGGGTGGCTAGACCCGGGACCGCTGTTCGGGCCGTTTCACCTGCTAGGGAGACCACGACCCATGAACCACATCGTCACTGTTCAGGAAGCTGTTACCGCGTTCGCCGACTTCATCGAGCCGACGAACGCGGAGCTGGACGCGATCGAGCTGGAGATGCCCGTGATCCTCGCGGACGTCGACCTGTTGGACGCGCACATCATTACCCTCGACCGCACGCCGACCGAGCTGGACGCGCGCCGCATCCGCCGGGCCCGCCGCCGGGCGCTGGCCGCGCGGGTCGCGCTGCTCAACCGCACGGCCGACGCGACCCTGCCCGGGGGTGCCGCGTGAGCGCCACCGACCGGAACCTGAGTGCCGCACACGCCGAGGTGAAGGCGGAGATTACGCGGACGGACACGAAGACGGCACTGTTGCTGGCGTTCGTCGGCGCGGTCCTCGCCGGTACCTGGACGGTCGCCCGTGACCTGCCGCTGAACGTGCCCGCCATCGTGGCGGGCGGTGTCGGTCTGGCGCTGCTGGTCGGCGCGGCGGGGCTGCTGCTGTGGTCGGTGCGTCCGAACCTGCATGGTCGGCACGGCTTCCCGCTGTGGGCCACGCTCACCGCCGAGGAGATCAACACAGCCATCGGCGGGGGCCTGGCCGCCGACATCGCCGGCCTGTCCCGGCTCGCGGTCGCCAAGTTCACCTGCCTGCGCCGCGCGGTCGACCTCACCCTGACCGGCGGCGCCCTGCTCGTCCTCGCGACCGTGCTCGCCCTCGGGGGTGCGGCATGAACCTTCACCGCAAGGGACGCGCCGCCCTGGTGCTGGCCCTGGTCGCCGTGGTCGCCATGGCGTTCCGCGTCTCGTGGAACGCGCTGCGGGACATCGCCGGCGCCGTCGGAGCCGACGACACGGCCGCCATGCTGTACCCGTTCGTGGTCGACGGCCTGATGGCGCTCGCCCTGGTCGCCACCCTCGTACTCGCCGACCGCGACCGGACGTTCGCGCTGCGGGTGCTGGGCGCCTACACCGTCGCTTCCCTGGTCCTCAACTACGTGCACGGACTCGTTCCGGAGCTGCACGGCGGCACGGTCGACTTCGGTCGGCTGGCCGACTGGGACCCGGCGAACTGGGCGCTCGTGCTGCTCGCCACGTCGCTGCCAGTCGGGTCGATCTACTTCGGTTCCGATCTGGTCGCCAAGGTGCTCCACCACCGCCCCGGCCCGATTCCGACCGTGAGCGCGAATGCGGAGGAATCGACCGAGACCGATGCGAAACGGTCTACGGCTGACCTCGCGGTATCGACCCCGGCGCCGATCACGTCGAACGCGGCGGTGCTGCCCCGACCGGTGGCCGTCGGCTTCCTGAAGTCGAGTCTCCCGGCCAAGCCGCTGCCCTCGATCGCACCGGCCCCCGTCACGCCGATCGAGCGGCGCCCGGTGGCGGCAGAGTCGACCCGATCGCGCCGCGCCACCGGGCGTGTCCCGGCGGTGGCGAAGTCGAGTCGACCCAGGCGCACGCCGGCCGAACTGCTCGCCGAAGCACGGTCGGTGACGGCCGGTTGGCCGGACGCGAAGGTGACCGCCGAGGGCATCCGCCGCGCGGTGCGCACGTCGCCGGTGAACGCGCGGACGCTGCGGGACACGATCCTTACCGAACGCGCCGGGGCGGGGGCGACCTCGTGAACACACCGACGCTGGTTCTGATCGCGGCCGGTGTGGCGCTGGTGTGGGGTGTCCACGGATGGTGGATGTCCCGCCGTCTGCGGACCGCCCGCCGGGACCCGCTCACGGGGTTATGGACCCGGGACGCCTTCACCCGGCGGGCCCGCCGCCTGCTCCGCAACCCGCACGCGGTGGTGGTCCTGGCGGACGTCGACCGCTTCAAGCAGGTCAACGACACCCACGGCCACGCCGCCGGTGACGCCCTGCTCGCCGCAACGGCCGGCCGGCTCGCCCACGCCGTGGGCCGTGCCGGGGTGGCCGGCAGGCTCGGGGGCGACGATCCGTTGACTGAACTAGATCCAGTATTTTCGCAGGTCAGATAGCCTTTCTGCTAGCTTCCGTGGATGCTTGGACGTGATCCCGAGAGGGAGTTAGCAAGCTTCGTGGTGCCCGAGGCCGGACAACTGGCGGAGACGGGAGATCGATGGAGGCCGTTTGTCCTGCTGGACGCGGACGGGGTCGAGATCGAACCCGTGGCCGCCTTTTTCGCGGAGCTGCTGGCTTGTGACAAGTCAGCAGCCACGATCCGGTCGTACGGAATGGATCTGCTGCGTTGGTGGCGCTTCCTGTGGGGCTGGGGAATCGCCTGGGATCGTGCAGTCCGGTCGGACGCTCGGGACTTCTCACGCTGGATGCAGATCGCGAACAAGCCCGCACCGCTGCACTGGCGCCACCGACGAGACATCCAGACTGAGACAGCACCAAAGCCAGTACCAGAGAAGCTGCCGCCCGGAGCCCCAAATCCGATCACGGGAAAGACGTCACCAGGGGCGAGATACGCGCCGACAACGCGAGCGCACTGCGAGACCGTCCTGCGGGTCTTCTACGACTTCCACCTCTCCGAGGGAACCGGCCCGATCCTGAACCCGTTTCCACTGGATCGCTCCCGGCGCCATGGCAGGGCACACGCTCACCACAACCCTGACGAGCGGTTTCGCCACGAACGGCAGGGCCGCTACCGGCCGGCCATCCCCAAGCGAGCGCCTCGGCGAATCCCCGACGCGATGTTCAACGCGCTCTTCGCCGCGCTGAAGCACGATCGTGATCGAGCCCTGCTGGCCTTCTGGGTTTCCAACGGGGCTCGCGCCGAGGAACTGCTCACCAGTCGGCAACGCGACGCGCTGCCCGGCCAACAGGTCCTGGGGGTTGTCCGCAAGGGGAGCCGGGCCTATCAACAACTCCCCTGCTCAGCGGACGCTTTCGTCTGGCTACGGCTCTATCAGGAGAGCGCCTGGCGGGCTGGGGTCCCCCGCGGGGGGAACGAGGGGCTGTGGTGGACGTTACGCCGCCCGTGGCGTCCTCTGAACTATCCGGCGGCCCGTGCGATGTTCAACCGGGCCAACAGCTTGCTCGGTACGAACTGGACTCTCCACGATCTTCGACACACCGCCGCCTATCGGCTGGCGAGGGATCCGAAGATGCCCCTGACCGACGTGCAGTGGGTGCTCGGTCATGCACACCTGTCGACGACACAGCTCTATCTTCCGGCTGACCGGGACGAGGTGATCGAACACGTTCGGGCACATCATGCCCGACGGGCGAAGTCCGCCGAGCGGACTCCCGCGCCTCCGGCAGCCGGCTACAACCCTGAATCCCTCAACAACCTTTTCGGGACTGCCTGGTGACACCTACGGAGACCCTGTCCGTCGCGACGCATGTCGCGCCTCCCGCGTCCCTGCGCCTGGCCGGGGAGGCGTTGAAAGCTGTCGCTTTGCGCTTCCCGCCCAGACCTGCTGAGGATCACTGGGCGGCCACGGCAAGCACGCAGGCCGACATCCTTGCTCGTCTGGAGCAACCTCCTCTGCGACCGGCGGACGTGAGGCAGCACCGAGCCAGGATCCGAGGAGCTCGCCAGACGTTGCAGTGGCTGGAGACCTTCCCGGGGGCCACCTGGCAGCAGCGCTGGAATACCAGTCCCGCGAGCACGCGTCCTGGCAACGACTGGGCCCGATTGGCACCCGGTTGGATCGGAACGGCTGCTGGTCCCTCGCAACGGCAGGCATTGTCGGGAGGGCTGCTGAGTCTGATCTGCGCAGACGTTGTCAGGCCCGCCCTCCCGTGGCTGCTGTCACGGACCTCAGCCAACATGACGAGCCTACGTATCGGGCTGATCCCCGCCCGTGACCCGGGAGGATTCGCTCAGCTTGAAGCGATGATCGACTCTGCCACGTGGTCCTCCAAAGTCGGGCGTCACGCCCTGCACTCCCTGGTCAAGATCGTGGCCGCCAAGGGCGGCACCTTGGCGGACGTCACCGTCGGCGACGCCGTGGAGTATCTCGCCGCACTCAAAGCAGCGAACAAAGCCGCGAACGTCAAAGCCCGCGGCAACACCCTTTTCTACGCCTGGCTGCGAGAGTTGGGCACCCTGCCTGCAGAAGCACCCACTTCCTTGCGCTACCTGGCCAACACCAGTGGCCAGGTGTCGATGGAGCAGCTCGTCGACCGGTTCGGCGTCCGCTGCCGCCCTGTCCGAGATCTCTTGGTGGACTATCTCAAAGAGCGGCAGCCGGGTCTCGACTACACGTCCCTGAATAACTTGTCCCGGCACCTGGCCAGCAACTTCTGGGGTGAGCTGGAACAGCATCATCCAGGGATCGACTCTCTCCACCTTGCGCCCGAGGTGAGCGCGGCTTGGAAACAGAGATGCCGGACCCGCATCGAACGGCGCCGCCAACCAGACGGCAAAGTGCGTGAAGTAGTGACCGAACGCGCCAACGTCGCCAGCATCATGCTCTCCGTCCGGGCGTTCTATCTCGACATCGCCCAGTGGGCCATCGACGAGCCGGCACGCTGGGGGCCTTGGGCGGTGCCGAGCCCCATCAAGGACGCGGATGTCGCTGTTGTGAAAGACAACAAGCGGCGCAAAGCTCGGATGGACCACCGGACGAGGGAACGCCTTCCGGCTCTGCCTGCTGTCGCCCGAGCAGCTTCATCATGCCTCCACGCAGCCAAAGCCCGACTACAGGCACTGATGGACACCCGGCCAGGCGGTCGGTTCGCTTTCGCGGGCGACACCTTCATGCGGGCAGCGAAGGACGGAACGACCTGGGCGGTGAACGTTGCCACCGGCCGGCGCGTCGACCTGGCCCTCGCGGAGAGCCGAGCGTTCTGGGCCTGGGCGATGGTCGAGTTCCTTCAGCACACTGGTGTCCGCATCGAGGAGATGCTGGAGGCCAGCCATCACAGCCTGATCCAGTACAGACTGCCCACGACCGGCGAGATTGTTCCCCTCCTGCAGATCGCGCCCTCCAAAACCGATGAGGAACGAGTCATCCTGGTCAGCCCGGAGCTCGCCGATGTGCTCAGCGCGATCATCGCCCGCATCCGCGACCCTCGCACCGGTGCCGTCCCCTATGTCTCCAGCTATGACATGGCAGAGAAGACCTGGAATCCGCAGATGCCACTGCTTTTCCAGTGGTGCCGCAGCGGCGAGAGCTCCCGCCTCTCCCCGAAGCTCCTGCGCGAAGCACTCCAGGAAGTGCTGGCCTCCACGAATCTGACCGATTCAGCCGGACAGCCTTTGGACTTCTCGCCCCATGACTTTCGGCGAATCTTCATCACCGACGCCATCCGCAGCGGCCTTCCCCCGCACATCGCGCAGGTCATCGCCGGGCACACCAGCATCAACACGACCATGGGATACAACGCCATCTACCCCGGCGAGGCCATCGAAGCCCATCGCGCATTCATCGCCCGGCGCCGAACACTCCGGCCCAGCGAGGAGTACCGAACCCCCACCAACGAAGAATGGGATGCCTTCCTCGGGCACTTCGAGCGACGCAAACTGTCCATCGGAATCTGCGCTCGCGCATTCGGAACGCCCTGCATCCACGAACACGCGTGTATTCGATGCTCCATGCTCCGACCGGACCCGGATCAGAGACACCGCCTCGTCGAGATCCGCGACAACCTGATCGCCCGAATCACCGAAGCAGAACAGGAGGGATGGCTGGGTGAGATCGAAGGACTCCAAGTCAGCCTCGCCAGCGCAGAGGAGAAGCTCATCCAGCTCGATACAGAGCAAGTCCGTCAACGCCAAGTGATCAATCTCGGCATGCCCAGCTTCAGCCAGATCGCGACACGAATCAGTACGGCAAGAGGACCTTCAAGTTAGACGAGCTTCATCCACGCGGATGATCTACACCACCCTGACCCAGGCCACGCTCTACGGGCGGCGGGCCAGCAAGTGAGTGTCGAGGAAACCACGCTCGGACGCTGGGTCATGGAGCAACCGAGCAACTGTGACGAGTCCGGCCCCGGTTAGCATCGCGGCAAACTGCTCCGCCGGCCAGCTATAGGCGGGCGCCACCTTGTGGTCGAAGCGGACCGGCTTCGGCCCCTCGGTCCCGAAGAAGGACACCAGGAGCAGGCCCCCTGGTGCCAGGACACGCACCTGCTCGGCGAGCAGCACGGGCAATTCCTCAGGTGGGGTATGGATCATCGAGTAGTGGGCCAGCACTCCGCCGAGCGCGCCGTCCTCGACCGGCAGGGCCTCCATTCGCGCTTCGTCGAACCGCAGCGCCGGATGGGCCCGCCGAGCGTGGTCGACCATCCCCGGGGAGAGGTCGAGCCCGAAGGCGTCCAGCCCCAAGTCGTGCAGCATGGCCGTCAGATGACCGGGCCCGCACCCGACGTCGGCCGCCCGCAGGTTCCCCGTGGCACGCACGAGCTCGGCGAAGGTACCGATCATGTTCCGCGCGAACGGCTGCGTCTCCAGCCGATTAGCGAACATCGACGCGTACAGGTCGACGACCCCGTCATAGGCCGCCCTAGTCTCGTCCTGGTGGCTTAACACGGGAAGGAAACTAACACCTTCGCCGGTCGCAGCCGTTCTCCGGCCCTTCCCCTCAGGACTGATCGTCCCCTCACCTGATCACGGGACACCCTCGGTAGTTCAGAGAAGAGTTCGCCGCCGTGCTCATCGACCACGAGGGCACGGCCGCCGACCGGTTCGCCGTCCTCTCCCGCATCCTGGCCCGCCCCGTCGATACCGCACCCGAGGTCCACACCACGGTGTCGCTGGGCTGGGTCCGGCGGAGTGACCACCCCGACGAGGACCTGTCGGGGCTGCTGCGGCGGGCGGATGAGGCCATGTACGCGGCCAAGCGCGGCCCCGCCCGCGTCCACCGCGCCGGTCTGGGGCGCCTGCTCGCCAGCGTCACCGGACGGCGCCCCGGCCGCCGGGGCGCGGCATGAGCACCCTGCCCGTCTACCCGTGGCGGCTCGCCCCGGACGGCTACGCCACCCGCCGACAACTCCGCGCCCACGGTTTGCGGCCCGGCGGTCAGGACGTGGCCGCACAGCTCGAGCGACCGCGCCGCCGCCGGGGCCCGCTGATCGCCTACCTCTACCGCATCGAGTTGGCCAAGCCCGTCCGGCCGATGACGCCGGCCCGGTGGGCGGCTCTGGCCAAGGCCAACGCCGCCCGCCGCGTCTGCCCCGCCTGCCGGCGCGACGCCGGCTACGTCATCCCCGCCGCACTCGGCACCTGCGTGCCCTGCGCCTACCCCGACCCGCACGGGTCCGAAGGGAACGTCTGACATGGGTAACTCCGACCTGCGCCGCCTGGACCGCGAGATCAAGGTGACCGCGAAGAAGCTGGAAGCGGTCCGCCGGGGCGAGTGGTGGCCGCTGAACGGCAGCGAGCGCCGGGCCATGGCCCGCGCCCTGGCCGGCGGCTCCTACCGCGTCATGAAGGGCCGCAGCACCGGCCGTGCCGAGTCGCAGATGGACTCCACCGGCAGCGCGGCCGAAATGCGGCTGAATGCGGAACTGACCGCCCTGCACAGCGAGCGGCAGCGGCTCATCACCGAGGCCGCCCGCGACAAGGCCGCCAAGAAGTCCTCGGGGTGGTGGTGAGCGTGCGGCACCCCGCCCGGCGCTGCCCTGCCGCGCACCCCGAGGACCCGACGCCGTGCACCGGTCCGCTCGCGGTGACCGTACTGGACGCCACGGGCGCGGGGGCGGACGGCTGCGAGCACCACGGCGCCCGCCTGCTCGCCTCCCTCGATCGGGGCCGCGTCTACCCGCTGCCCAACGCCCCGGCGGGCGCCGCGATCCGCACCTTCAAGGCCGCCGACGGCATCCGCCCGTTCTGCTGGATCAACGCCCCGCGCACCGACCCGACGCAGCTCAGCCACGCGGAGAACCGCGCCCGCAACAACCGCTAACCCGCCCGCCCCCGCCCGCGCTGCTGCCGGTCGGGGGCGGTGTCTCTCCCCGCTTCCGGCCCCCTTCTGGGGCAGTCAGGAGAACTTCCCGCATGTCCGAGAACGTCGTTCACCTGCACAAGCCCACCGACCCCCCGACCTCCGACACCGCCCCCACCCTCCTCACCGTCGTGCCCGACCCGGCCCCGGCCGCCCCCGTGCCGCTGTGGGTGCGCTCCGGCCGCGCGGTGAAGACCGCCGCCACGCACGAGACGACCCGGGCCACGGTCCGCGCGGCGGCCCGGCACACCCTCTACACCCTCAACGGCGGGCGGATCGTGGCCCGCCGCACCTGGGACGGCCGCACCGGCGCCCGCTACGAACGCATGATCCGCGCAGCGGAAGCCGCGGGGAACCTGGAAGCGGCCGAGGAGTGGGAAGAGCGGCTGCAGCGCTTCCGCGCCGCCCGCCACCACCGCCGCATGGACCTCCTTCACTCCCCGGTCGACGCCGCCAAGGGTGTGGCCGTCGGCGCCGGCATGAGCGTCGGCGTGCTGGTCGCCCTCGGAGTCGTGATGGCCCTCAACACCGGGCGCGTCGGTGACGTCATCACCCCGCTGACTGCGACCGTCGACTTCATCGCCCTGCTCATCCGGATCGTGACCGTGGTGTGGGGTCCGGCGCTCTCGATCGGCCCGTTCCTGGCTCTGCTCGCCCTGTGGTCGGTCGGCCGCAAGCAGCACGCCGCCCCCGCGTGGGCACTGCCCGCCAACGTGCGATCGGGCGAGGGCGAGCCGATCACGCCGTCCATCGTGGTCAAGGCCCTGCGCGACCTCGGAGTACCCGCCCTGGCGCGAGCCATCAAGGAGATGGGCGACGCCGGCGCGTCCATGCTCGGACCGATCACCATCGCCGGATGCGGTGTGGAGGTCGACGTGACTCTCCCGTCCGGGGTGTCGACGATCGAGGTGCAGAACCGGCGTCGCAAGCTTGCCGAGAACCTGACCCGGCACGAGCACGAGGTGTTCATCACCATCCCGACCGCCGCGCGCACGGTGCGGCTGTGGGTGGCCGACTCCGGTGCGCTGGACGAGCCGATCGGTCCGTCCCCGCTGGTCACCGACGACACGCTGACCGCCGACTACACCAAGGGCAAGGCCCCGTGGGGTCAGGACCTGCGCGGGGACGCTGCCGCGCTGTCCCTGTATCAGCGCCACCTGCTCATCACCGGGTTGTCGAACCAGGGCAAGACCGTGGCCCTGCGCTCCCTGGCCCTGTGGCTGTCGCTGGACAAGTCGGTGCAGTTCCTCATGGGCGACCTCAAGGGCGTGGGCGACTGGGCCATGTTCGGCGGGCTCGCCACCACCCTCATCCAGGGGCCGACGGATGAGCACGTGATCCAGGTGACCGAGATGGTCGAGGGCGCCGTCGACGAGATGAACCGCCGCATCCAGGCGCCGCCCGGCACGACGTTTCCGCCGCTGATCGTGCTGGTCGACGAAGCGCAGGTGGCGTTCATGTGCCCGGCCAAGGACGAGGACAGGCGCCCCTATGGCGGGTCGAAGGCCAACTCCCGGTACTTCATGGCCGTCCGTAAGATCCACAACCAGGGGCGGGCGGTGAACGTGCTGATGTGGCAGGGCACCCAGGACCCGACCAACGAGAACCTGCCCAAGCTCGTGCGCGAGGGCGCCCACACCCGCGCCTCCCTCGCCCTCGGCACCGAGTCACAGGCCCGCATGGCGCTGGGAGACAAGGCCGTCGACGGCGGGGCCGCGCCGAACCTGCTGCGGCCCGGTCTGGACCGGGGAACCCTGGTCGTCGCCTCCGACGGGATCACCATCCCGGCCGGACAGTCCTCCCTCACGGTGCGCACGCACTACATCGACGACGACGCCGCCGAGGCCATCACCGACCGGGCCAAAGCCCTCCGCGACGGCGTCACCACCCTGCACACCATCGACCGAAGCCAGGAACACGACCCGCTCGCCGACATCGCCGCCGTCATCGGCGACGCGCCCCGGGTGCGCACCAAGGACGTGCTGGCGCGTCTCGCCACCCGGAACCCGGACGCGTACGGCGGCTGGTCGTTCATCGACCTCAAGCGCGTCCTGGACGACGCCGGCGCCGAACCCTACAAGTCCGACGGCGTGATGGTCGTCGCCCGCGACCGCGTCGCCCGCGCACTCGCCCACCGCGACACCGAGGGTTCCGCTTCCACCGGCCGGTGACAGGGAGCGCACCGCCGACGGGTCAGGGAGACAGGGAGAACTCCCTGAACACCTCCCTGACCCGCCTCCCTCGCCCTGACCTGCACAAATGATCGTTCAGGGAGTCAGGGAGGCCCGCAGGTCAGATCCCCCGAACACCCCTCCACACGGCACCCCGAAGGGGGTGTCTCCGCCTCCCTGGCCATGTGCCGGAAGGGATTCCGCATGTACCCCGACCACACCCACCACGTGCCCACACAGCGGGCCGTGGAAGTCCACCAGCCCACCCCCATCGCCCCCGCCGTCGTGACGCCGGCGCCGGTCGTTCCCGTCCAGTCGGGCACGGTCCCGGCGGTGGCGAGCATCGTCCTGCCCGACGGCCGGATCGTCACCGGCTACGCCATCGACCACACCCAGCACACCCCCGCCGCGACCCCGCCGGCCGTCTCCCGCACCGCAGTGAACGTCGCCCTCGGGGGCATCGGCTTCCTCGCGGTCTGCGGCGGACTGCTGCTACTCACCTCGTTCATCGCCGCCCTGACCGCGTTCATCACCCAGCTCATCACCCTCGCCGCCGTCATCTTCGGCGGATGGATCGCCGTCCAGGTCCTCAGCACGAGTGGCCACAAGGGCGACGGGACCACGGTGAACATCCGCAAGGCCACGTTCAAGCGCAACCACTTCCACGGCTAGCGACGCCAAAGGCGGCCCCCTCTCGCCAAAGAACCGGGGCCGCCCTTGTCTCCCAGCGCCTTCAACAGAACTGGAGACACCCAGCATGACCCAAGACCCCCGTTCCGCGCTGCTGCGCGCAGCACTGGACGCCGCCGAACGCGGCTGGCACGTCTTCCCGCTCCGGCCCGGCACCAAGCGGCCCGCCCTGCACGGCGAGAAGGCGTGCACCGGCAGCGGGCCGTGCGCCGGTGGCCATCGCAAGTGGGAGCAGCGCGCCACCACTAACCCGGACCGCATCCGCGCTGCCTGGTCGCGGGCGCCGTTCAATGTTGGTATCGCGACCGGTCCGTCCGGGCTGGTCGTCGTCGACCTGGACACGCCAGAGCACAAGGGCAGTTCGGACGCGCCTGACGGCACGGCAACCTTCGCAGCGCTCTGCGAGCGCGCCGGCCACCCCGTCCCCACCACCTACCGCACCCGGACCGCGAGCGGCGGAACGCACCTGTACTTCACCGCCCCGGACGGCGTCCGGCTGCCCAACACCGCGGGCACCGTGGCCGCTTCGGTCGACACCCGCGCGTGGGGCGGCTACGTCGTCGCCGCCGGCAGCACCCTGCCCACCGGACCGTACGGAGCGCTGTGCGGCTCTGTGGCCGTCACTCTGCCCCGGTGGCTGCACACCATCCTGCAACCGGCCCCCGTGCGGCCTGCGGGTCCGCTCAGGCTCCCGGCGGTCGACGGGAGCCGCGCGGCGCTGGCCGCGCTGGAAGCCGAATGCGCCGTCGTCGCCGCGGCGCCGGACGGGTTGCGCAACAGCACGTTGAACCGGTGCGCCTTCAAGGTGGGGCGGTTCGTCGCATGGGGCGACCTCCCCCGGCACATGGCCGAAGAGGCCTTCCAAGCGGCAGGAGAAGCGGTCGGGCTCACCGCTGCCGAGTGCACCACCACCATCCGCAGCGCCCTGAACAGCTCCCAGCGCACCGCCCGCCCCCGGGAGGCGGCATGACCACCCCGAACCGCCCCCGCTTGGAAGGCCAACCGCCGGCACCCACCGGCCCGCACGCCGCCCGACCGGCCACACCACGGCCGGCCGGGGGCGAGCCGAAAGGCGCCGCCCGTCAGGGCGTCGTCGCTGCCCTTCGCCCTGACCCGCGCAAGGGCGACGGCCGGTACCCCATGGCGTGGCTGCACATCGTGGCACCGCGCGGCGCCGTTCCAACGGCCACCTCACGGTGCGAGTGCGGCCGTGACCGCAGCGCCGTCGGTCACGGCCGCGTGCTCGCCCTGATCGACGACCACGCCGCCCACCGCAACGCCTGCCCGCTCCGCACCCCCCTGGAAGGGAGGGCCGCCGCATGACCGCCATCGACGGCGCCGCACTGCTCAACGAAGTGGAAGCCTTCCACCGCCGCTTCAACGTCTTCCCCACCGAGGCCGCCTACGTCGCCGTGACGCTGTGGGACGCACACGCCCATCTGCTCGACTGCTTCGACTCCACCCCCCGGCTCGCCTTCCTGTCCCCGGAGCCGGGGTCGGGCAAGTCGCGGGCGCTGGAGGTCGTGGAAACCCTCGTGCCGCAGCCCATGACGGCCGTCAACGCGTCCGCCGCCGCCCTGTTCCGGTCCGTGTCCAACCCCAACGGACGGCCCACGATCCTGTTCGACGAAATCGATACGATCTTTGGCCCGAAGGCGGGGGACAACGAGGAACTGCGCGGGTTCCTCAACGCCGGCCACCGCCGCACCGGGGTCACCTACCGGTGCATCGGCGACGGCGGCAACCAGACCGTGCAAGCCTTCCCGTCGTACTGCGCGGTCGCGGTCGCCGGCCTCGGAGCACTCCCGGACACGATCATGACCCGCTCGGTCGTGATCCGGATGCGGCGCCGGGCCCGCAACGAACGCGTGGAAGCCTTCCGGGCCCGCCTCCACGAAGCCGAGGGCCACAAGCTCCGTGACCGCCTCGCGCAGTGGACGGAGCAGGCACGCGACTCGGTCA
Organism: Streptomyces sp. NBC_01635; assembly: GCF_045209715.1. NCBI lineage: Bacteria > Bacillati > Actinomycetota > Actinomycetes > Kitasatosporales > Streptomycetaceae > Streptomyces > Streptomyces sp. NBC_01635. The sequence goes on along the minus strand of NZ_CP109277.1, from coordinate 5,361,690 downwards.
TGGGGGCGTGGCCGGAGATGCCCGACGGCGTCACCGACCGGCCGGCCGACGTGTGGGAACCCCTGCTCGCCATCGCTGACGCGGCCGGTGGCGACTGGCCCACCCGGGCACGAGAGGCATGCGTGACGCTGGTGACCGCGTCCAAGGCCAACGACAAAGGCAGTCTGGGTGTCCGGCTGCTGACCGACCTGCGCGATCACGTCATGGTCGGCATCGACCGCCTGCCCACCGTCGCCATCCTGGACCGGCTCAACGCCCTGGACGATGCCCCGTGGGCCGACCTTCACGGCAAGCCGCTCGACAACCGGCGCCTGTCCAAGATGCTCGCCGAGTACATGACGGCGGACAACGAGCCGATCGCCTCCCGCAACATCAAGACCGCCGGGAGCGTCCTCAAGGGCTACCACAGCGCCGACCTGTGGGACGCGTGGGCCCGCTACTGCCCCCCACCCCCGGAAAGTCCGCTACCTCCGCTACCCGGTACCGAAAACGCGGCCTGACCAGCACTAACGAGGTAGCGGCAAGCGGCCCCGCTTGCCGCTACCCCGCCGCTACCGCTACCCCTTCCCGCTACCTCCAACAGGCCCCTGACCTGCACGGTAGCGGCGGTAGCGGAAGTAGCGCCCCTCAGAGGTACCCCCCTCCCGCTGAACTCTGAGAAGGAGTCTTTGCCTTGGCTGGCACCAGGATGCTCAAGCTCCCCGAAGTCCTCGAAGAGATCGAGATGAGCCGCGCCGCGTTCTACCGCATGCGCGCCCGGGGTAAGGCCCCGAAGCTCATCAAGCTCCCGAACGGTCAGCTTCGCTGCCGCCGCACTGACTTGGACGCGTGGTGGTCGTCCATGGAAGACGTTGCCTGATCACCTTCCGCACACGAGACACGAGGGGCCCGCTTCCGGCGGACCCCTCTGGAGTTTGCATGTCACTGACATACGACGTCCGCCTCTACTCCATCGAAGTCCGCAGAGACCGCCCCAAGCCCTACCGCCTCCGTTGGCTGGTCGGGGAGCGGAAGCACTCCAAGAGCTACACGCTCAAGGTGCAGGCTGAGGGGCGCCGCTCGGAACTCATGTCGGCCGTGCGACGCGGTGACCAGTTCGACGAGGAGACCGGTCTGCCCGTCTCGGAGCTGCGCGCCAAGCAGGGCTCCATCACCTGGTACGAGCACAGCCGCACCTACGTCGACCGCAAATGGGCGCCGGCCCCTGCGAAGTCGCGGAAGAACTACGCTGACGCGCTGGCCACGATCACGCCCGCGCTTGTGAAGACGAAGGCGGGCATGCCCGATGCCGCCCTCATGCGGCGGGCGCTCTACGGGTGGGCGTACAACCGAAACCGTTGGGACGAGACTCCACCGGACGATGTTGTCCGCGCCCTCACCTGGATCGCCAAGCACTCCATGCCGGTGTCCGCGTTGGAAGACCCCGCGAACGTGCGCCTAGCCCTGGACGCTCTGTCGCTGCGGCTGGACGGGAAGACAGCTTCACCGCGCACCGCGAAGAGAAAGCGCGCGTGCCTGAGCGACGTGCTGGGGCTCGCCGTGGAGGAGAAGTATTTCGCCCTGCCGGTCAATCCGCTCGCGGCCGTGAAGTGGACCGCCCCGAAGTCGGTGGAGGAGGTGGACCCCGAGAGCGTCGCCAACCCCCGCCAGGTGCGTGCGCTCCTGGCAGGGGTTCGAGAGCAAGGGCCCCGCGGGCGGCATCTGGAGGCGTTCTTCGGCTGCCTCTACTACGCGGCTATGCGGCCGGCCGAAGCCGCTGGGCTGCGTGCGAGCCAATGCCTCCTTCCGGAATCGGGGTGGGGCATGCTCACCCTGCGACAGGGCATCGTCCGGGCCGGACGGAGCTGGACGGATGACGGGACGGCGCACGAGGTGCGCCACCTCAAGGCTCGCGCCGCGAAGGATTCCCGGCCGGTACCCATCCCGCCGCACTTCGTCCGCATGCTGCGGCAGCACACCGCCGCGCACGGCACGGCGCCGGACGGCCGGCTGTTCCGGACCAACCGCAACGGCCTGCTACAGGAGACCGGCTACGGGGAGGTGTGGGCGAGGGCCCGCCGGGACGTGCTGAGCGAGGCAGAGACGGTCTCGCTGTTGGCTCGCCGCCCTTACGACCTGCGGCACGCTGGAGTGTCGTTCTGGCTCAGTTCTGGCGTGGACGCGATGGAGTGCGCCCGCCGCGCCGGCCACAGCATCGCGGTGCTGCACAAGGTGTACGCCAAGGTGCTTGACCAGACCCGGGAGCGCGCGAACAGCCGGATCGATGCGGCCCTTCGGGAGTGGAACGAACCGGAGTGATCACGCTCTCCCCCGGGGGACACCTGGGGGACACGCACTGATCGAAGGTGGGATACGGGCGGTATGAGGTGAGACACGTCCACGCCCCGTCCACAGTGGTTCGACCGGAGACCGCAAACGAAAAACCCCCTCCGACCTGTTGTGATAGCTGGTCGGAGGGGGTCTCCCTCAATGTGGCGGCGCCAGGATTCGAACCTGGGAAGGCTGAGCCGGCAGATTTACAGTCTGCTCCCTTTGGCCGCTCGGGCACACCGCCAAGGTCGCTGCCCGCGAACCGCCTTGCGGCGGTGCTCCGTGGCAACGACGTAAACGATACCTGATGGGGAGGGGTGGTTCGCCACCCGATTGATCGCCACCCCGGGGACCCCGAGGTGGCTAGGCTTGTGCGGATGCGGCCCGGGACCGATGCCGGGCTCGACGGCCGCCCACATACGCCGGTAGCCGGTACGCATCCGGCTCTCAGCCCCATACGCAACCCCGATGCAAGGAGCCACAGGACATGGCCGACTCCAGTTTCGACATCGTCTCGAAGGTCGAGCGGCAGGAGGTCGACAACGCCCTCAACCAGACCGCCAAGGAGATCTCGCAGCGCTACGACTTCAAGGGCGTGGGCGCCTCGATCTCGTGGTCCGGGGAGAAGATTCTTCTGGAGGCGAACTCCGAGGACCGGGTGAAGGCTGTCCTCGACGTCTTCCAGTCCAAGCTGATCAAGCGGGGCATCTCACTGAAGTCCCTGGATGCCGGTGAGCCGCAGCTCTCCGGCAAGGAGTACAAGCTCTTCGCGTCGATCCAGGAGGGCATCTCCCAGGAGAACGCGAAGAAGGTGGCGAAGCTCATCCGGGACGAGGGTCCCAAGGGTGTGAAGGCTCAGGTGCAGGGCGAGGAACTCCGGGTCTCCTCCAAGAGCCGTGACGACCTTCAGGCCGTCATCTCCCTGCTCAAGGGCCAGGACTTCGACTTCGACCTGCAGTTCGTGAACTACCGCTAGCAGGTCCCGGCGGAGAACGAAGCCGCGTGCGCCCTGGGCGTCGCGTGGATACGGCAGGGCGGGTGTCTCCGGGCACCCGCCCCGCCCTGCTCTGCTCTGCTCTGCTGTCGACTGTTTCCCGAGAAGCCGGTGGCGTCAGTCGCGCGAGTGGCCGAAGAGGAGCCGGTAGGCGATCAGGAGGACCAGGGAGCCGCCTATCGCGGCGGCCCAGGTGGTGCCGTCGTAGAAGTCCTTGGTGATCGGGTGGTCCAGCCAACGGGATGAAATCCAGCCGCCGATGAACGCTCCGGCGACGCCGATGAAGGTCGTCCCGATGAAGCCGCCCGGGTCGCGGCCCGGCAGCAGGAACTTCGCGATCGCTCCGGCCAGCAGCCCCAGAATGATCCAGCTGATGATCGTCATGCCCTGCCCGTTCCCTTCTCGTACCGCGCTCTCACCTGGCACGGTCTGTGAAACCCGCGCCCGGTGTTCCGTTCATGTCGTGTTGGGACGGAGGACGGCGTGGGCATGTGTGGCGGTTCCCACGATCAGTAGGGTGCGGCCTCATGACAACCCGCTCCGGTTCCGGACTGCGCCGCACGCTCGGCGTGGGGGACGCCGTCGTCATCGGTCTCGGTGCCATGGTGGGGGCCGGGATTTTCGCCGCTCTGGCGCCCGCGGCACAGGCGGCCGGTCCCGGCCTGCTCCTCGGGCTCGCGGTCGCCGCCGTGATCGCCTACTGCAACGCCACGTCGTCGGCACGCCTGGCCGCGTTGTATCCCGAATCGGGCGGCACCTACGTCTACGGGCGGGAGCGGCTCGGGGAGTTCTGGGGGTACCTCGCGGGCTGGGCGTTCGTGGTCGGGAAGACGGCCTCCTGTGCGGCGATGGCGCTCACCGTCGGCGCGTACCTCTGGCCGGGGCAGGCCCACGCGGTGGCGGTCGCAGTTGTCGTGGCGCTGACCGCGGTGAACTACGGCGGGGTGCGGAAGTCCGCATGGCTGACGCGGGTGATCGTGGCTGTGGTCCTTGCTGTCCTCGCTTCCGTGGTGGTCGCGTGCCTGACCTCGGGACAGGCCGATGCCGGACGCCTCTCCTTCGCGGCACCGGGCGGCGCGGGCGGCGTGCTTCAGGCCGCCGGTCTGCTGTTCTTCGCCTTCGCCGGGTATGCGCGGATCGCGACCCTCGGCGAGGAGGTACGGGATCCGGCGCGCACCGTCCGGCGCGCGATCCCGCTGGCGCTGGGCATCGCACTGGTCGTGTACGTGACTGTCGCGGTCGCGGTCCTTTCGGTGCTGGGGGCCCGGGGGCTGGGCGATTCGGGCGCGCCACTGGCCGACGCGGTGCGGGCGGCCGGGGTTCCGGAACTGACGCCGGCGGTACGGGTGGGGGCGGCCGCGGCCGCGCTGGGTTCGTTGCTCGCCCTGATCCTGGGTGTCTCGCGGACGGTGCTGGCCATGGCCCGGGACCGGCATCTTCCGGGCTTTCTGTCCGCCGTCCACCCTCGTTTCCAGGTGCCGCACCGGGCGGAGGCGGCCGTGGGAGCGGTGGTCGCCGTCCTGGCTGCCACGGTGGATGTACGGGGTGCGATCGGGTTCTCCTCCTTCGGAGTGCTGGTGTACTACGCGGTGGCCAACGCGTCGGCCTGGACGCTTCGGCCGGGGCCGGTGGCGCGGGTGCTGCCGGCGGTCGGGCTCGCCGGGTGTCTGGTCCTGGCGTTCTCGCTGCCGGGGATGTCCGTAGCCCTCGGCGCGGGGGTACTGGCGGTGGGCACGGCCGCATACGGGGTACGGCGGTGGAGGGTCGCCGGGCGGTAGACCGCCCCGGTCCGGGCGGGGTCCGGCAGAGCCATGGCGGGGCGACCCCATGGCGGGGCGGGAACGGGTGGCGTTCCGGGTGGGGCCCGGCCTTCCGGACCACCTGGAATTCGGGCACCACCTGTTGTCAGCGAATACTCACGCTCGGTCATGAATCCATGATGCACGCCGCCACTGACAGTCACGGCGCCCTGTGGACAACCCTCTTCGGCGCGCTCGCGGGCTGTGGAAAACCCAGTCGATCCAGCGGGACTGACGGGACTAGCGGAACTAGCGGAACTAGCGGAACTAGCGGGACACGAACGGCTGGTCGGTGCGTACGATCTCGCGGCCCATCGGGAGCAACGAAACAGGGATCAGCTTGAAGTTGGCGATGCCGAGCGGGATGCCGATGATCGTCACGCACAGGGCGAGACCGGTGACGATGTGGCCGATGGCCAGCCACCAGCCCGCGAGGACCAGCCACAGCACGTTGCCGACGAAGGAGGCGGCCCCCGCGTCCCTGCGCTCGACCGCCGTATACCCGAACGGCCACAGGGCGTAGACACCGATCCGGAAGGCGGCGATGCCGAAAGGAATACCGATGATCGTGATGCACAACAGGACGCCCGCGAGCAGGTAGCCGAGGAACAGCCAGAAGCCGCTCAGAACGAGCCATATGACGTTCAGGATGGTCTTCACTGCGTTCGACCTGCCATCTTCTCGAGTCGGGCGATGCGTTCCGCCATGGGCGGGTGGGTCGAGAACATCTTCGCGAACCCCTGGCCCGGGCGAAACGGGTTCGCGATCATCATGTGGCTGGCGGTCTCGATACGGGGTTCGGGGGGCAGGGGAAGCTGTTTGGTGCCCGTTTCCAGCTTGCGCAGAGCGCTTGCCAGGGCGAGGGGGTCGCCGGTCAGCTGAGCGCCGGAGGCATCGGCCTCGTACTCGCGGGAACGGCTGATGGCCAGCTTGATGAGGGAGGCGGCGAGGGGCCCCAGAATCATGATCAGGAGCATGCCGAGGATGCCGGGGCCGTCGTCGTCGCTGGAACGGCCGACCGGGATCAGCCAGGCGAAGTTGACCAGGAACATGATCACGGAGGCGAGGGCGCCGGCGACCGAGGAGATCAGGATGTCCCGGTTGTAGACGTGGCTGAGTTCATGGCCGATGACACCGCGCAGTTCGCGCTCGTCGAGCAGGCGCAGGATGCCTTCGGTGCAGCACACGGCGGCGTTGCGCGGGTTGCGGCCGGTGGCGAAGGCGTTGGGCGCCTCGGTCGGGGAGATGTACAGGCGGGGCATGGGCTGGCGGGCCTGCGTGGAGAGCTCGCGCACCATGCGGTACAGGCCGGGGGCCTCGAACTCGCTCACGGGGCGGGCCCGCATCGCGCGCAGGGCGAGCTTGTCGCTGTTCCAGTACGCGTACGCGTTGGTGCCCAGCGCGATCACGACAGCGACAACGAGGCCCGTACGGCCGAAGAAGCTGCCGATGACGATGATGAGTGCGGACAGTCCCCCGAGGAGGAGCGCGGTTCTGAGCCCGTTGTGCCGGCGGTGCACGGTACGTCCTCCAAATCGTGCGGCGGGGGACCCTCGTCTGCCGATCTTCCTTCTGACCTGCGGTGGCCCCGGGTGGTGTGGCCTCACGTCCAGTGGACCCTCCCGCATTCGTCAACGCCAGGCGAGCGGCACAGGTTCCCCGGGGCGCGTGGTGGCACGTGCACACCGTCCGGGTGACGTCCTCCCCCGGCGTCGTGCCGGCCGCGCCCGTCCGGTGGCCGAAAAGCGCGGCCGGTGGATGAGGGCAGGGACCGGAGGAGACCCGGAAGGCCTCGGGGCCTCGGCACGTCCGGGGAGGCCGGGGGCGGCACGGTCCCGGCGGTCCGGTCAGAAGAGGCCGGTGTCGGTGAAGCGCAGGATCAGTTGGGGTGCGCCGGACAGGGCGATGCCGAGGACTCCGGTGAGGGCGATCGCGGCGGTGAGCGGGACCGGGACGCGGTGCACGGCCGGTTCGCCGTCGGGGGCGCGGAACAGCAGGGCCGTCCAGCGGAGGTAGTAGACCAGCGCGATGACGACGTTGACGGCCATGACGACGGCGAGCCAGCCGAGTCCGGCGTCGACGGCCGCGGAGAAGACGGTGACCTTGGCGAAGAGGCCGATGATGCCGGGCGGGAGTCCGGCCAGGCACAGCAGGAAGAAGGCCAGGAGCAGGGCGGTGAGCGGGCTGGAGGCGTACAGGCCGCGGTAGTCGGAGACCCGGTTGAGGGCCTTCGTACGGCCGACCAGGGCGGCGACGGCGAAGGTGCCGAGGTTCACCGCGCCGTACATGAGGGCGTAGGCGAGGGTGGAGCCGATCGACTTCTCGGCGTCGCCGGAGTACGCGGCGGCGGCGATCGGCACCAGGAGGTAGCCGGCCTGGCCGACGGAGGACCAGGCCAGGAGGCGTACCGCGCTGTACGCGCGCGCGGCCTGCTGCCCGAGGGCGCCGACATTGCCGACGGTCATGGTGAGGGCGGCGAGCGCGGCCAGGGCCGGGCCCCAGACCTCGGCGTACGACGGGAGGGCGACGACGGTGACGAGGATCAGGCCGGTGAAGCCGACCGCCTTGCCGATGACCGACAGGTAGGCGGCGATCGGCAGAGGAGCGCCCACGTAGGTGTCGGGTACCCAGAAGTGGAAGGGGACGGCGGCCGTCTTGAAGGCGAAGCCGACGAGGGTGAGGACGACGCCGGTCTGGGCGAGGGTGTGGAGTTGCCCGTCGACGGTCTGGACGCGTTCGGCCACCAGAGTGAGGTGGAGGGTCCCGGTGACGGCGTAGACGAAGCTGATGCCGAGGAGGCTGACCGCCGTGGCGGTGACCGAGGACAGGAAGAACTTCAGCGCCGCTTCGGACGACTTCCGGTCGCCGTGTCTGAGGCCGACCAGGGCGAAGGCGGGCAGGGACGCGACCTCCAGGGCGACGACGAGGGTCGCGAGGTCGCGGGAGGCGGGCAGGAGGGCGGCGCCCGCGACGGAGGACAGGAACAGGAACCAGTACTCGCCTTCGGGGAGCCGCTTGTCGGCGTCCTTGAGGGCGGTGACCGACAGGAGGGCGGTCAGGAGCGCGCCGCCGAGCACCAGGAACTGGATGACGAGGGTGAACCGGTCGGCGGTGTAGCTGCACACTCCGGGGTCGCCGACCAGGCAGAACGTGCTGCGGTCGGCGTCGAGGAGGGGCAGCAGCATGAGCGTGGCGGCGGCGAGTCCGGTGACCGCGAGCCACCCGAGGAGCGGTTTCCTGGCCTCACCGACGAACAGGTCGGCGACGAGGACGGCGAGCCCGACGAGGGCCGCGATGACGGGCGGCGCGATGGCAAGCCAGTCGACGGACTGGACGAGGGAGCTCATCGGGTGCCTCCTGTGAGGAGCTGCTGCACGGCCGGGTCGGTCAGTCCGATCAGGGCCCCGGGCCACAGTCCGGCGACGACGGTGAGGACGACGAGCGGGGTCCAGGCCGCGAACTCGTAGCCGTGGACGTCGGTGAGCGCGGGGGCCTGTTCCGGCAGGGCGCCCATGCAGACCCTGCGGACCACGACGAGCAGGTACGCCGCGGTCAGCAGGGTGCCGAACGCGCCGATCGACATGAAGACGAGGAAGGCGGGGCGGCTGAGTCCGGCGGCGGGGTCGAACGCGCCGAAGAGGGCGAGCATCTCTCCCCAGAACCCGGCGAGGCCGGGCAGGCCGAGGGAGGCGACGGCGGCGAAGGCGAGCAGTCCGCCGAGGCGGGGTGCCCTGCCGTAGAGGGCGGCGCCGGTCTGCTGGGAGAGGGTGTCGAGGTCGACGGTGCCGGTGCGGTCCTTGAGGGCGCCGACGAGGAAGAAGAGCAGGCCGGTGATGAGGCCGTGGGCGATGTTGGCGAAGAGGGCGCCGTTGACGCCGGTCGGGGTCATGGTGGCGATACCGAGGAGGACGAAGCCCATGTGGCCGACGGAGGAGTAGGCGATGAGGCGTTTGAGGTCGCCCTTCGCGCCTTCTTTGGCGAGGGCGAGGCAGGCGAGGGATCCGTAGATGATGCCGACGACGGCGAAGGCGGCGAGGTAGGGCGCGAACGTGCGGAAGCCGTCCGGTGCGGCGGGGAGCAGGATCCGTACGAACCCGTACGTGCCCATCTTCAGCAGGACGCCGGCCAGCAGGACGGAGCCGACGGTCGGGGCGGCGGTGTGGGCGTCGGGCAGCCAGCTGTGCAGCGGCCACATCGGGGTCTTGACCGCGAGCCCGATCCCGATCGCCAATACGGCGATGATCTGCACGGATACGGTAAGTGACCGACCGTTGTCAGTGGCGAGTGCCACCATGTCGAATGTGCCCGCCTTGATTCCGATCAGGAGCAGGCCGAGCAGCATGACCACGGAGCCGAGCAGCGTGTAGAGGATGAACTTCCAGGCGGCCCCGGCCCGGCCCTCGCCGCCCCAGCGGGCGATGAGGAAGTACATCGGGATCAGGACCATCTCGAAGGCGAGGAAGAACAGGATCAGGTCGAGGACGGCGAAGGCCGCGAGGGTGCCGGACTCGAGAACGAGCAGCAGGGCGACGAAGGCCTTCGGGGACGGGCCCGCGGGCGGTTTGAAGTATGTGTAGAGCGCGCTGAGGAAGGTGAGCAGCGCGGTCAGGACCAGAAGGGGGAGGGAGATGCCGTCGGTGCCGAGGTGGATCCGCACGTCGAGTGCGGGGATCCAGCTGATGTCGGTCGTGGCCTGCATCTTCGCCGGCTGGTCGTGGTCGAAGCCGAGCGTGAGGACGATCGCCGCGACCAGGACGGCGCCGGTGACGGTCACGCCGTGCCGGAGCACGGCCTGGTCGGGTGACTTTCCCTTGAGTCCCGGCGGGGCCGGGAGGAGAGCGGCGGCGGCGCCCAGGAGCGGGCCGACGACGAGGAACGCCAGAAGGACCTGCATCACGGACTCGCTGATATCGATCACGTCTGGTCACGCTCCCGTGGCGGCGAGGACGACAGCGACCGCGAGGACGACGGTGCCGGCGAGCAGCACGCTCACATAGGTCTGCAGATTGCCGGTCTGGGCACGTCGTACGGCGGTGCCGAGCCACCGGGGCAGCGTTCCCGCGCCGCGTACATAGGTGTCGACGACCTCGCGGTCGAGGAACCGGACGAGTCCGGCCGCGGCCTGGACGGGCCGGACGAGGAGGGCCGTGTACACGGCGTCGAGGTGGAAGCCGGTGGCCGCGTGGCGGTGCAGGGGGCCGAGCAGCAGCCGTCCGGGGTCCGACGGGTCGGGTGCGGACGCGATGTCTCCGTAGACGGGCTCGTGACTGGCGATCGCCTCCGCCTCGACCTGTCCGGCGCCGCGTTCCGGGTGTGCGGCGACGGCACCGAGGGCGAGGTGGGCGGCGTGGGCGGTGGTGTGCCGCCAGGTGGCGTAGGTGACGATGCCGCCGACCAGGGCCATGCCGGTGCCGAGCACCGAGGTGGTGAGGGTCGGTGTGAGGTCGTGGCCGTCGAACCAGTCGGGGAGCACGCGGAAGGCGAAGCCGCCCAGCGCGAGGGAGGGAATCGCGAGCACCCACAGCACGGCGGTCATGCTGAGGGGCTGCCTGCCGTGGTCGGGTGCCTCGGTGCCGTGTCCGCGGAAGGCCAGCAGCCACAGCCGCGTCGCGTACGCCGCGGTGAGCAGGGTGGTGACCAGGCCGGCGAGGAGGACGATCCAGCCCGCCGCGGCGGGGGCCCGCTCCGTGTGGCCGGTGACGACGTGTTCGGCGGCTCCGAGGACGGCCTCCTTGGAGAAGAAGCCGCTGAACGGCGGGATCGCGGCCAGCGCGAGGAGCGCCACGGTCATCGTCCAGTAGGCGTCGGGGACGCGGTCACGCAGGTGGCTCATGCGGGACATGACGGCCAGCGAGTTGGTGCCGACGGCGTGGATGATCACGCCGGCGGCGAGGAACAGCAGCGCCTTGAAGGCGCCGTGGGACAGGAGGTGGAAGACGGCGGCTCCGCGTTCGCCGACGGCGAGGGCACCGGTCATGTAGCCGAGCTGGCCGATCGTCGAGTAGGCGAGGACGCGTTTGATGTCGTCCTGGGCGAGCGCGGCGAGCGCCGAGCCGGCCATGGTGACGGCGGCCATGACGGCGAGGACCGTCATCGCGGCCTGGGAGGACGCGAAGAGCGGGAGGAGACGGGCCACGAAGTAGACACCGGCGGCGACCATCGTCGCAGCGTGGATCAGCGCGGAGACGGGGGTCGGGCCCGCCATCGCGTCGGGGAGCCAGGTGTGCAGCGGGAACTGCGCCGACTTGCCCGCCACGCCCGCCAGGAGGAGCAGGGCGATCGGGGTGGGGTGCTCGATGCCGCCGTTCGCGACGGCGTCGAGGACGTGTGTGATCCGGAAGGAGCCCGTCTCGCCGGCGAGGGCGAACAGGCCGATGAGGAAGGGGACGTCGCCGAGCTTGGTCACCAGGAAGGCCTTGAGGGAGGCGGCTCGGGCCTCGGGGGTCTCCCAGTAATGGCCGACGAGGAAGTAGGAGCAGATGCCCATGACCTCCCAGCCGACCAACAGCACCATCAGGTCGCCGGAGTAGACGACGAGGAGCATCGCGGAGGTGAACAGGGAGACGAGGGCCGCGTAGGAGGGGTAGCGCGGGTCGTCGCGGAGGTAGCCCGTCGAGTAGATCTGCACGCAGGTGGCGACGACACCGACGACCACGGCGGTGAGGGCGGCGAAACCGTCGATGTACAGGGCGAGGTCGATGGGGACGGAACCGGTGGGGGTGAGCTCGGTGGCGGCGTCGACGGCCCGGCCGCCGCCCTGGCGCACGGCGACCACGACGGCCAGTGCGAGGGCGGTGAGCGTGGGCAGGACGGCGAGCGGGCGGACGAGGCCCGGGGCCATTCGGCCCAGGAGCAGTCCGGCGATCGCGCCGAGGAACGGAAGGAGGGGGACGAGGACGGCGAGGGTGGTCGTGGTCACGCGGTGGCCTCGGTCTTCGTGACGGCCGCCCGGGTCGTGGGGGCGTCGGCGTCGCTGTCGGATACGGAGTCGCCCGTGCCGTCGGGGTCGTGGCCCTCGGCGGTGTCGCGGAGCTTGTCGATGTCGGCGGTGCCGCGGTTGCGGTGGACGGCGAGGACGATCGCCAGACCGATGCCGATCTCGGCGGCGGCGATGGCGATGGTGAACAGGGCGAGGGCCTGACCGGAGTGCAGGGTCTCCTCGGCGGCCCTGCTGAGCCAGACGTCGAAGGCGACCAGGTTCAGGTTGACGGCGTTGAGCATCAGCTCGACCGACATCAGGACCAGGATCGCGTTGCGGCGGGCGAGCACTCCGTACAGGCCGGTGCAGAAGAGGAGGGCCGACAGCACGACGGGATAGGCGAGGTGCATCAGCGGTTCCCTTCCGCGTCGCGGCGGCGGGCGGTCGACGCGCGGGCCGGTCCAGAGGCCGGCCCAGGGGTTGGTTGCGAAGCTGATCCCGAGGGGGGTCCGTCGGCGGTTCCGGTGGCCGTTTCCCGTGTCGCGGCTTCCCGTGCCGCGGCGGCCGTGTTCGCCCTGCGGGAGAGGACGATCGCGCCGACGAGGGCGGCGAGGAGGAGGACGGAGAGGGCCTCGAAGGGGAGGACCCAGTGCTGGAAGAGGCTGGCGCCGGTCACGTCGGTGGAGCCGGCGGGCGTGCCGTCCAGGTCGATCCAGGTCGTGCGGAAGGCGTCGACGACGACCCAGACCAGGGCGACGGCCGCGGCGACGGCCACGGCGAGGGCGACCCGGCGGTTGCCGGAGTCGGCGTCCGGGGAGCGGCCGACGGGCGCTCTGGTGAGCATCAGGCCGAACAGGAGCAGGACGACGACCGAACCCACATAGATCAGGACCTGCACCCAGGCGATGAACTCGGCGGTGAGGAGGAGGTATTCGACGGCGAGCCCGCCCAGGGCCACCACCAGCCACAGGGCGGCGTGCACCAGCTGCCTGGTGGTGACGGTGACGACGGCGGCACCGAAGGTGACCAGGCCGACCAGGAGGAAGGCGATCTCCACACCGGTCGGGGAGAGGAAGCCCTGCGCCTCGGCGGCGGTGGTGACGGTGGTGGTCGTGGCGTGCGCGACCGTGCCGGCGGCGGCGAAGGTCACGAGTCCGCCCCCTTCGGGTCTGCCTGCGGGTCGGGCTGGGCGGCGGACAGTTTGTCGGCTGTCTTGCGGGCGGCGGCGATTTCCTTCGGTTCCTCGGCGGCGGGGTCGAGGGCCGGCGGGGCCGGGACCGTCCACATCCACTCGCGGAGCTTGTCGCGTTCGTGGGTGAGTTCGCGGATGTCGGTCTCGGCGTACTCGAACTCGGGTGACCAGAACAGAGCGTCGAAAGGACAGACCTCGATGCAGATACCGCAGTACATGCACAGGGAGAAATCGATGGCGAACCGGTCGAGGACGTTGCGGCTGCGGTCACGGCCGCCGGGCGTCGTCGCCGGGACGGTCTCCTTGTGGGAGTCGATGTAGATGCACCAGTCCGGGCACTCGCGGGCGCACAGCATGCAGACCGTGCAGTTCTCCTCGAACAGACCGATCACCCCTCGGGTGCGGGGTGCGAGGTCGGGCTGGGTGTCCGGGTACTGGGCGGTGACGGACTTCTTCGTCATCGTCCGCAGCGTGACGGCCAGGCCCTTGGCCAGGCCGGAACCGGGGAAGCCAGGAAGAGGGGACATGGCTAGGAGATCACCACCTTGACGACGCCGGTGAGGGCGATCTGGGCGAGGGCCAGGGGGACGAGGAGGGTCCAGGACAGTTTCTGCAGCTGGTCCTCGCGCAGGCGGGGATAGGTGACGCGGAGCCAGATGACGACGAAGGCGAGGACCGCGGCCTTCAGCAGGGTCCAGACCCAACCGAGGCCGTCGGCGCCCCACGGGCCGTGCCAGCCGCCCAGGAAGAGGACGGTGGTCAAGCCGCACAGGACGACGATCCCGGCGTACTCGGCGAGGAGGAAGAGCGCGAACCGCAGGCCGGTGTACTCGGTGTACGCGCCGAAGATGATCTCCGAGTCGGCGACAGGCATGTCGAAGGGCGGCCGCTGGAGTTCGGCGAGGCCGGCGACGAAGAAGACGATCGCACCGACGATCTGCCAGGGCAGCCACCACCACTCGAACGCGTCGAGGATGCCGATGAGCGAGACGGTGCCGGCCGCCATCGCCACCGAGGCGGCGGTGAGCAGCATCGGCAGTTCGTAGGCGAGGAGCTGAGCGGCGGTGCGCAGGCCGCCGAGGAGGGAGAACTTGTTGGCGGAGGCCCACCCGGCCATCAGCGAGCCGAGGACGCCCACGCCCATCACCGCGAGCACGAAGAACACGCCCGCGTCCAGCACCTGCCCGACGGCGCCCTCGCCCGGTCCGATCGGGATAGCGAGCAGGACGAGGAGATACGGCAGGAGGGCGACGGCAGGGGCGATCTGGAAGACACGGCGGTCGGCACCGGCCGGGACCACGTCCTCCTTCTGCGCGAACTTCACGCCGTCGGCGACGAGTTGGGCCCAGCCGTGGAAGCCGCCCGCGTACATCGGGCCCAGGCGGCCCTGCATGTGCGCCATCACCTTGTGCTCGGTCTGACCGACGATCAGAGGAAAGGTGAGGAAGACGACGAAAACGATCAGGAGTCGCAGGGCGACGTCGAGTACGTCGTTCACCGCGGGCCTCCCGAGGGGGTGTCGGGGGCCCCGGGGTCCGAGGAGCCCGACTCCGGGTCGGGGTCCGGGGCTGGGGCGGACTCGGGTTCGGTCCGCGCTTCAGCCTCGGATTCGGCCTCGGGTTCGGGTTCGGCCTCGGGTTCGTCTGCCGCGTCGGGCTCGGGCTCGGCGTGGGCCGGGCGGGCATGGTGCCAAGGGGCGTCCGGACTGCGTGGTGCGGTGGAGGGCTTGGCGCCCGATGCTCCGGTCCGGTCCGGCGCCTCCGTCTCTTTTGAGGTCCCGGTCGTGTCCGGCGACGTGGTCGTGTCCGGCCCCCCGGTGGTGTCCGGCGTCCCGGCTGCATCCGGCGACGTGGTCGGACGGCTTGCGGAGCCCTCCGAAGCGCTGCGTGCCCGGCGGGGACGCCGTTCATCGGTGGGCTTCGATGGTGACGCCTGGGGTCGTTGGCTCGCGGAGCCTTCGGATGCGCTTCGGGTGCGGCGTCCGACGGCCGGCGCTTCGGGTGCGTCGGTGCCGGAACCGGGACCGGCAGCAGAGCCGACCGTGTCCTCCGCGGCCTTCTCCGCCTCCTCGGACGTTTTGGACGCGGCTGCCGTCGACCGCTCGCGCTGGGATGCCGAGCCCTCGCTCGCGCTCCGGGCACGGCGCGCCCGGGGGGTGGCCGGCGGGGGTGTCCCGGACTGTGCCGCGGTGTCGGCGGCCGGGGGCTCGGGAGTGCGCGCGGCCTGTTGGCTCGCGGAGCCCTCGGCCGCCGTGCGGTTCCGGCGCGGCGGCGGGGCGGGACGGCCCTCGCCCTCCGTCCCCGCGGGGGCCGACTGGCTCGCGGAACCCTCCGCCGCCGTACGGGTCCGGCGCAGCGGACGGTCGCCGGGTGCTCGTCCTGCGGCGGGACCGGTGCCGGTGGCCGCCCTGCCCGCGCCCCGGGCCGGACGGGACGGGGCCGGGGGGAGCTGGCCCTTCAGGGGGCCCCACTCATTGGGGTCGGGGACCCCCGGGGGAAGCATCTGACGGCGCTTGGGACCGCCCTGTTCGGGCTCGCCGGGTTCCTTGGCGCCGGGCCAGGCCTTGGCGACGCGGGCGGCGAGGACGAAGTCCTTGCGCAGGGGGTGGCCCTCGAAGGTGTCCGGCAGGAGCAGGTGGTCGAGTGCTGGGTGGCCGGTGAAGTCGACGCCGAACATCTCGTGCGTCTCGCGTTCGTGCCAGGCGGCCCCCGCGTAGACGCCTACCGCGGAGGGCAGTGTCGGGGCCTCGTGCGGGACGGTCGTACGCAGGAGCAGGCGCCGTACCGGGGAGAGGGCCACGACATGGGCGGTGACGCGGAAACCCGTGCCGGGCTCGTCGACCGCGCTCAACCAGTCGAAGTAGGTGCAGTCGAGCCGGTCGCGCGCGGTCTCCAGGGCCGGGAGCCAGGAGGCGGGCGGGACGTCGACGGTGAGGACGTCGTACGACTCCTCGGCCGTGGCCTCCGTACCGAACAGCTCCTCGGCGTCGGCCGGGAGCCAGCCGGCCGCGGTCATCGGTCCTCCCCCCGGCCGGGCTTCACCGCACCGGGCTCCCCCGGCGCCGGCGGCTTCACCAGCCCGCTCTGCAGCGCCGCCGCCGAAGCACCTCGCCCGCCGGCCCCGTACCGCTCCCCCAGCGACTCCCGTGCGATCTTCTCCTGGAGCTTCAGGATCCCCTGGAGCAGTGCCTCGGGCCGCGGCGGGCAGCCGGGGACGTAGACGTCGACCGGGATGATCTGGTCGACGCCCTTGGTGACGGAGTAGGAGTCCCAGTACGGTCCGCCGCAGTTGCTGCAGGCGCCGAACGAGATGACGTACTTCGGCTCGGGCATCTGCTCGTACAGACGTTTCACCGCGGGTGCCATCTTGTCCGTGACCGTTCCGGAGACGACCATCAGGTCAGCCTGGCGCGGTCCCGGTGCGAAGGGGATGACGCCGAGGCGGATGAAGTCGTGGCGGGCCATCGACGCGGCGATGAACTCGATCGCGCAGCAGGCGAGGCCGAAGTTGAAGACCCAGAGGGAGTAGCGGCGGCCCCAGTTGAGGATCACCTTCATCGGCTCGGGGGCGAGCCGGGCGAGCGCGCCGAGCTTTCCGCTGCCTTCGGTGGGGAGCACGACGGGCTCGGGCAGCAGCACCGGTCCGGAACCCGGGGCCGGGACCGAACCCGCGCCCGACGGGGTGGCGGCGCCCGGTGAGTCGGTGGGAGTCACGTCCATGTCAGGACGCCCTTCTTGTATGCGTACAGCAGTCCGACGGCGAGGAAGCCGAGGAAGATGAACATCTCCACGAGCGTGGTCGCGCCGTAGCCGTCGGCGGCGAAGACGGTCGCCCAGGGGAAGAGGAAGATCGAGTCGACAGCGAAGATCACGTAGAGGAAGGCATAGACGTAGTAGCGGACCTGGGTGTGGGCCCAGCCCTCGCCGACGGGGTCGACTCCGCACTCGTACGTCATGAGCTTCTCCGGTGTGGGGACCACCGGCCGCAGCAGGCGTCCCGCGCCGAAGGCGAAGGCGACGAACAGCACGCCGACGACGGCGAGCAGTCCGACGACCGAATACGCCTGAAAGTATTCTGCCGCCGCGACCTGGTGCGAAGCGATCGCGGCAGCCGGATCGCTGCCGGTCATGCCGAAGCCTGCCGGATCGACGCCGGTCGGGTCGAAGCCGGTCGGATCGACGACGGTCGGTTGCCGCACGTCCGCCCCTCGCTGTTCGACGATCTGTACGCACGGGAGTCTAGGCCCTGATAAGTGCCCCGTAAGCAGCCCGTCACCCCTGGCACGGGGGGTGGGGATTTCCCCAGTGGATATCAGGGGCCCACCTCATGGCGTGGGCCCCCCGGGGCCGTGCACGCTATGACACATGACCGAGCCCTTCCCTTCTCCCGCCGACCGCCCGCCACCGGCGCGTTTCGCCTATGACCGGCACACCTGGAAGGAGATCGCCCACCTCCTGGCGAACCTTCCGGTGTCGCTGGTGGGCTTCACCTATGTCGTGACCGTGCTGTTCCTGGGGCTCGGGCTGACCGTCACGGTGGTCGGGTTCCCGCTGCTCGCGGCCGGTCTGATGGGGACGCGGCTGCTGGGCAGGGGGGAGCGGGCGCGGGCCAGGGCGCTGCTCGGGGTGCGGGTGGAGGAACCGAGCCGGCTGCCGCTGCACGGTGCCGGAGGGTTCCTGCCGCGGCTGTGGATGGCGCTGAAGGACCCGGTGGGCTGGCGCACGGCACTGTACGAGGTGATACGCCTGCCGTGGGGCATCGTCACCTTCACCGTCACGCTGACCTCGCTGTTCGTGCTGTGGCCTGTGCTGCCGTTCATCGCGCGGGGGCTGGCCAACGCGGACCGGGCGATGGTGCGCGGCCTGCTGTCGCCGTCCGACGAACTGGAGCGGCGCATAGCCGAGTTGGAGTCCGACCGGGGGGTCGTGGTGGACACGGCCGCGGCGGATCTGCGGCGGATCGAGCGCGACTTGCACGACGGCGCGCAGGCCCGGCTGGTCAACCTGGCCATGGGACTGGGCCTGGCCAAGGAGAAGCTGCTGGAGGATCCCGACGCGGCGGCGTCGATGGTCGAGGAGGCGCACGGCGAGGTGAAACTGGCGCTGCAGGAGCTGCGGGACCTGGCGCGCGGCATCCACCCGGCCGTGCTGACCGACCGCGGTCTCGACGCGGCGCTCTCGTCGGTCGCCTCGCGCTGCACGGTGCCGGTGAGGGTGACGGTCGATCTCACCGAGCGGCCGGCCGCGGCCATCGAGGGCATCGCCTACTTCACCGTCTCCGAGCTGCTGCAGAACGTCAGCAAGCACAGTGCGGCACGTACGGCCTCGGTCGAGGTGTGGCGTTCGGAGGGCCGCCTGCTCATCCAGGTGGAGGACGACGGCCACGGCGGCGCGAGCCTGGACGGCGGTACGGGGATGCGGGGTCTCGCGGACCGGCTGGGCGCGGTCGACGGTCTGTTCGTCGTGGAGTCGCCGGAGGGCGGGCCTACGACGGTGACGGCGGAGCTGCCGTGGCGGGACCGTTCCGGCGCCCTCGCCGAGGACACACGTACGCCCACGCCCATGCCCACGCAGGACTCCGTACAGCCGACCACGTAACGAGCCCGACGCAGCCGCGCCCGCCTCGCGCACCCCACACGGCCGCGTCCCACACGGCCGCGCCTGACGCACCCCTGCGCGCACAGCCGTCCACCCCGGTCGGAGGTAGGGAAAACCCCCCGTCCAAGACTGCGACGTACTCCATGGTCCACCGGCCTGCCGCGGAGGAGTCTGGAGATACGACAGCACAGCCGCCGGACGAGGAGAAGGACGACGTCGATGGCCACCGAGTACGGACAGGGCTACGGGCTCTACAGCACGCCCACCGGGCACCCCGGGAGGACCGGTGAGCGGCGGCACCGGGTGCCGGCCGTGCTGCGGGCACCGGTCGAGGGACGGACCTGGCGCGAGCTGGTGTACGTCCTGCTGAGTCTGCCGATCAGCATTCTGCTCTTCACCTACGCGGTCACGATGGTGTCGCTGGGGGCCGGTCTGCTGGTGACGTTCCTCGGCGTACCGGTGCTGGCCGCCGGGCTCGCCGGATGCCGCGGGTTCGGGGCGCTGGAGCGGATGCGGGCGCGGGGGCTGCTGGGCCTGGACGTGGCCGAGCCGGAGCCGCTGCGGATGAAGCGCCAGGGGTTCGTGGCCTGGATGGGGGCGGTGCTGAAGAACGGCGCCTCGTGGCGGTCGCTGCTGTACGCGGTGCTGCACCTGCCGTGGGCGGTGCTCGCCTTCACCGTCGCGGTGACCGTCTGGTCGATCGGCTGGTCGCTGCTGACGTACCCCCTGTGGTTCTGGGTGTTCCCGATGTACGCCGGTCAGGACGGGATACAGCTGTACGGCGACGGGCAGCACCAGATCTACCTGGACAACCCGTTCGAGATCACGGTGACCGCGCTGATCGGACTGCTGTTCACCCTCGCCACGCCGTGGATCGTGCGGGCGCTGACCATGGTGGACCGGCTGCTGGTGCACGGACTGCTCGGGCCGTCGCGGCTGGCGACGCGGGTGGTCGAGCTGGAGTCCGACCGGGGCGCCGTGGTGGACACGGCAGCGGCGGACCTGCGGCGCATCGAGCGCGATCTGCACGACGGGGCGCAGGCCCGGCTGGTGGCGCTGGCCATGGACCTGGGGCTGGCGAAGGAGAAGCTGAGGGAGGACCCGCGGGCTGCGGCGCACATGGTCGACGAGGCGCACGGCGAGGTGAAGACGGCGCTGCAGGAGCTGCGGGACCTGGCGCGCGGCATCCACCCGGCCGTGCTGACCGACCGCGGTCTCGACGCAGCACTCTCGTCGGTGGCCTCCCGGTGCACGGCCCCGGTGCAGGTCGAGGTGGATCTGACGGAGCGCCCGGCGCCGGCGATCGAGGGCATCGCGTACTTCACGGTCTCGGAGCTGCTGCAGAACATCAGCAAGCATGCGCGGGCGACCCGGGCGACCGTGGAGGTGTGGCGGACGGAGAACCGGCTGATGGTGCAGGTCGAGGACAACGGCGTGGGCGGCGCCGACGTGTCCGAGGGTTCCGGACTCGCCGGTCTCGCGGAGCGGCTGGACGCGGTGGACGGAATCCTGGTGGTCGACTCACCGGCCGGCGGCCCGACCCGGGTGACGGCGGAACTGCCCTGGCGGGCGGAGCAGACGCGGTGACCGGGTGAGCGCGCCGGTGGATGAACAGGCCGACGGTCGGTACACCAGCAGGCCGGCCGACCGGCGAGTGAGCGGGTGAGCGGGTGAGCGGCGGCTGACGACGAGGAAGCGACCGACAGGTGTGCGGGTACGGGCGATGGGCCCGTACCCGCACACACTCCTGTGCCGGGAAACGCCCCTGCCCTGTGCCAGGACATGGCCCTGCGACCGGTGCGGGCCCCTGCCCGCGAAGACTTCTCTCCTGTGCCCCTCCGCATCCCCCACCGGATGCTGGGATGCTGGTCCCGTCATCCGGGCCCGCCGCACGGGCGGGCACGGAGGAGGGGCGTGGGGGCCGAGGAATCATGGAGGACAAGGTGCGCGTGGTCATCGCCGAGGATTCAGTGCTGCTGCGGGAGGGCCTGACCCGGCTGCTGACCGACCGGGGGCTCGATGTCGTGGCGGGGGTCGGCGACGGCGACGCGCTGATCAAGACGATCACCGAGCTGAACGATCAAGGGGAGCTGCCGGACGTCGTGGTGGCCGACGTCCGGATGCCGCCGACGCACACCGACGAGGGGGTGCGGGCCGCCGTCCAGCTGCGCAAGACGCATCCGGGTGTCGGGGTGCTGGTGCTGTCGCAGTACGTGGAGGAGCGCTATGCCACGGAACTGCTCGCCGGTTCCAGCCGGGGCATCGGCTACCTGCTCAAGGACCGGGTGGCCGAGGTGCGGGAGTTCGTGGACGCGGTGGTGCGCGTGGCCGAGGGCGGTACGGCACTGGACCCCGAGGTGGTGGCGCAGTTGCTCGGCCGCAGCCGCAAGCAGGACGTTCTCGCGGGACTCACCCCGCGTGAGCGGGAGGTTCTGGGACTGATGGCCGAGGGGCGGACGAACTCGGCGATCGCCCGGCAGTTGGTGGTGAGCGACGGAGCCGTGGAGAAACACGTCAGCAACATCTTCCTGAAGCTGGGGCTCTCCCCGAGCAACGGCGATCACCGTCGGGTGCTCGCGGTCCTCACCTACCTCAACTCCTGAAACCCTGCCTGCATACCCGTCGCCCCTGCCCTCCCGCCTCCTGCCCCTGCGTTCCTGCTCCCCCTGCGCACCTGCGCACCTGCGCACCTGCGCACCTGCGCACCTGCGCACCTGCGCCGGAACCCCTGACCCACCTTCGGGTGACGTCAGCACGCCCCGGCCGAACCGTCGGCGGGCGGGAGGCGTCCTGGAGGGCAGGAGCCGGTGGGTCGGCGACCAGGGGGAATCCGGGCAGGAGGCGGGACACGTCGGTGCTCCGGATGTCGTGCCGGCGTCGCGCGGGACGTCGCGAAGTCGTGTCCAAGATGCGAATGACTCGAGGAAGGCGACCCTTACGGACGTAGGGTTGATCCAGGGACGGCCCGAGGGAGGGCCGGTCCCGGACAGCCGCCCTCGAGGAGGTCCAGTTCAGTGACCAACCAGGTCAGCAGCCCAGCGGAGCAGGCCGACGGAACAGTCCTAGGAGAGCAGCGCAAAGCGGCGGGTGGGAAGGACGTCCGCCGTCTGGACCGAGTGATCATCAGGTTCGCGGGAGACTCGGGTGACGGTATGCAGCTCACCGGTGACCGCTTCACCTCGGAGACGGCCTCCTTCGGCAACGACCTGTCGACCCTGCCGAACTTCCCCGCCGAGATCCGTGCCCCGGCCGGCACCCTGCCGGGTGTCTCGTCCTTCCAGCTCCACTTCGCCGACCACGACATCCTCACCCCGGGTGACGCGCCGAACGTGCTGGTGGCGATGAACCCGGCCGCCCTGAAGGCGAACATCGGGGATCTGCCTCGCGGTGCGGAGATCATCGTCAACACGGACGAGTTCACCAAGCGGGCGCTGCAGAAGGTCGGCTACGCGGGCAACCCCTTGGAGGACGGCTCGCTCAACGGCTACAGCCTCCATCCGGTGCCGCTGACGACGCTGACGATCGAAGCGCTGAAGGAGTTCGACCTCACCCGCAAGGAGGCCGAGCGCAGCAAGAACATGTTCGCGCTCGGCCTGCTGAGCTGGATGTACCACCGGCCGACCGAGGGCACGGAGAAGTTCCTGACCTCGAAGTTCGCCAAGAAGCCGGACATCGCGGCGGCCAACATCGCCGCGTACCGCGCGGGCTGGAACTTCGGTGAGACGACGGAGGACTTCGCCGTCTCCTACGAGGTGGCTCCGGCCGCCACGGCGTTCCCGCCGGGCTTGTACCGCAACATCTCCGGCAACCTGGCCCTGGCGTACGGGCTGATCGCGGCGTCCCGGCAGGCGGACCTGCCGCTGTTCCTGGGGTCGTACCCGATCACACCGGCGTCGGACATCCTGCACGAGCTGAGCCGGCACAAGAACTTCGGTGTGCGGACCTTCCAGGCCGAGGACGAGATCGCCGGCATCGGCGCCGCGCTGGGGGCGGCCTTCGGCGGTTCGCTGGCCGTGACGACGACATCGGGTCCGGGGGTGGCGCTGAAGTCCGAGACGATCGGTCTCGCGGTGTCGCTGGAGCTGCCGCTGCTGATCGTGGACATCCAGCGCGGCGGCCCGTCCACGGGCCTGCCCACCAAGACCGAGCAGGCGGACCTGCTCCAGGCGATGTACGGGCGCAACGGCGAGGCGCCGGTCCCGGTGGTCGCGCCGCGCACGTCGGCCGACTGCTTCGACGCGGCGCTCGAGGCGGCCCGGATCGCGCTGACGTACCGGACGCCGGTGTTCCTGCTCTCCGACGGCTATCTGGCCAACGGCAGCGAGCCGTGGCGCATCCCGGATCCGGAGGAGCTGCCCGACCTGAGGGTGCGGTTCGCACAGGGGCCCAACCACACGATGGACGACGGCACCGAGGTGTTCTGGCCGTACCAGCGGGACCCGCGGACGCTGGCCCGGCCGTGGGCGATCCCGGGCACCCCGGGTCTGGAGCACCGGATCGGCGGCATCGAGAAGCAGGACGGCACGGGCAACATCTCGTACGACCCGGCCAACCACGACTTCATGGTGCGCACCCGGCAGGCGAAGGTCGACGGCGTCGACGTCCCCGATGTGGAGGTCGACGACGCGGACGGCGACGCCAGGGTGCTCGTGCTCGGCTGGGGGTCCACCTACGGGCCCATCACCGCGGCCGTACGGCGCATCAGGGGCGCAGGGGGCGCAATCGCGCAGGCCCATCTGCGCCATATCAACCCCTTCCCGCGGAATCTGGGGGAGGTCCTGAAGCGTTACGAGAAGGTGGTCGTACCGGAGATGAACCTCGGCCAGCTCGCCACTCTGATCCGGGCGAAGTACCTGGTCGACGCCCACTCCTACAACCAGGTCAACGGCATGCCGTTCAAGGCGGAGCAGCTTGCCGAGGTGCTGAAGGAGGCCATCGATGACTGAGACACTGGCAGACGGCCCGTCCTCCCTCGGCGACTCCCCCCGCGGGCCCTCCTCCCACGGGGACTCCCCGTTCGGCGACGCGCTCGCCCTGGTGCCCAAGGCCGAGGCCAAGCAGTCGATGAAGGACTTCAAGTCCGACCAGGAGGTGCGCTGGTGCCCCGGCTGCGGCGACTACGCCGTCCTGGCCGCCGTGCAGGGCTTCATGCCCCAGCTCGGGCTGGCGAAGGAGAACATCGTCTTCGTCTCCGGCATCGGCTGTTCGTCCCGCTTCCCGTACTACATGAACACCTACGGGATGCATTCCATCCACGGCCGCGCCCCCGCGATCGCGACGGGCCTGGCGGCGTCCCGGCGGGACCTGAGCGTATGGGTCGTCACCGGTGACGGGGACGCGTTGTCCATCGGCGGCAACCATCTGATCCACGCGCTGCGCCGTAACGTCAATCTGAAGATCCTGCTGTTCAACAACCGGATCTACGGCCTGACCAAGGGCCAGTACTCGCCGACCTCCGAGATCGGCAAGATCACCAAGTCGACGCCGGCGGGTTCGCTGGACGCGCCCTTCAACCCGGTGTCGCTGGCGATCGGCGCGGAGGCGTCCTTCGTGGCCCGTACGGTCGACTCGGACCGCAAGCATCTGACCGAGGTGCTGCGGCAGGCCGCCGCCCATCCGGGCACCGCCCTGATCGAGATCTACCAGAACTGCAACATCTTCAACGACGGCGCCTTCGAGGTCCTCAAGGACCGGCAGCAGGCCGAGGACGCGGTGATCCGGCTGGAGCACGGCAGCCCGATCCGCTTCGGAACGGACCGTGCGAAGGGCGTCGTCCGGAACCGGACCACCGGGGACCTGGAGGTGGTCGCGGTGACTCCGGAGAACGAGGCGGAGATCGTGGTCCACGACGCGCACTCGGCGTCCCCGACCACCGCGTTCGCGCTGTCCCGGCTCGCCGATCCGGACACCCTGCACCACACCCCGATCGGTGTCTTCCGCTCCGTGGACCGTCCGGTCTACGACACGCTGATGGCGGAGCAGTTGGACACCGCCGTCGAGCAGCACGGCAAGGGCGAACTCGGCGCGCTGCTGGCGGGCACCGACACCTGGACGGTCGTCGGCTGAGCAGCCACCGGTGCACGGCCGCCCGAGGTGCAACCGCTCCGGGGACGACCGCACGCGGAACGCCCCGCACGAGGCCCGGACGCTTCAGAGCGTCCGGGCCTCGTGGCCTGCCCGCAGGGCTTCGGCGTGCGTCCGCCGGGCTTCGTCGTACGCCTGGCGGGCGGCCAGTACGCCGTCCATGCGCCGCTCGGTCCACAAGGCCAGCGCGCGTACCTGTTCGGCGGCCTCGCGCCCCAGGTCGGTGAGGGAGTAGTCGACGCGCGGCGGGATCACCGGTTTGGCATCACGGTGGACGAGGCCGTCGCGCTCCAGCGTCTGGAGGGTCTGGGTGAGCATCTTCTCGCTGACCCTGCCGATCGCCCGGCGCAGCTCGCTGAAGCGGTGGGGTCGCTCCAGGAGCCGGATCAGCACGAGCACGCCCCAGCGGCTCGTCACATGCTCCAGGACCAAGCGGTGCGGGCACATCGCCTCCCGCTCGCTCAGCAGAGGACCGGGAACGGGCGCCCGGGACGCGAACACACCCTCACTTACCGTCATGCCAGTACCTTACTTCAAAGTGGGTACTTACAAAAAGTTAGCGTAAGTCGTAGCGTTGGTGCCATCGCACCCCCACAAGGAGTTCTGAGCATGAGCATCGTCGTCACCGGAGCCACCGGAAACCTCGGCCGCCACGTCGTGGAGCAGTTGCTGGAGAAGGTTCCGGCCGAGCAGGTGACCGCCGTCGTACGCAGCCCGGAGAAGGCCGCCGATCTGGCGGAGCGCGGTGTCCGGCTCGCGGTCGCCGACTACAACGCTCCCGAGACCCTCGACGGCGTGTTCGCGGCGGGCGACAAGGTACTGCTGATCTCGGGCAGCGAGGTCGGCGCGGACCGGGTGGGGCAGCACACGGCCGTCATCGACGCCGCGAAGGCCGCCGGCGTCGCCCTGCTCGCCTACACCAGCGCCCCCAAGGCGCTGACCGCCGCGCTCGCCGACGACCACCGCGGCACCGAGAAGGCTCTGCTGGACTCCGGCGTGCCGTACGTCCTGCTGCGCAACTGCTGGTACCACGAGGTCTACACCGAGAACCTCGCCCCGGTGCTGGAGCACAACGCGGTCGTCGCCGCCGCCGGTGAGGGCCGTATCTCCTCCGCCGCGCGCGCCGACTACGCCGCGGCCGCCGTCGCCGTACTCACCGGCGAGGGTCACGAGAACAAGACGTACGAGCTGGGCGGCGACGAGGCGTGGAGCCTCGCCGAGTACGCGGCCGAGCTGAGCCGGCAGACCGGCAAGGAGATCGCCTACCGGCAGGCCACGGTCGAGGAGCTCACCGGCATCCTGACCGGTGCCGGACTGCCCGAGCCCGTGGCCGCCGTCTTCGCCGGCGTGGACGTCTCCATCGAGAAGGGTGAGCTGGTCGTCACCAGTGGCGACCTGGCCCGTCTGGCCGGCCGCCCGACCACCCCGCTCGCGGACGCCGTCACCGCCGCCTTGAAGGGCTGACCTCCCCGCAGAACTGCGGCCCGGACGCCCCCGCATGTCATGACCGTGTTGCGATACGGGCATGACATGCGGGGGCGTCCGGCGTTACCGTCGTCCGGGCGGGCGCCGGGCGTCGTTCGCAGCAGGGCACGCGCCGGGTGCGTCGGACGCGTCTAGTACGTCCGGTGCATCAGGTGAGAGGGAGGGCCCGTGACCGAGAAGTCGGCCGGCGAACGACGCAAGGGACTGCTGAACGGCTTCGCGGCGTACGGCATGTGGGGACTCGTCCCCCTCTTCTGGCCCCTGCTCAAGCCCGCAGGGGCCGTGGAGATCCTGGCCCACCGGATGGTCTGGTCGCTGCTCTTCGTGGGCGCCGCCCTGCTCTTCATACGCCGCTGGGCCTGGCTCGGGGAACTGCTGCGGCAACCCCGCCGACTGGCTCTGGTCACGGTCGCCGCGGCGGTCATCACCGTGAACTGGGGCGTCTACATCTGGTCGGTGAACGCCGGGCACGTCGTCGAGGCCTCCCTCGGCTACTTCATCAACCCGCTGGTCACCATCGCCATCGGCGTGCTGCTGCTCAAGGAACGGCTGCGCCCCGTGCAGTGGACGGCGGTCGGGGTCGGCTTCGCCGCAGTGCTCGTCCTCACCATCGGCTACGGCCGCCCGCCGTGGATCTCGCTCTGCCTCGCCTTCTCCTTCGCCGTCTACGGGCTGGTGAAGAAGAAGGTCAACCTCGGCGGCGTCGAGTCGCTGGCCGCCGAGACGGCCATCCAGTTCCTGCCCGCACTCGGCTATCTGCTGTGGCTGAGCAGCCGGGGCGATTCCACGTTCGGCGCCGAGGGCGCGGGACACGCGGCGCTGCTCGCCGCCACCGGGATCGTCACCGCGCTCCCCATGGTCTGCTTCGGTGCCGCCGCGATCCGTGTGCCGCTGTCCACGATGGGACTGCTCCAGTATCTGGCCCCGGTGTTCCAGTTCCTGCTCGGCATCCTCTACTTCAAGGAGGCCATGCCGCCCGAGCGCTGGGCCGGATTCGCGCTGGTGTGGCTGGCGCTCATGCTGCTGACCTGGGACGCACTGCGCACCGCCCGCCGTACCGCCCGCGCGCTCGCCAGGGAGCGGGCGAAGGTGGCGGCGGCAGCGGCGGCCGGCGCGGCGGTCGGCCCGGTGGACCCCTCGGTCGTGGCGAACCCGGTGGTCCTGGCGAACCCGTTGGACGCGGTGGACGCAGGGGACTCGGTGGATGCGCCGAAGGTCAGGCCTTAACGCTTCCCAGCACGTTGAATGGCTCCATGACGCAGCCACCACCGACATCACCCACGCCCGGCCCGCCCGAGACCGCCGACAGTCCTGTGACTGCCGTCGCTCCCCTCCACTGGAAGCTCGTCATCGACGCGGCCGATCCCCATGCACAGGCCGACTTCTGGGCTGCCGCCCTCGGGTACACGGTCGAGGACAACAGCCCGCTCATCGAGAAACTGCTCGGTCTGGGCGCCGTGACGGCCGACCTCACCGTCGAGCACCACGGCCGTCGCGCCTTCCGGGACCTGATCGCGGTGCGGCATCCCGACGACCCGTACGAGGAGGAGAGCGGCACGGGTCTGGGACGGCGGCTGCTCTTCCAGCGGGTGCCGGAGGCGAAGACGGTCAAGAGCCGGCTCCACCTCGACCTGCACCCCGGTGAGGGGCGCCGCGAGGAGGAGGTGCGGCGGCTGGAGCGGCTCGGCGCGAGGGTGCTCCGGCACGTGCGGGAACCGTCCGGTTCATGGAACGTGATGACGGACCCGGAAGGCAACGAGTACTGCGTGCACTGACGCACTCACCCGTGCTGGGCGCGGGCGCGGTCGGTCAGGCGGCCCATGCGGGCGCGGGCGGACTCCAGTTCCTCGATCTCGTCGGCGGCCGGACCGTCCTCGGCGGCAAGCGCGGTCCACAGCTCGATCAGGTCGCGTCCCAGCTCCAGCCCGCGCAGCGGGTCGCGCACCGCGCGCCAGGCGGTGGCCGCGCTGCGGACGTTGCC
Organism: Streptomyces sp. NBC_01635; assembly: GCF_045209715.1. Lineage (NCBI taxonomy): Bacteria > Bacillati > Actinomycetota > Actinomycetes > Kitasatosporales > Streptomycetaceae > Streptomyces > Streptomyces sp. NBC_01635. The sequence continues at coordinate 5,333,329 of NZ_CP109277.1, read as the reverse complement.
GTAGGCGGCCTCCGCGTCGCCCGCCCGGCGGTGGATCCCGGCGAGTTCGAGGGAGAGCCGGAAGGCGTGCAGCGGCTCGTCGCCCAGGTAGGCGATGTACGCGGTCAGCTCACGCAGCCGGAGGACCTCGGGGTGCTCGGGCCCCAGAGTCTGCGAGGCCTCGGTCACCGTCTCCCCGGCCAGTCGCGCCGCCGTGTCGATCCGGCCCGCCCGGACGGCGTCGTTGATCCGGCCCATGGGCTCCGCCAGGTGGGTCTCACCCGGGACGGCCGACGGCTCGTCGGCGAGCACCGCCTCCGCCACGGCGTCGAAGCCGCGGGGCGGGGTCGGCTTGGAATCGAGGTCGGTGCCGGTGCCGTGCACGGCCTCCGGGCGCGGCGCGGGCGTCCGGGGACGAACCGCTTTCGGTGCCGGGGCGGCCGTCGCGGGCAGGGGGCTCGGTATCCGGTCGGCCGGAGAGAGGGGAGACGCCGGGGGCCTCGGGGGCGCCGGCGGGATCCAGGAGCGGCCGTCGGCCTCGGGGGCGGGGTGCGGCCGCGCGTCCATGGAAGGGGGCGGGCCGAACTCACCCGTCGGCGGCGCGACCGTCCCCAGGGGTATCGCTCCCGCGGCCCCGGGCATCGGACGCGGCCGGCAGTCAGGGGCGGAGTCCCGTACGAGGTCGGGTGCCGAATCCGGGGCAGGGGTTGATGCCGGGATCGAGCCCGGGATCGGGGTTGCTGCCGGGATCGGGGTCGGGCCCGGGATCGAGGTCGGGATCGGGTTCGAGGTCGGGTCCGGTACGGGGCGCAGGACGTGGGTGGGCCGGTCGTGCCCGGGGCGCGGTGACGGGACGGCAGCCGGGCCCGGGACTGCAGAGAAGGGCGGGGCGTCGTCGTGCGGCGCGGCCACCGGTCGCTTCTGGGCTACGTTCCGGCCCGGCGTCCGTGCCGACTCGGGCTCCGAATCCGGCTCCGGCGTCATCGGCGCCGGCTCCCCCGTGAAGCGACTGGCGCCGTCCGGGTCGACCTGGAGCGGGACGACGTAGCCGATGCGTTCGTCGTGGATGGTGGCCAGGACGGCGTGTCCCGAGGCGACGGCGATGCGGTGGAGCCGGTTCAGCACGGCCTGCTGAACTTCCTCACCGGGTCCGGCGACCACCAGTACCCCACCGACCGATGCCCTCCGCGTGCCCGCGCCGCCCCCCACGGCGACGGGTATATGGACGTCGATCGGCACTGCCGCAAGATCCGCCGCATGTGCGGCCTGCTGCTGTTCCTGCTTCTTCTCGCGGCTGATTCGCGCCATCGTCCCCTCATTCGGGTCGTGAACCTACCGACCAGTCTGTCCGCTGAGCCCGGCTTCTCACGTCACCGCGTTGTCACAGGCTCGTCCCAACGGCCGTCCCCCATTCGGCCCCTCCTCGTGCCCTTCTCCTCGTGCCCTTCTCCTCGTGCCCTTCTTCCCGTGTCCGCTGTCCGCCGTCATGAGAACCGGGATGGTGGGCGGGATGGTGAGGCAGGAGAGTGGGCATGCGTACAGGCATGCGACAGGGACCGGAGATCTGGATCCGAGGGCCGGCGGGAGTGCCGGAACCGGGCCCGCCGGAGCCCGCCCACGTCCATGCGCCGGCCCGGCGCTTCTCCTGGGTCGGCACCCACGGCGGTGCCGGGGTCTCCACGCTCGCCGCGGTGCACGGCGGTCACGACAGCGGCCGCGCCTGGCCCGGACCGGGCGATCCGCAGTCGGTGCTGCTCGTCGCCCGGACCCACGCGTCCGGGCTGGAGACCGTCGTCCCGGCCGTGGAGATGTTCCGGCGCGGGGAGGCCCCGTACGGTCTCGATCTCGATGCCGTGGTCCTGGTGGCGGACGCTCCGGGCCGCCTCCCCCGTCCCCTCTCCCAGCGGATCCGGCGCATCGAGTCGGTGATCGACGTCTACCGCGTGCCGTGGGTGCCCGAGTGGCGTCTGGGCAACCTGAGCGGCCGCCTGCCGCGCGAGGCCGAGCTACTGGCCCGGCTGACGGGGTCGACGCGCTGAGAAGCTCGGATGCGGGACCCCATCCCCCGCGCACCCACCCCTCATTCGCATCTCGGCTCCAGCGTATCGGCAGCGCGACCTGGGCAGGCTTCGTCGGGGCCCCCAACCGTCCGCCCTGGAAAGTCTGGTGAGCCTGATGAGCCTGATGAGCCTGATGAGGAGACCGGTGGAGCTGGGTGGGGACCGATGGGATCGATGCGCTGAGCAGTGAGGGAGCCGGGGCTCGGACGTCCGCCTCAGTGGCGGAGATCGCCTCCGCGGTACACGCGGGGACGGTGCGGGCCGTCGATGTGGTCGCGGAGGCGCTGGAGCGGATCGGGCGGGCCGATCCGGTGCTGTGCGCGTTCACCGAGGTGTGGGCCGAGGAGGCACTGCGGCGGGCGGGTGAGGTGGACGCCCTGGTCGAGGCGGGTCCGCCGCGTCCGGTGCGTCCGTCCGGTCCGATCGGGGGCGAAGGTCCCGGGGCCCGCGCGTGGCTGCCGCTGGCCGGGGTGCCGGTCGCCGTGAAGGGGCGGCACGGGCTACGGGCGGCGGGACCGCTGCTCGCGGCCGGTGGTGTCGCGGTGGGTGCCACCGCGGTGCCCGCGCCCGGCACCCCCTGGCAGACCTGGGGTCTCGGGGCACACGGACGCACCGTCAATCCGTGGCGGGCCGACCGTACGCCGGGCGGTTCCTCGGCCGGGGCCGCGGTCGCGGTGGCGGCCGGTCTGGTGCCGCTGGCGACGGGCAGCGACGGGGCGGGGTCGGTGCGCATCCCGGCGGCGTGGTGCGGGGTCGTCGGTCTCAAGGCCACCAACGGTCTGCTCCCGTCGCGCGACCGTACGGGTCTCGCGGCACCCGGAGTCCTCGCCCGTACGGCGGCCGACGCGGCGGCCTGGTGGCGGGCGGTGTCACCGCCGACCACCGCCGCCGACGCGCGGCCGTCCCTCCCGCGCACTGCTGTCTGGTCCCCCGACCTCGGCTTCGCCGGTCCCGACCCGGAGCCCGTCGCGCTGGCCCGGGCAGCGGTCGACCGGCTCGTCGACGCCGGGGTCGTACGGCTCGTACGGCCGCCGGCGCCGCCGCTGCTCCTGGACCCGGCCTCGGCATGGTCGGCCCTGCGCGACCCCGGCAGCGACCCCGCCGCCCTCGCCGACGCCCACCTCGTCCGGGCGGAGAACAACCGGCGCCTGGCCCGCCTCTTCGCCGGCGCCGAGTTGTTGCTGACGCCTACGGCGCCCACCGCGCCGCACGGCCACGAAGGGCCGGGTGACGTCTACTCCACCGCGCTCACCTGGGCGTTCAACCTGAGCGGGCACCCCGCGCTGAGTCTGCCCGCCGGGTTCGGCACCGATGGCTGCCCGGCCGGGCTCCACCTGGTGGCACCGCACGGGCGGGAGGCACTGCTGCTCGCCGTGGCGGGGGCAGCGGAGAGGCTGAGCGGCTGAAAGGGCCGAGTGGCTGAAAGGCGTCCCTCGGGGCCGGGGCCGTCGCCTGAACCCCCTGGACATTTACTTGCATGCGCATATGATTCATGCGCCTGTAATCGGCGTACGCCGATTATCTGGGGGATGACCATGACACGCCGTTTCCTCTTCGTTCTGGGGAGCGCCCGACGCGACGGCAACTCCGCGTCGCTGGCCCGCCGGGCCGCCGAACAACTGCCCGCGGGCACGGAACAGCACTGGATCGACCTCACCGAGCATCCTCTGCCCGAGTTCGAGGACCTCCGCCACGACAGCGACCCCGTCCGCCCCGCGGAGGGAAATGTCGCCCTGCTGCTCGACGCCACCGTCGCGGCGACGGACCTGGTGATCGTCTCGCCGCTCTACTGGTACTCGGTGTCCGCGCAGACCAAGCGCTATCTGGACCACTGGTCGGGCTGGCTGCGCACCCCCGGTCTGGACTTCAAGGCGACGATGGCGGGGCGCACGCTCTGGGGTGTCACGGCGTTCGCGGACGACGAGCCGGTGGTCGCCGATCCGCTGGTCGGCACGCTCCACCACTCCGCCGCATACCTGGGCATGCTCCCCCACTGCCTTAAGGGCGTGGGTGGTACCCCCATGGCAGGGTACTGCTCGGCAACGGCAGCAGGCCCGGTGACGTCCTGAAGGACACCGAGGCCCTCGCCCGCGCGAAGACGTTCTTCGCACCGGACGCCCCCACCCCGCTCGCCCGCTTCCCCTACGAAGCCGGGTCTACGCGGTGATGTCCTTCGTCGTGAACCTCGCCCAGGCCGCCGAGCCGAACACCAGCGCGTACAGGGACTGGAGGCCGAGGTTCTTCACCAGGTCGTCCCAGTACACCGGGTCGCGCAGGAGATCGGCGAACGACAGCCAGTAGTGGGAGAAGAAGTACGGGTGGAGGGCGTCGAGCTGCGGGATCTGGTCGAGGATCTGGACGGTGATCAGCAGCCCCACCGTCGTCGCCATCGCCGCGATGCCGCTGCTGGTCAGCGTGGAGACGAACAGGCCGAGCGCCGCCACTCCGATCAGTGAGGCGGCGACGACCAGGGCGATCAGCAGGGCTCTGCCCAGTCCCTCCGCGAAGCCGATCCGGGTGCCGGAGATGGTCGTGAGGTCGCCGAACGGGAACAGGAGGGCCCCCACGGCCAGGGCGGAGAGGGCCACCACGAGAGTGGCGGCCAGGCAGAAGGCGAGGACGGCGGCGTATTTGGTGAGCAGCAGCCGGGTGCGGCCGGCGGGGGCGACGAGGAGGTAGCGGAGGGTGCCGGCGTTCGCCTCGCCGGCGAGGGAGTCGCCCGCGACCACGCCGATCGCCATGGGCAGGAAGAACGGCAGCGTGGCCGCCAGCGCGGTGAAGACCAGGAACAGGCCGTTGTTGGTGATCTGCGAGATGAAGGCCGGCCCCGCACCGCCCCCTCCCCCGCCGCCGGACGCGGACCCGTCACCGGTCTCGATCTTCACGGCGATCCCGACCAGGACCGGAACGGCGGCCAGGACCCCGAGCAGGGCGAGGGTGCGCCAGCGCCGGAAGGTGGTCAGCAGTTCGCTGCGGAACAGGCCGAAGGCCCCGAGGACGCGCACGGTCCGCGTCTCCGGCCTGTCCCGTTCGCCCGGCGCTTCCCGCGGTTCCGGCCCCGCTGTCCCCTCCGGCTCCCGGACGGTCTCAGCCCGCGACATCGAAGCCCTCCCCCGTCAGCGCCACGAACGCGTCCTCCAGCGAGGCCCGTTCGACCCCGAAGCCGCGCACCCGGACGCCGCCCGTCACCAGCGCGGCGTTCACCTCGGCGAGGTCGCGCTCGGGCACCTCGCCGGTCACCCGGTCGTCGGTGACCACGACGTCGCCGATGCCCTGCTCCTTCAGCACCCGCGCCGCGTCCGCCGGGTCCGGTGTGGTCACCACCAGTCGGCCGCGGCTGCCCGCGGCCAGGTCGGCGACGGGTCCCTGGGTGAGCAGCCGACCGCGCGCCATCACGGCGGCATGCGTGCACACCTGCTCGATCTCGTCGAGCAGGTGCGAGGAGAGGAAGACGGTCGTGCCGTCCGCCGCCAACTCCCTTACCAGGGCGCGGATCTCCCGCATGCCCTGCGGGTCGAGTCCGTTGGTCGGCTCGTCCAGGACGAGCAGTCGGCGGGGCTGGAGCAGGGCCGCCCCCAGCCCGAGACGCTGCTTCATGCCGAGGGAGTACGCCTTCGCCTTCTTGCCCGCGGCGGCCGTGAGGCCCACCCGTTCCAGGGCGGCGGCGACGCGGGCGTGCCGGGTGCGCGGATCGGCGGTCGGGTCGGCGGCGTCGTAGCGCAGGAGGTTGTCGCGGCCGGAGAGGAAGCCGTACAGGGCGGGACCTTCGATGAGGGCCCCCACCTGCGGAAGCACGGCGCGCACGGAGCGCGGCATGGGCCGGCCCAGGACGTGCGCCGTGCCCGAGGTGGGCTCGATCAGGCCCATCAGCATGCGGATGGTGGTGGTCTTGCCGGAGCCGTTGGGACCGAGGAAACCGAAGACGCTGCCCGCCGGGACAGTCAGATCGAGACCGTCGACGGCGAGCTGTCCGCCGCGGTAGCGCTTGGTGAGCGCACGGGTGACGATGACGCCGTCACCCGTGCTCTGCGTGGCGGACGCCTCGCCCATCGGCTCCCTCGTTCCCTGTCGTGCTGTTCCCCCGGTGCTGTTCCCCCGGTGCCGTTCCCCGGGTTACTTCCCTTCGTTGGCCGCCTTCACCAGCGCGTCCTGGGTGACGGCGCCCACGTAGACCTTGCCGTCCTCGGTGAACAGGGCGTTGACCAGGCGGGTGCTGAACACGGTGCCCGTGCCGAACTCGCCCTTCACCCGGTCGCCGAGCGAGCCGAGGAAGCCGTCGAGGTCGCCGCCTCCGGAGCCGGTCGGCAGACCGCCCTCGCCGCCGGTGTCGAAGGTGGCGACGGAGTTCCAGCCCTCGCCGAGCACCTTCAGCCCGTCGAGGCCCTTGGCCAGGTCCTCCTCGGACTTCGGGGCGCGCTCCGGCTTCCCGTGCTCCCCGTCCTTCTCACCGCGGCCCTTCTCACCGCCGTCCAGCTCGCCCTCCTCGGTCACCTTGGCGCCCTTGGGCGGGGTGAAGTCGAAGGTCGACGCGGCCGGCCGGTCGAAGCTGACCTTGGTGAAGCCGACGTCCACGACGGCGGCACCGCCGCTCGCCGGGGTCAGTGTGAACTTCAGCGGCGTACCGGTCCTGTGGTCCACCGCGATGCTGATGGCGCCGACCGTGGAGCCGGACTGCCTGGGCTTGACGACCAGCTTGTACGCGTCCCGGCCGGCCACCTGCGCGGTGCCGTCGACGGTGACGGACGTGGTGTCGTCGACCGACTTCAGCGCCTCTTCGGCGAAGTCCTTGGGTGTGGCCGGGGGCTGGTGCTCCCGGTCCTTGTCCCCGGCGGACTCCTCGGTGGTGCTGTGGAAGACCTCGTTGGACTCGCTGTCGTAGCCCCAGACGTCCTTGCCGTTGTGGATCAGGCTGTACTCGGAGGCGTTCCCGAGCAGCGACACCTTCTGCCGGTCGGGGCCGTCGGCCGCGATGCGCAGGGTGTGCGTGCCGGAGGCCAGCTCGGTGAGCTTGGCCGTCGGGTCGGCGGAGGAACCGCCGTCCTCACCCTGGCCCATGGCGCCGGAGGCCAGGCTGCTCTCCAGGCCGCCGAGGTCCGGCAGCCCGAGGTCAGTGGTGATCTTCACGGTGCCGGAGAGCTGCTCGACATCCGACTGGGCGATCTTCTCGATCAGCTGCGCGGCGGTGATCTTCGGCAGGTCCGGGTCGCCGGAGTCGGCGAGCGCGGGAACGAGCCCGATGGTCGCGGCCGCCACTCCCATCACCGTGACCGGGACGATGTACCGCGCGGCCCTGTTCCGGCGTGCGCCCGGCTCGCCGGTCTCACGAGCGGTCGTCGTGTCGTCGGATTCGTACGGTGCCATGTGTGCCCTACCTCCGTGGTCGGCGGCGGCCTGCGTCTCGTGTCGCTCGCACCAGTCACACCCTGAGCCGCCATTCTCACCTGAATCGGTGAGGAGTGGTGATGTCCGTCGTGTTCCATCTGACCAAACCCTGCGGGCAGATGCGTCAGCCCCCGGACGCAACTCCGTGTACTGCTGCGGTATGACACGGGGCGCTGTTCCGCTCCCCGACCAGTAGGGGGTGGAGGAAATACCGTAAGGGCCGGCGGACGACCGGTGCGGCCCCTGCGGGCCTCTGCGGGAAACACCGAAGCAGCGGGCAGGAACGGGCGGGCGGGGTCAGCCGGCCCGGTGCACCACCGCGTCGCACAGCTCGACCAGGGCCGTCTTCGACTCGCAGGCCGGCAACGGAGCCAGCGCCGAGCGCGCCTCTTCCGCATAGCGCACGGTGTCCCGGCGGGCCTGCTCCAGCGCGGGGTGGGCGCGCAGCAGCCGCAGCGCCTCGGCGTGCCGGGCGTCGTCGCTGAGGTCGGAGCCGAGCAGCTCGCACAGGGCGATGTCCTCGGCCAGCCCCAGCCGGGCCGCCCGCTCGCGCAGCCGCAGCACGGGCAGCGTCGGGATGCCCTCGCGCAGGTCGGTGCCCGGGGTCTTGCCGGACTCGTGGGAGTCGGAGGCGATGTCCAGGACGTCGTCGGCGAGCTGGAAGGCCACCCCGAGGCGCTCGCCGTACTGGGTCAGCACGTCCACGACCGTGCGGTCCGCACCGGACATCATGGCGCCGAACCGGCAGGAGACGGCGACCAGCGAGCCGGTCTTGCCACCGAGGACGTCCAGGTAGTGATCGACCGGGTCCCGGCCGTCCTGCGGCCCCGCGGTCTCCAGGATCTGACCGGTGACCAACCGCTCGAACGCCTCGGCCTGCACCCGTACGGCCTCCGGTCCGAGGTCGGCCAGGATGTGCGACGCGCGCGCGAACAGGAAATCGCCGGTGAGGACCGCGACGGAGTTGCCCCAGCGGGTGTTGGCGCTGGGCACCCCGCGCCGTACGGCGGCGTCGTCCATCACGTCGTCGTGGTACAGCGTGGCCAGGTGGGTCAGCTCCACGACCACGGCGGACGGCACGACACCGGGAGCGTAGGGGTCGCCGAACTGGGCGGCGAGCATCACGAGCAGCGGCCGGAACCGCTTGCCGCCGGCCCGCACCAGGTGCTGGGCGGCCTCGGTGATGAAGGGGACCTCACTCTTCGTGGCCTCGAGCAGCCCTTCCTCGACAGCCGTCATTCCGGCCAGGACATCGGTCTCCAGAGCCTGGTCCCGCACGCTCAGCCCGAACGGCCCGACGACGGTCACGAGGGGTCTCCTGTCTGCTGGTGTCCACTGGCGCTTAGACGTCTTGCACAGTTTGTCGATAGGTCGCTGACATCACTCGAGTCAGCGTATCCGGTCATGTTTCGATCACCGCCAGCACCCACATTCCCCGGACTCACCTGCGCACGCGTGCACGGCGTCTCACGGCACCCTCCAATATCGGATCACAATCCGATCTTTTCTGATCAGTTGACAACAAAGGATATTCAACGCCTTTCGGGCATGACGACCCACCCCCGGAATCCACTCCCGGGGCACACCCGAACCACGATCCGGCACGTGATCCGGCGCGCGATCCGGCACGCAGACCATCCTGCCCGCCCAGGCGCCCGATTTGCCGCAATTACCAAGTACATCCCTCCTGGTGGCAAATGTGAACGCGCGGTGCGGCCAGTGAAGTGAGTCACGTACCCCTCGGTGCGCTCACCCCTCGCGCCCGTCGACGTTTCCCCTTGCCCCGAAAGCGAGTTGACCCTTGGCGCCCGCAAAGGGCCAAGTGCCGCAAACACCCCGATACAAGATCAAGCAGCGCGTTCTGTGACGGGCGCACTTGTTCCCGACAAGTGCACTCGCATACGTTCCCGGCCTGTCGGGCGGACGCCGAATCCTGCCACCGCCCGCGCCACCCATCGATGAACCCACTCACGGCAGGAGCGGGGGACCCAGGTAAGCCGCCGGACCGGTTCGCACCCGGAACGGCTCGGGGTGAAGCCATGCCCGCAGGGGCACGGCCGGGCACTCTCCCGCCCGAACCCGACAGCTCACCTCGCAGGCGTAGGAGAGGAACACAGACATGACCGCATCCGGTCTGCCCCGCCGCTTCGGCCGCTCCCGCCTCGTCCGCTCCGTCGCCGTCGCCGGTGTCGCGGCGGTCGCCCTCCCACTGTTCGGCGCCACCGCCGCCTCCGCCGCGCCCGCCGCTGCCACGACGTCCGCCGCCGGCACCGTGACCGCGTACCCGGACAACCTCGACGGCTGGATCCGCGAGTCGCTGACCGTCATGGCGCAGCACGGCATCCCCGGCAGCTACGACTCCATCCACCGCAACATCCTGCGCGAGTCGTCCGGCAACCCGCAGGCCATCAACCTGTGGGACTCCAACGCCAAGGCCGGCACCCCGTCGAAGGGCCTGCTGCAGGTCATCGACCCGACCTTCCGGGCGTACCACGTACCCGGCACGACCTTCGACCCGTTCGACCCGGTCGCGAACATCACGGCGGCCTGCAACTACGCGGCGGACCGCTACGGCTCCATCGACAACGTCTTCGGCGCCTACTGAGACGCCCGGCCCCTCGGGCCCCTCGGGACGCCGGGACACCGGAACGCCGGGGGCACCGGCCACACCGGCGGCACCGAGGCCTACCGGGGCACCCTCCCGGACCTGGGGCGGGGCAGGACGTGTGGGGGCACGTACGGTTCCGCTCCGCCGAACAACCGCTCGAGGACGACGGCCACCCCGTCGTCCTCGTTCGACGTGGTGACCTCGTCGGCCACCGCCTTGAGCTCGGGGTGCGCGTTGGCCATGGCGACCCCGTGGGCCGCCCAGTCGAACATCGGGATGTCGTTGGGCATGTCGCCGAAGGCGACGGTCCGCCCGGGTTCCAGCCCCAGGTGCTCGGCGGCCAGTGCGAGACCGGTCGCCTTGGTCACACCGCACGGCTGGAGTTCCACGGTGCCCGGACCCGACATGGTGACCGTGGCCAGCGAGCCGACCGCCGAACGGGCCGTCGCCGCCAACTCGTCGTCGGTCAGGTGGGGATGGCGCAGCAGCACCTTGCTGATCGGCCGGACCCACAGATCGTCCCGTCGTTCGACCCGCACGGCGGGCAGCGTCGGGTGCGGCATCAGATAGCCCGGTTCGATCAGGGTGAGTCCGTCCACCCCGTCCTGGTCGACCGCGGCGTACAGCTCCCCGACCTCGGCCTCGATCTTGCCGAGCGCGGTCTCCGCCAGTTCCCGGTCCAGGGTGACCGACCACAGCAGCCGGTCCGCGCCGGCGTCGTACACCTGCGCGCCCTGTCCGCAGACCGCGAGCCCGGTGGCGCCCAGGTCGTCCAGGAGCGGCCGCACTCGGGGCGCCGGGCGCCCCGTCACCACGAGGTGCCGGGCACCGGCCCGCGCCGCCAGCGCCAGCGCGGCGAGGGAGCGGTCGGAGAGGGTGTCGTCGCCGCGCAGCAGCGTCCCGTCCAGGTCGGTGGCGATGAGCGAGCAATCGGGGGGTGCGGCCATGATCAGAGAATACGGATACCGCGCCCGCCCGACTCACCACGCCCGGCCCCGCCCGGCCCGTCTCACCCCGTCCCGCCGGTTCCGTCCGGACCGGCTCCCCCTGCTTCGCCCGAGGTGCCGCGCCCGGGGCACCATCCGCGGCCTCTGTACCACTTGGCAACAACATGCTCCGCTACCTACCGCCCTTGTGGTCTTGGGCGGTACCTTCCAAGTGTCCAGGGGGGACTTGATCGGGGGGTCAGGTGAGCAGTGGACGCACACGTGTGCTGAGGCTCGAGGAGCTCGGCGAGGGGGAGCGGGAACGGTGGCGTGAGTTGCGTGCCGCGACGGAGGCACCGCGCAGCCCTTTCATGGAACCGGAGTTCGCCGCCGCCGTGTCCAGAGTGCGGCCCGGGGCCCGGGTGGCGGTGCTGTACGAGGGGGCGTCCGCCGAACCGGCCGGGTTCCTGCCCTACGAGCGGGGCGCGTTGGGGCAGGGCCGGGCGATCGGGCTCGGCGTCTCGGACTGCCAGGGCGCCGTGCTGCGTCCGGGTCTGGCGCTGGAGGCCGGTGAACTGCTCCGTGCCTGTTCGGTGTCGAGCTTCGCCTTCGACAACCTGGAGGCGGACCAGGCCCTGTTCGTCCCGCACGCGGCCGAGGAGCACGCCACCTTCGTCATCGACGTGGAGAAGGGCTACGAGACCTACGAGTCCGTACTGCGCGGCCAGTCGCCGAAGTTCCTGAAGACCACCCTGGCCAAGGAGCGCCGGCTCGGCCGCCAGGCCGGACCGGTGCGGTTCGTGTTCGACGAACGCGAACCGGCCGCGCTCCGCGCGCTCATCGGGTGGAAGTCGGCGCAGTACCGCAGGACCGGGCGCCGCGACCGGTTCGCGCAGGAGTGGATCACCCGGCTCGTGGGCCGCCTGGCCGGGACCCGGGCTCCGGAGTGCACGGGCACGCTGTCCGTCCTGTACGCCGGGGACCGTCCCGTAGCGGCCCACTTCGGTCTGCGCTCGGCCTCGGTGCTGGCCTGCTGGTTCCCGGCGTACGACCCGGAGTTCGCGAAGTTCTCGCCGGGGCTCGTACTGCATCTGCGGATGGCCGAGGCGGCGGCCGGCGAGGGCATCGGCCTGCTCGACATGGGCCGCGGCCCGGCCGAGTACAAGGACTCGTTGAAGACGGGCGAACGCGCCGTCTACGAGGGAGAGGCGACGCGTCCGGGTCTGGGCGCCGCGCTTCAGCTGCTGCGCCGCGAGCCCGCCCGCCGCGCGCACGGTTTCGTCGTCGCCCGGCCGCGTCTCGCCTCGCTGGCGTCGCGGACCTTGAAGGGGGCGGCCCGGCTGCGCCGGCCGTGAGCGGTTCCCGGCCGCGAGACCGCGAGAACCGCTGGGGACGGCGACGACCGCTCGTGACAACCGTTCGATGGTTCAACCGTTCGTGAGGAGGGGAGGGCTCATGTCCCGCACAGCACGTACGCAGGAGGAGATACGGCGGTTCCTGGACGTCGGCGCGGTTCAGGTCGCCGAACTGGACCTGAGCGGTGAGGAAGCCGCCCTGAGACCCGGTCCGGGCAGTCCACCGGTGACGCACGGCGAGGTGTTCCTGCTGGTCAGGAGAGACGGCCTGCCGGTGGGAACACTGCTGGGAAGGGTCCCGGAGGGGGGCGATCCGACGACGGTCCTGGCGTCGCTCGCACGGCAGGCGCAGACGCAGGTTCAGGCGCAGGCGCAGGTTCAGGCGCAGGGGCAAGGTCCCGACACGGCGGAGGCGGCCGGGGGGACCACCGCGCCGCCGCCCTTCACCTCGGTCGTCGTGGCCACCCGGGAGCGGGCCGGACAGCTCGCCCGCGCCCTCGACTCGCTCCTCGCGCAGGACCATCCACACTTCGAGATCGTCGTCGTCGACAACGCGCCCGTGACGGACGGGACACACGACCTGGTGCACCGGAAGTACGGGGAGCGCGTGCGGTACGTGTGCGAGCCGGTCCCCGGGCTCGCGACCGCGCACAACACCGGGCTCGCCCACGCCCGGGGCGAGGTGACCGCGTTCACCGACGACGACGTCGTCGCCGACGCCCGCTGGCTCACCGAGCTGACCGCGCCCTTCGCCGCCGACCCGGAACTCGGCTGTGCCACCGGCCTGATCCTGCCCGCCCGGCTGCGCACCCCGGCCCAGGTCCTGCTGGAGAGCCACGGCGGCTTCGCGAAGGGGTTCACGCCGACGACGTACGACCCGCGGAACCCGCCCCGCGACGAACCGCTGTTCCCCTTCACCGCGGGCCGGTTCGGCTCCGGGGCGAACATGGCGTTCCGCACGGAGGTGCTGCGCGCGGTCGGCGGTTTCGATCCGGCCACCGGCGCCGGGACGCCCGCCCGGGGCGGCGACGACCTGTACGGGTTCGTCCGGGTCCTCGCCCAGGGGCACCGGCTCCACTACACGCCCCGGGCGCTGGTCTGGCACCACCACCGGGAGACCTGGGCCGACCTGGAGACCCAGGCGTTCGGCTACGGCGCCGGCCTCACCGCCTACCTCACGGCGGTCCTGGTCAACCGGCCCGCGCTGCTGCCCGCGTTCCTCGCCCGGCTGCCCCGCGGCCTGTCCCACGCCCGCGGCCTCACCGCCGTACGGGAGACCGGGGACACCGAGGGCTCCGGGGCCGGCTCAGCCGCTCCGGGCGACCACGACACCCGCACCACCCATCCCTGGCCGCGCCGCCTCTCACGGCTGCAGCGCAGGGGGATGCTGTACGGCCCCGTCGGCTATCTGCGGGCCCGGCGGGCGGCGGACGGCACGACGGGGAAGAAGCCCTCCGGCGGGCGGACGGCCGGGGGTGCGCGATGACGGCGTCGTCCTCGCAGGATCCGTCGCTGCGAAGAGCCGGGGACGGCTCAGGTGACGAGGGCGGCGGGGAGGGCGCGAGGCGTCCGGCCATCCCGGTGTTCCTCTACCACGCCGTGATGGACGACCCGCCCGGCTGGATCGCCGAGTTCACCGTCACGCCGAAGGAGTTCGCGGCGCATCTCGACGCCCTCGAGGACAGCGGCCGCACCCCCGTCACCATCAGCACCCTCGCCGGCCATCTCACCGGGCGGGCGCCCCTTCCGCCCCGGCCGGTGCTCCTCACCTTCGACGACGGCTTCGCCGACCTGCCCGGTCCCACCGCCGACCTCCTGGCCCGGCGCTCCCTGCCGGCCACCGCGTACCTCACCACCGGCGCCATCACGCCGGGCGGCCGCAGCCTGCTCCCGCCGGCGCCGATGATGACCCTGGACCGGGTGACGGAGCTGGAGCGTTCCGGCATGGAGATCGGCAGCCATACGGTCAGCCACGCCCAACTGGACACGCTGACCGGGAAACGACTGCGCACCGAACTGTTCGACTCCAAAGCCGTGCTGGAGGACGCCCTCGGTCATCCGGTCCCCCATCTCGCCTACCCGCACGGCTACAACAGCCCCCGGGTGAGGGCCATGGCGTCCCGTGCCGGGTACGAGACGGCGACCGCGGTGCGGCACGCGCTGAGCTCGGAGCGGGACGAGCGCTACCGCATCGCCCGGCTCATCGTCCGCCGCAGCCACACCGTCGCCGACGTCAGGGCCTGGCTGGCGGGCGACGGCGCCCGTGTCGCCCCCTACCGCGACGGCCCGAGGACGATCGCCTGGCGCTGGTACCGGCACACCCGTGCAGCGATCCGCGGCCCGGAGTTCGCGGGCTGAATCGCGGCCCGGAGTTCGCGGGCTGAATCGCGGGCCGGTTCGCGGGCTGATCCGGCAGGTCGGACGGATCGAGTGGACGGGCGGGCGGTCGTGGTCGCCCGCCCGGTCACTTCGCCGGCTGGTTCAGATACGGGTCGGCCGCCACCTCGCGCAGGCTCTCCCACGCCGCCTCGTCGGCCACGGCCAGGTCGCAGTGCGGCCCGGGGTCTCGGTAGTTCCACTGGAGCGCGGCCTTGACGCCCTCCAGCCCTTTCAGCACGGACGGCACCTGTGCGTACCACTCGGCCTGTCGTTCCGGCCGGGTGGAATCGACCGCGCTGCCGAACTCGGAGAGCATCAGCGGCTTGTCGGCGGAGATGTTCTCGCGTATCCACTCGTGCGTGGCCGTCTGGGTCTGCTCGAAGGTCAGCCACTCCGTCTTGTGGCAGCGGTAGTAGTTGTACTGGTTGTAGCCGATCCAGTCGACGTACTCGTCCCCCGGATACATGTCCTTGAACAGGTCTCCGTGGTTCAGGTAGCCGGTGATGATCCAGGTCCACACCACGTTGTCCACGCCGAGTTCCCGGAACCGGTCGTGGAGGTGCCGGTACGCCCGCACGTACTGGGCCGGGGTGCCGTTGGCCGGGGTGCGCGTGTCCATTTCGAGGTCGAAGGAGAGGAAGACCTTCTTCCCCGTGCGCTGCCCGTAGTCCTTGATGCGCTGCGCCTGGACGTCGATCACGGTCGTGTCCAGGTCACCGGCGGCTATCGCCGCCCACCTCGGCTGCTGCCCCTTCGTGCCGCCCCACCACTTGCTCTCCCAGGACAGCAGCAGCATGCGGTCCTCCCCGACCCGCTGCTCCTCCGGGCTCAGCAACTGCCCTTCTCTGCGGTCTCCTTCGGGCAGGGACATGTCGTGGTACGTGTAGACGATGTCGAGCTTGCGGCCCACCTTCTCCTCGTAGTCCCTCACCTTCTCCTCCAGGTTGGCCCGTTCGTGCGGCACGAAGGCTCCGAACCAGGCGCCGCAGGGGGGTTCGAGCAGCTCCGTGGGCCGGCACTGCTCGTCCGTCCCGGAGGTCTCCGAGGTGTTCCGCAGCGCGAGTACGGCGACCAGGACCGCGCAGACGACCGCGGCCGAGGTGATCAGCGCCCGACGGCGGCTCGCGGCCGACCGCCCGGCCTTCGGCTTGCGGTGCTGGCCGGTTCCTGTGCCGCCGACGCCTGTGCCGCCGGTATCCGCGCGGGATTCGGGGCCGGCAGGGGGTTCGGTGGCCGGGCGGGTGGTCGAGCGGCCGGTGGCCGGTCCGGTTCCTGGTCGAACACCGCGCAGGGCGGCGGTGACTCGGCGAAGAGGGCGAGCGAACCTCACAGGGCGGAACCCTTCCGTGTCCTCGACGGCGGGGAGGCGCGCAGCCGCGGGCAGAACGCGGCGAGCGTGGTCAGCAGGGTCAGGGCGAGCAGCACCCGCTGGGCGCTGAAGGTGTGCGTGGCGATCAGCACCGTCGCGACGATCATCACCGCGGCGATGCTGACGAAAACGGCCAGCATCATCCGTTCCAGCAGGTCGGAGTGGCGGACGAAGCCGGGGTCGCGCCGCTCGACGGGACCCCGTGCGGACCGTGCACGCAGCGCGGGACCGCAGAGGCCGACCAGGGCCGCGCCCGGCCCCGCTGTCAGGAAGACGACGACGGCCGCCCCGCGCAGCGGCGAACCGCCGGGCAGGGCGAGTGCGGCGAGCGCCAGCCAGCCGGCGAACGGCGGGAGCATCCGGATCACGAGATCCTGCGGTGTCATCGCTCCCCTCCCCCTTCTCCCGCTGTCCCCTCTACCGCCGCTGTCCCCTTTACCACCGCTGTCCCCTCTACCGGCCCTTTCCCTTCCGTTCCCTCTGTTTCCTCGGGCTGCCTCAGTTCGTAGACCGCCCCCGCGCCGTTCTCCGCCACCAGCCGGAACCGCGGGGACGCGGCGACGGACTCCAGGACGCTGTTCAACTGGGCGCCGGTGAGCTGCCCGTTCATTTCGGAGTTCGCCAGTTGGCCCTGGGTGAAGAGGAAGTAGGCCCGGCTCGGGCGGTCCACTCCCGCCATGTCGGTGGCGAGGGTGCCGGCCGGGTCCCGGACGATCTCGTCGACGTGGCTCCGGTCGTCCTCGAGGAACCAGTAGTGGTCGATGCTTCCGTACGAGGCGTAGGCGAGCGGGTAGTTGCGGTTGGCGGCGACGACCAGCGAGCCCTCGGGGGCCTCGTCGAAGAGCTGCCCCACCAGGGCCACCTCCTGCGGCGGGAAGTAGTTGATCCGGTCCTTGCCCGAGTAGCTCGGGACGAACACCGCGGTCCCGGCGAGCAGCACGAGCAGCGGTCCCCAGACCCGGATGCCGAAGCCGGCGCGCAGCCGGGCGCCGATGCCGCGGCGCGCGGGCGGCTCGGTCTTCCGGCGGGCTCCGGCCTCCGCCGCCGCCTCCGCGGCGGCGAGGGTGCGCACCTTGGGCAACAGCGCGGCGGCGGCGAAGAAGGCGACGCCGGGCAGCATGAACATCAGGACCCGGAAGATCATCTCGCTGCCGTAGCTGCTCGCCACGAACATCGGCAGCGGGGCCGCCGTGATCACCAGCAGCGGCATCGCGCGGTACCGCAGTACGGGCTGTCGCCAGACCCCGGCCGCCGCCAGCAGCAGAACGGAGCCCGAGAGCAGCCTGGCCGCCCACGAGGTCGCGAGCGCCCCGGCGCCGGTCGGGGTGGCGCCGTACCCCCTCTCGACGTTGCCGCCGATGTCGCCCACGGCGCGGATCATGTCCGGCATCGCGGCGGACAGGAAGGGCAGTGCGGCCGTCGCGCACCAGGCCAGGAAGATGACGACCGTGGTGGCCACCGGCACCCAGTCCCGGTGGCGGCGGAGCAGGACCAGCGCGAGCAGCGACACGACCAGCATGGCCGGGGTGAGCTGGTGCGAGATGACCATCGCCATCACCAGCACGGTGAGCACGACCGTCCAGACCGCCTGCCCCCGCCGCCCACTGCCCCCGCCCGTGCCGGAACGGCCGTACCGGCGCAGTACCACGGCCAGCACTCCGAGGTGCAGCGCGAAGGCGACGGACTGCGGGGAGAAGTAGTCCTGGCCCACCCAGTTGGCGACGAAGAAGAGCCAGACCGCGGTCCAGATCAGCCGTCGGTCCTCGGTGAAGGTGCGGTAGATCAGCAGCAGCGGGAACAGCAGCAGCAGGCTGGACGCCAGCGGCCACCACGCCATGTACATCGCGGCCGAGTCCACGCCCAGCAGCCGCACCAGCGCCGCCTGTGCGGCGAAGAAGCCCGGCCACTGGTCGTAGACCGCCATGTCACCGATCTGGTCGGCGCTCTGGAGCCCGCCGACGGTCAGCAGGTGGTCGACGACACCGTCGTGCTTCCACGCCCAGGCGTACAGCGGGGTCGGGTAGAGCACGGCCTGCGTGGCCCGCTCCATCACCAGCAGGCCGAGCACGTACGCCGCCGGCCAGCCGCCGGGCCGGCGACGGTCCCGGACCGTGAACCAGAAGCCGGCGGTGAGGACGGCGAGGCCGGCCCAGAAACTCGGGTGGAGCGCGGTGACCAGGCCGTAGTCGTCGAGCCGCGACACATCGGTGTGCCGTACCGCGTACAGCCACAGGGCGAGCGCCGCGAGCAGCGGCAGGACGGGCCGGAGCCCGAGGGCACGGCGCCCGGACCAGAGGGGCGGCAGGTCGGAGAGATCCGTCACGGGTTCACGGGCCGGGGTCGACGACTCCGAGGAGGGGTGGGTCCGCGACTCGGTCCGCGAAGGCGGTTCCACGGGGGTGTCCGCGGAGGTGCCCGCAGGGGGGACGGGCGCCGATGCGCTCTCTGGTGCGGGCTCGGACGCGGATCTCTCGCGTGGAGTGGCTGGCGGACGCACGGCGGTTCCCCCTTGGCGGTTCGGCTCCGAAAGCTTGATTCGTTCGCTGGTTCAGCCGTTCGGTCGTCTGTGGTCGGGCAGCCCCGGCACCGGTACGCCACGACGGAGCGGCAGAAGCCGGAGAAGGAGCAGCGGCAGAAGCAGTGCGGCGAGCAGCGGCGGTGACACGGGGGCGAGCGCGTCCCGCCACACCCAGCCGGCCACGGCGACGAGGTACAGCGCCCCCCAGCGCCCCGGCCAGGACAGCCGGTCGCCGCCCACCCGCTCGATCAGCAGCCACAACGCGACGAGGCACAGCAACTGGCACACCGGCGGCGCCCATCGCAGCAGCGGCTCCGGCCCGTCGGTTCCCACCGCGTCCGCGAGGAATTCGGCTGTCCGGACGTACCACGCCCCGCCCACCGGCGAGGGTTCCCGGCCGAGCACGACCGGTGCGGCGTACAGGGCGAGCAGGGCCGAACCCAGCGCGGTGCCGGGGAGCCAGGGATCGGGCGCCGTGCACAGCGTCACCGCGGCGACGAAGACCAGGAGCAGCACTCCGCCCGCCGCGAGCGCCACGAGCGGCAGCCCTTCCAGCAACTGCCGTCCCGTCAGTTCGCCCTGTTCCTCCGGCGACGGTCCGCCGAGCCGGTGCAGCGGGCGTGTCGACGCCCAGAAGGCGACGGTGGCGAGTCCGAGCAGCCCCCAGAGGACGTCCCGCAGCCGTCGGTCGGACCCGACACCGGCCGACGACGGGGCGATACGGCCGGCCGTGCCCGCGAACGCTTCGGCGGCACCCGCGCCGTCCCGGCCCTCGGCCTCCTCACCCCGTTCGTCCCGCTCACCGCGCTCGCCCTGCGCGGTACGACCGGCCCGCGCGTCCCGCTCACCGCGCTCGTGCGGTGTCTCGTCCCGGACCGGTCCGTGTGCGTTCCGTGGAGGGGGCCCCGCGTGATCGCCGGCCTTCCGATCACCCTCGGCCTCGCGCTGGTGCGCCTCGGCGCCCGGCTGCTTCCCGGGCTCGGCGCCCGGACCGACGCTCACACCGGCGCCCGCGTCCGCGACCGGCTCGGAGTCCCCGTCCGGGCCCACCCCCGGCTCGGGGACCGCGTCCGTGAGGCGGGGCCGGACGATGAACGCCATCGTGTCCGCCTGGAGGGCCTCCCGTTCGTAACCGGGGCGGCCGATGAACAGCGTGACGGTGTCCGCGTCGTCCTGTTCCCGGCCCTCGTCCTCGTAGGCGGCCCGGCGGGCCCAGCCCGTGCCGTACCCGGCGGTGGCGTTCAGCCGGGCCCAGCGCGTGCCGTACGCGGGACCGGCAAAGGCGCCCCCCGTCCGTCCCGTCCCGCTCGTCGTCCTCGTCGTACCGTCCTTGCCACCGGCCCCGCCCGTCCGGTCGACGAGCCCGCCGTGCCCACCGAGCCCGTCGCGTGTGTCGCGCAGCGCCGAGCGCAGGCCGAACACCGAGACGACGGCGACCGCCGTCATGCCGATCAGCACCGCCCACCCGGCGCCCGCGATGCCCGCGGGGGTGAACAGCACGGCCGCGCTGCCCAGGACCAGCACACACATGGCCCCTTGGAGCACGGCGAGCACACCGGTGCGCCCCTGTACCCGCAGCACCCCGATGTACAGCTCCACGACCACCCGGGGCAGCGCCCCGAGTGCGAGCAGCCGCAGCACCATCGAGCCGTGCTCGGCGTAGTCCGCGCTGAACGGCGTGAGGATCAACGGCGCGAAGACCACCAGGACCAGCACGACCGGCACCAGCAGCAGCGTCATCCGGCGCAGCGCCCCACGGACCCCGTCCGCGAGCCGGCGCGGATCGTGCGAGGCGTGGGCGGTGAGGGACGCGGCCATGTTCATGGCCATGAACTCCATGGTGCCGCCGACGGTGTACGCCACGTAGAAGTAGCCGTTCTCGGCGGCGCTGAAGCGGACCGCGACCATCACCGGCAGAAGGTTGATCATCGCCAGGCTGAACAGCGCGCCGAGCGAGTCACCGGCGAGGAAACGGCCCATGTCACGGATCTTGGGCGGTTCCCGGTCGCGGTCGGCGGCGGCCTGGCGCGGGATGAGCCGGCGGAATATCAGCCAGCCGAGCGGCAGCGTGGAGAAAGCGATCGCGACGGCCCAGGACACGAAGATGCCCAGCACGGGCAGCGCGCTCGCGAAGACGGCCAGCAGGACCAGCTTCCCGGTGGAGAAGACGGCGTTCCCGACGGGCACCCACGCGGTCCTGCGCAGGCCCGTGAGCACCCCGTCCTGCAGGGTGAGCAGCGCCCACGCCACGCACGCCGCGACGAACAGCGCACCCGCCAGCGGGGTACCGAGGGGCTCGTACGACGCGCCCCACAGGTCGAGCGTGAGCAGGAAGACACCCGCGGCCAGCGCGACGACCAGTGAACTCGCCCCGTACACGCCCCACACGAGACGCCCGGTCTCACGCCCGGCGCGCGGCACGAAGCGGACCACGGCGCCGATCATCGTGGTCGCGGTGATGCCGGCGAGCAGCCGCATCGCGGCGATGGCCGCGGAGCCCTGGCCGACCGCGTCCTCGGAGTAGTAGCGCGCGGCCACGAGCCAGAAGCCCAGCCCGAGAACGGCGGACACGCCGGTGCTGAGCATCAGGAAGTAGGCGTTCTTGAACAGCGAGTCGGAGCTGTCGGAGCCGGGTTCGTCGTCGGCGGGTTCGGGTCCGCCGCCGCCTGTGCGCACCGCGGCGGGCTCGTGCACCTGGATCTCAGCCACGAGGCGGCCCCAGTCCTCTCGCCGTGGCCCCCTTCGGCGGCTCCAGTGGCTGCGACGCCGATACCTCCGGCGCCTCTGACACCCCCGGCGGCTCCGACGGCTCCGGCGGCTCGGCGGGCCGTGCCCCGGACCGCTCCAGCGCCTCTGCCGCCTCACGCGCCCGCAGCGGATCCACCGGCAGCGCGTGCCGCGCGAACCAGCGGGCGTTCCCGGGGGCGGGCGACGGGTCCGTGAACGCGGCTCCCGCGTAGTCGTCCAGGGGCGGGTCGTAGAGGTAGCCGACCACGATGCGGCGCCGGGCCAGTGCCGCGATCGCCGCGTCCCGGTCCGCCACCAGCAAGGGCACCCGGAACAGCGGCTGCACCGTGCCGTCCGCCGGCGGCCGGGCCCACGGCGTCGACAGGAGCAGCTCCGTGCCCGCCCGTGAGGCCCGTAAGACGTCGTCCAGCCGCCCGAGACTGCGGTGGACGCGGCGCAACCGTACGGGGCCGGGCTCCAGCCGGTAGTCGTGCATGTCGACCCGCACCCAGGGGTCGTGCGCGCCCAGGTCCGGCGCGGAGCGCACGGCGCCGGCCAGCGCGTCCGGACGCAGCGGCATCCGGATCCCCTCGCGCTCCGTCAGTCCCAGCAGCCCCATCGTGGCCCAGGCGGCCCGGCGCAGCCCCAGCCGCCGCACGGCGGCCTCGGCGTACGGCCTTATCGCGTAGGTGAGTTCGGACGCCATGCGGCGCGGGGCGAGCAGTTCGGAACAGGCCTCCCGCACCGCCGTGCTCCGGTCCGGGTCGGCCAGCGCGAGGATGCCCCCCGTCTGGGCGCCGGCATGCTTGGAAAGGCTGAAAACGGAGGCGTCGCCCCAGGCCCCGACCGGCCGCCCGCCGACCTCGCTGCCGATGGCGTGCGCCCCGTCCTCGAACAACGGGATGCCCAACGCATCACAACGCTCCCGCAGTTCGGGTGCCGGATCCGGGTTGCCGTACAGGTTCGTGGTCAGTACGGCGGACAGCGAGCCCCATGTCTCGTCCGGCACCGCGTCGATGTCGATGGACGCGTCGAACGGGTTGAGCGGCGCCTGCACCGGGCGCAGGCCCGCCGCGAGCACCACGAAGAAGATGACGTCGTCGTTGACCGGCGACATCAGCACCCTGCCGCCCGGCGGGCACCAGTGGCGCAGCGCCACGAACAGCCCGAACCTGCACGACGGCACATACACGCATTCCCGGCCGAGCCGGTCGCGCATGGCATCTTCCAGCCTCTTCGGCCGCATGCCGGAACGCGCCGAGCCCGGACCGGCCTCCCCAATGGCCATCCGTCCCCCTGTTGTGCCATCGGAACGCCCCCTCCCCGAGGCCTTCCGGCACCCGCCCAGAGTCGCCCCGTTCGCACCGCTCCGTCAAGATTGCGTATCCGCCCCGTGGACGACTTCCGGTGCGCAAGGGGGAGCGGCGCACGTGTCGTGCCGTGCGGGACGCGCACGCCTCCCGCACCCCGGACCCGTCCTTCCGCCTCTGCCCAAGACCACCGCGGCACCCGTAACGTGTGGCACGACCACGAACACGTGAAGCACCAGAGCACCTGCGCACCCGAAAGCGAGGCAGCACCCGATGCCCCCCTTCGATGTCCCCGAGGGCGATCCCTTCGGTCCGCACAATCTGCCGTACGGCGTGTTCTCGCCCCCCGGCTCGTCGGAGCGGAGGGTGGGCGTCCGGCTCGGCGACCACGTCCTCGACGCCGGCGCGGCCGCACACGCCCTGGGTTCCCCGTACGCCTCCCTGCTCGCCCGTCCGACCCTCAACCCGCTGCTGGCGGCGGGCCGTACGGCCTGGTCGGACGTCCGGCGCGCCCTCACGGCCTGGGTGACCGTGCCGGCGCACCGGGAGACCGTCGAGCCGCTGTTCCACCCGTTGGCGTCGGTGGCCCTGCACCTCCCCTTCGAGGTCGCGGACTACGTCGACTTCTACGCCTCCGAGAACCACGCCCGCAACGTCGGTCGGATCTTCCGCCCGGACGCCCCCGACTCCCTCACCCCGAACTGGAAGCACCTGCCGATCGGCTACCACGGCCGCTCCGGCACGGTGCTGGTGTCCGGCACCGACGTCGTACGGCCCTCGGGGCAGCGCAAGGCGCCCACCGATCCCGTCCCGGTCTTCGGCCCGTCGGTGCGGCTGGACATCGAGGCCGAGGTCGGCTTCGTGGTCGGTGCGCCGTCCGAACTGGGCCGGCCGGTGCCGCTCGGCGACTTCCGCGACCACGTCTTCGGCCTCTGCCTCCTCAACGACTGGTCCGCACGCGACGTCCAGGCCTGGGAGTACGTCCCCCTCGGCCCGTTCCTCGGCAAGTCCTTCGCCACCTCGGTGTCGGCCTGGGTCACCCCGCTGGACGCCCTGGAAGAGGCCCGGGTGGCACCGCCGGAGCGCACCCACGCGCTGCTGCCGTACCTGGACGACGCGGACGAGGAGCCCGGCGGTTACGACCTGCGGATCTCCGTGGCCGTCAACGGGCACGTCGTCTCCGAACCTCCCTTCTCCACGATGTACTGGACGGCCGCCCAGCAGCTCGCCCACATGACCGTGAACGGCGCCTCCCTGCGCACCGGCGACCTCTACGGCTCCGGCACGGTGAGCGGGCCCGCCGAGGGGCAGCGCGGGTCCCTGCTGGAACTGACCTGGAACGGTCGCGACGCCCTCGAACTCCCCGACGGCAAGCGGACCTTCCTGGAGGACGGCGACGTGGTGACCCTGTCGGCCTGGGCCCCGGGGCCGGGCGGAGTCCGCGTCGGCCTCGGCGAGGTCACGGGACGGGTGATCCCGCGGACCGACCCCGCGAGCTGACCCGACGGGCCGGCCCGCGGGCCACGTCGGCGAAGCCGTCGATCCGCGCCCACCCCTGCTGCGCACCGCCCTTCGCCGTCATACTTACCTGGCGTCGGGCGGTGTGCGGCTCCCGCACGTCCCGCACCACCCGTACCCCGCACGGTGCGCGGCACGCGGCGCACGCCTCATGCCCTCCGCACGTCGTGCAGGGCCCGCACCGCACGCACCGCACGCACGTCCCTCACACACGTCCGAAGCTTCCCTCTTCCGACAGGATCCGGAGCCCGTGGCATGACCTTCTGCCTGCTCCTGCTGGGCGTCGTCGCCGTGACGGCCGCCGGGCCCGCCCCTCGTGCGCTGACCCGGGCGAAGTGGCCGGAGCGGGAGCCGGTGGTCGCTCTGTGGGTCTGGCAGTGTCTGGTCGCCACGGTCCTGTTGTGCTGCGTGACCGCCCTGGCCCTGGCCGCCGCGGCCGTCTTCGGCACGGTCCGCGCCCAGCTCTTCGCTCCGGCCCCGCCCGCGGTGACCGCGGCGTACGACCTGTCCGCCGCCCCGCCCTGGACGGCCGCCCTCACCGTGCTGCTGGCCTGCGGCGCGGCCTGGACCACGGCCATGCTCGGACGTGAACTGGCCGACGCCCGCCGGCGCCGGGCCCAGGCACGGGCGCATCTGCGGGAGCGCGCCCCCGACCTGCCCGCCGGTCTCCCCGCGGCCCGCGGCCCCCTGCTGGTACTCGAGGACGAGTACCCGGACGCCTGGTGGATGCCGGGCAGCCCGCCCCAGCTGATCGTCACCACCGGCGCCCTGCGCCGCCTCACCGACCACCAGATCGACGCCGTCCTCACCCACGAACGCGGCCACGCCCGCGCCCACCACAACTGGCTGCTGCACCTCTCCACCGCCCTGGCCACCGGCTTCCCCCGCGTCCCGCTCTTCGCCCACTTCTGCGACCAGACCCACCGCCTGGTCGAACTGGCCGCCGACGACACGGCCTCCCGCCGCTGCGGCCACATGACCACGGCACTGGCACTGATCGAGCTCAACCAGCACCGGGGCGTCCTGTCCTGCGCCTCCAGCCACCGCCTGCTCGGCGAGCGCGTCGACCGTCTGCTGAAGCCCCCGCCCCGCCTCGGCCGCCGCGACCGCGCCCTGACGACGACAGCGGCCGCCCTGGTCCCTCTCCTCCCCCTCCTGATCACCTTCGCCCCGGGCCTCACCGCCCTGCCGTAGCCTTCCGAAGCCGGACAGCCGGCGCCCCTGACGGCTGACGGCTGACGGCTGACGGCTGACGGCTGACGGCTGACGGCTACATCCAGTCCTCGGGCTCCGGCTCGGCGTCCATCTCCGGCCAGTCGTCGTCGAACACGGACCCGGCGGGGTCCTGCCCGGCTCCCGCGCCGCCCCCCTCGGCCGGACCCGAGCCTTGCGCCCCGGCCGGCGATCCAGTCGGCGATCCAGCCGGTGCTCCGCCCTGCGGCCCGTCCAGCGACCCGAGCACCTCCAGCACGCCCTCCCCGTACGTCGTGAGCTTCTTCTCGCCCACTCCGCTGATCCCGCCGAGCTCGGCGACCGAGCCGGGCCAGACCGTCGCGATCTCGCGGAGCGTGGCGTCGTGGAAGATGACGTACGCGGGGACGCCCTGCTCGCGGGCCTGTTCGGCACGCCAGGCGCGCAGCGCCTCGAAGGCCGGGAGGAGCTCCTCGGGCAGCTCGGCCGCCGCGGCCTTGGCCTTCCCCTTCCCCGAGCCCGACGACCCCGAGGCCCCCGACCGGGAGGTCACCGGCTTCTTCGGCTCCTTGCGCAGCGGCACCTCCCGCTCGCGCCGCAGCACGGTCCCGCTGGCCTCGGTCAGCACCAGCGTGCCGTAGTCCCCCTCGACCGCGAGCAGCCCCTGGGCCAGCAGCTGCCGGACGACGCCCCGCCATTCGCTCTCCTCCAGATCATCGCCGATCCCGAAGACGGAGAGCTGGTCGTGGTCGAACTGGATGACCTTGGCCGTGCGCTTGCCCAGCAGGATGTCCACGATCTGCACCGCGCCGAACTTCTGCCCGCGCTCCCGCTGCAGCCGGACCACCGTCGAGAGCACCTTCTGGGCCGCGACGGTGCCGTCCCACGTCTCCGGCGGGGTGAGGCAGGAGTCGCAGTTGCCGCAGCCCGCCGGGTCGGGGTTGTCCTGGCCGAAGTAGGCCAGGAGCTGCCCGCGCCGGCACCGGACCGTCTCGCACAGGGCGAGCATCGCGTCCAGGTGCTGGCCGGCCCGGCGCCGGAAGACCTCGTCGCCCTCGCCGGACTGGATCAGCTTGCGCTGCTGGATGACGTCGTTGAGGCCGTACGCCATCCAGGCCGTGGACGGCAGCCCGTCGCGACCCGCACGGCCCGTCTCCTGGTAGTAGCCCTCGACGGACTTGGGCAGGTCGAGGTGGGCGACGAACCGGACGTCCGGCTTGTCGATGCCCATGCCGAAAGCGATGGTCGCCACCACGACCAGGCCGTCCTCCCGCAGGAAGCGGGACTGGTGCGCGGCGCGTGTCCCCGCGTCCAGTCCCGCGTGGTACGGCACTGCCTCGACGCCGTTGCGGCTGAGGAATTCGGCGGTCTTCTCGACGGAGTTGCGGGAGAGGCAGTAGACGATGCCCGCGTCGCCCGCGTGTTCCTCCCGCAGGAAACTCAGCAGCTGCTTCTTGGGGTCGGCCTTGGGCACGATCCGGTACTGGATGTTGGGCCGGTCGAAGCTCGCCACGAAGTGCCGGGCGTCCGGCATGGCCAGCCGCTCGGTGATCTCCTGGTGCGTGGCGTGCGTGGCCGTCGCGGTGAGCGCGATCCGGGGCACGTCCGGCCAGCGCTCGCCGAGCAGCGACAGGGAGAGATAGTCCGGCCGGAAGTCGTGTCCCCACTGGGACACGCAGTGCGCCTCGTCGATCGCGAAGACGGAGATCTTCCCCCGCGACAGCAGCTCCAGCGAGCTGTTCAGCCGCAGCCGCTCCGGCGCGAGATACAGCAGGTCCAGCTCGCCGGCGAGGAACTCGGCCTCGACGACGCGCCGCTCCTCGAAGTCCTGCGTGGAGTTCATGAACCCGGCGCGCACGCCGAGCGCCCGCAGCGCGTCCACCTGGTCCTGCATCAGCGCGATCAGTGGCGAGACGACGACTCCCGTACCCGGTCTGACCAGGGCCGGGATCTGGTAGCACAGCGACTTGCCGCCACCGGTCGGCATGAGCACCACGGCGTCCCCGCCCGCGATCACATGCTCGATCACCGCTTGCTGCTCACCGCGGAAGGCGTCGAATCCGAACACCCGGTGCAGCGCCGCCAGCGCCTCGCTCTCCCTCACTGCCATCCCACCACTACCGCCCGTCCCGCCCATCGTCCCGCCCCCCGTACGACCACTCGCGGCCGCCGCGTCCACTGCGGCCGCTCTCGACCACTGCGCCCACGATAGGCGTCTTCACCGACATCCCCGGAGTTGTCCACAGACCGCCGCCCCGGACGGTGTCCACAGGGCTCCGCATCCCTCACCTCTGCTCATCGGCGTTCACGAACCGGTCACCCTCCGAACAACCGTGACCGACACCACGACCGACCACGACCGACCACGCCCCAGCACGGCCAGGCACGACAGGACGGCCCGGCGCCCCCCGAGCGGGTGCCGGGCCGTCCTGTCGTCGGCGGGTGTCGGGTCAGCGCACGAACACTCCCGCGTTCCCCGCCAGCTCCAGGAAGTACTGCGGTGCCACGCCCAGCACCACCGTGACCGCCACGCCCATCCCGATCGCCATCATCGTCAGCGGTGACGGCACCGCGACGGTCGGGCCCTCGGGCTTCGGCTCGCTGAAGAACATCAGGACGATCACCCGGATGTAGAAGAACGCCGCGATCGCCGACGCGATCACACCGACCACGACCAGCGGTACCGCGCCGCCCTCCGCCGCCGCCTTGAACACGGCGAACTTCCCGGCGAAGCCGGACGTCAGCGGAATGCCCGCGAAGGCGAGCAGGAACACCGCGAACACGGCCGCCACCAGGGGCGAACGGCGGCCGAGCCCCGCCCACTTGGACAGGTGCGTCGCCTCACCGCCGGCGTCCCGCACCAGCGTCACCACCGCGAACGCGCCGATCGTCACGAACGAGTACGCCGCCAGGTAGAAGAGGACGGACGAGATGCCCTCCGGCGTGGTCGCGATGACACCCGCGAGGATGAAGCCCGCGTGCGAGATCGCCGAGTACGCCAGCAGTCGCTTGATGTCGGTCTGGGTGATCGCGATGATCGCGCCGCCCAGCATGGTGACGATCGCGACGGCCCACATGACCGGCCGCCAGTCCCAGCGCAGGCCGGGGAGCAGGACGTACAGCACCCGCAGCAGGGCGCCGAAAGCGGCCACCTTGGTCGCCGCCGCCATCAGACCCGTCACCGGCGTCGGCGCGCCCTGGTACACGTCCGGCGTCCACATGTGGAAGGGGACGGCGCCGACCTTGAACAGCAGGCCCATGATCAGCAGACCCGAGCCCACCAGGAGCAGCACGTCGTTGCCCATGGTGTTGACGAGCGCCGGGTCGACCTCCGCGATCGTGCCGTCGACGACCTGCGCGATCGTCGCGTACGACATCGAGCCCGCGTAGCCGTACAGCAGCGCGATCCCGAAGAGGAGGAACGCGGAGGCGAACGAGCCGAGCAGGAAGTACTTGACCGCGGCCTCCTGCGAGATGAGCCGCTTGCGGCGGGCCAGCGCGCAGAGCAGGTACAGCGGGAGGGAGAGGACCTCCAGCGCCACGAAGAGCGTCAGCAGGTCGTTGGCCGCGGGGAAGACGAGCATGCCCGCGACCGCGAAGAGCAGCAGCGGGAACACCTCGGTGGTGGTGAACCCCGCTTTGACGGCCTTCTTCTCTCCGTCGCTGCCCGGCACGGAAGAGGCCTGCGCGGCGAAGGAGTCGACCCGGTTGCCGTGTACCTGAGGGTCGAGCCGGCGCTCGGCGAAGGTGAACAGGCCGACCAGGGCCGTCAGGAGGATCGTGCCCTGCAGGAACAGGGCGGGGCCGTCGACGGCGATCGCGCCCATGGCCGCGATGCCCGCCTTGGTCGTGCCGTATCCGTCGGCCGCGAGTGCCACGACCGCGGCGAACGCGGCGACGAGCGCGACCGAGGAGACGAACAGTTGTGCGTAGTAACGGGATTTGCGCGGTACGAAGCCCTCGATCAGGATTCCCAGGACCGCCGCGCCGACGACGATCAGGGTGGGCGCGAGCTGCGCGTACTCGATCTTCGGCGCGTCGATCTTCGCGATCGGGTCGACCGCACTTGTCCACAGGCTGTGGACGGCTGATGCGCTCACTTGGCCGCCTCCACCTCGGGCTGGGGGTCCTTCTGCTGGACGTCTGACATGGTCTGCTTCACCGCCGGGTTCACGATGTCGGTGACGGGCTTCGGGTAGACGCCCAGGAAGACCAGCAGCACGATCAGCGGCGCGGCCACGGCGATCTCACGCACCCTCAGGTCGGGCATCTTCGCGAGCTCGGGCCGCAGGGGGCCCGTCATCGTCCGCTGGTAGAGGACGAGGGTGTAGAGCGCGGCGAGCACGATGCCGAAGGTGGCGATGACGCCGATCACCGGATAGCGGGTGAACGTGCCGACCAGGACCAGGAACTCGCTGACGAACGGCGCGAGTCCGGGCAGCGACAGCGTCGCCAGGCCACCGATGAGGAACGTGCCGGCGAGGACCGGCGCGACCTTCTGCACCCCGCCGTAGTCGGCGATGAGCCGGGAGCCGCGCCGCGAGATGAGGAATCCGGCCACCAGCAGCAGGGCGGCGGTCGAGATCCCGTGGTTGACCATGTAGAGCGTCGCCCCGGACTGGCCCTGGCTGGTCATCGCGAAGATGCCCATGATGATGAAGCCGAAGTGCGAGATCGACGCGTACGCGATCAGCCGCTTGATGTCGCGCTGGCCGACCGCGAGCAGTGCCCCGTAGATGATGCTGATGACCGCCAGCACCATGATCACGGGTGTCGCCCACTTGCTCGCCTCGGGGAAGAGCTGGAGGCAGAAGCGGAGCATCGCGAAGGTGCCCACCTTGTCCACGACGGCCGTGATGAGCACGGCGACCGGGGCGGTGGACTCCTGCATGGCGTTGGGCAGCCAGGTGTGCAGCGGCCACATCGGCGCCTTCACCGCGAAGGCGAGGAAGAAGCCGAGGAACAGCCAGCGTTCGGTGCTCGTCGACATCTCGAGCGAGCCGTTGGCCCGCGCCTCGGCGATCTCGGTGAGCGAGAAGTTCCCGGCCACCACATAGAGCCCGATCACCGCGGCCAGCATAACCAGACCGCCGGCCAGGTTGTAGAGCAGGAACTTGACCGCCGCGTACGACCGTTGTGTCGCCGCCGCCTTCTCGCCGTGCTCGTGGGCCCGGTCCCCGAAGCCGCCGATGAGGAAGTACAGCGGGATCAACATGGCTTCGAAGAAGATGTAGAAGAGGAAGACGTCGGTGGCCTCGAAGGAGAGGATCACCATCGCCTCGACGACCAGGATCAGGGCGAAGAAGCCCTGCGTCGGCCGCCACCTTTTGCTACCGGTTTCCACGGGGTCGGCGTCGTGCCAGCCCGCCAGGATGATGAACGGGATCAGCAGGGCGGTCAGCGCGATCAGCGCGACCCCGATGCCGTCCACCCCCAGCTCGTAGCGGACTCCGAAGTCCGCGATCCAGGCGTGCGATTCGGTGAGCTGGTAGCGGTCGCCGCCCGGGTCGAAGCGCACCAGGACGACGACCGCCAGCGCCAGGGTGGCGATCGAGACCAGCAGGGCCAGCCACTTGGCGGCGGTGCGTTTCGTGGCCGGTACGGCGGCCGTGGCGATCGCCCCGAGGGCCGGGAGCGCCGCCGTCGCTGTCAGCAGAGGAAAGGACATCGGTATCAGACCGCCCTCATCAGCAGGGTCGCGGCGACCAGGACGGCCGCGCCGCCGAACATCGAGACCGCGTAGGACCGCGCGAAGCCGTTCTGCAGCTTGCGCATCCGTCCGGACAGGCCGCCGAACGAGGCCGCCGTTCCGTTGACGACCCCGTCGACCAGGGTGTGGTCGACGTACACCAGCGAGCGCGTGAGGTGCTCACCGCCGCGCACCAGGACCACGTGGTTGAAGTCGTCCTGGAGCAGGTCGCGCCGGGCGGCCCGGGTGAGCAGCGACCCGCGCGGGGCGACGGCCGGGACCGGGCGGCGCCCGTACTGGCCCCAGGCGATCGCCACGCCGACGACCATGACGGTCACCGTGGCCAGCGTGACCGTGAGGGCGCTGATCGGCGCGTGGCCGTGGGCGTACCCGGTGATGGGCTCCAGCCACTGCACGAACCGGTCGCCGATGCTGAAGAACGCGCCGGCGAACACGGAGCCGAAGGCGAGCACGATCATCGGGATCGTCATGCTCCTCGGCGACTCGTGCGGGTGCGGCGGGGTGTACTCGCTCGCCGCGGCGGCCGGCTCCACGCCGGGCGCCGAGGACGGCGACGGCTCCGGGGCCTTGCGCCAGCGCTCCTCGCCGAAGAACGTCATCAGCATCACGCGCGTCATGTAGTACGCGGTGATCGCGGCGCCCAGCAGGGCCACGCCGCCGAGGATCCAGCCCTCGGTGCCGCCCTTGGCGAACGCCGACTCGATGATCATGTCCTTGGAGAAGAAGCCGGACAGGCCCGGGAAACCGATGATGGCGAGGTAGCCGAGTCCGAAGGTGACGAAGGTGACCGGCATGTACCTGCGCAGTCCGCCGTAGCGGCGCATGTCGACCTCGTCGTTCATGCCGTGCATGACCGAACCGGCTCCGAGGAACAGCCCGGCCTTGAAGAAGCCGTGCGTCACCAGGTGCATGATCGCGAAGACGTAGCCGATGGGGCCGAGGCCCGCCGCGAGCACCATGTAGCCGATCTGCGACATCGTCGAACCGGCCAGCGCCTTCTTGATGTCGTCCTTCGCGCAACCGACGATCGCACCGAACAGCAGCGTGACCGCGCCGACGATGGTGACGACCAGTTGCGCGTCCGGGGCGCCGTTGAAGATGGCACCGGAGCGGACGATCAGATAGACGCCCGCCGTCACCATGGTCGCGGCGTGGATCAGGGCCGAGACCGGGGTCGGGCCCTCCATCGCGTCCCCGAGCCAGGACTGCAGCGGCACCTGGGCGGACTTGCCGCAGGCGGCGAGCAGCAGCATGAGGGCGATCACGGTGAGCTTGCCCTCACCCGCGGCGCCCGCGAGCCCGGCCTCGTCCTGGCTGCCGAGCACCGGCCCGAAGGCGAAGGTGCCGAACCACAGGAACATCAGCATGATCGCGATCGACAGGCCCATGTCGCCGACACGGTTGACCAGGAAGGCCTTCTTCGCCGCGGTGGCGGCGCTGGGCTTGTGCTGCCAGAAGCCGATCAGCAGGTAGGAGGCGAGACCGACGCCCTCCCAGCCGAGGTACAGCAGCAGGTAGTTGTCGGCGAGGACGAGGATCAGCATCGCCGCGAGGAACAGGTTCAGAAAGCCGAAGAAGCGGCGGCGCCGCTCGTCGTGCTCCATGTACCCGATCGAGTACAGGTGGATGAGCGAGCCGACGCCGGTGATCAGCAGGACGAACGTCATCGACAGCTGGTCGAGCCGGAAGGCGACGTCGGCCTGGAACCCCTCCACCGGGATCCAGCTGAACAGATGCTGCGTCAGGGTGCGGTCGGCGGCGGCCTCGCCCAGCATGCCGGCGAAGAGGACGACGCCGATCACGAAGGACGCGGCGGCGAGCACCGTGCCGATCAAGTGACCGACGGCGTCCAGCCGCCGGCCGCCGCACAGCAGGACCGCCGCTCCGAGCAGGGGCGCCGCCACCAGCAGCGCAATCAGATTCTCCACGATTCAGCGACCCCTCACAGCTTCATCAGGCTGGCGTCGTCGACCGAGGCCGAGTGGCGGGAACGGAACAGGGACACGATGATCGCCAGCCCGACCACGACCTCCGCCGCGGCGACGACCATCGTGAAGAAGGCGATGATCTGGCCGTCGAGGTTGCCGTGCATGCGGGAGAAGGCGACGAACGCGAGGTTGCAGGCGTTGAGCATCAGCTCGATGCACATGAAGACGACGATCGCGTTGCGCCGGATGAGGACACCGGTGGCGCCGATCGTGAACAACAGGGCCGCGAGGTAAAGGTAGTTGACCGGGTTCACTTCGATGCCTCCTCGGTCCGCCTCGACGGTGGCGGCTCGATCTCCGTGCGCTCGAGCCGCTCCTCGGAGCGCTGCTCCAGCGCCCGCAGGTCGCCGAGCGCCTCCTGCGACACGTCCCGGATCTGGCCGCGGTCGCGCAGCGTGCTGCTGACGGTGAGGTCGGACGTCGTCCCGTCGGGCAGCAGGCCCGGGATGTCCACCGCGTTGTGCCGGGCGTACACGCCCGGGGCCGGCAGCGGCGGGAGGTGCTTGCCCTCGCGGACGCGCTGTTCGGCCAGCTCCCGCTGGGTCATGGCGCGTTCGGTGCGCTCGCGGTGGGTGAGCACCATGGCGCCGACGACGGCCGTGATGAGCAGGGCGCCGGTGATCTCGAAGGCGAAGACGTACCTGGTGAAGAGGAGGGCGGCGAGGCCCTCCACGTTGCCGTTCGCGTTCGCCTGGCCGAGACCGTTGAAATCGGTGAGCGCGGCGTTGCCGATGCCGCCGACGAGCAGGATGCCGAAGCCCAGCCCGCACAGCGCGGCGAGCCAGCGCTGGCCCTTGATGGTCTCCTTCAGGGAGTCCGCCGCGGTGACGCCCACCAGCATCACCACGAACAGGAACAGCATCATGATCGCGCCGGTGTAGACGATGATCTGGACGACGCCCAGGAAGTAGGCGCCGTTGGCGAGGTAGAACACCGCCAGGACGATCATGGTTCCGGCCAGGAAGAGCGCGCTGTGCACGGCCCGCCGCATCAGGATCGTGCCCAGGGCGCCGATCACGGCGACCGTGCCGAGGACCCAGAACTGGACGGCCTCCCCGGTGGAGGTGGAGTAGGCGGCGAGGTACTCGGTCATTTCCGGATCACCTTCTCCGACGCCGGTTCGCCCTCGCCGAAGGTCGAGTCGGCCTCCTGCACGACCTCGCCCTCGGAGTGGGCGGCCTGCCGCTCCGTGCCGGGGGCGGCCTCGGTCACCAGGCCCCGGTAGTAGTCCTGCTCGTCGGTGCCCGGGTACATGGCGTGCGGGCTGTCCACCATGCCCTCCTCCAGACCGGCGAGCAGCTGCTCCTTGGTGTAGATGAGGTTGGCGCGGCTGGAGTCGGCCAGCTCGAACTCGTTGGTCATCGTCAGCGCGCGCGTGGGGCACGCCTCGATGCACAGGCCGCACAGGATGCAGCGGGCGTAGTTGATCTGGTAGACGCGGCCGTACCGCTCACCGGGCGAGTAGCGCTCCTCCTCGGTGTTGTCCGCGCCCTCGACGTAGATCGCGTCGGCGGGACAGGCCCAGGCGCACAGCTCGCAGCCGACGCACTTCTCCAGACCGTCCGGATGGCGGTTGAGCTGGTGCCTGCCGTGGAAGCGCGGGGCCGTGGTCTTCTGCTGCTCCGGGTACTGCTCGGTCAGCCGCTTCTTGAACATGGCCTTGAAGGTCACACCGAAGCCGGCCACGGGGTTCTGGAAACCGGGCTTGGTCTCCTTGGGTTCCTCAGTCATCGGACGCCTCCTTTCCATCCAGAGATCCGTCACTGGGGGTATCGGTCCCGCCACTGGCGACGAGCTCCCGCTCCCGGCGCGAGCGGCGTCGCGGCACCGGCGGAAGTTCCTGTCCGGGCAGCGGTGGTACGGGGAATCCGCCTGCCATCGGGTCGAAGGAGGCCGGTTCCCCGCCCGGCTCTCCGGCTCCCCCGGCCTCCTTGCCCTTCGAGCGGAACATGTCCGCGACGAAGGACAACAGCAGCAGGACGAGTACTCCGGCGGCGATGTAGAGGGCCAGGTCCGCGAAGCCGTAGCCCTCGTTCCTCAGGGCCCGCACCGTGGCGACGGCCATCAGCCACACCAGGGAGACCGGGATGAGGACCTTCCAGCCGAGCTTCATCAGCTGGTCGTAGCGCACGCGCGGGAGCGTGCCGCGCAGCCAGACGAACATGAACAGCAGCAGCTGGACCTTGACGATGAACCAGAGCATCGGCCACCAGCCGTGGTTCGCGCCCTCCCAGAAGGTGCTGACCGGCCATGGAGCGCGCCAGCCACCCAGGAAGAGGGTGACGGCGACGGCGGAGACGGTCACCATGTTGATGTACTCGGCGAGCATGAACATCGCGAACTTGATCGACGAGTACTCGGTGTTGAAGCCGCCGACCAGGTCGCCCTCGGACTCGGGCATGTCGAAGGGGGCGCGGTTGGTCTCACCGACCATCGTGACGATGTAGATGATGAAGGAGACCGGCAGCAGCAGGATGTACCAGCGGTCGGCCTGCTGCTCGACGATCGCCGACGTCGACATCGATCCCGAGTAGAGGAACACGGAGGCGAAGGCGGCGCCCATGGCGATCTCGTAGGAGATCATCTGCGCGCACGAGCGCAGTCCGCCCAGCAGCGGGTACGTGGATCCGGAGCTCCAGCCGGCGAGGACGATGCCGTAGATGCCGATGGAGGCGACCGCGAGGATGTAGAGCAACGCGATCGGCAGGTCGGTGAGCTGCATCGTGGTCCGCTGGCCGAAGATCGAGATCTCGTTGCCGGACGGCCCGAAGGGGATCACCGCGATCGCCATGAAGGCCGGGACGGCCGCGACGATCGGCGCGAGGACGTACACCACCTTGTCGGCGCGTTTGACGACGACGTCTTCCTTGAGCATCAGCTTCACGCCGTCGGCGAGCGACTGGAGCATGCCCCAGGGGCCGTTCCGGTTGGGGCCGACGCGCAGCTGCATCCAGGCGACGATCTTGCGTTCCATCACGATGGCGATCAGCACCGTCACCATGAGGAAGGCGAAGCAGAACACCGCCTTGACGACGACCAGCCACCAGGGGTCGCGGCCGAACATCGAGAGGTCTTCAGCGGCGAAGTACGGGCTCATGCCTCCACCTCCTTGAGGGCCTCGCCGGCGGGTCCCGCCGGGCCGATTCGGACGAGGGAGCCGGGCAGCGCCCCGGTGTCGGAGGCGACCCCGCCGCCGACGGAGTTCAGCGGGAGCCACACCACGCGGTCGGGCATCTCGGTGACGCCCAGGGTCAGCTCGACCGTCCCCGCGGGGCCGGTCACGGCGATCGGGTCGCCGTCCTTGACGCCGACCTCGGCGGCCGTGGCGGCCGACAGGCGCGCGTGCGCGGCGTGCCGGGTGCCGGCGAGCGCCTCGTCGCCCTGTTGCAGGAGTCCCTGGTCCAGCAGCAGGCGGTGCCCCG
Organism: Streptomyces sp. NBC_01635; assembly: GCF_045209715.1. NCBI lineage: Bacteria > Bacillati > Actinomycetota > Actinomycetes > Kitasatosporales > Streptomycetaceae > Streptomyces > Streptomyces sp. NBC_01635. The sequence continues at coordinate 5,296,887 of NZ_CP109277.1, read as the reverse complement.
CGAGCACCGCCTCTCCGGCGGCCGGCCGGGGCAGCGCGCCCGCGGTCTCCAGTGGTTCGGTGGCCCGCGGGCCGTCCCAGGCGCCGAGCCGCTCGAGCTCCGCGCGGGTGGTGCGCAGGTCCGGCAGACCCAGGTGCACGTCCATGGCGTCGGCGAGCATCTGGAGCACGCGCGCGTCGGTCGGCGGGAGGGTACGGGTGAGCTGCTCGGGCTTGAGCGCCGACGCGAAGGGCCGGACCCTGCCTTCCCAGGTGAGGAAGGCGCCGGCCTTCTCGACGACGGCCGCGACCGGCAGCACCACGTCGGCGAGTTCGGTGACCTCGCTGGGCCTCAGCTCCAGCGAGACCACGAACCCGGCCTCGGCGAGTGCCGTACGCGCGCGTGCGGGGTCGGGCAGGTCGGCGACCTCGACGCCGGCGACCAGCAGCGCCTGCAGCTCGCCGGTCGCGGCTGCCTCGACGATCTCGCGGGTGTCGCGGCCGTAGCGGTGCGGGAGGGCGGCGACGCCCCAGACGGCGGCGACCTCCTCCCGTGCGCGCGGGTCGGTCGCCGGGCGCCCGCCCGGCAGCAGCGACGGCAGCGCGCCCGCCTCGACGGCGCCCCGCTCCCCGGCGCGCCGGGGAATCCACACCAGCCGGGCGCCGGTCGCGGTGGCGATCCGTACGGCGGCGGTCGGGCCGCCCTCGACGGCGGCGATCCGCTCGCCGACGACGATCACCGCGCCCTCGGCCCGCAGCGCTTCGGCGGCTCGGGCCCCGTCGCCCTCCAGGCCGACCCCGCTCGCGAGCGCGTCGAGCCATTCGGTCTCGGTGCCGGGAGCCGCCGGCAGCAGCGTGCCGCCGGCCTTCGCCAGTCCGCGTGTGGCGTGCGTGGCCAGCGAGAAGGTCCGCTGCCCGTGCGTACGCCAGGCCTTGCGCAGCCGCAGGAAGACGCCGGGCGCCTCCTCCTCGGCCTCGAATCCGACCAGCAGGACGGCGGGCGCCTTCTCCAGCGAGGAGTACGTGACACCGTCGGCGGAGTCCGTACCGGACGCGCCCCCGAGGTCACGTCCGCGGCCCGCGACCCGCGCGGCGAGGAAGTCGGCCTCCTCGGCGCTGTGCACGCGCGCGCGGAAGTCGATGTCGTTGGTGTCGAGGGCCACGCGCGCGAACTTGCTGTACGCGTAGGCGTCCTCGACGGTGAGCCGGCCGCCGGTCAGGACGCCGGTGCGGCCGCGGGAGGCCAGCAGGCCCTGGGCCGCGATCTGCAGCGCGTCGGGCCAGGAGGCGGGCTCCAGCTCACCCTCGGCGTTGCGCACGAGCGGGGTCTGCAGCCGGTCCCGCTGCTGTGCGTACCGGAACCCGAAGCGGCCCTTGTCGCACATCCACTCCTCGTTGACCTCGGGGTCGTCGGCGGCGAGCCGCCGCATGACCTTGCCGCGCCGGTGGTCGGTGCGGGTGGCGCAGCCACCGGCGCAGTGCTCGCACACCGACGGCGAGGAGACCAGGTCGAAGGGGCGGGAGCGGAACCGGTAGGCCGCCGAGGTGAGCGCGCCGACCGGGCAGATCTGGATGGTGTTGCCGGAGAAGTACGACTCGAAGGGATCGCCCTCGCCGGTGCCGATCTGCTGGAGCGCGCCCCGCTCCACCATCTCGATCATCGGGTCGCCCGCGATCTGGTTGGAGAACCGGGTGCAGCGGGCGCACAGCACGCACCGTTCGCGGTCCAGCAGCACCTGGGTGGAGATCGGGACGGGCTTCTCGTAGGTCCGCTTCTTTCCGTCGAAGCGGGAGTCGGCCTGTCCGTGGGACATGGCCTGGTTCTGCAGCGGGCACTCGCCGCCCTTGTCGCAGACCGGGCAGTCCAGCGGGTGGTTGATGAGCAGCAGCTCCATCACCCCGTGCTGGGCCTTCTCCGCGACGGGCGAGGTGAGCTGGGTCTTCACCACCATCCCGTCGGTGCAGGTGATGGTGCAGGAGGCCATGGGCTTGCGCTGGCCCTCGACCTCGACGATGCACTGGCGGCAGGCGCCGGCCGGGTCGAGGAGCGGGTGGTCGCAGAACCGGGGGATCTCGATGCCGAGCTGTTCGGCGGCCCGGATGACCAGGGTGCCCTTGGGCACGCTGAGCTCGGCGCCGTCGATCGTCAGCGTGACGAGGTCCTCCGGGGGGACCGCCGCCTCTCCCCCTCCCGAAGGAGCGTTGGTGGTCACGGTCATGCGTGCACCTCCGTGCGGTCGGCCCAGGCCGTCGACCTCGCGGGGTCGAAGGGGCAGCCCCGGCCCGTGATGTGCTGCTCGTACTCCTCACGGAAGTACTTGAGCGAGGAGAAGATCGGCGAGGCGGCGCCGTCGCCGAGGGCGCAGAACGCCTTGCCGTTGATGTTGTCGGCGATGTCGTTCAGCTTGTCGAGGTCGGACATCCGGCCCTTGCCGGCCTCGATGTCGCGCATCAGCTGCACGAGCCAGTACGTGCCTTCGCGGCAGGGCGTGCACTTGCCGCAGGACTCGTGGGCGTAGAACTCGGTCCAGCGGGTGACGGCCCGGACGACGCACGTCGTCTCGTCGAAGCACTGGAGGGCCTTGGTGCCGAGCATGGAGCCGGCGGCGCCCACCCCCTCGTAGTCGAGGGGGACGTCAAGGTGCTCGTCGGTGAACATCGGCGTGGAGGAGCCGCCCGGCGTCCAGAACTTCAGGCGGTGTCCCGGCCGCATGCCGCCGCTCATGTCGAGCAGCTGGCGCAGTGTGATGCCCATCGGCGCCTCGTACTGTCCGGGGCGTGCGACGTGGCCGCTGAGGGAGTAGAGGGTGAAGCCGGGCGACTTCTCGCTGCCCATCGAGCGGAACCAGTCCTTGCCCCGGTTCATGATGGTGGGAACCGAGGCGATCGACTCGACGTTGTTCACCACGGTCGGGCACGCGTAGAGGCCCGCGACGGCGGGGAAGGGGGGACGGAGCCGTGGTTGACCACGGCGGCCTTCGAGCGAGTCGAGGAGTGCGGTCTCCTCACCGCAGATGTACGCGCCGGCGCCCGCGTGCACGGTGAGTTCGAGGTCGAGTCCGCTGCCCAGCACGTTCTCGCCGAGGAGGCCCGCCGCGTAGGCCTCGCGCACGGCCTCGTGCAACCGCCGCAGCACGGGGACGACTTCGCCCCGCAGGTAGATGAAGGCGTGGGACGACCTGATGGCGTAACAGGCGATGACGATGCCCTCGATGAGGCTGTGCGGGTTCGCGAAGAGGAGCGGGATGTCCTTGCACGTTCCGGGTTCCGACTCGTCGGCGTTGACCACCAGGTAGTGCGGTTTTCCGTCTCCCTGGGGAATGAACTGCCATTTCATTCCCGTGGGGAATCCGGCGCCTCCGCGCCCCCGTAGACCGGACTCCTTGACGTACGCGATGACGTCGTCCGGTGACATGGCGAGCGCCTTGCGGAGCCCTTCGTACCCCTCGTGCCTCTTGTAGACGTCCAGCGTCCAGGACCTGTCCTCGTCCCAGAAGGCCGACAGCACGGGCGCGAGCAGCTTCTCCGGGCCGGTGTCCTTGAGTTCGGGTGCCAAGGTCATCACTCCCCCTCCTCTGCGGCAGGTCCGGCCGGATGCGCCGGGTCGGAGGCCGACGTGTCCTGCGGCGCGTCGTGCGAGCTGAGGTGCTCCGCCGGTGACGGGTCGTGCGGCGGGGTGTCCTGGGACGCCTCGCCGCGCGGGTGCACCACGCGTGCGGGGGCGGCCTCCCCCTTGGCCAGCTTCAGGCCGGCCAGGGAGGCGGGTCCCGCGCTTCCCGTGGCGTCGACGGCACCGTCCCGCTCGTCGGGGAAGCCGGCCAGGATCCGGGCGGTCTCCTTGAACGTGCACAGGGGCGCCCCGCGCGTGGGCGACACCGGGCGGCCGGCCCTCAGGTCGTCGACGAGGCGCTTGGCGCTCTGCGGGTCCTGGTTGTCGAAGAACTCCCAGTTGACCATCACGACGGGCGCGAAGTCGCAGGCCGCGTTGCACTCGATGTGCTCGAGGGTGACCTTGCCGTCGTCGGTGGTCTCGCCGTTGCCGAGGCCCAGGTGCTCCTGGAGCTCCTCGAAGATGGCGTCGCCGCCCATGACCGCGCACAGGGTGTTGGTGCACACCCCGACCTGGTAGTCGCCGCTCGGCCGGCGCCGGTACATGGAGTAGAAGGTGGCGACGGCGGTGACCTCGGCCGTGGTCAGGCCGAGCACGTCCGCGCAGAACCGCATCCCGGTGCGCGTGACATGGCCCTCCTCCGCCTGCACGAGGTGCAGCAGCGGCAGGAGAGCGGACCGGGAGTCCGGGTAGCGGGCGATGACCTCGCGCGCGTCGGTCTCCAGCCGGGCCCGGACCTCGTCCGGGTAGGCGGGCGCGGGCAGTTGGGGCATGCCCAGGCTGACGCCCCGCTCCGAAGGGGTGGTGGTCACCGGTCGACGCCTCCCATCACGGGGTCGAGGGATGCCACGGCGACGATGACGTCGGCGACCTGGCCGCCCTCGCACATCGCCGCCATGGCCTGCAGGTTGGTGAAGGACGGGTCGCGGAAGTGGACCCGGAAGGGGCGGGTGCCGCCGTCGGAGACGACATGCGCGCCGAGCTCGCCCTTGGGCGACTCGACGGCCGCGTACGTCTGTCCCGGCGGTACGCGGAAGCCCTCGGTGACCAGCTTGAAGTGGTGGATCAGGGCCTCCATGGAGGTGCCCATGATCTTCTTGATGTGGTCGAGGGAGTTGCCCAGTCCGTCCGGCCCCATGGCGAGCTGGGCGGGCCAGGCGATCTTCTTGTCGGCGACCATGACCGGTCCGGGCTGGAGCCGGTCCAGGCACTGCTCGACGATGCGCAGCGACTGGCGCATCTCCTCCAGCCGGATCAGGAAGCGGCCGTAGGAGTCGCAGGTGTCCGCGGTGGGGATCTCGAAGTCGTACGTCTCGTACCCGCAGTACGGCTGCGCCTTGCGCAGGTCGTGCGGCAGGCCGGTGGAGCGCAGGACCGGGCCGGTCGCCCCGAGGGCCATGCAGCCGGCCAGGTCCAGATAGCCGACGTCCTGCATACGGGCCTTGAAGATGGGGTTCCCGGTGGCGAGCGCGTCGTACTCCGGGAGGTTCTTGCGCAGCTTCTTCACCAGCTCGCGGATCTGGTCCACGGCGCCGGGCGGCAGGTCCTGGGCGAGTCCGCCGGGGCGGATGTACGCGTGGTTCATCCGCAGGCCGGTGATGAGCTCGAAGGCGTCGAGAATGAGTTCACGATCACGGAATCCGTAGATCATGATCGTGGTGGCGCCGAGTTCCATGCCTCCGGTGGCGATGCACACCAGGTGGGAGGAGAGCCGGTTCAGCTCCATCAGGAGCACGCGGATGACCGAGGCGCGGTCGGGGATCTGGTCCTCGATGCCGAGGAGCTTCTCGACGCCGAGGCAGTACGCCGTCTCGTTGAAGAACGGCGTCAGGTAGTCCATGCGCGTCACGAACGTGGTGCCCTGGGTCCAGGTCCGGTACTCGAGGTTCTTCTCGATGCCGGTGTGGAGGTAGCCGATGCCGCAGCGGGCCTCGGTGACCGTCTCGCCGTCGATCTCCAGGATCAGCCGGAGCACGCCGTGCGTGGACGGGTGCTGCGGTCCCATGTTGACGATGATGCGCTCGTCGTCACTGCGCTGCGCCGTCTCGACGACCTCGTCCCAGTCGCCGCCGGTGACGGTGTAGACGGTGCCTTCCGTGGTCTCGCGCGCCGAGGCGGCGGAGGCGTTCGGCATGCTCATGAGTACGACCTCCGCTGGTCCGGAGCCGGGATCCGGGCGCCCTTGTACTCGACGGGGATGCCGCCGAGGGGGTAGTCCTTGCGCTGCGGATGGCCCTGCCAGTCGTCCGGCATCAGGATCCGCGTCAGGGCCGGGTGACCGTCGAAGACGATGCCGAAGAAGTCGTACGTCTCGCGCTCGTGCCAGTCGTTCGTCGGGTAGACGGAGACCAGCGACGGGATGTGCGGGTCGCCGTCGGGAGCGCTGACTTCCAGGCGGATCATCCGGTTGTGGGTGATCGACCGCAGGTGGTACACGGCGTGCAGCTCGCGGCCCTTGTCGCTGGGGTAGTGCACGCCGCTGACGCCGGTGCACAGCTCGAAGCGGAGCGCGGGATCGTCGCGCAGGGTCGTCGCGACCCGGACCAGGTGCTCGCGCTCGATGTGGAAGGTGAGTTCGTCGCGGTCGACGACCGTCTTCCCGATGGCGTTCCCGGGGAGCAGGTCCTGCTCCTCCAGCGCGCCCTCCAGTTCGTCGGCCACCTCGTCGAACCATCCCCCGTAGGGGCGGTTCGACGCTCCCGGGAGCCGGACCGAGCGGACCAGGCCGCCGTAACCGGAGGTGTCACCGCCGTTGCCGGCGCCGAACATGCCGCGCTGGACGCGGATCTCCTCGCCCCCGTCGCCCCGCTGGCCGGGGAGGTTCTCGGCGGAGAGGTCCTTCTCGGGGTTCACGCCGTCACCCGCGGTGTCGTTCGCGTCGCTCATCGCAGCAGCCCCTTCATCTCGATGGTGGGCAGGGCCTTGAGCGCCGCCTCCTCCGCCTCGCGGGCCGCCTCCTCGGCGTTCACTCCGAGCTTGGAACCCTGGACCTTCTGGTGGAGCTTGAGAATGGCGTCCAGCAGCATCTCGGGGCGGGGCGGACAACCGGGCAGGTAGATGTCGACCGGGACGATGTGGTCGACGCCCTGCACGATCGCGTAGTTGTTGAACATGCCGCCCGACGAGGCGCAGACCCCCATGGAGATCACCCACTTGGGGTTCGGCATCTGGTCGTAGACCTGCCGCAGCACCGGCGCCATCTTCTGGCTGACCCGGCCGGCCACGATCATCAGGTCCGCCTGCCGCGGCGAGCCGCGGAAGACCTCCATGCCGAAGCGCGCCAGGTCGTAGCGGCCGGCGCCGGTGGTCATCATCTCGATGGCACAGCAGGCGAGTCCGAACGTGGCGGGGAACATGGACGACTTGCGCACCCAGCCCGCGGCCTGCTCGACGGTGGTCAGCAGGAATCCGCTCGGCAGCTTTTCTTCGAGTCCCATGGTCAAAGGCCCTTCAGTCCCATTCCAGCCCGCCGCGCCGCCATACGTAGGCGTAGGCGACGAAGACGGTGAGCACGAAGAGCAGCATCTCCACGAGCCCGAAGATCCCCAGGGCGTCGAAACTGACGGCCCAGGGATAAAGGAAGACGATCTCGATGTCGAAGACGATGAAGAGCATCGCCGTCAGGTAGTACTTGATGGGGAAGCGCCCGCCGCCGGCCGGCGTGGGGGTCGGTTCGATACCGCACTCGTAGGCCTCGAGCCTGGCGCGGTTGTACCGCTTCGGACCGATCAGCGTGGCCATGACCACGGAGAAGATCGCAAAGCCTGCCCCGAGGGCTCCCAGTACGAGGATGGGCGCATACGCGTTCACCGCTCCTCGCTCCTCTCAGTCGGCACTGACTGCTGGCGAGTCGGGCTCACTTGCGCCCCACGTGCCCCACGAACCACGCCCGCCCCGGCGAAGATCGAGAACATGTGAAGCAGGTCACAAGCCCAACCGCTCCGCATCCTATGCCCGCAAGTCTGTGATCTGCGACACGGGGTATTGCACAAGCTTTGTGATCTCCACCACCTGACGAACGATCATGAAGCCGGAGGAGCGGTGATCTTCGCACGCGAAGCGTCCGCGCGGTCACCAGAAGTGACATTCCGCCGCGTCGTTGCAGGCCAGAGAGGCGTCTCCATATCAAGATGGTTCCTCTGCATGCAAATTGGTGCTGGACTCGATCGCTTGCTAGAGAGCGCGTTCACACATCGGGGGGACGCGGGGCGCGATGTGGACGTGTGCGCGCGTTCACGAAGTCCGGACGGCACGGAGCCGTCGCGGGTCCGGCCGCGACCCCCTCCCGGATCCGGCCGCGCCCCCGACTGCCGCCGGCCGCGACCCCGACTGCCGCCGGCCGCGACCCCGACTGCCGCCGGCCGCGACCTCGGCCGCACACCCGCCCGCGCACCCGCCCGCGAACCCGGCCATGAACCGAAGGTGGTGCACGCTCCCCCCGAACCCGACCCCAAGCGCGTCCCGGGCCCACCCCGGGACCCACCCCGAAGTCCACCCGGGACCCGCCCCGGGACCCGCCCCGGAGTCCACCCCGGGACCCGCCCCGGGACCCGCCCCGGAGTCCACCCTGGAACCGACCCGAGGGCGGCCGTCCCGGACCATGCCCGGACTCGCCCCGCGCGCGGCCCGGACTCGCCCGAATGCGAGCCGCACGCGAACCCGGACGCCGCGCCGAACACGGCCCGAACACGGCCCGGTCGCAGCCCGGCCGCAAGACCCGTCGCGGTCCGGCCGCGAGACCCGTCGTGGCCCGGCCGCGATCCCGGCGCAACCCGTCCGCAATCCGTCCGGAGCTCGCACACCGGACGCGGCGACAGGGGTAACCGTTCCGTGACCTCCGCCACATCCGCCGCCGGGGCGCGAGAAGAGGGCTTGGCCAATCACTTCAACCGATGGTAGGCAGGGGGCAATTCGGACGTAAAGATGAAAGACCGTGATCACGGGCCCATTACGCCACGCCCGCAATGTCCGTTACGGCGTCAATAAAGAGCGACGCGCCCGGGATTCGGCGCCGCGATTGAACAATTGTGGCGCAGCACACGTTTCTTGTGGATATGAAGGAGCCCCTGGTACCGGTTGTTCCCATGTCCCACACCGCTCACATACGAAGCCACCGGAAACCCCGCCGCACCGCGCAGACCACGATGGCGATGCGGGCCGGAGTGGCCGGTGGCGTCCTCGGCACTCTGGCAGTGGCCGGGGCGTCGGCCTCGGCGGTCGCCGCAGAGCCGGTGACCCAGACCCTCTCCCTGCCCACCCTGACGGCCGACCTGTCCACTCAGGTCGCCCAGTCCGCGGAGGCCACCCAGCAGGCCGCCGCGAACTACCAGCTGCAGGCCGAGCGTGACGCCGCCGCCGCCAAGGCGGCCAAGACGGCCAAGGCCGACCTCGCCGAGGCCAAGGAGAAGGCCGAGGCGAAGAAGAAGGCCGCCGAGGAGGCCCGCAAGGCCGCCGCCGAGCGCGCCACGCGCGATGCCGAGCGTGTCACCCTCACCGCCGACGCGGGCACCACGAGCACGGCGGCCACCACGACCACCGTCTCCGCGCCGGCCAGTGGCAGCGTCGCGACGGTGATCTCCTTCCTCAAGGCGCAGGTGGGCGACGCCTACGTCATGGGCGCCACCGGCCCCAACGCCTGGGACTGCTCCAGCCTGGTGCAGGCCGCGTTCAAGCAGGTCGGCGTGGACCTCCCGCGTGTCTCGCAGGACCAGTCGACGGTCGGCACCGACGTCTCGCTGTCCAACCTCCAGGTCGGCGACATCCTGTACTGGGGCGGCAAGGGCTCCGCGTACCACACGGGTGTCTACATCGGTGACGGCCAGTACCTGGACGCCGCCAACCCGTCCAAGGGCGTCGTCATCCAGGACCTCTCCGGCTACCCCGCGTCGGGCGCCGTGCGCGTGCTCTGAGCGACGTCCGCACGCACCCGGACAAGGACCCGGACCCCTGGCGGTCCGGGTCGCCGGGCCCGGTTCGCACGGGCCCGGCCGACGTGGGCCGAGGGGCCGCTGCCGCTCGTGGGCAGCGGCTCTCTCCGTCCGTGCTCACGCGCGCCCGCCCACACGTCCCCCGCGCGCCTTCCGTTCGCGCGCTTCTCCCTCACCCCGGCCGACCCCTCCGGTCGACCGAGATCACCCCGCATGCCCGAATTGTCGGCTGCTTCGCGGGGATTGACGGGCCGGTACGCGCCGGCCGGACCGCGCACAGCCGCGTGGCAGGCCTTCACGGCGCCCCGGACACGCGTCGGCGGCCGCGAGCCCATCCATCCGGCCCCGGCCGCCCACAGCGCCCCTCACGGCTCCCGCGTCCCCGGGTCCGCGCACGACGGGACGCGCGCCCCCGGGCGCGCAGGGGGCGCGGGACGCCTCACGCCTTCGGCGCCACCTTGCTCAGACCGTTGATGACGCGGTCCATCGCGTCGCCGCCCGTGGGGTCCGTCAGGTTGGCGAGCAGCTTCAGGGTGAACTTCATCAGCATCGGGTGCGTCAGTCCGCGCTGGGCGGCGATCTGCATGATCTTCGGGTTGCCGATGAGCTTCACGAACGCGCGGCCGAGCGTGTAGTAGCCGCCGTAGGTGTCCTTCAGGACGCGCGGGTAGCGCTGGAGGGCGATCTCCCGCTGGGCCGGCGTCGCCCGCGCGTGTGCCTGGACGATGACCTCGGCGGCGATCTGCCCGGATTCCATGGCGTAGGCGATGCCCTCGCCGTTGAACGGGTTCACCAGGCCGCCCGCGTCGCCCACGAGCAGCAGTCCGCGCGTGTAGTGCGGCTGGCGGTTGAAGGCCATCGGGAGCGCGGCGCCGCGGATCGGGCCGGTCATGTTGTCCGGGGTGTAGCCCCAGTCCTCGGGCAGCGACGCGCACCAGGCCTTCAGGATCTCGCGCCAGTCCAGTTCCTTGAAGGAGGCCGAGGTGTTGAGCACCCCGAGGCCGACGTTGCTCGTCCCGTCGCCCATGCCGAAGATCCAGCCGTAGCCGGGCAGCAGCCGGTCCTGCGCACCGCGGCGGTCCCACAGCTCCAGCCAGGACTCCAGGTAGTCGTCGTCGTGGCGCGGCGAGGTGAAGTACGTGCGGACCGCGACGCCCATCGGGCGGTCCTCGCGGCGGTGCAGCCCCATCGCCAGGGACAGCCGTGTGGAGTTGCCGTCGGCGGCCACCACCAGCGGGGCGTGGAAGGTGACTTCCCGCTTCTCCTCGCCGAGCTTGGCCTTCACACCGGTGATGCGGCCGGTGCGGTCGTCGAGGATCGGCGCGCCCACGTTGCAGCGCTCGTACAGGCGCGCGCCGGCCTTCTGGGCCTGCCGGGCGAGCTGTTCGTCGAAGTCGTCCCGCTTGCGGACCAGGCCGTAGTCGGGGAAGGAGGCGAGTTCCGGCCAGTCGAGCTGGAGGCGGACCCCGCCGCCGATGATGCGCAGGCCCTTGTTGCGCAGCCAGCCCGCCTCTTCGGAGATGTCGATGCCCATCGACACGAGCTGCTTGGTGGCGCGCGGGGTGAGGCCGTCGCCGCAGACCTTCTCCCGCGGGAACGCGGTCTTCTCCAGCAGGAGCACGTCGAGACCGGACCTGGCCAGGTGGTACGCGGTGGCGGAGCCGGCGGGCCCCGCGCCCACGACGATCACATCGGCGGTGTTGTCGGAGAGGGGCTCGGTCACGGCGGGATCTCCCCAAGTTCGAAATCTGCGTGCCGACCGGCACTGGACACGGGCAGTCTATGCAGGACAATTGATCACCCGGCTGAAGGGCTGCCTCAATGCACCGAGCTCTGCCCGTTGTACGGCTTCGCGTACCCACTCATGAGGACGCCTTCGCCTGGCACCGGATCTTCGCCGATCCGGACGTCATGGAGTTCCACGGCGGCAGGGCCGCGGAGTTGTCGGTGTACGAGGAGCTCACCGCCCGCCAGCGGCGGCACGACGCCGAACTCGGCTTCTGCCTGTGGACCATGGTCGACGGGGCGGACCGCGTCATCGGCTTCACGGGCGCCCAGCCCTGGGAGCGGGACTGGGGTCCGACGGGCGAGATCGAGATTGGCTGGCGCCTCGGCCGGGAGCACTGGGGCAAGGGGTACGTCACCGCCGCGGCGCACCAGACGCTGGAACGGGTGCGCGCCACCGGCGTGCGGGACGTGGTCGCGATGGTCGATGCCCGCAACACCCGCTCGACGGCGGTCACCCGGCGGCTCGGGATGCGCCTCGCCGAGACGTTTCCGATCCCGGCCTCGGACCGGGAGGGCCACTGCTACCGGCTGGTCCTCTGAGAGCGGACCCACGGGCACAAGTGGAAGCACAAGCCACCACTTTCGCTACGCAATGTGACCGATTGTCACAGATAGCCACGCGATGCTTCCTGTCGGCGCGGGGCCGTGCCTACTCTGCCGGTACCGCTGGGGGGTGACGTCCGTGCGTATGACACCCAGGACACTCGACAGGACACCCGAGGTGCGCGTTCCGCGCCTGGTCGGCCTGATGGCCGTGGACGCGCGCGAGTCGGCTCGTGCGCGCGGCCTGCACCTCGAGGCGCCGGACCGGCCGGACTTCCACCTGACCGTCGTCGAGTACGTCGTGCGCCAGTATCCGCCGCCCGGTGCCGAGGTGCCGCGGGACTCCCTGGTGCACGTGTGGTTCGACTTCGGCGAGGGGGACGGCGGCGGAGGCGTGCGCGAGCCGCGCGGACCCGTACCGCCCGGCGGCGTCCTCCAGCGGGAACTGGACGAACCCGGCGCCCCCGGCACGGCCGTCCCCCGCGCGGCGACGGCGACCCTCGGGCCGCCCTGACCGGTCGGGGCCTTCCCCGGCCCGCCCTGACCGGTCGGGGCCGCGTTTCGCGGCCCTTCGCGACCGACCCCCGGTCCGGACCGTTCCCGGACCCGGACCGTCTCGCCTCAGCTCGCCTTGAGGCCCCGGTGCAGCGCGACCACGCCGCCCGTGAGGTTGCGCCAGGCCACCTTCGTCCAGCCGGCGTCCTGCAGCCGACCGGCCAGGGCGGGCTGGTCGGGCCAGTCCCGGATGGACTCGGCGAGGTAGACGTACGCGTCGGGGTTGGACGACACCGCGCGGGCCACCGGCGGCAGCGCGCGCATCAGGTACTCGGTGTACACGGTGCGGAACGGCGTCCAGGTGGGGTGCGAGAACTCGCAGATGAGGATGCGTCCGCTGGGCCGGGTCACCCGGTGCATCTCCCGCAGGGCCGCGTCCGTGTCCTGGACGTTGCGCAGTCCGAAGGAGATGGTGACGGCGTCGAAGACGTCGTCCTTGAAGGGCAGCCGGGTCGCGTCGCCGGCGGTGTACGGCAGCCAGTTCCGGCGCCGTTTGCCGACCTGGAGCATGCCGAGGGAGAAGTCGCAGGGGACGACGTAGGCTCCGGCCTGCGCGAAGGGCAGCGAGGACGTCCCCGTACCGGCCGCCAGGTCCAGGACCTTCTCCGCGGGGCGTGCGCCGACCGCCTTCGCCACCTCCTTGCGCCAGATCCGGTCCTGACCGAGCGACAGCACGTCGTTGGTCAGGTCGTACCGTTCCGCGACGTGGTCGAACATCGAGGCGACTTCGTGCGGCTGCTTGTTCAGGGATGCGCGGGTCACGGGCCCATTGTGGCAGGACGGGCCCGCCACGGTCCCGGAGCCCCCGGCCGCCGGGCGACAGGCCGGGCTACCGGCGCCGGTACACCAGTCGTCCCGCCAGGACCGTCGCCACGCACGTGACGGCTCCCCGTTCGCCCAGCGCGGCCTCGTCGGGGACGTCGAACACGGCGAACGTCGCCACCGAGCCCCGGTTCGGGAACGGTGTCACAAGCGCCTCGGCCGGAGACCGGCCGCCCAGCGGATCGAGGCACGGCACGCCGTCCCAGGACACGCCCCCCTCCCCGGCGGCCCCGGCAGGGACTCCGGTCGGCCTCGGCTCCACGCGCAGCCCGGCCCGGCGCACCGCGTCCGCCACGGCGGGCCGGCGCGGCTCCCCGCCGACGGCGACGGTCCCGTGCGCCAGCATCCGCTGCACCCCGCGGCGCGCGCTCGCGCCCCAGCGGGCGTCGGTCATCGGCAGCGCCGCGAGCGCCTCGCCGACGAGTGGGTCGGTGCCCAGTTCGTCGGCCTCGCGCGGGTCGGGATGGTAGGCGTGCTCCAGCAGTTCGGGCCCGTACGGGTGCAGGAGCCCGGGGGTGAGCAGTCCCGGCCAGCGTCGTACCCGGGCCGTGGGATGTGCGGCCGCCAGTTCGCCGTACGGGCCGACGGCCGCGACCGTCCGCCCGTCGACGAGGACCGCACCCTGCGGCACCGGCGGCCGGCCGTCGCCCGTGATCAGCAGGTCGGCTGCGTGAAGTGTCGTCACACGGAGCCTAGTTGGAGGCCAGGAGCTTCAGCTCCGGGTGGGCTGTGCCGCCCTCGATCGCCGTGGAGGAGATGTGGGAGGCCACGCGGTCGTCGACGGGGTCGTCGGCCGGGTCGTCGTGCACGACGAGGTGCTCGTAGGTGGTCGACCGCTGGGCGGGTACCCGCCCGGCACGGCGGATCAGGTCGATGATCTCCAGCCGGTTGGAGCGGTGCTTGGCGCCGGCCGACGACACGACGTTCTCCTCCAGCATGATCGAGCCGAGGTCGTCGGCGCCGTAGTGCAGGGAGAGCTGGCCGACCTCCTTGCCGGTGGTCAGCCACGAGCCCTGGATGTGGGCCACGTTGTCGAGGAAGACGCGGGCGATGGCGATCATCCGCAGGTACTCGAAGAGGGTGGCCTGCGTCCGGCCCTTCAGGTGGTTGTTCTCGGGCTGGTAGGTGTACGGGATGAAGGCGCGGAAGCCGCCGGTGCGGTCCTGCACGTCCCGGATCATGCGCAGGTGCTCGATGCGCTCGGCGTTGGTCTCGCCGGTGCCCATCAGCATGGTGGACGTCGACTCCACGCCCAGCCCGTGCGCGATCTCCATGATCTCCAGCCAGCGCTCGCCGGACTCCTTCAGCGGCGCGATGGCCTTGCGCGGGCGCTCGGGCAGCAGCTCGGCCCCGGCCCCGGCGAAGGAGTCGAGCCCGGCCGCGTGGATCCGGGTGATGGCCTCCTCGACCGACACCTTCGAGATCCGGGCCATGTGCTCGACCTCGCTCGCCCCCAGGCTGTGGATGACGAGCTGCGGGAACTCCTTCTTGATGGCGGCGAAGTGCTTCTCGTAGTACTCGACGCCGTAGTCCGGGTGGTGGCCGCCCTGGAACATGATCTGCGTGCCGCCCAGCTCGATCGTCTCCGCGCAGCGGCGCAGGATGTCGTCGAGGTCGCGGGTCCAGCCCTTGGCGGTGTCCTTGGGCGCGGCGTAGAAGGCGCAGAACCTGCACGCCGTGACGCACACGTTCGTGTAGTTGATGTTGCGCTCGATGATGTACGTGGCGATGTGCTCGGTGCCGGCGTACTTCCGCCTGCGTACGGCGTCGGCGGCGGCGCCCAGCGCGTGCAGCGGGGCGTCGCGGTAGAGGTCGAGCGCCTCTTCGGGGGTGATCCGCCCACCGGCGGCGGCACGGTCGAGGATGGGCTGAAGGTCGGCCTTCTCGGTCACCGGGCGTCCCTTTCGTAAGGTTCGTAAGGGTTGTGGACGGGCTGAACCAGCCTACGCCAGCGGCCCACGACGCCCGACGTCAGGCCGATGGGCGCCCCGTCGCACCTGCCCAACCGTCACATCGTGTACGCGCCGGCGGCGGCCGGAGTGCGTCACACCGCTGCCGGATGTGCGTCACGCGGCGGCCGGGCACGCGTCGGGCCGGACACCCGTCGGGGGTGACGCCTGGGGGGGGGGACGCCTCGGAGGGAGTACGCCTCGGCCCGGGTACGCATCCGGTCGGTGACACCGGACGCGTCACGCCGTGTACGCGCCGATCAGCAGCCCGGCGAACGCCCCGGCGATCAGGAACGGCCCGAACGGGATGGCCGTCCCGCGCCCCGCCCGCCGCGCGACGACGAGGGCACCGCCGTACAGCGCCCCGAACAGGAACCCGGCGAAGGTGCCGAGCATCACGGTCGGCCAGCCGTACCAGCCGAGGACGGCCCCCGCGCCGAGGGCGAGCTTCACGTCGCCGAAGCCCATGCCGGCCGGGTTGACGAGGAACAGGGCGAAGTAGCCGGCGCCGAGCGCCAGGGCGCCCAGCAGGGCGGTCGTCCAGGCGCCCGCGTGCTCGGGGACGAGGGCGACCACGCCGAGCAGGGCGAGGGCGGCCGCGGCGAAGGGCAGGGTGAGCGGGTCGGGCAGCCGCTGCACCCGGAAGTCGACGACCGCCAGCAGCACGCCGACGGGCGCGAGCAGCAGCCAGACCGCCAGCTCGGGCCGGGTCCCGGTGGCGACGGCGAGGGCGGCGCAGACGAGCGCGGTCACGACTGCGGGGGCGACGGGTCCGGTGCCGTACGACGTCCCGGCCGTCCTCTCTCCGTCTCCGCGCGTGACATCCGCCTTGCGCCCGGTGTCCCCTTCGCTCCCGGCGTCCCCGGCGCCCTCCCCGCGCGGGGCGCACTGTCCGCACCGGGCCCGTCCGAGCCACCCGCGCAGCGGATGTCCCCCGGGGCACCGGGCGTGCCACGCCTCCCCCGCCGGGACGGCGAACCGGTACACCGCGCGGGGCAGCAGCGCGCCCGCCGCCGCGCCCCACAGCGCGGCGACCAGGACGACGACCGCGACCGACGGCACCGGCAGGTCGCTCATCCCGCGGCCGCGGCCTCGACCGCGTCGCGCCAGGCCGGCAGCAGTTCGTCGAGCAGGGCCTCGGTGCGCGGCGGCAGCCCGCGGGCGCCGCTGCGGCCGATGAGGTCGGCGGCGAGGGCGGTGAGCCGGGCGGGGTCGTCGAGGGCGTGGGTGGCGCGCAGCAGCTCGTTCCACAGCCGCTCGTCGACCGGGGCGGTGCGCAGGGCGGCGTTCAGCGCCTCGATGGCCTTCTCCGCGCGGCCCTTCTCCAGGTGGAACTCGGAGAGGGCCAGCCCGGTGTCGGCGACGAGCAGCGGAAGCTGGGCTTCGACGATCTCGTGGGTGAGCCAGCGGTAGCGGCCCTCGGGCCGGTCGGCGAGCAGCGGCCCGCGCACCAGCACCAGCGCGTCGGTGAGCAGCCGTCCGCGCACGGCCCGGCTGTCGACGCCCTTGCCCTGGGTCGCCTCGTGGTACAGCGACCGCAGCACGTCCAGGTCGGAGACGACGGACTGGGCGAGGGTGAGCCGGCCGGTGCGGTCGGTGCCGAGGCGAGGGGTGCCGTCGGTGTCGGTGCCGAGCCAGGCGCGCAGCCGGTCCAGGAGCGCCTCGCGCACGTCGTCGGTGACCCCGCGCGGCCACAGCGCGGACGACAGCACCCGCGGGTGGACGCCCTCGCGGTGCAGGAGCAGCAGGGCGAGCGCCTCGTGGAGCAGGGCGCTGCGCTCGCCGTCCGGGGTGTCGAGGCCGATGATCTCGTACGGTCCGACGAGTCGCGCGTACACGGCCGGCCGGCCCTGCTCACTGATGTCGACGAGGAACGGCGGGGTGTTGACCGGCCCGTCGGGCCCGCGGTCCGGGTCGGCCTCCACGAAGAGTTCGACGACCGCGCGCTGCTGGGCGGCGGGCAGGAGCTGCGCGTCGAGTTCGAGACCCAGCAGGGGCGCGAGCAGCTTGCCCTCGCCGGTGATCTCCATCTCCCAGGCGGCGCCCGGCAGATCGCCGCTCCCGGTGCCGACGAGGTAGCCGATGCCGAGGCGGCTCGCGTCGGCGGCGAGTTCGGCGAGCTTGACGGCGTCCTCGGCGGACGGCTCGGCGGCGAGCAGGACGAGCTGCGGGGCCCAGCGGGTGTGCTGGGCCGGGCCGGTGCGTCCGGTGAGGACGGAGTCGTGCCCGGCGGCGCCCAGCGCGCCCCGCCGCTGCCGCGTCTCCGCCTCCATGGTCTCGAGGAGCGCCTCGATGTCGTCGAGGTGGCGGAGCCGGTTGGGGGCGAGCGGGGTCAGGTCCTCGCCGAACCCGACGAGAGTAATGGTCATACGGTCCGACCATCCGTTGGTCGCCAGCTCGGCGGCGACGGAGGCGAACACGGCCGCCCGGTCGGCCTCGCTGCCGCTCAGCGAGACGATGCCGGGGACCGACTCCAGGTTGAGGAGCAGCCGCGAGTCGTCCATGGTGCCGAGGCTGACCAGGCCGGGGTAGGGGGCGGCGGTGTCGACGTCCTCGTACTGCCCGGCGTCGTCCTCGGCCAGCATCCAGAACGTCTGGTCCTGCCCGAGCCGCCACGGTGCCGGGGGCTTGCCGGCCGGCTGGGCGAGCTGGAGGTGCAGGTCGCCGGCGCTGAGCCAGGCCGCGTAGACGACCGGCAGGGCGCGCGACTCGGCGGCGAGGGAGGCGGCGAGCCCGCGCAGAGACCGGTCGAGCAGCCGTACGCCCTCGGGGTCGGCGCCGACGAGCAGCGCGTCCTGGATGTCCTGGGCGTCGCCTTCCGGCGTGGGCGGCTCCATCCCGCGCCGCCCGCCGACCGCCCCGAACGCCGACTGCCACAGCGCCTGCCGACGCCGGTGCCCGAGGGCGCCGAGGAGGCCGGCGGCGAGCAGGGGGGCGGCGAGCAGGGCTTCGGGGAGGCCGAAGGAGTGCCCGGCCTCGGCGGCAGGTGTGGCGTGCTCCTGCCCGGCGCTGGGGGCGGGGGCAGGCGCGGGAGCCGGGTTCGCCGGGGCGGGTGCGGGCCGCTGTTCGGGAAGGGAGACATGGGCGTCGCCGCCACTCTGGGCTCCGGCTCCCCCGCCCCCTTGCGCGTGGTCGCCGGTCCTGGCGTAGTCGTGGATCTGCTGCTGCGCCTCGGGCGAGACCTCGGGGGCCGCGTCGGGCATCTCGACCAGGTCGCCGCCGCGCGCGTCGCCGGGCATTTCCATGATCCAGCCGGGCCGGATGAGACTGGCCTCGGAGAGCTTGGAACCGTCGGGCTGGGTGCGGTCCTTGTTGAGCGCGAAGATCTCCTTGTAGCGGCGCCCGTCCCCGAGGTGCCGTTCGGCTATCTCCCAGAGGGAGTCGTGGTGACGGCCTTCGGGCGGCTGGATCCGGTAGAACTTCGTGTCGTCCTGCCGGGCGGTGCCGCCACCCGCCTCGGCCTGTGCGGCGGCGTGGGACGCCTGCTCGGCGAGAGCGGCGGCGGTCCCGGCGGCCTGCTCCTGCTGCTGGGCGAAGAGCCCCGGCGTCTGCTGGGCGGTGGCGGCGGTGGGCTGCTGGTTCCCCTCGATGCCCTGTCCCCACTGCGAGAGTCCCGGCGTGAAACTCGCCGCGGCGGCGCCGACGAGCAGCAGCGCGGCCACGAGTTGACGCGCGAGCAGCTGACTGGGCCCGGCCCCGGGCACCCGCCCCGGCACCCCGACCCCGGACAGCGCGGCCTTCATCTCGACGAGCACGCAGGCGGTGAACTGGGCCCAGGCGAGCCAGACGAAGAAGATCAGGATGTTCTGGAAGGTCTCGACGGAGACTTCCGTCTTGAGCCACTTCATGGGCTCGAACGTGCTCGGCAACGGCCAGCCCGCCACCATCGCGAGTGCGGCCGGCACCCCCACCACCAGCACGAGCAGCGCCACGAACGCGAAGAACGCCTTGACGAAGTCCCCGAAGGTCCGCCTCCGTATCCGCACGGGCTGAGGCGTCCGGTTCCGCGGAGCGGCGGAACCCCCGCTGTGGTCTCCCGTCGCGCTGGACGAGCTTGAACTACGGCGTCGTGGCATGGCGGGTGTCCCGGGTCGTGTGGTGGGGGAGGAGTCGTGGTGATGGCGTGGGGTGAGTCGGGATCAGGTGATGAAGGGCGCACTGAGCGTACTGAGCCTACAGAGATCCTATTGACTCGCACCGGCCCCGCCGAAGGGCGTCTTCACCCTCACCACGCCAGACTTCCCGCGCAACCCTCCAACACCTTCAAGTGCCCGACGTCATACGCCGGAACCGCTCAGGCGCAGCGGTTCCGACAGCCACACGAACCCCGTCAGCGAAGCAGCTCCTCCGCCGCTTCCGCGTGCACCGCCCGCCGCGCCCAGACCTCGAGCTGCTCCAGGTCGGTGCATGCCAGCACGTGCTCCCGGACTTCGTCCGGGACGGGGATGCCGCGCCACTCCAGAATGCGGAGCGTCATCTCGGCACCCTCCTCGATCCGGCCTTCCTCCCGACCCTCCTCGCGCACCTGTTCGGCCACCGGGTGTCGGAAGAAGTAGTGGATCGCCGCCATCAGGTCCCTCCAGATTTCCTTCGCCTGGGGATCGACCAGGCACGAGTCGACGAACTGAACGAACACCGCCGCGCTCTCGGCATCGATGGTCCGCAGGGCGGTAGCCAACGGCTTCAGTATGGCGGTGGCCTGCTTTCCCGCCGTACGAGACGATCATCCACGAGTTCGCCCTTCGGGTCCGCGTGGCCGACCGTCAGGTGACCCAGGCTCAACTCCTTACTCGCAGGTCCAGATGCGGACGTGCGGCGGCATCTTCTTCGCGGCGGCGGGTGCGGCGCGCCTGCCGCAGGGCGGAGGCACCCGCCGGGGTCTCCCTCCGCAAGGGACCTTAGCGACGGCGCCTCCCGCCGCAGCATCGAAGGGGAGGGCCGGACAGTCCGGCCCTCCCCTCTGTGTTTATCGGGAGTTACTCGGCGACCTCGTGGTCGTGGCCTTCGTGCAGGCCACCACCGCTGCCCGCCGAGCCCTTGGTGTTCCGCGGCGCCACCGGCTTGCTCAGAAGGCTGGTGTCCCAGGCGTACTGGCCCACCGCGTTGGCGATGACGTCGACGTTGACGTCGAACGCCTTCATGCTGATGTTCTTCAGGTTGTCGCAAGCGGCGTGGTAGCAGGCGTCGTACGCGACACCGGCCTTACCGCCGTACCGCTTTGCCTGCTCGGCCGTCTTGATGCCCTCGGCGCCGGTGAAGGTGCCGCCCGAGGGGATGCCCACCTCGATGAACGGCCCGTAGTCCGACCGGCCGGTGAAGTCGGTGCCCTCGTACGGGGTGCGCCGGCTGTCCAGGTAGTCGGTGATCTGCCGCTCCAGTTGCGCCGAGCCCTCCGGGCCGGGGCCGGCGCCGACCTGGTCGGAGTCGTCGCCGTCGTAGACGAACTGGGCGTGGTTAGGCGAGGCGATCATGTCGAAGTTCAGGTACAGCTTGACCTTCGCACGGTCCGCGGCCGAGAGGCCGTTCACGTACGCCTCCGAGCCCAGCAGGCCGAACTCCTCAGCCGACCACCAGGCGAAGCGCACCTTGTTCTTGGTCTTCTCGTGGGCGAGGTTCAGGGCCACGTCGAGGATGCCGGCGGAGCCGGAGCCGTTGTCGTTGATGCCCGGGCCGTCCGCCACCGAGTCCAGGTGGGCGCCGAACATCACCACGTTGTCGGCCTTGCCGCCCTTGGTCTCGGCGATCACGTTGTGGGTGCGCCGGGTCTCCGAGAAGGTGCGGATCTCCAGGTTGACGGTCACGGTGCTGGCGGCGGCCTTGGCCGCGAGCGCCTCGCCGTCCGCCTGCGTGACGCCGCCTGCCGGGATCCTGGCGACGGACGGGTCTCCCAGGGTGCCGTTGAGCGCGCCCTCGGTGTTGTTGTAGATGATCGCGCCGACCGCTCCCGCACCGGCGGCGGTCTCCTGCTTCTCCGCGAAGCTGCAGCCGCCGCGCTTGATCAGCGCGATCTTGCCGGTGAACGTCGCGGAGGCGTAGTCCTCCGGCTCGCAGCCGGTGGTGTCGTCGACCGGCACCACCGCGACCGGGGCGGTGATGCCGCCGACCGGGCTGTTGGCGGAGTACGTCATGGCGATCACCGGGACGTCCTGCTGCTGCGGCGACACCACCCGCAGGCTCTGCGCCAGCGTCTCGGTGAACGGGAAGTCGAACTCGTTCCGGGTCACCGAGTACCCGGCCTTCCGCAGCAGGCCTTCGACGTACTTGGCCGACTGCCGGTGCCCCTCCGACCCGGCCACCCGGGTGTTCCCGTTCTTGTCGGCGATTCGCTGGAACTGTCTCAGATGCTCGTGGGCATCCTTGGCGTCGCTCTTCTTGACGAGCTTCTTCGCGAGCTTGGCAGCCTCCTTGGCAGGGTCGCTGTGGGCGGAGGCGGTGCTCGATCCGATCAGCAGCAGCGGCGCTATGAGCCCTGCGACGGATACGGCGGCTACCGTGGTGCGGCGGTTCCGAGCGTTCAAAACGCTTCCTTTCGGCGGTCCATGAGGGATGGGCGTAAAACCGAAAACAGGCCGAACGACGTGCAGCGGTACTCCGGGCAGGCAGGAACGGCCGGATCGCTCTGCCCTCCCCTGCCACCGGCAAGGAGAAAGGTATCTGCTCAGTAAACGCTTGGTAATGGGTCGACGGGAATCTTCGGCGCCGGCGCCACCCGAGCGCACCGATCGGCCGCCGGCCCACCCGAAGTCGGCTGGAAGTCACCGGTGCCGACCAGGGCCGCATCAGGCACCGTTCGCCCCGTGGTGATGTGTCACCCGGTTGCTACGACGAGCGGTGCCGGACGGTCGAAATGATCACGTGGCTGAACGTGTGCGGGTCCGGGAGACCACCGACGACGAGGGCAGGTGGCTGCTGCGGATCATCCGCAGCAGCAGCGGATCGGCGGTGATCGACGGTCCCGGACGGTGCCGCTGTCCGTGCTCGGCGCCAGGAACAAGCAGGGTGTGGCCCTTTCCACCGATCCCCGGGCCATCGCCGAGAGCCTGGGCACGATCACTCCGCGCCGCGAAGGCGATGCCTGGCGCAAGGTCACGACCGTCGACATCCCCGAGGTGGGCACGGCCGCGCGGACCTACGGGGTGGAGGACGTGCCCGTCGCGCGGGGCGACAGCCGTACCCTCCGTATGGTGCTGACCCAGACATACGTTCCCGTCCCGGGAACCACCGCCCAGGTCGTTCTCATCTCCGGAGCCAGCCCGGTGCTGGACCTGGCCGAGGCGTTCCACGACATCTTCGACGCCGTGACCAGCACCTTCCGTTTCGTCTGAGCCGATCCGCAGAGAGGACTCCGGGCCATGGGCAAGAGCGACCTCGCACTCCCGCTGACGGAGATGGAGGACTACGGGCGCCGGCTGCGGTCGCTCAAGACGCGGCTGAACCACACCAAGAAGCTCTTCGAGTCCTACAGGGACGACATCGGCGACGGCAGCGTCAATGACGCGCTCTCCGACTTCGAGTCCAACTGGGAGGACGGCCGCGAGGACATCACCCAGCAACTCAACGCCCTCGCCGGCATGTCCGACGCCGTGGTCCGCGAGTTCAAGAAACTCGACGACGAACTCACCAAGCAGGTCAACGACAAGATGAAGGTCAAGGACGAGCGGGGCGGCAAGGGCGACAAGTAGCGTCCCCCCACGCCTCTGTACGCCGTTCCACGGATGTGTCGTAGGCCCCGGCTCCAGGATGGAACCGGGGCCCACGGGGCATGTCCTGTCAGTACCGGCTGACAGCGAGGACGCCGCCCACCGCGAGGCCCTCGGGGGAGACGGAGGCGTCCGCACCTGCGGTGATGCCGATGTTCCCGGCCTCGACGTGGACGCCGAGGGCGCCCGGTTCGGCGTGGACCCCGAGACCGAGGTTCACGGCGGCACCGGCGCCCGCCTGGCCACCGGAGATGAAGTCCAGGTCGGCGTCGGGGATTTCGGCGGTGTCGACCTGGGGGGCGAGGTTCATGGCGGGCGTTTCCCTTCGTATCCGAAATGAGCGGCGCGGAGTTCACCCGATCCCCGAACCCAGGACTACCCGTCGGGAAACCAGCCGATCGGCGAACCGCGCGACCCGATCAAAGCACGCGGGGAATGAGGCGACCAGCGGCGTACGGACCGCGCTCCTCGTCCATGCGCCGTGGAATTCACGAGTGTGGTGAGGCGGTCGGCCGAACGTCTCACTTCCTTCACTCGCACACGTCCGAAAGCGGCCCGTCGGCGGCCCGGGAGGGGAATACGGCGCGGCTGCCCCGGATCTCGTGAGGTCTCGCGCCCGTCGTACGACTGCGCGGTGAACGGTGTGCAGATCATCGGGATCTTCCAGAACTGGAGCATCCCGGAACGCGATGCACTTGCTCCCGCGCGCCCTGCGCCCGGAATCCACCCCCGCATGCCCGGTCTCCGGGGTCAGATGGACAGCATCCGCGCGATGCCGTCCATCTGCGCGTCGATCGACCTGTCCCGCTGCTCCGGGTGCGGCAGAATCCGGACCCGACCCCTGGGCGGGAGCAGGCGGTGGTCGGCGGGCCGGGAGGTCTTCTCGGTGCGTGTCATCGAGTGGCTTCCCTGGATGTCGTCCGTTCCGGAGTCGGCCGGTCGAGCAGGAGCCGGCTGCGCAGCTGGTGGACCGCGTACGGCACGGCCTGCAGGACGAGGCCGAGAACCCCCATGAGGACCGCGGCGGCCGCCGGTCCCGGGGCCGTCTCCTCGATCCGCAGGCCCTGGATCAGGGAGAAGAGGGAGCCGAAAGCCATGACCGCGGTGGACGAGACCCCGGCGACGGTACCGGGGAACCGCGCCATGCGACGGGCTTCCCCACCGGAGCCGGGCAGCAGCCCCGTGCCCAGGACCGGGCCCTTGGGCCAGGCCCCGGGCCCCTTACCGCCCAGGCGGCGTTCGGACACCGCCAGCCCGGCGGCCCGGCGCAGCCGCGACCACCCGTCGGCGCCCTCCTCGCCACCGAACCACAGGTCCCACGGGAACACCGCCCGTACCTGCTCCCCGGGGCCCCGGAGCTCGACACCGACCGGTCGGCCCGCGCGGTCCTCCACCCGGACCAGCGAGGTGACCGCGTGCGGGCCGGACAGCGCGAACCAGTACTCCTGGCCGCCCAGGTCGCGCAGGACGAGGTCCCGGTCCTGTATCCGGATCTCGGTGTCCCGGCGGAACCTGACCGTCTCCCCGGTCCCCCGCGCGGGACTGGGCCGGACGCGTTCACGGACGACGGGGTCGTGGCGTCCCGCCCGCAGCCGGGTCCAGGCCCGCAGCGCCAGCCGTGCCACGGGCGCGGAGAAGGCGGTCGCGGCGAGCAGCAGGACGACCCAGGGGACCGTGGTGTCCGAGAAGACGACCCACGTGAACACGGCGAACCACACGCTCCCGGCGACGGTGCGCACTCCCCAGTACCAGAGCGGGAAGGAACCTCCCGGGCCGAGGGAGGCGCCCGCGCCCTTCGAGGCCACCAGAGGATCGTTTCTGTCCCGTACCACGTGCAGCGGCACCCCCGCGGCCCGCAGCAGCCCGGCCACGCCCGACCGGGCGAGCAGCTGCTCCCCCTGCACGGACCGTCCGGGCAGCGCGGGCGCCTCGGGCAGCCAGTCCTGGATGTCGAAGCGGCCGATCAGCGCCCCGTTCCCGTCCTGCAGTTGCACCTCTCCCCAGGAACCGGGAAGGTCGGGTCCCCCGCGCGTCCTGCCCCCGGCCGCCGCGTCGACGATGACGGCACGGGCGATTCCGGCGGTCCCGCCGACCGGGAAGCGGCGGGTACGACCGCGGGTGCGCAGGACGAGACCGCCGTCCTGCGCGAAGAGCCGGGAGGCGTGGCACCGTTCCAGGCCGGGGCCGCGCGAGGCGGCCGGTCTGAGGGCGGGCTCGGGAATCACCGGGTGACCCCTTCGCAGAGGGAGGCGACCCTGCCGTGGACACTCTCCGCGTCAGCGGCGACGCCGGTGACCGTGGCGTCGGCCCAGACGTCGGTCCGGCCGGTGAAGTGGTTCAGCGCGTTGCCGACCGCGGGGCGGTTCCCGCGCAGCCGGCTCGACACCGTCAAGACCGGGGCGGCCGTGCCCGCCTTCTCATCCCTCATCCCGCGCCCTCACTCCCGCCCTCGGCTCAGCCCACCTCGTTCTCCGCCACCGCCTGGCCGCGGACCACCACGTCACCGCCGTAGAACACACCGGTGAAGACGGGTGAGTACGTCAACTGGACCTGGACCTCGACACCCTGGGCGCTCGCCGCCACGCAGTGGGTGCCGGCGACGTCCGCGCCGGACATGTCCATCTCGCGGGCGAATGCCTTCACCCGGGCGTCGCAGTTCTCGTAGTTGATGGGTGCGGGCTCGTCCACGTTCTCGTACAGGGCCTCACGGTCGATGTCTTGGGCGGCGTAGCGGGCGGCCTGTTCGGCGATGTCGGCGGCGCGCTCGCGCTGGGAGATGGAGAGGCCGCCGTCGATGACGAAGGCCGCGAGGGAGATGAAGACCAGCGCGAAGACGATGACCGCGCCGGCGCCCGAGCCCCGGTCGTCGAAACGGGGCGGGTACTGCTCCAGCCGCCCGCGCACACGTGCTCTCACGCCGTCCTCCGGTACGGGTCCAGCGGTGAGCTGAAGCTCGCGGACAGGGTCGTCGGGATGTTCAGGCCCAGGGTGGCCAGGCCGCGGACCTCGCAGCTCACCTCGACCGTGAAGAGGGTGTCCGGTTCGAAGCCCTGGCTGGTCTGTACGACGTTCACCGGGCCCGAGCAGATGTCCGCGAGGTTCGCCTCCGCCGCCTGGCGTGCTTCGGCCATCGCCCGTACGTGGTCCTTCTGGATGGAGCCCGCGCGTGCCGCGTCCCGGGCCGCGCCGTCCAGCGCGCCGCGACCGCTCACCAGTTGGCCGAACGCCACCAGCACCAGGATGAACAGGATCATCACCGGGGCGAGGATCACCACCTCGACGGTGGACAGGCCGCGGTCGCCGCCGACACCGCCGACGCCGACACCTTCGTCCTGACTCAGGTGTCTCCGCATGCGGGAAGAGGGCGCTTCCACTCAGTTCTCCCCCTCTTCCACGAACCGCTCCACCGGCCCCGCCGACCGGGCGTGCACCGTCAGGTCGAAGCCCGGGAACACCGTCGGGATGCGGGCCGTGATCTCCACGCCCACCGTGTCCTGCTCCGGCTGGAGCATCCTCACGTCCGGCGACAGCACCAGCTGCGGGCCCAGCTGCCGGATGTAGCTGTCCACCACGTCCCGCGCTTCGCCCCGCCAGCCGCCCGGCTGGGCGTCCGCCGTCGCACGCGCCTTGCGCGCACCCGCCTGCGCCGCCGCCTGGGCGACGTGGTCCGCGAAGAAGTACAGCGCGAACTGCACCGTCGCGAAGATCATGAAGAACAGGACGGGCGTGAGCAGCACGAACTCGATCGCGGTCATGCCGGAGTCGCCGCGGGCGGAGGCGGCCTCCACCCGTCGGCGTACCCAGCGACGTACGCGCACCGGCATTCCCCGTCCCGTCCCAGCCCTGTCCCCGACCTCGGTGTACGTACGCTCAGCAGGTGCTACCGGCGTTCGCGCCCTTGATGCAGTCGCCGACCTTGTTGGCGCCCTCGCTCAGCGCGGCGTTGATGATGGCGGCGACCACGCCGACGATCGCGACGACGACCGCGGAGATGATGACCCACTCCACCGCGGAGGCGCCGCGGTCCAGTTCGCCGGAGCGGGCGCGCTCCACACGGGCCCGCATGAAGGTGACCAGGAAGTCCACGGCGGGGATGCCGGTGTGGAAGGTACGTCCGTTCATGACGCTTCGTCCTCTCGTGTTCGGTTCACAGATGCTCTGACGTACGGTTCACGACTGTCGGTTCGCAAGGGGCCGTGTGTGACCCATGGTTCACAGCGCCACGGCTTTCCGTTCACGGTTCTCACACCTGGAACACCCTCATCGCCGCCGGGAAGATCAGGAACACGAGGAACCCCGCACACAGCAGCAGCTGCGCCACGAGCATCGACTGGGACTTCTCGCCCGCGCTGCCCTCGATCTCGGAGAGTTCACGGTGCCGCATGGTCTCCGCGCGGGAGGCGAGGGACTCGCGGACCTTGGCGCCGTCGTCCGCGACCAGGGCGAGGGAGGCGGAGAGGTCCTTCAGCTCCTCGACGCCCAGCTCCTCACCCAGCTGCCCGAGCGCCTGCCACTGGCTGACGCCGGTGATCCGGGCGTCGGCCAGGGCGTTGCGGATGCGCTGCGTCGCCCAGCCGTCGGAGACCTCGGCCGCCGCCATCAGCGCCTCGGGCAGGCCCCGCCCGCCGGCCAGGCTCATCGACACCAGGTCCAGGTAGGCGCCGATGACCCGGCGCAGGTCGCGCCGCTTCTCGGCGGCGTCCCGGCGCACCTCCAGGTCGGGCAGGAAGAAGAAGACGACTGAGCAGAGCAGGGCCAGCCAGACCGGGACGATCGGGCTCTCGCTGAAGCCGAGCGTCCAGACGACCGCGAAGAGGAACGGCCCGAAGAACATGCCGCCCGCCGCCAGCAGCACCTTCGTCGCCAGGAACTTCTCCCAGCTCCGTTCCAGTACGGCCAGATCGGCGCGCAGCGAGCGCTGCTCCCAGCCCTGCTGGAGATAGAACTCGGCGATACGCGAGCCCACTTCGGCCCGCAGCGACGCGAACCGGCCGGTGTCCTTCTGCGTGCGGGCCGACTCGTACGCCGCGCCCCTCGCCCGCATCGCGTCGATCCGGGCGACCTGGGCGACCGCGCTGCGCTTGGTGGGCATCAGGGCCCGGATCAGGACGTAGACGCCCAGTCCGAGGACCGCGCCGACGACCACCGGCATCGTCAGTTCGTCGTTCACCGTCGTACCCCCCTGCCCTGCTGGTCCCCGCCCTGCGGGTCCCGGCCCTGCTGGTGCGGGAGCCACAGCAACGGTGCGGTCCCCGATTCCGTCTGCTGCTGTCCCGCGGCGGTCGCCACCCCCGGAGTACGGGGACGTACGAACTGGACCGCCGCCTCGTCGCGCACCAGGAAGCGTTCGGGTGTCTCGATGGTGGACAGCTTGCGCAGCCACCAGAAGCCGAGCGCGAACAACCCGCAGACACAGGCGAGTACGAGCTGCCCCACGGCCGTCCCGTACGGTTCGACGAAGTCCCGGTTGAAGACTGCCAGTCCGAGGACGAACGCGATCGTCACCGCGACGACGATCTGCACCGAGCGTCGGGTGGAGGCCCGTTGGGCCATCACGCGCTGCCGCATGTCGACCTCCTCGCGCGCCGACTTGGCCAGCGCGCCCAGCACCTGCCGCAGACCGGGTCCGCGCAGCTTGGCGTTGAGGATGAGGGCGGCGACGATGATGTCGGCGGAGGCGTCGTCGATCTCGTCGGCGAGATGCTGGAGCGCCTCCGGCAGCGGGGTACGGGAACGCAACCGGTCGACGAGCGCGTCGAGATGGGGGCGCAGGACGGGCGCGGCGGCCCGTGCCGACGCCGGGATGGCCTGCTCGAGGCCCACCGCGCCGGCGATGGTGTCGCGCAGCGACTCCGTCCAGGAGGCCAGGGCCTCCACGCGCCGCATGGCGGCCCGTTCCTCCGCGGCTCCGCCGAACAGCCGGTCCCAGAAGAAGACGAGGACGGCGGCGGCGACTCCGGCGACGGTCCACCGGGTCAGCAGCAGCACGACGAGGCCGACGATCGCGGCGAGGGAACCCCGCTGCCCCGCGAACCGGATCAGCTCGGCGGCCCGCGCGCTCGCCTTCTGCTTCTCGTGCGCGGGCTTGGCGGGCAGTCCGCGTACGGCGACGACGAGGAGGGCGAGTCCGCCACCGACGGCGATGCCGCACGCGAGCGCGTACAGCACCGTGGTGGAGAACAGTCCGCCCATCGAGCCGAGCGAGCCGGCGGCGAGATCAGCGGCGGCGACGGCGGCATCAGCGGTGGCGGTGGCGGCAGCGAGGTCCGTGGTCGTACGGATCACCGGGTCACCCCCACGTTCCGCTGGGGCGGTAGCCGTAGGCCATCAGTTCCTCCAGGCAGGCGATGGGTGCGTGCGGCATGACCCGGCCGTCGGGCGACTGGGCGAACACCTCGCTGGACAGGACGCGTCCGTCGACGCCGTTGACCTCGCGGACGGAGGTGACCATGCGCTGGAGCCGGCCGCCGTTCTGGAACTCGTTGCGCCGTTCGATGAAGACGACGAAGTTCACCGCGCCCGCGATCAGCATCTGGCTGGCCTCGATGGGCAGCCGTTCCGTCGCCTGCAGGGCGTACGTCGAGATGCGGTTGAAGACCTCGCTGGAACTGTTGGCGTGGATCGTGGACAGCGAACCGTCGTTGCCCTGCGACATCGCGTTCAGCATCGTCACGATCTCGTCGCCGAGCACCTCACCGACGATGACCCGCGAGGGGTTCATGCGCAGCGACCGGCGCACCAGCTCGGCCATGGAGATGTACCCCTGCCCCTCGGAGTTGGGCAACCGCTCCTCGAAGGCCACCACGTTCGGGTGGAGTTCGGGGAACGAGTCGAGGCCGAGCTCCAGGGCGCGTTCGACGGTGATGAGGCGTTCGTGCGGCGGGATCTCGTTGGCGAGGGCCCGCAACAGCGTCGTCTTACCGGCGTTGGTCGCTCCCGCGATCATGATGTTCTTGCGGGCACGCACCGCACAGGCCAGGAAGTGTCCCAACTCCGGTGTGAGCGTGGTGTTCCCGACCATGTCGGAGATGAACACCTTGCCCATGCGGGCCCGTCGGATGGACAGCGCGGGGCGCCTCGTCACGTCCATGACGGCGGAGAGCCGGGAACCGTCCGGCAGTCGCAGGTCCAGCTGCGGGTTCGCGGAGTCGAAGGGCCGGGAGGAGAGACCGGAGTACGCGCCGAGCACCTGGATGAGTTCGATGAGCTCCTCGTCGGTCTCCGCGACGGGCTCGCCCTGCACCTCGCGGCCGTCCGCATAGCCGACGAACACCTGGTCGCAGCCGTTGATGTCGATGTTCTCGACCTCGGGGTCGTCGAGCAGCGGCTGGAGTCGCCCGACGCCGAACAGCGCGGCGTGCACGGCGGCCGCGTACTGCTCCTCGGTCTCGGCGTCCAGCGGCGTACGGCCCGCGTTGATCTCGGAGCGGGCCTGCTCCTCGAGGATCTGTGCTATGACCGCCCGCGCGAACTGGCGCTCGTCCTCGGTGGACATCGGCGTGACGCCGCTGACCTGGTCGAGGCGGCGCTGTTCGGAGATGCGGTCACCGGCGTCCTGGCGGAACCGCTTGACCAGTTGATGGTCGACAGCGGTCATCGTCCGGCTCCGGCGGCACGACCGTCGGACGGCCGGCCGCCGCCCTGCGGGCTGCCCTGCGGGGCGGGCTGACCGGGCTGACCCGGCTGGTACTGCTGGGCGGACGGTGCGTACCGACCCTGCTGCTGAGGCGAGGACTGGTGGTGCTGGGGCTGCTGAGGCTGATGGGGTTGGTGAGGCTGCGCGGCGTGGGCGGACGCGGACCAGGCGGCGCCGTACTGCTGGTACAGGTCGGCGGTCACCTTGCGGGCGGTGCGGATCAGCAACGACTTGTCGAGCCGCCCCCGCCTGCGGCCCGCCAACTGCTCGGCGCCTGCCGGGTCGTCGGCGAGGGTGCCGACCACGCGGGCGCCGGTCTGGGCGTGCACAAGCATGTCGTTGACCTGCGAGGCGAGCTTGGCGGCGCTGCCGGTGTCGGCGATCAGGACGACACCGACCATCGGGCTGCCCGGCCCGGCGACGCGCGCACCGCCGTTCAGCTTGCCGGCCAGGGCGGCGGCACGGTCCCGGACCCGGGCGAGCGCCTCCGGTTCGGTACGCGAGACGAGCAGGACGAGGGAAGCGTGCGGGAACAGCTCGGCCGCCGGGGTGTCGCCGCTGATCCGCCCGCAGTCGGCGATGACGTCGGCGGCGGCGTGCGGGGAGTCGGCGAGGGAGGCGAAGGCGTGCCCGAGGGTCGGCCACAGCCCGGCGAGGCCGGCGGCCTGCTCGGAGTTGCCGAGTCCGACGAGCACTTCGAGGCCGCCGCTCAACGGCTGGACGTGGTCCCACAGCTGGTCGGGCACGAGCCCGCGCCGCGCGGTGGCGGCGATCGACAGCATGCCGGTGTTGGGGTTGAGCGGACCGCCGTGGGCGGCGGCGCTGCGGTAGACGAGGTCACCGCCCGCCGGATCGGTCTCGGCGAGCAACACACGCCGCGGCCAGACCGCCGCGAGAGCGACGGCCGCGGTGGTGACGCCGGGGGAACCCTTGTCGGCGGCGAGGGCGATCAAGGCCATGAGTGGGGTGCCGCCTTCTAGTTGCCAGGGACGAGGACGAGAGCCACCTCGCCGTTGGAGGCGGCCTGGGCGAGCGCGGCGGCCTGGGCGCTGTCGACGACCAGCGTCACGGGCAGGTTGGCGCTGCTGACGATGCTGCCGTCGCCGCCCTTCTGCTCCGGAGCGGAGGCCACGCGAGCCTGCTCGACGATCACGGAACCGCCGGTGCCCGCCGCGGCGCCGCCGTCCTCGTCGGCCTCACTCCCGGAACTCGATGCCCTGCCGCCGACGCGGTACGCGGCGACGGTGTCGCCGGACTCGATCCCGGCCGGGTACTGCCCTTCCTTGAGGGACAGCCCGACGACGGACTTGCCGTCCGGGACCTTGGCCTCGTCGCCGAACATCTCGCCGACGGCGACGACGTTGGCCGGGATGGTGCTGACGGCCTTGAGTTCCTTCAGTGTGTCCAGCTGAGTCCACGGAATGTAGTTGATCTCCGGATCCTCGACGACGAGCACCGACTCGACACTGCCGCCGCTGACCGACTGCCCCGCCGGGATCTCCTTGGTGACCTTCACGACCTCGATCCGGTCCCCCACCTGGAGCACCAGCATCGTGGCACCGAGCGCGCCCACGAGGATCAGCAGCACCGCGAGCGCGGCCAACGCGGGTTTGCGCTCACGAGGCGGAGTGGGAAGCCGGTCGCCGACCGCCGGTTGGGCCGGAGCGGCAGAACGCCCCGCGCCCGCCCCCGTACGCTCCTGGATCTTCACGCAACCGCTCCCCGTACATCCAAGACGATGTCTGCCAAGTACCCCGGAAATTCAGACACTTCACCCACGTCCACTCGCACACAGACATGCGGGACGCCGCCGGACCTACCGGCCCGACCTGGGCCGATATCCAGCGCCGGGGTGAGTGTCAAGCCATGGCACCGTATCAGTCACACATCAGCCCCTCAAGGCACACCCAACGTCACGGACACCACATGACACACCGTTACTGATCTGCAATTTCACTCTTGAACAACCCAGTTGGCAGCAACACCGAACCGCAGCTCACCCCCTATGCGCCAGCGAACCCTCAAAACGCCCCACTGCCCACCCTCCACCACCCGATCCGTCACACCTCACCCACGAACACCGCACAATTCGCTCACGGGGGCCGGGAGGGGACGTGCCATGATCTTCTGTCGGATCGGCGACGGAGAGGGCATGAAGGCCCCCGCTGGACCTTCGTCCGCGACAGGGCGAAGAAGGCATCCCACTCACCCAGATGCCGCCGCCGCTGGAAGCCGTACGCCCCGCGGAAGCTGGTGGAGGACGACCGGCAGATCAACCCCCTGCCGGTCAACCGGCATCAACTACCCATCACCCACCTTGAGGAGACCTCATGAAGCGCGCCGCGTCGGCCGTCCTGACCGCTCTGTCCCTGATCTCCCTCGCCACGCTCACCGCTTGCGGCGGGGATTCCGACTCGGGCACGAACGGGGGCGCGGCAGCCGACAAGTCGAAGGCGACCGCATCCGAGGAGAAGCAGGCCACTCCGGCAGAGCAGTTGAAGCAGTTGATGGTCACGAAGGCCGATGTGTCCGGCAAGAACGTGGACGAGACCGACAGCGAGTTCGCCTTCGCCGCGTCCCAGGAGGAGGTCACGGTCAAGAAGCCGGTCTGCGCCCCGCTGGCCTACGCCATGAACCAACTCCCTCTCGGGGAACCTCAGGCCGACCTCACTCGCGTCGTGAACGGCGGCCCGAACCAGGCGTTCACGTACGTCACGCTCACGACGTACGGGTCCGGCCGGGCCGAGTCCACCATGGCCGACCTTTCGAAGGCGGTCGACGCCTGCGGCGGAGGTTTCACCGCCGAGGCGAACGGCAACACGAGCGCGTACGACTCCGTGACCGCCGAGAAGCCCGTGGCGGAGGCCGGCGACGAGTCCCTCGCGTTCGGATCCACACTGACGTTCCGGGGCGTCTCCCACACCGTGCACACCCAGGCCGTACGCAGCGGCGACGTCCTCGCCGTGTACTTCTCCGTCGACGGCATGGCCCTCGCCAACAGCAGGCCGAGCGACGCGAAGCTGCCGGCGGCGGTGGTGAAGGCGCAGAACGCGAAGCTGGGGTGAGCGGGCACACCGAGCTGCCCTCGGAGGACATCGGGACCGGCGAGGAGAGTGACGTCAACCCTGCCCCCGAGGATCCCACCGAGAGGCTGAACACAGCTACGAGTCCCTTGCGTCAAGAAGTGCGGATATCTCCACAGAGTTCGCTGTGGCGAAACCAAGAAGCACACCGATACCGTCGTTGCCCGTGACCACGCATCTGTCTCACGGGGGAGTCACTGTGAAGCGCCGCTCTTTGCCCGTTGCTGCCGCGTTCGCTGCCGCCGCAACCCTGCTACTGACCGCCTGCGGAGGCGGGGACGACAACGGGAAGGCCGCTGACAAGATCGCCGGCGCCGACCAGGGCACAGAGAAGCCGACGAAGTCGGCGGAGCCTTCGGGAGCACCGGCGGAGGACAAGCCGGACGGCGTCGACGTGTCCCTGCCCGCGGACATGAACCTGGTCTTCGACTGGGAGAAGCCGAAGGACAAGAACGAAGCTGCCGCGATGGAGGATGCCGGGAACTACCTCCGCGCCGTCTACCGGGGTGTCGACAAGCGCACGACCAAGGACGCGGCCCTGACCACCTACGCCACCGGCGAGGGTCTCCACTATGGGGAGGTGCAGATCAACGAGTGGCTCAAGGGTGGATGGACCGCCACCGGTACCCGCCGCCACTATGACGCCACCACACGATCCGCCTCGAACGGCAGCTCCGTAGAGGTCGCGTTCTGCTCGGACGCCAGCAAGTTCTACGGCAAAGAGGTCAAGACCGGGAAAGTCCTGAAGACCGAGCCCAGTCTCAAGGACTTCGGCTACTACAAGATCATCATGGTCAAGGTCCCCACGGGTGAGGGCCTGTGGCAGGCGTCCAAGGTGTTCGTCGAGACGGGGGTGGAGAAGTGCCAGTGACCGGATCACGGCGCACGCTCCTCTGCACAAGCACTGCTGCTCTGGCTATCGCGTTCAGCGCCCTCATCCTCACGGCTCCCAACTCTGCGGCAGAACCGGTGGATTACGGCAAGGGTGACGGCACAGAGGAGTCGGGGGGCGGCGACGAAACCGGCATCTACGCAGCCGCCCGGATCACGTACTCCGGCTCCGTCGCCAAGAACGGCGGCACCGGCAACGTGACGTCCGCCGACGTCAACTGGGCTCCACCGCCCTGCTGGTACGCCCCGTACCTCGGTGCCGAGGACTTCAAGAAGGAGATGTCCAAGGACATCGAGGGCCAGATGAATGCGCCCGGCATGGGCGGCCACGCAGGCGCGGCGCTCAGCGAGTTGCAGCGCCACTACGAGGACGAGTACGGCTGGACCGACACCCCCGGCTACAAGGACTACAACGTCGACAAGGACGGCGAGGGAATGTTCTGGGCCGCCGTCGAGAACCCCGACGAACCCGACCTGCTCAAGCGGAGCTCCTGCAACGATCTCCCCTTCTGGGTCGACAACGGCGAGGCCCCGCCGCCCCAGTACGAGGAGGCCATCACCCCGGAGATACTCGCCGCCCTCGCCTACCAGCACATGCAGCTTCCCGACACCGAGGTCAGCCTCGCCCCCGAGGAGACCACCAAGGTGAATCTGCCGACCTGGGCCTGGCTCGACAAGGCCGTCTTCGACGAGGTCCAGGCCACGGCGGCCATCAACGCCCCCGGCTTCGCACTCCAGGCCACGACGACCGCCAAGCCGGTGTCCCTGAAACTGGAGCCGGGCACCGACGACGCCGAGACCTACCCCGCCTCCGGCGAGTGCACCATCAACGCCGACGGCTCCATCGGCGAGCCCTACGCCAAGGGCAAGGCCGACCAGAACCCACCCTGCGGAATCACCTACCTGCGCAGCTCCGGTGATGGCGCGTTCGACCTCCAGGCCACGGTCACGTGGGAGATCGCCTGGACCGGCACCGGCGGCACCGGCGGCGACCTGCCCGACGGCACCTTCGGGAACGGCCAAGAGGTCGTCGTACAGGAGATCCAGGCGGTCAACCGGTGAGACGCCCCAGCGACAGGGAGCGACCACACACCCGCCTCGAAGAACTAGACCAGGAAGACCCAAGGACAGCATGGCTGGCGACTCGGACCTCATCGTCAACGTCGACCTCCTGGTGGAGTCGGAATCCCGACTGAAAGGCATCCAGAAGGAGTTGAAGGATCTCAACAACCGGAAGGACGACATGCGCCCCTATTGGGGCAGCGGCGAAATAGCCGACGCCATGGGCGAATTCGTCGACAACTGGGATGACCACCGCGGCAAACTTCTCGACAGCGTCAAGACCGTAGGAGAACTGGTGAAGTCCACCATTGACGGATTCTCCGGTGCGGACGCGCAGTTGGCCGAGGAACTTCGCAAGGCGAGGAAGAAGTGACACCGTCGTCCAAGTCTCGCCCCCGCGACTGGCACCCGCTCGCCGAATCCGACCCCCTACCGGGCGACCCGGAGGAGGTACGCAGCGAGGTCAAGCACATGAAGTCCGTGGCCGGTTCGCTACGCGAACAGGTCAGGCTGCTGCGAGGTATCGGCAACGACAACGAGCTCAAGGGCAAGTACGCCACAAAGCTCAAGGAAGGAGCCGAGGGCCTGGAGAAGCGCCTGGGTCAGGTGGCGAGTCGCTATGAACGGGTCCATGGCCACCTGACCAACTGGGCGAACGACCTCGAAGACTTCCAGACCGAGGCCGACAAGGTCCTGGCCAACGCCAAGAAGGAGCAGGAACTCCTCGAGGCCGAGAAGGCCAAGAAGGAGTCCGGGGGCGGGGAGGACAAAACCCCCGACCCGTCGCCCAACGGTGCCGAAAGCGACCCGCTGCACGAGTTCCGGGCCCAGCTCGAACGCATCAAGGGCAACCGGGACGAACGGGCCCGCCACCACGCGGGCAAGATCCGCGACCAGCTCGATGACGCCATCGAGGACAGCTGGTGGGACGACCTGAAGGGCTGGATCCACGACAACATCGACACGATCAAGGTCGTGTTGGATGCCTTGGGATGGGCGGCCACCATCATCGGTGTCATCGCGTTGTTCATCCCCGGTCTGAACGTCCTGGCCCTGGCTCTCGGCGGAATCATTTTTGGCGCAAGAGCCCTGCTGGCGGCGGCCGGCGAGGCCAGCTGGATGGAAGTGGCCATGGATTCACTCGGGCTGCTCACGATGGGCGCCGGGCGGGCTGGACTGACGATACTCAAGGGAGCCAACGCCGCCACCAAGGCAGGCGCCGTCGCCGGCCGCCAGGTCGGTCTCAAGGCCGGGTTGCGTGCTCACAAGTCGATGATGAATTCACTGCAGCGAGCCATCACCAACACCACCGACGAAGGCGCGAAGAAGTTCTACAAGGACCTGTTGACCTTCACCCGCAAGAAGATCTCAGACGATGCCGGACGGGTGGCCAAGGAGGCGACCGAATCGAGCGCGGGTGCCAAGTGGGCGCATCTCGGTGACGGTGAGCTCCACGGTGTCTACTCTCAGTTTGCGAAGAACAAGGCTGCTTTCCCGGAGGCGGCCGTCGGCAACACGGCGAAAGCCCGGGCTGGGTACGGCATTTCTCTCGCCGCCATCTACGCTGGTGCCGGAGTCGACACGACAGACAAGATCTTCGGGCAAAGCGACGCCTGGAGTGCTACATCAAAGGCGACCGACGGAATAATCCCAGACAAATGGTCGAGCGAAGGCTACAACGACTGGAAAGAGAACACGTGGAAAGCTCCGATCGGATCCTCGTGGTGACCACCGGCAAGGGGAGTTGAAATCACGTGACATCACCCGGGAATAGCTCCGGCTCTCTGATCGACCGGCTGGGCGGGGGGAGTGTGGCGCTGGCACGTCTGTGCGTGATGATCCCCTTCGCCTACCTCATCGTGTACGTCGGCGGCGCTTTCCTCGTGCCCAAATCGTTCGGCTGGGCCTGGGTGTGGCTCCAGCGGGGCGTGGTGTCGGCCGCCCTCGTATGCCTGTTCGTCATCTTCATTCAGCACCCGCGGGCCAGTCAGCGTCCTGGGGGCCTCACACACTCCATGGGCATCTCCTTCGTACTTGTCCTTCCCGCCATCGTGACCAGCTACTGGGTGGGCGCCTTAGGCGCATTCATCACGCCGCTCCTCGTGGCCGGCTCCGCTTTCTGGGAAAGGGCTCGACGTGTCCAGCACCACTGAAACCACCTCCGGCGAAACCACGGCACAAGCGCCTACCGGTTACACGCTCGTCCCGCCGCCGGGCTGGGACATGATTCCGCTGCACGAGGGCACCAGCGAGGCGATCAAGCGGATCGTGGACGGTTCCGTGCAGGAACTGCCTACCGACATCCCACGAGATGACCTCACCAAGGCGCGTTTGGAGCTGATCAAGCGCCTGAAGAAGGTGGCACGACAGGCCCGTGAGGCCCGTGCGATGGACCTGCATCTGCCGGTGGAGCGCATCGACGGAGTGGCCCTTCCGGCCTCCTTCATTATTTCCGAGCCGCTGTCCGCACCGGCTCTGGGGATGGACGCCGGAATGGTGCTGAGCTCGTTGCGCCCGGACGCCTCGCAGAGCGAGGAGGTGACCATCGACGGCGCTGCCGGATTCCGTGTGGACGGCGTGGCCCAGCCGGATTCCGCTCGCGAGGTGGAGCACCCGTCACGGCGGATCGAATACATTCTGCAGATCCCCAACTCCGCCACCCCGAGGTGGTTGACCGTCTCCTTCAGCACCATTGCGGACGGGCGGCCGGACAGCGAAATGGCAGAGATCCTGGTCGAGTTGTTCGACGCCGTCATGACCACGTTCCGATGGAGCTATGCATGAAGCTGGTGGAAACGGATTCGGAAACACTGCAATGGTTCCCGACCCATATGCGATGGAACAGCGACAACGAACGTGAGGAGTGGGCGGAATTGTGCGCGCTCGCTCTTTTGAGCGCGCATGAGAAAAGGCCGAAACGGCGACGGATCAAGGCTGTCCGCCAGCAGTTGGACTCCTTTGCGGAAGTCCTGTCAGAGCTTGCTCCGGCAGATCAGACGTTCTTGTTCATTCCACTGCCCGACGACGTGCCCGTGCCGGCCTTCATCCTCATGGCCGAGTGCGAGGGGGACCGGGAGTCGACTCTGCGGCAGATCGTCCAAGCGGACGCGGAGAGCGTCGTCCGCTCTGTCGAGGTCGAGCCGTTCGCCACGGAACGGCTGGGCGAGGGACTCCGGTCCACGCGTTACTGGTCCACTCCCGACGGCCAGCTCATGGTCACCGTCCGATACGGCTGGCGAGTCGAGGCGTCCGGCGTCGACCTGTGTTTCTACATGGTCTGGGATGACCCCGGAAGGATGGCCGCCTATACGGACATCGTGGATGAATTCACGAGGAGCCTCTGGGTGAGCAACACAGAGTGAGGCCGCGATGCTCTTCCCCGGCACGGACTCCTGCTCCACCGAATGAGCGTTTTCAGAGTGGCCACTGATCGGGTGACGGTCCGGGGTCCGCAAATCACGAGGCTCCTGTGCCATTGAGAGAGGTGTTCGGCGTCTCAACTCATCAGCGCAGGAGCCTCGTTGGTTCTCCACGCTGCCGCACTGGACCTGCCTCACACCCTGGTCGAGTGGGTAACCATGCTCATCGTCACCCGCGAAGATGACCGCCGCTGCAAGCGCCGGCCTCACCGACGCGCTCTCGTCGGCCTGGTCCACCTTCGTCGGCACGACACGCTCGCCCAGATCGCCGCCAGCTTCGGCATATCCGTCGGCACCGCCCACGCCTATGTGACGGCCCTCGTCGACCACCTGTCCCGCCGGGTGCCCGGACTGCTGCGTGTCCTTCGGGAGACCGATCCCGAGCACGTCCTGCTCGACGGCACGCTCGCCGAGTACGACCGCATCGGCGACAGCCGGGCCGACTTCTCCCAGAAGCATCGCCACCGCGGTATGAACGTGCAGGTCGTGACCGACCCCACGGGCAAGTTGCTGTGGATCTCGCCCACCCTGCCCGGACGCACCCACGACCTGACCGTGGCCGCACCACCGCATCATCCGGATCTGCGAAAGCCAAGGCGTCCCCGTCCTCGCCGACCGCGCCTACATCAGAGTCGGCCCCTGGGTGACCACACCGGTCAGACGCCCGCCCAGCCGGGAACTCACACCGACCCAGCGCACGATGAATCAGGTGTTGTCGGCGGCGCGAGCACCGGTCGAACGGAGTGCCGCAGGATTCAATTCCCGGCGGATCTTCCGCAGGCCCCAATGCAGCCCGAACCGTCTGTCGCCAATCTTCGCCGCCCTCCTCACCCTGGAGCGTCAGTGTTGAGAATGCTCAGTCTCCCGTCGTACGCGCCCATCGACCTTCCCGGAAACCTCCATTTCCCCCCTTTCCTCGGATAGTTCGCTGTGGCGAAACCGAGAACACCACCGATATCGTCAGTTCCCTCGATTGAACTTTCATCTCACGGGGAGCCCACTGTGAAGCGCTGCTCTTTGCCCGTTGCTGCCGCGTTCGCCGCCGCCGCAACCCTGCTACTGACCGCCTGCGGGGGCGGGGACGACAACGGGAAGGCCGCTGACAAAATCGCCGGCGCCGACCAGGGCACAGAGAAGCCGACGAAGTCGGCGGAGCCCTCGGGAGCACCGGCAGAGGACAAGCCTGACGGCGTCGACGTGTCCCTGCCCGCGGACATGAACCTGGTCTTCGACTGGGAGAAACCGAAGGACGAGAACGAGGCGGCCGCCATGGACGACGCAGCCAACTTCTTCCACGCCATCTACCGGGGCGTCGACAAGCGCACGCCCAAGGACGCGTCCGTGACCGCCTATGCCACCGGCGAGGGACTGAACTACGCAAAAACGCAGATCAACGCCTGGATCGAGGGCGGCTGGACCGCCACCGGCACATTGCGCCACTACGACGCCACCACTCGGTCCGCCGCGAACGGCACATCGGTGGAGGTGGCGTTCTGTGCGGACTCGGGCAAATTCTACGGCAAGGAAATCAAAACCGAGAAGATCCTCGAGACCGAGCCCAGCATCGAGGACTTCGACCACTACAAGATCATCATGGTCAAGTACCCCACAGGCACCGGCCTGTGGCAGGCGTCCAAGGTGTTTGTTGAGACGAAGGCGACAAAGTGCCAGTGAAGGGGTCACTTCGCACATTCCTCGGCACCGCGACACTGAACCGTTTTCATCCTGAATATATGCAGGTCAGCAGGGTGTGGACGGCTTGGACGGCTGTGCCGATGCGGCGGGTGGAACAGCGGGCTCGTTGTAGCAGCCGCCAGGTTTTGAGCTGGGCGAAGGCGCGTTCGCCGGGGGCTCGGAGCCGGGCGTGGTCGCGGTTGAACTGCTGGTACTGCTGTGGCTGTTCATGGTGGTGGTAGTAGGGCGTACGGAAGGTGGCGCCGGCGCCCTGGTAGGCGCGGTCCGCCAGCACGAGGATCTGCCTGGTGAGGCAGGCCTGGACGATGCCGTGAGCGCGGGCCGCGGTCAGGTCGTGCGTGCGGCCCGGCGTCGCGCGGGAGAACCACAGCGGGGTGCCGTCCGGGCGGGCGACGACCTGCACGTTCATGCCGTGCTTCTTGTGTTTCTGGGAGTAGTACGGCTCGTCCGCGGCGATGCGGTCGATGGGGATGAGCGTGCCGTCGACGATGACGAAGTCTCCTTCGCCCAGGCCGACGAGCGCCTCGTGCAGGCCAGGTGCCCAGGAGGCCAGGACCTCAAGGGTCTCGTCCACATACCGCCATGCGGTCGCGGTGGAGACCCCGAAGCCCGCCGCGAGCTGGGGCAGCGTCTCGTTCTTGCGCAGGTGCACCAGCGCCAGCAGGGCCTGGTGGAAGCAGCCCAACTTGCGCCATCGCGTGCCGCGTTCACACCTTCGGGCGTAGATGAGCCACGAGACATGCTCGACCAGCTCATGGGGGACGTCGAGCGTGGCACGATACGGGACCAAGCGAGGCTCCTCGGACGAGGCGTGGTGCGTAGAGAACACCACCGCAACGACCAGGAGCCTCGTCTCGTCACCTCACCCTGCTGACCAGCCCATTTCACCCCTGCAGGACAGGATGAAAACGGTTCACTGAACCGTTTTCATCCTGAATATATGCAGGTCAGCAGGGTGTGGACGGCTTGGACGGCTGTGCCGATGCGGCGGGTGGAACAGCGGGCTCGTTGTAGCAGCCGCCAGGTTTTGAGCTGGGCGAAGGCGCGTTCGCCGGGGGCTCGGAGCCGGGCGTGGTCGCGGTTGAACTGCTGGTACTGCTGTGGCTGTTCATGGTGGTGGTAGTAGGGCGTACGGAAGGTGGCGCCGGCGCCCTGGTAGGCGCGGTCCGCCAGCACGAGGATCTGCCTGGTGAGGCAGGCCTGGACGATGCCGTGAGCGCGGGCCGCGGTCAGGTCGTGCGTGCGGCCCGGCGTCGCGCGGGAGAACCACAGCGGGGTGCCGTCCGGGCGGGCGACGACCTGCACGTTCATGCCGTGCTTCTTGTGTTTCTGGGAGTAGTACGGCTCGTCCGCGGCGATGCGGTCGATGGGGATGAGCGTGCCGTCGACGATGACGAAGTCTCCTTCGCCCAGGCCGACGAGCGCCTCGTGCAGGCCAGGTGCCCAGGAGGCCAGGACCTCAAGGGTCTCGTCCACATACCGCCATGCGGTCGCGGTGGAGACCCCGAAGCCCGCCGCGAGCTGGGGCAGCGTCTCGTTCTTGCGCAGGTGCACCAGCGCCAGCAGGGCCTGGTGGAAGCAGCCCAACTTGCGCCATCGCGTGCCGCGTTCACACCTTCGGGCGTAGATGAGCCACGAGACATGCTCGACCAGCTCATGGGGGACGTCGAGCGTGGCACGATACGGGACCAAGCGAGGCTCCTCGGACGAGGCGTGGTGCGTAGAGAACACCACCGCAACGACCAGGAGCCTCGTCTCGTCACCTCACCCTGCTGACCAGCCCATTTCACCCCTGCAGGACAGGATGAAAACGGTTCACTGACGCTGGTCCTCAGTACCCTCGTCCTCGCTGAACCCGCCTACGCAGCGAAACCGGTGGGTTCCGATAAGAGCTCGTAACACGATCATGAGTAGGCCTTCTTGAGGCGGCGCCAGCAGATCAGGCTGCAGGCCAGGGAGACGAAAGCGTCGTGAAGTTCGGTGCGTCGTTCCCACCGCACGGCGAGCCGTTTGAACTGGTGGAGCAGGGAGAAGGTCTGCTCCACGACGTAGCGGAGTCTGCCCATGCTCTTGATGTTGGGGGCGCCCTTGCGGGAGATCACCGGCAGGATCCGCCGCTTGCGCAGCTCGTCGCGGTTGGGGTTGGAGTCTTAGCCCTTGTCGCCGAGCAGGGCTTCGGGACGTCTGCGAGGACGGCCGGGGCGGCCGGCCACCGGCGGGATGCCGTCGACCAGGGCGAGGGTCTGGGTGACGTCGTTGACGTTGGCCGCGGTGGTGATGACCTTGAGCGGGGTGCCGCGTCCGTCGCGGATCAGGTGGTGTTTGCTGCCCGTCTTGCGCCGGTCGACCGGCGACGGACCGGTGTCGGC
Source organism: Streptomyces sp. NBC_01635 (assembly GCF_045209715.1). Classification (NCBI taxonomy): domain Bacteria; kingdom Bacillati; phylum Actinomycetota; class Actinomycetes; order Kitasatosporales; family Streptomycetaceae; genus Streptomyces; species Streptomyces sp. NBC_01635. The sequence goes on along the minus strand of NZ_CP109277.1, from coordinate 5,253,860 downwards.
ACCCCTTTTTTCGCCCGGATGTGGAAACCGTCCACACACGCCCTGGACCAGTCGAGCTGGCCGGCGGCGTTCAGTTCGGCGAGCAGGATGCGGTGGGGTTGGTCGAAGACGCCGGCCTGCTGCCACCGTTCCAGGCGGCGCCAGCAGGTCTGTCCGGAGCCGAACCCCAGCTCCAGCGGCAGAAGTTGCCAGGCTATGTCGTTGTGGAGGACGTACAGGATGCCCTGCAGACACAGCCGGTCGTCCACCGGCCGCGGCCCCGGCGCCCGCTCGGGCCAGGGCGGCAGCAGCGGCTCGATCAGCGCCCACAAGTCGTCGTCCACGATCCACGGCCGAGTACTCACACCCTCCCGAACGGCCGAATCACCCGACCGGTCACGCCCGACCAGGACATCTCAACAAGATCGTGTTACGAGCTCTCAGCGCCCTGATCGCGCCCGGCTCGGATCCCGCCTTCTACGACATGCTCGTGGAGTTGTTCGATGCCGTGATGGGCACCTTCCGCTGGAGCTATGCCTGAAGGCTCCCTTCTGCCGTGCCCCCCGAAGAAAGAGACCACTCATGTCCGAAGGCACCCTGTGGAGCACCGACCTCGGCGCCCCGCTCCACATCGACACGGATGCCAACCCAGACCTCTGGGGCTATCTCCACCTCCAGATCGACAAGAAGATCTTCAAGGAATGGCTGGACCTGCACCTGACCGGCCTGGCCACCATCCACGAGGTCGAACTCACCCGCAAACTCCGCCGATTCCACAAGAGCTTCTACGAGCAGACGATCGTCACGCTCCGGGACAAGCTCCAGGCCGACGAGGCGTTCGTCTACCACCCCGTTCCGCTGACCTACATGCCACTGGTGATGCACGCCACCCGCATCCGGTGCGAGGCCCGTGACGCGTCCTCCTGCGAGGGGATCACCGCGCTCACGGTGCCGCACCCGGACATCCCCGAGTGGCAGCAGCGAACCGGCAGCATTCCGTTCGCCTCGCCACACCTGGGCGCGGACGGGGTCCGGGTCACCCGCTCCTACCCTGCGGACAGCACCATCATGATGACCTCGGTGACGTACCACTGGCACACCCCGCCCGGCCTCCCCGACGTCCTGCTCCGCGGGCACCACGACGATCCGGAAGTGATCGCCGCGGCAATGGAGGCACTGGACGACTTCGCGCGGACGCTCCGGATTCCTGAGGCGGCCCATTGATCGGACGGCAAGCGCTTAATCGCATGCGGAAGGAAAGGTCGCAGAATGCGAGACGCGTTGCCGATGAAACGCCTCTTCGTCCCAGTCACCTTGAGCAACTCGGGTTCGGGAATTCGGATGCCCGCTCCGTGATCAACAGAATCCGTCGGAACAGTGAAACTTTTCCCAGTGCCGCAGCAGCGGCAGGGAAGTCCGAGACCTATTACAAGGTAGCGGTAGGTGCTGCAGTGACGGGCGCAACCACGGATGTCGCCGACAAGACGTTCGATGAAAGTCATACTTTCCCGACAAGCCGCTCAAATCGACCTATGAGAATTTCAAGGGAGAGACTGGCATGTTGTCACCGGCTTTACTGGTCTCGTATCGCGCCCTGGTCGAATTACCTCACGGGCTTTCCCTCCGCCAGAGAACTGAGAACGGAAGTACGGGCTCGTTTCTTCTTCGCATTGATACGGAGAGTTTCGCTTGGCACGTAGGGCCAAGCAGCACATGACAGAGGACCGCCTTGACATCCATGCCGAAGCGGGCAAATGGTGCTGGATCGGCAAGATCCCGCATCCCCCGCAGATTTCCTCCAGGCTGCGGGCAGCCCTCGGCTCCGCCCTGCCAGGCTCCCCCCACTGGCCATGGTCGGAGTGGTATTCGGTACACCCTTCATACCGCTCATCATGCTGCTGAGCCTTCTGGCGGAGGCGGAGAAAGCCGTCAAGCGTTTCCTCGACGTAAAGGAAGTGAAGGAGCGGCGGCGGGCCAAGAAGGAGGATGAGAAGCGCCGGGACGCCACCATCGCCCACCAAGGTCTCGACAACGTCTTCGACGGGAACTGGCACGGCGATGCCGGTCAGTTCCTGCTGTGTTGGTACGGCCACTCCACCCACCACGAGCGACTACTGCTCGCCACTCCGGACGGGATCGTCTTCGCGGCTCCGACCCAGCGCGTCAGCATGGGACGGGAGAAGCACCTGCAGGTCGTCGCCCGCCTGTCCGCCGACGAAGCCACCCTGGTCGACCCCTTCTCCGGTGAGTTCGAGACGCAGATACTGCTGATCCGTTTCCGTGACGGCTCCTGGCTGCGCGTCGACACGGAACGTTGCCCTTTACCTTCGCGCGGAACTCCTATCCTGCCTTGCTGTCCCAGGCGTCCACCTCGGCAACCGCCCTGAGGTTCTTGATCTGCCGGTCCAACTCCTCCGCGGTCCGGCGGAGTTGTTGACCGAGGGCGGCAACCTGCTCAGGGTCGCCGGGCACAGGGTCACTATCGGCAACCGGGTGCCAATCACGGGGCCGTACGGACACTCCCACTTCCCCCTTTTTGGGCGTCTTCGGCTTCTGGGCACCCCGGATCGCCCCGGCCAGCGCGTGGTCGATGTCCTCGTAAACCTTGGCCGCATCGTTGGCGAGCTTGGCCAGCGCCTTGACCTCATCGGTCAGTTTCTCGCGGTTGATCTCCCAGCTGCCGACGAAGTCCTCGAAAGTGCCCGCAAGATCCCGGTGCCCGAAGTCGTCCCCGCACTTCCCTGTGAGCTTTTCCAGCCTTTCGAAGGCCTTCCTCACGCTGTTGAACCCGGTTCCCATCTCTTTGATCACATCGAGATCAGCCCGAGTGTGGTCACCTTCACCAGACATGGCGCCCCCGTCTTCCCATCCCCGTTGCGCTCCCCCGCGCCCCCGCGCCCCCGGACCGGCGGTGCGGCAAGGCTCCGTGGCCTCGCCGCACCTCAAGGTCGGGACGGAGTCCTACTTGCGAGCGGCCTTCGCCAGTTCGTCGTCGATCTGCTCGAACTTGTCGGCGGCCATGGTCAGGTAGTCGCCCATGCCGTCGAGGCCGTCGAGCGTGGTCTTCGCGCCGTTGGTGAACTCGTCGAAGTTCTCGTCGAAGGCCTTGGAGGAGCTCTTCGTGACGTAGCCGGAGTTGACCAGGTTGTTGATGTACTTGCGGAGGCCGTCCAGCTTCTCCTGGAGCTTCTCCTTCTCCTTCACGACATGCTTGGCCGCCTCGCGCATGTCCTGATATGTGATGTCAAGGTCCTTGGCCATGAAGCCGTTTCCTCTCGCAACGCCGCAGGGCCAACCCCCGTGGCTCCCTTGTGTGCGGAACTGCCCGTCCGCCACCGCGCCCCCTGCGACACAGGAGCCGCCTGTGGCGAGCGGTGTGGTCGTCCGCTCTTGCGGCAGCAGCTTACGGGGGGCAACTGCGATGCCACATACCCGCTTTGTGGAGGCGGTGTTGTGAAGTCGTGTACGGCATTGCCAAGGGGAATGTCGTGTCTCCTCCCCACTGCCCCGGTCCCGTTCTCAGCGGATATCGTCACCAGGACTGTGGCTCGCGGGGTGGAAGCGGACACAGGGCCGCCTGGGGAGGACAAGCGTGCGCCTGACTCTGACCGTCGTCGATCCGTTCGGCGGGGACGCAGCCGATGTCGTACTCGACGCCGATCCCGAGTCCACCGTGGGGGACATCGCGGCGGAGCTGGCCGCCCAGGTCGGGCACAGCGGCGCCCAGGTGATTCCCATCGGGCAGCAGCGGCAGGGGCCGGTCGGCAGTGCGCCGCTCGTGTACGTGGACGGGTACGCCGTCGATCCCTCGGCGACCGTCATCGGGTCGCCGTTGCGCGAGGGGGCCGTGGTCTCGCTCCAGGATCCCTCCGGGTGCCTGCCCGGAGAGCCCACCGGGCTGGTCGAGCTGCGCGTCGTCGGCGGTCCCGCCGCCGGCTTCGTCCACCGGCTCGGGGTCGGGCGGTACGACATCGGCAGCGGGGCCGCCTCGGCCGTCCGCGTCGACGACCCCGAGGTCGACGCCCGAGCCCTCACCCTTTCCGTCGCCAAGGACGGCACGTGCCGCGTCACCATCCATCGTGACGGTGACGGCCAGGAGCAGGACCGGGACCGGGACCAGGACCGGGACCAGGAGCACGTCACCCTTGACGGGGTGCCCATCCAGGATTCCGAGGGCGACGGCCAGAAGGAGAACGACAAGGCGGAGAAGAAGGAGAAGAAGCAGAAGGGGGCCAAAGGCAGGGGCAGGAACAAGGGCGGCGCGGAGAGCGGCGGTGGGAAGAGCTCGAGCGCCGGTACCTACGACTGGCCCCTCGGGGCTCAGGTCGGGGTCGGGAACACGCTGTTCGAGCTCGGTCGGTACACGCCGCCCAACGCCGCCCTCAAGTGGTCCGAGGACGGGGTCGGGCTCGACTACAACCGGCCGCCCCGGCTGCGGCCGCCGACCCGGCAGACCACCTTCCGGCTGCCTTCGGCGCCCCGCGAGTACGAGCCGCGGCCGCTGCCCTGGCTGATGGCGCTGACGCCGCTGGTCGGTGCCGTCGTCGCCGTGCTGATCTTTCAGCGCTGGTACTACCTGATCATGGCGGGGCTCAGCCCCATCCTGCTCTTCGCCAACTACTTCAACGACAAGAAGCACGGGCGCAAGTCCCACGCCAAACAGGTCAAGGAGTACGAGGAGCAGAAGGAGCGGATCGAGAAGGACGCACAGGACGCGCTGGTCCAGGAGCGGGACGACCGGCGGCACGCGATCCCCGACCCCGCGGCTGTGCTGTCCCTCGGCACCGGGCCGCGCACCCGGCTCTGGGAACGGCGGCGCACCGACCGGGATCATCTGCTGATCCGGGTCGGGACGGGGCAGCTGCCCTCCGAGGTCGTGCTCGACGATCCCGAGCAGGACGACCACCGGCGCCAGGTGACCTGGAAGATCGAGGACGCGCCGGTCGCGCTCGATCTGCGGGCCCTGGGCGTCGTCGGCATGGCCGGGCCCGGGGATTGCGCACGGGCCCTGGGGCGTTGGGCGGTCGCGCAGACCGCCGCGCTGCACAGCCCGATGGACGTGCAGTTCTACGTGCTGAGCGAGAACTCGGCGCAGCCGTCGTGGGACTGGGTGCGGTGGCTGCCGCACGCCCGCCCCTCCAGCGGGCAGGACGTCAATGTCCTCATCGGAACCGACGCCGAGACCGTCGGCGCCCGTGTCGGCGAGCTGACGCAGATCCTCGACGCCCGCAAGAAGGCCGCCGAACAGAACCGGTCCCAGGGGACGACGTTCAGCGACCCGGACATCGTCGTCGTGTGGGACGGGTCGCGGCGGCTGCGGTCGCTGCCGGGGGTGGTGCGGCTGCTGCGCGAGGGGCCGGCCGTGTCCCTGTACGCGATCTGTCTCGACTCGGAGGAGCGGTTCCTGCCCGGCGAGTGCCAGGCGTTCGTCGTCGCCGAGCCCCGCCCCGAGGAACACGGCCGGGGCGGCCGGGACCGGCAGCACGCGCAGCCTCAGCAGGCGAGCGGGGGCTTCCCCTCCTTCCAGGCGTGGCACACGGCCACGCCCGAACCCGACCGCGCCGCCCGGCCGGACAAACTGCGGCTGCGCGTCGAGGAGGCGGGCGCGGAGCGCATCAAGGACGTACGGCCCGACTTCGTCCCGGCGGCCTGGTGTCTGCGTCTCGCCCGTTCCCTGTCCCCGCTGCGGGACATCAGCGGGGAGTCCGAGGACTCGGCGCTGCCCGGTTCCAGCCGACTGCTCGACGTACTGCAACTGGAGCCGCCGGCGAGCGACGCCATCGCGGCGCGCTGGCGGATGGGCGGGCAGTCGACGCTCGCGGTGATCGGCGAGTCGTACGACGGTCCGTTCGGTATCGACCTGCGCAAGGACGGGCCGCACGGTCTGATCGCCGGTACGACCGGCTCCGGCAAGTCGGAGCTGCTGCAGACCATCGTGGCGGCGCTGGCGGTGGCGAACACGCCGGAGAACATGACCTTCGTCCTCGTGGACTACAAGGGCGGCTCCGCGTTCAAGGACTGCGTCAAACTGCCGCACACCGTCGGCATGGTGACCGACCTCGACGCCCATCTCGTCGAGCGGGCGCTGGAGTCGCTGGGCGCGGAGCTGAAGCGGCGCGAACACATCCTGGCCGCCGCCGACGCCAAGGACATCGAGGACTACCAGGACCTGGTGCGCCGCGATCCCTCGCACGCTCCCGTGCCCCGACTCCTCATCGTCATCGACGAGTTCGCGTCGATGGTGCGCGACCTGCCCGACTTCGTCACCGGGCTCGTGAACATCGCGCAGCGAGGGCGCTCCCTCGGCATCCATCTGCTGCTCGCGACGCAGCGGCCGAGCGGTGTCGTCTCGCCCGAGATCCGGGCCAACACCAACCTCCGTATCGCGTTGCGCGTGACGGACGGCGGTGAGTCCAGCGACGTCATCGACTCGCCCGAGGCCGGGCAGATCTCCAAGAACACTCCGGGTCGCGCGTACGCCCGGCTGGGCCACGCCTCCCTGGTGCCCTTCCAGTCGGGGCGGGTCGGCGGGCGCCGGCCCGGGGCGGCGGACCCGGCCTCGCTCGCACCCTGGGTGGGCCCGCTGAGCTGGGAGGATCTCGGCCGGGCCGCGCTGGCCAAGCCGAAGTCCGAGGCCCGGGAGGACGACGAGATCACCGACCTCAAGGTGCTCGTGGACGCCGTGCGCGAGGCCAACAGCTCGCTCGGCGTCCCCGCCCAGCACAGCCCGTGGCTGCCCGCGCTCGACGAGACGCTGCTGCTCGACGACATCGAGGTCCCGGCCGTCGCACTCACCGCCGGGAGGCTGGCGCCCGCCCCGTACGGTGTGGAGGACCTGCCCGGCGACCAGGCCCGCCGTCCCGTCGCCGTCGACTTCTCCTCCTTCGGGCATCTGATGATCGGCGGTGCCCCGCGCAGCGGCCGCTCCCAGGTGCTGCGCACGATCGCGGGCTCCCTCGCCCGCACCCACTCCGTCGCCGACGTCCACCTCTACGGCATCGACTGCGGCAACGGCGCCCTCAACGCGCTGACCCGGCTGCCGCACTGCGGTGCGGTCGTGGGCCGGAACCAGACCGAGCGGGTGATCCGGCTGGTCAACCGGCTCAAGGGCGAACTCTCCCGCCGTCAGGACCTGTTGTCGGACAAGGGGTACGCCGACATCGGCGAGCAGCGGGCCGCTGCGGCCGAGGGCGAGCGACTGCCGCACATCGTGGTGCTGCTCGACCGCTGGGAGGGCTGGGTGCCCACGCTCGGGGAGATCGACCACGGCTCGCTCACCGACGAGCTGCAGACGATGATGCGGGAGGGTGCGAGCGTCGGCATCCACCTGGTCCTGACCGGTGACCGCACCCTGCTCGTCGGCCGGATCGCCACGCTCACCGAGGACAAGTACGGTCTGCGGCTCGCCGACCGCAGCGACTTCTCCTCGCTCGGCATTCCGGCCCGCAAGGTGCCCGAGGAGATTCCACCGGGCCGCGCCTTCCGCAACGAGGCCGGCACGGAGACCCAGTTCGCGCTGCTCGCCGAGGACACCACCGGTCAGGGCCAGGCCGCGGCGCTGACCGCGATCGGCGAGGCGGCCGCCGCCCGCGACGCCGACGTGCCGCGGGCCCGGCGCCCGTTCAGGGTCGACAGTCTGCCCAGCCGGATCTCCTTCCCGGAGGCGTGGGAGCTGCGGGACCCGGAGGCGTCGCGCTCCAAGCTGTGGGCGCTGGCCGGGATCGGCGGTGACGAGATCGTCGGCTTCGGCCCCGATCTCGCGGAAGGCGTACCGGCGTTCGTCGTCGCGGGGCCGGCCAAGTCGGGCCGTTCGACGGTGCTGATGAACATCGCCCAGTCGTTCCTCGCGCACGGCACCCGTCTGGTCGTCGCGGCGCCGCGCCAGTCGCCGCTGCGTCGACTCGACGGTACGGACGGCGTGCTGAAGGTCTTCACCGGTGACGACATCGACGAGGACGACTTCGAGGAGCTCATCGACGAGGCGTCGACCGAGGAGCCGATCGCCGTTCTCATCGACGACGGGGAGATCCTCGAGGACTGCGATGCCGGGAGCCAGATGAAGAAGCTCGTCTCGCGCGGCGCCGAACGCGGTCTCGCCCTCGTCATCGCCGGTGACGAGGAAGACGTGTGCAGCGGCTTCTCCGGCTGGCAGGTCGACGCCAAGAAGGCCCGCCGCGGCATCCTGCTCTCTCCGCAGGAGTCGTCCAGCGGCGACCTCATCGGCGTACGCCTGTCCCGCAGCATGGTCGGCGGCCAGGTCGTCCCCGGCAAGGGCATGCTGCACCTCGGCGACGGAGAACTGCGGACCGTGGTGGTTCCGGGGTGAGGCGCTACCGGATCTCTTCGACAGCCGCGACTTCGGGCTGCCCGAGTCCTTGCTGTCCGACTCGTAGACGAGGTCGTCGCCGGTCGGGGTGAGGTGGACGGTGTGGCGGGCCTGGTTGCAGACGCCGCGGTTGGACTTCGCCCCCACGGAGGTCGCGACGAGCCGCTTCTCCGTGACCTGCTTCAGGGTGAGCGGCACCGGAAGCCGCGGGCGTCCCGGGCCCCGGGCACTCGCCCCGCCACCCACCGGTCCGCCGCCATCCGCCGGTCCGGTGCCGCCCCCCGTCGGGGCCCCCCGTCCACCCCTCCCCCGTCCCCCCCCCCCCCCCCCCCCCCGTACGCGGGCGTCTGGCAGCAGGGCAAGTGGGAGGCTCCCGCCTCCTCACGGGTGCGGCGGGCCGGCTTTCACGGCTGGAGCAGGTCGACCTTCACGTCCGCCGGGAAGCCGGTCGTCGGTCCCACCCGGCGCGCGAACGCCTCGACCGCCGCCAGCTGCGGCGGGCCGAAGCTGAAGTCGAGGGTGGTGAAGTACTGGGCCAGCGTCTCCTCGTCGAAGGCCTCCCAGCGGGACGCCTGTTCGGCGACCTTGCCGACCTCCTCCAGGGAGAGGTCGCGGGAGGCGAGGAACGCCTCGTGCACCTTCCGGGTGATGACCGGCTCGCGCTCCAGGTAGTCACGGCGTGCCGCCCAGACGGCGAAGACGAACGGCAGCCCCGTCCATTGCTTCCACAGCGCGCCCAGGTCGTGCACGTCGAGCCCGAAGCGGGGCCCGTCGATCATGGTCGCGCGCAGGGCGGCGTCGCCGATGAGGACGGCCGCGTCGGCGTCCTGCATCATCAGGCTGAGATCCGGCGGGCAGGTGTAGTAGTCGGGCTGCACGCCGTACCGCTCGGCGAGCAGGAGCTGAGCGAGGCGTACCGAGGTCCGCGAGGTCGACCCGAGGGCGACCCGGGCGCCGTCCAGCCGGTCCAGCGGGACCTGCGAGACGATCACACACGACATCACCGGGCCGTCGCAGCCGACGGCGATGTCGGGAAAGGCGACCAGTTGGTCGGCGTGCTTGAGGAACTCGACCAGGGTGATCGGCCCGATGTCGAGATCTCCCTGCACGAGCTTCTCGCTGAGCTTCTCGGGGGTGTCCTTCGACAGCTCGAAGTCGAGGAGAGTGCCCGTTCTCGCAAGCCCCCAGTAGAGGGGCATGCAGTTCAGGAACTGAATGTGTCCGACGCGCGGCCGGGTGCGAGAATTGTCCACATCGCGAGGCTAGCCCTCATGCCGCGGGGCGGGTTCTCCGGCCCCGCCACCGGCCCGGCCGGCGCCCTGGCGCATACGGCGGAAGCGACGTTCAAACTTTCGGGTGAAGTGATCTTGACCTCTATTGCGCGCGGGGGGTCGCGTGCTAGGCTCGTCCGCAAGTTGCAGTTTGGTTTCCCTTGCAGTACAGAGCCTGCGGAGCATGTGACCGCGGGCTCTCGTCGTTCTCAGACGGATGCGATTGTGCAGAATTGGTCTTCACACTTGCTGGGTTCTGGAGCAGGGCAACCCTTTGGGCCCAAGGAGGGCTTATGGCTACCGGAACCGTGAAGTGGTTCAACGCCGAAAAGGGCTTTGGTTTCATCGCCCAGGAAGGCGGCGGCCCCGACGTCTTCGTCCACTACTCCGCGATCAACGCGAGCGGCTTCCGCTCCCTCGAGGAGAACCAGCAGGTGTCCTTCGACGTCACGCAGGGCCCCAAGGGCCCGCAGGCGGAGAACGTCACCCCGGTCTAATCCTCTCCGATCCGGGAACGACTAGCAGTACCCAAGGAGCCCCCGCCGTCAGGCGAAAAGGGGCTCCTGCCTTTTCCCACCGCTGAACCGCCACTGAACCACGGCGGAACCCTGGCTGAATCACGGCGGGCCCCCCTCGGAGCGGTGTGAGCACGGCTAGGCTGCCCGCCCATGACGGACACCGCCCCGGCCCTCGACCACGTCGTCGCCACCCGTACCTTCTACGACGCCATCGCCGAGGACTACGCCGACCGCTTCCGCGACGTTTTCGCCGCCCAGCACCTGGAGCTGGCGCTGCTGGCCGGATTCGCCGGGCTCGTCCGAGCGAGCGGTACCGGCGGCGAGGTCGCCGACCTCGGGTGCGGCCCCGGGTGGGTGACGGCCCATCTGGCCTCCTGCGGCCTGGACGTCTTCGGCCTCGACCTGTCGGCATCCATGCTCGCGATCGCCCGCCGCGAGAACCCGGGCCTGCGGTTCGAGCAGGGTTCGATGCTGGAGCCGGACATCCCGGAGGGCACGCTGGCCGGCATCGTCTCGTGGTACTCGAGCATCCACACCCCGCAGGACGGGCTGCCGGCGCTCCTCGCCGGTTTCCGCCGGCTCCTGGCGCCCGGGGGCTACCTGCTGCTCGCCTTCCAGGCAGGCGAAGGAGTCCGTCACCTCGAACGTCCATTCGGCCACCCGGTCATCCTGGACTTCCGGCGACGCCGCCCGGACCGGATGGCCGAGCTCCTGGAGGCGGCCGGGTTCACGCTCGTCCTGCGCTCCGAGCGGGCCGCGGACGAGGAACAGGGCGAGTCGACCCCCCAGGCGTTCCTCATCGCCCGCACACCGCACGTCGGCCGCTCGGCCGGCCACTCCCCGGACCACGCGGCCGCCGACGGTTCATGAGCCCGGGTAGAACCCCTCCACCTCCTCCACGAAGTCGCGGAGGATCACTTCGCGGCGCACGGCGGCCGGCCGCGTCGGCCGCGCGGGCTCCACCGACCGTGCGGACCCCACCGGTTCGCGCGGCTCCACCTGTTCGCGCGGTTCGCGCGGCTCGCTCGGTTCCCGAGGACTCATCTCGATCCGCTCCTCACACCGACGTAGGATTACCGCCGGTAGCCTTACTTCAGAGTAAGTTCTGCTGAAACACGTGCACCAGCACGTACGCGCAGACGCACACCGGACGTGTCCAGGGCTGGGAGTCGCACATGGCCGACCGCTGTCTGAGCTTCACCGGGACCATGCCCGGCCGTTTCCTGAGCCGTCGGCCGGGTCTCCCCCGGCCGGCCTCGCCGAAGCGCTGGTCAGCGGCTCGGCCGGACCTCGGCGGCGGTCTGCTCCACCTCACCGCGGGCAAGTCCGGCCTCGGCCTCGCTCCCGTCCTCGCCCGCACCGGACTCTCCACGGGCGAGCCCGGCGACGCGAACGACACCGGCCGCCCCGCCGCCGCCGTCCTGGACGCCACCGGGGTGCGCGACATGGATGACCTCGCCGGGGTACACGCGGCCCTGCATCCCGTCGCACGGTCGGTCGCCGCGAGCGGCAGGGTCGTCCTGCTCGGCTCCCCGCTCGACGCCGCCGACCACCACCAGGCCGCCGTCCAGCAGGCGTTGGAGGACTTCACCCGCCCCCTGGGCAAGGAGATCGGCCGGGGCCGCGCCACGAACCTGGTCCGCCTCACCGACGCGGACGCCGCCGAGACCACCGCCAGGCTCGCCCACCCACCCTCGGGCGCGGTCAACGGACAGGCCGTACGGGTCTGCGGCCAGAGCCTGCTGGGGGCGTGACCGCCATGGCCTCCGTACCCCCCGCCGCACCTCCGACCTCGGTGATCCTCGCCCGCTCCCCCGCCCTCGCCCCCCTGCTGGCACGCGGTGCGCTGCTGTCGCCGGTCAAACGCCCCCACCCCGACGCCGCGTTCCCGCGGACCCGGCTCGTCCTGCCCTCCCTGCGGGTGGACCCCGCGAGGCTGGCGGCGTACGAGCGAGTGTGCGGCTTCCCTACCTCAGGAACGGGACAAAAACAGGAGAACAGGAGGAACGCGGAGACCGGGAAGACCGGAAAAACCGGAGGGACAGGGGAAACCGGGGAGGGCTCCGGCGCGCTGCCGCTGACGTATCCCCATGTGCTGGGCTTCCCGGCGGCCGTGCGGCTGATGAGCGGCCGGGACTTCCCGCTGCCGCTGCTGGGGCTCGTCCACACGTCGCTAGAGATCACCCGGCACCGGACCGTGCCCGTCACCGGGACGCACCGACTGGGTGTGCACGTCGAAGGGCTGGCATCGCACCGGCGCGGTACAGAAGCCACCGTGGTCACCGGGCTGCGGTCGCCCGGCGGTGACCTCGTATGGGAATCGCGGAGCACGTATCTGGCCCGGCACCGCGCCTCCGGGCCGTCTTCCCCCGCCCGGCCCGTCCCGCGTCCGGAGGAGGAATCGGTGACGGCGCGGCCGCTGCCCGTCGTCGACGCGTGGCTGCTGGCCGGAGACACGGGGCGGCGGTACGGTGCCGCGTCCGGCGACCGCAACCCGATCCATCTGCACCCGCTCGCCGCACGGCTCTTCGGCTTCCCCCGCGCGATCGCGCACGGCATGTGGACCGTGGCCCGTTGCCTCGCCGCGCACGGCGCCCCGGAAGCGGTGACGGTCCGGGCCGACTTCAAAGCGCCGGTCCTGCTGCCGGGCACGGTGACGTACGGGGCGCGGGACGGGCGCTTCGAGCTGCGCGGTCCCGGCGGCCTCCTTCACCTCGCCGGGGAGGTCCGCCCGGCGTGAACGACCGCGCCGGCCCCGGCGTCTTCCATATCGGCACCGGAACCGGTGTCCGGGCCTTCGCCGTCGGGCGGTGACCAGGGGCGGCCGGCCATCAGGTCACCCAGTCCCGCCCAGGCGAAGTTCATCAGGGTGGCCGACGCCTGCCGGGCGGTGACGCCCGGGGTGCTGTTGGCCCAGTCCGCGAGCGCCTCGGCGGCGCCGACCAGCGCTTCCGCCAGCCCGGCGACCTCGCCGCCGGGGAGGTGGGGGTCCGTGGGGGTCCCCCCTGCTCGTGGGGGTCCCCCCTGCTCGAGCGAAGTCGAGAGCTTGGGGGAGCAGCCGAGAGCTTGGGGGAGTGCTTCCCGGGCGGCGGCGAGGATCAGCTCGGTCACGAACGTCACGATGTCCGCGCGCATCGCGGCGACTTCGGCGGCGAACACCTCGCCGTGCGTACGGGCCTGGAGGTGCAGCACGGCCCAGCCGTCCGGGTGCCGCGCGGTGTGGGTGAAGAACGCCGTCAGCCCCGCCCAGAGCTGGCGGTCCGCGGGGAGCACGGGACGGGCACCGGCGCGCACCGCCTCGACGAGAGCCTTCGCCTCGCGGCGGATGCACGCGATGAACAGGTCTTCCTTGGAGTTCAGATACAGGTAGACCAACGGTTTCGACACGCCCGCCAGTTCGGCGATCTCGTCCATCGACGCGGCCATGTAGCCGCGCTGGCCGAAGGTCTGCACGGCGGCGTCCAGCATTTGCTGTTCACGGACCGCACGCGGCATCCGCTTGCTCTTCACGGCACCCATACGGAGCACCCTACGGGGCGGCGGCATCCTCGCCCGCCTGCGCGGAAAACGCGGGAAACCCGTCCCGTCCGAACCGGACACCTGTCCACGGGGGTCCTACGAGGCCTTCGCCTGCTCCTGCTCTTGGTCCTGCGCCCGGCCCTGCGTGCCGCGGGTGTCGTCGTCGACGTCGTCCTCCTGGCTGCGGTTGGCCTCCAGGCCGGCCTTCGCCCGGTCGACCCGGCGCACGATGCTCTCGGAGGCCACGTCCCGCTGCTTGCGCAGCACGACGAAGCTGATCGGTGCCGAGAACACCAGGGCGAGCAGGATGATCCACAGCCCGTTGGAGTCGCCCAGGCCGCGCGGGGCGAGGCCGGAGTAGACGAGGCCCCAGACGGCCAGGAGACAGCCCACGAAGATCCCGAAGCGCATCAACGTGTAGCGGAGCATCTTCTTCCACTCTCCCGGACGAACGGCCAGAACGTATCCCAAGGGGTTCTCAATGGGACACCTCCAGTGAAGCACGCCCGCGCCCGTACACCCTCGGCGGGGTCCCCGCACAGGCGCGTACATGACATTCCTGCCGGGTCCGGAGCCGGAGCCGCCCCGAGGCCGGAGCCGGGATCAGGTCAGGGCCAGCAGCATGATGATGTCGTCCCGGTCGTCGCCGGGAGCCACCCTGATCGCACCGGGGACCCGGCCGACCTCCTTGTAGCCGCAGGAGCCGTAGAAGCGCTCCAGGCCGAGGCCGCCGCGGCAGGTGAGCCGGATCGCCTCGATGCCGGGAAGGGCGCGGGCGGCCCGTTCGGCGGCGGCGAGCAGGTCGCGGCCGTACCCCTCGCCCTGGTGACGGGGGTGGACCATCACCGTGTACAGCCAGATCCAGTGCGTCATCAGGCGGTGGGTATTGAGGGTGAGGAACGCCGTCGCGGCGACCCTCCCCTCCTCGTCGAACCCGACGAGCAGCCGGGACCGTTGCTCCTCCATCGCCACGAACTGCCGTACCAGCTCCGGCCGGACGTCCTCCCGGGTCACCGGCGGCACGAAGCCGACGGCTCCACCCGCTTCGGTGACGTCCACCCACAACTCCAGGATTCCGTCCCGGAGTCCGGGGGTGACGGGCGGATCCAGTGTGAAGGTCAGCGGCATGGAACGGGGGTTCTCCCTCAGACCCGCATCGGCTGCGGGGACTCGCGGCGGGCGGGGTCGGCGGCGTCGTACTCGCGGATGATCTCGTACCGCGTGTTGCGCTCCACCGGACGGAAACCCGCGTCGCGGATCAGGTCCAGCAGGTCGTCGCGGGTGAGCTTGTTCGGCGTGCCGAAGTCGTCCGCGTCGTGCGTGATCTTGTACTCGACGACCGAGCCGTCCATGTCGTCCGCGCCGTGCTGGAGGGCGAGCTGGGCGGTGTTGACGCCGTGCATCACCCAGAAGACCTTGACGTGCGGGACGTTGTCGAAGAGGAGACGGGAGACGGCGAACGTCTTCAGCGCCTCGGCGCCGGTCGCCATCTGCGTCCTGGACTGAAGGCGGTTGCGGATCTTGCCGTCCTTCATGTCCACGAAGTCGTGCTGGTAGCGCAGTGGGATGAAGACCTGGAAACCGCCGGTCTCGTCCTGGAGTTCACGCAGCCGCAGCACGTGGTCGACGCGGTGGCGGGGCTCCTCGATGTGGCCGTAGAGCATGGTGCAGGGGGTCTTCAGCCCCTTCTCGTGCGCCAGCCGGTGGATCCGCGACCAGTCCTCCCAGTGGGTGCGGTGGTCGACGATGTGCTGCCGGACCTCCCAGTCGAAGATCTCCGCGCCGCCGCCGGTGAGGGACTCGAGCCCGGCGTCGATCAGCTCGTCGAGGATCTCGGACGCGGACATCCCGGAGATGGTCTCGAAGTGGTGGATCTCGGTGGCGGTGAACGCCTTCAGCGACACGTTCGGCAGCGCGGCCTTCAGCTCGCGCAGGGAGCGCGGGTAGTAGCGCCAGGGCAGGTTGGGGTGGAGTCCGTTGACGATGTGCAGCTCGGTGAGGTTCTCCGCCTCCATCGCCTTGGCGAGCTTCACCGCCTCCTCGATCCGCATCGTGTACGCGTCCTTCTCCCCCGGCTTGCGCTGGAAGGAGCAGTACGCGCAGGAGGCGGTGCACACGTTCGTCATGTTGAGGTGACGGTTGACGTTGAAGTGGACGACGTCGCCGTTCTTCCGCGTCCGCACCTCGTGCGCCAGCCCGCCCAGCCAGGCCAGGTCGTCCGACTCGTACAGCGCGATGCCGTCCTCGCGGGACAGCCGCTCACCGGAGCGGACCTTCTCCTCCAGCTCGCGCTTGAGCCCGACGTCCATGCGGATCCCTCTTTCCTGACTGTCTCGACTGTCCGGACCTGCCGGCCCGGCCCTACTGGCCGGCCGTCCGGGCTTCTGCCCGCTCCGCCCGGCACGCGCCGGCCCCGCCCACCGTAACGCCCCGGCTACTGGACCTCTTCGGGCAGCTCACCGACGCGGTTCTCCCACTTCGTGGAGAGCACGATGGTGGTGCGGGTCCGGGAGACTCCTTTGGTCCCGGACAGCCTGCGGATGATCCGTTCCAGCCCGTCCACGTCGGCCGCCCGCACCTTGAGCATGAAGGAGTCGTCACCGGCGATGAACCAGCAGTCCTCGATCTCGCTCAGGTCCTTCAGCCGCTGTGCCACGTCCTCGTGGTCGGCGGCGTCGGAGAGCGAGATGCCGATCAGGGCGGTCACCCCGAGGCCGAGCGAGGCGGCGTCCACGGTGGCCCGGTAGCCGGTGATGACACCGGCCGCCTCCAGCCGGTTGATCCGGTCGGTGACGCTGGGCCCCGACAGGCCGACGAGGCGCCCCAGCTCGGCGTAGGAGGCCCGGCCGTTCTCTCTCAGGGCCTGGATGAGCTGCCTGTCCACCGCGTCCATGCGATCGAAGCCTTCCGCTGAAGAGGTCTGCACGTGATTGAGAATCGGTGAGTGGTGCTTCGGGGTGTACTGGGGTGCACGGGGAGCGCACCGGGGGTGCGGGTGCTGCTCAGGTGGTGCGGGACGGTGACGACCCACCCCCGAGCTCGCCCTTCCAGCGGCGGTACAGCTCGTGCTCGACGCCCGCCACGTCGAGTACACGGCCGGCGACGAAGTCCACCAGGTCCTGGATGTGCGTGGCGCCCGCGTAGAAGGCCGGTGAGGCGGGCACCACGGTCGCGCCTGCGTCGTCGAGGGAGACCATGTGCCGCAGGGTCTGGCCGTTCAGCGGGGTCTCCCGTACGGCGACGACCAGGGTGCGTCCCTCCTTGAGGGTCACGCTCGCCGCCCGTTGCAGCAGGTCCTTGGACAGCCCGAGCGCCACCCCGGCCACGCAGGCCGTGGAGGCGGGCACGATCAGCATGCCCTTGCTCGGATACGAGCCGGAGGAGGGGCCCGCGGCGAGGTCGCCGGCCCCCCAGTGCCGTACGCCGTCGAGGTCCACGGTGAAGGTGCCCGGCTTGCCGTCCGCTCCGCGGGACAACCATTCCCGCAGGTCGTCGCGCCAGTGGGCGTCCCGGAAGGAGATGCCGGTCTCGTCCAGCAGGGTGAGCCGCGAGGCACGGCTGACGACGAGGTCGACGCTCTCCCCCGCCTGGAGAAGCGCACGGAGGACGGCCGCCGCATATGGCGTGCCGGAAGCGCCGGACACCCCCAGGATCCAAGGCGTTCGGGTCGTCTCTCCTGGCTTGAGATGGTTCACGACACCGAGCCTATCCGGCATCGTGGGAGGGGAACCGGTCAAGGGGTCCCGTCCGTCTCCCAGGCGGACGGCCGATCCGCCTCCGCGGCGGGCGACCGGGCCCATCCCGGGCGGACGAGCGAGTCAAGGGGGTTGCCGTGTCCAACATCGATCCGCGGTGGTCGGGGCGCGAACGGGCGAAGACGGCGGCCGTGGTGATGGTGGCCTGGGTGGCGCTGCTGTGGCTGCTGGAAGTGGTCGACGTGGCCTCCGGTCATGCCCTGGACGACTTCGGCGTCATGCCGCGCACGACCTCGGAACTGGTCGACGTCGTCCCCTCCGCCTTCATCCACTTCGGCTTCGCCCATGTCGCGGCGAACAGTGTGCCGCTGCTGGTCCTCGGTTTCCTCGCCGCCCTCGGCGGCCTGCGCCGGTTCGCCGCCGTGTGCGCGTTGATCATCGTCGCCGACGGGCTGGGGGTGTGGCTCATAGCCCCGGCGCACACCAACACGGCGGGCGCCTCCGGCCTGGTCTTCGGCCTCTTCGGCTTCCTGCTGTGCAGCGGCTTCGTGGAACGCCGGCCGATGGGCGTCGTCGTCGCGGTGCTGGTCGGCGCGGTCTGGGGCGGTTCGATCCTCGCGGGCATCGCGCCCGGCCAGACCGGCGTGAGCTGGCAGGGCCACCTCATCGGCCTGCTGGCCGGTGTGGCGGCGGCCTTCCTGTTCCGCCGCAAGCCCGACCGCCGGGGCACGCTCACCGCGTGAGGCCGAGCCCTGGCGCGTGCACCCTGCCCAGGCCGGTGGCTCCGAACGATCACCCCCGCGTGCGCGGGGAGCAGGTGAGCGTGAACGGGTTCATGGGCATGGCCCTCGGAACATCCCCGGATCAGGGAGCACGAGGGGAACCTGCGGCACGCTCGCTTTCCTGCAGCCGAAGATTGAGCACGGCCACCCGAAAAGGTTAGAAGGTGAGCCCCCGCACCAGGAGGTCGATCAGGGCGCAGACGAAGAGGCTGATGCCGATGAAGCCGTTCGTCGAGAAGAACGCCCTGTTCAGGCGGGTCAGGTCGTTCGGGCGGACGATGGTGTGCTCGTAGACGAAGGCCGCCGCGACGATCACCAGGCCGAGCCAGAAGAACAGGCCGGCGCCGGTGAGCACCGCGAACCAGACGAACAGGGCCGTCGTCACGGCGTGGCAGGCGCGGGCGCCCCAGACGGCGGCGGGGATGCCGAAGCGGGCCGGGACCGACTTCACGCCGACCTCGCGGTCGGTCTCCACGTCCTGGCAGGCGTAGATGAGGTCGAAGCCGCCGATCCAGATGCCGACCGCGAGGCCGAGGACGACCGCGTCCCAGGACCAGGAGCCGGTGACGGCCAGCCAGCCGCCGATCGGGCCCATGGCCTGGGCGAGTCCGAGGATGGCCTGCGGGAAGTTCGTGAACCGCTTGCCGTACGGGTAGACCACCATCGGGATCACCGCGACCGGCGCGAGGACCAGGCAGAGCGGGTTGAGCAGCGCCGCCGCGCCCAGGAACACCACCAGGGCGATGATCGCTCCGGTCCACGCGTGCCTGACCGACATCGCGCCGGTGACCAGCTCGCGGTGGGCGGTGCGCGGGTTGCGGGCGTCGACCTCGCGGTCGATGATCCGGTTGGCGGCCATCGCGAAGGTGCGCAAGCCGACCATGGCGATCGTGACCAGGAGCAGCTTGCCCCAGTGGATGTTCTCGTCCCACTCGTACATCGCGGTGAGGGCGGCGATGTAGGCGAAGGGCAGCGCGAACACGGAGTGCTCGATCATCACCAGGCGCAGGAAGGCCTTCACCCTGCCGGTCGGGCGCGGTGCCGCGCCCGAGTCCACGATCCCGTCGGCGGTGGTCATCATGCGAGGCTCCCGAGGAACGCGTCGAGGTCGGCGAGCAGTCCGGCGACCGGCAGCGGGCCCGTCTCCACCGTGAGCGGCGTCCCGGCGTCGTCGTCGGACGGATCGTCGGGCGGGGTGACGTGCGCGGTGAAGGCGTACGCCTCCGCGCCCCCGCCTTCGCCCGCGTCCCCGTCGGTGCCCGCGTCGTCCGTCGCCGTGCCGGCCGGGCGGGCGTCCAGCCGCAGCAGCGCGCCGCCGTCGACCGTGAACGGCCCGCCCGTCGCGGCGACCAGTTCGGCGCGCAGCCGCTCGGCGAAGTCGGCGGGTTCCGCGTCGCGCACCCCGGGCAGTTCGAAGCCGCCGCCCTCGCCGTCGTGCTCGATCAGGACCGCCCAGGTGTCCCCGGCGCCCGCGAACTCCTCCGGCGTGACGCCCGCCTGCGCGGCGGCCTGCCGGACTCCGGGGTCGGCCGGGTCCAGTTCGGGGCGCACGAGGGCCACGTAGTCGGTGTCGGTGCCGATGAAGAGGGCCGGGCCGCCCACGGCGACGGGACTCACAGTCCGTACTCCTTCCAGCGGCGGTCGACCAGCGCGGCCGTGTCCGGGTCGGACTCGACCATGTCGGGCCAGCCGCCGTCGCGCGTGTACCCCTCCTCGGGCCACTTCTTCGTCGCGTCGATGCCCGCCTTGCCGCCCCAGAACTGCTGGTAGGAGGAGTGGTCGAGGTGGTCGACCGGGCCTTCGACGATGCTGAGGTCGCGGGCGTAGTCGGTGTTGCCGAGGGCCCGCCAGGCGACTTCGTGCAGGTCGTGGACGTCGCAGTCGGAGTCGACGACGATGATCAGCTTGGTCAGCGACATCATGTGAGCGCCCCAGACCGCATGCATCACCTTCTGCGCGTGCTTGGGGTACTTCTTGTCGATCGAGACGATCGCGCAGTTGTGGAAGCCGCCGGCCTCGGGGAGGTGGTAGTCCACGATGTCCGGAACGATGATCTTGAGGAGCGGGAGGAAGAAGCGCTCGGTGGCGCGGCCCAGCGGCCCGTCCTCCGTCGGCGGACGGCCGACGACGATCGACTGGAGCAGCGGGCGCTTACGCATGGTGACGCAGTCGATCTTCAGTGCGGGGAACGGTTCCTGCGGGGTGTAGAACCCGGTGTGGTCGCCGAACGGGCCCTCGGGGAGCATCTCGCCCGGCTCCAGCCAGCCCTCGATGACGACCTCGGCGTGCGCCGGGACCTGGAGCGGAACCGTCTTGCAGTCGACCATCTCGATCCGCTTGCCCTGCAGGAACCCGGCGAAGAGGTACTCGTCGATGTCGCCGGGGAGCGGCGCGGTGGAGGCGTACGTCACGGCGGGCGGGCAGCCGAAGGCGATGGCGACCGGCAGCCGCTCACCGCGCCGGGCGGCCACCTGGTAGTGGTTCCGGCTGTCCTTGTGGATCTGCCAGTGCATGCCGATGGTGCGCTTGTCGTGTCGCTGGAGCCGGTACAGGCCGAGGTTGCGGATGCCCGTCTCGGGGTGCTTGGTGTGGGTGAGGCCCAGGTTGAAGAAGGAGCCGCCGTCCTTGGGCCAGGTGAACAGGGCGGGGAGCTGGTCGAGGTCCACGTCGTCGCCCTGGAGGACGACCTCGTGCACCGGGGCGTCCTTCACCTTCTTCGGCGGTACGTGGGTCATCGAGCCGAGCTTGCCGAACGCCTCGCGCATGCCCACGAAGCCGTTGGGCAGCTCGGGCTTGAGCAGGCCGCCGATCTTCTCGCTGATCTCGGCGTACGACTTCAGGCCGAGCGCCTTCAGCAGGCGGCGGTCGGTGCCGTACACGTTCATCGCGAGGGGCATGCTCGAGCCGCGCACGTTCTCGAAGAGCAGTGCGGGACCGCCGGCCTTCTGCACCCGGTCGACGATCTCACCGACCTCGAGGTACGGGTCGACCTCGGCCTTGACGCGCTTGAGGTCGCCCTCGCGGTCCAGAGCCCTGAGCAGGGAGCGAAGATCGTCGTAAGCCATGGGGTCAAGTATCCCCGAGCGGCTACCCTGGCCCTGTACCTGGGGGCAGTGGCCGTGCCGACACCCCCGACGACCCCTTCTCTGGAGAGGCCCATGCTCAGGGTGCTGATGTTCCTCGTCCCCCTTGCCCTGAGCGTCTACGCGTTCATCGACTGCATCAGCACGAAGGACGAGGACATCCGTCACATGCCCAAGCCGCTGTGGGCGATCCTCGTGCTGCTGTTCCCGCTCGTCGGTTCGATCTCGTGGATCATCGCCGGCAAGAAGCGGCACCCCGCGGGTACCGGCGCCGGCTCAGCCTGGAGCCGGGGCGGCGGCCGGCAGCAGTGGGTGGCTCCGGACGACAACCCCGACTTCCTGAAGTCCCTCGGCGAGGAGAAGAACGGGCCCGGGGAGAAGGGCCCTGACCCCGACCCGAGCAAGGACAAGGGCAGGGAACGGGACGAGAAGCCCGAGACCGACTGAGGAACGGGACGGGGGCTCTGGTCCGGCCCGATCACTTCACCAGCGGCCGGCCGGCTGCCTGGCCGCTGCATCGTCGTCAGCCCGCTCGCCCCCGTCCGATGGGCGGGCCGCACGCCGGCAGGGGCGGGCCGGTCTGCATCCGTGAGGGCCGGGGTCACTCGCCTTCGAAGATCTCCTCCGCCTCCGACACGACAACCGCCCGGACGAGCCACGCTCGGAGGAGCTCCGCGTCACCGCATCCGGTGATCAGCCCGCGCACCTCGTCGGTGACCTCGAGACCGCGCTGCTCGAGGACGAGCAGCACGTCTTCAGCCGCCCGCTGCACGTGCCCCTGCTCGAGGCCCTGCTCGAGGCCCTGCTCGAGGCCCTGCGCGCGCCCTTCGTCCCGGATCTCCTCGGAGAGGGAGGACTTGTAGAAGGAGAGGGCCACGGCCACCAGATTCCTCCAGAGGTGCTCGGCCGGGCGGTTGCCCGGGCATGGTTGCGGCCTGGATGCGCCGAGCGTAGGAGGGTGGGGGCTCAAGATCCGGTTCGGGCGGTGATGTTCACCCACTCGAATGAGGGCGGAGAAGGGGCGGGCGGTGGGGAGTGAGGTGCGGTTCCGGTCTGTCGATCTGGCGCGGTCGGCCGGGGTGTCGACGCAGCAGATCCGGAACTACGAGGAGTCCGGGGTGCTGCCGCCCGCTTCGCGGACCGAGTCCGGGTACCGGGTGTTCGAGGAGGTGCACCGGCAGGCGCTGCTGGCGTTCCGGGCGCTGCTGAAGGGGTACGGGCCGGTGACCGCGACGCCGGTGATGCGGAGGGTGCACGGCGGGGACGTGCCGGGCGCGCTGGCCCTGGTCGACGCCGCGCATGCCGCGCTGCACGAGGAGCGGGTGGCGCTGCGTGCCGCGGACGAGGCCCTGCGGGCGTTGGCCGGTGCCGGGCCCGTCGCGTCGTCCCGCCCGGCGCTGCGCATCGGGGAGGTGGCCGCGCTGCTGGGCGTACGGACGTCGGCGCTGCGGGTGTGGGAGGCCGCCGGGCTGCTGACGCCCCGGCGGGAACGCGGCACCGGGTACCGCCTGTTCGATCCCGCCGACGTCCGCGACGCCCGGCTCGTCCACACCCTGCGCAGCAGCCACTACCTGTTCGACCGGATCCGCCCGGTGCTGGACGGGCTGCGCCGGGAGGGCAGCAGCGAGGCCCTGCGGGTGGCCCTCGTCGCGCGCGGCGAGGCGCTCACCGCGCGCACGCGGGCGATGCTGGAGGGCGCGGGGGCCCTCCACTCCTACCTGGGGCTGGTCGCCGCCGGGGATTCCGCCAGGAATCCTGCCGAAGGTTCTGCCGGGGATCCTGCCGGGGGCTCTGACAGGGGCTCTGACAGGAGTTCTGCCGGAGGTCGCACCGGGGTTCCGACGAGGGGCCACACCGGAAGTCCTGCGGGGGATTCTGCGGGGGACTGACGTCCGTCGCCCGGTCGGCCCATCGCCGGCCGGGGGATGAGCGGGTTCGGGGAGACTGGCCGTCATGGAGTCGATCGATGCGGAAACGGCCCGTGCCTGGCTCGCCCCCGCCGTCGCGGAGGCCCGTGCCGGTCTCGCCGAGGGGGGCGTCCCCGTGGGCGCCGCGCTGTACGGAGCCGACGGGACCCTGCTCGGCCGGGGCCGCAACCGCCGCGTGCAGGACGGTGATCCGTCGGTGCACGCGGAGACGGCCGCCTTCCGGGCGGCGGGACGGCAGCGCTCGTACCGCGGGACGACGATGGTGACGACCCTGTCGCCGTGCTGGTACTGCTCCGGGCTGGTCCGGCAGTTCGGCATCCCGCGGGTGGTGATCGGCGAGGCGGCCACCTTCCACGGCGGGCACGACTGGCTCGCCGAGCACGGCGTACGGATCGTGCTGCTCGACGATCCCGAGTGCGCCGCGATGATGCGGGACTTCATCGCGCGGCGCCCCGAGGTGTGGAACGAGGACATCGGGAGATGACGAAGGCCGGTTCCCGTACCCGGGTGACCCGGGTACGGGAACCGGCCTTCGCGGGCGGTGCCTCGGGGCGCCGCTCAGAAGCCGATGGCGGTGAGGGCGCTCATCCCGACGTCGGCGTAGGAGTGCTTGCCGGAGACGAAGATGTTCACGCCGTAGTAGTTGAACAGCCAGCAGCCGAAGGCGGCCAGGGCCAGGTAGGCGGCCTTGCGGCCCTTCCAGCCGGCGGTGGCGCGGGCGTGCAGGTAGCAGGCGTAGGCGACCCAGGTGATGAAGGACCAGGTCTCCTTGGGGTCCCAGCCCCAGTAGCGGCCCCAGGCGTCGCCGGCCCAGATGGCGCCCGCGATGATCGTGAACGTCCACAGCGGGAAGACGGCCGCGTTGACGCGGTAGGAGAACTTGTCGAGCGAGGCGGCGGCGGGCAGCCTCTCCAGGACCGAGGTGGCGAAGCCGCCGGGCTTGCCGCCGCGCGCGAGCTTGCTCTCGTAGGAGTCCTTGAACAGGTACAGGATCGTGCCGACCGCGCCGACGTAGAAGACCGCGCCGCACAGGATCGCGGTGGAGACGTGGATGTAGAGCCAGTACGAGTCGAGCGCGGGGACCAGCTGGTCGCTCTCGGTGTACAGGACGGTGACGGCCAGACCGAGGTCGAGGAGGACCGTGGTGGTCAGGAACAGGCCGAGCCAGCGCACGTTCTTCTTCAGGGCCAGCAGCAGGACGTACACGCCGACTGCGGTCGTGGTGAAGGTGATGTTGAACTCGTACATGTTGCCCCACGGCGCCCGCTGCACGGACAGCGCGCGGGTGAGCACCCCGCCGAACTCGATCAGGAAGGCGAGCACGGTGAAGGAGACGGCGATCCGCCCGTAGAGGTCGCCCTGCGCGTCCCCGCCGTGCGCCCCCGGCCCGTCGGGCACGTCCCGCGCGCCGGCCGCGGCCCGTACGACGACCTTGGGCCGCTCCAGTACGGCGGTGCCGCCCTCCTTCTTCACCGTGACGGCGGGGGCCTTCTTCGCCGTCTCCCCGCGAGGGGTGAGCGCGGCGGCGGTGCGGGCGACCTTGCTGCGGCTGCCGAAGATCCATTCGGCGATGTACGCGAAGAAGGCCAGGGTGTAGACCGCCATCGCGGAGTAGATCAGGACGTTGCTGATCTCCGCGAGGTTCTCGTTGTTCGCGGCGGCCAGGCTCGTGGCGGTGGCCAGATCGGTTGCGGCGGCGAGCGTCACGGCTTCTCAGCCCCTTCGGCAGGTACGGCTCGAGGATCGGGGGATGCGGGGGAATCCGGCGCGTCGGAGGAAGGCTCGGGGTCCGAGCCCAGGTCCGGGTCAGGGTCCGAGCCCGGGTCCGGCTCGGCGTCCGGGGCGCCCGGGGCGTGGTCGTAGAGGATTCCGGCGAGGTCGCCGAGTTCCTCGGGCACGGTGGCGGACTCGCTGCGGCCGAGCCCGGCCATCTCGACGACGGTGACGCCGTCGGGGCCCTCGACCGCGCGCACCCACACCCGGCGCCGCTGGATGAACAGGGAGCCGGCCAGACCGGCGATGGCCACGAGGGCGCCGCCGAGGGCCCAGCCGCCGCCCGGCTCCTGGACCATCTGGAAGCCGGCCCACTCCCTGACCTCCTTCTCGAAGGTCACCGAGCCCGCACCGTTCGGGAGGGTCATGGTCTCGCCGGGCGTCAGCATCTTCTTGAACAGCTCGCCGTCGGAGTCCTTGAACTCCTTCATCTTGGTCTTGTCCATCTGGTACACGCTCTGCGGAATGCCCGAGTCGGCCTTCAGGTCGCCGTGGTAGGCGGACAGGGCGAGCACCGGATAGTCGAGGCCCGGGAACTGGGAGAGCATCGTGCCGCTCTGGGAGCCGCCGAAGGTGGGCACGAAGAAGGCGTTGAAGCCGAGCTGTTCCTTCTTGCCCTCGGCGTTGCGGTAGCCGTCGAGGACCTTGACCACGCCGGAGGAGGTGACGTTGGAGTCGAGCGGCAGCAGGGGCACGGCGTCCTTGAAGACGACCTTGCCGTCGCCGTCGCGGACGGTGACCACGGGCGCGTAGCCGTGGCTGACGAGGTAGATCCTGGAGTCGCCGATCACCAGCGGTTCGTTCACCTTGACGGTGGTCGTCTTCTCCTCGCCGTAGGCGCCCTCGGTGTAGACGAGCTCGGTCTCGTAGGTGCGCGGCGTTCCCTTGTTGGGGCCGCTGCGCTCGTAGGTGCCGGTGAAGGACTTCACCTCGAAGCTGAACGGCTCCAGGTCGGTGACGTCGAAGAGGTTGCCGGACTTGAAGTCGTCGTACTGCGTGAGCGTGTTGGCGAAGCCGTTGCCCTCGACGATCAGCTTGTTGCCCTCGGACTTGAACAGCTGGCCCCAGGCGAAGGCGATCAGCATCACGATCAGGGCGAGGTGGAAGGCGAGGTTGCCCGCCTCGCGCAGATAGCCCTTCTCGGCGGCGACGGCGTCACCGGCGAGGTGGGCGCGGAAGCGGCGCTTCTTCAGCAGGGCGAGCGCGGCCTCGCGGACCTGCTCAGGGTCGGCCTCGGTGCGCCAGGTGGTGTACGCGGGCAGCCGGGTCAGGCGTCGGGGGGCGCCCGGGGGGCGCCCGCGCAGCTGGCCGACGAACTGCAGGGTGCGGGGCGCGATGCAGCCGATGAGGGAGATGAACAGCAGGATGTAGATCGCCGAGAACCACACCGAGCTGTAGACGTTGAACAGGCCGAGCTTGTCGTAGACCGGTGCGAGGAACTCGTGCTGCTCGCGGAAGTCGGCGACCCGGGTCTCGTCGACACCGGTCTGCGGGATCAGCGAGCCGGGGATCGCGGCGAGCGACAGCAGCAGGAGCAGCAGCAGCGCGACCCGCATGGAGGTGAGCTGCCGCCAGAACCAGCGGGCCCAGCCGATGACGCCCAGGGCGGGCAGGTTCGGCAGGTCCTCCTGGGGCGCGGTGGACAGCTGGGAGCCGGCCTCGCCCAGATCCTGCTCCTTGGCCTGGTCCTGCTCCCGGGCGGCGGCGTCGGCCGCGTCGCCCTCGGATCCCGCCGGGGTGTGTCCCGGCCCGGTTTCGGATGTCGTGCTCATCGCCGTCAGATCCCCACAGTGAAGCCGTTGGACCAGGTCTGCATCTCCATCACGAGGCTGTCCCACACACCGGTGAGCAGCAGCACTCCGGTCACGATCATCATCGTGCCGCCGATCCGCATGACCCAGACGTAGTGCCGCTTGACCCAGCCGAAGGCGCCGAGGGCCTTGCGGAAGGCCACGGCCGCGAGGACGAAGGGCAGACCCAGCCCCAGACAGTACGCGACGGTCAGTACGGCCCCGCGTCCGGCGCTCTCCTGCTGTGCGGAAAGCGTCAGCACGGAGGCGAGGGTGGGGCCGATGCAGGGCGTCCAGCCGATGCCGAAGAGGGCGCCGAGGACGGGCGCGCCGGCCAGTCCGGCCGCCGGACGCTTGTGGAAGCGGAACTCACGCTGGGTCAGCCAGGGCATCATCCCCATGAAGAAGACGCCCATGAGGATCATGAGGACGCCGAGCACCTTGGTGAGGATGCCCGACTGTTCCTGCAGCGTCTGCCCGAAGTAGCCGAAGAAGGCCCCGCCGGAGACGAACACGACGGTGAAGCCGAGGACGAAGAGCGAGGCGCCGGCGACCATCCGGCCGCGCCGGGCCTCGGCCAGGTCGGTGCCGGAGACGCCGGTGACGTAGGAGAGGTAGCCGGGGACCAGCGGCAGGACGCAGGGCGAGAAGAAGGAGACGAGCCCGCCGAGCAGGGCGATGGGCAGCGCCACCAGCAGGGCGCCGTTGAGCACCGTGCCGTTGTAGACCGGGGCGGCGGCGAGGTGTCCCGTCCCGGCGGCGAGGGAGCCCACGTCGGCCGCGAGCGTGGTGAGGGCGGTCACGTCACTTCTCCGCGAGGACCGGCTCGAGCATCTTCAGCAGCCGTTCCTCGCTGAGTGCGGTCAGCGAGCGGGCCGCGATCCCGCCGTCCCGGTCCAGGATCAGGGTGGAGGGGATCGCCTGCGGGTTGAGGGTGCCCTTCTCGAAGCGGAGCATCAGCTTGCCCGTGGGGTCGTACAGGCTCGGGTAGGTGACGCCGAAGTCCTTCTCGAAGGCGAGCGCCGCGCCGGTGGTGCTGTCGCGGGTGTTGATGCCGACGAACTGCACGTCCTGGTCGGCGTAGTCCTTGGACACCTTGGCGAAGTACTTGGCCTCGGCCCGGCACGGGTTGCACCAGGAGCCCCACATGTTGAGGACGACGACCTTGCCCTGGAAGTCGGCGACGTCGAGGTGTTCGCCCTCGAGCGTCTTGCCGGACAGCTCGGGCGCGGCGGCGCGCTCGCCCTTGGCGGCGGTGGAGATGCCGTCGGTGCCGGTGACGAAGTTGGTGTTGCCGCCCCCGCCGGACGTTCCTCCGGAACCGCACGCGGTGAGCAGCAGTGCGGCCACCGCGGCGCCGGCGGTCAGGGCGGCACGGCGGGAGGCGCGGGCGCGCGGGGGACGCACGCGGGCGGCACGGGCACCGGTGTCACAAACGCCGGTGGCGCGGTTCGAGCGCTGGGGGGCGCGGCTGACGGCACTCATGTGAAAAGTTTCGCATGTCCGTTCCGGGGATCTTGGGCACCCCCCTTGCGGGCGGAAACCCGCATATCAGGCGCTGCTCGCGGCGCCCGCCCCCGCGCCCGTCCCGGCCCCCGCCCCCGCGGTGTCGCCGGAGCCGCCCGTACCGCCGGAGCCGCACAGGAAGCCCTTCCAGCCCCCGGCCGGTTCCTGCCCGACCCCCAGCGTGCGCAACTGCTCCAGCACCTCGGGCTTCTGCACGTCCAGCCAGTCGGTGAACTGCCGGAAGGAGACCATGCGGACGTCGCCGCCCTTCTCCCTCTCCCGCGCGATGTGCTTGATGGCACCCTCGACGGCGTCCATGTAGATGCCGCCGTTCCACTGTTCGAAGTGGTTGCCGACGAAGAAGGGTGCCCGGTTCGTCTCATATGCCCGCTTGAAGCCCGATATGAGTGCCTGAGTGGCCTGTTCCCGCCAGGCGGGGTGGTGGCGCGCGGGCGCGTTGGTGGAGTTGACGGACTGGTTGGCGAGGATGTTGTAGTCCATCGACAGGACCTCGAAGGACCGCCCGGGGAAAGGTATCTGCTGCAGGGGGAGGTCCCATATGCCCTGGCGCTTCGACGGCCAGACCTGCAGGCCGCCGGGCGAGGAGGCGTCGTAGCGCCAGCCCAGGTCGCGGGCGGTGGTCAGCAGGTTGTCCTGGCCGAGCAGACAGGGCGCACGGCCGCCGACGAGTTCCTTGTCGTAGTCGAACGGCAGCGACGGCAGGTCCGTCCAGCCTGAGTTGGTCCGCCACTCCTTCACGAACGACTTCGCCTGGTCTATCTCGCTGCGCCACTGCCGCGGCGTCCAGTTGCCGACGCTGCCGGAGCCGGCGCAGAAGTGGCCGTTGAAGTGGGTGCCGATCTCGTGGCCCTCGAGCCAGGAACGGCGGACGTTCTTCAGCGTGTCCTTGATGTGGTCGTCGGTGAGGTAGCCGATGTCGGAGGCGCCGCGCGGGTTGTTCGGCGGGTCGTACAGCCGCTTCTTCGACTCGGGCAGCAGATAGACGCCGGAGAGGAAGAACGTCATGTGCGCGTCGTGTTCCTCGGCGAGGTCCAGGAAGCGCGGGAAGAGACCGTTGCCGACCTCGCCGGCCCCGTCCCAGGAGAAGACGACGAACTGCGGCGGGGCCTGACCCGGTTCCAGCGGCACCGGCCGGGAGGGCTGGTGGGGCTGCTTGCCGGTGAAGGCGGTGGAGCCGTCGCCGATCGGCCGGGCGGTCTTCGTCGGCTCGGGTTTCCCGGAACGGTCACCACCCGTGGAGTCACCGCCCTGGGAGTCACCGCCCGTGGAGTCCCCGCCCTGGGAACCGCCCGTACGCCCCGAGCCCGTTTCGCCGCCACAGCCGGCCAACGAGACGGCCGCGGCGGCCCCCGCGCCGAGTCCGAGCATTCCCCTGCGGGTGAGCGCACGCATGACATCCCCGATCGTCACGTCCTCCGGTGTTCACTCCTTCAGAGGACGCGACGGGAACAAAGGTTCCTCACCCCGTGCGAAGGTTCCGCAACGAACGTCACGAAAGCGTGCCGGGCCGTCAGGTGCGCGGCCCGCTCGGGGCCGTGCCGGGCCTAGGCCCCGAAGGCCTTGCCCTGGGGGGCGCCCTTGCCCTTCACCGGCTTGGCGCTGGCGAGGAGATGGGCGGGGACGAGATCGCGGGCCGGCTCGCTGTAGCCGACGGAAACGATCTTGTCGCCCAGGTAGGTGAAGGTGGTCAGCGAGGCGAGGGTGCACTGCCGCTTGCGCGGGTCGTGCCACAGCCGCCGCTTCTCGACGTAGGACCGCACGATCCAGATCGGCAGCTGATGACTGACCAGCACCGCCTCGTGACCGCGCGCCGCGTCCTTGGCCGCGCCAAGCGCGCCCATCATGCGGACGACCTGCTCGACGTACGGCTCGCCCCAGGACGGCTTGAACGGGTTGACGAGGTGCTTCCAGTTCTCGGGCCGGCGCAGTGCTCCGTCGCCGACGCCGAAGGTCTTGCCCTGGAAGACGTTCTCGGCTTCGAGGAGCCGGTCGTCGGTGGCGATGTCCAGTCCGTGCGGCTTGGCGATGGGCTGGGCCGTCTCCTGGGCCCGCTCCAGCGAGGAGGCGCCGACGTGGACGATGTCGCGGGAGGCGAGGTGCTCGCCGACCCGGTCGGCCATCCGCCGGCCCAGCTCGGAGAGCTGGTAGCCGGGGAGACGGCCGTAGAGGACGCCCTCCGGGTTGTGGACCTCGCCGTGCCGCATGAGGTGGACGACGGTGAGGTCCCCGTTCCCCGTGCTCCCCGTGCTGGTGCCCGTGTTCTTGTCCGTGCTCTCGCTCATGCCGTCGCCTCCGCTGCCGCTCGGGCCGCCGCGGGGAGGGCGTCGGCGATCCGCTGGACGGCCCGGTCGTCGTGCGCGGTGGACACGAACCAGGACTCGAAGGACGAGGGCGGCAGGTAGACGCCGTTCTCGAGGAGGGAGTGGAAGAAGGCGGTGTAGCGGAACGACTCCTGCGTCCTGGCGTCCTCGTAGTTCTTCACCGGCCGGTCGGTGAAGAAGACGGAGAACATGTTGGAGGCGTTCTGCAGCGTGTGCGCGACGCCCTCCTTGGTGAGCGCCTCGGTGACGAGGGAGCGGATCCGCTCCGAGACGGCGTCGACCTTCTCGTAGGCGGCGTCGTCGAGCAGCCGCAGCTGGGCGAGCCCGGCGGCGGTGGCGACGGGGTTCCCGGAGAGGGTGCCGGCCTGGTAGACGGGTCCGGCGGGGGCGAGGTGGGCCATGACGTCGGCCCGCCCGCCGAAGGCCGCGGCCGGGAAGCCGCCGCCCATCACCTTGCCGAAGGTCATCAGGTCGGGCCGTACGCCGTCGACGCCGAACCATCCGGCGCGGCTGGTACGGAACCCGGTCATGACCTCGTCGGAGATGTACAGCGCGCCGTTCGCGGCGCAGACGTCCTTGAGCCCCTGGTTGAACCCGGGCAGCGGCGGGACGACGCCCATGTTGCCCGGGGACGCCTCGGTGATCACGCAGGCGATCTCGCCGGGGTGCGCGGCGAAGGCGGCGCGTACGGCGTCGAGGTCGTTGTAGGGCAGGACGATCGTGTCGCCGGCCTGGGCGCCGGTGACACCGGGGGTGTCCGGCAGGGCGAAGGTGGCGACGCCCGACCCGGCGGCGGCCAGCAGCGCGTCGACGTGGCCGTGGTAGCAGCCGGCGAACTTGATCACCTTGGCTCGCTGCGTGAAGCCGCGGGCGAGCCGAATGGCCGACATGGTGGCCTCGGTGCCGCTGGACA
Organism: Streptomyces sp. NBC_01635; assembly: GCF_045209715.1. Taxonomy (NCBI): domain Bacteria; kingdom Bacillati; phylum Actinomycetota; class Actinomycetes; order Kitasatosporales; family Streptomycetaceae; genus Streptomyces; species Streptomyces sp. NBC_01635. The sequence goes on along the minus strand of NZ_CP109277.1, from coordinate 5,222,435 downwards.
CCAGCCGGACCTGCTCCAGCGGCTCGATCCGGGCGACCATCTCCTCGGCGAGCGCGACCTCGCCCTCACCGGGCGTTCCGAAGGAGGTGCCGCGCGCGACGGCGTCCTGCACGGCGGCGATCACCTCGGGGTGCGCGTGCCCGAGGATCATCGGCCCCCAGGAGCAGACGAGGTCGACGTACTCCCGTCCGTCGGCGTCGGTCAGGTACGGACCGGTGCCGGACACCATGAACCGGGGCGTGCCACCGACGGCCCGGAAGGCACGCACCGGTGAATTCACGCCACCGGGGGTGACGGCCGCGGCACGATCGAACAGCGCCTGCGAGGCTTGGGCTTCGTACGGGTAGGGCAGTTCGCTCATGACCTGCGACTTCTCCGGCATCTCCGACATCTCGGACTCGGGCTGCGAGTGACCTGTTCAGGGTAGGCCAGGCGCGGACGGGGAACCGGAGCCCGGCTCCTGCCGGGGCCCGGAGTGGGGGCCGCGCCCCCGCCCGAAGCCCTCCGCGGGACCGGGTGAGTAATCCGGCCCCGCCTGCCCGTACCACCCTTTCGTACAACCATTTCGTACGCGTGTTTCGTACGGTCGCCCCCGCGGCCGTTCACGGACGCGGGTATTCGGTCCCCCACAAAGGCATCCGGTCCCGATTCGCCCGTGATCTGCGAAACTGGCGTGGGAGTGCACACAGCTCACCCGGCCCGGGGCGGCCGGGCGCTGGGAAGGACCCGCGGGCAGATGCAGCACCGCACGTTTCGGCGGGCGGCCGTGGGGGAGGTCACTGACACGATGATCGGGTTGCGCGGCGGGGCCACGCGGCCTAGAAAAGCAGTCGGGTGGAGATATGCATCGCGGTGGCGGACTGGGCGAGGGGACTGACGACCTCGGTCCTCGACGTTCCCGGCGGGGAAGGCACCGGCGCGAGGCGGAAGAGGCGGACGAGGCCCGTCGGGCACACGGTGCTCCGGGCGAGGCCGAGCCGATCGACCCGTCGAGCGCGGGAAGCAGGATGGGTGGGCGAGTGGGGGTGACCTACAAATACTTCGGCGCGCCGGACGGCGCCACCGCCGCCCGCGTCCCGATCTCGATGCGCCCCGAGGAGCTCGGCGGCGACGAGCTCGGCATGGGCGGCATGTTCACCAAGATCAAGCCGGAGACGATGGCCGCCATGGTCCTCACCGGCATAGAGGGCGTCCCCCTGCACAAGGTGCCGCCGCTGGAACTGGTCGTCCTGCACCCCGACTACGCGGTCGTGAAACTCCCGATGACGGCCGTCGACCGCCTCCGCGACATAGGCGAGGAGACGGTGGGCGCGGCCGCCTTCATCTGGTCCACGGTCCCCGACCGCGGCGGCCCCAGCGACGCGTTCAACGTCTACCAACTGCTCCACGAGTGGCAGGACTTCAGCCACCGGCTGCACGAGGCGGGGCACCAGCCGTACTGCCTGGTCTGGCCCTGACCTGGGGTTTCTTGGTGTGCGGGCGGGGCTTTCGAGTCCCGCCCTCGTCATGTGCCCGGAGGGGTCGTCAGGCGGCCAGGGCACATTGAGGGCACATTGGTTTCGCTGGTGGTGCTGATGTGCCCTGGGCGGCGGGCGGAGCGCCGTCGTCTTCGGCTTCTTCGGTTTCTTCGGCTTCGGTGAAGGCGTCGTCGATCGCCTTGCGTGTCCGGGTCTCGCTGGACGGCAGCAAGTGCGTGTACGTCCGCAGCGTGAAGCCGGGGTCCGAGTGACCGAGGTATTCGGAGAGCGCCTTGATGCTCTCCCCCGCGTCCAGGAGCACGGAGGCGTAAGCATGCCGGAGGGCGTGCATGCCGTCCTCCGGGGCCGCCTGGAGGTACCTCGCCCCGCGCTTACGGGGAGGGATCACGCCGGCGGCGGCCAGCGCAAGCTTCCAGGCGCCCATGTTGAAGACGCTGCGGTTGTAGGCCCGGTCCTTCTCGTCGACGAAAAGGAGGCGTACGGTCGTCGGCTCGCCGTCCGGTTTGGCCCAGGGCAGGGTGACCTCGACCATTGGGAACTCCTTCATGTGGGCCTTGAGGGCAGCCGCCAGCTGAGCCGGCAGCGGCACTGACCGGATCTTGTTGCCCTTGGGCAGGGCGAAAACGGGCTTCGTGCCGACGAGCCGCACTTGCCGGTTGACGTGGATCCAGCCGCCCTTGAAGTCGATGTCCTCGACGGCGAAGCCGAAGACCTCGCCCTGGCGCAGACCGCAGCCGAAGGCGAGCCTGCCGCCGGCCTGGAAGCGTTTGGGTAGCCCGGCGATGACGGCGCGTACGCGCTCCAGGGGCCAGGGGACAATCTTCTTCTTGGTCGCGGTCGGCAGCTTGACCGACTTCGACTTGCACGGGTTCTTCGGCAGCAGCCCGTCCTCCACGGCCATGCCGAGGATGCTGGAGAGGATGTCGAAGATGCCCTCGATCGTCGACACCTCGAAGCCACCGTCCTGAAGCGTGCGGATCCAGCCCTGAATGGTCGAGGGCTTGTTCAGGGACCGCAGCTCGCGCCGGCCGAGGTGGGCGACGATGTGGTTGCGGACGGTGGCCTCGTAGCGAAGGGCCGTGGTCGGGCCCACCGAGTTCGCGTCGAGCCACTTCCGGGCGTAGGCGCCGAGCGTCTGCTTCGTCTCGGCGGGGACGACGTAACTGCCGCTCCGGATCTCGACGTCGACCTCGGCCGCCCGCTTGTCGGCTTCGGCCCTCGTGTGGAAGTTCTCCTTGCGCTGGTGGCCGTCCAGATCGCGGTACCGGACCTGCCAGCGCTTCCCGATTCCGTGGTCCGACGTCGGGACCATCCGCCGGGTGCGGCTCTTGTGCTCGCCGCACTGGGTCTCGTCCGGCTTGGGATGGGACTTGTGCCAGCGGTCGTACACGTCAGCCAAGGAGGGCCTCCCGGGCTCGGCCGCGGGCATCTGCGTCGACGTGGCGAGGATGGGCGTCGGGGCGGGCCCCAAGTGGCAACAGAGCCGTCGGCGGAACACCGAGGGCTGCAGCGATCACGACGAGGTCGTCGATGTCGCAGCGACGATGGGCGCGTTCGGTACGGCTGAGTGCGGTGTTGGTCATCGGGCGTCCCATCGCGGTGCAACGGGCGGCCAGTTGATGCTGGGTGAGGCCGAGCGCCATTCGTATGTGTTCGATGGCGCGGGCGGCGTGGAGGCCGGCGGGGCCTATTTCAAGAGGTCGAGTTGCCATGACAGGTAGCTGTAACTTGCAGCCGGAGCCTTTGGCAATAGTTGGTTCACGAACTCTAAAGAAGTCTCTGCCCGCCGGGTCGCGAATTGATCCGGAGATTACCCGACGCAAGACGCCCGAAAGCCGCACTGCGGTTTTAGCGCGATGCGGAAAGTGAGCGCAGTGTAGCTTGCAGCAGCATCCGGTGGGGGCCACCACCTGCGGTTACGAGCCGCCCATCGCACCGGCACTAACTTTTTGGTTGACCGGCGATTCGCCCTTACGGTTATGACTCCCCGGCCACCCAATGGGAACTGCTGGAGAGTTCTAGAACCAACTCTGGACTTCTTCACCCGGGGTGTGGCCGTGTTGTCCACGCTGTTGTCCGAAACCGAAAATGGAGCCCTATGCCGAGCCTTTCCCCCCGTCCTGTCCACACCGCCGCCGACGCCTCCCGACGCGGCCCCCTGGCCACCCCGGCGGAAGTCGCCGAGTACCTCGGGGTGCCGGTGAAGACGCTCTACCAGTGGAAGTACCGGGGCATCGGCCCCAACGTGCACAAGGTCGGCCGCCACCTGCGCTACCGCTGGCACGAAGTCGACGCCTGGCTCGACCGGCAGACCTCGTACGACCTCACGGCATGACTCACGGGGGAACAGAGCGGCCCCCGGCGCGCCAACGCCGAGGGCCGGAGATTCCCCTGCGCATCGCCCATCCCTGAACGAACCGGTGAGGGGCGGGACCTCGCCCGTCCTGTCCCTCACCAGAGAGGAACGTCTATGGAGGACCCTACGTCCTCGGACGCCGCGAGTGCGTCCGCCGGCGCGGAGGCCGGGCCCAAGGTCGTCTGGCCACCCGTAGCAGTCCCCGGGCAGGGGACGGTCCCGCGCAACGGGGACCGTCGCAATGGGGACCGGGCCGAGTCACGGTCCCCACGTCAGGGGACAGGGGACGGCTCCCGCGTCGAATCCGAAAACGGTCCCCACAGTGGGGCCCGTCCCTTGGGACCGAACCCCGGGGGCCGGTCCCCTCATACGGGGACCGGGGACCGACCGCACCATGGAGCTGCTCCGTGGCCGCCGGAGGGTGCGGTCCCGTCCCACGACCGGGCGCGGGCCGGGGACCGGATATCCGTCGGTGTAGGAGAGATGCAGGCCGGCGGCGTGGGGACCGGACCGCAGGCTGGGGACCGTGCCGATCCGGGCAGACCGGTCCCGTCCCCAGGGCGGGACCAAGAGCCCGGTCCCGGCCCCCTGGTCCCCGACGTGGGGACCGGTCCCCAGGATGCAGGCATCGCCCGGGGGGACCGTGGCCCCCGAGGGACCGCGGGGACCGGGACCGGGCAGGCGAAGGACGGGACCGTGGTCCCGGACGACGGTTCGAGGGCCGGGGACCGTGGAAGCGCCGGCGGCGGGACGGCGGAGGACGGTGCCGTGCTGCTGGACGAGGTGCGGGCGACGATCGGCCGGTACGTGGTGCTGCCGAGCGAGGAGGCGCTGACCGCGGTCACGCTGTGGGTGGCGGCCTCCCACATCCAGCCCGCCCTCCAGCACGCACCACGTCTGGCGGTGGTCGGTCCGACCAAGGGGTGCGGCAAGTCCCGCGTCCTGGACGTGCTCCACGAGACCGTGCACCAGCCGATGATGACCGTGAACACCTCTCCCGCAGTGGTCTTCCGCGTCATCGGCAAGAACCCGCCGACGCTGCTGGTCGACGAGGCCGACACCATCTTCGGCCCCAAGGCGGGCGAGAAGGAGGACCTGCGCGGCCTGCTGAACGCCGGGCACCAGCGCAACCGACCCGCCTGGCGGATCTCCGGGCCGGAGCACAAGCCGACGGCATTCCCCACCTTCGCGATGGCCGCGCTGGCCGGGATCGGCGACCTGCCCGACACGATCATGGACCGGGCGGTCGTGCTCCGCATGCAGAAGCGCAAGCCCGGCGAGCGGATCACCCCGTTCCGCTCGCGGTACTCCGTGCCCGAACTGAACGCACTGCGCGAACGGCTGACTGCATGGCTGACCCCACTGCGTGGCACGGCTGCCGGTCTGGTGCCGGCGATGCCGGTCGAGGACCGGGCCGCGGACACCTGGGAGCCGCTGGTCATCGTCGCCGACCTGGCCGGCGGCCACTGGCCCGCCAGCGCCCGCGTCGCCTGCCTGGCGATGCCCCGGCACGAGGCCGTCCAGGACGAGCAGACGACCCTGAAGACGCGGCTGCTGCGCGACATCCGCCGCGTCTTCGAACAGGAAGGCAACAAGGAGGCCCTGCGCTCGCAGGACCTGCTCGCCGCGCTACTGACGGACGCCGAGTCCCCATGGCCGGACTACGGCTCCAAGGGGCTGAACGTCTACCACTTGTCGGCGCTCCTCAGGGACTTCGGCATCCGTCCGGCCAACTACCGCTTCGAGCAGGGCCGTCAGGCCAAGGCGTACGCCCGCAACCAGTTCCTCGACGCCTGGGCCCGCTACTGCCCCGACCCCACCACCGCTCCCGCGCAGCCGGCCCACGCAGGTGGGCACGAGTTCATGCCCGCACGTCCGGCCCCGGGCAAACCGCCCACTCCTCCGGCCGGGCCGCTGCCCATCGGTCTATCCGGTGCCACCGGCCCCAAGCACGCCCGCTGACCCGCCCCCCTCTGGGACCGTCTCAGTCCGTCCCATCCGTCCCCGCGCAGGTCAGCGCGGGGACGGATTTCCTCGCCGCGACGGATCGATCCGTACCTGCGTGCCAGTCCGTACCTGTCCTGACCAGCCACGGGACGGATGCGACGGACGTGACGAAGCCCTGTCCACACACCACTGGAGCACGACTATGCGCGATGACCCCGCAGACGACGCCCCCTTCCGCCCCCGCGGGGAGTTCCTCGGGCCCGCCCACCGAGCAGCAGCAAGGTATGCCGTTGGACCGTCCAAGGGCCGGTCCAACGGGGGCTCCGCCCCAAGGGTGGCGGAGATCCTCGGGCGCCAGGGGGCGCCCGAGGGGGAACAGCCCGCCAAGGCCGCGGCCGTCTTCCTGCCGCGCGCCTCCGAAGCCGCCGCCCTGCACCGCATCGCCCGTCGCCGCAAGCGCAAAGACACCCAGCGCAAGGAACGCGTCGATGTGCGCTACAGCGTCGAAGAGAAGACCGCCATCCTCACCAGGGCCCGGTCGCTCAACATCGCCGGCGCCCACTACGTCGGCGCCGTCGTCATGGCCCACATCCACGGCGACCTCGCCCTACCCGGCCAGCGCACGCCGCTCGACGACTACATCGACGAGCTGACCGCCCTGCGTGAGCAGGTCGCCAAGATCGGCCACAACATCAACCAGATCGCTCGGAAGCTCAACTCCGGCGCTCATCCACATCCTGGGGATACCGCCACCCTGGCCCAGACCGAACGCACCCTGGGCGCGGTCCGTGGTGCCATCAGCGAGATCGCGGCAGCGGCGAACCAGACCGTCACCAAGAAGGCAGCCCGGTGATCGCCAAGATCAGCAGCGGCAAGGACACGGCCGGCCTGATCCGCTACCTGTTCGACACCAAGAAGGCCAGAGACCACACCGACCCCCACCTCGTCGCCTCCTGGGACGGTTTCGCCCCCGACCCCGGCCGCAGCGACGACTTCACCGCCGCGAAGAAGCTCCTGGTGGCCGACCTCGACCTCCGCGTCAAGCAAGCCCGCCGACTCAGTCGAGCCCCCGAGCGGCACGTCTGGCACTGCTCCCTCCGCGCCGCCACAACCGACCGCCACCTCAGCGACGAGGAGTGGGCCGACATCGCCCGCCGCGTTGTGGCCGCCACCGGCATCGCGCCACAAGACGACCCGGACGGCTGCCGCTGGGTCGCCGTCCGCCACGCCCCCGACCACATCCACATCGCCGCCACCAAGGTCCGCGGCGACCTGCGCACCGCCCGCCACTGGAACGACTACCTCACCGCCGACCGCGAACTCGCCACCATCGAAAAGGAATACGGCCTCTTCCAAGTCACCCGCGGAGACCGCACCGCCGCCAAGCGCCCCACCCGCGCCGAACAGGAAAAGGCCCGCCGCCAGGGCCAGAGCAAGCCGGCGCGCGAACGCCTGCGCGCCATCGTCCGCACCACCGTGGCCGCCACCACCAGCATCGAGGAGTTCATCCGCCTGCTCAGCCACACCGACGGCGTGCTGGTCGAAGTCGTGTACTTCCCTTCCGGCGACGTACGCGGCTACAAAGTCGCCAGCGAAGACAACACCACCGCCGGCAAGGAACCCATCTGGTACTCCGGCTCCGAACTCGCACCGGACCTGTCCTTCCCCAAGATCCGAGCACGCCTGGAAGCCACCGACCCGCAGCCCACCAACCAGCCGGGCCGGCGCGGGCCCAACCCCTGGCACCAAGCCACCGCCGCCGCCGAACGCATCCCCCACCACCTCACCGGAAACGACGACCGAGCCTCCCAGGCCCACCTCGCCGCCTTCGGCGAAGCCCTCGACGCCCTACCCCTCCTCACACCCGCACCCATCCGCGCCCAACTCCGCGAGGCGGCCTCCGCCTTCGAGCGCGCCACTCGCTCCCGCATTCAGGCTGAACACCACCACGCCCGTACCCTGCGAGGCGCCGTACGGGCGCTGCTCCGCGAGCCCGCGCCCAGGGACGGCACGGTTCTGACAAGGTTCCTCGATGCCGTGATCCTCGTCGCCATCGCGGCCGCCCGCTGGCACCAGCTCCGCCACCACGACCAGCAGGTCGCTGCCGCCCAGCAGACCCTGCTCCACCTCCAAGCCGCCTACGACCAGGCAGCAGCCGCACCCCTGGCCGCCCTCGTCCAGCACCGAACGCCCCAACAGACTGTGGACCGGCACATCCACCACATCCGTCGGGCCGTGCCCGAGCACGCGGAGCAGGTCCTTAAAGACCCCGCTATCGACGCCCTCACCGCCGCACTCGCCGAAGCGGAAGCACTCGGCCACGACCCAGAGCGACTCCTCAGACAGGCCGCCGACCAACGTGCCCTGGACGACGCCCGCTCCCCCGCAAGGACCCTGGCCTGGCGTATACAGCGCTTCAGCGCAGGGCCCGCGCCCAGCGCACGCGACCGCGCAGCACAGGCCCGCAGCGCAGCACGGCCCGAAGAGGCACCACAGCGCCCCAGCACGCCGACCCACGAAGCAGCCGCGGTCTCGCCCCCGCGCCCGTCGCAAGCACGACGGCGCTGATCACGACGGCACAGACAGCCTGGGGGCGAGCAATTCCAGCACTTCCTCCCAGCGGTAGCGATCGGCCCCACCGCCCGCCTTCGGCCGGTGAGGCTCGTAGGAACCGATCATCACGCCCATCTCACGCAGCCGTTCCAGGCTCTGGCGGTATGCGGGGTGCGCGGCCTGGGCGGAGTTCAGGTACGGCAGCACGGCGACCGGGACGCCCATGGCCAGCGCCTCGCACAGGATGCCCAGCGCGAGGTTGTCGGAGATCCCGGCGGCCCACTTGTTGACCGTATTGAAGGTGGCCGGGGCGACCGCGATCGCATCCGCAGGTCGACTCGGGCGCGGCTCCCCCGGTGATCGCCAGGCCGAGCGGATGGGGCGGCCGGTCCGGGCCTCGACCGCCTCCGCGTCGATGAAGCCGAGCCCTTGCGGAGTGGCGACGACGCCGACGTCCCAGTGCCGCTCCTGTGCTGCGGTGATCAGCCGACCAATGTCAGCGGCGACCCCGGCCGCACAGACCACGATCTGGAGGAACGGCTTGTCGTGCTGATCACTCACGCGGGCACTCCCAGTTGGCGGCTGACGTGGTGCACGTGCGGCTCGGGCAGGGCCTCAGCCGACGCGAGTTCCGCCGTCGGTGTAATGGCCCAGAAAATCATCCAGGGCGGAGCGGCTGATGATCACAGGTGACAGGTCGAGGTCCTTGGAATCACGAACCGCCGCGTACGCACCGAGGTCGGCGATCTCGACGCAGTCGTTGGCGCCTCCGCTGTAGGAGCTCTTGCGCCAGTGTGCCTTGTGAAGTTCCTCGACGCGGGGTCGGCGGGGCGGGATCGTGCTCACGGTTCGAGCTCCTCGGCAATGCGGGTGAGGCGGGTACGGGTCTCGGCCGGACTCAGGGCCGAAGCTCGGAGCTGGTCAAAGATGCCCATGTAGTTCTGGACGTCGCTCTCGAACTCCAGATACACGGAATTGTTGGGGTTCTCCAGCCAGACCAGCGGGGCCGTGGGCTGGGGGAAGGTGAGGATGACAAAGGGGCCGTAGAGGCCGGGGTGGGCGCCGAGAGAGAACGGGAGGATCTGGATGGTGACGTTCGGCTGTTCGCCGGCCTGGACGAGGTGGTCGAACTGCTCGCGCATCACGGCGGGGGAGCCGACGACGCGGTGGAGAACGGCTTCGTCCAGGACTGCCCGCAGGTATGCAGGACGCTCACCGGACAAGCGGCTGTCCTGACGTTCCATGCGCACCTTGACCAGGGCATCTACCTGGTCGGGAGTGAGGTCGGGACGCATCTGAGCGATGACGGCGCGAGCGTAGTCCTCGGTCTGGAGCAGTCCCGGAACGAGTAGGGGTTGGTAGTTGGCCAGCGCGGTGGCGCCGGCTTCCAGGGCGAGGTAGCCGTCGTAGCGGGTGGGGGTGAGAACCGTGGAGTACTTCCGCCACCAGGGCTTCTGCTGTTCCTTGTCGGCACGGACGAGGTCGAGGACGTCGTCATGCACGTCGGTGTCGGTGACGGCGTAGCAGTCCAGGAGAGCCCGGACCAGTACGGGGGTGGTGCCGCGTTCGCCGGTCTCGATCCGGCTGAGGGAGCCCTGGTTCACCTCGATCTGTTCCGCGACCTCGGTGAGGGTGAGGCCGGCCGCCTCCCGTAACTCGCGCAGCCGCGCGGCGAGCTGGCGTCGGTAGACCGACTGAGGGACCAGCTTCCTCTTCAGTGCCATGGGGGCAGTCTGTCCATCCACCCGTTCGCAGACAACCCGAACGGGCCAACTTGGCGAGACATATTGCCTAGTTACTGTTTGCGTCGGCATCCTTGCGTCAGACATCCCGTGCGCCGGTCGGTCGGCGTGCGTGCCGTTCGCCGACGAACCGTGGTTCCGCCGACGTGTTGGGAGGTCCGCCATACCCCGGAACACGCTGCTGAGGCAGTTACTCGGAGAGCGTCACCTCACGACGTACAAGGCGTTCGAGGTGCAGTTCTCCCGCGCGGCCCGACGCTTGGCCACGCAGGCGGATGATCCACGCCTGGCCTCGGTGGTGGTCTCTTCGCGGCAGTTCGACCGGTGGATGAGTGGGGAGCTGAAGCAGCTCCCCCGCCCCGACACCTGCCGCATCCTGGAAGAGCTGCTGGGCAGGGCCGCCAGGGAACTGTTCGCCCCGGCTCCGACGGATCCGCCGGCTGCCTCAGCACCGCTATCTGCGGACGTGCCGCCTGTTCCCCCGCCTCCCCCGGCCCACCCGATCACCGACGACGAGAATCCGGCAGAGATCGTCGCCCGGGCTCGCCAGCTGGCCTGCGGCAATGCTGATGAAGCCACCCTGGCTTTCCTTGCCTCCCAGGTCGATGTGATCACCGAGCGGTACGAGCAGGACGGTCCGCACGGCCTGTGGGTACAGACGAAGAGCCTGCGCAGCCTGGGCCATACTCTGCTCGCCGGCCAGCAACCTCCGGCGGCACGCAGGGAGCTGTTCCGGATCACCGCACGGGCCGGCGGACTGCTCGGCTACATGGCGGTGAACATCGGCGCTTTCCCACTGGCCGAGGCGTACTGCGCCGAGGCACTGGAACTGAGCCGGGCGATCGGCGACCTCGACACCGAGTTATGGGCCGGCGGCACCCAGTCCTTCGCGGCGTACTACGCGGGCCGCTACGCCGAGGCCGACGTACGGGCCGCCGCCGCGCTGGACCGGGCGCCGAACCACCCGCAAGCCATCCGGCTGCTTGTCAACGGCCGGGCCCGCGCACTGGGCAAGCTCGGTGACCGAAACCAGGCCGAGCGGGCCATCGGACAGGCACTGGCCCTGTCCGACCGGTATGACGTGGTCCCTGGCCTGACCTCGTGCATCTCGTTCTTGCCGTACGGGCGGGCTCGCACCTTGGCCAACGCGTTGACCGCCCGTGTCGCTCTGCAGGACACCAAGCATGTGCTGCGGGACGCCGAGTACCTCGACGGCCTGGTCGAGAAGTCCGACTCCGCGTGGAGCCGCTCCCTGGTCCGCCTGGACGTGGCCACCGCCTTGCTGCAACAGGGAGCACCGGACGTCGAGCACGCCATGTCTCTCGGGCAGCAGGCGATCACACTGGCCGCCACACTGCCGATTAGCTCGGTGCGGCAGCGCTCTCGGGACCTGTACGAACGAGCGACCCCTTGGCGGAACCTGCCCGCGGTACGCGAGTATGGCGAACAGCTCCGCGTCTGGGGCTCCCTGCCTCGGTCCGCAGAGGCGGGGTGATCACAAAGGAGTTCGCCGGGTGCCTTGGCCGCACATCCCGCTCAACGCCGATCCCGCCGCCTTCCCTGCTCGCCCGCCGGCCGACCTGAGCGACCCAGCGGTGATCGCAGCGCATGACCAGGCGGCCTTCGACGCCGTGGAGACCATGGTCGATCACTGGGACCGGCCCGGCTGGGCTGCGCAGACCCGCGCGTACTACTGGATGCTCACCTTCCCCGACAGCCCAGCGCTGGACGACCTCGCCCGTCGCTGTCAGCAGCACCTCTCACCGCTCGGCCTGGATCCGGTCCCCGACGACGGGTTGCACATCACGCTCACGCGCGTCGGTTCCGACGCAACGCTTCCGCTGAGCCGCCTCGATGACGTCATCAGCGCGGCGGTGCCGCTTCTCCCGGCGGCCTTCCGCCTGCGGGCCGTCCCGCTCGCGGGCTCTCGGGGAGCCGTACGCCTGACAGTTGCGCCATGGGACCCAGTACTGGCGCTGCATGCGGCCCTCAGCAAGTCCATGACTCGGTTGGGACTGACTCCCCGCAAGCCGACCGCGCTGTTCCGCCCGCACCTGAGCCTGGCCTACAACAACCGGTCACGCCCCGCTGCCCCTGTCATCGAGGCCGTCACCACGCTCCGGGATCTTCCACCGGTCGACTTGCACGTTCAGGAAGTGCAGTTGGTGGAGCTGCGGCGCGAGGACCGCGCTTATCGGTGGGACATCGTCAAGAGCGTGCCGCTCGGCTGACTGCAGACTTTCTCCGCGGCAGGACGGCAACGACCGCCTTGCCGACGGCAGTGGTCTCCACGTACCACCGCCGTGCCAGTGTCTGTACCAGCCACAGCCCACGGCCGGATTCGGCAAGCGGATCGGCAGCAGTCTCCGACAGGTGAACACGACCATCGTCGTGCTCCGGGTCGTGGACCGCGACGATGACCTGATCCCCGTTGATCTCGATGGTCAGACAGTCGGGGCCGGCAGTCGTGTGTCGCACGGCGTTGCCCACCAGCTCGGATACGACCAGCACCGCGTCGTCCACGCAGGGCACGACGCCGGCCAGCACTGTACGAACCTGGTCACGGGCTGGGGCAAGCGGCTCACGCCGACCGGCCAGGGCCACCCAGTACATGTGCGGACTGTGGACTGCCGGGCTTGAGTCGTTCAGCATCGCGGTCGCTCTTCCGGTCGTACGAACGGGCGTGACCCACAGGTTCCGCTTATCCGCAGCGCGTCTCCACGCCGTCCGACCGACGCTTCTCCGCTGTCCGGACGGCGGGGAGAGGGCGTAGCAACGGCGTGGAAACGCCACCATCGCGACGGGAGCCTCGAAGCCGATGGCCGGACCCCTCCAGGGGCCTCCGGATCGCCGACTTCACGCAGAGGAGATCACCGTGCCCGCCCCCGTACGAGGTACCTACCGGAACCGCCTCCCTCTTCGCCGGGGACACCCTCCTGCACACCGACCTCGCCCCGCACAACGTGCTCGTGGACGACCGGGCCCACATCATCGACTGGGCCTGGCCCACACGCGGCGCGGCCTGACCGATCCCGGCGCAGGTCGTGTGCCGAGCGCACCTCCAGCCCGTCAGACAGCTGTGAGAGGTGTCTCCGTCCTCCGCACCGCCGTGGCGGACGGCAGTGGCAGCGGCGACATCAAGCTGAAGGTAGCCAGCGACGCCATCGCCCGCCTGGTGCGTTCATGACGACCCGGGGGCCGGGCGGGTCCTCTGCTCGCTCCTGGGCCGGTTGTCCGCGTCAGGAGTGGTCCAGGCCGCGGTGAATGCGGCGGTCATGGAGATGATGGCCAGGAGCACGAAAACGTGGCTGTATCCACCGAGTGGCGCGGCGAGCACTGCTCCGGCGATGGGGGCCATAGCGGCCGCGGTGGTTGCCGGGGCCGCGAGCAGTCCGGAGAGCCGACCGTAGTGGGTGGTGCCCCAGCGGTCGGTGACGGCGGTGGCCTGCAGCAGGGTGAGATTGCCTCGGACCATGCCGGCCGCGATGGACACGGCGGCCAGCAAGGCATATGGGCCCGACACGGCAGCGAACGCGGCGGTGGTGAGGCCGCCGAGAACGATCAGGATCGTCGTGCGGGCCGTCACAGCGATGCGACGGGCCAGTGCGGCGTACAAGGTGCGGCCGAGGGTTTGTCCGGCCCCGCCAAGTCCAAGAGCTCAGGCTGCCTGATTGGTCGTGTAACCGCATTCCAGGAGAAGCGGAACGAGGGCCACGACGACGGCGTACATCGTGAACGCCGACAGTGTGAAGGCGGCTGCGAGCAGGAGGAACGGCCTGCTGCGCTCGGCTCTGGACTCGCCGGTGGCCGCGTGCGCGGTTCCGGGTGGGGCCTCGGGCCAAGGGGCACGCAGCGCCAGAGCGTGGGCGGGGATGGTGACGGTGGCGAGGATGGCGGCCAGTACGAGGTAGGTGTGGCGCCAGGAGAGGTGGTCGGCGAGCAGGGCGGTCAACGGGGCGAAGACGGTGGAGGCCAGGCCGCCGGCGAGGGTGACGATGGTCAGGGCCCGGATGTGGTCGGGGGCCCACCAGCGGGTGAGGGCGGCGAAGGCGGGCTGGTAGAAGGTCGCCGCCATCGCAAGTCCGGCGAGCGCCCAGCCGACGAAGAAGACGGGCAGGTTGGGGGCCGTGGCGACCACCAGCAGGCTGGCGGCGCCGAGGGCCGAGCCGATCGTCATGACGGCGCGCGGGCCACGCCGGTCGAGAATGCGCCCGACGCGGATTCCGGCGAGCGCGGAGACGACGAGGCCGAGCGAAAACGCCGCCGTGGTCGCTCCGGCCGACCAGTTGGTCGCCTGGGTGATCTCTGGGTTAAGGACGGGGAAGGCGTAGTAGACGATGCCCCAGCTCACGACCTGCGTCAGGCAGAGGGCAGGTAGGGCGGCGCGGGGCCGCGACCGGTCCCCTGCTCCGGTCGCGGCCGAGGTGGTGAGCGCGTCGGTCATGGATGGTCAGCAGCAGCCACCGGCTGCGGCGGCCTCCTTCACCGGCGCGGAACTGGCGCAGCAGGCGCTCTGTGGTGGTGATGCCGGCGCCGGGGCGTCGGCCTTCACGACGTACACCTCCCAGCGTTCGCTGCCGGGGCCCTGGACCCAGACCTTGTCCTGGAGGGTGTGGCAGCAGGTGGTGTCGTTCTCCTCCCGGGTGGCAAGGCCCGCGTCGGCGAGGCGGCCGGTGGCGGCATGGACCTCGTCGGTGGTGGAGACCTCGACGCCGAGGTGGTCCATGCGGGTTTCCTCGCCCGGCTCGCCCTGGAAGAGGACGAGCTTGAGCGGGGGCTCGGCGATGGCGAAGTTGGCGTAGCCGTCGCGGAGTTTGGCGGGCTCGGTGTCGAACAGCTTGCTGTAGAAGGTGATCGCCGCTTGGAGATCGGGGACGCGGAGGGCGAGTTGCACGCGGGACATGACGTACCTCCTCCTGGGTGGGTGGACAGGGGTTCGGGTCAGCCGCAGCAGCCACCTGCCGGGGTCTCCTCGGCAGACGCGCCTACTGCCGCAGGCGTGCCGAGCTGGACAAGCTGCGGCTCGGGCGCCGGGGCGCAGCAGCCGCCGCCGTCGGCCTGCTGGGTGTCGTCGGGGGTGTCGAAGAGGCCGGCGCCGCCGCAGACTCCGGTCTCGGGCAGGGTGAGTTCGACGCGGTCGGCGGCCTCGAGGTCTCCGGCGATCGCGGCGGCGACGGAGCGGACCTGCTCATAGCCGGTCAGGGCCAGGAAGGTCGGGGCGCGGCCGTAGGACTTCATACCGACGAGGTAGACGCCCTGTTCGGGGTGGGACAGCTCGCGGTGACCGTGCGGGTAGACGGTGCCGCAGGAGTGCTGGTTGGGGTCGATCAGCGGGGCGAGTGCCACCGGGGCCTGGAGCCGCTCGTCCAGGCCGAGCCGCAGCTCGGACAGGAACGACAGGTCGGGGCGGAAACCGGTCAGCACGATCACTTCGTCCACGGCGTCGAGCCGCCGACCGTCCTCCGCCACGAGAATGAGACGCCCGTCGCCGTCCCGCTCGACCGCCTCGGTACGGAAGCCGGTGACCGCGGCGGCGTGCCCGGCCTCGACGGCGGCCTTGGCAGCCAGGCCGAGCGCACCGCGGGCCGGCAGCTCGTCGGCCTCGCCGCCGCCGAAGGTGGAGCCGGAGATGCCCCGGCGCAGGACCCACAGCGCCTTCGTGCCGGCGCCCTCATCGGTCTCGGCGAGGGTCGCCAGGTGGGCCAGCGCGGTGAAGGCCGAGGCGCCGGAGCCGATCACAGCGGTGCGCCTGCCCGCGTAGCGGGCACGGGCCGCCGGGTCCTTCAGGTCGGGGACGCGGTAGGCGATGCGGTCGACGGCCGCCTTCTCGCCGAGGGCGGGCAGGCCGCTGCCGCCGGCCGGAGACGGGGAGGTCCAGGTGCCGGAGGCATCGATCACCGCGCGGGCGAACAGCCGCTCCTCACGCCCGTCCGCATGGGCGACGTGTACGACGAAGGGCTGGGTCTCGCGGTCGGCGTCGACGATCCGATCACGGCCGGCCCGGGAGACGCCGGTGACGGTGGCACCGGTACGGACCCGGCCACCCAGGACGTCGGCGAGCGGCCGCAGGTACTGCTCCGCCCAGTCGCCACCGGACGGGTACGTGGCCGGGTCGGGGCGGATCCAGCCGGTGGGAGCCAGCAGCTTCTCGGCTACGGGGTCGACCACTTCACCCCAGGTGGAGAACAGGCGCACGTGCGACCAGTCGCGCACCGCCGCTGCGGCGGCTGTGCCGGCCTCCAGGACCAGCGGTTCGATGCCGCGGCTGGTCAGGTGGGCGGCGGCGGCCAGACCGGCGGGTCCTGCTCCGATCACGACGACGGGCAGCTCGGTGGTGGCGGGCGCGTTCACGGCGACTCCTTGCGTGTTTCGACATCTGTCGATGGCTTGCGCGGCCCAGCATGACACCTGTATTGATAAGCGTCAACATAGACATTCATCGAATCCGGGGAGATTACTGGTGGAGCACATCGACGTCGCTGTGATCGGTGGCGGCCAGTCCGGACTGGCGACCGCCCACGCCCTGCTGCGCCGAGGGCTGCGGCCGGTGGTGCTGGAAGCATCCGGCCGTGCGGTCGGGTCGTGGCCGCGCTACTACGACAGCCTCACGCTGTTCTCGGCCACCCGGTACAGCTCTCTGCCGGGGATGCCGTTCCCCGGCGCCGACCGGAACCACTATCCACACCGCGATGAGGTTGTCGCCTACCTCACCGCCTACGCCAGCCGCCTGGACGCCGAGATCCGCACCGGCTGCCGCGTCAGCGCGGTCCGCCGCACCGGCGACGCCTTCGAGGTGGAACTGGAGGGAGGCGGTCGGCTGTCCGCGCGGGCCGTCGTGGCGGCTTCCGGGTCGTTCGGCCGCCCGCACCGGCCGGCGCTGCCGGGCCTGGAGGAGTTCACCGGCCAGGTGCTGCACGCCGCCGACTACCGCAACCCGGCCCCGTTCACCGGCCGCCGGGTGGTGGTGGTCGGGGCGGGGAACTCGGCGGTGCAGATCGCCGCCGAGCTCGCCGGGGCCGCGCGCGTCACGCTCGCCACCCGCGGGCCGGTGAAGTTCGCGACGCAACGCACCCTCGGCCGCGACCTGCACTTCTGGCTGACCCGCACCGGCCTGGACACCGCACCCCTCGGCCGGCTCCTCCCGCGCCCTCCGGCGCAGCCGGTTCTCGACGACGGCCGCTACCGGACGGCCCTGGCCGCCGGACGGCCGGAGCGCCGGCCGTTGTTCACCGGCGTCGACGGAGCCAAGCTCGTCTGGCCGAACGGGGAGCGGGAGGAGGTCGACGCGATCGTGCTCGCCACCGGCTACCGCCCCGACCTGCCCTACCTCGCCCGCCTCGACGGCGCTCTGGACGCCGTCGAGGACCCCCGGCATCGGGAGGGGCTCGCGGTTGAAGTGCCGGGTCTGGCGTTCGTCGGGCTGGAATGGCAGCGCAGCCTGTCGTCCAACTCGCTGCGCGGCGTGGGCCGGGACGCGGACCGGATTGCCCGGCGCCTGGCCGCCCACCTCGCGCGCCGGTGACGGACCTCGCGTTGGTTCGACATGTGTCAACATAGATGTATGTCGAATGCGAAGGTGCTACCGCTACTCGAAGCCAACGGTCAGGGTGTGGCGCCGTGCTGCCCGCCTCTGACCGAGCGCCCGATGACCGCCGAGGAGGCTGAGAGGGCCGCGCGGATGTTCAAGGCGCTGGGTGACCCAGTCCGCCTGCGGCTGTTCTCCGCCGTCGCCTCCCATGAGGGCGGGGAGGCGTGCGTGTGCGACATCTCCAATGTCGGCGTCTCCCAGCCCACGGTGTCCCACCACCTGAAGAAGCTGAGGGAGGCGGGCCTGCTGACCTCTGAGCGGCGCGGCACCTGGGTGTACTACCGGGTCGAACCGTCGGTGCTCGCCGCGATGGGCAAGTTGCTGGCCATGCCGGCTGCGGCCTGACGACCGGGCGGACAGAGGGGAAAGCGGTGAGCGGGGCGCCCCGTGCGGTGGTCGTACCGTTGGCGGCGGAGCACGCCGACCAGGTACTGGCGATCTACCAGGCAGGCATCGACGAGGGCAACGCCACGTTCGAGACCAACGCGCCGAACTGGGAGACGTACGACGCCGCGAAGTTGTCCGAGCACCGCTTCGCCGCCCTTGACGAGGGCAAGGGAGCGGTGCTGGGCTGGGTCGCCGCGAGCAGGGTCTCGGACCGGTGCGCGTATGCGGGCGTGGTCGAGCACTCCGTCTACGTCCACCCCGCCGCCCGCGGCCGCGGCATCGCCTCCGCCCTGCTCAAAGCGCTGATCGACTCCACCGAGCAGGCCGGGATCTGGACCATCCAGTCCGGGATCTTCCCCGAGAACACTGCCAGCCTCGCCCTGCATCAGCGCCACGGCTTCCGCATCATCGGTACGCGGGAGCGGATCGGACACCACCACGGCGTGTGGCGCGACGTCGTTCTCGTCGAGCGCCGCAGCCCGGCCATCACATAGCTGGCACCGGCGAGGTGGTGGAGCTCAGGTGTCCTCGATGATCGAGCAGACGGCGGCGGGCTCATCGCACGGCCGGAAGTCCCCGGCCGCTCGACGCCGGGCGGCCGGGGACGGCCCGCCGCCTCCACTTGCCATCACCAGCGCTCACAGCAGCTCGGCGATCTCGCGGGCCGCGTCCCGGGCCGGCCTGCCGACGCCGATGAGGGTGGCGGAGGCCGACCCGGTCCAGTCGCCGTAACCGAGCAGATGCAGTCGCGACTCGCCGAGGGCGCGCGTGCCGTGGGTCGCGATGTGCCCGTGCGGGCCACGTAGGTTCAGCGGGGCGAGGTGGGCCAGGGCGGGGCGGAAGCCGGTGCACCAGATGATCGCGTCCGCGTCCGACCGGCTGCCGTCGGCCCCCTGGATGCCAGTGGCGGTGAGCCGGATAAACATCGGCTTCGCGTGAAGGAGTCCGGCGTCGCGGGCGGCGCGGACGGGCGGCACGACGACGATGTCGCCGAGTGAGGCGACCCCGCCGGTGTCGCTGCGGCCTTCGTCGAGGGCACGGCGGCGAGCAGTGGCGACGTCGAACAGGACGCGGCCGTCGATGTCGTCGGCCAGGAACCGGGGCGGGCGCTGGGTCGCCCACGTCACCGTCACGTCGCCTGCCAGGGCGAGGTCGGCGGCGATCTGAGCGCCGGAGTTCCCGCCGCCGACCACGACGACGTGTTGTCCGGCGAAGTCGGCCTGACGGCGGTAGTTCACCGTGTGCAACTGCCGCCCGGTGAAGAGGCCGCGGCCGGGGACGGCGGGAACGAAAGGCCGCGACCAGGTACCGGTCGCGCTGACCACCGCCCGGGCCCGCCAGGTGTTGGAGTCGGCCTCGACCAGGAGCCGGTCGCCGTCGCGGCGTACGGCGTCCACGCGGGTGTCGTGCTGGACGGGCAGGTCGTAGCGCTTCTCGTAGTCGGTGAGGGAGTCCACCACGTGCCCGGCATCCGGGTAGGTCTCGCCGAGCCGGGTGGGCATGAGCCGCCCGGGTAGGGAGGAATGGTCGGCCGGGGAGAACAGGTGCAGCGAGTCCCACATGTGCTGCCAGGACCCGCCCGGCGCGGGATCGGCGTCGAGGATGGTGAAGTCGATGCCCTGGCGGCGCAGGTGGTAGCCGGCGGCGAGCCCGGCTTGGCCGCCGCCGATCACCACCACGTCGCATGCCCGTGTTACGGGGCGATGCATCAGAGGCGTCCTCCGTCGGTGGTCAGTGCGGACGGGGCGAACTTCTTGCGCCAGGCCAGGGACACGTAGATCAGGCCGACCAGGATCGGCACCTCGATCAGCGGGCCGACCACGCCGGACAGGGCCTGGCCGGAGGTGACGCCGAAGGTGGCGATGGCGACCGCGATGGCCAGTTCGAAGTTGTTGCCCGCCGCAGTGAAGGCAAGGGTGGTGGTCCGGTCGTAGGCGAGGCCGATCGCCTTGCCGAGGGCGAACGTGCCCAGCCACATGACGGTGAAGTACACCAGCAGCGGCAGCGCGATGCGGGCGACGTCCAGCGGCTGCGAGGTGATGGTCCTCCCCTGCAGGGCGAAGAGGATGACGATCGTGAAGAGCAGGCCGTACAGCCCCCAGGGGCCGATCTTCGGCAGAAACTTCTGCTCGTAGCTCTCGCGGCCCATCCTCTTCTCGCCGATGCGGCGGGTGAGGAACCCGGCCAGCAACGGGACGCCGAGGAAGACGACGACGTTCAGGGCGATCTGCCACATGGAGATGTCGAGGTTCTCGCCGTCACCGAGACCCAGCCAACCGGGCAGGAGGTCGAGGTAGAACCAGCCCAGCAGGCCGAAGGCCAGGACCTGGAAGACGCTGTTGAGGGCGACCAGGACGGCTGCCGCCTCCCGGTCGCCGCAGGCGAGGTCGTTCCAGATGATGACCATGGCGATGCAGCGGGCCAGGCCGACGATGATCAGACCGGTGCGGTACTCCGGCAGGTCCGGCAGGAAGATCCAGGCCAGCGCGAACATCACCGCCGGACCGACGAGCCAGTTGACGACCAGTGAGGAGATCATCAGCTTGCGGTCGCCGGTGACGGCGTCCAGCTTGTCGTAGCGGACCTTGGCCAGGACCGGGTACATCATGATCAGCAGGCCGACGGCGATCGGCAGCGAGATGCCGCCGATCTCGACCTTCGCCAGGGCGTCGTTCAGTCCCGGAATGGCGCGGCCCAGGCCGAGGCCGAGGGCCATGGCGAGCAGGATCCATACCGCGAGGAAGCGGTCGAGGGTCGACATCTTCGCGGCGATCGACGTTTCCACGCCGGTGGTCGCGGGTGCTTCGGTGCGGGTCACGGACAGGCCCTCTTGTTCTCGGCGGCGGTACGGGCGGACTCGGCCAGGTCGGTGAACTGCCCGGCAAGCTGGGCGATGACGTCCGGGCGCAGCTTGTAGTACGTGAACCGGCCGCACGGCTCCGTCTCCACCACCCCGGCCTCCCGCAGCACCCTCAAGTGGTTGGAGAGGTTGGTCTGCCGCGCGCCGGTCTCCTCCACCAGGTGGGAGGTGCACAGCGTCTCTTTGGCCAGCAGGGTCACGATTTGAAGCCTGAGCGGGTCGGCCAGAACCCGGATCAGGTCAGTGTCGACTGACGTCATCATGGGCTGATACTCTCACATCACCCGGTACTGATACCAGCCGGTGCTGACCTATAGGCCCGTCGAAGGGGTCTCCCATGTCCGCCGCTCCCTCCCCCGCCCTGCCCGACGAGCGCCTGGCCGCCGGCGCTGCCCGCCTCACCGCTCGGCACGCCGGCCGTTTCTCGGCCGAGACCGTGCAGGTTCTGCTCACCGACTCCTATCGACGCCTGGCCGAGACCGCCTCGGTCAGCACGCACCTGGTCGTGCTCGCCGAGCGCCTGACCGCCGAACGCCTCGGCGCCCTCGCCCACGTCCAGGGCGTGCCGGGTTCCGGGCTGCCGCGGGTGCTGTTCGTGTGCAGCCATAACGCCGGTCGCTCCCAGCTCGCCGCCGCGCTCCTGGAGCACCGGGCGGCAGGCAGGGTCACCGTCTCCTCCGCGGGCACCCACCCCGGGCCCGAGATCGGGCCCTACATTGCGCAGGCCCTCAGCGAGGCCGGCACCGATCAGGCCGGGGCGTTCCCCAAGCCGCTGACCGACGAGGTCGTGCGGGCCGCCGACATCGTCATCACCATGGGCTGCGGGGACGCCTGCCCGATCGTGCCCGGCCGCCGCTACCTGGACTGGCCCGTGGCCGACCCCGACGGCGTACCGATCGAAGTCGTCCGCCAGATCCGCGACGACATCGACACCCGCGTCACCGACCTGCTCGCCGGTCTGCCGAGCACCTGAACCTCCCTGCACCACCTGCCACCACTTCGTGAAGGAAGAACGCATGTCCACCGCTCCGCTCGCCTCCGTGCTGTTCGTCTGCGTCCACAACGCCGGCCGCTCGCAGATGGCCGCCGGATTCCTCAACCACCTTGCAGGCGACCGGATCGAGGTCCGCTCCGCCGGCTCCATCCCCGGCGACCAGGTCAATCCCGCCGCCGTCGAGGCGATGGAGGAAGTCGGCATCGACATCGCCGACGCCAAGCCGAAGATCCTCACCACCGAGGCCGTCCAGGCATCCGACTACGTCATCACCATGGGCTGCGGCGACGCCTGCCCCATCTTCCCCGGCAAGAAGTACCTCGACTGGGCCCTGGAAGACCCGGCCGGCAAGGGCGTCGAAGCCGTCCGCCCCATCCGCGACGAAATCAAGACCCGCATTGAGGCGCTCATCGCCGAGATCGACGCCAAGCAGGAGGCGTGAACTCCGTGACCCAAGCCGACGACGTGCGCGAGGTCATCGTCATCGGCTCCGGCCCCGCCGGATACACCGCTGCTCTCTACACGGCCCGGGCCGAGCTCAAGCCGCTCGTCTTCGGCGGCGCCATCTTCGTCGGAGGCGCGCTCACCACGACGACCGAGGTCGAGAACTTCCCCGGCTTTCCCGAGGGCATCGACGGTCCGGACCTGATGGCGAACATGCGTGCGCAGGCCGAGAAGTTCGGCGCGGAGATGATCGACGACGACATCGTCGAGGCGGACCTCACCGGGGACATCAAGTCGGTCACCGACACCGCGGGCACCCTGCACCATGCGAAGACAGTGATCGTGGCAACCGGGTCCGGTTACCGCAAGCTCGGCCTCCCCAGGGAGGACGAGCTGTCCGGTCGGGGCGTGTCCTGGTGCGCCACCTGCGACGGCTTCTTCTTCCGCGACCGCGACATCGTGGTGGTCGGCGGCGGCGACACCGCCATGGAGGAAGCCACCTTCCTCACCCGCTTCGCCCGTTCGGTGACCGTCGTCCACCGACGCTCCACGCTGCGTGCCTCGCAGGTCATGCAGAACCGCGCCTTCGCCGACGACAAGATCTCCTTCGCCTTCGACACCGAGATCGCGGAGATCAAGGAGAGCAACGGCACGCTGGCCGGGCTCGTCCTACGCGACGTCGTCACCGGCGCCACCCGCGACCTGGACGCGACCGGCCTGTTCATCGCAATCGGCCACGATCCGCGCACGGAGCTGTTCAAGGGTCGGCTGGACCTGGACGACAACGGCTACATCAAGGTCGCCTCGCCCTCCACCCGTACGAACATCCCCGGCGTCTTCGCTGCCGGCGACGTCGTCGACCACACCTACCGCCAGGCCATCACCGCCGCTGCGAGCGGTTGTGCGGCTGCCCTGGACGTAGAGCGGCATCTCGCTGCACTCGTCGACGGCAGCGAGGAATTGGCTTCGGCCGCTGCCGTGGCCTGAGGTGCGGGCCTCGAGGCGGCCCGCAGCGCGGAGCCGCCCCGGCCCTCACCCTGCACTGAGCGACTTAGGTTCGAGCCCAACACCCCCTTCACAGAACATGCGTTCGACATGAAGGATAGGGGTGATCGATCGCGTGTCAGTTCGGCACGTCGCTCGTTAGACAGCGCAGTCGAAGCGCGAGTGGGCACGGGCAAGCGCTGATGGTCCTTGTCCACCCGCGACGGGAGGGGACCGATGGGCGATCGCAGCACGATCGAGTGGACCGAGGCGACCTGGAATCCCACCACGGGATGCGACCGCGTCTCCTCCGGGTGCGACAACTGCTATGCCCTGGTCTTATCAAGACGCCTGAAGGCCATGGGCGTTGCGAAGTACCAGGTGGACGGTGATCCCAGGACTTCCGGTCCGGGTTTTGGTCTTTCCCTGCACCCGAACGCACTGGACATCCCGCGTCACTGGAAGGCCCCTCGCATGGTCTTCGTCAACTCCATGAGCGATCTGTTCCATGCCAAGGTGCCTCTGGACTTCGTACGGCAGGTCTTCCAGGTGATCGCTGAGACGCCACAACACACCTACCAGCTTTTGACCAAGCGGGCCCGCAGGCTTCGGCGAGTGGCCAGCGAGCTCGACTGGCCCCCCAACCTATGGATGGGAGTCTCCGTCGAGAACGAGGAACACCTGGATCGCGTCGACGACCTGCGGCTGGTCCCATCCGCGGTGCGCTTCCTATCCTGCGAGCCGCTCCTCGGCCCCTTGACCGGTTTGCGGTTGGACGGCATCGGCTGGGTCATCGCAGGCGGGGAGTCCGGGCCCCAACATCGGCCCGTGCAAGAGCAGTGGCTGGTCGACATCCGCGACGCCTGCAGCGAGGCCGGCGTGCCCTTCTTCTTCAAGCAATGGGGCGGCCGCTCGCCTAAAGCAGGAGGCCGCGAACTTGCCGGGGCAACGTGGGACGAGATGCCTCCTCGGCTGGCGGTGACAGCGTAGTAACGGCCAATCTTCAACAGACGCCGTACGCGCTCTGGTGGCATACGGCAACGGTGTGTGACCCTCTTCCCAGCGGGCCGTTTGGAGCGGGGGGAGCCGTCATGGCCGTGCCGAAGAACGCCGTGTGGGAACGCGATCCTCACACGGCAGCCAAACACGACTTACTCAAGCAGTACCTGGAGGCATGGGCGCCGATCCTGCTGTCTCGGAACGATGTGATCACGTACGCCGAGGGCTTCGCGGGAGCGGGCGTCTACCAGGAAGGCGAACCCGGTTCTCCGGTGATCGCTTACGACGTCTTCGCTGAGGCTCTTGAAAGAATGCCGAAGCGCATGCGCTTGATCCTCACGGAAGAGGATCCCCGGCGCGCCGAGGAACTGAAGCGCCAGATGGCACTCGTCCGCGCGAAGCACACGGACGACATCGCCAAGCGGCTGCAAGTAGACATACAGCACGCCGACTTCCACCCTGCCCTCTTGCAAAAGCTGAGGATCGTAGGCGCGTTAGGGCAGCCCCTCTTCGTCCTCCTGGACAGCTTCGGCGGACCGGACATCCCGTACTCGCTACTGCATGAGCTGGGGCTCTGGCGCAGCACCGAAGTGATGGTGACCTTCGGGCCCACCTTTCTCACCCGGTTCGCCAAGAGTGACAACGGCCACCGCCAACGCGGTGACGAAGCGTTCGGCTCCCAGGACTGGCGCGCCGTCTTCGAGCAGCCCCCCGCGCAGAAGTTCACGTTCCTGCGCGAGCAGTACCGGAGGACCCTACGCGAGGCCGGCTTCTCCCACACGTTGTACTTCGAGATGGTCGACGAGGGCAGCAGGAAGCTCTACCTGATCTTCGGCACCCAGCACGA
Source organism: Streptomyces sp. NBC_01635 (assembly GCF_045209715.1). NCBI lineage: Bacteria > Bacillati > Actinomycetota > Actinomycetes > Kitasatosporales > Streptomycetaceae > Streptomyces > Streptomyces sp. NBC_01635. The sequence goes on along the minus strand of NZ_CP109277.1, from coordinate 5,197,256 downwards.
AAAGGGGCTGGAGAAGATGAAGGACGCCATGTGGAAGGTCGACCCTTCACACGGCGTCCGCTACCGCGACCCCAAGGACACGCAACAGCAGATGCTTGAGCTCGAATTCGAGCCGAACACAGCTCCCTTGCGAAGGATCCTGCGAGACTTCATAGCCGAGTCGCCCACAGGGCGGACAGTGCCGGAACTCAAGAGGTACACCCTTCTGGAGACCGTCTACCGACCGGCAGAAGTGATCAAGGCAGTACGTCAACTGCGCGATGAAGGCATCGTGGCAACGGAGCCACACGCCATCAACACCAAGACGCAGGTGACCATGACACCGAGCCGTCCCAAGTCCGCACCGACCGGCGAGCAGGGCGCCCTCTGGTGAGCCGCCCCTGTCGCAAGCACTCGGCAGCCATGTGTCCGCGAGGGCACATCCAGGGCACATGAGCCTGGGAAATGCCGCCGAACAGTGAGAACTACCAAGAGCCATTTCCGCAGGTCAACACATATGACGCCAAGAAACCCCAGGTCAGCGCCCCGGCTCCGCCAATCGCTCCACGAGTGGCAGGACTTCGCGCACCGGCTGCACGAGGCGGGGCACCAGCCGTACTGCCTGGTGTGGCCCTGAGCCGGGGTTTCGCTGAGAGCGGGCGGGGTCTTCGGGCCTCGCCCTTTTCAGTGCCGGAGAGGGGCCGTCAGGCCGCCAGGGCTCATTGAGGGCACATCGGTTTCTCCGGGGTCACTGGTGCGCCCAGGGTGCCGGAGGGTCTTCGGCGGCTTCGTCGATCACCTTGCGGGTCCGGGTCCCGCTGGACGGCAGCAGGTGCGTACGGGGCCGCGGCGTGAAGCCCGGGCCCGAGTGGCCGAGGCGCCCGAAGAGCGCCTCGGCACCCTCCCCCGCGTCCAGAAACGCGGCGGCGCCGGCGGCCGGAGGGTGTGGACACCGTCGTCCGGCGCCGACTGGAGGCGCCTCGCCCCGCGTTCACGCGGAGGGATCACACCGGCGGCGGCCGGGGCGGACTCCCGGGCGCCCTCGTCGAAGACGCCGTGGCCGCAGGCCCGGCCCTTCTCGTCGACGAAGAGCGGGCGGAAGGCCTTCGGCTCACCGTCGGGCTCGGGCCGGCGTGATCTCGGCCGGCGGGAACTCCTTCACGAGTGCCTCGAGGGCGGCGGCCGGTCGGTCCGGCGGAGGAACTGACCGGACCCTGCCGCCCTCAGGCAGGACGGACACGGGCTCCGCGCCGACGAGCCGTACCTGACGGTGCCGTATCCAGCCGCCCCTGAAGTCGATGCCCTCGACGGCGGCTAAGCCGAACACCTCGACGGGGCGCGCGACGCACTGCGGCGGGACGGCCTGACGGCCTGTCAAGAGAGCCGGAACGGGCAGCCGCCTCCTCGAGCACCCCCGGCCGCACGTGCACCCGAGCGGCACGGCGCCCCACCCCGCCCCCGTCGATCGCGGCACCGGCGCGCCTGCACGCCTGGGCGCTTGCGTACCTGCGGAGCGGCTGCCGGACGCGACGAACGACACTCCCCGGAATATACCCCCGGGGGTAATGCTGTTAAGGTGAACGGCATACCCCCGGGGGTAATTTTCGTGCGAAAGGAGTACCCGCGTGTTCTTCGTTGACACCATCGAGCTGGAGGGCCTCGGCAACCGCAGTTACCTGGCCGGCGGCGAGCGGACGGCGGTCGCGGTGGACCCGCCGCGCGACATCGACACCGTTCTGGCGGCGGCCGCCCGACGCGGTGTGCGGATCTCCACCGTGGTGGAGACCCACGTCCACAACGACTACGTCACCGGCGGACTGGAGCTGGCGCGCATCACCGGCGCCGCCTATCTGGTCCCGGCCGGCGCCCGGGTCTCCTTCGCCCGGACCCCGGTCGCGGACGGCGACACCGCCCGCGTCGACACGGACCTGACCCTGACGGCGGTCGCGACCCCCGGGCACACGCCGCACCACACCGCCTACGTGCTGAACGAGGACGGCCGGCCGGTGGCCGCGTTCACCGGCGGCTCCCTGCTGATCGGCACGGTGGGCCGCCCGGACCTGGTCGAGCCGCGGCTGACCGAGGAGCTGGCCCGCGCCCAGCACGCCTCGGCCCGCCGTCTCGCCGAGGGCCTGCCGGACGAGACCGCGGTGCTTCCCACGCACGGGTTCGGCAGCTTCTGCTCCTCGGCGCAGGCGGACGGCGACAGCACGACGATCGGCAAGGAGAAGGAGTCCAACGCGGCTCTCAGCGTGGACGTGGACACCTTCGTCGCCGACCTGCTGGCCGGCTTGGAGGACGTGCCCGCCTACTACACCCACATGGGTCCGGCCAACGCCGCGGGGGGTGCGCCGGTGGACCTGACTCCGCCCGCGGTCGCCGCCCCCGACGAGATCGCCGCGCGGCTCGCGGCCGGCGAGTGGGTCGTGGACCTGCGCAACCGGATCGCGTTCGCCGAGGGGCATGTGGCGGGCTCGTTCAACTTCGAGGTGGACGGCAAGCTCGCGACCTACCTGGCCTGGATGATCCCGTGGGGCAAGCCCGTCACCCTGCTCGCCGAGTCCCCCGAGCAGATCGCCGACGCGCAGCGGGAGCTGGTCCGGGTCGGCATCGACCGCCCGGCCGCCGCCGCGACCGGAGGACCGGACCGGTGGCTGCGCGAGGGTGAGCGCCCGGCGTCGTTCCCTCGCTCGACCTTCGCCGGACTCGCCGGACTCGCCGGGCAGGACGCGGACCGGATCGTCGTGCTGGACGTGCGCCGTGGCTCCGAGCGCGCGGCCGGCTGGATCGAGGGGTCGGTGCACATCCCGATCCACCAGCTGCACCAGCGCCTCGGCGAAGTGCCCGACGGCACGGTCTGGGTGCACTGCGCCGGCGGCATGCGCGCCGGGATCGCCGCCTCCCTGCTGGACGCGGCCGGCCGGGACGTCGTCGCCGTCGACGACGGCTTCGACGCCGCAGCCGACGCCGGCTTGACCGTCGCCGCTTCCTGACCCCGACCCGATCCACCACGAGAAAGCCGAGGAGAGGACCGTGTTCCTGTTCCGTAAGGGGGAGCAGCGCCTGTCCGTCGACGAGGCGCGTGCCCTCACCACCGGGGAGTCGCCCGAGGCCGTCCTGCTGGACGTGCGGGAGAAGTCCGAGTGGGAGGCCGGTCATGCGCCCGGCGCGGTGCACGCCTCGCTGACCGGCCTGGTCGCGGGCGCCGCACTGCCGCCGGCCGCGCGGCGCCGGCCGCTGGTGGTGGTGTGCCGCAGCGGGCACCGCTCCCGGCAGGCGGCGGAGCTCCTGGCCGCACGCGGCGCGGACGCTGGGGACGTGAAGGGCGGCATGAACGCGTGGGCCGCCGCCGGACACCCGGTCGTCGACGAGCGCGGGAACAGCGGATCGATCACGTGAGTGCACTGATCCTCGCCCTCGTCTCCGGAGCCGTCATCGGCCTGGCGCTCGGCGCTCTCGGCGGCGGGGGCAGCATCCTCGCCGTCCCCGCCCTGATCTACCTGCTCGGCTTCACCCCCGCCGCGGCCACCACCGCCGCCCTGATCATCGTCATAGCCACCTCGATCACCGCCGTCGCGGCCCACACCCGCGACGGAAACGTCGCCTGGAGGACGGGGGCGCTGTTCGCGGCGGCCGGCATCGTTCCGGCGTTCCTCGCCGGGGCGGCGGCAGGGCACCTGCCCGAGGCGGCGCTCACCACGGCGTTCGCCGTCATCGCCGCCCTCGCGGCGCTGCGGATGCTGAAGCCCTCCAAAGCCCTGCCGCCGGAGGGGATCCGGCCCGTCAGAGCGGCCGGAGCGGGGGCCGGGCTCGGTGCCGTCACCGGGTTCCTCGGCGTGGGCGGTGGATTCCTTGCCGTTCCCACCCTGGTGAGTGTGCTCGGCCTGCGGATGCGGCGGGCGGTGGGAACCAGCCTGCTCGTCATCGTCGTGAACGCGCTGGCCGCGCTGGCGGCCCGGGCGGGGACCGGCGCGGACCTGCGCTGGGAACTGATCGGGCCGTTCGTCGGCACCGCGGTCCTGGGGGCCTGGGACGGCAAGCGACTGGCCGCGAGGTTCACCGGGAGAACACTGCAACGGACCTTCGCGTTCGTCCTGCTGGCGGTGGCGGCCTTCATGCTCGCCGACGTGATCGTCCGGGCATGAAGGCCGCCACGGGATCAGGCCAGGGACAGGAACAGTTTCTCCAAACGGCTCCGCATCTCCTCGCGGTCCTCTCCAGAGCGGAGGCCGTCCTCCGTCCCGGTCAGGCACTGCTGCAGTCCGGTCGCGATGATGGCGAAGCCGGCCCGGTCCAACGCGCGCGACGCGGCGGCCAGCTGGGTGACCACCTCCTCGCAGTCCCGGCCCTCCTCGATCATCCGGATCACTCCGGCGATCTGGCCCTGTGCCCGGCGCAGCCGGTTCAGGACCGACTTCAGTTCGGCGCCTGCCAGATCAAGATCCATCATCACTCCTCATGAAATACCCCTGGGGGTAACACACTCCCCGGACGGGGCACCGTAGACGCACAAGGATGACATCTGCCATGACTACGCCCATCGCTCTCGGAACCGACGAGGCACGCAGCCGCCTGCACGAGCTGACCGTCATCGACGTACGCACCCCGGGTGAGTACGCGGGCGGCCACCTCCCGGGCGCGCTCAACATCCCCCTCGACCGGATCCAGCACGCCCTGCCGGACATCCGCCGCGCCTCCGAACGCGGCGACGTCCTGGTCGTCTGCGCCTCCGGCGCCCGTTCCGGGAACGCCTGCCGGATCCTCGCGGAGAACGGCGTCACCACCGCCACCCTCAGCGGCGGAACCGGCGCCTGGGCCGCCGAGGGCCATGACCTGCACCGCCCGAAGGGCACGTCCCGCGCCACCTGGGGCATGGAGCGGCAGGTCCGCCTCACCGCCGGAACCGTCGTCCTCCTCGGACTGCTCCTCGGCCTGCTGTTCCACCCCGCCTTCCAGCTCCTGTCCGCGGGCATCGCCGCCGGCCTGGTCTTCTCCGCCGTCACCAACACCTGCGGCATGGCCGCCGTGCTGGCCAAGCTGCCCTACAACCGGCCCCGCGCCGCGGACCTCGACGACACACTGGCCGCCCTGCGCAACCGCTGACGCACAAGGACACACGCGGAGGGCGGGACCCGGTGCGGACCGGGTCCCGCCCTCCGTGCGTCTTCGCGCGTGCTCCCGGAGAGCGGCCGCGGTGTCCGGCTCGGACGCCCCGTCCTCAAGGGCACGTCCGGCCGGCGGACATCCGTGCTCAGCACGATGCCGGCCAGGACGGAGGTGAGGGCCAGGGCAGGACGGTTCCACCACCGCACGGGGATCGGCCGGCCGAACAGCGGGGTTGGGCACCACGTCGGTGGGCGCGCCGACGACAACGGCGGTGGCCGGGGCGCCGGCGCCCGCCGCACACCACTGCCTCGCCCGCCGCGCACGCAGCGCCCCGCCCGTCCGGCTCGGCGAACGCCGGGAAGAGGACGTCCGAAAGGACTCCGTTTCCGGATGGAGGAGTGAGGACTCGACCGCTGGGGCCGGCCTGCCTCCGCAGAACGGAGAAAGGAGCCGCCGACGGCGGGGCGGGCGGGTCAGGCGGTGGCCGGCAGGGCGGCGAGGGCGGCGTCCAGGCGGCGCCGGGCCTCCTCGGCGACGGGTTCGAGGGCGGGCAGGCCGGTGAGGGTGACCATGGTGGCGGGGTCGAGGGCCTGGACGAGGGTGGTGCCGCCGTCGCGGCGGACGACGACGTTGCACGGCAGCAGGAGGCCGACGGAGCGGTCGGCCTCCAGCGCCTGGTGGGCGAGGGGCGGGTTGCAGGCACCGAGGATCAGGTAGTCCTCCATGTCATGGCCCAGCTTGGCCTTGAGGGTGGCGGTGACGTCGATCTCGGTCAGGACGCCGAAGCCCTGGTCGGCCAGGGCCTGGCGAACCTGGGTGACCGCGGTGGCGAAGTCGGTGCCGAGACGGACGGTGCGGTCGTAGGACACGTGTGCTCCTCGGCTGGTGCGGGCGACCGGACGGTTCCGTGATATCCGGCCGAGTACCCGGACGGGCCCGGTGACACGAGGTTCTTCCCGGGCATCGCGATGCCTTTGAAGGCACTTGGCGCACGCCCGACCGAAGGAACTGCGGCGGACATACGACAGGGAGGCCCCCGCCCCCCGCGATGGTGTGCCCGACCCGCCACCCGAATGGCCCCTGTGGAGGGCCTCGACGGCGGCACCGCGACGGAGGCCCGGTGGGGAAGGACCTGCTCCGGGGTTCTTTCGGGCGCCGCCTTACCACGCCCGCAAGGCATGCCTGCGCCGAATCCCGGCCACGCTCCGTAAGTCACCCGAAGGGGTTATTCCAGGAGGGCAGCCCGGTGAGAGAGCGGGTCGTATGAGGCAGGCCAGCCACCCCGGAAACCCATAGGAGGAGATCGTGTCCCGCCACTCGATACGCACGCTCGTAGTGGGTCTGTGCGCCCTGACCGCGGCCTCACAGGCAGTGCCGGCCCTGGCCCTTGTCGCCCCGGCCGGCGGGGCGCCCCCGGCGCCGCACACCGCCGCCCGGGCCCTGCACGCGCAGACCCTCGCCGACCTGGCCACCGCGATGAAGGGTGAGGCGTACGCCCACGCCGTCTACGGCCTCTTCGCCGCCGAGGCCGACCGCCAGGACCTGCCCGCCGTCGGCAAGCTCTTCCGCTCCACGGCGCAGACCGAGCTGCACGAGCACCTGCACGAGGCGGCCCCCCTCCTCGGCATGGTCGGCGGCAACGCCGCCAACTTGCGCCAGGCCATCGAGGGCGAGACCTACGAGCACGAGGTCATGTACCGCCGCTTCGCCGAGGAGGCCCGGCAGGACGGGGACCCCGAGGCCGCGAAGCTCTTCGGCGAGATCGCCGCGGACGAGGGCCGCCACCGCGACGCCTTCCGCACGGCCCTCGCGGTCGTGACCACCGGCGGCGGCACCATCCCGGCGCCGCCGAAGGCCGACATGGTGTCGGTGCCCGCCGGGATGCCGAAGGTGAAGGCCGCCCGCACCAAGGCCAATCTGGACACCGCCATGCACGGTGAGGGGCTCGCCCACGCCAAGTACATGCTCTTCGCCGCCCACGCCCGGCAGACCGGCAACGCCGCGCTGGCCCGACTGTGGGAGGGCACGGCCGAGGTGGAACTGCGGGAGCACTTCGCCGGCGAGGCGGTGCTGGCCGGTCTGGTGCGCGACACCAGGGAGAACCTGCGCATGGCCGTCACCGGTGAGCGCGACGAGGCGACGACCGTGTACCCGGGGTTCGCCGAACGGGCCACCGCCGTCGGTGACAGCGCCGCCGCCCGCTTCTTCCGCGACACCGCCGCGGACGAGGCCCGGCACGCAGCCGCCTTCCAGAAGGCACTCGACCGGATGAGCTGACCCCTCGGCACCGGGGGGACCGCGGCGCGACCGGCCGGGCGGACCACGAACCGCCCGGCCGGTCGCGGTATCGCCCAGGGCATGCTCCGGGCAGCGCCGCCCGGGGACGAACGGCCCCTGCCCGCCCGACCGGTGGCGTCGCAAGCTGGAAAGCAGGACAAGCCGGCGCCCTCGTCCGGGAGGCAGGGACCGCACAGGAGCGGGCAGGCCACAGGCCCGTCGGAGGACACCCGGGTGCTGGTCGTGGAGGGCGACCGCGGCATCGTGGAGTCCCTGGTGCGCGGTCCGCGGCAGGCCGGGTACGCGGTCGAGGGCGTCCGCACCGGCCGGGCGGCCCTGGCCGCCGCGTTCCCCGACGTCGTCCTGCTCGACCTGGGGCTGCCCGACCTCGACGGTGTCGAGGTGTGCCGGAGGCTGCGGGCCCGGTCGGACGCCGCGATCATCGCGGTGACCGCGCGGGGCGAGGAGGCGGACCGGGTGGTGGCCCTGGACGAGGGCGCCGACGCGCTCGCCTCGACCGGGTCCGGCTGCGTCCGCCCGGCCCTCCGCACCGACCGGGACCGGTCGTGACCAGCATGCGTGCGCGTCGTCCCGTACGGCCCTGAAGCAGGGCCGTACGTCCCTGGCACCACTGCCCGGTGGCACGATGGGACGGAGGGGGTTCGGCCCACGATCACCACGCCGGACGGACCGGGGTACGCCATGACCCACCGCACGTTCACCACACGGTTGCGCCGCCTGACCGCGGCGGTCGTGCCGACACGGCTCGAACCCGTCCTCCTGGCCGTCACCGCGGCGGCCCTGACCGCCGGCGGCATCGCCCGGCTCGCCGGTGCCGAACCCCTCTCCGACCTCTTCTGGGCCCTGGGCACCCTCTCCGCCGTCGTCCCCGCGGTGGTGTGGGTACTCGCCGCACTGCGTCGCGGACGCGCAGGCGTGGACCTCATCGCCGTACTCGCGCTCGGCGGCACCCTGGCCGTCCACGAGTACCTGGCGGGCGCCCTGATCGCGCTCATGCTCGCCACCGGCCGCACCCTGGAGACCGCGGCCCAGCGGCGGGCCTCCCACGATGTGCGTGCCCTGCTGGAACGCGCGCCGCGTTCCGCACGCCGCCGCACCGACGCCGGAGTGGCCACGGTGCCGCTGGCCGAGGTCGCCGTCGGCGATCTCCTCGTCGTCGGTCCGGGCGAGGTGGTCCCCGTCGACGGCCGTGTGGAGGGCGCCGTCGCCGTGCTCGACGAATCGGTGCTCACCGGGGAGCCCCTCCAGGTCGAGCGGGCCCGGGGCGAGACGGTGCGCAGCGGCGTGGTCAACGCCTCAAGCGCGTTCGAACTGCGCGCCACGGCCACCGAACAGGACAGCACGTACGCCGGGATCGTGCGGCTGGCGCGGCAGGCCGGCGCCGAGTCCGCGCCCGTCGTGCGGCTGGCGGACCGCTATGCCGCCTGGTTCCTGCCCCTGTCGCTCGCCGTGGCGGGACTGGCCTGGCTGATCAGCGGCTCCGCGGTGCGCGCGGTCGCCGTCCTGGTGGTCGCCACTCCCTGCCCGCTGCTGCTGGCCGCCCCGGTCGCCATCGTCTCCGGGCTCTCCCGCGCCTCCCGCCTCGGCGTCGTCATCCGTGACGGCGGCGCGCTGGAGAACCTCGGCCGGGCCCGCACCCTCCTGTTGGACAAGACCGGCACCCTCACCGGGGGGCGCCCCCGCGTCGTCGACGTCACCGCCGCTCCCGACGTCCACCCCACCGAGGTCCTCCGTCTGGCGGCCTCGCTCGACCAGTACTCGCCGCACGTCCTGGCCCAGGCCATCGTCGACGCCGCACGGGAACGCGGACTGGCTCTGTCGGTCCCGTCCGACGTCACCGAGGAACCCGGCCGGGGCGCCACCGGCGACGTGGACGGGCATCGGGTCTTCATCGGCCGGACGAACACCGCGGACGCGTGGCCGGCCTGGGCCGGGGCGGTCGACAACCGGGCCCTCCTCGACGGCGCGGCCGTCGCCTGGCTCACCGTCGACGGACACCTGGCCGGCGCCGTCCTGCTGCACGACCCCATACGCCACGACGCGCCACGCACCCTGCGCCACCTGCGCACGGCAGGCATCGAACGACTGCTGATGCTCACCGGCGACCGCGCCGCGCCCGCCCGTGAAGTCGCCGCCATTCTCGGCCTGGACGACGTGCGCGCCGAACTCGGCCCGGCCGACAAGGTCGCCGCCGTACGGGCCGAACGCGAGCGTGCGGTCACCGTCATGGTCGGCGACGGAGTCAACGACGCCCCCGCCCTCGCCGCCGCCGACATCGGCGTCGCCATGGGCGCCCGCGGCTCCACCGCTTCCTCCGAGGCTGCCGACATCGTCCTGACCACCGATCGCGTCGACCGTCTCGCCGACGCCGTCACCATCGCCCAGCGCGCCCGGCGCATCGCCGTCCAAAGCGCCCTCGGCGGCATGCTGATGTCCCTGGCCGCCATGGTCGCGGCCGCCGCCGGCCTCCTCCCGCCCGCCGCCGGCGCTCTGCTCCAGGAGGGCATCGACGTCGCCGTCATCGTCAACGCCCTGCGCGTCCTGCGGACGGGCCGGGCCGTACGGCCGGCCCTCACCCCCACCACCGAAGCCCTCATCCACCGCTTCGCCGCCGAACACGACGACCTCCAGGACGTCCTCGAATCCGTACGCGCCGCCGCCGACCGCCTCTCCGACAGCCCCCGCCCCGAGGCCCTGGCAGCCGTCGAGGAGACCCACCGGCTACTGGCCGAACGGCTGCTGCCGCACGAGTACGCCGAGGAGCACGAGCTCTACCCCGCCCTCGCGCCGACGCTCGGCGGCCCCGAGGCGACCGCCACCATGAGCCGCGCCCACACCGAGATCGAACGCCTCTCCCGCCGCGTCGCCACCCATGTGCAACTGGCTCACGCGGGCGAGGGCCTCTCTCCCGAGCAGCTCGACGACCTGCGCTCGTGCCTCTACGGCCTGAACACCGTGCTGCGCCTCCACTTCACCCAGGAGGAGGAGAACTACTTCTCCCTCGCCCCGTGAACGACGTCGTGGGAGGGACCGTCGCGACGCGCGCCCCGGCCTCCGGTTCCCAGGAAGTACGGATGTCCGTTGCGGAAGCCGTGAGGGGCCGCGCCGCGAACCGGCCGGCGCGCCGCACGGGTCCACCGCCGGTCGTGCCGGTCCCCGCTTCGTGCGGCTTCGCGATCGACGTCGCGGTCTCCCTCGACCGGGCGGTGATCGGCCCCTTCATCGCCACCGCCGTCCTGGGCGCCTGGGACGGCAGCCGCCTGGCCGCGAAGGTCTCCGGACCCCGCCTGCGGCGCGTCTTCGCGGTGGTCCTGCCGGTCGTGGCCGCCTTCCTGCTCGCCGACGCGGCGAGATGACGTGGCCCACGGCTCAGGCCAGCGACAGGAACAGCTTCTCCAGCCGCGCCCGCATCCGGTCCCGGTCCCCGGCGGCCTGTGCGCCCTCGGCCATGCAGTGCTGCAACCCCGTCGCGATGATCGCGAACCCGGCCCGGTCCAGCGCCCGGGAGACCGCCGCGAGCTGCGTGATCACGTCCTCGCAGTCCCGGCCCTCCTCGATCATCCTGATGATTCCCGCGATCTGCCCCTGCGCCCGCCGCAGCCGGTTGAGCACGCTCTTGAGCTCGTCGGCCGCCATCTCCAGCTCCACGCTTCCTCCTCCATAAATACCCCATAGGGTATTCTAGTACGTTCGGCACCCACCCGGACGGAGCGACGAAAGGCAACCTCGCACACATGAACAGCCCCGCCACCATCGGCCCCACCCAGGCCGCCGAGCGCCTGAGCGCCTACACCGTCATCGACGTGCGCACCCCCGGCGAGTACGCCGCCGGCCACCTGCCCGGCGCCCATAACGTCCCCCTCGACCACCTGCGCACCGCACTCCCCGCCCTCAAGACGGCAGCCGCCCGCGGCGAACTGCTGATGGTCTGCGCCTCCGGCGCCCGCTCCGCCTCCGCCTGCGAACAGCTCGCCGAAGCCGACATCGCCGCCACCACCCTCACCGGCGGCACCGCCGCCTGGATCCAGCAGGGCCACCCCGCCGACCGCGACACCGCCAGGGCCACCTGGCCCATGGAGCGCCAGGTCCGCCTCGCCGCCGGAGCCCTCGTCGTCGCGGGCCTCGCGCTCGGATCCCGCTACCGGCCCGCCCGCTGGCTGTCCGCCGCCGTCGGGAGCGGCCTGGTCTTCTCCGCCGCTACCGACACCTGCGGCATGGCAGCCCTGCTCGCCAAGCTCCCCCACAACCAGCCCCGCGCCACCGGCCTCGACGCCACCCTCGACGCCCTCAGCCGGTAACGCCCCCGCGCACCCGGGGCCTTTCCGCCCGGACCGGCCGGTGAACGTCACCGCGCCCGGGACACCCTCGCCGGTGCGGGGCGGCCCGGGCGCGGTCCCGGTGGGGGCGGGCGTCAGTGAGGGGCGTGGACGACGGCGTGCCCCTTGCCGCGGCCGATCATCCATTTGTTCACCGGCGTGGTGACCAGGAAGGCGACGACGAAGCCGCCCAGCAGTGACGACCAGAACAGCCCCTCGGACAAGTGGGCGTCCATCGCGCCCGGGACCAGGGCGATGATGCCGTTGTCGACGATTTCCATCACGGCGATGGAGACGGTGTCGGCGGCGAGCGCTGCCTTGATCGCGGTCTCGAGGTTCAGGCCGGCCCGGCGCATCGCGAACAGGGTGAACGAGTAGCCGAACACGAAGGCGAGCACGATCGCGAGGACCATGGTGGGCACGTTGCCCCACAACAGGGCGGTACCGATGGCCATGCCGAGGATCTCGCCGACGACACAGCCGGTCAGGCAGTGCAGGGTCGCCTTCGCCGCCGTCGCCCACGACGCCCCGGGCGCATGCCCGCCGCGGTCGCCGCGGTCGGCACGGTCGGAGTGGTCGGAGTGGTCGGAGTGGTCGGCGTGGTCGTGTCCGGCGCCGGCGTGGTGCGCTGCGTGGTCCATGACCCTCATCCCCCTTCGCGTCCAGTGTGATCCCTTGCGTCCCCGGGTTCCACACCCTCAACCGCATACCCCCATGGGGTATTTCAGCGGCGGCGTTCCGCCCGCAGGGACGGCCGGGCGAGGCCACGCCCGCCATCCGCGAGGCCCTGCGCCCGTACGGCACCAGGGGGCCACCCGGCAGCAGTCGACGGTCCACGCGTGACCGGAGCCCGTTGCGCACGCCGGAGCCCACCAGGATCCGCGACACTCGACACGACACCACTCGTCAGTCGAGATGACCTCACATGGCACCACGCGACACCATGTGGCGCCACTTGACGCCATCCGGTGCCACATAACGCCAGTCAAGCGCCACGCGGCGCCATCGCAGCCGACATCAGTCACTCCGGCGCCATCCCGGCACCTTTGATCACCACCCCGCCCCTCTGCCCCCACCTGCGGAAATCAAGGCCGCGAGGGGTTCGCGACACCATCGCCAAGCGTCAACTCGCCCTCCAGGCTTGCCAATGGCGCCAATTAGGTGCCACCATGGCGTCATGGACCTCACGCCGTATGTCGACACACTCCGCCGGGAACTCGCGGTGGCCGCCGAAGCCGGCGGGGAGGACGCCCGCGAGCTGGCCGAGCGGCTGACCGCTCCCCTGGAGTCGGCGGCCAGGCTGACACTGCTGAACGTGCTGTCCGCCGCCATGGACGAGATCACCCGTGAACTCGCCCCCGGCTCGGTCGACGTACGACTGCGCGGGCTCGACCCCGACTTCGTCGTGACACCGCCGCCGGGCGACGTCGGTTTCGAGAGGCCGGCCGGCCACCCCGAGCCGCTGAAGGCCCCGGCCCCGGTGCCCGCCGACGAGGACAGCACCACCGCGCGGGTCAACCTGCGCCTTCCGGCCCACCTCAAGGCGCGCGCCGAGGAGGCGGCCGCACGCGAGGGCCTGTCGGTCAACGCGTGGCTGGTGCGCGCGGTGAACTCGGCCGTCGAAAGCGGCGACGTCCGGGCCCGCTCCACCACGTCGAACAGGAGTGGCGGACAGCAGTACACCGGTTGGGTGCGCTAGGCCCCGCCCGAACCCGGACCGCACCGCACCGCCGTACGCACACAGACTTCGAGAACTTCGCGAGCAGCCAGAGGACGGGACAGCCATGCCTTCTTTCGAGACCCCGGAACCTATTTCAGTGACCGTTCAACTCGGCACGGGAGACCTGCGGTTCCTCGCCGAAGACCGCACCGACACCGTGGTGGAGGTGCTGCCCACCGACCCCGAGCGGGACGGTGACGTCCGGCTCGCCGGGCAGACCCAGGTGACGTACGCGGGCGGGCGGCTGCACATCAAGGCCCCCAAGCAGCGCTCGCTGTTCGGCCGGCCGCCGTCCGTGGACATCGTCGTCGAACTCCCGGCCGGTTCCCAGGTGGAGTCGGACGTGACCGGGGCCGACTTCCGCGCCGAGGGACGGCTCGGCGAAGTACGGGTGAAGTGCTCGTCCGGCGACATCCACATGGCCGAGACGGGGCCGCTGCACCTGCACACCTCGTACGGGCGCATCACGGTGGACCACGCCGTGGGTGACGTCGAGGCGCAGACCGGTTTCGGCAGTATCCGTATGCGTGCCGTCGAGGGCAGTGCCGTACTGAAGAACTCGCACGGCACGACCACCGTCGGCACCGTCACCGAAGAGGCCAGGATCAGCGGCGCCAACGGCGACATCACCATTGAACGGGCCGGCGCCGGGGTGCGCGCCACCACCGCGCACGGGATGCTCCGGGTTGATGAAGTGGCCGTCGGTTCGGTGGAGTTGGAGACCTCATCCGGTGACATCGAGATCGGGGTGCGGGCCGGTACGGCCGCCTGGCTGAACGCGAGTTCCGGGCACGGCCGGGTACGCAACCTGCTGACCGCCTCCGACAGCGCCGGAGAGACCGAGGACAAGGTGGAGGTGCGGGCCCGTACGCGGTACGGCGACATCGAGGTCCGACGCGCTGCCGCCTGACCCGCCCCACATACCTCGGCACCCCCCGAAATCCCCATCGCCCCGCCCCACTTCGCACCTTCACCTCAGGAGAGGGCCATGCCCAACTCTGTCATGCCCACGTCCACTCCCTCCATGGACGGCACCCCCTGCGCCGTCTCCACCATCGGCCTGCGCAAGTCCTACGGGGACAAGGTCGTGCTCGACGGCATCGACCTGCACATCCCGGCCGGCAGCGTCTTCGCCCTGCTCGGCCCGAACGGGGCGGGGAAGACCACCACCGTGCAGATCCTGTCCACGCTGATCCCCGCCGACGGCGGCCGGGCCCAGGTGGCCGGGCACGACGTCACGGCCTCGCCCGACGGGGTGCGCGCCGCGATCGGTGTCACCGGGCAGTTCGCCGCGCTCGACGATCTGCTCACCGCCGAGGAGAACCTGCTCCTGATGGCCGATCTGCTGCGACTCGGCAAGCGCGAAGGGCGCAGCCGAGCAAAGGAGTTGCTGGAGCGCTTCGAGATCGCCGATGTCGCGCACAAGCGGGCGGCGACGTTCTCCGGTGGCATGCGGCGCCGCCTCGACCTCGCCATGACGCTGGTCGGCGACCCGGAGGTGATCTTCCTGGACGAGCCGACGACCGGGCTCGACCCGCGCAGCCGCCGCACCATGTGGGAGACGGTGCGCGGCCTGGTGGCCGGCGGGGTCACGGTCTTCCTCACCACGCAGTACCTGGAGGAGGCCGACCAACTCGCCGACCGGATCGCCGTGCTCGACGGCGGGCGCATCGTCGCCGAGGGCACCGCCGACGAACTCAAGTCCCGTATCCCGGGCAGCCATGTGCGGCTGCGGTTCACGGACGAAAGCGAGTACGAGCGGGCGGCGGCCGTCTTCCCGGGCGCGGCCCGCGACGCCGAGGCGCTCGCACTGCGCATCCCCGGCGACAACGGCATCGGTTCCCTGCGCACCCTGCTCGACCGGCTCGACGACGCCCGGGTGCGGGCCGCCGACCTGTCCGTGCACACCCCCGACCTCGACGACGTGTTCCTCGCCCTGACCGGCGACGACGGCGCCGCCGCTCCCCTTCACACCAAGGAGACCCTGCGATGAGCTCGCTCACCTACGCCGTGCACGACTCGGCGACCATGTTGCGGCGCAACCTGAAGCACGCGATCCGCTACCCGTCCGTGTCGCTCGGCTCGGCCGCCCTTCCGGTGATGATGCTGCTGCTGTTCGTGTACGCCTTCGGGGACTCGATCGGCGGCGGCATCGGCGGCGCGGGCGCCAGCAGGGACGTCTACCTGGAGTATCTGACGCCCGGCATCGTGATCATGGGGGTGGCGGCCGGGTCCATGTCCACCTCGATCGCCGTCTGCTCCGACATGACCGAGGGCATCATCAACCGCTTCCGCACCATGAACATCACGCGCTCGTCGTTCATGACGGGACATGTGCTCGGCAGCGTCATCCAGACCATGTTCGGTGTGACGGTGGTCGTCGGAGTGGCGCTCGCGATCGGGTTCCGGCCGGACGCGAACGTCCTGGAGTGGCTGGCCGCGACCGGGCTGCTGGTGGCCATCGCCTTCGCCCTGACCTGGTTGTCGGTCGCACTCGGCCTGATCTCCAAGACGGTCGAGGCCGCCAGCAACAAACCGCTGATCATCCAGTTCCTGCCGTTCATCGGCTCCGCGTTCGTGCCGGCCGATTCGATGTCGCCGGGGCTGCGCTGGTTCGCCGAGTACCAGCCGTTCACGCCGATGATCGAGACGCTGCGCGGTCTGCTCACCGGCACCGCCATCGGGAACGACGCGTGGATCGCGCTCGCCTGGTGCGCCGCCCTCGCACTCGTCGGGTACGCGTGGTCACGCTCCCTCTTCAACCGGGGCACCACACGCTGAGCCCGCCCCCGCTCGCCACAGGAGCGAAATTTCGCAGCAAACCACGCTGAAGCACGCAATGCCAGGTGCTCACGTCCTCCCCTTTCCTCCGGGTTCCCCGCAGGGCCGGGAAGCGACGTGAGCACCAGTGTTTCCACGGAACGGCCGGTTCGTGCTCGGCGAGCGAGATCTTCGGCTCGGCGTCGGTGCGGCCGCAGAGTTCGACACCCGCGTGCCGCATTGGACCGGCAGCGCCGACAACCGGCCCGCGGAAGTGCTCACCGTGTTCGCCCCCAGGGAGAGCGCGTCCATCTGCCGCCGTCCCGGCACTGAGCGTGCGGCTTCGCTCCGTCCTGTCCTGTACCGCGACGATGCCGGGCCGGCAGTCCATCCGGTGGTCGGCGAACCCGGTCAGCGGCCGAACACCTGGGTCCAGGTCCAGTCGCTCGTGACCACGCCGATGCCCATCGTCTTGAGCGAGCAGTTGAGGATGTTCGCGCGGTGGCCCTCGGAGTTCATCCACGCCTCCATGACGCTCTCGGCGGAGCTCTGGCCGCGGGCGATGTTCTCGGCACCCGGGCTCGGGTGGCCCTGTGCCGTGACGCGGTCGACGAAACTGCTGCCGTTCTGCCCGGTGTGCGAGAAGTAGTCGTTGGCGGACATGTCCTCGCTGTGCAGCTGGGCCGCCTTGTTCAGGCGGTTGTCGAGCGTCACCGGTGAGCAGCCCGCCGCGGCCCGTTCGGTGTTGGTGAGGGCCAGGACCTGGGTGGCCTGGGTGCCTCCCGGAGCGGCCGCGGGCGCGGTGGGCGGCGCCGGCTCGGGGCGCGCCGACGTCTTCTCCGGCTGTGCGGGGGCCGCGACGGCGGACTTCGTACGGGTCGCCTCGGAGCTCGGTGTGGCCGAGGGCTTCGGCTTGCGCGAGGCGTCCGGCGAGGCGGAGGCCGAGGCCGAGGGTGAGGGTGAGGACGACGTGGAAGCGGAGGCAGCGGCGGATGCGGAGGGGGAAGGGCTCGGTGACGCGGGCTCGGACGCGGTGGATCCGGGACGGCCGGTGGAGGCCGACTGCACCTTGTCCGCTTCGCCGTCCGGTGTCAGGAGGGCCCACCCGGATATCGCGCCGCCGGTGACCAGCAGCGCCGCGGCCACGGCCGCGATGTTCCTGCTCCGCCTCTTCCGTGCGCGGTTCTGCGCGCGGCTGCCCGCGGGGCCGTTCGTACGGCCGCGAGTGCGGTCGCCTGCGCTGCGGTTCGTACGGCGCCGGCCCATCTCCACCGTCCCGAGGTTCTCGGCCGGGGAGTCGGCGGGCGCCGGCCCGTCCGTGTCCCCGTACGGCTCTGTCGCCGTGTCTCCGTACGGCTCCGTAGGCGTGTCCCCGTACGACACTGTCGGCGTGTCCCCCGGCTCCGCCGTCGCACGGCCCGCGAAGGACATCGGCGCCGCCTCCGCCGTCCCGGCGCCGAGAGCGGTGAGCAGGCCCGCCGCCACCGGCACCAGGCCCAGCCCGACCAGCAGGCCCTCCGCCGGGACCAGCCCCGACTGGAAACCCGCGCAGACGGTGCAGTCCCGGGCGTGGCGTGCGATGCGCTTGCGCCACAGGGCCGAGGGGACGCCGTCCCAGGCCTCGGTGATGTCGTCCAGCAGGACGCAGCGCGGCTGTGCGGACAGTGCCCGCACCACCAGCCGGGCCGTCTCCAACTGGGCCTTCATTCGCTGCACGCGCACCGCGGTGTGCTGCGGCGGCAGCTCCAGCGCGGCGGCGACCTCCGCCCGCGTCAGCTCGCCCGCCGCCTCCAGCCACCACAGCGACAGCAGGGCCTGGTCGTCGGGGTCCAGCCAGCGGGTGGCCTCGGCGGCCTCGCGCCGCTGGCCCTCCAGTCCGAGCCGCAGGATCGTCAGGTCCACGAAGTCGGCGCCCGGGTCGGCGACTTCGTACGCGTCGTGCAGGCCCGAACGGACCGGCGCCGCCCCGCCGTGGCTCTCGCTGCGCCAGTGGTGGCGTATCTGGTTCATGGTGATGGCGACCAGCCAGGACCGGAAGCTGCCGGGGTCCTTCAGCGTGGCGAGCGAGCCGAGGGCGCGGAGCATGGTCTCCTGCACCACGTCTTCCACGTCGGGGTGCCCGTTCAGGGCCCGGCCCACGATGTTGTAGACCAACGGGAGGTGGGCGGCGACGAGTTCGTCCTGGGCCCGCATGTCGCCGCGCCGTGCGGCCTCGACCGTCTCCCTGCCGGGTTCGCTGCTCGCTGCCACGCTCGTCCACGCTCCTTCTCGGTCCTGGCTCGTACTGCGCTGTCACAAGAGGAGAGCCGTCGCCGAGGGCCGGATAACAAAAAGCGCGGGAGTCATTCCAGCACGCGCGAACCCCCCTGCACGTACGCGCGTTCGACCACGACGGGGCGAGTGTGGCACAGCGCCCCGTGCGGGACAGTGAGCGCCGTCACCGTCCGCCTCACTTGGTCCCCACCGTCCTGAGCGCCGTGAGCACCAGGGTCCGGGCCGCCGCCACCGTCTCCCGCAGGGACACCTGCTCGCGCGCGCTGTGCGCCACCGCGATGTCCCCCGGCCCAAACTGCAGCGTCGGTATCCCCGCGCCGGTGTAGTGCCGCAGGTCGCTGCCGTACGTCGCCCCGCGCTGCCGGGGAGCCGGGCCGCCCGTGGCGTCCGTGTACGCGGCGCCGACGACGTCCGGCAGCGGGTGTCCCTCCTCCAGCCGGCCGCTCGCGAACAGGCCGCCCGGCCAGGTCACCGTCGCCGGATGGTCGCGCAGCCAGGGGTCGGCGGCACAGGCCCGGGCCACGCACCGCTCCAGGTCGGCGCGCGCCTCGGCCGGGTCCTCGCCGAGGCGTACACCGAGCCGGCCCTCGGCGACCAGCAGGTCCGGCACACTGCTCGCCCAGTCCCCGGACCGTACGGTGCCCACCGACAGCGCGTACGGGATCGGGTACTCGGCGAGCAGCGGGGACGGGTCCCGGTTCCGCTCGGCCTCCAGGTCGGCGAGCGCCCGGTGCAGCGGCAGATACGCGTCGACCGCGCTCACCCCCTGCTCCCGCGTGCTGCCGTGCGCCGCCTTGCCGGGCACCGCGAGCCGGAACGTCAGCGCGCCCGCGTTCGCGGTGATCAGGGTGCCGGCGGTGGGCTCGGCGATGACGCAGGCGTCGCCCCCGTGCCCGCGCTCCAGGGTGCCGAACGCGCCGACGCCGCCGTCCTCCTCGCCGACGACGAAGTGGGCGGCGACCCGGCCGCGCAGGCGTATCCCGGCCGCCCGTATCGCGGCGAGGGCGGCGAGGTGCGCGGCGAGCCCCGCCTTCATGTCGCAGGCGCCGCGCCCGTGCACGACGTCCCCGGTCACCCGCGGGACGAACGGGTCGCCGTCCCCCCAGGCCTCGAGGTCGCCGGGCGGTACGACGTCGACGTGGCCCTGGAGGATCAGGGTGGGCCCGTCACCGCCGTCGGGGGTGGTTCCGACCAGGCCCCACGCCTCCTCACGGGGCACCTCCATGCCCGGGAAGCCGGGGTGGGCGCGCAGCGCGGTCAGGTCCATGGACCACAGGTCGACCTCCATCCCCAGCCACTCCAGCCGGCCGGCCAGTTGGTGCTGGAGTTCGGACTCGGCGGCGCTCCCGGTCACGCTCGGCACACCGATCAGCTCCAGCAGGGTCCGACCCAGGGCCGCCTCGTCGATCGCCGCCAGCGCGGCGGTCTCCTCATCGGTCAGCACGTCGTCGCTCCTCCCCTTCCGGGGCGCGTACGGAGCGCCCCCGCTCGCATACATGCTCACCTCCGACGGTCCGTACGCGGCGGCGGGGGCGGCGACGGCGACGGCGGCATGGGACCGGTCACTGACACCGGCACCGGCACCGGAGGCACTGGCACCGGCGCGTCAGGGGCCCAGGTCCTCGTCGGCGGGGTCCGTCAGCGGGCCGCCGCCCACCGTGAAGCCGATCACCGTTCCGCCGCCGGGCCGGCGGACGGCGTACGGGGCGCCCCCGTGGGTCAGGGCCACCTCGCGGACGATGGACAGACCGAGGCCCGAACCGGGGAGGGAGCGGGCGTCGGCGGCGCGGAAGAAGCGGTCGAAGACGCGGACCAGATCACCTGCGGCGATGCCGGGCCCCCGGTCGCGGACCTCCACCCGTATCGTGCCCGGCCGGGCGGGCCCCGCGACCGTGATGTCGATGGGCGCGGTGCCGTGCCGGTCGAACTTGACGGCGTTCTCGACCAGGTTGGACACCGCCCGCGTCAGCATGCCGGGCCGTCCGTCGGTCGTGGTGTCGCCGCTCGCGTGGACGGTGATCTCGCGTCCGCCTCGGCGCCGTGCCAGTGCGGCCACGCCCTCGGCGATGTCGGCGAGGTCGACCCGGCACGGCGGCTCGGTGTCGGACTGGCCGGCCGCGAGTTCGACGAGTTCGTTGACCAGATCGGTCAGTTCACGGGCCTCCTGGGCGAGGTCGGCGACGAGTTCCTCGCGAGTGTCGGGCGGGAGCTCGTCGATACGGCGCAGCAGGGAGATGTTGGTCCGCAGGGAGGTGAGCGGGGTGCGCAGTTCGTGGCCCG
Organism: Streptomyces sp. NBC_01635; assembly: GCF_045209715.1. Taxonomy (NCBI): domain Bacteria; kingdom Bacillati; phylum Actinomycetota; class Actinomycetes; order Kitasatosporales; family Streptomycetaceae; genus Streptomyces; species Streptomyces sp. NBC_01635. The sequence goes on along the minus strand of NZ_CP109277.1, from coordinate 5,176,523 downwards.
CGTCCTGGACGAGCCGGCGCTGGTCGTCCTCGGACTGGGCGAGCCGGCCGAGCATCCGGTCGAAGGCACGGCCGAGCCGCCCCACCTCGTCGTGACCGGTGACGGGCACCTGGATACCGAGCCTGCGGGTGCGGGCGACGTCCTCGGCGGCGGCGGTGAGGACGACCAGACGGCGGGTGATCCGCCGGGCCAGCCACCAGCCGAACAGACCGGCCGCGGTCACCACCGCCGCCATCAGGACGAGCGTGCGCCGCTGGAGGGTCCGCAGCAGGTCCTCGGTGTCGCTGAACTCCTGCGCGACCTGCACCGCGCCCCGGCCGTCGCCCAGCGCGACGGTCGCGACGCGGTAGATGTCGTCGCCGACGTCGACGTCCGCGTGCTCGACCACCCGCCCCGCCGTGGCGGCGCCCGCGACCGCGCGGTCGGCGGCGACCACCGGCAGCCCCGGGTCGCCCGGGTCGACGATCCGGCCGTCCGGCCCGAGCACCTGGACGTCCGTCCGGGCGGGCCGCACCAGGTCGTGGCCGGGGGCGGCGGAGGAGAAGTCGACCGGTGACATCCGGTTCGCCCGCACCTCGCCGCGCAGGTCCTGCACGACCTCGTCGAACACCATCTGCTGGTCCACCCGCAGCAGCCGGGCGGCGGCGCCGTACGACAGGATGCCGATCAGGACGGTGACCGTGGCCGTCACGGCGGCGAAGGCCACCGCGAACTTGGTGCCGAGCGACAGCAGCCGCAGCCGACGCCGCCCGGCCGGGATACCTGGAGTACGCGATGCGCCCGGAGTACGCGACGTACCCGAGGCACGCGACGTACCCGGGGCACGTGAGACGCCCAGAGCGGATGAGACGCCCGGGGTAGGTGAGACGCCCGGGCTGGATGAGGCGCCCGGGGCGCCGACGGTGTCGCGCGCCACTCAGTCCTCCCGCAGCACGTAACCCACCCCGCGCACCGTGTGGATCAGTTGCGGTGCCCCGGGTTCGTCGAGTTTGCGGCGCAGATAGCCGACGTAGACGGCGAGGTTCTTGGAACCCGGGCCGAAGTCGTAGCCCCAGATGCGGTCGTAGATGGTCGAGTGGTCGAGGACGACGCCCGCGTTGCGGATCAGCAGCTCCAGCAGTTCGAACTCGGTCCGGGTCAGCTCCAGCTCCCGCCGGCCCCGCCAGGCCCGGCGCGCCCGCGGGTCCATGCGCAGCCCGGCCGCCTCGACGAACCGCCCGGCCGCCGGGTCGCCCGGCCGCCCGTCCGTCGTCCCGGGTGTCCCGGAGTTCCTGGGTGTTCCTGAGGTCTTGGGCCCCGGCTCCCTCGTCGGCGACTCGACGGACTCGGGGGCGGGCGCGGGGGCCGCCCGGCGCAGCAGGGCGCGCAGCCGGGCGAAGACCTCCTCGACGTCGAACGGCTTGACGACGTAGTCGTCGGCGCCCGCGTCCAGCCCCGCGATCCGGTCGGCGGTCTCCACCAGCGCCGTCAGCATCAGTACGGGGGTGCGGTCGCCCTCGGCGCGCAGCATCCGGCACACCTGGAGCCCGTCGATGCCGGGCATCATCACGTCCAGCACGAGGACGTCGGGCCGGCTGCGGTGGGCCTGCGCCAGCGCTTCGACGCCGTCGGCGACCGCGGTGACCCGGTAGCCCTCCAGGATCAGGGCGCGTTCCAGGGCGTTGCGGATGGCACGGTCGTCCTCGGCGAGCAGCACGGTGGGGGTGTGGGACGCGGTAGGGGGCACGGTGCCAGTCTGCCAAGGACCGCCGCCCCGGCGAACGACCGGTGGCCCGGACACCCCGCCGCCTTCTCGTCCGCCCGCCCTCTCACCCGGACTGCCGTGCGATCCGCGATCCGGCCGTGATCAGGTCACGGTCCGGCGCACGGCCCTGCCCGCGGTCCGGTCGCAGGCGTCCCCACCCGCGACCGGATCCTCGCGAGCGACCGGAACCGGACGGAACCGGTCGCCTCACCCGACGGCCGCTGTCCAGGGAGACCGCCGGGAGTTCTGTACTCAGCGCCTTCGGCGCGTGCGGCGCGTGCAGCGCCCCGGTGCGTTCAGCCCGCCGACCGCAGCGCGGCCAGCTGCTCCTCGAACGGCACCACGTTGCGCGCGTCGAACTTGTCGTCGGCCGCGCCCCCGCGCGTGACACTGATCGCGCCGCCACCGTCCGCGCCGCCGCCCGTACCGTCGTCCGTACCGCCGGAAGCGGCCGACAGCGCGCCCGTCAGGGCGGCCAGCTCGCCCGCCGCCCGCTCGATCCGGGCGTCCAGGCCCTTGTCGCCCCAGTCCTGGGACGCGGCGTACACCCCCGTGGGGACGACGACCGCGCGCAGGTGGGCGAAGAGGGGGCGCAGGGCGTGCTCCAGCACCAGCGAGTGCCGGGGCGTGCCCCCGGTCGCGGCGATCAGCACCGGCTTGCCGGCCAGCGCCTCCCGGTCCCGTACGCCGAGCACGTCGAAGAACGACTTGAACAGCCCGCTGTACGACGCCGAGAACACCGGCGTGACCACGATCAGCCCGTCCGCGCCGGTCACGGCGTCCATCGCCTCGGCGAGCGCCGGCGCCGGGAAACCGCTGGTGAAGTTGTGCGCGATGTCGACCGCGAGGTCCCGCAGTTCGATCACCCGCACGTCGGACGGGGCCTGCCCGGTGGCCGCGGCGGCCAGCCGTTCCCCGAGCAGCCGGGTGGACGACGGCACGCTCAGCCCGGCCGATACGACGACGACGCTCATACCGTGGTCACCTCCCGGCCGGCCAGCAGCGAGGAGTGGGTCGGGGCGTCCGGCACGTCGGCCGGGCGGTCCTTGGCGAACTCCTTGCGCAGCACCGGCACGACTTCCTCGCCGAGCAGGTCGAGCTGCTCGAGCACGGTCTTCAGCGGCAGGCCCGCGTGGTCCATGAGGAACAGCTGGCGCTGGTAGTCGCCCGCGTAGTCGCGGAAGGACAGCGTCTTCTCGATGACCTGCTGCGGGGAGCCCACGGTCAGCGGGGTCTGCCGGGTGAACTCTTCCAGCGAGGGCCCGTTCCCGTAGACGGGGGCGACGTCGAAGTACGGACGGAACTCGCGCACCGCGTCCTGCGAGTTCTTCCGCATGAACACCTGGCCGCCGAGGCCGACGATCGCCTGCTCGGGCGTGCCGTGCCCGTAGTGCGCGTACCGGGCCCGGTACAGCTCGATCATCCGCTTGGTGTGGTCGGCCGGCCAGAAGATGTTGTTGTGGAAGAAGCCGTCACCGTAGTACGCGGCCTGCTCGGCGATCTCGGGCGAGCGGATCGACCCGTGCCAGACGAACGGCGGTACGTCGTCCAGCGGGCGGGGCGTGGAGGTGAAGCCCTGCAGCGGGGTGCGGAACTTGCCCTCCCAGTTGACGACGTCCTCGCGCCACAGGCGGTGCAGCAGGGCGTAGTTCTCGATGGCGAGGTTGATGCCCTCGCGGATGTCCTTGCCGAACCAGGGGTAGACCGGCCCGGTGTTGCCGCGCCCCATCATCACGTCCACCCGGCCGTCGGCCAGGTGCTGGAGCATCGCGAAGTCCTCGGCGATCTTCACCGGGTCGTTGGTGGTGATCAGCGTGGTCGAGGTGGAGAGGATCAGCTTCTCCGTGCGGGCGGCGATGTAGCCGAGCATGGTCGTCGGCGAGGACGGCACGAACGGCGGGTTGTGGTGCTCGCCGGTGGCGAACACGTCCAGGCCCACCTCTTCCGCCTTCAGCGCGATGGCGACCATGGCCTTGATCCGCTCGCGCTCGGTGGGGGTACGCCCCGTGGTCGGGTCGGGCGTGACGTCACCGATGCTGAAGATCCCGAACTGCATGGCCACTCACCTTCCAGGTTGTTGACGGTTCAACTATACCCATGAACAGGGCCCCTGCTCCCGTTATTCCGAAACCCCGCGTGCGAAGCTGCCCGCATGCTGATCGCCCGCTCCGCCGCCCTGTTCGTCCTCGCCGCGATCCTGGAGATCGGCGGCGCCTGGCTGGTCTGGCAGGGCGTACGGGACCAGCGCGGCTGGATGTGGGCGGCGGGCGGCGTCCTCGCCCTCGGCGCGTACGGATTCGTCGCGACCTTCCAGCCCGACGCGCACTTCGGCCGCGTCCTCGCCGCGTACGGGGGCATCTTCGTCGCCGGTTCGCTTCTGTGGGGCGCGGTCGCGGACGGCTACCGCCCGGACCGCTGGGACATCGCCGGCGCGCTGATCTGCCTGGCCGGGATGGCCGTGATCATGTGGGCCCCGCGCCACGGCTGACCCCCACCGGATCCACCGCACCCCCGCGGCCACCGCGTCCCCGCACCCGTGCGCCCGCGCGGGCCGGGGCCGCCCCGGCGGACCGCCCGCTCCCGCATATCCTGGCCGGGCCCGGCACCGCAGTCGCCCGCATGGAGGAACCCCATGGCCGCCGCACCACCGTCCGCAGCGTCGCGTATCGCCGTCGTCACCGGCGCGAGCAGCGGGATCGGGGCCGCCACGGCACGCGGACTCGCCGAGGCCGGTTACCGCGTCGTCCTCACCGCCCGCCGCAAGGACCGGATCGAGGCGCTCGCCGAGGAGCTGCACGCGGCGGGCCACACGGCGACCGCGTACCCGCTCGACGTCACCGACCGCGCGGCCGTCGACGAGTTCGCCACCGCGTTCAGGACCATCGGCGTCCTGGTCAACAACGCCGGCGGCGCGCTGGGCGCCGACCCGGTCGCGACCGGCGACCCGGAGGACTGGCGCCGGATGTACGAGACCAACGTCATCGGCACCCTGCACCTCACCCAGGCCCTGCTGCCCAAGCTGGAGGCGAGCGGCGACGGCACGGTCGTCGTCGTGTCCTCGACCGCCGGGCACGCCACCTACGAGGGCGGCGCCGGCTATGTCGCCGCCAAACACGGCGCCCACGTCCTCGCCGAGACCCTGCGCCTGGAGATCGTCGGCCGGCCCGTCCGCGTCGTCGAGATCGCGCCCGGCATGGTGAAGACCGACGAGTTCGCCCTCACCCGCTTCGGCGGCGACGAGGCGAAGGCCACCCAGGTGTACGAGGGCGTCGCCGAGCCCCTCACCGCGGCGGACGTCGCCGACACCATCACCTGGGCAGTGACCCGCCCCAGCCACGTCAACATCGACCTGCTGGTCGTCCGCCCGCGCGCCCAGGCGTCGAACAGCAAGATCCACCGGGAGCGCTGAGGCGGCACCGGCTCCCGCGGTCAGCCCTTCACACAGACGACCTGCTTCAGCTTCGCCACGACCTCCACGAGGTCCCGCTGCTGGTCGATGACCTGCTCGATCGGCTTGTACGCGCCCGGAATCTCGTCCACGACACCGGAGTCCTTGCGGCACTCCACGCCCCGCGTCTGCTCCTCCAGGTCCTTGGTCGAGAAGCGCCGCTTCGCCGCGTTGCGGCTCATGCGGCGACCGGCGCCGTGGGACGCCGAGTTGAAGGAGTCGGCGTTCCCGAGACCCTTGACGATGTACGAACCCGTGCCCATGGAGCCCGGGATGATCCCGAACTCGCCGGAGCCCGCGCGGATCGCTCCCTTGCGGGTGACGAGCAGGTCCATGCCGTCGTAACGCTCCTCGGCCACGTAGTTGTGGTGCGCGCTGATCTCCGTCTCGAAGGCCGGCTTCGCCTTCTTGAACTCCTTGCGGATCACGTCCTTCAGGAGCGCCATCATGATCGAGCGGTTGCGTTTCGCGTATTCCTGCGCCCAGAACAGGTCGTTCCGGTAGGCCGCCATCTGCGGGGTGTCCGCCACGAAGACGGCGAGGTCGCGGTCGACCAGGCCCTGGTTGTGCGGGAGCTTCTGGGCCACGCCGATGTGGTGCTCGGCGAGTTCCTTGCCGATGTTCCGGGAACCGGAGTGCAGCATCAACCAGACAGAACCGGTCGTGTCCGTGCAGATTTCGACGAAATGATTTCCGCCGCCCAGCGTTCCCATCTGCTTGCCGGCCCGTTCCTGACGGAACTTGACCGCTTCCGCCACCCCGTCGAACCGCCCCCAGAAGTCGTCCCAGCCGCCGGTCGCGAACCCGTGCAAGCGGGCCGGGTCCACGGGGGTGTCGTGCATCCCGCGCCCGACCGGGATCACCTGCTCGACCTTCGAGCGCAGCCGGGACAGGTCGCCCGGCAGGTCGTTCGCCGTCAGGGACGTCTTCACCGCCGACATGCCGCAGCCGATGTCGACCCCCACCGCCGCCGGGCACACCGCGCCCCGCATCGCGATGACCGAGCCGACCGTCGCCCCCTTGCCGTAGTGCACGTCCGGCATCACGGCGAGGCCCTTGATCCAGGGCAGGGTCGCCACGTTCCGCAACTGCTGGAGGGCGACCTCCTCCACCGACGCCGGGTCCGTCCACAGGCGGATCGGCACCTTCGCGCCCGGCATCTCCACGTACGACATGTTTTCCTCATTCCCCCGAAAAGCAAACAGAAGTGCGAAAGCGCAAAAACCGTCGCCAGGATCGACGAAAGGGACTTTGGACCGGCGTTCACGGCAGTGCGTGCGATACACATTGTCTGCCGGGGGTGCCCCCGTGCGGCAAGCGAATAAGCAGCAAGGACACTGGTAGACCCGGCGGGCCCAGGTCCGCGCCCACCGTCGAGAGGAGCCCGGCCGTGCAGCGGAGGGCCTACGTACCCGGCGTCGCCGCGCTCCTCGCGGCCCTGCTGGCCGGATGTACCGGCAGTTCGGGCGACGGGAGCCCGTCGGACAACTCCAACCCGGGCAGCGCCGGGACGGCGTCGCAGGCGGCCCAGCCCGGCAGGTACGCCACGCTTCCGGAGCCCTGCGGCGCGGTCGGCCCCAAGACGCTCGACGAACTCCTGCCCGGCATCGGGGAGATGACCGACGAGGCCCAGCGGACGAAGGCGTACGCGGGCGAGGCCACGCTCACGTACGACACCGACCGCAAGGTGGGCTGCAGTTGGAAGGTGGAGTCGGCCGAGGCCACCAACCGCCTGGTCATCGACTTCGAGCGGGTCGTCTCCTACGACCACGCCGTCAGCGACGACAGTCAGGCCGAGGAGCTCTTCGCGACGAAGCGGACGGCGGCGGGCCTTCCGGAGCCGACGGCCACCGAGTCCGGTTCCCCGGGCACGGACGACGACGCCGGCGAGGACGGCGGCAGCGCGTCCGCCGATCCGGACGCGTCCTCGTCCCCTTCGGCCCGCCCCTCCGAAACATCCGAAACCTCCGGAACCTCCGGTCCTTCCGGTGCCGACGCCGCGGCGGCCACCAAGACCTCCGGCTCCGGCTCGCCGTCCGAGGGCGGGTCCTCCCCCGCGTCACCGTCCGTTCCGCCCGCCGACCTCCAGCCCCGCCTGCTGGACGAATTCGGCGACGAGGCCTTCATCGACGACGAGCTGAGCAGCTCCGGATCCACCGTCAAGCAGCGCTCGGTGACTGTGGCGTTCCGCACGTCCAACGTGATCGTGACGATCGAGTACGCGGAGCAGCCGGCGACCGTCGGCACCGTCCCGGACAGCAAGGAAATGCAGGACAGGGCGCGGAAACTGGCCTCTCTGCTGGCCGGTTCGCTGGGCGGCTGATCCTCGCGCACGCCTCCTTCACGGCCCTGCGCGAAGCATCCGAAGGAAGACCACACGGTGGACTCACCGCGTACGGTGACCCCCTGGAGCCCGTTTTGACCGCAGGGAACACGAGCGTCATGAGTGAAGGAAGCATGCAGCGACGAGCACAGCGAGACAGGGGGACCCCACCCACGTCGTCCGGACAGCGGGGGAGAGCGAAGCGCCTCCACCGCGTCCTTGTCGGCGCGGCGGCCGTCCCCGCGATGCTGATCGCCGCCGGCTGCTCCTCGGACTCCGGCTCCGACGACGGCAAGGACAAGGCGGCCGACAGCTCGGCGTCGGCGTCCGCGTCCGCCAGCCCGTCCCCGACAGTGCGGGCCGCGGTGTACAAGGATCTGCCGGAAGCGTGCGACGTCCTGTCGAAGAAGACCCTGGAGGACCTCGTACCGAAGGCGAAGTCGGGCAAGGAGAGCCAGTCCGACGACATCTCCACGCGCGCCGGCTGCTCCTGGGACAGCCTCGCCAGCAAGGGCGTGGACGGTTCGCAGTTCCGCTGGCTGAGCGTGTCGATGCTGCGCTTCGAGTCGGACACCACGCGGGGCGCGGGCGACGAACTGGCCAAGGACTACTACGACAAGCGGGTCAAGGAGGTCCAGGCCTCCGAGGGCGCCAAGAACACGACGTCCGAACCCGTCGCGGACACCGGCGACGAGGCGACGGCCGTGCGCTACGACCTGAAGAAGAAGGAAGGCACCTTCAAGCAGCAGACGGTCGTGGCCCGCGTCGAGAACGTCGTCATCGCCCTCGACTACAACGGGGCGGGTCTCGCCGGCGACAAGGCGCCGAGCGCCGACGACCTGATGAAGGACGCGAAGAAGGCGGCGAAGGAAGCGGTGAAGACCGTGACCGGGTCCAAGGACGGCAAGAGCTCCGGCGGGGCCGCCGAGAGCGGTTCGCCGTCGAAGCCGGCGTCCTCCCCGGCACCGGCGAAGGACTGAGGTCCGGGGGCCACGGCGACGTGCCCCCCGGACGGGCACGAAGACGGGATCAGCACGCGCCCGAAGACGTGCGGTGAAGCTCCGATAGGGAACCGGCCACTCGTTCTCCGCACACATGTGCCACTCTGTTGCGCGCAACAACACGCTTGAGGAGGGGAGCACGGGTGGCCGCGCCCATTCAGCTGACACGGACGCACCGGATTCTCATCGGCGTGGTCGTCGCCGGAGCCGTGGTCATCGCCGGCATCGGCTTCGCGGGGTCCTACGCGGCCGTCCGCGAACTGGCCCTGCAGAAGGGCTTCGGGAACTTCAGCTACGTCTTCCCGATCGGCATCGACGCGGGCATCTGCGTCCTGCTGGCCCTGGATCTGCTGCTGACCTGGATCCGCATCCCCTTCCCGCTGCTGCGTCAGACGGCGTGGCTGCTGACGGCGGCGACGATCGCCTTCAACGGTGCGGCGGCCTGGCCGGATCCGCTCGGCGTGGGGATGCACAGCGTGATCCCCATCCTGTTCGTGGTGTCCGTGGAGGCCGCCCGGCACGCGGTCGGCCGGATCGCCGACATCACCGCGGACAAGCACATGGAGGGCGTCCGCCTCACCCGGTGGCTGCTCTCGCCGATACCCACGTTCCTGCTGTGGCGGCGGATGAAGCTGTGGGAACTGCGGTCCTACGAGCAGGTCATCAAGCTGGAGCAGGAACGCCTCGTCTACCAGGCCCGGATGCGCTCCCGCTTCGGCCGCAGCTGGCGCCGCAAGGCCCCGGTGGAGTCCCTGATGCCGCTGCGCCTGGCCAAGTTCGGCGTCCCCCTCGCCGAGACGGCCCCGGCGGGGCTGGCGGCGGCCGGTATCGAACCGGCGGTGATCCCGCCGGCCCCCGCCACCGTGGACGGCCCGGCCGCCGCGGCACCGGCGCTCTCCCTGCAGAAGGCGGCCCCGCCCGCCGAACAGCGCCCCGAACTGACGGGCGGCCCCGGCAACCGCGGTAACCACGGCGCCTTCGGCGACGAGAACGACGGCGGCGCGTACGACGAGGACCACCGCGACGGCGGCCATCGCGAGGCCCAGGCCCCCCGGGCCTTCCGCGACGCCCGCCATACCCGCGGCCCCCGGGACGTTCCGGACGCGCAGGTCATGCCCCCGTACGAGCAGTACGGCCCGAACGCGCCGTACGAGCAGCAGCCGCCCGACCCGGACCAGAGCTCGTGGCTGCACGCCCGGGACCCGCAGTCCGTCGAGTACCACGGCGGCTACGACCCCGCCGACGACCCGCAGTACGCCGCGTGGGCGGCGGAGCAGGAGCGGGCCGAGCAGTACCGCGGGCAGTTCGAGGAGGCACCCCCGGTGCAGGAGCCGTCCCCGGAGGACACCGGCACCTTCCCCATCCCGGTCGGCCCCGGCCGTACCCGTGAGCTGGGCGAGGGCGGCGGCACACCGGAGGCCCCGCTCCCGGACGAGGAGGCCTACTACCAGGTCTTCAAGCAGTCGATCAGCGGCAGCGGCTACCCGACTCCGCGCGAGTTCGCCGCCAACGTCGAGGCGACGTACGGCCGCACCCTGCCGGACGCCGAGGCCAAGCGCATGGTCATGGACTTCCAGGAAAAACACTTCGCGGAGCTGGAGGAGGACCACATCGCGTGACCCGCGCCACGCGGACGTGGACATACGACGAGGGGCGCCCGGTGCAGAACACCGGGCGCCCCTCGTCGTATACCTACGCGTCGATCAGTCCCCGAGCAGCCGCCGCACCCGCTCCTGGCCCACCGCGAGCAGCAGGGTGGGCAGACGCGGGCCGGTGTCCCGCCCGACCAGCAGGTGGTAGAGCAGGGCGAAGAACGACCGCTGCGCGGTCTTGATCTCCGCGGGCAGCTCCTTGGGCGTGGCGTCGGCGGGGAAGCCTGCCTGGACCTTGGGAACGCCGTAGACGTGGTGGGTCAGCCCGTCCAGGGACCAGTGATCGGCCAGCCCGTCGAGGAGCAGCCGCAGCGACCGGCGGCCCTGCTCGTCCAGGGACTTCAGCAGCTCCTCGTCCGGCTCCGTCCGCACGATGGTGCGCTGGTCGGCCGGGACGTGGAGGGAGATCCACGCCTCGGCCTTGTCGTAGCGCGGCCGGGCCTCGTCGAGCGAGGCGAGCGGGTGGGCGGGGTCGAAGTCGCTGAGGATGCGCAGCGCCTGGTCCGCGTGCCCGCCGGTGATGTCGGCGACGGAGGCGAGGGTGCGGTACGGCAGCGGCCGGGGCGTCCTGGGCAGGGCGCCGCCCGCCGTGCCCACCGCGCGGGAGTGCGCGGCGATGTCGGCGGGCAGGGCGCTGCCGTCGGCGACCTTGGCGTCGAGCCGGTCCCACTCGTCGTAGAGGCGCTGGATCTCCTGGTCGAAGGCGACCTTGAAGGACTGGTTGGGCCGGCGTCGCGCGTACAGCCAGCGCAGCAGCTGGGGTTCCATGATCTTCAGCGCGTCGGCGGGCGTGGGCACGCCGCCGCGTGAGGACGACATCTTGGCCATGCCGCTGATGCCGACGAAGGCGTACATGGGGCCGATGGGCTGCTCGCCGCCGAAGATGCCGACGATCTGCCCGCCGACCTGGAACGACGAGCCCGGCGACGAGTGGTCGACGCCGCTCGGCTCGAAGATCACGCCCTCGTACGCCCAGCGCATCGGCCAGTCGACCTTCCAGACCAGCTTGCCGCGGTTGAACTCGTTCAACCGGACCGTCTCGGAGAAGCCGCAGGCGGTGCAGGAGTAGGTCAGCTCGGTGGTGCCGTCGTCGTAGGAGGTGACGGTGGTGAGGTCCTTCTCGCAGTTTCCGCAGTAGGGCTTGTACGGGAAGTAGCCGGCGGAGCCGGTGCTGCCGTCGTCCTCGGCGGCGGCGCCGGAGCCCTCCGCCGCCTCCAGCTCGGCCTCGTCGACCGCCTTCTGCTGCTGCTTCTTCGCCGGGGCCTTCTTGGTGCGGTACTGGTCGAGGATCGCGTCGATGTCGCCGCGGTGCTTCATGGCGTGCAGGATCTGCTCGCGGTAGACACCGGAGGTGTACTGCTCCGTCTGGCTGATCCCGTCGAACTCCACGCCCAGCTCGGCGAGCGACTCGACCATGGTGGCCTTGAAGTGCTCGGCCCAGCTCGGGTACGGGGAGCCCTTGGGGGCGGGGACCGAGGTGAGCGGCTTGCCGATGTGCTCGGCCCACGTCTCGTCGACGCCCTCGACCCCGGCGGGGACCTTGCGGTACCGGTCGTAGTCGTCCCAGGAGATCAGGTGGCGGACCCGGTGGCCGCGGCGGCGGATCTCGTCGGCGACCAGGTGCGGGGTCATGACCTCGCGGAGGTTGCCCAGGTGGATCGGGCCCGAGGGGGAGAGTCCGGACGCGACGACGACCGGTTTGCCCGGGGCCCGACGCTCCGACTCCTCGATGACCTCGTCCGCGAAACGGGAGACCCAGTCGGTGGTCTCGGTGCTCTGAGCCACGATCGGCACGTCCTTCTTTCTGCTCGGGCAGCCGGTACGGTCGCACGGCTGACCTCTCCATTCTCCCAGCCCGGACCGCATCCGCGAAAACCGCTTTTCACCGCGTGGGATACTCGGCTTCAGCAGTAGTCACCTGTAGTAGTCAACAGCTCCGGAACCCGAGCAGAACGGCAGCCACCCCATGGCCTCGGTCACGTCCCTCAGCGACTCCGTCCAGCAGCATCTCGCGTCCGCGCTCTCGGCCACCCGGCCGGAGGCCGCCGGCGCGGACCCGCTGCTGCGACGCAGCGACCGGGCGGACTACCAGGCCAACGGCATCCTGGCGCTGGCCAAGAAGGCGAAGGCGAACCCGCGGGAGCTGGCCGCCGAGGTCGTCTCGCACGTCGTCACCGGTGACGAGCTGATCAAGGACGTCGAGGTCTCCGGCCCCGGCTTCCTCAACATCACGATCGCCGACCGGGCGATCACCGCGAACCTCGCCGCGCGGTACGCGGACACCGAGCGCCTCGGCGTGCCGGTGACCGCGCACCCCGGCACCACGGTGATCGACTACGCCCAGCCGAACGTGGCGAAGGAGATGCACGTCGGCCATCTGCGGTCCGCCGTGATCGGCGACTCGGTGGTCCAGCTCCTGGAGTTCACCGGGGAGAACGTGGTGCGCCGCCACCACATCGGCGACTGGGGGACCCAGTTCGGCATGCTCATCCAGTACCTGGACGAGCACCCGCACGAGCTGGACCACAAGGAGGGCGAAGTCTCCGGCGAGGAGGCGATGTCGAACCTGGACCGCCTCTACAAGACCGCGCGCAAGCTGTTCGACTCCGACGAGGAGTTCAAGACGCGCTCCCGGCGCCGGGTGGTCGACCTCCAGGCGGGCGATCCCCGCACGCTCTCCATCTGGCAGAAGTTCGTCGACGAGTCGAAGATCTACTTCTTCTCCGTCTTCGAGAAGCTGGACATGGAGATCCAGGACGCGGACATCGTCGGCGAGTCCGGCTACAACGACATGCTCGCCGAGACCTGCCGCCTGCTGGAGGAGTCGGGTGTCGCGGTCCGCTCCGAGGGTGCGCTGTGCGTGTTCTTCGAGGACGTCCTGGGCCCGGACGGCAAGCAGGTCCCGCTGATCGTCCAGAAGTCGGACGGCGGCTACGGCTACGCGGCGACCGACCTGTCCGCGATCCGGGACCGCGTGTTCCGCCTGAAGGCGGACACCCTGCTGTACGTGGTGGACGCCCGGCAGGCGCTGCACTTCAAGATGGTCTTCGAGACCGCGCGCCGGGCCGGCTGGCTCGGTGACGACGTGAAGGCGATCCAGCTCGCGTTCGGCACGGTCCTCGGCAAGGACGGCAAGCCGTTCAAGACCCGTGAGGGCGAGACGGTGAAGCTGGTGGATCTGCTGGACGAGGCGATCGACCGCGCCTCCGCGGTGGTCCGGGAGAAGGCGCAGGACCTGTCCGAGGAGGAGATCGCCGAGCGGGGCACCCAGGTGGGCGTCGGCGCGGTGAAGTACGCGGACCTGTCGACGTCGGCGAACCGGGACTACAAGTTCGACCTCGACCAGATGGTCTCGCTGAACGGCGACACGTCGGTGTACCTCCAGTACGCCTACGCCCGTATCCAGTCGATCCTGCGCAAGGCTCCCGAAGGTGTACGCCCGTCCGCGCACCCGGAGTTGGCCCTGCACGAGGCTGAGCGGGCGCTGGGCCTGCACGTGGACGCGTTCGCGGAGACGGTGGCGGACGCGGCACGCGAGTACGCCCCGCACAAGCTGGCCGCGTACCTGTACCAGCTGGCGTCCCTGTACACGTCGTTCTACGACAAGTGCCCGGTGCTGAAGGCCGAGTCGCCGGACCAGGTGGCCAACCGCCTGTTCCTGTGCGACATCACGGCCCGCACGCTGCACCGGGGCATGGCCCTGCTGGGCATCAGGACGCCCGAGCGCCTCTGAGCCCGGAAGCACGACGCATGCCCGCGGCCCGTCCTCTCCCCCGCTGGGAGGACGGGCCGCGGGAGTCGGTGCCGGTGGTGCCTAGTACGTGTCGACGCACCAGTTGGCGAAGGTCTTGAACGCCGCCTGGGTGCCCGAGCCGGCGATTCCGTCGATCGCGCCGGTGTAGCCCCAGCCGTTGTTCTTCAGGAAGCGCTGCAGCGCCGAGACCGTGCCGCTGCCGACGGATCCGTCGATGGCGCCGGTGTAGCCGTGGTGCGCCTTGAGCATGCGCTGGAAGGCCTTCCAGCTGTTGGGGCCGAGTTCGCCGTCGATCGAGTCGGTGTAGCTCCAGTGCGCCCGCAGCCAGCGCTGGACGCCCTTGGCCTGGGTGGCGTTCAGACCGAGGTTGACCACCGCGAGCGGAGCGACCGCCTCGGCACTCGCCACGGCCTGGGTGTCCTGCGTCGGGGCCGCGAAGCTGGTGCCCGCGGTGGCCAGGCCACCGACGGCGATCCCCACGGCCGTAGTGACGCTGACGAGCGCCTTGGTCATGGCTCGCATGCTTGTCCCCCTTCGAATGGGCGGCGCCGGCCGGAGCGGCCGGCTCGACGACGAGACTGCCGGGTCGGGGCCGGGTCCGGCCATGATTGCCGCCGAAGTGACGACGGCATGGGACACCCTCCCCCGCGACCTGCGGGACCGCGTCCCGCCGGGACGGCGCAGCGGGACGGGGCGGGACGGGCGATGGCCGAATCGGTGCGGGTGCGGGAACCGCGTCACCGGGCACACTGTGGATGCTGTTGCACAATGCGACGGGGACGGAACCGTGCACACGCGAGTGGGGGAACATGTCGCGTTGGAAGGGCCTGCCCACAGAACTCGACCCGAGCGTGCGGAACTTGGTGGTGCGATTACGGCGCCTGAAGGACCACAGCGGGCTGAGTCTTCGTCAGCTGGCGGCGAAGACCGGGTACAGCTCCTCGTCGTGGGAGCGCTACCTCGGCGGCAGGGCGCTGCCGCCCCGGGACGCCGTCGAGGCGCTGGCGTCGGTCACCGGCGAGGAGCCGACCCGGCTGCTGGCCGTGTGGGAGGTCGCGGCGGAGGCGTGGAGCGGCCGCACGGCGACGGCGCCCGCGGGTCCGATCGCGGGCGCCGCTCCGGCCGTGGCCCGAGATCGGGCTCCGGAACCGGCGGCGGAACCCGGCAGGGCGGAACCCCTCGAACCCCTCGATCCGATCGGTCCCGCCGGCCCCGGGGCCGAACCGGCACGCGGGCGGGCCTTCCACGTGGCGGTCGCCGCCGGGGCGGTCGCCGTGGTGCTGGCCGTGTCGGCGGTGGCGGTGCTGGTCGACAGGGCGGGCGCAGACCGCGATCACGGTGCCGTCGCGCCGCTCGCCCCGTCGGCCGCACCGGCGGCGTCACCGCGGTCCGTACCCGCGTACACCTGCCGGGTGGAGCGGATCGACGGCCTCTGGCACGCGGGGCTGAGTACCACCCGGGACGAGATCCTGGCGAACGGCTACGCCGGTCCGGAGGTCGCCGAGGCGCAGTGCCTGCTGGACCGGGCGGGCTACTCGCCGGGGGACATCGACGGCATCTTCGGCCCGATGACCGAGCGGGCCGTCAAACGCCTGCAGACGGACGCCGACCTGGTGGTGGACGGCATCGTCGGCCCGCACACCTGGGGGGCCTTGCGAAGATGAGGTCGCCGGAGCGCGCCCGGCTGACGGCCGCTCTGCGGAGCCTCAAGGAGCGCGCGGGCCTGAGCCTGACCGGGCTGGGGGAACGCACCCCGTTCAGCAAGTCCTCCTGGGGCCGCTACCTCACGGGCGAGATCCTGCCACCCCGTGAGGCCGTGCGGGAGCTGTGCCGGCTGGCGGGCGAGCCGGAGGGCCGCTGTCTGGCCCTGTGGGAGCTCGCGGAGTCGGAAAGCAGCGGCCGGGCGACCCAGGCCCCGCCCCCGGCGCGTCCGGAGACCGCACCGGAACCGAAACTGGAGCCGCAACCGGCGAAAGAACCGGAGGAGGGGCCCGAGGCCGGGGGCCCCGCCCCTCCCCGGCCCGCACCCCCTACGGCCACCACGACCACCGCGACCGCGCACCGCGCGACCACCGCGACCACCGCGACCACCGCGACCACCCACCGTCGGTCCTGGCGGGCCACCGCCGTCATGGCGGCCGTCCTGGCCGTGACCGCCGGCGGCGTGACCGCGACCGCCCTTCTCCTGCCGGCGGCCCGGACGCCCGACGACGCACGCAGACCGCCCGCGACCGGGACGGGAACCGGGACCGGCCCTCCTGCGCCCCGCTGCCAGGGCGACGCCTGCGAGGGCCGGGACCCGATGAACATGCTCTGCGGGATCGGCCTGGACACCCTCGTCGAGCACCGCACCGCCTCCGGAGCCCACCTGCAGGTGCGCTACAGCCGCACGTGCGGGACGAGTTGGGGCCGCATCTGGGACACGCGGGTGGGCGACCGCATCGAGCTGACCGCGGCCGGCCCGACCCGCTCCGCCGAGGTCACGGACGCCCTGGACGCGACGGCGTACCTCTACACCCTGATGACGAGAACCCGTCCGGGCACGGTCGTACGGGCCTGCTTCCGCTCCGAGGGGCAGAACGAACCGGAGTGCTACGAGGCCACCGTGCCCTGAGCGCCTCTTCCCTCACCCGCACTCGACGGAGGAGGCGCCGCCCTCACTTCTTCGTTCCCGTCGCCGCGTAGACGTTGATGTCGTCGTCCGTGGCGTCGTCGATGTCCGCGTACCGGATCCGTTCGATGGGGTCCAGGCCCTCCAGATAGGCGGCCTCCGGCTGCTCGGGGGCGGGCGCCGCGTGGTCGGGACGCCAGTGGTGGGCGGGGACGACACCCGGCTCGTCGAGGCCGAGCACATGCTCGGTGAAGAACCGCTCGATCTCCGCACGGGTGCGCAGCACGAAGGTGAACCCCCGCTCGGTGTAGGTCCGTTGTACCGCGCGGACGTTCTCCGGGTTCAGGTCCTCGGTGATGTGGCTGAGCACCACGCGGCTGCCGGTCGGCAGCGCTTCGACGAGTTCACGCACGATCGGATACGCCTGCTCGTCCTCGACGAAGTGCAGCACGGCGACCAGGCAGAGGGCGATCGGCTGGTCGAAGTCCAGTGTCGCGGCCGCCTGTTCGAGTATGAGGGCGGGGTCGTTGAGGTCGGCGTCGATGTAGTCCGTACGCCCCTCGGGCCCGCTGTTGAGCAGAGCGCGCGCGTGCGCCAGCGCCACCGGGTCGTTGTCGACGTACACGACCCGCGACGCGGGGGTGATGCGCTGGGCTATCTGGTGCACGTTCTCCGCGGTGGGCAGCCCGGCGCCGATGTCGAGGAACTGACGGATGCCGTCCTTCCCTGCCAGAGTGTTCACCGCGCGCCGCAGAAAGTCCCGGTTGTGCCGCACGTCGAGATACCCGCGCGGGTTCGCGGCCAGCGCGGCCGCCGCCGCGGCCAGGTCCGCCTCGTAGTGGTCCTTGCCCCCGAGGAAGACGTCGTAGACCCTGGCCGGATGGGCCTTGCCGCTGTCGATCCTCCTCCGCAGCTCGGAGGGGTCCTGGCTGAGCGCGTCACCGGGCATGGCTCTCCCTGAAGAGTCGGTGGTCAGATCGACAAAGGGGCCGTGCCGCCGAACGGCCCGACGGCACAGCCCACATCATTGCCGATCAAGTCCCCTGTAAGCAGGGGTACTTGACCATGCCTACTCGGCGCGGAGCGGAAACCCCCTACGCGTCACGCCTCAGCTTCTGGGCGACTTCGGTGGCCCAGTAGGTGAGGATGTTCTGCGCACCGGCCCGCTTGATGCCGGTCAGGGCCTCCAGGATCGCCCGATCGCGGTCGATCCAGCCCTTCTCGGCGGCAGCCTCGATCATCGAGTACTCACCGGAGATCTGGTACGCGACCACCGGCACGTCCACGGCGTCGGCGACCTTGGCGAGGATGTCGAGGTAGGGCCCGGCCGGCTTGACCATCACCAGGTCGGCGCCCTCCTCCAGGTCAAGCGCCAACTCCCGCATCGATTCACGGACGTTGGCCGGGTCCTGCTGATACGTCTTGCGGTCGCCCCGAAGCGACGACCCGACGGCCTCGCGGAACGGCCCGTAGAAGGCGGAGGCGTACTTGGCGGTGTAGGCGAGGATCGCGACGTCCTCGCGGCCGATCTGGTCGAGCGCGTCACGGATGACGCCGACCTGCCCGTCCATCATCCCGCTGGGCCCGACGACATGGGCGCCCGCGTCGGCCTGCACCTGCGCCATCTCGGCGTACCGCTCGAGCGTCGCGTCGTTGTCCACGCGCCCCTGGTCGTCCAGCACCCCGCAGTGACCGTGATCCGTCGTCTCGTCGAGACAGAGGTCGGACATGACGAGCAGCTCGTCCCCGACCTCGGCCCGTACGTCCCGCAGGGCGACCTGGAGAATCCCGTCGGGGTCGGTGCCCGCCGTGCCCAGGGCGTCCTTCTTCGACTCCTCCGGAACGCCGAACAGCATGATCCCGGAGACCCCGGCCGCCACGGCCTCGGCCGCCGCCTTCTTCAGGGAGTCGCGCGTGTGCTGCGCCACGCCCGGCATCGCCTCGATCGGCACCGGCTCGGTGACCCCCTCGCGGACGAAGGCCGGGAGGATGAGGTCGGCGGGATGCAGCCGCGTCTCGGCGACCATCCGACGCATGGCCGGGGTGGTCCGCAGACGCCGGGGCCGGGTACCGGGAAAAGATCCGTACGTCGTCATACCTCCCACGCTACGCCCGCCCGCCTCATGCCTTTACCGACGCCGAGTCGGCCCGCGCCGGAACCGCCGCCCCGCCGTCAGGGCCGCGCGAGGAGGGCGCCGGACGCCAGCCCCAGCTCGGCTTCCGCGAGGGTACGGGCCATGTCGGCGAGCGGGGCGGCACGGCGCCCGGCGCCGGTGTTGACGTAGGCGCTGGCCCCGTCGATCGCGACGAGGATGCGCACGGCCGCGGCCCAGGGGTCGGCGCAGTGGAAGTCCCGCGCCTCCACCCCGGCGGCGACGACCCGCTCGACACGCCGGCACCAGAGCATGTCCTGCTCGATGACGTGATCCCGGAGCACGGGCCGGTAGCGTGCCAGATGCCGGGCGTTGAGCCAGAGCCTGCTGACGTCGTCGAAGTCGGCGCTCGAGGTGAGCGAGAAGAGCCGCCGCAACGCACGCACCGCACCGCCGGGGCCGGGGTCGGTGGACATCTCCGGCAGCAGGCTGTCGAGCTCCGCCATGGTGGCGCTGGTGAAGGCCTCGGCGACGAGTCTGTCCGCCGCGGGGAAGTAGTGGCCGACGAGCCCGGACCGGACGCCGAGCTCGTCGGCGACCCGGCGCAGGGTGACGCACTCCAGTCCTTCCGCGAGCCCGACCCGCGCGGCGGCGGTGACCATCTCGCCGCGGCGCTCGGCCGGCGCCTTGCGGACACGCTTTTCCGGGCCCCTTGACGTCATGCCGGGGATGTTATTGAGTGAGTGGCCAATAAGACAATGGGGCATACAGCAACATGTGCGGCCTCAGCCGCCCCACAGCACCGCTGCCACGCCACCCGCACCCCACTCTCCGGAGCGCTGATGTACGCCGTCACCGACCCCACCACCGGCGAAGTCGCCGAGCTCTACCCGACCGCCAGTGACGCCGAGGTCGAGGCGGCACTGACCGCCGCCACCCACGCGGCCACCGCGTGGGGCCGCAGGAGCACCGTGGCCGAGCGCGCGGCGCTGCTGCGCAGGATCGGCGACCTGCACCAGGAGCACAGCGAGGAGCTGGCGGCGAGCATCGTGCGCGAGATGGGCAAGCCGCTCGCGGAGGCCGAGGGCGAGGTCGGCTTCTGCGTCGACATCTACCACTACTACGCCGACCACGCCGAGGAGTTCCTCGCCGACGAACCGCTCGACGTCACCTCCGGCCCCGGCAGCGCCGTCGTCCGGCGCAGCCCGCTGGGCGTCCTGCTGGGCATCATGCCGTGGAACTTCCCGGCGTACCAGGTGGCCCGGTTCGCCGCCCCGAACCTCGCCATCGGCAACACCATCGTGCTCAAGCACGCCCCGCAGTGCCCGGCCACCGCGGCGCTGCTGGAGCGGCTGTTCACGAAGGCGGGCTTCCCCGAGGGCGCGTACGTCAACGTCTACGCGACCAACGAGCAGATCGCCGACGTGATCGCCGACCCGCGCGTCCAGGGCGTCTCGCTCACCGGTTCGGAGCGGGCCGGCTCGGCCGTCGCGGAGATCGCCGGACGCCACCTGAAGAAGGTCGTGCTGGAGCTGGGCGGATCCGACCCGTTCATCGTGCTGTCCACCGACGACCTGGACTCGGTCGTCGACTCCGCCGTCGCCGCGCGCCTCGACAACACCGGTCAGGCGTGCAACGCGGCCAAGCGGTTCGTCGTCGTCCAGGACCTCTACGACGCGTTCGTGGAGAAGTTCACCGCCCGCCTGCTGGCCGGCGCGACCGGCGCGCCCCTGTCCTCGGCGGCGGCGGCCGAGAACCTGGGCCGCCAGGTGGACGCGGCGGTCGCCGAGGGCGCCACGCTGCACACCGAGGGCGAGCGGCGCGGCGCGTACTTCCCGGCCGGCGTCCTCACGGGCCTCACCACCGACCACGCGGCCGCCCGCCAGGAGCTCTTCGGCCCGGTCGCCATGGTCTTCCCGGCCGCCGACGAGGACGACGCCCTGCGCATCGCCAACGACACCCCCTACGGCCTCGGCTCCTACCTCTTCACCACGGACCCCGCCCAGGCCGAGCGCGTCGCCGACCGCATCGAGGCCGGCATGGTCTTCGTCAACGGCGTCGGCGCCGAGGGCGCGGAACTCCCCTTCGGCGGCATCAAGCGCTCCGGCTTCGGCCGCGAACTCGGCCGCCCGGGCACCGAGGAGTTCGTCAACAAGAAGCTCATCCGCACGGTGTCCCAGTAGGACTTCAGGTGCACTGCCGACCGTCTCGATCCGGTCGGTGAGGTGAGGCCAGGAGCAGTCGTCGCGCCTCAGCAGTGCGACGAGGGCGGTCGGTCCCGTTCCTGGTCCACGCCATGAGTGCAGGAGGAACGCCCGAGGCACCGCACCGTTGTGTGAGCCGGATCTGTTCCCCCGGCATGGGCTCCTCATGGCACTGCGGCGGCCCGTCCGGGCCCGCCGCACAGGCCGGCCCGAGGGACGGAGGAACGGAGAAACGCCGGAGGGCGTGTCACGGCCGGCTGCCGTGACACGCCCTCGGGTCGGTGAATCAGCGCTGCTGGTTACCGCGGTCGTTACCGCGGTCATTACCGCGGTCGCCACGGTCGTTGCGGTCGTTGCGGTCGTGGCCTCGGCCGTCGCGGTCGCCACGTCCGTCGCGGTCGTGGCCTCGGCCGTCGCGGTCGCCACGTCCGTCGCGGTCGCCACGGTCGTTGCGGTCGTGGCCTCGGCCGTCGCGGTCGTCGCCGCGGAAACGGCCCCAGCTCTCGGTGTCGACGACCGAGCCACGGCGGTTCGACAGGGTGGCCCGGTCGGAGCGGTTGTCCCAGATGTGCTGACGGCGGTCCTGGTAGACGTCGTGGCGGGTGTCACGGCCGGCTCCCGTGTGCACCTTGACCGTCGAGCGGCCGTTCAACCGCAGGTGGCGGAAGGTGTACCTGTCGCCCTCGCTGTTGCGCAGGGTCCAGCCCCTCAGGTCGACGCTCTGGCGGGACCGGTTGGTGATGTTCACCCACTCGCCGTTCAGCGAACGGTTGCTGCGGCTGTCCGGGCCGGGAGCGTTGTACTGGACGTCGCTGATGACGACCTGCTGACGGTCGGGGCCCCTGTCCTGTACTGCGGACGCCGGCAGCGCGGCGGCCGCCACGACGGAACCGGTCACCAGGGCGACAGCGGTCAGACGGCGAGCGGCGGAAGAAGCAGACACGTGGTCCCCTTCGCATTAGTGCGCCGGCCCACCTGGTGCAGGGACGGGCGGCGCTCTCCGAGTGGTACGTCCCGGCTGACTGCCGAGGTCCCACACTCTGCCGCTGTAGCGGGTTCTTTCGTAGGAAGCTCTCCCACTGGATACGTAATCAGGACATGTCCGCAATACTTGGTTGCCAGATGCACATACATCATTCGATTACATGGTTCGAATAGATGCGTCACGCATCAACCCATGGTCTGTCCAGGTCCGTCACAGTTCAGCCAGAGTCACGCCCTGGTGCGCCACCACGCGCGCCACCCTGTCGTTCACCCGAAAGTGAGTAACAGGGCCAGCGCGGCACGGGGGGGTGGATGCCTTTCCTCAACCCGGTTCCGCAGGGGCAGGGGCGGCAAGCGTCGCCGGACCGGTCCCGGGCTGCGGCACCGAGGCCGGCCCCGGTGCCGCAGAGCGCGCCTTGTCCGGAGACGTCGAGGAGCGAGCGCTGAAGGACGTGAGCACAGGAGGCACGCCGAGACGCCGCGCCATGGCGAGGAGAGCCTGCCCACCCGCGGTGACCATCGAGGCGGCGACGAGAGCCGGCGAGGAAGCGCCGCGAGAGGGCCGCAAGAAGGCAAGGAGGTGAACCCACTCCTTGCCACTCTCAACCTATAGCGCACCGGGGGGCTTGCGGCAAGGCCCCCGGCATGGCGCAGAATCGATCCTCGTGAAGCCGACTAACCACCCGACCATCAGCCCTACCAGCGTGTTCGATCTCCCCGAGCGTCTTTCCGCCAAGGCCGACCCGAAGCTGATCTCCGGCGACGAGGCGCACTTCACGGCCATCGCGGAGAGCCTGGAACAGGCGATCGCCGAGCTGTCCGACCTCCGGGACGCCACGCTCAGGGCGCCCGGCGGCGTGGGGCGGGAGGCGATGGACCGGGACCTGGAGGTGCACCGGCTCTCCGCCCGCCTGCGCGCCCTGCGCCGCTTCGGCCTGGACCTGTGCCTGGGGCACATCGTGAGCGCGGACGACCCCGAGCCCGTGTACATCGGACGCCTCGGCCTCACCGACAGCACGGGCCGCCGTCTGCTGCTCGACTGGCGCTCCCCCGCCGCGGAGCCGTTCTTCGCGGCGACCCACGCCGATCCGATGGGGCTGGCGAGCCGCCGCAGGTACCGGTGGACCGGCGGCCGGATCAGCGACTACTGGGACGAGGTCTTCACCGCCGACGGACTCGAAGGGCACGCCGCCGCGCTCGACGACCACTCCGCCTTCGTCGCCAGCCTGGGCGGCGACCGGTCGGCCCGGATGCGGGACGTGCTCGGCACCATCCAGGCCGACCAGGACGCCATCATCCGCGCGGGCTCGCGCGGCGCCCTGGTCGTCGACGGCGGCCCGGGAACGGGCAAGACCGTCGTCGCCCTGCACCGCTCCGCGTACCTGCTCTACTCCGACCCCCGCCTCGGTCACCGCCGGGGCGGCGTGCTGTTCGTCGGCCCGCACCAGCCGTACCTGGCGTACGTCGCCGACGTCCTGCCCAGCCTCGGCGAGGAGGGCGTGCAGACCTGCACCCTGCGCGACCTCGTCCCCGAGGGGGCCGGGGCGGCGGCCGAGACCGACCCGGAGGTGGCCCGCCTGAAGTCGTCCGCGGCCATGGTGAGGGCGATCGAGACGGCCGTACGGTTCTACGAGGATCCGCCCGCCCGGGGCATGGCGGTGACCACCCCCTGGGCCACCGTTCCGCTGAGCGCCGAGGACTGGGCCGAGGCGTTCCAGGCGGTGGAACCGGGCACTCCTCACAATGAGGCGCGCGAGCAGATCTGGGACGAGCTGGTCACGATCCTCGGGGACAAACACGGCGACGACGTCCCGCCGAACCTGTTCCAGCGCGCGCTGCGCGCCCACCACGAGCTGGTCACCACCCTCAACAACCACTGGCCTCTCCTCGAACCCACCGACATCGTCTCCGACCTCTGGTCGGTCCCCGCCTACCTGCGCATGTGCGCCCCCTGGCTCGGCCCCGACGAGGTCAAGCGCCTGCGGCGCGAGGGCGAGGACGCCCAGTCCTGGACGGTGTCCGACCTCCCGCTCCTGGACGCGGCCCGGCAGCGGCTCGGCGACCCGAAGTCATCCCTGCGCAAGCGCCGCCACGACGCCTCCGTCGCCGCCCAGCGCGAACGCATGGCCGGCGTCATCGACAACGTCATCGCCTCCGACGACGACGGCGAGGGCGCGGTGACGATGCTGCACGGCCAGGACCTGCGGGACAGCCTGATCGACAGGAGCGCCCTGCCCACGGCCGAACCGGACGTCCTCGCGGGCCCGTTCGCGCACGTCGTCGTGGACGAGGCCCAGGAACTCACCGACGCCCAGTGGCAGATGCTCCTCCTGCGCTGCCCGTCCCGCAGCTTCACCATCGTCGGGGACCGCGCCCAGGCCCGGCACGGCTTCACGGAGTCGTGGCGGGAGCGGCTCCAGCGCATCGGCCTCGACCGCATCGACGTCGCCACCCTGAACATCAACTACCGCACCCCGCAGGAGGTGATGACGGAGGCCGAACCGGTCATCCGCGCCGCCCTCCCGGACGCCAACGTCCCGACCTCCATCCGCGGCAACGGCCTCCCCGTCGTCCACGGATCGGTCGCCGACCTGGACTCGATCCTCGCCACCTGGCTCGACGCCCACGCCGACGGCAACGGAATCGCCTGCGTCATCGGCGACCCCACGTTCCGTTCGACGCCCCGCATCCGCTCGCTGACCCCGGAACTGTCGAAGGGCCTGGAGTTCGACCTGGTCGTCCTCGTCGACCCGGACAGGTTCGGCGAGGGCATCGAGGGAGCGGTCGACCGCTATGTGGCGATGACCCGGGCGACCCAGCGACTGGTCGTCCTCACTTCCTAGTCGCGTACAGGAGGAGTGGCGCTCGGCCGGGGCCCGACGTCATCAGACCGTGCCGGGCGGCGCAGGCGGGACCCGCCCGGCCGCGAGTGCGGCGGCCCGGCAGTCGCGGCACCATGCCCCGGGCCATGGCGCGCGGAAGACCCGATTGCATCCGCCCTCACAGTCCGCCATGGGGCGGGGCTCGGACAGCGCGTCGCCCTGGGCCGTCGTCGTGGCGCGGGACTCACCGGGTCCCGTGTTTCCGGGCGTCGGCGGGCCCCCTGCCCGGCACGCCGATGCGAAGGCCGCATGTCAGTGCGGGCAGTTACGGTACGCCCGTGAACGAGTTGACCGGTGACGACCGCCGCCTTCCACCCGCCCTCGCCGACGTGGCCCGCGTCGGAATCGACTACGCCGACGGTGACGGAATCGACTTCGAGCTCTACGAAGCCTTCTGCCCGGCCGAGGAGGCCACCGACCGGCTGCGCCAGTGGACCGGAAACCCCGAGCTCGACGGCGACGCCTACCGGCTGTTCGGTCAGGACGGCACCGGCGGCCTCGCGGCCCTCTGGTACGGACGGCCCGGCCGGCCCCTCGCCGAACAGCCCGTGGTCTTCATGGGCTCGGAGGGCCAGTGCGGCGTGGTGGCCGGGAACCTGTCCGACTTCCTGTGGGTGCTGGCCGACGGCTGCGGGCCTTTCGAGGCCGTGATGTACGGGGCCGACGAGTCACGCCCCGACGCGGCCCTCACCGCACTCGCCGAATGCCACGCCACCACCCCCCGCCGCCCGGCCCGCGCCATCATCGCCGAGGCCCGCGCCGAGTTCCCGGCCTTCGCCGAGGACATCGACGCCCTCTGCGGCTGAGGTCACCGGAAGCGGCCGAGTTCCAGCTCGGCCCACACGGTCTTGCACGGGAACGGTTTCGACAGCACACCCCAGTCGTCGGCCGACTCCTCGACCAGCAGCAGGCCGTAACCCGACTCGGCGGGCTCCGGCGAGGCGCTCCCGCTCGCGGGTGCCTTCTCGCCCCTGGGGTCGGTCACCTCGATGCGCAGCACCCCGTGCGCGGTGACGGTGAGGGTGAGCCGGAAGCCCCGGCCGGGGACACGGCCGTGCACGACGGCGTTCGTGGCGAGTTCGGCGACGATCAGCCGGGCCGGGTCCAATGGCAGCCCCCAGGCGCCCAGTTGCTCGGCGGCGAGCAGGCGGGCGAGACGGGCACCCCGGCGGGTGGCGGACAGCGGCACGGTGAACTGATGCAGCGGGGTGCGCGGTGCGACGGTTTCCTGATCCACGCCACTCAGCGTGTTCAGTCGCGCGCCCTTTGTGAAGGCGAGTGGCCCGTGCGACCGGCGGCTGTCCGTGGTGTGCCCGGTCCCGTCCGGGCTGCCCGGCGGGGCGGGGCACCGGGCGGCGCGGGGTTCTCACCCCTCAGGGCGACGGCAGTGACAGGCAGGGCAACCGCGGGTGCCGCAGGTGCTGCCCGCCGTCGTGGACGCACAGGGTGAAGGTCTCCGGTCCCGGCCGTCCGGCCGAGTCGTAGACGTCGAGAACCCGCTCGACGCTCTCCCACAACCTGAGCGGCCCGCCCTCCCGCACCCGCCAACCACCGTCGCCGTCGCCGTCGCCGTCCGGGGTCAGCGTGGCGGCCGATCCGCTGGCCACGTCGACCAGGTGCACGACGTCGCCGACGGTGGTCAGTTGCGCGTCGGGCACCGCGCTCTGCACGAGGAAGCGCAGGTGGAAGGCCTCCTCGGTCGCGGCGGTGATCCGCTCGGGACCGTACCTGGCGACCCGCGGCCTTCCCGGTAGCTCCGCCACCCAGTGGGCGGGGTTGCCGAAGGCCGGCGCCGCGTGCGTACGGGCCGACATGAAGGAGACGGTGCCGCCCAGTAAACGCCCCTCGGCGGTGCCGTCCCTGGCCACCGTGAGCAGCACGCGGGCGTACCCGTAGAGCCAGCCCGAGAGCGTCAGCAGGATCTTCCCGCCCGGCCGGGTCTGGGCGACCAGGGCCGGCGGAACGGCACGGAAGGAGCAGGCCGCCACGATCCGGTCGAACCGCGCCTCGGGCCAGTACCCGTACAGCCCGTCCGCGACCGCGAGGGTCGGCGTGTGACCGCAGGCCTGCAGCGCGCTCGCGGCCCGCTCCAGCCGGCGCGGGTCCACCTCGATGCTCGTGACGCCGCCGGAACCGAGGCGTTCGCAGGCGAGCGCGGTCGAGTAGCCCGTCCCCGTGCCGATCTCCAGCACCGTGTGCCCCTCCCGCACATCGGCGTCGGCCCACATCCGCAGCACGAGCGACGGCAGGGTGGAGGACGAGGTCGGGGCCCCTCCGTACCGCTCGGCCGGGTCCTCCCAGTCGGGTTCGTCACCGTCGAACTGGGTGATGAGCGTGGCGTCGGAGTACGCGGCGGCCAGCCAGCGCCCGCGGTCGAGCGCGGCGGTGACCGGCTGCCACAGGGTCAGCCCTTGTCCATCGCACTCGTCGGAGGGCAGGTAGAAGCCGGGCACGAACCGGTGCCGGGGCACCGTCTCCACGGCCGCACGCCAAGCTGGATCGTCCAGCGACCCGCGTGCGGCGAGGTCCTCCGCCATGACTGCGCGCAGCCGTGCGGCATCGGTTTCGAGGTCGACGGCATCGTCATGGACGGCCTTCTCTTTCCACGGTGAGGAGGTCGGCGAACGCCTCGGTGATGTCCTCGGCGTCGGGAAGCCAGCCCCACTGTCCGTTCGGGTTGCACTCGATCGCCGTCCAGTGTTCCGGGTCGCCCCCGTCGTCGGTGAGCGCGAAGTCGAAGCAGCCGAAGACCAGACCGAACGAGCTGAGGTAGGTGTGCAGCGCCGCCTCGATGGGCGGCGGCACGCTGATGGGTGCGTGGAGCAGGGCGCCCCAGTCGCCCCGGCGCCAGTCCAGCGCGCCGTCGGGCGCGGCGATCTGCTGTGCGAAGACCCGGCGGCCGACCACGGTGACGCGTACGTCACCGGTCTTGGGGATCTCCGCCTGGAACAGGTGGGCGGTCACGGTGAGCGTGTCATCGAAAGTCTCCGGGTCGACCCGCTGGGTCCAGATCGCTCCGGTGTGCCCGTCGTCGGCGGCGGGCAGGCCGCGGAACGTCTTGCAGACGACGGGGCCGTGCTCGGCGGCGAACTCCGCCGCGGCCTTCGGGTCGTTGGTGATCAGCGTCGGAGGAATCCTCAGCCCGAGTCCGGCGAACCTCCGGAGCTGGGCGGGCTTGAACTCCGCACGGGCCACCGCGGCCGGGTGGTTGACGTACCGGGCGCCGGGCAGGTCGTTCAGGACACCGTCGAGCCCGTGTCTCGCCTCGGCGACGGCGAAGTCCCGCTGCTGCCGGGGAAGATGCGCGAACCGGGTGCCGTACGGAGTGGGACGGCGGTAGTACACCGCCGCCACCTCCCCCGCCTCCACCTCCCGGCTCGCCGTACGCAGCCACCCACTCCACGCCGAACGGTCCGCGTCGATACGGAAGCCGAACGTCAGGGCGGGTCCGATGTCGGCGGGGTCGACGCGGACGACGGGCACCCCGCGCTCGTTCAACGCGGCGACGACCCAGTCCGCGGTGACGTCCTCCAGCGCGGTGACGACCAGGACGGTGGAGGTCATCGGTCAGTCCGACTCGTAGTCGGTGGTGCTGTCGTCCTGCTTCTGGGACTGCGGACCGTTCCCGTCACCGCCCCCGGACACAGAAGCGGTGCCGGTCGTCCTCGACGTCCCGTGCTTGCCCATCTCGACCGGCCGCCCGGCCGCGTCGGTGTAGCGGGCGGTCTGCGTGACGGGGTCGAGCGTCACCGTCGCGTACGGCGGCGGCCCGACCGGCAGCCGGTCGGTGACCAGGCGCAGCGCCCAGGGGGCCTCGGGGGTGAGCGTCGTCAGGGGGGGTCCCTTCTCGGTGGTGTGGTGTTTCCCGGATTCACATCACTCAGTGTGTTCACACGCGCATACCGTGTGAAGGCGGACGGTTCGTACGGCCGGTCGCTGTACGTGACTGTCCGATTTCCGTCCGGGCTGACCGGGGTGACCGAGCCCGGGCGGTCGGAGTTGGTCCGGGGAAGGGCGCGCGACGGGAGGACGACGGGCATGAACGAGTGGGAAGCGGGACCGGACGACGAAGAGGCCGGGGCCGTGATGCGGACGGTCGTACGGCAGTTGAAGCTGTGGCGGGAGTCGGCCGGCCTCACCCAGGCGGAGTTCGGGGCGGCGATCCAGTACGGGGAAGAGATGGTCTCCTCTGTGGAGCGGGGGCGGCGGATTCCCCGGCCGGAGTACCTGGACGCGGCGGACGAGGTGCTGGGGGCGGGCGGCAGGATCTCCGCGATGAAGGGGGACGTGGCGGAAGCCAGGTACCCGAAGAAGGTGCGAGATGTGAAGCGCCTGGAGGCGGAAGCCATCGAGATCTGCTCCTACAACAACTGTGTCATCGACGGGCTGTTGCAGATTGAGGCATACGTGCGGGCAGTGTTCAGCTCTCGGCGACCGCAGTTCGCGGAAGAGGAGTTGGAGCAGCGGGTAGCCGCTCGGCTGGATCGCCAAGAGATCTTCTGCACCCCAACGGCTCGCCCGCTCTTCAGCTTTGTGCTGTGCGAAGCGACGCTGCGCCGCTTGATCGGAGGCAAGATGGTGATGCGCAACCAGCTCGAACGGCTGTCGGAAGTGGCCCGGCTGCGGAATGTCGACCTGCAGGTGTTGCCTCTGAGCCGGGAGGAGAACTCAGGCCTCGGCGGCCCCTTCCGACTGCTCAAGCTCAAGGACGGAGCGGCCGTGGGTCTGAACGAAGTCCAGCTCACCAACCGCGTGATCACCGACCCAAAAGAGACCACGGTCCTCGACATGCGCTATGGCATCATCCGGGCGCAGGCCCTCACACCACGAGAGTCGCTGGCCTTCATCGAAAAAGTGCTGGGAGAGTCATGACCCTCAAGCCCTCTGACGGAGTCGACGGCAAGCTGGAGTGGATAAAGAGCAGTCACAGCTCGGACGACGGCCCGTCCTGCGTCGAGGTCGCCACCACTCCGGCGACCATCCACGTCCGCGACTCCAAGAACCCCCGCGGCCCCCGCCTAGCCCTCGCCCCCACCACCTGGGCGTCCTTCCTCCCCTACGCCTCCGGGTACTGACACATCAGGCCTGGGCCGAGCACCCGGCCACCCACCTCGCTCGACGTGAGCACTTAGCACTGATCTGTACGTATCCCGCTCATATGTATACATACCCAACAGTCGGCCGGTAAGTGTCATCGATTCCGCAAGGCCTACCGGCACCCGGAGCCGCAGGGCGACGGCTCCCGAACCGGCTTTCGCCGGGCCGGGTCACCGGAACCCCCGTGTCGATCACCGCAAGGCGGCCTCCCCGGCCAGGGAGGAGCTGGCACCACCCCATGACTGGGGAGTGTCAGCTGCTCACCAGATCGCGGAATTCCTCCGCTCGTCCGCATGGTGAGCCGGACAGCACAAGCGGTCATCGCCGGTGCCCTCGCCCTGGGCATCGCGGCCACCGCCGGGGTCCCGGGAGCGTCGGCCGCCCCCGGCCCGGCGGCCCGCACGGGCCCATCACCGCACTGGGCGCACAGAACGCACCGAGGCCCCGCTGTCCCGTACGGGACAGCGGGGCCTCTGACGATCACCAGTTCCGGCGCCGCCGGACGCCTCAGGTCGTCGACCGGCGCCTGCGTGCCCCCGGACGCCGTTCGCTCGGCCGGGTCACCGGGTCGCCGGCCTCCAGCGCGGCCAGGCGGCGGCGGGTGCCGAAGTCGGCCAGAGCCTCCGCCAGCTTGTGCACCGACGGCTCCGGCGCCATGACGTCGACGCGCAGCCCGTGCTCCTCGGCCGTCTTCGCCGTCGCCGGGCCGATACAGGCGATGACCGTCACGTTGTGCGGCTTGCCCGCGATGCCGACCAGGTTCCGTACCGTCGACGACGAGGTGAAGAGCACCGCGTCGAAGCCGCCGCCCTTGATCGCCTCGCGGGTCTCCGCGGGCGGCGGCGAGGCACGCACCGTGCGGTAGGCGGTGACGTCGTCGACCTCCCAGCCCAGGTCGATGAGACCGGCCACCAGGGTCTCGGTGGCGATGTCGGCGCGCGGCAGGAAGACCCTGTCGATCGGGTCGAAGACCGGGTCGTAGGGCGGCCAGTCGTCCAGGAGCCCCGCGGCCGACTGCTCGCCGCTCGGCACCAGGTCCGGCTTCACGCCGAAGGCGATCAGCGCCTTGGCGGTCTGGTCGCCCACCGCGGCGACCTTGATCCCGGCGAACGCGCGGGCGTCGAGGCCGTACTCCTCGAACTTCTCCCGCACCGCCTTGACCGCGTTGACCGAGGTGAAGGCGATCCACTCGTAGCGGCCCGTCACCAGGCCCTTGACCGCGCGTTCCATCTGCTGCGGGGTGCGCGGCGGTTCGACGGCGATGGTCGGCACCTCGTGCGGCACCGCGCCGTAGGAGCGCAGCTGGTCGGAGAGCGACGCCGCCTGCTCCCTGGTACGCGGCACGAGCACCTTCCAGCCGAACATCGGCTTGGACTCGAACCACGACAGCCGGTCGCGCTGGGCGGGTGCGGAACGCTCACCGACCACGGCTATGACCGGCCGGCCGCCCTCGGGCGACGGCAGCACCTTCGCCTGCTTCAGCGTCTGCGCGATCGTGCCGAGCGTCGCCGTCCAGGTGCGCTGCCGGGTCGTGGTGCCCGCGACGGTCACCGTCAGCGGCGTGTCGGGCTTGCGACCGGCGGACACCAGTTCGCCCGCCGCCGCGCCCACCGAGTCGAGGGTCGAGGAGACGACCACCGTGCCGTCCGACGCCCCGACCTCGGTCCAGCACCGGTCGGACGCGGTGCGCGCGTCCACGAACCGCACGTCCGCGCCGTGCGCGTCCCGCAGCGGCACACCGGCGTACGCGGGCACGCCGACCGCGGCCGCGACACCGGGGACGACCTCGAAGGGCACCCCGGCCGCCACGCACGCCAGCATCTCCTCGGCGGCGTACGCATCGAGGCCGGGATCACCCGACACCGCGCGGACGACCCGCCTGCCGCCCCGCGCGGCCTCCATGACAAGATGTCCCGCATCCCGCACCGCGGGTGCGCCTACGGTTGTTGACGCTCCGTCAACAACCTTGAGCTGAGGCGTGCCTGTGCCCGGAGCGGACAGCGCGGAAGAACCCGCCGAGTCCGTTTCCGTGGGCACCTCGGCGACGCCCTGCCTGGCATGCCGGCGTACGACGTCGAGCACCTCGTGCTCGGCGACGAGAACGTCCGCGTTCGCCAGCGCCTCGACGGCGCGCAGAGTAAGCAGCCCCGGATCCCCGGGTCCGGCACCGAGGAAGGTGACGTGCCCGTGTTCCGGAGGGGGTGGAAGGGTGGTGGGGCTCACAGTGCTCGCTCCCCCATCAGACCGGCCGCGCCCTGCGCGAGCATCTCGGTGGCGAGGTCGCGACCGAGCGCCATCGCCGCCTCGTGCGTCTCGGGCACGGGACCGGTGGTGGACAACTGCACCAGCCTGGTGCCGTCGGTCGTGCCGACGACGCCCCGCAGGCGCATTTCCTTGACAATCGGCCCGTCCGTCAGCAGGTCGGCCAGCGCCCCCACAGGGGCGGTGCAGCCGGCCTCCAGGGCGGCGAGCAGAGACCTCTC
This sequence comes from Streptomyces sp. NBC_01635, assembly GCF_045209715.1. Lineage (NCBI taxonomy): Bacteria > Bacillati > Actinomycetota > Actinomycetes > Kitasatosporales > Streptomycetaceae > Streptomyces > Streptomyces sp. NBC_01635. Next base: position 5,144,247 of record NZ_CP109277.1, on the reverse strand, counting down.
GGCCGTCACGGCGGCCCGCGTGAACGGGTCGTCGAGCTCGGCGAGCGCGGCGATCAGCTCCGTGTCGCGCACGGAACACTCGACCGCCAGGGCCCCCTGGCCGGGGGCGGGCAAAACCGTGTCGACCGACAGGAAGTCGGTCACCTCGTCGCTGCGTCCGACCCGGTTCAGGCCGGCGGCGGCCAGCACGACGGCGTCCAGCTCACCGCTGGTGACGTACCCGATCCGGGTGTCGACGTTCCCACGGATCGGCACCGTCTCGAAATCCAGGCCGTGGCTGACCGCGTACGCGTTCAGCTGGGCCATGCGACGTGCCGATCCGGTGCCTATGCGGGCACCGCGCGGGAGGTCGGTGAGCTTGAGCGCGTCCCGCGCGATCAACACGTCCCGCGGGTCCTCGCGCACCGGTACGGCGGCCAGGACCAGCTCGTCGTGCGGCGCGGTCGGCAGGTCCTTCAGCGAGTGCACCGCGAAGTCCACCTCGCCGCGCACCAGTGCCTCGCGCAGCGCGGCCACGAAGACGCCGGTCCCGCCGATCTGCGCGAGGTGCTCGCGCGACGTGTCACCGTACGTGGTGACCGGGACGAGCTCGACAGGCCGTCCGGTCACCTGGCTCACGGCATCCGCCACCTGCCCGGACTGGGCCATGGCGAGCTTGCTCCGCCTGGTCCCGAGCCTCAGTGCCTTTCCAGTCATGCCGGCCCTCGGTTCTCTGCGATGTTCGCGTTCGCCGCGATCTTCGCGTTCTTCTCGGTGCTTTCCTCGGCTCGGGAGACGGAGGCCACCGTCTCGGGGTCGAGGTCGAACAGGGTGCGCAACGCGTCCGCGTACCCGGCGCCGCCGGGTTCGGCCGCGAGCTGCTTGACCCGCACGGTCGGCGCGTGCAGCAGCTTGTCGACCACCCGCCTCACGGTCTGGGTGATCTCCGCGCGATGCTTGTCGTCCAGGCCGGGCAGCCTGCCTTCGAGGCGGGCGATCTCACCGGCCACCACATCCGCGGCCATGGTGCGCAGGGCGACCACGGTCGGTGTGATGTGCGCGGCCCGCTGTGCCGCTCCGAACGCTGCCACCTCGTGGGAGACGATACGCCGGACCTGGTCCACATCGGCAGCCATCGGAGCGTCCGCGGACGCCTCCGCGAGCTTCTCGATGTCGACCAGCCGCACCCCGGCGAGGCGGTGCGCGGCGGCGTCGATGTCGCGGGGCATCGCGAGGTCGAGCAGGTACAGCACGGGTTCCGGGCGCGGCGGCTCGGCCACCAACTCCGGACGGCGCCGCTCGGGGATCCGGCCGACGCTCGCCGCGGTCGCGGCCAGCGCGCCGATCAGCTCGGGGTCCACCCGGTCCGCGTCGCCGCCACGCCGGGCGGCCCGGCGGCGGTCGACGGTGCCGCCCGCGGCCCACGCCGCGTGCTGCTCCAGCGTCGCCGCGTCCATGCCGGCGACAGCCGCCTCGCCCATCACGGAGAAGCCGGGCTGCACGGAGGCCAGGTCCAGCGGACAGTCCTCGTCGGCACCGGTGCTCACGGGAGGCAGGGGCGCCGTCCGCGCCTCCGGCACCTCGCCGCGCACGGTCTCCGGCTGCGCCCCGACCCGGCCCTCGACACCGGCGGCGATCGCCTCGGCGGTGAGGACGAGCCCGGTCGCGCCCGTGCAGGAAACGACGACGTCGGCACGTGTCAGCTCGAACGGCACCGATTCCATCGGTACCGCGCGGGCCAGCACCTCCGTGCCGTCGTCCTCCGTCAGGATCTCGGCGAGGCGCTCGGCGCGGTCGGCGGTGCGGTTGGCGATCACGATCTCGGCGACACCGGCCCGCGCGAGCGTGGCCGCGGCCAGCGACGACATCGAACCGGCGCCTATGACCAGGGCCTTCCTGCCCTGCGCCCAGGTCGTGACGGGCGTGCCGAGGGCCAGCTGCTCCAGGCCGAAGGTGACCAGGGACTGCCCCGCGCGGTCGATGCCGGTCTCCGAGTGGGCACGCTTGCCGACCCGGAGCGACTGCTGGAACAGGTCGTTCATCAGCCGGCCGGCGGTGTGCAGTCCCTGCGCACGCGCCAGCGAGTCCTTGATCTGGCCGAGGATCTGCCCCTCGCCCACCACCATCGAGTCCAGTCCGCAGGCCACCGAGAACATGTGGTGGACGGCCCGGTCCTCGTAGTGCACATAGAGATGGGGAGTGAGCTCCTCCAGGCCGACCCCGCTGTGCTGGGCCAGCAGCGTGGACAGCTCGGCGACACCGGCGTGGAACTTGTCCACGTCGGCGTACAGCTCGATGCGGTTGCAGGTGGCGAGCACCGCGGCCTCGGTGGCCGGCTCGGCGGCGACCGTGTCCTGCAGCAGCTTGGTCTGCGCGTCCAGGCTCAGCGAGGCCCGGTCCAGCATGTTGACCGGCGCGCTGCGGTGGCTCAGTCCGACGACGAGGAGACTCATGTCGGCATCACGGCGGGTACGTCCCCGTCGGGTCCCTGGTCGGCGACGGACTCCTGGCCGGCGGCAGTGCCCCGGCGCGCGGCGGCGGACTCCTGGCGGGCGGCGACGGCCGGGACGACGGTCCCGGCGGCGGCCAGCTCACCGGCCTTGCGCTGCTCGTGGAAGGCGAGGATCTGCAGTTCGATGGAGAGGTCCACCTTACGCACGTCGACCCCGTCCGGGACGGACAGCACGGTCGGCGCGAAGTTCAGGATGGAGGTGACCCCCGCGGCGACGAGACGCTCGCAGACCTGCTGGGCGGCACCGGCGGGCGTCGCGATGACGCCGATCGACACGCCCTCGTCCTGGATGATCTTCTCGAGTTCGTCGGTGTGCTGCACCGGGATCCCGGCGACGGGCTTTCCGGCCATCGCGGGATCGGCGTCTATGAGCGCGGCGACCCGGAAACCGCGGGAGGCGAACCCGCCGTAGTTGGCGAGCGCGGCGCCGAGGTTACCGATCCCGACGATCACAACCGGCCAGTCCTGGGTCAGGCCGAGTTCACGGGAGATCTGGTACACGAGATACTCGACGTCGTAACCGACACCCCGGGTCCCGTAGGAGCCCAGGTAGGAGAAGTCCTTGCGCAGCTTCGCGGAATTGACGCCCGCGGCGGCCGCCAGCTCCTCCGAGGAGACTGTGGGCACCGAGCGCTCGGAGAGCGCGGTGAGGGCGCGGAGGTACAGCGGAAGTCTGGCGACGGTGGCCTCGGGAATTCCTCGGCTACGGGTCGCCGGTCGGTGAGTTCGGCCAGTTGCCACGGTGCTCCTGCGGGTAGAGCGGGGCTTCAGGCGGTCATACGTCCCCGGACCGCCCCGTCGAATGCAGGCTATGTCTTTGTGAACGCGTGCACAAAGATAGTGTCCGTTTTGCCCACCCAAAGTGACCGGGGTCACGCGCCCCCGGCGCACGCGTATGGAACCGGCGCGCGAGCACCATCGCTCCCTTTGTTCTGGGGGCAAAACCGCACACTCTCCTCTGTGTATCCCGCCCCCGAGACCTGACCGCCATCGATCCTAAGCGACTTTCCCGTCGCTTTGTACTGGCCGGTCAGTCACACTCTCAGTCGATCAGGGCCTTGCGGAGGCGGACCTCGTCGACGCGCCAGAACGTGTGCTGGCGGCCGTCGACGAGAACGACGGGAATCTGCTCCCAGTACTGCTCGTGCAGTTCCGGGTCCTGGGTGATGTCCCTCTCCTCCCATGCGGCCCCGAGGTCACCGCACACCTTCTCCACCACGGCCCGGGCGTCGTCACACAGATGGCAGTCGGGCTTGCCCACGAGCGTGACGAGACGATCCTGCGGAGCCTTGCGGCGGAAGAGCGGACTCATGCCAGCCATTCTCACCCTGCGACGGGACAGGGGAACCCCTCTGCGGCCACCGGTTCCCGGTGGGCCGGGAGGGGTGCTTTAACGACACGGACGTGCAGAGTTCACGGTGTCCCCACCTCTCGACTCCGGAACCGCCGGGGGGACTGGCTATGCTCACGCCATGGCCGCTCTCGGATGGCTCACCCCCCGTAGGCGCTCCGCCACGGCGCGGAGCGTGTTGGCAGGCGAGGCCTCGGCGGAGGCCGCACGCAAGTCCACCCAGGAAGTTTCCGACCGTGAACCGGATTTCCCGGTTCACGGCGACGAGCGGGCTGCCGCCTTCTTCGACCTGGACAACACCGTGATGCAGGGCGCGGCCCTGTTCCACTTCGGCAAGGGCCTGTACAAGCGGAAGTTCTTCGAGACCCGCGACCTCGCCCGGTTCGCGTGGCAGCAGGCGTGGTTCCGGCTGGCCGGCGTCGAGGACCCCGAGCACATGCAGGACGCGCGCGACTCCGCGCTCTCCATCGTCAAGGGACACCGGGTCTCCGAGCTGAAGTCCATCGGCGAGGAGATCTACGACGAGTACATGGCCGAGCGGATCTGGCCGGGCACGCGGGCGCTGGCCCAGGCGCACCTGGACGCGGGCCAGCGGGTGTGGCTGGTCACGGCGGCGCCGGTGGAGATCGCCCAGGTGATCGCGCGTCGGCTGGGCCTGACCGGGGCGCTCGGGACGGTGGCCGAGTCCCTCGGCGGCGTGTACACCGGCAAACTGGTCGGGGAGCCGCTGCACGGCCCGGCGAAGGCCGAGGCCGTACGCGCGCTGGCGACCGCGGAGAACCTGGACCTGAGCCGCTGCGCGGCGTACAGCGACTCCCACAACGACATCCCGATGCTCTCCCTGGTCGGGCACCCGTACGCGATCAACCCGGACTCCAAGCTGCGCAAGCACGCCCGCGCCATGGACTGGCGCCTGCGGGACTACCGCACGGGGCGCAAGGCCGCGAAGGTCGGCATCCCCGCGGCGGCGGGCGTGGGCGCGGTGGCCGGCGGCACGGCGGCCGCCATCGCGATGCACCGACGCCGCCGCTGAATCCGGCGCCGCATCCGGCGCACGGCACACTCCGGGCGCCGGCGGCCTCGGCCGCACCGTCCGCCCCGGTCGGCCGGGGCCGGCCGGTCAACTCCGCGGCGACGGACACCCGTACGGCTGTCGGTCCGATCAACGGGGAACAGAAGTGGCGCCTCCCCCGTAAACCCGGCCAATCCAACTGCCGCACCCCGCAACCCCGCTGTCCAGCCCTCTTGGCTGCACACGGCCACAACACATCCCGCACCGAACCTAAATGCGAAGCATTTCGGTCAACATTCGGTCACCGTCAGGCGCTTGATCAGTCGTCAATAGGTCACGGAAACGACGCAATCGACGATTTCAGCAACTCGGCGTAGCAGCGCCTGCACGAAGCGTTATTCTCCTCAGACGCAAACCGGTGCCCTTCCGTCGCTACGACGGGTGAAAGGTCCCGCACTGCACGTGATGGAAGCTCTGCCTCTGGGAGTCCCGTGTACCCACACGTCGGGGTTGACGACCCGGGCCTGACCGCACTGCGCACAGCAGTCACGGCGGCCCGGGAGTTGCTGCGCGGCTTCGCCCCCGCCGCATACGCCGTCCCCGCATACGCCGTCCCCGCCTACACCACCGCGCCCGCCGGCCCCTGCCCCACCGTCGCCGACGCGCCCGTCGGTCCTTGTTACGCCCTCGCCGAGGACAGCACCACGGCGGGCAGACGCGGACGTGCGTCCGGCGCCACCACCGCCCGCCGTCCCGCCGCGGACAGTGACAGCGCCAGGATGATGGAACTCGTGGAGCGCGCCCAGGCGGGCGAGGCCGACGCCTTCGGACGGCTCTACGACCAGTACAGCGACACCGTGTACCGCTACATCTACTACCGGGTGGGCAGCAAGGCGAACGCCGAGGACCTCACCAGCGAGACCTTCCTGCGGGCCCTGCGCCGCATCGGCACCTTCACCTGGCAGGGGCGCGACTTCGGCGCCTGGCTCGTCACCATCGCCCGCAATCTCGTGGCCGACCACTTCAAGTCCAGCCGCTTCCGCCTCGAGGTCACCACCGGGGAGATGCTCGACGCCAACGAGGTCGCGCGGTCCCCCGAGGACTCCGTCCTCGAATACCTGTCCAATGCCGCCCTCCTCGATGCCGTACGACGTCTCAACCCCCAACAGCGCGAATGCGTCACGCTCCGATTCCTCCAGGGTCTCTCCGTCGCGGAGACCGCCCGCGTGATGGGCAAGAACGAGGGAGCGATCAAGACCCTCCAGTACCGGGCCGTCCGCACCCTCGCCCGGCTCCTTCCCGAGGACACGCGGTGAGCGGCCCGTCGAACGGAACGGATCCGCTGCTGACGCATCACCATCAGTGACGGCGGACCCGCTGTGAATGACGCTGCGTTGACTTCGCGAACCGGCCCACCGGCGTGCGTAACCCAAGTACCGGGCCGCTCGTTGTGCGGGATGCAGGCTCCCTGTGGTCAACCCCCGACCCACTTCGATCACCCGATCGTGTGGACATGGTCAGGGGGTGGAACCCTCAGGACCCCCTGGGGAGTCGACCGTCACGATGAGAGGAGGTGCCGCCAGTGATCGCGAACGTATCGGCGCACCGGCGGGCGAACGCCTTCGCCCAGGCTCTGGAGGAGCAGTCCGGCCGGGGCACGGCGGCCGAGCAGTCCGAAGGATCGGCCCCGGCCGCCGCGGAGACCGAACAGGCACGGCTGCTCACGCTGGCCGCCGGTCTCGGCGAGCTGCCCAAGCCGGAGCTGGATCCCGAGGTCAAGGTCGTCCATCGGGCCCGGCTGATGGCCGAGTTCGAGGCCATGCTCCAAGAAGGCACCGCCGCGGGCGAGGCAGCGGATTCGTTCGTACCCGATCAGCGTTCACGCCGCGCCCGGGGCGCACACCGGGCCACCCCGCTGGGGAAGCTGAGACCGCGCTCGCGCCTGGCCAAGGGCCTCACCGCGGGCGGACTCGGCGTCACCGTGGCCGCGGGCGCCTTCGGCGGAGTCGCCGCTGCCAGCTCCGACGCCCTGCCCGGCGACTCGCTCTACGGTCTCAAGCGCGGCATAGAGGACGTCAAGCTCGGCCTGGCCGACGGAAACGACGAGCGGGGCCGCGTCTTCCTCGACCATGCCTCCACCCGCCTCGGCGAGGCCCGCCGACTGATGGAGCGCAGCCGCAGCGGCCCTCTCGACCACGAATCCCTCGGCGAGATCCGCCGCGCCCTGTCCGGTATGCGGCACGACGCGTCCGAGGGCCATCGTCTGCTGCGCGAGGCGTACCGGCACGACCCGGACTCCCTGCGCCCCATGCAGGCCCTCTCCTCCTTCTCGGACACGCACCGGCAGGCCTGGGGCTCCCTCCGCGACCGGCTGCCCCCGCAGCTCGGTGACGTCAGCGAGCAGGTCTCGTCGGTGTTCGACGCCATAGACGAGGACGTCGCCCCGCTGCAGTCCCTGCTCCCCGAGCCCTCGTCCCGGGAGGGCGGCGGCGACGGCAGGGGACGGCGCGGCGACTCCGGGCCCGCCCCGAGCGACCCGTCCGGTACGGACCGCTCCCGGATGCCCAGCACCGGCACCGACGGCACCGCGGACGAGGACGGCACCGGCAGCAGCGCCCCCAGCGGGTCCGCCGACTCCGGCGACCGGAGCGAGGGCCTGCTCGGCGGCAACACCGGTGGGCTGCTCGACCCGCCCGCGGAGAGCGGCGACACCAGCACCTCCCCGCCGGCCGGCGGCGGCGCGACCGCGCCGGCCCGGCCCGACGTCACCCTCCCGCCCCTCCTCCCCGGTCTGCTCCCGGGACTGGGCATCGACAGCGAGGACGCGGAGTGAGGACGCCGATCAGGAGGCTGTAGAGCCGGAGAACCGAAGAACAGGAACACGCGGTGTGGCGGGCCCCGGTCGTCGGGGGCCCGCCACACCGCGTACGGGGCTTCCTAGAAGAACACCGACCGTCGCTGCACCAGCAGCTTGTAGAGGGTGTGCTGGATCTGTTCCCGGACCTGGTCGGTCAGGTTGAACATCAGCATCGGGTCCTCGGCCGCCTCCGGCGGGTAGCTCTCCGTGTGGATCGGCTCGCCGAACTGGATGGTCCACTTCGTCGGCAGCGGGATCGCGCCGAGCGGGCCGAGCCACGGGAAGGTCGGCGTCAGCGGGAAGTACGGGAATCCGAGCAGCCGCGCGACGGTCCGGGCGTTGCCGATCATCGGATAGATCTCCTCGGCCCCGACGATCGAGCACGGGATGATCGGCGTCCGCGCGCGCAGCGCCGTGGACACGAAGCCGCCGCGGCCGAAGCGCTGCAGCTTGTAGCGGTCGGCGAAGGGCTTGCCGAGGCCCTTGAAGCCCTCCGGCATCACCCCCACCAGCTCCCCCTGCTCCAGCAGCCGTGCCGCGTCCTCGGCGCAGGCCAGGGTGTGACCGAGTTTGCGGGCGAGTTCGTTGACCACCGGCAGCATGAACACCAGGTCCGCCGCGAGCAGTCGCAGATGCCGGTCGGCGGGATGGTTGTCGTGGACGGCGACCTGCATCATCAGACCGTCCAGCGGCAGCGTCCCGGAGTGGTTGGCGACGATCAGGGCGCCGCCCTCGGAGGGGATGTTCTCGATGCCCTTCACCTCGACCCGGAAGTACTTCTCGTACATCGGGCGCAGCAGGGACATCAGGACCTGGTCGGTGAGTTCCTCGTCGTAGCCGAAGTCGTCCACCGCGTAGTCCCCGGTGAGCCGGCGGCGCAGGAAGGCCAGCCCGCTCGCGACCCGCTGCTCCAGGCCGCCGGCTTCGTCCCCGGAACCGGATTCCGTGCCGGGGGCGGCGCCGGATGCGGCGGCACCGCCGTCGTGCTCTGCACGGGATTCCCGGGGCACCGGAGCATCGTCCCCGACGGACGTCCGCCCCGGCAGGGGCTGGACGTCGCCCATCGCGGCGGTCCCCGCGCCGTGTCGTCGGCTTCCCGCACCCCGGCGGCGCGCCGGGCGCTGCGCGGCGCCCCCGGCGCCTCCTGCTCCCCCACGGGAGCGGTCGTCGTCGAACGGAATGACCTTGGCGTCCGCCATCGTTGATGCGCTCCTCAGTTGGCGCTCTGCTTCGAGGGGTGACCGCTGCCCGTGCCCGGCAGGGGCAGCGCGGCGATCCGGTCGACGGCCCCCGCGAGGGCCTCCGGCGGAAGCAGCCCGGGGCCGCGGCTGCGCACGAAGTCCGTGAACGTTTCTGCTGTCGTGTACTTCGCCGTGAAGCCCAGTGTCTCGCGCATCTGGTCCGTCGCCACCGCCCGGCCGTGCGTGAGCAGCCGGATCTGCTCGGGTGAGAAGTCCGACATCCCCAGCGTACGCACCAGCGAGCCCGCCCAAGTGACCGCCGGGAGGAGCAGGGGCACGGTCGGCCGGCCGAGCCGCCTCGAGCACTGGGACAACAGCAGGACGCCGTCCCCGGCGATGTTGAAGGTGCCGCTGTTGAGCGTGGAGCGCCGGGGTTCGTGCGAGGCGAGGCGCAGGACGTCGATCACATCGTCCTCGTGCACGAACTGCAGCCGCGGGTCGTAGCCGAACACGGTCGGCAGGACCGGCAGCGAGAAGTACGCGGCGAGCGGGCTGTCCGCGGCGGGGCCCAGGATGTTGGCGAACCTGAGCACGCACACGGCGACATCCGGCCGGCGGCGCGCGAAGCCGCGCACATAGCCCTCGACCTCGACGGCGTCCTTCGCGAAGCCGCCGCTGGGCAGGGACTTGGGCGGGGTCGTCTCGGTGAAGACCGCCGGGTCGCGGGACGCGGAGCCGTAGACGTTCGTACTGGACTTCACGACCAGCCGCTTGACGGTCGGGGACTTCTGACAGGCACCGAGCAACTGCATGGTGCCGATGACGTTGGTCTCCTTGAGCGCCGTCCGGCTGCTGCCGCTGCCGAGCGGCGTGCCCGTGACGTCGAGGTGGACGACGGTGTCGGCGCCGGCCTCGGCGAGCACGCGCGCGACGGTGGGCTGCTGGATGTCGGTCTGGACGAATTCGGCGCCACCGAGGTGGTGCGCGGGCCTGACCGCGTCCACGGCGACGACCCGGTCCACGTCCGGATCACGCTGGATCCTCCGGACGAAACGGCCCCCCAGCGGGCGGGCCACTCCGGTCACCAGCACGACTTTCCCCACGAGAGCGCCTTCCTGTTGCCTTCGCCACGAGTCCGACCCATGTGATGACAGTGGCCCCCCACCGCATCGGTGGGGGGCCACTGAACACGCTTCCGCGTCGTCGCTTACTTCTTGTTGCGACGCTGAACGCGCGTGCGCTTGAGCAGCTTGCGGTGCTTCTTCTTGGCCATCCGCTTGCGCCGCTTCTTGATAACAGAGCCCACGACTACCCTCGCTCACTTCTCATCACTCGGTGTTTGGGCGCCATGGGCCCACACGACCTACGAGGGGCCAGCCTACCCGCCCGAGCGCTGAGGTCGTAATCGAGGCGGCCGGGGAGGCCCGTGAGTGTCTTGGTGCGGATCTCCCCGGCCCACCGTCAGGCTGTTTCCACCCCCACATAGCTCTCGCGGAGGTACTCGTGAACCGCTTGCTCCGGGACGCGGAAGGACCGCCCCACCCGGATCGCGGGCAGATGACCACTGTGCACCAAGCGGTACACGGTCATCTTCGACACTCGCATCACCGAGGCGACTTCCGCCACGGTAAGGAACTGAACCTCGTTCAGAGGCCTCTCGCCAGCTGCAGCCATGACACACCTGAACCTTCCGCACTCGACGGGCACCGGCTTCCCCTTCCGGTGACTCTTCGTCGTTGCGTGCTCACTCCCCAATGTAGGGGCGGGTGATGCGAGTGGGGAAGAGGTGCACCCATCGGCGGCCTACTGTGACAGACACGCTCGATTGAGTACGTAGCGGGCCAGCGGCAGGTAGTAAGCGGACCGCGCACCGTCATCGAGTGGAACGACCACCGAGAGGCACCCCTCGGCCTCCCCCACGAACGGGGCGGGGTCGTTCACGTCGGCCAGCGCGATGGCCTCGAACCCCAGCTGACCTGCCCCGCAGGCCCAGCCGTGATCTCCGATCACCAGCTCGGGAAGCGGCCCGCCGGCCTCGGCGGCCGCGGCGAGCACGGTCCGAACCGGGAGCGGGGAGTGCGTGTGTGCGCCGGGTTCACCACCGGGACGTTCGGGACGTGCGCCCCGGACCAGCGCGACTCCTCGTACGTAGTCGAGGTGGTGCGTGCGTAGACCGAACCGGGTCGTTATGTCGACACAGCGACCCTGCGCGGGGGTGAGGACCTCACATCCCGCCGCCGACAGAGCGTCTGCCAGAGCTGCGTAGAAACCGAGCAGCCGGTGCGGGTGACCGGTGCCGAGCAGCACGGGCGCACCGCTCCGGGCCGCGGCCGCGATCCGCTCCGAACAGGCGTCCAGGGCAACCAGGGTCCGCTCCGGGTCGATCACATCATGCCCGGAAACGTGCCGAGGATCGGCCGAAACACCACACCTGGCCGCCATCAGCTCGATCAATTCCCGTTGTCCCCACGTCCCTTCCGGCTCGAGGCCGATCAGTGCGCGCGGGTCCCGGGCGGCGAAGAGCCGGTAGCTCCGCAGGCTCTCCTCCCTCGTGGTGGCCACGGTCCCGGACAGCCGGGCGGCCAGCAGATGCGCACGGAGACCGGCGGCACTCGGGACGACGGGCGGGCCTGCCGGCGGATCGGCGGACAGGCCGGGGGGAGGGTCGGCGGGAGGGGCGGCGGGCAGACCGGCGAAAGGGTCGGCGGGAGAGGCAGCGGGCAGACCGGCGAAAGGGTCGAGGGGCGGGTCAGCGGACAGGCCGAGGGGCGGGTCGGCGGGCGGGTCGGTCGTGGTCGGCACGGCAGCGATGGTGCGCGATCCGGTCCCGGGCCACCCCGGGAACCCGGGAAACACCGCACGGTCGGCGTAACCACGCAGGAGCGAACACCGGGCGCGGCGTCGGCACCGCCGGAGCCACACCACAGGAGCGACGAAGCAGGGCCGCGTCCCCGCCCGGTACTCCCTGAGGCAGCGTCTCCGCCCGGTACGGCCTAGGGCAGCAGCCCTCGTAGCGGGAACACCGCGCGCCGGGTCGCCAGGACCGCCTGGTCCAGCCGGTCCGCCGGGTCGTAGCCGTCCTCCCAGGAGGCCCAGGACACGGGCCACCGGCCGTCGGTCATCCGCACCGGCCCCAGCTGCCGGGTCCGGGCGTACACCTCCTGCCGCCAGCCCTCGGGGATCATCGTCACCGGATCCACCGGCTTCCCGGCCGCGATGCCCACCAGATGCGTCCAGGACCGCGGGACGACCTCCACCACCGCGTAACCGCCGCCGCCCAGCGCCACCCACCGGCCGTCGGCGTACTCGTGCGCCAGCTCGTGGCACGCCACCTGCACCGCGCGCTGCGCGTCCAGCGACACCGCCAGATGGGCCAGCGGATCCTCGAAGTGCGTGTCGGCCCCGTGCTGCGTCACCAGCACCTGCGGCCGGAAGTCCGCGAGCAGCTCCGGCACCACGGCGTGGAACGCCCGAAGCCACCCCTCGTCGCCGGTCCCGGCAGGCAGGGCGACATTGACGGCGCTGCCCTGCGCGCTGTCCGCCCCGGTCTCCTCCGGCCACCCGGTCTGCGGGAACAGGGTCCGGGGGTGCTCGTGCAGCGACACCGTGAGGACCCTCGGGTCCTCCCAGAACGCCGCCTGCACCCCGTCCCCGTGATGCACGTCGACGTCGATGTACGCGACGCGTTCGGCGCCCAGCTCCAGCAGCCGGGCGATGGCCAGCGCCGCGTCGTTGTACACGCAGAACCCCGAGGCCGCCCCCGGCATCGCGTGGTGCAGCCCGCCCGCGAAGTTCACGGCGTGCAGCGCCTCCCCGCGCCACACGGCCTCCGCCGCGCCCACCGACTGCCCCGCGATCAGCGCCGACGCCTCGTGCATCCCGGCGAAGGCGGGATCGTCCGTCGTCCCCAGCCCGTACGACTGGTCCGCGGACGCCGGATCCGCCGACGCCGCCCTGACCGCGCCGATGTAGTCCTCGCGGTGCACCAGCCGCAGCGTCGACTCACCGGCCGTCTTCGCGGCGACCACCGAGACCTCGCGGTCCAGCCCCAGGGCGTCCACCAGACTCCGGGTCAGCACGAGCCGGACCGGGTCCATCGGATGGTCCCGGCCGAAGTCATAGCCCGTGACTGCCTCGTCCCACATCAGCTGTGTGCGGCCGCTCATGCCCGCCACCGTATCGGTCCGGTTCAGGAGCGAACGACCTGGCATGCACGAGTGCCACCAGGACCAACACCATCGGCACAAGCATCGCCCCGCGATAGCTCCAGACGTCCCCGATCACTCCGACCAGCGGGGAGCCGATCAGGAACCCCACATAGTTGAAGACGTTGAGCCGCGCGACGGCCGCGTCCGACGCCCCCGGGAACAACCGCCCCGCCGCCGCGAAGGTCTGCGGCACCAGCACACAGAGCCCCAGCCCCAGCAGCGTGAACCCCAGCATCCCCGCCCACTCCCCCGACGCCCCGGCGACCACGGCGAACCCCGCCGCCGCCACCAGCGCCCCGGCCCGCACCACCGCCACAGCACCGAAGCGCCGCACCCCGAAGTCCCCGATCGTCCGCCCCACCAGCGTGGTGACCATGTAGACGTTGTACGGAACGGTCGCCATCTGTTCCGAACTCCCCAGCACGTCCTGGAGGTACTTCGCGCTCCAGTTCGAGACCGTCGAGTCCCCGATGTACGCCACCGTCATCACCAGACACAACGGCAGCAGCAGCCTGAAGGCGACGGGCCCGGTCCTGTCCTCACCCTCGGCGGCCGGCCCGGAGACATGACCCTGATGCCGGTCCTTGCCCCGGCCCTCCCGCTGCTCCTGGTCCACGTACCACCGGCTCCCGATCAGCGCCGCCGGCATCAGCACCAGCACCACCGGCAGATACGACACCCACAGCGCCAGCTGCCCGTGCGCCCCCACCCACGCGAGCGACGCCCCGGCGATTCCGCCCAGGCTGTAGGCGGCGTGGAAGCTCAGCATGATGCTGCGCCCGTATGCCCGTTGGAGGCTCACCCCGAGCATGTTCATCGAGGCGTCCAGCGCCCCCACGGCCAGCCCGAACACGGCCAGCGCCACGGCCAGCCCGGCCATGTGCTCCCCCGCCCCGACCCCGAGCAGCGCCAGCAGCACGACCGGCTGCGACCACCGCAGCACCCGGCTCGGCGGCACCGCCTTCACCAGCCGCTCCGTCGCCACGCTCCCGATACCGGCGAGCACCGGCACCGCGGCGAGAAAGGCGGGCAGCAGCGCGTCGGAAACCCCGTACCGGTCCTGGATGGCCGGGATCCGCGTCACGAGCAGAGCGAAGGCGACTCCCTGCACCAGGAAGGCGAACGCCAGCGAGGCCCTGCCGCGCCGCAGCACATCAGTCATGGCGGCGAGCGTAGGGCCCCGGTGTACTGGTGGGTAGGTCCGGCCGAAGGTGAATTGTGCTCAGTTTCAACGGAGTTCGGGAGAGTCGATGGCGACGGGAGCGGTAACAACGGCGGGATCGGCTGCGGGTGCACAAGCCCCGGCCGTCTTCGCCTCGGCGGCGACCATGGCCAGCATGGGACCGGCCCCCAGCGCCCCACCGACCAGGAACGCCCCGCCCATCGTGACGATCATGATGACGGTGCCGAGCCAGACCATGGTGTCCACCGGCAGGGAGTACGCCCCGACGACCCGCACCACACACTCGCCGAGCAGCGCCGTGCCCCACACCACGGAGAACCTCCGCTCGGCTCGCCGGAACGCCTCCGACCCGGACTCCAGCCGCGTCCATGCCGCTTCCCGCGTGGCCTGCCCCCTGGTCACCCACGGCTTCATGCCCGTGGTCATCATCGGCTTGCCCAGCATCACGGACACCAGCACCCCGATGCCGATGACACTGCCCACCGCACTCTCCTTGACGAGCATCAGCCGGGCGTCCCCGGAGACGAAGCCGAGCAGCAGCGAGACCACGTTCACGAAGAGGATGAGCGCGGCGAAGGCGTTGAGCGTCCGCTCCGTCACCGCCGCCCACCCGGTCCGCGCGGCCGGTATGACGCTGCTCCACGCGAGCGAGACGAACTCGCTCGCCCCGAACCCGTTCCTGAGGAGGTAGTACGCCCCGATCGGCGCCGCCACGTCGAGGACGATCGGCAGAAAGGTCCGGCGCCTGCTGCTGGGAGTGACCGAGTGCGTCGTCATGCGCCCAGCCTCGTGGCCGGCCCCGGCCCGGCGGTAGAAACGAACGTCCGCTGCTCCGCATGACATTTGTCAGCCGCGGACGCGGGTCACCCCGCCCACAACTCCGGCAACTCCCGCAGATCCGCGAAGAGCCGGGTGACCCCCGCCAGCTTCTCCGCGGGTGTCATCGAAGAGAACCCGTACACGTCCATCCCGGCCGCGACCGCCGCCTGTACGCCCAGCGGACTGTCCTCGACCACGACACACCGCGCCGGCGCAACGCCCATCCGTTCCGCCGCGTACAGGAACAGGTCCGGTGCCGGCTTGCCCCGCCCCACATCCTGGGAGCTGAAGATCCGCTCGTCGTCGAACCACCGGTCGAGCCCGGTCGTACGGTGCCCCACCCGGATCCGCTCATGGCTCCCGGACGAGGCCACGCAGTACGGCACTCCATCGGCCGCCAGCGCCTCCAGCACATCGGCGGCACCGGCCACCGGCTTCAACTCCCGCTCGAACGCGGCGAAGACGCGTGCATGGAACACGGAGTCGAAGTCGTCCGGCAACCGCTGCCCGGTCCGCTCCTCCACCAGGTCGTGCACCCGATGCATGGCGGACCCCATGTAGTCCCGGATGGATTCCTCGTAGGACGTCGGATGCCCGAGCTCGGTGAGGTAGCCGGCCAGGAGCCGGTTGGAAATGGGCTCGCTGTCGACGAGGACACCGTCATTGTCGAAAACAACCAGGTCATAGCGCATGACCCCGACCCTAAACGCAGAAAGCCCCGTGCCAATGGCACGGGGCTTTCTCTGCAAGAATTGTTCGGCGGCGTCCTACTCTCCCACAGGGTCCCCCCTGCAGTACCATCGGCGCAATAAGGCTTAGCTTCCGGGTTCGGAATGTAACCGGGCGTTTCCCCTACGCTATGACCACCGAAACACTATGAAACAGACAACCGCACCATGTGTGGCACATGGGGTCGTTCGTGGTTTCAGAACCAACACAGTGGACGCGAGCAACTGAGGACAAGCCCTCGGCCTATTAGTACCGGTCAACTCCACACGTTACCGTGCTTCCATATCCGGCCTATCAACCCAGTCGTCTACTGGGAGCCTTACCCCATCAAGTGGGTGGGAGTCCTCATCTCGAAGCAGGCTTCCCGCTTAGATGCTTTCAGCGGTTATCCCTCCCGAACGTAGCCAACCAGCCATGCCCTTGGCAGGACAACTGGCACACCAGAGGTTCGTCCGTCCCGGTCCTCTCGTACTAGGGACAGCCCTTCTCAAGACTCCTGCGCGCGCAGCGGATAGGGACCGAACTGTCTCACGACGTTCTAAACCCAGCTCGCGTACCGCTTTAATGGGCGAACAGCCCAACCCTTGGGACCGACTCCAGCCCCAGGATGCGACGAGCCGACATCGAGGTGCCAAACCATCCCGTCGATATGGACTCTTGGGGAAGATCAGCCTGTTATCCCCGGGGTACCTTTTATCCGTTGAGCGACGGCGCTTCCACAAGCCACCGCCGGATCACTAGTCCCGACTTTCGTCCCTGCTCGACCCGTCGGTCTCACAGTCAAGCTCCCTTGTGCACTTACACTCAACACCTGATTACCAACCAGGCTGAGGGAACCTTTGGGCGCCTCCGTTACTCTTTAGGAGGCAACCGCCCCAGTTAAACTACCCATCAGACACTGTCCCTGATCCGGATCACGGACCCAGGTTAGACATCCAGCACGACCAGACTGGTATTTCAACGACGACTCCACCCGAACTGGCGTCCGAGTTTCAAAGTCTCCCAGCTATCCTACACAAGCCGAACCGAACACCAATATCAAACTGTAGTAAAGGTCCCGGGGTCTTTCCGTCCTGCTGCGCGAAACGAGCATCTTTACTCGTAGTGCAATTTCACCGGGCCTATGGTTGAGACAGTCGAGAAGTCGTTACGCCATTCGTGCAGGTCGGAACTTACCCGACAAGGAATTTCGCTACCTTAGGATGGTTATAGTTACCACCGCCGTTTACTGGCGCTTAAGTTCTCAGCTTCGCCACCCCGAAGAGTGACTAACCGGTCCCCTTAACGTTCCAGCACCGGGCAGGCGTCAGTCCGTATACATCGCCTTACGGCTTCGCACGGACCTGTGTTTTTAGTAAACAGTCGCTTCTCGCTGGTCTCTGCGGCCACACCCAGCTCAGAGGGAAAACCTCATCACCGGACATGGCCCCCTTCTCCCGAAGTTACGGGGGCATTTTGCCGAGTTCCTTAACCATAGTTCACCCGAACGCCTCGGCATTCTCTACCTGACCACCTGAGTCGGTTTAGGGTACGGGCCGCCATGAAACTCGCTAGAGGCTTTTCTCGACAGCATAGGATCATCCACTTCGCCACAATCGGCTCGGCATCGGGTCTCACCCTTATGCCATCCGGATTTACCTGGATGACGGGCTACACCCTTACCCCGGGACAACCACCGCCCGGGCTGGACTACCTTCCTGCGTCACCCCATCACTCACCTACTACGGGTTGGGTTCGTCGGCTCCACCACTTTCCTTTCCCCGAAGGGTCCGGAACGGCTTCACGGACTTAGCATCGCCCGATTCAATGTTTGACGCTTCACAGCGGGTACCGGAATATCAACCGGTTATCCATCGACTACGCCTGTCGGCCTCGCCTTAGGTCCCGACTTACCCTGGGCAGATCAGCTTGACCCAGGAACCCTTGGTCAATCGGCGCACACGTTTCTCACGTGTGTATCGCTACTCATGCCTGCATTCTCACTCGTCAACCGTCCACCACTGCCTTCCGGCGCGGCTTCACCCGGCAGACGACGCTCCCCTACCCATCACAGCGGGCGTTGGCCCTATAGCTGCAATGACACGACTTCGGCGGTACGCTTGAGCCCCGCTACATTGTCGGCGCGGAATCACTAGACCAGTGAGCTATTACGCACTCTTTCAAGGGTGGCTGCTTCTAAGCCAACCTCCTGGTTGTCTGTGCGACTCCACATCCTTTCCCACTTAGCGTACGCTTGGGGGCCTTAGTCGATGCTCTGGGCTGTTTCCCTCTCGACCATGGAGCTTATCCCCCACAGTCTCACTGCCGCGTTCTCACTTGCCGGCATTCGGAGTTTGGCTAAGGTCAGTAACCCGGTAGGGCCCATCGCCTATCCAGTGCTCTACCTCCGGCAAGAAACACGCGACGCTGCACCTAAATGCATTTCGGGGAGAACCAGCTATCACGGAGTTTGATTGGCCTTTCACCCCTAACCACAGGTCATCCCCCAGGTTTTCAACCCTGGTGGGTTCGGTCCTCCACGAAGTCTTACCTCCGCTTCAACCTGCCCATGGCTAGATCACTCCGCTTCGGGTCTTGGGCATGCTACTGCGTCGCCCTGTTCGGACTCGCTTTCGCTACGGCTTCCCCACACGGGTTAACCTCGCAACACACCGCAAACTCGCAGGCTCATTCTTCAAAAGGCACGCAGTCACGACGCCGGATGACAAGTCATCCGACGCGACGCTCCCACGGCTTGTAGGCACACGGTTTCAGGTACTATTTCACTCCCCTCCCGGGGTACTTTTCACCATTCCCTCACGGTACTATCCGCTATCGGTCACCAGGGAATATTTAGGCTTGACGGGTGGTCCCGCCGGATTCACACGGGATTTCTCGGGCCCCGTGCTACTTGGGTGTCTCTTCAACGAGCCGTTGACGTTTCGGCTACGGGGGTCTTACCCTCTGCGCCGGACCTTTCGCATGTCCTTCGCCTACATCAACGGTTTCTGACTCGCCTCATGGCCGGCAGACCATGAAATAAGAGATCCCACAACCCCGCATGCGCAACCCCTGCCGGGTCTCACACGCCTGCGGTTTGGCCTCATCCGGTTTCGCTCGCCACTACTCCCGGAATCACGGTTGTTTTCTCTTCCTGCGGGTACTGAGATGTTTCACTTCCCCGCGTTCCCTCCGCATACCCTATGTGTTCAGGTATGGGTGACAGCCCATGACGACTGCCGGGTTTCCCCATTCGGACACCCCCGGATCAAAGTCTGGTTGACGACTCCCCGGGGACTATCGTGGCCTCCCACGTCCTTCATCGGTTCCTGGTGCCAAGGCATCCACCGTGCGCCCTTAAAAACTTGGCCACAGATGCTCGCGTCCACTGTGCAGTTCTCAAACAACGACCAACCACCCGTCACAACCCGCCGGAG